>NZ_AP027314.1:0-2200000 GCF_055397045.1 Sphingobium sp. TomMM15
ATGAAGGGTTTCACGGCAGTGGCGGATAGTTTGAGCGTTCAGGCATCGCATGATGATGCGCGTCTGGAATCGGCGTGGGACGCGATCCGCGCCGGGCTTCGCCGCGACATCGGCCCGCGCATGTTCGATCAGTGGCTGAAGGCCGCTCGGCTGGGCGACTATTGCCCCGAATCCCAGACGCTGGACCTGCTGTTCGCCTCCGACTTCACGGCCAATTTCGTGTCCGGTCATTTTGGTGACCGCCTTTGCATGGCATGGCGCTGTGCTGGCGTAGGGGTCCGGGAGGTCAGGCTTCGCCGCGCGCCTAACTCCATCGGCCCGCGCCTGCTCGAAGCCGCACCGGTGGAGGAGATCGCCGTTGTTGATCCGGTTTCCCTTGATGCCGCCCCCGCCTGCAATTTCCAGCCGCGCCACAGCTTTGCCGATTTCGTAACCGGCGAATCCAACCACCTCGCCTTTTCCGCGGCGCAGGCGATCGCGGCAGAAGCGCAGCCCCGCTTCAGCCCGCTTTTCATCCATGGCAGCACGGGACAGGGCAAGACGCACCTGCTCCACGCCATCGCCCAGCACTTCTCCACCCACTCTCCCGCCGCGCCCGTGCTCTACATGTCGGCGGAGCGGTTCATGATGGAGTTCGTGAACGCGATGCGCGCGAACGAGACCATGATGTTCAAGGCGCGCCTGCGCGCTGCCCGCCTGCTGCTGATCGACGATATCCAGTTCATCGCGGGCAAGGGCTCCACGCAGGAAGAATTTCTCCACACTATCAATGACTTGATCGATTCTGGCGCTCGCATCGTCGTGACCGCCGACCGCGCCCCGCAACTGCTCGATTCGATCGACGCCCGCATCCTCTCCCGCCTCGCCGGAGGGCTGGTCGCGGACATCCGCCCGGCCGACCTTGACCTGCGCCTGTCCATCCTGGAAGCCAAGCGCGCCATCGCCGGCGACCCGCCGGTCCCTGACGCCGTCATCGATTTTCTAGCGCGTTCAATTCGCTCAAACATTCGTGAGTTAGAAGGCGCTTTCAACAAACTGATCGCCTATGGCCAACTCACTGGCCGCTCCGTCGATCTGGAATTTGCCCAAAGCATGCTCGCCGACGCCGTGCGCGCCAACGCGCGCCGCATCACGGTAGACGAGATCCAGAAGGTCTGCGCGGCGCACTACAAGATCGACGCGTCGGAGATGCGGTCCAAGCGCCGCGCTCGCGCTGTGGCGAGACCCCGTCAGGTGGCCATGTATCTCGCCAAGAAGATGACGCCCCGGTCGCTGCCCGAAATCGGACGCATTTTTGGCGGCCGCGATCATAGCACCGTCATCCACGCCGTGCGCACGATCGAGGGACTGCGGCAAACGAATGCGGATATAGACGCCGACATCCGCGCCCTCCTGCGCCAGCTGGAAAACTGACGCTGACAGCGATGTAGCGATGGATTAGGGTGTCGCCGTGATCCGACATTTTGCCCTTCTGCTCGCTGCTATACTTTCCTTCACGGCCGCTGCTGCTCAGGTTCCGGCTTCTTCTCCTTCCCAGGATGTGCAGGTTGCGCTCGATACAAGTGCTGGCCGCATCATCGTCGCCGTCCATCTAGCCAAGGCGCCGATCACCGCGCGCAACTTCTTGCGCTACGTCGATCAAAAGCGGCTGGACGGCACCACATTCTACCGCGCCGTGGGGACAGCCGATTATGGCTTCGTCCAGGGCGGAACGCAGAATGATCCCGCGCGCGCACTCCCACCCATCGCCCATGAGTCCACCACGCAAACCGGGCTTACCCATGATGAAGGCGCGCTTTCAATGGCACGCTATGCGCCTGGAAGCGCCACCGGGGATTTCTTCATCGTCCTTGGCAAGATGCCCAGCATGGACGCGCAACCCGCGTCGCCGGGCGATAATCAAGGCTTCGCTGTGTTTGCCCATGTGGTGGAGGGCATGGACGTGGTCCGCGCGATCCTCTCGGCACCAAAGTCGCCGACTGAGGGCGAGGGGGTTATGAAGGGGCAGATGCTGGAGCAACCTATCCGGATCACGACAGCCCGACGGCTTCCCTGATCCTGCCAAACCGAGAAAATTCGGCGGTCTCCTACTCCGAAGTGAAGACCGCCGATGAGCGTTTCGTCCGAGATCAGCCCTTCCGTTCCGGCGGCAGGGTGATTTTTACGTCCTCGCCATTCTGCCCCGGAAAGCCGGTGAACATAGCGTCGATCAAGTTGGGGACGAGATAGGTCAACCTGTTCGACAGGGATTGCGCGGACGCCTTGCCTTCGAACAGCCGCCGGTTATCGGCCGCCCGATCGATCTTCATGCTGAGGTCGCTAGTATACACGGTATAGCTGCTGACGTCGTTGTAGCCAGGGCCGAACAGCCACGGGTCATAGAAGCCGTAGCCCCAAGGCCTACCCCAACGGCCGCGCCAACCCCAGCCGCCATAGAAATAGGGGTCGGGCGGGCCGAAGCCGGTAGAGCGCACCTTCTCACGCCCATTATCGACATGATAGGCGACGCGGACGATCAGGTCAGCGCGGGCCGGATCAGATGCTGGAGTGTAGCCGGTCTGCGCCAGGCGTTGACCTACCATCCCTGCATATTGAGAAAATTCTAGGCCACCGGCGAGACGGGGGTCATCGGCAACGATGGTGAAGCTCTGCCCGGCGGGTGCAGGCAATTGCTGGAAGCGCGCGACATTCGCTTTGAAGGATGAAGCACAGCCAGAAAGGGCGATCAGCGCCAACGTCGGCGCCGCAACCATACCAATCTTTTTGATAAGTTTCATATTCCAGCGTCCCTAAGGCAGAGAACCATTGCAACCTTGCGCCCGACAATAGCAGAACGCAACTGAACATCATTTGAACGCTCAAACAAGGCGGGCGGACGCAATAATGTCAGCTATAGGCAAGACGTCACGGGGATCGTTATTCCGTCGACGACGGGCAGCGTTTCAGCGCATCAGGCCCATCGCATCATAGGCCGACCGCAATGCGGGTTCAGCGGCGGCACGCGCCTTCGCCGCACCATTCTCCAATATAGCGTCGAGCGCCGCGTCATCCGTGCGTAGTTCAAGGAAGCGCGTGCGGATAGGCCGGAGGGTTTCAACCAGCAGTTCGCCCAAAGCAGGTTTGAAAGCCCCAAAACCCTTGCCTGCAAATTCGGCGCACACGGCGTCGGCCGTTCTGCCGATCAAGGTCGCGTAGATGCCGATCAGATTATTCGCTTCCGGCCGGCCCTGCAGACCCTCTGCCGTTTCGGGCAATGGTTCCGGATCAGTCTTGGCCTTCTTCACCTTCTGCATGATCGCGTCATCCTCATCGGTGAGGTTGATGCGGCTCATGTCGGACGGATCGGACTTCGACATTTTTGCAGTGCCATCGCGCAAGGACATGATGCGCGCCGATTCCTTGGGGATGATCGGATCAGGCAAGGTAAACAGCTCGACCCCGAAATCCGTGTTGAACTTTGTGGCGATATCCCGGGCCAGTTCGAGATGCTGCTTCTGGTCCTCGCCCACAGGCACATGCGTAGCGTTATACACGAGGATGTCGGCTGCCTGCAGCACCGGATAGACGAACAGGCCGATCGAGGCGCCTTCGCGATCCTTGCCGACCTTGTCCTTGAACTGCGTCATGCGGTTCAGCCAGCCAATCCGCGCCGTGCCGTTCAGCAACCAGCATAGCTCCGCATGGGCGGGGACCCGTGCCTGATTGAACAGTACGGAGCGATCGGGATCAATCCCCGCAGCGACAAGCGCCGCCGCCATGTCCCGGACATTACGGATGCGCTGCTCGCGCCCCTCATGCACGGTGATTGAGTGCATGTCGGCTAGAAAGAAGAAGCATTGGCTTGCCGCATCCATCTCATCCTGCATGCGCACCCAATTGCGGATCGCGCCCAGATAATTGCCCAGGTGCAGATTACCGGTCGGCTGGATGCCGGAAAGGACGCGCATTCTTCTATCCATTCTCTTGGGTTGTGGTTGAACCCCGTCGGCGCATGAGTGCCTTAAGGTCGGACACGCGATAGGCGCCCGTCAGGAAACAGGCTATCCCGTAAAGCGCTATCCCCGCGCCGACAAGCACGGCCAGCGCAAGATAACGCTGGATCATTGCCCCCGCCAACCATGGTTCAAGGAGGCTTTCGCCCGCGACAAGCGCGCCGCCCATGACGAGTGCTGCCAGCGCAAGTCGAGGAAGCCTTCGGCGCAGCTGCGCATCAGCGATGAAATGGCCGCGCTTTACCAGCGTTGCATAAAGCATGGCGACATTGACGGTCGAGGACATCGCAGTCGCCAGCGGCGGGCCTACATGCCCGAGCAGGGGGATTAGTGCGATATTGCCGATGATGTTGATGAGGATGGATAGCATCGCATAACGCACCGGCGTTTTGGTGTCGCCACGCGCATAATAGCCGGGCGTCAGAACCTTCACGAGCACATAGGAGGGGAGGCCGATCGAGAAGGCGGACAATGCCCAGCCACAGCGACGCGCATCCTCAACGCTGAAGCGGCCATATTGAAAAAGGCCGCGAACGATCGGCTCGGCAACCGTGATGAAGGCGATCGTCGCGGGCAATGTGAGAAAGAGGGCCAACTCCACGCCGCGATTTTGCGTTTCCATGGCCACCTGCTCCTGCCCCGTCGACAGAAGCCGGGAAATGGTCGGCAGCAATATGGTGCCAAGGCCGATCCCGATCAGTCCAAGCGGCAGTTGGTTCAACCGATCGGCGTAGTAGATATAGGTGATCGACCCGGAGGCTAGCAGCCAACCGGACAAGGCAGTGGAAATAAGCAGGTTGATCTGCGAAGCGCCAGCACCGGCGGCAGCTGGCACGATAAGACGCAGCAATTCACGCACGTCACCGTCAAGACGGGGGCGTTTGATCTTCATCGATACGCCCGCGCGACGGCAGGCCCAGATCAGCCATAAGAGTTGCAGCGCTCCGCCCACAGTGACCGATGTGGCCTGGACACGAGCCGTTTCATATTCGTCCGCCCCGTGGAAAAGCCACAGCCCGGCGATCATGGCGACATTGAGCAATATCGGGGCGGCCGCATTCACCCAGAATTTATCGAGCGAATTCAATATGCCGCCCAACAAGGAAGCAAGGCTGATCAGCGCGAGATAGGGCAGGGTGATGCGCGACAACAGCACCGCGAAGGCAAACTGCTCCGGCGTCGGGTTTTGGCGCGAGAAACCGCCAGACAACAGCCAGGTGATGGGGTAGGCCGCAGCAATCAGGATGACAGTGAAAAGAATAAGCACCGGCAACAGGATGGCAAGCGCACGTTCGGCGAAATGGTAACCGTCCGCGACACCGCCCGGCCCCGCCGCCTTGCGGTTGAACATCGGAATGAAGGCTGCGGAAAAGGCGCCCTCCGCAAACAGGGCGCGAAACATGTTGGGCAGGCGAAATGCTACGCCATTGAAGGCGTCCGACGCAAAGCCTGCACCGACATAGCGCGCGGCCAATGAGTCACGGACCAGCGCGAGCACCCTGCTGGCGAGCGTCAGCCCGCCTACCGAGCCAAGCGCCTTGACCAACTTCATGGGATTATCTCTCCCGCCGAGCGAGGTTGGGCTGGTCCGTTCTGCCTACGGCCGAAGCGCAGGGCAGTTCGCTTACTCCGATTACCGCAAGCTTGGCGAGCCCAGCGGGAGCGGAGTGCGGCCTCATATGTGCTTCAGGCGTGACCAGCCGGTTCGCCAGCGGTTTGTGCGATCGCCTGAGCCTGCTGCTCGTAAAGTCCACCGAAATCGATCGGGTCCAGCAACAGCGGCGGGAAACCGCCATCGCGGATCGCATCGGCCAGAACGCGGCGGGCGAAGGGAAAGAGCAGGCGCGGCGCTTCTGCCAGCATGAAAGGCTGAAGCTGTTCGTCCGGCACATTGCGCATGCCGAAGAGCGCGGCGTACAGCAGTTCGACCGCAAATGCCGTACCCTGCGGAGCGAGCGCCTTCACTTCGATTTTCAAGGAAACTTCTACGACTTCATCACCGACCTTGTCGGCCCCGATGTTGAACTGAACATCGATTTGCGGCTGATCTGGCCATTGGTAGACGGCAGGCGAATTAGGGTTCTCGAACGAGAGATCCTTCACATATTGGCTGATGAGCGCGATCTGTGGGCTCGTGTCGGCGCCGTTACCCGCGCTGGTCTGGATCGTATCGGCTTCGTCGGCCATTTGAGTTCCCTGAATTTCCTGTTGGTCCGGGGGCAACAAGCCCCAAGACGTTGGCCCGTGCGCTTAGCAGGGGCGGCGGGGCAGGGCAATGCCGCCGCCAAAAGGCGCCATTTGAATATGGGCGGAAACATGCCTATGTTGGTTGCGTTGTCGTTTTCCAGATCTAGTCTAAAGGGTTCTTTGCCCCGTGTATGTAATCGTGATCCTCGCCCTCATCGCCGGTTTTCTGGCGTTGCGGCTCTACTCCGTACTGGGAAAGCGGACGGGGCATGAGCAGGAACCTGCGTTGCGTCCCGCTGAGGAAAGGGCAAAGGTAACTGTACTTCAGCCTCGCACGATGACGGACATGGCCGGTGATTCGGTGCGGTTGGCCGATGGCTTGATCGCCCAAGGTGGCGAAGCTGGTGTGCGCGCATTGATCGCGGCCGACCGGAATTTCGATGTCCCGCAATTTGTCGAGGGTGCGAAAGCAGCCTACAAGATGGTGCTGGAGGCATTCTGGCGCGGCGATCGTTCGGAACTGGAATGGTTGTGCGATACAGAAGTGCTGACCTCTTTTGAGGAAGCGATTGCACAGCGCGAGGCGGCTGGTCATGTGCTCGATAACCGGCTTGTTCGGATCGAAAAGGCGCAGATCGTGGGCGCCCGCGTCGATGGACGTGTTGCCGAAGTCTCGCTTCGGTTCGAGGCGGATATCGCAGCGGTGACTAGAGACAAGGATGGCAATGTCGTTGCAGGTTCGCTGACCGATGCGGTGGGCACCAACGACATCTGGACGTTCACGCGCGATTTGCGCAGCACCGATCCCAACTGGAAGCTTAGCGAAACCGACGAGGCCGCATGAACTTCAGGCAGCCGTGGGCAGCGCTGTCGGCTGCGCTGCTCTTGTCGGCATGCGCGGGCGGTGTCATCCCACCCGGAGCCACAGGTCCTGCCCCTTCAAGGCCAGTGCGCGGGTCCGAGGCCCCGGTCAGCGCAGTTCCCGCGACGCCGCGCCCCGCTTTGCCGTCCGCGACGCCATCGACCCAGGCCGCCGACAATTTAACTGCGGTCGCTGCCGGAGTTGCGCGTGGCCCCGATATTGCACCGCTGATCGAAGCAGGAGAGCGTTCACGCAAGGCGCTGGAGGCATTTCGTCTTTCCTGCCCGTCGCTGATGAAGCGCATCGATCAGAGCGGCCTTACAAAAGGGTCCGATTGGAACAACGCCTGCGCTGCCGCGTCCAGCTGGCCTGAAGCGAGCGCCAACGAATTTTTCGCCCGCTATTTCGAGGCGGTGCAGGTTGGCCCAGGCACAGCGTTCGTCACTGGATATTATGAGCCTGAAATCTCCGGGTCGCGAAATGAGCAAGCAGGCTACCAGATCCCGATCTATCGCCGTCCGCCCGAGCTGATCGACGTCAATCTTGGCCTGTTCAGTGACAGTCTGAAGGGCAAGGCCATACGCGGCAAAGTGCAAGGGAGCAATTTCGTCCCGTTTGACGAGCGTTCCCAAATCGTCGCTGGAGCGCTCGCCGGTCGCGGGCTCGAACTTGCGTGGGCGGCGGACCCGGTCGAATTCTTCTTCCTTCAAGTGCAGGGCAGTGGACGTCTGCTGCTGCCCGGCGGCGATGTCATGCGGATCGGCTATGACGGGCAGAATGGCCGCGATTATGCTGGCATCGGCAAGCTGATGAAGGATCGCGGACTGATCCAGGCGGGGTCGATGCAGGATATCATGGCATGGTTGCGCGCCAACCCGGTGGAGGGCGCGCAGATCATGAATGAAAACAAGAGCTTCGTGTTTTTTCGCGAACTGACAGGGCCGGGGCCGATTGGCGCCATGGGAGTGCCGGTGACGGCGGAGGCGACCGTGGCCGCTGATCCGCGATATGTCCCGATGGGCGCGCCGGTGCTGCTTTCGCTTGATCGCGCCGAGCCCAATGGCGTCTGGATTGCCCAGGATACGGGCGGTGCCATCAAAGGCGCCAATCGATTCGACAGCTTCTGGGGTGCAGGTAGCCGAGCGCGGTCGATCGCCGGGGGCATGTCGGCACGCGGTAGCGCGCTGATCTTGCTGCCCGTTGGATCGGCGGCGCGGCTGGCGTCTCAATAATTGCGGTTGGCGATGGCCCGGCGGCATCTTTCCTCTGATGAACAGGCGCTTTGGAGCGCTCTTACTCGATCCGTTCGTCCGCTGCGGCTCGGTCGATATAAAGTCGACATAGCTGAGTCTGTCGCAACGGTGCCAAGCAGTCGAGCTTTGCCGCTTGTTCCTTCGCGGCCTATGGAAACACGTCCATCCCGCTCCCCGGCAGCTATTCTCGATAGTGGGTGGGAGCGCCGTATCCGTGGCGGGACACTGGCACCTGACGTGGCAATCGACCTCCACGGTCACACCCTCTCGAGCGCGCATGCAATGCTGAATCAGGCGCTTTCGTCCGCATTGGCCCGTGATTTGCGCATCCTGCTCGTGATTACAGGGAAGCCCCCCAAAGCTGCTGTTCCAAACCGAGAATCCCGGCGGGGCGCAATCCGGGGCGAGATCGGTCACTGGCTCGAAACCAGCCCCTTTTCCGACCGGATCGCGAGCGTCAGACAGGCCCATCCCCGCCATGGCGGCGACGGAGCTATCTACATCATATTGCGGCGCAAAAAATAGCCGTGCGAAGGTCTGCCACTGACCTTTTCTTAACCAGCATCCTCCATAAGCATCCCGATCCGTGGCTCATTATCGAGCTGCGCTCTGGGCAGGAGGCACATGCAGGGCGTGACATTGAAAAGCCGCGCCACTGCCTTCGCCTGCGCCGCGGGGGCGCTGGTGTTCATCCTGTCGCTTGTGCTTGGGCAGGATCAGGCCGACGATATCCTGGGGATCGGCAGATCGCTGATCGTCGCGATCCTTTGCGGCACATTGAGCTGGGCTTCAGCGCGCCAGACGGTCGCCACGACCGCGAGCGCCATTGATGTCGCAACCGAAAGGTTGATCGCTGCTGCCCATGGTGATCTGCAATCGTCCGTACCGCCTGAGATTGCCGTCGAATTGCCCGACCTGTCGGTGGCAATGACCAGCCTGTTCAGTCAGGTCCGCACCAACCTCGACCATGTGCAAACACTCGCATTGTTTGACCAGGTGACGGGCCTAGCCAACCGCACCAGCTTTTGCCGACAGGTTGAAAGGTTACTTGCAGAGCGGGAAGAGACCTGTGCAGCGGCGCTGTTCTTCATCGATCTCGACGGCTTCAAGGGGGTGAATGACACGCTGGGCCATGCTGCGGGCGACCAGCTGCTTGCCCGCGTCGCCGGACGTCTCCGCGAAGTCGTGATGGCGCAGGTCAGTGCAGGCATGCACGATGCTGTCATCGGTCGGCTCGCGGGTGATGAGTTCACGATGTTCTTCCCCCAGTTGCCCGGACCCGAGGCTGCGAGTCGGATCGCGCGCGCTATTCAATTCGCGCTGAGCGAGCGCTTCGATCTGGGCAGCCAGCATATAGAGTTGGGCGCATCGATCGGCATCGCCTGTTACCCCGATCACGGCGATACCCTCTCTGCCCTGCTGCGATCCGCCGATATCGCCATGTATCATGCCAAGCATCGGGGCCGGAACCGGGCCGAGATGTTCACCGCCGAACTGGCGCTCGAAGCCGCCGACCGCGCCGAACTGGAGCGGGATTTGTTGCTGGCGTTGCAACGGGACGAGTTTATTCTGGAGTTCCAGCCACAGGTGGAGGCTGTGAGTGGTCGGGTCGTCACGGCCGAAGCCTTGATCCGCTGGGCACATCCCGAACGTGACATGGTCATGCCGGGCTTCTTCGTACCTGTCGCGGAGGAAAGCGGCGCCATTGTTGCGTTGGGCGATTGGGTAATGAGCCGCGTTTGCGAAACGGCGGCGCGTTGGTCGAGGGCCGAGATCGGGCAGCGCATCGCGGTCAACATCTCGTCACGGGAACTGTCCCAAGCGGATTTCTTCCTGCGGCTGCGGCATGCCATGGCGGCGCATCAGACCCCCCCGCACATGCTGGAACTGGAAATTTCCGAATCGCTGGCAATGGGAATGGACGAGCGGGTGCGTGCGCAGTTGAAAGCGCTGCGTGAGGAAGGCGTGCGGATCGCCATCGATGATTTCGGTACTGGCTATTCCAACCTGTCCCGCCTTAAGGAGCTGCCCGTCGATCGGGTCAAGATCGACCGGAGTCTGGTGCGCGACATCGCCGTATCAGCCGAGGCACGTACCATTTGCAGTGCCGTTGTCGGGCTAATCCAGGGGCTGGGTATGGAGGTCGTGGTGGAGGGCGTCGAATCGGAAGCGCAAATGGAAATGCTGCGCGTTATCGGTTGCACGATGTTCCAGGGATATCATTTCGCCCGACCCACCAGCGAGCAGGATTATCTGGCCCGCTTTGCACCAAAGCAGGCCATCCAGCGCCGCATGGTTTGAAGATCAGGCCGCTAAGGCCCGGCGGACAACAAGCGCGTATATGCGCGTCAGATCTTGCAGGTCCTGTACGGCCACTGCTTCATCCAGCTTGTGCATCGTCGCATTGTTCAAGCCGAATTCGACCACGGGGCAGAGTCGCGAGAGGAAACGGGCGTCCGAAGTGCCACCAGTGGTGGAAAGTTCCGCTTCCACCCCGGTCACTTCCCTGATCGCTCCTGCGACAAGGCTGGACAAGGCTCCGGGTTCGGTCAGAAATGGTTCGCCGCTGATCTTTGCGGTGACGGTGCCGCCCTCCGCTGCGGCGATCGCGTTGATCCGTTCAATCAACTGCGCGCCACTATGTCGATCATTGAAGCGGACGGAGATGCGTGCATTCGCTGCGGCTGGAATGACATTGGTTGCGGAGTTGCCGACTTCCAGGTCGGTGATCTCGATATTGCTTGGCTGAAACCAGTCGGTGCCTTCGTCCAGCACCACGGCATCTATGGCGGCAAGAATGCGAACGAGCCGTGGCACGGGATTGTCGGCCAGATGCGGATAGGCGACATGCCCCTGCACTCCGTCAACCCGGATCCACATGTTCACCGAACCGCGTCGGCCCACTTTGATGACGTCTCCGAGCCGCTGGGATGACGTGGGTTCACCAACCAGGCAGAGATCGGGCCGTAGTCCATGCGCGGCCATGCGATCCATGAGCGCCAGCGTGCCGAAAACCGCAGGGCCTTCTTCGTCGCCAGTGATGATGAGGCTGACCGTACCCGGCAAGTCTTCCGGAATGCTGGCAAGCGCGGCGACGAATGCAGCGATCGATCCCTTCATATCGACTGCGCCGCGACCATAGAGCAGGTCGCCGCGAAGCTCGGGCGTGAATGGGTCGCTTGTCCAGCCATCCCCGGGCGGCACGACGTCCAGATGTCCGGCGAAGGCGAAGTGCGGACCCGCTCCGGTCGTCCGCCAGGCGAGCAGATTTTCGACCGGACCGTCGGGCTCGTCCCCCACAACAAAGCGGTCGACCGTGAAGCCGAGCGGAACCAGCATCGCTTCCAGAACGGCGAAAACCTCACCCCGCGCAGGCGTTACCGAAGGACATGCAATCAGCTTTCGTGCTATGTCCACTGTGTCGGCATTGGTGCTGGTCATGCTCATGGGGCTGCGTTAGCGAAAGCCGAGCGCCTTTGCCAGCGGAGGAAGAGATCATGCCCAAGATCGATCTTGCAGCCATAGAGCAGAACAACAGGACCGGTTATCCGGCACCCTATTCTGGGGCAGTCGATGGACGCTGGGTGCGAAAGCTCGGCCATAGTTGCGGGCTCGCCGATTTTGGCATCAGTCATGTGATATTGAAACCAGGCGCGGCTTCATCGCAGCGGCACTGGCATGAGGACGAAGATGAATTCGTCGTCATGCTGAGCGGGCAGGCCGTGCTGATCGAAGAAGAAGGCCGCTTTTCGATGCAGGCAGGTGACATGGCAGCTTTTCCAAAGGGAGAGCCGAATGGGCACCAGCTTATCAATGAAAGTGAGGGCGATTGCGAGTTCCTGGCTTTCGGGCGAGTGCCGCAGGGGGACGCGCATTATCCTGACATCGATCTTAGATGGTCGATGGGAGGCTATCGGCGCAAGGACGGGAGCGCTTTTTGAGCGGCTATCCGGGCTTCGACAGGCGGATGATGCTGGCGGGCATGGGGACCGCCCTGTTGGCCGCCAAGGCACCTGCTCCAATCCTCATCAAGCCGCCACGCTTGCGTCCGGGCGATGTCGTGGGGCTTGTTGAGCCAGCGGGCTTTACGGATGATATGTTCGATCTGGCTGTCGTGCGGGAAACGATATTAGCGATGGGGTTGAAGCCCAAGCCTGCCCGGCATCTGGTCGAACGATATGGCTATCTGGCGGGCAAGGACGAGGACCGGGCCGCCGATGTGAACGCGATGTTTGCCGATCCGGAGGTCCGGGCCGTGTTTGCTGTTCGCGGCGGATGGGGATGCGCGCGCATCCTGCCTCATCTGGACTTTGCAACGATTCGCGCGAACCCCAAGCTGCTGATCGGATTCAGCGATATAACCGCGCTACACATGGCCTTTGCGACGCGAGCGGGCTTTACGACGATCCATGGACCCAATGCCGCAAGCAGCTGGCCGCAATTCAGTTGGGATGCCTTTCGCGCGATTGCCTTTGAGGGCGCTACTCCGACATTGATCAACCCGCAGCCCAAGGAGGACCGGCTGGTTCCATTGGGCGGGCGCATCCGGACCTTTGGCGCAGGACGTGCCAGCGGGCGATTGCTGGGCGGCAATCTGACCGTGCTGGCGGCCATGGTGGGCACGGGCTGGCTGCCAGACTTTGCGGGTGCCATCCTGTTTCTGGAGGATGTGGATGAGGCACCCTACCGGATCGACCGGATGCTGACCCAGCTGTCGCAGGCAGGCATTCTTGGCAAGGTTGCGGGCGTGGTATTTGGTCAATGCACAAGCTGTAGCGCACGGGAGCCGTCCTATGGCGGTTTCACCTTGTCCGAAGTGCTGCAGCAGCATTTCGGCCCCCTTGGCGTTCCAGCATTTCAAGGCGCTGCCATAGGTCATGTCGCGAGCCAGTTCAGCCTGCCGTTGGGCGTGCGCGCTGAAATTGATGCTGATGCGGGGAGCATCCGTTTGCTGGAGGCGGCGGTTAGCTGAGGATTTCAGTCCGCCTCGTCTGAGGGACGGATGTAAGCTCCGCGTCCATCGGGCGGGATCAGTTCGTTGCCCCGGATAGTCAGCGTCAGCGTATTGAAACCGGGCTGCGGCACGTCTTTCGTCGGTTCGGCCAGCAGCCGGACGGTGTCATCCACCTCCTGCCAGCGTCCTTCGGCGAAAAGATCAAGAGCGCCATAGACGAGATACCATTGAAACCGCCCATCCGGCCGGAGCATCAGTTCAGATCCGGTCTCCATGACGCCACGAAGATAATAATGGCCCGCACGCTGAGTGGGCGAAGGCTCTGCCAAGGCTGGCGTGGCGAGGAAGGCCGCCAGCGGTAGGAATGGTGCGATCAGCCGCATGCGGGCCAAGATAACAGATTTTGGCGACGAAAACCTGTCTTACGACTAGGCCCGGCTGAAGGGGAGTAGCTCTTCATAGACATGCAGCGGCGGCTTGCCCTCCACGCGTGCGCCTTTCCGCATCAGAAACGCATGGCGGACGATCTCCGCCTGTTGTTCAAGTCCATACCCCCCGAAAGGCCGACCCTGCACAATGTCGTAACCATAGCGGCAGAAGGGATGGCGCATCAGCGGCAGATACCATTTGCCGCCCCTCTGAGCCTGCCAGACATGGGTCATCTCGTGGATGAAATGACCCTGCAAGTGCAGCCCCTGGTCGCAGAAATCCGCGCAGAAGAGGCCGCTCCTGGGATTGAACCAAAGATGCCCGTCCGGCGACATCGTCACGCGGGCGGGCTGAAATGGCCACCATTTACGATTGTGTGCCCGCACCTCTTCATAGGCGATCGCATCGCCGAAAACTGATCGGGCTAGCGCGACTTCTCCCAAGGTCAGAGGTCGGCTGGTCAATGCTTATTTGGCTCCCTCGGCCTTGGGAGTTGGCGCGCCAGGCTTCTGGATCGCGGCGTCGACCAGCAGTCGGTCGCCATTGGCGAGGAGGAAGGTCAGCGTCATCTTGCCCCGGTTGATAGCCGTATCATTGACTCCCCAGATCATCAGATGCTTGCCGCCCGGCGCGAAGGCGACCTTCGTCTTGGCGGGAATGTCGACTGAATCGATCTTCTGCATCATCATCATGCCGTCATGATCCATGCTCTCGTGCATCTCTACCTTGAGCGCGTAATCGGTGAGCACGCCGCGTAGTTGCGTCGCTGCGTCACCGCCATGCACCACGAAATATCCAGCCGATGGTGTGTCCTTGTTGGGGCTCAGGCGGACCCAGGCCTGGTCGATATAGGTCGGTGCAGGATCGCCGCATGCCGCAAGCGTGAAAGGAGCGGCAAGGGCAAAGAAGCTTAAGAGTGCGCGCATCAGGAGGCTTTCGTGACTGTCTCGTTTCCGGTCGGTTGTTACGGTAATCGCCCGCGCTTCTTGTGCCAAGAAAGATCACGCCTATATCCCATCCGCAAACGGCCTTGCCTTGGCGCTTTCGTGAGGTATGGGGCCGTCAACCGCTGAATGAAATTGGGGTTTAAGAGGACAAGATGGGAAAAGTAATCGGCATTGACCTTGGCACCACCAACAGCTGCGTGGCTGTGATGGATGGCGGCAAGCCCAAGGTGATCGAAAATGCGGAAGGCGCGCGCACGACGCCGTCGATCGTGGCCTTCACCAAGGATGGCGAGCGCCTGATCGGCCAGCCCGCCAAGCGACAGGCCGTCACCAATCCGGACAACACGATTTTCGCGGTGAAGCGCCTTATCGGCCGACGCTTCGACGATCCGACCACCAAGAAGGACATGGAGCTGGTCCCCTATCACATCGTGAAGGGAGGCAATGGCGACGCATGGGTGCAGGCGGGCGGCAAGGATTATTCGCCTTCGCAGATTTCTGCCTTCACGCTTCAGAAAATGAAGGAAACCGCTGAGTCTTACCTCGGCGAGACGGTCACTCAGGCGGTCATCACCGTTCCCGCATACTTCAACGATGCCCAGCGTCAGGCGACCAAGGACGCCGGGCAGATCGCGGGCCTTGAAGTGCTGCGCATCATCAACGAGCCGACCGCGGCTGCGCTCGCCTATGGGCTGGAGAAGCAGGACGGCAAGACGATCGCGGTCTATGACCTTGGCGGCGGCACCTTCGACATCTCGATTCTCGAAATCGGCGATGGCGTGTTTGAGGTGAAGTCGACCAACGGCGACACCTTCCTTGGCGGTGAAGATTTCGACGCCAAGCTGGTCGAATATCTGGCCGAAGGCTTCAAGAAGGATGAGGGCATCGACCTCACCAAGGACAAGCTGGCCCTTCAGCGTCTAAAGGAAGCGGCCGAGAAGGCGAAGATCGAATTGTCCTCGGCGCAGTCGACCGAAGTCAACCTGCCCTTCATCACTGCCGACCAGAATGGTCCCAAGCATCTGGTGAAGAACATCACCCGCGCCGATCTGGAGCGTCTGGTGACGGACCTCATCAAGCGCACCATGGAGCCTTGCAAGAAGGCTATGGCGGACGCTGGAATTTCTGCGAGCGAGATCAGCGAAGTCGTCCTCGTCGGCGGCATGACCCGCATGCCCAAGGTGCGCGAGGCCGTGAAGGAATTCTTCGGCAAGGAACCGCACACCGGCGTCAACCCGGACGAAGTCGTCGCCATGGGCGCGGCCATCCAGGCTGGCGTGTTGCAGGGCGACGTCAAGGATGTGCTGTTGCTCGACGTCACCCCGCTTTCGCTTGGCATCGAGACGCTGGGCGGCGTGTTCACCCGCATGATCGACCGCAACACCACCATCCCGGCCAAGAAGTCGCAGGTCTATTCGACCGCTGACGACAATCAGCAGGCGGTGACGATCCGCGTGTTCCAAGGTGAACGTGAAATGGCGGCGGACAACAAGTTGCTCGGCCAGTTCGATCTGGTCGGCATCCCGCCCGCGCCGCGCGGTGTGCCGCAGATCGAGGTCACCTTCGACATCGACGCCAACGGCCTCGTCAACGTCCATGCCAAGGACAAGGGCACGGGTAAGGAACAGCAGATCCGCATTCAGGCTTCGGGTGGTCTCAGCGACGCCGACATCGACCAGATGGTCAAGGACGCCGAGCGCTTCGCCGAAGAGGACAAGAAGCGGCGTGAAGGCGCGGAGGCGAAGAACAATGCCGAAAGCCTGATCCACACCACCGAGCAGCAGCTTTCTGAACATGGCGACAAGGTGGAAGCGGCCCTTAAGTCCGAGATCGAAACCGCGATTGCCGCGACCAAATCCGCTGTCGAAGGCGGCGACGCCGAAGCGATGAAGGCCAAAGCGCAGGAACTCGCCCAGGTTGCGATGAAGCTCGGCCAGGCGATCTACGAGAAGGAACAGGCTCAGGCCTCGGCTCCGGGCGCTGAAGCTCCGAAGGCTGATGACGATGTCGTGGACGCCGAATTTTCGGAAGTAGACGACAACAAGGCATAAGGCCCGATGAAACGGTTCTCGACTTCGCTCGAACCGAACGGTTATGGTAGCCGTTCGTGCCGGGCGAAGCCGAGGGACGTGCGCGCGCCGGGGGCGAGATGAGTAGCGAATTGGACTATTACGAATTGCTCGAGGTCGAGCGCACCGCCGACGCGGGCGTGATCAAGAGCGCCTATCGCAAGCTGGCGATGAAATATCACCCGGACAAGACCGGGGGATGCAGCGACGGCGAGGCGAGGTTCAAGGCGGTTTCCGAAGCCTATGAGTGCCTGAAGGACCCGCAGAAGCGCGCGGCTTACGATCGTTATGGCCATGCGGCCTATACCAACGCCCAGAATGGCGGTGGTGGCGGCTTCAACGGGCGTGGCGGCGCGGGCGGCTTTTCCGACCTTGGCGATATTTTCGAGACGATCTTCGGCCAGAGCGGCTTTGGCGGCGGCGGCCGTCAGGCGCAGCGGCGCGGCGCAGATTTGCGCTACGACATGGAGATTACGCTCGACGAAGCCTATCACGGCAAGAAGACCGAGATAGAGATCGAAGTCTCCGCCTCCTGCGAAAGCTGCGACGGATCGGGCGCTCAGCCCGGCACTGGCGTCAAGACCTGCGGCACCTGTGGCGGTCATGGCCAGGTCCGCGCGCAACAGGGCTTCTTCGTGGTGGAACGCACTTGCCCCGGTTGCCACGGCGCTGGCCAAGTCATCGAAAGCCCCTGCCGCACCTGCCGCGGCGAAGGGCGGGTAGACAAGCCCAAGACGCTGTCGGTCAACATCCCGGCCGGTGTCGATGAAGGCACCCGCATCCGCCTTTCCGGCGAAGGCGAAGCAGGCGCACGCGGTGCTCCTGCAGGCGACCTATACATCTTCCTTCATGTGAAGCGACATTCGCTGTTCGAACGCGACGGCACGACGCTCTTCTGCCGCGCGCCCATCAGCTTCACCACGGCGGCACTCGGCGGTTGCATCGAAGTGCCCGGCCTCGACGGCCAACGGCATGAGATCAAAATCCCGAGCGGCATCCAGTCCGGCAAGCAAATCCGTCAGCGCGGCGCTGGCATGCCGGTGCTGAACGGACGAGGGCAGGGCGACCTTGTGATCCAGGTCGATGTCGAAACCCCGACCCGCCTTTCCGCCAAGCAAAAGGAACTGCTCGAAGCTTTCCGCGACACGGAAACCGGCGAGGAATGCCCGCAATCCACCGGCTTCTTCAGCAAGCTCAAGGAATTGTGGGGCGACTAAGCGCGCGCCGTTTCAGACCTGAAATCAGAAAGGCCGGGCGCAGCACCATCTGCCCCGGCCTTTTTGCATCAGCTGGGCAGAACTCGTTTCGCTCACCGGTGAACGTTCGTTTCGTGGTCCGGCGATTAACGACCAGTTGTGGACGAGAAATTAATTGAGCCTATTTCCGGATAGCGGACATCGCGCCTCCGCGATATGGGCGGTCAGATGCTACACTGACACTGAAATTTTCGCCGTAGGATATCCGGGATGATTGTTCGCTACTTGGCTTTATTGATAGCTCTCTTGGTTCCCCCCAGCGCCTTGAATGCTCAACACCCGATGATCTTGGCGAAGCTTAATGAATGGAACGACGCCGCGCCTGTCCCCGGCAGCGAGATTTTTAAGAATGAGATCCGGCGAAAAGCAGGAGAAATCTACGGCGAGAGCGCAGCTTGCGATAATTCAGACATTGTGATCGATGCGATCGAACCTGCAACTGCTGATCGATATCCTTTCAACGCCATCCTGAGAAGAACGTTGAGGAATGCTTGGTTTGTGACCGCGCGATTGTCGGGCTGTGATCTAGCACCTGCCCGCTACATGATCATGCAGAACACTGACAACAGCTTACAGATAACTCGCGTGAATCGCGGAGTGTCTTATGCATGGGACTCGCTGATAGGCGATACGCTCCCGCTGGCCCAACTTGCCGCTATCGCTGCTCTCAAGCGAGCGGGTGTTATGTGCAGTTCCAATGAAAAGCCGACTTTGGGAGTCACCCGAATTGCGTCTAAGGAGCCGAACCTCGGTAATAGTGTCTTCGGAATTCGCTATTCAGGCAGTTGGACTGAAGTGTGGCCGATAGAAGCCTGCAAGCGAACCGTTGAAGTCTCGATCAAATTCACGGCTGATGGAGATGGTGGGGCGTACAACTACATTTCCGGCGATAAAACGCGGGTTCTGCCTTAGCGAAACGGCTTGACGGACTGTCTCGCCGGTTCAGACGAGGGAAATCGGTTCTCTTTTGCAATCCTGATGTCGGCTATTCGAGTTTAAAAGTCAAAAGCAGTTAGTCCGCAATCCACCCATCGGCGTTGTTGGGTATCCTTGTTACCAAACACGCGATGGATCGCTTCCCAAAATAATGCCGTGCCCATCACACCGGCTGCGGAGAGCCGTTGACCATCGACAAGTAACCACCCTGCCAATGCAACTGTGAAAACCCAAAGTGCGATAACCCACGGCTTCGTCATAGTTCGGGCTTACAGGGAACTGCGTCCGCTTACCGCCTTACAGCGCTCAATGGCAGACTGTCCTCTTTCCACCCATTTCCCGTCATCCCAGCGTAAGCTGGGATCTCATGAGGCTAAGCTGTGCCCTGTCGTGAGAGATGCCAGCTTGCGCTGGCATGACGGAAGGGTATCCGCTCACGACCCAATCAGAAATGCCCTTCCGCACATGAAAAGGGCTAGCGGATGGAACCAGCTATCAGCTGCAAAGCAAGGCGAATGTCACGCAAGCCCACCCCCGGTCCCTCCTGCCTGCGGGAGGGGTGGTGGCCGCAACCCAGCCATTCCGTCTCCCCGCCTGTGAAAAATGAGAGTGCCTCGTTCAGGCCGCCAAAAACATATCCGGATCGATCGACATCAGGCTTTCCGCGCCACCCTCGATCTTCCGCCGCAGCGCGCCCGCATCCGGCATCACCCGCTCAGCAAAAAAGCGCGCCGTGACCAGCTTCGCCTCCAGATAGCGCGCATCGTCTTCGCCCGCTTCCAGCAGCGCAGCAGCTGCCTTCGCCATGCGCAGCCACATAAGGCCGGTCGAAACGATGCCCAGGATGTGCATGTAATGGACCGCGCCAGCCCCGGCATTGTTAGGATTCTGCATCGCATTCTGCATCAGCCACATGGTCGCCGCGCCCAGCTGCCCGCTTGCCTTCTCCAGCGCCTCGGCTACGCCAGCCAGCTTCTCATTGCCCTTCGCCTGCCCGACCTCGTCAGCCACCAGCTTCAGGAAAGCCTGCAAAGCCCGGCCGCCATTCATCGGCAGCTTGCGGCCAACCAGGTCCATCGCCTGCACGCCGTTGGTGCCTTCGTAGATTTGGGCAATACGGGCGTCGCGTACATATTGCTCTGCGCCATTTTCCCAGATGTAGCCATGACCGCCGAACACCTGCTGGCACATGACCGCAACGTCGAAGCCCTTGTCGGTGCCATAGCCTTTCAGCACCGGGGTCAGCAGCTGGACGAGATCGTCGGCAGCCTGCCGTTCCTCCTCCGTCGCGGCGTGCTGCGCCAGATCGACCTGCATAGCGCCCCACAACATCAGCGCGCGCAGCCCCTCGGTCAGCGCCTTCGCCTCCATCAGCATGCGCCGCACATCGGGGTGGACGAACAGCGTATCGGCTTTTTCGTCTTTGTCTTGTGGGCCGGTCAGTGCGCGGCCTTGCCGCCGGTCGCGCGCATAATGGACCGCGTTCTGGAACGCGATTTCCGCTTGGCCGAGGCCCTGCATGCCTACCCACATGCGCGCGGCGTTCATCATGATGAACATGGCGGCGAGGCCCTTATTCTCCTCGCCCACGATCCATCCCTTGGCGCCGTCATAATTCATGACGCAGGTGGCGTTGCCGTGAATGCCCATCTTATGTTCGAGCGATCCGCATGACACGGCGTTGCGCTCACCCAACGACCCATCGTCATTCACCAACAGCTTGGGCACGACGAAGAGGGAGATGCCTTTGCTGCCCTCGGGCGCGTCCGGAGTCTTGGCGAGCACCAGGTGGATGATATTCTCGGTAAGGTCCTGCTCGCCGGAAGAAATGAAGATCTTCGTGCCGGTGATCAAATAGCTGCCGTCACCCTGCCTCACCGCCTTGGTCTTGATGAGGCCAAGGTCCGTGCCCGCATGGGGCTCGGTCAGGTTCATCGTGCCCGTCCATTTGCCAGACACCATGTTGGGGAGATATTTCTGCTTCTGCTCTTCGCTGCCCTTGGCGAGCAGAGCGGACACGGCCCCGCTGGTCAGGCCATGATACATTTCGAAGCTGTGATTGGCCGACAGCACATATTCGCCAACAGCAGACGCGACAATATTGGGCAGGCCTTGTCCGCCATATTCGACCGGCGCGTGCAGCGTGGTCCATCCACCTTCCACATAGGTGTCGAATGCCTGCTTGAAGCCCGGCGGCGTCGTGACGCTGCCATCCGGGTTTCGAACGCAGCCTTCCTTGTCGCCGACGGCATTCAGCGGAAAGAGTACTTCCTCAGCAATCTTCGCGCCCTCTGTGAGGATGGCATCCACCAGATCCGGCGTCGCGCTCTCAAAGCCGGGCAGATTGGTGTAGCGATCGAGGCCCACCACATGGTCGAGTATGAAGCGCGTTTCGCGAATCGGGGCGGAATAGCTGGGCATCAATCTTCTCCGGTTATCTTTTTAGTCGCGAATGTTCAGGGCTTGTCGAGAGCTGCGACAAAGCCCGAAAGTTCCGCGATGGCGGCATCTATGTCGCTTTTCTGGCGGGTGAGCAGTTCGATGCGAGCCTTGCATTTGGCGACTGTGACGCGCCGCTGCTCCTCATGTTCCTCATCCGCATCGTAAAGGTCGATCATTTCGCGAATCTCGGCGAGGCTGAAGCCGACCCTTTTGCCACGCAGGATCCAGGCAAGCCGAGCGCGGTCACGGCGCGAATAAATGCGGGCGAGGCCATGACGTTCCGGTGCGATCAGCCCTTCATCCTCATAGAAACGCAGGGCGCGGGCCGTGACGCCAAACTCCTCCGACAGGTCGGTGATGGTGTAGCTTTGCCGTTCTTTGTTGTCGGGCAATTCGATGCCCGCGATGCCGCTGCGCTGATCCATGGCGTCTTAGCTAGGAAAGCTTTACGTTAACGTCAAGCGCGATCTGCGGCAATTTGCCCTGATGACAGTCGGGCCTTGGGAGGTTAAGCGGCGCCTGATGACGGGGGCAATCAGACAATCGGAAGTCGCGCGGGGCTTGCTGGCCGCGTTGGCGCTGCTTGTCCTGGCTATTCAGTTGATCACGCCCGCCGGTTTCATGCCGGTTCGTACGGAGCGAGGCGTGATGGTGACCCTCTGTACGGGGCAGGGCGCGGTGAGCGTCCTGATCTATCGCGATCAAGCGCCGGGGAAAGAACATCATTCGCGGGATGACGGCGTCCCGGTTCAGCAACATTGCTCCTTTGCCGCCTCGGTACAGCCGGTGGTTCCTCCGCTGATTTTGGCCGATCTGCCGTTGCCAGCGTGGCAGACTGTTTTCGGGCCTATCGCATTCGCGCTCAAGACGGGGCTGATCGCCCGCCTTGCCGCACCGCCCCCGCCATCATCCGGCCCTCCGCTGTCCTCCTGAAGCTGTCGTTTATGCTGCGCTCAGCGCGGCACGATTTTCTTGAGGATGAATTCATGTCTACATTTACCGCTTTGCGCAGCGTGTCGCTGTGCGCTCTTGCCTGTTCGCTGCTTTCCACCCCAGCTTTCGCTGATGAAGCTGGTGACCAGGGCCGTATCATCGTAACCGCCAGTCCTACGGTAGAAGATGCCGTTACCCATATAAGCCGGACGGCGGGCGGCGCCGATGTCGTTGCTGCCAAGGATTTCGAAGACAAGTTGGCCGTATCGCTGCGCGACGCGCTGGCCTTCTCCGCAGGTGTCTACACGCAACCGCGCTTTGGCCAGGAGGTGCGCATTTCGATACGCGGTTCCGGACTGTCGCGGAGCTTCCATATGCGGGGCCTGACGCTGTTGCAGGATGGCATCCCGATCAACATGGCCGACGACAACGGAGATTTTCAGGAACTGGATCCGCAGGTGTTCCAGCATCTGGAGGTCTATCGCGGCGGCAATGCGCTGCGACTTGGCGGATCGACTTTGGGTGGCGCCATAAATGCGGTGACACCCACCGGACGGACGATGCCGGGCGCGGAATTGCGCATAGATGGCGGCTCGTTCGATACGCTGCGTGCGAAGGCGGCCTATGGTTATGCCGATGCTCGTGGTGACGCTTGGGCATCCATTACCGCCGACAGGTCCGATGGGGACCGCGCTCACGGAGAGAGACGCGCTTTGCGTTTCAACGGCAATGTTGGGATCAAGTTGAACGATCGGGTGGAAACCCGTTTCTATGTCAGCGCCCAAACGATCCGGCAGAAGCTGTCGGGAGCGCTGACCGAAGCGGATGCGCTGAATGACCCGGCCAAGGGCAACTTTGCAGGTGATCAGGCGCGCAACATCGATTCCATCCGGTTTCAAAACCGTACCACGGTTGAACTGGACGGCGGTCAATTGGCCTTCGGCGCCTATTTCAATGCGAAGGCTCTAAACCATCCCATTTATCAGGTGGTCGATCAGAAATCAGAGGATCGTGGACTGTTCGCCAGCCTTGACCTTTCGGGAGAGGTGCGGGGGCTTCCGGTCGAACTAACGCTGGGAACGCAGGCACGTTTTGGCCATGGTGATTTCCGGCAGTTTGTTAATATCGACGGCAAAGCGGGCGCTCTCACGTCCATGCAAAAGGCGCGGGCGCAGACGATCAACAGCTATGTAGAGGCCAGGATCGCTCCGGTTCAGGGCTTATGGCTGATCGCAGGTGGCATCTATACGCATGGTGAGCGGCGGCTGGACAATCGCCTCGTGCCTTCACGCAGCGGCGAGGCGAAATTCGATAGCTTCGCGCCTAAAGTCGGGCTTCTGTATGCACCCTCTCAGGCGGTGCAGGTCTACGCAAATTACAGCCGGTCTGTGGAGTTGCCTGGCTTCATCGAACTGGGCCAGATTGCCGCTGGACCAAGTGGGCCACTACCCGGTTTCACGCCACTCGATGCGCAGCGGGCCTGGACGGCGGAAATCGGCACGCGCGGCAGCGCGGGTCCAGCCCGTTGGGACATAAGCCTCTATCGCGCGGACCTGCAAGGCGAGTTGCTGCAATATAATGTCCAGCCGGGCATCATCCCGGCGGCAACATTCAACGCGGGCCGGACACGGCACCAAGGCGTCGAGGCCGCGCTGGACCTGACCCTCGCGCCGTGGGCGACGTTGCGGCAGGTCTACCAGTATAGCGACTTCCGTTTCCGGAATGACGCGCAATTCGGCGACAACCGCCTCCCCGTCGTGCCACGTCATTTCTACCGGGCGGAAGTTAAGCTGGGAACCGATCGCGCCAGCATCGCTCCGGCTGTGGAATGGGTGCCGCAGGGTGCCTGGGCTGATTATAGCAATAGCAAGCGGATTGATGGCTACGCGACGTTCAACATCGGGGCGCAGGCGCAGTTGACGAAGGGCGTCAGCCTGTTCGTCGATGCACGCAATCTGACGGGTAAGCGAGCGATAGGCGATATCGGAGCGCTCGTAACCTACAAACCGGACGATCCATCGATCCCTGGGAACCAGGCCAGTGCGGCCTTCTATCCCATCGAACGTCGGGCGGTTTACGCGGGCCTGCGCGCGCGTCTCTGAAAAGGCACGGGCCTATCCTCATGAGGGGGTGGAGCGGGGCGGTAAATGCGGCTAGAGGCGGCGCCATGTTGCGTCTCTCCGGCCTCAAGCTGCCCCTCGACCACCCGGCCGATGCGATGCCTGCCGCCATTTGCGAGCGGCTGGGAATTGAGGCATCGGACCTCGTCCGTCACGTCATCGTGCGCCGGGGCAATGATGCCCGGCGGAAGAGTGCAATCCAACTGGTTTATACTGTCGATGTCGAGCTGGTGGACGAGGCCGCGGTGCTTGAACGGCTTGGGGATGACCACGACGTGCGCCGTCGCCCGGACACCGACTACCGCTTCGTCACGCATGCGCCACAGGGCTGGTCGGGGAAACGCCCGGTCGTGGTGGGCGCAGGCCCATGTGGACTTTTCGCGGGACTGATCCTCGCGCAGATGGGCTTCCGGCCCATAATCCTCGACCGTGGCAAGGTTGTGCGGGAGAGGACCAAGGATACCTGGGGTCTTTGGCGGCGAGCCGAACTGAATCCCAACAGCAATGTCCAGTTCGGGGAAGGTGGCGCGGGCACCTTTTCGGATGGCAAGCTCTATTGCCGCGTGAAGGACCCGCGATTCTTGGGCCGCAAGGTGCTGGAGGAATTTGTCGCGGCGGGCGCGCCTGAAGACATATTGACCGAAGCGCATCCCCATATCGGGACGTTTCGCCTCGTCAGCATGGTCGAAAGCCTGCGCCGCCAGATCGAGCAACTGGGTGGCGAATATCGCTGGCAGCACAAGGTCGATGAACTGGAAATGGAGCGGCAAGGCGACGGAACGCAGCGCCTGCGCGGACTGCATCTTTCCGACGGCAGCTTTATAGAGGCCGACCATGTTGTGCTTGCCGTCGGACACAGCGCCCGCCCCACTTTCGAAATGTTGCACCGGCGCGGCGTTCATATCGAAGCCAAGCCCTTTTCAATAGGAGTGCGGATCGAACATCCACAAAGCTGGATCGATCGAGCCCGCTACGGCAATTGCGCGGGTCACCCGGTACTTGGAGCGGCGGCCTACAGCCTTGCGCATCATTGCGAGAATGGCCGCACCGTTTACAGCTTCTGCATGTGTCCCGGCGGGCGCGTGGTCGCTGCCACGTCTGAAGAAGGACGTGTCGTCACCAACGGCATGAGCCAATATAGCCGTGCGGAATTCAACGCCAATTCAGGCCTGGTGGTTGGCATAGAGCCGGAGCGGGATTTTCCGGGAGGGCCTTTGGCGGGCATCGACCTTCAGCGGCATTGGGAAAGCCAGGCCTTTGTCGCAGGCGGCTCTTCCTACTGGGCTCCAGGCCAAAAGGTCGGCGATTTCATGGCGCGGCGTCCCTCAGAAGCGCTCGGGGAGGTCGTCCCTTCCTACAAGCCGGGCGTCACCATGACCGATCTGTCCCTTTGCCTGCCTGACTTTGCAATCGACGCCTTTCGCGAGGCGCTGCCCGCATTTGGCCGACAGATTGCCAATTATGATCACCCTGATGCGGTCATGACCGGTGTCGAAACCCGAACCTCATCCCCCATCCGCATCACACGAGGCAAGGATTTTCAGAGCCTGAATGTGGCCGGACTTTACCCCGCTGGCGAAGGCGCGGGCTATGCAGGCGGCATATTGTCGGCGGCCATTGATGGCATCAAGGTTGGGGAAGCCGTCGGCTTGGCGATTTCCGCCTGAGTCGTGCGGCGTTGCCGTAAGGTAAATCCATCAAAATCCAATGAGGGTAGCGGCTTAACGCTGTCTTTTGCCAAGCTAAAACAAGTTAAGCGGGTAAATTACTTTCGATCGATAAATTAAGCTCCGATGAAATAATTCTTATGCCCATGACTTCGTTGGCGATAATTTGTTACCCGGTCAGGCGGCTTTGCAATATATAAGCAGCCGCTGCTCTCGGCTGGTCCGACGCTGCCGCAGCGGCCTTTCAGTAAAAATTGCTAGAGAAACAGAGGAGGCCTCTATGTATGCCAAGCCTGTGATGGCGGCGCTTTGCGTCTGCTTGGCTGTGCCGATGGTGGCAGATGCCAGGCAGGGATCTGGGCAACTGACGGTGGTAGCACCCGATAAAAGCGCAATAAGCTATGAAAAGTGGACGGATCGGACAGCATCAAGATTGTCGCGGAGCATCCGTCAGGCAACTTCCCTTTATCGTGATGGAGCATCGATCGGATATTCCCGCGTGCAGTTCCGTCTGGGAGAACAAGGGCGGCCGGAGAATATTTCTCTGGCGGGCTCTTCGGCATCCCGCAGTGTCGATCGCATATCGATGCGCGCTATCCGATCGATGGGATCGCTTTACCCCTTACCGCAGGAGGTGCGCCCTGGGTCGAAGTTCGAGGCATGGGTGATTGTGGCGAATGATGCGACGGACAGGGACAACATGCTGAGCAGTTTGCGCGCTCAACACTTTGCGCAGGCGGCGGCCGATCGGCCGATCCTCCTCGCGGCGCGTTAAATAGCAGAAAAGTCGGCTCCAAGCGCGCGGCATGAAGTGTGCGTCTTGAGCTGCGTGAAACTTACCGTCAAAGGCGGCGTTCCCCATGCCATGCGCCGCCTTCATTTCGATCTTCACAATGGCACCGGCTTTACCCGCGATGACGAGGGGCGGGAGTTGGCCGAAGAGGCTGATGCCCGCGCTCTTGCCATAAGCAGCATACGCTCGATCCTGAGCGAGGAAGTGCTGATGGGCGTCGTCGATCTGACGGGCTGGATCGACATAAGGAGTGATTCTGGCGTACAGATGGGACGAGTGTCCTTCAGCGAGGCTGTGTGTCTCCGGCTCGCCCCAGGAGACCGCGATGGTAGAGGCTCATCTCGCCAAACTTAGATTCCGTCACCCGTTATCTCCGGAAGAGGAAGAGGCCATCCGGGCGATCACGCCGCCGGGCCGTCATGTGCCTCGCAACAGCATTATCGTGCATGAGGGCGAACCTCTTGAGGCCAGCACATTGCTGCTCGAAGGGGTGATGTGCCGCTTCAAGGATTTGGCGGATGGCAAGCGGCAGATCACGCAAATCCACCTAGCGGGCGACTTTGTCGACATTCATGGCTTCACGCTGAAACGGCTCGAGCATGATGTCATGACGCTGACGGATTGCGTCGTGACCCTGGTGCCCCATGAGCAAATCCGCCAGTTGATCGAGCAGTGGCCGCGTATCGGCCGTCTGTACTGGTTCAGCACAAACCTGGATGCGTGCATGAGCCGCGAATGGGAATTGTCGCTCGGTCAGCGTTCGGCGGCGGGCCGGATGGCGGCTCTTTTTTGCGAACTATATGTCCGTCTACAGGTGATCGATCAGGCGAGCGACCGGTTCTATATCGGGATGAGCCAATCTCAGCTCGCCGACAGCCTTGGTATGACTTCGGTCCATGTAAACCGCACGCTCAGATTGCTCCGCGACCGGGGGCTTTTGAAATATCAGCGGGGCGAAGCGCAGATCCTTGATCTTGAGGGTTTGAAGGCCCTCGCGGAGTTCGACGCGCGCTATCTCTACCTCGATCCTGATCCGCTTTGACATTGCTTCTCAAGGAAGGTGTTGATTTCGTTGCAGTTAAGGTGTCGATTGGTGCCGTGATCATAAGCGGGACTTGAGGACCGATGCCAACGATGCAGGAGCGGCAGCCCAAGGATGCCCAAGGCATGAAGCCTCCCATTCCGGGGGACGAGGCCGATCGGTTGCGAGCGCTGGAACATTACCGGCTTGGCGGCATCGGTCGGGAACGCCCGTTCGACCATATAACCCAGTTCGCAGCTGACCTGTTCGATGTGCCCATGTCGCTGGTGTCGATCGTGGGATCAGACACGCAATGTTTTCGCGGCGCGTGCGGGATAGATGAAACCCATACCTCGCGGGATGTCGCCTTTTGCGCCTTCGCGATCCTGCAACCGGAGGTCATGGTGGTGCCGGATGCGACGAAGGATCCGAGGTTTAGCGGCAACCCATTGGTCACAGGGCCGCCGCACGTCCGCTTCTACGCCGGTGCGCCCTTGCGGGTGGCCAGTGGCCAGCCGCTTGGGACCTTGTGCATCGTCGATTACAAGCCGCGTGATTTCAGCGAGGCACATCGGCAGCGGCTCGCCCAGCTGGCACGGACGGTGATCGACCTCATCGAATTGCGGGTCGAAGGATTTGCGGCTGACGAACATCGGCGCAAGCTTGATGACGAACGCCAGTTGCTGAAGCTAACAGTGGAAAACGTCAGTGGCGGCGTCGCGGTGGTGGATCGGGACCTGCGGCTGATGCTGTGGAACCAAGCCTTTGTCGATCTGTTCGATTATGATCCCGATAGCGTGACGGGCGGAAGGGACGCACGTGAGCTTATCCGCCTGACCGCACAGCGCGGCGAACTGGGCCCCGGTGACCCGGATCAGATCGTCGCGGGCTTCGTCGATTCTATCCGCACCAGCGACAGTCGTCGGTTGGAGATTCAGCGCCGGAACGGTCGCATCCTCGATATCCGCCGGGAATCGATCCGTGGGGGGCGGTTCATCATGACGGCGCGGGATGTGACGCAGGAACGGCAGATCAGCCGCCTGAAGGACGAACTGGTATCGACCGTCAGTCATGAATTGCGGACGCCGTTGACCGCTATCTCCGGTGCATTGGGACTAATGGCGGGTGGCGCCGCTGGCGAATTGCCTGACAGGGCCAAACAACTGGTCGCGATCGGCAGCAAGAATGCGGAGCGGCTGATCCATCTGGTCAATGACCTGCTGGACATGGACAAACTTCAGTCGGGGAAGCTGGTCTTCCATTTCGACGGGCGGGAATTGGGCTTGCTGCTGATCGAGGCGATCGAGCAGATTGAGCCATATGCCGAGCGCTTCAGTGTTAAGCTTGAATTCGACCGCCCGGCCGAAGCGGTCGTTGCGAAGGTTGATGGCAATCGCCTGTGTCAGGTGATGACCAACCTACTGTCCAACGCTTGCAAATTTTCGCCCTCGGGTGGGACGGTGCGTGTTTCCCTTGAGCGGGCGGGGGACGTCGCCCGGATCAGCGTTGCTGACAAGGGGCCGGGGATTTCGCCGGAGTTTCGCGCGCGGCTGTTCAAGCGTTTTGAGCAGGAGGACGGTGCGCATCAGCACGGCCATGCGGGCACAGGTCTCGGCCTCGCAATCAGCAAAGGCATCGTAGAGGCGCATGGCGGAAGCATCGCGATGGATTCCGCGGCGGAAACAGGGGCGACGTTTATTGTCGAATTGCCACTGTGATGCCGAATTGACAGAAAGGCCCGAGTTGACCCGCATTCTTTATGTCGATGATGAGGCAGACCTGCGGGAGATCGCGGCCATGTCGCTTGAGCTGGACCCGGAGTTCGAGGTGCGAACGGCGGCCTCGGGTGCGGAAGCGTTGGAGCAGGCGAGACAGTGGCAGCCTGCTCTCATCCTGCTTGACGTGATGATGCCGGGCATGGATGGGCCTGCGACTTTGGCGGCGTTGCAGGTTGAGCCCGCCACCGCGACAATTCCCGTCGCATTCATCACGGCCAAAACTCATCCACGGCACGTGACGAACCTCAAGGCCCTCGGTGCGCGAACCGTGCTTGCCAAGCCGTTCGATCCGATGAGCCTCGCGGGGACCGTGCGGACATTGCTGGAGCCATGAGTGATGCGGAAGCGCAAATGCAGAAGTTGCGACAGCGCTTCCATGAGCGGGCCGCGTCCGATCGGAGCGCCATCATTTCGGCGCTTGAAGCAGGGGATCGCTCCCGCCTTTTGCATCTCGCCCATGGACTGGCGGGCGTGGCCGGGATTTTTGGCTATGCCGATATTGGCGGCCATGCGTCCGCGTTGGAGGAGGCTTTGGACGCGGGCGTTGGTGATGTGGCCGTAAAGGAGTTTGGGCAGGCGCTTATAGAAGCGCTGGGGCGCGTTTAGGGTCGACTGATCCAGACGTACTCAGGCAGGCTGCTCCGCTGTATCCGTATAGAAAAGGGCGGCATCCGAAGATACCGCCCTTGTTCCAGCTGAGCTGGATCGGTGCTCCGCGCGGGGCGGAGCAAAACCGATTACTTGAGCTCGACAGTCGCGCCGGCTTCTTCCAGCTGCTTCTTGATCTTCTCGGCTTCGTCCTTGCTGGCGCCTTCCTTGACAGCCTTGGGCGCGCCTTCGACGAGCGCCTTGGCTTCGGTCAGACCCAGGCCGGTGATGGCGCGGACTTCCTTGATGACGTTGATCTTCTTGCCACCGTCGCCGGTGAGGATCACGTCGAACTCGGTCTGCTCTTCAGCAGCCGGAGCAGCGGCGCCAGCAGCCGGACCGGCGACGGCGACGGCAGCAGCGGCCGAAACGCCCCACTTTTCTTCCAGAGCCTTCGACAGCTCAGCGGCTTCGAGGACGGTGAGGGCCGAGAGCTGATCGACCAGTGCGTTGATGTCTGCCATGTTACTATATTCCCTTCTGGGCGGGGCATGAGCCCCTCAATTGAAAGTTGATAACCTGTCTTGTCGGTAGGACCGCGGCGATTAGGCCGCGTTCTTTTCCGCATAGGCGTTGAAGACCCGCGCGAGCTGCGCAGCCGGTGCCTGGGTGACGGTCGCGAGCTTGGTCGCGGGTGCAACGAGCAGCCCAACGATCTTCGCACGCAGTTCATCCAGCGACGGCAACGATGCGAGCGCCTTGACGCCCTCTACATCGAGCAGCACTTCGCCCATTGCGCCACCAACGATCTCAAGCTTGTCGTTGGTCTTGGCGAATTCGACTGCAACCTTGGCGGCGGCAACCGGATCGGCCGAGGAGGCGAGGCCGACAGGACCGGTCAGCAGGCTGCTGAGCGCGGTATAGTCGGTGCCTTCAAAGGCGATTCTGGCGAGGCGGTTCTTCGTAACCTTGTAGGTGCCACCGGCTGCACGCATCTTCTGACGCAATTGGGTCGACTGTGCGACCGTCATGCCGAGGTTGCGGGTCACGACGACCACGCCAACATCTGCCAGATGTGCGTTCAGCGCGGAAACGACCTCAGCTTTCTGATTACGATCCATGCCATTCTCCACTTCATGTTCGCTGGCGAACCAGCAAACGACTAAAACCCGCGCGAACGCGGGGCACTTAAAGTCCGAAGGGGAGAGATCGACTGGCCCGTATCCCTTGAGGAGAACAGGCAGACCCGGACAGGACACAAGGTCCGGCCGGTAAAGAGCTTTTCCCCGTCTAGGCCGGAAATTAAGAAGGGCAAATTCCCTTCACCGACTGTCTCGGACGGAAGACCCCGAAGGGTCCGCTGCGGGGGCCTCTACAGAATTGGAGGTTTGCTGTCACGCGAAAGTTGAAAGTGACGTAGGGAATGGCGGAAAAGCGCCATTTTTGTCCCGAAGTTCACACCATATGCGCGCGCGTGCCCGGGCGCGCGTGGGCGTCATGGGAAGCGGTTCGACGTTTCAAAGAGGGCTGGGAGATAGGCAGGTTGGGGCTGTGTAGGACAGCGGGAATGGGAGGGTGTGGGGGAAATAGGATGGTTTTTGCGGGGGGTGTGATGTTGGGGATACAGGTGGGGATGGCTCGCGACTGATAGGAACATTCCCTCTCCCCTTCAGGGGAGAGGGTGCCGAGCGAAGCGATGGCGGGAGAGGGGCCATAAGGAGCTGCGGCTCGTCATTCCCCTCTCCCCGGCCCTCTCCCCTGAAGGGGAGAGGGAGAAGATCCGCGGTCAGCGCTTTTGCCCGAGATGCCAGCCTTTGTTGGCGTGCTGCTTAAGAATAAGATCTTGCGTTGCGCTAGCCCACCCCCCGGCCCCCTCCCGCTTGCGGGAGGGGGAGATGCTGCTGCCCTAAACCCGGTCGGCCTGTACTACCGCGTCCAGTGCTCGCAACGCGGAGAGAATGCGGTTCAGGTGCTGGGCGTCGTTGACTTCCAGATCGATGATGTCGGTGTGGAACGGCCCTTCGCGGTTCACCAGCTGGAGGTTCAGAATGTTCGCCTTGGTCGCGCCGAACACGTTGGCGACGGCGGCAAGCGCGCCGGGCTGGTTCTTGACGATGACCTGGAGCCGCGCGGTTCCGCCCTTGGACTTGCTGTCCCAGCTGAGATCGACCCAATCGTCGTCCTGCCCGGCTTCGAGCGATCGGCAGTCAATGGTGTGCACCTCGATCGGTTCGCCCGTGCGGCGTACACCGACGATGCGGTCGCCGGGTACAGGGTGGCAGCAGTCGCCCAGATTATAGGCGATACCGGGCGTCAGGCCGCGGATCGAGACGGGCGCGTGCTGGCGCGGATGGGCTTCCTCAATCCCGTCTACGCTGGTGGAGCCGGGGATAAGAGCCTCCATCACCTCTGAATCGAGCAGGCGATGAGTAGCGATGGCCACCATCAGAGACCCGCGATCATCCAGCTTTAGCCGCTTCAGCGCGGCCTTCAGCGCCTTGTCACCCAATTCGCTCGCCAATTCGGGCGAGAAGCGGCCGATGATTTCCTCATAGAGCTTCTCACCCAGCGCAACTTCCTCGCCGCGCTGTTTCTGGCGAATATAGCGACGGATCGCTGCGCGGGCCTTGCCGGTGATCGCAAAGGTGAGCCAACCCGGCTGCGGCTCCTGCCCTTCCGATTTCAGGATTTCGACCTGATCGCCATTTTCAAGGCCGGTACGCAAGGGCACGACGCGGCCGTTTACCTTGGCGCCGACCGTCTGGTTGCCCAGCGAGGTATGGACGGCATAGGCGAAGTCCACCGGCGTGGATCCCTTGGGTAGCTGGTGCAGCTCGCCTTTGGGCGAGAAGGCGAAGATCCGGTCCTGATACATCGCCATGCGGGTATGTTCGAGCAGCTCGTCCGCATCCTGGCTCTGTTCCAGGATTTCGACCAGGTCGCGCAGCCATGCCGCATGATGATCGGCCGCGTCGCCCTTCTGCTTGTAGGCCCAGTGCGCGGCCAGGCCGAGTTCGGCGTCGTTGTGCATGTCGCGGCTGCGAATCTGCACCTCGATCCGGGCGTTATCCTGATGGATCACCGTGGTGTGCAACGAGCGATAACCGTTGCGCTTGGGCGTGGAGATGTAATCCTTGAACCGGCCCGGCACCATTTTGTAGGTCTGGTGGATGACGCCCAACGCGCGGTAGCAGTCCTCTGTCGTTTCGGTGATGACGCGGAAGGCCATGACGTCGGTCAGCTGTTCAAAGCTGATGTGCCGTTCCTGCATCTTCTTCCAGATGGAATAGGGGTGCTTTTCGCGGCCTGACACGGTGACGGACAGGTTCTTGCCGCCCAGCAGCAGTTGCAGTTCCGCGCCGATGCGATCGACCTTGCCATGGCCGCCTTCCTTCAGCTGTTCGAGCCGCTTGGTGATGCTATCATAGGCTTCCGGCTCAAGCTCCCGGAAGGCGAGCAGCTGCATCTCGCGCATGAAGTCGTACATGCCGATCCGCTCCGCAAGCGGGGCGTAGATGTCCATCGTCTCGCGGGCGATGCGGCGGCGCTTCTGCTCATTCTTGATGAAGTGCAGCGTGCGCATATTGTGCAGCCGGTCGGCGAGCTTCACCAGCAGCACGCGAATGTCGTCCGACATGGCGAGCAGGAATTTGCGGAGGTTCTCCGCCGCCCGCTCATTTTCCGACATCGCTTCAATCTTCGACAGCTTGGTGACGCCATCGACCATTTTTGCGACGTCCTTGCCGAACGCGCTCTCAATCTCGTCATAGGTGACGAGCGTGTCCTCTATCGTATCGTGCAGCAGCGCGGTCACGATCGTCTGGTCGTCCAGGCTGAAGTCGGTAAGAATGCCCGCCACTTCGATCGGATGGCTGAAATAGGGGTCGCCGCTGGCGCGCTTCTGGGACCCGTGTTTCTGGACGGAAAAGACGTAGGCGCGGTTGATCATCGCCTCGTCCGCATCCGGATCGTAGCGCTTCACCCGCTCAACAAGTTCATATTGACGCAGCATCGTGACCCGATTGTCCGGGAAGCATCTTGCTGTGCAACAAAAAAATCCCATCTTGACGCAAAATGGCTGCTCTTTTGCATGGGCTGTGGCTTTGAGCTATCTAGACGGACGATGAAACATAATCTGGCGCAGGACCTGGAACAGTGCGCGCTCCCCAGCGCGTTGGAAGCGATGGGCGAGCGCTGGTCGTTTCTCATCCTGCGCGGCGCATTGTCGGGCATCCGGCATTTTGAAGATTTTCAATCGTCGCTCGGTATCGCGCGCAACATCCTGGCGAACCGGCTTTCGCGGCTGGTCGAGAATGGGATCATGCTGCGTCAGCCGATGCAATGCGACCGGCGCAAGATCGAGTATCGCTTGACGGAAAAGGGGCAGGAACTCGCCCCGGTCATGATCGCATTACGTCAATGGGGCGAGAAATGGGGATGTGGATCGCCGTCTTGTCAGGTGCTGGCGGACAAGCGTGACGGTCAGCCCATCCGCCGGGTGACCATTCAGGCCCACGACGGCCGGTCGTTGGAGTTGAAGGACCTTGTCTGGCTTTGCCCCGACGAGGTCACGCCGATGGATCAGGAAGCTGCTACGGCGGCGTAACGTGGGTGGCTTCACCCTGAACCTGAATTCGCCTAGGCTGGCGGCGATGTCTGTTCAACCTATTCAGCCTCAGCCTTTTTTCGCTGACAAGAACCGCGCTTTCTGGAACCTGCAATCCGTCGGATGGGCGGGAGCGTTCCTGCTGCGCGGGTCGTCTACCATCGCCAATGGGCAACCGCTTTCCAGCCTGATCCCGGTGATGATTTCCACCGTGTCGGGCTATTCGGTGACCCTGCTGATCGCGGTCATCTTCCGATTTCTGCAAAGGCAGCGGCCGATCATCACCTGGGGCGCATCGATCGTTACCGTGGTGATGGCGGCGGGTCTGGTCGCCTTTATCGACGCCTGGGTTTTTTCGACCCAGAACCGGGCAAGCGAAACGGCGGGGCTACAACTCTTCCTTGGCGCCTTTTATCTCAGCATAACGCTGCTGGGTGCCTGGTCGGCGCTTTACTACGCCATCAACTTCTACCTTCAGGTGGAGGAGCAGGCGGACCAGCTGCTGCATCTGGAAAATCAGGCGTCGAGCGCGCAACTGGCGATGTTGCGCTATCAGCTCAATCCGCATTTCCTGTTCAATACGCTGAACAGCATATCGACGCTGGTGCTTTTGAAGCAGACGGATCGCGCCAACGCGATGCTCTCACGCCTGTCGTCCTTTTTGCGCTATACCCTGATCAATGAACCCACGGCGCAGGTGACGATCGAGCAGGAGGTTGAAACGCTCAAACTCTATCTGGAGATTGAGAAGATGCGGTTCGAGGACCGCTTGCGGCCGGTATTCAACATCGATCCGGCCGTCGCGCAGTCGCGATTGCCTTCCCTGCTGCTCCAGCCGCTGGTGGAAAATGCCATCAAATATGCGGTCACCCCCAAGGAAGAAGGCGCCGAAATCTCCATCACGGCGCAGCCTGCCGGTGAAAATGTCCGGATCGTCGTATCGGATAGCGGCCCGGGATTGAACGAGGGGTTCACTCGCCCGAACATCCCCATGAGCGAGGGAACAGGCGTTGGCCTGGCGAATATCCGTGACCGCCTGATTCAGGCGTTCGGGGAACGACAGAGCTTTGAAACGCGTTCCACGCCAAGCGGATTTTCGGTCCATATCGAAATGCCGCTTAATCTGGATGAACCATCGAAAGTGGCCGCATGACCATCAGAACAATCCTCGTCGATGACGAAAGCCTGGCTATTCAAGGCCTCAAGCTCCGTCTGGAAGCGCATGAGGATGTCGAAATTGTTGAAACCTGCTCGAATGGCCGCGAAGCCATCCGCGCGATAAAGACGCATAAACCCGACCTTGTGTTCCTCGACATTCAGATGCCGGGATTCGATGGCTTTTCCGTCGTTCAGGGCCTTATGGAAGTCGAGCCGCCGCTGTTCATCTTCTGCACCGCTTATAGCGATCATGCGATTCGCGCTTTTGAGGCGCAGGCGGTGGATTACCTCATGAAGCCGGTGGATGAAGGGCGGCTTGCCGACGCGCTGGACCGCGTGCGTCAGCGCCTGTCGGAAAAGAAGCAGGTGCAGGAAGCGGAGAAGCTGCGCGAGGTGCTGGCGGAGGTCGCTCCCGATGCCATGAACGATTTCAACGCGGATGAAGAGGCGCCGTCTTCAAATCGGTTCGAGAAGCTCATCAACATCAAGGACCGGGGTCAGATTTTCCGCGTCGATGTCGACTCGATCGAGCGGATTGACGCTGCGGGCGACTATATGTGCATCTATACGGCGGATAATTCGCTCATCCTGCGCGAGACGATGAAGGATCTGGAGAAGCGGCTCGACCCGCGCAATTTCCAGCGGGTGCATCGGTCGACCATCGTGAACCTCAGCCAAGTGCGGCAGGTGAAGCCGCACACCAACGGCGAATGCTTCCTGGTGCTGGAATCAGGCGCTCAGGTGAAGGTCAGCCGGTCATACAGGGATGTGGTGGCCCGCTTCGTCCATTGACGCGCGCCTAGCGGAACACCCATTGGCGGTTGAGGCCGAACACCACTGCTGGCGTCACGAATATCATGGCCGGGATGGGCGACCATTCCGGCCATTTCATATGGGTGACGCAGAGGAAGACCCAGAGGGCGTTCAAAGCATAGCTAAGCAGGGACACGGCCACGAACTTGACGCCGCGCGCCGCATGGTTCCCGTCGCTATCCTGATCACGGAAGGTGAAGAGGCTGTGGGTGACATAGCCGATCATCACCGCCGCCACATAACCAGTCGTGTTGGCAAGCTGCGGATGCCATCCGGCCAGAGCCGCGAGCGTCCAGTAGATGGTGGCCTGGCAGGCTGTGATGAACAGGCCGCTGAGGCCATATCGCACGATCTGCCAGAACAGGGCCTGCCGTTCCGGCGTCAGACGTGACAGCAATTTCATGAAGGCCCCGTTGCGATTTGATGCGAACGCTCTAATCCACCGGCCATGAACTTGCAAAGCGGCTTCACCCTGCGGGAAAGATCCCGGCGCGCCCTGGTCTGGACGTCTGCCTGGGCGCAGGTGCATTGGAAATGGCTGACCTTCCTCATCTGGGTCGCGGCCGTGACCTGGCTGCTCTATTCGCGCTGGCCTGCCATCCACTGGCTGACGCTTAACGATACCGATGACAACATACGGTACTTGCAGGTCAAGGACTGGCTGGCGGGGCAGGGCTGGTACGATCTGAGGCAATATCGGCTTGATCCGCCTGCCGGGTTCAACATTCACTGGTCACGGCTGGTCGATCTGCCGATCGCGGCGCTGATGCTGTTCTTCCGCGCGTTTCTGGAGCAGGGGCTGGCGGATCGGCTGGCCTGCGCGATTGCGCCGATGATCCCGTTATTGCCGCTGATGCTGGGGCTCGGCTTCATCGCGCGCCGCCTTGCTGGAGGCAATGGCTGGATACTGGCCGCCCTGGCGCCCTTCGCGGCGCAGATGGGCATCAGCATGTTCCTGCCGATGCGGATCGATCATCATGGGTGGCAGCTGGCCTTGACGGTACTGATGCTCGCGGGGCTGATCGACCGCAACTGGCTGCGCGGCGGCATCGTGGCGGGGGTGAGCAGCGCGTTGTCGATCACCATCGGCATGGAGATGATCGTCTATCTGGCGGCGGGCGGGGCGCTGATAGCGCTTCGTTGGGTATTCAAGGAAGGCGCGGCGAGGCGGATGCTGCCCTATGCGCTGAGCCTTGCTGGCTCGGTTTCCATCCTGTTCCTGCTCTTTGCCAGCTACGCGAACCGGCAGATGGTGTGCGACGCTATCTCGCCTATCTGGGTCGCCATATTCGGGGCAGTGGGCGCGGGCATGACACTGCTGGCGCTGCTGCCACTACGCAGCTGGCAGGCCCGGCTGTGCGCTGGCGTGCTGGTGGGGGGCGCCGTCGCGGCCTTTGCATGGCTCAATTGGCCGCAATGCCTGACGGGCGCCTATCAGATTTCGCCGGAACTGGAGCGGCTGTGGCTCGCCAATATTCGTGAGGCCAAGCCGATCACGGTTCAGGCGTGGAGCCTGATCGTGCCGCTGATGGCCATTCCGGTTGCGGGGCTGTTCGGACTGATCTGGGCGCTTTGGGAGTCGCGGCGTGACAGCGACCGGCTGTGGGCCTGGGCGACGGTCGGGCTGATGATGCTATTCTCGACGGCGCTTCTCTTTTGGCAGTTGCGGGCCGGACCAGCGGCGCAGCTGCTCGCCATCCCACCGGCGGCTTGGGCAGCGCACCGTGTGCTTCAGCTTATATTCTTCGGCAGGCCTCTTGCGCGTGTGGTCGGCATCGTCGGAGCCGCACTGCTTGCCGTAGCAGCGTTCGCGACGCCGCTTTATCCGCAGATCAATCAGTTGTGGGTCAGCGTGACTGGTGAGAAGCCCAAAGTACAACGCCCGGCGGCGAAGACTCGACTACAGTCGATCAGCAAGGCCAATGGCCGCTGCCGGTCTCTGCCAGCGCTGGAGGTGCTGAACCAGCTTCCTTCCGCTACCATTTTCACGATGGTGGACCTGGGGCCGCGCCTGATCGCAACCACGCATCATAGCGCGATCGCGGGTCCCTATCATCGCAATGGCACGGTTATCCTGGACCTGCATCATGCCTTCGACGGATCGGCGGACGCATTCCGGCCGATCGCCGCGCGGCATCATGCGACCTACCTGCTGATCTGCCCCGGCTTTCCGGAAGGGACGGTTTACCAATCCCGTAGCCCGCGCGGCTTTTATGCGGGGTTGATGCGGGGCGATGTTCCCGGCTGGCTGCACCCCGTGGCGTTGAAGAGCGGCTTCACATTGCCCTACACCCTCTATCGCATCGACTATTCAGCGGCGGGCAGCGAAAAAGTCACGCAGCAGCGCTGACGCTTCCGCTTCGCCCAGTCCGCCATAGACTTCAGGGCGGTGCAGGCATTGGGGCTGGGTGAAAAGTCGGGGGCCTTGCTCGACCGCTCCGCCCTTGGGGTCGGCAGCACCATAATAAAGCCGGGCGATGCGCGCGTGGGATATGGCGCCCGCGCACATCGGGCAGGGTTCCAGCGTTACCCAAAGATCGCAGCCGGTGAGGCGGAAATCGCCCAGCCGTTCCGCCGCAGCGCGAAGCGCGACGATTTCGGCATGGGCGGTCGGGTCGCAGTCGCGCCGGTTGCGATTTTCTCCTTCGCCAATGATCCGTCCGTCGAGCGTGACGACGGCGCCGATCGGCACCTCGCCCGCAAGTTCGGCCGCGCGTGCGAGTTCGAGCGCGCGGCGCATGGGTTCGGGAAGCGGAAAGGGCGGTGCCATCCGCCAGCCCTTACAGCATAGCTATCGTCTATAAAATGATCAGGGCTTCTTCACATCGACGGTCGGTACTTCGACGGTTTCGTTCCGCGTGCCCACTTCGACCTTGGCTACGTCGGCCTGGAACTTCGGCATTTGCCCGCCTTCCACGGCGATTTTGGGCAGGCTGCCCTCCTGGGTCTTTTGCAGGTCGATGAAGCCGGTCGCGATGCCAGCGGCCAGCACCAGCAAAACAATCACCAACAAGCCACCAATGAGTCGCATTGCGCCCTCCTTTCGTCTATCGGCTGCAAACGTCCGAGCCGTGGAAAGGGTTGCGAAAGCGATCCGATCTGGCCGGTGGGCGGGTTGACGGCTTTCCGGAATCCCGCTACTGGCGCCGCTTTCCGAACGAACATGAACTACAAGGTTGATTGACTATGTCGCGCATTTGCGAGCTGACCGGCAAGGGCCGCCAGGTGGGTCACAATGTTTCCCACGCCAATAACAAGACGAAGCGCGTGTTCCTGCCCAACTTGCAGAATGTGTCGCTGATTTCCGAAACGCTGGAAACCACCGTCAAGCTGCGCGTGTCGACGCATGGCCTGCGTTCGGTTGAACATAATGGCGGGCTGGACAACTGGCTGCTGAAGACCAACGACGACAAGCTGTCGCTGAAGGCGCGCCGTCTGAAGCGCGACATCGTCAAGAAGCAGGCTGCTCCGGCCGCCTGATTCGGTTCGATTCGTTTCGGCTTTAAGAAGCGGCCTGGTAACGGGCCGCTTTTTTGCGTGCCGGGAGGATGCGCCCGCGCATCATTCCCGCATGTGCGGCGCTGCCTGATACCGTTTTTTTCTCAACGGTCGCGGGGCGCCCCGCGCAGCGCGAATTTCAGCAGCAGGGTGCGCTGAAAAAATTCATGATTATCGTCTGACACGATCCACACGATAATGCGCCCGGCCTCGCGCGTGATAGCCAGCCCTTCGAAGTTATCGGCCAGCAGGGGCGGAGCGAGACGGGCGATCGTACGGGCGGTCAACCGATCGCCGGGTTCCGGATGGGATGGCAGCTCTATGAGGGCCAGAGTGGCCGTGAACAGATCGCGCAGCGTTACGCGGCGATTGAGCACCAGAATGTGACGGTCATCCAGAGCGACGGCATCCGTCGGACGATAGCCCCGTGGCGCTACATAGCGAAGGTGCATGGGCGATGCGGTGCTTTGCTCCGCCGGATCTCCGGCAAAGAGCAGCGTGTCATGGTTTCCATCCGCCGTCATTCCCATTTCCGCGATCACGAGGAAGCGCCCGTCGGGCAGGCGCGCCATGGATTCGATCGAGCCCGTTTCCGGCCAAGCCTCTATCTCCGGCCAGGTGCGGCAGCTTTCAACCCGCGAAAAGCCGGGGGCGTAGCGGCAGATGCGCTGAAGCATCTCAAAACCGACCCAGTAGCGATCCGATTCCGGATCATGCGCCATCGCCTCTGAATCCCACGCCCACCATGGCTGGGCTCCGTCCTGTGCCCTGATTGGCAGGGGGGCGATGAAGGGATGGCGGTTGTCGATTGCAGGTCTGACCGCGAAACCCATCAAAGTGCCGGAATCGCTCAGCGCCAGAACCTGTCCCTGCTGATCTACCAGCAGGGATGAGATGCCGCCAAATCCATGGTGGGGGCTGCTGAGTTGCCAGCCTCCCAGATAATCGAGAGCGCCGATGCTTTGAACAGCCGGATCGGACGCGTTTAGGGGCAGGGCGCGCGCGGTAACGAGTAGTGGACCAGGCCCAAATAGTTCAGGCTTGTTCTTGTGCGGCGCCGGCAAAAGCAGGATCGCGAGCAGCAGGACGATCAGGATACGGCGCATCGCCCCGCCATAGGCAATCCCGCCTGCCGGACCAACGGCTGATTGTTCATATATGCTATTCGCCTGCGGGACAGGGACCAGTTTTTTCCATTACGGTGACGAGCGTTCAGGTCAGCTCTTGATCAGGGGCAACCGGCTAGGGATGGTGCTTTTTTATCTGAACGGTGGCTGACACGCCCATTCAGGCTTGGCTCAATGCGAATCGGCCAAAAGGGGTGCAATCGATGGGGCGGCGGAGACGCGCCGGAGTCGGTAACGAGATGATTGAGGAGCACGCCATGAAGACCAAGTTTCTGATCAATATGGGGGCGGCGCTGGCAATGGGCGTCGCTTCCTTGGCTGTAACCGCAGCGCCTGCGCAGGCACGTGACGGCTGGGGCCGTTATGATCGCGGCGACTATTATCGCGGCGATCGGGGCTATCGCGGATACCGGGGTGATTATTATCGCGGCTATCGTGGCGACCGCTACTATCGCGACAATTATTATCGTGGCTATCGCGGCGGCTATCGTTGCCGGGACAATGGCACGGGCGGCACGATCATAGGCGCGATTGCCGGTGGCTTGCTGGGCAATGAGATCGGCAAGGGCAGTGGCCGCTACGGCCGCCGGGGTGATGGCACCACGGGCGCGATTGTCGGTGCGGGCGTGGGTGCGCTGGCTGGCCGCGCGATCGATCGGGACTGCTGATCAGCCACCCGCTGCTGGATAGAGGAGGGCTGCCCCAAAAGGGCAGCCCTTTTCATTGCAATCGCGCGGCCCAAAAGAAAAGGGCCGCTCCGTTGCCGGGCGGCCCTGTTTCCAAAAATCCCGAGAAGGGAAATTACATCGCGTTCGCGGCAGCGTTCGATGCAGCGTTGCTGGCGTTCGAAGCGGCGTTGCTGGCGTTCGAAGCAGCATTCTCGGCAGCGTTCATGGCGTTGTCAGCAGCATTCGAAGCGTTCTCAGCAGCGTTGGCCGAAGCATTGGCGGCATTGTCTTCGCCCTTCGAGCAAGCGGCGAGGCCGAGCGAAGCGGCGAGAACGAGCGAAAGAGCAATCGACTTGGACATGGGCAAACCCCTCTCAGAGATAAAAACGTCGCAGACCACTCTCGGAGAAAAGTTCACCCCCCATTGCGCCTGCGGGGCCGATTCGTAATGCCTTGGATCACTCAAGGCAATCCCCATAGTGCGACTCGCCAATTTCCGGGCTTCCACTTCCATGGCCTGTTTGAAGGGCGGCAGGCCCATTGACGTATATAAAGATTTCTTTATATGATGTGCCCATGAGCGCCGCACTCGACATCTTTCGCGCCCTTGGCGATCCGACGCGGCTGCGCATCATCTATCTTCTGCGCGCCATGGAGCTTGCGGTCGGTGAAATCGCGCAGGTCGTGGGGCAGAGCCAGCCGCGCGTATCCCGCCATGTCCGTATCCTTGCGGAGGCGGGTCTGGTCGAACGGCGCAAGGAAGGCAATTGGGTTTTCCTGCGACTGGTCCGGGGGGAGGCCATGGCGCCTTTCCTGACCCTGTTCGATCAGCTGGTGCCGTCGGAAAGCGAAGATTTGTGGCAGAAGGCCGACCTTGCCCGGCTGGCGGCGGTCCGTGCGGATCGGTCACGGGCGGCGGAAAGCTACTTTGCGGAACATGCCGAGGAATGGGACGCGATCCGGTCGCTGCACGTGCCCGATGTGGATGTCGAAGCGGCCATGACCGCGCTTTTGAGTGCTGAATCCATCGGTCATCTGCTCGATATCGGCACGGGTACGGGCAGGATGATCGAGCTGTTCGGGCGCTCGGCGGATCAGGTTACCGCGCTTGACCGCAGCCCCGATATGTTGCGGCTGGCGCGGGCCAAGCTGCCTGCCGATGCAGGTGACAAATATGCGTTGGTGCTGGGTGACTTCGGCGCTCTGCCGCTGGAGCCGGGCAGCGTGGACACCGTGGTTCTGCATCAGGTTCTGCATTATGCGCAGGCGCCCGAAGCGGTGATTGCGGAGGCGGCGCGCGTCACCGGGGCAGGCGGTCGGGTGCTGATCGCCGATTTCGCGGCGCATGAACGGGAAGAGTTGCGACTGCGCGATCAACATGCGCGGCTTGGCTTTTCGGACGCGCAGATCGAAAGCTGGTTTGCGGACGCAGGTTTGGAGCTGGAACGGGTGGAGGTGCTGCCCGGCCAGGAATTGACGGTAGTATTATGGCTGGGCCGCCGCCGGGGCGCGCGTATCCTGCCTATCGAAGGACGAATTTCCCTATGACCCTGAGCTTTCCATCCGTCGAAGAGGCCGCGCGGGCTTGGCAAGCGCCGCTCTACGCCGATCTGGCGGGCGATCTGAATGTGAGCTTCGAATTCTTCCCGCCCAAGACGGAGAAGATGGAAGAGCAGCTGTGGTCGGCGATCGAGACGCTGACGCCGCTCGCGCCCAAGTTTGTGTCGGTGACTTATGGCGCTGGCGGTTCGACGCGGGAGCGGACGCACAACACGGTGGCGCGGATCGCGAAGGAAACGCCGTTGTCCGCTGCTGCGCACCTGACCTGTGTCGCGGCGAGCAAGGCCGAGATCGACGAGGTGGCGGACGCTTATTGGGAGGCGGGTGTGCGCCATATCGTGGCCCTGCGCGGCGATCCGCCGGAAGTGGGCACGAAGTTTCAGCCGCATCCTGAAGGGTATAAGGGCGCGGCCGAGCTGGTCGAAGGCTTGCGCAAGCGTCACCCGTTCGAGATTTCGGTGGCCGCTTATCCCGAAACGCACCCTGACGCGTCCTGCGCGCAGAGCGACATCGATAATTTGAAGCGCAAGCTGGATGCGGGAGCCAGCCGAGCGATCACGCAATTCTTCTTCGAACCGGAAACCTTCTTCCGTTTTCGCGACACGGTGGCGGCTGCTGGCATTACAGCGGACATCATTCCGGGCATCATGCCGGTGAGCAATTTCGCGGCGGTTCAGCGCATGTCGGCCATGTGCAACACTGACGTACCGGGCTGGATGGGCAAACTGTTCGAGGGGCTGGACGATCTGCCCGCCGCGCGGCAGCTGGTGTCCGCGACGTTGGCGGCGGAGCTGTGCCGCAAGCTCTATGCGGGCGGGGTGCGCGACTTTCATTTCTATACGCTCAACCGGGCGGAATTGAGCTATGCGATCTGCCATTTGCTTGGTTTGAGGCCCGCTGCTTTGGAGAAAACGGCATGACCGCCGAGGAACGCTTCCGCGCCGTGGCAGCGGAGAAGATCATGATATTCGACGGCGGCTATGGAACGTCGATCCAGAAGCATGGGCTGACCGAGGCGGATTATCGCGGGTCGCTCGATCTCGCCAAGGATCAGAAGGGCAATAACGACCTTCTGTGCCTGACGCGGCCGGACATCGTGGAGGGCATTCACACCGCCTATCTCGACGCCGGGGCGGACATGATCGAGACGAACACCTTCAGCTCCACGAAGATCGCCATGGCCGATTATGGCTGCGAGCATCTGGTGCGGGAGATCAACATCGCCGCTGCGCGGATTGCGCGCAAGGCGTGCGAGGCCGCGACGGCTAGGGATGGACGTCCGCGCTTTGTTGCGGGGTCGATCGGGCCGACGAATAAGACTTTGTCGATCTCGCCGGACGTCAATGATCCGGCCTATCGCGAGGTCGATTATGACACGCTGAAGGCCGACTATCGCGAGCAGTGCGACGCACTGATCGAGGGCGGGGTAGACTTTCTGCTGGTCGAGACCTGCTTCGACACGCTGAACGCCAAGGCGGCGGGGATGGCCGCGCGCGAGGCCGAGGCGGCGGCGGGGCGGCCGGTGCCGCTGATGCTGAGTTTCACGATTACCGACATGTCGGGGCGGAATCTCTCCGGGCATACGATCAACGCCTTCTGGTATTCTCTGCGGCATTTGAAGCCGCTGACCATTGGAGTGAATTGCGCCTTTGGGGCGGATTTGCTGCGGCCTTATCTGAGCGAGTTGGCGAAGAATGCCGATACGTTGATTCTGGCCTATCCCAATGCGGGGTTGCCCAATGAGCTGGGGCAATATGATGAGTTGCCGGAGACGACGGCGAGCCTGATCCGTCAGTGGGTGGATGAGGGCTTGGTCAATATGGTTGGCGGCTGCTGCGGCACCACGCCTGCGCATATTGGTGCGGTCGCCAAGGCGCTGGCCGGGCACAAACCGCGCGTAGTACCTGAGTTGCCGGTAGTGACGCGGCTTGCTGGGCTGGAGCCCATGCACATCGCGGCGTAAGATTGTTCCCCCTCCCGCAGGCGGGAGGGGGCTAGGGGGTGGGCCGGTCTAGGCGTCATCCCACGAAAGCCCACCCCCGGCCCCTCCCGCTTGCGGGAGGGGGGAAGAGAATGACATGACCCAATCGACCGCCACTTTCGTCAACATCGGTGAGCGCACCAACGTCACAGGCTCAGCCAAGTTCAAGAAGCTGATCATGGCGGGCGACTATGCCGCCGCCATCGATATCGCCCGCGATCAGGTGGAGAATGGCGCGCAGATCGTCGACGTCAACATGGACGAAGGGCTGCTCGACGCCGTGGAGGCGATGACGACCTTCCTGAAGCTGATGACGTCCGAACCGGACATCAGCCGCGTTCCGGTGATGATTGACTCTTCCAAATGGGAGGTGATCGAGGCGGGGCTGAAATGCGTGTCGGGCAAGCCGATCGTGAACTCGATCAGCATGAAGGAGGGTGAGGAGGCTTTCCTGCATCATGCCCGCCTCTGCATGGCCTATGGCGCGGCGGTAGTCGTCATGGCCTTCGACGAGACGGGGCAGGCGGATACGCAGGCGCGCAAGGTCGAAATTTGCGAGCGCGCTTACAAGTTGTTGATGTCGATCGGTTTTCCGCCGGAGGACATCATCTTCGACCCCAATATTTTCGCGGTGGCGACGGGGATCGAGGAGCATAATAATTACGGCGTCGACTTCATCGAGGCCTGCCGCGAGATCAAGAAGCGCTGCCCGCATGTCCATATTTCTGGCGGCCTTTCGAACTTCAGCTTTTCCTTCCGCGGCAATGAGCCGGTGCGGCGGGCGATGCACAGCGTGTTCCTCTACCACGCCATTCCGGCGGGTCTGGACATGGCGATCGTCAATGCGGGGCAGCTGGACGTCTATGACGCTATCGACCCCGCGCTGCGCAAGGCGTGCGAGGATGTGCTGCTGAACAGCGATCCAGATGCGGGCGAGCGGCTGGTGGAGCTTGCCGAAAGCTTCAAAGGCAAGGACGCTGCGTCCGAAAAGGCGGCTGAGGAATGGCGCAGCTGGCCGGTCGCCAAGCGGCTGGAACATGCGCTGGTCAAGGGCATCGACATGTATGTGGTCGAGGATACGGAGGAGGCCCGCCTTGCCGCCGTGAAGCCGATCGAGGTGATCGAAGGGCCGTTGATGGACGGCATGAATGTCGTCGGCGACCTGTTCGGCGCGGGCAAGATGTTCCTGCCACAGGTGGTGAAATCCGCGCGCGTCATGAAGAAGGCGGTGGCGCACTTGCTGCCCTTCATCGAAGCGTCGAAGGAACCCGGCGCCAAGGGCAAGGGCCGGATCATCATGGCGACGGTCAAGGGCGACGTTCATGATATCGGCAAGAACATCGTCGGCGTCGTGCTCCAGTGCAACGGCTTTGAAGTGATCGACATGGGCGTGATGGTGCCGTGGCAGGACATCATCAAGGCCGCGAACGAGAATGACGCCGACATGATCGGGCTTTCCGGCCTCATCACCCCCTCGCTCGATGAGATGGTGACGGTGGCGCAGGAAATGCAGCGCGCCAACATGACCATGCCGCTGCTGATCGGCGGGGCGACGACTTCGCGCGTGCATACCGCGCTGCGCATTGATCCGGCTTTCACGGGGCCGGTCGTCCATGTGCTGGACGCCAGCCGCGCGGTGGGCGTGGCGACGGCGCTCGTGTCTGAAACGCAGAAGGCCGACTTCGTCCAGAAGACGAAGGATGATTATGAGCATGTCCGCAAGGCGCGCGAAGGCAAGGGGCAGAGCCAGCTGCTGAGCATCGAGGACGCCCGAGCCAACGCATTCGAGATGGATGAGGCGCTGAAGGCGCCCCGTCCGCTGCTGCCGGGTATCCACAGCTTCCCCGATTGGGACCTAAAGGACCTGATCAACTATATCGACTGGACGCCCTTCTTCCGCGCGTGGGAACTGGCGGGCAATTATCCGGCGATCCTTGAGGACAAGGTCGTTGGCGAAAGTGCCACCAGCCTGTTCAACGACGCGCAGAAGATGCTGGACAAGATCGTCAGCGAGAAGTGGCTGACGGCGCGTGGGGTCGTGGGTCTATGGCCCTGCCGCCGCGAGGGCGATGACATCATCGTCCATGTAGAAGACGAAAAGCACGTCACGCTGCCGATGCTGCGGCAGCAGATCGCCAAGCGCGAGGGCCGGGCGAACATGTGTCTGGCCGACTTCATCAGCCCCAATGGCGACTGGATGGGTGGGTTCGCTGTGTCGATCCATGGCATCGAGCCGCATCTGGCGCGCTTCAAGGCGGCTATCGATGACTATTCGGACATTCTTTTGAAGGCGCTGGCCGACCGGCTGGCCGAAGCCTTTGCCGAGCGGCTGCATCATTATGTCCGCACCGCGCTGTGGGGCTATGCGGAAGGCGAGCAACTGACCAACGAGGCGCTGATCCGCGAGCAATATCGCGGCATTCGTCCGGCTCCCGGCTATCCGGCCTGTCCCGAGCATAGCCTGAAGCCGCTGCTGTTCGATATGCTGGATGCGCATCATACGACCGGGATCACTCTGACGGAAAGCTTTGCCATGCTGCCCACGGCGGCGGTCAGCGGCTTCTACTTCGGTCACGCGCAGGCGGAATATTTCGGCGTGGCGCGCGTCGGCCGGGACCAGTTGGAAGATTATGCGCAGCGGCGCGGGATCGACCTTGAAACCGCAGAGCGTTGGTTGCGGCCCAATCTGGATTGAGGGGCAGGGCCGATGCGGCGTTTTTCTCGAACTTCCTTCCCTCGCTTTCTCCTGCTGGGGTTGGTCGCTGCCGTCACTGGCTGCGCGCATGACCAGAGCGTTCGGCACGATGGCGGCATTGCTCCGGGATCGGTCTATGTGGCGATGGGCAGTTCCTTCGCCGCAGGGCCGGGCATTGCGCCATCCGCGAACAGCAAACCGGCCATGTGCGCCCGCTCGGCAAACAACTATGCCCAGCAGCTTGCAAAACGGCGTGGGCTGGAACTGATCGATGTCAGTTGCAGCGGGGCGACGACCGGCGGCGTACTCGACGGTTGGGCAGGCATGCGCCCGCAGATCGAAGCGCTGACGGCGGAAACGCGGCTCGTCACCATCACCATTGGCGGCAATGACGTGGGCTATATCGGGGGTCTGATGGGGGCTTCCTGCCGTCAGGTGAATGCGGCGAGCGGGGTTCGCTGTCCGCCCACCCTGGCGCCCAAGGAAGAAAGGTGGACGGCGCTGGACGCAGCGCTTCGCCGTATCGCGGCCGAAGTGCGGCAGCGCGCGCCCAAGGCTCAGCTGATATGGGTCGATTATCCGGTGGTGCTTCCGGGGAACCGCCTCTGTGCTGCCACGCCAGTTTCGCCTCAAGATGCGGATATGGCGCGGGCCATGGCGAAACGGCTGGCCGCGCTGACGGCGCGCGTGGCGCGGGAGACCGGCTCATCCATTCTTGCGGCCTCGCGCCTTACCGTCGGTCATGACGTCTGTGCACGCGACCCGTGGATGAACGGTTATCCGGTGAAAGGCGGCAAGCCGGTCAGCGCACCCTATCATCCCACGCTGCCGGGCATGACGGCGGTTGCGGACGCGCTCGATAGGATGCTTGATCGCTAAGGCGGCGTTACCGCTTTTCGTGGTTCGCGGCCACGGCCTTTGCCACCGCCTGCATGAGCTGCCAACGCGTCGGGATGGGCTCGGTCGTGCTGCCGATCATCACCGCCACGGCATAGCTGGTGCCGTCGGGGGCGGTCATGATGCCGATATCGTTGTAGCCGGTGGAGCGGGCGCCTAATTCCTGGCCCGTCCCGGTCTTGTGCAGATAATGCCAGCCAGCGGGCACGCCGCCTTTGATACGCTGCGGCCCGGTCTTGGCTTCGCTCATGATGGACATCAGCAATTGGGCCGAAGCGGGTGACAGCATGCTCCCTTCCTTGAGCTTTGCGAGCGCATTGACGATCGAGACCGGCGCCGCGCCATCAGGCGGGCTGGCGAGATAATTGTCCAGCGCCTTCGCTCGCGCCGCCATCGGCAGCTTGGCGCGAGCCGCGTAGAAATTGCGGCCGATCGAATAATCCTGCCGCCACTCCAGACCTGCAGTCGTCGCCTGTAGCAGCCGTTCGCCCGGCCCGAAGCGGATATCCTTGATGTAGCGCCGTGACAGATAGGACCGCACAGCCTCCGGCCCGCCAACCGCGCGCAGCAGGGTGTCGTTCGCCGTATTGTCGCTTTGCGTCATCGCGCGGCGCATCAGGTCGGAATAGGTCGTCGTCCATCCGCTGTTGCCCACCAGCGCAGCGCTTGGCTGGTGGAACAGGGTCAGGTCTTTCCGCGTGATCGTCGCCGAATCAGACAGGCGAATCTTGCCGCGATCCACCGCGTCGAGGAAGGTCATCGATACCCAGAGCTTCGACACGCTCTGCTGCGGGAAGAGCGAGTTGCCGTTCCACGCGACCGTCCAGTCGCTGCCGATGCGGCGAACGGCGATGCCGACTTTTCCGCTGAAGCTTTGGCCCAGGTTACGAACGACGCTGACGAGAGCGGGGGGCGGCGTTTCACGCTGATCGACGTCCAGCGCCTGGAAAGGCTTTGGCGGATTGGCGACAGGCTTGATCGGAAAGGTCGATGTCGTCGGCTGTACCCGCGGCGTGGCGCGCGCATGAGGTTCCACAGGGGCGCTGACACAAGCCGAAAGCGCCGCCATCAACAAGACAAGACGGGCCGAACCGCCATAAGGACGCGTGTCGCGCCCGTCATTTCCATTCTTCATCTGCGTCCCCGCGCTCTCCCTACCTCTCTTGGTGGCGCGAGCCTTCCGACTGACAAGGTTCATGCGACGAATGATTCCACAATTGCGATGTAAGGAGTCTGAACGGAATGCTTCTTGCGCTCAGTTAAGGTTAAGCCGCGACCGGGGATGGAGACGAGATGAACATAAAGGTTTTGGACCGGCGAGCGCTCCTGATGAGTGGCGCGGCTGCGGCGGGCGCGCTGATGTTCGGCGGCGCTGCCATGGCGGCTCCGTTCGCGTCGCGCAGGATCGCCGTGACGGTGCGGGGCACCGGCCGCGACGTGATATTGATAGCTGGGCTGGCGAGCGGACCGGGACTGTGGAACGGCGTGATGGCGGCTTTGCCGGGTTATCGCTGGCACCTCGTCCATGTGCGCGGCTTTGCGGGATTGGCGGCCGATGCCAATGTGAGCGGTCCCTTGGTCCAGCCGCTGGCGGATGAGATTGCGCGCTACATCAGTGCGGCCGGGCTGCGGCGGCCAGCGGTCGTGGGACATTCCATGGGCGGTACGCTGGCTATGATGCTGGGGTTGAAGGGGGTGGCTGGACGATTGATGGTGGTCGATATGCTGCCCGACGGCGCGGCCATGGTGGGCGGCACGGCGCGCGGCATGGGCTATCTGGCCGATCAGCTCAGCCAATATTTTACGGGGACCAAGGCAGGGCGGAGCTACCTTGCGCAGATATTGGCGCAAGCTCCGGGTGCGAGGGGGAGTGACCCGGACGTCATTGCCAATGCCCTTCGCGACCTCGCCAATATTGACCTTGGGCCGCAGCTTGGCCGCATCAGCGTGCCCATGGACGTGGTCTACGCCACCGGGGCCGATGCCGCCCAAGCGGCGCAGATCGGCCGGAACTTCCGCGCGGCTTATGCGGCCAAGAAGGATTTGACGCTGACGCCCATCGGGCCGGGCGGCCATGTCATCATGGCGGATCAGCCCGCGCGGTTCAGCGCGGCGGTGAAGCAATTTCTGTCCAGTTGAGCCGCCCACCGTCAGGGCGCCAGCACCGTGTCCACGGCTTCGGGCAGCATGTCCGGATAGTCCAGCGTGTAGTGCAGGCCCCGGCTTTCCTTGCGGCGCAGTGCTGACCGCACGACCAGACGCGCGACCTCCAGCAGGTTGCGTAGCTCGATGAGGTCGGGCGTCACGCGGAAATGGCCGTAATATTCGTCCACTTCCTTGGCGAGCAGGTCGATGCGGTGCTGCGCGCGCTCCAGCCGCTTGGTGGTGCGGACGATGCCGACATAGTCCCACATGAAGCGACGGATTTCCTTCCAGTTGTGCTGGACGATGACCTCTTCATCGCTGTTGGTGACGCGGCTTTCGTCCCATGGCCGGATTGGCGGGGGCGCGGGCAGATCGTCCCAATGGGCGCGGATGTGCCGGGCCGCCGTCTCGCCGAATACGAAACATTCGAGCAGCGAGTTGGAGGCCAGACGGTTGGCGCCGTGGAGGCCGCTTTCGGTAACTTCGCCAGCGGCATAGAGGCCGGGCATGTCGGTGCGGCCGTCCAGATCGATGATGACACCGCCGCAGGTATAATGCTGCGCCGGGACGACCGGGATCGGCTCCTTGGTGATGTCGATGTCGAGGTCCAGCAGCCGGGCGTAGATGGTCGGGAAGTGGTGCCTGACGAACTCCGGTTCCTTGTGACTGATGTCGAGATGGACATAGTCGAGGCCGAGGCGCTTGATCTCATGGTCGATGGCGCGGGCTACGACATCGCGCGGGGCGAGTTCGGCGCGCGGGTCGAAGCGGGGCATGAAGCGCTCGCCGCCGCCGGGGACGCCGGGGGGGAGCTTCAAATGGCCGCCTTCGCCGCGCACAGCTTCGGTGATCAGGAAATTCTTGACCTCCAGATTATAGAGGCAGGTCGGGTGGAACTGGTTCATCTCCATGTTGGAGACGCGGCAGCCCGCGCGCCAGGCCATGGCGATGCCGTCGCCAGTCGCGCCGCGTGGGGCGGTGGAGAAGAGGTAGGTACGGCCCGCGCCGCCGGTGCAGAGGATCGTCGCTTTCCCTAGCAGCGCATCGACATGCTTGGTCCGCTTGTTGAAGGCGTAGACGCCCCAGACATGGCCGTCGCCGGAGTAGCGCTCGCCATGGCGGGAGGTGATGAGGTCGATGGCGACCATATCCTCCAGCAGGGTGATGTTGGGATTGGCGCGCGCGGCCTTGAGCAGCGCGACCTGAACGGCGTGGCCGGTGGCGTCGTCGACATGGACGATGCGGCGGTGGCTGTGCCCGCCCTCCCGCGTCAGGTGCCAGCGTTCGCCAAATTCTTCGCCGCCGTTGAAGGGGACGCCGAGCGCCGCCAGCCGATCGATCGCAGCAGGGGCTTCGGATACGACCAACTCGACCGTTTCGCGATTGTTGAGGCCAGCGCCCGCAACCATGGTGTCGTTGACATGGGCTTCGAAACTGTCGCCTGCGTCGAGAACAGCGGCGATGCCGCCCTGCGCCCAGTTGGTCGAGCCACTGTCGAGCGCGGCCTTTGCGAGGACGATGACCTTGCGGTCTTGCGCCAGGTTGATGGCGGCGGTGAGGCCTGCTGCGCCGGAGCCGATGATGACGACGTCGTGGGTGGTGGTGGGCATGGACTTACTCGCTCCCCTCCCGCAGGCGGGAGGGGTTGGGGGTGGGCAAATGCGCAAGCGTGGTGGCTATGTGAGACATCACGCCTTCCAGATTGGTCAGCACATCTGCATTGGTGAAGCGCAAAATGGAATAGCCTTGGGCGCGGCAACAGGCGTCGCGGCGCGCGTCATAATTGGTTCTGTTGTCGTGGGTGGAGCCGTCGAGTTCTATGATGAGCCTGGCTTCACGGCAGAGAAAGTCCGCGAAGTAGGGGCCGATCGGGATTTGGCGGCTGAATTTGTGGCTGTTTAGCTGACGGTTGCGGAGATGTTGCCAGAGGAGGCGTTCTGGTGGGGAGGCTTGGTTGCGGAGGGACTTGGCGCGGGTGGTGTTTCGGTTTTTGAAAGGTCGCGCTGGCCCACCCCCCAGCCCCCTCCCGCCTGCGGGAGGGGGAGCAGGTTGCCCTTCCTCCTTCACGCGGCTGCCGTCAGGTGGAGGAAGACATCCTCCAGATCCGGGTCTCGCGTGACGACGTCCACGATCGAGAGGCCGCTGGCCTGGACGGCGCTCAGGACCTGCCCGGCGTTGGCGCGGTCCTTCATGTAAGTGATGGTCAGCGTGCGCGGGTCGGTGAGTTCGACCTTTTCGAAACACGGAGCGTCCGGCGCGGCGGTGATGTCGCGATCGACCGTCACCTGCACCACCTTTTCCTGCGCCATCGCGATCAGTTCGCGGGTCGGCTTGTCGGTGATGAGCCGTCCATGATTGATGATGCCGATGCGGTCGCACAGCTCTTCGGCTTCTTCGAGATAGTGCGTCGTGAGGACGATGGTGACGCCCTGTGAATTGAGTTCGCGGACATAGGCCCAGAGCTGCTGGCGAAGCTGGACATCGACGCCTGCGGTCGGTTCGTCAAGCACGAGGATCGGGGGCGAGTGGACCATCGCCTTTGCCACAAGCAGGCGGCGCTTCATGCCGCCCGACAGGGTGCGGGCATAGGCGTTGGCCTTGTCCTCCAGATGGACGGCGCGCAGAAGTTCGAGCGAGCGGCGACGTTCCTTGGGCACGCCATAATAGCCCGCCTGATTCTCCAGCGTCTCGAACGGCGTGAAGAAGGGGTCGAAGACGATCTCCTGCGGCACGATGCCGATGCTGTTCTTGGCATTGCGGGGGTTCTGGTCGATGTCGAAGCCCCAGATTTTCGCGGTGCCGCTGGTCTTGTTGACGAGGCCAGCGAGGATGTTGATCGTCGTCGACTTGCCCGCGCCATTGGGGCCGAGCAGGCCGTAAATCTGGCCGCGCGGGATAGTGAGGCTGATATTGTCGAGCGCGCGCTTGCCGCCCGCGTAGACTTTGGTGAGGTTGGTGATCTCGATCGCGGGCATGGGGGCGGGGGCGAAGCTGTCGGTCATGGCGGCTTATGTGGAGTGGAATGGCTGAAAATGAAAGTCACCCGTTCCTGCCTGCGCAGGAACAGGGTGCTTTCAAAACTCGTCAGCTACGTCCATCAGGCCCATGAGCTTCCTGGGCGCTATTTCCCGCCAGCTTTTTGCCAGCCGGTCGTCAATATGATCCCAGTCGGTGTCGCCAAGGTCGAGGCGGATGCCGACCCAGCCGTCGCCGAAATAGGCGGGGCGGAAATAGCGGGCGGGGTCGCTGTCGATCAGCATCGCCTGTTCTTCGGGCGCTGTGGTCTTGACGAGCAGGGCAGTGATGCCGTCGCCATGATGATCATGGCTGAAATAGGCGAATTTCTTGCCTTTTTCGATGCCGAAGCAGGGCATGCCGTGGGACGTTACCTCATCCGCCTGGGGAAGGGCGAGGGCGCGTTCGCGGACCTTGGCGAGCAGCCATTCGGGCTGGCGCTCGCGGGTGACGAAGTCGGCGAGGGTGCGGGAGTAAAGCTGGTGCTCTGCAATCAGGATGCGGGCGGCGAGGCTGTCGGCGGTGTCGCCGGGCAGGATGGCGACTTCCGTCTGCGCCAGCACCGGGCCGTCGTCCAGCTCGCTGGTGACGACATGGACCGAGCAGCCCGCATGGCTGTCGCCTGCGTCGAGCGCTTTCTGGTGGGTGTCGAGGCCCTTATATTTGGGGAGGAGGCTGGGGTGGATATTGAGCATCCGGCCTTCCCAGCCCGCGACGAATTCGGGGGAGAGCAGGCGCATGTAACCGGCGAGCGCGACATAGTCCGCGCCTGCCTTGCGCAATTCTGCGTCGATGATCTGGTCGAACTCGGCGCGTTTCATGCCCTTGTGGCTTTGGGCGAAGGTGGGGATGCCTTCCGCGCGGGCGAGGTTGAGGCCAGCCGCGTCCGGATCGTTGGCGGCGACCAGGACGATCTCATAGGGGCAGGAGGGATGCTTGGCGGCGTAAAGCAGCGCCGCCATGTTGGACCCGCGTCCGGATATCAGAACGCCGACTTTTGTTTTCACTTGCACAATCTCCGTTCTGTTCGAGCGAAGTCGAGAACCCTGCTCTTTTCGTTTCTCGACTTCGCTCGAAACGAACGGATGAGTGGGTGGTCACCCCAGATGCGTGGCGGTCCAGTCGGCTTTGGCGCTCCAGGTCTCCTGGCTTCCCTTGACGGTGCAGCCTTTTTCGCCTGCTTCGATGATGCCGACGCGGACGACGGTTTCGCCTGCGGCTTCCAGTTCCGCCGCGACGCTGTCCGCCGCATCGGCGTCCACCGCCAGCACCATGCCGACGCCGCAGTTGAAGGTGCGGGCCATTTCCTCCGGCTCGATATGGCCCTGCGCTTGCAGGAAGGCCATCAGGCGGGGCTGTTCCCAGCCGTCGGCGTTCGCGACCGCATGGCAGCCTTCGGGCAGGACTCGGGGGATGTTTTCGAGCAGGCCGCCGCCGGTGATGTGGGCGAGCGCGTTGATCTTGCCGTCGCGCACCAGCGGCAGGAGCGGCTTCACATAGATGCGGGTCGGGGCCATCAGCGCGTCGATGAGCAGGACTTCATTGTCGAAGATGGCGGGGCGGTCGAGCTTCCAGCCCTTGTCAGCGGCGAGGCGGCGGACGAGCGAGAAGCCGTTGGAATGGACGCCCGAGGAGGTGAGGCCGAGGAGGACGTCGCCTGCCTTCACCCGGTTGCCGGTGAGCGCCTTGCTGCGTTCCACCGCGCCGACGCAGAATCCGGCGAGGTCATAATCTCCGGCCGCGTACATGCCCGGCATTTCGGCGGTCTCGCCGCCGATGAGGGCGCAACCGGCCTGTTTGCAGCCTTCGGCGATGCCAGCGATCACGCGTTCGGCGACGCCGCTCTCCAGCTTGCCGGTGGCATAATAGTCGAGGAAGAAAAGTGGCTCGGCGCCCTGGACGATGAGGTCGTTGGCGCACATGGCGACCAGGTCGATGCCGACGCCATCATGGCGGTCATGGTCGATGGCGAGCTTGAGCTTCGTGCCGACGCCGTCATTGGCCGCAACCAGCAGCGGGTCGTCATAGCCAGCGGCCTTCAGGTCGAAGAAGCCGCCAAAGCCGCCCAGTTCAGCATCAGCGCCGGGACGGCGGGTCGCCTTGGCCAAGGGGGCAATGGCGCGGACCAGCGCATTGCCTGCCGCGATGTCCACGCCAGCCTTGGCGTAGCTGTAGGATTCGGTGTCGCTCATGCCCGCGCCCACTATAGCAATGATGCGGAAAACGGAACGGCAAATGGGTTGCCGCTTGGCAGATGGGGGAAATCTCGCCAAAAGGGCGCGCGTGAGCCTGTCCACTGCCTTCCAAAGCCAGATTTTCCGGCCTTCGTCGCTGATCCGCCGCTTGTCGCGGCCCGTCCAGATTCTGGGCGCGATCATGCTGGGCCTCGCTGCCGCGGCCTTGTTCGCGCAGATGGAGGGCGAACGCGGCGTGCCGCCGATCGCGAGCGGGGGCGATTATCAGGTCAGCGGCATCAAGGTCGATGTGCTGGGCAAGGATGCCAACAGCGCGCGCCTAGCGGGCTGGCGGCTGGCGCAGCGGCAGGGCTGGCGGATGCTGTGGACGCGCACCCATGGCGCGGCAGGGGTGCCGAACCTTTCCGATTCGCAGCTTGAGGCCATGATCTCCGGCGTGGAGATCGAATATGAGCAGGTCGGGCCGACCCGCTACATCGCGACGCTGGGCATTTTGTTCGACCGTGCGCGGACGGGGCAGCTGCTGGGCGTATCTGGTCATGTCATGCGCTCGCCGCCGCTGCTGGTCATTCCGGTGATGTGGGATGGCGGGTCCGCCGTGTCCTATGAGCGGATCAATGAGTGGCAGAAGGTCTGGGCGCGGTTCCGTACCGGGGACAGCGCGATCGATTATGTGCGGGTGAGCGGATCGATCGCTGACCCGATCCTGCTGAATGCCGGTCAGGTGGGGCGTCGCGGGCGGCTTTGGTGGCGCGTGTTGCTGGATCAATATGGCGCGGCCGATGTGGTGGTGCCGATCGCGCGGCTTCAGCGGGAATATCCGGGTGGTCCAGTGAGGGGCACCTTCACGGCGCGCTATGGGCCGGACGATACGTTGATCGGCAGCTTCTCCCTGCGCGCGACCGCCGAAAGCGCGATCCCGCAGATGATGGATGAAGCGGCGCGGCGAATCGATCAGCTTTATACCGCTGCGCTCAATGACGGTCGTTTGCGTCCTGACCCCTCGTTGATCATCGAGGAGCCGGTCGATCCGGACGCGCTCGCGATCGAAAATGGGACCGAACAGTCATTGGAGACGACCGAAACGCCGGTGCCGTCGGCGACGACCAGCAGCGTTTCGATCCAGTTCGACACGCCCGATGTAGGATCGGTGGCGCAAGGCGAGGCGGCGGTGCGGTCTATCGTGGGTGTCAGGTCGGCGGCGACCAGCAGCCTTGCTCTGGGCGGGACTTCCGTGATGCAGGTCAGCTTCGACGGCAGCGTGGATGCGCTGCGTGCCGGGCTTCAGGCGCGGGGCTTCACCGTGTCCGGTTCCGGAAATATGCTGCGCATCAGGCGGGGCGGCGCGGCGCTTGGCGGGGCGGGAACATCGGCGCCGCAATGAGCCAGATCAGCCTGCCGTTCGAATGGCCAGGGCAGGGGACGGACGATGACTTCCTGGTCAGCGAGGCCAATCATGTGGCCGTCCGCCATCTGGAAAATTGGCGCGAATGGCCCTTGGCTATCAGCGTGTTGAGTGGCCCGGCCCGGTCGGGGCGATCGATGCTGGGCCGCCGTTTCGCCGCGATGAGCGGCGGCACGGTGATCGACGATGCGCAGGGGCAGGACGACCGGCTGCTGTTCAACGCCTGGAATGATGCGCAGACGAGCGCCAAGCCGCTATTGCTGATCGGGGACAGCGCGCCGACGTTGTGGGACGTGGCTCTGCCGGACCTCCGGTCGCGCCTTGCCGCCGCGCCGCATGTCGCGATCGAGCAGCCGGACGAGCCGCTTGCCCGGGCGCTTGTCGAACGGGCGCTTGGCCGCGCCGGTTCGCGTTATGCGCAGGATTTGCCGGAGTGGCTGCTGCGCCGGATCGAGCGCAGCTATGCCGCGATTGCCGAGGCTGTTCGCCTGCTTAACGAGGCGGCATTGTCATCGGGACGTAAGATTTCTGTCGCTATGGCCAAAGAGAGCCTGCAAGCGGCGGGTTTCTTGCCTATAGTGGCGGACGATCCGCACCCCTCATCATAGTGAGAGAGACGTGGCCGAAGCTGATCCGTCCGCCAGCCTGACACTGCCTACCGACCGCTATTTCAACCGGGAGCTGTCCTGGCTGGCGTTCAACCAGCGCGTGCTGGAAGAGGCGATGAACCGCGCCCATCCGCTGCTGGAGCGGCTGCGTTTCCTGTCGATTTCCGGCGCGAACCTGGATGAGTTCTTCAGCGTGCGCGTGGCGGGCCTTAAAGGCCAGCAGTTGCAGGATGTCGATATGCGGTCGGCCGATGGGCTGACCCCCGCGCAGCAACTTGCCGCGATCACCGATGAAACCGCGCGGCTGATGACGGCGCAGCAGAAGGTCTGGGGCGCGCTGCATGGTGAGCTGACGCGGGTCGGGATCGAGGTCATGGGTCCTGCGAGCGAGATCGATGCGGGCAGCGAGACATGGCTGCGCGAGCATTTCCTGAGCCAGGTTTTTCCGATCCTGACGCCACAGGCGCTGGACCCGGCGCATCCTTTCCCCTTCATTCCCAATCAGGGGCTGTCGATCGTCTTCGATCTGGAAAGGCTGTCGGACAAGCAGCCGATCCGCGAATTGGTGATGATCCCGTCCTCGCTCGCCCGCTTTGTCCGCATGCCGGGTACGCCTGCGCGCTACATGGCTTTGGAAGCGGTGATCCGCCGTTTTTCGGGCGATCTCTTCCCCGGCTATCGGGTGCGCAACAGCGGTGTGTTCCGCATCATCCGCGACAGCGATATCGAGATTGAGGAAGAGGCGGAGGATCTGGTCCGCTATTTCCGCAGCGCCATCAAGCGCCGCCGCCGGGGCCGCGTGATCCGCATGGAGATTGAGGAGCGCATTCCCGAGCCGGTCGAGGAAATGTTGCAGGACATGCTTCAGGGGCATGAGGCGATCATTGCCGAGGTCGAGGGCTTTGTTGGCATTGGCGACCTGAGCGGCATTGTTGAGGAAGACCGGCCGGATTTGAAGTTCGAGCCCTATGCGCCGCGCTTCCCCGAGCGCATTCGCGAATATGGCGGGGATTGCTTTGCGGCGATCCGGGCGAAGGACATTGTCGTCCATCACCCCTATGAAGCGTTCGACGTGGTTGTTTCGTTCCTGAAACAAGCGGCGTCCGACCCGGACTGCGTCGCGATCAAGCAGACGCTGTATCGCGCGGGCAAGCAGTCGGCGATCATCCGCGCGCTGATCGACGCGGCGGAGGCGGGCAAGTCGGTGACGGCCGTTGTCGAGCTGAAGGCGCGGTTCGACGAGGAACAGAACCTGATGTGGGCCGATGCGCTGGAACGCGCTGGCGTGCAGGTGGTCTATGGCTTCATCGACTGGAAGACGCACGCCAAGGTGTCGATGGTGGTCCGCCGAGAAGGGGAGGCTTTCCGCACCTACTGCCATTTCGGCACGGGCAATTATCATCCCGTCACTGCGCGCATCTACACCGATTTGAGCTTCTTCACCGCCGATCCCGCCTATGGCCGGGATGCCGCCGCGCTGTTCAACTATATCACCGGCTATGTCGAGCCGCAGAGCCTTGAAAAGCTGGTGATGAGCCCGCGCGACCTGCGCGATCGGCTCTGTCAGCTTATCGATGCGGAGATCGAGCATGTCCGCGCTGGCCGCCCCGGCGATATCTGGGCCAAGATGAATTCGCTGGTCGATCCGGCGATCATCGAGAAGCTGTATGCCGCCAGCAATGCGGGCGTGCAGATCGACCTGATCGTGCGCGGCATTTGCTGCCTGCGGCCGGGCGTGCCGGGCATGTCGGAAAATATCCGGGTGAAATCGGTCGTCGGCCGCTTTCTGGAACATAGCCGCATCACGGCTTTCGGTAATGGCAAGGCGCTGCCCAATAATGGTGCGAAGGTGTTCATCAGTTCGGCGGACTGGATGCCGAGGAACTTTGACCGCCGCGTGGAATTTCTGGCTCCTGTGGAGAACCCGACCGTTCACGACCAGATTTTGGACCAGGTGATGGTCGCCAACCTGATCGACACCGAACAGAGTTGGGAGCTGGACAGCGACGGCCATTATGCCCGCGTCGATTCGACGGATCGCCCGTTCAACCTGCACCGCTATTTCATGACCAACCCGTCTTTGTCAGGCCGGGGTGCGTCGCTGGATAGTGGGGCGGTGCCGACATTGCGCCTGCGCGGACGGGCCTGAACGGTCATGAATTCGATGCTGAGCCAGGTGCGCGCCATCGCTGAAACGATGGTGACCTCACCTGCCCATGCCAAGGCGCGCACGGCCATCATCGACATCGGGTCCAACAGCGTGCGCTTAGTCGTCTATGACGGGCCACGGCGCATCCCCTTCATCCTGTTCAATGAAAAGGTAATGGCGGGGCTGGGCGCGTCGCTTGGGCGGACGGGACGGATCGAGCCGGAAGCCATGGAGCGCGGATTGCGGGCGGTAGGGCGCTTTGCCCATCTGTGCCGCGAGATGGAGGTGCGGGACGTGCGCTGCGTCGCCACCGCCGCCGTGCGTGATGCCGCCAATGGCGAAGAGTTCATCCTGCGCGCCAAGGACATGGGCCTCGAAGTCGAGTTGCTGTCCGGGAGGCAGGAGGCGGTTGCGGCGGCCTATGGCGTTCTGTCGGGCATCCCCGGCGCGGACGGCATTGTTGGCGATCTGGGCGGCGGCAGTCTGGAACTGGCGCGGGTACGCGACGGCGCGGTGCATGAGACGATATCGCTGCCGCTGGGCGTGCTGCGCCTGCCGCAGATCCGGGCGAAGGGGCCGGCCGTTCTGGAACGGCAGGTGAAGAAGATGCTGGCGAAGGCGGGCTGGAATGCCGGACCTGACCTGCCCTTCTATCTGGTGGGCGGGTCGTGGCGCGCTCTGGCCCGGTTCGACATGCAGCTGACCAACTTTCCGCTGCCGGTGGTGCATCAATATGCGATGCCCGCCGCCCGCGCGGAGCAACTGACGCGGATCGTGTCGCATGTGGGCCGGGCGCGGTTGAAGGATATTCCGTCGATCACGGGGTCGCGCGTGCCGACTTTGCCCGATGCGGCGGCGCTGCTGTCGGTCGTCGTCCGGCAGTTGAAGTCGAGTGAACTGGTCGTGTCGGCCTATGGCCTGCGCGAAGGGTTGTTGTTCGAAGATCTGCCCGCCGACATTCGCACGCATGATCCGTTGCTGGTCGCGGCGGAGGCGGAGGGCGAGGCGCAGGGGCGCTTCGCGGGCCATGGCGACATGATCGACCGCTGGATCGGGCCGCTGTTCCGCGACGATGAGCCGTCCTGGCGGCGCATCCGTCGGGCCGCTTGCCTGCTCGCCGATGTCGGCTGGCGCGCCAATCCGGATTTCCGGGCGGAACGTGGGGTGGAGATTGCCCTGCACAGCAATTGGGTGGGCATCACCGCGCCCGAGCGGGCGATGCTGGCGCAGGCTCTGCACAGCAATTTTGGGGGATCGGCCACGCCGCCCGCCGGGATTGTAGGGCTGGCTTCAGCGGCCGCGTTGAAGCGCGCAACCTGGTGGGGGCTGGCGATTCGGCTGGGCCAGCGCCTGTCGGGCGGGGTTGAAGGGCCTTTGCTTGCGTCCACGCTGGCGATGGATGGCGATACGTTGGAGTTGCGGCTGAAAGGGGTCGATGTCGATCTGTTCGGCGAGGCGGTCGAGCGGCGGCAGCGGCATCTGGCGCAGGCCATGGGGGTCAAGTATCGGATGGCCTGGTGAGTGGGTGTGTGAAGGGGGGACTCTCTCCCTCTCCCCTTTAGGGAAGAGGGCTGGGGAGAGGGGAGCAACGCCAAGGTCTAACAGGCCCCTCTCCCGCCTTCGCTACGCTCGGCACCCTCTCCCCTGAAGGGGAGAGGGGAAATTGCCCAACTTGCCCCCGCATCTATAAGGCCCTATTGCGCGCGCCCATGAACAGCAAGCATGCCCCCGACCCCGCTCTCCTCGCCAAGGCCGAAACGCTCGTGGAGGCGCTGCCCTATATGCAGCGTTATGCGGGGCAGACGTTCGTCGTGAAATATGGTGGCCATGCGATGGGCGATCCCGAGGCAGCGCGCGATTTCGCCGAGGACGTGGTGCTGATGAAGGCGGTCGGCATCAATGTCGTCGTCGTGCATGGTGGCGGGCCGCAAATCGGCGCTATGCTCAAGAAGCTGGGCGTCGAATCGCACTTCGTGAACGGCCTGCGCGTCACCGACAGGGAAACGGCGCAGATTGCCGAAATGGTGCTGGCGGGCTCCATCAACAAGGAAATCGTCGGCTGGATTTCCGGCGCGGGCGGGAAGGCTGTGGGCATTTCCGGCAAGGATGGCGGGCTCGTCCTGTGCGAGAAGGTCGGCGATACGCGGGCGCCCGATCCCAATTCGGGGATTGAGCGCAATGTCGACCTGGGCTTCGTCGGCGATCCGGTGAAGGTCGACCGGTCGATCCTGGACACGCTGACGCAGAGCGGCATCATCCCGGTCATTGCGCCGGTGGGCATTGGCGCTGACGGACACACCTATAATGTGAACGCCGACACGATGGCGGGCGCGATCGCGGCGGAGCTTCAGGCTTCGCGCTTCTTCCTGCTGACCGATGTCGCGGGCGTGCTGGACAAGCAGGGGCAGTTGCTGACTGACCTCGACCCGGCGGCGATCAAGGTGCTGCAAGAGGATGGCACGATCAGCGGCGGCATGATTCCGAAGCTGGAAACCTGCGTGAAGGCGGTCGAGGGCGGCGTGGACGCTGCTGTCATTCTCGACGGACGGGTGCCGCATGCGATGCTGCTGGAGATTTTCACGAAGCGGGGTGCGGGTACTTTAGTGCGGCGGTGAGGGATTCTCCCACCGTCATCCCAGCGGAAGCTGGGATCTCGGGCGGCGTCGCGCTTCCTCTCCTGAGATCCCAGCTTCCGCTGGGATGACGCCAAGAAGGCAGAAGAACAAGGGAACCCTTGTCGCGGCCTCCCCCGCTCGGCTAGAGCAGCGGCAGTCAATTTGGAGACCGCATGGCCTACGCGCTCTATCAGATCATTGTCATCCTGCTCGATGTGCTGTGGTGGATCATCATCATCCAGGCGATCATGAGCTGGTTGATCGCCTTCAATGTCATCAACACGTCCAGCGATATCGTGCGCACGATCATCGTGGCGCTCGACCGGATGACGGCGCCGATCTACAATCCGATCCGAAGGGTGATGCCTGACCTTGGCGCGCTCGACCTGTCGCCGATGGTCGTGCTGCTCGCCATCCTCATCATCCGACAGGCCATATTGCCGCCGCTCTTCGGGCTGGTGTGAGCGTCTGGAGGCAGGACGGAAACGACCTGCTGCTCTCTGTCCGGTTGACGCCAGGCGCGGCGCGTGAAGATATTGGCGGGTGCTGGACGGACGAGAAGGGCGCGCAATGGCTGGGCGCGCGCGTCCGCGCCGTCGCGGAAAAGGGCAGGGCGAACGCGGCGCTCATTGCGCTGCTCGCCAAGGGGCTAGACTGGCCACGTAGCGCGATTTCACTGGAATCGGGTGACAGCAACCGGCTAAAGCGGCTTCGTATCAAGGGCGGTGTCGACGCGCTGGCGCGCCTGTCCGCCATCATCAAGGAACAGGTTGAGGCAGCATGACCATCGGCAAGATCATCGACGGAAAAGCCTTCGCCGCCACGCTGCGCGCGAAAGTGGCGGAGGGCGTCGCCGCCTTTGTCGAACGTACGGGGCGCAAGCCGGGCCTCGCCGTCGTGCTGGTGGGCGAGGACCCGGCCAGTTCCGTCTATGTCCGCAACAAGGGCAAGATGACGGTCGAGGCGGGCATGGAAAGCTTGGAGTTCAAGCTGCCCGCCAGCATCGGCGAGGATGCGTTGCTCGAACTGGTCGAGGAATTGAACGCCGATGACCGGGTGGACGGCATCCTCGTCCAATTGCCGCTGCCCGACCATATTGACGAGGCGGCGGTGATCGGCACGGTCGACCCGGCCAAGGATGTGGACGGGTTTCATGTCGTCAATTCCGGGCGGCTGGCGACGGGGCAGGAGGCGCTGGTGCCCTGTACGCCACTGGGCTGCATCATGCTGCTGAAGGATGAGTTGGGCGACCTGTCAGGCATGGAGGCGGTAGTCGTGGGCCGGTCCAACATCGTGGGCAAGCCGATGGCGCAGCTGCTTCTGGCCGAGAATTGCACAGTCACGATCGCGCATAGCCGCACGCGGGACCTGGCTTCGGTCGTGCATCGCGCCGACATCGTGGTGGCGGCGGTGGGCCGTGCCGAGATGGTGAAGGGCGAATGGATCAAGCCGGGCGCCACCGTGATCGACGTGGGCATCAACCGGGTGACGGATACCGAGGATGGCAAGAGCCGGATCGTCGGCGACGTCGCCACGGCGGAAGCGCTGGCCCATGTGGGGGCGATCACGCCGGTGCCGGGCGGTGTCGGGCCGATGACGATCGCGGTGCTGCTGCGCAATACGCTGGTGGCGGCCCATGCGCGCGCGGGGCTGGCGAAGCCGGAGGGGCTGTGACAGCAAGGCGGGCCGTCCTGATCGCGGCTTGCCTTATCGGGCTGGTCGCGGCGCGGCCGCCGATGCGGCATCAGCCCGACCCCAGTTCCGTCTTCGCCGCCGAAATCGCCTTCAACCGTTTGGCGCGGGACAAGGGGCAATGGACCGCCTTTCGCGAGACCGCCGCCGAGGATGCGGTGATGTTCGTGCCGCAGCGGGTGCTGGCGAAACAATGGTTGAAGGGGCGGGCCGATCCGCCCAAGCCGGTGAGCTGGACGCCGTCCACCATATATGTGTCGTGCGATGGCAATCTGGCGGCGAGTACGGGCAACTGGCAGCGGCCGGATGGAACGGTTGGTTATTTCACCACGATCTGGCGGCGGGACAAACAGGGCGCTTGGAAATGGGTGCTCGACCATGGCGATACGCTTGCCGCGCCGCGTCCTGCGTCGGAGTTTCTGGTGGGGAAGGTCGCCACCTGCAAGCGGGACAAAACGCCTGAGATGGTGGGCGCCAAGGCGAAAGCAGCGGTGCCACCTGCCGATGAAAGCCTTTTGTGGAATGCGGACGTTGCGCCCGATGGCGGGCGTCATGTCACTGTGCGCGTCTGGAACGGGACGAGCTATGACATGGTGATAGACGACAGGGTGGCGGCGCCGGGGGCATGATCGAGCTGTTCATCTCCGCCTTTGTCACGCTGTTCGTGGTCATCGATCCGCCCGGCTGCGCGCCTATCTATGCCAGCCTGACGACCGGGGCGAGCCATGCGCAGCGGCGGGCAATGGCGATCCGCGCGGTCGGCATCGCGGCGGTGATCCTGTTTATCTTTGCGCTGTGGGGGAAGCAGCTGCTGGGCGTGCTGGGCATCGCGCTCGACAGTTTCCGGATCGCGGGCGGGATCATGCTGTTCATCATCGCCATGGACATGGTGTTCGAAAAGCGCACCCAAAGGCGCGAGGACCGCGCGCACAAGATCGCCGAGACGCCCGAGGTCGAGGATGTGTCGGTATTCCCGATGGCGATGCCGATGATCGCCGGACCCGGGTCGATCGCCACGGTGATGCTGCTGATGTCGCGGGCTGATGGCATATCCGAGCGGCTGGTCGTCATGGGCGCGGTGCTGGTTACGCTGGTGCTGATGCTGGGGGCGTTGCTGGCGGCGGGGCCGATCATGGCGCGGCTGGGCAGCAAGATCGAGGCGGTGATTACCCGCTTGCTGGGGGTGCTGCTGGCGGCGCTGGCTGCGCAATTCGTGATCGATGGGCTGAAGGCGAGTTTTTGAAGCCTGGTTCGCTCCGTTTGAGTCCCTTCCTCCGTTCGGGCTGAGCCTGTCGAAGCCCTTCAGTTCTCATGAAGAAAAGAAGAGCCCTTCGACAAGCTCAGGGCGAACGGAGGAGAGGGCAGTTTTACTAGGTCGAGAGCTTACGCCCGGACGTCGCTTTCCGTGACCGGCGCGATCTTGATTTCGACGCGGCGGTTGCTGGCCTTGCCCTCGGCCGTGGCGTTGGAGGCGATGGGCTGCGTTTCGCCGAAGCCGCGCGTTGCGATGCGAGCCGACTGGACGCCGTGGCTGGTCAGATAGTCAGCGACCGACTGGGCGCGGCGTTCTGACAGGGTCTGGTTATAGGCGTCCGCACCGTCGCTGTCGGTGTGGCCGTATACGTCGATATAGGTTTTGGGATATTGCGAGAGGACCGAGGACACTTCGTCCAGCGTCGGGCGGAACTGCGGCTGCACGGCGGCGCTGTCGGTGGTGAAGGTGATGCCCGACGGCATGCGCAGCACCAGATTGTCACCATCGCGGATCACGTCCACGCCACTGCCAGCGGTTTCCTCGCGCAGCTTGCGTTCCTGCGCGTCCATGTAAGCGCCGATGCCTGCGCCCGCGACCGCGCCGATGCCCGCGCCCAGGATCTTTTCCGTGCGGTCACGCTTGCCGCCGACCAGATCGCCGAGCAGATAACCGCCCAGCGCGCCGCCGATGCCGCCGATCGCGGCCTTCGAAATCTGACGCTGCCCCGTGTTGGGGTCGGTCGTGCAGGCGGCGGTGGCGAGCATGGCGGCCAGACCTGCCGTACCCATGATGCGATGAGAAATCCGCATAGATTCAGTTCCCTTTTTGTCTTGCACCCGAAAGCGCGGATGCAGGCCCCAATCGTCAAAGCCCGCCTTTTGTTCCACAGGCGAACTGAACCGCAGGTGAGGGGACGGTTGTGAAACTGTAAGGAACAGGGTTATAGGGCGTAGCTGACCACCATGGCCACGATCCCCCCGCACGCTCCGACGCCCTTTCCCTGGGCAGACCTCGTCATCATTCTGGCGCTGGTCGCTCTGAATGGCGTTTTCGCCATGTCGGAACTGGCGATCGTGTCGGCTCGCCGCCCCCGGTTGCAGGCGATGGAGAAGGCGGGGCGGCGGGGCGCGCGCACGGCGCTGATGCTGGCGAGCGATCCCGGCAAGTTCCTTTCCACGGTCCAGATCGGCATCACCCTGATCGGCATCATCGCGGGCGCCTATTCCGGGGCGAGCCTTGGCGGACCCGTCGGCGAGCGGCTCCAGCAATTCGGATTGTCGCCCAATAGCGCCGAGAGTCTTGGTTTCGCGCTGGTCATCGGCCTCACCACCTATGCCTCGCTGATCATCGGGGAACTGGTGCCCAAGCAGTTCGCCCTGCGCTCGCCTGAACCCATTGCAGTCATCATGGCGACGCCGATGCTCTGGCTCGCCAAGATCACCGCGCCGATCGTGTGGGTGCTGGACGGGTCGAGCGCGCTCATTTTCCGCCTGCTGCGCATGACGCGGGAATCGGAACATCATGTGACGGCCGAGGAATTGCACCTGATCGTCGCGGAGGCGAGCCGGTCTGGCGTGATCGAGGAAAGCGAGCGCGCGATCATTTCCGGCGTCGTGCGGCTGGCCGACCGGCCGGTGCGCGAAGTCATGACGCCGCGCATGGATGTGGACTGGATCGACATCGGCGCGGAAGATGAAACCATCCGGGCAAGGCTGCTGGAAACGCCGCACACTCGGCTGCCGGTGGGCCGTGGAACGGTTGAGGATATTATCGGCGTCGTACAGGCGCGCGACATCATGGCTGCGCTGTTCCGGGGAGAGCGGCTGAACCTTGAGTCGTTGATGCGTCGTGTGGAGGTCGTGCCAGATCAGGTCGATGCGATGGACGCGCTGGAAGTGCTGCGCCGCGCGGACGTGCCCATGGTGATGGTGCATGACGAATATGGCCATTTCGAAGGCATAGCGACGCCTGCTGACCTGCTGTCCGCCATCGCGGGGCATTTCGCTTCCGATCGCGACGTGCATGATGAACCCGACCTTGTCGAACGGGAGGACGGCAGCCTGCTGGTGTCGGGCCAGATGCCGATGGACCTGCTCGCCGATCGGATCGGCATCGACCTGCCCGAGGACCGCGATTATGCCACGGTCGCGGGCCACGCGCTGTGGCTGCTCAAGCGCTTGCCTGAGGTCGGTGATTTCATCGACGATCAGGGGTGGCGATTTGAGATCGTCGATATGGATGGGCGTAAGATCGACAAGCTGCTGGTCGCGGAGCGTTAAAACGGCCTTCTGGCGACATTGTAGGAGATTAGGGTCGGCTTGTGACCAAGGCCGGTCATAAGGACGCTTGATTCCGATAGGCGAACGCACCCATTGGCTTGGGCGACATAATTCGATATTTCGGATTTTATCGAATAGTCGAATCGGAAGGTCGCCATCCGTGGCAGGTGAAAATCAGCAGATGTCGTTACCGGACGCCGTCGAAGCACTGTCGGCATTGGCGCATAATCACAGGCTGGCCGTCTTCCGCCTGCTTGTTCGTGCGGGTGCCTCGGGTGTCCCGGCCGGAGAAATAGCGCGCGAAGTGGGCGCATTGCCAAGCACGCTCTCCACGCATCTCACCATCCTGGGGCACGCTGGCCTGATCCAGTCCCGACGGGAGGGGCGGTCAGTGATTTACTCCGCCGATTATGAGGGGATGGGTGATCTTTTGAAGTTCCTCGTTTCCGACTGCTGCGCAGGACGTCCGGAAATCTGCGCACCTTTGGTCGCCATGGTGGACACCGCAAATTGCTGTTCGCCTCAATGACAGTCGTCCGCAACATTGCCGCTGAAGCCTTGGGCACGGCCATGCTGTTGGCCGTCGTCGTGGGGTCGGGGATCATGGGACAGCGGCTTGCCGCCGGTAACGATGCGATTGCATTGTTGGCGAACACGGTGGCGACCGGGGCGGGCCTCGTCGTCCTGATCCATATGTTCGCGCCGCTGTCAGGCGCACATTTCAACCCGGCGGTAACGCTTGTTTTCCTGCTGCGTGGTGAAGTCACCCCCCAAAAGGCTTTGCAATATGTGGTCGCACAGATTTGCGGCGCCGTTGTTGGCGTATGGACCGCGCACGCGATGTTCGCCGAGCCAGTGTTGCAAATCTCAACAAAATTGCGTGACGGCTGGGGGCAGGGTTTTGCGGAAGCCGTCGCCACCTTCGGCCTGATCGGGACGATATTGACGACACAGCGGTCCCGACCCGAGTTCACGCCGACGGCGGTGGGGCTCTACATCACGGCCGCTTACTGGTTCACGGCGTCCACATCCTTCGCCAATCCCGCCGTGACCGTGGCTCGCGGCCTGACGAACAGCTTTGCGGGGATTGCGCCATCATCGATCCCCTTGTTCATCGGCGGCCAAAGTGCAGGCGCCATAGTCGCGCTGATGGTGTTTGGCTGGCTTTTACAGGAGGACCCGTATCGTGCCTGATACCTTTCCCATTAGGATATATCACAATCCCGATTGCGGCACGTCGCGTAACGCGCTCGCGATGATCCAGGCTGCGGGCTATCGTCCCGAGGTCATTGAATATCGCGACATCGGCTGGACCCGTTCCCTATTGGAGCGCCTGATCGCCGATATGCGTGCGTCGCCGCGTGATCTGTTGCGAGAAAAGGGCACGCCTGCCGCGGAACTCGGCTTGATGGGCGCGGATGCCACGGATGATCAAATCCTAGCGGCGATGGTTGAGCACCCCATTCTTGTGAACCGCCCTATTGTGGTCTCCCCCCTGGGCACAAAGCTGTGTCGTCCCTCAGAGGTCGTATTGACTCTATTGGACCGCCAGCCTGATCGATTTACCAAGGAGGATGGTGAAGTCGTAAAGCCCTGAGACGACCCGAGTTTCAAAAGGGTGCATTTCCCAAACGCAACGGGCGCGGCAATCAGTGCCGCGCCCGTCAGGTTCAACAGGAGGGGCCGACCCCTCCGCTATTATTTGCCAGCAGCGGCGGGTCCGGTCGCCGGAGCCGCGTTGGCCGGAGCCTTGCCTTCGACGCTTTCGGCGGCGTTCGTCGCATTGGCGGCGGCTTCGCCGGGCGTTGCGCTCGCTTCTGCGGGTGCGGCATCGGCGGCGGGCAGGGGCAGGTTGGAGCCCTGCGTGTTGAGCCATGCGATGAGGTTGGCGCGGTCGGCCGGGTTGCCGAGGCCCGCGAAGGTCATCTTGGTGCCGGGCGCGAATTCACGCGGGCTGGTCAGCCAGTGATCCAGATTCTCGAAGGTCCAGTTGCCGCCCTTCTTTTTGAGCGCGTCGGAGAAGGCGAAGCCGCCCTTGCCCTGTCCGATGCCTTCGCCAACGGTAGCATAAAGGTTGGGGCCGATACCGTTGGCGCCGCCCTGGTTGACGGTGTGGCAGGCCGCGCACTTGGCGAAGACCTTTTCACCGGCGGCGACATCCGCGCTGGCGAGAAGCGTGTTCAGGCCGGGACCAGCAGCTGCGCCGCCTTCGCCCTCGGCCTCCACGCCTTCGATCGCATAGCCCATCTTTTCGGGCCGTTCGTCATGGAAATATTTGGAGCTGACGATGCCGCCACCCAGCGCAATGATCCCCGCAAACAACGCCCAGCCTGCAACGGTGTTGAAACGATCACCCATTTCGCTTGGATTCCCTTGAATTTCTGTTCTGGCGGCTTGGTTTCCGCGCCCCCTCTAGCGCGCTGCCATAATGACGCAAGAGCGAACGTGCAAGCATGGTTGGAAGCTGTGGCGTCTTCACCGGTGTCAGCCGGGGATTCCGACACGCTTGCGCGCGCGTGGAGGAGTGCCTAAGCGCGCTTTACCCATGGAAAACTATCCTGCCCCCGCCCGCGCGCTGGTCGCGGAACTCGCCGAAAAGGCCGCAGCGGACCCGTCGCGCGCCATCGCCTATCAAGGCGCGCCGGGCGCCAATTCGCACCTTGCCGCGCTGGGATATGCGCCCGATTGGGTGCCGCTGCCCTGCTTCGCTTTTGAAGATGCGATCGACGCGGTGCGCAATGGTTTGGCGGCGCGGGCGATCATTCCCATCGAAAACAGCCTGCATGGCCGGGTCGCCGACATGCATTTCCTGCTGCCCGAATCGGGGCTGCACATCGTTGACGAATATTTCCTGCGCATCCGCCACTGCCTGATGGCCATCGACGATAGCCCGGTCAAAAGCGCGATCAGCCATCCGCAGGCATTGGGCCAATGCCGCCATTATCTGCGCGAGCGGGGTATCCAGCCGGTGGCCTATGCCGACACGGCGGGAGCCGCGGCGCTGGTCGCGGAATCGCGTAAGCCGGGGGAGGGCGCGGTGGCGCCCTATCTGGCGGCCGAGCTTTATGGGCTGAAGATGGTGGCGGAGAATATCGAGGATAGCGACGACAATATGACGCGCTTCCTTATACTGTCGCGCGAGCCGACCATGCCGGAGCCCGATGATGGGCCGGTCATGACGACATTCCTGTTCGAGGTGAAGAATGTCCCCGCCGCGCTGTACAAGGCGATGGGCGGCTTCGCCACGAACGGCGTCAACATGACGAAGTTGGAAAGCTACCAGCGCGGTGCGAGTTTCGCCGCGACGGAGTTTTTCTGCGACATTGAGGGGATGCCGGGCGACCCTGCCGTCGATCGCGCGCTCGCCGAACTGGAATTCCACAGCAAATGGGTGCGCATGCTGGGCAGTTATCGTCAGGCGCGGCCCCGGACCTGATGGGGTGACGGGCCGGGCGCTGCTGCCTATAGTCGATCCCATGCTGGCCGCGATCCTTCTTTCCGCTCTTGCCATGAGCGCGATCGTGGCGGTGCGCTATTTGGTCACCAGCGGCGGCTTTGCGCTGGCGACGCGTGTCCGGCAGCCGGGACTCTATGCCGGGCTGGACCCGCAGATTCGGCGGGAGATTGCGTGGTCGCTGGCATCGGCGCTGATTTACGGCATTCCGGCGGGCGTGGTCGCCTGGGGATGGCAGGCGCAGGGCTGGACGCGTATCTATACCGACGTCGCGGCCTATCCGCTCTGGTATCTGCCTATATCCGTGCTGCTATACCTCGCGGCGCATGACAGTTGGTTTTACTGGACGCATCGCTGGATGCACCGGCCGCGCCTGTTCCGCGCCGCCCATGCCGTGCATCATGCGAGCCGCCCGCCAACGGCCTGGGCGGCGATGAGCTTTCATCCATGGGAAGCGTTGAGCGGCGCCATCGTCATTCCGGCGCTGGTGTTCCTGATCCCCATTCATGTTGCGGCGCTGGGCTGTGTGCTGGCGATCATGACGGTGATGGGCGTGTCGAACCATATGGGGTGGGAGATGTTTCCGCGCTGGATGGTGCAGGGACCGGCGGGCCGCTGGCTGATCACTGCCAGCCATCATCAACGGCATCATGAACAATATAATTGCAATTACGGGCTTTATTTTCGTGTCTGGGACCGGCTGTGCGGGACCGACCGGGGACTGGGCGATTTTAGGAAGATGCACGGATGAAGGAAAAATTGCTGCTCGCGGCCGGGGCCATGTTGATTCTGCCCGGCGCCGCGCCGGTGGGCCAGCCGCAGCCGATCAGCATCGAGGTTGAAGGCCTGCGATCGCACAAGGGAAATCTGCTGGTCTGCGTCGCGCGCTCGCCCGCCTATTTTCCCGATTGCAGCCATGATCCCGACAAGCGCCATCTGGTCGTCGCCGCCACATCGGCGGCGATCCCGCTGGGCGATCTGGCGCCCGGAACCTATGGCGTCGCGATCATCCATGATGAAAATGGCAATGGGAAGCTCGACACGTTCGCCGGTATCCCGCGCGAGGGCGTGGGCTTTTCCCGAAACCCGGCCATCCGGTTCGGCGCGCCCAGTTTCCGATCTGCGCAATTTACCGTGACCGGGTCGGCGATGCGTCAGGACATAAAGGTCAAATATTTCCTCTGATTGCATCCATCCGGAACTGTAATGGCAGCGAAACATTCTAAACGCTGACCATTTAGATGGAACAGGGGATTTATGAACCATCGACAGATATTGTTCGCGGGCCTTGCCTTTATTGCGCTGGGTGCCGCCGACACCGCTTTTGCCCAAACGAACGACAGCAACGTGCTGACCGTCGGGATCGGCGCCGCCGTCATTCCCAGCTATGAAGGGTCGGACGACTATCGGGTGATCCCCGTCCCGCAGCTGCGCGGCAAGGTGAGCGATTTTGCCTTCTGGACCCGCGGGCCGAGCCTGTATTTCGATGTCATTCCCAATCGGGGGCAGGATATCGACCTGCAATTGGGGCCAGTGGCGGGCGTCCGTTTCGATCGGTCGAGCCGCAAGAATATCAAGGATGCCGCAGTGCGCGCGCTTGGCGAACGCGATAAGGCGGTGGAGCTTGGCGGCTTTGTCGGCATCGGCAAGACCGGCGTTCTCACCAGCGCCTACGACAATCTGTCCGTCCGCGTTGCTGTGACGAAGGATGTCGCGGGCGCACATGAAAGCTTCATCGTGACGCCAGCGATCGAATATTTCACCCCGCTGTCCACGCGCAGTTTCGTGGGTCTGGGCGTGTCGGCCGATTATGTGGGCAAGAAATATGGCCGCTATTATTATGATGTCGATGCCGCCGGGGCGCTGGCGTCCGGTCTGCCGGAATATTCGCGCGCGGGCGAGGGCTCGGGTTTCAAGAAGGTCGGCGTCAACCTGACCGGCGGCCTGTCATTGTCGGGCGATATTCGTAAAGGCTGGGCGCTGTTCGCGCTGGGCGGCTATTCGCGGATGCTGGGTGCCTATGCGGACTCACCCATCGTCAGCATCGCGGGTTCCAGGAATCAATGGATCGGTGCGGTCGGCGTCGGCTATACCTTCTGATCTTGTGCGGATAGGGTGACGCCCCACATAAGGCGCTGTATGGACGCGGCACCCAAGCGCAACAAGGCAGGAGAATACGGCAGTGGCGACCCTAGGAATGAGCGACACCGATAAAGCAGCGGTGGAGGCGTTCCGCCGTGACGTGGTGGACCCGTCGCGCACCAGCCTGGTCATTGTCGATTTCTGGGCGGAATGGTGTGGCCCGTGCAAGCAGCTGACGCCGGTCATCGAAAAGGTTTGCGCCGACTATGCGTCCAAAGGCGTGAAGCTGGTGAAGATCAACGTCGATGAGGATAAGTTCATCGCCGCCCAGTTTCGTGTCCAGTCGATCCCGACCGTCTATGCCGTGTTCCAGGGCCAGCCGGTCGCTGACCTGAGCCAGGCACGCACCGAGGGGCAGTTGAAGCAATATCTCGACCAGTTGCTGGCGCAGTTGCCGATCGAATCGGATGAGAAGACGCAGCTGGAGGAAATCGCCCCGCTGATTGAAATGGGCGAGGAAATGTTGGCGGGTGGGGAGCCAGACCGCGCGCTTTCGGTGTTCGAGCAGGTTGGCCAGATGGTGCCTGACAATGCGGATGTCGCTTCCGGGCATGCGCGCGCTTTGGTGGCGCTTGGGCGGCTGGACGAAGCGGAGGCCGTGCTCGCCGCTTTGCCCGCCGATGTCGCCAAAGATCAGGCGATCGACCGCGCCCGCGCCGCCCTTGCTTTGGCGCGGGACGCCAAGCCCGTTTCCGACCTGTCCGGGGTCGAGGCGAAGGTTGCCGCCAATCCCGATGATCATGATGCACGCTTCGAACTGGCGGGCGGCCTGATGGCGAATGGCGAGCGGGATCGTGCCGCCGAGGAACTGCTGGAGATCATCCGCCGCGACCGCGAATGGAATGAAGGCGCGGCAAAGGCGCAACTGCTCAAGCTGTTCGAGGCCACCGGCCTTGAAGACCCGTGGGTCGCGGGGCAGCGGCGGAAATTGTCGCAGATCCTCTTTTCCTGACGGCGCGGCCGGTGAACCGCGCCCGCGTCTCCATCTTTCCGTTGTCCGGGGCGCTGTTGCTGCCGGGCATGGACATGCCGCTGCACATATTCGAGCCGCGTTACCGGGCGCTGATCCATGATGCCATGGCGCGGGACCGGCGCATCGGCATGATCCAGCCGCGTGGGGAGGGGGCCAAGCCCGCCCTGTACGATGTCGGATGCTTGGGCCGGATCAGCGAATTCGAAGTGCTGGATGACGGCCGTTTCAACATCATATTGGAAGGGCTGGCGCGTTTTCGGGTGATCCGCGAACTCGACGTCACCACCGCCTTTCGCCAGATCGAGGCCGATGTCGAGCAAGCGCCGGAGGATGAGGTGCTTCACGCCGTCGAGCGCGCGGCGCTTGAACAGGAATCGCGGCGCTTTGCCGAAGCATTGGGCTATGTCGTGGACTGGACCGCCGTGTCGCGGCTCGACGACACGTCGCTGGTGAACGGCATAGCCCAGATCGCGCCCTTCGATCCTGCCGCCAAGCAGACCTTGCTGGAGGCGGACAGCCTAAGCGAGCGGTGCGACCGGATCATTCAGCTGATGCAGATCGTTGGCCGGATGGAGCCTGATGGCGGGGCGACGATGCAATGATTTCGCCGGACCCTTATCTGTTGGCGAAGCTGGTCTGCCCTGTGACGCGGATGCCGTTGCGATGGAATGCTGAGAGCAGCGAGCTTGTTTCGGAGGCGGCGGGTTTGGCCTTTCCGGTGCGTGATGGCGTGCCGGTGCTGGTGGTGCGGGAAGCGAGGTCGCTAGGTTAGAAAATCCTCCCCATCGAAAGATGGGGAGGGGGACCGCCGCCAATGGCGGTGGTGGAGGGGAAGGACGCGCAGGTCGTGCCATTTTCCCCTCCACCATGCTTCGCATGGTCCCCCTCCCCATGCTCGGCATGGGGAGGATTTGACTCTAAGACTCCAAAGCCGTCTCGATCAGATCCCGGCCTTCCTTACTGTTCCAGTCCATCGCGCCGATCACGCGCAACATCTCCTTGCCCTGCCGGTCGTACAGCACGGTGGTGGGCAGCATGCCGGTCGCATAGTGGAAGCCGAACTGGTTTTCCGGATCGATGAAGCTCTTAAGGTGCGGCAGCGCATGCTTGGCGAAGAAGGGTTTCACCACGCTTTCGCCCTGGCTGTCCTGAGATATGGTCAGCACGGCCAGACCCTTGGCTCCGTACGCCTTGGCGACGGCATCGAGCGTTGGCATTTCCGCGATGCAGGGCGCGCACCATGTCGCCCACAGGTTCACCAGCAACGGCTTGCCCGCGAAGTCCTGCAAGGTGGCGTCCTTGCCATCCGGCCCGGCGAAGGCGAAATCGGGGGCGCGGGTGCCTGCCTTTGAACGGTCGAGCGTGAAGCTGAACGCGCCCTTGCCGCTTTGCGGCGCACCTGTCGCCTCGCCGCTTGTCGGGGGGACGGGCGCGCTGCTATTGGCTTGATCTTGCCCCGCGCCCGGCGATTGCCTATCGCACGCGCCGAGGCCAGCCAGCAGGAGCAGTGTCATTACGCAGGGCAAAGTTGATCGGGACGGGGAAGGTCGCACGGGAGACGGCTCCAACAGCATGTGGGGCGGACGCTTCGCAGCTGGTCCGGCTTCGGTCATGCGCGAGATAAATGCCTCCATCCCGTTCGACAAGCGATTGTGGAAGCAGGACATCGCAGGGTCGAAAGCGCATGTGGCGATGCTGGCCAAACAGGGCATTGTCGAAGGCGAGGACGCGCAGGCAATCACCGAGGGGCTGAACCGCATCGCCGCCGAGTATGAAGCGAATGGCGTACCGGTGAACCTGGACCTTGAAGATATTCACATGGTGACCGAGTCCCGGCTGGCCGAACTGATCGGTCCGACGGCGGGGCGGCTGCACACAGCGCGCTCGCGTAACGATCAGGTGGCGACCGACTTCCGCCTGTGGGTGCGCGATGCGATAGACGAGGTGGCGGCGGGGCTTGAGGCGCTGCAACAGGCGCTGCTCGCTCGTGCGGAGGAGCATGTCGACGCGGTGATGCCGGGCTTCACGCACCTTCAGTCCGCGCAGCCGGTGACGCTGGGCCATCACCTGATGGCTTATTATGAGATGGTGCGCCGTGATCGCAGCCGCTTTGCCGATGCGCGCGACCGGCTGAACGAATGCCCGCTGGGCGCGGCGGCGCTGGCCGGGACGGGTTTCCCGATCGATCGGCATGCGACGGCGGCGGCGCTGGGCTTTGCCAAGCCGACCGACAATAGCCTCGACAGCGTCAGCGACCGTGACTTCGCGCTCGATTATCTGATGGCGGCGACGCAATGCAGCCTTCATTTGTCGCGGCTGGCGGAAGAATTCATCATTTGGGCGAGCCAGCCCTTCGGCTTCGTGAAGCTGCCCGACGCCTATTCGACCGGCAGCTCGATCATGCCGCAAAAGCGCAATCCCGACGCCGCCGAACTGGTGCGCGGCCATGCCGGGCGGATCATGGGCTGCATGACGGCGCTTTGCGTCACGATGAAGGGCCTGCCGCTCGCCTATTCCAAGGACATGCAGGACGACAAGCCGCCAGTGTTCGAGGCGCATGACCTGCTGGGCCTGTCCATCGCGGCGATGACCGGGATGATCGAGACGGTGTCGTTCCGCACCGATCGCATGCGCGGCCTTGCCGAAAGCGGCTTTGCCACCGCCACCGACCTGGCCGACTGGCTGGTCCGCGAAGCCAATGTGCCGTTCCGCGAGGCGCATCATATCACCGGCCGCGCCGTCGCGGCGGCGGAGAGCGCGGGCACGCCGCTCGCCGACCTGCCGATCGAGACGCTGAAAGCGATTGACGCCCGCATCGATGAGCGCATCTATGCGGTGCTGACGGTCGATGCGTCGGTCGCGAGCCGCAAAAGCCATGGCGGCACCGCGCCCGATCAGGTGCGCGCGCGGATCACCCAGGCGCGGAAGGAACAGGCATGAGGATCGCCATCAGCCGGAACATCGCCTTCGCCCTGCTGGCGCTTGGGGTTGCCGCCTGTGGCGGACGTCAGCCGTTAAAGCCGGTCGCAGGGCAGAAAATGCCTGCGGTGCCGGTCGGCGCGGTGGCTGCCCCCACCGCGCAGCAGCTCATGACCCCATCCATGCAGTCGCGGCCCGAGCGGAGCGTCGACATCCTCTCGCAGTCGGAGGAGCGCAAGGATGATCCGTTCAACCTGCCGCCCGAAAACCAGCCCTGACAAGATTCGCTAGGACAAAAGAGCCTTGGACCATTTCGACTATGTGAACGGCGCCATGCATGTGGAGCAGGTGCCGATGGCGGACATCGCGCAGGCGGTCGGCACGCCGGTCTATATCTATTCGACCGCTACCCTGACGCGCCACGTCAATGTCTTTCGAGAGGCCCTGTCGCGGCTGGACGATCCGCTGATCGCCTTTGCGGTGAAGGCCAATCCCAATGGCGCGGTGCTGGCGACGCTGGCGAAGCTGGGGCTGGGCGCTGACGTGGTGTCGGGTGGCGAGCTGCTGCGCGCGATCGCGGCGGGCATTCCGGCCAACCGCATTGTCTTTTCAGGCGTCGGCAAGACCGCCGAAGAGATGAGGCTGGCGCTGGAGCATGGCATCTACCAGTTCAATCTGGAGAGCGAGCCGGAAGCCGAGATGCTGTCGGAAGTCGCGGTATCCATGGGCAGACAAGCGCCCGTTGCCTATCGGATCAACCCCGATGTGGACGCGGGGACGCACGCCAAGATTTCGACCGGCAAGTCGGAAAACAAGTTCGGCATTCCCTATGATCGGGCGCTGGAAAGCTATGGCGCCGCCCGCGACCTGCCCGGTCTGGATGTGCAGGGCGTCGCCGTCCATATCGGCAGCCAGCTGACCGATCTAGCCCCGCTTGAGGCGGCCTTCACGAAGGTCGGCGTCCTGATCGAAAAGCTGCGCGGCGCTGGGCATGCCATCCGCACCGCCGATCTGGGCGGCGGACTGGGCGTCCCCTACGACCCCTCGCTCCCGATCCCGCCGCTGCCTGCTGTCTATGGCGAGATGGTGACGCGGGTGACGCAGGGCTGGAATGTGCGCCTGATGTTCGAACCGGGCCGGGTCATCGTCGGCAATGCGGGTGCGCTGCTGTCGCGGGTGGTGCGCGTCAAGCAGGGTGCGCAGGCACCGTTCGTCATCGTCGATGCGGCGATGAACGACCTGATGCGGCCCAGCCTTTATGATGCCTGGCACGACATTCGCGCCGTTGATCCTTCGGGCGTGCGGGAGACCGCCAATGTGGTGGGTCCGGTGTGCGAGACGGGCGATACTTTTGCCATGCACCGCGACATGGATGTGGTGCAGGCGGGCGATCTGGTCGCCTTCATGACGGCGGGCGCTTATGGCGCGACCATGGCGGGCACCTATAACAGCCGCCCGCTGACGCCCGAAGTGCTGGTGTCCGGCGACAAATGGGCCGTGGTCCGCGCCCGTCCGCCGATCGAGGCGCTGATCGAGGCGGACAGCATTCCGGACTGGGTGCAGGGCTGATGCAAAGCCTGCCCGTCTTCCTGGTGTTGAAGGGCAGGGCCGTCATCCTGACGGGAAGCGGCGAGGCAGCGGACGCCAAGCGGCGGTTGCTGGAACGGGCGGGCGCGCGCGTCGTCGGGGAGGCTGAGGACGCGGCCATCGCGATCGTTGCCGATGGCGATGATGCGACGGTTGCGCGGCTCAAGGCACGGGGCGTGCTGGTGAACGCGACCGACCGGCCGGAGCTTTGCGATTTCACTCTGCCTGCCATTATCGATCGGGAGCCTGTCTTGATCGCCATCGGCACGGGCGGTGCGTCGGCAGGACTGGCGAAGGCCTTGCGCCAGCGGATCGAGGCAATATTGCCGGAAAAGCTGGGCGCGCTCGCTACCGCGTTGCACGCTGCCCGTGCCGTCATCCGCGCACGCTGGCCCGATGCCAGCGCCCGCCGCCGCGCGATTGATGCCGGGCTGTCGGCTGGCGGTCTGATCGATCCGCTGCGCGAGGATGCCGCTGACGAGGTGCCCCGCTGGCTTGCTCAGCAGGGCGATGCGGAACCCTCCCGTCTTGTCGCGTTGCGCCTGCTGTCGGGCGATCCCGATGACCTGACGCTCCGCGCGGCGCGCCTGCTCGGGGAGGCCGATCGCATCTATCATAGGCCCGATGTGCCAGCGGTGATCCTTGACCGTGCTCGCGCCGACGCTGTGCGCATCCCCGCCACCATGCCGCCGGATGCGCCGGGCGAGGGGCTCTCGCTCTGGCTGGAGATGCCGCAATGAGCCGGGTGTTCGTCAATGAAGGCGGCCATGCCCGCGAAATCTCGCTCGATGATTTTTGCGGGCAGGCCGACCATGCTCCGTTCAGCTGGATTCATGCCGATGGCTGGCGGGAGGATGCGCAAAGCATCGTTTCGCGCTGCGACCATATGCCGCAGGCGGCGCTGTCGGCGCTGTTGGCGCAGGAAACCCGGCCGCGTTGCACCGTGATGGCGCATGGTGCGCTCATCAACCTGCGCGGTCTGGGTGCGGACGCCGAGGCAAGCGGCGATCCGTTGGTGTCGATCCGCCTGTGGGCCGAACATGCGCGGGTGATCACCGTCAGCTACCGCCCACTCGCGGCGATGGAGGCGGTGGTGAAGCAGATGCTGGCCGGAGAGATTCGCGATCCGGGCGACCTTATCGCCGCCTTTGCGCAGGAAATCACTGAAGCGCTTGATCCGGAAGTCGCGCAACTGGGCGATGATCTGGACGAGATCGAAAGCGCGCTGAGCGACAATGGCGCGGCCGAGGTGCGGCGGCAGGTGTCCGAAATCCGGGCGTCGGCGATCAGCTATCGCCGCTTCATCTCACCGCAGCGGCAGGCGCTTGAAAGATTGTCAGCGGCGGATGCGCCCTGGCTTCACCCCGATGATCGGCTGCATTTGCAGGAAGCGGCGGACCGCTGCGCCCGCATGGCGGAGGAGCTGGAGGCGGTGCGCGAGCGATCGGCGCTGGCGCATGAAGAACTGACCGACCTGCGCGCGGAACAGATGAACCGGCAGGCGTTGATCATATCGGTCGTGGCGCTGGTTTTCCTGCCGCTCACCTTTCTGACCGGGCTGCTCGGCATGAACGTCAACGGCATTCCCTTCGCCCATGAACCCTGGGCCTTTTGGGGCGTGGTGGCGGTATGCGTCGCCATGGCGATCGGGATTGGCGGCTGGTTCACCGCGACTCGCTGGTTGAAGCGCTGAAACCCTGATCGTTTCAGGGGCGGGCAGCGTTCAGCCGGGCGATTTCATCATTCAACGCCTGGATCGATGAGACCAGCCGCGCCCTGTCGACCTGCATTTCCTCAAGCGCGTCGCGCGTCTCGCCCAGTTCCACCGCGCGTCGCGCAATGCGGGCGTCGAGTTCGGCATTGTGCCGGGTGAGGGCGTTCACCTCATCGGCGCGCTGGCACAAATGGCGGAGCCGTGCGTCCAGCACATCGAAGTCGAAAGGCTTGGTGACGTAATCGTCCGCGCCTGCTTCCAAAGCCTCCACGACGCTGGCGTTATCCTGCTTGCCCGCGATCATCACGAAACTCGCCTGACCGGCAAGGCCAGCGGCACGGATTTTCTTCATGGTGGCTATGCCCGGCAGGATCGCCAGTCCCATGTCGATCAGGATGATGTCCACCGACCGGCTGAGAAGGCGGTTCAGCGCCACGAAGCCATTTTCGGCCAGCACCACGTCATAATGGAGATGGGAAAGGCGACGCGCGATCACGGCGCGGGCCGTGTCGTCTTCCTCGATCAGCAAAAGCCTGCGGCGACGGAGCGGGCGAGCGCTCTTCGCCTTGTCGCTGTCGGTATTGAGCGTCCTCGCAGCGGATTTGAAAAACTGCATGGCGTGCGTCTCCTCACACGCCTTGATCTAGGATAAGTGCGCAAAGAAATGGTTAATGCGATCTTTCGTGTGAAGGTGCTTCCGCTTCGGGCGCATAGGCGCGCAGGAAGCAATCGACCGCAAAAGCCACATCGGCCTCCACTTGCTCGGGCGTGGGCGGCTGACCATTGCCCCAGATCATCTGCTGGTGACTGCCCGACAAGGTGAGCACGATCAGCGTCCGCGCCGCAAGTTGGGCATCGGCGCGGCGCAATTGGCCCCGCTCCATCGTCCCCTCCAAAAAGCGGGCCAGCAGGTTGCGCGTATATAAGGGCGCAAGTTCCAGGAAAATCTCGCCCATTTTGGGAAAGCGGCTCGACTCCGCCGCCACCAGCCGATGCAGGGCGATCGCGTCTGGTGACGTCACCTTGCGCAGCAGATCATGACTGAAGCGCAGGAGCGTTTGATCAAGTGGACCACCCGTGTCCAGAAGCTGGGCGAGGCTGGAATGATAGGTTTCCGTCGCGTCGCGCAGGACGGCGGCGAACAATTCCTCCTTGCCGGGGAAATAGCTCCACAAGGTGCCCTTCGACCCACCCAGCTCGGCGGCGATGGAGGACATGGTGGTCGCGGCATAGCCATTTTCCAGGAATGACCGGCGGGCGACCGCGACGATCGCATCACGGCGATCGCGCCTGTTTGCTTCGCGGCGGGATAGGGAGGCAAGGTCTGCAGGGGCGCTCATAAAGGCGTACCATATAGTACGATTATCTTGTTGACAAGGCCGTGCAGCAGGCGCAAAGGCAGTTTTCATACCACATGGTACAGTTTCTTATGTCCCTAAATCGTCTCAGTAATTCCGCGCATGCCGGGTTTCTGCCGGTCGCGATCTTGGCGCTTTCCGCCTGCGCGGCCGTGCCCGATCTCGGCAAGGCGCCCGTGCCCCGGACAGCCTCCAGCATCGCGGCGTCGCAAACGCTGGGGCAGGGCGACGCGCTATGGCCAGCCGATGGATGGTGGAAAAGCTATGGCGACTCGCAACTCGACGCGTTGATGGAGGAGGGACTTGCCGCCTCCCCCGACATCGCTGCCGCTTCCGCGCGTTTCCGCCAAGCATCCGCCGCCGCGCAGCAGGCCGGAGCCCCGCTGCTCCCGTCCGTTGATCTTACCGGATCGGCCGCCGCGACGAAGCAAAGCTATAATATGGGCTTCCCCAAGGACTTTGTGCCCAAAGGCTGGTTGGGTACGGGAAAAGCCGCGCTCGACCTGAATTTCGACCTTGATCTCTGGGGCCGGAACCGGGCGGCGCTGGCTGCCGCCACATCGGAGGCGGAGGCTGCCAGCATCGATGCCCAGCAGGCGCGTCTGATGCTGACGACGGGCATCGCCGATGCTTATGCCGACCTGGCCCGCCTGTTCGACCAGCGGGCGATCCAGCAACGCGCGCTGGACATCCGATCCGCCAGCCAGAAACTGGTGACGGAGCGGCAGCGCAACGGGCTGGAAACGCGGGGCAGCGTGCGGCAAGCCGATGCGACCGTGTCCGCCGCCCGCGCCGTGCTGGCGGGCATTGACCAATCCATCGCCGTCCGGCGGCATCAGATCGCGGCGCTGATCGGCGCAGGCCCTGATCGCGGCCTTGCCATCACGCAGCCGCATCTGGGCAAGGTCACGGATTTGGGCCTGCCCGCCGATGTCACCACCAACCTGGTGGCACGCCGTCCCGATGTCGCCGCCGCGCTTGCCCGCACGGAAGCCGCTGCCAAGCGCATCAAGGTCGCCCGCGCCGACTTCTTCCCGGCCATCAGCCTCAGCGCCCTCGTCGGGGTACAGTCACTCGGCTACAATACGTCCTTCCTTGACCCCTCGACGTCGGGTCCCCGCTCTTTCCTCGACACCTTGTTCAGCAAGGATTCGCTGTTCGGCAATGTCGGACCAGCGATCAGCCTTCCCATCTTCCATGGCGGGGAACTGCGTGGCCGCTATCGTGGCGCGCGGGCGACCTTCGACGAAGCCGTCGCCAATTATGACAAGACCGTCCTTGGCGCCTATCGCGACGTGGCCGATGCCGTCACCGGCCGCCGGATATTGGTTCAGCGGCTGACGGAAGCCCGCGCCGCGCTGGCCGCGTCCGAAGAAGCCTATGCCATAGCGCAGAAGCGCTACAAAGGCGGTCTGTTCACCTTCCTCGACGTTCTGAATGTCGAGGACCAGCTGCTTTCCGCCCGCCAATCCGTCGCGGAGCTTGAAGCGCTGACCTTTTCCACTGACATTGCCCTCATTCGCGCGCTCGGCGGCGGCTTCGCTGCCAGCGGCACATCGTCCAAGGACCTGCCCAATGGCTGATGCAGCCCCCGAATTCACCGCCGATACCGGCAGCGCCGACAAGAGCGCGCGGATGGAGCAGCGCAAGAAATGGCTGGTCCGCCTTGCCATCGCCGTGTTCGTCATCGGCGCGATCTATGCCCTTTGGTATCTGCTAATCGGCCGCAATCATGTCGGCACCGACAATGCCTATGTGAATGCCGAGATCGCGCAGGTGACGCCGCTTATCTCCGCGCAGGCCGTCGAAGTGCGGGTGACCGATACGCAGGCGGTGAAGCGGGGCGACATATTGGTGCGGCTGGACCCCACCAACGCCCGCATCGCCGTCGCGCAGGCGGAGGCCGACCTTGCCGAGGCGCGCCGCCGCTTCCGCCAGACGGCCGCGACCAGTTCATCGCTCGCCGCCCAGGTTCAGGCGCGGGGCGCCGACATCGCGCAGGCGGGCGCGCAGCTCGCCGCCGCTCAGGCCGATTATGACAAGGCGCGCATCGATCTTCAGCGGCGCGAGGCACTGGCGCCCGAGGGTGCCGTGTCGGGCGAAGAAGTTACCAGCGCGCGCAAGGCATTTGCCGCCGCCCGCGCGGGCCTTGAACAGGCGCGCGCAGGCGTGGCGACGGCACGCGCGACGCAGGGCGCTGCGGAAGGACAGCTTGCCGCCAATGACGCCCTTGTCAGTGGCTCAACGGTCGAGACGGACCCCGCCGTCCTCGCCGCCAAGGCGAAGCTGGAAAATGCCCGGCTCGACCTTGGCCGCACGATCATCCGCGCGCCGATCGATGGCGTGGTAACGCGCCGTCAGGTGCAGGTCGGCCAGCGCGTGGCGCAGGGCAGCCCGATCATGAGCATCGTCCCTCTCAGCCAAGTCTATGTCGATGCCAATTTCAAGGAACGGCAGCTGCGCCGCGTACGCGTCGGCATGCCCGCCACGGTCCTTGCCGACATCTACGGCGGCGACGTCGTTTATCATGGCAAGGTCATCGGCTTTTCCGGCGGCACCGGATCGTCGCTGGCGCTGATCCCCGCGCAAAATGCGACCGGCAACTGGATCAAGGTGGTTCAGCGCCTGCCCGTGCGCATCGCGCTTGATCCCAAGGAACTTGCTGCGCATCCGCTCCGCGTAGGCCTCTCGACCGAGGTCGAGATCGACCTTTCGGGCGCCTGAGGAACCACGCGGTGACGGAGGCGGCAGAAAGATTTTTCATGGACCCCCGGCGGCGGATGCTGGCCGGGTTCGTGTTGGCGCTCAGCAATTTCATGGTCGTGCTCGACCTGACGATCGCGAACGTGTCGGTGCCGCACATCGCCGGAAATTTGGGCATCACGCCTGACCAGGGCACCTGGATCATCACATCCTATGCCGTGGCGGAGGCGATCTGCGTGCCGCTTACCGGCTGGCTCGCCCAGCGGTTCGGCACGGTGCGCCTGTTCATCTGGGGCATGATCGGCTTCGGACTCTTTTCGCTGCTCTGCGGTCTTTCGACGACGCTGGGCATGATCGTCGCCTGCCGTATCGGACAGGGGCTGTGCGGCGGCCCGCTGATGCCGATGTCGCAAACCCTGTTGATGCGCATCTTTCCCGCCGAACAGCGGGCCAAGGTGATGGGATTGTGGGCCATGACCACGCTCGCTGGCCCAGCGGTGGGGCCGATCATCGGCGGCTATATCAGCGACAATTGGAGCTGGCACTGGATCTTCTTCATCAACCTGCCGATCGCGGTGGTGTGCGTGTTCGCCGCGATGGTGCTGCTGCGTCCGGCCGAAACCGAACGGCATAAGCTCCCCATCGATTATATCGGCCTCGCCCTGCTCATATTCTGGATCGGCTGCCTCCAGATCATGCTGGACACCGGCCGCGACCATGACTGGTTTGGCGATCCGATGATTGTCGCGCTGGCCGTGATGGCCGGGATCGGCTTCCTCGTCTTCATCATCTGGGAACTGACGGAGGAGCATCCGATCGTCGATCTGCGGGTGTTCCGCCATATCGGCTTCACATCGGGCGTGCTGACATTGTCGCTATGCTTCGGCGCCTATTTCGCTGGCATCGTGATCATCCCGCAATGGCTCCAGATGTCCATGGGCTATCCCGCCTATTCGGCAGGTTTCGTCACCGCCTTTACGGCCATGACCGCGATCTTGGCCGCACCCTTTGCGGGCCGCGCGGTCGGCAAGATCGATGTGCGCCTGCTGATATCGGGATCGGTGATCTGGATGGGCATGGTCACCATGTGGCGATCGGGCTGGACCAGCACGGCCGACTTCTGGACTTTGGCCATGCCGCAGGTCGTGCAGGGCTTTGCCATGCCCTTCTTCATGATCCCGCTGACCACCCTGACGCTGGGATCGGTGCGGCCGGAAGAGACCGCGTCGGCGGCGGGCATGCAAAGCTTCCTGCGCACGCTGGCGGTCGCGATATCCACCTCCATCGTGCTGACCGGCTGGGGCAATGGCCAGCGAACCGCGCGCAATGAAATGGTGTCGGCACTTGATCCGGGCGTCGGATCGCAGCTTGCCGGTTCCGGGCTGTCGGCTGAGCAGACGCCGCAGATGATCGCCAATCTGGTCGATCAGCAAGCGACCATTTTGTCGATGAACCATGTCTTCTTCGTGGCGGCACTGGTCCTCTTCCTGGCAGGCGCGCTGGTCTGGTTCGCGCCCAAGCCGACCGGGCAGGTGGACATGTCGGCGGCGCATTAGAGCAAGCCTATCTCCCGGTCGATGCCGATAGCGCGCAGGAAAGCCGCGTCATGGCTCACCACGATCAGCGCGCCGTCATAACCGCGCAGGCCCTGTTCGATCGCCGCAATGCTGTCGAGGTCGAGATGATTGGTCGGCTCGTCCAGCATCAGCAGCGGCGGCAAGGTGGCACCTCCCAGCACGCAAGCCAGCCCGGCGCGCAACAACTGCCCGCCGCTAAGGCTGCCCGCCTGTTGCAAAGCCAGATCCGCCCGAAAGCGAAAGCGCGCCAGCGCCGCCCGCACTTCATTATGCGTCGCGCTTGGGTGCAGCCGAGCGAAATTATCCGCAATGCTGGCGCGTGGATCGAGCAGTTCCACCTTCTGGTCCAGCAGCGCGCAGGCCACCGGCCGCTCGACCCTCCCCGCCAATGGAGACAGGCTGCCCGCGATCACATGCAGCAGCGTTGATTTGCCCGCGCCATTGGGGCCAGTGATCGCAATCCGCTCCGGCCCGTTGACGCTCAGGGACAGCTCCCGCAGGACCGGCGCACTGGCATCATGACCTGCCGTCACATGGTCCAGCGTCACGATCCTCTGGCCAGACTGAACGGCGGTGGAGGGCAGGGCAACGGTCAGGCTCTCGACCACCTCGATCCGCTGCCGTGCCGTCTCTGCCGCCAGCGTTGCTTCCCGCCGCAGACGCTCCGCCAGCCGCGCCGCTTCGCCGCCCGATCCCTCGGCCCGATCCCTCCTCAATCCGATCAATATGCGCGGCATGTCGTCCTTGGCCCCCTTGCGCGCCCCGGCGGCGTCACGCCTCTGCTTGCGCTCGGCCGCGACCTGCGTCCGCTTGGCGATGTCCTTCCGATGCCGTTCGGCATGGGCCAAGTCCTGTTCGGCCGCCGCGAGTTCGACCGCCTTGCGCGCCTGCCATGAGGAGAAATTCCCGCCATGACGGCTGATGCCCAGCGTCGTCAGCTCGGCAATCGCCTCCATCTCCTCCAGCAGCGCCCGGTCATGGCTGACCACGATCGCACCCGCCCGCCAGCGCCCCAGCAGAGCGATCAGCGCCGCGCGCCCCTCCGCGTCCAGATTATTGGTCGGCTCGTCCAGCAGCAGGAAATCGGGCCGGGCAAAGATCGCTCCGGCCAGCGCCGCCCGCGTCCGCTGACCGCCCGACAATTGGGCGAGCGGTGTATCGGGTTCTACGCTCAGCCCAACTTCCGCCAATGCTTCCTCGATCCGCGAAGGCAGCGTCCAGTCGCATGCTTCCAGTTCGGCCATGTCCGCGTCGCCCTGTTCGGCCTTGGAGAGCGACGCCATGGCCTCCCGCACGCCGAACAAATCCGCGATCGTCTCGCCCGGCTCGACCTGCACCGTCTGCCGCAGTTCGGCCACCGTCCCGTCCAGCTGAACACTGCCGCCGCTGGGCTTCAGTCTGCCGGAAACAAGCGCAAGCAGCGTCGATTTGCCGACGCCATTGCGTCCGACAAGTCCGATCCGCTCGGAAGTGAAACGAAAATCAAGGTCGCTAAGGACGGATGTCCCGTCAGGCGCGGACCAGCTGATATGAGAGAGAGTAATCGCAGGCATGGACAAAAAACTTCCTGAAAGCAGAGCGTTGGGGCTTCGCGATCAGTTGCAGGTCCATGATGATTATCCTCCGAAAACTGGCCTGTGCTAATATAGCAGGCACCTTCCGCTGGCAACCAGCGGCTTCTGCCCCGATTGACGCGGCGCAGCATCGCCGTCACTGAAGGGCCAAAAGGGCTGGGTCCACATGCGAATCGTCATCATCGATGACAGCGGCCTGCGCGCGACGGTTCTCGAAGAAGGACTGCGTGAGGCGGGCTATGACGATATCCACATCGTCCCCCCGCGCGGCGGTTTCGTCGCGCGGCTCGAACGCATGGCGCCGGACGTCGTGCTGATGGACCTGGGTAGCCCCAGCCGCGATACGCTGGAGGAAATGCTCACGGTCAGCCGCGCACTGGCCACCCCGATCGCCATGTTCGTCGATCAGTCGGATGAATCCATGATCGGCGCGGCGATCGACGCGGGTGTTTCGGCCTATGTTGTCGATGGCCTGCGCAAGGAGCGGGTAAAGCCGGTGCTGGAACTCGCCGTCCGTCGCTTCAACGCCTTCGCCCGACTCCAGACCGAACTGGACGAGGCGCGGACGCAGCTTTCCGACCGCAAGATCATCGACCGCGCCAAATCCATTCTGATGAGCCAGCGCGGCATCAACGAACCGGACGCCTATGCGCTGTTGCGGTCGAGCGCGATGAATCAGGGGAAAAAGATCGTGGATGTCGCCCAGGCACTGATCACCGCGAGCGACCTGTTGGGAGGGGGCCTATGACGACATCCTTGCGCATCGCCTATTTGCCGCTGACCGACTCTGCCGTGCTGGCGGTTGCGCGGGAAAAGGGTTTCGCGGAGGAGGAGGGGATCGCCCTCGATCTCGTTCGCACGGTCAGTTGGGCGACGCTGCGCGATCGGCTGATCTTCGGTCAGGTGCAGGCCGCGCATATGCTGGCGCCGCTTGCCATCGCGGTGACGCTGGGTTTGAGCCAGCAGCCCGCGCCGCTGTCGGCGCCCTATAAGCTCAACGTCAACGGCAACATGCTGGTAATGGCGCGGGAGTTTGCGCAGGCGCTCGACCCCGATGTCGCTGCCCGGCTCGACGATCCGCTCGGCACCGCCCACGACTTCGCCGCCGCCATCGGCCTGTGGAAACGCAAGCCGGTGATCGGCATCGTCCACCGCTTTTCCAGCCACGCCATCATGCTGCGCTACTGGCTGGCGAGCGCGGGTGTCGATCCCGATCGCGACGTGTTGTTGCGCGTGGTGCCGCCTTCGCTGACGGTGGAGGCGCTGCGCGGGGGCGAAATTGACGGTTTCATCGCTGGCGAACCTTGGGGCAGCGCGGCTGTCGAAGCGGGACTTGCCGAAGCTGTCGCCATTGGCGAACGGATATGGCGGCGCGGCGTGGAAAAGGTGCTCGCCTTCCGCACCCCCTGGCTGGAGGAAAATCCGCAGACCGTAGACGCGCTGATCCGCGCGCTGGTCCGTTCCGCTGCATGGTGCGATGACCCGGCCAATCATGAGGCGCTGGCCCACCTCCTGTCGCAACCGCATTTCGTCGATCAGCCCGCCGACCTCATCCTGCGCGCATTATCGGGCCGCATTACCGCACGGCCGGACATGCCACCGCTCGACATGCCCGACTTCATGCTCTTCTCCCGCGAAGCGACGCCCTTCCCGTGGCGCAGTCAGGCGCTGTGGCTCTATTCGCAGCTCGCCCGCTGGAAGATGGTGGATCATACGCCTGAAAACGCGGCCAAGGCGGGATCGGTCTTCCGCCCCGACATCTTCCGCCGCGCGCTGGCCGACAGCAATGTGGCGATTCCCGGCGCCAGCATGAAGGTGGAGGGTGCCGTCGCATCCCCCTTGGCGGTGGGCTCCAAGCGGGGAGAATTGACGCTCGGCCCCGACCGCTTCTTCGACGGCCGCACATTCGACCCCGAACATATCGAGGATTTTCTGAAGAGCTTCTAACGCGCGTGGCGCTTGAAAAAATTGTGCCTTGCAACATGAAACGAATCATTAGATAAGGCAAAGGTCGCGCGACGAAGCGCGTTCATGGATGAGCACGCCCAAGGATGGGGCCGCGCTCTCCTCAAACAATATTTTGCAGCAAAGCCGCTGGCCGGGTCTCGTCACAAACGGGCGTCCGGAGAGCGGCTTTTTTTGTGTCCATTTCACTTGGATTGAAGGACCTCGTCATGGCAACTGCTTATTGGGATCGCGAGAAGGGCGGCGAGGGGACAGCCGGACCAACCAGCTTCTGGAAAGCTGGCCACACGCCGACCCTGATTGCCGCTTTCCTCTATTTCGACCTCGCCTTCATGGTGTGGGTGCTGCTCGGGCCGCTTGCGCCCTCCATTTCCAAGACGCTGGGCCTCACCCCTGCGGAAAAGGGCCTCATGGTCGCGGTGCCGACACTGGCGGGCGCGTTGCTTCGCGTCGTCAACGGCCTGTTGGTCGACCGCATTGGCTGCAAGCAGGCGGGCGCGATCAGCCAGGTCATCGTGATCCTTGGCCTCTTCACCGCCTGGTTCATGGGCGTGAACAGCTTCGGCGGGACGCTGGCGCTGGGCGTCATCCTGGGGTTTGCAGGCGCTTCCTTCGCCATCGCGCTCCCCCTGGCAAGCCGCTGGTATCCGCCTGAGCATCAGGGCAAGGCGATGGGCCTTGCCGGCATGGGCAATTCGGGCACGGTTCTGGCGTCCTTGTTCGCGCCGATCCTTGCCAAGCTGTTCGGCTGGAACGCGGTGCTGGGCCTCGCCTGCATCCCGCTGACCATCGTGTTTTTCCTCTACCTGATCATGGCGAAGAACGCCCCCAACGCGCCCGCGCCCAAGAAGCTGGTGGATTATTTCCGCCCGCTGAAGAGCGCCGACGCATGGTGGCTGATGGGCTTTTATTCGGTGACCTTTGGCGGTTTCGTCGGTCTGGCCGCGTCGCTGCCGATCTACTTCACCGACCAGTTCGGCCTTACCCCGATCACGGCAGGCTATTGCACCGCGGGCTGCGTATTCGCTGGTTCTCTGGTTCGCCCCATGGGCGGCGCGCTGGCTGACAAGATCGGTGGCGTGAAGGCGCTGATGATGGTCTATATCGTCGCCGCATTGGCGCTGGCGGGCGTATCCTATGCGCCGACGCTGGTCTCTGCCCTGGGCTTCTTCGTCGCTGCGATGCTGGCGCTGGGCGTGGGCAACGGCTCGGTGTTCCAGCTGGTGCCGCAGCGTTTTCAGGAAGAAATCGGCGTCATGACCGGCCTGGTCGGCATGGCGGGCGGCATTGGCGGCTTTTACCTCGCATCCTCGCTGGGTATCGCCAAGCAGTTCACGGGCAGCTTTGCCCCCGGCTTCCTGATCTTCGCGGGCCTCGCCGTGGTCGCGTTCCTCGGTATCTCGCTGGTGCGTGCCAAGTGGCGCGCGACCTGGAGCACCGGCGCGCGTATCTGATCAACGCTTACCGGAGAGGAGAGGCGGCGGCACTCGAAAGAGGAGCCGCCGCCCTTGTTTTTGGGCAATGAGAACCGCTTCCTAAGAAGTGAAGCCCTTCGACAAGCTCAGGGGAAACGGTGAAAAGGTGGAAGCTGAGCGCAATCTCTAACTTTTCCGCCGAATCGCTTGACCCCAGTCGCGTTTCATTTATGCTGCACTGCGAAGGACAAGGTTGTCCTCTACTGACATAGCTGCGGTGATCCACGGTTGGATCGTCAAAGCGTTAATGATGGCAAAGCCGCCATCCAGACTCCTGGGTTCAAAGCCCAGGGGTCCGGATGGCGGCTTTTTTTATTGTCTGGAGTCAAGGGATGGATTTTCAGAACAACGCCGGACCGGAGACGGCCAACGAAGAGGATATCTTCGTGCCCTCCGACGATGTTCGCGAACATCTGGTTGTTGTGGGCAACGGCATGGCTGGTTGCCGCGCGGTCGAGGAACTGCTGGCACGCGATGCGGGGCGCTATCGCGTCACCATCTTCGGTGCGGAACCCTATGTGAACTATAACCGCATCATGCTCTCGCCGGTTCTGGCCGGGGAAAAGAGCTTCGATGACATCGTCATCAACAGCCGCGAATGGTATGATGAGAACAAGATCGAACTGATCGCCGGTGATCCGGTGACGGCAATCGATCGCGCCGCAAAGACCGTCACGAGCCAGTCGGGTCGCACTGTTGGCTATGACAAGCTGCTGATCGCGACGGGTTCCGATCCGTTCATCATCCCGGTTCCGGGCAAGGACCTGCCGGGCGTCATCAGCTTCCGCGACATGAAGGATGTCGACACCATGCTGGAAGCCGCCGGAAAGGGCGGCTCTGCGGTGGTGATCGGCGGCGGTCTGCTCGGCCTGGAAGCCGCGCACGGCCTGACCCTGCGCGGGATGAAGGTCACCGTGATCCACCTCATGGACACGCTGATGGAGCGGCAACTGGACGAGGCGGCGGGTTGGCTGCTCAAGTCCGCGCTCGAAGGACGCGGCCAGACGATCCTGACCGCCGCCAACACCGAAAGCATCTACGGCGACGGCAAGGTCGAGGGCGTCCGCCTGAAGGACGGCACGGAAATCCCCGCGAGCCTTGTTGTCATGGCGGTGGGCATCCGTCCCTCGACCGCGCTTGCCCGTGAAGCTGGCCTTGAGGTCAATCGCGGCATCAAGGTCGATGACCATATGGTCACGAGCGACCCCGATGTGCTGGCGGTCGGCGAATGCGTCGAGCATGACGGCAATGTCTACGGCCTCGTCGCGCCGCTGTGGGATATGTGCCGCAGCCTGGCCGACGGCCTGACCGACCAGCACACGGGTTACAAGGGTTCGGTCACCTCGACCAAGCTCAAGGTTGCGGGTCTGGACGTCTTCTCCGCCGGTGACTTCTCCGGTGGCGAAGGCTGCGAGGACATCGTCCTGCGCGACGCCTCGCGCGGCGTGTATAAGCGCGTCATCGTCAAGGATGACAAGATCATCGGCGCGGTGCTCTACGGTGATACCGTCGATGGCGGCTGGTATTTCGACCTGCTCAAGCGCGAGGAAGATGTCGGCGAAATCCGTGACCTGCTGATCTTCGGTCAGGCCTTCGCCTCTGGAGGAGGCGCGCTGGACCCTAAGGCGGCCGTTGCGGCGCTCTCGGACGATGCCGAGATCTGCGGCTGCAACGGCGTCAGCAAGGGCCAGGTCGTCGCCTGCATCGAAAAGGGTGCATGCAGCCTCGACGCGGTGCGCGGCACCTGCAAGGCGTCGGCCAGCTGCGGCAGCTGCACGGGTCTGGTCGAGAATCTGCTGGCGGTGGTGCTGGGTGATGACGTCCAGTCAGGCCCCAAGACGATGTGCAAATGCACCAGCTTTGGCCATGACGATGTCCGCCGTGAGATCGTCGCGCAGAATATGCGATCGATCCCCGAGGTGATGCAGAAGCTGCACTGGTCGACACCCGACGGCTGCTCTTCCTGCCGCCCTGCGCTCAATTACTATCTGCTTTGCGCGCTGCCCGGTGAATATGTCGATGACCAGCAGAGCCGCTTCGTCAATGAGCGCATGCACGCGAACATCCAGAAGGATGGCACCTACTCCGTCGTCCCGCGCATGTGGGGTGGCCTCACCAACCCCAAGGAACTGCGCGCGATCGCCGACGTGGTCGAGAAATATGATGCGCCGATGGTGAAGGTCACCGGCGGCCAGCGTCTCGACATTTTCGGCATCAAGAAGGAAGATTTGCCCGCTGTCTGGGCCGACCTCAACGCCGCGGGCATGGTGTCGGGTCATGCTTATGGCAAGTCGCTGCGCACGGTGAAGACCTGCGTCGGGTCCGAATGGTGCCGCTTTGGCACGCAGGATTCGACCGGCCTTGGCGTCAAGACGGAACGGATGACCTGGGGATCGTGGATGCCCCATAAGTTCAAGATCGCCGTATCCGGCTGCCCCCGCAACTGCGCGGAGGCGACGATCAAGGACTTCGGCGTGGTCTGCGTGGACTCGGGCTATGAGCTGCATGTCGGCGGCAATGGCGGCATCCATGTCCGCGCCACCGACTTCCTCTGCAAGGTCGCGACCGAGCAGGAGGCGCTCGATTATTGCGCCGCCTTCACCCAGCTCTACCGCGAGGAAGCCCGCTATCTGGAGCGCACCGCGCCGTGGATCGAGCGTGTCGGCGTGGAATATGTGAAGCAGCGGATTGTGGAAGACGAGGCTGGCCGCGAGGCTCTTCGCGCACGCTTCCTCTATTCGCAGAGCTTCTCTCAGGACGATCCCTGGGCCGAACGCGCAGCCGGTGCCAATGCAGAACTGCATCAGCATCTCGACCCCATCGCGATCGCTGCGGAGTAATGACCATGACGACATGGATCGACATCGGAACGCTGGCCGACATTCCCCAGCGCGGCGCCCGCACGGTGCAGATCGAAGGCGAAAAGGAAATCGCCGTGTTCCGCACCAGCGACGACAAGGTCTTCGCGCTGGTCAATGAATGCCCGCACAAAAAGGGTCCGCTGAGCCAGGGTATCGTCCACGGCCACAGCGTCGCCTGCCCCCTGCATAACTGGAACATCGCCCTGAAAACGGGCGAGGCGCAGGGCAATGACAAGGGCTGCACGCCGACCATCGCCGTGAAAGAGGAGGGCGGCCGCATCCTGATCGCCCGCCCGGCAGCGATGAAGGCAGCAGCCTGACGAGCATCAAGCTTCCGGTCCCCAGCCATAACGGCGGGGACCCGGGTGGGGGTGTCTTGTTGGCCATCCCTTGCGGCAAGCACCTCCACCCAATTCTTGTTCCTCGGGAAGAAGAGGTAAGAGCATGACAGAGGCCATCCGCACCACCTGCGCCTATTGCGGCGTTGGTTGCGGCATTTCGGCCACGCCGACCGGACCCCGGTCGGTCACGATCAAGGGCGATGAAGCGCACCCGGCCAATGGCGGGCGCCTCTGCTCCAAGGGCACGCATCTGGGCGAAACCGTCGGCCTGACCGGCCGCCTGCTGCACCCGATGATCGGCAACAAGCGCGCCAGCTGGGACAAGTCGCTGGACCTCGTCGCGAAGAAATTCCGCGAGACGGTCGAACGCTACGGCCCCGACAGCGTCGCCTTCTACGTCTCCGGCCAGCTGCTGACCGAAGATTATTATGTCGCCAACAAGCTGATGAAGGGCTTCATCGGCACATCCAACATCGACACTAACAGCCGCCTCTGCATGTCGAGCGCGGTGGCGGGGCACAACCGGGCCTTTGGCGAGGACATCGTGCCTGCCACTTATGGCGACCTCGATGAAGCGGACCTGATCGTCCTCGTCGGCTCCAACACCGCCTGGTGCCACCCCATCGTCTATCAGCGCATTCAGGCCGCTCGCGCGGCACGCGGCACGAAGCTGGTCGTCATCGACCCGCGCCGCACCGAAACCTGCGAAGGGGCGGACCTGCATTTGCCGGTGAAACCCGGAACCGACGTCGCGCTGATGAACGGCCTGCTGGCTTGGTGCGACGCTGAAGGCATCACCGATCCCGCCTTCATGGCCGAACATGTGAACGCGCCCGAAGGATTCTGGGAGCATATCCGCACCGGCCACGACCTCTGGACGACGGCCAAGACCTGCGACATCGCGCCCGCGCTGCTGGAGCAGTTCTTCAAGCTGTTCGCCGCCACGCCGCGCACCGTCACCCTGTTCAGCCAGGGCATCAACCAGTCGATCCGTGGCACCGATCAGGTGAACGCGATCATCAACGTCCACCTCGCCACCCGCCGCATCGGCAAGCCGGGCGCCGCGCCCTTCTCGATCACTGGCCAGCCCAACGCGATGGGCGGCCGCGAAGTCGGTGGCCTTGCCTCGACCCTCGCCGCCCACATGGACTTCGCGCCGGAAAATGTTGAGCGGGTGGGACGTTTCTGGGCCGCCCCGAACATGGCGACCAAGCCGGGCCTGAAAGCCGTCGACCTGTTCCGCGCCATCAACGAAGGCCGGGTCAAGGCGCTTTGGGTGATGGCCACCAACCCCGCCGTCTCCCTCCCCGACGCGAACCGCGTCCGTGAAGCGTTGGAATCTGTCCCTTTCCTCGTCGTGTCGGACATCATCGCCGACACCGACACCAGCGTCCATGCCGACGTCCGCCTGCCCGCCGCCGGATGGGGCGAGAAGGACGGCACCGTCACCAATAGCGACCGCACAATCAGCCGCCAGCGCCCCTTCCTGGCGCTCCCCGGCGACGCCAAACCCGACTGGTGGATCGTCAAGGAAGTTGCCCGCCGCATGGGCTTTCGAAACGCCTTCGCCTATGACCGGCCCGCCGACATCTGGCGCGAACATGCCCGCCTGACCGCCTATCAGAATGACGGCCAGCGCCTGCTCAACCTCCGTGCCCAGGCCACCATCGGCAACGACGCCTATGAAGCGATGGAGCCCTTCCGCTGGGGTGGCGACAAGCCCTTTGCCGATGGCCGCTTCTCCACCCCCGATGGCAAGGCGCGGCTGGTCCTCACCAAGCAGATGGACCTTCAGGAGCCGCTCAAGCAGTGGCCCATGACGCTCAACACCGGCCGTTACCGCGACCAGTGGCACACGATGACGCGCACCGGTCTCTCAGCCAAGCTCGCCCGCCATCGCGAGGAGCCGCTGGTCGAAATCCACCCGCAGGACGCGCAGGAACTGGGCATTTGCGACGGCGACCTCGCCCGCGTCCAGACCGCACAGGGCAACAGCATCTTCCGCGTGGCTTTCAGCGAAGGCCAGCGTGTGGGTGAAATCTTCACGCCGATCCACTGGACCGACCAAATCTCCACCGGCGGCCGTACCGGCCTGCTGCCCCGGCCATTGGTCGATCCTCATTCGGGCCAGCCCGGCTTCAAATCGACGCCCGCCAGCATCGAAAAGGTCGCGACGGAGTGGAAGGGCTTCCTCATCCTGCGCGGCGAGCAGCCTGCCAAAATCCCCTGCCTCTGGGCCACGAAGGTCACCGTTCCGGATGGCGCGCTCTACGAAGTCGCGGGCAATGGCGACCCCGTGCGTCTTGAAGCCTGCCTGCCCAAAGGCGACCGCGTCGAAGCGGTCGACATGACGCGCGGCACCCGCCGCATCGCCATCATCCGCGAAGGCAAGCTGGCAGCCGTCCTCTTCGTCACCCGCACCGGCCTGCTCCCCTCGCGCGACTGGCTCATCGGCCAGCTTGAGGCGGAAGAGGTGGGCGCATCCGTCCTCGCCGCGCGCGGTCCCGGCAACCAGCCTGACAAAGGGCCGACCATCTGCGTCTGCTTCGACATCGGCCTCAACCAGATCGTCGCCGCCATCCGCGACCAGAGCCTGGTCGACGTTCCCGCCATCGGCAAGGCGATCGGCGCGGGCACCAATTGCGGGTCCTGCCGTCCCGCGCTCGCCAACATCCTCGCCCAAATTCCGCAGGAGGCCCTTCATGCAGCCGAATGAATTGATCGCTCCCGGTGAAGTCTGGCTGGTCGGCGCAGGCCCCGGCGACCCGGACCTCCTCACCCGCAAGGCCGAAAAGCTGATCGCCGCCGCGGAGATCGTCTTCTACGACGCCCTCGTCGGCCCCGGCGTACTTGACCTCATCCCGCAGGGCGTCGAGCGGATCAGCGTCGGCAAGCGTTCCGGCCGCCATTCAAAGGCGCAGGAAAGCATCAACGACCTGCTCCTCGCCGCCGCCAAAGCAGGCAAGCGCGTCGTGCGCCTCAAGGGGGGCGATCCCTCGGTATTCGGCCGCTCATCCGAAGAGATGGAGCATCTCGCCGCCGACGGCATCCGCTTCCATATCTGCCCCGGCATCACCACGGCAAGCGCTGCTGCCGCAAGCGGCAGCGCCTCGCTCACCCTGCGCGGCAAGGCGCGCGGCCTGACGCTGGTGACCGCGCATCTCAAAGCCAGTGAACCGCTCAAGCTCGACTGGGAGGCGCTCGCCCGTCCCGGCGGCACGCTTGGCATCTATATGGGCCGCGCCGCCGCCGGAGAGATCAGCCGCCAGCTGATCGCCGCAGGCCGCGATCCCGAAACGCCGGTGATGGTGGCGGTCAACGTCTCGCTCCCCACCGAACGCCTGATCCGCGGCAAGCTGTCCGCGCTTGCCTTTCTGGTCGCCACGATCAGCGACGAAGACCCGACCCTGCTGCTGATCGGCGAAGCGGTGGCGGGAACGTCCATGCCTGTAGGGGTTGCAGCTAGCGTCGCTCTACAGGTTTGAACTTGCCCTCCACATCTTTGCCTTGAGCCTGTCGATGCCGCTGCCTTAGTTGGAAGGAAGGTAAGGGGTTTCGGCAGGCTCAGACCGGTGGAGCCCGTGGGCTTGCGGTTGTAATGATGTAACTTCGTGCTCCTGCGAAGGCAGGAGCCCATTTGCGGCCGTGAGAACTGGGCTCCTGCCTGCGCAGGAGCACGGAGTGGTTAGTTCTTTGGCAATCCGGCAATATCCTGCGGTCGATTTATATTCGGCAGGACGATGTCCGCCCGCTCCACGATCCGCGCGCCGATCCGCTCCAGCCAACCATATATCGACCGGCTATTCTCCTCAGCCAGATGAGCATCCATTTCATCCGCAAGCCCGGCAGGCCAGAACCCCGCCATTTGCTGCCCCTTCAACACTGCAGCGCCTTCTCCCGTCAGCGCCTCCACCAGCGCCGCCGGATAGACCGGCATGTCGCATCCCGTCGTCAGCACCGCCTCATAGCCTTCGCTCCGCGCATGATGCAGCGCCGCATTCAGCCCGCCCAGCGGCCCCATGTCCGGCGCGGGCCGATCGGATAGGCTGGTCAGCCCCTCGACCGTCCGTCCGCATACCACCACCGCCTCAACGTGGGGCGCGATTGCCGCCACCGCATGCTCCATCAGAGTCCGCCCGTCCGGCATCAGCGCCATCGCCTTGTCGCTCCCGAACCGGCTGGATCGCCCGCCCGCCAATACCGCGCCCAGCAATCGCATTATCCACTCCTTGGCAGAACCCTCAACTTCCCCTATGGCGCGCGGCGTGAGCGGGCAACTGTTCACGACAGATCGCGCCGGAAAGGGAATGCGGTGCGGACGGGATCACCGTCCAACTCCGCGGCTGTCCCTGCAACTGTAAGCGGCGAGCGCGATGCACAGGGAAACCCGCAAGCCTTCAAAGGGGAAGGCGAGGGGGACCAGCCACTGGACCAAAAGTCCGGGAAGGCGTGCATCACCGCGACGACCCGCGAGCCAGGAAACCTACCGGCGCATGGTCGCTCTTGCCTTGGGTCCAGGGATAGGTCCGGGCACGGTGTTTTCCGTCTGAGCGACGAAGCGGCGCAGGGCCGCATCGGTGCGCGTGACGGGGCTGGCGTCTCTTCTTCCCGCGCATCGGCCGCTTATGCGGCAGGCCCTGGGCTCATGTCGCATGGCGCTCAGGGAAGACAGACATATGATCAGGACCGGAATTTCACTGCTGGCGCTCCTCGCCGCCACCCCCGCTCTCGCCGAAGATTCGGGCGAGATCGTCGTCACCGCGCTCGGCATTGAGCAACCCACCGATGAAGTCGGGCAGGCGGTGACCGTGATCGATGAAAAGACGATCGAAACGCGCCAGAATGTCAGCGTCGTGGACCTGCTGATCACCACCCCCGGCATCCGCTTCAACCGCACCGGCAGCCTGGGCAACGTCACCAGCGTGTCGGTGCGTGGCGCCGAAACGACGCAGACGCTGGTGCTGATCGACGGCGTGAAGGTCAACGACCCGAGCGGCATCGGCGATCAATATGATTTCGGCAATTTGCTTGTCGGCAACATCCGCCGGATCGAGGTGCTGCGCGGTTCCAACTCCATTGCCTATGGCAGCCAGGCGATCGGCGGCGTCGTCAACATCATGACCGGTATCCCAAGCGAAGGGTTCGGCGGCAAGGCGTCGGTCGATTATGGCTATGCCGATACGCTGAATGCGAAGGCGGATGTATCGGGCACCAGCGGCATATTGTCGGGCGGCGTGGGCCTCGCCTATTTCCGCACCGATGGCATCTCCGCTGTCTCTTCCGATTTTGGTGGCGCGGAAAAGGATGGCTATGAAAATATCACTGGCAATGCCCGGCTGAAGATCGCCTTCACCGATGATCTGAGCCTCGACCTGCGCGGCTATTATATCAACGGCGATCTCGACTATGACAGCTTCTTTGGCAGGCCGGCCGACAGCCCCGACGTCGCGAAGTCCAATCAATATATCGGCTATGCGGGCGTGAATTTGGCGCTGTTCGACGGCAAGCTGACCAACCGGGCGGCCGTTACCTGGTATCAGCAGGATCGCGATTATTATTTCGTGCGCGGCAACGCCCCGGACTTCGGCTATTCCGGGACGAACCTGCGCTTCGAATATGAAGGCGTCTATCAGCCCATCGATGACGTGAAGCTGCTGCTCGGCTATGAACATGAGCGGCCCGATTATGAGTTTTTCGGCTTCGGTTCGCAGGAAAGCCACCGCGCCAACATCGACAGCATCTATGCGCTGGCCGTGGTAAAGCCGGTAGCGGGCCTGTCCATGACAGCAGGGGTGCGTCATGACGATCACAGCCAGTTCGGCGGCGCGACGACGTTCGGCGCGAACGCCAACTACACGCCCAATGGTGGCGCGACCAATTTCCGCCTGAGCTACGGGGAGGGCTTCAAGGCGCCGTCGCTCTATCAGCTTTACGATACATTCAGCGGCAATCCGGACCTGAAGCCCGAGCGTTCGAAGAGCTACGACATCGGCTTCGACCAGAATCTGGGGAGCGACCGGGCGGTGCTGTCCGTCACCGGATTCTGGCGCGACACGCGGGACCAGCTGAATTACGACAATACGACCTTCACCTATGGCAATCTGGATCGCACCCGCGCCAAGGGCGTGGAAACGACGCTGACGCTGCGTCCGGTCGATGCACTGACCTTCACCGCCGCCTATAGCTATGTCGATGCGCGTGATCGTTCGCCGGGCAGCGCGGCCTTTGGCGAGCGCCTGCTGCGCCGCGCCGCTAACGCCGTCAGCGCATCGGTCGATTATGCCTGGTCCTTCGGCCTGTCGACCGGGGCGACCGTGACGATGGTCAGCGACAGCGTCGATCTCGACCCCGTGACCCGCAACCGGGTGCAGATTGACGGCTATGCGGTAACGGATATCCGCGCCTCCTTCCCAATCACGGAAAGGCTCGAAATCTACGGCCGCATCGACAATTTGTTCGATCAGGAATACGCCACCGCCTATGGTTATGGCACCTACGGCCGGTCGGCCTATGGCGGCGTGCGTGTCCGCTTCTGACGGTAGAAGGTGAAGGGGGTGGGCGACCGCCCCCCTTCATCGCCGGGGCGCGGCCTTTGGCTGCGTCCTGCCTTTGCTTGCGGCGTCCGCCTGCGTCACGATGCTGCGCGCGGCCTGCACATAAGCGGGGCCGCCGCACACCGTCCAGGCTTGCGGCACGCGGATGCGGGGGATGGATCGCAGCACCGGGTGGTGCAGCATCTCCGTCCCCTGATCGACGACCTTTTCGCTGCCTTCCTCCACGATCAGATAATCGGGCCTGGCCGCGATCATCTCCTCCAGCGGCACCTGCGCCAGCGCTGGCTTGCCAAGCTTTGCTGCCAGATTGGTGAGGCCCGCGCGCCGGATCAACTCATCGACCAAAGTTCCGGTCCCGGTCATATAGCCGCGCCGCTGATAATAGGCAGCCACGCCGCCGCGCCGGGACCGGGGCAGGGCGGCGAGGTCGCGCTCCATGCCCGCGATCATCGCCTCGCCCCGCGCGGGATGGCCGACAATGGCCGCCACCTGCCGGATCTGTCCCCTGATCGCCGCGAAGCTGTCCGCGCTCGCCAGCCCCAGCTTGCGCCATCGCCCGTCCGGCGCGCTGACAACGCCGCCAGTGCCATCGGGAAAGCCGATCACCAAATCGGGACGCAGCGCCAATACCTCTTCGGCCGGACGTTTCAGTACCGGAAAACGCCGCGCCTTGGCGATCGCCGCCGACAGTTCCGGATCATGCCCATAGGGACTCAGAGCCGCGATCTGCCCCGGATCGGCGAGCGCCAGCACATATTGGTCGGAACAGGTGTTGAGCGACACGATATGCTTGGGCGGCACGGGGGCGGCTCCGGTCAGGCTGACCAAACAACATATCGCCAACATCCTTCTGCGCACCAATCCAGCCTCCGCAAAGCGCCGTGCTCCCGCTTTCGCCGCAGCACTACAACCCCTATCAGCAGCCTTGGAGCGCGCAAGCCATGAAGGCCCGCCGCCATCCCCTGCTGCTCCCCATCCTAATCGCGCTCACCCTTTTGGCAGCGCTTGGCTCCCTTACACTGGGCGCGGTCCCACTCTCTCCCGCCCGCATCCTGGCCGTCCTCACTGGCGGCGGTGACGAAGTCGCCCGCGCCATCCTCATCGACCTGCGCCTGCCCCGCATGCTGCTCGGTCTCATCGTCGGCGCGATGCTCGGCCTCGCCGGAGCCGCGCTTCAGGGCTATCTCCGCAACCCACTCGCTGAACCCTCGGTCCTCGGCGCCTCCAACGCGGCAGCTCTCGGCGCTGTCTGCGCCCTCTACTTCGGCCTCGCGCAGCTTCACCCGCTCATCCTCCCCGCCCTCGCCATCACCAGCAGCCTCATCGCCATCGCCGCGCTGTTCCTGCTCGCAGGCCCATCGGAAAGCCCACTGACCCTGATCCTCGCAGGCATAGCGGTCGCAACCCTCGCGGGGGCGGGGATCAGCCTGTCGCTCAACCTTTCACCCAATCCCTTCGCCGCGATGGAGATCATGAGCTGGCTGATGGGCAGCCTTGAAAATCGCAGCTACGCCCATGTCTGGATCGCGCTGCCCTGCGTCCTCATCGGCGCCGCGCTGCTGATCGCCGACGGCCGCAGCCTCGACGCGCTGACCTTGGGGGAGGAGGGCGCCCAAGCACTGGGCGTGGACCTTTCCAAGGCGCGACTGCGTATGATGCTGGGTGTCGCCATCGGCGTCGGCGGAGCAGTGGCAGTTTCGGGCGCGATCGGTTTCGTCGGCCTCATCGTCCCTCACTTGGTCCGTCCCCTGACGGATCGCTCCCCTTCGGCCATCCTGCTCCCCTCGCTGCTCGGCGGTGCGGCGCTGCTGACGCTGGCGGACATCGGCGTCCGGCTGATCCCCACCAGCAGCGAACTCAAGCTCGGCGTTCTGACCGCATTGCTCGGCGTCCCCGTCTTCCTCGTCCACCTGATGCGGGAGCGGCGGCTATGGTAACCATCCGCACCGACAACCTGTCCGTTCGCCTTGGCCGCCATGCCGCCGTGACCAGCGTCACCACGGTGCTGGCGCCGGGGCAACTGGTCGGCATCATAGGCCCCAATGGCGCTGGCAAATCCACGCTGATCCGCGCCCTGCTCGGCCTCATCCGCGCGGAAGGTGGCGAAGTATCGATCGACGGCCTCCCGATCGCCAGCCTCAGCCGAAAGGACATAGCGCGCCGAGTCGCCTATCTACCGCAAGGCCAGACGCTGCACTGGCCGTTGCTTGTCGAACGGTTGGTAGCGCTCGGCCGCATGCCCCATCTCGGCCCACTGTCCCGCCTGTCTCCGCAGGATGAGGCTCTAGTCGATGCCGCGCTAGCCCGCGCCGATGTCCTCCACCTGAAAGGCCGCATCGCGACCGAACTATCAGGCGGCGAGCGCGCCCGCGTCCTCCTCGCCCGCGCGCTGGCAGTAGGCGCGCCCGCGCTCATCGCCGACGAACCCCTCGCGGCTCTCGACCCCGGTCATCAACTGGATGTCATGGACCTACTCAAGGCCGAAGCCCGCGCCGGCTCGCTGGTCGTCACCGTCCTGCACGACCTCGGCATGGCGGCCCGCTATTGCGATCGATTGCTGCTGATGGACAATGGCAAGCTTGTAGCCGATGGCAAGCCGCTCGACGTCCTGACGGAACAGAGCCTTGCCCAAGTCTACGGCATCTCCGCCTGCATCGAGCCCGATGGCGAATGGCCGCTGATCCTGCCAACCGGGCGGATCAAAAGCTAACCACCACACTCCGTTCGCCCTGAGCCTGTCGAAGGGCTTCTCTTTTCTTTTAAGAAGGAAAAGGCTTCGACAGGCTCAGCCCGAACGGGGGAGGGGCTGTTATTCCGCAAAAGCCTTGGGCGCAGCCGCCACCACCGTATAAGTTCCGGCACCAACCTCCGACACTTCCAGCGCCCGCTCGGCAACCCCGCCACGCCCGAACCGGAACGCGCCATCAATCCCCGAAAAGCCCCCCGAATCGCGCAGCCGCGCCGCCGGGAATACCGTCCCCGGCTTCCAATCCCGCGAAATCCGCACGGTCAGCAGCACCGCATCATAGCCCAGCGCCGACAGCCGAAACGGCGCGCTGCCATAACGCGCCCGATACTTGCCCGCCAATTGCCCATAAAGCCCATCGGACACGCTGGCGAACCACGCGCCCCGCAAAGCCGGAGCGGACGCCAGTCCGCGATCCGTATTCCACAATTCCGTGCCCAGCAGGCGCGCCGTCGCCCCGCCATTCTTCCGCACGATCGGCGCCAGCTGCAACGCCACCCGCCCGCTGTCCGCGATCAACAGCGCGTCATAGCTGGACGAAGCCTGCAATTTCTTGACCGCCGCCGTCATCGAAGCAGGCGTCCGGTCGAACGTCTGCATCGACACGACCGTCCCGCCCACGCCCTCGACCGCACGGAGGAGCGACGTGCCCGACCGCTCGCCATAGACGCCCTTGGGCACCAGCGCGGCGAACTTCGACAGCCCCTTGCCCTTCGCGAACTCGACGACGCGCTCGATCGACTGGTTGGGGTTATAGCCCATGATGTAGACGCCGTTTCCGGCAACGCTCACATCGTTGGAAAAGCTGATCACCGGCACATTCGCCTTTGCGGCGATCGGCCCTACGACCCGCGCATCTTCCGCCAGCAGCGGCCCCAAGATCAGGCGATTGCCTTCCGCCAGCGCCTTGTTCGCCGCCGCCGCCGCGCCCATGCTGGTGTCATAGGTGGTGATGCGCACCTTGTCGGCCTTGGTATCCAACAGCGCCAGCGTGGTCGCATTGGCGATCGACTGTCCCACGCCCGCGTTCGGCCCGCTCATCGGCACGAGCAGCGCGACGCGGTGGCGCAGCGTGTCGGTCGGCAGGCCCTGTGTCACATCAGGGCCACTCGGAACAGGCTCCGTCGGCCGCACCGGGCCGGGTCCACGCGGCACGATCGACTGACAGGCGGCGAGAGCCAAAGCGCTGGCAGCAAACAGGATACGCGCACCGCGCTTCATTGCCGCGAACATGTCCGCTTGCCGGAGGGCATCCGTCTCTGTCATCTGGCGTCCTTATGGAAGATACAACTTCTGGGCTGGAGCCCGGGCTTTACATCGTTGCGGGGCCGATCGGCAACCTCGGAGACCTTAGCCCGCGCGGGGCGCAAGTCCTGCGCCTCGCCGATGTAATCGCCGTGGAAGATACACGGGTGAGCGCACGCCTGCTGCGTCACGCGGGATCAGATCGCCCGATGATCCCCTATCACGACCACAGCGCCGAAGGCGTCCGCACCCGCCTGATCGAGCGGATGGCGAGCGAATCGGTTGCGCTCCTGTCCGACGCTGGCACCCCCCTCATCTCCGACCCCGGCTACAAACTCGTCCGCGACGCCCGCGCCGCCGGTCGCAACATCACGACACTGCCCGGCCCCAGCGCCGCCATTGCCGCGCTAACCCTGTCCGGCCTTCCCACCGACCGCTTCCTCTTCATGGGCTTCCTCCCCGCCAAACAAAAGGCCCGCGCCGACACCCTTGCCGAAGTCGCCGCCCTGCGCGCCACGCTCATCTTCTACGAAAGCGGCCCGCGCCTGTCGGAAAGCCTAGCCGCCATGGCCGAAGGACTTGGAGACCGCGAAGCCGCAGTCTCCCGAGAAATCAGCAAAACGTTCGAGGAAACCCGCACCGGTACGCTTACCGAACTCTCCGCCCGCTACGCCGACGCCCCGCCCAAGGGGGAGATCGTCGTCATCGTCGGCCCGCCCGGCGAAGCCCCGCCCGCCAGTGCTGAAGATGCCGACGCTGCCCTCCTCGAAGCGATGCAGCGCCTTCCCGTCTCCAAGGCTGCGGGAGAGGTTGCGAAGAAACTCGGCCTCGACCGCCGCGCCCTGTACGACCGCGCGCTGGAACTCAAAGGGTGAGGCGCCAACAGGCCGAGAAACGCGGACGCCAGGCCGAACGCATCGCCGCATGGTGGCTGCGGCTCAAGGGCTGGCAGATCGTCGGCCGCCGCCTGCGCACACCCGCCGGAGAGGTCGACCTTGTCGCCCGGCGCGGCGCAATGCTCGCCTTTGTCGAGGTAAAATCCCGCGCCACCGCCGCCGATCTTGACCTTGCGATCGACGAACGCCGCCTGTCCCGCGTCGCGTCCGCAGCCGAAATGCTCTTCTACGACCTTGCAAAGCCGGGCGACGACATGCGGATCGACGTGATCCTCCTTGCGCCGGGCCGTCCGCCGCGCCATCTGGCGAATGTCTGGCATGGGGGCTGATCCTTTCATCCCCGGAAAAAGGATTGGACATGACTGAGCTCAACCCCCTCACCATCGCCGTGCAGATGGATCCGATGGAAGGGATCAACATCGCGGGCGATTCCACCTTCCACATCATGCTGGCAGGGCAGGCGAGGGGGCATCGCCTTTACCATTATCTCGCGCCCGACCTCACCTATCGCGACGGCCGCGTGCTGGCGAAGGCGCGCCCGGTAAAGGTTCAGAAGGTCAAAGGCGATCATTTCGCCCTTGGCGAGCCAGAGATGCTCGACCTCGGCCGCGACGTCGATGTCGTCCTCATGCGCCAGGACCCGCCCTTTGACCTGAGCTACATCACCGCCACCCATTTGCTGGAGCGGGTGCAGGAAGAAACGCTGGTGGTGAACGATCCCGCTGCCGTCCGTAACGCGCCCGAAAAGCTGTTCGTGCTCGACTATGCCCGCTTCATGCCGCCGACCATGATCACCCGCGACCTTGCGGAAGTCCGGAGCTTCCTCGCCGAACATGGCGAGATCGTGGTCAAGCCGCTCTACGGCAATGCGGGCAACGCGGTCTTCCATGTCGGCCAGTCCGGCGCCAACATTTCCGCGCTCGTGGAACTGTTCAACGCTTCATGGGTCGAGCCCTTCATGGTTCAGGCCTTCATCCCCGGCGTCGCTCAGGGCGATAAGCGCATCGTCCTCATCGACGGCGAAATCGCGGGCGCCATCAACCGCATCCCCGGCGCAGGCGAAATCCGCTCCAACCTCGCTGTGGGCGGATCAGCCGCACGCACAGAACTCACCGACCGGGAACTGGAAATCTGCGCCGCCATGGGGCCGGAACTCAAGCAGCGCGGCCTGCTGTTCGTCGGGATCGACGTAATCGGCGGCGAATGGCTGACCGAAATCAACGTGACGTCCCCGACCGGCATCGTGTCGATCGACGCCTTCAACGGTACGGACACAGGCGCGATGATCTGGGACGCGATCGACGCCCGCCTCGCCGCAAGAGTAGCTGCTTGAGCCACCTTCAACCGTCTAACAAAAACCCCGTCATCCCAGCGGAAGCTGGGACCTCGTGCCCCAGGCCGTGCCCTCCAAAAGAGATTCCAGCGTTCGCTGGAATGACGTGCCTTGACTGACTGGGTCCTCCACCTCATCGACGCAGGCGGCTATTGGGGCATTTTCGCCTTGATGGTCATCGAAAATGTCTTCCCCCCGATCCCGTCCGAACTCATCATGGGCATCGGCGGCATCCGCGTCGGTCAGGGCCGCATGGCGATGGAGTGGCTGCTCGTCGCGGGCACGCTGGGCACCACGGTCGGCAATTATTTCTGGTATCTGGTCGGCCACATATTGGGCTTCGCACGGCTCAAGCCGCTGGTGGACCGCTATGGTCGTTGGGCTACGCTGGAATGGCGGGATGTGGAGAAACTCGATCATATATTCGGCAAATATGGCCAGATCGTCGTGTTCGTGTTCCGCTTCCTCCCCGCCTTCCGCACCATGATCTCGCTCCCAGCGGGCCTGTTCCGCATGGGGCATGGCAAGTTCCTTGCCTGGACGGCCGGCGGCGCGCTGATCTGGAACATCATCCTTGCCTATGCGGGCTACATCCTCGGCCAGAATTTCCGCGACATCGATAGATATGTCGGCCCCGCCGCGACGGCGTGCGTGGTCGGAGCGATCGCGCTCTACCTCTGGCGCTTGGCAACCTGGAAGCCGAGGGGGTGAGTGGGCTGTTCCCCCTCCCGCAGGCGGGAGGGGGCTAGGGGGTGGGCTGGCGCAACGTTGGATTGAGTCTTGTAACGGCGAGGTCGAAGCTCGCTACGCTCGCGCCCACCCCTAACCCTTCAAACGAGTCACGTGCCTCGTTTGAACGTTTACGGGAGGGGAACAGCGTCCCTCCGCCCAACTCAAGCCCGAGGATGCGCATTCCGATAAACATCCAGCAAATGCGCCGCATCCACCTGCGTATAAATCTGCGTCGATGACAGGCTCGCATGACCCAGCAGCTCCTGCAACGATCGCAAGTCCGCCCCGCGCCCCAGCAAATGCGTCGCAAAGCTGTGCCGCAAAGCATGCGGCGTCGTCCGATCCGACAGTCCCAGCCTTCCCCGCGCACCCTGCACCGCGCGCCGGATCAAAGCCGCCGACAGCGGACCACCCCGCGCCCCCCGGAACAGCATCTCCTCCCGCGCCATAGGATAAGGGCAAACCGCCACATAAGCCTCGATCGCCGCCCGCACCTGCGGCAGCAGCGGCACTTGTCGGCTCTTGCCCCGCTTGCCCGTCACCCGCAGCGTATCGCCCAGCGGCAACACGTCGCCCATCAGCCCCATCGCCTCGCCGATCCGCAATCCGGCGCCATAGAGCAGCAGCAGCACCGCCCAGTCCCGCGCGCCGATCCAGCCCTCGCGCGCCGTCTCCGCAATCTCACCCGCCAGCGCCACCGCCTCGTCAGGGGAGATCGGCCGGGGCAGACCCCGCTTCACCTTCGGCCCTTTCAGCAGCGGCACCCGCGCATCCTCGCCGCCGGTGAACCTCAGGAACCCACGCACCGCCGACAATTCCCGCGCCGCCGATCCATTGCCGATCCCGTCCATCCGCCGCGCCGTCAGAAACGCCCGCAAGTCGGCTTGATCCACCCGCGCCAAGCCCGCCGCCGTCACTGCTTCCCCGCGATGCTCGGTCAGGAAAGCGATCAACCGCTCCGCCGTCGCCATATAGGCGCGCACCGTGTGCGTGGATCGCCGCCGGTCCAGTGCCAGATGCTGCCGCCATGCCTCCACAAGATCCCTGCTCGCGCTCATGGCGCCAAGTCTAGGCGATGGCGTCCCCAAACGGAATCCCCCGATCAACCGGCCCTTGAAAATCCCGCCCAGATGGGCACATGAGGCGCATGGCAACCGCACCTGACATGGCCGACATGCCCACGGGCACGCTGCTGCAAATCTCGCCGCGCATTGGCCGCGTTCTGGCGCCCAATCCATCGCCCTTCACCTATACGGGCACACAGACCTATCTGGTCGGGTCAGAGGACGTGGCGGTGATCGATCCCGGCCCCGCCGATCCCGATCATCTGGCCGCGCTGCTCGCCGCGATCGCAGACCGCCCCGTGCGCGCAATCCTGTGCACCCACACCCATCGCGACCACAGCCCTGCCGCCGCGCCGCTTTCTGCACAGACCGGCGCGCCCATCATCGGCTGCGCGCCGCTGGTGCTGGACGATGACGGCCCGCGCGCCGACGCCGCCTTCGATCCTTCCTATACGCCCGACCGCATCCTCGCCGATGGCGAACAGGTGACAGGCGAGGGTTGGACGCTCGAAGCCGTCGCCACGCCCGGCCACACCTCGAACCATCTCTGCTTTGCCCTGACCGAGGAAAACGCCCTCTTCACCGGCGATCATGTCATGGGCTGGTCCACCAGCGTCATCTCGCCCCCGGACGGGGACATGGCCGACTATATGCGGTCGATGCAGCGGCTCCTCGATCGGGAGGATGTGATCTACTATCCCGCCCATGGCGATCCGGTGCCCAATCCGCGCCGTTTGGTGCGCGGCATGATGGGCCATCGCAAGCAGCGGGAAGGGCAGATATTGCGCTTCCTTCAGCGCCACGGCGCGTCCGAAATCCCGGCGATGGTGGCGCAAATGTATAAAGGCGTCGATCCGCGCCTTCATCCCGCCGCGGGGCGATCGGTCCTTGCCCACCTCATCGACCTGGACGGCCGAGGTGTGGCGGAGGTCGCAGGGGATGGCCGCTGGCAATTGCGCTAGGGGGAAACAGTTACTGGCCAACCGCCGCGCCGCCCGCTAGGGGCGCGGTCAAAGGCCGTGAGGAGTTAGGGACATGAACGCCATCACCGGAATCCCGCAGGGGACCGACCTGCGCGCGGAGATCGACCGGCTGCGCAAGGAACGCAACGCCGTCATCCTCGGCCATTATTATCAAAAGCCGGAAATTCAGGACCTGTCCGATTTCGTCGGCGACAGCCTCGAACTGTCCCGCAAGGCAGCGGAAACCGATGCCGACGTCATCGCCTTTTGCGGCGTGCGCTTCATGGCCGAAACCGCCAAGATATTGAGCCCGGAAAAGATCGTCGTCCTGCCCGACATGGACGCCGGTTGCAGCCTAGAGGACAGCTGCCCGCCCGCCCAGTTCAAGGCGTTCCGCGAAGCGCATCCCGATCATATCGCCTTGAGCTACATCAACTGCTCGGCCGAGGTGAAGGCGCTCTCCGACATCATCGTCACCAGCTCGTCCGCCGAAACGATCCTCTCCCAAATCCCGCGCGACCAGAAGATCATCTTCGGCCCCGACAAGCATCTGGGCGGTTACCTGAAGCGCAAGTTCAACCGCGACATGCTCCTTTGGCCCGGCGTCTGCATCGTCCACGAAGCCTTCAGCGAAACCGAACTGCTGAAGCTCAAGGCCCAGCATCCCGACGCCCCCATCGCCGCGCACCCCGAATGTCCGCCTTATATCGTCGATCATGCCGATTATGTCGGCTCCACCAGCGGCATCCTGCAATATGCTAAGACGATGACCGGCGACACGCTGATCGTCGCGACCGAACCGCACATCATCCACCAGATGCGCAAGGCGGTGCCGGACAAGAATTTCATCGGTGCCCCCGGCGCGGACGGCAACTGCAACTGCAACGTCTGCCCCTATATGGCGCTCAACACGATGGAAAAGCTGTATTTGTCGCTCCGCGACCTCCAGCCCCGCATCGAAATGGAAGAAGGCCTCCGCCTCGCCGCGAAGAAGAGCCTCGACCGCATGCTGGAACTCGCCAGTGGCACGGTGGGGAAGGGTGATGTGGGCAATCGCTAAGGCATGCTCCTTGTTTTCCGTCACCCCGGGCTTGACCCGGGGTCCCGCTTTACGTTCCATCGTGTGAAAGCGGGATCCCGGCTCAAGGCCGGGATGACGAGGCGGTGAGCGCCGCCTGCGTTCGCTATCCCACTCCGATCAATGCACAGAGAGGCCAGATGACCTTCACCTTGCCCGGCTTCGACCTAGACGCCTTCATCGCCTCCACCCTCGCCGAAGACCTAGGTCCCGACGGCCGTGACGTCACCAGCGAAGCGGTCATCCCCGCCGACGCGATCTTCGAAGGCGTGATGGACAGCCGCGACGCTGTGACGCTCGCTGGCCTCCCCATCGCCGCCGCCTTCTTCCGCGCCCTCGACCCTGACGTCGAGATCGAGCTACTCCGCCAGGACGGCGACCGCGTCGCGCCCGGCACTGACATCATGCGCATCCGTGGCAAGGCCCGCGCGATGCTGACGGCCGAACGATCAGCCCTCAACACCGTCCAGCACCTCACCGGCATCGCCACCATGACCCGCGCCTATGTCGACGCGATCATGGGCACCGGCGCGACCCTGCTCGACACGCGCAAGACGATCCCCGGCCTCCGCGTCCTCGAAAAATATGCCACGCGTCAGGGCGGGGCGACCAATCACCGCATGGGCCTGTGGGACGCGGCGATGATCAAGGACAATCATGTCGCGGTCGCAGGCTCGGTAGATGAAGCCGTCCGCCGCGCCGCCGCTGCCGGGATCGCAAGCATCATCGTCGAGGTGGACCGCATCGACCAGATCGAACCCGCGTTAGCCGCAGGAGCCACCCACCTGCTGCTCGACAATATGGACGCGCCCACCCTGCGCGGCGCGGTGACATTGGTCGGCGGCCGCGTGCCGACCGAAGCCTCAGGCGGCGTCACGCTCCAGACCATCCGCGCCAAGGCGGAAACCGGCGTCACCTACATCAGCGTCGGCCGCCTCACCCAATCCGCCCCCGCCGCCGATATCGGCCTGGACTTCGCGTTCGCTTAAAGCCTCTTAACCCTCGATCGTCACCGTCGAGGGATGATGCTTGTCCAAATGCTTGCGGATGATGCGCAGGTTCTTCGTGTTGGACTTGAACAAAAAGTCGAACACATCCCCCGCGAAGGGGATCGCGCCCACGACCGTGTCGAACCCCACATTGGCCGCCATCCGAGTCAGCTGCCATTTCGACATGCCCAGATTACGCGCTTCCCACACGATCCAAGCGCCCATGGCCGCAGTCGCCAAATCACCCACCACCGGGATCAGCCCGACCAAACTGTCCAGCCCCACACGCCGATTGGTGCCGGGAATGACGAACAATCCTTCCAGCATCGCCTCCATCGCCTCGATCCGCCGCCGCACCGAAGCGGGGTCTCGGCCAAAGCCCGGCAGGTCACGCACCACGCGGTCAAACTGGTCTTGCGATAACGCCATCATGTTCCTCCTGCCCCCTTAATTGGTGGCGCGGAACAAATGGTTCAATGGATGCCGCGCGCGGGGCGAAGGCATGAATCCGGTCAGCCGCCGCGACACCAGCGACCAGCGCACCGGCGCGCCCAAGGCGATATAGCCGTTATGCGCCTGCATCAGTGCCTCGGCCTGCGCCACCCGCGCCATCCGCTCTGCCGCGCTGCCCGCCATGCTCGCCGCCCGCAATTGGGCGTCGGCCTCCGCCGAACAATGCGCCTTGCGCGCGCATCCGGCGCGGCCGAGATACCAGAGCACACTGTCATAGGCGGCGACTTCATCGATCAACCGCAGGTCGGCATCATCTTTCATGCCCACCCGCTCGACGCGCAATCCGATCAACGCCAGGTCATGGCGGACAAGCGCGAACAGGCTCGTCGCCCCCGGCCCTTGCGGCAAAGCCACTCGCAGCACCGGAGCGTCGCCATTGTCGCGGCGCCATCGCGTGATGACCGCACTGGCCGCCGCTCGCCGGTCCTCCAACGGCATCGTTGTCCAATCCGGCGCAGTCGGCGGCCGAGGCAGATCAAGCTGCGCAGGCACGATCTTGTCGGTAATGGCCCACCCACCCAGCGGAAACAGGATGGGTAACTGGCTGCGATCGATCGCCATGTTGATCGCCCGCCGCACGCCGTCATCGTCCAGCAGCTTGCCCTTGCCGGTCACGGCAAATCCCAAAAGGCCCTGCACCGGATCAATCCGCACCGCATCGCGATCGACCCCGGCCGGCACCAGCAGCGGCAGGTCGGCGAACCGCCCACCCAGCACCGCCGCCGCCTTGCCTTCACGAAAGCGAATGATGGCCAGCGCTGCCCTGTCCGCGCGCAGGATGCGTGTCTCCCACGCCGCCGCCTTCGCCTCATCCCCATTGTCATCCTTGGGCGCCTTGTCGATCGGCGTCAGCGTCAGCCCCTTGCCCCATGGCTCGCGCCGGTAAGGCCCGGTGCCGCCCTGCCGCGACAACAGCGCCATTTGCGGCTGTGCCAGCATCTGCAACAAATAGGGGCGGGGATGGGAAAGGCGGATCTCGATCACCTCGCCGGTCATCGGCACGACCGCCTCGACCGCGTCCAGCGGCCCGTCCGGGTCCAGCCGTCGCAACGTCTCGATCCGCGCCATCAACAGCCGCGCGATGTCCTTCGCCGTCACCTTCGTCCCGTCGGCCCATAGCGCGCGCCGCAGACGGAAGATGTAGCTGCGCCCGTCCTCCTCGACGATCCACCGCTGGGCGAGCGCAGGCAATATCTCGCCGCTGGCGTCAAAGGCGACCAGCCCCTGCGCCGTCGCCTCCAGGATCAGCTTGGCGCCCGGATTGGGCAGATTCTCGATCGGTTTGGCGAAGTCAGCGGGTGATCCGATCACGCTCACCACCACCGGCCCGCTTGCCTCCTGCGAACAGCCCGCGATCATCGCGGCCGCGCCCAGCAGGACAGCCATCGATCGAAGCAGGGGAGCAGCCACGGTCATGCGTATGACAGGCTTAGGGTTTATCAGGCTCAAGTTGAAGCTTTTAGAGCGTGATCGTCTTACATGGAAGCATCGGTACTAAGGTTGATTTTCCGTCACCCCGGGCTTGACCCGGGGTCCCGCTGCCTCAGCAGCGTCGGAAAAGAAGCGGGACCCCGGATCAAGTCCGGGGTGACGATTACTCAAACATGGCCATGCTCTAAAATCGGGCCTCCGCCAGATCGGCCCTAGCAGGGCGAGCGAGGGGCAGGGCGATCGCACCTGTCCCGGAACAGGATTTCATTAACCACGACTCCGCATTGGCCGCCCTTTCCCAACCGTCTATGTCTTTAGTTATGCGCATCCTTTCGACGATCCTGCTCGTTTCCGCCGCCGCTGGCGCGGCTGCCCTAGCACAGGGGATGCCGACGCCTTTCACCGTGGTCGAAAGCGGGCGCGGTTACACCTCGCTAAAGGATGCGGTGGCGGCGATCGGCAACGGCAAGGGCACGGTCCTGATCGCGCCCGGCACCTATGCGCAATGCGCGGTGCAGCAGGGCGGGGACGTCGCCTTCCGCGCCCAGACGGCGGGCAGCGTCATCCTCGACGGCATGCCATGTGAAGGCAAGGCGGCGCTGGTCTTGCGCGGCCGGTCAAGCAGCGTGGATGGCATCGTGTTCCAAAATCTGCGCGTGCCCGACGGCAATGGCGCGGGCATCCGGCTGGAAGGCGGCAATCTCACCGTCACCAACAGCCTGTTCCGCAACAGCGAGGAAGGGATATTGAGCGGCGACTCGCCGGGCAACAGCGTCACGATCGACAAATCCACCTTCCGCCATCTTGGCCGGTGCGACCGCGATCTGGATTGCGCCCACGGCATCTATATCGGTCGATATGGCAAACTTACCGTCACGCGGTCGCGATTCGATCTGGGCGATGGCGGCCATTATCTGAAGACCCGCACGCCCCGCGTCACCATCACCGGCAACAGCTTCGACGACAGCCACGGCCACCTCACCAACTATATGATCGACCTGTCCAACGGGGCGAGTGGTGAGATCAGCGGCAATGAAATGGTGCAGGGCCGGGACAAGGATAATTACAGCGCCTTCATTACCGTAGCACCCGAAGGGCGCGAACATGACAGCGGCGGCCTGTCGATCGCTGGCAACAGCGCGTCTTTCGTGCCCGGCCTGCAACGCAGCAGCAGCTTCGTCGCCAACTTCACAAGCGACGCGGTGAAGATCGGCGCGAATCGTCTGGGCGCCGGCATCAAGGTCACCGATCGCCGTTGAAGGCCCGGCTTGCGCCCTCGGTTGCGCCGCCCGATAATGGCGTCATGCGCAGCACCTATGATTCCGCCACCGTCCGCCTTTATCATCTGAGCGACAGCGAAGAAGGCGGCGCTGCGACCACCCTCTTTTACGGCCCGTTAAGCGAAGCCGTGCATATAGCGCAGCAACAGCCTCAGGAAATCCAGGACGGGCTGTTCATCGCGACCGACAATGATGTGGTTGCCTGGCTGGATTTGCAGGAGGACTGAACGCAGTCCTTCTGGATTAGGAGGGCTTGTGCAGAAGTTGGAAGGCTTTTTCGAGGTCGATTATGACCGCGATCGCAAGCTGCTACATATCACCACTTACGGCTTCTGGAATCTGGATGCGGTCGATCAGTTCGGCCGCGCGCTCGAGGAAGAAGTCCGCGCGGCGGATCCGTCGTGCGACGTTCTGGTCAATACCTGCCGCACGGAAATCCATACCCCCGAAGTCAGCGAAGCGCTCGGTCGCCTCTCCTACACGCACAAGGATTCGGATACCGGCCGCATCGCCGTAGTCTCGCCTTCGGTGCTCCTGCGCATGCAGACGAGACGGCTGCAAAATATGAACACAACCTACGGCTATTTCGAAACCGAGCAGGAGGCTCTCGACTGGCTCGCGACTCCTGCTGATTCGTCGGCGGCGCAGACGCGCGCCGCTGGCTGAAGCGACCGGGATCGCTCGTGCGGCGGTTGCGGCGCTGCTCAACCGTCGGCAAAGCCGAAAGGCGCGTAGCCCCGCCGATAGTCCTCCGGCAGCATTTCACGCCCGATGGGCGGCGCGGATCGCGCCATGCACTGGCTCCGGTGGCACAGGCGGCATGTCAGTCCGATCGGCGTCGGCTCGGACGCCCCAAGTCCCTGCGTATAGATCAGCCGATGGGCATGGTCCGCCGCGCAGGCGAGCGCGATCGCCCGCTCCACACGCGGCGCCCCCCAGCCGCCGCCGCCCGCCGTCACCCTCCGCGCGATCGAGAAAAACCGTTGTCCGTCGGGCAGTTCCAGCCATTGCGTCACCACCTCGCCGGGCCGCTCGAACACATGATGGATCGACCAGAGCGGGCATGATCCGCCCTGCCGCGCAAAGGGAAAGCCCGCGCCGTCCAGCCGCTTGCTGACATTGCCCGCCCGGTCGACGCGCAGGAAAAAGAAGGGCACGCGTTCGTGCCCCGGCTTCTGTAGCGTGGTCAGCCGGTGCGCCGTCTGTTCGAAGCTGGTCCCGAATTGTCGGGCCAGTGCCTCGACATCGTAGCGCCGCGCCTCCACCGCCTTGGCAAAGGCCGCATAGGGCATCAATATGGCGGCGGCGCCATAATTGGCGAGGCCCTGGCGGGCCAGCTGCCGTCCACTTGCGCTGGAAAACTGCCCGTCCTTCAGCAGGGACTCCATGTCCGCGCGCATCTCCAGATAGGCGATCTGTATCGCCAGCTGAAAGGCGGTGCTCGCGCCGTCCAGTGCATCGTCGATCAGCACCGCGTCCCGATGCCGATCCAGCCGTCGCATCGACCCCGCCATGACATCGGGCGGCAGGCGCCGGACGCGCAGGCCATGCTTGCTTTTCAGCCATGCCGCCGTGCCGCCGGCTTGTTCAATCTGCGCGGCGATCCTTTCCCCCGCATCGTCCAGCGGCGGAAAACTGTTGCGCCGCGCGCCCAGGAACCGGCGCGCCTCGGCCGCCGGGTCCGGCGCTTCATCGGGTGCGTCGGCGCGATCGCCGCTCCGATCCGCCAGCGCCATCTGCTCCTCGCGATAGGCGGTATGCAGCCGCAATAACGCTTCGCTGAACCCCGGATAATTGATCGCGACGTCCTGCATGGCCAGCGCGGGAAGGTCGATGTCGGCGAACATCGGGTCCTTCAGCGCTGCCTGCAACCGCGCCGTCTGCTCCGCGCCGCCGTCGCCTGCCAGCTCGCTCATGTCCATCCGGTATGTGCGCGCCAGCCGAAGCAGCATGTCCGCTGTCAACGGCCGCTGGTTCCGCTCCAGCAGCGCAACATAGGAGGCGGAGATTTCAAGGTCCGCCGCCATATCGGACTGGGTCAGCCCCAACTCCCGCCGCAACCGCCGCAAGCGCGGCCCCATATAGACGGGACGATCCTTGGCCATGTTCGCTTGCGCTCCTGTGCAGACATTACAACTCTACAAGGAAAGTTTGTAAAGATCGACAACTGAACCTCACACCCCCTCCCGCCCCAGGTCATCCTCCCCCAGAACGATTTTAATTCGCCAATTCATTCAGGGGATTCCCATGACCTACGCTCAACAAATCACCCGCGCCTCCTCCCTGCTGGGCGAAGAGCCCAACTGGAATGGCATCGCCGCCGATTCGGTCGCCAGAATGCGTCTCCAGAATCGCTTCCCCACCGGCCTCGACATCGCCCGCTACACCGCCGCGATCATGCGCCGCGACATGGCCGCTTATGATGCCGACCCGGCGAACTACACCCAGTCGCTGGGTTGCTGGCACGGCTTCATCGGCCAGCAGAAGATGATCAGCATCAAGAAGCATTTCGGCACGACCAAGGGCAAATATCTCTACCTCTCCGGCTGGATGATCGCGGCGCTGCGTTCCGAATTCGGCCCGCTCCCGGATCAGTCGATGCATGAAAAGACCAGCGTCCCCGCGCTGATCGAGGAACTCTACACCTTCCTACGCCAGGCCGACGCCCGGGAACTCGGCATGCTGTTCCGCGACCTCGACAAGGCCCGCGAGACGGGCAATGAAGTTGAGGTCCATCGCCTCACCAACGCGATCGACAATCACGAAACCCACATCGTTCCGATCATCGCCGACATCGACGCAGGTTTCGGCAACGCCGAAGCGACCTATCTGCTCGCCAAGAAGATGATCGAGGCGGGCGCCTGCGCGCTCCAGATCGAGAATCAGGTCTCGGACGAAAAGCAGTGCGGCCATCAGGACGGCAAGGTCACCGTTCCGCACGAGGACTTCCTCGCGAAGATCCGCGCCTGCCGCTACGCCTTCCTCGAACTGGGCATCGATGACGGCATCATCGTCGCCCGCACCGATTCGCTCGGCGCCGGCCTCACCAAGCAGATCGCCTTCAGCCGCGAGCCGGGCGACCTTGGCGACCAGTATAACAGCTTCCTCGATGTCGAAGAGGTCGCCGATCCATCGACCCTGCGCGGCGACGTCGTCATCGCCCGCGACGGCAAGCTGCTGCGGCCCAAGCGTCTGGCATCAAACCTTTTCCAGTTCCGCCCCGGCACGGGTGAGGACCGGGTCGTCCTGGACTGCATCACCTCGCTTCAGAACGGCGCCGACCTGCTGTGGATCGAAACCGAAAAGCCCCATGTCGAACAGATTGCGGGCATGGTCGACCGCGTCCGCGAGGTCATTCCAAACGCCAAGCTGGTTTACAATAACTCGCCGAGCTTCAACTGGACGCTGAACTTCCGCCAACAGGTGTTCGACAACTGGCAGGCCGAGGGCAGGAACGTTTCTGCCTATGACCGCGCCCGCCTGATGAGCGCGGACTATGACGCCACCGACCTTGGCCGCGAGGCTGACGAGAAGATCCGCACCTTCCAGAAGGACGCCGCAGCGCGGGCGGGCATCTTCCATCACCTCATCACCCTGCCGACCTATCACACGGCTGCGCTGTCGACCGACAATCTGGCGCGGGAATATTTCGGGGACGCCGGGATGCTCGGCTATGTTGAGGGCGTCCAGCGCCGCGAAATCCGCGAGGGCATCGCCTGCGTGAAGCACCAGAATATGGCGGGCAGCGACATCGGTGATGATCACAAGGAATATTTCGCCGGTGAGGCAGCACTGAAGGCTGGCGGCAGCCACAATACGATGAACCAGTTCGCAGCTTGAAGAACCAAGGAAAGGAGGACGAAATGACTGAACCTGCAAGGTCCCGCGCGGTTTTCTCGACCGAGGATTTTTCGCTGCTCAGGACGGCGGTGGCCGATTATCTGCAGAAGGTGAAAGACACGCCGGAGTCGGTGAAGTTCGCCAACCTGTATCACCGGCTCGGTCGCCTGCGCTAATCGCCCGCTGTCGATGAGAGAAAGCCTGCCTCCGGTGATCCCGGCGGCAGGCTTTTCTAATCACCGTCAAGCCCGCTTTGTGCTTTCGCCCGAACGGCTGGACGCTTATCCTGAAGGTGTCAGACCCGACGGGAGAGCCCCCATGCCCTACACGCTCATTACCGCGAACCGGAATTATTCCAGCTGGTCACTGCGTCCCTGGGTGCTGATGAAGGCGCTCGGCATTCCCTTCGCGGATCGGCTTGAGCCCTTTGTGCAGAGCATAAATTACTCTGCCTTCCGCAACTTTTCACCAACCGGGCAGGTGCCGGCCTTGATCGATGGCGATCGGACGGTGTGGGATTCCCTCGGCATCACCCTCTATCTTGCCGATCGCCACCCTGCCGTATGGCCACAGGAGGAATCCGCCCGCGCCTTCGCCCAAAGCGCCGTTGCGGAAATGCACAGCGGCTTTGCGACCCTGCGCAACGAATGCCCCATGAATGTCGGCGTGCGAGTCGAACGCGACCTGCCCTCGCCACAGCTGAACCGCGACATAGCGCGGCTTTCGGAATTGTGGGGGGAGGGGCTGAAGCGCTTTGGCGGCCCCTTCCTCGCCGGGCCAGCCTTCACCGCGACCGACGCCTTCTACGCGCCCGTCGCATTCCGGGTACGGACCTATGACCTGAACGTCGGGCCAGTGGCGCACGGATGGGTCGATCACATGCTGGCCCACTCCGCAATGCGGGAATGGGAAGCCGCTGCCCTCGCCGAAACCTGGCGGGAGGAAAGCCATGAGGCGGATGTGGGCGCCGCTGGCCGCATCATAGAAGATTACCGCGCGTCCTGACCTGCCCCTTGCAAGCCTGCTATCGGCTTAGACAGCAAATATTGGTCCCATGCCCCCTTTCGCCGCGCCCGCTCTGGGTCTAGGGGGAAAGGGTTATGGTCAAGCCCCGCACGCTGTACGAGAAGATTTGGGACGCGCATGTCGTTGAACGCCGTCCCGATGGAACCTGCCTCATCTATATCGACCGCCACCTCGTACATGAGGTGACGAGTCCCCAGGCCTTCGAGGGTCTAAGGATAGCGGGCCGCCCGGTGCGCCGCCCCGATCTGACGCTCGCTGTTCCGGATCACAATCTGCCCACGACGCCCCGCCGCGATGCGCAGGGCAACCGCATCCCCATCGCCGATCCAGAAAGCGCGCAGCAGCTTGCCGCGCTGGAAAGAAATGCGCCGGAGTTCGGCGTTCGCCTGATCGGCGATGCGGATCTTGAACAGGGGATTGTTCACGTAGTGGGGCCGGAGCAGGGCTTCACCCTGCCGGGCACGACGCTGGTCTGTGGCGACAGCCACACCAGCTCGCACGGGGCGCTAGGCGCGCTGGCCTTCGGCATCGGCACCTCCGAGGTTGAGCATGTGCTCGCCACGCAGACCCTGCTGCTCAAGCAATCGAAGACCATGGAAGTCGTCGTCGAAGGCGAACTGGGCTTCGGCGTTACGCCCAAGGATGTGGCGCTGGCCATCTGCGGCCGTATCGGCACGGCGGGCGGCACCGGCTACGTCATGGAATATCGCGGCTCTGTCTTCCGCGACATGTCGATCGAAGGCCGCCTGACCGTCGCCAACATGTCGATCGAGGCAGGCGCGCGTTCGGGCCTGTTCGCCCCGGATGAGAAGACCGTTGCCTATCTGAAGGGCCGCCCCATGGCGCCCAAGGGCGCCGATTGGGATGCCGCCGTCGCCTATTGGAAGACGCTGGCGACCGATGAAGGCGCGCAGTTCGACAAGACGATCGTGATCGAGGCCGCCGACATCGTGCCCAACGTCACCTGGGGCACCAGCCCCGAGGACGTCGTGCCCGTGACCGGCGTCGTTCCCGATCCGGAAAGCTTCGCCGACGCGTCCAAGCGCGCCGCCGCGCAGAAGTCCCTCGACTATATGGGCCTCACCGCCGGACAGCGGATGGAGGACGTGGTCGTCGAACATATCTTCATCGGCAGCTGCACCAACAGCCGCATAGAAGATTTGCGCGCCGCCGCCGCCCTGCTGAAGGACAAGCATATCGCCAGCGGCATCAAGCAGGCGCTGGTCGTTCCCGGATCGGGTCTGGTGAAGCAGCAGGCCGAAGCCGAAGGGCTCGACCGCATCTTCACCGATGCCGGGTTCGAATGGCGCGAACCGGGCTGCTCGGCGTGCCTGGGCATGAATCCAGACAAGGTGCCTGCCGGAGAACGCTGCGCTTCCACCAGCAACCGCAACTTCATGGGCCGTCAGGGACCCGGTTCCCGGACGCATCTCGTATCCCCCGCGATGGCAGCCGCTGCCGCCATCACCGGACATCTGACCGACGTGCGAGAATTGCTGAACGAAAAACAGGGAGAGGTGGTCGCATGAAGAAGGTATTCTGGGTGCTGGCGCTCGGCGCGCTGGCCAGTGCCGCCATGGCGGCGACCCTCGGGCGCGCGGAAGACAGCCGCCGCCTGGAGACCAAGCGGGCGCATTGATGGACAAGCTGAATATCGTTGAGGGCAAGGCCTATCCGTTCGGGATGAAGAATGTCGATACCGACATCGTCATTCCTGCGCATTGGCTGAAGACCATTTCGCGTTCGGGCCTTGGCAAGGGCGCGTTCGAAGTGCTGCGCAAGGAACCGGGCAACGTCTTTGACGATCCGGAATATGCTGGCAGCCCGATCCTGATCGCGGGCGACAATTTCGGTTGCGGGTCCAGTCGTGAACATGCCGCCTGGGCGCTAGCCGACCTTGGCATCAAGGTGGTGATTGCGCCTAGCTTCTCCGACATTTTCTCCGGCAACGCGTTTAAGAACGGCATCCTTACCGTGGTTCTGCCGCAGGAAGCGATCGACCGGCTGATGGAGGTCGCGAAGACCGATCCCATCCACGTCGATCTGGAGCATCAGACCGTCACGACGCAGTTTCAGGACCGTTTCCAGTTCGAAATCGACCCGTTCCGCAAGCACTGCCTGCTGGGCGGGCTGGACGAGATCGGGCTGACTTTGGGGCAGGCCGATACGATCAGCCAGTTCGAGGCGAAGGATGCGGGGCTGCGGCCGTGGCTTGTTCCTGCCGTTGCGTAACCGTCCCGATCTTCCTATCTCATCCCAGACTTCAGCTTCTTTTTGACAAGGCACAGGCATGACGACTTTCGACGACCGCGAAAAGGCCTTTGAAAATATGTTCGCCCATGACCAGGAGATGCAGTTCCGCATCCAGGCGCGGCGGAATCGGCTGCTCGGCGAATGGGCGGCGGTCAAAATGGGGCTGACGCCGGAAGAGACCGACGCCTACGCCAAATCCGTAGTGCAGGCCGATTTTGAGGAAGCGGGCGACGAAGACGTCATTCGCAAGCTGGTGGGCGACATGACCCAGGCGGGCGTAGACATTGACGAGCCAGGCGTGCGAGCGGCTCTGGAAGAGCAGCAGGTGATTGCGCGCCGCCAATTCATCGAAGCCCAGTAAGTAGGACGGACCTGACCCATGCCAATGGCTGCCGACGATATTGCGGACATGATCCGGGCGGCCATTCCGGACGCGGACGTCGAAATTACCGACCTCGCCGGTGATGGCGATCATTATGCGGCGCGCGTCGTGGCGGAAAGCTTCCGGGGCATGAGCCGGGTCGCGCAACAGCGCGCCGTCTATGCTGCGCTTGGCGGTCGCATGGGCGGCGTGCTCCATGCCTTGCAACTGACCACTGCCGTTCCCAACTAACCGCTATCATTTTTCATGCGCGCTGCCTGCAATTTTTCAGCGCCCGACAGGACTGGACCGACCATGACCGACGCCGTGCATCAACGGATCGCCGATATTGTGAATAGCAATGACGTCGTGCTCTTCATGAAGGGCACCCCTCTGTTCCCGCAATGTGGTTTTTCCAGTCGTGCAATTGCCATCCTCGATCATCTGGGCGTCGCCTATGAATCCGTAGATGTGCTGCAGGACCAGCTGGTTCGGCAGGGCATTAAGGCTTTTTCGGATTGGCCGACCATCCCCCAGCTCTATGTGAAGGGCGAATTTGTCGGCGGCAGCGACATCATGATGGAAATGTATGAAGCTGGTGAGCTTCAGCAGCTGATGACCGACGAAGGCGTCGCAGCGGCTAACTGAATCGCAGCAGTCAGACCTTAACGATCTCTGGAAGGATAGCGTCCAGTAGCAGCATGGCTGCTGGCGTAATCTTCAGATGCTGCCCTTTGCGCTCGATCAGGTCCAGCTGGGCGAGCCGCGCAATGGCAGCTTCATCAATCAACTGCTCGACGGGGATACCGGATAGCGCCGAGATGCGATCAAGATCGACGCCCTCCGCAAGCCGCAATCCCATCAGCAGCGCTTCACGCCCGCGATCTTCTGGCGTCAGCACTTCCTCGCTTTGCAGCCCGTGGCCATTCCGGCCCACCGCGCCCATCCAGTTTTCCGGCTTCTTGTGGCGAAGCGTCGCCATCCCCTCGCGCCGTCCATGCGCGCCGGGACCGATCCCGGCATAGGTGCCATAGCGCCAATAGGTAAGGTTGTGGCGGCTCTCCTGACCGGGCTTCGCATGATTGCTGATTTCATAGGCGGGCAGTCCGGCCGCCTCGGTCATGGCCTGCGTCTGCTCATAGAGGGTCGCCGCATGGTCCGGGTCAGCAGGCGTCAGTTTCCCCTGAGCAACGAGCGTGGCAAACCGCGTGCCCGGCTCGATCGTCAGTTGATAAAGCGACAGGTGATCGGTGCCAAAAGACAGGCCGCGCGCCAGCTCCGCCTCCCAGTCCGCCTCGCTCTGGTCGGGCCGCGCATAGATGAGGTCCAGGTTCACCCGCCCGAAGACCGATTGGGCAACATCCAGGGCGGCCAGGGCCTCGCCCACATCATGCGCCCGGCCGAGAAAATGCAGCGCCTGATTATTCAGCGCCTGCACCCCCAGTGACACGCGGTTCACCCCCGCACGCGCCAGATCGGCGAAGCGCGCTGCTTCCACCGAACTTGGATTAGCCTCCAACGTGATTTCCATGTCCGCCGTGGGCCGCCAGTAGCTGGCGGCAGCGTCGATGATGTTCGAGACGATTTCCGGCGGCATCAGCGACGGCGTTCCGCCGCCGAAAAAGATGGATGAGAGCGGCCGCCCGCCAGTCAGCCCCGCTTCATGGGCAAGGTCGTCCAGCAGCGCCGCCCGCCAGGCGTCGGTATCGATGTCCGCGCGAACATGGCTGTTAAAATCGCAATAAGGACATTTGGAAACGCAAAATGGCCAGTGCACATATAAGGCCATAGGGTCAGGCGCGGGGGCCGGGGAATCGATCGGGGGCAGGGGCATGAGTGGGGGCGTCCTTAGACGGCTTTGGGCCGCACGGCTAGCAATGGCAGCGCTTGCGACAACGGGAATCACTGCTGCTCAACCATCAAAAGCCTCGCCGCCGATCCAGGCGGCGCCCACCCAGACGATCATGCCCGCCGCCTATTACGGCATGGAGGAGGCGGAACGCGGCAACCTATTGCTGCGCGACGTCGTACTGGGCATGCACAATGACGAGCGCCAATCTCTGGGCCTCACGACGTTGGCATGGGATAGCGCCCTCGCTCAGGATGCTGCCCAATATGCCCGGCAGATGGCCGTGACCAACCGCTTCCAACATTCCCCGCGCGCATCCCGCGCCGTTCCCAGCGGTGAAAATCTCTGGATGGGTCCGCGGCGTCTCTACGGATATGAGACGATGATCGGTGCTTTCCTCGACGAGAAGCACCTGTTCCGGCGCGGAGGCAAGCTGCCGGACATCAGCATGTCAGGCCGCTGGGAAGATGTCGGCCATTACACGCAGATGATCTGGCGCGGCACTCAAAAGGTCGGCTGCGCCCTCGCCGAAGGACAGAATTTCGATTATCTCGTCTGCCGCTATTTTCCAGCGGGCAACGCCTTTGGCAAAGGCCCGCTGGACGCCGATGACAGCCCCTTCGGCGCCCGTCTGGCCAGCATGGGCGAATAAGCCCGCGTCGCGTTTCTTAAAAAACCGCCGCGACCAGCTGCGCGAAAGCATCCGCACGATGGCTCATCGCATGTTTCTTTTCCGGCTCCATCTCGCCAAAGCTGATCGTGTGGCCCAGCGGCTGGAACATCGGGTCATAGCCAAAGCCCTTTTCCCCGCGCGGCGGCCAGATGAGGATGCCGTCAACCCGACCCTCAAACACCTCGACATGCCCGTCAGGCCACGCCAACGCCAACGCGCAAATGAAATGCGCGCCATGCCCGGCATCAGGCCCCTTGGCTTCGATCGCATCCCATACGCGCTGCATCGCGATGCTGAAATCCTTGGTTTCACCCGCCCAGCGAGCGGAGAAGATGCCCGGATCACCATTCAGTGCCTCGACGCACAGCCCGCTATCATCCGCCAGCGCGGGAAGCCCCGACAGATCGGCCGCCTGCATCGCCTTCAGCTCTGCATTGGCGATGAAGGTCGTGCCCGTCTCCTCCGGCTCAGGCAGGTCCAGCGCCGCCGCTGACACGGTCTCGATCCCGTAGGGCGCCAGCAGTTCGCCAATTTCCCGAACCTTGCCGGGATTATGGCTGGCGATCACCAGCTTGCCCGGCCCCAGCTTGCGGATCGCCTGTTCCTGTCCGAAATCGTCGCTCATGATTATGTAATTCTCCCCGTTCGCTTCGAGCATAGTCGAGAAGCGCGTAGTGCATAGATAGCATTTCTCGAAACGCTCAAAACGAACGGACGAACGCGCTTAGCGGCCTGTCGCCTTGTCCTGAGCAGCAAAGATCTGCGAGCAACCGATGCGCGCCAGACGCAGTAGACGCAGCAGTTCTTCCTCGTCATAAGCGGCGCCCTCGGCCGTCGCCTGCACTTCGGCAAACTTGCCATCGCCGGTCAGGATCAGGTTGGCGTCGGTTTCAGCATTGCTGTCCTCGGCATAGTCGAGGTCGAGCACCGGCGTGCCATTATAGATGCCGCAGCTGATCGCCGCGACCTTCTGGATGATCGGGTCTTCGGCCAGCGCACCCGAAGCGATCAGCTTGTCGATGGCGATGCGCAAAGCCACCCAGCTTCCGGAAATCGCGGCGGTACGCGTGCCGCCATCGGCCTGGATCACGTCGCAATCGATAACAATCTGCCGCTCGCCCAGCTTTTTCATATCTACGACGGTGCGCAGCGACCGGCCGATCAGGCGCTGAATTTCCTGCGTGCGGCCCGACTGCTTACCCTTTGCCGCCTCACGGCTGCCGCGGGTATGGGTGGCGCGGGGCAGCATGCCATATTCCGCCGTCACCCAGCCTGACCCCTTGCCGCGCAGGAAGGGCGGCACCTTTTCCTCCACCGAAGCGGTGCACAGCACCCGCGTATCGCCGAAGCTGACCAGGCAGCTGCCCTCGGCATGGATGGTGAAGCCGGGCTCCATGGTGATGTCGCGCATCTGGTCGGGCGCGCGGCCGGAAGGACGCATAAAATTTTCTCCGAAGGGTTCAGTCGGTGCGGCTTAGCGCTGGGAGCGTCGTCTTGCCAGTGGCGATACGTGCGAAAGATGGTAGGAAGCGCCCATGCAGTTGCGTCGGATGATGATTTTCGCGGTCGCCGCCCTGACAGCCGGTTGTGCGGCAGAGCGGGTTGAACTTGAAAAGCCCGCTGCCCGCGGTGACACGATCCGCTTTTCGGCGGGTCCCTGTTTCGGCGTTTGCCCCAGTTACAGCCTGCAGGTGACGCCTGACGGCTCGGGCCTGCTGGAGCCTGAGCGGTTCACGTCCGTTCCGGGCGCGACGCGCTTCACCGTCACGCCAGCGCAATATCGCCGTTTCCGCGCCGCGCTGGCGCAATTCCGGCCTCCTGCAGGAACAGTTCGGCGCATCACCCATGGGGAGAACTGCACCCGCTTCGCGACCGACATGCCCGGCTACACCATCGAATGGACCAGGGATCGGCAGCCGACCACCCGGCTGGAGTTTCAGTCGGGATGCATGGACGCCGGTTATGGAAAGCTGCGTGCCACCATTGCGGCCGTTCCCCGGATGCTGGACATCGACGCGATGGTGAAGCCGTCCGCCGTAAGATAGCCCCGGCTTGAGTACGGCCCTTCGCTCGCCTAGATAGGGGCGCATGGCGGTCACACCGGTTACCGAACTCAATGAGCGGGCGCGCGACGTTTTCCGGGTGGTGGTCGAAAGCTATCTCGGAACCGGCCTGCCCGTGGGTTCGCGCACCATCAGCAAGATCGCCTCGCTCAGCCTGTCGCCCGCATCGATCCGCAACGTCATGCAGGATCTGGAGGAACTGGGACTGCTGGCTGCCCCGCACACTTCGGCAGGGCGCATGCCGACCGAAACCGGATTGCGCCTTTTTGTCGATGGCATGATGCAGGCTGCCGAGCCTTCGGTCGAGGAACGCCGCGCGATCGAGGCAGGCATTGCCGAGGGTGGCCCGATCGAGGAAGCATTGTCCGCAGCGACTGCCGCGCTATCGGGCCTCTCTGCCTGCGCGGGAATCGTCATGGTGCCCAAGCGCGAGCCGGTGATGCGCCAGTTCGGCTTTGTGCCGCTCAATGATCGTCAGGCGCTGGCCGTGTTGGTGGGACAGGACGGCTCTGTAGAAAACCGCGTGCTCGACATGCCCGCAGGCGTGACGCCCAGCATGCTGAACGAAGCGGCGAACTTCATGTCCGCGCGCTTTGCCGGAATGACGCTCAGGGAGGCGGGCGAAGCCCTGCGTCGCGAGATGGAGGGCGAGCGAACCGCGCTTCAGGGCGCGGCGCGGGAACTGGTGGCGCGCGGCATCGCTGTCTGGTCGCAGGATGCGGATGACCGTCCGGTGTTGATCGTGCGCGGTCAGGCGCATCTGCTGGATGATGGCACCGCCGCCGACCTGGAACGGGTGCGCCAGTTGCTCGAACAACTGGAAGGCAAGCAGGAGATTTCGCGCCTGCTGGAAGGCGCGCTGGCGGGCAGCGCGACGAAAATCTTCATCGGGTCGGAAAACAAGCTCTTTTCCCTCTCCGGTTCTTCGGTCATAGCCGCGCCTTACCGTGGCGGCGATGGCCGTGTTGTCGGCGTGGTCGGAGTCATTGGCCCGACGCGCTTGAACTACGCGCGAGTGATCCCCATGGTGGATTTCACTGCGCAGACGTTATCGAGATTGATGAGATGAGCGAAGACAAGCTGAATATCGAAAATACTGAAGTCGTTGACGAACTGCCCGAGGACGCAGCGCCTGTGGGCGATGCGGCTGCTGAACGCCTTGCAGCGCTGGAGGGTGAGCTGGCGGCGGCGAAGCAGGACGCGCTCTACGCCCATGCCGAAACGCAGAATGTCCGTCGGCGGCTTGAAAAGGAACTGGCCGACACGCGCGCCTATGCGACGACGTCGTTCGCGCGGGACATGCTCTCGGTGGCGGACAATCTGGGGCGCGCGCTGCAAACCATCCCGGCGGAACTGCGCGAGGATGAAAAGTTCAAGGGGCTGGTCGCTGGCCTCGAAGCGACGGGCCGGGAACTGGAAGGCGTCTTTGGCCGCAATGGCATCGAAAAGCTGGTGTCGGTTGGACAGCCGCTTGATCCCAACAAGCATCAGGCGATGATGGAAGTGCCGTCGGATGATGTTGAGCCGGGGACAGTGCTGGTGGAGATGCAGGCGGGATACACGATCCGCGATCGCCTGCTGCGCCCGGCCTTGGTGAGTGTTGCCAAGAAACCCGACTGACGACCATTCGCTAGCTAATCCAAAAACCCGCCGGGCTTGATCTGGCGGGTTTTTCATACGCGTGACGGCAGAAGGCCGTGCTAAGGGTGATGCACAATCTTTCCGTGGCCGTGCGTGGGCGGCTTGAAAGGGAAGGCGCCGATTCCCAAAGCATGTTCGACGTCGCCGCCCGGATCGACGAAGCGGCCAGCCAGATCGAAAGGCTCGACCCATGACCCTGACCGCTAATCTGCCGACCAAAAACGGTAGCCGCTATCTCCAGCAGCTCTGCAAGCATTGGAGCCACAAGTTTGAAACCGACTTCGACGTGCAGCAGGGCGTGATCCCCTTTCCGATGGGGCCGATTCGCATGATGGCCGGTGACGAGGCGTCGATGGTGACTATCGACCCGGCGGAGGGTGCTGATGTGGATCGTTTCAAGCAAGTTGTGGCCGACCATCTCGACCGCTTTGCCTTTCGGGAAGCGCCGCTGCCCTTCGACTGGCAGTGACCGCCTTATAACACATCCGTCATCCCGGACTTGATCCGGGATCCCGCTTCCAGGCTTGTCTGCTCCCTCAGCGGCGCGGAATGCGGCGAGCGCTCGCAAGGTGATGGGCATGTGTTATCGCCACGGCGAGCGCATCGGACGCATCCGGCCCCGCCACCTTGGCTCCCGGCAACAGCCGCGAAACCATGGCATGGACCTGATCCTTCGACGCGTTGCCAACGCCGACGACGGATTTCTTGACAAGCCGCGCCGCATATTCGCCAACCTCCATCCCCGACCGGGATGCCGCAAGCAGCACGACGCCGCGTGCTTGACCGAGCTTCAGCGTTGATTGCGGGTTCACATTGACGAACACTTCCTCGACCGCCGCGCCATTGGGCTGATGTTCAAGGATCAGGTCAGTGAGCGCGAGATCAAGCGCCAACAGCCGCGTGGCCAGCGCCATGTCGGCGTCGGTCTTGATCTGCCCGTTGGCGATGTGCGTAAGGCGATTGCCGTCAGCGGCGATCAAGCCCCAGCCAGTGGTGCCAAGCCCGGGGTCGAGTCCAAGGATGATCATGGATTTTTCCTCGCCCCTTCAGGGGAGAGGATAGGGAGGTTTACCGGCCTGCCGGTTAGCCGCACTTGGAGAGGGCAAGGTAGCAGCCGGATTCTCGACGCCGAGCAACCCTCTCCCCGCCGGGGAGAGGGGAGGGTGTTTATCAACCCAGCTTCTCCATGACCTCGTCGGACACTTCATAATTGCCCCACACGGTCTGGACGTCGTCATCGTCTTCCAGCGTGTCGACCAGCTTCATCAGGGTCGCGGCGCTGCCTTCATCGACCTCGACGGTCGTCTGTGGCTTCCAGGCGAGCTTTGCGCCTTCGGCCGGGCCGAGCTTGCCTTCCAGCGCCTTGGCGACTTCGTGCAGCGCGTCCATGGCGGTCCAGATTTCATGTTCGTCTTCGTTCGACGACACATCGTCCGCGCCCGCCTCCAGAGCGGCTTCAAAGATCGCATCGGCATCGCCAGCGCTCGCCGGATAGGTGATCAGGCCCATGCGGTCGAAGCCATGGCTGACCGCGCCAGACGCGCCCAGATTGCCGCCATTTTTGGAAAAGGCGGTGCGGACGTTGGTCGCGGTGCGGTTGCGATTGTCGGTCAGCGCTTCGACGATGATGGCGACGCCGCCGGGGCCATAGCCCTCATAGCGGATTTCTTCGTAATTTTCCGTGTCGCCGCCGATCGCCTTGTCGATGGCGCGCTGGATATTGTCCTTGGGCATGGACTGCGCCTTGGCCGCGTTGATCGCAAGGCGGAGGCGCGGGTTCATGTCCGGGTCGGGCATGCCCATCTTCGCCGCCACGGTGATTTCGCGGCTGAGCTTGGAGAACATCGAGGAACGCTTTTTGTCCTGCGCGCCCTTGCGATGCATGATGTTCTTGAATTTGCTATGGCCGGCCACGGCCTGCTCCTAATCTTGTCTGATCCGAAGCGCGCTCTCTAGCGGGCGTCCTGCCCAAGCGCAACTAGACGAGGATCGCGGTGCCGGATGCCGACACCATCAGCATCGACCCGTTCGAACCCAGCACTTCATAATCGAGGTCGACCCCGACCACGGCATTGGCGCCCAGCGTCGCCGCGCGCATCCGCATCTCGCCGATCGCCTGTTCACGGGCGCGCTGGAGGACATCCTCATAAGCGCCCGAACGGCCCCCGACGATGTCGCGCACGCTGGCGAACAGGTCACGGAAGAGGTTGGCGCCCACGATCACCTCGCCGGTGACGATGCCGAGATATTCCTTTGCCGGACGCCCTTCGAGGCGGCTGGTGGTGCTGACGATTATCTCGGACATGACGTGTCTCCCTGCGTCTTGATGCGGTCGAGGGGCCTGTCTTGTAGGAAGAAAGGCCCTTCGACAAGCTCAGGGCGAACGGGGAGGGATGGATTATTCCATCCCGAGCGCGGACAGATAGGTTTGGAGAATAGCTTCCATTTCCTGCCGGTCATGCTGCGGCATTTTGCGCAGGCGGACGATCTGGCGCATGATCTTCGGATCATAGCCGGTCGCCTTGGCCTCCAGATACACGTCCTTGATATCGTCGCCGATACCCTTCTTCTCTTCCTCCAGACGCTCGATGCGTTCGATAAGAAGGCGTAGCTGATCGGCGGCGACGTTGCCCTCGCTCATATAATGTATCTCCGGATTGAATGTGAATCGGGTTGGCGCACGCTCCTAATGATTGTCGGCGTTCTTCGCCACACTCTCCTGCATCTTTGCGATCTGTTCCGGCGTCGCCTCGCTCTGATGGCGTTGTTTCCACTCCGAAAAGGGCATGCCGTGGATGATTTCGCGCGCCTCGTCCTTGCTCAAATTGCCGTCGGCTTCCGCGATCCAATCGGCGAGGCAATTGCGGCAAAAGCCCGCCGTTCCCATCAGATCGATGTTCTGGACGTCGGTCCTGTGCTGCAAATGCGCAATCAGGCGGCGGAAGGCGGTTGCGGCAACCGCATCGTTGAGCATATTGTCGGCCAAGGCGATCCTTTCGCTGATCTACATCATCCTGTCGTGCAGTAGGGATAATCGAAAACGGCGCTCTGGCAAGCCAGGGCGCGACCATGACGGCCAGGAGCTTTTTGAGAATGACGAAACTGCCGCCCCGTTCGCGCAAGGTCCGGATTTTGGCGACCCTTGGCCCCGCGAGCGACACGCCGGAAGTGATCCGCGCGCTGTTCATCGCCGGGGCAGACGCTTTCCGCATCAACATGAGCCATGGAGCGCATGAGGATCATGCGTCGCGTATCGCGTCCATCCGGGCGCTGGAAAAGGAATTCGGGCGGCCGACGACCATATTGGGCGACTTGCAAGGACCCAAGCTGCGTGTCGGTACGTTCAAGAGCGGCCTTGCCGTTCTGGAGGTGGGTGCATCCTTCATACTCGACCGCGACGAAACGCCGGGCGACGCACGGCGCGTGAACCTGCCACACCCGGAAATCTACGCGGCGCTGGTCCCTGAAACCCGGCTGCTGCTGGACGACGGCAAGCTGGTGCTGCGGGTGAAGAATGTGTCCGATGACCGGATCGAAACGGTGGTCGAGGTCGGTGGCACCCTGTCGAACCGCAAGGGCGTTAACGTACCCGATGTGGTCGTTCCCGTACCCGCCTTGACGGAAAAGGACCGGCGCGACCTGAGCTTTGCGGTGGAGCAGGGCTGCGATTGGATTGCCTTGAGTTTCGTGCAGCGCCCCGAGGATCTCGCTGAAGCGCGCAAGCTGATGGGCGGCCATGGCGCGCTGATGGCGAAGATCGAGAAGCCCGCCGCGGTCCAGCGGCTGGAGGAGATATTGGAGCTGGCCGATGGCGTGATGGTCGCGCGCGGCGACCTGGGCGTCGAACTGCCGCCCCAGGCCGTGCCGCCGCTTCAGAAGCAGATCGTCGCTACGGCACGGCGCATGGGACGCCCAGTGGTGGTCGCGACGCAGATGCTCGAATCGATGATCAAGGCGCCGACGCCCACCCGCGCCGAAGTGTCGGACGTTGCCACCGCCGTCTATGATGGCGCCGACGCGATCATGTTGTCGGCGGAAACGGCGGCGGGTGACTGGCCCGAAGAGGCGGTCGCGATGATGGATAGCATCGCCCACAGCGTAGAGCGTGACCCCGGCTATTTCGCCCGGCTGCATTTCACAGAAACCAAGCCCGACGCGACCACCGCCGACGCGCTGGCGGAAGGGGCGGCGGGCATCGTCTCGGTCGTTGGGGCAAGTGCGATCACCTGCTTCACCTCGTCAGGCAGCACGGTTCGCCGGGTGGCGCGCGAGCGTCCACTGACTCCGATCCTGGCTCTGACCCCCCGGCTCGACACCGCCCGAAAGCTGGGTCTGACCTGGGGCGTGCATGCGGTGCGCACCAAGGATATCGACACGTTCGAGGAAATGGTGGGCAAGGCCCGGCGCATGGCGCTGCGGCATAATATGACGCAGAAGGGCAGCAAGATTGTTGTGTTGGCCGGGGTTCCCTTCGGCACTCCGGGGTCGACAAACGTGCTGCATGTCACCGCCATTCGCGGTGATGAGCTTACAGGGCGGGATTAGGCTGTAGCAGGCCTTGCGCCGCAAGATCGCGGCGCAAGGTCTCTGCGTCCCGGAAGAGGTGGCTGCGAATGCTCAGCGCTTCCGCCGCCGCGACATTTTCTTCCCGATCATCGATGAAGAATGTTTCCTCGGCGCGCAGGCCAAAGCGGCTGAGCGCCAGACGGTAGATGGCAGGGTCAGGCTTGACCAACCCTTCGGCGCCAGAAACCAGAATGTCGCGAAAGTTAGCGAAGAAATCCGCCTCCCGCGCGTGAAAGGACTCCCAGAATTCCGCGCTGAAATTGGTGAGGCCGTAGAGCGCTACGCCCTGCCCACGTAATTCGCCGACCAATTGCGCCATGCCTGCAACGGCTGGTTGGACGCTGTCGATGAAACGCTCGCCCCATATCCGAATCAGCGCTTCATGTTCTGGATGGCGATCGATCAGTTCGGCGCTGGTTTCCGAGAACGGACGGCCCATGTCATGCTGGCAATGCCAATCCATCGACACGACATCGCGCAGAAACGCGTCGAGCGCCCGATCATCATCGATCAGGCGCTCGTAGAGGAGCCGAGGCTCCCAATGGTACAGAACCTGTCCGACGTCGAATATGACGGCGGAGATCGGCTCGCTCAATTAGCCCTGGCGGGCCTTGAAGCGGCGATTGGTCTTGTTGATAACATAGGTGCGGCCGCGACGGCGGATCACGCGGTTGTCCCGGTGACGGCCCTTGAGCGACTTGAGCGAGTTGCGGATCTTCATGGAAGTCAGCCTTCTAAGAATCTTGCGTGATCGGAAAATCGAAGCGCAGCCCCTATGGGTGGGGCGGCTGAAAGTCAAGGGCGGCTGGCCGCACTTTTGCCCCGTTCATGCCATATGCAGCAAAGACATGGCTTCAACTGTTGAAGGGATATCCGGTTCGGCATCGTCTATCGACTGCCGCATCTTTGTCGGAGATTAGCATGATCAAGCAGATACTCCTTCCCTCATTCCTTGCCCTGTCACTCGCCGGATGTGCGACGGCGGTGCCACCCGTCGAGGTAACCCGCTTCCATGTCGGAAATCCGGCGCAAAGCGGAACGTTGGCGGTGGAAGAAATGGCTGCGAATCCCGATGCAGGGCTCGAATTCCGGACCTATGCCGCTGCTGTCGAGCAGGAGTTGCAGCGTGTGGGTTTCATCGCCGCACCTGCCGGAGCGCGCAGCGACTATGTGGCATCGGTCGGTTTCCGCCGATCTTTCCGTCCGACTGGCTACGGCAATGATGGCAGGCCCGTAAGTGTAGGCGTTGGCGGAGCAGTCGGCAGCGGCGGCTATTCAGGGCTGGGCTTGGGTATCGGCATTAACCTCTCGGGGCGGCCGAAGGATATGGTGACGACGGAGTTGCAGGTGCAGATCCGCAGGCGATCCGATTCGACGACGATCTGGGAAGGCCGGGCATTGACCCAGGCGCGCGAGGGTACGCCCGCCGCTCAGCCCGGTATCGCCGCGCAAAAGCTCGCCAGTGCGTTGATCGGGGGCTATCCGGGGGAATCGGGGCGCACTATAACCGTGAAATGACCATCTCGATCAGCAATGCCTTCGACAGCGGCAATATTCGCGTTCTTTCCATCATCGATACTGGCGATCGGGTCCGGGCCGAGCTGGAGATCGTCAAGGACAGGCAAAGCGACTTCTACCAATGGTTCCACTTCCGCATCGCGGGCGTTGCCGGGCGCGAAGTGGAACTGGCGATCGTCAATGGCGGGACGTCCGCCTATCCCGATGGCTGGCCGGGCTATAAGGCGCGCATCAGCGAAGATCGGGAAGTCTGGACGCAGGCGGACACCCGCTATGCCGACGGCGTCCTCACCATCAGTCTTTCGCCGGATCGCAACGCGCTGTGGGTCGCCTATTTTGCGCCTTATTCGATGGAGCGGCACCACGACCTGATCGCATGGGCGGGTTGTCAGCCGGGGGTCGAGCATCGGGAATTGGGCCTGACGCTCGACAAGCAGCCCCTCGACCTTCTGACGCTGGGTGATGGGACAAAGCAGGTCTGGCTCTACGCCCGCCAGCATCCCGGCGAGACGATGGCGCAGTGGTGGATGGAAGGCGCGCTGGAACGGCTCTGCGACGAGGAGGATGCCGTCGCCCGGCTGCTCCGCGCCAAGGCGACATTCCATATCGTGCCGAACATGAACCCTGATGGCAGCCGCCGGGGGCATCTGCGGACCAACGCGGCGGGCGTGAACCTCAACCGCGAATGGCACGAACCGTCGATGGACCGCAGTCCGGAGGTGTTCCTTGTCCGGCAAGAGATGGACCGGACGGGGGTCGATTTCGCCATGGACGTACATGGCGACGAAGCTATCGCCGCAGTGTTCCTGGCGGGCTTTGAAGGCATCCCTTCACTCGGCGAGCGGCAACTCGCCCTCTATAATCGCTTTCGGGATACACTCGCGGCCCGGACGCCTGATTTCCAGACGGCGCGCGGATACCCCTCATCGGCGCCGGGCAAGGGCAACCTGACCATGTCGACCAATCAGGTCGCCGAGCGTTTCGGCGCGGTCGCCATGACGCTGGAGATGCCCTTCAAGGACAATGATGATTTGCCCGATCCGGAATTTGGCTGGTCCCCGGCACGATCGAAGCAGCTTGCCAAGGACTGTCTTGCGGTTCTGGCGGAGATGATCGGGGAGCTTTGAGCTGGATGATACGCCCTGACAGCAGCCAACCTAGTTAAACAGGTCGGCGAGAAAGTCCCTCATCGATCGGAAGCTGCGGCGGTCCGCGTCGGGGCTGTAGGCGAGCCCCTTTTCCGGCATGTTGACCGCGTGATCGGTAAATGCGTGTCCGGTGTTCCCATAAGCATGGATCTGCCAATCGCATCCCGCTTTCGTCAGTTCGTCGGCCAATGCCACCGTAGCCGCTGGGGGAGCCAAGGGATCGTCCCAACCGTGGCACACCAACAGCTTCGCGCTGATGGCGGCGTTGGGAAAAGGTGGGGCGTCATAAATCCCATGGAAGCTGACGCCGCCCGCGACGTCGGCGCCGCTGCGCGCAAGGTCGAGCACGCATTTGCCGCCGAAGCAGAAGCCGATCGCGGCCGTCCGGCTCGCGTCCGCTTCGGGAAGTGACTTCAGAACGGAATGGGCCGCGTTGAGCCGGTCACGCAGCAGGGCGCGGTCGGCATTAACCTCGTTCATGTAGCGCCCCATATCGGGGTCATCGCGGCTGGCTCGCTTGCCCTGACCATATATGTCCGCGACCAATAGCGTGTATCCCAGTTCCACGACCTTCTCGGCGTAGACGAAGTCAGCTTCCTTGGTGCCCAGTGCATTAGGGAAAAGCAGGATGCCGGGCCGGGGTGCGCCTGCGTATTTGTCGAAGACGGCCATGCTCTCGAAGGTTCCACCGGGGCCTTCATGAATCGTGACGCGGCGAGTGATAGTCATGGCAAGCCTCGCTGATGAGAATGGCAAGGCGACATTAGGTCGCTGGGTGTGCGTGGCAAGCGTCGCGGTGCCGGTCACTTTCGAGCGCATAAGAAAAGGGCGCCCCTCATGAGAGGGACGCCCTTCTTTTTCTGCTACAGCCGTGTCTTAGAAACGGTAGCCGAGGATCAGCGCGCCCTGGTGACGCTCAGGGTTCACGCCACCGATCTGCTCGTAACGCGAATAGCGATATTCAGCGCGAACGATGAAGCCCTGAACCGTCGTTTCCAGACCGGCGCCCAGACGGTAGCCGTCCAGCTTGATGCTGTTGTCCAGAGTGTCTTCCAGGCGGGCATTGGTGTAGCCGCCCTTGGCATAAGCGAGGACGTTCGGCACCACTTCGCCGCCGATGCGGACGCCGGCATAGAGGTCGCGATCGGTGCGAACGCCGAACTTCTTAACGTCGGAATCGGCATATTCGCCTTCGATGCCGAACACGGCGCCGTTGACGTTGACGTCATAGCCGATCACGCCGCCATACAGCAGGCCGCTGTCATGGTTGACAGAGTCGAAATCGACATGGTCCACACCGACGACTGCGCCGACATAGGGACCGGAAAAGGGCACGGCGTCCTGAGCGAAGGCCGGTGCGGAAACGCTGGCAAGCAGCAACGCCGAAGCGATCAGTTTTTTCATGGGGGGCTCCTTTTCTGGGTAACCGGATGTTGTCTGAGCGCGCTTTAGGGAGCCTGAGCGGGAAGAGTAAAGCATCACAAACAACGACATACCGCATTGCACAACGAACTGTGGCAATGTTGCATCACGTCTTGAAATGGGTTCGCGGCGCCCTAGTCAGCGGCATGACTGAGCAAGGGCTGGTTCAGAGGCTGCCGAACCCCGGCGCCTCACCGCGCGCCTGCCTATCCAGCCGGGTTGGACGTTTCCAGCCGATACGGGGACGCTTGCGTAGCCGCAGCGTCGGCCAGTCGCCATTGTCCACCCGTTCGGCCAGCCGCATGCCCTGAGCGCGGTAGGCTGACAGAACGGCCTCCGCCTGTTCCTTCAGCAATCCGGCGAGCAGGATGGTGCCACCTTCCTCCACGAGCGCGCAAAGCGAGGGGGCGAGTTCGATCAACGGGCCAGCGAGTATGTTCGCGATCAGCAGATCATACGGCGCGCGGGTTGCAATTGCGGGGTGATCGACGCCCGCCGCGACATATAGCGCCAGTTGGCCTTGACCCTTGCCGACCGCCATATCGTTGGCCGCGGCATTTTCCGCGCTGATGTCGACGGCGATCGGGTCGATGTCGGAAGCGGTGGCATAGGCATGGGGCCACAAATGGAGCGCTGCGAAGGCGAGCAATCCGGTGCCCGTGCCAATGTCCGCCACATTGCCAAAGCGCATGCCAACCTGCCGCATGCGGTCCAGCATCAGAAGGCAGCCTGCGGTGGTTTCATGCTGCCCGGTGCCAAAGGCGCGGCTCGCTTCGATCAGGAAATTGACGTGGCCCGGCTGCTCCGCGTTGCTGGCAAGATTGCGGATGTGGAAGCGTCCGGCCGTGACTGGCTCCAATCCTTGCTGGCTCAGGGTTACCCAATCCTCATCGGGCAACTGTTCGATCAGCGGCTTGGTGCCGCCCGCGCTGGGGATCAGGGTACGGAGCAGCTTGATCGCGGCGGGGCTGGGTTTGCCTTCAAAATAGGCATCAAGCTGCCAGGCATTTTCATCATCCGGCGCGGCCTCGCTGGTCATCAGCACCGGCGGCTTGTCCATGAGCGCGAAGCCCGCGATGTCACCGTCCAACGCCTCCGCCTCGGCACGGGTGCAGGGCAAGGTGACTTTCCAGCTTTGGACGGAAGAGGGCGCGGCATCAGTCATGCCGCGCCCTTTAGAAGCTTCAAGCGGGAAGGGGAAGTCGTGAGGGCTTCAGTCGCTCTCCGGCTGCCTTTTCCGTGAAATTCAGGCCACCTGTCGTCCAAAATCGGATGATGCGGCACGCAGGCTGGCAAGCTTGCCCTCCACGCTCATGAAGCCTCGCTCCAGCTGGTCGATTTCGGAAGCAACGACTTCCGTATCCTGACGGATGGCGGAAATGGTGCTGGACATGGAGTCGGCCGCCAGCGCCGTCTCATCGACAGCGGCGGTGATCATGGTAACCGTCTGGGCTTGAGCGTCCATGGCATGACGGATGCGATCGGCGCTCGATTGCACTTCCCCAACCGTATCGCGGATTCGTTCATTGGTTTCGACCGACTGCCGCGTCGAAGCCTGAATATCCGCGATCTTGCCCGCGATTTCATCGGTCGCACGCGCCGTCTGGTTGGCAAGGCTCTTCACTTCCTGCGCCACGACAGCAAAGCCGCGCCCCGCGTCGCCCGCGCGCGCCGCTTCGATGGTGGCGTTGAGGGCGAGCAGGTTCGTCTGGCCCGCAATGTCGCGGATCAGGCCCAGGATCGACTCGATCGATTTCGCATGCTCAGTCAGAGTTGCCGACATCGTCACCGCATCGCCCGACTGTCGGGCGGCACGCTGCGCAACATCTGCGGCGCTTTCGACTTCCGTGCGAGCATCCTCGATTGCGCGGATCAGCCCTGCCGAGGTGCGGGCTGCTTCACGCATCGCGATTGCCGATTGTTCGGCGGCGGCGGCGACTTCCGAAGCCTTGCCCAACATGCCGCGTGTGGCGGCAGAGGCATCCTTCGCCTGTTCACGCAGCGATTCGCCGAGCTGGGAAGCGCCGTCGATCTCACCCATGATCCGCTGTTCGAATAGGGTGCCGATGCGTTGCCGTTCGTTGCGCTGCGCTTCTGCCTCGTCGCCCGCGAAGGCGTTGGTCATCATGCTGGCATCGACCATGCTGACCATGGTGATGATGTTTACAAGGCGCTGGCGGGTGGCATCATCCGCCGCCTTTTGCCAGACGAGGTTGGTCAACTGCTTGTTGGCTTCCGATACCGCCGTCAGGACGAGGCCCAGGGGCAAGCCGCGTTTGCGGGCCAATCGGACACAGGCGATGGAGCTGCCCGCCCAACTGCCTGCCTCATAGAAGCTGAGCTTCTGCCGCACATATTCATGTGCTTCGGTTTCGATCTTGGCGATCGTGGAGGCGGCCAAGACGCTGCGCAGATGAGATTGATCCATGTAGCTGTCGAAGAAGGTACGGGCCGCGATCGACGCGCCGTCGCCTATCATGTCCCGAATCTCGCGAAGCCCCGCGGCCAATTCGCCGGTGGGATCTATTTCCGCCATGCTGGCGATCATTGCGCTCTTCGCTGGTGCGACGGACGTCATATGCGGCAAACCTCAATTCTCTTGTTTGTCCGTCGGGTCATAGCGCGATCTGGTTAATCAGTTCTTAGCCGTGATCGCCCGGTCCCTCTGCCAGCGCGGCTTGCCCTCTTGACCGTTCGCTCTTAAGGGGACGGGAATCAGGGACAAGCATCAGGGACGTAGGTAGATATGGCGCGAACCACGAGCCGGCCGCTCTCGCCGCATTTGACGATCTGGAAATGGGGGCCTGCTATGGCCATCTCCATCCTGCACCGCGTGACCGGCAACGGTCTGGCCACGGTCGGGATTCTGGGCGTGGTTTGGTGGTTGATGGCCGCTGCGATCGGTCCCGAAGCCTATGCCACCTTCATCAAATGCGCCACTTCGCCGCTTGGTTATCTGGTGATGATCGGCATCAGCTGGTTCTTCTTCCAGCATCTGATGTCGGGCCTGCGCCACTTCGTGCTGGATATGGGTGCGGGCTATGAGCTCAACACCAACAAGACATGGTCGCTGGTGATCCCGGTGTTGTCTACGCTGGCTACCGTGGCGCTGTGGGCCACCATCTTTTCGGGGAAAATCTGATGGGTACGGGAACCGGAATTGGCCGCGTCCGTGGCCTGGGCTCGGCGCGGCATGGCGCGCATCACTGGCTGGCGCAGCGTTACACCGCTGTCGGCAACCTGCTGCTCGTTCTGTGGCTGATCTTCAGCCTCGTGAGCCTGCCGGGGCTTGATTATGAGAGCGTCCGCAACTGGATCGCCAATCCGCTGGTAGCAGTGCCGCTGATGCTGATGCTGGTCAGCATTTTCTATCACCTGCGCCTAGGCATGCAGGTGATGCTGGAGGATTATGTTCACGACAAGGGGCTGAACTTTTTCTGCATCCTGCTGCTGAACTTCTACACCATCGCTGGCGCCGCCGCTGGCATCTTCGCGATCGCCAAGATCGCCTTCACGGGGATCGTCAAGTAATGAGCGAAGCCTACAAGATCATCGATCACACCTACGACACGGTCGTGGTGGGCGCTGGCGGTTCGGGCCTTCGCGCGACCATGGGCAGCGCCGAAGCGGGCCTGAAGACCGCCTGCATCACCAAGCTGTTCCCGACTCGCTCGCACACCGTCGCGGCGCAGGGCGGCATCGCGGCGAGCCTGGGTAACAACTCGCCCGACCACTGGACCTGGCACATGTACGACACCGTCAAGGGGTCGGACTGGCTGGGCGACCAGGACGCGATCGAATATATGGTGCGTGAAGCGCCCGCCGCCGTGATCGAATTGGAACATGCCGGCGTGCCGTTCAGCCGTAACGAGAATGGGACGATCTACCAGCGTCCGTTCGGCGGCCACATGCAGAATATGGGCGCCGGCCCGCCGGTGCAGCGCACCTGCGCTGCCGCTGACCGTACCGGCCATGCCATGCTCCACGCCCTGTATCAGCAGAGCCTGAAGTATGACGCGGACTTCTACATCGAATATTTCGCCATCGACCTGATCATGGAGGACGGCCCGAACGGCAAGGAATGCCGTGGCGTGATCGCCATCTGCATGGAGGATGGATCGATCCATCGCTTCCGCAGCAAGGCGGTGGTGCTGGCGACCGGCGGTTATGGCCGTGCCTATTTCTCCGCCACTTCGGCACACAGCTGCACCGGCGACGGCGGCGGCATGGTGCTGCGCGCTGGTCTGCCTTTGCAAGACCTGGAATTCGTGCAGTTCCACCCGACCGGCATCTATGGCGCGGGCGTGCTGATCACCGAGGGCGCACGCGGCGAAGGCGGCTACCTCACCAACTCCGAGGGCGAGCGCTTCATGGAGCGTTATGCCCCGTCGGCAAAGGATCTGGCGTCGCGTGACGTCGTGTCGCGCTCTATGGCGATGGAAATGCGCGAAGGGCGTGGCGTGGGTCCGAACAAGGACCACATCTTCCTGCACCTCGACCATATCGATCCCAAGGTGCTGGCGGAGCGTCTGCCGGGCATCACCGAGAGCGGCAAGATCTTCGCGGGCGTCGATCTGACCCGCCAGCCGCTGCCGGTGACGCCGACCGTCCACTATAATATGGGCGGTATCCCCTGTAACTATCATGGTCAGGTGGTGACGAAGGTCGGCGACGATCCGGAAGTAGTGGTGCCGGGCCTCTATGCGGTCGGCGAAGCGGCCTGCGTGTCGGTGCATGGTGCGAACCGCCTCGGCTCCAACTCGCTGATCGACCTTGTCGTGTTCGGCCGCGCTACCGGCCTGCACCTCAAGGAAACGATCAAGCCCAATGGCTCGCATCGTCCGCTTCCCGCCGATGCGGCCGATCTGGCGCTGTCGCGCCTCGATCACTATCGCAACGCTAAGGGTGGTTCGCCGACGGCGAAGATTCGCCTCGAAATGCAGCACACCATGCAGAAGCATGCCGCCGTCTTCCGCGACAGCGCGCTGCTCAGCGAAGGCGTCACCAAGATGGCGCAGGTCAATGCGAGCATGCAGGACGTTGGCGTTTCGGACCGCTCGCTGATCTGGAACACCGACCTCATCGAGACGCTGGAGCTGGACAACCTCATGTCTCAGGCGGTCTGCACCATGGTCAGCGCGGAAAACCGCAAGGAAAGCCGCGGCGCCCATGCGCATGAGGACTTCCCGAACCGCGACGACGAGACTTGGATGAAGCACACCGTCAGCTGGTTCGAAGGCTGGGGTGGCAAGGGCGGCAAGGTGTCGCTCGATTACCGCCCGGTGCATGACTACACGCTCACCGATGAGGCCGAATATATCAAGCCCAAGGCGCGCGTTTACTAACGCGCGCCGTCCAGTGGGATAGGTAAGAGGGCGGGCTGCAAGGCTCGCCCTTTTTGTTTATGGTTCAGTTCAAGTCGAGGGAGGTCAGGCGATGGCGGATGCAAGCAGACATGGCGGCCAGTGTCATTGCGGCGCTGTCCGGTTCGAGGTTGAGCTGAGCAATGGCCTCGACAGCGCCCGCCGATGCACCTGCTCATTTTGCCGGATGCGGGGCGCCGTAGCTGTCACGGCGAAGTTGGACGGGCTTCATGTCGTTCGGGGCGCCGATATGCTGACGAGCTATCGCTTCAATACGGGAGCGGCGGAGCATTTCTTCTGCTCGCGGTGCGGCATCTACACGCACCACCAGCGCCGCTCCAATGCGAACGAATATGGTGTGAATGTCGCTTGCCTCGAGGGAATGAGCCCATTCGATTTCGATGAGGTGCCCGTGCTGGATGGCGAGAACCATCCGAGTGACAATGAGGGCCGGGCGCGGATGGCAGGGGTACTGCGGTTTATTCGCGCTTAAAGTGAGGGGTGAGGGGTAGGTCGCCGAACGGGTTGGGACAGACGGACTTGTCGGCTGACGACCAAAGCCGGTCATTAACGAAACCAAAGGCTTCTCCGGTTAGCGGACTTGATGTTTAATGCGGGAGCGCAAGATGACCAAGCAGCCGAAATTAACAGCTTTGTGCTTCCTCATTCCATTTCTACTTCTCCCGAATTATTCATTTGCATGCAGCGTTCCTCAGCCAGCATCGGAAGTCGTGTTCTACGATCTACCCAAGGGCTTGCCCAAAGACGCTTCGATCATGCTGGTCTACTTCCCGCGTGCAGGAAATGTCCGGCCTAGCATCGCTCCCCGCCGGGCCAAAATACTGAAGGTAGTCAGAGGCTCATCCAAGGCCTCTTGGATCAACGTTCTTGTCGATGGCGCTCAAAGCGGCGGGTGCCGCTGGGCCACAACAAACGGGAAAACCGGCTATGTTGTTGGTCGTTTTCGTAAGGGAGAGGCGAACCGTGTTGTCTTTGATCCGGTATACGAAACCATCGAGGAGCGCCGCCGGAGAGGGGGAATAATCAAGGCAGACCCACCTTCCGGTCCGCCCGAGATAAAGCCATTCTACATTGGCACACCAGACTGGCTCAAGCGCCCTTCGGAAGATCAGTTGAGAAGATACCTTCCGAAAATTTCTGGCTATGATTACCGATACTCGGTTTTTGATTGTGATGTTGACCGCCGAGGTGAACTAAAGCGCTGTGAAATCATCGCCCGTTCCCCATTTAAGGACGAGAAAGATTTTAAGGCTTGGAACGATGCCGTTCAGAAAGTCCTTCCACTCTACCGACTGAAGGTCAAAACATGGCAAGGGTGGAGTGTTGAAGGCGGCCAAGTACAAGGTAGGGTTCGGCGTGAAAGACAGAAATGGGAGCGTTCATAAGGTAAGCTAGCGCGCTTGAAGGTTTGAATTGTCCTGAAGCAGTAAAGATGCTGCGTAATCTACCTGCTATCTCTTCATTTCGAGCCAAAACCTGCCAGTCCGCAAACCACCCTCGATGTCATTGCGGGGGGCTTGCGTTTGAGAAAGGCGGCAAAGCCCCTCTGGCGTCCGTGCCATCGTCTCGCTAAGCCTTCATTCAATGACGATCGATCCTCTGGTCCTGCTGCAGGCCTATTCCATCGGCGTGTTTCCCATGTCGGATGACCGGGATGCGGAGGAGGTTTATTGGATTGAGCCCAAGCGGCGAGCGATCATGCCGCTCCATGGCTTTCGCATGTCCCATTCGCTGGCCAAGACGATCCGGCAGGAGCGTTTCCGCGTGACTGCCAACCGCGATTTTGGCGCTATTGTCTCGCTATGCGCGCAGGCGGCGGAGGATCGGCCGTCGACCTGGATCAACAAGGAGATCGAGCAGACATACCGGCATCTGCACGAGATCGGCTTTGCGCATTCGATCGAGGTTTGGGATGGCGAGGAGCTGGCGGGCGGCCTCTATGGCGTCGCTTTGGGCCAAGCCTTTTTCGGCGAAAGCATGGTGTCTCGAAAAACCGATGCTTCAAAGGTCGCTCTGGCTTGGCTCACCGCCCGCATGCTCTTTTCAGGCTTCACCTTGCTCGACTGCCAATTCATGACCGACCATCTTCGGTCATTGGGCGCGATAGAAATCAGCCAGAAGGATTATCTGGGGCTGTTGGCAGGTGCGCTGGGCGATGTGCCGCTAGGCGCGGGCCGTTCTTCGGCATTGGCCGGGGGTTCGGGGGGCTGGGCCGAACTGGCATTTGCGCCGCTCGGCGGAGACGCGTCCGATGGGGGTTCGCCTTTGCCACCAAGCTTCACCGTGTCGGGGCCGCTTTCCGGCCAGGACATCGTGCAGCTTCTTACCCACACATCGTAGATCGGATGCTGCACCACGTTGCGGTCGGGCCGTTCCTTGAACAGCCAGCCCGAAAAGTTGCGGCGCCATTTATTGTCGGCGGTGCTGCGCACGTCGAGTTGAACGAAAGCGCCGGTTTCCTGAACATTTTCCCAAGGAGCAGTCGTCTCACACGCTTGCAGGCGGACGATCGCATCGCCTACGCGTAAGGCGTCCCCGGGCTTCATCGTGAGGTCAGTGGTGATGCCGTTGCGCTTGTTGAGCAGGCCGATCACCGCGACGCGATCCGCCATGGGCGTGCCGGGCAGGGCCGAAGAATCGCCATTGCGAATCTTTTGCCCCTCGATCTTCACGGGGCCGGTCTGGTTCGCAGTGGGGAGTTCATCGCCGCCGCAGGCAGCAAGCGACAGCAGCAGGGCGAGGGGCAGGATCGGCAGGACCGTCCCCGCCGGGCGCAGGGTCATGATGCGTCGGGACTCCACGCTTCATAATCGCCGGTCGCGCGCTGGCGCTGCGCACCCTTTTCCAGCGCACCCGTGGGCCGGTAAGCATTGGGGGTGCCAGTCGCGTTGGGCGTGAAATCCCGTTCCCAGATACGGGGCGGGGGGAGGAAGCTTTCCGGCGTTCCTTCGATCGTGTGATGCAGCCACCCATGCCATTCCGCAGGCACGCGGCTAGCGTCGTTATTGCCGTTGTAGATTACCCAGCGGCGGGTGTGGCCGTGCACGTCCGTGCCGCCTTCATAATAGACATTGCCCTGATGGTCCTCGCCCACTTTCTTGCCCTTGCGGGAGGTATAAAGTGCGGTGCCGATGGTCGCGCCATTCCACCATGTGAAGATCTTGGCCAGGATTCCCATGGGGCAAGCGCTTAGCGCCTGCTGTGGGGGATTGGCAAGGCGGATATGGCGTCAGCGGGTGCGCGGTGGGCAGAAATCGAGGTTGGCGGGGCTTTTGACCGCAGGATCGACGCAACTGCCCCAAGATACACTGTCGCCCTCGGCGATGCCGAGTTCAGCCGCGCGCCCGCCGCGCAGTTCAAGGACGGCCGCCACGGGAACGCCAGCAGAAACCGGCACGCGTGAAAAGGGTGCGGCATTGGCGGCGATGAAGGCGATCACCCCGTCGGTACGGATGAAGAGCATGTCGAGCGGGATCAGCGTGTCCTTCATCCAGAAGCTGGCGGTGCGGGGCGGCGACATGGGAAAGAGCATGCCGCTATTTGCATCCAGGGACTTGCGGAACATCAGGCCCTTTTCCTGCTCCTTTTCGGTGATGGCGGTTTCCACCGCAAAACGGTGCCTGCCCGAGTCTGTACGGATTTCAAGGGGGAGCAGATTGGTCTGCTGGCTTGTAGGGCTGGCGGTCTTTTCCGCCTTGGGCTGAGTGGGAGAACAGGCGGCTAAAACCGCGACCAGGAAGGGAAAGGCGATCCGCATCCTGTTGTGCTAGCCTATCCGGGAGTAGTGGCGCCACAGATTTTCCGAGGCCCTATGGCGCGCCGTCACTGGTCGGGTTCTGGCGGTTCGCCTGGAGCAGCGTCCGTCCAGCGACGGGCAGTGTCGAAACTGTGGCCTGCGCGCAGGAAAGCGGCAATAGCCTTTTCTCGCTGCTTAGGATCGGTTGCTGCCGTGGCATAGGGGCCGAGGCGTTTGCGGCGGGCGAAACGATCGGCCGCAGCCCAGCTATCGTTATTGACCTGAGCGTCTGCTTCCGCGCGATCAGTGTCCGCTATGCCATCGGCGCGCAGGGTCTGCGCAACGCGGCGTGCGCCATAGCCGCGACGGGTGAGCGCCGCGCTTTTCATGACGGCAAAGCTGCGATCATCGACATAGCGCAGTTCGGCCAGCCGCTCGACAAGCCGTTCCGGCGCGGGCGGACCTTTGCCAGCCCATCCGCGTTCCTGCAACTTGCGGTTGAGATAAACGAGCAGCTTCGCTTGGCTCGTCGCGAAACGGCCGACATAGCGCAGGGCCAGGTCGCGCAGGCTATCGCCATCCAGCGGCGGTCGGGGGCGTTTGCCGGTCATGTGAGTGCCTTCATGGCAATGGCTTATGCGACGGGCGCCTTGATTATGCCACAGTGGGGCCGGAATTTTACCGCGCCTCATGCTGTAGAAGGCCAAGCTGGAATGCAACTATCCGGTGCATTGTCGCTTCAAAGATGATAGCGGCGCGCCCGGATGACAAGATTGAAATTGGGTGAAACCAATATGACGGGTTCGCAAAGCATGATGGCTCCTACGCCGACCAATGACGTCCTTCCCCGGCGCTTCTCGGATTTCGAGACGCTGGGCGAGGCGCTCGACTATGCGGCGCAGGGGCAGCGCGGGCTGAATTTTCATGATGCGCGCGGCAATCTGGCGCGACCCTATCCCTTTGCCGAACTGCGCGCCGATGCCATCGCATGCGCCCACCGCCTGATCGCCCATGGTGTGAAGCCGGAGCATCGCGTGGCTCTAGTGGCCGAAACGGGTACGGACTTCGCGCAACTGTTCTTCGGCATCATCTATGCCGGTGCGTGGCCGGTGCCGCTGCCGCTGCCCACCAGCTTTGGCGGCAAGGAAAGCTATATCGACCAGCTGAATGTCCAATTGGATAGCTGTGATCCGATGCTGTTCCTCTTCCCCAAGGAGCTGGAAGAGATGGCGGGTGAGTCAGGCCGTCAGAAGAACGTCGAGAGCATCTCTTTCGAGGACTTCATCGCGCGGGAGGTGGTCCCCGTTGAACTGCCGCAGGCGAAGGGCGAGGAAATCGCCTATCTGCAATATTCGAGCGGTTCGACCCGCTTCCCCCATGGCGTCGCCGTGACGCACCATGCGCTGCTCAGCAACCTCGCCGCGCACAGCCATGGCATGCAGGTGCAGGACAGCGATCGCTGCATCAGCTGGCTGCCCTGGTATCATGACATGGGTTTGGTCGGCTGCTTCCTGTCGGTCGTCGCTAACCAGGTGTCGACCGATTATATGAAGACCGAGGATTTTGCCCGCCGTCCGCTGGCGTGGCTGGACCTCATCAGCCGCAACGAAGGCACATCGATCAGCTATTCTCCGACCTTCGGCTACGACATTTGCGCGCGGCGCATGTCGAGCCAGACGAAGGCGCAGGATCGGTTCGACCTGTCGCGCTGGCGGCTGGCGGGCAATGGCGCGGACATGATCCGCCCCGATGTGATGCAAAGCTTCGTCGACGCCTTCGCTGATGCGGGTTTCTCGCCCAAGGCTTTCCTGCCGAGCTATGGTCTGGCCGAAGCGACGCTCGCTGTCACCATCATGCCGCCGGGTGAGGGTATCATCGTCGAGCTGGTCGAGGAAACGGACCTGTCTGGCGGCGATGCGACCGAAGGCCGCCCACAGCGCTTCCGTTCGATTGTCAATTGCGGCAAGCCCGCGCGCGACATGATCGTGGAAATTCGTGACGAGGACGGCGGGTTGCTAAACGAGCGGCAGATCGGCAAGGTCTGGACTACCGGCCCATCGCTGATGGTGGGCTATTTCCGCGATCAGGAGGCTACCGACGCCTGCATGGCGGATGGTTGGCTCGACACCGGCGACATGGGCTATCTGAGCGACGGCTATCTCTACATTGTCGGCCGCGCCAAGGACATGATCATCATCAACGGCAAGAATCACTGGCCGCAGGATATTGAGTGGGCCGTTGAGCAGTTGCCTGGTTTCAAGCAGGGCGACATCGCGGCCTTCGCGATCACCACGCCGGGTGGCGAGGAAGCGCCTGCGGTGCTCGTGCATTGCCGCACGTCAGACAATGACGAGCGTACGCGGCTTCGTGACCAGATCCGCGAGCGGGTGCGGGCGATCACCGGTATGAACTGTGTCGTGGAGCTGGTGCCGCCGCGTACCTTGCCGAGGACAAGCTCGGGCAAATTGAGCCGGTCGAAGGCGCGGAACCTGTATCTGACGGGTGAGATAAGGCCCTACGATATCGCGGCTTGATGGTGCTATTGGAATGGTTTTATTCCGTTCGGCCTGAGCCTGTCGAAGGGTTCTCCTATAATAAAGGGAAGTAGAGGGCTTCGACAAGCTCAGCCCGAACGGGTTGGGGGTGGTTCTTACCCGCTCTTTTGATCTTTCAACACCTGCCGCTCGATTGTCGTCCACAGACTCGCGAAAGCCTGCGCTGGGGGTGACGACGCCGCGAATGCGCCGAGCGGCTTTCTTTGCACCGTCATCTGTTCGACCATGCTGGCCATCGGGACAGCGGGCCAGCCGGGCTGTTCCTCCAGCGCCTTGCGGTGAAGTGCGCGGCGGCGGTCGACCATGGAATAGACGGGCAGGATCGGTGGATGCGATCCGCCGCGCTGGACGAGGTAGCGCGCTACTTCGCCCATTGCGCGTTGCGACAGGGGCGAGGGGATGACCGGAATCACGATCATGTCGGCGGCACGCAGTACCTGTTCGCTGGTTTCAGTGAGGCCGGGTGGGCAATCCAGGATGATGCGGTCATAATCCTTGCCCAGATTTTCAATCAGCTTTGCGAGCCGCTTCTTCTTGTCCATCTCGCGAAAGAGGTGGTCGAGGCTGCGCAGAGAGGTGTCGGCGGCGATCAGGTCGAGGCCGGGTACGGTCGAAGGCTGGATGAGCTTGCGCACCTCCACATCCTTGCTGAAGATCGCTTGCGCCGCGTCACGGCTCTGCTTGTCAGTGGAGATGAGCCAGCTGGCGGCAGCCTGTGGATCAAGGTCCCACAGCAACGTCCGCCGCCGAGAGATGGATGCAGATGCCCAAGCCAGATTGATCGCGAAGGTGGTTTTGCCAACGCCACCTTTGAGGCTGTAGACGGCGATGGTCGCCAATGCCGGTTCCTTTGCCATGGGGTGAAAGCTACGGCTTTGACCCGCCAAAGCAAGCGGACAATCATAAGTTAATGACGCTGTCGTGACAGGATTGGTTTTCCCGTGTCCTCGGCGGGGAAGGCCCATGAAAAATCCCGCCGGAAATATCCGGCGGGATTCTCTTCGATCGTTCTGAAGGATCAAGCCGCCGCGCGGCGTTCCTTCAGTTCCTCGTTCAGCATCTCCGCGAGCAGGAAGGCCAGTTCCAGGCTCTGCGCTGCGTTGAGGCGCGGGTCGCAATGGGTGTGGTAGCGATCGGCAAGGCCCTCGTCCGTGATGGCGATGGCGCCGCCGGTGCATTCCGTCACATTCTGCCCGGTCATTTCGGCATGGATGCCGCCGCCAAAGCTGCCCTCGGCGCGATGCACGGCGAAGAAGCCGCGCACCTCGGCCAGAATGCGGTCGAACGGCCGCGTCTTGTAACCATTGGCCGCCTTGATCACGTTGCCGTGCATCGGGTCGCAGGACCAGACGACCGGATGGCCTTCGCGCATCACCGCGCGGACCAGCTTGGGCAGGCCCGCCTCGATCTTGTCATGACCATAGCGCGTGATGAGCGTGATGCGCCCGGCTTCCCGCGTCGGGTTCAGCACGTCGAGAAGGCGGATCAGCGCGTCGGGCTCAAGGCTCGGGCCGCATTTCATGCCGATCGGATTGCCGATGCCGCGCAGATATTCGACATGCGCTGAACCTTCGAACCGCGTGCGGTCGCCGATCCAGAGCATGTGCGCCGACGTGTCGTACCAATCGCCGGTCAGCGAATCCTGACGGGTCAGCGCCTCTTCATAGGGGAGGAGCAGCGCTTCATGGCTGGTGTAGAAGCTGGTTCCGCCAAGCTGCGGCACAGTCTCCGGCGACAGGCCGCAGGCGCGCATGAAGTCGAGCGCCGCGCCGATCTGGTCGGCCACAGCGTCGAACTTCGCCGCGAGCGGGCTGCGGCCCATGAAATCCAGCATCCAGCCATGCACGCGATCCAGGCTGGCATAGCCGCCGGTCGAGAAGGCGCGCAGCAGATTGAGCGTCGCGGCCGACTGGTTGTAGGCGCGGATCATGCGCTGGGCATCGGGCTCGCGCGATTCCGGCGTGAACGCGATGTCGTTGACATTGTCGCCGCGATAGCTGGGCAATTCCACGCCACCGATCGTTTCCGTGTCGGCCGAGCGCGGCTTGGCGAACTGGCCCGCCATGCGGCCGACCTTCACGATCGGCAGCTTGGACGCGAAGGTCAGCACCACCGCCATCTGCAACAGCACGCGGAACGTATCGCGGATGTTGTTCGGGTGGAACTCCGCGAAGCTTTCGGCGCAGTCGCCGCCTTGCAGCAGGAATGCCTCGCCGGTCGTGACCTTGGCGAGTTCAGCCTTCAGGTTGCGCGCTTCGCCGGCAAAGACGAGCGGGGGAAACTGGCTGAGCTGACCTTCTACGGCGGCCAGCGCCTGTGCGTCACGATAGAAGGGCATCTGAATGCCCTTATGTTCCCGCCAGCTTTCCGGCGTCCACTTCGCCGTCACGTCATGTCTCCCAATGCTAAAAATAGTGGTCGCCCCTACGCCCATGTAGGAATCAAAGCAAGTTTATACCATCCCCATCCGGGATGCGGCGCGGAGAAGGCGGGTTTCAGGTGCAGCGGATTGTCGACGTGCTGCGCGAACCAAGTTCCGCCGCTTCACTTCTTGCAAGGATAATGCTCGTTCAGCGCGATACTGACGATGACCGAGGCCGGGGCGTTGCGCTGGTCGGGATAGCGTTCAAGATAGGCGACGACGATGCGTCGCACTTCTTCCGCCAGCATCCGGTCAGGCCAGCAATTAGGCTGGGCGCGACCAATGAACACGTCCTTCTTGATGCCGTCCACCGCGCCGACGATGTACGCGGTGCAGGCCAGCGCATATTCCGGCGCCTTGTTGCGGCACTTTGCGCGCAGCGTGGTGCCGGTTTCGAACATGAAATGCTGGGCGACGGCAGGCGGAGTGGCCACCGGGCTCCCGAACAGGAGCAGAGCTGTCAGAATGTGCCATTTCATGAGCGGATGGTGCGCTTCCTGCACTGGTCTGTCCAGCCGGGCAGGCGCGCGCGCGACACGGACTGGCGCATTATTACGAAACCGTAACATATGGTAAATAAAGGATTTACCCTAGCCTTGGCCGCCATTCCCAGCGCTGCGGGTCACCGTCCATGACGTCGATGCCACGTTCGATGAGAGCATCCCTGATTTGGTCCGACAGGGCGAAATCCTTTTCCGCACGAGCATTCTGGCGACGGTCGAGTTCCGCCTCCACCTCGGCGGGCGTCGTTTCCGCGTCCTTGGGCATGATCCGAAGGTCCGCGCGGCTCAGTTGAAGGAGGTTGAGCCCCAACGCCTGATCGAACGCGGCGATCAGGCACAGCTTCTCATCGACCGGCACCTTCTTGATGGCAATCGCCTCTTCCAGCAGTGGTAGAGCGCGCGGGGTCATCAGGTCGTCGCTGATCGCGGCGTCGAACTGTTCGAGCAGCGGCGCGAGCTTGGGGTGAAGGTTGGCGCGAAGGTAATCGAGGCGGGGCGACTGCCAGGTTACGCCTTCGGCGCGGCTTTTCAGCCCCTCTACGGCCATGATCAGACGTTTGAGCCGGGTCAGCGCCGCGCCGACGCTTTCGGCGCTGAACTCCAGCTCGCTGCGATAATGGGCGCCGAGGCACAGCAGGCGGTAGGCGAGCGGATGCACGCCCGCGTCGATCAGCGAGAAGAGGGTGGTGAAGCCGCCCTTCGACTTGCTCATCTTGCCTTGGCGATCGACGAGAAAATTGTTGTGCATCCACCAGCGCGCACCGGTGAAGCCGGGTTGCGCATCGCTGCAGCCGCAATAAGCCTGATTCTGCGCGATCTCGTTGGGATGGTGAATTTCCCGATGGTCAATGCCGCCGGTGTGAATGTCGAACGGATGACCAAGGCGCGCCTCGCTCATGACCGAGCATTCGAGATGCCATCCTGGCGCGCCCTTGCCCCAAGGGGAATCCCATTCCATCTGGCGCTGGTCGCCCGGTGGGGACTTACGCCAGATGGCGAAGTCCGACGGGTTGCGCTTGCCCGCTACCGGATCGATGCGGGCGTGGGCAGCATCGTCCCGCCCGCCCGCCAGTGCGCCATAGTCGGGAACGGTGCTGCTGTCGAAATAGAGGCCGCTTTCCAGCTCGTAGCAGTGCGTTGGCGCGATCTTCTTCGCGAACTCGATCATCTGCGGGACATAGTCGGTCGCGACAGTCCATTCGCTGGGTGCCATGATGTTGAGGTCCGCGATATTTTGCTTGAAGGCGTCGGTATAATGGGCCGCTATGTCCCAGATGCTCTTCGCCTGGGCACGGGCGGCGGCCTCCATCTTGTCATCACCCGCGTCGGCGTCGCTGGTCAGGTGGCCGACGTCGGTGATGTTGATGATGTGAGTGACGTCCAGGCCCTTCCACAGCAGCGTGCGACGCAGCGTGTCGGTGAAGACATAGGCGCGAAGATTGCCGAGATGGGCATAATTATAGACGGTAGGGCCGCAGCTGTAGACGCGCGCGTGGTTCGCGTGGTTCGCGTCGATCGGAGCGAAAGGTTCGACCGTACGGGTCAGGCTGTTGAAGAGGCGCAAGGGCGCGTCGGCATGCTGCTCGGCAGGGGTGAACTGGTCGCTCATGGAGCGAAGCCATGCGGCGGTTCAACTGACCCGTCAACTCTCGCGTGGACTTGTAACAAATTGTTGCTGGCGGGCCGATGGGTTGCGTTCCTGCGTTCTACTTCCGATATTGCTTGTGCGGGCCGGGCCCCTCTGGCGGTTGGAGTTGATCCAGCTGTGATGTCGGACCGCATCGAGTGCGCTCGGTGCAGGTTCGTGGGGCTGTCCCCCCTCTAGCCTCACGAAGACCGCGCCGAGCCACTCGATCCACATGATGTTTGTTGTTGAAGGATGGAGTTTTAACGCCGTGAACAATCCCGTTCGTACACCGACTTATGGGACGACGCAGGCGGCGCAACGTGACGCCGGGCTGCGCAGTCACATGCTGGGCGTCTTCCGTAATATGGGGATCGGCCTGGTCATCACTGGCCTGGTCGCTGCCTTCATCGGCAGTACGCCCGCGCTGGCCGCCGCGATTTTCAACACGCCGCTCAAATGGGTGGCGATCTTCGCACCGCTGGCGTTCGTGTTCTTCTTCAGCTTTCGCATCGAAAAGATGACGACGGCTGGCGCGCGGATGGCCTTCTGGGCCTTTTCCGCCGTCATGGGCGTGTCGCTGGCCAGCATCTTCCTGGTCTTCACCGGGGCGAGCATCGCGCAGGCCTTCTTCTCGGCGGCGGTGATGTTCCTCGCCATGGCGTTGTGGGGCTATACCACCGGGCGTGACTTGTCGAAAATGGGCTCATTCCTGATCATGGGTCTGATCGGCATATTGGTCGCCAGCCTCATCAACATCTTTATTGGCTCGTCGGCCATGCAGATGGTGATCTCGATCATCGGCGTCGTGGTCTTCACCGGTCTGACGGCGTGGGACGTGCAGCGGATCAAGTCCGAATATTTTGCCTATGCTGGCCATGAAGTGGCGCAGAAGATGCAGGTCATGGGTGCGCTGTCGTTGTACCTGAACTTCGTGAACCTGTTCCAGATGCTGCTTAGCCTGACCGGTGAACGGGAATAATGATGCGCACTCCCGAAGCCGTGTCGGCCATGCTCTGCCCGGTCTGTCATGTCGGACTTTCGATGACGGATCGGCAGGGGGTAGAGATTGATTATTGCCCGCAATGCCGCGGCGTGTGGCTGGACCGGGGCGAACTCGACAAGATCATCGAGCGGTCAGGCTCTGCCGCAACCCCGGCGCCTCAGCAGGTTCCCTATCGGCCGGATCGCGATTATCGCGACGAGGGCCGATATTATCAAAAGAAGCGCAAGAAGAGCTTCCTGGAAGAACTGTTCGACTAGGACGGCCATCGTGCCGTCCCTTTTTTGAAGCGCTTGCCTCTGGCCGCTGATCCTTTAGAGCTTTGCCTCAGTTCCACTTCGCGGCCAGGATTTCATGTCGACAAGCAACGCGCCTCATGTCGAGGTCACGCCCGTCATTCTTGCGGGAGGGTCGGGTACTCGGCTCTGGCCGCTGTCGCGCAAATCCTATCCCAAACAATTCGTGCCGCTGCTGGGCGAGACGACATTGTTCCAGTCGGTCGCGCGGCGTCTTTCTGGCAAGGCCGAGCGATTTTCCTTTGACCGGCCGCTGGTCCTTACCAATTCGCTGTTCCGCTTCATCATTGCCGAGCAGCTGGCGAAGGAAAATATTGACCCGCAGGCGATCCTGATCGAGCCGGAAGGGCGCAACACCGCGCCCGCTATCCTGGCTGCCGCGCTGCATCTGGTGGCGCGCAAGCCGGACGCGATCATGCTGGTTGCGCCGTCCGACCATGTCGTGCCGGATGTCGCAGCATTTCATGCAGCCGTGGGCAAGGGGCTGGGCGCGGCGCAGGCGGGCGACCTCGTCACCTTCGGGATCAAGCCGGCGCGACCGGAAACAGGCTATGGCTATCTTCAGGCACAGAACAAGCCCGATGGTTCTGGTTCGCCGATCAAGCTCGCCAGTTTCGTCGAAAAGCCCAATGCGGCGCGGGCTGAAGAGATGCTGGCGACGGGCGATTATCTGTGGAATGCGGGCATCTTCCTCTTTGCCGCAAAGGACCTGATCGCCGCTTTCGAGCAATATGCGCCTGCGATCCTGTCGGCTGTGCGAGCTGCCGTTGAGCAGGCGGAGAGCGATCTCGGCTTCCTTCGATTGGCTGCAGAGCCTTGGGGGCAGGCGGAAAGCGTCGCCATCGACTATGCGATCATGGAGCGGGCCGACAATCTCTCGGTCGTGCCGTTCGATGCGGAATGGTCCGACCTTGGCGGCTGGGATGCGGTGTGGAGCCATTCGCAGCCGGATGAGAATGGCGTGGCGCTATCGGGCGCTGCGACGGCGCTGGATTGCCGCGACACATTGCTGCGGTCGGAGAGCGAGGGGTTGGAACTGGTCGGGCTCGGTCTCAACAATATCGTGGCGGTGGCTATGAACGATGCGGTGCTGATCGCCGACAAATCGCGCACGCAGGATGTGAAGCTGGTCGTGGAGGCGCTGCAGGGCAAGGGCGCGCCGCAGGCGGAGGCTTTCCCGAAGGATCATAGGCCGTGGGGCTGGTATGAGAGCCTAGTCGTCGGCTCGCGCTTCCAAGTGAAGCGCATCACAGTTCTGCCTGGCGCCTCGCTCAGCCTGCAAAGCCATTTCCATCGATCGGAACATTGGATCGTCGTCGAGGGGACGGCCAAGGTGACGGTGGGCGAAGACGTTCAGCTGCTGTCGGAGAACCAGTCCGTATATGTGCCGGTAGGCGCCGTTCACCGGATCGAAAATCCGGGCCGCATCCCGATGGTGTTTATCGAGGTGCAGACTGGCTCTTATGTGGGTGAAGATGACATCGTGCGATACGAGGATCGGTACGCACGGAATTGATGGCTTTTTGATTCGCGCAGGGGCGCAGAGGGCGCAAAGACGATTTAGTTCACGCGGAGGCGCGGAGAAAAAGGCGGCGCAGCCTCTGTCTTATCAATGTCCAGCTAGGTGGGACTGCCGATTTGGCGATATGGCTTCGCCTCTCAGCGCGACACCTCCGCGTGAACCAGAAAACTCGCGCCTTAGCCAGCTTCTGCGCCCTCTGCGCCTCTGCGCGAAATATCAGTGCGCCGCTCCCCAGCTTGGGCCGTGACCGATTTCAACGCCTAGCGGCACGCTGAGCTTCACGATCGGTTCGGCGGCGGTTTCCATGACGTGGCGGATGACGGTGCTTGCCTGTTCCACGTCCGCTTCCGGTAGTTCGAAGACCAGTTCGTCATGGACCTGGAGCAGCATCTTCACATTGGGCAGCCCTTGCGCCGCCAACGCAGGTCCCATGCGGGCCATGGCGCGCTTGATGATGTCGGCGCTGGTGCCTTGGATGGGGGCGTTGATGGCGGCGCGTTCGGCGCCCTGGCGCTCGTGCTGGATCGGTGCCTTGATGCGCGGAAACCAGGTTTTGCGGCCAAAGAGCGTTTCAGTGTAGCCGCGCGCGCGCGCCTTTTCGAGGGTTTCGGTGATGTAGAGGCTGATCCCGGGGAAGCGCTCATAATAGCGGCTGATCATGTCCTGCGCTTCGTCGGCGCTGATCTCCAGCCGTCCGGCGAGGCCCCAGCGGGAAATGCCGTAGAGGATGGCGAAGTTGATCGTCTTGGCTCGACCGCGCGTGTCGCGGTTCACTTCACCGAACAGCTGCTGGGCCGTGGCGGCGTGAATGTCTTCGCCTGCAAGGAAGGCTTCTCGGAGCGCCGGGACATCGGCGATATGGGCGGCGAGGCGCAGTTCGATCTGGCTGTAGTCTGCCGCCAGGATGACGTTGCCCGGTTCGGCGACGAAGGCGTGGCGGATCTGGCGGCCCACTTCGGTGCGGATCGGGATGTTTTGCAGGTTGGGATCGGTCGAGGACAGGCGGCCTGTCTGCGCGCCGGACAGTGAATAGCTGGTGTGGACGCGGGCGCTGTCCCTGTTGATCTGGGCCTGGAGCGCGTCGGTGTAGGTCGATTTGAGCTTGGACAGTTGGCGCCAGTCCAAAATCTTTCCGGCGATTTCCGCGCCTTGGGCCTTCAATTGCTCAAGGATGGTGACGTCGGTGGAATAGGCGCCCGACTTGCCCTTCTTGCCACCCTTGTAGCCCATCTTGTCGAACAGGATCGCGCCCAGTTGCTGGGTCGATCCGATGGCGAAAGGCTGGCCCGCAATGGCGTGGATTTCGCCTTCCAGCTTGGCGATTTCGGCGGTGAATTCGGCGGAGAGGCGGGAGAGGGCTTCGCGATCGACCTTGATGCCTTCATGCTCCATCTTCGCGATGACGGAGACAAGCGGGCGGTCCACCAGTTCATAGACGCGGGTCGCGCCTTCATTGGCGATGCGGTTCTTGTAGATCTTCCACAGGCGCAGCGTGACGTCGGCGTCCTCGGCGGCATATTCGGTCGCCTTGTCGAGCGGGACTTCGGCGAAGCTGATCTGGCTCTTGCCGGTGCCGCATACATCCTTGAAGCTGATGCAGATGTGATTGAGGTGGACCTTGGCCGCTTCGTCCATGCCGTGACCTGCGAGACTTTGTCCCGCGTCGAGGTCGAAGCTCATGACGATGGTGTCGTCAAAGGGTGCGATTTCGATGCCGTGGCGGCGCATCACGGTCAGGTCATATTTGAGGTTCTGGCCGATCTTGAGGACGCTGTCGTCTTCGAGCAGCGGCTTGAGCTTTGCAAGGACGAGGTCCTTGGCAAGCTGTTCGGGCTTCTCCGCGAACATGTCCTTCCCGCCATGACCCACCGGGATGTAGCAGGCCGCGTTCGGCCCGACGGCCAGGCTCACCCCGACGAGCGCGCAGGATACGCAGTCGAGCATGTCCGTTTCGGTATCGACGGCGACGAAACCCTCGGCATGGGCGGCGGCGATCCAGCGATCGAGCGCGTCTTCCGTCACCACCGTTTCATAGAGGCTGCGGTCGATCGGCGGCTCTTCTTCGAGGACCGGGGCGGACGGGGGCGTGCTTTCCGTAACGGCGAGCGCGGCGGTCGCGACCGCGACGGCGGCGGCGGGCGCGCCGAGGCGGGTCAGGAGCGACTTGAAGCCGTGATGTTCCAGGAAGGTCTGGAGCGGTTCAGGCGGAATGCCCTTTAGCGTCAGGTCTTCCAGCGGTTCGGGCAGGTCCATGCCGTCGTGCAGTGCCACCAGCCTGCGCGACAGGCGTGCCATGTCCGCATGGGCGATGAGATTTTCCTGCATCTTCGACTTCTTCATCGAAGGCGCGGCCTCAAGCGCGGCTTCCAACCCGCCATATTCGCTGATCAGCTTGGCGGCGGTCTTGGGGCCGATGCCGGGGATGCCGGGGACATTGTCGACGCTGTCGCCCATCAGCGCGAGAACGTCGCCCAGCTGCTCCGGCTGGACGCCGAACTTCGTCATCACATAGTCGGCGCCGCGCCGCTCATTCTTCATCGTGTCGTACATGTCGACGCCGGGTTGGATAAGCTGCATCAGGTCCTTGTCGGAACTGACGATGGTGACGTGCCAGCCCGCTGCGACAGCGGCTTTGGTGTAGCTGGCGATGATGTCGTCAGCTTCGAAGCCCGCTTCCTCGATGCAGGGGAGGGAGAAGGCGCGGGTCGCGTCGCGGATCATCGGAAATTGCGGGACCAGATCCTCCGGCGCGGGCGGACGGTTCGCCTTATACTGGTCGTACATGTCGTTGCGGAAGGTGTGGCTGCCCTTGTCCAGTACCACCGCGAGATGGGTCGGGCCTTCCGCCTTGCCCAGTTCCTCGGCCAGCTTCCAGAGCATCGTGGTGTAGCCATAGACCGCGCCGACGGGCTGACCATGCTTGTTGGTGAGCGGCGGAAGCTGGTGATAGGCGCGGAAGATGTAGCCGCTGCCGTCGACGAGGTAGAGATGATTCTGGGCCATGGGCGCAGGGGATAGCGGGTAATGCTGGGTGGCTCCAGTGGGGTTGGTTGAGATGGCCGTCCCCATGATTGGGCACGCTGTCCGGAGGGGCAGATGAAAATAGGAGCTGCTTTTGCGGACTGGCTAACGGAGTGGCGAAAAATGGCGGTTTTCCGCCGAAGTTCACACCATATGCGCACGCGAGCCTGAGCGCGCGTGTGCGCGAGGGCGCATGTGCCGGACGTTTCAAAGAGGGATCGAGGATAAGCGCGCCGATGCGGAATAGGACAGGGTGAAATCGCGCGGTGTTGGAGAAATAGGATGGTTTTTGAGATTACTGTGGTCGTTGGGTAACGGTCGATATTTTCGCGTCGTTATTCGTCACCCCGGCCCTGACCCATCTCTTTTTTCTCTGGCGCCGATCGGGAGGAGGAAGCGGGACCTAGGGTCACGTCCGGGGTGCCGAACTGGAGAGCGCGTCGTTAAACGAGCTTCATTGGCCATCCGACTTCAATTGACCGCAAGCTGACAGAAGCCGGTCCGCTGTCATTTGAAGCGCTGTCGTAGCTTGCCCACCACGGTAGTGATCAAAGCAGCAGGCAAACCGCCTACAAGACATCCGAATGCTACCCACAGGGCGAGTATAGCAAGCATGACCGCAAACATGCCGACATGCTCCCAAGACGCTATCTTCCACGGCTCCATGAAAATGACGCTCAGCCCATAAGAGAGGAGGAATGGCGCGCGGAAACCGGGGCCTCGCTTCGACATAACGGCAGCGCCAACGATCCACGCCGCAGTGATTATTGCAGCGAGGGGGATTATAAGGAGGCCCGAGAAATCCATTATAGGATGGTAGCGTCAGCTTTGCCCCGTTGCCACCTTATAACCTGACGTTCCCCTAACCACCCATCTCGTCACCCCGGGGCTTGACCCGGGGTCCCGCTGCCTTTTCATGCCAGCAGGTTGAATAGGTCCCGCCAGTCGGGATTGGCGCGCTCGATCAGGTCGTATTTCCATTCTCGCCGCCAGCGTTTGAGGCGCTTTTCATGTTCGATGCAGGCGGCGATGTCATCGCTGCGTTCGGCCCAGACGAGGCGGGTGAGGCCGTAGCGGGCGCAGAAGTCGGAGCCGGTGCCGGAGCGGTGCTGGTGGATGCGGGAAGGGAGGTCCGAAGTTATGCCGACGTACAGCGTGCCGCGATAGCGGTTGGACATGATGTAGACCCAGCCGCCTTTTCTTTCGCGATCCATGCGGTGCGCTCTTGAAGAAGAAGCGGGACCCCGGGTCAAGCCCGGGGTGACGATGAGGATTGGGTGGGGTTAGAGGACTTCGGTTGCGCGTTCGGGTGGGCGGGCGATGACGGCGCCTTTTTCCGTGATGACGATGGCGCGTTCGATCAGGATCGGGTGTTGCGCCATGGCGTCGAGGACGGCCTTGTCGTCCGTCACGTAGAGGCCGATTTCCTTCACCACGGCTTCGCCCTTGCGGAGCGCCTCAGAAGGACGGACGCCCGCCTTTGCCAGCACCGCTTCGATTTCGGCGCGGCTGGGCGGGGTCTTTAGATACTCCACTATCTCGACCTCAACGCCCGGCGTACCCTCAAGAATCGCGAGCGCGGCGCGCGATTTGGAGCAGCGGGGGTTGTGCCAGATGGTGGCCCTCATACCACGATGACCTTCACGCCTGTTCGTCCTTGGCCAACCACTCTTCCAGCCACTTGATCGTGTAGTCGCCGTTCAGGAATTCGGGGTCCTTGAGCAGCTTCTGGTGGAGCGGAATCGTGGTCTTCATGCCCTCGATCACATATTCCTCCAGCGCGCGCTTCAACCGCATGATGCAGCCTTCGCGGGTGCGGCCGTAGACGATCAGCTTGCCGATCATGCTGTCGTAGTAAGGCGGTACGCGGTAGCCCTGATAGAGGCCGCTATCGACGCGGACGTGCATGCCGCCCGGAACGTGATAGCTGGTGACGGTGCCGGGCGATGGCGCGAAGGTCTTGGGGTCCTCCGCATTGATGCGGCATTCGATGGCGTGGCCGTGGAATTCGATGTCCGCTTGCTCGACAGAGAGTGGCTTGCCCTCGGCGACGCGGATCTGTTCGCGGACGAGGTCGAGGCCAGTGATCATTTCCGTCACCGGATGTTCCACCTGAAGCCGGGTGTTCATCTCGATGAAGTAGAATTCGCCGTCTTCCCACAGGAATTCGATCGTGCCAGCGCCGCGATAGCCCATGTCGGCCATCGCCTTGCGCACGACTTCGCCCATCCGGTCGCGCTCTGCGGCGGAAAGGACAGGGGAGGGGGCTTCCTCCAGTACCTTCTGGTGGCGGCGCTGGAGCGAGCAGTCGCGTTCGCCAAGGTGGATGGCGTTGCCGTTGCCGTCGCCGAACACCTGGAATTCGATATGCCGGGGGTTGCCCAGATATTTTTCCATGTAGACCGTGTCGTCGCCGAACGCCGCCTTGGCTTCGCTGCCCGCCTGCTTCATCGAGGTTTCGAGCAGGTCTTCGGACGGCACGACCTTCATGCCGCGACCGCCGCCGCCCGATGCCGCCTTGATGAGGACGGGATAGCCGATCTTCGCGGCGACTGCCTTGGCTTCCTCGACGCTGGAGAGCGCGCCGTCGGAGCCGGGGACCAGCGGCAGGCCGAGCGCGCCTGCGGTACGCTTGGCTTCGACCTTGTCGCCCATGATGCGGATATGTTCAGGCTTGGGGCCGACGAAGGCCAATCCATGCGCTTCCACGATTTCCGCGAACTGGGCGTTTTCCGACAGGAAGCCATAGCCCGGATGGATGGCATCCGCGCCGGAGATTTCAGCGGCCGAGATGATCGCTGCGACGTTCAGATAGCTGTCCTTGGCGGCGGGCGGCCCGATGCAGATCGCTTCGTCGGCAAGGCGCACATGCATGGCGTCAGCGTCGGCGGTGGAGTGGACCGCCACCGTCTTGATGCCCATTTCATGGCAGGCGCGGTGGATGCGGAGCGCGATTTCGCCCCGGTTCGCGATCAGCAGCTTTTCGATGGCCATGGGCGCGCCTTATTCGATGACGATCAGCGGCTGGTCATATTCGACCGGCTGGCCGTTATCGACCAGGACAGCCTTGACCGTGCCAGCATTCGGCGCGGTGATGGCGTTCATGACTTTCATCGCTTCGACGATCAGCACGGTGTCGCCTGCCTTCACGGTCGAACCGACGGCAGCGAAGGGCGCTGCGCCCGGCTCTGCCGACAGATAGGCGGTGCCGACGATCGGCGAGCGAACGGCGTTGGCGGCAACAGCAGCTGCGGCTTCGGCAGGGGCTGCTGCGGGCGCGGCCACCGGCGCGGCAGCGGCCGGGGCTGCCACAGGAGCGGGCGCATAGGCGACGGCGGCGGCGTTTGCGGCCTTGCGAGCGACGCGGATCTTGCGATCGCCGTCCTCCACCTCGATTTCCGTCAGGTTGGTGTCGTCGAGCAGGGCGGCGAGATCCCGCACCAGCTGCACGTCGACCTGCATTGCGCCCTTTTCAGCCTTATCGTTCATTTGAAGTCCCTGGACCGTAAAATGTCTTATGCGATGCCCGCGCCTATGCGCATTTGGGGCAAAGCGCAACTTTTGAGCGACGAGTTACAGCTCGAGCGCGGCTTCCAGTGCGAGCATGTAGGAGAGCGGGCCGAAACCGGCGATCGTTCCCTTTGCCGCCATGCCGACATAGCTTTTGTGGCGGAATGGCTCGCGCTTGTGCGGGTTGGACAGGTGTACCTCTATGACGGGCACGCTGATGCCCTTGATCGCGTCGTGGAGCGCGATGGAGGTGTGGGTGAGGCCGCCGGGATTGAGGATGACGGCATGCGCGCCTTCCTCATGCGCTTCCTGAAGCCAGTCGATCAGGTGGCCTTCATGATTGGACTGGCGGAAATCGATTTCGACATGGGCGCGGGTGGCGGCATCCTCCATCCGCTCGGCAATGTCGTCCAGCGTGTCATAGCCGTAGATTTCCGGCTCCCGCGTGCCCAGCATGTTGAGGTTGGGGCCGTTCAACACAAAGATTTTCCGCGCGTCGGCCATGGCAATCCCCCTTAGCATGTTGCGGCAGGGGTGTCGTGGCCCCTATATGCGCCGTAATCCTTAGCCTTTCGTGTCCCGCCAAGTCGAGACACCTTCTTTCGTAAGAGACAGGACAGAGCATTGCACGTTGACGGAACAGTATCGATCTCCATCAATGGCGAGCATCGCCGCGTGCGCGCGGGCATGACGCTGGCGGAACTGGCGAGCGAACTCGGCTTCGTGCCGGAAAAGGTCGCGGTGGAGCGCAACCTGGAGGTCGTGCCGCGCTCGACACTGGCGCAGGTGTGCGTCGAGGATGGCGACGATCTGGAGATCGTGCATTTTGTTGGCGGCGGCGATGTGTCGGCGGTGGATGACGACAGCTGGAGCGTCGCGGGCAAGACTTTTCGGTCGCGGTTGATCGTGGGCACGGGCAAGTACAAGAATTTCGAGCAGAATGCGGCGGCGGTTGCGGCTTCGGGGGCGGAGATCGTCACCGTGGCGGTGCGGCGCGTCAATGTGTCGGACCCCAAGGCGCCGATGCTGACCGACTTCATCGACCCTAAGAAGATCACCTATCTGCCCAATACGGCGGGCTGCTTCACTGGCGAGGAGGCAATTCGCACGCTGCGGCTGGCGCGGGAAGCGGGCGGCTGGGATCTCGTGAAGCTGGAGGTGCTGGGCGAGGCGCGGACGCTTTACCCCGACATGGTGGAGACTTTGCGCGCGACCGAGGTGCTGGCCAAGGAAGGCTTCAAGCCGATGGTCTATTGCGTTGACGATCCGATCGCGGCCAAGCGGCTGGAGGATGCGGGCGCGGTGGCGATCATGCCGCTGGGCGCGCCGATCGGGTCGGGACTGGGTATCCAGAACCGGGTGACGATCCGCCTGATCGTGGAGGGCACGAAGCTGCCGGTGCTGGTGGATGCGGGCGTGGGCACGGCGTCGGAAGCGGCAGAGGCGATGGAGTTGGGCTGCACCGGCGTTCTGATGAACACGGCGATTGCTGAAGCGAAGGACCCGGTGCTGATGGCGGCGGCTATGAAGGCCGGGGTGGAAGCCGGGCGCATGGCCTATCGCGCCGGGCGGATGGGGAAGCGCATGTATGCCGATCCGTCCAGCCCGCTTGCCGGCTTGATTTAAGCGCTTTGTGCTCCTGCGCAGGCAGGAGTGACCAGGTGAGGGCGGGACTGGGTTCCCTGCCTTCGCAGAAACACCGGAGCGCTACTTTCGCCATTGCAGCAAATTGACCCTCCGGCTGCTTCCCCCTATGGGCTGAAGCCATTCAGGAGGAGGAAAAGCGATGGTCAAGAAGCTATACCCCGATGCTGCGTCTGCGTTGGAGGGCCTTCTCTTCGATGGCATGCACCTTTGTGCAGGCGGCTTTGGACTTTGCGGAATTCCCGAGCGTCTGATCGACGCGATCCGTGATTCGGGGGTCAAGGACCTCACCATCGCCTCCAACAACGCCGGGATTGACGGCGAGGGGCTCGGCAAGCTGCTGCGGACCCGGCAGGTCAAGAAGATGATCTCCTCCTATGTCGGCGAGAACAAGGAATTCGAGCGGCAATATCTGGCCGGTGAGTTGGAGGTGGAGTTTTGTCCGCAAGGGACGCTGGCTGAGCGCTGCCGCGCGGGCGGCGCGGGCATTCCGGGCTTCTACACCAAGACGGGCGTCGGCACGGCGGTTGCCGAGGGTAAGGAAGTGAAGAGCTTCGACGGGCAGGACTATATCCTGGAACGTGGCATCTTCGCTGACGTGGCGATCATCAAGGGATGGAAGGCTGACGAAAGCGGCAACCTGATCTTCCGCAAGACTGCGCGCAACTTCAACGCGCCGATGGCGACCGCCGCGAAGATCTGCGTCGCCGAAGTCGAGGAAGTGGTGCCGGTCGGCAGCCTTGATCCCGACGCGATCCACCTGCCCGGCATCTATGTGAAGCGCATGATCGTCGGCGCGCCTTACGAGAAGAAGATCGAATTCCGCACCGTTCGCCAGAGGGAGACCGCATAATGGCCTGGAGCCGTGACGAGATGGCCGCGCGGGCGGCGAAGGAGCTGAAGGACGGTTTCTATGTGAATCTGGGCATCGGTATCCCGACGCTGGTGGCGAATCATATTCCCGCTGGCGTGGAAGTGACGCTCCAGTCGGAAAATGGCATGCTGGGTATCGGTCCCTTTCCCTATGAGGGTGACGAAGACGCCGACCTCATCAATGCGGGCAAGCAGACGATCAGCGAATTGCCGAACAGCGCCTATTTCTCCAGCGCCGATAGCTTCGCCATGATCCGGGGCGGGCATATCGACCTGACCGTGCTGGGCGCGATGGAAGTCGCGGAAAATGGCGATATCGCGAACTGGATGATCCCCGGCAAGATGATCAAGGGCATGGGCGGCGCGATGGATTTGGTCGCGGGCGTCAAGAAGATCATTGTCGTCATGGAACATACGTCCAAGGACGGCACGCCCAAGTTCATCCCGGCCTGCACCCTGCCGCTGACCGGCAAGAATGTGGTCGACATGATCGTCACCGACCTGTGCGTGTTCATGCGCGCCGACCATGACAGCCCGTTCAAGCTCGTTGAACTCGCGCCGGGCGTGACGGCGGAGGAAGTCGCCGCTAAGACCACGGCTCATTATCTGAGCTGAGGAACGCGGCATGAGCCTTGAGGGCACCTATGACGAAGGCAATGTCTTTGCATTTATCCTTCAGGGCAAGATCCCTTCGACCAAGCTGTATGAGGATGCGTATACATATGCCTTCCTCGACATCCAGCCGCAGTCGAAGGGACACAGCCTGGTCATTTCCAAATGGTCGAAGGCGCGCAACATCCTTGAGATCGAGGAGGATGCGCTGGCGCAGGTGATGGCCACGGTGAGGAAAGTCGCCAAGGCGACGGCCAAGGCGCTCGATCCCGACGGCATCCATGTCGCCCAGTTCAACGGCGCGCCTGCCGGGCAGACCGTGTTTCACCTGCATTTTCATATCGTGCCGCGCTGGCAGGGTGGGCCGATGGGCTTTTCCGCCCATGCCCAAGGCAATTTCGCTGATCCCGCTGCCCTCGAAGCGCTGGCGGAAGAGATACGTGCCCAGTTCTGAGCCGCGCGAATTTCATGACAAAGCCGATGGAGAAGCGCTGACATGGCGCTGAAACCGTTCAAGGCGCCCGGCGCCCGGCTGGCGTTGCGATCGAAACCAGCAAGAAGCTATGTCGCGGCTGCGGATGGCAAGGCGGAGATCATCCTCGACATTTCGCGGCTATTGTCGCGCAGCTTCCATGCGGCGCCGACCGGCATCGACCGGGTCGAATATGTCTATGCGCGCGAGTTGCTGGAGCGGATACCGGAGCGGCTGGCCTTTGCCGCCGTGCATCCGGCGGGCGGCTATTATGGGCGGCTGAACAGTGCGGCGGTACGGCAGTTTCTGGCCTTCACGGCGGCGCGTTGGCGCAACAGCAGCGCCAATGATGAGGCGGCGAGCCGGGCCGCGGTGATCCGGCACCTGATCGCTTTGCGACCCCGCCCGGTGCCTCGCGCCCGGAGCGCGCGCGTCTATTTGCAGGTATCGCCCCACCATCTGGACGACCCGGATCAGGTGGGCGCGATCCTGCGGGCGGAAGGCGCGCGTTTCGTGACGCTTGTGCATGATGTGATCCCGCTCACCCATCCGGAGTTCGCGCGGCCGCAGGGGGCGGAGGAACATCGGCGGCGAATTCGCACGATCGACCGCTATGCCGATGGCATCATCGGCAACAGCCAGGCGACGATTGATGCGCTTGGCCCCTTCATGACGCGGAGCATGGAAGGGCGCAGCCTGTGCGTCGCCCATTTCGGCTCTGACCCGCCCGATATATTCGGGGGCGATAGGCATGAGGTGCCGTCGCGGCCTTATTTCGTTTACATCTCGACCATCGAGCCGCGAAAGAACCACCTGCTGCTGCTCAATCTGTGGCGGCGTCTGGTGGAGCGTTTGGGCGATCGGGCTCCGGTGCTGGTGCTGATCGGCCGTCGTGGCTGGGAAAATGAGAATGTCGTCGACATGCTGGAGCGCGCGGAAATCCTGCGCGGCCATGTCATCGAAGCGGGCAGCGTGCCGGACACGGAAATGCACGCGCTGGTCGCGGGGGCGCGGGCGATGCTGATGCCTTCGTTTGAGGAGGGGTTCGGCATTCCGGTGATCGAGGCGCTGTCGGTGGGTGTGCCGGTGATTTGCAGCGACATCGTCGCGCATCGGGAAGTTGGGGGAGAGGCTCCGGACTATCTCGATCCATTGGACGGGCTCGGATGGATGCGTTTGATCGAAGCCTATGCGCTGCCGGATGCACCCGAGCGCGAGGCGCAGATGGCGCGTATCAAGGCGTGGCGCGCGCCGCAATGGCGAGACTATTTCGATATCATCATGCAATTGCTGGAGAATGTGACGGCTAGCGCGCCCGCTTGACGTCCCTGCCGGGGGTGCGCATGAAAGTTTTGTGGACAATTGCTTTTCTGCTGGGTGCGGACGGGATTTGACGAAGTGACGCCGCTGCCCTTCCTGCGATCGCCGCCCTTTCCCGGAATTGCCCCGCGCGTGGCGGCGGTGAGCATTCTGCGCGAGCGGGCGAGTGAGCCGGATGAGGTTCCAGACAGCGTTATCGACCAGATCGCGGCGGCGCGGGTTGGCGGGGCCTTTTGGGGTCGCCAGCGCGAGGGCGTGAGGCTCGTCGCGCGAGCGGGGTGTCGTTTTCCCCGCGAGGGCTTGAGGCTGGATGAGATTGTGATTCTTCCGCTGCGGCAGTCAGCCAAGGCGTATGATCCCTGGGCGCTGGTGGCGCAGGCGCGCTCCGTCCACGCGGCGGCCGACGATGAGCTGGCGATCATTGCGGGGATGCTGGGCGTTGCTGTGCATGGACCTGATGGGGAAGTGATCGCGCCTGAACGGCTTCGGCTGGCGGCAAAGCGAGCGGTCGCGGCGGCCAGCTACCGGGATTGTTTCAGCGGCCAGGTGGTGGGCGTCGAGCAAGCCGTCGCGCAACTGGCGGAGTGGGGCCGCCATCTGCAAGGCAACCGGCATATCGCCGCCGCCAGCGGCATGGCTTTCTGGAAGCGCGAAGCGATGCGGCGGTTCATATGGGATGGGGTGCGTTCGCCGCCCTTCCTTTCCCCACGCGCCGGGGTGCGGCGCGCAAGGCGCGAGGGTGGGGCGCTGGCGGTCTGGCCATCGCGGGTGCCATCGTCCTTGCAGGCGGACGCGCCGGACGTTGCGGTTGCGCGGGTGGAGGATGGCTTCTTGCGGTCGAAGGGGCTGGGGGCCGCGCTGACGCCGCCGGGGTCGGTCGTCATCGACCGGTCTGGTATCTATTATGATGCGGGCGGGCCGAGCGATCTTGAGACGTTGCTTGCAACACATGCTTTTTCACCGGCGCTAGTGGAGCGCGCCGCTCGGCTCCGTGCGATGATCCGGGCGTCTGGCGTCACCAAATACGGACAGGATGGCGGGTCGATGCCCAGCCTTCCAACGGCCAAGCGCACGGTGCTGGTCGTCGGGCAGGTGGAGGATGATCTGTCGGTCCAGCTTGGCGGCGCTGGGGTCGAGGGCAATCTGGGCCTGTTGAAGCGGGCGCGGCGGGCTGAGCCGGATGCCCATATCATCTACCGGCCCCATCCCGATGTGCAAGCCGGGCTGCGGCGCGGGCATTTGAGCGACGCCGTCGTGCATGAACATGCCGACGCGCTCGATTGTGGCGCACCGCTGATGACATTGGTGCAGGCGGTGGACGAAGTGCATGTGCTGTCATCGCTCACCGGGTTCGAGGCACTGCTGCGAGACCGGCCTGTCACGGTGCATGGCATGCCATTCTACGCCGGATGGGGCCTGACGCGAGACCTGGCCGAGCCCAATCCGCGTCGAGGGCGCAAGCTGACGATCGACCAGCTTGTGGCGGCCGCCCTGATTCTCTATCCACGTTACCTCGACCCGGTAACAGGTCTGCCCTGCGGCCCCGAAATCATGGTGGAGCGTTTGGGTAGTGGATCGACGTCATCAATTTCATGGCTGATCCGAATGCGGACGCTACAGGGGAAAATTAGAAGATTTATGACTTTGTCTGCCGAGCATCTCCATGGCTGACGGCCAAGCCAAGACCTTCCTTTTTCTTCAGGGACCGCATGGACCCTTTTTCGCGATGCTGGCGGACGCCTTGCGGGCGCGGGGGCATGGCGCGCTGCGGATCAACATCAACGGCGGCGACAAGGTCGATTGGCCGGGCGAAGCGACCGATTATCGTGGTTCCTTCCGCAACTGGCCGCTCTTCTTTGACGATTATATCGTCCAGCATGGCGTCACCGACCTGATCCTGTATGGCGATTGCCGCCCCTATCATGCGTCCGCGCACAAGATGGCGCGGCTGCGCGGCTTGCGCGTCCATGTGCTGGAGGAAGGCTATATCCGGCCGGATTTCATGACGTTGCAAGAGGACGGGGTGAACGGCAATTCAACGTTGCCGCTCGACCCGCAATGGTATCTGGACGAGGCGCTGGGCCTGCCGCCGGAGGGCGGGCGGGAGCCGCAAATTCCTTCGACCTTCCGCAGGCGCGCGGTGAATACGACGCGCAATGGGCTGGCGTCGGCAATGATGTGGCCGATCTTTCCATTTTACCGCACGCATCGGCCGCAAAGCTTCCTGCTGGAGGCGGCGGGATGGTTCAAGAAGCTGATGCTGCGAAAGCGTGACGTGCGTTTGTCGCGGGCGCAATGGGAGACGATACGGGACAAGCCCTATTTCGCTCTGCCGTTGCAGCTGGATTCGGACTATCAGATTCGCGTCCATTCGCCGTTTGGCAATATGCGCGCGGCCTTGCGGTTCGTTATCAAGAGCTTCGCGCGATATGCACCTGAGGGCACTAACCTGTTGGTGAAGCGGCATCCGCTGGATTCGGGATTGGTCGCCTGGGAGCGGCTGACGCGGCGGCTCGCAGCCCGATATGGTGTCGCGGATCGGGTCTATTATCTTGCAGACCTCGACATCGCGCAGGTGGTGGGCCGGTCGCTTGGCGTGGTGACGGTCAACAGCACGGTCGGCACGCTGGCGCTGAACAAGGGCAAGCCGGTGCTGGTGCTGGGACATGCTGTCTACAAGGTGCCCGGCGTTGTTTATAGGGGGACGCTGGACGAATTCTGGCTCGATCCGGGCGCGCCGGACCAGACTCTCTATGCGGCGTTCCGCCGGGTGCTGATCGACCGATGCCTGATCCGGGGCGGCCTGCTAAGCGATCAGGGCCTCGATATGCTGGTGAACAATGCCGTGGAGCGGCTTTGCGACGAGAGGCAGCAGGGGGAGCGCCGTTCGGATGGACCAGTGCGGCGGATCAATCTTGCGCGGGTCAGCTGAGGACCGGATTCGCGCGCCGCGTAGGGCGTTGTTCAGATAGCGGGTGAAGGCTGCATTGCGGACGGGAGGCCGCGCGCGGAGCCATGCTAGCGCGACGATGGGACGCCATCGGGAAAGCTGATCGGGCGTGACGCCGCTTTGCCTTTGATAGGCGAGGCCAAACTGACGGGCGGCCCAGTCGCGCCAGATGTTGGTGATGGGGTCGGCAGGGCCTTCGCCGAACCGCATCAACATCTCGCTCCTGACGGCATCGGCGGCGGGCACGCCGATCGCGGCCTTCGCCCAGTCGAGGACGACCAGCCCGTTATCATTGACCAGAATATTGTCGATGTGGAAGTCGCCGTGGAGGAGCTGATTGCCCTCTGGGAGGCGAGCGAGGTAATCGGTGGCGGCGCGCTTGAGCCGATCGGGCGCCGGGCCATATTCGATATCGGTTTTAAGCACGGACTTCACCGTGCGCAGTCCGGATGCCGAGCGACCGTGCATCTTATGGAAGAGGCGAGCCATGTCCCGGAGGAGGGAGGCCGCCGAGAAGGGCTTCTTGCGAATGGCTCTGGCGACGGATGGGCCGTCTATCTTTGGATAGATGAGGGCGCGTTTGTCATCGACCTCGACGCGCGCGCGGGGTGCGGCGGTGGGGAGGCCGAGGGAATCGGCCAGTGTGGCAGCCGCCCTTTCGCGCTCGATCATTTCTTCGGACACGGCGGGATGGAAGATCTTGATGACTTTTCCGTCGCCAATATGAAAAACCTCCGAGCTCTGGCCACGGTCGAGCAGCAGCCAATCGCTTCCCATTTCCAACGACATGTGCTGCATCATTTCCTCACTTCCGTGCATTTGCCGATCGCTCAATTGATGATAGCTGCGCCGACATGGAGTCCAGGAGCTTGCCCAAATGAAAGAGTTGATCGCCTTTGATCTCGACGGAACGCTGGCGGAAAGCAAGCAACCTTTGGGCGAGGAGATGGGGGAGGCGCTGGCTGACCTGATGACGGTCGCGCATGTTGCAGTGATTTCCGGGGGTGACTGGCCGCAATTCGACAAGCAGGTAGCGAGCCGCCTGCCCGGCCGCGCGGACCTGTCGCGCCTGTGGCTGATGCCGACGACTGGCACCAAGCTTTTCACGCATCAGGCAGGCGCATGGACGCCAGTCTATGCCGAACTGTTCGACGAAGCGCAGAAGCAGAACATCTTCGCCGCCTTCGATCAGGCGCTGGAAGCGACCGGTTTCGTGCCGGAAGAAACATGGGGCGAACGGATCGAGGATCGGGGCAGCCAGATCACCTTTTCCGCGCTGGGCCAGCAGGCTCCTATCCATGCGAAGGAGGGATGGGACCCCGACTTTGCCAAGCGCCGTATCATTCAGGCCGACCTGCGGGAGCGTCTGCCCGGCCTGTCGATCAACATGGGCGGCGCGACATCGATCGACATCACGCGCGAGGGTGTGGACAAGGCCTATGGCCTCAAGAAGTTGCGCGACGCGAGCGGCATCGCTCTGGATGCGATGATGTTTATTGGCGACGCGATCTTTCCGGGCGGCAATGACTATCCGGCCAAGGAACTGGGGCTGGACACGGTGCGCGTGCGTGACCCGGAAGAGACGCTGTCCGTGATCGCTGCCATTGTTTCCTGCCAGAAGTGACCGATTTACACTGATGCCGAGCGCCCTCGGTTGCGGCTTGCGGCCCATGATCTGAGAGGGGCGGGGGGTGTCCTTCACAGGCGAACCCCTCCACCCGGCCTAGCCGTTGCGGGCGATGCCCTTCAGATGATGGAGCAGAAGGTCGGCATTGGCTTGCCAGGTGAAGCGCAGTGCTGCATCGCGCACCGCTTCGCGCTCGGGCGGGTTGTAGAGAATCTCTCCGATCGCGGCCGCGATAGCTTCCGGGTCCCGGTCAACGATCCGACCTGCTTCCGGTCGGTCGAGCAGTTCGCGCGCGCCACCAACATCGGTGATGACGATCGGCGTACCGCAGGCGAGCGATTCGACCCAGGCGTTCGCGAGCCCCTCGGACGAGGAGGGCAGCGCCATCACATCGGCCGCGGCATAAATGCGCGGCAGGCGGTCATGCGGGACGGAGCCGAGGAAGCCGATGCGTCGGTCAACGGCCAGTTCCTCCGCCTGCTTTTCCAGCGCCCGGCGATATTGACCCTGACCAGCGAAGAGCAGGGTGATGCCGGGCAGACGCGGAAGCGCCTGCACCAGCAGTTCCTGTCCCTTGCGTGGAATGAGCGCGCCGACGCACAGAACCACGGGGCCTTCAAAGCCCAATGCTTCCTTGGCGGCGGCGCGATCGGCCAGTTCAAAGCGATCAAGATCGACGCCGGTATAGTGAACGCGGATCTTTTCCGCGTCCATGCCCAGCTTGACCATCGACCGGCGCATTGCGCTGGACACGGCGAGCAGGCCCGCCGCTTCCGCCCCGGCGCGTTTCACCATGCCGCGCGTGTCGCGCCGTTTGCCCCAATAATGGATGTCGGCGCCGCGCGCCTTGACGGAATAGGGGATGCCGAGGGCGCGTGACAGGCGCTGCGCCACGGGGCCGTCGGGGAAGAAGAAGCTGGCGTCGATGACGTCGAAGGGCTGCTGTTCATGCAGATGGCGTACCAGCGGCAGGATCGCGCGCGTCATGCTGCCGACATTGTAGCGCGCGCCGATCTTCGGGATCGTCGAAAAAATCGGGCGGTAGACGGTGAGGTTCTGCCACCGTTCCTTGCGCGGCAGGGCGCGGAGCGGCGCATATTGATTGCCAAGGCCAATCGGCCAGATCGGAACCCCGAGCGGCGCGATCACCGTGACATTGACATCGGGGCGGCTGGCGAGTTCCCGCGCCTGCCGTTCGACGAACACCCCGAAATTCGGACGGCTCATGTCCGGGAACAGGGTCGAGAGCGTAAGGACATTCAGCGTCATGCTGTCCCCCTTAAGGCATCGCGGTTAATCGAGAGTTAGGGCTGAAGCGCGGCTTTGGCTACAATTGTCTCACCAATTGAACCGCCACGGCGCCCCAGGGTGGGTCGCTGATCACCTGCTGACGGCTGCCACTGCCGAGCGGCAATATTTGCAACTTGTCACCCTCTCGCCCGATCAGTCTGCCGAAGACGAAGCGTCCGGCATGGCGTGGCAGCAATATGTCGCGGTTCAGCGCGCTTGCAAATTCGTCCGGGCCGATGCGGCGGCACCAGATTTCATCGCCGCTGCGATAGTCGCCGATGCTGGCCGAGACCTGGACGCCGATCATCGCGTCGGCGGGCACAGGTGGGGGGAAGGACAGGCTTCGGGTGGGCGCGCGGGCGCCTTCCGGGCCGAGCAGCGCCGCGACCGGCACTACGCTTTGGCCCGGCAGCGCTACCAGCTCGGACGAGCCAACGCCCAGAGCGTCGGCAATGCGATTTAGCCAGTTGACCGATACGGTTCGCGTGCCGGTTTCCAGCCTGCCGATCGTCTGCGCCGTGGTTGCAGGGCGGCAGAGCGCAGCAACCTGCTCCAGCGTCAAACCCTTGGCTTTTCGAACTTCTCTAATCCGGGTGATCATGCCTATTCCCGATTTTTCACCTATTTGGTTTTTCGTCTTTCCTACAAATGGTTCGTCGTGGCAAGCCCCTTCGCATCACTCATGCATAAGGAGGAAGCCGATGCGAAGCCAATATGTGGAGCAGAAGATCGAGGACCCCGCAGGACATGTCCAGACGGTGGCGGTGAATATGGGCGAATCGCCGCTGGCATGGCTGCATGCACGTGGTCACCTGAGCGAGCGCTATTTCAGGGCGGGGGAGTTGTTGCGCGCTGACTGGGAGAAAGCGGGGCTGGGGCCGCGCGTCACCATGCGATGGGACCCAGCGCCTACCACGGGTGGCCGAAGAAATGGTTCGGGAGTGCCGGATCCCAGCATGGCCCAGTTGTCCGCGCGGGAGCGTTTTCATGCCGCCATCGCTGCCGCAGGGCCGGGGCTTAGCGACATATTATGGCGGGTTGCCTGCGCTGGCGAGGGGCTGGTCGCGGCGGAGCGGGCGCTCGGATGGCCGAGCAGGGCGGGCAAGCTGGTCCTGACACTGGCGCTGGAGAGGGTAGCCGCTTGGTATCGCGTGCCGTGACGTTTAGCGGCTCAGCTCGGCACCGAGGAGCAGCAGCAGTTTGACGTCGATGGCAAAGCCCTCGGTACGCCAGGCGGCGATCTGCCCCGCCAATTGATCCAGTGGAACGCGGTGGACGCGGATATCTTCCCCGTCCACGCCTCCACCATCGCCCGTCTTTTGCAGATCATGGGCGCGGAAAAGGCAGAAGCTTTCCGACACCATGCCGGGCGAACTGTAGAATTCGCCAGCGGCCTCCATGTGACCTGCGCGGTATCCGGTTTCCTCTTCCAGTTCGCGGATGGCCGCGCGTTCGGATGCCTCGCCTTCGTCATCATCGCCGACAAGGCCAGCGGGCAGTTCGATGCAGCGGCGGCCAAGCGGCACCCGGAATTGGTCGACGAGCAGCACATGCCGCCGCCCTTCCGCATCCTCGTCGATGGCGAGGATGACGGCAGCATGGATGCCGCGCGCCCGGCCGACATATTCCCATCTGCCGCGACGCTTGGCGGTGATGAAACGGCCAGCCCACATGATTTCTTCCGGGGCGGCCATATCCTGTTCACTCATAATTCGATCAGCCTGTCGGGCAGTTCATTGATGTCATCATGCTCGCGCGGGAAATGCGTCGCGAGGACGGCGCCGACCTGACGCACGGCCTGTGCTAGCCCTTCACCTGGCTGGCCTGCCCGGATCGCATCGATCAGCGCCGCCATCGCATCGCCCCACGCTTCGGGCGCGACTTTTTCGTTAATCGCGCGGTCGGCGACGATCTCGGCTCGATGCTCGTCAAGCGAGAGATAGATGAGGACGCCCGTGCGCCCGCGCGTGCGGGCTTCGGCGGCGGTGCGGAAGAGAAGGATCGCGCGGCGGCGTACCCGGCGGGCCTTGGTGGCACGCGGCGTCATCAGCATCCGCAGCGGCATGATGGCGAGCAGATAGCGGACCACGAGAAACGTCAGGATAAGAAGGCCGGTCAGGCTTAGGATGAGCTTCCAGTCGGCAAGCTCATGTTCCCAATCCAGCAGCAGAGTGGACAGAAAGGCGCGCAGCTGCGCCGGGAACGCGGCCACGGAAGACAAAGCGAGGAATATGGCCACCACCGCCCAGCTGAGGCCGACGTCATGATAGCTGTCGGAACGGCGCGTGACGATCGTCACGATCTCGCCGGATGTTTGTGCCTCTGCTTCCTTGACGGCGGTGGTGACAACGTCGTGGTCGGCCTGATTGAGAAGGACTTGCATCACCAGCCCCCCGAGGCGCCGCCGCCGCCGAAACTGCCGCCACCTGAAAAGCCGCCTCCGCCACCGCCCCAGCTTGATCCGCCCCCGCCGCCAGAGCCCCATCCAGAGCCCATGCCGGGACCCCAGATAATGACAGGCGCGCCGCCACCACGGCGATAGCGCTTGCCGCCGCGCGCTCGTGACAGCAGTGGCAGCAGGACGAAGAAGATAAAGAACATGATGATCCAGAAGCCGAGGATGCCGCCGCCTCCGCTATCCTGCTGGCGGGCTTCGGCCTCCGCCTGCACGGCACGTGCTCGCGCCTGGTCCGGGGGCAGGGCGAGCAGCGACGTGATCTGATCGACGCCCGCGTCGATCCCGCCCGCCATGTCGCCAGCCTTGAAGCGGGGCGTGATCGCGTTGCGGATAATCTGCGACGACAGCGCGTCCGTCAGTATGCCTTCGACGCCATAGCCGACCTCGATCCGCACCTTGCGTTCATTGGGTGCGATGATCAGCAAAACGCCCTGGTTATTCTTGTCGCCAATCCCCCAGGCGCGGCCGAGGCGGTAGCCATAGTCCGATATGTCATAGCCTTGCAGGTCTGGAATGGTGGCCACCACCAGCGACCGCCCGCTCGCCTGCTTCTGCGCGATCAGCTTCTGGCTGAGCGCCTGTTCCTGCGCGGGGTCGAGGATGTTCGCGGCATCCACCACGCCCTTGTCGTCGAACTTCGGAAAGCTCTGGGCTCCGGCGGACGGAGCCATGCCAAGCATCGCTGACAGGAGCGCGAAGATCAGGAGCAGGCGGCGGAGCATCGCTGGCGCTTACTTGCTGAAGTCGACCTTGGGCGCTTCTTCGGCTCCCGGCGTGGTTGCCTGGAAGGGGGTCATCGGCTTGGCGCCATAGATGATCTTGGCACCGATCGCGTCAGGGAAGGTGCGGATGCGCGTATTATAGGCTCGCACTGCTTCATTATAGTCCCGAATGGCGACGGCGATGCGGTTCTCGGTGCCTTCCAGCTGTGACTGGAGGTCGAGGAAATTCTGGTTGGTCTTGAGGTCGGGGTAAGCCTCCACCGATGCAAGAAGCCGCCCGAGGCCCTGGCTCAGTTGCGCCTGCGCTTGCTGGAATTGTTGGACCTTGGCGGGGTCGGAGAGATCCTCGGCGTTGACCTGTACCGATGTCGCCTTGGCGCGCGCCTCTGTGACCTTCACCAGCGTGTCCTGTTCCTGCTTGCCGGCCGCCTTCACGGTGGCGACCAGATTGCCGATCAGGTTGGAGCGGCGCTGATATTGCGCCTGAACGTCGGCCCATTTGGCTTTGGCCGCTTCCTCCGCAGTGGGGACGCTGTTGATGCCACAGGCGGACAGCGCAAAAGCTGTCAGCAAAGGCAGGAGGAAAGCAGGGGAAAATCGGCGCAGGATCGTCATGGAACATCCTCGGCATTGTTACGATGTCGGAAATAGGTGGTTGTCGAAGCGGGTGCAACGGCTCATCCTGTTAAACACGCAATCAGTGCAAGGGGTTCTCACATGGGACTGATTTCCGAATTCAAGACATTCATCAACCGGGGCAGCGTGATCGACCTGGCTGTGGGTGTCATCATTGGCGGCGCCTTCGCCACCATCACCAAGTCGTTGACCGATGACCTGATCATGCCGGTGGTGGGCTATCTGTTCGGTGGGGCGGACTTTTCCCGCTATTTCATCCGGCTCGGCGACATACCGGCCGGGTTCAAGGGCAATCCGGAAAGCTATGCCGACCTCAAGGGCGCAGGGGTCGCCATGTTGGGGTGGGGCGAATTCCTGACCGTGCTGGTCAATTTCCTCATCCTCGCCTTCATCATCTTCCTGCTGGTGAGGGCAGTGAACAGGCTGATGCCCAAGCCCGATGAGGCGCCTGCTGCAACCCCGGAGGAGGTGCTGCTGCTCCGTGAAATTCGCGATAACCTCAAAAAATAATTCGTTTCTGCGACGAAAGGAGCCTGCGGCGGGAACCATCTGCCGTGCGACCAGTTGATCGCGGTCAGAGTTCTGGGTGCTTTGCGCGGCCGGAATTCTTGCCGAATGACGTCAGCCCCAGGGGGGCGCAACAGGAGAACACGCCGTGAAAACCATCGTCTCAGTCCTCGGCCTTGCCAGCTTGATCGCGCTTGCTGCGTGCGATTCCAAGCAGGAAAACAAGGTCGAGAACGCATACGAGAATCAGGCGGACGCCATCGACAACCAGGCCAGCAACATGGAAGCGATGGCCGATAACCTGTCCGGCAATGCCGAGAGAGCCGCTGAGAACGCCGCCGACGCTTTGGAGAACAAGGCCGAGGCCACTCGCGAAGCGGGTGAACGCGCTGCCGATGCCGTCGAAGAGAAGACGGAGCGCTAAGCTTTCGCTTTCCCAAGCCGGAAAGGGCGTCGCGATGATGATCGCGGCGCCCTTTTTGCTGGCTGTTCAACGTCTTTAACGAGCCTTTAACCACGCCTTCTCCATGGTGCCGTCGCGCGCATCCGTGAAGGCCAAGGGAATGGACGAACTACTTCAGGAATTCATTGCCGAGACACAGGAAACGCTGGAAGCCCTGGCGGGCGAGGTCGTTGCCTGGGAGGCCGATCCCAGCGATCGCGACCGGCTGGACGCCATTTTCCGCTTCTTCCATACGGTAAAGGGCAGCTGCGGCTTCCTCAACCTGCCGCGTTTTGAACGGCTGAGCCATGCGGCCGAGGACGTGCTGTCGGAAATCCGCGCTGGAAACCGTACCGCCGATCCGGCGACGGTGAGCGCCGTGCTGGGCATTATGGACCGGATCGCCGAACTTGCCGAGGCGGTGGCGATCGGCGCTGCGCTGCCGGATGAAAATGACGACTATCTGATTGGCGCCCTCGCCGCACGCGAGGAAGGACCGGTGGCGGCGACGGACGTTGCTCCCGCGATCGAGGCTGTGCGTCAGGGCGGCGCGCAGGCGGTGCCCCGGACCATCCGCTTGCCGCTATCGCTGATCGATCAGTTGATGAACGGCGTGTCGGACATGGTGCTGGCGCGCAACGAACTGTCCCGCAAGCTGCGCGAACGGTCGAGCGACCCTGAGCTGGAAAGCAGCTTCGAACGGCTTTCCACATGCGTTGCCGACATGCGGGACGCCATTTCCAAGACACGGATGCAGCGCGTGGAGCGGCTGTTTACCGCCATTCCGCGCATGGTGCGTGATCTGGGCCGCGAACTGGGCAAGAGGATCGACCTGGTCCTTGAGGGCGGCGACGTCGAAATGGACCGCGAGATGGTGGAGATGGTGGTCGATCCGCTGACCCACATTGTGCGCAACAGCATCGATCATGGCATCGAAATGCCCGAGCAGCGCAAGGCGCTGGGCAAGCCAGAAGCCGGGACGCTGAAGTTGCAGGCACGCCAGTCGGGCAACCAGATCGTGATCGAGGTCAGCGACGACGGGCAGGGTATCGACACCCGGCGGCTGGTGGAAAAGGCAGTCTCAGCAGGCAAGCTGACCCGCGATGCCGCCGCCAGAATGAGCGAGGCTGAAAAGCTGGAGCTGATCTTCCAGGCCGGGCTGTCGACCGCCAGCCATGTGACCGCGATATCGGGCCGGGGGGTCGGAATGGATGTGGTGCGCGCCAATGTGGAGCGTATCGGCGGCGTCATCGCGCTGCACAATGAGCTGGGGCGGGGATTGCGGATCGTGCTGCGCGTTCCGTTGACGCTGACGATCATTCCGGGCCTCATCATTCGATCTGGGGGGCTGCACTTCGCCATTCCGCGCGCGGCGGTGGTCGAGATACTGCACGATAATAACGAGACGCTGCACGTCGCCGAAGTCGGTGGCGCGAAGATCGCGACGATCCGTTCGGTGCGTCATTCGATGATCGATCTGGAAGATGTTCTGGGAATGGAGAAGTCCGCTCAGCCGGGTCCGCGCGCGATCATGGTGGTGCGATCCGCGACCGGCGTTCCCTTCGCTCTGGGTGTCGCCGCTGTCGATAACCATGAGGAACTGGTTATTCGTCCTGCCTCTCCGCTGGTCATGGCGACCGGCGTCTATGCGGGCATGACGCTGCCCGACAATGGCAAGCCGATGCTGCTGCTCGACGCGGCGGGCCTCGCCAATGCCGCGCGCCTGCCGAATGTTGCGGATGAACGGGCCAATGATCAGGCAGATGACAATGACGATGGCGCTGTCCGGGTCGAGATGGTGTCGGCCCTGCGTTTTGAGGAGCTGTCGGGCGAACGACGGCTGATCAAGCTGTCGCTGGTTGAGCGGGTGGAGGACGTTGACGCGTCGCTCTTTGGTCGTTCGGGCGCTCATGCCTTTGTGCGGCTGGATGGACGGCTGGTGCCGGTGGCCAACGGCGCGCATAAATTTACTGCCGATCATGTTTCGGCGCTGCGGCTTCGGGATGGCAATCAGGAAGCCTGCTATCCGGTCGCCGCTGTTCTCGACATCGTGGAAATGCCTGCCGTGCCCGACATGGTCGCCCTGCAAGGCGTGCTGAGCGGCGTCGCCATGGTCGATGGCGAACATCTTGAGGTCCTTAATCCCTTCGCGCTGTTTGCCTCTCTGCCAGATAGTAGCTTCGCAAGACGCGTTCGGGGACGGTGCGTCCTTGCTGACAGTGAGGATGGCTGGACGCGTGAAATATTGGCGCCCTTGCTGCGTCAGGCGGGCCATGAAGTCCTTTTGGGCCTGCCCCAGGATGAGACCGTCGATCCGGCGGACGTGGTTCTTTGTTCTGACCGTGACCTGACGCAGGCGGCCGAGATATTGGGATGCCGCATCGTTCAACTGCGCGCGTCACCAAAACCGGCGGGGCCAGAGGATGGCAGCATCTACCGCTATGATCAGGACGCCCTGATGGCGGCCATCACCGGCACCCGGCGCTAAGGAGGGATTTATGGAGCAGCTTTACCTTCTGGCGACATTGGCCGACACCCGCGTCGCCGTGGAGGCGAATGAGGTCGAGGCGGTCGTGAAGCTGGCCGACATCTCGCCGGTGCCCGGCATGCTGGGGCATGTCGCGGGACTGTCCGCCCTGCGCAGCCGCGTGCTGACGATCATCGACGTGCCTGCCCTTATCCTTGGCGCGCCGACACCGCCAGATCGGCGGGGCCTGGCGATCATCGCCGACATCAGCGGGCACAGCTATGGCCTGATGGTAGATGCGGTGCATGATATTTGCCAGGTGCCCGAAGGCGACCTGCCGCTGCGTGGGCAGTTGGATAAGGCCTGGGCACCTTATGCGCGGGCGATCGTCGAACAGGATGGGCATCCGCACCTGCTGGTTTCGCTGGCGAGCTTCATCGAGACCGGGCTGCTGGCACAGGCCGCATAAATTCCTGGCTCGTTTACGAATTACTCGGCTTTGGTGGCTAATCTTTCCTGCACGGGGAAAAATCCAAGGGACGCTTCATGAAAAACTGTCTGGTAGTCGATGATTCGAAAGTCATCCGCAAAGTTGCACGGCATATCCTGGAATCACTTGATTTGTCGGTAAGTGAAGCGGTGGATGGGCAGGATGCCCTGACCCAATGCGAAGCCGCAGCGCCGGACGTGGTCCTGCTGGACTGGAACATGCCGGTCATGAGCGGAATGGAATTTCTTCAGGCGCTTTCCACCGCGAAGGTAACCGCTCGGCCGAAGATCATCTTCTGCACCACTGAAAACGGCATCAGTCATATCAAGGCAGCCGTGGAGGCGGGCGCCGACGAATATGTGATGAAGCCGTTCGATCGCGAAACGCTTGAAAGCAAGCTGTCGATCGTGGGCGTCATCTGAACCGTTGATTCGCTGATTCGCCCCAGTTCTTTCCTGTCGCCAGAAAGCCCATCAATGTCCGCCGTCACGCCTATCCTGGCCAGCCAGAGCAGACCGCAGGTCCGCGTAATGGTTGTCGACGATTCCGTCGTGGTGCGGACAATGATCGCGCGTATCCTGGATAGTGATCCGGCATTTTCGGTGGTTCACAAGACCAACAGCGCCGAACATGCATTGGGCTATCTGGCCGCGCATGAGGTCGATCTGGTCCTGTTGGACATCGAGTTGCCGGGGCAGAGCGGATTGTCGGCGCTTCCCGCCCTTCTTCGCGCGAATCCCGGCGGCAAGGTGGTCATCCTTTCCGGAAATTGCGAGGAAGGCAGCGGAGCCGCGATCGAGGCACTGGCGCTGGGAGCGAGCGACATTTTCACGAAGCCCGGCAGCGGTTGCTTCGGCGAACAGTTTCCCCAGGTGCTGATCGATCGGCTGTCGCGCCTGTTCGGCGCCAATCTGGCACAGGCGGCTGAGGCGCAGCCGGTCGTCATGGCGGCGAGCAAGCCCACCGCTCCGCTCGCCTGCCTCGGCATCGGTGCTTCGACAGGCGGTATCCACGCGCTGGGCCAGTTGTTCGCCGGTATGACCGAGCCGCTGGGCGTGCCGATCTTACTGACCCAGCATCTGCCGGTCAGCTTTACATCCTATTTCGTACAGCAGCTTGCCCGGATGACCAGCCTGCGCGTGAAGGTTGGCGAACAGGGCGAAATGCTGGTGCCCGATACCATCTATGTCGCGCCCGGCGACGCCAATTTGCAGGTCCGCCGGGGGCTATATGGGCGGGTGATGGTCACGCTGAATCCCCAGCGCACGCCTGCGGGAAACCTGCCCGGCGTCGATCCGATGTTCACCACCATGGCCGAAGCCTATGGGCCAGGCGCAGCAGGCGTCGTCCTGACCGGGATGGGCCGTGACGGCACGGTCGGCGGACATGACATCGTTGACGCAGGCGGTTGGATCGTGGCGCAGAATGAAACGAGCAGCGTCGTTTGGGGCATGCCGGGATCGGTGACAGCGGCTGGGCTCAGCTGTGCGTTGCTGGACCCCTATGCCATCATGGATTTCGTCGCGCGGCGCGGAAAGAGCAGAGGTTTGACACATTGACCCTTTCGACCGATTCATCCTCGAGCGGCGCCGCCCGCATCTTTTCGGCTCTGCTGGAGGCGCGCACCGGGCAGATATTGTCGGAAAGCCGCGCATGGCGGATGGAAACGGCGCTGAAGCCGGTCATGCGCACCCATGGCCTTGCGGACATGGATGAACTGGCCGCCCGCCTCCTGGGCAATCGTGATCCGCGTCTGGAAGATGAGGTGATCAACGCGCTGCTCAACAACGAAAGCAGCTTTTTCCGCGATCTCCAGATCTTCGACATGATCCACCGGCATATCCTGCCGTCCTTTTATGCGGATCGGCGCGACCGGGTGCTGCGGATCTGGAGTGCGGGCTGTTCCACGGGTCAGGAAGTCTATTCCCTCGCGATTCAATTGCGCAACGACATCGCGCGCTGGCGTGGCTGGCGCATCGAAATACTGGCGACGGACATTTCGACCGCCGCCATAGATCAGGCGCGCAGCGGCGTCTTTTCGCAGATGGACGTTCAGCGCGGTCTTGCCGTTGGCGACCTGATCAAATGGTTCGAACCCGCTGGAGACAATTGGCGCGCCAGCCCGGAACTGCGCCGGATGATCGATTTTCGGACGGATAATCTGTTCGATGCGAAGGCCCCATCGGGTGAATATGACCTGCTTCTTTGCCGCAATGTGCTGCTTTATTTCACACCGGAACGCCGACAGGAGGTATTCCGCCTTCTGAAGCGGCATAGCCAGGAAAAGTCGGTGTTGTTGCTGGGAGCGGGCGAGACCGTGATCGGCCATAGCGAGGATTTCATTCCCCATCCTGAATTTCGCGGCGGATATGCGCGGCGGCTGGAAACGGCGCGGAAGAGCGACGAGGCGCTTCGCCGCGCCATCTGACCAAGGTTTCTCGCACATCGCCTCCCTGACGCTGGATCAGGGAAATGCTTGCGCTTGATCGGCCAATCGCTCTCGGTCATTGTCTGCGGCAGTTGCCCGTCCTGATGCGGCGGGGCGAGGACAGATGATGGTTACGGGTTTCCGATGAGCGACATTCCAATGATCGAAACGCCGTCGCCCAATTTTGACGACCGCAAGCTGCCCATATCCATGCTGGTGCTGCATTATACCGGCATGCCGGACGCCCAGAGCGCGATCAACTGGATGGCCAGCCCCGAATCCAAGGTGTCCGCCCATTATGTGGTGACCGAAGAAGGTGAGATCGTCCGCATGGTCGATGAAGCCAGACGAGCCTGGCATGCGGGCCGGTCCCACTGGCGCGGCACGGATGACGTCAATTCGGCGAGTATCGGGATCGAAATCGTCAATCCTGGCCATGAATGGGGTTATCGCCCCTTTCCCGACGCGCAGATTGAGGCGCTCATCCCGCTGATGCATGACATTGTGCAACGTCACGGCATCAAGCGTGGCAATATCGTCGGGCATAGCGACGTCGCCCCGGCGCGCAAGCAGGACCCGGGCGAGCTTTTCCCCTGGTGGCGGCTGTCCCGGCTGCGTCTGGCGCTGCCGCGTCCCACCCGCAATCTGATGGACCCGCTTTGGTCGGACAGTGCTTTCCTGCTGGCGCTGGAGCGCTTTGGCTATGACATTGCCGAGCCTGATGCGGCGGTGGTCGCATTCCAGCGGCGCTTCCGGCCGGAACTGATCGACGGGGTGATCGATGGCGAATGCCGCGCGATCCTGCTCGCCTTATTGCTGCCAAAGCCGAGGGGCGATGAATAAGCAGGGATGACGGGCGCGCGCAGTACGTGTATAGCGCGCCCCGCCAGAGGGCCGGGCGGCCGCGGCGTGGCGGGTAACTTCCACGGCGAGGAAAGTCCGGGCTCCACGAAATGACGGTGCCGGCTAACGGCCGGCTGGAGTGATCCAAGGGACAGTGCAACAGAAAGCAGGTCGCTACAGCTTCGGCTAAGCGAAATTGAAAGGGTGCGGTAAGAGCGCACCGCGTCTCCGGCAACGGAAGGCGGCACGGTAAACCCCACCGGGAGCAAGACCGAATAGGGGCGGCGCGCAGCTTTGACTGCTAGGCCAGTTTCGGCTGAGACCGCCCGGGTTGGTTGCTTGAGGGACGGAGCAATCCGTCTCCTAGAGGAATGGCCGCCCATCCATGGTGACATGGTGGACAGGACCCGGCTTACAGGCCCTCTGGCATTAGAATCCTCCCCGCGTGGAGCGGGGGGAGGGGGACCGTTTGCGCAGCAAATGGTGGAGGGGAAGAGGGATGACGTTGCGCATTTCCCCTCCACCGCCTGACGGCGGTCCCCCTCCCCATCTTGGATGGGGAGGATGTTATTTGAACCGCCGGGGTGGCGTTCTGCCTGCGGCTTACCTAATTGAGACCGATGGCACGAAGCAGCCGATCAAATGACTGGGGCTTTCCCCGCTGGCGCAGCTACGGCGCATCGCGTGAGGCGCAACAGGTGCGCATGTGCGATCGATATGGCTGTGACCAGCCGGGCAACTGCCCTGCACCCAAGTCGCCCAACAGCCCGGAACGCTGGTACTTCTGTTCCGATCATGCGGGCGAATATAACCGCAACTGGGACTATTTTCAGGGGCTGGACAAGGAAGAGCGGGAGCAGCGCGAGCGTGCCGAGCGCCGCGACGCTGGCGGCTATCAGGGCAGCGCCTATCATGGCTGGGGCGGGCCGGGTGACGGCACCCGGTCGCGGGATGAGCTTCACGCTTTGAAGGCGCTGGAGCTGGAGGACGATGCCGATTTCGAGGCGGTGAAAAAGAGCTGGCGGCGTCTGGCCAAGGAATATCACCCCGACGTCAAGCCGGGCGACGCGGACGCCGCCGTCCGTTTCCAGACGATCCAGGCCGCCTATGAAGTGCTGCGGTCGGCGGAGGAACGGCGTACGTGGAAGCCGCGGGAGACCGCGGATTGACGGATCATGTCCGGTCCAACTGGCAGAATGCGGTCCTGGTCTGCCGCAAATGTTCGAAGAAGCTGGATGGGGGCTTTGGTCCCGATGGGGACGAGCGGCTCGCCAAGGCGCTACGGAAGCGGTTGTCGCTGAAGAAAGGACGCAAGGCGGCGGCGGGGATTATCGAGGTGAATTGCCTCGGTGTTTGCCCCAAGGGGGCGGTGACCGTGGTCAATGGCGCGCAGGCGCGGGACTGGCTGCTGGTCCGGCAGGGCGCTGATCTGGACGAAGTCGCGCGAAGCTTGGGTCTTGCCCCGGCCGATCGTGGGGTCAGCTAGCCTGTTTGAGCGGCGGCTCCAGCCCCGCTTGGGCGAGCAGGGGCATCAGCAGTTTCTCTTCCTTGCGCATCCGGTTGAGCAAGGCATCGATGATCTGGCGGCTTTCGCGGCAAAATTCGGGCCATTCGCGCGCAATGCGATCATCGCTCCATCGGGACATATAGTGGGTGAAGTCCAGCGCCAGCGGCGCCATTTCCGCTTGCAGCTTCGCCGCTGTTTCCCGCAGAGGTGCATGCGCCTGCCGCTGCATCGCGGGATAGAAGATATGGTCTTCCAGGGCGAGATGGGACATTAATTGCCGGGCAAACTGCCAGCGGAAGGTGCCAAGCTGGCGAGGCGTGGCGTTGTCGGAAATTAGCTGCAAAAATCCATCAGCGGCTATGTCAAGCGCGTCATGTTGGCTTTGTAATTGCTGCAGGTCCATCGGCCGTTTCCAAACATAGGATAAGATGCTTTTCGCACGGCGCCGTTAATAATCCGTTCTTTCCGGCGGTTATTGACCGAGGGAGGCGCCGTCCGCCGCGCTTTTCGGGCAACGGACGGCGTGACAAGCATCAGCCCGGCTGATCGGCGCGGCTCGCGCCTTCGCCGTCCAGATTCAGCGCCACGAAATCCCAATCGATCGCGTCCTTCAGCAGGCGCTCGGCATAGTTGGGGCGCAGATTGCGATAGTCGATATAATAGGCATGCTCCCACACATCGAGGATCAGCAGCGGCGTGTGGCCATGCGCGACAGGGGTGTCGGCGTCATGATAGCTGGTGACTTCCAGCTTGCCGTCCTTCAGGATCAGCGCGGCCCAACCGCTCGCGAAATGGCCCACGGCCTCGGCCTTCAGCTTTTCGATCAAGGCATCGACCGAGCCGAAGCCTTCGTTGATGAGGGCGAGCAGCGTGCCGGTCGGCTGCTTCTTTTCCGGCGACAGCGACAGCCAGTAGAATGTGTGATTCCAGATCTGTCCGACCTGGTTGAACAGCGCGCCCTTGCTGCTCTTGATCAGCTCGACCAGCGACTTGCCCTGCAGGGCGGGGTCTGCGGCGACCAGTTCATTCGCCTTCACGACATAGGCATTGTGATGCTTGCCATGGTGATAGTCGAAGGTTTCAACCGAAAGAATGTCGCCAAAGGCATCCTTGGGGTAAGGCAGATTGGGCAGCACAAAGGCCATGTCGGAACTCCTCGGGTTCTTGGGATGGATGGCGGCATAACGGGTATGCCACCGAAAGGGTCCCGGCCCCGTAGCAGCCTTATTGCACTGCGGAAAACAGGATATTTTCGTTTAGCTGCATGGAAATATCCATGTGACAGCAGCGTAACGATGACATAGAATCATCGGTCAGGCCGTTCACAAATAGCGGCCGGATAATAGGGGACGGATCAATGGCAAAATTCTTTGGTAATTTGCATCTGGTGCTCGCCGTGGGGCTGGTGTTTGCGCTGGTGGTGATTTTCTCGGTTCCGGCGAACACGATTCCCGAGCAGGCGATCCTGCGCTGGCTCCACCTGTTTTTCGGCATCGTGTGGATCGGCCTTCTTTATTATTTCAACTTCGTCCAGATCCCGACCATGCCCAAGGTTCCGGCCGAACTGAAGCCGGGCGTGTCGAAGTTCATCGCGCCTTCGGCCCTGTTCTTCTTCCGTTGGGGGGCGGCGCTGACCGTGCTGACCGGGGCAACGATTGCCTGGCGCAGCGCCTATCTGGTGGAAGCGTTGACGCTTCAGCCGGGCTTCGTGCTGATCGGCGTCGGCATGTGGTTGGCGCTGGTGATGGCGTTCAATGTGTGGTTCATCATCTGGCCGAACCAGAAGAAGGCGCTGGGTATCGTCCCTGCCGAGGATGCGGTGAAGGCCAAGGCAGCGACCACGGCGATGATGTTTTCGCGCATGAACACCTTGCTGTCGTTGCCGATGCTTTACTGCATGGTGAATTTCAACGGCGGTTGATGAGAAATGCGCGGGCGGGGTTGGTTGAGGCTGGCTCCGCCCTGCGCTTTATATGATGTGCTCCTGCGAAGGCAGGGCCCCAATTCTGCCGTTTTAGCTAGGCTGCTGCCTTCGCAGGAGTACGGTAGTGTAAGGGGTCTACGTCACCCCTGCGGCGGGGTGGTTTCGCCGATTTCCTCGCTGTCCACATTGTTGCCCAGCGTCAGCCCATGGCGCGTAAGCATTGGGATATTGGCGAGGGCGAAGAGCAGCGAGACGATGGTGACGCCCCAGACTTTCACCGACAGCCATGCGTCGAAGGTCATCGAGTGGCGCATCAGTTCATTGGCGACCGCCATGGCGGCGAAAAAGAAGCCCCAGTTGCGCGACAGCTTGCGCCAGCCTTCGTCGGTAAGCCCGTCATAGGCGGCTTGCAGCAGATATTTGAGCAGTGCCTTGCCGCGGAGCAGCCCGCCGAACAGCATCAGGGCGAAGAAGCTGTAGATGATCGTCGGCTTGATCTGAATGAAGCTCTGATCCTGGAAATAGATGGTGAGGCCGCCGAAAAAGAGGACGAGCATCGCTGACAACCACAGCATCGGCGACACGCGGCCGAGCTTTATCTTCGAAATGATCACGGCGATGACGATCGCTGCCATGAAGGCGGCCGTGCTGAGGGTCATCGCGGTAATCGGATTGCCGGGACCCCAGATCCAGCCCGCGCCCTTGTAGCTCAGGAAGAAGACGAGCAGCGGGCCGAAGTCGAGCGCAAGGCTCAGATTGCCGCCGTGGGTGGGTTTTGTTTCAGTCATTGTGCATTTCCGTCCTCCCAGCGTTGAAATGAGGCGCGTGACTCATTTCAACTGGGAACTCATGAGGCTGGGTTGGGCCGTAGCGGCCCGAAATCCCAGCTTCCGCTGGGATGACGGAGGCGGGGAATTTACCGCGCATAGGCTGTTCCTGCGATCGCGCGCGCCATGTCGCCCGCATCGAACGGGCGCAAATCCTCGATCTTTTCGCCGACGCCGATCGCGTGGATGGGCAGGCGATATTTCTCCGCCGCCGCGACCAGCACGCCGCCGCGCGCGGTGCCGTCCAGCTTCGTCATGACGAGGCCGGTGACTTGCGCGACTTCCTTGAAAACCTCGATCTGGTTCAACGCATTTTGTCCTGTGGTGGCATCCAGCACCAGCACAACGTCATGAGGTGCGGCCGGGTTCAACCGGCCAAGGACGCGGCGGATCTTGGCGAGCTCGTCCATCAGCTCGGTCTTGTTCTGGAGGCGGCCTGCCGTATCGACGATTAGCACGTCGATGCCGGTGGCGGTGGCCTGCTTGACTGCGTCGAAAACTATGCCCGCCGCATCGCCGCCTTCCTTGCCCGCGACGATGGGAATGCCGAGGCGATCGGCCCACACCTTCAATTGCCCGATCGCGGCGGCGCGGAAGGTGTCACCCGCCGCCAGCATCACGCCATAATCCTGCTCCAGGAAATTATTGGCGAGCTTGGCGATGGTGGTGGTCTTGCCGGAGCCATTGACGCCGATGACCAGGATCACTTGGGGGCGAGGGAAGGCTTCGATCTCCAGTGGGCGCGCGACCGGGGCGAGGACCTTTTCGATTTCCTCCGCGATGATTTCGCGCAGATAATCTTCGGTGAGTTCGCGGTTGTAGCGGCCTTCGGACAGACGGTGGCGCACGCGGGCGGCCATGGCGGGGCCAAGGTCGCTGACGATCAGCGCTTCCTCGATCTCGTCGAGCGTCTGGTCATCCAGAGCGGCCTTGGTGAAGAGGCCGGTGAGGTTTTCGCCGAGCTTGTCGGAGGTGCGCTTCAGGCCGCCGAAGAGGCGGTCGCGCCAGCTGGTGCCGGGTTCAGTCATTGGCGAGCCTCTTGCGCGATCAGCACGCCATTCTCAAGGGCCGTGATGGTTGCCGACGTGATGGAGGAGGGGGCTTGAGGCGTTTCGAAGTGCACCGGGGCGAAATTTTCCGCGTGGCCGGTGAGGCCGTTGCGCTCGACCAGCACAGACTGGGGGCTGCCGATGAGGCTTTGCAGCCATTGCTGGCGCTGCGCTTCGCAGGCCGCGCGGAGGCGGGCGGCGCGGGCCTTGATAGTGGCACGATCGACCTGCGGCATGCGGGCGGCGGGGGTGCCTGCGCGCGGGGAGTAGGGGAAGATGTGGCCGTGGACGATGGCGCATTCCCCGACCAGCTTCAGGCTGTTTTCGAACATCGCCTCATCTTCGGTCGGGAAACCGGCGATGATGTCCGCGCCGATGCTGATGGCGGGGCGGGCTGCCTTGAGGCGCTCCACGATGCGTATGGCGTCGGTGCGGCTGTGGCGGCGCTTCATGCGCTTGAGGATCATGTCGTCCCCTGCTTGAAGCGACAAATGGAGGTGCGGCATCATGCGCGGCTCATGGGCGATGAGGTCGAAGAGCCGGTCGTCAATCTCCACGCTGTCGATGGAGGAGAGGCGCAGGCGAGGCAGGGCGGGCACGGCCTTCAATATGCGTTCGACCAGCAGGCCGAGGGAGGGCGATCCGGGGAGGTCGGGGCCATAGCTGGTGACGTCCACGCCGGTGAGCACGATTTCCTGATAGCCTGCTTCCACAAGCTCGCGCGCCTTGTCGATGACGGCGCCTGCGGGGACGGAGCGGCTGTTTCCTCGGCCATAGGGTATGATGCAGAAGGTGCAGCGGTGGTCGCAGCCATTTTGCACTTCGAGGAAGGCGCGGGCATGTTCGGCGAAGGCGCTGGCCATGTGCGGCGCGGTGTCGCGGACGGCCATGATGTCGGAGACGTTCACGACCGCCTCCGCCTCACACGTCACCCCAGCGAAGGCTGGGGTCTCATGCCCAACGCCGTGCCCTATGGCCTGAGATCCCAGCTTCCGCTGGGATGACGGGTAGTGGGTGGGGTCGAGTTTCTCGCGGTTGCCAATCACCGCATCGACTTCCGCCATCCGCGCAAAGGTTTCCGGCTCGGTCTGTGCTGCGCAGCCCGTTACCATGATCCGTGCCTCTGGCCGTTCGCGGCGAGCGCGGCGGATGGCTTGGCGGGTTTGGCGCACGGCTTCGGCGGTCACCGCACAGCTGTTGACGACGATGAGGTCATCCTGCCCGCCTACCATCTCGCGGATCGCCTCGCTTTCCGCGATGTTGAGGCGGCAGCCGAGCGTGATGATCTGCGGGCCGCTCATGCTCTAAAAGCGGGTCCAGTCGGCCTCGCCATCGAAGACGTGGGTGGCGGGGCCGGTCATCATGATGGGGCCGCCGGGCTGCCAATCGATGACGAGGTCCCCGCCGGGCAGGGTCACGCGGGTGGGGCCGCTGACTAGCTTGCGGCGTACGGCTGCGACGGCTGTTGCGCAGGCGCCGGTCCCGCAGGCGCGGGTGAGGCCAGCGCCGCGTTCCCAGACGATGAGGCGGATATGATTGTCGCCGATGACCTGCGCGAAGTTGACGTTGACTCGGGCGGGGAAGAGCGGATCACTCTCTATCAGCGGGCCAAGACGCTCAAAGTTCACACCGTCCAGATCGTCCACGAAGAAGACGACATGCGGGTTGCCGACATTGACGGCGGCGGGGGCGGGAAGGTCTTCCCAGCTGACCGGCATGGTCAGCGTGTCCATGGCGTAGGCGAGGGGGATGGCGTCCCAGTCGAGCCGGGGCGCGCCCATATCGACGGTAGCGCCGCCATCGATCGCCTCGGCTTCCAGCAGTCCCGCCTTGGTTTCGATCAGCACGTCGCGGCCGACGAACAGCGGCACGCAGCGGGTGGCATTGCCGCAGGCTTCGACCTCGCTGCCGTCGCTGTTGAAGATGCGCATGGATACGTCCGCGCGATCGGACTGGTCGATGAGGATGAGTTGGTCGCAGCCTATGCCTGCGTGGCGGTCGGCTATGGCTTGGGCGCGGGTGGGGGTCATTTCGACCGCCCCCTCGCGCGCGTCGATCACGACAAAGTCGTTGCCCAGTCCATGCATTTTCGAAAAACGGCCCATAGCGCCGCGCATGTAGGGGCTCAGCGGGGAAAAGGCCAGCCTCAGCGCCGTCCCTGCGCAACCGCGCAAATCCCCCAGTATCCGTTACGGGCGCTTAATGCTTTCTCGCTAGCCTCGTCACATGGCGATCAAATTGACATCGATGTTGTCGACAATCCTCCTTCTGGCCGCAATCAGTGCGGGACCCTATGCCGTCTATCTCGCGGTGCTCAGAAGATTTTGGAGCGCGATAGGCGCTATTCTTGGCGGAATATCACTCGGCTTGGCGGGGCTCTTTGCTTCGCTCAAAGCAAGTGGCATGTACTTTCAGGCCATCCAACAGAAGAATGACATGCTCGGATTCGGGCAAGTGCTCTATGGCTTCTTTGGCCTAGTATACTTTCTGATCGTGTTGGTGATTGTTCTGCTGGTGTCCTTGTCCATGTGGATGATGAACAGAGGCAAGCCCGGGGGCTAGTCGCTCGTTACATTCGGTTGCATCCCTCCCCCCATTCCGCTAAGGGCCACATCGCAATTGGGCGGTTCGCCGTTCGATACCCTGACAGATCCATGGCGCTCACAAGGGAGCACCGGATGGACGCTGGCCGGCGAGTTTTCGCCCGCCGGCGGTTTTGTCGTTTGGCGGGGTGGTGCTGTTTTCCGGGCTTTTCGGCCCAAATGAGGTGATGATGTTCGATTCGCTAAGCGATCGTCTGAGCGGGGTATTCGACAAGCTGCGTGGGCGCGGTGCGCTTACGGAGGACGATGTCCGCGCCGCGATGCGCGAGGTGCGAATCGCGCTGTTGGAAGCCGACGTTGCGCTTCCAGTGGTGCGCCAGTTCGTCGATCAGGCGACCGAGCGGGCTGTTGGCAGCGATGTGCTGCGGTCGGTCACGCCGGGCCAGATGGTCGTCAAGATCGTCTCCGACACGCTGACCGAGACGCTCGGTTCCGAAACGTCCGATCTGCTGATCGATGTCAGCCCGCCCGCCGTCATCATGATGGTCGGCCTGCAGGGGTCGGGCAAGACCACTTCCACCGCCAAGATCGCCAAGCGCCTGAAGGAAAAAGAGCGCAAGAAGGTGCTGATGGCGTCGCTCGACGTCCAGCGTCCGGCGGCGCAGGAACAGCTGGCGGTGCTGGGCACGCAGACCGATGTCGCGACCCTGCCGATCGTGGCGGGCCAGCAGCCGGTCGATATAGCCAAGCGCGCGTTGCAGGCTGCGAAGCTCCAGGGCTTCGACGTGGTGATGCTCGACACGGCGGGCCGTCTGCATGTCGATCAGGCGCTGATGGACGAGATGAAGGCGGTGGCCGAAGTCTCGAACCCGGCGGAAATCCTTCTGGTGGTCGACTCGCTGACCGGGCAGGACGCGGTGAATGTCGCGACCAGCTTTACCCAACAGGTGCCGCTGACCGGCGTGGTGCTGACCCGTATGGACGGCGATGCGCGTGGTGGTGCGGCGCTGTCGATGCGCGCGGTCACGGGCCGTCCGATCAAGTTTGCGGGCACGGGCGAGAAGCTCGACGCGATCGAGCCTTTCCACCCTGCGCGCGTGGCGCAGCGCATATTGGGCATGGGCGACGTCGTGTCGCTGGTCGAGCGCGCGGCCGAGAGCATCGACGCCGAGGAAGCCGACAAGCTCGCCAAGAAGATGGCGAAGGGTCAGTTCGATATGAACGACCTGCGCAGCCAGCTTAACCAGATGCGCCGCATGGGCGGTCTTGGCGCGCTCGCGGGCATGCTGCCGGGCCTCAAGAAGGCGCAGGCGGCGATGGCGGCGAGCGGCGCCAACGACAAGACGCTGATCCATCTGGACGCGATGATCGGGTCGATGACGCTCAAGGAGCGGGAAAAGCCCGCCCTGATCAACGCCAAGCGCAAGATTCGCATCGCCAAGGGTTCCGGCCGCACCGTGCAGGAAGTCAACAAGCTCCTGAAAATGCATCAGGAGATGGAAACGGCGATGAAGAAAATCCGCAAGATGGGCGGATTGAAGGGCCTCGCCAAGATGTTCACCGGCGGCGGCATGGACAAGCTGATGGGCGGCGCGGGCGGCGCGCCGGACCTTGGCGGTCTTGGTGGATTGGGCGGCCTTGGCGGCGGTGGCAACATGCCCAACCTGCCGCCGGGCTTTCAGAATTTCATGAAGAAGTGAAGTAGTGCGTCATCCCAGCGCAAGCTGGGATCTCACTTCTCTCCAAGGGCAGAGAGATCCCAGCTTTCGCTGGGATGACGAATTGAGAAACAAGTATTTTAGTACGGAAAGGTTAAAAACAACATGGCAACGTCCATTCGTCTTTCGCGCGGTGGTTCCAAGAAGCGTCCTTATTACCGCATCGTCGTGGCTGACAGCCGCGCGCCGCGCGACGGCAAGTTCATTGAGCGCATCGGCAGCTACAACCCCGTCCTGCCCAAGGGCGACGAGAAGCGCGTTGTTATCGACGTTGAGCGTGCGAAGCACTGGGTTGCCGCTGGCGCGCAGCCGACCGACCGCGTTGCCCGCTTCCTGGACGCCGCTGGCGTGAAGGAACGCGCTGTCCGCAACAACCCGAAGAAGGCTGAGCCGGGCCAGAAGGCCAAGGATCGCGCCGAAGATCGCGCGACCAAGGCTGCGGAAGCCGCTGAAGCTGCCGAAGCCGCAAAGGCTGCCGCCGCTGAAGCCGCCGCGGCTCCTGCGGTTGAAGAAGCTCCGGCCGTCGAAGAAGCGCCTGCCGCTGAGGAAGCTGCTCCCGAAGCCGCTTCTGAAGAACAGGCTGAAGGCTAAATGGGTAATCACCCCTCCCCTTCAGGGGAGGGGCCGGGGGTGGGGGCTGGCCATGGCTCCGCGCCCGGAACCCCCCACCCCAACCCCTCCCCTGAAGGGGAGGGGCTAGCCTCTTCGCGCGCCCTCACTCTCGCCGTCATCATTGGCGCGCATGGGGTGGCGGGCGAGGTTCGTCTGAAGCTCTTTGGGGAAGGCGTGGAAACGCTCAAATCCTACAAGAGCTTCGACGCTTCTGGCGCCAAGCTGACATTGAAGTCGGTGCGCGCCGGTTCCAATGGCGCGGTTGCGCGTTTCGCCGAGGTCAATGACCGAAGCGCGGCCGAAGCCCTGCGCGGTACGGAACTCACCGTTCCCCGCTCTGCCCTGCCTCCATTGGAGGAGGGCGAATATTATCATGCCGACCTCATCGGCCTGCCCTGTTTCTCGAGCGAGAATGAGGGGCTGGGCAATGTCGTCGCGGTCGAGAATTTCGGCGCTGGCGATATCATCGAGGTCGAACGGCCCAACGGCAAACGCTTCATGGCGCCGATGCATGCGGTCACGATCTCGGACGGACGGGCCGTGATCGAAGCGGCATTTGCGATATGATCGGCGGTCGCTGATGCCCCAGATCCTTACCGCCCTCTATCTGTTGATGATGATCGCCGCAGGGTGGCGCCTGTTCACCATGCCATGGAAGCGCGCGTTGAAGATTGGCGCGGCGGTGGCGCTGGTCATCCCTATTCCCATGATGTTTCTCCTGCCTGCTTTGATGAACCCGGAGCGGCCCTTTGCCGATTTGCTGCGTGCGATCGGCATAGCCCTGATGGCAGGCGGCGCCGTGTCGTTGGTGGGGGGTATGTCCGCGGCGTGGCTGCGCAAGCGCAAGGCGTGAGTTTTCGGACGCAAATATTGACGCTTTATCCGGAAATGTTTCCGGGACCGCTGGGCGTTTCGCTGGCGGGGCGCGCTCTGGCGGAAGGGAAATGGTCGTGCGAGCCGATCCATATCCGCGATTTTGCGACCGACAAGCATCGCACCGTTGATGACACGCCTGCGGGCGGTGGCGCGGGAATGGTGCTGCGCGCCGACATATTGGGGCTGGCTATCGATCATGCGCTGGAGCAAGGGCCTGACCTGCCGGTGATCGCCATGACGCCGCGCGGTAAGCCGATCACCCAGACCCGCGTGCGAGAACTGGCTGCGGGTCCGGGCGCGACGATATTGTGCGGGCGGTTCGAGGGCTTTGACGAGCGTATTTTCGAGGCTCGGCCGGTCGAGCAGATCAGCATGGGTGACATCATTTTGTCCGGCGGCGAGATGGGCGCGCTGATGCTGCTCGATGCTTGCATTCGGCTGCTTCCCGGAGTAATGGGCGCGGCTTCCAGTGGGGATGAAGAGAGCTTCGAAAGCGGCCTTCTCGAATATCCGCACTATACCCGGCCCGCTTTGTGGGAAGGGCGCGCGATCCCTGAAGTGTTGCGATCGGGGGATCATGCGAAGATCGCCGCCTGGCGGAAACAAAGGGCGGAGGATGACACACGGCTAAGGCGGCCGGACCTTTGGGAACGTCATATCGGCGTTCGGGACCAGCCGCCCTCTGGTGCGCAACGCGAAAAGTAGGACTTTAAGTCATGAACTTGATCCAGCAGATCGAGGCCGAAAACATCGCGGCTCTCGCCAAGGATATCCCGGAATTCCGCCCCGGTGACACGCTGCGCGTCGGCGTGAAGGTCATCGAAGGTGACCGCAGCCGCGTCCAGAACTACGAAGGCGTGTGCATCGCCCGCTCGAACAAGGGCATGGGCAGCAACTTCACCGTGCGCAAGATTTCGTTCGGTGAAGGCGTGGAGCGCGTGTTCCCGCTCTACTCGCCGAACCTCGATTCGATCACCGTCGTCCGCCGTGGCGTCGTGCGTCGTGCGAAGCTCTATTATCTGCGTGGCCGTACCGGCAAGCGCGCTCGCATCGCCGAGCGCCGCGACGTCCGTACCGAGGATTGATCCTTCTCGCGGCTTTACGGTCGCTAAGTTGAACAGGCGGCGCTCGCAAGAGCGCCGCCTGTTTGCTTTTGGGGCCGATTGACCCGATCAGATTCTACCGGACTTTGGCAGGAAGCCCCGCCTTTTCTGGTCGCGTCTTCCACAATGACCAGCCTACGCCGCCTGCCAAAATGGCGAAGGTGACGGCCAGCGAGACCGGCGGCGGGATTTTGGCCAGGCCCAACGCGTCGGCGACAAATATCTTCGATCCAATGAAGATCAGCAGCAGGCTGAGCGCATATTTGAGGTAGTGGAAACGCTCCACCATCGCGGCCAGGGCGAAATAGAGCGCGCGCAGGCCAAGGATCGCGAAGATGTTCGACGTATAGACGATGAACGGGTCCGTGGTGATCGCGAAGATCGCTGGCACCGAATCGACCGCGAACACCACATCGACAAATTCGATCATGACCAGCGCCAGGAACAGCGGCGTGAAGAACAGAGCTCCCCGTCCAGTCCGGGGATCGGTCTGCCTCACCCAGAAATGCCGACCATGCAGAGTGTCGGTCACCCTCATGCGGCGCTTCACCCAGCGCAGCAGGGGCGACGCGCCGACGTCATAGTCCTTCTCCGCGGTCATCCACATCTTGATGCCGGTCGCGATCAGGAAGGCGGCGAAGAAATAGAGCAGCCAACCCCATTGCTGCACCGCCGCCGCGCCGAAGCCAATCATCACCGCGCGCAACAGGATGACGCCCAATATGCCCCAGAAGAGCACCCGATGCTGATAGAGACGCGGTATGCCGAAATAGGTGAATATCATCGCGATGACGAAGACATTGTCCATCGCCAGGCTTTTTTCGACGACAAAGCCGGTGACATAGTTGAGGCCCGCCGTCGCGCCCATTTGCCACCATATCCAGGCACCGAACCCAAGGCCGAGAAGGATGTAGAAAGCGGAAAGGGTAAGGCTCTCGCGCACGCCAATCTCGCGTTCGCGTCGGTGCAGGACGCCAAGGTCCAGCGCCAGCAGCGCGATCACGATGCTAAAAAAGGATAGCCACATCCAGAGCGGCGTACCGAGCCAGACCAGCCATAGGAAATCCATGGCGTCAGCTCCCGTTCCAGGCGGGGCGCGCCATCGACCGGCGCAGGCGGGCGTTCAGTTGATCCCTGCGCTGCAACAGCCTTTCGATGCGGCGGGGATCAGGCGCTGAGCGCAGTCGCTCCATCCGCAGCCGGTCATCGACGCGCTGCGCCAGAAGCATGAGAATAAAGGTAAAAGGCTTCATATGTGCCATCCTCTTTCGTGCGTTTCGCTCGATCGGATGACAGGGAAGGGTAAGGAGCCTGCACCGGTGTCACCCGATGCGGTCCGACATCACGTCGCTTCTAGGGAGAAGCAGCGCCAGAGGGGCCCGGTCCGCAGAGATTGGAATAACCGGTTCCCGCGCGGGGCGCAAGTCCGGCGGGCGACCTAGCGCTAGGCCGGTTGTCGGCTTGTGAACCACAGCCCGCCCAAGCTGATCGCGGCTGCCGCTGACATATAGAGGCCGACGAGCGCCACCCCCTGCACCTGGATCAGCCATGTTGCAACGATAGGGGCGAGCGCACCGCCGATGATGCCGCCGAGGTTGAAGGAGAAGGAGGCGCCTGTGTAGCGCAGTTGGACCGGGAAGAGGTGGGGCAGATAGGCCCCCAATGGTCCATAGACGAAGCCCATTAGGAACAGGGCGAGGCTGAGGATCAGGAAGATCGGCAGCAGTTGGCCCGTGCCCATGGCGGGGCCGAAGATGATGCCCATCAGGACGGTGCCGATGCAGCCTGCGACCAGCACGCGGGTGGGGCTGGTCTTGTCCGCCCACCATCCGGCGATGATGATGCTGAGAGCCATGAAAAGGATCGCGCCGAGCTGGATCGCCAGGAAGGTCTCGCGATCGATCTTGAGGGTGGTGGTGCCATAGCCAAGGGCGAAGGCGGTCGCGATATAATAGACGGCGAAACAGGCGACGACGGCGAAGGTGCCCGCGATCGCTGCGCCCAAGTGGTTCGAGAGGAGCGTCGCGAGGGGGAGTGCGGGCGGCGGCGCTTCGGCTTGGGCGGCGGCGAACTCGGGGGTTTCGGTGAGTTTCAGGCGGACCCAGAGGCCAAGGAACACCAGCACCGCGCTGCCAAGGAAGGGCAGGCGCCAGCCCCAGGCGAAGAAATCCTTGTCCGTCAGAAACATGCCCAGGATCAGGAACAGGCCGTTGGCGGCGAGGAAGCCGACCGGCGCGCCGAGCTGGGGGAACATGCCGAAGCGGGCGCGCCATCCGGGCGGGGCGTTCTCTACCGCCAGCAGCGCAGCGCCGCCCCATTCGCCGCCAAGGCCGAAGCCCTGACCGAAACGCAGGATGCAGAGGATCAGAGGCGCCCACCAGCCGATCATCTGATAGGTGGGCAGAAAACCAATGGCGAGCGTCGATCCGCCCATCAGCATGAGCGAGGTGACGAGCGTCGCCTTGCGGCCGATGCGGTCGCCATAATGGCCGAACACCGCCGCGCCCAGGGGCCGCGCGAAGAAGGCGAGGGCGAGGGAGCCGTAGGCGGCGAGAAGCTGCGCCGAAGGGGAGGAGGCGGGAAAGAAGAGGGGGCCGAACACGAGGCTGGCGGCGGTGGCGTAGATGTAGAAGTCGTAAAACTCGACCGCCGTGCCGATCAGGCTGGCTGCCAGCACCCGCTTGTGGCGCAGCATCGCGCCGATTCCGTCCGCAGCCATGTCTTCCCCGCCCCTTGCCATGTCTTAAGTCTTCTTCGCTCGTTTCTGGTTCAGCAGTTCATAGGCCATTACAGCACAGGCCACGGCCGCGTTCAGGCTGTCCGCTTTGCCCAGCATCGGCATTTTTACCAGCTGGTCGCACTCGGCCTCATAGGATTCGGGCAGGCCCTGCGCTTCGTTGCCGACGAGCAGGAAGGAGGGGCTGGCATAGCGCGGCTCCTGATAATCCTGCGTGGCCTTGAGGCTGGTGCCGATGAGTTCGCCCGGACCCTGCCGCAGCCAGTGCATGAATTCGCCCCAGCGCGCCTGGGTGATCGACTGGGTGAAGAGCGCGCCCATGCTGGCACGGACGGACTCTACCGAGAAGGGGTCGACGCAATCGTCGATCAGGATGAGGCCGCCAGCGCCCACCGCGTCGCCGGTGCGCAATATGGTGCCGAGGTTGCCGGGATCGCGGAGCGACTGGGCGACGATCCAGATGTCGGCCTTGCTCCGATCGAGCTTGGCCAAGGGGGTCAGCCGGTCTCGATAGACGCCGACGACGGCTTGCGCATTATCCTTGCCGGAAATCTTGGAAAGAATGTCCGGCGTGGTTTCGATGACGTCGCCGCCGGATGCCTCCATTGCCGCGATCAGGTCTGCGGCGAGGGGATGGGTGGACCCGGCGTGGAAGAGCATTTCCGGCAGCACGCCTTCCTCGCGCGCTTCGGTGAGGATGCGAAGGCCCTCGGCTAGAAACAGCCCTTCGGCCTTGCGGAACTTCTTTTCACGCAAGCTGCGGACACGCTTCACCAGCGGGTTGGAAAATCCGGTGATCTCGCGTGCCACTGCGCCTGCTTTCCTCCTTGGAATGAGGCGGCCTCTCTATCGGGCCGGGGCGGAGCGCGGAAGAGCTATTCTTCGCCGAACTTGTCTTCGACCAGCGTGACCAGCTTTCCCAGCGATTCTTCCGCGCTGGGGCCGGTGGCGCTGATGATGATCGAATCGCCCAGCGCCGCGCCCAGCATCATGAGGCCCATGATCGATGTGCCGGTCACTTCGCTGCCATCCTTGCGCACGGTGATCTGGGCGGGAAGGCCGCTGGCCAGCGTCACGAACTTGGCGCTGGCGCGCGCGTGGAGGCCGCGCTTGTTGCTGATCAGGACTTCCTGACTGATTTCGCTCATGTAGTGCTGCCCAACAATTCGGATGCGACGCTGATATATTTTTGGCCGGCTTCACGCGCGGCGGCGACGGCCTGGCGCACGTCCATGACCTTGCGCGCGCTTTCCAGGCGGATGAGCATGGGCAGGTTGATGCCCGCGATAACCTCGATCTCGCCCGCCTTCAGCAGCGATATGGCAAGGTTGGACGGGGTGCCGCCGAACAGGTCGGTGAGCAGGATGACGCCCGAACCGTCATTCACCCGCTCCACCGCCGATGCGATGTCGGCGCGGCGCACCTCCATATCGTCTTCCGGGCCGATGCAGATGGTCGCGATCTGCTGCTGCGGGCCGACCACATGCTCCATCGCGACGACGAATTCCGTCGCCAGCGACCCATGAGTGACGAGAACAAGTCCTATCATCTACTTACCGGCCCACATTGTTTCATGATTTAAGCTTTCGGGCCTCCCGGCTCGCGCTTCTCCAGACTATCCTGGGGCGCTGATTCCATATTGCGGTGCGAGACCGTGGGCGAAAAGCCCGCCTCTTGCAAGTATTTGGCGACCCGTTCGGCGACATGGACCGAACGGTGCCGTCCGCCGGTGCAGCCGAAAGCGACGGTCACATAGGATTTGCCGCTGTCCTGATAGCGGGGAATGAGCAGGGCCAGCAGTTCCTCGATCCGGTGCACTGCTTCCTCATAGGCGGGGTCTTCGATGATATAGGCGGCGACATCGGGGTCCAGCCCGGTCTTGGGCCTCAGTTCCGCTTCCCAATGCGGATTGCGCAGAAAGCGCATGTCGAAGACCAAATCCGCGTTCAGCGGGACGCCTCGTGAAAAGCCGAACGACATGATCGTCAGCACCGGAGCGGACAGCCCCTCGCGCGAAAAGCGGTTGCGGATTTCCTGTTGCAGCGCGTTGCTGGTCAGGCTGGTCGTGTCGATGACATGGCTGGACCAGCGGCGCAGCGGGTCGGTCAGTTCCCGTTCGCGGGCGAGGCCGTGAGTCGCGGGGCGATCCGATGCCAACGGGTGGCGGCGGCGCGTCTCGGCAAAGCGGCGCTCCAGTTCCATGTCGGAGCAATCGAGAAAGAGTGTTTCGACGTCATGGCCCCGGCGCGTTCGCAGGGCCTTTATGCGCTGAACGATCGTCTGCGCGTCGAACCCACGTGTGCGCGCGTCGATGCCGAGCGCCAGCGGACGGTCATCCAGTTCCTCGTGACCAGCTGGCACGGGCGTGTCGAGCAGCCGCTCCAGCAGGAGGAGGGGAAGGTTGTCCACGACTTCCCAGCCCATATCCTCCAGCGTCTTGAGCGCCGTCGTCTTGCCCGCGCCGGAAAGGCCGGACACCAGCAGGATGGTCTTGGGCGTCCGTGCGGTCACGCCAGCCCCATCGTTTTTAGCGCGAGTTCGACCTTGATCGGCGCCGATGCTTCAAAGGGTGAAACCTTGACCACCGGCAGGGGGGCACCGGCGACGAGCCATTCTTCTGGGTCGCCCGGCATGCGATCAATGTCCTGCGAAAGGTCGATGATCAACGCCAGCCGCGCCCCGTCGATCGACGGCAAGTCTACGACTCCGACGCCGCGCACCTCCATCTTTCCGGCGATCGTGGCTGGCGCGGACGCCTCCAGCTGCCCCCCGCTGGATCGCACGATGGTGTAATCGTCGCTGATGAGCGTGGCGCCGCGGTCGATCAGACGCAGGGCGAGATCCGATTTGCCCGCGCCGCTCGCGCCGCAGATCAGCACGGCCCGCCCGTCTATCGCGACGCTTGTCGCATGCATTGTTTCGGTTGAGTCTTGCGCCGCCATGTCCCTGAACGCATCCTAGACCTTGAGACGGTGCGTGTGAATCGAATTGACGCAAAGAATTCACGCAAAGGTCAAAAACTTCGAGCAGCCGTCCTATTCCGAGACAATACCGGGGTCGCGTTCAACCCCCATGGGAAGGCGCAGCATGAAACAGGCGCCCTGCTGATTATCCTCACGGTCGGCAATGCTGATCTTGCCCTGATGCCCTTCGACGATCGACCGGGCGATGGCGAGGCCGAGACCTGAATGCTTGCCGAAGCTCTCCATTTCCGGGCGGACACTATGAAAGCGGCGGAAGACATGCTCGCGCTGGGACTCGGGTACGCCGGGGCCTTCATCCTCGACGCTGACGAGGACTTCATGATCGGCCACGGTCGCGACGATCTGCACCAGCCCGCCATCGGGTGAGAAGGAGATGGCGTTGTCGATCAGATTGTCGAGCACGCGGAGCAGGCGCTGCTCTTCACCAAGGACGACGGCGACATCCTTGCGCGGGCGGGCGAAGGCAAGGCGGACGCCGCGCGGAACGCCCCGTGCCTCGCGCGCCACCACCATGCGCTCGATCAGCAGGCCAAGGTCGATCGGCTCGAACCGGGTGCGGGAAAGCTGCGCGTCGATGCGGGAGGCTTCGGCAATGTCGGTGACGAGCCGGTCCAGCCGCCGCACATCGTCCTGGGCAATCGCCATCAGCTGATCGCGCAGCTCCGGCTTGTCGATCCGCTCCAGCGCGTCGAGGGCGGAGCGGAGCGAGGCGATGGGGTTTTTAAGCTCATGGCTGACATCGGCGGCAAAGGCGTCGGTGGCGTCGATCCGCTGGCGCAGCGCGTGGCTCATGTCGGACAGCGCGCGGGCGAGCATGCCGATCTCGTCGCGCCGTTCGGGCAGGCGAGGCACCGTCACCTCCCGCGCGCGGCCAAGGCGGACGCGTACCGCCGCGCGGGCGAGGCGTTGCAGCGGCTGGACGATGGTCCGGGCGAGGAAAAGCGACAGCAGCACCGACGCCAGCACGGCCGTGGCGATCACGATGCCCAGCCTCAGCCGCTCGGCGCGCACCGTCCGGGTGATGTCGCGGGCATTTTCGGTCGCGAGGAGGCTGCCGCCGTCCTTCATGCCTGTAGCGGCGGAGATCATGAAGGTGCGGTCGGGCGCATAGCGGTTCATCGCCTGCGGCTGGCCTGTCCTGCGGGCGAGCAGCAGCTCCGGCCAGGCATTGGCGCGATCGATCGCAGGTTCTTCGAAATTGGGCGGACGGTCGGCAAAGACGACGCGGTCCACCGCCTTGTCCAGAAAACGCGCGGCATGGCGCCGCCACCCTTCTTCCGACGGCAGGGTCAGCCGGTAACGAGGAGCATCCATCGCAAAGCTGTCGGCGATCAGCCGTCCGTCCGGGCCATAGCGGCGAACGCGATCACGCGTCTGTCGGGCATAGGCGGCGATCAGGGCATTGTGCCGTTCGGCCGGCGCCGTCTCCAGGCCGATCGCCAGCAGCTTCAACTCGCGCGCGGACTGGTCGAGGCGCGCGTCCACGATCCGGGTGCGATAGCTGTCCAGATAGAAGAAGCCGCCCGCCAGCAGGGCCAGCGCGAACACGTTGACCGCCAGGATGCGCGGCGTCAGGCTGATCCGGCCCGACCAGCGCAACCCGCCGTCCTGCGGATCACTCTTCGGAGAATCGGTATCCGGCGCCATAGAGCGTATCGATTGCGTTGAATTCAGGATCGGCCTCACGGAATTTGCGGCGGAGCCGCTTGATGTGGCTGTCGATGGTGCGGTCGTCGACATAGACGTCATCCTGATACGCCGCATCCATCAACTGGTTGCGATTCTTGACGACGCCGGGGCGCGCCGCAAGTGTTTCGAGGATCAGGAATTCGGTAACGGTCAGCGTCACGTCCTGGCCCATCCATTTGACGCGATGGCGGGCGGGGTCCATTTCCAGCCGTCCGCGTATGATCGGGTCGGCTGCGGGCTCGTCACTGGCGTCGGCCATCCGGCCCACCTCCGCCCGGCGCAGGATGGCGCGGATGCGGGCGATCAGCAAGCGCTGCGAAAAGGGCTTGGCGATATAATCGTCGGCACCCATGGCAAGGCCCAGCGCTTCGTCCAGCTCATCGGTCTTGGATGTGAGGAAGATCACCGGCATCTGGCTTTTTTCGCGCAGGCGCCGGAGCAGTTCCAGGCCATCCATGCCCGGCATCTTGATGTCGAACACGGCAAGATCGGCCGGGTTGTCGAGCAACGCCTTCAGCGCCGCCTCCGGGTCCGAATAGAGGCGCGTCATGAAGCCTTCGGCCTGCAGCGCGATGGACACGGAAGTCAGGATATTCTTGTCATCATCCACAAGGGCGATGGTTGGAGTCATGCTTCTTCCCAATGATCTTGGCCGCCCTGCTCAGGCCTTCCAGTCCAGCGTTAGACGATGCCCGTCCTGCTCGCAAGAAAGGGGTAGGCGGGCGATTATGCGGCTTTTGTCCCTTAATCTGGGACAAACGGCTTGCTGGCGGGATTTGACGCTGGGGGTGCAAAGGCTTATTGGGCCTCCCATCTGCAGGAATGTCGCCGCCCACAAGGGAGAGCGGCGCTGGGAGCGGATCGGTCGCAAGCGTTCGTTGTTGGCGAGCCGGAGTAATCACATCAGGAGCTAAGGCGTGCAGGCCAAATCCTCAATTACCCTGGATCAGCAGGGCATTTCCACGACCGCTGAACAACATTGGAATCTCGGCACCGCGCCGCTCGTCGAAGCTGCCATCGCAAATGGCGAGGGCATCCTGTCCAAGGATGGTCCACTGGTCGTGAAGACTGGCAAGCACACCGGCCGTTCGGCCAACGACAAGTTCATCGTCAAGGACGCCGAGACCGAAGCCACCGTATGGTGGGGCAAGACGAACGTTCCCATGACGCCGGAGCATTTCGCGGCGCTGAAGGAAGATTTTTTCAAGGCGCTGGGCGAGAAGAGCAAGCTCTACGTCGCTGACTTGTTCGGCGGTTCGCAGCCCGAGCATCGCGTGAACGTCCGCGTTATCAACGAACTCGCCTGGCACAATCTGTTCATCCGCACGCTGCTCGTGCGTCCTGGCCACGAAGAGCTGAGCGCCTTTGCGCCTGAATATACGATCATCGACCTGCCGACTTTCCAGGCGGACCCGGCGCGGCATGGCACGCGCAGTGAAACGGTGATCGCGGTCAATTTCACCGAAAAGCTGATCCTGATCGGCGGCACCAAATATGCTGGCGAAATGAAGAAGTCGGTCTTCGGCATCCTCAACTATCTGCTGCCGACCAAGGGCGTGATGCCCATGCACTGTTCGGCCAATATCGGCTCGAACGGCGATACGGCTGTCTTCTTCGGCCTGTCGGGCACCGGCAAGACGACCCTGTCGGCCGATGCCAGCCGCACGTTGATCGGCGATGACGAGCATGGCTGGTCGGACACGGCGGTCTTCAATTTCGAGGGCGGCTGCTATGCCAAGATGATCAACCTGTCGGCCGAGGCTGAACCGGAGATTTTCGCCACCACCAAGCGTTTCGGCACGGTGCTCGAAAATGTGGTCATCCACGAGCATACGCGTGAAATCGACCTCGACGACAACAGCCTGGCTGAAAACAGCCGTGGTTCCTATCCGATCGACTTCATCCCGAATGCGTCGGAAAAGAATCTGGGGCCGGTGCCCAAGAACATCATCTTCCTGACCGCCGACGCCTATGGCGTTCTGCCGCCGATCGCGCGGTTGACCCCGGATCAGGCGATGTATCACTTCCTGTCGGGCTACACCGCGCGCGTGGCGGGTACGGAAATCGGCGTTACCGAGCCTTCGGCGACCTTCTCCACCTGCTTCGGCGCGCCGTTCATGCCGCGTCACCCGTCGGTCTACGGCAATCTGCTCAAGGACCGGATCAACAAGGGCGGCGTGACCTGCTGGCTGGTCAACACCGGCTGGACCGGCGGCAAATATGGCGTTGGCAAGCGCATGCCGATCAAGGTGACGCGCGCCCTGCTGAACGCGGCACTGGACGGCAGCCTCAATGATGTCGAGTTCCGGATCGATCCGAATTTCGGTTTTGAGGTGCCGGTCGCGGTGCCGGGCGTTGATGCGACCATCCTTGATCCGCGTGCGACCTGGGCCGATCCGGCGGCCTATGACGAGACGGCCGGCAAGCTGGTCAAGCAGTTCGTGGACAATTTCGCCCAGTTTGAAGAGCATGTCGATGCTTCGGTGCGGCAGGCTGCGCTGACGGCGGCCTGACACGGGGGCTGCCCGCTTTCAAAGGTTGAAAAAGAGCCGGGGGCAGTGCTTCCGGCTCTTTTGCTTTCGGGCGGCGGCTTGCGGTGCTATTCTGGTGCCCAATTCAACGGGATTATGGCGATGTTTGACCAACTGATAAACAGCGTGGGCGGATTGGAAGCAGTGGCGGCGAAGCTGGGGCTTTCGGCCGAGCAGATGCAGGCGCTGATGACCGAGATTGGCGGCAAGATCGCGTCTGGTGAAACCGATGTCGCGGCGCTCGCCACCACGGCGGCCGAACATGGCGTGTCGGCGGACAAGTTGCAGGAACTGTTCGCGCAGTTTGGCGGCCCCGAGGCGATTCTGGGCAAGCTTGGTGGCCTGTTCGACAGTGACGGCGACGGCAGCCCGATCGGCGAACTCAGCAGGCTGGCAAAGGGGCTGTTCGGCTGAAAATCCGGTTGAAGCTGGCGGGGCATGATCGTCAGCTATCGGCCGTGAAAGTTTTTTCACCTTGCCTTAGCGGGGCCGAAAAGGCATTCGCGCCGCCATCACTTATTGCGAAAGCCACGCAACTGGCGTCCTGACCGGGCGTTGGCCAAGTGGATTTGGCAGGAGACAAGGTTTTGAGCGACGTGACAATCGAAAAGCCGGTACTGGAGCCGACCGGCGCCCTGACTGTCGAAACCGTGCTGTCGGTGCGGCATTGGAACGAGCATCTGTTCAGCTTCCGCATCAGCCGCCCGGCAAGCTTCCGCTTCCGTTCGGGCGAGTTCGTGATGATCGGGTTGCAGGGCGACAATGGCAAGCCGCTGCTGCGCGCCTATTCCGTGGCCAGCCCCGCCTGGGACGAGGAACTGGAGTTCCTGTCGATCAAGGTGCAGGACGGGCCGCTGACGTCCAAGCTCCAGCTGATCCAGCCGGGCGACCAGATCTATCTTGGCCGCAAGCCCACCGGCACGCTGGTGACTGACGCGCTGCTGCCGGGCAAGCGCCTGTTCATGCTATCGACCGGCACCGGCCTGGCGCCCTTTCTCAGCCTGGCGCGCGATCCGGACGTGTACGACTTTTATGAAGAGGTCGTCGTGGTCCACTCCGTCCGCCGGGTCAGCGACCTTGCCTTCCATGACGAGATGACCGGCAAGCTGGCGGAAGACCCGCTTGTCTCCGAACAGGCCGCGAACCAGTTCCATTATGTGCCGACCGTCACGCGCGAACCGTTCCGCAACAATGTGCGGATCGACAAGCTGGTCGAGAGCGGGGCGCTGTTCGAAGGCATCTCGGGCGACAAGAAGTTCAACCCGGAGACAGACCGCGTGATGATGTGCGGCAGCATGGAGATGATCAAGCAGTTCGCGGCGTTCTTTGAGGGCGAAGGTTTTGTTGAGGGCTCCAACGCGGCGCCGGGCGCTTTCGTGATCGAGCGTGCTTTCGTCGGGTAAGCGGGCGGAAATCGGTGGTACGAGAGGGGCTGGCGGTGACGCTGGCCCTTTTTGTTTGGGAATGGGCGAACCTCTGCGCAGGACCATTTGTAATCACTGCACTTCCGTTATCCCAGCGAAAGCTGGGATCTCGTGAGGCTAGGCCGAGCGCCATCGACTGAGATGCCAGCTTGCGCTGGCATGACGGGATGGGAGTGTCGGCTAACGACCATTTGTGGTCGTTCCTTCCTCTGATTTCCACTCCCGTTAGCGGACTTTGCAAAACGAAGTTAGCTAGCATCACCTTGGCAATCTGTGGCAGGATTGAATTATGTGGAGCCTCACCCAGAAAGTCACTTTCGATCCCCGAAGCGGTAGACCTGAAGCGCCTATGTACTGGCGTTTGACCACGTTCTGCGTGATATCCGCGTGGATCTTCGCGGTGATTTTGGTCTGCTACACTGCGCTTGCCATTCGAGATGGTGCACCTGCGCTAGCCTTCATTTGCGCGGCATCCGCTGTTGTGTTGCTTGTGACTGTTTATCGACGCAGAAATCAAATACGGAAGCAGCAGCGGGAATTTGACCGCTTGGTTGCCGAATACGAGAAGGCGATTTTGCAGCCTCCATTCTGAAGGCTGGTCAGCGTCTGATAATTGAAAAACCTGCTCGCAACCAGACAGTCCCCTTCCCACCCGTTCAAGTCATCATCCGCCCGATTATGGGAGGGGCTAGGGCTGGGCGCGAGCGGAGCGAGCTTCTGGGTTATCCCACAAAACAAGGCAGATGTTGCGCCAGCCCACCCCCTAACCCCTCCCGCTTGCGGGAGGGGGAATGGCCGCCACCAGCCTCAAACCAATTCCACCTGTAGCACTGATGCCTCCGCTCCAACCACGCGTACCCGGCTTCCCGCTGGCGCGTCGGGGCCTCGGCAGGACCAGACGCTGTCGCCCACCTTCACGCGGCCGTGGCCTGCTTCGATGGGTTCGACCACCAGCACGATCTCGCCGATCAGGCGGGCGGTGCGGTCATTGAGCAATGGGTCCTGCGAGTTCACAGGATTGGCGACATACCAGCGGCGGCCGCCCCAGACCGATACCAGGCAAAGCAGGGCGAAGATCAGCAATTGCACCGGCACGGATACCGGCAACAGTAGCGCGATCAGCCCCGTCACCGCCGCCGCCAGCGCGACCCAGATCAGGAACACGCCGGGGATCATCACTTCGGCGACGCCGAGCAGGGCGGCGAAGACCAGCCAACCCCAATGATCGTCCAGCATGCTGAGCCAGTCCATCAGCTCTGACCCTGCGCGAAGGGGCTGCGGCGGGGCGGGGCTGGGGGCGAGGGAGGCGGCGAGCCGTCATTGCCCAAGGCTTCCTTGGCAAGTGCGCCGATGCCGCCCAGCGTACCGATCAGCTGCGTCGCCTCGACCGGGAACAGGATGGTCTTGGCATTGGGCGAGGTGGCGAACTGGCTCACCGCATCGACATATTTCTGGGCGACGAAATAGTTGATCGCCTGTGCGTTGCCGTTCGCGATCGCTTCCGACACCATCTGCGTCGCCTTGGCCTCCGCCTCGGCCTCGCGTTCACGGGCTTCGGCGTCGCGGAAGGCAGCTTCGCGGCGGCCTTCGGCTTCCAGGATCTGGCTTTGCTTCTGCCCTTCGGCTTTCAGGATTTCAGAAGCCCGCAGGCCTTCGGATTCCAGGATCAGCGCGCGCTTTTCGCGTTCCGCCTTCATCTGGCGGCCCATGGCGTTGACGATGTCGGCGGGCGGGCGGATGTCCTTCAGTTCCACGCGCGTGATCTTGATGCCCCAGGCGTTGGTGGCATGATCGACGACCGACAGCAGGCGCGCGTTGATTTCGTCGCGCTTCGATAGGGTTTCATCAAGGTCCATCGACCCCATCACGGTGCGCAGGTTGGTCGTCGCCAGCTGCATGATCGCGACGTACAGTTCCGAGACTTCATAGGCGGCCTTCGCGGCGTCCAGCACCTGGAAGAAGACGACGCCATCGACCGACACCATGGCATTGTCCTTGGTGATGATCTCCTGCCCCGGAATGTCGACCACCTGCTCCATCATGTTGATCTTGCGCCCGACGGCGTAGAAGAAGGCGGGGTAGAAATTGAGGCCGGGGCGCGCGACTTCGGTGAAACGGCCGAAGCGTTCTATGGTATATTGATAGCCTTGGCGCACCACCTTGACGCTGACGGCCAGATAGAAGAGCACCAGGAAAGTCACCGTTAGCGCGAAGGTCGTCAGCATCTTTTTCCCCCTTAAGAAGCGCTTGACTATGACGCGGATTCGTTAACGGGGAAAGTCAAACCGTCACGAAGGCGGTTGGGCCATACAGGAGACTGCCATGTTGCTGCGCCACGCCCGATCGTTGCTGTTCCTGCCGGCGTCGAACAAGCGCGCCATCGCCAAGGCGCGCACGCTTTCCTGCGACATGGTCATGCTGGACCTGGAAGATGCGGTGGCTGACGACCGGAAGGAAGAGGCACGCGCCAACGCTGTCGAAGCTGCCGCTGAAGGCTTTGGCAAACGGCTGTGCGCCGTGCGGATCAATGCCGAAGGGACACCGTGGCACGGCCCGGAAATGATCGCGGTCAAGCGTTCCGCCGCCAACTATGTCATCCTGCCCAAGGTCGAAAGCGGCAAGCAGGTGCGCGACGTGTTCAGCGTCTGCCAAAAGCCGGTCATCGCCATGATCGAAAGCGCGGCTGGCGTTCTTGCCGCCACGTCGATCGCGGCGGAGGAGGGCACGGCTGGACTGTTCATGGGCACCAATGACCTGCGGCAGGACCTTGGCATTCCTCCTTCGGCGGGTCGGGAAGGGCTGAGCTTCGCCTTGCAGTCCGTGATCCTGAGCGCGCGGGCAGCGCGGATCGCGGTATTCGATGGCGTGTTCAACCGACTGGACGATGAAGCGGGGTTCGAAGCGGAATGCGCTGCCGGGCACGCCCTTGGTTTTGACGGCAAGACGTTGATCCACCCGAGCCAAGTGCCCGTCGCCAACCAGGTGTTCGGGCCGGATGCGCAGGCGGTGGCTGATGCCCGCCGGCTGATCGAGGCGGCGACGGGCGGGGCTGAGCGGTTTGAGGGGCGCATGATCGAGGGGATGCATGTTGAGGAGGCCCGGGCGCTTGTTGCTCGGGCTGAGGCGGGGGTGGGTTGAGCCATCTTGTTCCCCTCCCGCAAGCGGGAGGGGTTAGGGGTGGGCGCGAGCGAAGCGAGCTTCTGAACTCGCGTCAAATGCAAATCTGGCGTTGCGCAGGCCCACGCCCGGCCCCTCCCGCTTGCGGGAGGGGGGATATGGCCTCTATCGCTTCGTAGCGTTGGCCGCATTCCCCGCCTCTGAAGGCACCGCCCCCTTCGCCGCAAAAACACGCAAGCTATCGAGCACCTTCTTCGCGATCGGCTGATATTGTTCGCTCAGCATCTCCGGATATACGAAGGTGGCGGTAACGATCCCCCCGTCCGGCTGGCGGAGCAGGCGCACGGCGACATTATTACCCTCGCCATCGTTTGCCGTGCCGCGATATTCATTGTCGCCGATGAAGTCGCCATCGACGCCTTCTGAACCGCTGCTCATCGATTGGACGACCTGTTGGAGCGTCTGCTGCTCTCCGTTGCGCTGCCAGAAGACGCGGACGTCTGCGCCTGCGCCGGGGTCCTGAAAGACCGTGCCATCGGGCGTGCTTGCGGCGGCATCCTGTTCCCAGCCTTCGGGGAAGCTGACCGAAAAGCCGCGATCGTCATTCACATAATTGCGGTTCTCGGCAGCCTCCGCCTTGCTCTCCGCCAGCGCCTTGGCCGTGGCGGCATTGGCGGCGGCGGCCAGTTCCTCCTGGCTGGGCATATCCGACACCGGCTCGGCGCGTCCGCAGGCGGCCAGCAGGAGGACGGAGAGGAGGGCGGCTTGGCTGAGCTTTTTCATGCCCTGTCCAAAGCATAGGCGGCCCGACATTTCAACGTCGCAACGATGCCGAGCGGCGGATGAGCGCTGCGCCGCGACGGGCGCGGTTCAGGCCGCGCTGTCGATCCCGAGTTCGGCGAGCTTGCGGTAAAGGGTCGAACGGCCGATGCCGAGGCGGCGGGCGACCTCCGTCATGCGGCCCCGATAATGGCCGATGGCGAGGCGGATGACATCCGCTTCGATCTCCGCAAGCTGGCGGACATGGCCGTCGCCTTCGAACAGGGTGATGCCGGCCGCTTCCCGGTGCGTCTGCGGCACGGTGCGCAGGCGGGGATGGAGCGGCTCGCCACTGGCGCGCGTCCGGATGTGGGCGGCGATCTGTGGAAAATCCTGCGGCGTCAAGGCGTCCCCTTCGCACAGGACGGCGGCGCGGAAGAGGGCGTTTTGCAGCTGGCGCACATTGCCCGGCCATTCATGCTGCATCAGCAGCGCGAGCGCATCGTCGGTCAGGCCCAGGCCACGCAGCCCCGGCTGGGTGGCGATGCGGGCCAGCAAATGGCGGCAGAGCGCGGGCACGTCGCCGATCCGCTCCCGCAGTGGCGGGATGGTCAACTGCACGACGTTCAGGCGATAATAGAGGTCCTCGCGGAAGCGGCCCGCTTCGATTTCATCGACCAGCCGCTTATTGGTCGCGGCGATGATCCGCACATCGACATGGACCGGCCGCCGCGCGCCCAGGGGTTGCACTTCGCCATCCTGAAGGACGCGCAGCAGCTTCACCTGAGCGTCGAGCGGCATTTCGCTGACTTCATCGAGGAAGATCGTGCCCATGTCGGCGGCGACGAACTTGCCGACCTGACGCTCGAATGCGCCGGTGAAGGCGCCGCGCTCATGGCCGAACAGGTCGGATTCGACCAGGTTGGCCGGGATGGCTCCGCAATTGACTGTGATCATCGCCTGCTTGTGGCGGGGCGAGGCCGCGTGGATGGCGCGGGCGATGACGTCCTTGCCGACGCCGCTTTCGCCTTCGATCAGGACGGGCACGCGGGCGCGTGCCGCCTTTGCCGCAATGGCGAGGGCAGCGCGGAATTGGGGGGCAGCGCCGACCACATCTTCGAACGAGAGGGCTGCGGAGATTTTTTCCGTAAGCGGGCGCAGCTCGCCCTTGCCATGCTCCTGCGACAGGGTGGCGTTGAGCGCGGCGAGCAGCCTTTCGGGTGCGACCGGCTTGGCCAGATAGTCCGTCGCACCAGCGCGCATCGCATCGACGGCAACAGCGACACTGTTATGCGCGGTCAGTATCAATATTGGCAGGGCGGGGCGGCGGCTGCGCAATTCGCGGACCAGGCCAGTGGCTTCCGGACCCGGAATCCACTGGTCGAGCAGCACCGCGTCGAGCCGCATGCCGTCCTGCGTGCCGAGCATGGCGATCGCCATGTCACCGTCGCTGGCGAAGATCGTGCGCCACCCGGCGCGTGCGGCGAGCGCCGACACAAGCCTGCGCTGGGCAGGCTCTTCATCGATCAGCATCAGCATGGGAACGCCGTCGCGCGCCATCTTACCCCTCTTCTTGTTCCGTGGCAGCAGCCTAGCCCAAGGGGGTAAAGGCGCCCTTAACCGGAAAGTTTTTCTTGCGTTGTTTCGAGGTTGAGGGGGGAGAACCTTGTCGATAAGAGGGGCGCGCTTAAAAACACAGGCGACTAAGGGAATGGAAATGGCGTCAGAAGGAAATATGGAGAGCGCGACCCAGACCTATTCGGGGTTCGTGTCCCTCGTGAAGTGGGGCACCACCGCATGCGTGGTGCTGGCTGCGATCGTCGTCCTGCTGATCTCCAGCTAAGACTGGAGCGGCGAGGGGGATGTCGATGAAGATCGCAATCATCAAGGAGCTTGCCGAAGGTGAGCGCCGCGTGGCCGGTACGCCGGAAACCGTCAAGAAGTTCAAGGCGCTGGGCGCCGATGTCGCGGTGGAAGCAGGCGCGGGCCTGACCGCCGCCATCGCTGACGCCGACTATGCCGCGATGGGCGCAACGATTGCGGATCGCGCCGCGACGGTGGCGGGCGCGGACATTATCCTGGGCGTTCAGGGGCCGGACGTCGCGACCATTACAGGCGCGAAGCCCGGCGCGTGGATCGTCGCGGGCCTCAATCCCTTCGTGGAGCGCGCGCGTGTCGATGCCTATGCAGCGGCGGGCTATGAAGCGCTGGCGATGGAATTCATGCCGCGCATCACCCGCGCGCAGTCGATGGACATACTTTCCTCGCAATCGAACCTTGCTGGCTACAAGGCGGTGCTGGACGCTGCGGCCGAATATGGCCGCGCTTTCCCGATGATGATGACGGCGGCGGGCACGATCTCCCCGGCCAAGGCGTTCGTCATGGGCGTGGGCGTTGCCGGGCTTCAGGCGATCGCGACGGCCAAGCGGCTGGGCGCGCAGGTGTCGGCGACCGACGTGCGCTCCGCCACCAAGGAGCAGATCGAAAGCCTGGGCGCGAAGGCGGTTTTTGTCGAAAGCGTTGCGGGTATCGAGGGCGAGGGCAAGGGCGGCTATGCCACCGAAATGTCCGAGGATTACCAGAAAGCGCAGGCCGAACTGGTGTCCAGCCACATCGCCAAGCAGGACATCGTCATCACCACCGCGCTGATACCGGGCCGGGCCGCGCCGCGCCTCATCACCGACGCGCAGATCGCGACGATGAAGCCGGGCAGCGTGATCGTCGACCTCGCCGTCGAGCAGGGCGGCAATGTCGAAGGCGCGGTGCTGGGCCAGGTGGTCGAGCGCCATGGCGTGAAGATCGTCGGGCACAAGAATGTGCCTTCGCGGCTTGCCGCCGATGCTTCGGCCCTGTTCGCGCGCAACCTTTATAATTTCCTCTCCGCCTTCTGGAACAAGGACCAGAACGCGCCGGTGCTGGACGAGGAAATAGGCAATGCCATCCGCCTGACGCAGGGCGGTAAGGTCGTCAGCGACCGATTGCAGTAAGGGACTGTTCCTCTCCCGTGCCTTGCGCGGGGGAGGAGGTCTTCGTTTTGGGGCGAGCAGTAGCGGCGGCCCCGCCGTGCGAATCTCCGTTTCGATCGGCCTCAACATGACCTTCAAAAGGCAGGAATGAGCGGGCTTCTCCTCTTCTATTTCCTTCTTGCCTGCACGATTGGTGCGATTGCCGCATGGCGCCTGTCGATGGACGACCTGAGCAGCCGAGTCGTCCCGCTATTCCTGCTCACCCCTGCTGGCATCGCCGGAACGCTGGTGGTTGCGGCGGAAGTGAGCAGCACTTGGGCGCGCTATCTGAGCCTGATTGCCCTCATTCTTGCCAGCGCTTCCTTTTGCGGCGGCTATGTCGCGACGCGCCGGGCTGAAAAATCGCAACAGGCAGCGAAACGCCCGTGAGCCCGAGCTTTGACGCGATCATCCTTGCTCAGACCGTAGCGGCGGCGCTGTTCGTTTTCGCGCTGTGGCCGCTGGGCACCGTGGCTGGCAGGCGGCGGCGCCAGACGGCTCTGGCAGGGACGGTGATCCTGTCCGCAGCCGCCGTCTACGACATGGACGTGCTCAACGCGCCGGAGATTATCGGCGCGCTGCTGATCGGCGGGGCGTTTGGCCTGTTGCTCGGACGGGAATGGCCGGAAAGCCGGTTGACGGTGCTGCTGACGATTTTCGCCGGGTTTGCGGGAGCGGCAATGATTTCCGCCGCCGCCGCGGCCTGGCTCAATCCCTTCGCCTTCGGCCTGGTTGATGAGGGGAGCGCCGATGTCGCGACGCGCCATTTGCTGGCTCTCGGCGTGGTGGCGCTGGCGGGAAGTGGCGCCTGTGCCGCCGCAGCCTTCGCGCTGTTGAGGCGTGGGGGCGGAAATATGGCATTGCTCGCTATCAGCATCGGAATGGTCGGTTGGGCCACCGCAGCCTTCGCTTTCCTGCTGGAAAATATGGGCCTGGCCGTTGTCGGCGGGCTTGGCGGAGCGGCGGGAACGGGAATCGCGTTGCGCTTATGCGGTGGCGCGCGCGGGAAGGGGCTTGCCGACGCGGAGGCCCGTCCGTAACGCTGAAGCGGACAGACGCCGGGGCACTCCCGGACGGCAATTGGGGTAAGGCGCACCATGCAGAAGCTCGGCCTGATCGGCGGTCTCAGCTGGACATCGACGGCACGTTATTATCAGATCATCAATCAGGCGGTGTACCGCGCGAAGGGCGGGCAGCACAGCGCGCCCCTGCTGATCGAAAGTCTCGACTTCGCCGACATCGGCCGCTCCACCACGGAGGAGGAGTGGGCGCATGCCGCGCAGGTGCTGACCGCGTCCGCCCGGCGGCTGGAGCAGGCGGGGGCAAAGGCGCTGCTGATCTGTGCCAACAGCATGCACCGCGTCTATGAAGAGGTGCAGGGCGGGGTGGACACGCCGATCATCCACATCGCCGATGCGGTGGGCCGCAAGATGAAGGCCGACGGCGTGCAAAGGGCTGCCCTGATAGGCACCCGCAACGTCATGACCGAGAAATTCTACCGGCAACGGCTGGTCGGCCACGGCATTTCGCTGCTGCCTGCGGACCTGGAACTCGCCGAGCGGATCGACCGCATCGTTTATGAGGAACTGACGATCGGCAAGGTCAGCCGCGAATCCGAACGCTATATGCGGTCGGAACTGACGGACATCGCCAAGGAGAATGTGCAGGCGGCGATCCTTGCCTGCACCGAACTGGAAATGATCGTGGATGTGAAGGCGAACGTGCTGCCCATCTATGACGGCACGGCGATCCACGCGCGGGCCGGGGTCGATGTTATCCTGGGCGACTAGTCCGGCACTCCGTTCGTTTCGAGCGCTGTCGAGAAACGAATAGACCGGACAAGAAAAGGGGACGCCCTCTCGGACGTCCCCTTCCTCCCCTTTTTAGCTTGTCTCAGAATGCCGTGCTGATCGAGCAGGCCGCAGGGCCAAGGATCACGACGAACAGCGTCGGCAGAATGAAAAGGATGAGCGGCACCGTCATGATGGCGGGCAGACGCGCGGCCTTTTCCTCGGCGCGCATCATGCGTTCATGGCGGAATTCAGCGGACAGCACGCGCAGGGCCGAAGCGAGCGGTGTGCCGTATTTCTCGGTCTGGATCATGGTCGTGACCACGCCCTTGATCGCATCCAGCTTCACGCGGTTGGCGAGATTTTCGAAGGCCATGCGCCGTTCGGTCAGGAAGCTGAGTTCGATCGCCGTCAGCTGGAACTCGTCGCCCAGTTCCGGATAGGCCTTGCCCAATTCCTTGGCGACGCGGCTGAAGGCGGCATCGACGGTCAGGCCCGCCTCGGCGCAGATGACGAGCAGGTCGAGCGCGTCGGGCAACCCCTTGCGGATCGCGGCGGAGCGCTTCTGGATCTTGTTGTCGATGAAGATGTCGGGCGCCTTGTAGGCCAGCAGCAGCGCCACGGCGAAGGCCATGAAACGCTTCGCGCCGCCCCAGTCGGGATAGATGCCGACGCCATAGAGCAGCAGAGCAGCCAGACCGCCGATGACGATCGGCAGCACCATGCGGCCGAAGATGACGGCGACCGCCAAATCCTTCGACCGGATGCCCGCCTGCGCCAGCTTCAGCTGGGCCTCCTTCAGCTGGTCGTCCTGCAACACCTTCAGGCTCGACAGGAAGGACCGCATCTGGTCGGTCGTCTGGCTCTTCTTGACCAGCTTGGCGCGGCGGCGCGCGGTGGACGCGGTGATCCCCGCCTTCAACTGTTCGCGCCGTTCATTGAGCGCTTTGACCCGCTTTGCCATCGGGTCGCGCACGGTCATTACCGTATAGAGCACGAACAGCATGGCCAGCGTCGCCATGGCGGCAAGCAAGGTGCCGAAATCCGTGGCGTTCATGCCGAAAAGAGTGCCGGCGGGGGAAGCGGTTTCCATGTCTTTCTATCCCCCGTCAGATTTCGAAGTTGATCATCTGCGCCATGATGAAGACGCCTATGCTCATCCAGCACATGCCGCCCAGACCGATGACCTGCATCGTCGACATCCCAAACAGGCCGGCCGGATCGGGCGTGAAGAAGGGGTGCATGTAACTGAAGTTAATGTAACAGATCATGCCGAACACCAGGAACGGCAACGCGCCGATGATGTAGGCCGACGCCTTGGATTCCGACGACATGGCGCGGATTTTCAGCTTCATCTGCGCACGCTGACGCAGCACGGTTGCGAGGTTGGAGAGAGTTTCGGCAAGGTTGCCGCCCGTTTCCCGCTGGATCGCGAGGCTGATGACGAAGAACTGGAATTCCGGCGTGCCGAGGCGATCGGCCGTTTCCTGCAACGCCTGATCCATCGTCTTGCCGATCTTGATGCGCTCGGTGATCAGCTTGAATTCCTCACCCACTGGCCCAGGCACTTCGTTTGCCACGACGCCCAGCGTTTCGGTGATGGGCAGGCCCGATCGCAGACCGCGTGTCAGCAGTTCGAGCGCGTCGGGAAATTTCATCGTGAACTGCATCACCCGCTTCTTGATCAGGCGGCCGACCCACATGTGGGGCAGGGCGAGCCCTGCAGCCAGGCTGACCATGATGGCGAGCAGCGGTGCGAAGCCGCGCACGAACAGAAAGGCGCAGATGCCCAGAGCAATGAAGGCGCAGGAGGTCATATATTGGCTGACCGTCCATTTCTTGCCGGTCATGCGGATGCGCTTGGCCAGATTTTCCGGGTTCGGAACCAGCGAAACGAGCATCTTCATCTCGTTGCCCGGCTGTCGATTGGAAATGGCCTTGCGCATGCGCGCTTCCATCAGCGCGTCGGTCGATCCGCTGTGACGTTCGCGGATCAGGGCGACACGGCGCTTGCTGGCCTTTTCAGCCGAGGGGCCAGCAAAGGCCATCGCTACCAGACCCAGGAAGGCCGTCAGCAGCATGATCAGCAATATCGAATTGCTCATGGTATCGCCCGTTCCGTTAAAAGGTATGCCGCCAGATGACGGCATGCCAGAACCAAATCTAGGCCTTGGCCTTGTCCTTGCGCGCCGGGATCAGCCCCCGGAGGTCGCCGATCTTGCCGAGCAGGGAGTCGCCCTTTTTCTTTGCGGGCTTGCCATCGACGGCTTCGCTATCCTCGGCTGCCCCCATGGTGGCGTCGAGCAGGCTGACGCACGCGGCGCCGACCTTGCTGCCCTTGGCCGCCTCGGCCAATGTCTTGCCCAGCTTGGCGGCCTGCGCCGCGACCCGCAGGTCGAAGGGGATCAAAATGTCGACCTTGCGTTCGATCGAGGTTTCGAAATCCTTGCGGCTGATTTCCTGCGCGCTTGCATGGACGCGGTTGGCAACCACGATCACACGCGTTTGGGGGGCGTTGCTCTTCAGCCAGGACAGGATGCGAATCGAATCGCGCGCCGCCGCCAGCGTCAGTTCCGTGACCACTACGGCGACATTGACGTCGCTCATCAGGTGCGGATGCTGGATCAGCATATGGCGCGGCAGATCTACGACGCTGCATTCGAAAGCGGCGCGGAACTCCTCCAGCAGCTGGTAGAAGGCGCCACCATCGGTCAGCATCGGCTGGCTGATCGGTGCTTCGGCCGACAGGATCGCCAGCGTGTCGCTCGCCCGTACCATTGCGCGCTCGATGAAAAGACCATCGATGCGGCTGGGGTTATCGATCGCGTCGGTCAGGCCACGGCCCGGCTCCAGGTCCATCGCCAGTGCGTTGGTGCCGAAATGAACGTCGAGGTCGAGCAGCGCGGTCGGCCGCTTCTGCTTGTCGCTAAGTAGCCAGGCGAGCGAGGTGGCGATGCTGGAAGCGCCCACGCCGCCGCGCGTGCCGATGACGGCGGTGGTCAGATGCGGCCGTTCAGGCGCCGCGTCGCGCGGGGCGAAGAACACCGCCTGCGCCTGAGCCAGTGCGTCGCGAAGCTGGTCCGCACCAAAGGGTTTCAGGAGATAATCCTGAATGCCGCTGGCGACGAGGTCGCGGTAAAGGCGCACGTCGTTGACCTGACCGGCGGCGATCACCACCGTGCCGGGTTCGCACACTTCGGCAAGGCTGTTGATGTCGTTCAGCGGGTCGCCGCTTTCGGACATATCGACGAACAGGATTTGCGGGCTGGCGCTGACCGACAGGCTCTGCACGGCATTGCGCATGCCGCCCTTGTTCACCTTTTCCGGTGCCCAGCCCATCTCGGCCGCGACCATCGCCAGCAGATCGTGGCTATGATCGTCGCAAACAAAGGCGTGGAAGGGATCGCGCTGTCCAGACATGGCAGGTTTCCAGGGTGCGTTCATGATCAGCGTCCTAAGTTCTTGAGATCGCCCGAACCGGTCGGCGTCTTTTCACGGTAGGTCGAAATGGCCCGGTTGGATGTCGCTGTGCGCAGGTCGCTTTCGCTGCTCTGGCCGCGCACCAGATCTTCAGGATTGGCGACCATCGCGGCAAGATTGCTGTTCACGGCGCAACCGTAGTTGGAGGTGGCGCCGAGCTGGGATTCGGTTTCCTTCTTGCTCGACCAATCGGGGCAGCCGGGCACGCGTGCCGTTGCACGGCGCACCACCAGCCGGACGCTGCCAGCAGGCGCGGAGCCTGCCGCAGCGGAGCTGTCCTCACCCACCAGCATGCCGTGGCGGGCGACGACATCGGCGATGCTTTCGCGCAATTCAGGACTGTAATAGGCATCGGTAACGATCGCGACCTGATCGCCATAGCCAAGGCCGATGGAAGCGAACCAGTCGTCCAGGCGCCGCGCTTCCGAAGGGGCAATGGCGCCGTCAGGGCCAGCCTGAACGTCGAAAGTGTAGGTATCGTGGCTGACGACCGGCTGATGCACCGATTCGACCCCGCGATTGACGCTGGAATTGCAGGCGGCAAGCGGCAGCGCCAACATGGCGAGCGTGCCGAAGCGGAGGATATTTTTGGCGGACAGGGAAGTCATGACTGTCGTCCTTCCGATCAGAAGCTGAAGCCAGGCGCGGCGGCGGCTTTCGCCGAACGCTTGCCTGAGTCGCGGGGAGCTACCGCCCGCGGGTCGGACGTCGGCGCCGGGCCGGGTTCGCGGCGTGGCAAGGGCGCGCGCGCGCCGCTCACCCCGTCATTCCCCTGCTGGAGCAGAAGGCCCTGGGCGATATTGGCATTGCGGAAGCCATCGGTCGGCAAGTGCACGTCCGACGCGTTCATCGGCTTCACCAGATAAGGGGTGACGACGATGACCAGTTCGGTCTCATGACGCTGGAACCGGCGTGACTTGAACAGGCTTCCAAGGATCGGGATTTCGCCGAAGCCCGGCGTCTTGCTGATCGAGTTGGCGGTGTCGTTGTTGAGCAGGCCAGCGATCATGAAGGCCTGGCCCGAACCCAGTTCGACCGTCGTTTCAGCCGTGCGGCTCTTGAGCGCCGGGACGGTGGTGTTCACCGAGAAGTCGAGGCTCGACACGGTGGGGCGGACGCGCAGCGAGATGCGGCCATCGGCCAGCACGGTCGGCGTGAAGGCAAGCTGCACGCCATATTGTTTGAACTCGATGCTGTTGCCCTGCGTGCCGTTGCTGACGGTGTAGGGATATTCACCACCCGCCAGGAAGCTCGCCGTTTCGCCCGACAGCGCGGTCAGGTTCGGCTGGGCCAGCGCGGTGGCAAGGCCGCTCGATTCGGCAAGGTCCAGCGCACCCGCGACATCCATGCCGAGCAATTTGGCTACGAAGCCGAGCGACGTGGTGCCGTCGATCGGGCTGTTGAACGTCCATTGACGAGTGATATCGCCATTGGGAAGGCCCGGCACGAAACTACCTGAAGTCGCGAAGCCACGATCGGATCGGTTCATGTAGCCGCTGAAGTTGCCTGATCCCGTCCCAAGACCCCTCAGATTCACGCCGATCTGATGCCCTATGTCGCGGCTGACTTCCGCGATCTTGACCTGAAGATTGACCTGAAGCGGCGTCGCGGTGCGCAGGCGGCTGACCACGGTCACTTCCTTGCCCACAAAGGCCTGCGTCAGCCGTTCGGCCTCCGCTGCATCTTCTGGCGCGGCGACGGTGCCGGTCAGCAGGACCATGCCGTTCATCTTATTGACGGCGATGGCGGCCTCGGGCATCGCGAGCTTCAGCATTTCGTCGATATTCGACAGGTTGTTGCCGACCCGGACGGTGCCGGAAAACAGCACCTTGCCGTTGGTCGCGGTGGCGAAGACGGTGGTTTCACCGGCTGCCTTCGCGATCAAATAGAGCTGGTTCTGGGCACGGACATGGACGTCGACCACATTGGGGTCGCCGATCACCACGTCCGACATCTTCGCGCCCAGGTTGATGACCTTGCTGCCGCCCACCGACATCAGGATCGCATTGTCCTGCATCGATGAAGGCGCGGCGTTGAGTGCGGTGGTCGGCGTGGCGGCCATGGCGGCGGCGAGGCCGAGAGCGATCGCGGGGCCGATGAGCGGTTTCACCGCCTTCTTGCCCGCATCAATGTTGATACGCTTCATCTTATTTCCCCCCGACCGGAACGACGGTCACATTGGTGCCGCGAGCGATGCGGATCACAGGTCCGCTGACGCCGCCCGGCGCTGCCTGACCGCCGCCCGCGGGCACTTCGATTCCGGCGGTCTGCACTGGCTTGGCGGGGACGGAGCTGCGCTGGTAGCGAGATACGTCCGCGCCTGTGGAAAAGGTGCTGCCCTTGTCGACCGGGCGAGCGGCGAGCTTTGCGATGATCTTCTTTTCCGCGTTCGGATTGGCGCCATCAGGCAGATCGACGTCGGCGCCAGCTATGGCGGCGTCGAGGTCCGATGCATTGTCGGCGATCGAGCGCAGCGTCAGCGACAGCGAACCGATGGTCTGCGCCACCGCGATCTTTTCCGCGATCTTGGGTGTCACTTCGATGGTGACGTTGGAATAGGTTTGCACGACCGGCTTTCCGTCCGCGCCCAGCGCGTCCATGCGCTGGTCGGTGGCGAGCACGCGCAGGTTGCGCAGGATGGTTTCAGACACCTTCAGCGCTTCACCGTCGCCGCCGCCCGCTACGCTCTGCGTCAGCATCAGGTCGACGCGGTCGCCGGGGAACACGAAGCCCGCGACCGAATTTTGCGCGGACACCGGCACGGTGATGGCGCGCATGCCCGGCCCGAGCGCTGCGGCGAGGAAACCGCGCTCACCCGGCTTGATCACCGAACCGACGGTCATCGGCTGACCGGCCGAGATGGCGGTGCGCACGACGCTGCCCGCCAGCTTGGCGGGATCGGTCTGGCCCTGAATGTAATAGGCCTGCTCGACCAGATCTTTCGGCCATGGCTGGAAGCGGAAGCTTTCCGCGTCGAGGATGGTGCCCACTGGGAGCGCCTTGGTCGCGACCAGCACATGAGGCTGATCCGCTTCCACCGGCATGGATGAAGCACTAGCCTGGGGCGCGCTAGACGAACTCAGCATGTTGCGCGCGAGAAGAGCTGTTGTGACCGCTATGATAAGCGCCCCCGCCAGCAGCACGATTTTCTTGCCGTCCATGATGAAATTCGCCTCCCTCAGTCAGGCAAGTGTCGCCCGAACCCCGAATTTTACGCAAAATGGTTAAGATATCGTTCGCCAATCAACCAAAGGGCTGCGACCGATATTGCGATACCGTAAGGAATCTGCGGCTGGCCCAGCCGTCGGGTCGTCCGGTGGTGGACCACGGTGACGATCGTCACCACGCCCCCGACCATGGCCATGACCATCAACATCGACAGCACGGCTTCCCACGGGAACCACAGCGCCAGCGCGCCCAGCAGTTTGACATCGCCCCCGCCCATGCATCCCATGGCGAAGAGCGCGGCGAAAAGCGCGAACACGGTCAGTGCCAGTGCGACCTGCAACAGCATGCCCGGCCAGACTGGCATGCCATTGGCGATCCACCACAGCGGAGCGAGCGCAGCGATGACCAGGTTCAGCCGGTTGGATATGATCCGGGACCGCAAATCCGTCACCGATGCGATGACCAGCAGCACGCCAAGGGCGCACAGCAGCGCCGTCGTGAAATATTCCCCCGTCATGAATCTAAACCCTAGACCGAATGGCTTACCAAACCGTAACCATGCGCCCCATGGATTCGCCCGTGTCTGTTCCCCCGGCCTTTGACCGTCGCGCATGGCCGATGGATGGGCGGCTCGATTACTGGACCGCGCCCGATGGCTGGCCGTTGCGCCGCTATCGGCTGGGCGAGGGACAGCGCGGGCGGTTGCTGATGCTCGGCGGGCGCGGCGACATGATCGAGAAATATCTCGAAGTCATCCACCACTGGGCGGACCGGGGCTGGGCGGTCAGCGCCTTTGACTGGCGCGGGCAGGGCGGCTCGGGCAGGCTGAGCAGCGATCCGCTCTGCGGCCATATCGACGATTTCGCGCTATGGGTTGCGGACCTGGAGGCTTTCGTCGCCGATTGGCGGGCGCGGGGGACAGGGCCATGCGTGATCGTAGCGCACAGCATGGGCGGGCATCTGCTGCTGCGCGCGCTGGCCGAGGGCATGGCCCCGCCCGACGCTGCGGTCGCCGTCGCGCCAATGATGGGCGTCCATACCGCCCCGCTGCCACGCTGGCTGGCGGTGCTGATCGCCCGGACCATGTGCGCGCTCGGCTTGTCCCACCGGCAGGCCTGGGCCCAGAAGGAAGATTCGCAGCGGCAGCGGGCAATGCGGCAGAAGCGGCTGACGCATGATCCGGAACGCTATGCCGACGAACTCTGGTGGCGCGATCATAGCCGGGACGTGGCGCTTGGCGCGCCCAGTTGGCGCTGGGTGGTGGAGGCGCTGCAATCGACCTTCGCGCTGGAGAAGGGCGGCAAGCTGGAGCGCATCGCCGTGCCGCTGCTGATCCTTGCCGCCAGTGCCGACCGGCTGGTGTCCACGCCCGCCATCCGCCGCATCGCCGCGCGCATTCGGGGCGCGCGCCTGCATGTCTATGGGCCAGAGGCTGCGCATGAGATCTTGCGCGAAATCGACCCGGTACGGCTGGATGCCCTGCGGCGGATCGACGCCTTTCTGGATGAGAACGCGCCAGCATGAGCCGTTTCGACATCGTGATCGTCGGCGGCGGCATAGCAGGTGCCAGTCTGGGCGCGGAACTGGCGGGCCAGGCGTCGGTGCTGATCCTGGAACAGGAGGAAAGCGCTGGCTATCACGCCACCGGCCGCTCCGTCGCTTTCTGGGAGGAAACCTATGGCGGGCGGCAGGTGCAGCCGCTCACCACGGCGTCCGGGCCGCTGTTGCACTCGCCCGATCCGGCCTTCGCAAGCCGATCCTTCCTAACGCCCCGACAGACGCTGTTCGTCGGGCGGGAGGCCGATAGGGCAGAGCGCGACCAGTTGATGCGGGAATTTTCGGGCTGCGTCGAACTGCGCCCCGTTGATCCCGCCGCGCTGGTAACGGGGCTGCGACCCCATTGGACGATCGGCCTGCTGGAACCGGGCGTGTGCGACATCGACGTCGCCGCATTGCACCAGGCGTATCTGAAGCGCTTCCACGCGAAGGGCGGCAAATTGCGGCTGGGCACTGTTTTCGAGCAGGCGACCGCAACGCCGGGCGGCTGGCGCATTCAGACGAACGGCGGCGTCATCGATTGCGGCATCATCGTGAACGCTGCTGGCGCATGGGCCGATGATGTCGCACGGCGCAGCGGCGTCGCTGCGATCGGCATTACCCCCTTGCGCCGCACCGTCGTGCAACTGCGCGTGCCCGCGATGCCGTCACCCGACCTGCCACTGGTCATGGACCTTGGCTCCAGCTTCTATTTCAAGCCGGAAGGCGAGGGGCGCATCTGGCTGACCCCGCATGATGAAGAACCTTCGCCACCCTGCGACGCCGCGCCCGAAGAACTGGCGGTGGCGCAGGCGATCGCCCGCTTCGAAGATGTCGTGGACTGGCCGGTCGAGGCGGTCGAACGCAAATGGGCAGGGCTGCGCAGCTTCGCGCCGGATCGCGCGCCTGTCTATGGCTTTGACATCGATGCACCGGCTTTCTTCTGGTTCGCGGGGCAGGGCGGTTTCGGCATCCAGACCGCACCCGCAGCGGCGTTGCTGGGATCGGCGCTGGTGACCGGCGGATCGATGTCCGAAGCGGTGAGCGGGATCGATCCAGCCGCTTATTCTCCCGCCCGTTTCAAGTAAACTAAGGCCGGGGTACGGCTATTCGGAACGAAGAGGCGGCCATCACGTTGGGTCAATGGCCGCGCCCATATAGATGGGATACAATAAAGATGCGGCCGATCCTAAAGCATTTTCGAAGCGGATGGGATCATCTGCTGGGTAAGAAAATGCGGAAAACAAAAGACAATTAGAGCATGATCCAATTCAGTCTGATCGGCTCATGCTCTAGGAGTAGGAGAATGCCGTGATGAGAAAGTCGATATTATCAGGGTCGGTCCTGATCCTGTCAGGACTTTTTATGGCAAGTAGCAGCACCAGCTTTGCTCAGCCAACAGAGGAAATTATCGTGACGGGTCGCTATAGCGACGCCCAATCCCTTTCACAGAATGTCAGTTATGCCGATCTCGACCTCAGCACAAAGGCCGGGAAGGACGAACTGCGCCACCGTGTCGCGCTGACCGCCCGCTATCTGTGCGACAAGCTGGGCGAATCGGGTTCCTCGTCAGCCGTCGTGCCCAGTTGTCGGGATGCCGCGGTGAAGGACGCGATGGGACGGGTCGGCACGGTCGAAGAGGGCTTTGCGCCGCGTGGGACGACATGGGTCGCCGGTACGCGCTGGCAACCGCCTTATCCTGCGGACTGGACAGCAAAATATCCCTGAGCCCTGTCGGGGGAGCGGCGTTTCGCTCCCCCGTTCAGATGCGGAAGAGTTCGGCGGCCGCGCAGGCGAGTTGATCGGCGCGCTCATTTTCAGGGTGACCGGCATGGCCCTTCACCCACTGCCAGCTGACCTTATGCGGCGCGGCTGCTGCCAGCAGCGCCTGCCATAGCTCGGCATTCTTGACCGGCTTGCGATCGGCGGTCTTCCAACCATTCTTCTGCCAGCCGAACATCCATTTGGTGATGCCGTCCATCACATATTTGCTGTCGGTGTAGAGCGTCACCTGACAGGGCCGCTTGAGCGCATTCAGTGCTTCGATGGCGGCCGTCATTTCCATGCGGTTATTGGTCGTTTGCGCCTCTCCGCCGGAAATTTCCTTTTCCGTGGCCCCAGAGCGCATCACCGCGCCCCAGCCGCCTGGGCCGGGATTGCCCTTGCACGCGCCGTCGGTGAAGATTTCGACCTGCGACAGCGCGCTCACGCTCGCAGCAACTCGGCCGGGGCGGTCTGCGCATAGAAATCCAGCCGCCGCAGATAGGCCAGCGGGTCCTTGCGCGTCACCAGCGCGTCGGCGGGCGTGTTGATCCAGTCATAGGCTCTCGTCAGCAGGAAGCGGAGCGCCGCACCCCGGCACAGGATCGGGAAGGCGGCCTGCTCGGCATCCGAAAGCCCATGCGCCGCCTGATAGCCAGCGAGCATTGCGGCCGACCGATCGGCAAAGAAGTGCGCGCCATCATTGCTGAACACCCATGCGCTGTGCGTGACGGCCAGGTCATAGGCGCGGATATCGGTGCAGCTGAAATAAAAGTCGATCAGGCCCGTCACCTCATCGCCCAGCATCAGCACATTGTCGGGGAAAAGGTCCGCGTGAATGACGGCGCGCGGCAGCTCGGCGGGCCAGTGCGCGTCGAGATAGACAAGTTCATCCGTGACCCGCTGGCCAAGGCCGGGCGCGATATCATCGAAATGGTCGCCGCACTTTGCCGCCAGATCGTGCCAGCCAGCGATGTCGAGCGCGTTGCGGCGTTCGCCCGCAAAGCCTTCCGCCGCGCGATGCAGCTGGCCCAGCGCCGCGCCTGCGGCTTTCGCCTGTCCGGCGGTCGGCTCGGTGACGGATATGCCGGTCAGGAACTCGATCAGGCAGGCGGGTCGTCCGCCGAGCTGTTGCAGGCGCTTGCCCTCTCGGTCCGCGATAAAGCGCGGCACCAGACAGCCGCGCGCGCCGAGATGATCGAGCAGGTCCATGAAGAAGGGCAGATCCGCTTCATCCACCCGCTTCTCGTAGAGAGTTAGGATATAGCGGTGGCCATTGCCGTCCGCGCCGGTGGTTTCCAGCAGATAGTTGCTGTTTTCCACCCCCTCGGCGATCCCCTTGGCGGAGACCAGCCGTCCCGCGTCATAGCGAGTCAGGAAGGCGTCGATTTCCTCGGCCGGGACATGGGTATAGACCGCCATAGTCTTACGCCGCTCCCAATTCGCGGGGAAGCTTGAACGAGATGGTTTCGCGCGCCGTCTCCACCTGCTCCTCCGTCACGTCGAATCGGGCGGCGAGCCGGTCCACGACTTCGCGCACCAATATTTCGGGGGCGGAGGCGCCTGCGGTCAGGCCGAGGGTCGCTACATTCTCCAGCCACGCAAAATCGATGTCGTCCGCGCGCTGGATCAGCCGGGCCGGCGTGCCCTCGCGTTCGGCCACCTCGACCAGACGCAGCGAGTTGGAGCTGTTGGGCGCGCCGATCACATAGACCGCGTCGCAGGCGGCGGCGATCGCCTTCACCGCCGCCTGTCGGTTCGACGTCGCGTAGCAGATGTCCTCGCCCTTGGGCGCGTGGATCGACGGGAATCGGCGCTGAAGCGCTTCGACAATCGCGGCCGTGTCGTCCACCGACAGGGTGGTCTGGGTCAGGAAAGCAAGATTGTCGGGATTTTCGGGGATGAAGCTCTCCGCATCCTCGACCGTTTCGATCAATGTCATGTTGCCTGCATCGACCTGCCCGAAGGTGCCGACGACCTCGGGATGTCCCTTGTGACCAATGAACAGAATATGGCGCCCTGCCTCGACCTGCCGCTCTGCCTGCCGGTGCACCTTGCTGACCAATGGGCAGGTGGCGTCCAGATAGTCAAGGCCGCGTTCTTCCGCCTTTGCAGGCACCGCCTTGGGCACGCCATGGGCGGAAAAAACCACGGGTACGCCGTCGGGCACTTGATCCAGTTCCTCGACGAAAATCGCGCCCTGCGCCCGCAGATTGTCCACGACATATTTATTATGGACGATCTCGTGTCGGACATAGACGGGCGCGCCATATTTCTCGATCGCCTTTTCGACGATGATGATGGCGCGGTCCACGCCAGCGCAAAAGCCGCGCGGGGCGGCGATCAATAGCTTTAAGGGAAGACGGGCGGTCATGGCTGCCGCTTAGGCCAATGTCGCGCCGGAAGGAAGGGGTGAGGGGAGGCGCGTTCCTTTCGGTTGCGTGAGCGGCGGGGTGCGGATAAGAAGCCCCAGCCTGTTCCCAAGGGATTGCCTCGTGACCTTTTCTCGACTTGCGCTGACCGGAATGCTCGCCCTTGCCCTTGCGGGCTGCTCGCGCCGGGGAGAAATCGATGCCACGGGTGGCGTCGTCGCCGTCCGCTCGGCCTGCCCGACCGCCGCGATCCCCGCCTATACGGGTGACGTGACGCTGTTCAATCCTGCTGGCAGCACCGACGCCCGCGCGATCGACGTGGTGGCGAACATCACCGACCTGCGCGCCACCTGCTCAGAAGGCGCGCAATTCTACAGCGAGGCGAGCTTCACCGTGAACGCCCGCCGTTCCGACGCCACCGCCGCGCGGCAGGTGACGCTGCCCTTCTTCTCCGCCGTGGTGCGTGGCGGCAACGCCGTCGTCGCCAAGCGTGTCGGCCAGGTCGTGCTGGACTTCCCCGCTGGCCAGTATCGCGCCACCGCGACCGCGAAGGCAGGCTCCTATGTCGACAAGGCCGCAGCGACGCTGCCCGCCGACATTCAGGCGAAGATCACGCAGAAGCGCAAGGCGGGCGATGCCGACGCGGCGATCGATCCCTTCGCCCAGCCCGACGTCAAGGCGGCGCTGCAACGAACCAGTTTCGAGCTGCTCGTGGGTTTCAACCTGACCCAGGACCAGCTCCGATATAACGCGACACGTTAAGAGCGAACCCAATCTTCCGTTCGCCCTGAGCTTGTCGAAGGGCTCTACTTCTTGCAGGGAAGGATGAGGCTTCGATTTTAGCCCAGCCCGGACGGGTCTTGTGCTTTTCGAGGAAACACCCTTGTCTCTCTACATTCGTTTCACTGCCCATCTGAATGCCGTGCTGGACGCGCTGGAGGCGGAGGGCACCTTGCCCGCTGGCCTCAATCGCAAGCCGGTCACGGTCGAGCCGCCCCGAGATGCCAGCCATGGGGACCTCGCCACCAACGCGGCCATGGTCCTCGCCAAGCCCGCAGGCACCAACCCGCGCGCGCTGGCGGAAAAGATCGTCGCTGGCCTTGAAAAGCTGGAAGAGGTGGAAAGCGCCACCATCGCTGGCCCCGGCTTCATCAACCTGACGCTGACCGACGCCACCTGGCGCGCGGAACTGGCGGCGATTCACGCCGAGGCTGCGGATTACGGCCGATCCGACACGGGCAAGGGCGTCACCGTCAACGTCGAATATGTTTCCGCCAACCCCACCGGCCCCATGCATATGGGCCATTGCCGGGGCGCGGTAGTCGGCGATGCGCTCGCGACCTTGCTCGAATATGCCGGGCACAAGGTCATCCGCGAATATTATATCAATGACGCAGGCGGCCAGGTCGATGTGCTCGCCCGCTCGGCCCATGTCCGCTATCGCGAAGCGCTGGGCGAAGATGTGGGCGCGATCCCGGAAGGCCTCTACCCCGGCGACTATCTCGTCCCAGTCGGCCAGGCGCTCGCCGCCGAATATGGCGACAAGTTCGTAGGCGCACCCGAAAGCGAATGGCTCGTCCCCTTCCGCACCAAAGCCGTCGCCGCAATGATGGTGATGATCCGCAGCGACCTCGCATTGCTTGGCATCCACCACGACATCTTCGCGTCCGAAGCCGAACTGCAAGCCGCCGGAAAGCCCGAAGCCGCCGAGAAATGGCTGCGCGATCATGACCTCGTCTATGACGGCGTTCTCGAAGCGCCCAAGGGCGAAACGCCCGAAGATTGGGAGCCGGTCGAGCTTCCCCTGTTCCGCTCCACCAAATTCGGCGACGATCAGGACCGCCCGATCAAGAAGTCGAACGGCGCCTGGACCTATTTCGGTGCCGACATGGCGTACCATTTCCAGAAGGCGCAGACCGCCGACCAGCTGATCGACATTTGGGGCGCCGACCATGCGGGCACGGTGAAGCGCATCCAGGCCGCCGTCGCCGCGCTGACCGAGGGCAAGGCGCGCTTCGACGTCAAGCTCATCCAGATGGTCCGCCTGCTGCGCGAAGGCGAGCCGGTGAAAATGTCCAAGCGCGCGGGCAATTTCGTGACGCTCGCCGATGTCGTCCGCGAAGTGGGCAAGGACGTCGTCCGTTTCACCATGCTGACGCGCAAGGCCGACGCCCAGATGGACTTCGACTTTGCCAAGGTGGTGGAGGCGTCGAAGGACAATCCTGTCTTCTACGTCCAATATGCCCACGCCCGCATTTCTTCGCTTGGCCGCCGCGCCGAAGAGGCACAAATTGCACTTCCCGCGCCCGACCTGTCCCGCCTTGGGACTGAAGAACTTAATCTTGTTAAGTTAGCGGCGCAGTTCCCGCGGGTGGTGGAAGGGGCTGCATCGGCCCGTGAGCCGCATAGAATCGCTTTTTATCTCAACGACTTGGCTTCTGAATTCCATAGCTGGTGGAATTTGGGGAACGACAATCCGCGCGCCCGCGTCATCCTGACGGACGATCCGGACGTAACTTCTGCGCGCCTTTTCTTAAGCCGTGGAATCGGGCAAATCATCCGTAATGGCCTAGCCCTGATGGGCGTGGCTGCGTTGACGGAAATGCAATAGCCAGGCGGAGGCACGGATAAATGGGCGACTTTGCGAGGGGGCGGCTCGATCTGGACGACGACGAGCGTCTGCCCTGGCTGGAGCCTGGTATCGAGGATGAGGAGGATGAGGGGCTTTCCCCCGTCCGCCTGCTCGGCTTCATCCTGGTTGCGCTCGTCCTGCTGGGCGGCGTGGTTGCGGGCGTCTGGTTGCTGAAGAACCGTTCGACTGGCGGCGGCGAAGGCAAGCTGATCGCCGCGCCTGCGGGCGATTACAAGGTCCCCGCCCGCGAGGCTGATGCGAAAAAGTTCGAGGGCGAGGGCGATGCCAGCTTCGCCGCCAGCGAAGGCGTCGTGCGCGACGGCCGGATCGATCCCAGCCGTGTGCCTGAAGCGCCCGTGACCGCCACGGCCCCTGCAAAGACGCGCCAGGCCGTGCCCGGCAAACCATCGCAGAGCGTGACCGCGCGCGTCGCCGACGAAACCAACGTCCGCCCCGCCGCCGTCCAGCCGGTGCACAAGGGCGGGGCCGTGATCCAGCTCGGCGCCTATGGCAGCCAGTCCGGCGCCCGGGACGCGTGGACCCGCCTCTCCAAACGCTTCGCCTATCTCGCCCCGCTCACCATGTCGGTCGAGCCTACGCAAGTCGGCGGCAGCACCCTCTACCGCCTGCGCGCGACGGCGGGCGCTCAGGCGAATACGCTCTGCGGCAAGCTGAAGGTTGCTGGTGAGAGTTGCATAGTTGTGAACTGACGAGAACTTCCCTCTCCCCTTTAGGGGAGAGGGTGCCGAGCGTAGCGAAGGCGGGAGAGGGGAACGCCGGTGCGCGATCGAAAATCGCTGGAATTTGCTAAGCAACTGCGATCCAGCTTAACTCCCGCAGAAGCGCGCCTCTGGTATCACCTGCGCGCCAAGCGTTTCTCTGGCGCTAAGTTCCGCCGCCAAAGTGTGATCGGCCCGTTCATCGCCGATTTCACCTGTCGGGCGGCGATGCTGATCATCGAGATTGACGGCGATACGCACGGTTCAACTGCTGAGTACGACGCAGATCGCACTGCCTATCTAAGCGAGCAAGGCGGGAGCGTCATTCGCTTCACCAACACAGACGTTATGCAGAACATCGAGGCCGTCCTGTCCATGATAGCGCAGCGCCTTCCCCTCTCCCCGACCCTCTCCCCTAAAGGGGAGAGGGAGTAAGTTCTCACTCTCTCTCGCTCTCTACTACTCCCACCCCCAACAACCCCTTCGACACGCCGCTCCTTCGCCGCTACCATCCGCCCTCATGAAACCGGTAATCTTCGGCCTCTCCGGCGAGACGCTCACCTCTGACGAACGCGCCTTCTTCGCCGATGCGCAGCCTGCGGGCTATATCCTCTTTCGCCGCAACATAGCTGACCGCGCCCAATTACGCGCGCTGACGGACGACCTGCGCGCGCTTCACGGCCGCGACGACCTGCTGATCATGATCGATCAGGAAGGAGGCCGCGTCGCCCGCATGCAGGCGCCTGTCTGGCCCAGCTTCCCGCCGGGCGCCGTGTTCGACCGGCTGTATGACATCGCTCCGTCCAGCGCGATCGCAGCCGCCCGCGCCAATGCCCATGCCATCGCGGTGACGCTGGCCGAAGTGGGCATCACCGTCGATGCACTCCCCCTGCTCGACGTGCGGCAGGACGGGGCCAGCGACATCATGGGCGACCGCACCTTGGGCGCTGAGCCGATGCGGGTCGCCGCGCTTGGCCGCGCTACTCTCGAAGGATTGGCCAGGGGCGGGGTCGTCGGCATCATCAAGCATATGCCAGGCCATGGCCGCGCGATGGTGGACAGCCATCATGAATTGCCGATCGTGACGGCGAGCGAGGAAGAACTCGCCATCGACCTCGCGCCCTTCCAGACATTGAAGGCCGCACCGATCGGCATGACCGCCCATGTCATCTATACCAGTTGGGACCCGGACCTGCCCGCCAGCCTCTCCGCCTCGGTGATCGAAACGATCATCCGTCAGCGGATCGGCTTTAACGGCCTTCTCATGTCGGACGACCTCGACATGAAGGCACTGAACGGAAACATCCCTGAATTGGCGGCGGGCGTCGTCGCAGCCGGCTGTGACCTCGCGCTCAACTGCTGGGCGCGGATGGACGACATGATCGGCATCGCCAACATTCTTCCCGATATCAGCACGCACTCGAGGGCCCGGTTGGACCGCGCCATGGCGTCGACGCAACTCGATCAGGACAGCCCGTCCCTGGAACAGCTTCTCGCCACCCGCGACAGCCTGCTCTCCGTGGTGGCTGCGTGAAGGCGAACGCCATCCGCCACCTTCCGGCGGAGCCGCTTGAATGTTCGCGAGGAGCCCGCAGAATGCGCAGAGAAGGCGCGATGGGGCATCTCAGCGCGCATAAATTTTCACGCGGAGGCGCGGAGGCGCGGAGGCGCGGCGCCCCTGGCGAAGCCGCTAATCCCGCTACCCTCACCCTCAATTTTCAGGCAACTTTCAGAGCGCTGCGCGCGCCTCAAACCCTCCGCGTCTCCGCGCCTCCGCGTGAAAAATCACTCTTCGCGCAGCCCACGCGCCAGAGAGCCGCCTGAACCATGGACGACCTCTTCATCCCCCCGCCGCAGCCGCGCGAAGACATGCTGAACGTCAGCTTCGAAAGCTGGGAAGGGCCGCTCGATCTTCTTCTCGCGCTCGCCCGCTCGCAAAAGGTCGATCTGCGGGAAATCTCCATCCTCGCGCTGGTCGAACAATATCTGGCCCATATTGAGGGCGCGCGGAAGCTGAAGCTGGAGCTGGCGGCCGATTATCTGGTGATGGCGGCGTGGCTCGCCTACCTCAAATCCTCGCTTCTGTTGCCCAAGCAAGCCCAGCCTGATCCCAACCCCGACGAACTGGCGCTGCGCCTGCAATTGCGGCTCCAGCGGTTGCAGGCCATGCGGGAAGCCGGTGCCCGCCTGATGGCGCGCGACCGTGTCGGCCGGGACGTGTTCGTTCGCCCCCGTCCGGAGGGGCTTCGCCTCGTGCGCAAGGCGAAATGGGCCGCCAGCCTCTACGATCTTCTGCAATGCTATGGGCAGGTGCGCGCGCGGACGCAGCCCGTCGTTCACATGGTCGTCGCCCGGCCGGTGATGACACTCGACGAAGCCATCCAGCGTGTCGGCGCGCTGGTCGGGTCGGCGATCGACTGGACGGTGCTGGAATCCTTCCTGCCCGATGGTCAGGATGGGCCGATGGCGAAATCCGCGCTCGCCAGCAGCTTTGTCGCCGCGCTGGAACTGGCGCGGCAGGGGCGGCTGGAAATCCAGCAGGACGGCATTTTCGAGCCCATTTACCTGCGCGCCGCGCTGCCGGAACAAAGTGGGGGACGTTTGTTGTAATGCAGGAACCGGACGATTTCATGCGCGCGGTGGAGGCCGCCCTGTTCGTTGCCGAACATCCGTTGACCACCGTCGAATTGCGGCAGCATGTGGGGGAGGCCGGGGACATCGCCGCCGTGCTTGCCGCGCTGTCGGATCATTATGCCGGGCGTGGCATCAATCTGGTCGAACGGGGCGGGCGCTGGCATTTTCAGACGGCGGCGGATCTTGCCCATATATTGCGGCGGGAAAAGGATGAGACTCGCAAACTGTCCCGCGCCGCGATGGAGACGCTGGCCATCATCGCCTATCATGAACCTGTCAGCCGCGCGGAGGTCGAGGCCATTCGCGGCGTGCAGGTGGCCAAGGGAACGCTGGACGTGCTGATGGAAGCGGGCTGGGTCCGGCCAGCGGGCAGGCGGGAAGTGCCGGGCCGTCCACTGATTTACGCCACCACGCACGAATTTCTGTCACATTTCGGTCTTAGCAGCCGCCGGGATCTGCCGGGCATGGACGATCTGCGCGCTGCCGGATTGCTCGATCCCGTCGATCTCGCGCTGGAGGGCCTGGGGGCTCAATCCGTTCTGGAAAATGATGAGGAAGAAGCCTAGAAAGGGCTTACTGTCAGGAGAAAGTTAAAATGGGTTCCTTTTCGTTGATGCACTGGGTCATCGTTCTCCTGGTGGTCATGCTGTTGTTTGGCGGCGGCCGTATCTCCGGGTTGATGGGTGACGTTGCCAAGGGCATCAAGAGCTTCAAGAAGGGTATGGCCGACGATGACGACGACATCGCGCCCGCCAAGCCCGCTACGCGGATCGAAGGACATCGTGTTCCTGAACAGGACGCACCGACCGCCACGTCCGAAGAAAAGACCAAGGCCTGATTTTCATTTCACGCCCAAGCGGTAGGCGCGCATGTTCGATATCGGTTCGACCGAACTTCTGCTGATCGTGATCGTCGCGGTGGTCGTGATCGGTCCAAAGGATTTGCCGCGTGCCCTGTACAAGGTGGGCCAGATCGTCGGCAAGGCGCGCGGAATGGCGCGCCATTTCCGCACCGGCATCGATGCCATGGTGCGGGAAGTCGAGATGGAAGAACTGGAAAAGAAGTGGGCCGATCAGAACCGGCGGATCATGCAGGAACATCCGGCCGACGCTTCAGCAGTTCCCGCGATCGAGCCATTGCCGGGCTCTGTGGACAATCCCGCACCCGCCGCCACCACGCCTCCGCCGCCCTTCGTGGCGGAATCGGCGCCCGTTGTTCCGGCTCCTGCTGCCGACGGCCCACCCTATATCGCGGCGCAGTCCGCTCCGGCCGGTAAGGGCGACGCGCAGGCATGAAGGACATCGATGATTCCAAGGCGCCGCTGCTCGACCATCTGATCGAACTACGCGGGCGCCTGCTGAAATGCGTATGGGCGTTGTTCATCACCGGCGCGGTCTGCTTCTATTTTTCAGACAAGCTATTCGCCTTTCTGGTGCATCCTTTGAAGGAAGCCTTTGGCGACGCGGGCGGGCGACTGGTCTATACCAAGCTGTACGAGGCCTTTTTCGTGCAGGTGAAGGTGGCGATCTTCGGGGCTTTCTGCATCTCCTTCCCGATCATCGCGAACCAGCTCTGGGCCTTCATCGCTCCGGGCCTTTATGCCAAGGAAAAGAAGGCGTTACTGCCATTCCTGGTGATGACCCCGGTCCTGTTCCTGATGGGCGCCAGCCTCGCTTATTATATCGTCATGCCGACCGCGTTCCATTTTTTCCTTGGATTCCAAGGAAAAAGCAGCGGTCTCCAGGTAGAGGCGCTCCCCAGCGCCGATGCCTACCTTACGTTAGTTATGCAGTTCATCCTTGCATTCGGAATTAGCTTCCTGATGCCCGTCCTGCTGATGCTGCTCAATCGCGCCGGTTTCGTCACCCGCGCCCAGTTGATTGGCCTGCGCCGCTACATGATCGTCGGCGCCTTCATTCTCGCCGCCGTACTGACGCCGCCCGACGTCGTGTCGCAGCTGATGCTCGCCATTCCCCTATTGCTGCTTTACGAAATCACGATCGTCGCGATCTGGTTCACCGATCGCAAGCAGGCCCGGGAAGCTGCCGTCGCAGCCGCGGACGGAGCCGACGCTTCCACCAGCTAAAAAAAAGGCCCGCCATTAGGGCGGGCCGCAAGGGTGGGAGCCTGTTTACGCTGCTTACTTCGCCGCGTCTTCCACGGCCGCGCCAGCGCTCTGCACGTCTTTGCCAGCGCCTTCGACGGTGTTGCATGCAGCCACCATCAGCGAACCGGTAAGCAGCAGAGCGGCAAGGATCTTCTTGGTCATGGTCGTCTCCTAGGAAAAACTCGAGCCGGACAGCCTCGCTATCCAGCAGCTGAGGAGGAGAACCCACGGCCGCGAAATACGTTCCGCATCCGGAAATATCTGGTTTTGAATGGAAAAAGCCCAAAAAATCTGAGCCCGGAACGCGTCGGGGGGGGGAGATGCGTTCCGGGCTCATGTTTTTTTGGATAGCAAGAGCGGGGGGCAAAAGATTTGCTATCCGGTATGCAGAACCCACCATCGTGAGATTTGGTTCCGCCGTTTTTTCATCTCGAGATATTTTTATTTTCCAGCAAAATCAGATAATTGGATAATTATCCGAAAAATCTCTCATGCTGGCTCCTTTAGATGAGTGGCCGTCCGCTATTCCTATATTCGGGCCGGATGGTGGACGGCGGGAGTGTGTCCTGAGGCACTGGGGGCGGAACAATGATAGGCGCTGTAACATCGGGACCGACGGGTTCGGCGTAGCGATCAGCGGCGCGTGGACTGGTCGGCCAAGCGCGAAGGGAGGGGCCTGACTGCCATTCCCGGCCGGAATAAGGAATGCGAAACGCCGCCTCCGTACCGTGAAACCCGGGCATCTGATAGAAGATGTGCGCGCCGATCACGGCGACGGCGCGCTTCGATGCAGCCCATCCTGGCCGCACTGCCAGCGTGTGGTAGAAGGTCGCGAGCCCCACTGGGGCATAGACACGGCCCGCAAGCGCCTGTTCCGCTATGCGGCGGGCGCGCGTCCAGCTTTGCACATGGTTGGCCCGGCCCATGGACCCGTCGCAGCTGAAGGTGAATTGACACAGGGAATCGGTGCGCTCCGACCCCTGATAGACGACGCCGCATACGCTATGGGGCCAGAGCGGATTGCGAACGCGGTTGAGAACAACCTGAGCGACGGCGCGCTGGCCTTCTTCGGGTTCGTTGCCCGCCTCATAATAGATGGCGGAGGTCAGGCAGTTGATTGCCCGGGAGCTGTCCAGCGGCGTTTGCCCACGAAAGGCTGCGGCTGGAGCGGCATCGACGTTGCCGAGCTTCAGGACATGTGGGCTGTTGCCGGGTGAAGCGGGCAGATCCTGAAAGATGCCGTCAACGAAGAAGTAGGCAGAACCGGGGAAATTTTCGCCCGGCTTTTCCGCGACAGCATCGCGTGACGCTGCGTCAGCCAGCATATCTAGCGGAGCGGCAGTGATCAGGCGCGGCAAGGCAAGCGCGATCACCGCCAGCGCGGCTAATGCCATATGCCATAATCGCGCGCGCGCCATGTCTGAAGCCGTCTGCTTTCACAAATTCATCGCGGCGGTGTGCCGCACGACCCGTCCTTAGCGCAAAAGCCTTGCCACTTTCTTCCCGCCCGATGCGATCTTTGTGCGGCAATGAAAACGGCTCTTTGGGTGGATGAGCATTCCCTTGCTTGGCAAGCGTGCATCCGCTCCGCTATGCGGGGAACATGCTGGTTCAGAATGATAGCCTCGCCCTGATTGGCAACACGCCGCTGGTACGCCTTACCGGCCCATCGGAAGAGACGGGCTGCGACATCTTCGCCAAGTGCGAATTCGCCAACCCCGGCGCGTCGGTAAAGGACCGCGCAGCGCTCTTCATCGTCAATGATGCGGAGGAAAAGGGGCTGTTGCAGCCGGGCGGCACCATTGTCGAAGGGACAGCGGGCAATACCGGCATCGGGCTTGCGCTGGTAGCCAATGCGAAGGGCTATAAGACGATCATCGTCATGCCCGAGACCCAGAGCCGGGAGAAGATGGACACGCTGCGCGCACTGGGCGCGGAACTGGTGACCGTGCCTGCGGCGGCCTATTCCAACCCCGGCCATTTCGTCCACACGTCGCGCCGGATCGCCGAAGAGACGGAGAATGCGGTCTGGGCCAATCAGTTCGACAATATCGCGAATCGCAAGGCGCATATCGTCGGTACGGCCGAGGAAATCTGGCAACAGCTGGAGGGGCAGATCGACGGCTTCACTTGTGCAGCGGGCACTGGTGGCACGATCGCTGGTGTCGGGCTCGGCCTCAAGGCGCATGACGAGAATATCACCATCGCGCTGACCGATCCCTATGGCGCGGCGCTCTATAATTATTATGCCCATGGCGAGTTGAAGGCGGAAGGGTCGTCGGTGGCCGAGGGCATCGGGCAGGGCCGTATTACCGCCAATCTGGAAGGCGCGCCGATCGACACGCAGTTCCGCATTTCCGATGAGGAAGGACTGCACTGGGTCGAACGATTGCTGGCGGAGGAAGGGCTTTGTCTTGGCCTGTCCTCAGGGATCAACGTCGCAGGCGCGGTGGCGCTGGCGAGAGAGCTGGGGCCGGGCAAGCGGATCGTCACCATCCTGTGCGACACAGGCTTCCGTTATCTGTCCACCCTCTACAATCGTGAGTGGCTGGAAGCGAAGGGCTTGACGGTCTTCCCCTGGCTCGCGCACAATCGCTGATCGCCGACAAGGGTCGCGGCGACAAGATAAAGAGCGCTTAATGGCTGAACATCCCCGCCGACAGGAAGGGTTGCAGCGTGTCCAGATCGGCCTGACGGGGCTGGCGGGCGTGGTGCTCCTCGTGGGTCTGGCGAATATCGTGATCGACAAGGCGCGGATCGATGATCCGGCAGTGCCGCCGCCGACCGTGCCGACCCTGGACGTCAATGCAGTCGCGCCCAAGGAGCCCTTGGCGGAGCTGGGCGTGCAGCCCGCGCCGGAACAGCAGCCGATCGTCCCGGATCTTCAGCCGGACCCTAATCTGAGCAAGCCGATGGATCGCGACCCACAGCCATCCGGCCGCTGAACGTCCGAACCGAGCCGTGCATTGCCTGAAGGGCGCTACGCACATTCCTGATGCTTTGGCTGGGATCGGCGCTGGTCCTGCTCAGTGGCCCGCGCTGATCCCGGTTCCAATCGCTGTCATGCTGGGCTGGAGGCTGGGTGGCTTCGCGCGGTATGGGCCGAGGACACTGATCGGCGGGATTTTCTGGGCAATGTTGGGATTAGCGATTTTGGCGAGGTTAAGCTGTTGGCGCGGGGAGGTGTTGCCTTGCCAAACTCGTCTCAAGGAGCGCGAAAATTGATATAGAACCAGAACAAAACGGGATTTCCCAAAATCTCCCGACTTTTCCCTTTTCTTGTGCCCCGGCCCTTGGTATCTAATTCGCATAGGGGTTTGTCAGGCTTTGCTAGTCCTGCGCACCGGGCCGCAATGACGCGGGTTGGTGAGCGGCTGCCTGCGCCCTTGCGAACAGAGGGGCAGCAGTCCGCACGTGCCGGAAATCATTCTCTTTACAGGCAACGCGTTCAGCGTAGCGGACGGCAAGGGCCGTTTCGTGCTGCCTCTGGAGATGCGTCGGCAAGTCAAGCTGTCCAGCGCTGGCGAAACGCGGCTTTATCTCTCCGTCCATGGCGACAACCCCTGCGCCACGGGCTTTGGAGAATCGCATCGCCGTTTCCTGTTCACCGAAGTCGAGGAACTGGCTCGCGAAGCACGGGCGCATGGCCGCGACTATAATGCCGACCTAGAGCTGGAACGCCGACTCGGTACGATCGAGGAGGTGAATTTCGACGACGGCGGCCGTTTCGCCATGCATCCGGACATCAAGGATGAATATGGCATCACCGACGCTGTCTTCTTCTATGGTGTTGGCCGCTACATCCAGATCTGGAAGCCGGAAACGCTGGTCGACAGCAAGGATCGTCCGGAATTGATCCGCAATAAGGTGCGCCGCTGGCTGGACCAGCGGATGGCGGGGGACGGCAAGTGACCGCTCCTGCTGATCTGGATCGTCACATCCCGGTTCTGCTTAATGAAGTGCTGCATGCCCTCGCCATCAACCCCGGCGAGATTCATGTTGATGGCACGTTCGGCGCGGGCGGATATTCCAGTGCGATGGCGGCACGGGGCGCGAAGGTTTTTGCCTTCGACCGCGATCCCGATGCCATCCGGGAAGGCGAGGCGCTGGCGATGGAGAAGGGTATCACCCTGATCGCCGGGGAATTTTCCCGCATGGAGCAGTTGCTGGGCGATCGGGGCATTACTTCGGTATCGGGCGTGACGCTCGACATCGGCGTGTCTTCGATGCAGCTCGACCGGCCGGAGCGCGGCTTTTCCTTTCAGGCGGACGGCCCCCTCACCATGACGATGAGCCAGAATGGGATGAGCGCCGCCGATTTCCTGAACAATGCCCCTGAGCAGGAGATTGCCGACGTCCTCTATCGCTATGGCGAGGAGCCGCGCTCGCGCCGAGTGGCCCGCGCGATCGTGGAGGCTCGCCCGTTGGAGCGCACCGGTCAACTCGCCAGCGTCGTTCGCCGGGCGCTGGGCCACAAGCCGCACGACAAGAAGGACCCGGCAACCCGCACCTTCCAGGCGATCCGCATCCATGTGAATCGCGAGCTGGAAGAATTGGAGCGTGGGCTGGAAGCGGCGGAAGCGATGCTGGAAGAGGGTGGTCGATTGGCCGTGGTGACTTTCCACAGCCTGGAAGACCGTATCGTCAAGCAGTTCTTGCGCCAGCGTAGTGGCGGAGAAGGCGCGGGATCGCGCCACCTGCCGGAACGCAAGGCCGCCGCTGAGCCCACCTTTCACAAACCGGCCAAAGCGATTCGTCCCGGCGAGGCGGAGTTAGCCCGCAACCCGCGCGCGCGCTCCGCGACCCTGCGCAGCGCCGTTCGTACATCAGCGTCCGTTTCTCAGCCAAGTTCTTCCAGGAGCGCCCGCCCATGATCGCGGTGAAGAGGTTGCAGAGCCTGATCTGGATCCTGCTAGTCGCGCTGGGTGCGCTTGGCGCCTATCTGGTATCGCTGAAAGTCGCGAACGAGCGTAATGAACTGATGAAGGTGCAGACGCAGATCGCGCGGGCGCGGGCGGACATCCGTTATCTGGAGACGGAGTTCAGCGCGCGAGCGAGCATGCGGCAGCTGGAGCGGTGGAATCAGGATGATTTCATGTATGCGACGCCGACCGCGCAGCAATATCTGGGCGGTGAGCGGGCGCTGGCGAACCTGGATGGCATCCAGCCTAACGGCCCCGACTATGTCGCGCCGCCGGTGATGGTGGCGATGGTCGAAAGCCCTGCCGACTTGCCATCTGCGCCGCAGGCCGCCCCGGCGAGTCCCGCAGCCACCCAAATCCGCAGCGATATCGCCGTGATCCGTGAAGCGCATGCGGCCGACAATGTCGAAAAGATTGCTAAGCCCGCCGCCAAGACTCCTGCGGAAAAGGCGAAGGACGATGCGGACGTGTCGAAGCCCAATCCGGTGGCTCGCCATGCGGAGCGGATGGCGATGCTGGATGCCAAGCTGCTTGACGACAGCACCATCGGCGACATCAGCGCCAAGGCGGCGCGCGAACGCAAGAAAGGCGCGCGCTGATGGCAACGATCATCGTTCAGCCGGGCGGCGCCAGGGCAGGCAAGCAGCGGGTTGATCTGACGGCGGTTGCGCACAACCGACTGATGTTGCTGCTGATCCTGTTCATGGCGATCACGGCGGTCGTGATTCTACGGCTCACCTGGGTGGGCATCTTCGCGCATGGCGCAAGCGGCGATGGCGCCGTTTCGGGCCTGCTTCCCGCCCGCGCTGACATTGTCGATCGCAATGGCGTGCCACTCGCCCGCACGATGGACGCCTATTCCATTGCGGTGCGCCCGTCGAAGCTGATCGGCGAGCCCGCCGAACTTGCGCGCAAGCTGCACGAGATTTTTCCCGATGAGCCTGAGGCGGCGTTCTACAAGAAGCTGACCGGCAAGGGCTGGGCCTATCTGCGCCGCCGCGCGCTGCCGGAAGAAGTTGCGGCGGTGAATGCGCTGGGCGAGATCGGCATCGAATTTCCCCGTGAGAAGGAACGCCTGTATCCCCAGCGCAGCCTGGCGGCGCATGTCCTCGGCTTTGCACCCAATGCCGACGGGCAGGGCGGCATGGGGGTCGAGGCGGCGTTCAATGACCGGCTGACCGATCCGGCGCTGCGTGGTCAGCCTTTTGCCATTTCGATCGACAGCCGGGTGCAGGGCGCGCTGGAGAGCGAGCTTTATGCGCAGATGGTCGCGCAAAATGCCAAGGGCGCGGGCGGCATCATCATGGACGTGAATACCGGCGAAGTGATTGCGATGGCGTCGATCCCCGTGTTCGATCCCAACAAGCTTCAGAATTATGCGGGCAAGAAATGCAGCGAATCGCCACTCTGCAACCATATGGTTCAGGCGCGCTACGAACTCGGTTCGACGTTCAAGCCATTGTCGATCGGCGAGGCGATGGATCGCGGTGTCGTCACTTCGATGGCGAAGCGCTACGACGCGACCGCCCCGCTTGCGGTGGCCGGGTTCAAGATCAAGGACGACCATGCGCTCGGCCGTTGGATCAATGTGCCGGAAATATTGGTGCACAGCTCCAACATCGGAACGGCACGGATCGCCGATGAAATGGGCGCCGCGCCGATGCAGCAACTGTTCCGCAACCTGCAATTCGACCAGCGGGCGCCGATCGAGCTGAAAGAACGCGCCAAGAGCATTTGGCCCTATAATTGGGGCCGCATAACGACGATGACTGTGTCCTATGGTCATGGCATCGCGGTGACGCCGCTGCACCTTGCCGCCGCCTATGCGGCATTGGTGAACGGGGGCATCTGGCGGCCTGCCACCTTGCGCAAGCTGCACGCCAATGAAGTGCCCGAAGGCCACCGCGTCTTTTCGGCCGCCACCAGCGCGCGGATGCGGCAACTGTTGCGGATGATCGTCGCCGCAGGTACAGGTCGCAGCGCCGACGCCAAGGGATTCCGGGTGGGCGGCAAGACGGGTTCCGCCGAGAAGCCTGAAGAAGGCCGGTACAATAAGAGTTCACTGGTGACGACTTTCGCGTCCGCATTTCCGATGGATAATCCCCGCTACGTCGTGCTGACGATGATGGACGAGCCCAAGGGCAACGCGCAGACTTTCGGCCTGCGCACGGCTGCCTGGACGGCCGCGCCGGTGGTCAAGCGCGTGATCGAACGTACCGCCCCGATGCTGGGTGTGTTGCCCGACGAACGGCGGGACGTCGATATTTCCGACCTCATGCCCCTGCTTGGGCAAGACAAGGACAAGGATTGAGATGCGCCTCGGGTCGCTTATCGAGGGGCTGGATGTGAAGCTAGACACGGGGGCGCCGCTGGACGCCTCGGTGTCGGGCTTCGCGATCGATAACCGGAAGGTTGCGCCGGGCACGGTCTTTGGCGCCTTCCAGGGACTGCGGGTGAATGGCGAGGATTTTATTGCCGACGCCGTGCGCGCGGGTGCTGTTGCGGTCGTCGCGCGGCCGGAGGCGAAGGTGGAGGGGGCGGTCCATATCGCCCATGACAATCCCCGCCGCCTTTTTGCCCTGCTCGCCGCCCGATATTTCCCGCCTTTCCCCGAAGTGACCGTTGCCGTCACCGGCACCAACGGCAAGACTTCCACTGTGGAACTGGCCCGCCAGCTATGGCGGATGCTCGGCCATCATTCCGCTTCGATCGGCACGCTCGGTGTCACCACTTCAGTCGATCAGGTATCGACGGGCCTGACAACGCCGGACATCGTGACGTTCCTGTCCAACATGTCGGGCCTGAAGCGCGAGGGCATCACCCATGCAGCCTTCGAAGCGTCGAGCCATGGCCTTGCGCAATATCGGACGGAAGGACTGCCGGTGTCGGCCGCCGCCTTCACCAACCTGTCGCGCGACCATCTCGATTATCATGGCGATATGGACAGCTATTTCGACGCCAAGATGCGGCTGTTCGATGAGGTCGTCGCATCCGATGGAACGGCGGTCGTCTGGGCCGATGACGCATGGTCCGACAAGGTCATCCAGCGAGCTACGAAGCGGGGGCTTCGTGTGCTGAGCGTCGGGGTGCAGGGGCAGGCATTACGTCTTGCCAACCGCACCCCGACCCAGTTGGGCCAGACGCTGGAGGTTGAGGCTGGGGGCAAGCTCTATAAGGTCAATCTGCCGCTGATCGGCGCCTATCAGGCCGCGAACGCCTTGACTGCCGCTGGGCTCGTCATCGCAGGCGGCGAGGATGTGGCGAAGGTTTTGGAGCTGCTTGGCCGGGTTCAGCCGGTGCGCGGTCGCCTGGAGCGGGCGGTGATCACCAAGGCAGGCGCCCCCGTCTATGTCGATTATGCGCATACGCCCGATGGACTGCGCGCCGCGATCGAAGCGCTGCGCCCCCATACGCGCGGTAAGCTGATCGCGCTGTTCGGCGCTGGCGGCGACCGGGACGCTGGCAAGCGCCCGCAAATGGGCAAAGTTGCTGCAGAGTTGGCTGATCATGTCATCGTCACCGATGATAATCCCCGTTCGGAAGATCCTTCTGCCATTCGCGCCGCCGTTATGGCGGGGGCGTCGGGCGCGGAGGAAATCGGTGGCCGCCGCGCCGCCATCGCCGCCGCCATTGCGCGGGCCGGTGGTGATGATATCGTGCTGCTCGCGGGCAAGGGGCATGAACAGGGGCAGATCATCGGCGATCGGGTGTTGCCGTTCGACGATGTCACTGTTGCCCGGGAGTGCGCTGGGTGAGCGAGCTTTGGACTTCCGAAGAAATAGCGCAGGCTACAGGGGGTGCCGCTTCGGCACCCTTCGCCGTTTCGGGCGTCGCCTTCGATAGCCGCGAAGTGACCAATGGTGACCTGTTTGTCGCGATGAAGGGCGAGACGACGGACGGCCATCGTTTCATTGACAAGGCTTTCGGTCAGGGCGCCGCTGGCGCGATCGTCAGCGAGCCTGTTCCTCAACCTCATATATTGGTTCCCGACAGTGCGGCTGCGCTGGAAGCGCTGGGCCGCGCTTCCCGCGCGCGCATGCAGGGCAAGGTGGTCGGGGTCACGGGGTCAGTCGGCAAGACGGGCACCAAGGAAGCCTTGTTCCAGGCTCTGGACCGCATCTGCCCGGGTCAGGTGCATCGGTCGGTCAAGAGTTACAATAATCATGTCGGCGTGCCGCTCAGCCTGTCGCGCATGCCCCGCGCATCGGCCTTTGGCGTGTTCGAAATGGGGATGAACCATGCCGGTGAACTGGCGCAGCTGACGCGGCAGGTGCGGCCCCATGTCGCCATCGTGACGGCCATCGCCCCGGCGCACATCGAATTTTTCGGCACCGAAGAGAAGATCGCGCAGGCCAAGGCGGAGATATTCGAAGGGCTTGAGCCCGACGGCACGGCGGTCATCCCCTATGACAGCCCGCATGTCGCGACGCTCTACGCAAAGGCAGAGCAGCATGCCTCCCGCATCCTGACCTTCGGTTTTGACGAAGAGGCCGATGTGCGCGCGCGTGACATGGTTCCGGCGGCAAATGGCGGCACATTGGTCACGGCCACGCTGCCCAGCGCCGAACTCTGCTTCACCGTGGGTGCGCCCGGCGAACATTGGGTTTCCAACGCGCTGGCCGTGCTGGCGGCGGTCGAAGCCTTGGGCGGCGATTTGGCGGCTGCGGGTTTGGCGCTTGCCGAAATGCCGGGTCTGCCCGGCCGTGGTGAGCGGCGGTCTGTCGCGGTCGCTGGCGGCGAAGCGCTGCTGATCGATGAAAGCTACAATGCCAATCCGCTGAGCATGGCCGCCACGCTCAAGCAGTTGGGCAGGGAAAATGCGAGCCGCCGCATCGCCGTGTTGGGCGGCATGCGGGAATTGGGCGATCGCAGCCACGAACTCCATGCCGGACTTGCCGAGCCGCTTGCCGCCGGTCAGGTCGACTACGCCATTCTGGTGGGCGATGAAATGAAACCGCTGGCCGAGGCGCTGCACGGTCAGCAGTTGGCCTTTGATCATGTGCCGGATACGGCGGCCGCCACCAATCTTATTCGGACGGAAATGCGCGCTGGCGACGCCATATTGGTCAAGGGCTCGAACGGCATCGGCCTGTCGCGCCTAGTCGCCGCGCTTGGGGAACATAAGAACTGATGCTCTACTGGCTCGCCCAGACCATGGATTTCGCGGGGGTTTTCAACCTCATCCGCTATCTTAGCTTCCGCGCGGGCGCGACGATCGCGACGGCCTTCGTCATCGGTCTTGTGCTGGGTCCGCGCTTCATCGGCTGGCTGCGGGTGCGGCAGGGCAAGGGTCAGCCGATCCGTGATGATGGTCCGCAGACCCATCTGGCAAAGCGCGGCACGCCGACCATGGGCGGGCTGATGATCCTCACCTCCATGATCACATCGGTGCTGCTCTGGATGGATTTGTCATCCATCTATGTTTGGGCATGCCTGTTCGTGACGCTGGGTTTCGGCGCGATCGGCTTCCTCGACGATTATGACAAGGTGACGAAGGCCAGCCACAAGGGCTTGTCGGGCAAGATGCGCCTGGGTTTCGAGTTCCTGATTGCGGGTATAGCCGCCTGGTTGATCGTCAACCAGCATGGGAATACGGCGCTCTACCTGCCCTTCTACAATGGCCCGGCGATCGAGCTTGGCCCCTTCTACTTCCTCTTCGCCGCCTTCGTGATCGTGGCGTTCGGCAACGCTGTGAACCTGACCGATGGTCTCGATGGCCTTGCGACCATGCCGGTGATCATCGCCTGCATGGCGTTCATGGCGATCGTCTATCTGGTCGGCCGCGCGGACTTTGCCTCTTATCTTGGCATTCCGCATGTGCCCGGCGCAGGCAATCTTACCATATTGTGCGGCGCGATCATTGGCGCGGGCCTGGCCTTCCTTTGGTTCAACGCCCCTCCCGCCGCCGTATTCATGGGTGATACCGGCAGCCTCGCGCTTGGCGGGACCATCGGCGTCATCGCGGTGACCGCGCATCATGAAATCGTGTTGGGCGTGATTGGCGGCCTGTTTGTGGTCGAGGCGATGAGCGTGATCATCCAGGTGTTCTTCTACAAGCGCACGGGCAAGCGTGTGTTCAAGATGGCGCCGATCCACCATCATTTCGAGCAGCTGGGCTGGGCCGAACCGACGGTCGTGATCCGCTTCTGGATCATCTCTTTCGTGCTGGCCCTTGCCGGTCTCGCTACGCTGAAGCTGCGGTGATGGGCATGGGAATCGTTTCCAACGTCTTTGCCGGAAAAAAATATGCGGTGCTGGGCCTTGCGCGCTCTGGACTCGCCACCGTCGAGTGCCTCGCGGCGAGCAGCGCGCAGGTCGTGGCTTGGGATGGCCGAGATGAGGCCCGTGAAGCAGCAATAGATGCAGTGCAAGAACTGGCCGTGGAGATCGAAGGTGATGTAAGCCTGACGATTGCTGATCCCATCGAAATCGATCTTAGAGGCTTTGACGGCGTTGTCGTTTCCCCCGGCGTGCCTCTCAACAAGCATCCGATCGCCATGCATGCCAAGCTCGCAGGCGTGCCCGTCATCGGCGACATCGAGCTGTTCGCGCTCGCCCGTCCGACGCTGCCCACTCACCGGGTGGTCGGTATTACTGGCACCAACGGCAAGTCGACTACGACGGCGCTGGTTCACCACATCATAGAGACAGCAGGCATCCCGACCCGCATGGGCGGCAATATAGGCCTGCCGATTTTAGGGCAGGAGCCGTTGCCGGAGGGCGGCATCTATGTGTTGGAACTGTCGAGCTATCAGATTGACCTGACGCAGAGCCTAGACTGCGATGTTGCCGTGCTGCTCAATATCACGCCGGATCATCTCGATCGCTATAATGGCTTTGAAGGCTATGTCGCGTCCAAGGCGCGGTTGTTCGGCATGCAGTCGCCCGACCATGTCGCGGTGATCGCGACGGAGGATGAACCGAGCCGATCCATCGCGGCTCAGCCGGGCGCTCGGCGGGTAGAGGTGAAGGCCGATGACATCGATCCCGCCGCGCAGGCGAAGTGGCCGTCGCTTCAGGGGCCGCACAACGCGCAGAACGCAGCGATAGCCCTCGCCGTCGCGCGCGCTCTGGGCATCGATGAAGCGACGATCGAGGCCGCGCTGCAAAGCTATGCCAGCCTGCCCCACCGGATGCAGCGCGTGAAGGAACTGAACGGCGTACTCTACGTCAACGACAGCAAGGCGACCAACCCCGCCTCGACGGCGCCCGCGCTCGCAGCCTATCCGCCCCTCGATGGCCGCCCGCGGCTGCACTGGATTGTCGGAGGTCTGGCAAAGACAGACAATCTGGACGAATGCGCGCCATGGTTCGGCAATGTCGCTGCCGCTTACACGATCGGCGAAGCGGGTCATATGTTCGCCGATCTGCTCAAAGATCATATGGCGGTGGATGATAGCGAGATGCTATCGGCCGCCGTTCGCCGCGCGGCGCGTGTAGCACAGCCGGGCGATGTCGTGCTGCTTTCGCCAGCCTGTGCCAGTTTCGACCAATTCCGGGATTTCGAGGCGCGAGGCGATGCCTTCGTCGCGGCCGTCGCGGCGCTGGAAGAAGGGGGCCTAGACGGCTAAGGGCGGCGCAGGGGCGCAGAAGGGGCGATTACAATGTTCAGGGCAGGCGAACTGGTGAAGGGGTTCAAGAACCGCACCGTTCCGCGCGAGCGCACGGCCCTGGCCATCTGGTTCTGGGAGATCGATCGCGTTCTCCTCTCGCTGATCGTCGCGTTGATGGCGATCGGTCTGGTTGCCGTCGCGGCCGCTTCGCCCGTTGCAGCGATCGACCGCTCGACCAGCAGCGTATCCGTCACGCCGCTCATCTATTTCTATCGCCAGCTTATGTGGGTCTTCATCGGCCTGCCGATCATGCTGGTCATATCGATGTTGCCCCGTCAGCAGGCCCGGCGGCTCGCCATGTTCATGACGGCCTTCTTCATCGTGATGCTGCTGTGCGTGCCGGTCCTCGGATCGACCGTTAACGGCGCGCGGCGCTGGATCGACCTGCCCGGATTTCGCTTTCAGCCCTCGGAATTCCTGAAGCCTGTCTATGTCGTCTCCATGGCCTGGTTGCTTTCGCTGCGGGGCAAGGACATGTCGCTGCCGGTCATTCCGCTGACCGGCGTGTTGACGCTGTTGATCGCGGCGATCCTGATGAAGCAGCCGGACTTTGGCCAGACGGTCATTTTCCTTGCCTGCTGGGGATGCCTGTTGCTGCTGTCCGGTGTGTCGATGCGGTTCATCGGCATGATGGTTGGCGTGGCGCTGGCTGGCCTGATCGCCATGTACATGTTCTACGAAAATGGCCGTCAGCGCATCAATGACTTCCTTGGCATCGGCGTCGCGCAGGATACGGGGCCGGACCAGACCGAGCTGGCGTTTCGCACGATCACCCATGGCGGTTTTACAGGGGTGGGGCCGGGGGGCGGCCAGGAGAAATTCCGCCTGCCCGAAGCGCATACCGACTATATCTTTTCCGTGATCGGTGAAGAGTTCGGCCTCCTCGCCTGCATCGGCATCGCCTGCGTCTATCTGGCGATCGTTGTCCGCGTGCTGCTGCGCATGCTGGACGAGGATGATAATTTCACGATCCTGGCGGCAGCGGGACTTACAACGCAGTTCGGGTTGCAGGCGATCATCAACATGGGCGTCAATGCCCAGATATTTCCTTCGAAGGGCATGACGCTGCCCTTTATCAGCTATGGCGGCTCCTCTATGCTGGCCCTTTGTATCGGGGTCGGCCTGCTGCTTGCGTTCACACGGCGCAATCCCTTCATGGGGCGGCATACCGTCGTCAAATGGAGTGGTCGATGAGCATTTCCCGTCACTTCGTCCTCGCCGCGGGTGGGACAGGCGGTCACATGATTCCGGCGCATGCTGTGGCCGAGGAGTTGATGGCGCGCGGCCACCATGTCGCTTTGGTCACGGATGAGCGCGGCGCCAAGATCCCGGGCATCTTCGATCGCGCGCAGGTCCATGTCCTGCCTGCTGGCCGCATGACCAAGAACCCGAAAAGCTGGCTGGGCGCGCTTAAGGCCATCCTTGCAGGCCGCGCCATGGCCCGCCGGCTCAACGAGACCTTCCGCCCCACCGCTGTCGTCGGGTTTGGCGGCTATCCCGCCATGCCTGCGCTGTTGGGCGCGCTGGCGGATGGCATCCCGACCGCCATCCACGAACAGAATGCCGTGCTAGGCCGGGTCAACCGCTTCCTCGCCCGCCGCGTCGATGCGATCGCTACGGCTTACCCGAAGGTGGAGCGCCTGCGCGACAAATATGCGGGCAAGGTCCACTTGGTCGGCAATCCGGTCCGCGAGGAAGTAAAGGCGCTACGGGAGGAAGAATTCCCTGCGCTGACGGACGAGAGCGTATTCCGCGTGCTCGTGATCGGCGGCAGTCAGGGCGCCAGCATCCTTTCGTCGGTCGTGCCGGACGGCCTTGGTATGTTGCCGCTCAGCCTGCGTCGCCGCTTGCAGGTGACGCAGCAATGCCGGGCCGAGGATATCGAGCGGGTCCGCCGCTTCTACGCCGACCTGGAAATTCCCGCTGACCTAGCGACCTATTTCAATGATGTGCCGGAAAAGCTCAGCTGGTCGCATCTGGTGATTGCCCGCGCGGGCGCTTCGACGCTGGCGGAACTTACCTGTGCGGGTCGTCCCGCGATCCTTGTCCCGCTGCCGAGCGCGATGGATGACCATCAGACGGTCAACGCGCGGGAGATGACGGAAGCGGGTGGCGCGCGGACTATCCCGCAGTCGCGCTTCACCGCCGTGGAACTCGCCAAGCAGATGCAAAAGATGGCGATGGAGCCCGGCGCGCTTCAGAACGCAGCCAAGCGCGCTCGTGCCTGCGGCCGTCCCCATGCGGCGCGTGACATGGCCGACCTGCTGGAAAGCATCGGCCCCGCGCCGATCATGAACGATCCTTTGAAGGTCGGGCCGATCCCGACCAGCCTGAATTTGCAGGGCGTCCCTGCATGAATATGAACCCCCTTTGTCATCCCGGCTCGCGCGGGAATGACGGAGTTTTCCCGGAGATTAAGGCATGAAGGGTGTCGGCACCGACATCGGCACGATCCATTTCATCGGCATTGGCGGCATCGGCATGTCCGGTATCGCCGAGGTGATGCACAATCTGGGTTACAAGGTTCAAGGGTCCGACGTAGCGGAAGGCTATGTCGTCGAAGGGCTGCGCAAGAAGGGCATCGACGTAATGATCGGTCACAAGGCCGAAAATCTGGGCGATGCCGCCGTTGTCGTGACCTCCACCGCGATCAAGAAAGGCAACCCCGAAGTCGATCTGGCGCTGGAAAAGCGGGTGCCCGTCATTCGCCGCGCGGAAATGCTGGCCGAGTTGATGCGCCTGAAATCCACCGTTGCGGTTGCAGGAACCCATGGCAAAACCACGACCACCTCGATGGTCGCGGCGCTGCTGGACGCTGGGGGGGTTGATCCGACCGTCATCAATGGCGGCATTATCAACAGCTATGGCTCCAACGCTCGCCTCGGCAAGAGCGACTGGATGGTTGTCGAGGCCGACGAAAGCGACGGCAGCTTCCTGCGCCTCGACGGCACGCTGGCAGTCGTCACCAACATCGATCCCGAGCATCTCGACCATTATGGCAGCTTCGACAAGGTGAAGGACGCCTTCGTCGAGTTCGTCGAAAATGTGCCCTTCTATGGTGCCGCGATGCTCTGCCTCGATCATCCAGAGGTGCAAGCGATCCTGCCGCGCGTGCAGGACCGTCGCATCGTCACCTATGGTTTCTCGGCGCAGGCCGATATTCGCGGCGAGAATGTGCAGCCGATCCCCGGCGGCAACCGCTTCGATGTGCAAATCCGCGAGCGCGACGGTTCGCTCCGCCGGATCGAAGGGATCGAAATGCCGATGCCCGGCCGCCACAACGTGCTGAACGCCATGGCGGCGATCGGCGTGGCGCTGCAAATGGGCATTGATGATGCGACGATCCAGACGGGCTTTGCGAAGTTTGGCGGGGTGAAGCGTCGTTTCACTAAAGTCGGAGAGATTCCGACGGGACAGGGGGTCGCGACCGTCATCGACGATTATGGCCACCACCCGGTCGAGATAAAGGCCGTGCTGGCGGCCGCGCGCGAGGGTGCCAAGGGCCGCGTTATCGCGGTGGTACAGCCGCACCGCTATACCCGCCTTCGCGACCTGATGGATGAATTTCAGCAGGCGTTCAACGACGCCGACATCGTCTATGCGGCCCCGGTCTATTCGGCGGGCGAGCAGCCGATCGAAGGCGTGGATAGCGCTGAGTTGGTCGCGGGTCTGAAGCGTCGGGGGCATCGCCACGCTGCGACGGTCGAGGGCGCGGACGATCTGGCCCGCGTAATCGCTGACGGTCTTCAGGCTGACGACATGGTCATCTGCCTTGGCGCGGGTGACATCACCAAATGGGCCGCAGGTCTGGCCGCAGCCGTCGCGGCGAAAGCCGCTTGATGAGTCGGTATCAAACCTTGGCGCCGGGAGCATTGGGTTGACCACGACAGTGGCGCCCCTTCCTCCGGTTCGCGGGTCGCTGAAGGCTGACGCCCCGCTGGCTCCGCTCGTCTGGTTCAAGGCGGGCGGCGTCGCACAGTGGCTGTTCGAGCCCAAGGATGGCGAGGATTTGGCAGACTTTCTCGCCCATCTCGATCCAGCGGTCCCGGTGATGGCGCTTGGCCTTGGCTCCAACCTAATCGTGCGCGACGGCGGCGTTCCGGGTGTCGTTGTGCGCCTGGGCAAGCCCTTCGCGAAGGTTGAGCAGATCGACGGCACCTCGCTCCGCTGTGGGGGAGGGGCGTCCGGCATTCTCGTATCCTCGACGGCACGGGACGCGGGCATTGCGGGGCTTGAGTTCCTACGCTCGATCCCCGGAACGGTGGGTGGCTTCGTGCGGATGAATGGCGGTGCCTACGGGCGCGAGACCTGCGACATTCTGGTCGAGTGCGACGTAGTTCTGCGCTCCGGCGATCGTGTGACGCTGCCGCTTGACGCCTTGGGCTATACCTATCGTCACAGTAGCCTGCCTGAAGGCGCGGTGGTGGTAAGCGCCGTGTTCCGGGGTGTTCCTGGCGAACCCGCCGCGATCCAGACCGAAATGGACCGCATCGCCGCAGCGCGCGAAGAAAGCCAGCCGCTCCGCAGCAAGACCGGCGGATCGACCTTCAAGAATCCGGACGGTCACAAGGCCTGGGCTCTGGTCGATGAGGCGGGCTGCCGGGGGCTGCAATTGGGTGGCGCTCAGGTTTCGGATAAGCATACCAACTTCCTCCTCAACCTTGGCGATGCCACCAGTGCGGACATCGAGGCGCTGGGGGAGGAAGTGCGCCGCCGGGTGAAGGCAAAGAGCGGCGTCGAGCTTGAATGGGAAATCCAGCGCGTGGGAGTGAAGAAGTGATCCGCCCCACCCGCCCGTCATCCCAGCGACCCGAAGGGCGGCGCCAGCCAACGCTGGGATCTCCTTCCTCCTTCCCAGCTTCCGCTGAGATGACGAATATTTCTGTTCTGGAGTTCTACAGATGACCCGTGGCCCCTGGCATATCGCCGTCCTCATGGGAGGCTGGTCCGCCGAGCGCCCAGTGTCGCTGATGAGCGGCGAGGGTGTTGCAAAGGCGCTGGAATCGCGTGGGCACAAGGTCACGCGGATCGACATGGACCACAATGTCGCCGCCCGTCTCGCCGAAACCAAAGCGGATGTCGTTTTCAACGCGCTTCATGGCGTTCCGGGCGAGGATGGCACGGTACAGGGCATGATGGACCTGATGGGTCTCACCTATACTCATTCGGGTCTCGCCACCTCGGTCATCGCGATCGACAAGCAACTGACCAAGCAGGCACTGGTCCCCCAAGGCATCCCCATGCCCGGCGGTCACATCGTTGACAGCGCCAGCCTGTTCGAAGCCGATCCCCTGCCGCGCCCCTATGTGGTGAAGCCGGTCAACGAAGGCAGCTCCGTCGGCGTCGCCATCGTCACGCAGGACGGCAATTACGGTTCGCCCATCGGCCGTGATGTGGAAGGCCCCTGGCAGCATTTCGATCAGCTCCTCGCGGAGCCCTATATCCGGGGCCGGGAGCTGACCACCGCCGTGCTGGGCGATGAGGCGCTGCTCGTGACCGAACTGCGTCCCAAGAGCGGCTTTTATGATTTCGACGCCAAATATACCGACGGCATGACCGAGCATGTATGCCCGGCCGAAATTCCGAATGACATCGGCGAAGCGTGCAAGGCCATCGCCCTGCGCGCGCATCAACTGCTGGGCTGCAAGGGCGCTTCGCGATCCGATTTCCGCTGGGACGATACGCAAGGGGTAGAGGGGCTCTACCTTCTGGAGGTGAACACCCAGCCCGGCATGACGCCGCTCAGCCTCGTGCCGGAGCAGGCGGCGAAACTGGGCATTGACTATGCCGAGCTGGTCGAGCGTATTGTCGAGGATGCGCTGATGCAGAAACAGGGCGCTAAGGGGGCAGGGCATGGCTGAAGCACGCATCCGGCGGGGAGGCACGGCGCGTCTAACGGGTGCGGGTGGACCTCGCGGCCGTAATGGATCGGGCCGGGGCAAGCCGGGCAAACGCCGTTCCTGGTTTGGTCGCATGCTTCATGCACTTCCAGTCAGCGAAGACACGCTGCAACGCATGGCGAGCTGGGCCATAGTTGGCATCGTCGTCGCCGCAGCCGGTGGCATCGCCATGCTGCTGGGCGTGCCGGCAATGGCCGGGCAGAAGGCGGCGGAGGTCGCAGCCAATGCCGGTTTCGAGGTTCAGAAGGTCGAAGTGCGCGGCGTCGAACGAATGGACGAACTGCCAGTCTATAATATCGCGCTCGGCCAGGTGGACCGCTCCATGCTGTCGCTCGACCTGCCCAAGGTCCGCGACGAAATGCTGAAGCTCGGCTGGGTCAAGGACGCGCGCATTTCGCGGCGCCTGCCGGACACGCTGGTGGTCGATATCGTGGAGCGCGATCCGGTCGCTGTGTGGCAGCATGATGGGCAGTTGCACCTGATCGACGTCCAGGGCGTCGTGCTTCAATCGGTGTCTACGGATGCGATGCCCGACTTGCCGCTGGTCGTCGGCCCCGATGCCAATCGCCAGACTGCGGGCCTCAACAAGCTTATGGAAAATGCGCCCGCGCTGAAGCCCATGCTGGCCGGTGCGACCTGGGTCGGGAACCGCCGCTGGGATTTGCGTTTTCAGTCCGGCGAAACCCTTTCGCTGCCGGAAGGAGACAGGGCCTCTGCGACCGCGCTCGTCAATTTCGCGCGCATGGACGGCGTTAACCGCCTGCTGGGTCGAGGCATCGTGAAGTTCGACATGCGCGACCCGGATCGCTTCATCCTGCGTCTGCCGCAGAACCAGGTGAGCGATAAAGCCGAAGTCAATGCTCCCGCCGCGCCTCAGGGCGAGGAAGGCTGACGCGCATGGCCCAGCCCAAGGTCGACAAACTCGTCACCGCGATCGACATTGGATCGTGGAAGGTTTCTGCGCTCATCGCTGGCCGGACCGAAACGGGTGAATTGGCCATTTTGGGCACGGGCCAACGGGAAAGCCGTGGCGTCCGCCGGGGTTTTATAGCCGACATGGAGCGCACCGAACTGGCAGTGCGCGAAACGGTCGAGCAGGCGGAGCGCGTCGCTGGCACCAACATCGAGGATGTGTGGGTCAGCTTCTCTGGCGGGAGCCTCGTTAGCGACGTTGTGACGGTCGAGCGCGACATGGGCGGTTATCGCGTCGAGCAGCCCGACATCGACGATCTGCTCGCGACGGGCCAGCAGGGTATCGATCCCGATGGGCGCGTGGTGCTTCATGCCCAGCCCACCTGCTTCACCATCAATGGCAAGGTGCCGGTGAAAAAGCCGCTCGGCATGCATGCGGACCTGTTGGGCGTTGATATCCATGTCGTGCTGGCGGACGGCGCGCCGCTCGCCAATCTCGACCTGTGCGTGCGTGGGGCCTATCTCAACGTCAATTCGATTGTCGCTTCGCCAATCGCGACCGGCCTTGCCTGTCTTTCCGAGGAGGAAAGGGACTTGGGCGTCGCGCTGGTGGAACTGGGCGCGGGCGTGACCAATGTCTCGCTTTATGCGGGCGGCATGCTGGTTGGGCTGCACAGCATCCCGATCGGCGCCTCGGACATCACCGACGACATCGCCTCTGCCTTTGGCATCCGCCGCAGCCAGGCCGAGCGGATCAAATGTTTCTACGGTTCGGCCATGCAGAACCGCCGGGACTTCCGCGAGATGATCGAGATCGCGGCGCCCCACGGTGATGTCGCCGTGCCGGGGCAGAGCGCTGGCCCGAACGCGGACGGCGGCAAGATCACGCGGGCCGCGCTGGTCGCCGTCATCTGCGAACGGCTGAATCAGTTGATGACGGAGGTCAACGCGGCGCTCGCGGGCATGGGCTTCAATACGCCGACGGGACGCCAGGTCGTGCTGACCGGCGGCGGCGCGGAAATGAAGGGCATTGCCGACTATGCTCAAGGTGCGCTGGGCCGGGCCGTCCGGATCGGCAGGCCTCGTGGATTGGCTGCGTTGCCGGAGGCGCATAGCGGCCCTGCCTTCGCAACGCTCGCCGGTCTGGCGCTTTACGGCGCATCAAACCCGGTTGATCTTAGAACGATAGCGCCTGCGCCCCAGACCGTTCATCGTATCAATGCGCCGCAATGGTGGCAGCGGATGGTGCGGGCGATGAAGACAAACTATTGAATAAATCTAAAGCCAGACGAACTTTGCTAGTGAAATACGCTGTTTTCTGTTGCATTAACTTTCGATGACAGTTTCGCTCATGTCGCCGAAGCTGGAGGGAGCTAGAATTTATGAGCATTGAGATCAGCCCACCGCATGTGGACGAGTTGAAGCCTCGCATCGCGGTGATCGGCGTAGGCGGCGCGGGCGGTAATGCCATCGCGAACATGATCGCCGCGTCGGTTGAGGGCGTGGATTTCATCGTCGCCAACACCGACGCGCAGGCGCTGAACGCCTCGCCCGCCGAGCGCCGCATTCAGCTTGGCCCGCAGATCACCGAGGGTCTGGGCGCAGGTTCGCGTCCGGAAATCGGCAAAGCGGCTGCTGAGGAAACCATCGTCTCGGTCGAAGAGGCGCTGAACGGCGCGCATATGTGCTTTATCGCCGCTGGCATGGGCGGCGGCACCGGAACCGGCGCTGCGCCCGTCATCGCCAAGGCGGCGCGCGACAAGGGCATCCTGACCGTCGGCGTGGTGACCAAGCCCTTCACCTTCGAGGGCAATCGCCGCATGAAGTCGGCCGAGAGCGGCATCGAGGAACTGCAAAAGCATGTCGATACCCTCATCGTCATTCCGAACCAGAATCTGTTCCTGATCGCGAACCCGAACACCACCTTCAAGGAAGCCTTCCAGATGGCTGACGAGGTGTTGCAGCAGGGCGTTCGCGGCATCACCGACCTCATGGTCATGCCGGGCCTCATCAACCTCGACTTTGCCGACGTCCGTTCGGTGATGGGCGAGATGGGCAAGGCGATGATGGGTACTGGCGAAGCCGAAGGCGACGGCCGTGCACTTCAGGCGGCGGAGAAGGCGATCGCCAACCCGCTGCTCGACGGCGTGTCGATGCGGGGCGCGAAGGGCGTCATTGTTTCCATCGTGGGTGGCGACGACATGCGCCTGATGGAAGTCGACGAAGCCGCCAACCACATTCGCGAACTGGTTGATCCCGACGCAAACATCATCTGGGGTTCGGCCTTCAATGACGGCCTCAACGGCAAGATCCGCGTTTCGGTTGTTGCCACCGGCATCGACAGCGAAGCGACTGGCGGCGCCGCGCCGCTGACCCAGCCGTTCAGCTTCGCCAGCCGCCCGGCTGTCGCCGTTCCTGCCGCAGCATCGCGTCCGGCTCCGCAGCCTGCTCCGGCTTCAGCCCCCGAAGCCGAACCCGAAACGCTCGAACTCGATGTGCCTGCCGCGCCCGAGCCCGCGCCGATTGCGCCCCCGGTCGAGGAACGGGCCGCAGTAGCGCCCCGGCCCACCCCGGCGGCTGCCTCCGCGCGTCCTGCTGCCGTGTTTTCGGATGAGGACCCGGCGCAGGATGAACTGCTGCTCGGCGCAGAGGAAGTTGAAGCACAGCCTGCACCGGCTCCCGCTCCCGCGCCTCAGGCTGCGCCGCGCGCCGCTTCTGGTGGGACCCTGTTTGAACGTATGGCCGGTCTCACGCGAGGTTCCGACAAGAATGCCGGAGTGAGCGACGATGCCGGATCGACGCCCGACATACCGCGGTTCCTCAACCGTCAAAGCAATCAATAAGACGGCGATCCACAGGCTGTCTTATGTTTTAAAGCGCGCCATCGACTGCATCGGGCGGCCGGGCGCGCTTTATCTTGCGGTAAATTTCCCATTCACGCATTGATCCGGTAAAGGGCTAGTGTGAAACGCTCAGCTTTATGGATCCTTGGTGGCCTGCTCCTGACAGGAACCGCCCAGGCACAGCCCGCTCAGATCCAGTCGATCAGGCCGTCAGGCGCTGAAAATCTCAGCCGGAACCTGTCTCGCCTTGCATCCAATCCGCGCGATGTCGATGCGCTGGTCGGTGCGGGTGAGGCCGCGATCGAGATGGATGACATGCGCGCGGCGGCGGGCTTCTTTTCGCGTGCCGATGCGATCCAGCCGAATAATGGGCGAGTGAAGGCCGGGCTTGGCCGGGTCGCGCTCAAGGCGCAAAATCCTGCCGAGGCCTTGCGCTTGTTCGATCAGGCCACCCGTCTCGGCTACGGCGAGGCAACGCTGTTGGCGGACCGTGGCCTTGCGCGGGACATGACCGGAGATCAGGCCGGTGCGCAGCGGGATTATCAAGCGGCCCTCAAGCGCGCGCCGGATGATGCCGAACTAACCTATCGCTATGCCGCGTCGCTGGGGATTTCGGGTCAGGTCGATGCGGCCGAAAAGGCGCTCCAGCCCCTCCTGTACAAGAGTGATCGCGCCGCTTGGCGATACCGCGCGTTCATCCTGGCGATGAACAACAAGCAGGCCGAGGCGCGAAAGATCGCCAGCCAAACCTTGCCCGCGCAACTTGCCGCAGCCTTGGCGCCCTATATGGAGAAAATGCCCTATCTCACCCCGGCGCAGAAAGCGGCGGCGGTGCATTTCGGTCACTTCCCGACCAATGTGGGGACGTCGCTGGCGGCTGCGACGCCCAGGCCTTCAGCGCCGACGGTGGCCTCGGCTCCAGTTCAGGCGGCATCTCCGGCCCCCGCGCAGCCCGCCATTCCGGCGGCGCGCGCGCAACTGCCACAGCCAAGCCGACCTTCGCCAGCGCCCACGCCAACGCCGCCCGCCCGCCCAGTTCCTGCCAGCCCCGCGCCCTCTACGTTCGCGCAGACTTCAACTGAAACACGCTCTGCACAGGTACAGGGTCCGCCCGCTTCAATTCAGGATTCCGCCCCGCGCCTGGCCGCTCCGCTGCCCGCGTCTCACAGCCAGTCCAGCGCGCTCGCGCAAGCGTCCATTCCAGCGCCGCAGCAGCCCGCCCCCGTCCAGCGCCAGCAGCCCGATCCGCAAGCGACCCGGACGTTGGCTGACATCATCCATGCCATCGACGTTCCCGAATCCGAACGCCAGGCGAGCGTAGCCGCTGTCGACCTGTCCGAGATCGAAGCGCTTCAGGCCGCCCGCCGCGCCGAACGGCAGGCAGCCGCCGACAAGGCAAAGAAGGCAGCCACGACGGCCAAGGAAAAGGCAGACGCAGCAGCCAAGGTCAAAGCGAAAGCCGAAGCTGACGCCAAGGCGAAGAAAGCCGCCGAGGAAAAGGCGCGGCTCGCCGCCGATCCCTCGCGCAATTGGGTGCAGATCGGCACGGGTGCCGATCGCAATGCACTGGGCTTCACGCTCAAGGCTCTTCGCCGGAAATATGACGCTGTTGCGCCGCAGGACGGCTGGGTCGCCAGCTGGGGCCGTACCAACCGTCTCCTGATCGGACCCTTCGCCAGCTTCACCCGCGCCAAGACGGTGGAAGCGAAGCTGAAGTCCGCCGGTGCCGATGCCTTCGCCTGGCAAAGCGACGCGGGCGAGGTGGTCGAACGGCTGGGAGGCAAGTAGGGGCGTCCAGATGACGACGCTCGCCCCCTACGCCTCGCACCCGGCCCGAAGCCGTGGCCGCCTGCATCCCGAAGCGGGAGGCGAGACGCGGGGTCCCCGTGACATCTTCCAGCGCGATCGCGATCGCATCATCCATTCCATCGCCTTCCGCAGGTTGCGGCACAAGACGCAAGTGTTCGTGTCGCCCGATGGCGATCATTTCCGTGTCCGCCTGACCCACAGTCTGGAGGTGGCGCAGATCGGCCGGACGACAGCGCGCACCCTGGGCCTGAATGAAGACCTCACCGAAGCACTTTGCCTCGCCCACGACATCGGCCATCCACCCTTCGGTCATGCGGGCGAAGACGCGCTGGAAGCAGCGCTCGATGATCATGGCGGATTCGATCACAACGCGCACACGCTGCGCACGCTCATGCTGCTCGAATCGCCTTATCCCGGTTTCCAGGGGCTTAATCTCAGTTGGGAAATGCTGGAGGGCCTCGCCAAGCATAATGGTCCCGTCGATCATCCCGGCTGGGCGATGCGGGAAGTCGATGCGCTCTTCCCGCTGGAGCTGTCCTCTCATGCCTCGCTGGAGGCGCAACTGGCGGCGATCGCCGACGATATCGCTTATGACAATCACGACATTGACGATGGCCTGCGCGCTGGGTTGCTGACGCTGGATCAGCTGCTTGCCGTGCCCGTCGTCAAACATTGCTGGGACCGGGTGCGCGCCCGCTATCCGGACATCCCGCAGGACCGGCTGCTTCGCGAACTGGTGCGGGAACAGATCGGCCTCATGGCGAACGATCTCATCGCTTCCACCCGGCGGAACATCGCCGAGGCCCGCGTCGAAACGGTCGAGGATGTGCGATCCGCCGGACGCTCTCTGGTCTGCTTCTCGCCTGAACTCGCGGCGCAGGAACGCGACCTGAAGCGCTTCATGTATGCGTCGCTCTATCACCATCCATCGCAACTCGCCGCGGCGAACCGTGCGCGGATCATCGTGCGCGACCTGTTCCGGGCCTATCAGCAGCAGCCGGAACTCATGCCGTCCGAATGGCAGGACGATCGCCTGCTGAATGAGCCGGGCCGCAGCAGGCATATCGGCGACTTCATCGCGGGCATGACCGATCGCTATGCGGAAAAGCGCCACGCGGAAATCTTCGGAGAGATGGCTCTCGCCTGAAGCGACGGTTGCGCTCGCCCTGAACGCGCCCTAGCCTTCGCCCAACATGGCCCTTCACCCACAAATCGCCGCGCTAGCCGCCGGGTTGGAAGACCTCGCCGTATTCCTGCGCAGCCGGGGTGATCGCAAATGGTCGGGCCGGGTGGAGCTATGCGCCCATCTCGTGGCTGATTCCAACTTCACCGGGGTCGAGCATTTCCTGCGCCTGTTCGAGGGGGAGGAGAGTCTTGGCCAGCTCATTCTGGGGGATCCTGCGGCCGATGCCCGGCTGGATGAACTGCGCAAGATGACGCGCACCCTCGCCGATCGGTTGGTGAGGGAAGAACGGGCAACCGATTGAGCAATTGACGCCGCCTCCCATTTCCCGCAATGCGAGAGGGTCACCGGCGCCCGATAGATTCGGGTCCGGACATGATGCGGGAGAGCATGGGAAGCCTTTCAGGCCACCCCGTCGCCGAAGGAGCAACCGCCCCGGAATCTCTCAGGCCAAAGGACCGCATCATGGGCAGGCACTCTGGAAAGCGGACGGGTCATTCCGTCCCACCGAAGGGGTAAGCCATCCGGTCGCTGGACCGGTGGTCAAAGCTCTCAGGTTCCGTGACAGAGGGGGTGGCAGACGCCGGGATTCCGACTCCGGATCATTATGTCTGTCGCCATGAACCCTGCCACGAAAGGCCGCTCTCATGTCCGGCAATGACGACATCGCCCATATCGAAGAAGAACTGCCGCTGCAGGACTTGCCGCTCGACGCCTGGCATCGTGCCAAGGGCGCGCGCATGGTCGGCTTTGCGGGCTACCATATGCCCATCCAATATGAAGGCATCATGGCCGAACATGCCTGGACCCGCGAGCATGCCGGGCTGTTCGATGTCAGCCATATGGGGCAGCTCACCTTTTCCGGTGAAGGCGTTGATGAGGCGCTGGAGCATTTGCTGCCAAGCGACATCAAGGGGCTGAAGCCCTTTTGCCAGCGTTACTCGATGCTGCTTGATCAAGAGGGCGGCATCCTCGACGATCTCATGGTCTCGCGCCTTGGTGCGGGGGCGTTTGACGGCGCGGACATCTATATGGTCGTCAATGGCGCGACCAAATATGACGATATGGGCTGGATGATCGAACATCTGCCTGATGAGGTCGTCATGAACCATATGGACGAGCAGGCGCTGCTCGCCCTGCAAGGTCCTGAAGCGGGCGAGGCGCTGGCCAGCCTGATCCCTGACACCGCCGACCTCCTTTTCATGCAGTCGGGCCTTTTCACCTGGCGCGGCGTTCCGCTGTGGGTGAGCCGTTCCGGTTATACCGGCGAAGACGGGTTCGAGATCAGCATATCCGCCGCCGACGTTGCGCTGCTGGCCGATGCGCTATGCGCCTTGCCCCAGGTAAAGCCGATCGGGCTGGGCGCGCGCGATTCGCTTCGGCTTGAGGCGGGGCTTCCTCTTTACGGCCACGACCTGACGCCCGCTGTCAGCACCATCGGCGCGGATCTTGGCTTTGCCATCCAGAAGCGCCGTCGGGAAGAGGGCGGCTTCATCGGTCATGCGCGAGTCATGAAGGAACTGGCCGATGGACCGGGGGCCAAGCGCGTGGGCCTGAAGATCGAAGGCCGCCTGCCCGCTCGCGAAGGGGCGCCCATCTTCGCCGATGGTGTCAAGGTGGGAGAGGTGACCTCTGGTGGCTTTGCGCCAACCGTGGGCGCTCCCATCGCCATGGGCTGGGTCAGCCTGCCGCACAGCGCCATCGACACCGCGCTGGAAATCGAAGTGCGCGGCAAGCGCATCGCCGCCACCGTCGCGCCCATGCCGTTCGTGCCGCATCGTTACCGCCGCAAGGCCTGAATTTCCTGGTTTTTTGTTGGTCGTGATTTTCAACTAAATCACTCCGAGGGGAGCAGTAAAATGAGCCGTTATTTCACCGACGAACATGAATGGATCGACGTAGAGGGCGAGATCGCCACTGTCGGCATCACCGATTATGCGCAGGAGCAGTTGGGCGACATCGTGTTCGTCGAACTGCCTGCCGAAGGCGCAACTTTCGAAAAGGGCGACGATGCCGCCGTCGTTGAATCCGTCAAGGCGGCTTCGGACGTCTATGCGCCGATTTCCGGCGAGGTCGTCGAAGCAAATGGCGCGCTGGAGGAAGAGCCCGCCCTCGTGAACAGCGATGCCGAAGAGGATGGCTGGTTCTTCAAGCTGCGCATCGCCGACGCCAGCGAGCTGGAAGGCCTGATGAACGAAGCCGCCTACAAGAAGTTCGTGGCCTCGCTTTAAAATTAAGCCCCTCCCTTTCAAGGGAGGGGGAAGGGGTGGGTCGCGACCGAAGGGAGCGTCCGCCCTCACGTCACGGAGCAGCGCTCGCTGCGCTCGCGACCCACCCCCGACCCCTCCCGCCTGCGGGAGGGGGGAGATAAGTGAAATGCGCTACCTACCCCTTACCGACACCGACCGGCAGGACATGCTGTCCGTCATCGGCGCGTCTTCGGTCGATGACCTGTTCGTGGACGTGCCCGCCGAGGCCCGCCTTTCCGGCAAGATCGCGGGATTGCCCGATCATGCCAGCGAACTGGCGGTGGAGCGCCACATGGCGGCTCTCGCGCGGAAGAATCTGTCGGCGGGGGAAGCGCCTTTCTTCCTCGGCGCGGGCGCATATCGCCACCATGTGCCCGCCAGCGTCGATCATCTGATCCAGCGCGGTGAGTTCCTGACCGCCTACACGCCTTACCAGCCCGAAATCGCGCAGGGCACATTGCAGGTGCTGTTCGAATTCCAGACCCAAGTGGCGCGTCTGCTGGGTTGCGACGTCGCCAACGCGTCCATGTATGACGGCTCGACCGCCTGCTGGGAAGCGATCGGCATGGCCCGCCGCATCACCAAGCGCGGCAAGGCGATCCTGTCCTCTGGCCTGCATCCCCATTATGTTTCCGTCGCCAACACCATGGCGAAGTTCACCGGCGATGCGCTGGTGCATGAAGCGCCGACCCTCGACGCCGCCACCGATATCGATGCGCTGATCGCCGGGATCGACAAGGATACGAGCTGCGTCGTCGTCCAATATCCCGACATTCTCGGCCGCATCACTGACCTGACCCCGCTCGCCGATGCCGCTCATGAAGCAGGCGCGCTGCTGGTCGCGGTCGTGACCGAGCCTGTGGCTCTGGGAGCGATCAAGGCGCCGGGTCATATGGGCGCGGACATCGTCGTGGGCGAAGGCCAGTCGATCGGCGTCGGCCTCCAGTTCGGCGGTCCTTATCTCGGCCTCTTCGCGTGCAAGCAGAAATATGTCCGCCAGATGCCCGGCCGCCTCTGTGGCGAGACGGTGGATGCGGCGGGCAAGCGCGGCTTCGTGCTGACCCTGTCCACCCGCGAGCAGCATATCCGCCGTGAGAAGGCGACATCGAACATCTGCACCAATTCGGGCCTCTGCGCGCTGGCGTTCAGCATCCACATGACGTTGCTAGGCGAAAGGGGTCTGCGGGACCTCGCGACGCTGAACCATGGCTTCGCTGTTCAGGCGGCCGAGCGTCTGGCCCAGGTGCCGGGCGTCAAGCTGCTCAACGACAGCTTCTTCAATGAGTTCACGCTGGTCCTGTCGAAGGATGCCCGTGATGTCGTCCGCAACCTCGCCGACAAGGGCGTTCTTGGCGGCGTGTCGCTTGGCCGCCTGTTCCCGGATGCGGCGGAGATCGGCAACGGCCTGGTTGTCGCCGTCACAGAGACCGTGACCTCGGAGGATATCGAAGCCTTTGCCAAGGCGCTTGAGGAGGAACTGGCATGACCATGCTCAAGGAAGGCCGCCCCACCGCGCCGCAAGCCATCACCGGGGCCGACAGCGCCCCGGTCACCGCGACGGGCAACCGCGCGCTGATGCTGGAAGAAGCGCTGATCTTCGAGATCGGATCGACCCAAACCACCGGCGTTGACTTCGCCGAGGCGCCCAAGGTCGCCAGCCGCCTCGGGAATCTCGCTCGCACCGAAAGCATCGGTCTGCCCGGCCTGTCCGAGCAGGAGACGGTGCGCCACTATACCCGCCTCAGCCGCCAGAATTACGCCATCGACCTTGGCCTGTTCCCGCTCGGCAGCTGCACGATGAAGCACAACCCGCGTCTCAACGAGAAAGTCGCGCGAATGCCGGGTTTCGCGGACCTCCACCCGCTTAGCCCCCAATCGACGGTTCAGGGCGCGCTGGCGGTGATCCATGAACTTGCCGAATGGTTGATCAAGCTGACCGGCATGCACTCGGTCGCGATGAGCCCCAAGGCGGGCGCGCATGGCGAACTGTGCGGCCTGCTGGCGATCCGCGCGGCGCTCGAAGCCCGTGGCGATGCGCGCAGTGTTATCCTCGTCCCGGAAAGCGCTCACGGCACCAACCCGGCGACCGCGGCCTTCTGCGGTTACAAGGTCGAGGATATTCCCGCGACCCCCGATGGCCGCGTCGATCTGGCGGCTCTCAAGGCGCGCCTCGGCCCGGACGTCGCGGCCGTGATGATTACCAACCCCAACACCTGCGGCCTGTTCGAGCGCGAGATGAAAACCATCTCTGACGCGGTTCACGCCGCCGGGGCCTTCGTCTATTGCGATGGCGCGAACTTCAACGCCATTGTCGGCCGTGTCCGCCCCGGCGACCTAGGCGTCGATGCGATGCACATTAACCTGCACAAGACTTTCTCCACCCCCCATGGTGGCGGCGGTCCCGGCTCCGGCCCGGTGGTGCTCAGCCAGGCGCTCACCCCCTTCGCGCCGCTGCCCTTCGTCGAGAGGCAGGGCGACAAGTTCGTACTGATCGAGGAAGAGACGGCGGACGAACATCACGCCAGCAGCTTCGGCCGCATGGTCGCCTTCCATGGCCAGATGGGCATGTTCACCCGTGCGCTGACCTATATCCTCAGCCACGGCGCGGACGGCCTGCGTCAGGTCGCGAGCGACGCGGTGCTGAACGCCAACTACATCCTGCGTAGCCTGGACGATGTGCTGGACGCACCCTTCGGGCAGAGTGGCCCCTGCATGCATGAGGCGCTGTTCAGCGACAAGGGCCTGGCAGAAGGCTTCACGACGCTCGACATCGCCAAGGGCCTGATCGACGAAGGCTTCCACCCGATGACCATGTATTTCCCGTTGGTCGTCCACGGTGCGATGCTGGTCGAACCCACCGAAACGGAAAGCAAGGCAGCGCTCGACCAGTTCATCATGGCGCTGCGTAGCCTGGCTGAACGTGCCAAAACCGGTGACGAAGCGCTGAAGGGCGCGCCCTATTTCGCGCCCCGCCGCCGCCTCGACGAAACGCTCGCCGCGCGCAAGCCTGTCCTTAGCTGGAGCGATCCAGCTCTCGTGGAAGCAGCCGAGTGACGGACAGACCGGAGCCGTGGGAACCCGGCTCTGGTCCCGTGGCGTCGGGCAAGCGCCATGCGCCCGCGACCCAGCGCAACCGTGACGCCATCCTGGCGATATTGCGTGAGGCGCTCCCGCCTCTCGGCCTGGTTCTAGAGGTGGCGAGCGGCAGCGGCGAACATGCCAGCTATTTCGCGGCGGCGCTGCCCACCCTGGAATGGCAGCCGAGCGACCCCGATCCCGTTGCGCTGGCATCAATCGAAGCATGGCGCGCCGAGGCACTGCTACCGAATCTTCGCGCCCCCATCAGACTTGATGCCGCCGCCGCATGGCCGGTCACAAAGGCCGACGCGATCCTTTGCATCAACATGACCCATATCAGCCCATGGGCGGCGACCCTTGGCCTGATGGCCGGGGCGGGGAGGGCGTTGCCGCCGGGTGGATTGCTCTACCTCTATGGGCCGTTCATACGGGATGACGTCGATACCGCGCCCAGCAATCTTGCCTTCGACGCTTCGCTAAAGGCGCGCGATCCGCAATGGGGATTGCGCCGCGTCGAGGATGTTGCCGCAGCCGCAGCAGCGAGCGGGCTGGCGTTGGACCGGCTTGTAGAGATGCCCGCCAACAATCTGTCGCTGCTGTTCCGAAGGGCTTCTTCCTGAAAGCCGACCCGCGCTGACCCTTCGACAAGTTCAGGGTGAATGCGTATGGGAAGCGCAATGCCCAATCAATTACTGCCCCTTGTGACCGCCGAACTCACCGCGCCCGCCGATCCGCGCGCGGCGGCGATGGGGGGTGCGTTGGCGGCGCAATATCCGCATGCCGCCCGCGCTGTGCTCTTTTACGGCTCCTGTCTGCGGGAGCAGAATCTCGACGGGCTGATGCTCGATTTTTACCTCATCGTGTCGGATTATCGCACGGCCTATGGAAAGCGCTGGCTCGCTACGGCTAACCGCCTGATCCCGCCCAATGTCTTTCCGTTCGAACATAATGGCCTGATGGCGAAATATGCCGTGCTGTCGGAAGCGGACTTCGCGCGCCTCAACAGCCCAGCCGCTGACAATGTCTCTGTGTGGGCGCGCTTTGCCCAACCTTCCCGGCTGTTGTGGGCAGCGGACGACCTCGCCCGTCAGCGAGCGATCAGCGCAGTTGCGGGCGCCGCGCCCAGCTTGTTGTCGCTCGCCCGTCCCATGACGGACGCGCAGGACGCGCTATCGCTCTGGAAAGCTGGCTTCACGCTTACCTACAATGCCGAATTGCGGGCGGAGAAGAAGGGGCGTTCGGTTTCGATCGTCGATGCCGACCCCGATCGCTATCGCCGCTTCGGAGAAGCCGCCTTGGCACAGGGCCTGCCGCCATCGCCGCCGGAACCCGCCAAGCGTTGGCGCGCGCTGCAACGACGCGGCAAATATCTGTCCGTCATCCGCCTTGCCAAGGCCAGCTTCACCTATGCGGGCGGCATCGATTATCTGGCGTGGAAGATAAACCGCCATGCCGGAACCGCCATCCAGATAAAGCCCTGGCAGCGTCGTTGGCCCCTGATCGGCGCGCTTACTCTGCTGCCGCAGCTGTTCCGGGGTGGCGCGATCCGCTAAGCGCGTTGGACAGCGCGTGTGACAGGCCCTTCAGTGTGTAAGGCTTGCGCAGCACCTCATGTCCGCCAAAGTCAGCGCCCTCCGCAATGTCCCCCGCATAACCGGTGACGAACAACACTGGCAGGCTGGCATAGGCGGCGGGCAGGGTGCGGACCATTTCCGGGCCGGTCATTTCCGGCATCAGCACGTCGCTTATGATCAACCCGATGTCGCGATGGCTGGTCAGCAGCTTCGCCGCTTTCGACGGATGGTCGCAGGCGACGGGCAAATGGCCCAGTTCTGCCAGGGCCGCCATCGTCTGGTTCAGCACGCGGGGATCATCTTCCACCACCAATATGCGTGTCGGCGGATGCAGTACCGGCTCGCGTTCGGGCTGCGACGGGTCCGTTGGTAGCGCGCCGTCCGTCACTGCCTTGCGCGGCAGATATATGGAAACGCAGGTGCCTTCACCGACCTGGGATTCGATACGGATTTCACCCTGGCTCTGCCGAACGAAGCCGAAAATCTGGCTGAGCCCCAGGCCGGTGCCCTTGCCGACCGGCTTGGTGGTGAAGAAAGGCTCGAACACGCGGGCCAGCACATCGGGCGTCATGCCACAGCCATCGTCCTTGACGCTCAGCGTGACATAATCCCCCTCGGCACATTCGCCGATTTCATGATCCGCCAGATGCACCTGGCCCGTGCCGATCACCAGCCGCCCGCGTCCATCCATTGCGTCTCGCGCATTGACGCACAGGTTCAGAATGGCATTTTCCATCTGATGCTGATCGACGAAGATGCGCCAGCCCTTCGCCTGGTTCTCGATCGCGACGGTAATCTGATCGCCGATCGACCGGTCGATCAACTCTACCATGCCGCTGACCAGAGCGTCGGGGTCCACGGCGCTGGGCAGCAGCGGTTCGGACCGTGCAAAAGCGAGCAGACGGCGGGTCAGGGCGGCGGCCCGATTGGCGCCTTCCATCGCATTGTCCAGGTGCCGCGCGGCCTCCTGCGGCTTCAGCCGCAGTCTGCGCTTAGCCAGTTCCAGCCCGCCGACGACCACCGCCAGCATGTTATTGAAATCATGGGCAATGCCGCCGGTCAGCTGGCCGACAGCATCCATCTTCTGCATCTGGCGCAGCGTTTCTTCGGCTGCCGCGCGCTCGGACGTTTCCTTCTTCAGCTGTTCATAGGCATCGGACAGTTCGGCCGTGCGCGCCGTTACCGCTTCCTCCAGCCGATCGGCGCGTTCAGCCTCCATCTCGGCCATGCGCCGCGCGTTTCGCCGCTCGGTATAGGCGGCATTGGCGACCCACAGGGCAAACAGGACGCATACGAACAGCACCAGCCCGAACAGCCTCGATGTGCGGTCCACAAATTGCGTGCGGTTGCCTGCCAGACTCACGGCAAGGCTACGCTCGCGCAGGCGGGCATTTTCCGCCTGAATGACGCGGTCGAGCAACGCGGTGATGTGTTTCAGGTCTTCCGACCGCCCCGCTTTGTGGAATTGAGCGAGCGCTGCCATCTTCTGGTCATAGGTCGTGCGCAGCCCTATTTCATTCAGCGTCTTGCCGCGTTGGATGAATGCTTCCTGCAACTCCCGGACATTGGCGCGCTGCCATCCTGATCGACGGGTGGCGTAGTTCAGCAGCTTGAGCTGGCTGGACGCGGTGCGCCACTGATCCTGGAAAAGACGGCCGACATCGGGGTCTAGGCTGATCACATATCGCGCCAGCGTAACTTCCGCGCGCGCCGTCTTGGCTTCGAAAGCTCTTGCAAGGGCGATGATTTCGAAGCTGCGGCGTTGTTCCTGCAACGCCCGTTCATGGTCACGGGATGCATTGCTGGCGCTGTAAAGCAGGGTGCCCAGCGCCCCCACCAGCAGTATCACGAGGACCAGCGGAAGAAAGCGCCGTACCGCAGCCCGCCAGCCAGAATCCTGGTCGTCCATGTAATAGCTGTCTGCCATCAACCCCAGATCTTAGTCGAACAGCATTACAGGCGGAATATCAAGGAATAAAAGGTTCCAAGGGGCACTAACGCCTCATCTGCCCCTTATCTCCCTGTATCGCGGCGATGGTTATCCGCGCGATCAACCGATTGCGCCGGTTGCCTTCCCCGCTGCCTCGAACATGCCGATAATCTGGCCAACCTGCTCGTCGCTATGCTCCGCGCAAAGCGAGCAACGCAGCAGGAAAGTCCCCGCCGGTGTGGCGGGCGGGCGCGCCATATTTACGTAGAGCCCCAACTCCAGCAGCGCTTGCCACATGGCGACCGCCTGCGTCTGATCCGTCAGGATCACGGCAATGATCGCTGATTGCGGCGTTTCCGTCCCCAGCTTGAAGCCAAGATCGGTGAGGCCCTTGTGCAGCCGCTGGCTGTTCTTCCACAGATGCGCGCGCTTTTCGCCCGCGTGCATCAGCTTGCGGATGGACGTTGCGGCTGTCGCGACGACGCTTGGCGGCAGCGAAGCGGTGAAGACATAGGGGCGGCAGACAAGGCGCAGCACCTCGAACTTGGGGTGGTTCGATACGCAGAAGCCGCCAACCGTGCCGACCGACTTGGAGAAGGTGCCGACGACGAAGTCCACATCCTTCTCGACGCCTTGCTCCTCATAGACGCCGCGGCCATTGGCGCCGAAAAAGCCCATGCCGTGGGCTTCGTCGACCAGGATCATGCAATTGGGATGCTTGCGCACCGCCGCCACCATCTCGGGCAGGGGGGCGACGTCGCCCAACATGGAGTAGACGCCTTCCAGCACGACCAGCTTCTGCGCGTCGGCGGGCAGGCGGCCAAGGCGCTTGTCCAGATCCTCGACGCTGTTGTGGCGGAAGCGGACGATTTCCGCATCGCCCAGGAAACAGCCGTCATAAATGGACGCATGGCTGTCGGCATCCAGCACGACATAGTCGCCCCGGCCCGCCAGCGTGGAAATCATGCCGAGGTTGGCCTGATAGCCGGTCGAAAACACCATGGCACCCGAAGTGCCATAGAAGTCCATCAGCGCGTCCTCGACTTCCTTATGGCCCTGATAGGTGCCGTTGAGCACCCGGCTGCCGGTGGTTCCTGCCCCGAACTCGTCCAACGCCTTCTTGCCTGCCGCGACGACGTCCGGGTCGAAAGTCATGCCCATATAGTTATAGGTGCCGAGCAGGATCGTGTCCTTGCCCTTGATCACCGCCTGGGTGGGGGACTTCACCTCGTCCATGACGATCGCGAAAGGATCGCGCACGCCGGTCGCCAGCAGCGCCTCGCGCTCGGCGATCAGCGGATCGAATTTGGAAAAGAGGTCGCGCGCGTCAGCCACTTCGGCGGGCGTGTGGGCGTCGGTGGCGGTTTCAGCAGCGTCGGTCATCGCATATATCCGTTCGGTTCGAGCAGCATCGAGCATGTCGAGATGCGTCAGGCGAGAAGTTTTCCCGTCATCTCGACCATCGGTCCTCGGCAAAGGCGAACCGGTTCGATGCGAACGGGGAAGGCTAGATTAGCCCTTCAACTTTGCTACAGCGTCCACAAGCTGGCCGATATTCTCGATCTCAGCCTGCATGTTCATCGTGATGATGATATCGAACTCATCCTCGATCGCCGCGACGAAGTCCATGACGGTCAGGCTGTCCCACTCCAGGTCGCCCGCAAAGCTGGTTGCCTCGCTGAGGTCGACGCCCTTCTTGTTGAAAGGAGCGATCTGCGCGGCGATGCTGTCGAAAATCTGCTGGCGATCCGTCATTATCTGTTCAAAGCTTTCCCATGAAAGGGCGACTTTTGCCCCCAAGTCCCGCCTTTTGGCAAGGGAATAAGGCGGCAATCGGGCAGCATCGCGCCCGATTATGAGCCGCCCCGTGCTCGCCTTTAGCGGAAATTGTCGGCGTAGGCCTGGATCTTCAGCGTCTTTGGCGGCGTCGGGATGAAAGCGTAGCCGATCTCATACTTGTCGGCATAGGCGCGCGCCGCGTCCAGCGATGGGAAGGTCAGCTTGACCTGGCTCTGCGTATCGCCTGATCCGGCCCAACCGGTCAGCGGGTCCGGCTTCTTCGCCTCGCTCGGCGCAAATTCCAGAACCCATTTGTCGGTCCGTGCCTTGCCGGACTGAAGGGCGTTCTTCTGAATCTGATAGATGCGCGCAGCCATCGTGGCGTCAAACTCCTGGGAAGGGCGATGCGTCCGTTGCACCAGCGGACGGGCGGAAGTCAAGGCTTGCCACGGGCGTCGGCGCGTTTCGTGCGCAGCGTCGCGGCGGCGCCAGCCGGGTCGTCGGGCCAGGGATGCCGGGGATAGCGCCCGCGCATCTCCTTTGCGACCGCGCTCCAGCTCCCCGCCCAGAAACCCGGCAAGTCCCGCGTAGTCTGGATCGGCCGCCCGGCGGGAGAGGTGAGAGACAGGACCAGCGGAATACGCCCGCTGCCGACCACCGGATGCTCGGCAAGCCCAAACAGCGCTTGCACGCGAAGTTCCACGCGCGGTCCACCCTCGGCCGCATAGTCGATCTCATGGCTGCTCCCGGCGGGCGATTGAAATGCCGGAGGAGCCAGCCTGTCGAGCTGCTGTTTGCCATCCCAGCCGATAATGCCCTCCAGAACGCCGGACAATTGCGATCGGTCAATGTCGGACAGTCGCCGCTTGCCCGCGAGCAGGCGCGCAAGCCAATCGTCGAGCGTTGCCAGCAGCGAAGCATCCGACAGCGCCTCTATCCCTGCAAAAGCCCCCCGAATCCGCAGAGACCGCGCGGCATCGGACCAAGGCAGCAGGTCGAGCCCGCCCTGTCTGACGCCGTCCAGCAGAGCCGAGACGACAGCATCTGGGTCCGGCCTGTCGTCTGATCCCGACGACAACCGTACCGCGCCCAGCCACCTTTCCCGCAGAGCCTCTATCCCTCCGGTTTCCGCCCGGAACCGCACCGTCCGATGTTCCTTCACCCGCCCGCTGAACAGGCGCAGCACTTCGACCTCGCTGATCGGCGCGGCGGAGAGGATACGCGCCCCAGCCGCGCTTCCCTGCACTGCCCCTACCGCGAGCCATTCCTCACGCGCCAGCGAGCTCAGCGGATCGATCCGAAACCCGCGCCCGCCGACGCTGGCCCATTCGGCACCATCGGCCGAGCGCCGCTTGGCCACCCGGTCAGGAAAGGCCAGCGCAAGACATAGCCCCGCATCATGCTCGCCCGACGCTGCCTTCTGCCCGGAGCCGACCAGCTTCGCCCAGCGCCTCGCCATGGCGCGCGCGGCATCAGCCCGCTTCCCGCTTTCCCGCCGCCAGCGCGTCCGCCGTTGCGACAGATCGACATCCTGCCCGCCAACCCCGCGCTCTCCCAGCAGCACGGCCACCTCTGCCGCCACCTCGGCCAGCCCCAGCTCGCCCGCGCGCGCCAACATATGTCCGATCCGCGGCTCCACCGGCAATCGCGCTAGTGCTTTGCCATGCGCCGTGATCCGCCCGTCATCGTCCAGCGCTTCCAGCACCGTCAGCCGCTTGCGCGCCTCATCCAGCGCGGCGGACGGCGGCGGGTCGAGCCATCGCAAGCTCGCCGGATCGTTCACCCCCCAAAGCGCGCAATCGAGCAGCAGGCTGGAAAGGTCGCTCTCCAATATCTCGGGCGGATCGAAGGGCGGCATGCCCGCAGTCGCCGCCGCTTCCCACAGCCGATAGGCGACGCCCGGCCGCTGCCTTGCGGCACGCCCCGCGCGCTGGGTCGCCGCCGCCTGGCTCGCCCGCTCCGTGACGAGCCGCGTCACCCCCGCCGCCCGGTCATAACGCGGCCGCCGCGCCAGCCCGGAGTCGATCACGATCCGCACCCCATCAATCGTAAGGCTGGTTTCCGCGATCGAGGTCGCAAGGATCACCTTCCGCCGTCCCTCCCGCGAAGGACGGATAGCGGCCCGCTGCGCCGCCGGGTCCAGACTGCCGTGCAGCCGATGCACCTCGACGCCAAGGCCCTCCAGCCGCTCCGCCGTCCGCTCAATCTCCGCCACGCCGGGCAGGAAGGCGAGCAGGTCGCCCTCCGCCTCTTCCGCCAGCGCCCTTCGCACGGCCCCGGCCATCTCATCCTCGATCCGCTTTTCCGCCGCCCGGCCGATATGCCGCAACTCCAGCGGCTGTATCCGCCCTTCGCTTTCCAGCACCGGCGCATCGTCCAGCAACGCCACAAAGCGCGCCCCATCCAGCGTCGCCGACATCGGCACGATGCGCAGGTCCGGCCGCAATGCCGCCTGTGCATCCAGCGCCAGCGCCAGCCCAAAGTCGCTGTCCAAACTCCGCTCATGCACTTCATCGAACAGGACCGCCGATACGCCCGTAAGCTCCGGATCATCCTGAATGCGGCGGACGAAAATGCCCTCCGTCAGGACCAGCAGGCGCGTGGCGCCCGACTGCCTGCTGTCCATCCGCGTCGCATAGCCGACGATCCCGCCCGGAACGCTGCCCATCAGTTCGGCAATGCGCTCTGCCGCCGCGCGAGCCGCCAGCCTGCGGGGGGACAGCAGCAGCACCTGCCCCGTGCACCATGGCTCATCCAGCAGCGCGGGCGCCACCGCCGTCGTCTTGCCTGCTCCCGGCGGCGCGACCAGAACGGCGCTATTCCCCCGCCGCAAGGCGTCCAGCAGCCGGGGAAGAATATCGTGGATCGGCAGCGCGGCACTCATGTCCGTCCCTCTCGCGCCAATCGGCATCCGGTGCAATCCCGCTGTGCAAAGCGAAAGGCAGCACCGAAAAGAATGAGCTTATCCGAATAACAGCTTGTGCATCGGGTTTCCCGGATCGAGCAGCATCTTCGCCGTCAGCCCCAGAGACATGATGATCAGCAGGGGCCGTATCAGCTTGCTGCCGAATCGCATGGCCAGACGCGATCCAATTTGGCTGCCAGTGATGCTGCCGACGGCCATGGTCAGTCCCGCAATCCACATGACATGGCCGCCGAGCATCATCGTCAACAGGCCCGCCACATTGCTAGCCAAATTGGCGGCCTTTGTCTGAGCCGTCGCGCGGACGAGGCCGAGGCCCCCCAGCACGAGGAAAATGGTCGCGTAAAATGCTCCGGCACCGGGTCCGAAGAAGCCATCATAAAAGCCGATAGCGCCGATCAACAGGCTCAGTCCCGCCAGTCCCACCCGGCTGTGCCGGTCCATTTCGCTGATTCGGGGGGAGAAGGTGAAATAGCCCGCCAGCGCGATCAGCAGCGCGGGCATCAATCCGGCCAAAATGGCAGGGTCCACCCGCTGGATCAGCCAGGCGCCACCCACTGACCCTATAAATGCCGCAATAATGGGCCAGCGATAGGCTTTAAGGTCCATGTGCCCGGCGCGTGCATAAGCGACGCAGGCGCCAAAGGTGCCTAGCGATGATTGCAGCTTGTTGGTGCCCACCGCCGCAACGGGCGGCACGCCCGCCGCCAGCAATGCGGGCAGGGAGATCAGCCCGCCGCCGCCCGCCATGGCGTCGATGCACCCGGATATCAAAGCCGCAGCCATCAGGAAGGCTAGCGTCTCGGGAGAAAGGATTAAGTCCAACGGCGCCTCACCTCAGCTATCCGCCGCGCCACTTGGCGTCGATGCGCGTCGAGCCTGCTGCCTCTGGAACAGGAGGCGGCGTGGCTCAATAAGCGCGGGCGATAGCGAACTCGACGGCTTCGGTCAGCGCTGCCTTCGCCTTGCCGGTATCGAACCGGCCCAAAGCATCGATGGCGCGCTGGCCATAGAGGCGCGCCCGTGCGAGCGTATCGTCAATCGCGCCGGTCTTGCGAAGCAGCAGCGTCGCATGCGCCAAATCCTCGTCGCTCACCCGATTGCCTGCGATCGCCTGCTTCCAGAAAGCGCGATCCTCTTCCGATCCGCGCGCATAGGCCAGGATCACCGGCAGCGTCACCTTGCCGTCGCGGAAGTCGTCGCCTGCATCCTTACCCATCGTCGCGCCGTCGGATTCATAATCGATGGCGTCATCGATCAGCTGGAATGCGATGCCCAGGTTCCGGCCATAGACGTCTAGCGCCTTTTCCTCGGCCTCGTCCCGATCCGCGACCACGGCGGATATGCGGCAGGCGGCGGCGAACAGGGCGGCAGTCTTGGCGCCGATAATGTCCAGATATTGCTCTTCGCTCGTGTCGATACGGCGCTGGGCGGTCAACTGATTGACCTCGCCCTCGGCGATGACCGCCGAAGCGTTGGACAGGATCTTCAGGATCTTGAGCGACTCGGCCTCGACCATCAGCTCAAAAGCGCGGGAGAACAGGAAGTCGCCCACCAATACGCTGGCGCTGTTGCCCCAGATGATGTTCGCTGTCTTGCGGCCCCGGCGCAGACCAGACCCATCGACCACATCATCATGCAGCAGGGTCGCGGTGTGAATGAACTCAACCGCCGCCGCCAGCTTGTAATGGCGGCTGCCCGCATAGCCGACCAGCTGCGCGCAGGCGAGGGTCAGCATCGGCCGCATCCGCTTGCCGCCGCCCGCGATCAGATGGCCTGCCAATTCCGGGATCAGCGGAATGCGCGACTGCATCCGGTCCAGAATCACCGCATTGACCTGGTTCATGCCGTCGGCAACCAGCGTCATCATGGGGGTGAGCGACGGCGCGCCGTTGGCGCGGCCGATGGGGTGGACGTTCCCGGAGATGGGGCCGGAGGCAGGTGCGGTCATGACCCGGCCCATGTGGCGGTGCAAAATGCAGTTGGCAAGCGGGAATAGCTTGCACGGAGCGACGGATGGAGCAAAAAGCGCGCGGATATTTGGAGGATGAGCGTGGACGACACTTTGAAGCGGTATCGCGAGAGCATCGACAACATCGACGCTGCCCTCGTGTTCATGCTCGCCGAGCGCTTCAAGATCACGCAGGCTGTCGGCGAATATAAGGCGACGCACGCACTGCCACCCGCCGATCCGGGCCGGGAGGAACGACAGATCAGCCGCCTGCGCCAGCTCGCGACGGACGCCAATCTCGATCCCGACTTTACCGAGAAATTTCTGCGCTTCATCATCGATGAGGTGATCCGCCATCACGAACGGTTGCGGGACGCCTAAGGGAATTTTTTTCTCCCCGTTCGCCCTGAGCTTGTCGAGCCGGAGGCCGGCGAAGCCAACGGTCTTACTTCTCTTCGGGAGCAAGTAAGGCCCTCATGCCGAATGCAAGGGCTCTGTTGGAACCTCACTGTTGATCCGACGCCCGAAAGGCGCCGTGCCTCAAGCCGGTTCGCTGACCGTTTCCCGCTTCCCTTGCGATCGCCCCAGCAGCACGCCCGTCAGCGCCAGCGCAAAGCCTGCCAACTGAACCGGCACCAGCTTTTCGCCGAACAGCAGCCAAGCCTCCACCGCGGCAAGCGGCGGCACCAGCAGCAACAGCATCGACATCCGCGTCGGTCCCTGCGTCCGCACCAGCCAAATCAGCAGCGACAGGCCGCCTGCCGACAGGCCCAGCACTGACCAGGCCAAGCCCAGCCATAATAAGGGCGCGCCATCCCAACGGGCCTCCCCCATAATAAGCGCCGCCGCAATCGGGACAATCGCACCGCCTGCATTTTGCACCGCGCCGGAAATCCAGATGCCGTCACCTGCTATGGAGCCGCGTTGCACCAGCGTACCCGCAGCCATGGCGACCACCGCAAGCATTCCAGCGATCGCAGGCAAAATCGGCACCGCCCCCGCGCCCGACTTCTCGATGGCAGGCAGCAGCACGCAAACCACGCCCGCAATGGCGATCGCCAATCCCGTCCATCCGCGCGCCAGCAGCCGATCGCCGAGCAGGAACGCGCCCGCCACCGCCACCATCAATGGTTGCAGCGCGCCGAGCAGCGACATGATGCCTGCAGGCATGCCGTTATACACCGCCCACCAACTGACGGTCAGGTAAACGCCATGCAGCATCGCGCCCGCCGCCAGGTGCAGCATCAGCCGCTTGCCCCGTGGCAACCTCTGACCCGCCCGCCAGGCAACGAAGCCCAACAACAGCGCCGTCAGCGTCATGCGCACGCTCAGGATCAGTTCCGGCGCGCCATGGGGCACTGTCCCACGCGCGACGATGAACCCTGTCGACCAGATCAGGACGAACAGCAGCGAAGCGCCGAAACCGATCATTCCCGCCCGGCCCGTATCGCCGCCCCCGCTGCAAAGGGCGTGATCGCGACGAGCAGCAGCGACGCAGCGCCCAGGAACTTCAGCGCCGCTCCGCTCCCATCGCCCAGCGTCCCCGCGCCAAATATCAGCAACGGCACCGCCAACGGCAGCGCCAGCAATCCGGCCAGCGCCCCGCTCGACCGCAGCCCCGCCGTCAAACTCGCCACCAGCAGCCCCAGCGCCGCCAGCGCTGGCGTGCCGATCAGCAGCCCCAGTTCCAGCATCCCGACCGTCGCGCCATCCAGCTTCAGCAGCGCGCCAGCGGGCAACGTCGCGATCATCAGCGCAGGGCCAAAGCCAAGCCAATGCGCGATCAGCCGCGCCAGCATCACCATTTCATCACCCACGCCGCGCAAGGCTATCTGGTCAAGCACCCCCGCATCCCGATCAGGCGCGACCAGCCGGTCCACCGGCAGCAGGCTCGCCAGCAGCGCCGCGATCCACAACATCCCGCCACCCGACCGCCGCAGCAGCGCAGCGTCCGGCCCCACTGCAAAAGGATAAAGGCTCGCCACCAGCAGCAGGAAAGCCACCGGCAGCCACAGTCCCGCCGACTGCCACGCCTGCCTCAAGTCCCGCGCAACCAGCAGCGCCACCACCCTCACGCCGCCTCCTCCGCGACATAAGCGCAAAGGTCGATCACCACGGGCGAAGCCATCGGCAACGGCTGGTGCGACGCCGCAACCACGATCCCGCCTCCCGCCAGATGCGCCGCCACTGCCGCGCCAAGCAGCCCGAGCGACGCATCGTCCAGCCCATTGCCCGGCTCGTCCAGCAGCCACAGCCTAGCACCACTAGCAATCACCCGCGCCAGCGCCGCCCGTTTGCGCTGCCCGGTCGAGAGCATCCGCACCGGAATCCCGCCAAGCGGCCCCAGTGCCATCGCCTCCAATGCCCCATCCAGCGCACGCGCATCCGTTCCATCCAGCCGCGCCCAAAAGCCCAGCGCCTCGCGCAAAGGCTCTTCCAGATCCAGCGCCAGCCGCTCATCGGCCAGCGCGATCCTGCCCCGCCGCTCGATCGTCCCTGCCATCGGCCGCAGTAGCCCCGCGCAAATGCGCATCAGGCTCGACTTGCCGATCCCGTTCGGCCCACGCAGCAGGGCGCTGCCCCCCGGCTCCAGCGTCAGGTCGACGCCCCTGAACAACAGCCGCCCGCCACGCGCGCAGGCGATGCCCGACAGGCGCAGCGCCGCGTCGCTCATGGCGCGACCATGTCCTCCAACACGTGCATATCGATATCGGAAAGGCCGAAATGATGGCCGATCTCATGCACCACCACATGGGTGATCAGCGCGTCGAGCGGCACGCCCGTTTCCACCCATTCGTCCAGTAACGGCCGCCGGAAAAGATGCACCATGGGTGGGCCGTCGCCCGTCTGCTCGGGCTCCCCCACCGGCCGCCCGGTATAAAGCCCGGTCAGACCGAACGGGTCGTCAATCTCCATCTCTTTCAATATCCGTTCGTCGGCAAAATCCTCGACGAACAGGACCACGTTGGACAGATGGGACCGGAAAGGATCGGGCAAGCGCCCCAGCGCCTCGAGCGCCAGTCTTTCAATCTGCGCTACGGTTGGCGCGAAAAGAGGGGGTTGACCGGCGTCTGACATGGCTGCGACATAGGCGAAACAATATTATGAGGATAGAGCCATGATTGGTAAACTGTCCGGCGACGAACGGGCGCAGGAGCTTGCTTCTCTTGCCGATTGGACGCTGGTGAATAACCCTGAAGGCATCAAGCGGCGCTTCACCTTCGCGGACTTCAATGCCGCGTTCGGCTTCATGACCCGCGTCGCGCTTCTGGCTGAGCAGGCGAACCACCATCCCGAATGGTTCAACGTCTATAACCGGGTGGACATCACCCTGACGACGCATGACGCCGACGGCCTGTCGCGCCGTGACATAGATCTCGCAAAGGCGATCGACGCGCTGCTCACCGCCTGAGCGGACGGCTCGATCAGGGTTGCGCTTCGATACGATCCTCATAACCATGCAGCGCAGCGGTCACTGCCGGGTCACCGGCATAGAGGCGGCGCAGCATGGCGAGTTTCGCATCGGTCCCGGTGCATAGTTCGGCGATGCTTTCCATCAGGAACACGCGCCTTTCCCCATCATAGGGTTTCTCGCCCCGGAAATGGTCGCAACTGTCCCGATCGACCATGAAGCTGGTGACTTCTTGCGGGAAGGGCGTCGCCAGCGCAGCGTCGGGAGAGGGAGGGAGATCCAGCGATCCACGCGGTGCGGGCTGCGCCTGCACGGTTACCTCGGCCGAGGGGCGCTGCGGCGCCGCGACCACCTCGATCGGCTCACCCTCGATAGCGTTGGCGGAAAGCACGGGCTCTGGGGCAGTCGCATTGTCCGCAGACGCGGCATCGCCAGACGCGTCACGGCAAGCCGCGGTCAGCGCCAGAATCATCACCAATGGAACCAGCCCCACCCGTGCGCCCACCGATTTCCTCCCGCAAAATGGCAATGAGATCAGCGACATGCGGCAGCCGCTGTTCCTCCTCATCGAGAATCGCCATGAATGCGGCTTGCCTATAATCGCGCACGCGTTCTTCCGAAAGGCGGCTTGCCGCGGGTAATGCGGAAATTACGATATCCAGCAGCCGTTCGACACCATGAAGGCGTCCCCACAAATAGTCATTCTCCCGATAGGCTCTGCTGAAAAATGCACCGAAATTATTGAATTCAATACCTTTTAACGTGGCTTCGGCCCCGCCTGACCGGATGGCGCTGCAATCCTCCGGGGAAATCCGGTCCACCTTCACCGGATCATATTCTTCCATGGCGTGGCCCTGGAGCAACGGTAGGGTGGCGATGTCGTAAAAGGGGAAGCCGAGATAGGAGAGCAGCATGATCCGCCGCTCCGCCTTGGGAAGTCCCGCGAGCGCGTCGGCCAGCATCATCTCCGCCACATCATCCCGCGCCTTCAGGTCGCGTGCCTGTGCGATCGCGTCCAGCGCCGCCGCCGGGTCGGACGGCACTTCCCTGGCAGCGGCCCGGATCGCGCCATTGTAGAAATCCGTGCCTTCGCATTCGGTATAATGCGCCATCGATTCATAGATGGCGTCGTGCATCTTCTGGATCGCGGCGTCGCCAGCCTCAGAATCGACCTCCAGCGTGTCTGCCAGCCGCCGGGCCAGAAAGCGCAGGCGGCGGATGCGAAAACTCAGGTCATGGGTGCGGAAGAAGGCGACCGGCGGGGATCCCGGCCCGACATCCTCGATCAGCTTGTCCGCGCCGATCGTCCGGACATGCGACCACAGCGCCTGCCGGAAATTTTCCCGCATCAACGGGCTGTCCTCATCACTCAGGCGGAACAGCAAACCGGCCAGATCCTCGACGATGCCCGACAGCTTCAGATGACCATAGGCCGGAAAGGCGAAGCCTGCCGAGTTCGCGGCCCGCAGCTGCGCCTTCGCACGCCAGGCGGACAGCCGCGCGGGCGTCGGACGGTCCAGGAACAGCATGCCGCCAATCGTGTTTTCGACCTCCGCCTCAATCCCCGGCCTTAAGGCATTCAGAATGCGTACCATCCGGCGAATGCGCGAAGAATGGCGATCGATCGCTTCCAGATTGTCGCGGATCGGTTGCTCGCGCGGAATGTCGCTGAGCGCGCCGAAAATCGTGCGGAAAAAACCGGGCAGCTGAGCCTTGTCCTCTGGCGTTGCGTCTTCCTGCTCGCCCTCCCGGTTCAGCCGGATCGATCGACGGCCCGGCTTCGGATCAATATAGACGAAGCGCCGATCGACCTCGCGCCGCGACGGACGGTTGCGGAGAGCGCCGATCGCCTGTGCGAAGGGTGCGTTGGCCAGCACCGATCCGTCGATCAGTATCGCGTCCTCTGCGTTGCCGCGCGCCCAATGACGGGGCAGGGCATGGGCCAGAAACGCGTCCCGGGTCGGCCATGCGCGGTGCCGCTGTTTCAGCACCCGATCCAGTTCGCGCACCGTGAAGGGGGGGAATGCGCCGGGGAAGCTCGCCGTCGCCCGCGCGGCGAATACCAACTCGGCCGGGTCGGCGAACAGCCGGTCGCCACGCCCCCGCGCGTGGAAACCGATGGAAAGGCGATGTTCGGTCTCCACAACCTGAGGAGGGCTATTGAGGTTCAGGCTTTGCGGATGGCCTTCGAAATCCGTGACGGTGACGAACAGGTCCAACGGGTGCCCCTCGGGCAACAGCGGCGGCCCGCGCTCGGCCGCTTCCATCGCATCGAAGGCGTCAAGCATCATCGCCGTGAAGATTTCGCCACCAAAGGGCGGTTCAAACCATCTGGACCGGATGAAATTCGACAGCTTGTGCCGCACCTCCTCGCGCGTATCGGGTGCGACGGTTCTCTCCACTGTGTCGCCGGGCCGCCGCGCGGCCATCCACACCAGCGGCGTTGCCCAGAATTTGCTGATCCGCCGCGCTGGACGCGCATCCGGGTCCAGCAACTGCTCCACATCGGCATTTTCCAGCCACAGATCGGTCAATGGCTCGAGCGACTGCCCGGTTTCGATCGCCTGCGCCAGAAATATGCCGTTGATGCCGCCCGCGCTCGCCCCGGCGATGATGTCGGGCATTACGCGCAACCGGATGCCGCTTGCCGCTTCCAAGTCTTCCAGCAGCTTCCTGTAAACCGCTTCGCTGCCCTTGCTGCTCGGGGTGCCGTCATGGAAACCCCGGCTTGCCCGCGCCAACCGCCAGATTTCCTTGGTGATACCGTGCATATAGACGGCCAGACTGATCCCCCCATAGCAGACCAGCGCCAGTCGAAGTTCGCGCTCCTTCATACGGCGCGCCTCCCAGCCGCCGGACCATAATCTGCCCCGATCAGCCCCAAACCTCTCCCCCGTTCGCCCTGAGCCTGTCGAAGCCTGTCCTGAGCGCCTGCTGCAAGCAGGCAGTCGAAGGGGGCTTCACTTGTCCTTGATACCACAGGCAAAGGCTTCGTCAGGTCCAGTCCGAACGAAAACACCGAACTCACAACCGAAACTCCGCCCAGATTGGCAAATGATCCGAAGCCTTGCGCGACGCCGCACTGTCATGCACGCCGCTGTCCACCAGCTTCAATTGCCCGCAATGCATGATCCGGTCGAGATGCGCCACGGGCCGCCGCGCGTGAAAGCTCCGTCCGCAAGGCGCGAAACTATAATGGCGCGCAAAGTCCGCCAGACACCCCCGATTGGCGCTCCATTCGTTGAGATCGCCCATCAGCACGGTCGGCATAGCGTCGCGTTGCGCCGCCGCGTGTATGACCGCCGCCGCCTGCTTGCGTCGCCACAGGCCCGACAGGTCCAGATGCATGCCAAATACGCGCAGCTTCGCCTTGCCCAGTTCAACCTCCGCCATCGTCGCGCCACGCGGTTCCAGGCAGGGCAGGTGCAGCACGTCATGGGTGCGGATATCCGCCTCCTTCCGCACCAATATCGCGTTGCCATGCCAGCCCATCGAATCGACATGCACGTTCAACGGCACCGGCTTATACTGGCTCATCGATTCCAGCAGCCACGGCGGGATGGCGGCCGATCGAACGCCAAATCGGCGATCCGCTTCCTGCAACGCGATCACGTCCGCGTCCAACTCTCCCAGCACCTCCAGCACTCGTTCGGGGCTGCGGCGGCGGTCGGTGCCAATGGCTTTGCGGATATTATAGCTGGCAACGCGTAACGACTTCATGGCGAGACAATGCGCCACATCCGCATGAGTTTCCAGCGCTCTTGGACGGTATCCAAACTTCTTCGCCATAAGGCGGGAGGGGAGAGGGGGTCGATCCATCCGTTCTTTGTTCTTGAAACGTTCACCGTGGCAAGTCATAGCTCCCGCATGGCCAAGGCAAAGCGCAAATTCGTCTGTCAGCAGTGCGGCACGCTCTCTTCTCGCTGGCAGGGGCAATGCGATGACTGCGGCGAATGGAACAGCATTGTAGAGGAAGCGTCCGAAACCATCTTTTCCGCGCGCCATGATCTGCAAAGCGGCGGACGCGCCCTGACACTGGTAGGCCTGAACAGTCAGGTTGAACTGCCTCAGCGTACCAGCACCGGCATCGCGGAGTTCGACCGCGCCTTGGGAGGCGGCATCGTTCCGGGCTCCGCCACGTTGATCGGCGGCGATCCGGGGATCGGCAAGTCCACCCTGTTGCTTCAGGCGGCCGCCCGCATTGCCGCGCGCGGCCTTTCCGTTGCTTACATCAGCGGTGAAGAAGCGGCGGATCAGGTTCGCTTGCGGGCGCAGCGCCTCGGCCTTGGCGACGCGCCCGTGCAACTCGCCAGCGCAACCTCCGTCCGCGACATCCTGACCACGCTGGGGGAGGGGGAGCCGCCCGCGCTGCTCGTCATCGACTCCATCCAGACGATGCACAGCGACCTTATCGAAGGCGCGCCGGGCACCGTCAGTCAGGTGCGCGCATCCAGCCAGGAACTCATCCGCTTCGCCAAGCAGCGCGGCACAGCCGTCATCCTCGTCGGCCATGTGACCAAGGATGGCAGCATCGCCGGGCCGCGCGTTCTTGAGCATATGGTCGACACGGTGCTGAGCTTCGAAGGCGAGCGCAGCCATCAATATCGTATCCTGCGCGCTATCAAGAACCGCTTCGGCGGCACCGACGAGATCGGCGTATTCGCGATGGTAGCGGAGGGGCTGGAGGAAGTTTCCAATCCCTCCGCTCTGTTCCTCACCCATCGCGACGAAACAGTGACCGGCGCGACCGTCTTCCCTGCCTTGGAGGGCACGCGGCCCGTGCTGGTGGAGATACAGGCGCTTGTCGTCCGCCTTTCCAGCGGCGCCACACCACGGCGCGCGGTGGTGGGCTGGGACAGCGGCCGCCTCGCCATGGTCCTCGCCGTACTGGAAGCGCGCTGCGGCCTCAGCTTCTCCACCTGCGAAGTCTATCTGAACGTCGCTGGCGGCTACCGCCTGTCCGATCCCGCCGCCGACTTGGCGGTTGCCGCCGCGCTCATATCGGCGCTCGCGGAACGGCCGGTGCCTGCCGATCTGGTCCTCTTCGGCGAAATCGCGCTTTCGGGGGAAATACGCCCCGTCGCTCATGCCCCGCTGCGCCTGCGCGAATCGGCCAAGCTTGGCTTTGAACGCGCCTATGTTCCCTCAGCAGTCGCTGACGGGGTGAAGGGAATAGCGGTCAGCGGCTACCGCGCGTTAAGCCAACTGGTTGACCAGATGCTCGGCCGCGGATAGCCCGGCGCTCATGAACGCCGTCGATATCCTCGTCCTTCTCGCCATCGGCGGGTGCGCCGTATTGGGCTTGCTTCGTGGTTTCGTTCTTGAAACCCTCTCGCTCATCGCCTGGGTCCTCGGCATCTTCGCCATCCGCCTCTTCCACCCCTCCGCCACCGAACTTCTCACCCCTCTGGTCGGAACCACCGGAGGCGCGTCAATTCTCGCATTCCTTCTTGTTTTCGGCATCACCTTCGGCGCAGGAAAACTCCTCGCCCACGCCATCGGCCGCCGCACCCGCCAGTCGATTCTTGGCCCCATCGACCGCGTCCTCGGCGGCGGCTTCGGCGCCATCAAGGGATTGATCGGCGCAACGCTGGTCTTCCTCGCATTCAGCCTGACCTACGACACCTTCTACGGCAGCGGAGAGCGTCGCCCCGATTGGTTGTCCGACGCCCGCACTTATCCGCTACTGAACGCCAGCGGCCAGGCGATCAGCGAATTCGTGGCCGAACGCCGCGCCAGAAAGCCGGACGCCGAAAGCGATTGATCGCTACAGCCAGCCCTTTGCGCGGTAAGCGTCCGCTGTTGCTTTCAATCCCTCTTCGGTAGCAACTTCGGGCACCCACAATTTTTTGGGAGGTTGCTTGCGCTTTGTGACCACCCAATCGGGATGGCAGAAATAGCTGACCCTATCCTGCGTGAGTTTCGCGCCTTTGCCCCGCAGCATGCGATCCAGCCGCGCGCCGAGGCCCAGTGCCCAGTTGGGCGTGGAAAAAGTCCGCACGGGCCTTCCGACCGCTCGTCCGATCGCCTGTCCAAAGTCCAGATGGTCCCATCCGCCCGGCGTGCCGTCGTCCGCTTCATAACTGTGAGCAAGGCTCATCTCCGTCTCGCCGGCAAGCCGCAGCAGCAACCGACTGAGGTCGCTGACCTCGATCAGGGATAGCCGTCCACCCGGGGGTAGTAGCATGATGCCCCGCTTGGCCATCCGGAACAGCTCCAGCATTTCCCGATCACCCGGCCCATAGATCGCAGGCGGGCGCACGATCGTCCAATCCAGTCCGCTCGCCTTGACGTGACGTTCGGCGAGCGCTTTGGACCAGCCATAGTCGGACAGTTTCGGTTCCCGCGCGGCAAGCGAGGACACATGGATCAACCGCCGCACCCCGCGCTGCCGCATGGCGTCGATGACCGCCATCGTCCCACGCGCGTTCCCGGCCTCGAACCCGTCGCGATCGGCCGCGTTTACGACGCCTGCAATATGGACCACCACGTCGGCGTCGCGTATCAGTGTGTTCAGCGCCGCACGGTCCTCAAGCGATCCGGGCACCCACTTCAGCCGGGCGCGAGGCGGCTGCGCCTTTCGTGTGATGGCTGTCACATGATGCCCAGCGTCCAAAGCCTGATTGAGCGTTTCGGCGCCGACAAAACCTGTCGCGCCGGTCATGGCAATGCGTAATTTCATGGGGATCAGACCATGGCCATCTGGTCGCGATGAACGAGTACGGATCGGGGCAGGTGGCCCAGCAAAGCCGCAATATCCTCACTGCGTTTGCCTGCGACCCTCGCCGCTTCCTCGCTGTCATACTCGCTTAGCCCACGCGCGATCACCCGGCCATCCGGCGCGACGATATCAACGACATCACCTCGCACGAATGCGCCTTCTATCTTCGCCACACCCGCAGGCAGCAAGCTGTTCCCGCGTCCCAATGCTTTTTCCGCACCGGCATCGACGATGATGCGCCCGCGAACGGTCAAACGCCCGGCAAGCCATCCCTTCCGCGCCCGCTTGGCAGGGGCCGCGAGGAAGATCGATCCTTTTCCGCCATTGATCCAATGTGACAGCGGAGCATCGACCTTGCCGGAAATGATGGCGAGATGCGCTCCAGCCCCTGTCGCGATCCGTGCCGCCTCGATCTTGGAGGTCATGCCCCCCGACCCCATTCCGGACGCAGATCCGCTGTCCGCCATATTTGCGATTCGCGCGTCAATGCGCTCGATTGTGTCTACCAACATGGCGCTCGCATCGACATGCGGATTGGCGGTGTAAAGCCCATCGACGTCGGAAAGCAGCACGACCGCGTCGGCCCGTGCTGCCTGTCCGATACGTGCCGCCAGCCGATCGTTATCGCCAAAACGGATCTCCGCTGTGGCGACGCTGTCATTCTCATTTACCACCGGCACCACATTGAGTGTGATCAGGCGTTCCAAAGTCGCAGACGCATTCAGATAGCGCCGCCGATGCTCAAGATCGTCCAGCGTCACCAGCATCTGCGCGGCGGTGATCCCCTTGTCCTGCAACAACCGAGCCCAACATTGCGACAGTGCGATCTGTCCCGTTGCCGCTGCGGCCTGAGCGTCTTCCAGACTGCCACGCCCACCCTTTGGCAGCTTCAATCGACGTGCGCCCAGCGCAATTGCGCCTGATGAAACGATAATGATCTGCTGCCCGGCTGCCTTGCGGTCAGCGACATCTTCGACCAAGGTTCGGAGCCACGCTTCGCGAACCTCGCCATTCCCATCGACCAGCAGGGCTGAGCCGATCTTGATGACCAGTCGCCGAACTTGAGAGGGGGGGAAGCCTGAAAGAGAGGAAGTCACGGGATCAGTTCCGTTCGCCTGGAACGTGAAGAATAAGTGGCGATTGATGAATGTTCAGATCGGCGACCATGAAGCGTCGCCTTCGTCACTGGCCTCTTCCTCCATCGGTCTGCCGTCCGCAAGCAATGGCAGGACAGCATCCAGCAGCGGTTGCACACCTTCGCCAGTCGCGCCCGAGATGATGAATATCTTCTCCACGCCAGCCTCGCGCCGGAGCTGGGCGGCGATGTCCTCCATCAATTCCGGCCCGAGCAGATCGCCCTTGTTAAGCGCGACGATCTGCGGTTTGTCGGCTAGCCCCTCGCCATAGGCTTCCAATTCATCCTGCACGATCCGGAACTGTTCGACCGGATCGTCCCCAGTGGCATCAACGAGGTGCAGCAGCACGCGGCAGCGCTCGATATGACCAAGGAATCGGTCGCCGATGCCAGCACCTTCGGCTGCACCCTCGATCAAGCCGGGAATATCTGCCAGGACGAATTCCTTGTCACGGTGTGTGACGACCCCGAGCTGCGGTTTGGTGGTAGTAAAGGCATAGGCCCCCACTTTGGCCTTGGTATTGGTCACCTGATTGATGAAGGTCGACTTGCCAGCGTTCGGCATGCCGACCAAGCCGACGTCGGCAAGCAATTTAAGCCGCAGCCAGACCCACATTTCCTGTCCCGGCCAGCCCGTTCCATGCTGTCGCGGCGCACGGTTGGTGCTTGTCTTGTAAGACAGGTTGCCCCGGCCGCCATCGCCGCCGCGCAACAGGACCAAGCGTTGCCCTACCTCTGTGAAGTCGGCGAGAAGCTCCTGATCTTCATAGTCGGGATAACCATCCTCGTCCTCGGTGCCCTCGATAGGCTGGGGATCGGACAGGATCTGCGTTCCCACGGGCACCTTGACGACGAGGTCGTTTCCGCCTGCGCCGTAACGATTCTTTCCCGCACCCGGCATCCCACGCTGCGCCTTGAAATGCTGGGTGTAGCGGAAGTCGATGAGGGTATTGAGGCCAGCTACGGCTTCGAAGATGATATCTCCGCCCTTGCCGCCATTGCCGCCATCAGGGCCGCCGTATTCGACATATTTTTCACGCCGGAAACTAACCGCGCCGGGGCCACCCCAGCCGGATTTTATGTATATTTTCGCCTGATCCAGAAAATGCATGGGCTGGCCCATAGCCGCTTATGACGCGGAATTAAACCTCGCCGTCTGCTATCGCTCGAAACTCACCTTTTCCATGCGGGACGGCGTCTGCCGACGCCGTCCTTCTTCGTTCAGGCCGCGAGCGCGGGCATGGCGTCGTGATAAAGGTCCATTGCAGGATCAATCATCATGCGCCCGGGCACGCCTTCTTCAAAAATCAGGCATTCAGCCGCATTTCCACGCGCCGGACTGTAACGTTGCTCCGCCCGGCCGGTGTAACGAAAGCCGATTTTCCGAAGCACATTGCCTGATGCCGGATTGTCAGCGAAATGCGCCGCGCGAATCCCGCTGACGCCCGCTGCTCGGGCCATGCCGTACACCGCGCTGGCGGCCTCCGTCGCAAAGCCCAGCCCCCAATAGGGACGCGCTATCCAATAGCCGAGTTCAGGCGTGCTATCCTCGGTCAAATGGATGCCGCACCCGCCGACCAGACGTGGGGCACCGCGAGTGCGGGAAAAAGCCAGAAGACGCGGCAGGCGTGTGTCCTGCGGAAGGGCAAGGAAGCTGCGCGCGTCATCAATGCCATAGGGCGCAGGCACGCGGACAAGGTTGCGCAGGACCGCCGGATCGCCAATCGCTTCGGCCAGCGCGGACGCGTCTTCCATCCAGCCGGGTCTCAGAAGCAGGCGGGGGGTACGGGCGAACATTTGAAAATCTCTCCTCTGATCGACACGCCAATGGCCGTAAAAAGTTACGGCTTGACGACTTCTTTCCTCTGGCTGTGCCCCGCCCGCATGACGCGTGAGAAGGCTCAGGGTTCCAGAGGTTTGAGGGAAAATGAGGGGAGGTGTCGCCGAACGGAAAAAGGGGCGCTCCCGGATGGGGCGCCCCTTTTTCCCTCGGATTATCAGAGATGGTCCAAGACCATCTTCCGGAAGGATCGCCCCAATGATGAGGGACGATCCGTCATTGATCGTCCGTTATTCGGCTGCTTCAGCCATGGCATCGACCGACACATATTTACGGCCGAGCTTGCCAGTATGGAATACCACACGACCTTCGCCCAGGGCGAAGAGGGTGTGATCCTTGCCCATGCCAACATTGCGGCCGGGATATACGCGCGTGCCGCGCTGGCGAATGATGATGTTGCCGCCGATCACTTCCTGACCGCCGAACTTCTTCACGCCAAGGCGCTTCGATTCCGAATCGCGACCGTTACGCGATGAACCGCCAGCTTTCTTATGTGCCATGACTCAAACTCCTCGAAACTGGACTGCGGCTCAGGCGATCGACACGATCTTCAGGATCGTGTGGTTCTGGCGATGGCCGTTCTTGCGACGGTAATTGTGACGACGGCGCTTCTTGAAAACGATAACCTTTTCGCCCTTCGCCTGCGCGATGATTTCGGCGGCGACGGTCAGCTTGCTGGCGTCCTTCACGTCGCTGCCTTCGCCGGCGAACAGGACGTCATCCAGCGTCACCTTGTCACCAGCCTCACCGGCCAGCTTCTCGACGACGATCTTGTCTCCGGCGGCGACGCGATACTGCTTGCCGCCCGTGCGCACGACTGCGAACATGGCTCTTCTCTTCTTGTTCAAATCTGCTTTACGCAAATCGCCGAGGACATGACGTCCTGTTGACCCGCGCGGGAATGTGGCCCGGTAGTGGACTGACTCGCTTATGTCAACCGGGAAGCCCCCTTCTTAGGGGTGGTTTTTGCGCAGGTCAGTGCCTATCTTCCCGTCTCGAAGGGAACCCGACGCGCATGATGCCGACATCGTATAGTACTGGCAGCATGAGAGGCAGGCTTCTCTTCATGCTGACCCTGTGGATGGCGATCGGTGTTGCGTTATTAAGTGCCCTGACGCCATTGGGGCCGCCGTCCAGCATAGCAACGGGCTCGGCGTTCAATCCCGCCACCACAGGCGTGGTGCTGAAGGCCCGGACCCAATCGGCACCGGCCGACTACCGCCTGACCCAGCCCGATGGTTCGGGCGACAACCCCTTGTTATCGCCATTGATGCCATGGTTGGTATCTGTAGCGGGCCTGTTGGCCGTCGTGGGGTGGTCGCGATCTAATCCCTCATATGTCCGCACCCGCCCCTCGCTCTTGCGCGGGGGTATTTCACACGCCTTTCACGCTCGCGCTCCGCCTGCCCTGACTTAACGCCCACTCCGTTAATCGTCAGGCAGGAGAGATCCATGACCCGCAGACAGTCACGCCGCAGCAACCGACGGCCGCCATGGTGGTTCATACCCGCCGTGTTCACTGGGCTGGGTGCTGCCGTCAGCCGCTATGCTAGCGGTCGCAGAATGAAAATATGATAGGCTGCCGGTGAAGGTTCAGAGGGCCGCACCGGCAGACAGGGAAGGACGTCCATGCCTCATCACACGCCCCTGATCGGAACAATCGTCGCGGGCCTCGTTGTTGCTTTCATAATGGGTGCCATTGCCCATCGTCTCAAACTTTCGCCGCTTGTCGGTTACCTTATCGCGGGGATCATGGTTGGTCCTTTCACCCCAGGCTTTGTCGCCAACACCAGTCTGGCCAACGAATTGGCCGAAATCGGTGTCATTCTGCTGATGTTCGGGGTGGGACTTCATTTTTCGCTGCGTGACTTGCTGTCGGTGAAGAATATCGCCGTACCCGGCGCCATTGGGCAGATCGCGGTGGCAACGCTGCTCGGCATGGGACTGTCGCACTATATGGGCTGGCCAGTGATGGGCGGCATTGTGTTCGGCCTCGCTCTTTCGGTCGCGAGTACGGTCGTCTTGCTGCGCGCCTTGCAGGGGGCGGATCTTGTGGAGACGCGGCGGGGGCGCATAGCTGTTGGCTGGCTGATCGTCGAGGATCTGGTGATGGTGCTGGCGTTGGTACTGCTACCCGCGTTGGCGAAGGTTATGAACAATGCAGACGCATCGGCCGGGATGGGTGACCTGCTGGCACCGCTGCTGAGTACCCTGCTGAAGGTGGCCGGTTTTGTCGCCCTGATGCTTGTGGTGGGCCGACGGGTCATTCCTTGGGCGTTGCACTGGGTAGTTCACACCGGATCGCGGGAGTTGTTTCGCCTGGCTGTGCTTGCCATCGCCCTTGGCGTGGCTTTCGGCGCGGCCGTGGCGTTCGATGTGTCATTTGCCTTGGGCGCCTTCTTCGCGGGCATGATCCTGGGCGAGACGCCGCTTAGCCGCCGCGCGACGGAGGAAACGCTGCCGCTGCGCGACGCATTCGCTGTGTTGTTCTTCGTGTCGGTGGGCATGTTGTTCAATCCGTCAGTGCTCGTCGAACAGCCGTTACCATTGCTGGCCACTGTAGCGATCATCATCGTCGGTAAGTCTATCGCCGCGTTCGCGATCGTGCGCGCCTTCGGCCATCCGGGAGATACTGCGCTGACGATCGCGGCGAGCCTGGCGCAGATCGGCGAGTTTTCCTTCATCCTCGCCACATTGGGCACTGGCTTGGGCGTGCTGCCTGCGGAAGGACGCGACTTGATCCTTGCGGGCGCGATTGTGTCGATCTTTTTGAATCCGTTCATCTTCTCGATGATCGTGCGGGCGCATAAGAAGGAGGAGATTGAGGAAGAAGCAGAAGCGGAAAAGGCGCGCCAGCGTCCGCACATCGGACATGTGATCCTGGTCGGATATGGCCGGGTCGGCAAGATGATTGCGGAGCGCCTGTCCGAACGCAATGCCCATTTCGTTGTGCTGGAGACGGACCCGGAACGAGCAGAGGAGGCCGCGGAGGCGGGCCATCCGGTAGTGCGGGGAAGTGCACTGGAGGACCGTTATTTGATGGCTGCTGGCATTTGCGAGGCTCGACGGTTGCTGATCGCGGTGCCGGAAGGGTTTGAAGGTGGTGCGATCCATGAGCATGCGCGTCACCTCAATCCCAACCTGCAGGTGATTGCGCGAGCGCATAGTGATGCAGAGGTCGCGCATCTGGAAGGGATTGGCGTGCCCCATGTCGTCATGGGAGAGCGTGAGCTGGCAGCGCGGATGCTTCAGTTATCCGGCGCGGGCTGAACGTCGGTTGAGGCTGTCTCAGTCAACAATGTGCTCCTGTAAAGCCAGGAGCACATTGTTTTGGGAGCGGTGTCTTATCCGCGTGGCTTGCGAGGCGGGCCTTTGCGGGGGCCGCCCTTGAAAGGCCGGGCGCCATAAGCTGGCTTCGGACCACGACCTTCATTCGGGCGGCCCTTGCCACGTGGCGGCCCTTCGCGGCGGTTCTCGCGCGCTGTGTCCCGAGGTGTTCCCTCAATCTGTTCGAACTGGACTTCAGCGCCCTCGTCGCTCGCCTCGCCCGTCCGCTTCACCGAGCCGACGAAGCGGGATACGATGGCGCTGGGGATTTCGAACAGCGTCTCGTTGGCGGCGATCCGGATCGCGCCGATGTCCTGGCGTGACACATGGCCTCGGCGGCAGATCAGCGGCAGGATCCAACGCGGGTCGGCATTGTGACGGCGGCCGATGTCCATGCGGAACCAGACGGTATCCTCAAAGCCCGGACGAGGCCCATCGCGGCGCGGCGGGGCTTCGCTGGCGTCGAGCAGTTCTTCGGGCGCGGGGAGGGCGGCGCGGGCGCTTTTCACCAGCATCGCCGCGATCTCCTTGGCGGACTTGGTTTCCAGCAACTCGGCGCCCAGTGTCCAATCCAGCTCGTCCAGCTCGGCGCGCTCCATCAGCTTTTCGCGCAGGCGAGAATTGTCCTGCTCCTGGATCGCTTCCTTGCTCGGCGGAGTGCCCCATTCGACCGGGATTTTGGCGCCACGCAGCATGGATTCGACACGGCGGCGGCGGGGGTAGGGGACGATGAGGACAGCCGTGCCCTTCTTGCCTGCGCGCCCGGTGCGGCCGGAACGGTGCTGCATCGTTTCTGCATCGCGCGGGATTTCGACGTGCACGACGAGGCTGAGGTTGGGAAGGTCGATACCGCGCGCTGCGACGTCGGTGGCCACGCACACACGAGCGCGGCGGTCGCGGAGGGCTTGCAGCGCATGATTGCGCTCATTCTGGCTATGCTCACCCGACAGCGCCACGGCGGCGAAACCGCGTTCAGTGAGGCTGGCATGGAGGTGGCGGACATTGTCGCGGGTGGCGCAGAAGAGGATCGCGGTTTCTGCCTCATGATAGCGCAGCAGATTGACCACCGCGTTCTCGATGTCGGCGGGGGCGACCGTCACGGCCTGATAGGTGATATCGCCATGGCCGCGTTCGTCGCTGACAGTGGAGATGCGCAGCGCGTCCTGCTGGTAGCGCTTGGCGAGCGCAACGATCGGCTTCGGCATGGTGGCGGAGAAGAGGAGGGTGCGGCGGCCTTCGGGCGTGCCGTCGAGGATCTCTTCCAGATCTTCGCGGAAGCCCATGTCGAGCATTTCGTCAGCTTCATCGAGGACGACGGTCTTGAGTCCCGACAGGTCCAGTGCGCCGCGTTCGAGATGGTCGCGCAGGCGGCCGGGGGTGCCGACGACGATGTGTGCGCCGTGGGAAAGTGCACGCCGTTCCTTGGCGGCGTCCATACCGCCGACGCAGGTAGCGATGCGGGCGCGGGCTTCGCCGTAGAGCCACTCCAGTTCGCGGCTGACTTGCAGTGCCAGTTCGCGGGTGGGGGCGATAGCGAGGGCGAGCGGTTTTCCTGCTACGGGCAGGCGCATCTCTTCGCCCAGCAATTCGCCCGCCATGGCAAGGCCAAAAGCGACTGTCTTGCCCGAGCCGGTCTGTGCCGAGACGATGAGGTCGCGGCCTTCCGCTTCGGGCTGGGTGACTTCGGCCTGAACGGGGGTCAGGCTTTCATAGCCTTTTCGCGTCAGGGCGTCCGAGAGGAGGGGCGGGAGATGTTCAAAAGACATTATATTTTCCGTCGGTAAAGCGACCCGCCATTCCCGACGGATACATGATGACCTGATGTGCTTCGGCCGCTGCCGGAGCCCGGGATGCAAGGTCACACACCCCGAAGTTCACACCGTCCCTGAGGGACTTCTGCTCAAGGCAGAAATGGGTGCCGGAAGGCACCCAAATAAGAAGGCCGCCTTCCCCCGCAAAGAGGGAAGGCGGCCCCTATATTAACTATTGCGAGGGATCAGACCGAAGCGACTTCCGCCACATCGACCTTCACGCCCGGACCCATCGACGACGACAGGGCGATCTTGCGGACGTACTTGCCCTTCGAACCCGACGGCTTCGCCTTGACGATGGCGTCAACGAAAGCGTCGAAATTCTTGCGCAGGTCTTCGGCCGAGAAGCTCGCCTTGCCGAGACCGGCGTGGATGATGCCAGCCTTTTCGACGCGGAATTCGATCTGACCACCCTTGGCGGCCTTCACGGCTTCGGCGACGTTCGGGGTGACGGTGCCGAGCTTCGGGTTCGGCATCAGGCCCTTGGGACCCAGAACCTTACCGAGACGACCGACCAGACCCATCATGTCAGGCGTGGCGATCACGCGCTGGAAGTCGATGTTGCCAGCCTGGATGCTGTCCAGCAGGTCTTCGGCGCCCACGATGTCGGCGCCAGCGGCGGTCGCGGCTTCAGCCTTGTCGCCACGGGCGAACACGGCGACGCGAACGTCCTTGCCGGTGCCCGCGGGCAGGGTGACGACGCCACGGACCATCTGGTCGGCGTGACGCGGATCGACGCCCAGATTGATCGCGATTTCGACGCTTTCGTCGAACTTGGCGGTCGCGTGGGTCTTGATCAGGCCCAGCGCTTCGTCAACGCCGTGCAGCTTTTCGCGGTCAACCGCGGTGGCGAGAGCCTTCGCCTTCTTCGTCAGCTTTGCCATGGTCTTAGCCCTCCACCACTTCGAGGCCCATCGCGCGAGCGGAGCCTTCGATGATCTTCGTCGCTGCGTCGATGTCGTTCGCGTTCAGGTCAACCATCTTGGCCTGGGCGATTTCGGCGAGCTGGGCGCGGGTGATCTTGCCAGCGACAACCTTGCCCGGTTCCTTGGAACCCGACTTCAGGTTGACGGCCTTCTTGATCAGGTAGGTGGCGGGCGGCTGCTTCGTGACGAAGCTGAACGAACGGTCCGCATAGACGGTGATGATGGTCGGCAGCGGGGTGCCCTTGTCCATCTTTTCCGTCGAGGCGTTGAACGCCTTGCAGAATTCCATGATGTTCACACCGCGCTGACCCAGTGCCGGACCGATCGGCGGCGAGGGGTTGGCGGCTCCAGCGGGCACCTGGAGCTTGATATAGCCCGTAATCTTCTTGGCCATTTTCACTCTCTTTCAAGTTTAGCGGTCAGACAGCGGACTTAACATCCGCCTCCCGCACTGTATTATCCTTGCCCCTTTAGGGGAGAGGATAGGAGGTCTCAGCGGCTCGCCGCTTAGACCGATTTGGAGAGGAGGCTGTGCCCTCTCCCGCTGCGACTAGACGGCAAAGCCGCCAAGTCTCGCTGCCCTCTCCCGCTTGCGGGAGAGGGGAATTCTTACTTCGACAGTTCGACCTGTTCGAAGTCCAGTTCGACCGGCGTGGCGCGGCCGAAGATCGACACGGACACCTTGACCCGGTTCTTTTCGAAATCGAGTTCCTCGACGGTGCCGTTGAAGCTCGCGAAGGGGCCGTCCAGCACCTTGACGCTGTCGCCGATTTCGTAATCGACACTGACCTTGTGCTTGGGCGCGGCTTCGGCGGCCTTCTGCGCGCCGAAATAGCGGGCGGCTTCGCCTTCGCTGATCGCCTGGGGCTTACCCGACGAACCGAGGAAGCCGGTGACCTTCGGCGTGTTCTTGACGAGGTGGTAGATGTCGTCGTTCATCGCCAGCTTCGCAAGGACGTAGCCCGGCATGAACTTGCGTTCGACCTGCACCTTCTTGCCGCGTTTCACTTCGGTCACGGTCTCGGTGGGCACTTCCACCTGTTCGACCAGCTGGGAGAGGCCCATGCGCTCGGCTTCGGACAGGATCGATTCCTTGACCTTGTTTTCGAAGCCCGAATAGGCGTGGATGATGTACCAGCGCGCCATGTTACCGTCTCAAACTCCTACCAGGCGATTTACTGGGAAATCGCGGTAATCCAAAACTTCAAGCCTGTCCGGCGGCGAACGCCAGCAGCCAGCGAACGATCGCCCCGAAAAAGGTGTCGATGCCGAAGAAGAAGAGGCCGAGCAGCGTGGTCATGATACCGACCATCACCGCAGTCATGACCGTTTCACGGCCCGTGGGCCACACGATCTTCGACGCTTCGGTCTTCACCTGATTGACGAATTCGCCCGGAGAAACCTTCGCCATCACTGCCTCAACAACTTTCGAACAAACACCAAAGCGCGAAGCAACAGTCCGCCCTCCGGACCCCGCCATGTCGGCGTCCCGGGGTGCGGCCGCTGGCTCCGCGACCCATCTTCGCTGGGGCAACTAACCGCGAACCTTTGAAAAATCAAGGATCAGCGCTCAGCGACCTGGCAGGAGTGGAGGGACTCGAACCCCCGGCATTCGGTTTTGGAGACCGACGCTCTACCAGCTGAGCTACACTCCTGTACCGGCGAAGGAGGGCGCTTTAGCGTGGCCTGCGGGGGAGAGCAAGCAGGAAACTTTAGAGGAAAATGCCGCCTTTCATCACGCGACGGGTGCGGCCCTGTACCGGCATCCGATCGAAGGGCGTGTTGCCCGCCTGCGCTGCCATTTTCGTGGAATCTATGATCCATGGCGCATCGGGATCGATGAAGATGAGGTCGGCGGCGCTACCGGCGGCGAAGCTTCCTGCATCGACCCCCAATATGCGGGCCGGATTGGCGCTGAGCAGCATCATCAGGCGCGTCATCGACAGATGGCCTTCGCGCACGAGATTCAGCGACAGGGCTAGCAACGTCTCGGCTCCAGCCATGCCGGGAGAAGCGTCGGCGAAGGGTAACCTCTTATCCTCGGGGCCACGGGGATCATGACTGGAGGTGATCACATCCACCGTCCCGTCGGCGACCGCGACGATCGAGGCCCTGCGGTCATCCTCCGACCTTAGCGGAGGCGACAGGCGCGCGAAGGTGCGGAAGTTGGTGACGGCATTGTCGGCAAGGTAAAGATAGGCCGGGCTGATCCCGCAGGTGACCTTTACGCCTTCGGCCTTTGCCGCGCGTATGAGGTCAAAGCCCGCCTTTGTCGTCACGAGCCGGAAGTGGATGGCGGCGCCCGTTTCCTTCGCCAGCATGAGGTCGCGCGCGATCGCGATTGCTTCGGCGCATGCAGGTGCGTGGGGCAGGCCCAACCGGGTCGCCGTTTCACCGCTGGTTGCGACTGCCTTGCCCGCGAGGCCGCTGTCTTCGGCATGCGTGATGACTGTCAGGCCAAGGCCCGACGCATAGGCGAGTACCCGCATCATCACGCCTGAATCCGCGATCCATTGCCGACCAGTAGCCACCGCCTTGGCGCCCGCTGCCTGCATCATGCCGATTTCCGCCAGCTCGCCCCCTTTGAGGCCCCGTGTGGCGGCAGCGATTGGATGCACCCAGAAATCGGGCTTACCCGCGCGCGCGGCCTGACGGATGAGGCCAGCCTCATCCAGCGGGGAGGACTGGTCGGGCATCAGGGCGGCCCGCGTGATCCCGCCGAAGTGGAAGGCAGGCTTGTCGGTAGCGAACACGCCCAGATCGATGAGGCCCGGAGCCACCACCAGCCCGGCGGCGTCGATCGTTTCGGCGTCGTCCGGCACATCGACATTGCCCGAGGCGATGATCTGATCGCCTTCGATCAGGATCGCGCCAGTGCGGACGTCGCGGGCAGCGGGGTCGGCCAGCTTCGCGTTGATGATGGCAAGCTTGCTCATGCCCAACCCTCCACGCCGCGCGCGCCACGGGTCAGCACATCCAGACAGGCCATGCGGATTGCGACGCCCATTTCCACCTGTTCAGTGATGGCGGAGCGATCCGGATCATCCGCCACCACGCTCGATATCTCGACGCCGCGGTTCATGGGGCCAGGGTGCATGACCAATGCGTCGGGCTTGGCAATGGCAAGCCGTTCGGGCGTCAGGCCGTAAAGCATGTGATATTCGCGAGGCGAGGGGATGAAGGCGCCGTCCATCCGTTCATTCTGAAGGCGCAGCATCATCACGACATCGGCGCCATCCAACCCCTCGTCCATCCGATTATAGGGCGTGGCGCCCAGCATCTCCACCTCGGGTGGCATCAAGGTCGGCGGCGCGACGGCGCGAACCTGCGCGCCCAGAGCCGCGAGGCAGAGCATGTTCGACCGCGCGACGCGGCTATGCAGCACATCCCCGCAAATCGCGACGATAAGGCCCTCAAAACCTCCCTTGCGGCGGCGGATGGTGAGGGCGTCGAGCAGGGCTTGCGTTGGATGCTGGTGCCAGCCGTCCCCAGCATTGAGGACCGGGCAGTCCACCATGTCCGAAATCAGGGCAACGGCGCCCGAACTCGCATGACGAATGACGATCACGTCGGCGGCCATCGCGTTGAGGGTCATGGCGGTGTCGATCAGGGTCTCCCCCTTCTTCACGCTCGACTGCCCCGCGTGCATGTTCACGACGTCGGCGCCCAGACGTTTGCCCGCGATTTCGAACGACAGCAGGGTGCGGGTGCTGTTTTCGAAGAAGGCATTGATTTGCGTCATACCGGCTAGGCGGTCGTCATGCTTGCGCGCATTGTCCCGGTTGGTCCGCGCCCAATGTTCTGCCTCATCCAGCAGGAAACGGATTTCCCAAGGCTTCAGGTCGGCGATGGAGAGAAGATGCCGATGCGGGAACAACGCCCGGCCGGTCAGGTCGGACGAGGTGGGGGGAACGGTTATGTCGGGCATGAACGGACCCTTTAGGCGAGGGCAGGAAAGAGGGCAAGACGGGATGCTTGGAAGTTCCGTCCGCTTTCCTATCTGCATGGGATGCGGATTTTCACGATCGGGTATGAAGGGGCTACGCAGGGCGAGCTGATAGCGGCGTTGCAGAAGGCAGGCGTCAAGCTGCTGGCGGACATCAGGGCGGTTCCGCTTTCGCGGCGGCCGGGATTTTCCAAGAACATTCTGGCGGCGGGGCTGAAGGAGGCCGGGATCGACTATGTCGGGCTGAAGGCGCTGGGTACGCCCGCCGAGGGCCGGGAGGCGGCTCGCAAGGGCAATCATGCGAAACTTCGGGAGATTTATTCGGGCCAACTCGACCTGCCGGAAGCGATCGTCCAGGCGGAACAGTTGCGCGACTTGGCGCGAGAGCGGCCCACGGCTTTGCTGTGCTTTGAGCGGGAGGCGGACGGATGCCATCGCTCCTTATTGCTGGAGTATCTTTTCCCAGACGACGAGCGTGTGGACCTGAAGCCCTGAACCGTTAGAAGCGCCGCGCGACGGCTCCGGCGGTCCAGCCCATACCCACCGCCAGCAAAATGGCGGTAAGGCCGTATAAGAAGGACCATCGTTCGGCGGCGACCGCCATGAAGCGTTCGAACCCCGACTTGCGGATGGTGATGTCGCGGACGGCGGCGGCAACGACCCGCCCATCCTGCACGAGGAAGGTTTCCGCTGTATAATCGCCGACGATGACGCGCGCGGGCAGCGGGATGCGTGCTCGGTATAACACCCCGTCGGTGATTTCCACGGAGCCGGGCCGTTCGGCGAACAATCCCGATCGTTCGCGCAGATCGATCAACCCGGCCTGGAAACGATCAAGCTCTGCGCTGTCATTGAGAGAGGATGGGGACAGTTGCAGCTTGTCCACGCCCAGCTCGTAAATCGCGGCCGTTCGTTCATCGACTACGTTGGCGATCGGACGGGAAGAGGCGACCGCATAAAAGCTGGGTGCGGAGCGGAAGCGGGCGCTGTCCGCATTGACCCAGATGCCAGCGACCTTTTGTTTCTCGCGCATGGTGATGGATTGGTCGGGGCCTTTCAGCACGACCAATATGTCCGCGGGTTTGCTGGGCCGTCGGCCGTCGGGATAGACGATCGCTCCAAACAGCAGGAGGTCGGCGCCGGTGAAGCTGTACTGGATTTCCACTTCCCGTTGCGAGACGTCGGGGACGAGCATCGGCTCTCCTGCCGCGCCGAGCAGTGTCGAGAGGGGGAGGAGCAGTGCGAGACGGGCGCGCAGGTTCAACGCACTTCCACCGTGTAAATCTCATCCGGGCGGAAGCCGAGACCCAACGCCATGCGCGCGGCGACCAGCAGCACGATCACCGACAATAATATGCGCAGATATTCAGGGCGAACGGTCATCGAGATTCGGGCGCCGATCTGTGCCCCCGTCACGCTGCCGATCAGAAGCAGCATGGCAAGGACGAGGTCGACTGCCTTCGTGGTCATGGCGTGCATCATCGTCGTTGCCATGGTGACGAACAATATCTGAAACAGCGAAGTGCCCACCACCGACTGGGTGGTCATGCCGAGCAGATACAGCATGGCGGGCACAAGAATGAAGCCGCCGCCGACGCCCAGGAGGGTTGTCAGTATCCCCGTCGCAACACCGAGCAGCAACGGCGCGAGGGGAGAGATATAAAGCCCCGAGCGATAGAAGCGCCACCGCATCGGCAGCGCGGCGACCAGGGGGTGATGGCGGCGCTTGCGGGCCTGCATGCGTTTGCCCGTCTTCAACAGGATCAGCGCCTGGACGGACTCCTTCGCCATCAACATGCCGATGCCGCCGAGCATCAGGACATAAAGGATGCCGATAGCCGTATCGATCTGCCCTATGGACTGGAGCAGCCGGAACAACAGCACGCCGATGCCTGCTCCAATGATGCCGCCGCCGATCAGGACGCCGCCCATCCGGAAATCGACGGTGCCCCTCGCCATGTGGGTGACGACGCCCGATACGCTGGCGCCGGTGACCTGGGACGCGGCGGACGCGGCCGCCACGGTGGGTGGAATGCCGTAGAAGATCAGCAGGGGCGTGGTCAGGAAGCCGCCGCCGACGCCGAACATGCCGGAGAGAAGGCCGACCACACCGCCCAGGGCAATGATCACCAGCGCGTTCACCGACAGATTGGCGATGGGCAGGTAGAGATCCATGTGCCTACAGGGTTAGGCCGAATGGATGGCAAGATAAAGGCGCTGCGCGTCCGCCCCGCGTTAAAAATCCGCGCCGAGGGTAAGGGTGAGCCCGGATGAGGGCGATGCCTCTCCAGCTACGCGCTGCCGCCATTCAATGCTGAGCCGCGATGCAAGGTGGGGGAGGGGCAGGCGAAACTGAACCTCCGGACCGATATCAACGCGCTCCACCCGCGGTTGCGCGCCTCCCGATACGCTGAGGCCGGTGCGTACGGGCGTCCCCGCTATAGGCTTAAGCAGGGAAAGTTTGCCGTCAGCGAACAGATCGCGCCGGTTGAACCCGACCAGGCCCGCCTGTCCATAAGCCTCCGCTTCCAATTTGCCCAGAACTGGAGTGGGGCCGAAGCCGCCCACGGCAAACAGCGCGTTGGCATTGCGCGCGCCATCTCCCAGAGAGATCCGCCGTTCCGCCGCGATGGAGATCGGAATTGATCGGGCAGGTTGCCAGGCTATCCCGGCGGCAGCCTCAGGTGAAGCGGGGCGATTGAAGGCGCGGCTCACGCGGCCATAAAGGGCGGCGCGGCCGGTGCTGGCTGGCGTCAGATCATAATCGAGCCGGAGTCCCGCTTGCGACCCGCCGAGCCTGCCGCCTGTGACAAGATCCTGCGGATTTGCGCTGCCGTCGCGCCAGAGGAGCCACGCGCTGCCGCGCCAGCGGCGCACTTTGGTGCCGTCCGAGGGCGTTGGCGGCCAAGCGGGCGAGGCGGGCTGAGCAAAGTTGGATGGCCTGCTGGCCTTAGCGGCTTCTTCGATTTCCGGATCGAAGGGCGCCTGGCCGTCCTCGGATTTGCCCATGGCACTTTGAAAGTTAAAGGCTGGGGTAATCCCCCTTCTCGGTCCTGCAGCGCGTATCCTGCTCATCGGCCAATTGGCGACGAGCAATGGGGTTGGCGTGGCCGCAATCGGAACAATCTTTGGCGGAGAATTCGCGGTCAGGCGGGCGGCGGCAACCGGGATCGGTCGTGGCAGCAAGGGCGCGACGGTACCTCCAAACATGGCGCTCGCGACCCGAATGATCACCCAGCCGGTCATAAGCACAAGGAAAAAGCGGACAGGCCGTCCGCTGGCGCTGTTGGTCATGTTGATCTTTAAAGCGGGGGGAAGCGATGCTGTGTCTTGTCCCAGACCAGCGGCTTTCCGAACAGGGAGTGAAGGTAGAGGAAGACCGCGCGGCGGGCCGCAAGCATCGCGATCAGATTGGCGAGAATGGAACGGGGGATCGCGCCGATCCCATAAATCCATCCGTAGCTGCGGCCGACGAAAATGGCCCGCATCGCGGCGCGCCAGGTCATGAAGGCAAAGTTCAGCCAGAGCAGCAGTTCGACGAACGGGGAAGGCTGGTGAGCGGTTTCGAGGCCGAACCAGCTTGCCATGAGAAGCAAGCCCCAAAGCAGAAAGGCGACATAAGCAGCGAAGAGAACGAAGGCGGCAATGGCCGCGCGCCGGTCACGGATGCGCATCCACCATTCGGTGGGGCCGCCCTGCCAGCCCATGCGGTCCCAACCAGCAAGCGAGATTCCGACCATCCAGCGTGCTTTCTGGCGGACGGCGCCGTCCAGGCTGTCCGGAAAATATTCACGCGTAGCGACAAGCTCGCCTGCGGCATCGCGCATCCGCACGAAAACGCCGCGCCCGCCCATATTCTTGATCCGGAGACCAACTTCATAATCTTCCGTGAGGGAAGCGGGGTCGAACGGACCTCCGTTCGCCGGATTGACGAGCCGTTCGAGTGTCAGTCGTTCGAATGCGCAGGCAACTCCGGCGGACGGAACCGACGCACCCACAGCTTCGCGGATCGTCAAATATTTCCCATGGCTCTCTGCAAACTCGTCGCAATAATGATTGGCGATCGAGCGTGCCCACCAGCCGCCTTCGCCGGTGAGTGGAAGAACCGGCAACTGAACCAGTTGGAAGCGATCGATCATCACATCGAATAGCCGGACTTCGTCGACGTGGACGACATCTTCGGCGTCGTGCAAGACTACGGCCTTGAACATTCTGCCGGTGCGCGCCTCCTCTTCCTGCATGGCGCGCCAGAGGAGGTTGAGACAGTCCGCCTTGGTCGTAGGACCCGGCCGGTCGTTGATACAGACGACGAGACGGTCGTCCTGGTCCGCGATCGGGTTGACGGCCGCCAAGGTGGCAAGATCATTGGGATAGACGCCGACGAAAATGCGATAGTTGCCGACGGACCATTGGTTGAGTGCATTGCGCAACATCGGGCCGATCACATCGGCTTCACCCCAGGCGGGAACGAAGACGCCTATCTTGCCAGGCTTTGAAGAGGCGGGCAGCGTCGCCGTCGTCATGCGCCTATGGCGAGAATAGACCGCGATGTTTCGCCACCAGCGGCGGCCCAGGAACATGACATCCACGAGAAAATCGTCGATCCCCCCAATGGCCAGTCCCACCACGGCGAACAACAAAATCTCATGATAAATGATCGCCAGAACCGCCGTCAGCGATTGCGCCATGTTGAAATGCCCCCTGCAAGCCGAGGCGCATTGGCAAATTACTTTGGGATTTCATAGTCCTTGCGCATATTTTTTGCACAGGGCGAAAAGCTTTGACTATTTCATTGAAGGCTCCGACCGAGCGTGATTTCCGTCAAGTTGCTCCAACGGCGCGTTGGATGGAATGGCCTCGCTGACGCGGCAGTGCTAACGTCTCCACTGCCGGAAAGACGACTCGTCTAAAGAGTCGCGGCACCCCAACCAGTCTCATCAGCGATAGGTAGGAGGGCGTGAATGACCGGAGAGATGGATGTCAATTACCTACTGCACAGGCAGCAGGTGTCGTTGATACGAGCGCAGATGAGCCATTCCAAAAAAGGGCGTGCTGCTTATGAGGGGTTGGCTCGTGGATATGGTGATCAGATCGATGCATATCGTGAGGAAAATATGCGGTTAGTGAATTCCGCACACTGATGGTGGGCGTCCGTTACCGCCGCTGGATCAACCGCTCTATTGATCGGTGGTGACTTTCTTCGCTGTCATATTCCCTTTCCAGCATAGCTTTCAGACGTTCAAGATCGGTTTCGGTCAGATGTTCGATGCCGATGAATTCGTTTCGGGCATCGGTGACGGCGCGGATGAGTTCGTCAAGCTTTGCCTGGATCGCGGACCCGTCGCGATTCTGAGCGTTCTGGATCAGGAAGACCATGAGAAAGGTCACGATCGTCGTGCCCGTGTTGATGATGAGCTGCCAGGTGTCGGAATAATGGAAGATCGGCCCGGTCAATATCCAGCCGATGATCGTGGCCGACGCCAATATGAACGCCAGGGGCTGCCCGGACCAGCTGGCGACGCGATGCGCGAAGGCTCCGAAAATTTTGTCCATGTCTTGTCCCCGTGGCGGCCCATTTACCCTGTGTTCAGGCTCTGATTGCCATGAAGCGCGCATGACGACCATATCCATTCGCGCCTTTGCGCTCGCTTTGCCTGCCGCTGCTTTGCTGTTGTCTTCCTGCGCGACGGTGTCGCCCGAATCGAAAGCGCGGGCGGGGCTGATTGAAGCGGGGCTTTCGCCGCGAATGGCCGGGTGCATGGCGGAGCGGATGGTCGATCGGTTGAGCCTGATGCAGCTGCGGCGGCTCCAGTCGCTGGCGTCGCTCCGCAAGTCGCACATGGGGGAGATGACGGTTGATCGATTCCTCTACAAGGTGCGGGCGCTGGAGGATCCGGAGATATTCATGGTGACGAGCAAGGCGGCGATCGTCTGCGCGATTGAATGAAGGAAGTGGTGAATTGAACGCGATTCAAGGAAGTGATTTTGCAATTTTGCAAAGTTGGTTTGCGAAATGAGTCTGGCGTAGCTTCGGCGCCTGTGCTTTAGCCCCTCCAACAGCTTTTCAGGCGAAAGGACGGGCCAGGCCCATGAACATTCACGAATATCAGGCGAAGGAACTGCTGGCGAAATATGGCGCGCCGATCGCCGCCGGTTACGCCGCTTTTTCGGTCGATGAAGCCGTCGAAGCCGCCAAGAAGCTGCCCGGGCCGCTCTATGTCGTGAAGTCGCAGATCCACGCTGGTGGCCGTGGCAAGGGCAAGTTCAAGGAGCTGGCCCCCGAAGCGAAGGGCGGCGTCCGCCTGGCCTTCAATCTGGATGAGGTGAAAGCCCACGCCACTGACATGCTCGGCAATACGCTGGTCACCATCCAGACTGGCGAAGCGGGCAAGCAGGTCAACCGCCTCTACATCACTGATGGCGCCGACATCGCGAAGGAATTCTACCTCGCATTGCTGGTCGATCGTGGCAGCAGCCGCATCGCGTTCGTCGTATCGACCGAAGGCGGCATGGACATTGAAGAGGTCGCCCATTCGACCCCCGAAAAGATCCACACCTTCACCGTCGATCCCGCAGCCGGTTTCCAGCCGCACCACGGCCGTTCCATCGCTGCCGCTCTGGGCCTGACCGGTGATCAGGCGAAGCAGGCCGCCAAGGTCGCCTCGTCGCTCTACGCCGCGTTCCTCGACACCGACGCCGAGCAGATCGAAGTCAATCCGCTGGCGCTGACCGAGCAGGGCAATCTGCTGGTGCTGGACGCCAAGGTCGGTTTCGACGGCAACGCCATGTTCCGTCACAAGGACATCGCGGAACTGCGCGACCTGACCGAGGAAGACCCGGCGGAAGTCGAAGCGAGCGAATATGATCTCGCCTACATCAAGCTGGACGGCAATATCGGCTGCATGGTGAACGGCGCGGGCCTGGCCATGGCGACGATGGACATCATCAAGCTGAACGGCGAATTCCCCGCCAACTTCCTGGACGTCGGTGGCGGCGCCAACAAGGAAAAGGTGACCGCGGCCTTCAAGATCATCCTGAAGGACCCGGCGGTGAAGGGCATTCTCGTCAACATCTTCGGTGGCATCATGAAGTGCGACATCATTGCCGAGGGCATCGTCGCCGCCGCCAAGGAAGTTGACCTGTCGGTTCCTCTGGTCGTTCGCCTGGAAGGCACGAACGTCCAGCAGGGCAAGGACATTCTGGCTTCGTCCGGCCTGGCCATCGTCCCGGCGGACGATCTGGGCGACGCGGCCAAGAAGATCGTGGCGGAAGTGAGGAAGGCAGCCTGAGGCACTTTCCAGCCATTTGAACAGACACCATGGGGCGCAGGCGGTCTTTTAGGCCGCCTGCGTCCTTGTCCGCATATGCGGGCTGTGGCGTGAAACGAAAGGATGTTGCGATGAAGATCCTTGTGCCCGTGAAGCGGGTCATTGACTATAATGTGAAGCCGCGTGTGAAGGCGGATGGGACGGGCGTTGATCTGGCGAACGTCAAGATGAGCATGAATCCGTTCGACGAGATCGCGGTTGAGGAAGCCATCCGCCTGAAGGAAAAGGGCGTGGCGACCGAGGTCGTGGCGGTGTCGATCGGCGTTGCGAAGGCGCAAGAGACGCTGCGCACAGCGCTTGCCATGGGCGCGGATCGTGCGATCCTGATCCAGACGGATGACGAGGTCGAACCGCTGGGCGTCGCCAAGCTGCTCGCCAAGGTTCAGGAAGAGGAAGGCGCTGGCCTGATCATCCTGGGCAAGCAGGCGATCGACGATGACAGCAACCAGACCGGCCAGATGCTGGCCGCGCTGCTCAATCTGCCGCAGGGCACCTTTGCGTCGAAGGTCGAGGTTGAGGGCGACAAGGTCAGGGTGACCCGCGAAGTCGATGGCGGTTTGGAGACGGTGAAGCTCAACGTCCCTGCGATCGTCACCACCGACCTGCGTTTGAACGAGCCGCGCTATGCTTCGTTGCCCAACATCATGAAGGCGAAGAGCAAGCCCCTCGCGGCCAAGACGCCTGCTGACTATGGCGTGGACATCAGCGCCCGTCTGGAGACGCTGAAGGTCACCGAGCCCGCCAAGCGTTCGGCTGGCGTCAAGGTGGCCGATGTCGATGAACTGGTCGCGAAGCTCAAGGCTCTGGGAGTTGCAGCATGAAGACGCTCGTTTGGGTTGAACATGAGGGCGGCGCCGTCAAGGACGCGACCCTTTCCGCCGTCACCGCTGCTGGCAAGCTGGGTGAAGTGCATCTGCTGGTCGCTGGCGCTGGCGTCGGTGGCGTGGGTGAAGCTGCTGCGAAGATCGCTGGCGTGGGCAAGGTCCATGTCGCCGACGACGCGGCATTTGGTCATGCGCTGGCCGAGAATGTCGCGCCGCTGGTCGTTGAACTGATGGGCAGCCATGACGCGTTCGTCGCGCCTGCCACCAGCAATGGCAAAAATATCGCGCCTCGCGTCGCGGCTCTGCTGGACGTGATGCAGATCAGCGACATCCTGTCGGTCGAGAGCGAGGACACGTTCACGCGCCCGATCTATGCGGGCAACGCGATCGCGACCGTCAAGTCGAAGGACGCGAAGAAGGTCATCACCGTGCGCGGCACCGCTTTCGAGAAAGCGGCTCGTGAGGGTGGTTCGGGCGCGGTGGAAGCTGTGTCCTCGACGGGTGACAAGGGCCTCAGCAGCTTCGTTGGTGCCGAAATCGCCAAGCAGGAGCGTCCGGAGCTGACTTCGGCCAAGATCATCGTGTCGGGTGGCCGTGCGCTGAAGGATGGCGAAACGTTTGAGCAGGTCATCTTCCCGCTGGCGGACAAGCTGGGTGCGGCGGTTGGTGCTTCGCGCGCCGCTGTTGATGCTGGCTATGTGCCGAACGATTATCAGGTTGGGCAGACTGGCAAGATCGTGGCGCCGGAAGTCTATATTGCCGTGGGTATCTCCGGCGCGATCCAGCATCTGGCGGGGATGAAGGACAGCAAGACCATCATCGCCATCAACAAGGACGAGGATGCGCCGATCTTCCAGGTCGCGGACATCGGCCTGGTGGGCGACTTGTTCAAGGTTGTGCCGGAGCTTACTGGTAAGCTGTAAGTAACTTCCTTATCCCGTAAGGGTAGTGAAGAGGGCGCGGCCGATGGTCGCGCCCTTTTTTCTTATTCGCAGCGGACGCTGCTGCGGTCGATCGCGTTGCCGGCGATTGCGCCGCCGCCTGCGCCGAGGATGGTGCCGAGCGTCTTTGAGCCGCCGGGGGCGATGATGTTCCCCAGGACGCCGCCCGCGATCGCGCCGACTATCGTGCCAGTGGTGCCGTCGTTGCGCTTGCAATAATAGCGGCCGTCATTGTCGCGGTAGATATAGTCATCGTCGGTAATCACTCGGCCGGAATAGCTTCCTGCGGGGTGATTGTAGCCATAGCGGTCGCTGTAGCGATCCGTGGTGCAGGCCGCCAGCGGCAGGGCCAGCAAGGCGGCGGCGATTATCGGGGTGCGCATCAGTCACTCTCCTATCTTTCTTTGGCCCCCGGCTGCGTAACAACCCTTCAAATCCGGGTAAGTTGCGTGGGCGGAACGGCTTTATGGGGAGAGGGACAGGCGGACATTAGTCCACCCGCCACGGCGCCGCGAAAGGGGGGAAACGCGGGCCGGGCGGGCGGTGGCCAGCGGCCAGAGGGATAAGCCGCCGGAATGAGTATTTTTTAAAGTGTCAGCCGCGTGTCAGCTGGCGAGGGTTGAGCCCGGCGCTGTATGGCGCGGTTGGGTGGGCGTGATCGCCGGGGACATGTTGCTACCGCCGAGGCTGCTGCTGGTGGAGTTGCCCGTGCGGTTCGAGAGGTCGTCGCGGGCCTTATTGTAGCGAGTGACGAGGTCTTCCTTGAACTCGGTCAGCTTGCCTTCGTCGTACAGTTTTTTGCCGACATAACCTGCGATGGCGCCGAAAATCAGAGTGCGGATCATTGCGTCTAGCTCCTTACCGGGTGTTCCTGTCAGGGTCGCGGAGATAACCGGTCAGGAGGCGTCGAGTTCCGGACGCTTTGGAGTATTCGACAAGATGAGCGGCTGTGGCGATTGCCGGAGGGGCGGGCCGTCGGGGCGGTGATGTCACAGGGCGGAGCCGCAGGAATCCGCGCGTTTTTTCTCGGTGCGTATTTCCCGGCCTGGTCGACCGATCGCATCGGCGGGGGGCATGACCGGGTGTGCCCGGCCAGCAATGCTTCAGGCGTTGACGGCGCTGCTTTGTGCGAGCGCGGCGGCTGAGGCAGCTTCGCGGCGGGCGCGGTTGCGGTCGGCGAGGTCCTGGCGTTCGGCCATGGCGAGGAAGGTCGCTTCCGAACGGAGGCAGCGGTCGCGGACGTTGGCGAGGGTGGCGGCCTGGGCTTCGTTGCGAGCCTGGGCGGCGAGGGCGCGATAGTCGGGGTGCGTCATATGCGCTCCTTTGTCAGATAGTGCCCGGGCGCCGTGGAAACGGCGCCCGGACGGTCAGCATGGCTTATTCAGCGTGCTGAAGATTTACGGCCGCCATCTTGCCGCGACGATCCTGTTCCAGATCATAGGTCACGCGGTCCTTTTCGCGCAGCGTGGCCAGGCCAGCGCGCTCGACAGCGGTGATGTGGACGAACGCGTCGGGGGTGCCGTCGTCAGGGGCGATGAAGCCATAGCCCTTGTCGGCGTTGAAGAATTTGACGGTTCCGGTGATGCTCATGGTAGTTCCTTCGTTCGTACGGTCTGTCCAGCGTGGACGGACCGGTCGCTAGAGGGGCAGGGAAAGAAGGAAGTTTGGTGCCGCAAAGCGCCGAAAGACCGTCGATTTGCGACTATAGCCTGTCCTATGTGGGGCTTTTGGGAGAAAATTGCAAGGGCGGGGCGGTTTTGGCCCTATCCTGCGCAGGGCGATCGGTCTGCGCATGTGGCCTGGGATAGCCCAGCGAGGCCGGTCGGAACTGGGTTCCTGCCTTCGCAGGAACACGGGGCTGAGCGGGTTGAATTCCGATCCTATCCCACCGCCTGTTCCAGCGCCGCGAAGCCGAAGAAGGCGTCGCGGGCCAGTGCGGCGGCGGCTTCGTAGGGGCGGCGTTGGGCTTCCTCCAGTAGGCTCAAGGCTTCGCTTTCCTGTGGGGTCAGGTCGCGCTCATAAGCGTCTATGTCGTAGATGTCGCCGCTCTCTTCGCCGTCGAAGCCGGGCGGGGCGGGATAGTCGGTGCGCCAGGCTTCCCGCTCCTCATCCCACCATGCGCCGCGCAGGCGGGCGGCGGCTTCGTCGGGCGGGAGGGTGGCGCGATCGACCAGCGGAGGGCGAAGTTCACAGTGTTCATGGAAGGGGTGGGCTTCAGCCTTTTTGCCCTCATGCAGCGCCATGCGCGCGGCGATGAAAAGCGCGGCGGAGGCTCCGGGAGAGAGGGCGGTGGCGGTGGCTTCGATGCTGGCGGGGAGGGTGGGATCGGACGGGTCTGCGTTGGGCAGGGCGGCTTTGTCGCTGTCCGGGGTGAGGGCGGGGTGGTTTTCCGCTGTTGGGGTTTGGGCGGGCGCGGCTTGCTCTGGCGCTTGTTCCTGCGGGCAGAGCATGTCGAGATAGGCGGCGAAATCCTGCGCGACGACGCGGGCGAGCGCGGCGTCACTGCCTTCGGGCGGGTTGTCGGCCATGCGGTCGAGGCGGGAGAGCATCGACATGGCGAGGCGGTTGTCGTGGCGGTGGCGGGTGATTTCGCCTGCGTCGGCGTCCTTGCGGATCACTTCCTCATGGCCGTTAAGCGCACGGGCGAGCAGATCGTCGGCGAGGCGCGCGCGGGCGATGAGGATGGCCGCGTCCCAGCCGAGGCGAAAGGCCGCGCCGTCGCGGCGGATGCGCAAGGCATAGGCGGCGCGGGGCGAGATGTGGACGGCGTCGCAGGCCGTGGTGATGACGCCGGTGGCGGCGAGGGTTTCAAGGAAGTGCCGCTGCCGCGCGGGGCTCCAGCCGTCGACGCGGCTTTGCTGCGCGGGGGTGGGGAGGCCATGAGGGAGAGAGGCGAAGTGGTAGGACATGGGCAAAGCTCCTTTTTATGGGAGGGTTTGCCGGGACGGTATAACAGGTTGGGGGTTGTAGGACAGAACAAAATGGGAACGTCGGTGGAAGGGCTACCAGTTGCCGCCTGCGTCCTTGATGGCTTTGAGCAGCGCCTATTTGGAAGCGGTGCGGCGGGTGCCGCTGTTGCGGGGTAGGTCGGCGTCGGTAATGCCGAGTTAGGCGCGGCGGCGGGCGATGCGTGCGCCGAGTTCGGCCATGTCGATGACGGGGCGCTCGTATTGGTCGGCCATCGGTGCGCCCCTTTCTGTCAGTTCAGGGATATTGCTGGCGGGTGTGAAGGACGGCCAGCACCTCTATGGCATCAGTGACGCGATAGACGAGGACGTAATTGGGCGTGACCAAGGCTTCGCGGGTTCCGGGCACTCGGCCAGTGCGGTACATATAGGGATGGGCAGGCAGGCGTTCGGCGGTGTCGCGAATGGCGTTGCCGAGGCGCTCTGCGGCGACCGGGTTGTGCATTTCTATGAAGTCGATGATGGCTTCGAGATCATCCAGCGCACCTTCGTCCCAAATCAATGGGAGCATCAGGCGCTCTTGCGCCGGTCTATGATCTTTTGCATCCGGGCCATGACCTCATCATGCGGGATGCGGGGGCTTTTGGATGCCAGTCTTGCCTCAACCTTCGCGCGAAACCAGGCGTCATAGGCCTCGGCTTCCTCGGTCGTCGCGAACTCGGACTCGATGGGGGTGAGTTTGGTCATAAGTGGAAAATAGCAGCTCTGCGGTTGATGGCCAGCCCCTTAAGCGGCCTTGGACTTCCCAGAGCTCAATGCAGCGATTTTGGCCTTCTTAAGAAGGTGCTGTGCGAACACGATGAGTTCAAGAGCCAATTCTGGTTCATCAACCCAGCCAAACTCGTGAGTGGTTGGGTTCCGTATTCCGAGCATAGCGCCAGCAAATAACCGATGATAACCCTTCTGCTCGTCAATCTCGGAAGGTGTTTCCATAGCGGACCAACGAAGATGTGGAGCCGAAGGAGAAAATACTTGATCCATCAAGGTAGTGCCGCTTTGCGAGACTACCGGAACGCGTTGGGCGATATATTTGTCTACGGCTTTATACGCTTCTGAAACGGCGAGGTTGTAGTGGCCCGACACAAACAAGTCGGAAGAAACGCCGTGGATTTCGGGCTCGGTTATCATGTGGGCGAAAACGCTCGCAGGTTCGGAACCTTCTGACGTCGGAGACGGCAAAGCCAACATTCTCGGAGCAGGAAGCGCAAGAACTGACCTCGCGACTCCCAACTCAAAGAGATGTTCTTGAAGCCTCCGGATACCATCAAGGATGCGGAGCGTCATATAGATACTTCCTCATAGCCTGAAAAATAGAATTGATTTGTTCAGATCCAGCATCAGCACTAATATGTATTTGAACATTCACATTTAACGGGAATGTTTCGTTGCTTGATTTGCCTTGGCCAACAGCATTATTTCCGGAAGTTGCAGGCGTTGAGGTAACTATTCTTGCTCTTTCTTCGCCCTTGATTGGCTTTGGTGAGGGCCGACTCCGGCTATTGCCATCGTTAGAAGGACTTTTTGAACCAGTTCTAGCCGCCTCGTTCGGAGTTGGCGTCGACAGCAATAAATAGGTTGCGGCCTTGTTTCCTGCTGCCCCTGTTCCCAGTCCCTCCTTCTGGAACCATGACACAACCTTTTGCCGTTCTGCCTCACCGGGCGGCGCTAAATGAATGAGCCCTTCTGGATATACTGCCTTAATGAGTTCTTCGACGGCCTCCGAATAGGTCTCGTCTAACCGCCACTTGTTGGCGAGCGGTGTCGCTTTTCCCTCTTCAGTGAGAATCCCCACAGCACGAAGATCATTGATATAAGCCCGTGCGGCTGCTTCTTGAACGCCGAGCTGGACTCCCAAAAAGCGATCATCGATAGCTGCGGTGGGCGTTCTCTGAAAAATGGAACGAACCCCCCACCATACGGTGCTTGGTATTTGAGGGTAGCGATTCTTCTCTGCCATGTGGAACTCCTTCATGTAAGAAATGCCACAAAGTTTATTACGGATAAAGAAGTATTAAATCATCTGATATCAGTGAATTAACATTTATATAGGATAAAACCGTCATAGTCCGTGGCCGTGTCAACGAGAAAACTTCAACCAAACTAAACCTACTCCGCTGCCACAGCCTCCATCCCCAACAACGGCGCGAGATAGCGCCCGGTAAAGCTCCGGGCATTCTTCGCGACCTTTTCCGGCGTGCCTTCGGCGACGACTTCGCCGCCCTTGACGCCACCCTCTGGTCCCATGTCGATGATCCAATCGGCGGTCTTGATGACGTCCAGATTATGCTCGATCACGACCACGCTGTTGCCCTGTTCGACCAGGGCGTGGAGGACTTCGAGGAGTTTGCGGACGTCTTCGAAATGCAGGCCGGTGGTGGGCTCGTCCAATATGTAGAGCGTCTGGCCGGTGGCTCTGCGGGCGAGTTCCTTGGCGAGTTTGACGCGCTGGGCTTCGCCGCCTGAGAGGGTCGTGGCCTGCTGGCCGACCTTTATGTAGCCGAGGCCGACTTCGGCGAGCATCGCCATCTTGTCGCGGATCGGCGGGACGGCCTTGAAGAATTCCACCGCATCCTCGACGGTCATGTCGAGCACGTCGGCGATGCTGTGGCCCTTGAACTTTACCTCCAGGGTTTCGCGATTGTAGCGCGCGCCGTGGCAGACGTCGCAGGTGACATAGACGTCGGGGAGGAAGTGCATCTCTATCTTGAGCAGGCCGTCGCCGGTGCAGGCTTCGCAGCGGCCACCCTTTACATTGAAGCTGAAGCGACCGGGTTTGTAGCCGCGCGCCTGGCTTTCGGGGAGGCCCGCGAACCAGTCGCGGATGTTGGTGAAGGCCCCGGTATAGGTGGCCGGGTTGGATCGGGGGGTGCGGCCGATGGGCGACTGGTCGATGTCGATCACCTTGTCGCAATGTTCGAGGCCGGTGACCTTGTCATGCGGGCCGGCGACGATGCGCGCGCCGTTCAGCTGGCGCGCTGACGATGCGTAAAGGGTGTCGATGGTGAAGCTGGACTTGCCCGATCCCGATACGCCGGTGATGCAGGTGAAGGTGCCGAGCGGGATCGACGCGGTGACATTTTGCAGATTGTTGGCGCGGGCGTTGTGGACGGTGAGTTTCTTGCCGGTGCCCTTGCGGCGCTTTGTCGGGACTTCGATGCGGCGGGTGCCGTTGAGATAGTCCGCGGTCAGGCTGTCGCGGTGGGCGAGCAGTTCGTTGAGGGAGCCTTGCGCGACGATGGTGCCGCCGTGGACGCCTGCGCCCGGACCCATGTCGACGATATAGTCGGCCATGCGGATCGCGTCCTCGTCATGCTCGACGACGATGACGGTGTTGCCGAGGTCACGCAGGCGTTTGAGGGTGATGAGCAGGCGGTCATTGTCGCGCTGGTGCAGGCCGATGCTGGGCTCGTCGAGGACGTAGAGGACGCCCGACAGGCCGCTGCCGATCTGGCTGGCGAGGCGGATGCGCTGGGACTCGCCGCCCGACAGGGTGCCGCTGGTGCGGTCGAGGTTCAGATAGTCGAGGCCGACATTGTTGAGGAAGCCGAGGCGCTCGACAATTTCCTTGAGGATGGCCTTGGCGATCTGGTTCTGCTGGTCGGTGAGGTGCGCGGGGAGGGTGGAGAAGAAGCCGAGCGCGTCCACCACCGAGCGGCGGGTGGACATGGAGATGTCCTCGCCCGCGATCTTGACCGCGCGGGCTTCGGGTTTGAGGCGGGCGCCGTGGCATGTCTCACACGGCATGGCGGTTTGGTATTTGCTCAGTTCCTCGCGCATCCAGGCGGATTCCGTCTGGAGGAGGCGGCGGTTGAGGTTGCCGATGACGCCTTCGAAGGGTTTTTTGACCTCGTAGCTCTTCTTGCCGTCGACGAAGCGCAGGGTGACAGGCTTGCCGCCGGTGCCGTGGAGGATGAGGATTTTTACCTCTGGGGGGAGGTCTTGCCAGGGGGTTTCGAGGTTGAAGCCGAATTCCTTGGCCAGGGAGCCTAGGACTTGCATGTAGTAGGGGCTGGGCGGGTTGGACTTAGCCCAGGGGACTATGGCGCCCTTTTTGAGGGTGAGGTGCTCGTTGGGGACTACGAGTTCGGGGTCGAACTCCTGGCGTTCTCCGAGGCCGTCGCAGGCGGGGCAGGCGCCTTGGGGGGCGTTGAAGGAGAAGAGGCGGGGTTCGATTTCCGGGATGGTGAAGCCGGAGACGGGGCAGGCGAATTTTTCAGAGAAGACTATGCGGTTGTCCGGGATGCCTGCGTTTTTCATTTTTCCGGGGGTTGCTCCCCTCTCCCCGGCCCTCTCCCCTGAAGGGGAGAGGGAGTCGATGGTGCCGTCAGCCAAATCCACATAGGCTAGGCCGTCGGCGAGCTTTAGGGCCTGTTCGAAGCTGTCAGCTAGGCGGGTGGACATGTCCGGGTCCACGGCTAGGCGATCGACCACGACTTCGATGTCATGCTTGTATTTCTTGTCGAGGGCGGGGGCGTCTTCGATCAGATACATTTCGCCATCGATGCGGACGCGGGTGTAGCCCGCCTTCTGCCACTCCAGCAGTTCCTTCTTATATTCGCCCTTGCGGCCGCGCACGACGGGGGCGAGGAGGTAGAAGCGCGTGCCTTCCGGCAATTGCATCACGCGGTCGACCATCTGGCTGACGGTCTGGGCGCTGATCGGCTCCCCGGTCGCGGGGGAATAGGGGATGCCGACGCGCGCCCAGAGGAGGCGCATATAGTCGTAGATTTCGGTGACCGTCGCGACGGTGGAGCGCGGGTTGCGGCTGGTCGTCTTCTGTTCGATCGAGATGGCGGGGGAGAGGCCGTCAATATGTTCGACGTCCGGCTTCTGCATCATCTCCAGGAACTGGCGGGCGTAGGCGGAGAGGGACTCCACATAGCGGCGCTGACCCTCGGCATAGATGGTGTCGAAGGCGAGGGAGGATTTGCCCGAGCCGGACAGGCCGGTGATGACGATCAGGCTGTCGCGGGGGAGATCGACGTCCACGCCCTTGAGGTTGTGCTCACGCGCGCCGCGTACGGAAATTGTGGTCAGACTCATGGGGCGTGTTGTTCCAGATTTGTTCTTTGGGGGCAAGGCCGTTGCCGGGCTATGGGCGCGGATATGGGATAGCAGGCGGCGGCTCGCAAGCGGCCCATGCTTTCCAGCGCGAGCAGGCGGCGGGTCACCGAAAGGTAGAGCGATATTAACCGATCAGGTGTATAAGGGCCGCGACGGGAAAGCTGCGGCGGTGGCGTCTCGACTTCTGTAGATATGAGAGATCCCGGATAGCCCGACAGCATCCCGGATACGCCCCCGGCCGTCCCTTGCGCCGGGGGCGTTTTCTTGTTCGGCCATTTTAGACGAGTGGTGTTTTACGCTACGACAACAAGGCTTTTGGGGATCGACAGAGACCGCTGGCCTGTTTAAATCTGCGCCCTGCCGGAAGGACTGACGGGTCCCAGCCTTCGCGGCTTTATCGCGGACCAGGTCGCCTGAAGAGCGACGAGTCCCAAGCAGTTCAATCGAAGGGGGACCATCATGACATTTTTTATCAATCGCACCGGCGGTGCCATGCTGGCGGCACTGTCTGCCACCGTGTTGATGGGCGCGGCGGCGCAGGCGAGCGTTATTCCGTTTGAATCCAACGGCCGTACGATCGATGTGCGCTATGACGATCTGGACCTGTCGAAGAAGTCGGGTCAGCAGGAATTGAATGCCTGCATCCGCCGTGCTGCGGTGAAGGTGTGTCCGGGCCGGACCATGCAGGATTTGCGGTCGTGCCAGATCGCGGCGGTGGATCATGTCGGTGAGCCGGTCGCCATCGCGATCGCCAAGGCGCAGGGTCAGGATGCGAGCCGCTTTGCCGAGGTGGGCAAGGATAAGGTGCCTGGCGCGGGGAATTGAGGCTTTGCGTTTGAGGGGGGAGGAGTGATCGGCTCTTCATCGCTGGCGTTGCGCTGGCCCACCCCCTAACCCCCTCCCGCTTGCGGGAGGGGGGACATTGAGCGCTGGAGGATGCTTGCTGGGAACCGGCCATCGGGACTGGCCGTTGATCCTGCGTGGCGCGCGACATTCGTGCGCTGAGGAGAGCAAGATGAGCGACAAGACCGATATTCGTCCCAACAGCCGTGAAGAAGCGCATGATGAGCGTCCCACCGATGCGCAGGACCATGCCGTCACCCCCGAGGAGCAGCTGGAGGAAGGGTTGATGGACAGTATGGATGCGTCCGATCCGCCGTCGGCCACCAAGCCGGGCGACCATGGCGATCCGGTTCCTTCTTCGGGATTTCACGAAGAAGAAGATGAGGATGAGAAGGCTGGGCGATAGACGGCGGCGATATTGGTGATATGATCCATGGGCGAGGCGAACCGGATCGGCGGTGGCCGGGCGGTTCGCCAAGCGCACGACGCTGCAAGGTGAGAGGAGCCTTATTGATGCCGACTTCCGCTACTCCCGCGATCGAACGCATTGCCCGGGTGCTGGCCGGACGCCAGCTGAGCCTGAATGGCGAGGGCGATGATCCCCATGCGGCGGGCGCGGTGGATGCGAGTTGGCAAAACTATCTGGATGATGCCTATGCTATCCTGCACACGCTGCGGGAGCCCGATGAGCAGATGGCGCAGGCGGGTGATGTCGCGGTGTGGCGCAGCATGATTGGCGCTGTGTTGGAGCGGCGAGCCTGACGCCGCGATTGGCGGGGCGGCCTGCCCATGCCATAATGGGCGGATGAGCGGCCCTGCACTGAAGATCAAGATACAGCTTTATTGTGGCGACCAGATCGCCATGGGGCCGGGCAAGGCCGACCTGCTGGACGCGATCGCAAGCGAGGGGTCGATCTCGGCGGCTGGGCGGAAGCTGAAGATGAGCTATCGGCGCTGCTGGATGCTGGTGGATGTGATGAACCGATGCTGGTCTGCGCCGCTGGTGGCGACGTCGAGTGAGGGCGCGGTGCTGACGGAGCTGGGGCTTGGCGTGCTTGCCCAATATCGCGGGTTGCAGAAGGCGGCGGCGAGTGCGGCCGGACGGTCGCATTGGCCCGACCTTGCACGCGAGTTGCGGGGCGAGCCGTTGCCGGTTCAGGCGGACGAGTGAGGAGGATGCGGCGGCACTTGGGCATCGCGTAGGATGCCGGGGGTGGCGTGGTTTCGCGGGTTCTCAACGGGATGTTGCTTAGGGTTTTGCGTTTTGGGGCGTGGCTGGTGGCCGCGCCCTATTTTGGTTCACGCGGAGGCGCGGAGGGGTCAGGCGTCAGCTTTGTCCTTGAGGCGAGGCTTGGGAGCTGGATAGAGGTTAAGTCTGGGGCGCTCGCTTCGCCTTCTGATTGTGCTTCCGTATCGCTGCCGTTCCGCGTGATATATTTTCGCGCGGAGAACGCAGAAGGCGCAGAGGGAGGGTTTGCGGCTTGCCGTTGCTTAAGGACCCGATGCTCTTTTGTAAGGGGGCTTTGCTGCCTCCTTTTGTCGCTTTCACAAAAATTACATGTTGCGACGCACAAGGAAAAGTGATTCCCTGTAGTTGTCGGCAGAACCGGCGCTTAAGCTTACAGTAACCATGTTGGGCGCATGTTCTGCTGATCGACTTGAAGTCGGAGGGCAAGAGCATGGGCACTAATGCAAGACCGGCTGACGGGGCAATCACCCTGGCTGAATTGCGCGAATTCGCCAGTTTCCCGTCTGCCACGCAGCGCTATATCCGCCGGTCGCTGGACATCGGCCTACACCGCCGCGACGCCATGAAGCTATGGTCGCGCGACATGGTGGAGGAAGCGAGCATCCGCGCGCAGGCCCGCATCTACGGGCGGCTGGATGAGATCAAGGCGCGGGTGCCCGATGATAGCGGGCTGGACCAGATGGAGCCGTTCATGGCGCCGCTGGTGACGATTTCGGCTTTCGATTTGGGGCAGGACAGGCTGAGCAGCTTTTCGGCCTACCGGTTTTTGTATGAACGGCTGTTGGGGGCGGGGGCCAGGCCGTGGTTGCCGGGCGCGTTCTGCGCGGCGGCGAGCTTGCCGCATCTGCATCCTGAGAAGCGGCGGGCGCTGTTGCAGTCGATCAGCGAGGCGGCGGCGACGGCGGTGGGGTGGTCTAACCGGGAGCCGACCTTCTATCCGGAGTGGGTGGAGAAGGTGGATATGAGCAAGGCGAATTGAGCTTTTGCTGGCGTTCCTCCGGGGGAGGGGCGATATGATTGAAGCGAGGCGGTGGCGGCCGTGAGGATTGCCGCGCCTTTGAAATGTTATGCTTCGATCGCCGCTTGACCGCAGAGGCGAATGCCATAGCTTTGCACCGGCTTTTTTTGAGGGTCTGCGATGTCCTACGCTCTGTCCGCCCGGATGACCTTCGACAACATGCTCGGCAGCCTCGATCACCTTGTCGAGAAAGCTATCGATTCTGGGATGACGGATGATGTGCTCGCGGCGAGACTGACCGACGACATGTTTCCGCTGGAGATGCAGTTTCGCGTGGCTCTGAACCAAGTACTGCTGGCACTGAATCAAGTCGCCGGGCAGAGCGTCCCACTCGAAGTTGTATCGTATAAATCACTCGCGGAGGTTGCCGAACGCATTGCGGTGGTTCGATCGCTAAACGATCAAGCAGTCCCCGCTGGTTGGGCAGACGCCGACACAGTCGTCGATCTCACATTGCCCAATGGCATCCGCTTCCTTATGTCGTCGGAGGAGGATATTCGCGACTGGATAATGCCGAACTTCTACTTTCACGTAACAATGGCATATGCATTGCTGCGCAACGCGGGATTGGACATCGGCAAGATGGATTTTCTGCCGCATATGGAGCGCCATAAAGCTTTGCCTGCGTAGCAGAAGCGGTTCCTCTGGCGGTTCAGCCGACTTTCGACGGTTTCTGGACCAGTTATCCATTCACGATCGTACCGCCGTTGGGGTGGAGGACCTGGCCGGACATGTAGCTGCCGTCCTCGCACGCCAGAAAGAGGAATGCGGGGGCTACTTCGTTGGGTTGGCCGGGGCGGCCCATGGGGACTGACTCGCCGAAATGTTCGAGCTTTTCCGGGCTCGCGCCGCCCGAGGGGTTGAGCGGGGTCCAGATCGGGCCGGGGGCTACGGCGTTGACGCGGATGCCGTCTTTTACGAGATTTTCCGACAGGCTACGGGTGAAGGCGGTGATGGCGCCTTTCGTGCTGGAATAGTCGAGCAGTTCCGACGAGCCCTGATACATGGTGACGCTGGTGCAGTTGACGATGGCGGCGCCTTTTTGGAGGTACGGGCGTGCTGCTTGCGTCAGGAAGAACATGCCGAAGATGTTGGTCTGGAAAGTGCGGCGCAGCTGTTCTTCGGTGATGTCGGTGATGTCCTGATCGGGATGTTGTTCGCCCGCGTTATTGACCAGGATGTCGAGGCGGCCGAAGCGGTCGATTACCTGTTTGACGGCGTCGTCGCAGAAGGATTTTTCGCCAATGTCTCCGGCGATGGTGAGGGCCTGTTGGCCTTCGGCCTCGACGATCTGGGCAGTCTTCTTCGCGTCGTCATGTTCGCAGAGGTAGAGGATGGCGACGTCGGCGCCTTCGCGGGCGTAGAGGGCGGCGACGGCTCGGCCGATGCCGCTGTCCGCGCCGGTGATGAGAGCGACTTTTCCGGCGAGGCGGCCGGAGCCGGGATAGCGGGGTTCCCATTCGGGCTTGGGTTCGAGCTTGCTTTCGTGGCCGGGCAAGCCGTCTTCGTGGATCATCTCTTCATGATTGTCGGATTGGGTGTCGGACATGGCGCATCTCCTTTCCTCGGCCAACACTTGGGTTGGGGGATGGTTCATGCGCTTGCGGCAGGGCGGGTCGCCTAGCCGCCCGTGCTGCGATTTTCCCAGATGGCGATCGGGGCGTCCGCACCCGGTATTTCCATGCGGACTTCGCGCAGGGTGACAGCGAGGACGCATACGGGCCGCTGTTCGATCCCTAGCGGCTGGGCGCAGTGGACCGGGCCGTTTCCGGGCACCCGTTCAATGCGGCCGATAAGCCTGAGCCTCAGCCCGCGCGAGGGGGTGAAATCTTCAGGGGCGAGGCGCAGTACTTTTTCGAAGGGGCGGCCGTGGCGCCACAGGTCGTTGCCGTCATTCTGGCCGAATTGGGCGAGGGCCAGGCTTTGGTCGGGCGTGGGCGCGGTTCCGTCCGGTTCGGGCGCGGTGGCTTTTGCAGGGGCGGGGCATTCGTCGTTGGTGGACCAGGGCCGCTGCATCCAGAAACCCTCGGCATCATAGCTGTCGCCTTGCGCGGGGAGTCCGAGATCAGCGGCTTTCCACGAAATCGGCCTGACATGGACGCGGAGCACGCCAGCCGCTTCATCATAGCGCCAGCGCATGGGGGCGCCACTGTCCTTATCCGCAGCGCCCGAGCAACCGAAGGGGAGGGAGAGATCGAACCGCTGGCCCACGGCCCCTGCGATGTCGTCCGGCAACGGCTTGCCCGATGACAGGGCGTCGGTGGCGCGGCGGGCGAGGTCGGCTATCTCCGCGCGGCCCCAGAGGCGGGGGGATTGCGGCTGTACCGGGAATGGCGGTGGGATGACCGTGACGGGGGCAGGCGCGGGCGGCGGAGCCTTGGGCGCTGTGCCGCGTCCAAGAAGGAAACCGCCCGCCCCGACCGCGATAAAAGCTGCAAGCCCTGCGGCTATGGCGAGCCGACTGGTCCTGGCACTGGGTTCACGCATAAGCCATTGATAGCAAATCGAGCATCATCCTCCAGAAGATAATCATCTTTTTTCCGCCTTGCTGCGTTGACAGGGGCGGCAGCAGGCACGAGGCAGGGGGCGCATGACGATTGACCAAGTTCTGACGCTGCTGGTGCTGGCCGCCGTCGTCGCGGCGCTGATCTGGGACAAGGTGCGCGCCGATGTCGTCGCGCTGTCCGGGGCGGCGGTGCTGTTGATGACGGGCGTCGTGCGGCCGGTCGATGTGCAGGGCGCCTTTGCAAGTCCTGCGATCATCGCGCTCGCGTCGTTGTTCGTCATTGCCTATGCGCTGGAGCTGTCGGGGCTGCTCGACCGGGCGATCGCGATGGCGGTGGCGATGTGCAGGCGGATGGGCGCGACGGGCATGTGGCTGCTGCTGTCGATGATCGGCGCGGCGTCCTGCTTCCTCAATTCGACGCCGATCGTGGTGCTGGGCGCGCCGGTCGTTCGCGACGTTGCCAATACGTTGGGCCTTTCGCCCAAGCGGTTCCTGATGCCGTTGTCCTATATCACCATCCTGACCGGCTGCTGTACGTTGATCGGCACATCGACCAACCTGCTGGTGGACGACATGGCGAGCGTGGCGGGGCAGCCGCGCTTTGGCATTTTCGAGATTACGCCGGTGGGGTTGCCGATGGCGCTGGCGGGCGGGCTGTACCTGTTCCTGTTCAGCAAGAAGCTGCTCGGCGGCCGTCATGAGGCGGACGAGCGGGAGGGGGAAGCGCAGCCGATCGATACCATGCATGTGTACAGCGCGCAGGTGGGCGACCCGGCGGTCTTCGCCGAGCCCCGGCCGCTGAAGCCCGCCAAGGCGGCGATTGCGCTGGGGGTGTTTGCGGCGGCGGTGGGGCTGGCGGCGATCGACGTCGCGCCGATCGCGGCGAGCGCCTTTGCCGGGGCGGTGGTACTGATCCTGCTGCGGGTGATCAGCGCGGACGAGGCCTATAGCGGGCTGCGGCCGCAGATATTGATCCTGATCGCGGGCATGGTGGTGATCGGCATCGCGATGGAGCAGAGCGGGCTGGCGGCGGATGCTTCGCGGATGCTGATCGGCAGCGTGCATGGGTTGAGCCCGCTGATCGCGCTGGTCGTGTTGTATCTGGTGACGATGGTGCTGACGGAGTTGCTGTCGAATGCGACGGTCGCGGTGCTGGTGACGCCGGTTGCGGTGGCGCTGGCCGATAGTCTGGCGGTTAGTCCCCGGCCATTTCTGGTCGCGGTGATGATGGCGGCGAGCGCGGCCTTTGCGACGCCCTTTGGCTATCAGACCAATGTCATCGTCTATCAGATGGGCGGCTATCGCTACATGGATTTCGTGCGGGTGGGGTTGCCCTTGAACCTGATCACCTGCGTGGTCGCGGTGGCGGCGATCAGTATGTTCTTTCCGTTCTGATCAGGCCGGGCGCGAGCCGCAGGATAAGGAAACCGGCGGTGGCGGAGGCGAGTGAGCCGAGCAGGATGCCGAGCTTTGCCGCATCGCCTGTATCCGGATGGGGCGCGAAGGCGAGGCCGCCGATGAAGAGGCTCATGGTGAAGCCGATGCCGCAGAGGAGCGCCACGCCATAGACCTGCGCCCATGTGGAGTGGGCCGGGCGGCTGGCCCAGCCGAGGCGGGACAGGAGCCAGACGGTGCCGAATATGCCGAGTTGCTTGCCTGCGAAAAGGCCGAGCGCGATGCCGAGCGGTACGGGCTGAGCCAGGTCGGATAGCGCGACCCCGCTTAAGGACACGCCCGCATTGGCGAAACCGAACAGCGGCACGATGGCATAGGCGACCCAAGGGTGGAGGCCATGTTCGAGACGGGACAGCGGCGAATGCTGGTCGTCGGGGGCGGCTGGGGTTTTTCGCAAGGGGATGGTCATCGCCACGGCGACCCCGGCCAGCGTGGCGTGGATGCCGGATTGCAGCACGCAGAACCAGACGAAGACGCCGATGAGTATATAGGGCCACAGGCTGTTGACCCCCGCCCGATTGCAGAGCGCGAGGCAGGCCAGACCTGCGACGGCCAGCGCGAGGGGCAGCAGGTTGAGCTGTCCGCTGTAGAAGAGGGCGATGATGAGAACGGCGATCAGATCGTCGATGATCGCCACCGCCGCGAGGAATATCTTGAGCGATCCCGGTACGCGTGGGCCGAGGAGGGCGAGCACGCCGAGGGCAAAGGCGATGTCGGTTGCGGCGGGGATCGCCCAGCCGCGAAGGCCGGTGGCGTCCCCCCGGTTGATGGCGACATAGATGAGGGCGGGCATGATCACGCCCGCCGCTGCTGCAAGGCCGGGCAGCAGGCGATCAGGCCATCGGGCGAGTTGCCCGTCCAGCACCTCCCGCTTGATTTCGAGGCCCACGATCAGGAAGAACAGCGCCATCAGGCCGTCGTTGATCCAGTGGAGCAGGCTGAGCCCCGCCAGGTCGATGTGGAGGGTGTGGAAATAGTCGGCCGACAGGGCGGAGTTGGCGACGAACATCCCCAGAGCCGCAGCCACGATCAGGATGATACCGCCTGCCGCTTCCGCCGCGAGGAAGGCGCGCATCATTGAGACGGGGCGGGTGATCAGGGGAGAAACGCTCATCCCGCTGTTCTAACGGCCAATTCGGCGCAGGGCCACTGCTTCCGGTCGGTGGATCAGTGCGTTTCCATGCGGAGCCGGTCGGCGAGTTGTTCGATTTCGAAGGGTTCCAGAATCCAGGTGCGGGTCTTGCGCCCCGCCCGGTGAATGGGTTGCGTCAGGAGGACGCGCGCCTGTTCGCGGGCGTGCGGCTTGAAGACCGCGAAATGTTGGGCGCAGTCACGGATCGTGCCGATGACCGGGGCGCGGCCTTCGAGGTCGATCAGGGTAGCGGGCTGATCCCAGGGGATTGCGGATGTCGGATGATCGTTCATTCACTTGCGCCTGTAACGGAAATACCAGACTTCATGGCCGAGGCGGCGGGCCTTTGCCTCATAGCGGGTTTCGGGCCAGCCGCCGGGACGGTTCAGGAAGTCCTTGGGTTCGCTGGCCAGCCAGTCGAAATCGGGGTGACCGTTCATCACCATCATCGCCCAGCGCAGATAGACGGGGTGATCGGTGCCGAAGCGGAACTCGCCGCCGGGCTTCAGCTTGCGGGCGATCATTTCGACCGGGCCGGGGTTCATCATGCGGCGCTTGGCGTGGCGGGCCTTGGGCCAAGGGTCGGGATGGAGGAGGTAGACGAAGCTCAATGCGCCATCGGGGATGCGGGCGAGGACCTGGAGCGCGTCGCCCATATGGAGGCGAATGTTGCCGAGCGCCTGATCGCGGACATGGCCGAGCGCGGTGACCACGCCGTTCAGGAAAGGCTCGCAGCCGATGAAGCCATGGTCGGGCAGCATATCGGCGCGATAGGCGAGATGTTCGCCGCCGCCGAAGCCGATTTCAAAGTGGAGGGGGCGGTCGTATCCGAAGAGGTTGACGGCGGTGATTTCCCCTTCTTCCGGGATGGAGAGGGCCGGGAGCAGCGTATCGACCAGCTCCTGCTGACCGGCGCGGAGCTTGTGGCCCGACTGGCGGCCATAGAGGCGGTTGAGCGTGGTGGGGTCGCCGGATTTGTGCGCGGTCATGGGCGCGCGCTTAGCCGCGTGGCGCAGCGGGAGCAAGCGGGTTGCTGTTGTGCCTCCCGCACCCGTGGTGAGGAGCGGTACGAGTGCGGGAGGCACAGTAGGGTGTGTGGGGCTTCAGCCCATGACGGGCTGCAAATGGCGACTTTCTGCGCTTCCGGTGCTCACGTACTGAAGTACGCTGCGCGCCAGTTCTCGAAATTCACCATTTTCGCCGCGTCCTGAACTGAATCCCCACACACCCTAGGCCACGGCTGGGTCCTGCGGCCGGGCTTTGGGTTGCCGGGAGAAAGAGGAGAAAAGACCGGAAGCCGGTCTTTCAGCTCAATGGCATTTCATGAAGCGGCCCTTGGCGTCCTTGCACGGGCCTTTTTTGGCGACCGGCTTGGGCGGGCATTTGATGAATTTGCCTTTCGCGTCCTTGCAGGGGGCGGCGAGCGCGGGGGTGGCGCTGGCGCCCAGGAGCGCGAGGCAGGCAAGAGCGGAGGTCAAAAACCGGGTCATCGCCTGTTCTCCTTGGGAGGAGGGGTTGCCGGACCCGACAGGGGGCCAAGTCCGGCAAGGCATGTATGTGCCGGGATTGGGCGGAAACCTAGTGAACTTTTCGTCATGTTGCGCCCATGAAAAAGCGGCGCGTAAGGCCTTTGCCCGCGCGCCGCTCTTTCATCTGTGGCGGGGTAAAGCGCTTAGAGCGCGGCCTTCAGCTTTTCGACCAGATCGGTGCGTTCCCAAGGGAAGAAGTCGCCTTCCGCCTTGCGGCCGAAGTGGCCGTAGGCGGCCGTCGGGCGATAGATGGGCTTGTTGAGGCCGAGATGGGTGCGGATGCCGCGCGGGGTGAGGCCGCCCAGTTCCTTGATCGACTTGATCGCTTCCTCGATCTTTGCATCATCGACGCTGCCGGTGCCGTGGGTGTCGACATAGAGCGACAGCGGTTCCGACACGCCGATGGCGTAAGCGAGCTGGATCGTACAGCGGCGGGCGAGGCCAGCGGCGACGATGTTCTTGGCGAGATAGCGGGTGATGTAGGCCGCCGAGCGATCGACCTTGGTCGGGTCCTTGCCCGAGAAGGCGCCGCCGCCATGGGGCGATGCGCCGCCATAGGTGTCGACGATGATCTTGCGGCCGGTGAGGCCCGCGTCGCCGTCAGGGCCGCCGATTTCGAAGCTGCCGGTGGGATTGATGTGATAGACGGTCTCGTCGGAGAGCAGATCGCCGGGAAGGACTTCGGCGATGACGCCCTTCACATATTCCTTCAGTTCCGCTTCGTTGGCGCCTTCGTCATAGCCCTTGGCATGCTGGGTCGAGACGACGATGGCGGTCGCGGCGGCGGGCTTGCCATTTTCGAAGCGCAGCGTGACCTGGCTCTTGGCGTCTGGCTCAAGGAAGGGTGCGCGGCCGGAGTGGCGGTCATGCGCCATCTTTGCCAGGATCTTGTGGCTGTAGTCCAGCGTCGCGGGCATAAGGTCGGGCGTTTCGTCGCAGGCGAAGCCGAACATGATGCCCTGGTCGCCAGCGCCTTCGTCCTTGTTACCGGCGGCGTCGACGCCCTGCGCGATGTGGGCGGATTGGGCGTGGAGGTTGTTTTCGAAGCGGAAGCTTTCCCAGTGGAAGCCGTCCTGTTCGTAGCCGATGCGCTTTACGGTTTCGCGGACGGCACGTTCGATCTCTTCCTGTGCGCCCGGAGCCCACTGGTCATTTTCATAGATGCCCTTGCAGCGGATTTCGCCAGCCAGCACCACGAGTTGCGTCGTGGTCAGCGTTTCGCAGGCGATGCGGGCTTCCGGGTCCTTCGACAGGAACAGATCGACGATGGCGTCGGAAATCTGGTCCGCGACCTTGTCGGGATGGCCTTCGGACACGGATTCCGAGGTGAAGAGATAGTTGCTGCGCATGGGACTCCCGTAAGCCAAGCTGGCGTGAAAGCGACATAAAGAAAAGTTTATGTGCCCCTATTAGCCCTTCACCCTACGGATGGCAATGGCCAGTCCGGCCAGCAGAGCCATGAACAGGAGGGATGCCCAATTACCCAAATGGGCAAAGAGCGTGGGCGGCAGCGCGGGGGGCAGCGCGCCGTCGAGATAGCCGGCGCGGTGGAGGCCGAGGGCGCGCAGAACGTGGCCGCGCGCATCGATCACCGCTGACACGCCGGTGGGGGTGGAGCGGATGATGGGGATGCCTTCCTCGATCGCGCGCAGGCGGGCTTGTGCGAGATGCTGGACCGGCCCCCAGCTGCCGAACCAGGCGTCGTTGGAGGGGTTGAAGAGGAAGGCGGGGCGGTTCTTCGCGTCGATCACATGGCCGGAGAAGATGATTTCGTAGCAGATCTGGACGCCCATCTTGAGCTCCGGGCGACCGAGGGTGGCGGGGAGGGTGAGGCTTTGCGGGCCGGGGCCGGGCCAGAAGTCAGCGTCTCCGGGGACGAGGCGGGAGAGGCCGATCGGCTGGAGGAGGGCGCGCATGGGGAGATATTCGCCATAGGGGACGAGATGCGCTTTGTCATAGCGACCGAGTAGTTGCGCCTGAGGGGAGACGATGAAGAGGCTGTTGTTCGCTCCGGCGAGGGCGTCGGTGGTGACGCCTTCTTTCTGAACCTGCTTGAAATAGACTTTGGTTGCGCCGGTCATCAGCAGGTCGCCGGGGCCAAGCAGCGCGGCGAGGCGCGCGCGCCATTGCGGTTCCATGTCGAGATAGGCGGGGATGGCGGCTTCGGGCCAGAAGATGAGGCGCGGGGCGGGGCGGGGTGTGCCGGAGAGGGTGGCGAGGGTGCGGAAGTGGGCTTCTTCCAGTGCTGGCGAGTATTTTTCGTCCTGGCCTATGTTGGGTTGGACGACACGGATGCGTGGGGCGCCTGCGGGGGTTTGCGGGGCAGGTGTGAGGAGGCCCCAGAGGGCTAGGGCGGCGAGGGGTGCGGCGATGGCGGCAGCGGGGCGGAACTGACGCTTGATCGCGAGGAGGATGGCTCCGGCGGCGAGGATGGTGAGGCCGCCTACGCCATAGGTGCCGATCAGGGTGGCGGCTATGGGGATGCCGGTGGGGAGCAGGGTGACGCCGAGGGGGTTCCAGGCGAAGCCGGTGAAGGCGGTCGCGCGGAGATATTCTGAGGCTATCCAGCAGGCGGCGAAGAGGAGGATGAAGGGGGTGCTACTGCCCACCCCGCTGCTAGGCGGCAGAGCCGCCAAGTCTCGCTGCCCCTCCCGCCTGCGGGAGGGGAAGGTTGTGGAGAGCCACCATGTGCCGAGCGTTGCCAGGCCGGGATAGACGGCGAGATAGAGGGATAGCAGGACTACCGCGCCGTAGCCGAACCAGTGCGGCATGGCGTCCTGGAAGGTGAAGGCGTGGGCGATCCAGTTGAGGCCCAGGGTGAAATGGCCGAGGCCGAACAGCCAGCCGCGCGTGAAGGCCGCGCGGCGGGTGGGGGCGGTTTCGATGAGCCAGAGGAGCAGCGCGAAGCAGGCGAGGGTGACGGGCCATAGCTTGAGCGGCTCAAATCCGGTGGCGGCGATAAAACCGGCGAGCAGGGCCGTGAGCTTTGGGAAGCGGGCGAGCAGTTGCATCATTGGGGCAGATCAGCGGATCGAGGCCATGGTGGCGTGGCTGCACTTGTCGTTCTTGTGCCCGCCGCCCGACAGCATCGATGCCGCGATGAAGCCGCCGACCACGAGGACAAGGAAAGCGGCGGAAAGGAGGCCCAGATATTTCTCGATGAACGCCTTTATCGGGCGGCCGAATTTCCAGAAGAGGAAGCCGACCAGCATGAACTGGAAGGCGCGGGACAGGATGCTGGCCCAGAGGAAGGTGAAGAGCGAGAGGCCGATGAAGCCTGCGGTGATGGTGATGAGTTTGAAGGGGATGGGCGTTGCGCCCTTCACCAATATGATTTCCGCGCCATAATCCCGCAGATAGCAGGCCGCGACGGGGAATTTGGCGGCGAGGCCGAGGGCGTCGAGAATCTGTTGTCCGACGGCCTCATAGAGGAAATGGCCGATCGCATAGCCGAGCATGCCGCCCAATACCGAGGCGATGGTGCAGATGATGCCGAAGCGGATCGCCCGTTCCGGCCGGGCAAGGCACATCAGGCCAAGCAGCGGGTGCGGGGGGATTGGGAAGAAGCTGCTCTCCATGAAGGAGATGACGAAGAGCCAGCGTTCGGCATGGGCGTGGGCGGCTTTGGCCAGCGTCCATTGATAAAGCTTGGTGAGCATCGGGGGCGGGCCTAGCGGAGATTACCGGGGACGGCCAGCGCTTTCATCCCATTACGGAGTTGCAACATCGTGAAGGCGTTGACGCGGTGAGAACGGCTCGGCATCACCCCTCTTCTCCGCATCAGCAGCCCGGCCGGTTTTTTGTGACGATTTCCAACCCATCATGGTCGAAAGTGCGCGAGCGTGGTGGGGGATTGATCTTTGCGCTGGGGCTGAACGCGCTGCTGGTGCTGGCCTTGCTGACATTGGCGCCGGGTCTTGATCCCCAGAAGGTTGATCCGCGCAATCCGGTGACGTTCGAAATGGCCGCTGCGCCTGAACCTCAAGCCGAGAAAAGCCCCGAGCGGGCTGAAAAGAAAGAAAAAGCGGCGGCGCCGGAGAAGAAGGAAAAGGAACCCGACAAGCCGCGCAAGCCGGTCGAGAAACCCGTCGTGACGCCGGTCGAAAAGCCGATCGTGACTTTGCCGCCGACCAAGCAGCCGTTCCTGCAACTGGACAGCGCGCAGATGGCGACGGCGGACATCGGCAAGATGCCCAAGACGGATGACAGCCAGAGCGCGGGCACGGCCGGGCAAGGGAATAGCCGCATGGCGGCGGGGCCAGGCGAAGGGCCAGGCGGCGTCCAGCTGTTCGAGGCGGAATGGTATCGGCGGCCAACGCCTGCGGAACTGGGCGGCTATATGCCCGCCAATGCGCCCGCCGGTGGATGGGGGCTGGTGGCGTGCAAGACGGTGGAGAATTTCCGGGTCGAAAATTGTCAGGCGCTGGGGGAATCGCCGCAGGGGTCGGGCTTTGCGCGGGCCGTTCGGCTGGCGGCATGGCAGTTCCTGGTGCGCCCGCCGCGCGTCAATGGGAAGGCGATGGTCGGACGCTGGGTGCGGATCAGGATCGACTATAGCCGTGCGCCTGCCGACAGCGGCGGGGCGGGCATGTGAATTTAGGTTGCATTTCGATACCTATATGAGATGAGGTGTCCCGTCGATTAGTAGGGAGACTCTCATGATCATCTATGGCGCGCGTCCATCGCCCTTCGTCCGTAAAGTTATCGTCTTTGCCGCCGAGAAGGGGCTGGCGGTGGAAGTGAAGCCCGGCGGCTTTGGCCAGGGCGGCGAGATTTTCGAGCGGGCGTCGCCTTTCGGAAAGATGCCCGCGTTTCAGGATGGTGATTTCCTGATCAGCGACAGCAGCGCGATCATAACCTATATGGATGCCATCAAGCCCGATCCTGCGTTGATCCCGACAGAGCCGAAAGCGCGTGCGCGGACGATCTGGTATGAGGAGTTCGGCGATACCATCGTACAATCCGCCGGGGCCGCGATCTTTTTCAATCGCATGGTTGCTCCGTTGCTGGGGATGCCGCAGGATTTAGTGGCGGCAGACCGGGCGGAGGCGGAGCAGCTTCCGAAGATTGGCGATTATATTGAGAAGATCCTTCCGGAGAGCGGCTTTCTGGTGGAGGATCGCTTTACCCTGGCCGATATTGCGGTTGCCTGTCCGCTGATCAACGTCGGCTATTGCAGTTCGAGCTTGAAAGGCGGGCGCTGGCCGCGGCTGGAGCAATGGTTGGAGAAAATCTGCGCGCGGCCGAGTTTTGCCGATGCGCTGGTGGCGGAAATGAAGGGCATTGAAGCCATGCGGGCATCCTGAACGAACCTAAATGGAACATTATGCTTGACATCGTCACGCTGTTCTGGCAGTTATGTCGATATTGGGAATTGTGAGTCGCCGGGATGGTGACGCGGCAAGGGCTGGTCCGGAAGGACTGGCCCTTTTTCGTTGGGATAGTGGGGGCGAGGGGATGGGGCAAGAGGACGGCGCCAAGATGGTGCGGCGTTTTTCCGGCAAGGCCAGCGATGCGCCCGACAGGGAACTGATCGTGCAGCGGAGCCAGCGCGGCGCAGCCGGTAGCGGGGCGCAGATGCGCGCGGTGCGCCGGGACGGCTGGACTGTCGAGCGGCGCAAGGTCTTCATGGAAACGCTGGCGGCGACTTGCAATGTCAGCGAGGCGGCGCGGGTGGCGGGGAAGAACCTGTCGAGCGCCTATTATCAGAAGCGGCGCGATCCCGGCTTTGCGCGGGAATGGGCGCAGGCGCTGGGCGTCGGCTATGCCGAACTGGAGGCGCTGCTGCTGCGGCAGGCGCTGTTCGGCACGGAAGAGGAAGAGGTGGTGCTGGACGGCGAAGGGATGGTGAAGAGCCGGAAGGTGAAGCGCGGGCATCCCAATGCGGTGGGGGTGCGATTGCTGGTGCAACATCGGCGCGAGGCGGGGGAGAGGCTGGCGGCGGATGCGGTTGAGAGGCCGGACGGGGCGGATGCGGTCGAGCGGTTGCGGGAGGCGTTGGAGAGGGTGCGGGAGAGGCAGGGGGAGGGGTGAGCTAGCTCCATTTAGTTAATCACATTAGCAGTGATGGTTAGGTGAGGCGTCGCTGTACGGGGCATGCAGCGAATTGGACTCTTATTCGATGCGCCAATTGACAGTTCTCCCCCACCTTACCGCTACGGGCGCTCCGGTTGCATCGGTGGCCGGCCGAAAGCGAGCTCTCTTCAAAAGAGCCGCACAGGCCGCCTGATCGAGATCGTCATAACCACTGCTCTTCTCAATTTTGCAGTCGTTCACCGATCCGTCGGGTTGGACCAGGACTGTGATTATGCTTTGTCCCTGCGCGCGAACGGCGGCAGCAGAAGCGGGATAGTCCGATGGTTGAACCCATTTAGACCTGTCGCCGATGGGGGCCGTCGCCCTCATTAATCGATTGGCCTTGAGGTAGGCCGAACACTGTTTATGGAATGCGGGCGTATCCTGTCCTGGAGGCGCTTTGCAGGATTTAAATCGACCATTGTCGTTGGCGATGAAGCGGGTGTCAGCCGGAAGGTCGCTTTGTAGCCAGCCGGATTTTTCTTTGGCTGGTTCAAGCGCCGCATCTTGAGCGACCGCTGGGACTGTGAAGAGCCAAAATGAACACACAAGATGGGCGGCTTTCTTTCTCATGTGATCTTCCCCTGCTGTCACCACTGTGACTGCTCGCCTTTGGATCGCAAGCACTCCTGCTCGTCCTAATTGCGGTAAAAGCAGGAATTCGCAAGTCATGCTGGACATAGCGAGAGTGTCCCGGGTGAAGTCGGGGATGACGGCTTAGGAAAGGCCCTTCTTCACCGCACTGCTTCGGGCGCATGTCTCAGGTGGAGCAGGGGGTAGGGGCGGCCTTGGCCGTCCTTTTCCGAACGGCCGGTGCGGGCGAAGCCCATGCGTTCGTAGAAGGTGAGAGCACCTTCATTCTGTTCGTTGACGTCGGTGGTCATAGCCGGGTGGAGGGCGAGGCCGTGGCTTACGAGCGCGCGGCCGACGTCTTTGCCGTGCCAGGCGGGGTCGATGAAGAGGGCCTCCATATGCGTGCCTTCTATCAGCATGAAGCCGACCGCCCGGTCATCGGCGTCGGTCGCCAGCCATGCGGGGGCGTGGGGCAGGAAGCGGGACACTTCTTTATCGAGCGCTCGGCGATCGGCTGGATCGAGGAAATCATGGGTGGCGTCGATGGCGGAGCGCCAGATGTCGAGCAGGCGGGCGCCGTCGGCAGCGCGGGTGGGGCGGATCGATGTCATGGCCTCACATATAGAGATGAGGTGGCCCAGGCGAAGAGGCGCGGAGTTTGAAAGAGTTGAAGCGGGGCGAGGAGAGCGCGGGCCGATGGGTGGCATGTCGGATTTCGAGAGGTTGGCGGTCCTGCCCGACGCGGCGCGGGAGCGGGTGCTGGCGGGGCTGAATGGCGCGGCGGCGCAGGCTTTGGCACATGATTGGGAGTGGCTCGCCCGGCCGGAGCAGCTGGCGCCCGAGGGAGGCTGGCGGATTTGGTTGATGATGGCGGGGCGCGGGTTCGGCAAGACGCGGGCCGGGGCGGAATGGGTGCGGCGGGTTGCGGAGAGCGATGGCGCGGCGCGGATCGCGCTGGTGGGCGCGACTTTGGGGGAGGCTCGCAGCGTGATGGTCGAGGGGCCTTCGGGCCTGCTGTCGATTGCGCCATGGTGGAACCGGCCGATCTTTTCTCCTGCGCTGCGGCGGTTGGTGTGGCCCAATGGGGCGATGGCGCTGATATTTGGGGCGGCTGACCCGGAATCGCTGCGTGGGCCGCAGTTCAGCCATGGATGGGCCGACGAGATTGCGAAATGGCCGCAGGCGCAAGCGGCCTGGGACAATATGATGATGGGGATGCGGCTGGGGCGCGCGCCTCAAGTGATGGCGACGACGACGCCGCGCCCAGTGGCGCTGGTGCGCGGGCTGGTGGCGCGGGATGGCGCTGATGTCGCGGTGACGCGGGGGCGGACGGCGGACAATGCGGTCAACTTGGCCGATGGCTTCGTGGCGGCGATGGAGCGGAGCTATGGGGCGACGCGGTTGGGGCGGCAGGAGCTGGACGGCGAGCTGATCGAGGAGGTCGAGGGCGCGCTGTGGAACCGGGCGCTGCTGGAGCGGTGCCGGGTGGCTCATGTGCCGGGCGGCGGTAGCGATGGGGCATTGCTGTCGCGGGTCGTCATCGGCGTTGATCCTCCGGCGTCGGCGCATGGCGATGCCTGTGGGATCGTGGTGGCGGGGATTGGCGGCGATGGCCGGGCCTATGTCATTGCGGATGCGAGTGTTGAGAAAGCGAGCCCGGAAAGCTGGGCGCGAGCGGTGGCTGATGCCGCCGCAGTGCATGGCGCGGATCGGGTGATTGCCGAGGCGAATAATGGCGGAGCGATGGTGGAAAGCGTGCTGCGCGCGGCGGAAGCGGCGCTGCCGGTGCGGTTGGTGCATGCGAGCCGGGGGAAGGCGGCGCGGGCCGAGCCGGTGGCGGCGCTGTATGAAGCCGGGCGGGTGCGGCATCGCGGGGCATTCTGGGCGCTGGAGGATGAGATGTGCGGGCTGATCGCCGGGGGCGGCTATGTGGGGCCGGGGCGGTCACCGGATCGGGCGGATGCGCTGGTCTGGGCTTTGACCGAGTTGATGCTGGGACGGCGGGGGGATGCGCGGGTGCGGGCGGTTTAAGGAACCGGGCGCCCAAGCGCGGCGTATTATCCTAAGTCAATTTTATAGAGGGAGTGAGGCTGATGAAATTGGCCAGGATCATGATCGTAGCGGCTGGCGCGACTTTGGTTGCGACGCCGGTGACGGCGGCTTCGCTCAACGGCAAGGAGCGGGCGCGGGTGGCGCGGGCGGCTCCGCGTGATCGGGATGATGTGCGCTATTGCCTGTTACAGGCGAAGAAGGGGCGTGATCGCGGGACGGTGATTGGCGCGGCTGGTGGTGCTGGCGTGGGTGCTTTGGCTGGCGGGAGCTTGGGTGAGTCCTTGCTGGCGGGCGCGGCTGGGGCTGTGGCTGGGCGTGTTATTGGGAAGAGTGAGGGGACTAACGCGGAATGCGATCGGGTTTTGCGGCGTAATCCTTGAGCTAGCGGGCGAGGGGGCTTTCCCCTCTCCAGGTTACGGTAGGCGAGGGCGGTCCCCTCTCCAAGTTTCGCTAGGCGGCTGGCGCCGCCAAGCTTCACTATCCTCTCCCCTGAAGGGGAGAGGATTTGCTTTTGTGCGGGGTTTTTCCATGAAATTCTTTGGGGCGAGGGCGGCGCGCGGGGGCGCGCGGCCGGTGTTGGCGCGTGCCTGGGGTTCGGGCGCGGTGGCGTTGGGGGAATGGCCTGCTTCCTATGAGGCGCAGGTGCGTAGCGGCGTGATTGGCAATCCGATTGCGCAGCGGGCTTTGCGGCTGGTGTCGGAGGGCGCGGGGGCTATGGCTTTGCTGGCGAGCGGGGTTGAGGATGAGGAGCGCGGGACGGTGCTTTCGCTGCTGACGCGCTGTTCGGCGGGGCAGGGGTTGGTCGAGACGCTGGCGAGCCATCTACTGCTGCATGGCAATGGCTATGTGCAGGTGATGATGGGCGCGGATGGCAAGCCGGTCGAGCTATATGCGCTGCGGCCCGAGCGGGTGAGCGTGGAGGCGGATGCGCGGGGGTGGCCTGCGGCTTATCTCTATCGCGTGGGGGATAGCGTGACGCGGTTGCTGCCCGAGGATGCGGCGGGACGGGCTTCGATCCTGCATTTGAAGGCGCTGCATCCTTTGGATGATCATTATGGGCTGGGATGCGTGGGCGCGGCGGCGGGCGCGGTGGCGATCCACAATGCGGCGACGGTGTGGAACAAGGCGCTGCTGGACAATGCGGCGCGGCCTTCGGGGGCTATGGTTTATGATCCGGGCGACGGGTCGGTGATGAGCCCGGAGCAGTTCGAGCGGGTAAAGCGGGAGATGGAGGTCGCCTTTTCCGGTGCGGCCAACGCCGGGCGGCCGATGTTGCTGGAGGGCGGGCTCGACTGGAAGGCGATGAGCCTGACGCCTGCGGAAATGGACTTTGTGGGGCTGAAGGCGGCGGCGGCGCGGGAGATTGCCCTGGCTTTCGGGGTGCCGCCGATGCTGATGGGGCTGCCGGGGGATAATAGTTACGCCAATTATCGTGAGGCGAACAAGGCGTTGTGGCGGCAGACGATATTGCCTCTGGTTGCGAAGATTTGCGGCGGGCTGGCGCAAGGGTTGCAGGGGTGGTGGCCGGGTTTGTCGTTGGCGGCGGATCTGGATGCGGTGCCTGCATTGTCGGACGAGCGGGCGGCTTTGTGGGAGCGGGTGGCTGCGGCGGATTTTCTGACGGCGGATGAGAAGAGGTTGATGTTGGGGGTTTGAGGTCGCGCAGAGGCGCAGAGGGCGCGGAGGATTTTGCAGGGCTGCCTTTGGGCGGCTTTTTGTTGCTCAGCAGCCTTTGCGTGCTCTGCGCGATAATCGGGACGGGGGCTGATGAAGAGGGTTGGTTGGGATGTTGAGGAGAGGGCGGTTCCCCTCTCCCGCTGCGACTAGGCGGCATCGCCGCCAAGTCTCGCGCCAGTTCGTGGTAAACAACACCCCATGTTGTTTAGGTCATGCCGGGGGCATGACCGACCCCGAACTCCCCTGAAGGGGAGAGGGGAAGGAGGGCATTTTCATGAAATATGATGGCGAGATGCTGGCGCGGCTGGTGGCGCAGGCTGACGCGGCGCCGGGGCAGATGGACATGGTGATGATCCGCGCGCTGATCGAGGAGGCGAGCGAGTTGGGCGCCGGGCGGGCGCTGGAGCGGCTCGGCTTGAGCGATCGGCGCGCGGAGGATGATGTGCGGGAGTTGCGTGAGCTGCTGTCCGCCTGGCGCGACGCGAAGAAGGCGGCGCGCGGGGCGGTGGTCGGCTGGGCGGTGCGGATCGTGATGGCGCTGGTGCTGCTGGGTGTAGCGGTGAAGGCTGGGCTGGTCGGCATGGTGCGGGGATGAGTGGCCCGAGCGGTGAGTGCGACGTGCGGTTCGCGGGGTATGCGGCGGTGTTCGATCGGGTGGATCATGGCGGTGATGTGGTGCGGCCGGGGGCTTTTGCGGGCGTGGCGGCGGGGGTGCCGCTGCTCTGGCAGCATCTGCCGGGTGAGGCGATCGGGACGGTCGAGCGGGTGGAGGAGGATGCGCGCGGGCTGCGGGTAATTGGGCGGGTGTCGGGTAGGACTTCTGCCGGGAGGGCAGCGGCGCGCGCTTTGAAGGAGCGCGCGGTGGATGGGTTGTCCTTTGGCTATCGGGTGCGGGAGGCGCGGGGAGCTGGGCCGCGCGAGCTGCTGGCGTTGGAGCTGGTGGAGGTGAGCGTGGTGACGCACCCGATGCAGCCTTTGGCGCGGGTGATTGCGGTGGAGGGGTAGCGCTTCTCCCCCCTCATCCAACTTCGCCTAAGCGGCTCTGCCGCTAAGGCTTCGTATCCTTCTCCCCCCGCGGGGAGAAGGTTTTGATGAGCGGTCCTTTGGGGCCGCTTTTTTTGTGGGAGTGGTTGATGACGGATCAGTTGGAAGCGAGCTTTGATGCGGTGGTGCAGGGTGAGCGTATCGAGGCGCTGGAGGGTGAGGTTGCGGCGCTGAAAGGGGCGCTGGTGCAGCAGCAGCGGCCTGCGCTGGATGGGGTGAAAGGTGGGACGTTCGATCCCAAGCGGGCCGCTTTTGTCGAGCGCTATGTGCGGCAGGGGCTTGAAGCGGGTGTGGAGCTGAAGAGCTTTTCCGGGGCGAGTGGCGCTGCGGGCGGCTATGCGGTGCCGCGTGAGATCGACCAGATCATCGATGCGACGTTGAAGAGCATCTCGCCCATTCGTTCGATTGCGAATGTGGTGCGTACCGGCAGCGCTGGCTATCGCAAGCTGGTGACGTCGGGCGGCATCGTGTCGGGCTGGGCGAGTGAGACGGGTGCTCGAGCGGAGACGGCTACGCCCAATTTCAACGAGATCGTGCCGCCTTATGGCGAGCTTTACGCCAATCCGGCGGCAAGCCAGGCGATGCTGGACGATGCGCAGTTCGATGTCGAAGGCTGGCTGGCGGGCGAGATTGCCCGTGAGTTTGCGGCGGCGGAGGGCGCGGCGTTCGTTAACGGCAATGGCACGAACAAGCCCAAGGGGTTCCTGACCTATACGACGACCAATGAGGCGGACAGCGTGCGTGCCTTTGGCTCGCTGCAATATGTGGCCTCCGGCGGCGCGGGTGCTTTTGCTGCGACCAACCCCGAGAACAAGCTGATCGATCTGGTGCAGAGCCTGCGGGCGCCCTATCGTCAGGGGGCGTGCTTTGTCATGAATTCGGCGACGCTGGCCGTTATTCGCAAGATGAAGACGAGCGATGGGGCGTTTATCTGGCAGCCTTCGCTGAGCGCTGGGCAGCCTGCGACGCTGCTGGGTTATCCGGTGGTGGAGGCCGAGGATATGCCGGATCTTGCTGCGGGTTCGCTGTCGATCGCCTTTGGTAATTTCCAGGCGGGCTATGTGATTTCGGAGCGTAGCGAGACGAGCATCCTGCGCGATCCGTTCAGCAACAAGCCGTTCGTGCATTTCTATGCGGTGAAGCGGATTGGCGGCGCGGTTTCCAATTCGGAGGCGATCAAGCTGATGAAGTTCGCGGCTTCGTAACAAACCCCCTCATCCAACTTCGCCTAGGCCCGTTCGGGCCAAGGCTTCGTATCCTTCTCCCCCCTCAGGGGGAGAAGGGTCTTTTTTTAGGGAGGGGCGGTTGGTGCTGGTGCGGGAAGAGGCTGGGGTGGCGGGGGCGTCGCTGGCGGAATTGAAGGATTATCTGCGGATTAGTGGCAGTGGCGAGGATGGGTTGCTGGAGGGGCTGCTTAGAAGTGCGACGGCGTTGTGCGAGCAGTTTCTGGGGCAGTGGCTGATCATTGGCGAGGCGCGGGAGACGGTGCGGGTTGATGGGGGATGGCAGCGGCTGTCCGCTACACCGGTGGTGGCGATCCTGGGGGTCGATGCGGTGGGGCCGGATGGCGTGGCGCAAGCGTTGGCCGTCGATGCTTATTCGGTTGATATCGATGCGGCGGGGGATGGCTGGGTGCGGGCGCGGCCTTTGACGGGCGAGCGGGTGCTGGCGGTGCGTTACCGGGCGGGGATGGCGGAGGACGCGGATGGACTGCCCGATCCGATCCGGCAGGGGATCGTCCGGCTGGCGGCGGAGCATTTTTCCGCGCGTGACGGTGATGTGGCGACGCCGCCTGCGGTGGTGAGCGCGCTGTGGCGGCCGTGGCGGCGGATGCGGCTGGCATGAAGGTGGCGGTGCTGGCGAGGAAGGTCGAGGCGCGGGCGGCGCGGCGGCGTGGGCAAGTGGCCGAGGCAATGCTGGCGGCGGGCGTGGAGGATGTGCGGGTCGAGGGGGAGGCTGTGCTGTTGTCGGGGCGGGGGTTGCTGCGGCGGTGGCTGGGCGACCTTGATCTGCGCGAGAGGGTGAGGGGCGGGCGATGAGTGCGGAAGTGACGGTGCGGGCTGCGGTGGTTGCGGCTTTAGGCGAAGATGCGGAGTTGATGAGCGGGCTGAATGGCCTGTTCGATGGTCAGCCTGTGCGGGCGAGTGTGCCTTATGCAGTGGTTGGGGAGTGTCTTGCGAACGATTGGGGCGCGAAGGATCTCGACGGGCGCGAGTTGCGGCTGACGATCGGGTTGCATGATGCTGGGGAGACTCCGGGGCGGTTGGCGGTGTTGCTGGAGCGCATTGGTGGCGTGATGGAGGGTTTGGAGGCTGCCGAGGGGTGGCGGATCGTTGGGGTGCGGTTGATCCGGTCTCGGGTGGTCAAGGGGCGGGAGAAGGACGCCTGGCAGGCGGTGGTGGATTATCGGGTGCGGGTGGTGAGGGTTGAGTAGGCCGCCTCGAAATCAAGTAAAGAAGTAAAGCCGTTGGCTTCGCCGGCCTTCGGCTCGACAGGCTCAGGGCGAACGGAGTTTTGAGGGACGGGTGTCAGTTTGACAGGACCACTGGCGACGAAGCGCCAGCGGTGCTGGGCTGGCCGGGCGGCATGAAGCGTTAGCCGCCGGGCTTGGAATAATCCTCGAACTCGCCGGTGATCTTGTCGACATATTCGGCGATCTGGTCGTCGGCGTCGGCTTGCGCGTCCTTTTCGGACATGCCGGTGGATTTGTCGTCAGCGACGATGGCGGCGCGGAAGGCGGCTTCCTTGGCGCTGCACTTGGATTTCAGCGTGGACTGGAAGTCGCCGAGCGTCAGCTTCTTGTCGAGCGCGGGGCTGATCTCTTTTGACAGGCATTCGGAATAGGCCTTGCGGCCAGCGCCGACGGCATCGCCGCTTTGCGCCGAGGCGGCCAGCATCATCATGAGGGGAGCAGCGAACAGCATTCGAACCTCTCCAATCGCAATTCAGGCACGGTTTATCTTACAGGAGAATGCTCCATGGCAGTGGAAAAAGGAAGCGCGTTTCTATTGAAAGTGGGCGATGGCGGGTCGCCTGTCGCCTATGCGACGGTGGCCGGGATGCGGACCACGCAGCTGTCGGTGAACGGCGAGGGCGTCAACGTGACGTCCAAGGATTCCGGTGGTTGGCGCGAGCTGCTTTCGGGCGCGGGGGTGCGGTCTGTCAGTGTGTCGGCGGCTGGGATCTTTACCGGGTCGGCGGCGGAGGTGCGCATTCGCAATCATGCGCTGGCCGGGACGATCGAGCAGTTTGAATTGAGCTTTGAAAGTGGCGAGCGGATGCGGGGGCGGTTTCTGGTCACGCGGCTCGACTATGCGGGCGATTATAATGGTGAGCGTAATTATGCGCTTAGCCTGGAAAGCTCTGGCCCGGTGGTGTCGGAATGAGCGCGGTGAATGAGGCGCCCAATAGCGCAAGGGGCGAGGCTGCGCTGGAAGTGGCTGGTGAGGTTTTGCGGTTGCGGCCGAGCTTTGCGGCTCTGGTGGCGGCGGAGCAGGAGTTGGGGCCGTTGTTCGAGCTGGTCGATCGGGCGGCTGCGGGCAAGTTGTCGCTGTCCGACATGGCGGGTCTGTTCTGGCATTGCCTTGCTGATGCGCCCGTGGGGCTGACGCGCGAGAGGTTGGGCGAGGCGATCGTTGAGGCGGGGCTGGTGAAGCTCTCGCCGGTGCTGAGCGGGATCATCAGGCAGATTTTGGGGGGACGATGAGCTTCTTCAAAGCGGCGGCGCGGCTGGCTGGCGTCGCGGGATGGTTGCTGGGGTGGCGGCCGGATGAGTTTTGGCGCGCGACGCCGGTGGAGTTGGAGGCGGTGTTGCGGGCTGCTCGGGGTGAGGACGAGCCGGTGGTAGGGGTGGATAAGGGGGAGTTGGAGCGGTTGCTGGGGGTGATGCCTGATTGAGGCAGTGATCTCCGGACAGAATTAGAGTGGTCGCGTGGGGGCCGCCCCCACCCCAACCCCTCCCCTGAAGGGGAGGGGCTTATTTTGGTGGCTCTTGGAGGCAGGGGATGGACGAGGACATCGAGACGCTGGTGGTGCGGGTTCGGGCGGATACGCAGGGGCTTTCGCGGGATGTGGAAGCGATGCGGGGGGAGTTGGAAGGGCCGCTGGCTTCAGGCGCGGAGCGGGCGGGGCGGCGGATTGAGCAGGGGTTGCTGCGTGCGGTGCGGAGCGGGCGCTTTGGCTTTGAGGAGCTGAAGCAGGTTGCGCTGTCAGTGCTGGAAGAGATTGCGGCGGGGGCGGTTCGGTCTGGTGCGGCTAGTGTTGGGGGCGTGGGTGGTTCCTTGCTGACGTTGGCGGGGGCGGCGCTGGGATTGCCGGGGCGGGCTACTGGCGGGCCGGTGTCACCGGGGCGGGCCTATGTCGTTGGTGAGCGGGGGCCTGAGTTGTTCGTGCCGACCGCCAGTGGGCAGGTGATGGCGAATGGTAGCGGCGGCGCGCGGGATGTGCGCGTGAACATCGCCGTGCAGGGGCGTGGTGAAGGGTTCGACAATGCGCGGATGCTGGCGCGGAGCGCGCGGCAGGTGGCGCGGGCGGTCAGGGGGGCGCTGAACGGATGAGTGGGCTTGGCTATTGGTTGGCGGACGCGCGGCGGGGGCAGGAAGAGCGCTTCATGAAGCGTTTCGCGCCAACGCATTGGACGGTGAACTTTCCGCGGCCGATGATGGCTAGTGTCGTTACGACGGCGGCGGATGCACTGCGGGTTGACGCGGTTTTTTACGGGTCCGGCGATCTGGCGGGGCTGATCTGGGAGGCGGAGGACAAGTGGAGCCATCCGCTGCTGGCCTATGAGACGGCGCGGGATTTTCGAGATTGCGTGTTGCGGTTTCGTTGGCGGAGCGGGGGGCTGAAGCGGCTGGATGAGGTGCATGGACCTACGCTGACTATCGAGGGCCGGGATGCCGGGGGCGATCCGAGGTCCTGGTATGTGCGGCTTTGGAACTATGCGAGTGGATCGGCGGAAGACGCTGACATCGTTTTGAATTTCGCTGATCTGGATGGGGGGTTCCTGCTGCCGGGCGAGGCTGATCCGGTTTGGGCGGGTGATGTGGACCGGATGTTCATATCGCTTGCTGCGCCGGGCTATGATGCTGGGGCCACAGCCTTTGCGGCGGGGGTCGAGGGTTGGGCAGAGCTGTCGAACATGCGCTGCGATGGCGCGGGGTCGGTGCTGAGCGTTGGCGATGTGATGGTGCCGGAACATGGGCTGTCGATGGCGACAGGCTATGATGATTGTTTCAACCAGACGCCCGAGCGGATCGTCGATGCGATCCATGCGCTGGGCTATCGCGGCGACATCAACCATTATGTGGGGATGAGCCATTATTTCCGGCTCGAACCGCTGGGTGGTGGTTTTTATGTGAGCCTGGCGGGAGGCGTGTTGAACGCGCCCTGTGCGGCTTGGCATGCTGACTTTTCGGGGCGGGCAAAGGCTCTGGGGCTAGGGGTGATCTGGTCGCTTTCCTATGAGTTGCTGGATGCGCATTGCTGGAACGATTGGAAGCAACGCGCGGAGAATGGTGATGCGGCGCTGACGGGTTGGTCGCCGCCCTCGACTTTGCTGTCGCCTGCGCATGATGGGGCGATGAGCTATTTGCGGCTCGTGGCCGGGGCCTTTGTTTCCATTGGGTTGAGTGCCGGTATTCCGATCAAGTTTCAGGTGGGCGAGCCATGGTGGTGGGTGATGCCTGACGATGGGCGGATCTGCATCTATGATACGGCGGCGCGGGCTGCCTTTGGTGGGAGCCCGGTTTCGATCAGCGACGTGCGGGGTGTGTTGAGCGGGCCGCAAAAGGCTCTGCTGGATCAGGCGGGGGCGGTGCTGGCGGCGTCTACGGCGGCGCTGTGTGCCTGGGTGAAGGGGGTGGCGCCGGGGGCGGTGACGCATTTGCTCGCCTATCTGCCGACGGTACTGGACCCGCTCGCGCCGGAGGCCAAGCGGGCGAACATGCCGGTGGGGTGGGCTGCGCCAGCCTTCGATGTGTTGCAGCTGGAAGATTATGACTGGGTGACGGAGTGGCGACCTACGCGCACCTCGCGGGGGATCGAAGTGGCGACGGCGCGGCTCGGCTATCCGGTGGAAGAGCAGCATTATTTTTCTGGCTTCGTGCTGCTTGGCGAACAGGCGGCGCAGTGGCGGCAGATCGCTGACGCGGCGGAGGCGGCGGTGCGGCGGGGGACGGCGGCGACATTCGTGTGGGCGCTGCCGCAGGTGGCGCGGGATGGCTTCACCTGCTTCAGACTTCAGGGGGATGATGAGATGCAAGCCTTTGACGATGTGGCGTTTCCGATCGCCATTGGGCGGGACGCGAGCCTGTCGCCTGCTTTTTCGACGCAGGTGGTGGAGAGCCCGTCCGGGCATGAGCGACGGAGCAGCGACTGGGCGGATGCGCGGCTGTCCTTCGATGCGGGGCCGGGGGTGCGATCGGAGGCGGACATTGTCGAGCTGATCGCTTTTTTCCGGGCGCGACGTGGGGCGGCGCGGGGGTTCCGTTTTACCGATCCTTATGACGACCGCAGCTGTGCGCCGGGGATGGTGCCGGGTTCGTTGGATCAGCGTCTGGGAACCGGGGATGGCGTGCGGACGGAGTTTCCGTTGCAGCGCTATTATGGCGACGGTGAGGAGGCGCAGGTGCGGCGGATCACCCGGCCGGTGGCGGGCAGCATTCGCGTGGCGGTGGATGGCGTCGAGCTGAGCAGCGGGTGGAGCCATGCGGGACTGGGCGTCATCGCGTTCGACGAGGCTCCGGCGGTGGGCGCGTTGCTGACGGCGGGGTTCCGTTTCGACGTGCCGGTGCGCTTTGCCGAGGACAGGCTGGACGTCAACCGCGCGACCTTTGCGGCGGGTGAGGCACCTTCGGTGCCGCTGGTGGAGATACGGGAATGAGCGGGCTGGAGGCTTTGGAGAAGCCGCTGGCGACACTGGCCTTTTGCTGGCGGCTGGAGCGGCGGGATGGGGTGACGATTGGGCTGACGAGCCATGACCGTGATCTGGAGATCGGGCATGTGCGCTATCGCGCCGCGCCGGGGATGACGCCTTCGGCCGTTCGCAGCGGGATCAGTGCGGAGGGGGGCGATACCGACTTGCAGGGCGCCTTGATTGCGGATGCGATCAATGAGGCGGATTTGATGGCGGGCCGCTGGGACGGGGCTGCGCTGGAGTTGCGGCTGACGGAATGGGAAGCGCCGGGCGAGATGTGGCTGATGCTCGCGAAGGGTGAGATTGGGAGCGTGGCGCGAAAGGGCGGGGCTTTCACGGCGGAGCTGGTGGGGGCGATGGCGGCGCTGAAGGCTCCGGTTGCGCCCTCTACATCGCCCGATTGCCGGGCGCGGCTGGGGGACCGGCAGTGTCGTGTCGATCTGGCGGGGCGGCGTAAGGTCGTGGCGGTGTCGGCTGTCGATGATGTGGAGGTGAGTGCGGCAGGGTTGGCTGCGGGTGTCTATGCCTTTGGCACATTGCGATGGCTGACGGGCGCCAATGCCGGAGCGGTGCAGGCTGTCGTGGATAATGGGGCAAGTGGGGTGACGCTGGCCGATCCGCCATGTTTTGCGGTGGCGGCAGGGACGCTGGCGCTGCTGACAGAAGGTTGTGACCGGCAGTTGGATACGTGCCGAACGCGCTTCGCCAATGTCGTGAATTTCAGGGGGGAGCCTTATTTGCCGGGCACGGACCTTCTGACGCGCTATCCCGGCGCGTGAGCGGCGCAATGGGGGGCCGGATCGTGGCGGCGGCGCGCGATCTGGTGGGGGTGCCTTTCCGGCTGCAGGGGCGCAGCAGGACGAGCGGTATCGATTGCGTCGGGCTGGCGGCTTTGGCGCTGGCGGAGGCGGGGCACAAGGGTACACCGCCGCGAGGCTATGGGCTGCGGTCGGGCGATGCGGCTCTGGCGCGCGACTGGCTGGAGCGGGCGGGCTTGCAGGCGGTTGAGCGGGGGCAGGCGGGCGACCTGGCGCTGGTGCGGCCGGGGCCGTTGCAGTTGCATCTAATGATTTTGGTCCCCGGCGGGCATGTGCATGCCCATGCGGGACTGGGGCGCGTGGTCGAGACGCCGGGGCCTTCGCCTTGGCCCGTCATCGGCCATTGGCGGGCGATATAGGAGCAGACATGGCGACTTTAGTGCTGACGGCGCTGGGCACGGCGATCGGCGGGCCGCTGGGCGGTGCGATCGGCGGATTGATCGGCAGCAGCCTGGATCAGGCGGTGCTGTTCAAGCCCAAGGGGCGCGAGGGCAGGCGGCTGACCGAGTTGCAGTTGCAGACATCGAGCTATGGCGCGCAGATCCCGAAGCTGTTCGGGAAGATGCGTGCAGCCGGATCGGTTATCTGGGCGACCGACCTTAAGGAAAAGCGCAACAAGAGTGGCGGTGGCAAGGGGCGGCCGAGCGTCACCAGCTATAGCTATTCCGCGAGTTTCGCGGTTGCGTTGTCGGCGCGGCGGGTGCGGGCGGTGCGGCGCATATGGGCGGACGGCAATCTGCTGCGCGGCGTGGGCGGGGATTTCAAGTCGGGGCTGAGCGCGTTCCGCCTGCATTTGGGGGGCGAAGATCAGGCTGCCGATCCGCTCATCGCTTCGGCGGAGGGCGTTGACCGGACGCCGGGGCATCGGGGCATTGCCTATGCAGTGTTCGAGGATTTGCAGCTTGCCGATTATGGCAATCGCATTCCTTCGCTGACCTTCGAGGTGGAGGCGGATGAGGGGGTGGTGACGATCGGGACGGTGGCCGTCGATCTGAATGGGGATGTGCTTGAGGCGGTCGTAGATGGAACCGTCGATGGCTTTGCGGCGGGCGGAGCTGATGTGATCGACGCGATTGGTCCGTTGGTGGAGGCATGGGACCTTGCCTTTGTTGCTGGTGAAGATGGACTGCGGCTGACCGGCACGGGGGGCGATGAGACGGGTGGTGAGATCGGCGCGGGCGCTTTGTGCAAGCGTATCAATGGCCGTGCCATCGACGCCGTCGAACAGTCGGGGGAGAGTGCCGATGCGGTGCCGCTGGCCCTGTCGCTACGCCATTATGATGCGGCGCGGGACTATCAGGCGGGGGTGCAGCGCGTCAGTCGGCCGGGCGCGGGGCGGGTCGAGCGCGGGATCGATCTGCCGGTCACCATGTCGGGCGATGCCGCGCGCCGTCTGGCGGCCCGTCATCTTGGTCATGACTGGACGGGCCGATCCGCCATGACGCTGCGGTGCGGGTGGGACGCCCTGCGCCATGAGCCCGGTGATCTGGTGACGGTCGAGGCCATGCCGGGCCGCTGGCGGGTGGAGGAACGGGAATGGGAAGCCATGGCCGTTCGGTTGGCGCTGCGGCGGGTGCCGGGGGCGGGAGGCGTCTTGCCTGCGGGAGCGTCCTCCGGCGCGATCGTGCGGCAGGCGGATGCGCCGCATGGACCTACTATATTGATGCTGACCGACCTTCCGCCGCTGCGGGAGACGGCGGCCACCGTGCCGTTGATCGCTGCGGCGGCCAGTGGCGGGGAGGGGTGGAGGAACGCGGCCCTGTTCGTGATGAGCGAGACGGGAGAAGCCAATCCGGTCGGCCGCACCGCGCCGCGTGCCGTGATGGGGGAGGCCGACGAGGTGTTGGGGCCGGGGAGCTGGGCTCTGATCGATCTGGTCAACAGCTTGCATGTGACGCTGCTGGCTGCCGACATGGAACTGGGCGACGCGGATGAGGCGGCATTGGCGCAGGGGCGCAATCTTTGCATGGTTGGACGGGAGCTTCTGCAATTTTCCCGCGCGGTGCAGACGGGGGCGGCGAGCTTCCGGCTGGAGGGGCTGCGGCGGGGATTGTTCGGGACCGAATGGGCTATGGATGCGCATGTCGCTGGCGAGCCGTTTCTGCTGATCGAGGAGGAGCGGCTTGCCGAACCTTTTGCAGCCCTGGGCAATGGCGAGATCGGCAGCACGCTGCGGCTTTCGGCGGTCGGGATTGGCGATGCGGAACCGGTGGAGGCAGAGCTGACCGTCAGCGGGGAAGCGGTGACGCCGGTGGCGCCCGTTCACCTTCGCGCCGTTGCCGACGGGGCGGGCGGATGGAATCTGAGCTGGGTCCGGCGGAGCAGGAATGGCTGGCGCTGGATCAGCGGGGCGGATGTGCCGCTGGGCGAGGAAAGTGAGTGTTACGAACTGCGCGTGCTGGCGGATGGCGCCCTGATGCGCCGGATCGAGTCCACATCGCCGTCATGGGCATATGACGCGGACGCATTCGACGCGGATGGCGGCGGCGCATTGACGATCGAGGTGCGGCAGATCGGCTCTTTCGCCCTGGGACGGGCGGCGCGGATCGTCTTGCCGCTTTGATAATCGACAATTGGAAAAAGGAAGTTCGATCATGACGAGCGATGCGACGCCTCGCTGGGCCTTGCCCCAGCTTTTCGCCGGGCAGGCGCAGAAGGAAGTCTTTCACAACGAGGCGCTGGCGCGGATCGACATGCTGCTGCATGGCGCGGTGGAAAGCGCTGACGAGGATGTGCCGCCAACTTCGCCCGACGACGGCCAGTGTTGGATCGTGGCGGAAGGCGCTTCAGGAAGCTGGTCGGGGCAGGATGGGTCGGTCGCCTGTTGGACTGGAGGCGGATGGCGGTTTGTCGCGCCGCGTGCGGGCTTGAGGCTGCGGGTCGTGGACCGGGGGCACTCGATGTATTTCGACGGCAGCGATTGGCAGGATGCAGCGGCTCGCAGCGACGGCTTCTATGTAGGGGGCGAGCGGGTTGCGGGAGCCCGGCAGCCGGCCATAGCCAACCCCGTGGGGGGAAGCTCCATCGACAGTGAGGCGAGAAGTTCCCTGGTATCGATTTTAAATGCGATGCGCAGTCACGGACTGATCGAACCATGACTTGAGGGGTGTCCATCTTTTACAATAGAGGCTCGCGGAAATGCTTGTGCTACCGGGCTTCTCGAGCCGTGTGATGTATTTGAGCAACAGTTTCACCAATTGTGGACTTGCCATGAAACTTTCTTGCCGATACATGGTTTCAGCAGTCCTTCGTGACACTTTTGAAAGGGGAATTCAAATGCGGAAGCTTGCCCTCGCGGCTGTGCTTGCCTCCTCCGCCCTGGCCACCCCGGCCCTGGCGCGTGATAACAGCTGGTATATCGGAATCGATTCCGGTGTTACCATTGTTGAAGATCAGGACATCACCTTCACGCCCGGTATCGATCCAACGACTGGTCTTGGCACTGCCAGCACCACGCTGGAAAATGTCGACTACCACAAGGGTTGGGACGGTGATGCGGTCATCGGTTACGACTTCGGCGGTTTCCGTCTTGAAGCCGAAGCTGGTTACAAGCGTGCCAAGGTTGACCTGGACAACAGCGGTTTCGGCGGTTCCGCGTCGGCCCTTTCGTTCATGCTGAACGGTCTGCTTGACTTCGGTTCGGACGACGGCCTGCAGGGCTTCGTCGGTGGCGGCGTTGGCGTTTCGCGCGCCAAGCTGGCCAATGACCTGGTCAACGACAGCGACACCGGCTTCGCCTGGCAGGCGATTGCGGGCGTTCGCTATCCGCTGACCAACAATGTTGACGTCTCGCTGAAGTATCGCTTCTTCAATCAGGACAACATTGATCTGGTTCCGGCCTACACCACTTCGGTGGGCGTTGCCGGTGGCGATGTCAGCACGAAGCTGCGCACGCACAGCCTTCTGCTGGGTCTGGCGTATAACTTCGGTGAGCCGGCTGCACCTCCGCCGCCTCCGCCGCCCCCGCCTCCGCCGCCCCCGCCGCCCCCGCCGCCGCCTCCGCCGGTCGCTGAGTGCAGCCCTGGGCCGTACATCGTGTTCTTCGAATGGGACAAGTCGGACGTCACGCCTGACGCCGCGACCATTCTGGACAACGCGGTTTCGGCCTACAGCAACTGCGGCAGCGCCCAGGTCATGCTGGCAGGTTATGCGGACCGTTCGGGTTCGGCATCGTACAACGTCGGCCTGTCGCAGCGCCGTGCTGACGCGGTCAAGGCCTACATCTCGTCGAAGGGTATCCCTGACGGCGTGATCACGACCCAGGCGTTCGGTGAATCGAACCCCCGCGTCGAAACCGCCGACGGTGTTCGCGAACTGCAGAACCGTCGCGTGGAAATCACTTACGGTCCGGGTTCGGGTCAGTAAGCAAGATTTCCATCTTCGCGGATGGAACAAGGTTGAGGGGCTGGTCGAAAGACCGGCCCCTTTTCCTTTGCGGTGATCAGGCGCATCGGCGAGCGAGTGGTTTCATAGCCTCCGTCTGGCCGTCAGCGTTGGGGAGATCGGTTGGCATTGTGGACTATATGCGCAACAAATGGCGACTTGCTGCGTTCGCCAGCTATTGCTTCACCGGGAGTGCATTTGATCATGAAAAACGCCCTAATCGTCTTTGCGCCCCTCGCACTTTGCCTGACTGCCTGCGCGAGCGGGGATGGCGGGGCTTTGAATTCCGGGTCGGCCGGGATGCTAAATGCACGCGCTGTCTTGTTGGCTGCGGACGGGTTGGCTCGGGGCGAAGCGAAGGTGACGGAAGCGACGGACGGCCTGCATGTCGATGTGCGGGCAAGCGGGCTCACGCCTGGTGTTCATGCGGTCCATATCCACATGACCGGAACATGCACGCCGCCCGACTTCAAGAGTGCCGGTGGGCATTGGAATCCAACCGCGCGCCAACATGGCCGGGATAACCCGGCGGGCATGCATATGGGAGACATGCCAAACCTGACCGCTGGACCGGATGGGACTGGGCGAATGGAGTTCGTGGTCTCCGGCGCGACCTTGCGCAGTGGGACCAATGCGGTCCTGGACGCAGATGGCGCCGCCATCGTGATCCATGCTCAGGCGGATGACAACAAGACCGATCCTGCGGGTAACGCAGGCGGGCGCATTGCCTGTGGTATATTGTCCGCCGGTTGAAGACGCCCGGCGGGCACGTATTTTAGAGAGCGGACGGGTCGGCAGGGTATACCGCCGCCATCTCATAATGCGCTCCATTCTGCGTGAGGTGGCTTTCGAAAAGGGCAAATTCGTCCACCAGAAATGGAGGACTGGAAAGTCCGGCGTGATAGGTTAGGAACCCGTTCGTGCTGCCCCCGTTACGGCCGAAGCGGGCGAGAGTGAGGTGGGGCAGATAGGCGCGTTGCTCAGCCGGAAAGCCCGCCGCAACACAGGCGCGGTCGATCTTCCGATGAAGCTGGTCGAGCGCATCGCGAGGTTGAACGGCTGCCCATAATGTGTCGGTTCGCCCTTTGCGCTCGAACTGTCCGAGGCCGGACAGGGAGATCGCGACAGGAGCGAAGCGCACGGCTGCCAGCGCCTCGGCCAGATCGTTGGCTTGGTGCCGGTCGGCGTTTCCTACAAAGCGTAAGGTCAGGTGCAGTTGATCCTCGCTCTGCCATCGCGCGCCAGCGATGCCGCTCATCAATGACAATAAGCGCGCCCGGATCGGCTCAGGCGGGCGAATGGCGACGAACAGGCGGTGCATGAGGCCATTATAGCGAGCCTGGGGAATTGTGTCAGCGGAAGCGGAGGAAGGGTGGAGTTGGTGCGCTGGAAGAGGAGCCAGGAAACCATCCTATGTCGTTAGAGCGTTCCAGTCGCTCTTCCCTTGAATTAGCGGCCAGATATGGCGATAATAGCAATGTCGGCGAAGTGCGCCGGTGAAGGAGATTATCTCATGGCCAATTGGTCTGACCCCCGCTCGAACATTGCCGGTTTCGGCGGGACGACGGTTGCGCGCGGCGAGGCTTTCGACGCTGGCCTGCGCAGCTATATGCTGTCGGTTTACAATTATATGGCGAGCGGCGTGCTACTGACGGGCGTCGTTGCCATGCTGTTTGCGTCGAGCGGGCTGGCTTATCAGATCCTGGCTGGCCCCGGCATTCTCAAATATGTCATCATGCTTGCGCCGCTGGCGTTCGTGATGATCATGAGCTTTGGCATGAACCGCCTGTCGACTGTCGCGATGCAGGCGATGTTCTGGGCCTATGCCGCAATGATGGGGCTGTCGCTTTCCTCGGTCCTGCTGGTTTATACCGGCACGTCGGTGGCGCAGACCTTCTTCGCGACGGCAGCGGCTTTCGCGGGCCTTAGCCTGTGGGGTTACACGACGAAGAAGGATCTTTCGGGCTTTGGCACCTTCTTGATCATGGGCGTGGTCGGCCTGCTGGTCGCGTCGCTCATCAACCTGTTCTTGCGGTCGAGCGCGATGGACATGGTGGTCAGCTTTATCGGCGTGCTGCTGTTCGCGGGCCTGACCGCTTATGACACGCAGAAGATCAAGAGCATCTACGCCCACGTTGCTGGCACGGACATGATGGGCAAGTCGGTGGTGATGGGGGCGCTGAACCTCTATCTCGACTTCATCAACATGTTTCTGTTCCTGCTGCGCTTCATGGGTGATCGCCGCTGATCTTCCGGCGGCGGTGCCGAACATGAAAAAGGCCCGATGGCATGCGCCACCGGGCCTTTTTTCTTATGCCGGCTTCTGCATCTGCGCGATGAGGGCGCCGTCGAGTTCCTTCTGCCGCCTGTAGGCGGGGCGCTCACGGAGGCGGGCGGCGTAGGTTTCGAAGGCTGGGCGGCTGTCCATCGTGCCGAAGCTCAATCCCCAGTCGATCTGGGAGCCGACATAGACATCGGCCGCGGTGAACTGGCCGCCGCAGATCCATTGATCGCCTGACACGGCCTTCTCCAGCGTTGCGAGCGTCTGGCCATAGTTGCCGTAGCCCATGGAGCGTTCGCGGTCTTCAGGAACAGTGAGGCCCATCGCCTTGTTGGAAACAGCCGCTTCGACCGGGCCAGCCGCGAAGAACAGCCAGCGATAATAATCCGCCCGCTGCTCCGGCGGAGGCGCGAGGGCTGCGGCGGGGAAAGCGTCGGCCAGATAGGCGCAGATCGCAGCGGCCTCTGTCACGACCTTGCCCTGATGGACGATGGCGGGAACCTTGCCCATCGGATTGATGGCGAGATAATCGGCCGCCTTCATGGTGGTGCCATAGTCCAGGATGATCATGTCATAGGGCTGGCCAACTTCTTCCAGCATCCAGCGTGCGATCTGCCCGCGCGACATGGGGTTGGTGTAGAAGGTGATGTCTGCGGCCATGTGACTCTTCCCTCGTGAAGACGTGGTTGGAATTCGCGGGCGCCAGATTGGCAAATGCTGGTGGTGCCGACCAATGGAATTTTGATTGTGGGGTGGCCGTTTCAGATCACCTTTGATGTTGCGCTTGCCCACCCCCTAACCCCTCCCGCTTGCGGGAGGGGGTATGCGATCCTCCTGACGCTCGCAGGCTTTGCCCAAAAACAAAGGGCGGCCGTGGGAGCCGCCCTTTCATATCTCGTGCCTCGGCCTGCTTACTTGGCCGATTCCGCAGGCTTCGCCTTGCCACCCTTCTTGCCCTTTTTCGGAGCGGCCGGGGTGATTTCAAAGGCCAGCGCATCGTCCTTCAGCCGGACATGCACCTCGCCGCCATGGACGAGCTTTCCGAACAGCAGTTCCTCGGCCAGCGGCTGCTTGATCTTTTCCTGCATCAGGCGGCCCATCGGGCGGGCACCGTAGAGCTTGTCATAGCCCTTCTTGGTCAGCCAGCCCTTGGCATCGTCGTCCAGCGTGATGTGGACGTCGCGGTCGGCCAGTTGCAGTTCGAGTTGGAGCACGAACTTGTCGATGACCCGCGCCACGATCTCCGGCGGCAGATAGCCGAAGGGGACGATGGCATCGAGACGGTTACGGAATTCGGGGGTGAAGAGCTTCTTCACCGCATCCTCCTGCACATCGTCGCGGGTCAGTTCGCCAAAGCCGATGCTTTCCTTTGCCATGTCCGACGCACCGGCATTGGTGGTCATGATGAGGATGGTATTGCGGAAATCCACCGTCTTGCCGTGGTGATCGGTCAGGCGGCCATTATCCATGACCTGCAACAGGATGTTGAACAGGTCGGGATGCGCTTTTTCGATCTCGTCCAGCAGCAGGACGCTGTGCGGATTCTGATCGACCGCATCGGTCAACAGACCGCCCTGGTCATAGCCGACATAGCCCGGAGGCGCACCGATCAGGCGGCTGACCGAGTGCCGCTCCATATATTCCGACATGTCGAACCGCTGGAGCGGGATGCCGAGCAGGTTCGCCAACTGGCGCGCAACCTCCGTCTTGCCGACACCCGTGGGGCCGGAGAAGAGATAGCTGCCGATCGGCTTTTCCGGATCGCGCAGGCCCGCCCGCGACAGCTTGATCGCGGAGGACAATATCTCGATCGCCCGGTTCTGGCCGAAGACGACGCGCTTGAGATCGGTGTCGAGCGAACCCAGCACCGACTTGTCGTCGGCCGAGACGGTCTTGGGAGGAATGCGCGCCATGGTCGCGATGACCTGCTCGATCTCCTTGGGCGTGATCGTCTTCTTGCGCTTGCTGGGCACCACCAGCATCTGCATCGCGCCGACCTCATCGATCACGTCGATCGCCTTGTCCGGCAGCTTGCGGTCGTTGATGTAGCGCGCCGAAAGCTCCACCGCCGCCTTGATTGCGTCGGGAGTATATTTGACGTTGTGATGCTCCTCAAAGGCGCTGCGCAGCCCAGCGAGAATCTTGATCGTGTCTTCGATGGTGGGTTCGTTGACGTCGATCTTCTGGAACCGGCGCAGCAGGGCGCGGTCCTTCTCGAAATGGTTGCGGAACTCCTTGTAGGTGGTCGAACCGATGCAGCGGATCGTGCCGCCTGACAGAGCAGGCTTGAGCAGATTGGACGCATCCATCGCCCCGCCGCTGGTTGCGCCAGCGCCGATCACGGTGTGGATTTCGTCGATGAAGAGAACCGCATGCGGCATCTTCTCCAGCTCGGTGACGACCGCCTTCAGCCGTTCTTCGAAATCGCCGCGATAACGGGTGCCAGCCAGCAGCGCGCCCATGTCGAGCGAGTAGATCACCGCTTCCTTGAGTACGTCTGGAACATCGCCCTCGACGATCTTGCGCGCGAGGCCTTCCGCAATCGCGGTCTTGCCCACGCCCGGATCGCCCACATAGAGCGGGTTGTTCTTCGACCTGCGGCACAGGATCTGGATCGTCCGGTCGACTTCGGCGCTGCGGCCGATCAGCGGGTCAACCTTGCCCCGCATCGCCTTCTCATTGAGGTTGACCGTGAACTGCTCCAAGGCACTGTCCTTCTTGCCCTTGCTGTCCTGCGCCTTTTTTTCCTCTTCCGGAGCGCCCTTTGCGGCGCCTTGCTCCGGAACGGCAGTACCCTTGCCGACGCCGTGGCTGATGTAGCTTACGGCATCCAGTCGGCTCATATCCTGTTGCTGTAGGAAATAGACGGCGTAGCTCTCCCGCTCGGAAAAAAGCGCGACGAGCACATTGGCTCCCGTCACTTCATCCTTGCCGGAAGATTGCACGTGCAGGATGGCGCGTTGGACGACGCGCTGGAAGCCGCTGGTTGGCGAGGGGTCGCTGGACCCTTCCACCTTCAGGCTGTCGAGTTCACTGTCGAGATATTGGGTGACGGCGTCGCCCAGTTCGCCAAGTTCTACGCCGCAGGCCTGCATCACCTTCGAAGCATGCTCGTCATCAATCAGCGCGAGGAGCAGATGCTCCAGCGTCGCATATTCGTGGCGGCGCTCCGACGCATGGGTCAGCGCGTTGTGCAACGTGGTTTCAAGGGCGGGTGCGAAAGATGGCATTTCTATTCTACTCCTGGCCCCAAAGAGGGGCTGACTTGAACCATATGTCGGCATTGCTCGACGGCGGATCAAGGAGGGGTCCCTGATCGCCGGAATTGCGAGACTGCCCGTACCCGGTAAAGCCCATGTCAGGGCCGCAGGGGGCGGGGCGCGGGTTCATCGCTTGAATAACGCCTCAGCACTTGATTTGTGGTTAACGGCGCTTTCAATCTTTGATCTGGTTCGGGCGATTTCACCCTCCAGCGCGCTGATGCGCTCTTCCAGATCGGCAAGGGATAAGGGACCCAAATCCTGTCGAAGCAGTTGGGCCAGCGGATCATCAATCTTGCGAGGCAGATCGTCGTCCATGTCCATAAATGCCAATGTTGACCGCCGGGGCGCCTCTGTCAATAAGGCCCTTAAGCCGCTTGTGATTTTCAGCTGCGGTGCCAGATTATTGCGGGGGATTGGCCATCATGGGGTTTGAAGCGGCACTGCCTGATGAAATGATGGCGATTGCCATTCCATCGCCCGGCGGTCCCGAAGCTCTGGTGGCTGAGCGTCGTCCGGTTCCTGCCCCCGCAGCGGATGAAGTGTTGATCCGGGTCGCCGCCGCAGGCGTGAACCGGCCCGATGTGTTGCAGCGGCAGGGCAAATATCCGCCGCCCCCTGGAGCGTCCGACATTCCGGGGCTGGAGGTTTCCGGCACGATCGTCGCGGCCGGCGGCAGCGCGGAACAACTGATCGGGCAGCGCGTATGCGCCTTGCTCACCGGCGGCGGCTATGCCGAATATGCGGTTGCGCCAGCGGGGCAATGCCTTCCCGTGCCGGACAGCTATGACATTGTCGAGGCGGCGGCATTGCCCGAAACGCTCTTCACCGTCTGGACCAACCTGTTCGAGCGTGCCTATGTCGTCGGAGGCGACACGGTGCTGGTGCATGGTGGGACCAGCGGCATCGGCACGATGGCGATTTCACTCTGCCGCCTCTTTGATATCACCATCATCGTCACCTGCGGCAGCGATGCGAAATGCGAGCAGGCGAAGGCTTGGGGCGCTCATCATGCCATCAATTATCGCGGCCAGGATTTTGTCGAAGAGGTGAAGCGCATTACCGCTGGTCAAGGCGTGCAGGCGGTTCTGGATATGGTCGGCGGCGACTATGTGCCCCGAAACTTGCAGTGCCTTGCCGAAGATGGCCGCCATGTGTCGATCGCGGTACTGGGTGGCGCGAAGGCGGAAATCTTCTTGCCCACGGTGATGACACGGCGGCTGACGCTGACCGGATCGACGCTGCGGCCCCGCTCATCTGCTTTCAAGAGTCTGGTGGCCGACGAAATCATCCGTGAGGTCTGGAGCTTCGTGGAGGAAGGCAGGCTCCGTCCGGCGATGGACCAGCGCTTCCCCTTGGCCGAAGCGGCGCGGGCACATGCGCGCATGGATGCGGGGGAGCATTTCGGCAAGATTGTCCTGACTGTCTGAGGGCCTGTTGGGTGGATTGCGGTCATAGCTAAATCCTCCCCATCGTGAGATGGCGAGGGGGACCGTTCGCGAAGCGAATGGTGGAGGGGATCTCACAGGTCGTGCCATTTTCCCCTCCACCAGCCTGCGACTGGTCCCCCTCCCCACGCTTCGCGCAGGGAGGATTTGGAATGTCCGCCAATGGCTACAAAACAGTCGATCACTTCTATTTCGCGATACCGTAAAACCCCGTAAACCGTAGCATTTCCGTCACATTCGCTGCGGGATTGTAACATTGCGCCGCTAAGGATTCGGTCCCGAGGACAATAGCTCCAGGGGTTGCATCATGAATGCCATCACACGCCTGCCTTTCCTGGCGGACATGAACGAAGGCGCTCAACATTTCGACACGCCGGAACAGGGCGGCAAGCGTCGCCGTTACCGCACGGTCTGGATTTCGGACATCCATCTCGGCACGCGCGGCTGCAATGCGAAGCTGCTGATCGATTTTCTCGACAGCGTCGATAGCGAGACCATGTATCTGGTCGGCGACATCATTGACGGCTGGCGGCTCAAAAGGCGCTTCTACTGGCCCGCCGCGCATAATGACGTGGTCTGGCGCATCATGAAGCGTGCCAAGCGCGGCACTCGCGTCGTCTATATCCCCGGCAATCATGATGAGATGTTCCGCCAGTTCACGGGCCTCAGCTTCGGTGGGGTCGAGATCAGGCGCAAGGCGATCCATGAGACTGCGGACGGCCGCAAGCTCCTTGTCCTGCACGGCGATGAGTTCGACACGATCATGCTGGCCCATCGCTGGCTCGCCTTCGTGGGAGACGCCGCCTACGGCTTGCTGATGCGGCTCAACGTCGTGGTGAACGCGGTGCGCCAGCGCATGGGTCTGCCCTATTGGTCGCTCAGCAAAATGGCCAAGCACAAGGTCAAGAACGCCGTCGAGTTCATCTCCCGCTTTGAAGAAGTGGTTTCGCACGAGGCGGGCGCACGCGGCGTCGATGGCGTGGTCTGCGGGCACATCCACAATGCCGAAATGCGTGAGATCGGCGGCATCCAATATTATAATGACGGCGATTGGGTCGAGGGATGCACCGCGCTTGTCGAACATTTCGACGGCCGTATGGAGGTGCTGCATTGGGCTGATGAAGTCGCGGCACGCGCCGTGGGCGATCAGGTGAGGATCGCCGCCTGATGCGCATCGTCATCGTGACCGACGCCTGGTCGCCTCAAGTGAATGGCGTCGTCCGAACGCTCCAGACCATCCAGGCGGAGCTGGAGGCGCGGGGGCACGCCGTCAAGGTCATCTCGCCCGATCTCTATGGCTCTTTCCCCTGTCCGACCTATCCCGAAATCCGCCTGGCCTTCGTGCGATCGGGCGTGGTGGGCGACGCGATCGCGGCCTTTGAACCGGATGCCGTCCATCTCGCAACCGAAGGGCCGCTCTGCCTTGCCGCGCGGCGCTGGTGCCTGCGGGGCGGGGTGCCTTTCACCACCGCTTATCACACGCATTTTCCCGACTATGTCTCGCGCCGGACAGGACTGCCCGCGCGCTGGTTCTGGTCCTACATTCGCTGGTTTCATGGCCCGGCGCGGGCGGTGCTGGTCTCCACCGGATCGGTGCGGCAGCAGTTGCACGCCCATGGGTTGGCGCAGGTGCGGCCATGGGGCAGGGGAGTGGACCTGTCCGCCTTCACATCCGAGGCAACGCCGCCAACGATATTCGCCAATCTCCCGCGCCCGATCCAGCTCTATGTCGGCCGGGTCGCTATCGAGAAGAATCTCGAGGCATTCCTTGCCAATGATCACCCCGGCAGCAAGGTGGTCGTCGGCGATGGCCCGGCGCGGACCCAGTTGGAACGCGATTATCCCGACGCGCATTTCCTCGGCCCTCTGTTTGGTCAGGAGCTGGCGGGCGCCTATGTCGGCGCCGACGTGTTCGTCTTCCCCAGCCGCACCGACACATTCGGCCTCGTGATGATCGAAGCACTGGCTTGCGGCACTCCTGTCGCGGCTTATCCGGTCAGCGGGCCGGTGGACATCGTGACGCCCGAAACCGGCGCCCTGTCCGAAAATCTGGAGGACGCCGTCGCCGCCGCCCTGCGCTGCGATCGCACCGCCTGCGCCGCCCATGGCCGCAGCTTCAGCTGGGAACGCAGCGCCGACGAATTCCTGACCGGCCTCCACTGCATCGATCCCGTCGTCAGAGACAGCGCGGCCTGACGCTTTTCCTTGCTCCACCGGGTTTCTTGCACTATCTCAGGACGGGCGTGGCCGCCCTGCTTGGGCGGCCCTTGTTGTTTTTAGTGCCGGAGAATCCTCGTGTCCCAGCCTCTCATGCCCCATGCAACCGCCAGCTGGCTGGTCGACAATACCGCGCTCAGCTTTGATCAGATCGCGGAATTTTGCGGGCTCCATATTCTGGAAGTGCAGGCGATCGCCGATGACACGGCTGGCACCAAATATACCGGCCGCGACCCCGTTCGCGCGCATGAAATCACGATGGAGGAAATCCACAAGGGTGAGTCCAACCCCGATTATCGCCTCAAGATGCTGAAAGGCCCCGAGCCTGTCCGTCGTACCAAAGGCCCGCGCTACACGCCGGTGTCCAAGCGTCAGGACAAGCCCGATGGCATCGCGTGGATCCTGCGCAACCACCCGGAAATCTCGGACGGCGCGATCGGCAAGCTGATCGGCACCACCCGCACCACCATCGCCGCCATCCGTGACCGCACGCACTGGAACATCTCCAACATCGTGCCCAAGGATCCGGTGACGCTGGGCCTCTGTTCGCAGCGGGAACTGGACGCGCTGGTGACGAAGGCCGCGAAGAAGCTCGGCATCGAGGCGCCGACCGATTCCCGCCTGGACGGCGACCGCGAGGCACTGATCGAGGAATTGCGCCGCGAGCGCGACGACGCTGCCCGCCGGGCCGAGCAAGCGTTGAAGAGCGAGGCGGAGCTGATCTCGGGCGTTGCCACGATCCTCGACCCGTTCAGCAACAATCAGGGCCAGGTCTGATTCTGCCCTGACGCGCCCTGCTTTACGCTTGCGTAAAGCAGGGGCCTGACATACATCTCCGTTAATGGAGAGCATCGAGACGGTCTGGAAAGACCATTATAATCATCCTTTCCCCTGGGATCAGTCCTTCCCTCCCATGTCGATGGTGGACATGGTCGTGGACAGCGCGACGGCCAATCCCGATGCCGTGATGATCGACTTCCTCGGCCGCAAGACGACCTATGGCGACATGCTCCATGTCATCCGCCGGGTCGCGAAGGGGCTGCAGGACCTGGGCGTGCGAAAAGGTGACCGGGTCGGCCTCTACCTTCCCAACGTCCCCCATTATGTCGCGGCCTATTATGGAGCGATGATGGCGGGTGCGACCGTCGTCAATTTCTCCCCCCTCTACACCGCCGCCGAGCTGGAACATCAGGTCGAGGACAGCGGCACCAAAATCCTCTTCACCCTGTCGGCCAAAGCGTTGCTGCCCACCGCGCAGGAAGTGCTGGACAATAGCAGCCTCGAACGGCTGATCGTCGGCTGCGTCGCGGAGGTGCTGCCACCCGCGAAATCGCTGCTGTTCCGCATATTCAAGCGTAAGGAAACCGCGCCGGTCCCGCATGACCCGCGCATCACAAACTATGCCGACCTGCTCCGCCACGGCGACGACCCAGCGCCTGTCGCGATCGATCCGGTCAACGACGTCGCCCTGCTGCAATATACCGGCGGCACCACCGGGCGACCCAAGGGCGCGATGCTCACTCATCAGAACCTGACCGCCAACGCCCGTCAAATCAGGCTCATCGATCCGCATCCCGAAGCCATCGACCGCATCCTCGCGGTCCTGCCCTTCTTCCATGTCTTCGCCAACACCTGCGTCCTTAACCGTACGGTCCTCAACGGCGGCGAAATGGTGATGCTGCCCCGGTTCGAAGCCGTACAGGTACTCGCCGCCATTCAGCGAACCAGCCCCACCTCGATGCCCGGCGTCCCGACCATGTTCCAGGCGCTGCTCGATCATCCGGCGACGCCGAACATCGATTTCTCCTCGCTACGCCTGTGCATTTCGGGCGGCGCGCCGCTGCCGCTGGAACTCAAGAAACGGTTCGAAGCCGTCACCGGCGCCAAGCTGTGCGAAGGCTATGGCCTTACCGAAAGCAGCCCGGTCGTCTGCTCCAACCCCTATGAAGGACTGAACAAGCCCGGCACCGTGGGTCAACCCGTCCCCGGAACGCACGTAAAGCTCGTGGATCGAGAGGACCCGTCACGGCCGCCGCCCCCCGGTGAGCCCGGCGAACTGGTCTTTGCCGGTCCCCAGATCATGAAGGGCTATTGGCAGCGCCCCGACGCCGACAAGGAAGTCTTCATCGACGGCTGGCTGCGCACCGGCGACGTCGGCCTGATCGACGCCGACGGCTATGTGAAGATCGTCGACCGCCTGAAGGACATGATCGCGGTCGGCGGCTTCAAGGTCTTCCCTAGCCAGGTGGAAGAGGTGCTCTACCACCACCCCGACGTGAAGGAGGCGCTCGTTATCGGCATCCCCGATCCCTATCGCGGCGAGTCCCCCAAAGCGTTCGTCACGCTTCAGGAAGGCGCGAAGACAGATGGCGAGGCACTGAAGGCATGGCTTAACCCCCAACTCGGAAAGCATGAAAAAGTCTGCGAGGTCGAGGTCCGTTTGAACCTTCCCAAGACGCTGGTCGGCAAACTGTCGCGCAAGGAATTGGTCGCCGAAGAACGCGCCAAGGCGGAGGCAGCCACAGGGCAGGCTGGAACGGCTGGCTGAACATAACTATCTTGTGCCCCACACAGGATAAGGAACAGGCGAATGGCCGAAGAAATCGCGACGCTGGCAGGTGGCTGCTTCTGGTGTACCGAAGCGGTATACCAAAATCTGAAAGGCGTCCGGTCGGTCGAAAGCGGCTATCTTGGCGGCCAATTGCCCAATCCTACCTATGAACAGGTCTGCTCAGGCACGACTGGCCATGCCGAAGCGATCCGCATCGCCTTTGACCCGGAAGTCATTTCCTATGGCGACCTGCTCGACATCTTCTTCGCGACGCATGATCCGACGACGCTCAATCGGCAGGGCAACGACATCGGCACCCAATATCGCTCCGCCATTTTCCCCCATTCGCCGGAGCAGGAAGCGGAAGCCAAAGCCGCCATCGCCCGCGCGCAACTGGATCATGGCAACCCGATCGTCACCACGATCGAACCGGACGCCCCCTGGTATCCCGCCGAGGATTACCACCAGAAATATTGGGACCGCGTCGGCGACCGCAACCCCTATTGCATGGCGGTCATTCCCCCCAAGCTCGCCAAATTGCGCAAGGGATTTGCGGAACGGATCGAGGGCTGATCTGGGCCTGACTCATGTCCATTCCCCAACTTCCTACCTCTCCCCGTTCGCCCTGAGCCTGTCGAAGGGCTTTCCTTCCCTTAGAAAGAGAGAGGCTTCGACAGGCTCAGCCCGAACGGGAATAAAGTGGATTCCCCGCAAAATCGCTTAGGCTAAGGTTAATCCTATCCATGCCAAGCACGCCCGCAGTTCACAGGGGAATATCAATGCGCCCATTCGCGACAATTGCCGCCGCCGGAATAATGCTGATCCTCCCGGGCTGCATCGCAAAGACGGCGCTGGACGTAGCCACCCTGCCGGTGCGCGCCGGATCGCAGGCCGCAGATTGGGCCACCACCAGCCAGGAAGAATCCGACCGCAACTATGGCCGCCGCATGCGCAAGCAGGAGGCCAGGGAAGCGCGCGACCGCAAGAAAGCGGAAGAACAACGCCGCCGCGAATGCAAACGCGCTGGCTATCGGGACTGTGATTGAGGCGGGTTACGTTCCGCTGACATTGTATGACCAAATCTAGAGTGTGATCGTCTACACGGAAGTATGCACGCTAAGGCCCTTTTTCCGTCACCCCGGGCTTGACCCGGGGTCCCGCTGCCTCAGCAGCGCCAGATAAGAAGCGGGACCCCGGATCAAGTCCGGGGTGACGATCACTCAAACATGATCTTGCCCTAGGTTCCGTCCGCACTTAGCCTGTCGAAAGGCTCCACCCGAACGACGCCAAAGTCCTTGAGCCCTCAAGCCGCCGCCCGCTTCAACCGATCATTGATTGCCACTCCAATCCCCACATCCGGAATAGGAGCCACCGCAATATGCGTCGCCGCGCTCGCATCGGCGACATGCAGCGCCGCGAACAGATTGGCCGCAGCCTCCTGCACATCGGCATCCGGGCTCAAATTGATATTGCACGGCATCAGGCCAAAGCCGATCAGATATTCGTCCTTCTCCGCCCTCAACGCGTTCAGCCGCACCGGCTTGGATGGCGCATAATGGCTTTCCAACTGACCCGGCGCCTCGATCTTCGCATCGGCCGCGCCCGTCACGACAGGAAGGCCCGTCGCCTGCTCCAGCATCGCCGCCGTTACCGGACCCGGCCGCAACAGTCGGATACGGCCATCCTCAGGCGCGACGATCGTCGACTCCAGCCCCTCGCTTGTCGGCCCCTCATCCAGGATCAGCCGCACCTTGCCATTCAGGCTGGCGAGCACATGCTCGGCCCGTGTAGGGCTGATGGCCCCGCTGCGATTGGCCGATGGCGCGGCGAGTGGTCGCCCGCTTTCCCGGATCAGCGCGCGCATCGCTGGGTGGGCGGGCAGGCGCAGGGCGACCGTCGGCAAGCCCGCCGTCACCAGCGACGAAAGGCCGCTGTCTTCCCGTACCGGCAGCACCATGGTCAGCGCGCCCGGCCAAAATCGCGCCGCCAGCTTGTCCGCCACGGGCGAAAAGACCGCCAGCCGCTCCGCCATCTCCTTGTCCGAAACATGCACGATCAGCGGGTTGAAGCTCGGCCGCCCCTTGGCGCTGTAGATCGCCGCGACCGCGCTTTCGTCCGTCGCGTCGGCGGCCAGCCCATAGACCGTTTCTGTCGGCACCGCGACCGGCTCGCCCGCGCGGATCAGCAGCGCGGCCTCGCGCAGGGCTTCGGCGCCATAGCGGCTGATCCGGGTGGAATAGGCAGGATTTGGGATGGTCACGGCCCCGCGATATAAGCTCCAGCGCCGCAGAGTAAAAGTCCATTACGACAGAAGAATGACAGGGCCACGCGGCTTGCGGGGGCGGGGGAGGCGGATTAAGCCCGGCGCATGAACAAGGAAACTCTCAGCCGCATCGCCGAAGCGCTGGAACGGATCGCGCCGCCACCGGCCATTTCCGCCGACCTCGCCGCCGCGCCCGCCTATGTCTGGGACGGCACCGCGATTCAGGCGGTGGATGCCTTTATCCCTGTAGATTACGACCTTCTGACCGGCATCGACGCGCAAAAGGCGACGTTGCTCGAAAACACCCGCCGCCATGCCGCTGGCCACGCCGCACATGACGCGCTGCTCTGGGGCGCGCGGGGAACGGGCAAGTCCGCGGTCGTCGCCGCCGTCATCGACCGGCTCCAACGGGAGGGCGCTGACATCGCCTTGCTCCAATGCGCGATCGATGAACTGAACAGCTTGCCGCGTCTCTTCTCCCTCCTGCGCACCACGCAGCGCCCCTTCATCCTTTTCCTCGACGATCTCGGTTTCGACGAAAACGGCGTCGGTGACGCGCGCGCGCTGCGCTCATTGCTTCAGGGCGGCACGGCGGCCCGACCCGCCAACGTCCGCCTCTATGTCACCTCTAACCGCCGCCACATCGTCCCGCGCCACCTGTCGGAGCAGGATGACCCGGTCAATCCGCGCGACGTGATCGATGACAAGATGGCGCTGTCCGATCGCTTCGGCCTCAGCCTCGGCTTCCATGCCATTGACCAGCAGGCCTATGTCGACATCGTCTCCGGTTATGCGAACAGCCTCGGCCTCAGCTTCGACCCGCTCGAAGCCATCCAGTGGGCAACTCAGCGCGGCAGCCGTTCAGGCCGCGTCGCCTGGCAATATGTGGTTGAACTGGCGGGCCGCAACGGCCGTTCGCTCTGATCCTTTGTTTGCCGCGATTTCGACCAGCACTCGGTTCCGAGCGCTTGGAAATCGCTCATGAGCATGATCATGTTAGAGTTGTCGTCACCCCGGACTTGATCCGGGGTCCCGCTTTTTATCTTACGCCGCCCAGCCAGCGGGACCCCGGGTCAAGCCCGGGGTGACGGAAAAGGAGCCTTGATGCGGATGCGCCCGCGTAATGCGATCACGCTCTCAATCACTTCGCGCCAGTCACCCGCCAGATGACGCCGCCGACATCGTCGCTGACCAGCAGCGCGCCCTTCGCGTCGCCTGCCACATCGACAGGCCGCCCCCGCGCGTCGCCCTTCGCATCCAGAAAGCCGGTCAGCACATCGACCGGCTTGGCCTTGCCCACCTCGCCATTCGCCTCGAAGGGCACGAACACCACCTTGTAACCGGCGGCAGGCTTGCGGTTCCAGCTGCCATGCAGTCCGACAAAGGCGCCGTTCGCGAACGCCCCGCCGATCTTCACCTTGTCGGCAAAGGCCAGCCCCAGCGGCGCGACATGATTGCCCAGCGCATAATCGGGCCGCTTGGTATATTCGCGCACTTCGGGCCGTTGCGGCTGCACGCGGCGGTCCTCATAACCGCCCCAATAATTCCACGGCCAGCCATAGAAGCCGCCAAACTCTACCCGCGTCAGATAATCAGGCACCAGATCGCTGCCGAGCATGTCGCGCTCATTCACCACACCCCACAGCGCCCCGCTATTGGGCTCGAAAGCCAGCCCCACCGGATTGCGCAGCCCTGAAGCGTAGATGCGATAGTCACCCGTCCTGGGATTGACCTCCAGCACCGCCGCGCGGTTCGCCTCCCCATCCAGGCCGTCCTCGGCGATATTGCTGTTCGACCCGACACCCACATAGAGCAGCCCCGTGGGGCCAGCCACCAGGCTCTTGGTCCAGTGCATGTTGGGCGCGTTCGCGGGCAGGTTCAGGATCTTGCGCCCCTTGGCGGTGATCCGCGTCTCGCCCTCCTTATAGGGGAAAGCCATCAGCGCGTCCGTATTGGCGACGTAAAGCGTCCCGTCCACCAGCGCCATGCCATAGGGCGAGTTGAGCCCGGTCAGGAACGCCGTCTTCACCTCCGCGCGCCCGTCGCCATCCGCGTCGCGCAACAAGGTAATACGGTTGGCCGAAGGAACGCCCGCGCCAGCCTTGTCCATCAAATAGCTCATCACCCGATCGACGATCCCACCGGCTGGGCGGGGCGGGCTGTTCGTCTCGGCCACCAATATGTCGCCATTGGGCAGCACCAGCATCGATCGCGGATGTGCCAGCCCCTCGGCAAAGCGCGCGACGGCAAGGCCCTTCGCCGCGACGGGCTTCTCGCCCGCCGTCCAGGCCTTCACTTCGGCCACGTTGATGGTAGGGATCAGCTCGCTGCGCGGGGCGCTGAAAACCGGCTCCTTGCCCGTGTCCGCACCCGCCGCCAACTGCGCCGTATCCCCTTGCGCCAGATAGAAAATGACGCCCCCGGCGATCAGCAGGAGGATAAGGGTGATGGCGATCAGATGCTTCTTCATGTCGCCTGTCTATGCTGCGAATTCTCGCGCGGCAAGGCGCCCCGTCAGCCCCGTTCGCGCAACCACAGCAGCAGCGCGATTACGCCCCCCAGCGCCGCGCCGGTCAGCAGGCCCGCGCTCGGCTGCCCCATCATGCCGCCGATGATCGCGCCGCCCAGGATTAGCAGCGCGATGATGGCGCCCGCGCCCGTCGGATTCTTCTTGCCATTGGTCATCGGCACCGCCCTTGCCACGGCCCGCCCGCCAAGGCCAGAGCCTTTGCGGATCGCCCCGTCGCGGGACAGCCCAGTCCCGTCGGGAGACAGCCCAGTCCCGTTGCAGGACGACTGTACCGCAACGGGACTTGCCTAACGCGCCATTCACCCTCGAAAGCCGCCCCCATCCGTGGAAGCGGGAAACTGGCACGGCAATTGAACCCTTGGTTTCCATCGCGGCGAGAAATTTTCGGGGGTTCACATGCAGTTGCCATATCTTTCCGACCGCAAAAGCTATGATGACGCGGCGGAGCTGATGGCGGCCTTCGGTGACAATGCGGGCTATGAAGCCGCCGCGCGCGCCGACCGCAGCCGCGACCTCGGCAACTATATCCATTTCTGCCACTGGCGTCAGATTGAGCGGCTGATCGTGCTGCTCACCTACGACGCGCCACTCGGCACGGTTCATTAGAGCCTGATCATCCTAGAATGATCGTCACCCCGGACTTGATCCGGGGTCCCGCTTCTTATCTGAAACCGCCCAGGCAGCGGGACCCCGGGTCAAGCCCGGGGTGACGGAAAAGGAGCCTAGATGCGCATGCTGTAAGACGATCCGCTTAAACCATCAGCGAGCGCGCCCTAAAGCCGCAACCCAGCCGTCTCGGGCAACCCGGCCAATATATTGAGATTCTGCACCGCAGCCCCGGCCGCGCCCTTGCCCAGATTGTCGAGCGCCGCCACCAGCCGCACCTGACCCGCATCCTCATTGCCGAAGACGAACAGCGCCAGCCGATCCGTCGCGCCGACATGCTCGATCGCGACCTGACCCATCGCCGCGCTGTCCTCCAGCGAAGCAACGCTCACGATCGGCGATCCCGCATAGGCATCAGCCAGCGCCGCATGAATGTCCGCAACCTTGGGCGCCCCCGCCATCGCGCGCAGCTGCAACGGCACTTCGACGATCATGCCGCGATAGGCATTGGCCACCGCAGGCGCAAAGATCGGCGGATGCGACAGCCCCGAATAGCGCAGCATCTCCGGGATATGCTTGTGCGTCATGCTCAGGCCATAGGGCCGGAACGCACTCGGCGCGCCGCTTGTCCCTTCAAACTCCGCGATCATCGCCTTGCCGCCGCCGGAATAGCCCGACGCGCCCGACACCGTCACCGGCCAGTCGGCAGGCAGCAACCCGCCAAGCACCAGCGGCCGTATCAGCGCCAGGAAGCCGGTCGGCCAGCACCCCGGATTGGACACGAACCGCGCGTTCGCCAGCTTTTCCCGGTGCCCCGGTTCCAGCTCGGCAAAGCCATAGGTCCAACCGTCCGCAACCCGATGCGCGGTCGACGCATCGATCACGCGCGTCCGGTCATTGTCGATCAACGCCACCGCTTCCCGCGCGGCATCGTCGGGCAGGCACAGGATGACGATATCGGCGGCGTTCAACGCCTCCCGCCGCGCCGCCCCATCCTTCCGCTTGTCCTCGTCCAGCGTGATGAAGGACAGCTCGGGCCGCCCCGCCAACCGCTCGATAATCTCCAGCCCCGTGGTGCCGACGCCGCCGTCGATGAAAATCTTGTGGGTCACGCGCCGATCCTCCGCCGCGAAATTATCGGTTCCGCATGGTCCGCCGTCAGCCGGGCGACCACATCCGCCAATGGTTCAACAACCACGGCCATCCAATGCGCATTGGCATGCAGCAGATTTTCGCCGTCCGTCATGATGCCGACATGGCCGGGGAAAAAGACGAAGTCGCCGCGCTTCAACGGCTCGTCGGAGGGCAGGGGGTTGCCGATGCCTTCCCGCTGCAAGTCCGTATCGCGCGGCGCCTTGATCCCGCACTGACCCAGCGCGACCTGCACAAGTCCCGAACAGTCGATGCCGCGATGGCCCCGTCCGCCCCACACATAGGGCTGGCCAAGGTAGCGCAGCGCCACGGCGACCCAATCGCTTTCCGTCGCATCGGCGCTGACGGCATGCCGCTCATGGACATATCCTTCGGCACAAGCCACGAATCCGTCCGCCGCCTGTCCGGTGAACAGCGCGCCGCCCGGCCAGTAATCGCGAATGGGCGACTTGATGTCGGCCGCGCTGAATAGTGGCGCGGTGCCAGCAAAAATCCGGTGGTTAGTCTCTTCATGCGTGTCCAGCGCCTCGCGCCGCACATAGCCGACATAGCCGTCATGCCCGCAAAAGCCCCAGGCCCAGTCCGTGGTCATGTCCAGCGCATGGAAGCTTTCGCCGCGCAGCAATTCGCTGACGGCCGTAGATGTGACGGCGGGCGAGGACAGCAGCGGCGTGCCCGCCGCAACGCAGGTCAGTTCAATCGAACGGGCATAATGCGCGGAAAACAGCACCCCCGCCAGCGACAGGTCAGCCAGGTCGCCGCGCGCGGCGTGGATGCGGCTGTCCAGTTTGACGGAGCGGCCGTCAAGTTTGAACCGGATACGTTCAGGCGGTGCGTTCCGCGGAGTTGAAGTCGTGGCGTTCATCGCGGCCGGTTCCTGCGATGAAATGGTGAAACGCGTCAAGGAATTCCGCCCCTTTGGGGGTGCGAGTGATGAAAATATTACGCCGATCGGCCGCATCGCGCTCCCGGCGAAGATATCCGAGCGCCGAAAGCTTGTTCAGCGCGCGGGTAATAACCGGCTTCGACACATGCAGCGCCTCGGCGAGTCCCCGCACCGTATGCGGCCCCGCGCTGATGTAAACGGTCATCATCAACGCCATTTGCCGGTTGGTAAGATCGGGCCTGCCGGATCGCACATAATCGACCAGCGTGCGCATCCATTGGGCAAGTTGTTTCAGACCTGGGCGGTTCAGCTCAGTAGTCTGTTCCTGTGCAGAAGCGGCATCCATGCCCCCGTAACGCACGATGCACGATCCGGTTGCGTAACGGCCCCGTACCAAAGGTCATTTCTGCCCTGATTTTTCATAACGTTGTTCCAGCATGCGGAAAACGGCGCGGAGGCCCAATGCCTCACCACCCTTCGGCCGCCCCGGCTTTGGCGACGGCCGCCAGGCGAAGGTGTCGAGATGCAGCCACTTCGCCTTGTCCGGCACGAACCGTTTCAGAAACAGCGCGGCGGTGATCGCGCCGGCAAAGCCGCCTTCGCCCGCGTTATTGATATCGGCGATGTCCGACTTCAGCATGTCGGCATAGCCATCCCATAATGGCAGGCGCCAACTCGGGTCGTCCACTTCGCTACCCGCCGCGTCCATCTGAGCTGCCAATGCGTCATCATTGGTGAAGAGGGCAGGGAGGTCGGGGCCGACCGCCACTCGCGCCGCGCCGGTCAACGTCGCATAGTCGATGACGAGTTCGGGCTCATCCTCGCCCGCCAGCGCCAAGGCGTCGGCCAGCACCAGCCGCCCTTCCGCATCGGTATTGCCAATCTCCACCGTCAGCCCCTTGCGGCTGCGCAATATGTCGCCGGGGCGGAAGGCATTGCCTCCCACCGCATTTTCCGCCGCCGGGATCAGCACATGCAACTGCACCGGCAGGCGCGCGCCCATGATCAACCGGGCGAGCGCGATCGCATGGGCCGCGCCGCCCATATCCTTCTTCATCAGGCGCATGGCCGACGATGGCTTGATGTCCAGCCCGCCGCTGTCGAAACAAATGCCCTTGCCGATGATGGCGACGCGCGGATGCTTGGCATCGCCCCACCGCAATTCGATCAGGCGCGGGGCAAAGTCCTTGCCCGCTGCCCGGCCCACGGCATGGATCATCGGGAAACCCTGCTCCAGCGGGTCGCCCTTCGTCACCGTGAAGCGCGCGCCAAAGGCTTCGGCGACCTTCGCCGCTTCCTCCTCCAACTGTTGAGGCCCCATGTCGCCAGCGGGAATGTTGACGAGGTCGCGCACTAGCGCCACCGCCTCCGCCAGCCTGACCGCCGGGTCGATTTGCGCAACCTCGCTGGTCAGCAGCACGCGCGGCCCTGCGCTATTTTCATCGCGGCGATAGCGGTCGAACCGATATTGCGCCGTCAGCCAGCCGAGCATGGCTGGCCCGGCCGTCCCCTCCGCCAGCCGATATTGACCCTCGGGCAATGTTTCGCCCAGCTTGGCGAGGCACCAGCTGCTGAGCTTCGCTTTGTTCGCGACCCCCGCGACCACCGACCAGTCCGAAGGATCATCTCCCGGAATAATCGCATGCTCATATCCCTTGCCCGCGAACTTCTGCGCCGCGACGATCGTCCGGACGCGCTGCGGCTGCGCGGAAAGCCAGTTTTCGAAGCTTTCCGCATCGACGATCTGGATCATATGAGCGGGCTGATTGTTGTCTGCTTTCAGCAGGTCGGAATAATCGGTCATGGGCGGGATTCTGGACAAGGATGATGGGGTTGGAAAGCCCCATTTTTGCGATGTCGGCGCCTCGGCCCGGCCATCCCGCATTTGCCCCTGACCGGCAAAGGGTTTAGATTGATGTCAACGCAAACTGGCAAGGAGAGAGACATGGTAATGCATGGCGATAATGCGCGGCAGCAGGCGCTTCGTGCGCGTGCCTATCAACTCGCCGAAAGCGGGCGATTTGACGGCGCGCATCAGGTTGAACAAGCCCTGATCGCGGAAGGCTGGCCCAACGCCGCCGCCGTTCTTCAGAGCAGCTATGCCCGCAAGGCGATCAGCGAGCGTTGTCTGGCGGCCAAGCCGCACTGATGCAGCGCTTACCAATGCGAATGAAGGCAGGGCCGGTCGCAGGACTGGCCCTCTTTCTCTGTGCCTGTTCTCCCTCGGCTGGCGATCAGGCGACGGATAATGTCGCTGACACCGGCAATGATGTCGCCACGGCCAATTTCGTTAACCGGATGGCGGGCGCGGAACAGCCAAAGCCGCCGTCCCAGCCTTTCCAACAGGCTGAAAAGACCGACCTGCTGGAATTCCTCTACGCATGGCCTGCGCAAGCGTCCGCCGTGCCGCAGATCGACGAAAAATTGCGCAAGGACATGGAAAGCGGAAAGGCCGACGCGCTCAAGATGGCGGCGGACGACCGTAAATCGGCGCAGCAGTCCGACTTTCCCTTCCACGCCCACAGTCTTGAGACCCGCTGGACCGTCGCCGCCGACACGCCGCGCTTCCTGTCGCTTCGCTCGAGCCGCTACACCTACACCGGCGGCGCGCATGGCATGACCGGCTATGACGTGCTGCTCTGGGACAAGGCGCGGAAGCGCGAAACGAGCGTTCAGGCGCTCATGACCTCGCCCGCCGCCTTCGCTGCCGCGATCCGCGATTCCTTCTGCGACGGTCTCGACAAGGCCCGCGCGAAAAAACGGGGCGGGCCGATCATGCGCGGCGACGATCCCTTCACCCAATGCATCGACCCGATGAAGGAAGTCCTCGTCCCCACCTCGCGCGGCGGCAAGCTGATCGACCGGATCGTCGTCGTCATCGGCCCATACAGCGCCGGGCCTTATTCGGAAGGGACCTATGAAGTCCCGCTGCCCGTCGATGCCGCTATGCTGAAAACGATCAAAACCGAATATCAGGACGCGTTCGTGGGCGCTCCGTAAAGATCATGCTCGTCGGCATCCTCGATCACCACGTCGAGGATGTCGCCAGCCTTCCGCCCCTCACCGACATCACGCAGGAACACATTGCCGTCGATCTCCGGCGCATCAGCCTGACTCCGCGCCGTCGCGCCGACCGATCCGTCCTCGTCGGGTTCGCCAACCTCATCGATGATCACCGGCAGCACGCGCCCGACCTTCGCCTGCAACTTGGCGGCGCTGATCGCAGCCGTTTTCTCCATGATCCGCTGGTAGCGTTCTTCCTTCACCTCTTCCGGCACCGCGCCCGGCAGTTCATTCGCCGCCGCGCCCTCCACGGGCTCGAACCGGAACGCGCCCACGCGATCCAGCTGCGCCTCGTCCAGCCAATCGAGCAGATACTGAAAGTCCGCCTCCGTCTCGCCGGGGAAACCGACGACGAAGCTCGAACGGATCGCGATGTCCGGGCAGATGCTCCGCCACTTGCGGATGCGATCCAGCACCTTCGCCTCGTTCGCGGGCCGCTTCATCGCCTTCAGCACAGTGGGCGAGGCATGCTGGAACGGAATGTCGAGATAGGGCGTCAGCAGCCCCTCCGCCATCAGCGGAATGACATGATCCACATGCGGATAGGGATAGACATAGTGCAGCCGCACCCACGGCGCCACGCCTTCACTGGTCCGCAACTGCCCCAACTCCCGCGCGAGGTCGGTCATATGCGCCCGCACCTCGCGGCCCTTCCACGCGCGCGGTTCATGCCGGGTATCGACGCCATAGGCCGAAGTATCCTGGCTGATCACCAGCAGTTCCTTCGTCCCCGCATGCACCAGCTTCTCAGCCTCGCGCAGCACCGCATCGATCCTGCGCGACACCAGATCGCCCCGGATCGACGGAATGATGCAGAAGGAGCAGCGATGGTTGCAGCCTTCCGAAATCTTCAAATAGCTATAGTGCCGCGGCGTCAGCTTGAGGCCCCCTTCGGGCACCAGATCAACGAACGCATTGGGCACCGGCGGCGAAGCGTCATGCACCGCATTCACCACCTGCTCATATTGATGCGCACCCGTAACGGCCAGCACCTGCGGGAACTTGGCGCGGATCACGTCCGCCTCGTCGCCCATGCAGCCCGTCACGATAACGCGGCCATTTTCCGCGATCGCCTCACCGATCGCCTCCAGCGACTCTTCCTTCGCCGAATCGAGGAAACCGCAGGTATTCACCAGCACCACGTCCGCGCCCGCATAGTCGGCGGACATCAGATAGCCGTCGGAGCGCAGCTTGGTCAGGATGCGTTCGCTGTCGACCAGGTTCTTGGGACAGCCGAGCGACACCATGCCGACCTTCGGCGCTTCAGGGATTTTGGTTGCCATGATCGGCGCGCACATAGGGATTTTCACGCCAAATGTCACGCCCGCCCGAAAGATCAGGCGAATCGGTCCGTCTCGCCAACCTCATCCCCGTGAACAATCTCGATAATAAGATCGCCCGGCTCCAGCTTCCGCGCGCCTTCTTCCCAAAAGCCGATGACCCGCTCACCCCGATAGATGCGTACGCCAAGTCCCGTCCCGATCGCCGACAAAGGCCCGCCAATCTCTTCAGCCAGCGCCCGCCGCTCATGCAGCTTCACTCGCCCGCCCGAAGCGGCAAGGTCCGCCATATAATCGGCGATATGCCGCCCGCTCGTGCTCCCCGCCAGCAGCAGCCCGGCAAAGCTCACCGGATTGATCACCGTCGTCGCCCCCGCTTGCCGCGCGGGCAGTTCATTATCCTCGTTCCGCACCACGATGCTGATCGGCAGGCGAGGGGCCAGATGCCGCGCCGTCAGCGTTATCAAAATCGACGTATCGTCCCGTCCCGCCGAAACGATCATCGCCCGCGCACGGCCGATCGCCACATCCTTCAGCGTCTCGTCCCGTGTCGAATCGCCGCACATCACATTGCAGCCCAGATCCTCCGCCTCCACCAGCGGCTTGTCCTGCGGATCGACCACCACGATCTCGCGCGGATCGACACCGCGCGCCAGCAGCTCGCGCACCGCCTCGCCGCCGCTGGTGCCAAATCCGGTGACGATGATATGATTATGCAGATCGGCCTGAATGCGTGCCATGCGCCACCTGTAGAAGATGTTGCGGAAAAACAGATTATAGGCCGTCCCCAGAAAGATCAGCCATACGAACAGCCGGATCGGCGTCACCAGCAGCGCCTCGAACAGCCGCGCTTCCGGGCTGACCGGCACGATGTCGCCATAGCCTACCGTCGTTACCGTGACGGTCGTGAAATACAGCACGTCGACAAAGCTGATCTGGTTATCCAGATTGTCCTTCAGCCCATCGCGCCCGACCCAGTGGATCAGCAGCACCAAGGCGATCAGCCCAAAAACCAGCCCCACCCGCCAGACCAGATCGGCCCAAATCGGCATGGACGATCGCCGCCGCAGAAATCCGGTTTGCGCCAGGGGAAGGCGGGTAGGATTGATCCTCATGGGGTGCGCGTTTAGCCCTCCAAATCCCAACCCATCACCGTCATCCCAGCGACCCGTAGGGCGGCGTCCGCCAACGCTGGGATCTCAGGAGATGTCGCACAACCTCGCCCGAGACCCCAGCGTTCGCTGGGGTGACGAGATACAAGGCTAGCGTTCGACAATCACCGAGGCTCCAACCGCGTCACCCCACCCATATAAGGCGCCAACGCCTCAGGCACGATCACGCTGCCATCCTCCTGCTGGTAATTTTCCAGCACCGCGACCAGCGTCCGCCCCACGGCCAGCCCGGACCCGTTCAGCGTATGCAAGAACCGCGTCTGCTTCTCGCCCTCCGGCTTGAACCGCGCATTCATCCGCCGCGCCTGGAAATCGCCGCAGTTGGAAATGGAGCTGATCTCGCGATAGGTCTGCTGGCTCGGCAACCACACTTCCAGGTCGAATGTCTTCGCCGCCGCAAAGCCCATGTCGCCGGTACACAGCAGCACCTTGCGATAGGGCAGCCCCAGCGCCTGCAACACGCCCTCGGCCGCCGCGCACATGCGCTCATGCTCGGCCTCCGATTCTTCCGGCTTGCAGATCGCGATCAGCTCCACTTTCTCGAACTGATGCTGGCGAATGAAGCCGCGCGTGTCGCGCCCCGCCGATCCCGCCTCAGACCGGAAACAGGGGGTCAGCGCCGTCAACCGCATCGGTAGGCTCGCCACATCGACAATCTGCTCGCGCACCAGATTGGTGAGGGAGACTTCGGCCGTGGGAATCAGCCAGCGGCCATCGGTCGTGCGGAACAAATCCTCGGCGAATTTCGGCAGCTGCCCGGTGCCGAACAGCGCCTCATCCCGCACCAGCAGCGGCGGGTTCACTTCCTCATAGCCATTTTCGCCCGACTGGCGATTCAGCATGAACTGCGCCAGCGCCCGGTGCAGCCGCGCCATCTGCCCACGCAGTGCCGTAAAGCGCGCGCCCGACAAAGCCGCGCCGCCCTCAAAATCCAGCCCCAGCGCCGGGCCGAAATCGGCATGATCCTGCGGCGTGAAGCCAAATTCGCGGGGCTCGCCCCACCGGCTCACCTCGACATTGTCCGCTTCGTCGGCACCCTCGGGCACATCGGCGGCGGGCAGGTTGGGAATGGCCGACAGCAGGACGTGCAGCTTCTCGCTCACCTCCCGGTCTTCCTCCTCCCGCGCGGGCATGCTTTCCTTGAGCGCCGCGACTTCGGCCTTCAGCGTCTCGGCCTTTTCCATGTCCTTGGCCGCCATGGCCGCGCCGATCGCCTTGCTCGCTTCATTGCGGCGGGCCTGTCCCTGCTGCAACTCCGTCTTGATCGCCCGGCTTCGCTCATCCAGCGCCAATATGTCCGCACTCGAGGACGCAAAGCCCCTGCGGGCAAGGCCAGCGTCGAAAGCTGCGGGATTTTCGCGGATAAAACGGATATCATGCATGGGTCCGCCCTATGCCGTTCCGCGACCAGCCGCGCAACCCTATGCGCCCCTGTCCGTTAGGGACTGCAAGTCACAGGAAAGGAGCCGGGAATGTGGATCGATCATGACGCGATGGTGCTGGTTGCCGACGGTCGCAAGATGCTGTTCTTCCGAAACAAGGGCGACCGCATGGCGCCCAATCTGGAAGCAGAAACGGTGAAGGTGCAGGAAAATCCCGCCGATCGGGATCAATCCACCGACCTATCGGGCCGTGCGCCCTATATAATGGGCGCGCAGGCCACCATGGGCAACACCGATTATCATGAACAGGAAGAGGCGCGCTTCGCCGTGGAGGCAGCCGACCTGCTCAGGCGGCGCGCGCTCGCCAACGACTTTGAAAAACTCATCGTCGTCGCCCCGCCGACCGCGCTCGGCCACATGCGCAAACATTATCACAAGGAAGTGCAAAGCCGCCTGGTGGGCGAGATTGCCAAGGATCTCGCCAATCACCCCGTGCCGGAGATCGAGAAGATCATCGCGCAGGCCTGACGCGATCGACCGCAAAAAAAGGGGCGGCTCCCCCACGAGCCGCCCCTTCTCACGCCCCCGCGTGAAAGGCTGCATCGGCCCGTCGGTCTATCGGGCCACCTGATGCGCCATCATTCAGGCCGGGCCAAATCCCAGCCCTAAAGCCTTCAAGCCACCTTGGCCTTGCGCTCGGCAAAACGCCGCCGCGCCATCAGCGCCACCGCTCCCGCGCCGAACAGCAGGACCATCGGCGGCGCGGGCACGTCATGCCCCCCGCTGCTGGTGGAACCGCCCGAGCTGCTCGACGACGTGGACGAGGAAGTGCTCGATGACGTCGAACTGGACGAGGACGTGCTGGACGATGTGGAAGAGGAGGTTGAGCTGGACGTCGATGATGACGAGCTGCTCGTCACGTTGCCGCTGGAGGTAGAGACATTCCCGCTGGACGTGGACACGCCGCCCGTGGAGGTCGATACCCCGCCGGTCGAAGTCGAAACGCCGCCCGTCGTGGAGCTGGTCGAGCTGCTGATGCCGCCGGTGGAGCTGCTGGTCGATGAGATGACCACCGAGCCGCCGCTGCTGCCACCACCGCTGCCGCCGAAGAAGCCGCCGATGAACCCGCCGCCGCCAAAGCCGCCGCCGCCCGCCATCACCACAGGAACGCCGCCACCGCCCGACATGATCGGCATTTCAGCGGCAGCCAGCGGCGCGGGCAGGGGGATGGGCGCCGCATGCGTCGTCACCGACACGGTCTGCGGCGCGCAGGACATGGTCTTCACCACCTTGCGCTTTACAGTCCGCACGGCATAGCGCTTGGGCGCGGCCTTCACGCTCTTGTTGCTGTGGACCCCGGCTGGCCGGGCGCTCTCGGCAACATGGACGGCGCCGCCGCCGATGATCGCGCCACCGCATGTGCAGGCGCATAATTTGGCCAGTGCCATCCGTACCGACATAGCTATCCACTCTTGTTCGTCTTCAAGCTTCTGGCCGCGTCAGTTACCTTCTGAGACCCGGAAGCTGTTTCCTGCCCTGTAACAAGACAAGATAACCGCTAAACTTCAACGCCATTAACCTTGAATATAGGCTATAAGTTGGTGGCGAATATAGAACAGCGCCAATCTTCATGGTTAACGTCTCGTTTTGATACAAAGGGAGTTAACGGCGGGGCTTGAGTTATTCTTTGTGGTCGATGCCGTCGATCGCGCGCGCAAATCGTCGGGACGTGGCACTGTCAGCCGTTGCAAATTCTCGCCGCCCGGCTCGCTCTCTTGAATGCGCGCTTGTGTCGCCCCGCGCTGCTCGTTATTAGGCGCCGTCAATCATAAGTCACGGGCTACCGGACCTTTTGAACCGGAGCCCTCGAGTCGGAGAGCCAGATGGCATCGGTCCTGAATTCCGATAAAGACGGCCATAATCCGCCGAAATCGGCTGTTACACTTCCCCCCGACTATCGTCCTTCGCCCGACGAAGAGTTCATGAATCCCCTCCAGCTTGAATATTTCCGCCAGCGGCTCTGGGACTGGAAAAAGCAGATCCTGACGGAGGCGGAAGGCACGCTGGCCGTGCTGCAAAATGAACCCTTGCGCGAACCCGATCTCAACGACCGCGCGTCGAGCGAGACGGACTGGTCGATCGAACTGCGCACCCGCGACCGCCAGCGCAAGCTCATTTCCAAGATCGACGCCGCGCTCCGCCGCATCGACGATGGCGAATATGGCTATTGCGAAGTGACGGGCGAACCTATTTCGCTCGGCCGCCTCGAAGCCCGCCCGATCGCGACCATGACTGTCGAGGCGCAGGAGCGTCATGAGCGGCAGGAAAAGGTATCGAGAGACGATTGATTAACGCTTTATCCACTGGTCGCTGGCAATGTCCCGCCAAATAAACGGGTCATTGCAAGGGATTGGGCATGGATAGCGATCAGGAAATGGCGGAACGGGGACCTGCTCGGTCAGGCCCGCGGGACAGCCTGTTCCTGCTTACCAACCTGACTTGCAGCGAAGGCACGCCCCTCGGCCGTGCCCGCGTGCGCAACCTGTCGGCTACCGGCCTCATGGCCGACTGCGAACGGCCGGTGCCTGCCGATGCCGCGATCGTCCTTGAACTGCGCGGAGTCGGGCGGGTCAGCGGCCGGGTCGTCTGGGCCAAGGATGGCAAGATCGGTATTGCATTCGATCATGAGATCGATCCCCAGCTCGCCCGCAAACCCATAGCCTCCGGAGCCGCTCACCGCGCCCCCTCTTATCTGCGCCTCCACCAGATAGGCCGCTGACCAAAACGCGTTCTTCTCGCCATTTCCTTCACGAAAAAACGCGCCGCCTCCCAGCGCCGCGTCAATCCCGATTGTCCGGGAAGTAAGGGCGGAGCCGCGTTTCGCCGCGGCCCCGTGCCCTCAATCTTAATGCCGGGTCAATTTCGCGACATTTCCTCTTTCACCCGCAACTTCTGCTTCTTGAGCGAGGCAACCAGGATCGCGTCGGGCATCGGCCGACTCGTCTCTGCCTTGATCCGTGCCTCAAGCCCGGCATGTTTGGCTGAAAGAGCTGAAACGTGGCTGTTTTCCATGACATTCTCCTGATGAGGGTGATGGACGAACGAGTAGATCATGATTCGCCCCGCCTGTCTTTCCGGAATCGGCGCTTTGCGATGGGGCGCGTGCAAATTTGCGATGGTCCGATAGTGTCCGGGGAGTTATCAGGAGCCTGTCCGCAACATGGCCGAGAAAGTGGGTAGTGGGTGAGCCGGGAAGACATCATGCGACGGCTGGAACTGCTGCGAATCGAACATCGTGATCTTGACGGCGCCATCGAGGCGCTCGTGGACGCGGGAGGGCGCGACCAGATGCAGATCGCCCGCCTCAAGAAACGCAAGCTCCGACTCCGCGACGAGATCGCGCTTTTGGAGGATGCGTTGGTGCCGGACATCATCGCCTGACCCCCCCTGCGTGGCGATTGTTGGTTAACAACGACCCTGAATGATACAATCTGCCCCCAGATGCCTGCATCGGGACTGACAAGCAGCCGCTTTTATGTCAGTGATTCGGCCTATGTCTCCTGCTGTCACTTTGGACCGTGGCTTGCATCGACGTCTTGTCGATGGCCTCTATCTTGAAGCCATGGTTATGGCCGATGAGGCGCGCGCCTATTTCGACCGCCGCGATATGACGGAAGCCGAGATCGAAGACCCCCTCCGCCGCGTCTCGTTCGCCTGCGAATCCCTCAAGGTGACGACCCGGCTCATGCACATCATCGCCTGGCTATTGAGCCAGCGGGCGTGGCAGCGGGGCGAGTTGTCAGATGCCGACCTGATGGACGAGAAATACCGGCTGGGTCGCGCGACGGAAACTGACCCGGATATTGCGGCAGCTTTTCCCTTCGCGGCCCGCGCCTTGATCGAGGCCAGTCAGGAACTGTACGGGCGCGTCGCGCGCCTGCAAGACAGGATGGATCATATGGCTCGTCCGCACGGCCGTGTGGACAGCAGCCCCGCTCGCGCCTTGATGGATCGCCTGAACACCGCCTTCTGAGGTCGGCTTGTGAAAGGCGTTTCGTCGCTTCTTCGTGCGGAGGATCATCGTACGGGCTGGCGCTTCCTTTCCCAAATGGGCTAGACCGTTGATATGAACACGGGCTTGCGGACTTTTCGCCGCGTATCAGCCATGTCGCAAGCCTCCCGGCTTTTGATCCTGCCTCTGCTTTTGGCGGCTCCCGCCGTGCATGCGCAAATTGTGGAACCGCCGGCGGATGTGGTTGACCAGGAGCTTCCCCTGGACCCCATGCCTGACCTGGGCGTGACATGGCCTGACCTGGGGCAGCCCGACGCGGTTGCCTCCCTACCTCCCGATCCGGCCGATACGCCCGACCTTGCTGATGATGCCACAAGCCCCGCGCTTCAGGATTCCGATGTCGATTTGCCTGATGAAGCTGCGGCCTTGGCGGATTCGGGTGAGGAAAAGCGTTATTCCGTTCAGCTTAACGGTTTGGACGGGATAGCGGACACGCAGTTCGACAGCCGCTTCAAACAATTATCCGTGTTGCGTGAAGGAGAAGGGAAGCCCGCAAATCTCGCGCAGATAAACCGACGGATCAAGGAAGATAGCGAGCTGCTAGACCGGCTGCTGCGTGCGAAGGGCTATTATGCGGCCCGCGTTCGTAGCGCCATTTCCATTTTGCCTGAAAAGGAAGGCAGGCTGGCCGTGCGGTTCGAGATAGTGCCGGGGACGCGCTATCTGCTTTCCTCGGTCGATCTCCAGGGCTTGGCCGAAGCGGGCGAACAGCAGACGACGCTGCGTGAAGCTTTCCCTCTCCATGCGGGCGATCCCATCGATGCCGACGCGATTCTGGCGGGGCAGGCTTCTCTTTCGCTTGCCATGAGTGAAAATGGCTTCCCGTTCGCACAGGTTGGCGAGCCGGAGGTGCGGATCGACCATGAAGAACGCAACGGCGATCTGGATATCATCGTGACGCCGGGTGCCTACCGCACGTTCGGATCGGTCATCCTTAAGGACAACAAGCTGTTCAACGCTCGCCATGTTGAGAGCATCGCCCGCTTCGAGCGTGACGATCCTTACAAGGCGTCGGATGTCGAGGACCTGCGAAGCGCGATCGTTGCCACCGGTCTGGTATCGTCGGTCACGCTGACACCCAAGGATGCTGGTGACGGGAAGCATGTCGATCTGGCCGTCGATGTCCGGCCCGCGCCACTGCGGACCATTGCTGGCGAGTTGGGCTATGGCACCGGCGAAGGCTATCGCGCCGCCGTAAGCTGGCAGCACCGCAACCTGTTTCCGCCAGAAGGCGCCGTCACATTGCGCGGGGTGCTTGGAACGCAGGAACAAACCGCGTCCTTCACCTACCGGCGCAACAATTTCCGGGAGCGTGATCATGTGCTGACCGGGCTCGTGTCGATCAGCAATATCAAGCGGGATGCCTATGACGCGCGTACGATTACCCTTTCGGGGGCGCTGGAACGACAAACGAACATATTGTTTCAGAAAAAATGGGTCTGGCGGGTTGGGACGGAGTTCATCGCGTCGGATGAAAAGGATGCTTTCAGCGGCGGCAACAGACGAACCTTCCTGATCGGCGCGGTGCCGCTCAGCCTCACTTATGATGGCAGCGACGACCTTTTGAACCCGAGCCGGGGCTTCCGGCTGGGCGGTCGTTTCAGTCCCGAACTGTCCTTCCAGAACAGGACCTTCGGCTATTCCCGCGTGCAGTTGGACGGCAGCGTTTATCAGCCGGTGAATGACCGGATCGTGGTGGCAGCACGCGCCCGCTTTGGCACGATCCTGGGCTCCACGGTCGATCAGATCGCGCCGTCGCGGCGCTTCTATGCCGGTGGCGGCGCTTCGGTCAGGGGCTATGGCTATCAGGACATCGGTCCGCGCGACGCGAACAATGATCCGATCGGCGGCAAAAGCCTTGCTGAATTTTCACTGGAAACCCGCGTTCGTTTCGGGAACTTCGGTGTCGTGCCATTTGTGGATGCAGGCAATATCTCCACCAGCTTCCTGCCACGTTTTAAAGACATGCGCATCGGCGCGGGCATGGGGCTGCGCTACTATAGCAGCTTCGGCCCGATCCGGATCGACGTCGGCACGCCATTGAACCCGCAGAAGGGTGATCCGCGGGTTGCCGTATATGTTTCTCTCGGGCAGGCCTTCTGATGGCCGAGGGTGAGGTGCAGCGGCCGCAGCGGCGTCATCGGGCCTGGGATGGGCGATGGCAGCGGTGGATAGTGGGCATGCTTGCCCTTCTCCTGGTTGCGGCGGCGGCGGCGCTGGTGTGGCTCGATACGTCGGCCGGGCACCGCTTCCTGGTTGCGCGTGTTGAAAAGATCAGCCCGCCGTCCGGCCTACGTATCCATGTCGATAGGATCGAAGGCAGCATTTACCGCCGCGCCATCCTTCATGGCGTGACGCTGTCCGATCCCAAAGGCGCCTTTCTAACGGCTCCGCGCATAGAACTGGATTGGTGGCCGCTGGCGTGGCTTTCAAACCGTCTGGACATCGACCGGCTGAACATTCCTGTGGCGACGCTGCACAAGCTGCCACGCCTTAACCCTAGCAAGCAGAAGGGGCCTATCCTTCCCGGCTTTGACATCCGCTTGATGCAGTTTTCGGTAGGCCGACTGGTCATAGCCAAAAATATCAGCGGACGTGTGCAGCAGGCGACGATTTCCGGTGACGCCGACATACGTGACCGAAGAGCAGTCATCGACCTTTCCGCGCGGGTTCTGGGGCAGGAGGATGCGATCAACCTCGCGCTCGACAGTCGCCCGGATGACGATCAGTTCGACCTGGATGTAACCGTCAATGCGCCCGCTGGCGGCGTCCTGGCGACCATGGTGGGGTTGCGGCAGGACGGCAACCTGCGGATTCGGGGGGAGGGCAGCTGGACACGCTGGGACGGCAGGCTGGCTGGTACGCTGGACAGTGATCCTGCGATCGACTTGGCGCTTGCAGCCCGCAGTGGCACCTATTCCGCGACCGGATCGGTCGAAGCATCGGCCATAGCAGGAAAAGGGCTGGTACAGCGTCTAGCTTCGCCGCGCCTTTCGCTGGAAGCGCACGGAGAGCTGAAGGACCGCGTGCTGGACGGCAAACTGTCCCTGCGTTCGGAAGCCATCGCGCTGAGTGCTGATGGCGCCCTCGATCTGCGTAACTCCGCATTTGATAATCTGCTGATCGATGTGAAGGTTGCGCGGCCCCAAGCCTTGCTCAAGTCGATGCGGGGACGCGACGTCACCGCGCGGGTGCGGCTGGATGGCGCCTTTTCCAGCGTCGGCTACGAATATTTGCTGAGAGCCAGACAGCTTGTGTTCGACCGTACCGTGATCAGCGATGTGCGCGCAGAGGGTAAAGGACGCAAGGTCGGCAATGGGCCGTTGCTGATCCCCTTGCACCTGCGTGCGCGGCGGCTGGAGGGGCAGGGCGACCTTGTCGAAGGCATCATCCGCAATTTCGTGCTGGATGGCGTGTTGCAGATCAAGGGACAGCAACTCCTTACCAATCCCATGCCGATCCGGTCGGAAAAGCTCAGCGGCAAGCTGGTCATGCTCGCCGATCTCAGGACCGGTCGTTATGATTTCGGTCTGGATGGACAGATACGCGGCCTGGCCATTCCTGGTCTCGGTATCGTGGATCTCACGTCCAAGCTGCGGGCAGTGCCGGGAAAAAGCGGCGCGTTCAGCCTCAGCGGCACGGCAATGGCGCGCATGCGCCGGTTGGATAATAGTTTCCTGCGGGGGTTGGGCGGTGGCCTGCCGGTGGTGAAGAGCAATCTTTCGCTTGGCGCCGACAAACGCCTGATGTTCACGGGGCTGCGCCTTGAAGCGCCGCTGCTCAGTCTTTCGGCTGATGGATATCGTCGGCCCGACCGAAGTTTCCATTTTGAAGGCAGCGGCACGCACAAGCGATATGGGCCGGTACGCCTGACGCTTGACGGCAGGATTGAGCAGCCGACGATCGACCTGTTGCTTCAGCGACCCCTTGACGCATTGGGCGTCGCCGACATGCGTGTGCATCTGGTCCCGGACGACGCCGGGTATCAATTCACAGCTCTAGGCGGATCGACGCTGGGCGCCTTCAATGGCGAGGGCCAAATCCTGTTGCCGCGCGGCGCTCAGGCGGTGGTGAGGGTGGCGAAGCTCGCCGTGTCAGGAATAACCGCCAGCGGTGATCTGCGTCCTGTGACCGGCGGCCTTGAAGGGCAGCTGAATGTCGCTGGCCCCGTCAATGGAAGCATCGGCTTTGTCCCCGTGAATGACATTCAGCAACTGGTCCTGAAGCTCGACGCCACGGACGCCAGCTTTGATGGTCCCACGGCAATCGCGGTGCGTCGCGGCAAGCTGGATGCGACGGTTCTGCTCGATCCCGCCGGGACGTCGATCAATGCCGTGACGCAGGCCAGAGGCTTGCGGGTAGGGGGCATCCTGATCGGCAGACTGGCGGCCAATGCTGATCTGACCGGCGGTCGCGGAACGGTGAAGGCCAGCCTTTCGGGCCAGCGCGGCCGTCTTTTCGACTTGCAAGGTGAAGCGCAGGTCGAACCCGATCGCATCCGCATTGCAGCGCGAGGTACGGTGGACAAGCGAGCGATCCGGCTGACGCGGCCTGCGCTTTTGACCCGCAGTGCTGACGGTTGGCGATTGTCCCCGGCGACCATCAGCTATGCTGGCGGCTCCCTGCAATTGGGTGGAGAGCTAAGCGGCCAGACGACGCGCATCGAAGGTCGCGTGCAGAAGCTGCCGCTTTCCCTGCTGGATATTGCTTATGATAATCTGGGTCTGGGCGGCACCGCCACGGGATCGCTCAGCTATGTGCATAGCCGGGGCGGCATGCCCACCGGGAAGGCGGAACTACGCGTGCGCGGCCTGTCGCGTTCGGGATTATCGCTTAGTTCCCGGCCCGTCGATGCCGGGGTGAACGCGGTTCTCACCAATGACCGGCTTGCTTCGCGCATGTTATTCGCCGCCAATGGCCAGACTATTGGGCGGGCGCAGATCTTGCTGACGCCGCTTGGTACGCAAGGAAGCCTGATCGAGCGGCTGAACCGGGCGCCTCTATTCGGTCAGCTGCGATTTCGAGGGACTGCGGATACGCTCTGGCGCCTGACCGGGGTGGAGATAATCGACATCTCCGGCCCCGTGAGTGTCTCCGCTGACGCGCGCGGTACGCTTGGTAATCCGGTGATTTCCGGCGCGCTCGCGACTGACACGGCCGTGATCAACAGTGCGGTGACCGGTATGCGGCTGCATAATGTGAAGGCGCGTGGACGATTTTCCGGCGCGCAACTGGTCATGTCGAGTTTCACCGCCAATGCCAAGAATGGCGGAACGGTCAGCGGGACGGGCAGCTTCACCTTCGCCGGAATTGCCGGGGTCGGCATGGACTTGCGTTTGCAGGCAGATGACGCTGCCCTGCTGGACCGCGACGACATAGCCGCTACGGTCACCGGCCCGATCACCTTGCGTTCGGACGGCGTCAACGGAACCATTGGTGGCGACCTGCTGCTCAATCGCAGCCGTTTCACCTTGGGCCGTGCAGCCGCAATCGCCCAGATTCCGGAGCTTCGCGTCACAGAGGTCAACCGTAACGGTGAAGAGATCGAACGGCCCCGCACAAATCGGCCGTGGGCTCTTGCCATCAAGACGCGGGCGCGTAATCGCCTGACGGTCACAGGTTTGGGCCTTGATAGTGAGTGGCGTGCCAATCTGGATATCGCTGGCACCGTGACCAGTCCTGCAATCTCCGGAACGGCAGAGCTCGTTCGTGGAGGTTACACATTCGCCGGGCGTCGTTTCGAACTCCGTGAAGGCAAGATTCAGTTTGATGGTCGCACGCCAACGAATCCCACGCTCGACATCGATGCGGAAGCCAACGTCAACGACCTCACCGCGATGATCCATGTGGGTGGTACAGGTCTCAGGCCCGACATCAGCTTCACCAGCGTGCCCGCCCTGCCGCAGGACGAACTGCTTTCCCGCATATTGTTCGGCACATCGATAACCAATCTTTCCGCGCCCGAGGCGTTGCAACTCGCCTCGGCCGTCGGATCGCTCCAGGGTGGCGGAGGGCTTGATCCGATCAACGCAGTGCGCAAGGCTGCCGGACTTGATCGGCTGCGCATCATCGCCGCCGATCCTACGCAGGGGCAGGGAACCTCAGTTGCGGCCGGAAAATATCTGACGCGCAAGACCTATGTTGAACTCATAACCGATGGCCAAGGCTATTCCGCGACGCGCATGGAATATCAGATCACCCGTTGGCTTTCTCTGCTGGCGTCGATTTCCACTCTCGGTCGGGAAAGCGCAAACGTCCGCATATCCAAAGATTACTGACCTTGCCTGCGTTCCTGTTCGTTGCCGAAATACCACAATTTCAGCTGTTTATCTCAGGTTCATGAAACCATTGCCTGCCGTGGGACTTCCACCACTTCCTCCTCAAGGAGGTGAGTGACAATGGAGTATCCTATGCGGAAAATAATGGTCGCAACCCTGCTGGCTGGATCGGCCGTCGCCTCTCCCGCACTGGCACAGGATGCCGGCGCCACTTTCACCGGTCCAAGGGTCGAAGCCATTTTGGGCTATGATCATACCGGCGCAGGTAGCAGCGTGGACAATGACAATAGCAGAGATGATCAGTCGATCGAAGGGCTGCTATATGGCGTAGGCGCAGGCTACGATGTCAATCTCGGCAGCGCTGTCGTAGGTGTCGAGGGCGAATTCACGGATTCGACCGCCAAGAGCAGCAGAAACCCCTTCACCAGCCAGTTCGGTTTCGGCCGTGTCAGCCAGGGCCGTGACCTATACGTCGGCGCCCGGGCTGGCATCCTCGCCAGCCCCAACACCCTTGTCTATGTGAAGGGTGGCTACACCAACACCAAGCTGAACGTGCTTGCAGGCGACACCGACGAAACAACCGATACCGCCTTCAAGCTCGACGGCTGGAGGATCGGTGGCGGCGTTGAACGCGCCTTCAACCAGAATATGTTTGGAAAGCTGGAGTATCGCTACTCAAAATATGACAGCGCACACATCGATTTCATGAATGGCGCGACGAGCAGCGAATTCGACATCGATACCGATCGTCATCAGGTCGTGGCCAGCGTAGGCTGGCGCTTCTGACGGGACGGGGGGATCGGCTTTGCGGATCCTCCCATCACGCCTTTCCCTCTATAAAGTCGCTTCGATTTCCCGTGCGGCCATATCAGGATTTTCCGCGAGGCTGATCGGCCGTCCCACGACAAGGATCGATGCGCCCCGATCCAGTGCTTCCCGAGGTGTGACCGCGCGCTTCTGATCACCCAGGGCGCCGCCTTGTGGCCGGACGCCAGGCACAACGAAAAAGCCATCGGGCCAGGCACGTTTGGCTAGCGCGACTTCTTCCCCGGAACAGACGATGCCGTCCAGTCCAGCACTCTGCGCCAGGTCGGCAAGCCGTGTCACCTGATCTTCAGCCTTGCCGCCCACCCCTATATCCACAAGGTCGCTATTATCCAGGCTGGTGAGCACGGTTACCGCGACGACCTTTGTATTGACGCCCGCCGCTGCTTTTGCATCCTCCAACATGGCGCGCCCGCCCGCCGCATGCACGGTGAGGATCGCTGGTTCGAGGCCATGGAGCGCCTGAACCGCCTTCGCGACCGTATTCGGGATATCGTGCAGCTTCAGGTCGAGGAAGATCGGCAGATCGAATTTCATCATTTCCCGCACGCCGTGGTGGCCATGTGCGCAGAAGAATTCGAGCCCCAGTTTCAACCCGCCTACATGTCCGCGCACACGCCGGGCCAGATCCTGGGCTTTGGTGAGGTCGGGCGTATCAATGGCGACGTAAATGGGGCTGCTCATGCTGTTCCTGTAGCGGGTAGGGAAGGAGAAGAAATGGAAAGGTCGTCGGCGATGCTGGCAGGCGGTAAGGTGGGAGCAGCCGTGGCGGTTGCCGCGATCAGCGCCCGCTCCGTGCTTTCCAGCTTCCTCTTCATCCGCCAACGCGTGGTGCGGGCCATGATCCAGAAGGGAACGGCGCCCACCAGAAAGGCGATGAGTATGGGAAACCAGATACGCGTCTCCCACACGATGTCGCCCCATATCTTGATTTCGGTAGGCCGGTTGTTCGCCTTGCAGAACAGGGCAATCGCGACGGCCAAGACAACCCAGAAGGCAGTCCGCAGGAATTGCATTCGGCATGTCCTCTAGCTGATAATCGAACCAGCTTAGGCCATTTCGGCGTAGTTCGGAAGCGCCTCGTCGGATTTGCTGGTGTTGGGAGGACAGAAAGTCGCCCCACTGCATGCCGGAACCCTTGTGCCCGCCTGCGCATTTTCCTTGCGGCAAGGAGGTTCAGGACATGGCGGCGCGCGCATATTGGCAGGGACAAATCAGGCTGGCCCTCGTGGCCATTCCCGTCGAAATCTATGCGGCCACCAAATCAGGCGCCCAGATAGCCTTCCATCAGATTCACGAACCCAGCGGCAAGCGCGTGCGCTACGAAAAGACCGTTCCCGGCCTTGGTCCGGTCAAGCCCGAGGACATTGTGAAGGGCTATGAAGTCAGCAAGGGCGACTATGTCCTGCTTCAGCCCGAGGAGATTGATGCGGTCAAGCTGGACAGCAAGAAAACGCTCGAACTGACGCAATTTGTGGACGCTGACGAGATCGACGTCCTCTATTATGAGCGGCCCTATTATGTCGTGCCTGCAGATGATCTTGCCGAAGAAGCGTTTATCGTCCTGCGCGAGGCATTGCGGCGCGCGAAGAAGGTTGGATTGGGCCAACTCGCCATGCGCGGCCGGGAATATATCGTTTCGCTAAAGCCTTGCGGGCGGGGTATGGTGCTGGAGACGCTTCGCTATGCCGATGAGGTCAATCGTGCCCAGTCCTACTTCCGCGAAATTGAGGATGTGAAGCCCGATCCGGAACTGCTCGACCTTGCCGAAGCGCTCATCGAAAAGAAGACTGCGCCTTTCAAACCCGACAGCTTCCACGACCGTTATGTCGATGCGCTTGAGCGGCTGATCGAAAAGAAGAAGAAGGCCAAGGGCCGTCGCGTCATCGAGGACGAGGATGAGGCTCCGGTCAAGCGCAGCGGCAACGTGATCGATTTGATGGCGGCGCTGAAGAAATCCGTCGATACCGGGGCGAAACGCGCGCCCGCCAAGAAACCGGCCGCGCGGCGCACCGCCAGCAACAAGGCTGTCACGCGCAAGCGGGCATGACATATGGCCGAAGCCGACCCCCTCAAGGAATATAATCGCAAGCGCGATTTCACCCGAACGAAGGAACCGGCGGGCAAACGGACGCGCACGAGCGGCAACAGCTTCATCGTGCAGAAGCATGATGCCACGCGTCTACATTATGATTTCCGGCTGGAAGTGGATGGTGTCCTGAAAAGCTGGGCGGTGACACGCGGCCCTAGCCTCGATCCCGCCGACAAGCGCCTTGCCGTTCGCACGGAAGATCATCCGCTATCCTATGCGAGCTTTGAGGGCACGATCCCAAAGGGGGAATATGGCGGCGGCACCGTGATGCTGTGGGATGAAGGCAGTTGGGAACCGGTCCCCGGAAAAAGCGCGAAGGATCTGGAGAAAGGACATCTTCACTTCATTCTTCACGGCCAGCGGATGAAGGGAGAGTGGCTTCTGATCCGCCTGAAACCCCGGCCCGGCGACGGGAAGAGGGAGAATTGGCTCCTCCGCAAGATCGACGATGCCTATGCTGGCCCCGCCGAGGATCTGGTCGGGCGTGAACTGACCAGCATCACGAGCGGCAGGACCATGGGCGAGATTGCCGCCAACGCGCCAGCCATCTCGTTAAAGGGTAAGCGCGGAAAGGCTTTCGATGCCGCCATGGACCAAGCGAAGAGGGCGACGCCGGTTCAGCCTTCCGCCAAGCGCCGCCGACAGGAAAAAGTACCGCCATTTCAGGCGCCACAGCTCGCTACGCTGGTCGATGCTGTCCCCACGGGCAATGGTTGGCTGCATGAAATCAAATATGACGGTTATCGCACCTTGGTCAGTGTTTCCGGCAGCCGCGTTCAGCTGTTCACGCGCACGGGCCTCGACTGGACTGACCGCTTCGCGCCACTGGCGAAGGAAATTAGCGGCATGAACCTTCCGCCCATGCTGATTGATGGAGAAGTCGTCGCACTGGGGGCGGACGGAAATCCGGACTTTTCCACATTGCAGCAGGTGTTGAAGGGCGAGGGTAAAGGCGCCCTCCACCTCTTCGCCTTCGATCTTCTTTCACTGGAAGGAGAGGATCTGACATGGCAGCCCAACATCGCCCGTAAGGAAGAGCTAGCGGCACTACTAGGTCAGGGGAGCGCACATGTGCATTTTTCTGATCATATTATCGGCGCTGGCGAAAAGCTGTTCCGGACGATGTGCGAGGCTGGACAGGAAGGCATAATCTGTAAGCGGGCCGATGCGCCTTATCGGGGCGCCCGAACGAAGAACTGGCTCAAGGTCAAATGCACCCGCCGACAGGAATTTGTGGTTGTCGGATGGACTCCCAGTTCCGCAAGTGGGCGAGCGATCCGTAACATCCTTCTAGCGCAGAATGATGATCAAGGACTCGTCTACGCGGGCAAGGTCGGCACTGGTTTCAATGCGCGGAACAGTGATCGACTGCTTCGCCAACTGAAAGCACTAGCCCGCCAATCCCCTGCCTTGAACGTACCACGCAGCGAAACTCGGGGTGCCAAATGGGTGTGCCCTGACCTGGTGGCTGAAATCGCCTTCGCCGAGTTTACCAGCGACAATGTCGTGCGCCACGGCAGTTTCCTTGGGCTTCGCGAAGACAAGAAGGCGGGCGAAGTAGCTCGGGAGAAGGTGATGGCTGTGCCCGAACAGGAAAGCGACGTTCATGTCTCAAATCGTGACCGGCTGATCTTTCCGGAGGCGAAGGTGACCAAGGGGCAGTTGGCTGACTATTATGAAGCAGCCGGGGCGATCATGCTGCCCTGGATTGCGCATCGCCCGATCAGCCTGGTGCGCTGCCCACAGGGAAGGGCGAAGAAATGCTTTTTCCAAAAGCATGACAGCGGCAGTTTTGGTGACCATGTGAAGCACGTCCCCATTCGCGAGAAGGACGGTGATGAGCAGGACTATCTTTATGTGGACGATATTGATGGGCTAATAGCTTGCGTTCAAATGGGTACGATTGAATTCCATGGCTGGGGTTCCCGGGTGGAGGATGTCGAAAAGCCTGACCGGCTGATCTTTGACCTCGATCCGGACGAAGGTCTCGACTTTGAGGATGTGAAGAAGGCCGCCCGCGACATTCGCCGCACGCTTGAGGACATAGGGCTCACCAGCTTTCCCATGTTATCCGGTGGGAAGGGCGTGCATGTGGTTGTCCCGCTTACGCCCGAAGCCGAATGGCCGCAGGTCAAGGATTTCGCAGACCGCTTCGCGAGGGCACTTGCCGCCGCCGAACCCGATCGTTTCACGGCAACGATGAGCAAGGCCAAGAGGAAGGGCCGGATTTTCATCGATTGGCTGCGCAATCAGCGGGGGGCTACGGCGGTGCTTCCCTATGTCGTCAGGGCGCGCGAGAATGCTCCGGTGGCGGTGCCCGTCAACTGGAACGAACTGGAGGATATTGATCGGCCGGGGGCTTTCACTATCGCGGACGTGGATGAATTGATCACCCGCGCGGCATCACGAGAGATGCGGGGATGGGGAGAAGCGCGGCAGACGCTGCCCGATTATTGAACTGATATCTGACAGCTATCTTTTCTCTGGCGCGACCTTGTTGCATAAGCCGATTCACCATGACCAAGTCCGACAAAGACGCGCCCGATGCAGGCGCCCCCGAACAGGCAACAGAAGCAAAGCCCGATCTGGCAACGGCTGCACGAAAGACAGCGGGCCGAGGCGTATGGATGGGCACCGCAGTCGGCATAGGATCGGCCGCCATCGTTGCAGCGCTTCTGTATACGAATAAAAAACGCGGCTGATTGATTGGCTAAAAGGGAGGCGGCATGGCCTTCGCTCCACGCCGCCTCATGCTGTGACCCATAGACCGGGTTCTTGTCAGCTTCGATAATAGTGGCGCGGTGATTAAGCGGCGCCGCGGCTCAGATAGGTGATGAGTTCGGGCTTGCTCACTGATGTGCTTTTGTCCGCATCAGCTGTCTTGAATGCGCCATCAGCCCAAGTTGTGACGTCAGCGGCGGATAGTTTTTCACCGCTGCTTTTCATCTCCTGATCCTTGAGCGCAACCATCCAGCGTGAAAACTCGGCTTTGTCGAGTTGACCGTCTCCATTGGCATCATAGGCCGGGAATTCGCTATCGACGATGGATGCGACGGTATCGGCCGGTGTCGCCGCCGGGCTTTGAGGAGATGTGCTCGCACCTGCCTGTGGGCTACCGGGCACAGAGCCAACCTGTCCGATGGCCGGAACGGCGGCAGTCAGCGCAACAGACAATATAAGGCCGCGTAACATCACTTTCTCCCTCGGCAGCGGTCGAGCAGGTCAGTTGCTCGATAGCTTGACCCATGAATACATGAGTGACGACTGTGTTTCCTGAATATCCATTCAGAGTCGGCAATTCGCCTGCGAAACCGGCTCATCCCGTCCTTGAACGCTGCGATATTCGGGGTAAAAAGTTGCTGGTACAGACGCGCGAACCCAAATGAGGGCGCGATTTGCCCTTGAATGGCTGGACTGCTAGGCGGCGCGCGAACTTTTATCAGCAATCAGGATTCGTTCGATGGTCCCGCGCTACGCCCGCCCGAAAATGACAGCTCTCTGGGAGCCCGAGGCTCGATTTCGCATTTGGTTCGAGATCGAGGCGCACGCCACCGAAGCGCTCGGTGAATTGGGCGTGGTGCCCAAATCAGCTGCTAAGGCGCTGTGGGACTGGTGGGCGACCAACCCGACCATAGATGTGCCAGCGATCGACGCCATCGAGGCCGTCACCAAGCATGACGTCATCGCCTTCCTGACCTGGGTTGCTGAACAGGTCGGCGACGAAGCGCGCTTCATGCATCAAGGCATGACCTCTTCCGACGTGCTGGACACCTGTCTTGCTGTGCAGCTTTCCCGCGCGGCCGACATCCTGATCGAGGATCTGGATCAGCTGCTCGACGTCATCAAGCGCCGCGCGTTTGAACATAAATTGACGCCGACGATCGGGCGCAGTCACGGTATTCATGCCGAGCCGGTCACTTTCGGTCTCAAGATGGCCGAGGCCTATGCCGAGTTCAGCCGGTGCCGGACCCGCCTCGTCGCGGCGCGTGAGGAAATTGCGACCTGTGCTGTTTCCGGCGCGGTGGGCACGTTCGCGAATATCGATCCGCGTGTCGAAGAACATGTCGCGGCCAAGCTGGGCCTGGCGGTCGAACCCGTTTCGACCCAAGTCATTCCCCGTGATCGCCACGCCATGTTCTTTGCCACCCTGGGCGTTATCGCAAGCTCGATAGAACGGCTGGCCGTCGAGGTCCGGCATCTGCAACGCACCGAAGTGCTGGAGGCGGAGGAGTATTTCTCCCCCGGCCAGAAGGGCAGTTCGGCAATGCCGCACAAGCGCAATCCGGTTCTGACTGAGAATCTGACGGGCCTTGCGCGCATGGTGCGCAGCTATGCGCTGCCCGCGATGGAAAATGTAGCCCTGTGGCATGAGCGCGACATCAGCCATTCGTCGGTTGAACGCTATATCGGTCCTGACGCTACCATCACGCTCGACTTTGCTCTGGGCCGTATGACCGGCGTCATCGACAAGCTGCTCGTCTATCCCGAGCGCATGATGAAGAATCTCGATAAGATGGGCGGTCTTGTTCATTCGCAGCGGGTGTTGCTGGCGCTGACGCAGGCGGGCGTTTCGCGCGAGGACAGCTATCGCTATGTCCAGCGCAACGCGATGAAGGTCTGGGAATCGGATGGCCAGCTTTCGCTTCTGGAACTGCTGAAGGCCGATCCGGACGTGTCCGCAGCCCTTACCGCTGATCAGATCGAAGAGAAATTCGACCTCGGCTATCACTTCAAACAGGTGGACACCATCTTCCGCCGAGTGTTTGGAGAGGCCTGATAGGCCTTTAAAAGCTCATATGATAAAAAGGGCGCGGGAACGCGCCCTTTTTTATGTGCTGTCGGGATGCAGCAAAAAACTACGGGCGGTCGGCAGCAGCACATGTTGCGCGGCTGACGCCTCTGTGGCTTTTGATATGAAAAGAAATTGGTCGGGGAGAGAGGATTCGAACCTCCGGCCCCTGCCTCCCGAAGACAGTGCTCTACCAGGCTGAGCTACTCCCCGACCGATAGCGGCATTGCTTGCAACGCCGCTGGGCAGGCGGGGTCTATAGAGGGGGCTTTTCGGGCTGGCAAGCGGCTGGGGGTGCTTTTTTTGACATGGTCATAATAGGCCTGCCGCGCGAAAGCTGAACTGGTTCGCGGTGCCCCGGATTATATGATCGGCAAGCTTGACCTCCATGGGCCGGAAGCGGCGAGCAATGGTTCGTGACAGGCGAATGTCGCTCCAACATGGATAGGGGGAGCATTGGTCGGGGCGATGCTGTTCGATTGCCAGCCAGTGGCTACCGCGCAGCAACAGTTCCTGCACGATACAACGCCAATCTTCATTGCTATCCACGCGGTGCACGGGGCGCCAATCATCGTCGAGGACCAGGAATTGCATGCTTGCGGTTATAGTCATTACGACAGGATGCGGCCGGGCCGATCAGTGATCACTGCCAACTGTCTCCACTGTGGAGGGGAAGGCGGGTAGAATGATCCGAAGCGAAAGCAAGATTGGCTAGCGGCTGTTCGCTCGGCTAAAGCGGGGGCGGCGAGTTTGGAATCGTCGCAGCAGGAAAGAACCCCCGTTGACCAGTACCGTCACCCCGGCCGAAGCGCATTACGAACAGCAATATCTGGACCTGATGCGCCGTATCTGGACGGAGGGGGACGAGCGGATCGACCGAACCGGAGTGGGCACGCGATCTCTGCTGGGCGCGAGCATGCGTTTTTCGCTGGCTGATGATGCGGTGCCGTTGCTGACGACCAAGCGCGTTTACTGGAAAGTGGCGGCGCGGGAGATGCTGTGGTTCCTGACGGGCGATACCAATATCCGTGAGCTTGTGCGTCAAGGGGTGCATATCTGGACGGACTGGCCGCTGGATGCCTATCGCAAGGCTACAGGCGAGGACATTAGCCGGGACGATTTTGAAGCGCGGATTATCGAGGATGCGGCCTTTGCGGGACGGTGGGGCGATCTGGGGCCGGTCTATGGGGCGCAGTGGGTGAACTGGCCGCGCTATGAAGCGGTTGGTGACGGGCTGTTCCGGCGGGCGGAGAAGGGGCATAACCAGATTGCTGAACTGGTCGAGGGGATCAGGAATAACCCGGGGTCGCGGCGCTTGCTTTTTACCGGGTGGAATGTTGCGGAAGTGGCGCAGATGGCTCTGCCGCCTTGTCATATGACCTATCAGTTCCAGGTGTCGAATGGGCGGCTCAACGGGCTGCTGTTCCAGCGCAGTTGTGACCTTGGCCTTGGATTTGCGTTCAACATCTTCGGGCTGTCGATGATCACGCGGATGTTGGCGCAGCAATGCGATCTGGAGCCGGGGGAAGTCGTTTGGCACGGTGGTGACGTGCATCTTTACCTGAACCATGCCGCACTGGTTGAGGAGCAGATCGGCCGGACGCCGGAAGGTGCCCCGAAGCTGAAGATAAAGAGGCGGCCGGAAAGCATTTTCGATTATCGGATCGAGGATTTCGAAGTGGTGGATTATGCGCCGCAGAGTCACATTGCGGCGCCGGTGGCGGTTTGAAACCAAGAAGGAAATAGCGAGAAACGGAACTCTTGCTTTTTGCGAGCGTTGTAATATTATAATTGCGATAAGCAATAATATTGCAAATGCGAGTAGGAGGCAGGATGGGCGACCGGGAAGGTTCGGGCGCTGAGAGGCCGGTCGCTAAAGGCGGCCAAACAGGCGACGGCGGCGATCGCGGCGGAGAGCAGCTTTCGGCGGACGGCCGGAACCTGCCGCCATTGCGGTTGCATGTGCCGGAACCTCAATTTCGGCCAGGCGATGAAGCAGATTTCAGTCATTTCGACATTCCCCCCGCCGGAACCTCGCGCAGGCCCGATGAGGCCGCGGACGCGGGTACGATGCGGGAAATGGCCTATGACCTTGTCCGCGTGCTGGATGAGGAAGGGCGCGCGGTGGGGCCGTGGGACCCGAAGCTGCCACCCGAGATGCTGCTCCGCATGCTGCGCGGTATGGCGCTGACCCGCGCTTTCGATGGCCGCATGTTCCGCGCGCAGCGGCAGGGCAAGACCAGTTTTTACATGAAGTCGACTGGAGAGGAGGCGGTGTCGATCGGCGCGGCGGCGGCGCTGGCGAGCGATGACATGTGCTTTCCCAGCTACCGCCAGCAGGGGATATTGATCGCGCGCGGCTGGCCGCTGGTCGATATGATGAACCAGATTTATTCGAACAAGGGCGACCGGCTGAAAGGGCGGCAGCTGCCGATCATGTATTCAGCGCGGGAAGCGGGGTTCTTCTCGATATCCGGCAACCTTGCCACCCAATATCCGCAGGCGGTGGGCTGGGCCATGGCGAGCGCGGCGCGCGGTGACACGCGGATCGCGGCGACATGGTGCGGGGAAGGATCGACGGCGGAGGGGGATTTTCATTCCGCCTGCACTTTTGCCAGCGTGTATCGCGCGCCGGTCATCCTCAACGTCGTCAACAACCAGTGGGCAATCAGCAGCTTTTCCGGCTTTGCGGGCGCGGAGGCGACGACCTTCGCGGCGCGGGCGATCGGCTATGGCATTGCGGGGCTGCGGATCGACGGCAATGACGCGTTGGCGGTCTATGCCGCGACACGCTGGGCAGCGGATCGGGCGCGGGCCAATCATGGGCCGACGCTGATTGAGCATTTCACTTACCGGACCGAGGGGCACAGCACGTCCGATGATCCAAGCGCCTATCGGTCTGCGGACGAGGGGAGTCACTGGCCGCTGGGCGACCCGATTGCGCGGTTGAAGCAGCATTGCATCGCGATCGGCATCTGGGACGAGGAACGGCAGGCGGCGATGGACAAGGAACTGGCCGAGCAGGTGCGTGAGGCTGCGAAGGAAGCGGAGAAGAACGGGATTTTGGGGCATGGACTCCATCAGCCGATGGAGAGCATGTTCGAGGATGTGTTCGAGGAGATGCCCTGGCATCTGCGGGAGCAGCAGCGGCAGATGCTGGATGAAGCGAAGGCGGCTGGGTTGTGAGGGGGGGTGGTTCCTTTTTCCTCGCCCCTTCAGGGGTCGGCCAGAGGCACGTGACTCTGGCCGAGATAACGGAGCTTGCTGGCTTGCCAGCTAGCGGAGGTTGGAGAGGGGGCTGCGTCGCTCTCCCCGTCTCCCAGCTTCGACTAGGCGGCAAGCTGCCAAGTCTTCGCAACCCTCTCCCCCAAAGAGGGCGAGGGGAATGACTGACACCCGCCAGATGAGTATGATCCAGGCGATCAATAGCGCTCTCGACGTGATGATGGAGCGTGATCCCACTGTCGTCGTGATGGGGGAGGATGTCGGCTATTTCGGTGGCGTTTTCCGGGCGACGGCGGGGTTGCAGAAGAAATTTGGCAAGAACCGAGTGTTCGATACGCCGATCACCGAGACCGGGATCATCGGTGTTGCGGTGGGCATGGGCGCCTATGGGTTGCGGCCGGTGCCGGAAATCCAGTTTGCCGACTATATCTACCCCGCGCTCGACCAGTTGGTGAGCGAGGCCGCACGGCTGCGTTATCGGTCGGCGGGGGAGTTTATCGCGCCGATGACGGTGCGGTCGCCCTTTGGCGGGGGGATTTTCGGGGGGCAGACGCATAGTCAGTCGCCCGAAGGCATCTTTACCCATGTGTCGGGGATCAAGACTGTCATCCCGTCGACCCCCTATGACGCCAAGGGGCTGCTGATCGCCGCGATCGAGGATAATGATCCGGTCATCTTCTTCGAACCCAAACGCATCTATAATGGGCCGTTCGATGGCCATTATGATCGGCCTGCGAAGAGTTGGGCGGGGCATCCCGGGGCGATGGTGCCGGAGGGCTATTATCGGGTGCCGCTGGGGCAGGCGCGCACGGTGCGGGCAGGCGAGGCGCTGACCATCCTCTGCTACGGCACGATGGAGCATGTGATCGAGAGCACTGTCTTGGAGATGGGCGTGGATGCCGAGATCATCGATCTGCGGACGCTGGTGCCGCTGGATATCGAAGCGATCGAGCAGTCGGTGAAGAAGACCGGCCGCTGCCTGATCGTGCATGAGGCGACGCGGACCAGCGGCTTTGGCGCGGAGTTGAGCGCACTGGTGCAGGAGCGGTGCTTCTATCATCTGGAGGCGCCGATCGAACGAGTGACGGGTTTCGACACGCCCTATCCGCATAGTTTGGAATGGGCCTATTTTCCTGGGCCGGTGCGGATCAGGGAAGCGATCAACAAGATAATGAGGGATTGAGCGATGCCCCTGTTCACGTTCAGGCTACCCGACATTGGCGAAGGCATTTCCGAGGCGGAGATTGTTGGCTGGCATGTGAAGGTCGGCGACCGGGTGGAGGAAGACCAGCCTATCGCCGACATGATGACTGACAAGGCTACGGTCGAGATGGAGAGCCCCGTCGCGGGGGTGGTGTCGCGGTTGGCCGGGGAGGCGGGTGAGCAGGTCGCGATCGGGGCCATGCTGGTGGAGATTGAGGTTGAGGGGGAGGGGGAGGTCGCTTCCGTTGGGGAGGCTCCGATGCCTTCGGAAGAGGTGATTGAGGCGGAGACGGCGGGAAGGCGCGAGGTGGCTGGTTCGTCGGTGAATGGGATTGTTTCGTCGGTTGAGCGGGTTGAAGCTGCGGGGGAAGGATCCTCTTCGCAGGATAAGGCTGAAAAGCCCTCTCCCCTTCAGGGGAGAGGGTTGGGAGAGGGGGAGCTAGGCGAAACGTCCGCGGGAGAAAAAGCTGAAAAGCCCCTCCCCTTCAGGGGAGGGGTTGGGGTGGGGGATCAGAGGGATATGCCCAGTTCGCAGGGCAGCCCCCTCTCCCCAGCCCACTCCCCTGAAGGGGAGAGGGAGCAGGGCGGTCCGTGCCTCCCAGCGGTCCCGGAAGGGGAGAGGGAGAAGGTGCTCGCCTCACCGGCCGTCCGTGCTCGCGCCAAGGAACTCGGGATAGACCTCGCCCAAGTGAAGCCCACCGGCGATCATATCCGCCATTCGGACCTCGACGCTTTCCTCCTTTACGGCGCTGGGCAGGGCTATCGGCCTGCGGGGCAGCGCGCGCGACGGGAGGATGAGGTGGTGAAGGTCATCGGCCTGCGCCGCCGGATTGCCGAGAATATGGCCGCGTCGAAGCGGCATATTCCGCACTTTTCCTATGTCGAGGAAATCGACGTCACCGAGCTGGAGCGGATGCGCGCGCAGTTGAATGGCGAGCGCGGGGATCGGCCGAAGCTGACGATGTTGCCGCTGTTGATCGTGGCGATTTGCCGTGCGCTGCCGGACTTTCCGATGCTGAACGCCCGCTATGATGATGAGGCAGGCGTTGTGACCCGTTTTGGCGCGGTGCATATGGGGATCGCGACGCAGACGGACGCGGGATTGATGGTGCCGGTGATCCGGGACGCGCAGGATCGGAATATCTGGCAGTTGGCGAGCGAGATCGGGCGGCTGGCAGAGGCCGCGCGGTCCGGCAAGGCGAAGGCAGAGGAGCTTTCCGGATCGACTCTGACGCTGACGTCGTTGGGTGCGCTGGGCGGGGTAGCGACGACGCCGGTGATCAATCGGCCGGAGGTGGCGATTATTGGCCCAAATCGGGTGATCGAGCGGCCGGTGTTTCGTGGGCGGGAGGTTGTGGCGGCGAAGCTGATGAACCTGTCGATCAGTTGTGACCATCGTGTGGTGGATGGATGGGATGCGGCGAGTTTTGTGCAGGCGGTGAAGCGGTTGCTGGAGACGCCGGTGTTATTGTTTGCGGAGTGAGTGAATATACGCCCCTCCCTTTCAAGGGAGGGGTTGGGGTGGGGGCGAGCGAAGCGAGCCAGCAACCGATCGAAAAGGCAGAACGCCGCTGGCGCGGCGACCCACCCCCGTCCCCTCCCTTGAAAGGGAGGGGCTTTTTTTGGTTCACCGCATTGTCGCCCGGTAGCTCAGACGCGCGGTCTCGCCCGGCGACAGGCGTGTGGGGCTGGTCCAGCGAATATGGGTGATGTCGGCGGGAACGGCCCTGCGGACGCCGCCTAGCGGGGTGGGCAGCCAAAGCTCGTCCAGGCGGCCCCAGCGTTGGCCGCCGTCCACCGATACTTGCATCGATGGATCGGGCGCCGTGAGGAGGGTGCCACGGGGAACGGCGTTGGTGAGGGCTATGCCCTGAACTGGTCCGCGCCCTTCGTTTCGACAGTTGACGACGAAGAGCAGCTGGTCGCCCGGCGCCGCGCGCGTGGCGCTGGCGAGGGTGCGGCGGGCGCGGCCGTTGATGTCGGTATGGACGCGCTCCACAAACATCTGGGTTTCCATGCGCAGGTCCGTACGGGCCAGTGATGTGGCGGGCAGCATCGCCCATCCAGCCATGCCCAGCAGCGCCAGTTTACGCATCATCCGTTCAAAGCCCCGATCCCCGTTTCGCTATTGCTTAGGACAGGGGAGCGAAAATTTGGTTAATGGGCCTTAGTCATGTCAGGGCCGATGAATGAAATTGACGGGCTGTGGCGGGCCGGTACACATTGTCGACATGCGGGCAGGATCGATCGTTCAGTGACACCTCATGAACAGCTGGAAATCAACCGGCGGCGGGATCGGCTGCTGGCGTCGATCGCGCTGACGACGGGCGTTGGGCTGCTCCTTGCCTTGCCCTTTGCCTTGCGCGAGGGGGCGGAGTTTTTCCTGCCACTGACGGCAGCGATCGTGATCGCCATTGCGCTGGTGCCGTTCCTGGAATGGATGGAGCGGCGTCGGGTGCCTTCGGCCGTGGCGGCGCTGGCGGCGGTGATTGCGTTCCTGGTGGTGGCGAATACCGCGCTGGTGCTGATCGTGGTGCCGGCGACCGACTGGTTCAGGCTGCTGCCGCAGCGCTTGCCCAAGATTCAGGACAATCTGGCGCCGCTGATCGACTTTTATTCCCAGTTGCAGCATTTCGTGGATGAAACCGTGCAGATGCTGGCGACGGGGCCTGTGGCGGCGGCCCAGACGGCGGCGGTGGATGCTCCGCGATCGCTGTTGCAGTTTGCCGCGACCTCCGCGCCTTCCGCGATCATCCAGATGGTGTTCGCGCTGCTCATCATCTATTTTTTCCTCGCCGGTTGGACGCGGCTGCGGCGGCGGACGATCAACAGCCGGGGCAGCTTCGACGGCGCGATGGCGGTGGCGCGGGTGATCCAGAATGTGGTCGATGCGACGTCCGCCTATGTGTTGACGATCGCGACGATCAACCTGTGCCTTGGGCTGGCGGTCGCGTTTGCGCTGTGGTTGATTGGCATGCCTTCGCCGCTGATGTGGGGCGGGATCGTCGCGCTGCTGAATTTTGTGCCCTATTTCGGGCCGATGCTGGCTGCGGCCTTGTTGGCGCTGGGCGGCCTCATGGTGTTTGACGATGTGTGGCGGGCGCTGGCGCCTGCGGTGACGCAGATCGGCTTTCATCTGGTGGAGGCGAATGTGATCACGCCGATGGTGCTGGGGCGGCGGTTGACGATGAACCCGCTGCTGATTCTGGTGTCGCTGACCTTTTGGGGATGGGTGTGGGGTACGCCGGGCGCGCTCCTGGGCGTGCCTTTGCTGATCATCATCCAGACCGTGGTGGGGGCTGCTGGAACCCCGGATATCGCCGGTTTCCTGTTCGAGCGCGGGACGCTGACGGTGGCGCTGCGCGAAGAAAATGACGAGAAAGAAGAAAGTGGCGAAAGAGCCGGTTGACAGGTCCGGCGGTCCCGCATAGATGCCCGCCCACACCGAACGCGGGTGTAGCTCAGTTGGTTAGAGCGCCGGCCTGTCACGCCGGAGGTCGCGGGTTCGAGCCCCGTCACTCGCGCCACTCTTTTTGAAGAGTGGATGGTCCTTAAGGGCCGGGATTTCACAATAATTTGATGAGCGTCATGCTAGCGGAAGCTGGCATCTCAGGTCTTTACGTGCGGTCTCGTCCCACGAAATCCCAGCCTGCGCTGGGATGACGAAGTGGGCGCTACTAACGACGGAGTTGGATGCCTTGGCCGCGCCGAAAATATGGCGCGTCAGCCGCGCCGCCAGCGGCCCGTTTCCATCCAGGCGAGCAGGCGCTTCAGCGGCAGAACCCAGATCCAGACGATGCCGAGGAAGACATAAACCGGCACCTGCACGATCATCGGCAGGCTGCCGATGAGCCCCGACAGGCTGCCGACGAGGACTGCCCAAAGCGTGATGAGCCCGACGATGGCGAGCATGCCGACGGGCTTGCGCCAGCTGGGTTCGTAGGGTGCAGGCTGGCGGTTCACGCGTCGGGTCCTTCGATCAATTCAACTTCGGTGAGGATGATGTGGAGCGGCAGGTCCCACGGGTCGGCGGGCAGGGCGTCTTGTTCCTGCACCGACCAGGCGAGGCCGATCCGCAGCGCATCGGGGTAGCGGGCGAAGGCGCGGTCATAATAGCCGCCGCCCTGGCCCAGCCGGTTCATCGCACGGTCGAAGCCGAGCAGCGGGGCGATGATGACGTCCGGCGCGACGGGCGGGCCGCTGGGTTCGGGATGGTGCGTGCCGTAGAGGCCGGGGTGAAGCTGATCCTCCGGCGTCCAGGCGAGGAATTCCATGCTGCCGAGCCGGTCGATGACGCGGGGGAGGGCGAGGGTCTTGCCCAGACTTGCGAGTTGCGGGGCGAGGCGCTGGGCGGGCGCTTCATCGTCCAGGCCCATGTAGAGCGCGACCGTCTGCGCATTATCCAGCCTGCGGGCGAGCGGCGAGGGGAGTGCCTTGAAGGCTAGCCTGTGCGCCAGCGGATCGAGCGATTGGACGAAGGCGCGGCGGTGTGTCCGGGCGAGGGTGCGCAGGGCGGTCTTGTCGAGGTCTTCGCTCATGGGGCCGCGTTTAGACCTGGAGGAGGGGGCTGGAAACCGGTTTCTCGACTGCGCTCGAAACGAACGGAGGAGAGAACGAGGAGGGTGACGGGACCGCCTTGGCCGTTTGCTGGAATATCCTCTGACGCCTCAACGTCAGGTGGGGACCATGTAGATCGGGCCTGGACCCGCCCAGGGACAGCCCCCTTGGATGTGATTATCGCCTCAGGGATGTTCGCTAAAGCTCGTACGAGGCAGTACCCGTCGTCCCTTATCTAGGCGTCCGGCGGCGGTGCGGCAAGCCTGTCGCTCAGCTTTTCTATCCGGGCAGCGAGCGCCTCGATCGCGCGGGCAGCCGCGTCATCGTCGTCATCGAGGGCCAGGCTCTGCTGACGGCCGATCGCTTCCCGCTTCAGGTCGTTAAGTTCGTCAGCCAGGAAGAGGGCGGCGAACAGCAGGGTGCGTACCTCAGTAAGGCCCGGCGTGTTCTGCTGCGCAAGGCGTGCCTTGCGTTCGATCAGGCTGGCGAGATGGGCAAGATGGGCTTCCTCACCATCGCGGCATCGGATTGCATAATGACGCCCGGCGATCTGAAGGTTCGTTTCAGCCACGCGAGTCCCCTTTAAGATCGGCGATCAGTTCATCGAGCGACCGGAGCGCCGCGCGCGCGGCGACGGGGTCCATGCCGGAGGAGGCGGAAGAGGCCGGACCCGCGACCGCGAGACCCTGCACATCCTGTTCCAGCCGACTTACCGCGCGCTCCAGTGCGCCGATAGCCTGCATCATGCGATCGCTTGCCATGACCCACGCATAAACAAAGTTTTCGCCTTGCAAAAGCCGTGATTGGACGGCTTGGCGCTCTCCACGGTCCTGCCACGGTTGACGCTTTGGGTGCAACGCGACAAAGGGGACCGGATTTCGATTCGTCGGCTCAGCAGGGGGCCGCTTAGTCAAGCAGGAAAGAAGCCAGCCTAGATGACCGTATCCGAAAAGTCGCTCGCCAGCGCCATCCGGGCGCTTTCCATGGACGCAGTGCAGGCGGCGAACAGCGGCCATCCGGGCATGCCGATGGGCATGGCGGACGTCGCGACGGTATTGTTCAAGGACTATATCAAGTTCGATCCGACCCAGCCCAAATGGGCCGACCGCGACCGTTTCGTATTGTCGGCGGGCCATGGATCGATGCTGATCTACTCGCTTCTGCACCTCACCGGCTATGCGCGCCCGACGATTGAGGACATCCGCAATTTCCGTCAGTTGGGCAGCCCCTGCGCCGGGCATCCCGAGAATTTCGAGCTGGCGGGCGTTGAGGCGACCACCGGGCCGCTGGGTTCGGGCCTGGCCACCGCAGTCGGCATGGCGATTGCTGAGCGGCACCTCAATGCGCAGTTCGGCGACGATCTGGTCGATCACCGCACCTGGGTGATCGCGGGCGACGGGTGCCTGATGGAAGGCATCAACCATGAGGCGATCGGCCTGGCAGGGCATCTGAACCTTGGCCGTCTGATCGTGCTATGGGACGATAACAAGATCACCATCGACGGTTCGGTCGACCTGTCGAGCAGCGAAGATGTGCGGGCGCGCTATGTCGCGACAGGATGGCATGTCGTGTCGTGCGACGGTCATGACGTTGCCGATGTGCGGCGCGCGATCGACGAGGCGCTGGCCGATCCGCGCCCGTCGTTGGTCGCTTGTGCCACCAAGATTGGCTATGGCGCGCCTAACAAGGCGGGTACTTCGGGCGTCCATGGTTCGGCGCTGGGCGTTGAGGAAGTTGCGGCGGCTCGCGAGTTTCTGGGCTGGACGGCCGAGCCCTTCATCATCCCTGACGATATTGCCGCCGAGTGGCGTCGCATTGGTTCGCAAGGTGCCGAAGTGCGCGCGGCCTGGGAAGGCCGTCTGGCTGACAATGGCCAGAAGGCGGAATTTGAGCGCCGGATGGCTGGCGAGCTGCCCGCCGACTTCTCGCTCAACAGCTATATCGACACGTTGATCGCCAATCCGCAGAAGGTCGCGACGCGCCGGGCAAGCGAGCTGGCGCTGGGCGCGATCAATGATCTGCTGCCCGAGACGTTGGGCGGTTCGGCGGATTTGACCGGGTCGAACAACACCAAGACCAAGTCGACGGGGCCGCTCACCAAGGATGATTATTCGGGCCGCTATGTTTATTACGGCATTCGCGAGTTCGGCATGGCCTGTGCGATGAACGGCATGGCGCTGCATGGCGGCGTCATTCCCTATGGCGGCACTTTCCTTGTCTTTTCCGACTATATGCGTGGCGGCATCCGTCTGGCCGCGCTTCAGGAGCAGCGCGTCATCCATGTGCTGACCCATGACTCGATTGGCCTTGGCGAGGATGGTCCGACCCACCAGCCGATCGAACATGTCATGTCGCTGCGCATGATCCCGAACCTGGACGTGTATCGCCCGGCTGACATCGTCGAGACGGCGGAATGCTGGGAACTGGCGCTGAAGGACGTGGATGGTCCGTCAGTGCTGGCGCTGACCCGTCAGAACCTGCCCCAGCTGCGCACCGAGAAGAGCGAGAATCTCTGCGCCAAGGGCGCCTATCGCCTGCGCGCGGCGAAGGCCGACCGTAAGGTCGTGCTGATTGCCACTGGTTCCGAGGTAGAGATTGCCGTCGCCACCGCCGAGCTGCTGGAGAGCCAAGGCATCGGCGCGGACGTGGTTTCCATGCCGAGCTGGGCGCATTTCGACGCGCAGCCGCAGGCGTATAAGGATGATCTCCTTCCGCACCATGTGCTGCGCTGCTCGATTGAGGCAGGGACGACATTCGGATGGGAACGCTATGTCGGCATCGCCGGCTTACGCTTCGGCATCGACACATTCGGCGCTTCGGCTCCGGCAGAAGCGCTTTACGACCATTTCGGCCTGACGGCCGCCAAGATCGCGCCGCAGGTTGCGGCCGCTCTCGATCATTGAGAACAACTACCAATCAGGAGGCTAGTGCAGTGGCAACGAAGGTCGCAATTAACGGTTTCGGACGTATCGGTCGGCTGGTGGCGCGCGCCATATTGTCGCGCACCGACCATGATCTGGAACTGGTCAGCATCAACGATCTGGGCGATGCCAAGGCAAACGCCCTGCTGTTCAAGCGGGACAGCGTTCATGGCAACTGGGCTGGCGACGTCAGCGTCGATGGCGATGCGCTGATCATCAACGGCAAGCGCATCGCGGTGACCGCCGAGCGCGATCCCGCCAAGCTGCCGCACGCGGCGCAGGGTGTCGAAATCGCCCTCGAATGCACCGGCATCTTCGCGTCCAAGGAAAAGGCGAGCGCTCATCTGACCGCTGGCGCCAAGCGTGTCATCATTTCCGCCCCCGCGACCGGCGTCGACAAGACCATCGTGTTCGGCGTGAACCACGACGCGCTGGGCGCTGACGATATCGTCATTTCGAACGCCAGCTGCACCACCAACTGCCTGGCGCCGCTCGCCAAGGTCCTGCACGACGCCATCGGCATCGAAAAGGGCTTCATGACGACGATCCACAGCTACACCAATGACCAGAACACTCTGGATCAGTTGCACAGCGACATGCGCCGCGCCCGCGCTGCCGCCCTGTCGATGATCCCGACCACCACCGGCGCCGCGCGCGCCGTGGGTGAAGTTCTGCCGGAGCTCAAGGGCAAGCTGGACGGTTCGTCGGTACGCGTGCCGACCCCGAACGTCTCGGTCGTAGACCTCAAGTTCATTGCCAAGCGCGGTACGACCAAGGACGAAGTTAACCAGCTGTTGAAGGCTGCTTCGCAAGCTGGTCCGCTGAAGGGCGTGCTCGGCTATTCCGACGAGCCGCTGGTGTCGATCGATTATAATGGCGACGCGCGTAGCTCGACTGTCGACAGTCTGGAAACCGCCGTTATCGACGGTAATCTGGTTCGCGTGCTCAGCTGGTACGACAATGAATGGGGTTTTTCGAACCGCATGATCGATACGACCGGCGTGGTCGCCGGGCTGCTGTAAGAGAAGCGGGGCGGGCCTTAAAAACCCGCCCTTTTTCGTGATTCCGGCGAACGCTGGGATCTTGTTTATCAAGTCCCTGCCTGGAGGCATGAGATCCCAGCTTTCGCTGGGATGACGGGTAGGGTGGCTGGGAGCATATTGGTGGCCAAGCCCTTCAAGACGCTGGACGATATGGGCGACATCCGCGGCAAGACCGTGCTGGTGCGCGAAGATTTGAACGTGCCGATGCAGGACGGATCGGTGAGCGACGACACGCGCTTGCGGGCGGCGATGCCGACGATCCTGGAGCTGGCGGATCGCGGTGCCAAGGTACTGATCCTGGCGCATTTCGGACGGCCCAAGGGGCAGAAGAACCCGGAATATTCGCTGTCGAAGATCACCCGGCCGCTGACGCAGGTGTTGGGGCGTGACGTGCAGTTCATTCCCGATTGCTGCGGCGAAGCGGCGGTCGATGGCATCGCGGTTATGCGTCCGGGTGACATTTCGATCCTGGAAAATACGCGTTTTCATCCCGGCGAGGAAAAGAATGATCCGGCGCTGGTCGATGCAATGGCCGCGATCGGCGATCTCTATGTGAACGACGCTTTCTCCGCCGCGCACCGGGCGCATGCCTCGACTGAGGGTCTTGCGCACAAGCTGCCTGCTTTTGCGGGCCGCTCGATGGAGAAGGAATTGGATGCGCTGCAGGCGGCGCTGGGCGAGCCGGTGAAGCCGGTCGCGGCGGTCGTCGGCGGGGCGAAGGTTTCGACCAAGCTTGATGTGCTGAACAACCTCGTCGCCAAGGTCGATCATCTGATCATCGGCGGCGGCATGGCCAACACCTTCCTCCACGCGCGCGGCGTCGATGTCGGCAAGTCGCTGTGCGAGAAGGATCTGGCGGAGACGGCCGAGGCGATCTTTGACAAGGCCGAGGCTGCGGGTTGCACCATTCACCTGCCCTATGATGTGGTGGTGGCGAAGGAATTTGCGGCTAATCCGCCGTCGCTGCGGACATGCAATGTGCATGAGGTCGCCGCCGACGAGATGATCCTGGACGTGGGGCCTGCCGCCGTCGAGGCGCTGGGCGACGCGCTCAAGAACTGCCGGACTTTGGTGTGGAACGGGCCGCTGGGCGCGTTCGAGATTGCGCCGTTCGACAAGGCGACGGTGGCACTGGCCAAGACGGCGGCGGCGCTGACCAAGGAAGGTGGCCTGATATCGGTGGCGGGCGGCGGCGATACCGTCGCGGCGCTCAACCATGCGGGCGTGGCGGGCGACTTTACGTTCGTGTCCACGGCAGGCGGCGCTTTCCTCGAATGGATGGAAGGCAAGGACCTGCCGGGCGTCAGCGCATTGATGGTGTGAACTTCGAAGGCCGCTGTCCAAAAAGGATGGCGGCCTTTTCCTCTTTCCGATGCCGCCGATGGGGCGGTGCAACCCTACAGAGAAAGTATGTGCAGATGCTGGATCAGGACATGATGAACAAGATTGCGGGCGGCAACGGCTTTATTGCCGCGCTCGACCAGAGCGGGGGATCGACGCCCAAGGCGCTCAAGGGCTATGGCATCGAAGAGGGTGCCTGGTCGAACGATGAGGAGATGTTCGGCCTCATCCACGACATGCGCAGCCGCATCATCACCTCGCCCTGCTTTAGCGGCGAAAAGGTGATCGGTGCTATCCTGTTCGAGCGGACGATGGATGGTCAGGCGGGCGGGAAGTCCGTGCCGCAGGCGCTGATCGAGCGTGGCGTCGTGCCTTTCATCAAGATCGACAAGGGCCTGGAAGACGAGGCGAACGGCGTTCAGATGATGAAGCCGATGCCGGAACTCGATGCGCTGCTGAAGCGGGCAAAGTCGCTCGGCGTGTTCGGGACCAAGGAGCGTTCGGTTATCAATCTCGCCAACCGCGAGGGCATTGCCGCGATCGTCAAACAGCAGTTCGAGGTAGGCGCGCAGGTTCTCGCCGCCGGCCTGATGCCGATGCTGGAGCCCGAGATCAACATCAAGAGCCCCGAACGCGCCGACGCCGACCAGATCCTGCTTGAGGAACTGCTCAAGGGCTTGGACGCGCTGCCGGAAGGCCAGAAGGTGATGCTGAAGCTGTCGCTCCCGGCAAAGGCTGGCCTGTTCGACGCGCTGGTCGACCATCCCAAGGTGCTGCGCGTCGTCGCGCTGTCGGGCGGCTTCTCGCGCGCCGAGGCTTGCGTCGAACTGGCGAAGAATCGCGGCATCATCGCCAGCTTCAGCCGCGCGCTGCTGAACGACCTGCGCCACCAGATGAGCGAGGATGAGTTCAACGCTTCGCTGGGTCAGGCGATCGACGAAATCTACACCGCTTCGACCAAGAAGGCGGCGTGATGTGAGATGAGGGCTGCTGGCGATATGTGCCGAGCAGCCGTCATTTGCCTGACGGGCTAAGGCTTCTTCATCCGATCATGTCCTTGAGCGCCAAGGCGTCGTGGATGGCGTCGGCATTGATGTCATTGTTGAAATAGGCCCAGACGGCGCGGCCCTGGTGAGCCTGATCCCTCATCCAACCCGCCCATTCGCGCAGATCATCTTCGGCATAGCGGCCCCAATATTTGCCTTGCCCGCCATGGAAGCGGACATAGGCGGCGCGGCCCGTCGCCATCCGGGGGCTGGATGATCCGGGCATGTCATGGACGCAGAAGCTGGCGCCATGCCGGTCGAGCAGGGCGTAAGTCGCGTCTTCATACCAGCTGCGGTGGCGGAACTCGAAGACGGGGACGACGTCGGCGGGTTGCAGCTTGAGGAAGCTTTCGAGCCGAGTGAGATTGAGGGTGAGGCTAGGCGGGAGCTGGTAGAGGATGGGACCCAGCGTTGGGCCGAAATGGCGGAAGGACGCCATCATCCGTTCCATCGGCTCCTCGCAGTGGGTGAGCTTCAGTGCCTGGGTGAGATAGCGGTTTGCCTTGACCGCATAGCAGAATCCGGGCGGGGCCTGGCCGCGCCAACCGTCGACGGTCTCCGGCTTGGGGAGGCGGTAGAAGCTGTTGTTGATCTCCACCGAGTCGAAATGGTCGGCGTAGAAGGCGAACCAGCGCTTCATCGCCAGTTTTTCCGGGTAGAAGGCGCCGCGCCAGTGGCGGTAGTTCCATCCTGAGCAGCCGATTCTGATCATGACAGGACAAGCCGCCGCGGCCGAACGAGGTTCCATTCTTTTCCTTGGGCGGCGAAACGCGCTAAGGGCTGCGCATGACCGATTTTACTGACGAAGAGCTGGCGCTCGATCCGCATTTTGCTGACCAGTTCGACAAGGGCTTCCGCCCGGCCTGCCAGCTTTACCTCATATCGCCGCCCGCGATCGACGAGGGTTTCGGGGCGCAGTTGGCCGAGGCTCTGGATGGCGGCAAGGTTGCGGCTTTCCAGTTGCGGCTGAAGGGCGTGGATGAGGACGCGATCGCCCTCGCGGCAGAGCCGTTGCAAAAGCTGTGCGCGGAGCGGGAGGTCGCCTTTATCATCAACGACAGTATAGCGCTGGCCAAGCGGCTGGGCGCGGATGGCGTGCATTTGGGGCAGGGGGACGGCGACCCGCGAGAGGCGCGCAAGATATTGGGGCCGAAGGTCCAGATCGGTGTCACTTGCCATGATAGCCGTCACCTTGCGATGGAAGCGGGCGAGGCCGGAGCGGACTATGTCGCGTTCGGCGCCTTTTATCCCACGACGACCAAGGAAACGCATCATCGGCCCGAGCCGTCGATCCTTGGCTGGTGGACGACCCTGTTCGAGCTGCCCTGCGTGGCGATCGGGGGGATTACGGCGGATAAGGCCGCGCCTCTGGTCGAGGCGGGTGCGGACTTTCTGGCGGTGAGCAGCGCGGTGTGGGCGCATCCGGACGGGCCGCGCGCGGGCGTTGCGGCATTTTCGGCTGTGCTGGGAGGGGCTTAGAGAAGCGTGGCTTTATGGATCAGCGCCACTTCCTGATGCCGTTCGCCCGAACGGACGTAGTGATTTAGATCGAACATATTGTGCTCTAAATAGGTCTCGCCGGATGCTAGTTAATGGCAGGAGGCAGCTTTCCTGAGCTTTGCGCGTTTCTCTCCCCGAACATCGGGAGAGTATCGCCTTGAAGACATATCTGCTCGCGCTCACGCTGCTCTGCTCGGCTTGCAAGGTTGCCGTCACCGACGCCAATGAAAGCGGGACAACGGTTCCCGGAGATCAGAAGGAGGCAGCGCACGGCGCGGCGGTTAAGCCGGTCGGCGATCCTTATGCCTTCTCCATAGTGCCCGAGCCGGGCGGTGCGCCTGCTCGCGCGGACTCGATCTTGCAGGCGCAGGTGGCGCTTGACCGGGCGGGATTTTCTCCTGGCGTGCTGGATGGGAAGGAGGGCATGTCCTTCACCGCCGCGCTGAAGGGATTTCAGGAGGCGAAGGGCTTACCGGAAACCGGCAAATATGATGAGGCGACTGCGAAGGCGTTGCTGGGGGACAAGCCGCCGACCGCTACATGGCTGGTGACGATCCCTGAGGGCTTTGCGCGTGGTCCGTTCACCGCGATCCCCAAGGAATATGCCGATCAGGCGAAGCTGCCTGCGCTGGGTTATCGCAATTTGATCGAGAAGCTGGCCGAGCGGTTCCATACCAAGCCCGAAGTGCTGGTGGCGTTGAATGCGCCCAATACAAAGCTTGGGCCGGGGGCTACGGTGCGAGTGCCAGCCGTGGGCAATCAGCCGGTGGCGCAGATTGAGGGCGATGAGCGCGGCTGGGGCAATACGCTAGCCAGCCTGGCGGTCGCCAAGGATCAGCCGCAGGCCGATCATATCGTGGTCGACAAGTCCGAAGGCGTGCTGCGCGTTTTTGACAAGGCCAACAAGCTGATCGCGCAATTCCCGGCGACCATGGGATCGGCACATGATCCGTTGCCGCTCGGCACCTGGGAGATCAAGGGGATCAGCCGTAATCCCGATTTCCATTATAATCCCGACCTGTTCTGGGATGCCGATGCGAAGGATGAGAAGGCGGTGTTGAAGCCGGGGCCTAATGGTCCGGTGGGCGTCGTTTGGATTGATCTGTCCAAGCGGCATTATGGTATTCATGGCACGCCTGAACCGCAGACCATCGGGCGCACCGAAAGCCATGGCTGCATCCGCCTGACCAACTGGGATGCGGCGCGGCTGGCGCAGATGGTGAAGAGCGGGGTGAAGGCGGTGTTCCAGGGATGAGGAGGCCGGGGCGGCGAGGATTTTTGGGCATCATAGTCGCCGTCCTGCTGCTGTTACTGTTCCTGAAAATGTGCGTACGGATCGTTCCGGGTGGCCCGGAAAGGACGGCTTTGCCGCCTGAGCGTCCGGCTGCGGCAGAGGCTGGGCCGCTGCTGATCCCGGTTGAGGGTGTGCCGCCGACTGCGCTGACCGACACTTTTACGCAGGCGAGGGCAGGCGGCGCGCGGCCGCATGATGCGATCGACATCATGGCGGCGCGGGGGCGGGCTGTGCTGGCGGCTTCGGATGGTCGTATCGAGAAGCTGTTCACGAGCGCGGATGGCGGGCTGACCATCTATGAGCGATCGCCTGACGGTCGGCGGATCTTTTATTATGCGCATCTGGATGGCTATGCCGCCGGATTGGCAGAGGGCCAGAGCGTGCGGCGGGGGCAGAAGATCGCCACCGTCGGCAGCACCGGCAATGCCGATCCGTCAGCGCCGCACCTCCATTTTGCCGTGAATGAGATCGCGCCGGGCGAGCCATGGTACGGGGGACGGGCGATCAATCCCTACCCCTTGCTCGCGCGGCCGATCCGATGAGCCTACTTGCCCTTCGCGGCGGCACGATGTAGAGGCGCGCCCAGCCTTTTAAACAGGCCGGCTCTTTTCACCTTCAGACATATAGGCAGGCTCTTCCCATGAAGATCAGTGGCGTCGAGATTCGTCCCGGCAACAATATCGAATATGACGGAAGCCTGTGGCGTGCCGTCAAGATCCAGCACACGCAACCCGGCAAGGGCGGCGCCTATATGCAGGTGGAACTCAAAAACCTGATCGACGGGCGCAAGAATAACGTCCGTTTCCGCTCGGCCGAGACGGTTGAGCGCATCCGGCTCGATACCAAGGATTTCCAGTATCTTTATGCCGAGGGCGACATGCTCGTCTTCATGGATACCGAGACCTATGAGCAGATCAACTTACCGCAGGATCTGGTGGGCGAGGCGTCTGCCTTCCTGCAGGATGGCATGATGGTCATGCTGGAAATGTATGAAGAGCGCCCGATTTCCGTGCAGCTGCCCGAAACGGTCGAGGCGACCGTGGTCGAGGCTGACGCCGTGGTGAAGGGGCAGACTGCTTCGGCGAGCTACAAGCCCGCGATCCTGGACAATGGCGTGCGCGTCATGGTGCCGCCGCATATCGTTACCGGAACACGCATCATCGTCGATGTGTATGAGCGGGAATATGTGAAGCGGGCGGAATGAACTGCTAATTGTTCCCTCTCTCCTTCAGGGGAGAGGGTGCCGAGCGCAGCGAAGGCGGGAGAGGGACCGCAGCTGAGCATATGTTGTTCCCCTCTCCCCGACCCTCTCCCCTGAAGGGGAGAGGGGGAGTATTGTTTATGGTATCCCATTCCGGCCTTCTCACCGTCATGGAACGCGCCGCGCGCAAGGCCGGCGCGAAGCTGCGCCGCGACTTTGGCGAAGTCGAACATCTGCAGGTGTCACGCAAGGGACCGGCCGACTTCGTGTCCAAGGCCGATCAGCAAGCCGAGCGCACTTTGGTCGAAGAGCTGCAAAAAGCACGGCCGGATTGGGGATTCCTGCTGGAAGAAGGCGGGGTGATCGAGGGTGATCCCAACAAGCCGCGCTGGATCATCGACCCGCTCGACGGCACCAGCAACTTCCTCCACGGTATCCCGCACTTCGCGATCTCCATCGCCGTCGAAGAGCCGCTTTATGGCGGCAACAAGCGGGAAGTGACGACCGGTCTTATCTACCAGCCGGCGACTGACGAAAGCTATTGGGCGGAAAAGAGCCGGGGCGCGTGGCGGCATGACCAGCGTTTGCGGGTATCGGCCCGCCGCGACCTGGGCGACTGCCTGATCGCGACCGGCATTCCCTTCATGGGCCATGGCGACATGGCGCAGTGGACTCGCATCTTTGGCGCGGTCGCGCCCTCCGTCGCGGGGATTCGTCGCTTCGGTGCGGCTTCGCTCGATTTGGCGCATGTGGCGTCCGGTCGTTATGACGGCTTCTGGGAAAGCGGGCTTCAGCCCTGGGACGTGGCGGCTGGATTGCTGCTGGTACGTGAGGCGGGCGGGTTCGCCACCGATTTCAGGGGCGGCGATCAGCCGATCGAGCGCCGCGAAGTGATCGCGGGCAATGATGCCATCCACAGCAAATTGCACAAGCTTGTAGCGGGTGCGCTGCGCTGAGGCAGGCATTTGTTTCTGCGTAAGAGAAGCAGACTGTTGCGAATCATTCTCACACCTCGGGGCCTTGCTTCGCTTATGCGGCAGGCCTAAAGCGCGCCCATAGTCATTTTCGCCCAGGGGATTCCGTTGGTCGATCTAGCCCAATATCTGCCGATCCTTATCTTTCTCGGGATCGCATTGCTGCTTTCCGGGGCATTCGTGTTCCTGCCGATGCTTGTCGGCCGCCTGACCGGCGCGCATCAGCCTGACCCGGCGAAGCTGTCGGAATATGAGTGCGGTTTTCCAGCGTTCGAAGAACCGCGCAGTCAGTTCGACGTGCGCTTCTACCTGGTCGCGATCCTCTTCATCATCTTCGATCTGGAAGCCGCCTTCCTCTATCCCTGGGCGGTCAGCCTGGATCAGATCGGCTGGGCCGGCTGGGCGACGATGATGATCTTCATAGCGGAGCTGGTGCTGGGCCTCGTTTATGCGTGGAAGAAGGGAGCCCTAGATTGGGAGTAGAACTGACCAGTCCCGCGCCCGGCACGATGTTGCCCGCGGGGACGCAGCCCGACCAGAATTTCTTCAACGCACTGAACAGTGAGGTCAGTGACAAGGGGTTCCTCGTCACGTCGACCGAAGAGCTGTTCCAATGGGCTCGCACGGGTTCGCTGTGGTGGATGACGTTCGGCCTTGCCTGTTGCGCGGTGGAGATGATCCACGTCAACATGCCGCGTTACGATATGGAGCGGTTCGGCGCTGCGCCGCGCGCATCGCCGCGCCAGTCGGACGTGATGATCGTCGCGGGAACGCTGTGTAACAAGATGGCTCCGGCGTTGCGCAAGGTTTACGACCAGATGTCCAATCCGAAATATGTGATTTCGATGGGCAGCTGCGCGAACGGCGGCGGCTATTATCATTACAGTTATTCGGTCGTGCGCGGCTGTGACCGGATCGTGCCGGTCGACATCTATGTGCCGGGCTGTCCGCCGACTGCCGAAGCGCTGCTTTATGGCGTGATGCAGTTGCAGCGGAAGATCCGCCGCATCGGGACGATTGAGCGCTGATATGGGTCATTCTGCACCGAAGATCGTGAACCCGGAAGGGCTCGCGGAGAAGATTGCCGGGCTGTTGGGTCCGATGCTGATCGAAGCGGTCGATCACGCGGATGAGCTGAGCTTCACCGTCGTGCGCGATCGGCTGGCCGAGGCGCTGGATGCGCTGCGCGTACAGGGCGAATATCAGCAGCTGATGGAGATTGCGGGCGTCGATTATCCGGAGCGGGCCGAGCGCTTCGAAGTCTGCTATCATCTGCTGTCCGTCACGCAGAACCATCGCATCCGCGTCAAGGTATCGACCGACGAGGATAAGCCGGTTCCTACCGTCACGCACATCTGGCCTGTTGCAGGCTGGCTGGAGCGTGAGGTGTTCGACATGTACGGCGTGATCTTCGAGGGCAATGCCGACCTGCGTCGCATCCTGACGGATTACGGGTTCAAGGGTCATCCGCTGCGCAAGGACTTCCCGCTGACCGGCTATGTCGAGATGTGGTATTCCGAGGAAGACAAGCGCGTCGTCTACAAGCCGGTGCAGCTGGCCCAGGATTTCCGCCAGTTCGATTTCATGAGCCCATGGGAAGGCGCGCAATATGTGCTGCCGGGTGATGAGAAGGCGCCGCAGGCTCCGGGTGCGCCCACGCCTGCCGCCGCTCCGCCGCCGCCCGCCGTAGCGCCCAAGGGCGCGCCTGCTGGCGAGACGCCCAAGATGACGGAAAAGAAGGCAGATACCGGCGCGGGCGAAGCTGCGAACACGGAAGCCGCCAAGGCGACCGATGAGAAGCCGCTTGCCGAAGACGCGCAGACGACGCCGGTGCGCCGATCCCGTGCTGCGAAGGCCGAAACCGGAGAAGCGGACACCGCCAAGCCGAAGCGCCCGCGCAAGCCGAAAACTCCCGCCAAGGATGAGGGGGGTGACGCCTGATGTCCACCTATCTCGAAGAACTCGACCATAAGACCAGTGCGGACGATCCGACGCTGGGCGATACCGAGATCCAGAATTACACGATCAACTTCGGTCCCCAGCATCCGGCAGCGCACGGCGTGCTTCGCCTGGTCATGGAACTGGACGGCGAAATCGTGGAGCGCTGCGATCCGCATGTCGGGCTGCTCCATCGCGGCACCGAGAAGCTGATCGAATATAAGACCTATCTTCAGGCTCTGCCCTATTTCGACCGGCTGGACTATTGCTCGCCGATGGGGATGGAGCACAGCTATGTGCTGGCGATCGAGAAGCTGCTGAACCTGGAAGTACCGCTGCGCGCGCAATATCTGCGTGTGTTCTTCGCGGAACTGACGCGGATCAAGAACCACATGCTGAACCTGGGTTCGCACGTCATGGACGTCGGCGCGATGACGCCGAACCTGTGGCTGTTCGAACTGCGCGAAGATTGCATGAATTTCTATGAGCGGGCTTCGGGCGCGCGTATGCATGCGGCCTATTTCCGGCCGGGCGGCGTCCATCAGGATGTGCCGCTGAAGCTGCTCACCGACATTGCCGATTGGCTGGACACGCGCCTGCCGCGCCTGTTCGAGGACGCGATTTCGCTGGTCGCGGACAACCGCATCTTCAAGCAGCGTAACGTCGATATTGCCGTGGTGAGCAAGGAAGACGCGCTGAAATGGGGCTTTTCCGGCCCGATGCTGCGCGGTTCGGGCATCCCCTGGGATTTGCGCAAGTCGCAGCCTTATGACGTTTATGACCGGATGGACTTCGATATTCCGGTCGGCACCAATTTCGACTGCTATGACCGTTTCATGGTCCGTGTCGAGGAAGTGCGCCAGTCGGCACGCATCATGAAGCAGTGCCTGAATGAGATGCCGGAAGGCCCTGTGATATCGTTTGATCGCAAGGTGGCGCCGCCGCGCCGGGGCGAGATGAAGCGCTCGATGGAAGCGCTGATCCACCACTTCAAGCTGTACACTGAGGGCTTCCATGTTCCGGCGGGCGAGGTCTATGTGGCGACCGAAAGCCCCAAGGGTGAGTTTGGCGTCTATCTGGTGAGCGACGGGACGAACTCGCCCTATCGCTGCAAGATCCGCCCGACGGCTTTCTCACACCTGCAGGCGATGGATTTCATGATGAAGGGCCACATGCTGGCCGACACCACCGCCGTCCTTGGCGCGATGGACATCGTGTTCGGAGAATGTGACCGCTAATGGCTGACGCAGTTCATATCCCTGACGAAGCGGAAACCCGTGCGCGCTGGGGCGCGTTTGCGTGGACCGCTGAAAATGCCGAGCAGGCGAAGAAGGTCATCGCGCGCTATCCTGCCGGTCGTCAGCAGTCGGCGGTGATGCCGCTGCTCGATCTCGCCCAGCGGCAGGTCGGTGCGGAGACACAGACCAATGGCTGGCTGCCGGTGCCGGTGATGGAATATATCGCCGATCAGCTGGAAATGCCGTACATGCGGGTTTACGAGGTCGCGACCTTCTACACCATGTACAATCTGGCTCCGGTCGGCCGCTATCATGTGCAGGTTTGCGGCACGACGCCCTGCATGTTGCGCGGTTCCGACGATGTGTTTTCGGCCTGCAAGAACAAGGGTCTGGTGAAAGGCGGGACGACGCCGGACGGGCTGTTCACGCTGAGCGAGGTCGAGTGTCTGGGTGCCTGTGCCAACGCGCCGATGGTGCAGATCAACGACGATAATTTCGAAGACCTGACCTATGACAGCATGAGCGCGATCCTTGACGATCTCGCCGCTGGCAAGCAGCCCAAGATCGGGCCGCAGATTGAGCGTCAGACGAGCTGCCCAGAGGGTGGCCCGACGACGCTCAAGGAAATGGTTTCGGAAAATCACGATTATCGGGGGAAGTGGGCGTAATGGCTTATCCCTGTTCCGTCACCCCAGCGGAAGCTGGGGTCTCCATCCTCAGCGCGCGCACGCCTGAGATGCCGGCTTTCGCTGGCATGACGAATGCTGGAGGCCGCGCATGAGCGACGTCATCGCACCCCTTGCCGACAAGGATCGTATCTTCACCAACGTCTATGGCTTCCAGGATTGGGGCATCGACGCGGCGATGAAGCGTGGCGACTGGGACAATACCAAGAAGCTGCTGGAGATCGGCCAGGACGAGATCATCGAGCGGATCAAGGCGTCCGGCCTGCGCGGTCGTGGCGGCGCCGGCTTCCCGACCGGCATGAAGTGGAGCTTCATGCCCAAGGAAAGCAAGGATGGCCGTCCGAGCTTCCTCGTCATTAATGCCGATGAATCAGAGCCGGGTTCGTGCAAGGACCGCGAGATCATCCGCCACGATCCGCACAAGCTGATCGAAGGCGCGCTGATCGCCGGCTTCGCGATGCGGGCGCGCGCGGCCTATATCTATATTCGCGGCGAGTTCATTTATGAGGCGAAGGTTCTCTTCGCCGCCGTTGAGCAGGCTTATGAAAAGGGCTTCCTCGGTAAGAACGCATGCGGTTCTGGTTATGATTTTGACGTCTTCGTCCATCGGGGCGCGGGCGCCTATATCTGTGGCGAGGAAACCGCGCAGATCGAAAGCCTGGAAGGTAAGAAGGGCCAGCCGCGTCTGAAGCCGCCTTTCCCGGCGGGGGCAGGCCTTTATGGCTGCCCGACGACGGTGAACAATGTGGAATCGATCGCGGTTTCGCCGACGATCCTGCGCCGTGGGTCCGAATGGTTTTCCAGCTTCGGCCGCGAAGGGAACAAGGGCACCAAGCTGTTCCAGATCAGCGGCCATGTGAACAAGCCCTGCGTCGTCGAAGAGTCGATGGGCATCAGCTTCAAGGAGCTGATCGACCGGCATTGCGGCGGCATTCGCGGTGGTTGGGACAATCTGCTTGCTGTGATTCCTGGCGGATCGTCGGTGCCGCTGGTGCCCGCCGCGCAGATCATGGACGCGCCGATGGACTTTGATGGCCTCAAGGCGGTGGGCTCCGGCCTTGGCACCGCTGCGGTCATCGTCATGGACAAGTCGACCGACATCGTCCGCGCGATCAGCCGTCTCTCCTACTTCTACAAGCATGAGAGCTGCGGTCAGTGCACGCCCTGCCGCGAAGGCACCGGCTGGATGTGGCGCGTGATGGAACGGCTGCGTTCAGGCGAAGCGGACATCGGCGAGATCGATATGCTCCAGCAAGTCACCAAGCAGGTCGAAGGCCACACTATCTGCGCGCTCGGTGACGCGGCGGCCTGGCCGATCCAGGGCTTGATCCGGCACTTCCGTCCCGAGATCGAGCGGCGGATCAATGAGAATAAGGGTGGCGCACCTGTGATGGAGGCGGCGGAGTAATCATGCCCAAGGTCAAAGTAGACGGCGTAGAACTCGAAGTTCCGGCGGGCGCGACGGTCCTGCAGGCGTGCGAGATGGCGGGGAAGGAAATCCCGCGTTTCTGCTATCATGAGCGCCTCTCCATCGCGGGCAATTGCCGCATGTGCCTGGTCGAGGTGAAGCCCGGGCCGCCCAAGCCGCAGGCCAGCTGCGCGCTGCCCGCTGCCGAAAATCAGGAAATCTTCACCCAGACCGAAATGGTGAAGAAGGCGCGGGAAGGGGTGATGGAGTTCCTCCTCATCAACCATCCGCTCGATTGCCCGATCTGCGACCAGGGAGGCGAGTGCGACCTTCAGGATCAGTCGGTCGCCTATGGCCGTGGCGGCAGCCGCTTTGATGAAAACAAGCGCGCGGTCACAGAGAAATATATGGGGCCGATCGTCAAGACGGTTATGACCCGTTGCATCCAGTGCACCCGCTGCGTGCGCTTTGCCGAGGAAGTCGCGGGGGTGCCGGAAATCGGCGCCATTTATCGCGGTGAGAATATGCAGATCACCACCTATCTCGAACATGCCGCCAAAAGCGAGCTGTCGGGCAATGTGGTCGATCTGTGCCCGGTGGGCGCGCTGACGTCCAAGCCCTATGCCTTTGAGGCGCGGCCTTGGGAGCTGCGCAAGACGCCCGCGATCGACGTGATGGATGCGGTCGGCACCAATATCCGTCTCGACAGTCGCGGCCGTCAGGTGCTGCGCGCCGTGCCGCGCATCAACGACGACGTGAACGAGGAGTGGGCGAGCGACAAGACCCGGCACAATGTCGATGGTCTGGTGCGCAAGCGGCTCGACAAGCCTTATGTCCGCAAGGATGGCAAGCTGGTTCCGGCGACTTGGGAAGAGGCTTTCTCGGCTATTGCGGCCGTGAAGCATGGTGGATCGGTCGCGGCGTTGGCGGGCGACCTGCTCGATTGCGAGACCATGTTTGCGGCCAAGTTGCTCGTCGAGAAGCTGGGCGGTTCGATGCTGGAAGGGCGTCAGACCGGCCTCGCCTATGACGTGTCGAGCCTGTCGGCGGTGAACTTCAACACGACGCTTAATGGCATTGAGACGGCGGACGTGATCCTGCTGGTCGGCACCAATTTGCGCTGGGAAGCGCCGCTGGTGAACACCCGCATTCGCAAGGCGATCAAGAGGGGGGCGAAGGTGTTTGCGCTCGGCCCGCAGGTCGATCTTACCTATAAGGTTGAGTGGCTGGGCAATGACGCGTCGTTGCTGGCAAAGCTGCCTGAAGCGGTAACGCAAGCGTTCGGCAAGGCGGCGCGTCCGGCGATGATCGTCGGCGGCGGCGTGCTGGGGAAGGACGGCGCGCATGGCGATACGCTGGCGCTGGTCGAGACGCTTGGCCTGATCAAGGACGGTTGGAACGGCTATAATGTCCTGCACTTCGCGGCGGCGCGCATGGGCGGGCTGATGCTCGGCTATGCGACGCAGGGCGGGGTCAAGGCTGTGGCTGCTGCCAAGCCAAAGCTGCTCTTCTCGCTGGGCGCGGACGAAGTCGATTATTCGGCCTTCCCGGACAGCTTCAAGGTCTATGTCGGCCACCATGGCGACAAGGGTGCGCATGCGGCGGACGTGATCCTGCCGGGCGCGAGCTATGCCGAGAAGGCGGGCACCTACGTCAATCTGGAAGGTCGGGTGCAGCGCGGCGAAAAGGCCGTGTTCGCACCGGGCGATGCGCGTGAGGACTGGTCGATCCTGCGCGCGCTGTCCGAGGTGCTGGGTGCTACGCTGCCATTCGACAGCTTCGATGCGCTGCGGGCGGAAATGGCCAAGGCGGTTCCGGCGCTGAGCGTCGAAGGCCTCGCCGATTATGGTTGGTCTGTACCGTCGCTGCCGACCGGAGCCAGCGGTGAGTTCGGTTCGCCGATCAAGGATTTCTATCTGACCAACGCCATCTGCCGCGCTAGTCCGACGATGCAGCAATGCTCGGCCGAGCTGATCCACGGTGAGAGCTTCGCGGAGGCCGCAGAGTGACCGCTTTCTTCCAAAATTGGGGGCTTCCCTTTAACGGCGCGTGGCTGCTGTCCACGGTCATCGGCATTTTGGTGATTGCCCTGCCGCTGATGCTGGCGGTGGCGATGATCATCTATGCCGACCGCAAGATCTGGGCGGCGATGGCGCTGCGTCGGGGGCCGAACGTTGTAGGTCCGTTCGGCCTGCTCCAGTCCTTTGCGGACGGGGCGAAGGTATTCCTGCAGGAAACCATCATTCCTTCGGCCGCCAACCGTGCGCTGTTCCTGATCGCGCCGATCATTACGTTCACAGTGGCCTTGATTGCCTGGGCGGTGATCCCGTTCCAGGCGGGCGTGGTGCTGGCGAACATCAATGTCGGTCTGCTCTATATTCTCGCGATCAGTTCGCTGGGCGTCTATGGCATCGTGTTGGCGGGTTGGGCGTCAAACTCCAAATATCCCTTCTACTCCGCGATCCGCGCGAGCGCGCAGATGATCAGCTATGAAGTGTCGATCGGCTTCATCCTGGTTTGCGTTGTGCTGTGGGCGGGCAGCTTCAACTTGACGACTATCGTGGAAAGCCAGCGCGGCTATTATGGCTTCATCAACGGCCATGCGTTCAATCCGCTGCTGTTCCCGATGGCGATCATGTTCCTGATATCGGCGATGGCGGAAACCGGTCGCGCGCCCTTCGACCTGACCGAAGCGGAAAGCGAGCTGGTTGCCGGTTATCAGACCGAATATTCGTCCATGTCGTTCGCGCTCTATTGGCTTGGCGAATATGCCAACGTGCTGTTGATGTGCGCGCTGAACGCAATCCTGTTCTGGGGTGGTTATCTGCCGCCGATCGATTGGGCGCCGCTTTACTATGTGCCCGGGATCATCTGGCTGTTCGCCAAGATACTGTTCTTCTTCTTCGTTTTCTCCTGGGTGAAGGCGACGGTGCCCCGTTATCGCTATGATCAGCTTATGCGGCTGGGCTGGAAAGTATTCCTGCCAACGTCGCTCTTCTTTGTCTTCCTGGTATCGGGCTTCCTGATGTTTACGCGCTACGGAGGCGCTCAATGAGCCTCGGCTATTATGTCAAATCCTTCACGCTCTGGGAGTTTGTGAAGGCGCACGCCCTGACCTTGAAATATTTCTTCAAGCCCAAGGCGACGATCAACTATCCCTATGAGAAGAACCCGATTTCGCCGCGGTTCCGGGGGGAGCATGCGCTGCGCCGTTATCCCAATGGCGAAGAGCGCTGCATCGCGTGCAAGCTGTGCGAGGCGGTGTGCCCGGCGCAGGCGATCACGATCGAGGCGCAGCCACGTGACGACGGCAGCCGCCGTACGACGCGCTACGACATTGATATGACGAAGTGCATCTATTGCGGCTTCTGTCAGGAAGCCTGCCCGGTGGATGCCATCGTAGAAGGTCCGAACTTCGAGTTTTCAACGGAAACTCGCGAGGAGCTCATCTACGACAAGGCGAAGCTTCTTGAAAATGGCGACAAATGGGAACGCGCACTCGCCGCGAACCTTGCCGCCGATGCACCCTATCGTTAAGCCGCGACCCGATCGAAGAGGATATATGATCCTGTGATTCACGTGCTTGCCTTTTACCTGTTCGCCACTTTGGTGGTGTGCAGCGGCGCGCTGACGATCCTGTCGCGCAATCCGGTTCATTCGGTGCTGTGGCTGATCCTCGCGTTCTTCAACGCGGCGGGCCTGATGGTGCTGCTGGGTGCCGAGTTCATCGCGATGCTCCTCATCATCGTCTATGTGGGAGCGGTCGCCGTGCTGTTCCTGTTCGTCGTCATGATGCTCGACATCGACTTTGCGGAATTGCGGGCGGGGTTCGTCGATTATCTGCCCTTTGGCATGCTGGTCGCGCTGGTGCTGCTGGCTGAGATTGTGTTGGGTATTGGCATCTGGAGCGCGGGGCCGATTGAGCTGGCGCAGCGCGCGGCACCGGTGAACCCTGAGGTTTCCAATATCCAGGCGATCGGGACGCTGCTCTACACGCGCTATATCTTCCTGTTCGAAGCGGCGGGCATCGTCCTGCTGGTGGCGATGATCGGCGCGATCGTGCTGACCCATCGTGCACGCGGCGGCGTAAAGGGCCAGAATATTGCCCGTCAGAACCGCCGCCGTCCGCAGGATGCCGTGCGCAACGTCAATCAGCCCGTGGGGCAGGGGGTGGAGTTGTGATCGGCCTTCAGCATTATATGGTGGTCAGCGCGATCCTGTTCGTGATGGGGGTGCTGGGCATCTTCATCAACCGTAAGAATGTCATCATCATCCTGATGGCGATCGAGCTGATCCTGCTGAGCGTGAACATCAACCTTGTCGCCTTCAGCGCCTTCCTGGGTGATCTGGTGGGGCAGGTGTTCAGCATGTTCGTGCTGACTGTCGCGGCGGGTGAGGCGGCCATCGGCCTTGCCATCCTCGTCATCTATTTCCGTGGTCGCGGCACCATTGCCGTCGATGATGTCAACCGGATGAAGGGCTAAAGCTCGATGATCCAGCTTATCGTCCTTCTCCCGCTCATCGCGGCTGTCATCGCGGGCCTTGGCAACAAGGCGCTGGGCAAGCTGCCTGCGAAGATCATCACTACCGGCGCGCTGTTCGTTTCCTGCGCGCTTAGCTGGCCGATCTTCATTGCCTTCCTGACCGGGCATGCGGAACCTTATGTGGCGCCCGCCTTCACCTGGATTCAGTCGGGCAGTTTTGATGCTCAATGGGCGCTGCGCGTTGACGCGATGACGGCGGTCATGCTGGTGGTGATCACCAGCGTGTCGAGCCTCGTCCACCTCTATAGCTGGGGCTATATGGAGGAGGAGCCGGATCAGCCGCGCTTCTTCGCCTATTTGTCGCTCTTCACCTTCGCGATGCTGATGCTCGTGACGGCCAACAACCTGCTCCAGATGTTTTTTGGCTGGGAAGGCGTCGGCCTTGCCTCCTATCTGCTGATCGGCTTCTGGTTCCGTAAACCGAGCGCGAACGCTGCCGCGATCAAGGCATTCGTCGTCAACCGCGTCGGCGACCTTGGCTTCATGCTGGGCATTTTCGGCACCTATCTGGTGTTCAACACCATATCGATCCCGGAAATCCTCGCCGCCGCGCCGTCCATGGCCGGTTCGACGATCGGATTCCTCGGCCATCGTTTCGACACGATGACGGTGCTCTGCCTGCTTCTGTTCGTAGGTGCGATGGGCAAGTCGGCGCAGCTTGGCCTCCACACCTGGTTGCCAGACGCAATGGAAGGTCCGACGCCTGTGTCGGCGCTGATCCATGCCGCTACCATGGTGACCGCAGGCGTGTTCATGGTGTGTCGCCTGTCGCCGATGTTCGAAACCTCGCCGACGGCGCTGGGCTTCGTCACCTTCATCGGCGCGGCGACCTGTTTGTTCGCGGCGACGGTCGGCACGGTACAGAATGACATCAAGCGCGTGATCGCCTATTCGACCTGCTCGCAGCTGGGCTACATGTTCTTTGCGGCGGGTGTTGGCGCTTATGGCGCGGCGATGTTCCACCTGTTCACGCACGCCTTCTTCAAGGCGCTGCTGTTCCTGGGCGCGGGCTCGGTCATCCATGCGATGCACCATGAACAGGACATGCGTTACTATGGCGCGTTGCGGAAGGAGATCCCGATCACCTTCTGGACGATGACGCTGGGAACGCTGGCGATCACGGGCGTGGGCATTCCGTTGCTAGGCTATGGTTTTGCGGGCTTCTATTCGAAGGACGCGATTCTGGAATCGGCCTTCGCGGCGGGCGGCAATGGCGTGGGCGCGTTCCTTGTCGGCACCTTTGCGGCGCTGCTGACCAGCTTCTACAGCTGGCGTCTGGTGTTCCTGACCTTCTTCGGCAAGCCGCGCTGGGCCGCTTCGGAGCATATCCAGCATGCGGTGCATGGCCACCATGAATCGCCGGACGAAGAGACAACCCATGATGACCATGGCCATCATGGGCCGGAGTTGACCGGCACGGCGGGCTATCATCCGCATGAAAGCCCTTGGGTCATGCTGCTGCCGCTGGTGCTGTTGAGCCTGGGCGCGGTGTTCGCGGGCTTCATCTTCCATGACCAGTTCATCGGGGCTGAAGGCGGCGTCGAGTTCTGGAAGGGGGCGCTGGCGTTCGACAGTCACCTGATGCATGCGAGCCATGAGGTGCCCAACTGGGTCAAGTTCGCGCCGTTCACGGTGATGCTGACCGGCTTCGTCATCGCGTGGCTCAGCTACATCAAGAATACCGATTGGCCGCGCCGTTTCGTGGCGGAGTTCGGGGTTCTGTACCAGTTCCTGCTCAACAAATGGTATTTTGACGAGCTGTATCACTTCCTGTTCGTCAAGCCTGCCTTTGCCATCGGCCGCTTCTTCTGGAAGTTCGGTGACGTCGGCTTCATCGACCGCTTCGGGCCGAACGGGCTCGCTGCGCTGGTCGTACAGGGCAATAAAGTCACCCGTCGGCTTCAGTCCGGCTACCTCTACACATACGCGCTGGTGATGCTGATCGGCCTCGCCGCGGCCGCAACCTGGGCGATGACACGATAATGGACGGCTTCCCCATCCTTTCCCTGATGATGGCAGTGCCGATGGCGGGGGCCATCGCCTGTCTCTATGCGGGTGCGAACCAGGCGCGTTGGATCGCGTTGTTGGCGACGCTGGTCGATCTGGCGCTCGGCGTCCTGCTCTGGGCGAATTTCGACCAGTCGGGCGGCGCGGCGCAGTGGCAGTTCCAGGAATATGCGCCGATTTTCGGCCGCTTCGCCTGGGCGCTAGGAATCGACGGCATCGCGCTGGTGCTGATCATGCTGACCGTGTTTCTGATGCCGATCTGCATCGGGGCGAGCTGGCAGGCGATCGAAAAGCGCGTCGGCGAATATATGGCGGCCTTCCTGTTCATGGAGGTGCTGATGATCGGCGTCTTCACGGCGCAGGACCTGTACCTCTTCTACGTAATGTTTGAAGCTGGCCTGATCCCGATGTATCTGATCATCGGCATCTGGGGCGGCGCGGATCGCATCTACGCCAGCTACAAATTCTTCCTCTACACGCTGCTCGGATCGGTGCTGATGCTGATCGCGATGATGTGGATGGTCCACGACGCGGGCACCACCGACATCCCGACGTTGATGGCCTATAATTTCGATCCGCATGTGCAGGTCTGGCTGTTCCTGGCCTTCTTCGCGAGCTTTGCTGTCAAGATGCCGATGTGGCCGGTCCACACCTGGCTGCCTGACGCACACGTTCAGGCGCCGACGGCCGGTTCGGTCATTCTGGCGGGCGTTCTGCTGAAGATGGGCGGCTACGGCTTCATCCGCTTCTCGCTGCCCATGTTCCCGGAAGCTTCGGCGCAGCTGGCGTGGCTGGTGTGGGGCCTGTCGATGGTGGCGGTGGTTTACACCAGCCTCGTCGCGCTGGTGCAGACCGACATGAAGAAGCTGATCGCCTATTCCTCGGTTGCGCATATGGCGATCGTGACGGTCGGCCTGTTCGCCTTCAACCAAGCGGGCATCGAAGGCGCGATGATGGTGATGCTGGGCCATGGCCTGGTGTCTGGCGCGCTGTTCTTGTGCGTCGGCGTCATCTATGACCGTCTGCATACCCGCGAGATTTCGCGCTATGGCGGCCTTAGCATCAACATGCCGAAATATGCGGTGCTGTTCCTGCTGTTCACCATGGCGTCGGTCGGCCTGCCGGGTACGAGCAACTTCGTGGGTGAGTTCCTGGCGCTGATGGGCATCTATCAGGCTTCGAGCTGGGTCGCGTTGGTTTGCACGACGGGCATCATCCTGGGCGCGGCCTATATGCTCTATCTCTACCGCCGCATTGCCTATGGCGAGCAGAAGAATGCCGACGCTGCGGCGATGCCGGATCTGTCGATGCGGGAAATGTGGCTGCTGGCGCCGATCGCTGCTGCCGTCCTGTGGATGGGCATTTATCCGGAGAGCTTCCTGGCGCCGATGCGGTCTGACATTCGTGCGCTGGAAGCCCGCATTGCCTCTGCGGCTCCTGTGGGAGATTCCAGGATCAAGATGGGTCCGGCTGTCCCACCGGCGGCTGCTCATCAGGGCGAAGACCATAGTGCAATGTCCCATGAAAAAGCGTCGGGGGAGGCGCACTGATGATTGATTCCGCTTCCCTTCTTGCCGTTCTGCCGGAGCTTGTCCTTACGGCGGGTGGGCTGATCCTCCTGCTGATCGCCGCTTTTGGCGGTGACGGGACCGCGCGCGTCGTCAACTGGCTGTCGGTGCTGACGCTGCTCGTTGCGGGTTTGATGCTGCCGGTTTCTCTGGCGCATGGGCCACTCGCCTTTGACGGGCTGGTGCGTGCCGATGCGTTCTCGGTTTTCGCCAAGGCACTAATTTATGGTTCGGCCGGTGCCGCAATCTTGTTGGCGCCGCGCTACTTCCTCGTCGATGGCGCGTTGCGGCCGGAATATCCCGTCCTGATCCTGTTCAGCAGCATCGGCATGGGCATGATGGTGTCGGCCGGTGATTTGCTGACCCTCTATGTCGGGTTGGAGATGCAGAGCCTGGCCGCCTATGTGCTGGCGAGCTTCATGCGTCAGGACGAGCGGTCTTCCGAGGCGGGCCTTAAATATTTCGTGCTCGGGTCGCTGGCGAGCGGCATCCTGCTCTATGGCACGGCGCTGCTTTACGGCTTTACCGGTAGCACGAGCTTTGATGGCATCGCCGTCGCGTTGGGCGATGGCGTGGGCAAGGGCGAACTGTTCGGCATGGTGTTCCTGCTGGCCGGTCTTGCCTTCAAGATGAGCGCTGTGCCGTTCCATATGTGGACGCCCGACGTTTATGAAGGTGCGCCGACACCGGTTACGACCTTCTTCGGCAGCGCGCCCAAGGTTGCGGCGATGGCGCTGACGGTACGTGTTGCGATAGAGGCGCTTGGTCCTGCCGGCCTCGACTGGCAGCAGATCGTGATCTTCGTGGCGCTGGCTTCGATCATCTTCGGCGCGGTGGCGGCCATCGGCCAGACCAACATCAAGCGTCTGATGGCCTATTCGTCGATCAACAATGTCGGCTTCGCGCTGATCGGCCTTGCCGCGGCGACGCCTGCGGGCGTGGCGGCGACGATGAGCTATATGGCGATCTATGTCGTGATGACGATCGGCGGCTTTGCCTGTATCTTGCAGATGCGGGACGCCCAAGGGCGTCCGGTGGAGAGCATTGCGAGCCTTGCTGGTCTGTCGCAGTCGCGTAAGGGCTTGGCTGCTGCGCTGGCGATCTTCATGTTCTCCATGGCCGGTATCCCGCCGCTGTTTGGCTTCTGGGCGAAATTCCTGGTGTTTGATGCGGCGGTGGCTGCGGGGCTGACCGCGCTGGCGGCGTTCGGTATCGCGGCTTCGGTGATTGGCGCATTCTATTATCTCAAGATCATCAAGACGATGTATTTCGATGAGCCTGCCGCAGCTTATGAAGCGCGGGGCGGGGCGGTCGAGAATATCATCCTGACCGCCTGCGCGGCTGTGATCGTCGTCGGATATCTGTTGAACCCCGTGCTGGACAAGGCAAGCGCGGCGGCTGCGGCGTCGTTATTCTGAGCGATATTCGCTTCGTCGAAGAGACCGGCTCTACCAACGCTGATATGCTGGCGTTGGCGGAGCAGGGTGTAGCGGAAGGCACGTGGCTGCGTGCGGGACGGCAAGTGGGTGGCCGTGGTCGCATGGGCCGGACCTGGGAAAGTCCTGTCGGCAATCTCTATTGTTCCACGCTGGTCCGGCTGCGGGTGGGCGATCCGCCTGCACATCTGCTGGCTCTGGTCGCCGCGAATGCGGTGCATGCGCTGGTGGCCCCTTTGTGCGAGGGGCAAGCGCGGATCAAATGGCCCAATGACGTTCTGGTCGATGGCGCGAAGATCGCGGGTATTCTGCTCGAACGTGCGGGAGATGCCATCGTCGTGGGGATCGGCATCAATGTGGAGGGCCACCCGGTTGGGCTGGACCGGCCTGTTACCAGTCTGGCGGCGCAGGGGGCCGAGGATGCAGAAGCTGGCCCGCTTCTGGAGAGATTGGCGGAATTATTCGAACATTGGCTGGCCATCTGGCGCGCGCAAGGGCTGGAGCCGGTGCGGGCGCATTGGTTGCTGAACGCGCATCCCAGCGGCACGGCGATGCGGGTCGTTCAGCCTGACGGCGAGACCGTCGAGGGCAGTTTCGATACGCTTGATCAGCAAGGGATGCTGATCCTCCGCTTGGCGAATGGCGATACCCGTGCCATTCATGCGGGCGACATCCTTCTCATCTGATATCCGGGGACGGGCCATGCTTCTCGCGATCGACGCGGGCAATACCAATGTGGTTTTCGCACTGCTTGACGGGCGGGAAATTCGCGCGCGTTGGCGGATCGCGACCGACCCGCGACGGACGGCGGATGAATATGCCGTGTGGCTGAACCAGTTGCTGATGCTGGAAGGCTATGCCCTTGCGGATGTCGATGCGGTCATCATCGCCACCGTTGTTCCACGCGCGCTGCATAATCTTCAGGTGCTGGCGGAGAAATATTTCAAGACGGCCGCGCTGGTCGCGGGGCAGGCGCCGGTCGAATGGGGCATTGAACTGGACGTGGCGGAGCCCGCTTCCGTGGGAGCCGACCGGGTTGTAAACGCCATCGCCGCCCATCATTTGTACGAAGGCGATTTGATCGTCATCGATTTTGGAACCGCGACTACCTTCGACGTCATCGATTATCAGGGGACTTACAAGGGCGGCATCATTGTGCCGGGGATCAACCTGTCGCTCGATGCATTGGTCGCGGCCGCTGCCAAGCTTCCGAAAATTGCCATCGCGCCACCGGAGAACCGATCGGTTATCGGTCGTACGACGGAAGCGCAGATGCATATCGGCGTTTTCTGGGGCTATGTCGCGATGATGGAGGGGCTGGTTGCCCGAACGCGGGCGGAGATTGGCCGCCCGGCCAAAGTGATTTCAACAGGGGGCCTGGCTGTCCTGTTTGATGAGAATAGTGAAATTTTCGATGCGATCGCGCCGGACCTGACCATTTTGGGTCTCGCGCTGTTGCACGAACGGAGTTTGAAGAACTGATGATACCTAAAGACGAGCTGCTCTTCCTGGCCCTTGGCGGGTCGGGAGAGATTGGCATGAACGTCAATCTATATGGTTGCCAGGGCAAGTGGGTGATGGTCGATCTTGGCCTGACCTTCGCCGACCCGGCTTATCCCGGCGTTGATCTGGTGCTGCCCGATCTGTCCTTCATCGAGGAGCGGCGCGACGACCTGCTCGGCATCGTGCTCACCCATGGGCATGAAGATCATATCGGGGCCATCCCCTATCTGGCAGCTGACCTTGGCGTGCCGCTTTATGCGACGCCCTTCACGGCGGGCCTTATCAGGCTGAAGCTGGAGGAAGAGGGGCTGACCAAAGAGGTCAAGCTGAATGTCATCGACAATGAAGGCAGCTTTGCACTGGGGCCGTTCGGGTTCCGCTATGTGCCGCTGGCGCATTCGATCCCCGAGGGCAATGCCGTGCTGATCGACACGCCTTATGGACGTGTTTTCCACACGGGCGATTGGAAGATCGACGAGAAGCCATTGCTGGGCCAGCCTTCGACGCCGGAGGAGCTGACCGCGATCGGCGATGAAGGCGTGCTGGCGCTCGTGTGCGATAGTACCAATGTGTTCAATTCCGAGGCGAGCGGCTCCGAAGCCGATGTGCGCGAGGGGTTGATGCAGACGATCACCGGCGCGAAGGGGCGGGTGCTGGTCACTACTTTCGCCTCCAACGCGGCGCGTTTGCAGACGCTGGGCGAAGTGGCGAATGCGGTCGGACGCAAGCTGTGCGTCGCCGGGCGATCGCTGGACCGGATCATCTCGACCGCGAAGACGGCGGGATATCTCAAGGATTTCCCGCCGACGGTCGATTGGGATGATGCGATGGCGCTGCCCCGCAACGAGGTGATGATCATCGCCACGGGCGGGCAGGGTGAAGCGCGCGCGGCCTTGTCTCGCGTTGCTTTCGACAGTCATCCGATCAAGCTGGACACCGGGGATCTGGTGGTTTTCTCGTCCAAGCAGATACCGGGTAACGAGATCGCGATTGGGCGTATTCAGAATGCCCTGGCGACCAAGGGCGTGCTGATGGTGACGGATCGCCAAGCTGAGGTCCATGTTTCGGGCCACCCGGGGCGACCCGAACTTGAAGCCATGTATCGCTGGGTCCGGCCGCAGATATTGCTGCCCGTCCATGGCGAGCGGCGGCACATGGCGGAGCAGGCGCGGCTTGGTCTGACAAGTGGCGTCCCCAGCGCCATCGTGCAGTCCAATGGTGATATGTTGAGGCTGGCGCCCAATGGTCCCGAGATCATCGGGCATGAGGCCACGGGGCGGCTCGTTCTGGATGGCGATGTGATCCTGCCCGCGGACGGTTCCACGATGAACGAGCGCCGCAAGGTCGCGCTGCATGGGCAGATCAGCGTGGCGGTGGCGCTGGACCGTAAGGGCAAGCTGATGGGTGAGCCCGCGTTGCGTACCCAAGGCGTGCCGGTGGAAGAGGATAAGGCAGCGTTCTTGGCGGAGGCGGCTGACGAGGCGGCGCAGGCGGTGTCGAAGGGTCCGCTAGAGGAAGACGCGTTGCGCGAGCGAGTACGGCTGGCGGTGCGGCGGACGGCCACGCGCTGGACGGGCAAGAAGCCGGTGGTGGACGTTCTGCTCATTCGCGCCTAAGGCTCCGCATCATGAACTGGTACGCAATCCTGGCTATTTATGTGCTGTTCTGGGTGATCAGCGCGTTCATCGTTCTGCCTTTCGGCATCCGGACGCCCGACGAAACGGGTGAGGTGATGCTGCAAGGGCAGGCTGACAGTGCGCCCAGCAACTTTCGGCCGGGCGTCGTTGCGTTACGTGCGACGGCCCTGTCGGCGCTGTTGTTCGGGCTATATTATGCCAATTATGTCGAGGGCTGGGTCACGCTGGAGCGGCTGACGCATCCTTCGTGATGGTCGTAAGATAGCGTTGGTGCAGAGACCGTCGCGAGCTTTGGCAAGCGCAGTCCGAACGGATGAGTTGTCCGGACAGCTCACTTGATGCTCTGGTGGCGGTAGCTGACCGGTTCAGTGCAGGCCGACCGCCGGTATAGCGCTGTCCATCGACAACATCATGATGATCAGCTCCGACCGGGATTTGATGCCGAGCTTCTGAAAGATGCTGTGCAGGTGCACCTTGACCGTTCCTTCGGTCAGGCCGCACCGCGCGGCGATTTCGCGATTGCGGAGGCCGGCCCGGATAAGTCCGGCAATCTCCATTTCCCTGTCGGTTAGGCTGGAAAGCGCGTTGTTGTCGTTCGGCGGGGCCGAGATGCTGTGCACAAGCGCCTGTTCCATCACGGCGGGCGCAATGCTTTTGTTGCCGCCCAGAACCTGCGTGATGCAGGAGAGCAGTTCATTGGGATCGCTGTCCTTCAGGACCACGCCATCCACGCCGAGCTTAATCGCCTCCAGCGTCTGATCAGGGCGGATGTGGACGGTCATGAAGATCACGGGAACATTGCTGCCGCTGTCGCGGATGGCAGACAGGATCGCGAGGCCGCCACCGTCCTTCATGCTCACATCCAGGACCAGCAGGTCCGGCTGATCATCCTGAAGGCGGGAGATGGCTTCACTGACAGAACGCGCGCAGAAGACGACGTCATGCCCGTGCGAACTCAGAAACTGCGCCATGCCATCCAGGAAGATGGGGTGGTCGTCGACTATCGCAATCTGAGCCATCATGTTGGGGACCTCGGCAAGGATGAAGGTAATCTAATCGAAATTAATGAATTCATGCTTAAGTTGTGGAAATAGGCGGTGCCGCCGATCTTGCCCAACCGTTTCATGATGGACTGCGATTGCAGTTCGAAGTCGCCAGTATAGCTTTGCTGCTCGATCCCCCGGTCGCCCGGATTGTCCTTGAGCGCGATCATTATCTCATCATCGGCCTGAGCAAGTGAGACGGTAATATGCTGGGCGGCGGCGTGCTTTACGGCGTTGGCGGTAGCCTCCCGGAGTAGGAACTCCACTTCCGCTGCCGTTTCAGATGTGACCATCATGGGATGGTCTACCGGGTTCAGCCGACACTCAATTCCCCATTGCAGGGCAATGAAGCGGCAGCAGCTTTCGACATCGCGGACCAGATCGACATCGTCCGGGCTGTTCCCGGTCACATTGAGCAGGCGGCGCAGATGCGCCTGTTCGGCGGTGACGAGTTCTTCCATTGCATGGAGTTCGGCCAGGTGATGCGGGGCATTGGCGGCAAGCCCATGCTGTGCCGTCACAAGTCGGACGCGAAGGGCGGCAAGGGTCTGAAGAACGCTGTCGTGCAGATCGCGGCTCAGCGCGAGCCGCGCTTCGGCAAAGGTTCGATCGCGCCAGGCGAGCAGGAAAAAATGCCTTTCCAGGAAGAGCTCTAGCCCCTCCTGGATGCGGAGCGCGCGGAGCAGGGCGGCAGGCGACCAGCCATGGCGCGTGCCGACGAAAATGCGGCCGCGCAGCTCACCGGCCTGCACCTGAAAGCTCAAACCCTGCCCTGCACCCAGCAGGTCGGATATCGCTTCTGTCAGGTGAGAAGCCTTTTCATTGCGCGTGATGCCGAGGCGGTTGCGCAGCAACAGGCGGCTTGATTGACCGGAATAGAGAAAGGGCGCTTCCGGCGGTGCGATGCCCAGCAATGCTTCGACCTGGGGCTGCGGCAGGCTGATGGCATGGACGCCGTCGCCATTGATAAGCTCGCAGTTGATGGGGCCATCGTCCATCTGCCAGACGAGAGCGCAATAGCGGGCCGCCATCAGTTCCGATATCTGCTCCACCACGAAGCGCGGAAGAGATTTTTGGAAAGACAGCCCGACGGCCTGCAATCGTTCCGACCAATCGATCAGCCGCCTTTCCAGGATCGACATGCTGAGCATCGCCGCAGCGATCGTGCAGCCGATGATCACCGTGATCCCGTCGATCGCCCGGTCCACCTCTGCCACATGGCGTTCGGCGGCCCAGGTCTCGTAGGAACCCCGCGCCAGGAAAGCGAGAACGAGGCAAAGGGCAAGGACGATTATCGAGCCACGGCCAAAGCGCTCCGACGCCGAGCAGGCAACGAAAAACAGGCACGCGAGGGCTGCGATCTGCAAAGGCTGGCATAGGGCGATCACCGTCAGGAAGATGATCGCGTCGAGGATCAGTGACAGGGGCCGGAGCAGCAAGCCAAGCGGCGGCGCCAGCATATGCTGCACAATGCCGAACACGGTCCAGAGCCAGACGCCGCCGTGGAAAACTGTGATGGTGCGCGCGAAGTCAGGTTCGTTGTTGAACATCGCGCCGATCTGCCACGTGGCGGCAACGGCAAAGGCGACGCGGGATACTGCAAAACCCAGCGTCGGCGATCGACCCAACCAGAGCACCAGGCGATCCATCGCGGAAGATGACGCCTTGGGCATATTCAACATGGTGGCTTGTCCCCCGACTCCCACAAGGATGTTTCACCACAGGCGGGCAACAGAAACAACCTATATCGACCCGGCACTGGTGCGTCCCGAGCAGTGGCGCGAAGGGCTCTGCACGGTTAAGGATGACGCATGGCGGTGCTGATCACTCCTGCCCTGGTTTGCGGGGTCCGTTCCCATGGCGAACATGGAGCCATTGCGCGTCTTCTGACGCCAGACCATGGGTTGTTGGCGGGCTATGTGCGTGGAGGCCGATCCCGCGCCTTGCGGCCGGTGCTGCTGCCCGGAAATAGCGTGAAGGCGGAGTTCCGCGCCCGCACCGAAGAGCAGCTTGCCGGGCTGACCGTCGAAATGGAGCATAGCCGCGCACCTTTGCTATCCGAGCCCTTGCCTGCCGCGGCGATCGATTGGGTCTGCGCGCTGACGGCGGCGGCTCTGCCGGAAGGGACGCCATATCCGACGCTCTATCAGGCTTTGGATGGCGTGCTGGGCGCGATCGACGCGGCGCCCGCCGCGCGGGGATGGGCGGCGGCGCTGGTGCGCTACGAACTGTTGTTGTTGGCAGAACTGGGCTTTGGCCTCGATTTTGGCCGGTGCGCAGCGACAGGTGGTGCCGAAGATCTGGCCTTCGTAAGCCCGCGCAGCGCAGCGGCGGTCAGCAGGACGGGTGCTGCGGGATATGAGAGCCGGTTGCTACCGCTGCCGTCTTTTCTGCTGGAGGGAGGCAGCGGCGAATGGCCCGGCATATTGGACGGATTACGGCTGACCGGCTTTTTTCTGGAACGGTCGGTGCTGACCGATTGGAGGGCTGACACGCTGGCCGCGCGCGAAAGGCTGGTCGACAGGTTGAAAAGAGCGGTTGCGTGAGGCGCGGCGGCTTCATAAGGGGCGGCCACGACATTGAAGGAGTTTTCGCGCCATGTTGATCGCCCTGTTCCCCGGAGATGGTATCGGCCCAGAGATCATTGCGCAGGCACGGCGCGTGCTCGACGCCCTGGCGATTGACGGCCTGACCTATGAGGAAGGACTGGTTGGCGGCGCTGCTTACAAGGCCGTGGGCCACCCGTTGCCGCCCGAGACGCTGGATATAGCCCGGCGCGCTGACGCCATCCTGTTTGGCGCTGTCGGTGATCCCGATTGCGACTCGCTGGAGCGGCATTTGCGGCCCGAGCAGGCGATCCTTGGCCTGCGCAAAGCGCTGGGGCTGTTTTCGAACCTGCGTCCCGCGAAGGTTTTTCCGGAGCTGGCGGATGCGTCTGCCCTGAAGAAGGAGGTGGCGAGCGCCATCGACCTGCTGATCGTGCGTGAGACCAATGGCGACGTCTATTTCGGCGAGAAGGGCCTGCGCAAGACGGCGGACGGCCTGCGCGAAGGCTATGACGTCATGTCCTATAATGAAGAGGAGGTGCGCAAGATCGCGCATCAGGGCTTCCAGGCTGCGCGTGCCCGCCGGGGCAAGCTCTGTTCGGTGGACAAGGCCAATGTTCTGGAAACCAGCCAGCTGTGGCGTGACGTGATGATCGAGGTTTCGGCTGAATATCCCGACGTTGCCCTGTCCCACATGTATGTCGATAATGCCGCGATGCAGCTGGTGCGCGATCCGGGCCAATTCGATGTGATCGTTACGGGCAACATGTTCGGCGATATCCTGTCGGATCAGGCGAGCATGTGCGTCGGATCGATCGGCATGCTGGCATCAGCGACCCTCAACGACAGCAAGCAGGGCCTGTACGAGCCGATCCATGGGTCCGCTCCCGACATCGCCGGGCAGGGCAAGGCCAATCCGCTGGCAACGGTCCTGTCGGCGGGGATGATGCTGCGCTACTCGCTGGGCATGCCGGAACAGGCCGACCGGATCGAGGCTGCGGTTGCCAAGGCGCTTGCCAATGGTGCGCGCAGCCCTGACCTTGGCGGAAACATGACTACGGTTGAGATGGGCGACGCGGTACTGGCGGCTCTGAAGTAAGGAAGAAGCGATGAAGCGCAGGAGCGGGCAGGACCCGGCGATCACCAAGAATTGGCGGCCTGCTACGCTTGCGGTGCGGGGCGGCAGCGCGCGCAGCGAGTGGGGCGAAACGTCCGAAGCGCTGTTTCTGACCAGCGGCTATTGCTACGATCGCGCCGAAGACGCTGCGGCGCGCTTCGCCGGCGAGCAGCAGGGCATGACCTACAGCCGCCTGCAAAACCCGACGGTCGAGATGCTGGAAAAGCGCATCGCGCTGCTGGAAGGCGCCGAAGCGTGCCGTGCGACCGCCACCGGCATGGCGGCGATGACGGCGGCACTGCTGTGTCAGTTGTCGGCGGGCGACCATGTGGTTGCTGGCAAGGCGCTGTTCGGGTCATGCCGCTGGCTGACGGACACGCTGTTGCCGAAGTTCGGGATAGAGACGACGACCGTCGATGCAACGGACAATGCTGCCTGGGAAGCGGCTGTGCGGCCCAACACGAAGGTGTTCTTCTTCGAGACGCCCGCCAACCCCACGATGGATGTCGTGGACCTAGAGGCGGTGTGCGGCATCGCGAAGAAGCATGGCATCGTCAGCGTGGTCGACAATGCTTTCGCGACGCCAGCGCTTCAGCGACCGATGGAATTCGGGGCGGATGTGGTCGCCTATAGCGCGACCAAGATGATGGACGGGCAGGGCCGTGTCCTGGCCGGTGCGATCTGTGGCACCGAGGATTTCATCATCAACACACTGCTGCCGTTCCACCGCAACACCGGGCCGACGCTGAGCGCGTTCAATGCCTGGGTGGTGCTGAAGGGGTTGGAGACGCTGGACCTGCGCATCCGCCGCCAGAGCGAGAACGCCCTTAAGGTAGCGAAGTTTCTGGAGGGCCGGGTGGCGAAGGTCCTTTATCCGGGGCTGGAAAGCCATCCGCAATATGCTCTGGCGGCAAAGCAGATGGAGATGGCAGGACCTATCTTCTCGCTCTATGTCGGTGGCGGACGGAAAGAGGCCCATGGCCTGCTTAACGGGCTGGAGCTGGTCGATATCAGCAATAATATCGGGGACTCCCGGTCGCTGATGACCCATCCCGCTTCGACGACGCATTTCGGCATGGCCGAAGAGGCGCGGCTGGAAGTGGGCATCACCGAGGACATGCTGCGGCTGAATGTCGGCCTTGAAGATGCGGATGATGTGATCGAGGATCTTGATCGCGCTCTGAAGGCGATAGGCCGTTGACGAAAGCAGGGGGAAAGGCGCATTTCTTTTAACGTGAACGCGCTCTTTCCCTTTCATGCGACCACACGTGATATCAACGTGCATGTTGCCGTTACGTTCCTGCCGGAACAGTCAGAGCCTGACCGGGGGCGCTGGTTTTGGGCCTACCATATCCGTATCGAAAATAGCGGGGATCAGCCCGTGCAATTGCTGACGCGCCATTGGGTGATCACCGACGGGCGTGGCGTACAGCATCGGGTGGATGGCGATGGCGTCGTGGGCGAGCAGCCGGTGGTGCAACCGGGGAAAAGCTATGACTATGTTTCGGGTTGCCCCCTCAACACGCCGACGGGGTCGATGCGCGGGCATTATCATATGATCGGCGCCAGCGGGGAGACGTTCGACATCGCTATCCCTCATTTCGCGCTCGTAGCTCCGGCGATTGCCGAATGAAGCGTACGCATTTGCCGTTGAACGGTCTGCGCGTGCTGGATGCGGCTGCGCGGCATTTGTCATTCACCCGGGCGGCCGATGAACTGGCGGTGACCCCGGCAGCCGTGGGTCAGCAGATCCGGGCGCTGGAGGACTTGCTGGGCGTTGTCCTGTTCCGCCGGACGCCGAAAGGTCTGGAACTGACTCCGGAAACCGAAGCGGGCCTTGAAGCCTTGCGCGCGGGCTTTCTGGAGTTTGAAGAAGCGGTGCGAGCGATGCAGGCGGGACAATCCAGTTCTTCGCTGACCATTGCCGCCCCACGCGATGTCACGGCGAAGTGGCTACAACCGAGGCTGGCCAGCTATGCGGCGAACCAGCCCGACCTCAGATTCGCGTTGGTAGCGGCGGACGAGACGCTGGATTTCACGGAGGCTAATCTGGACCTCGCATTGCGGCTGGCCGACGGGCCAGGCGAACATGAAGGGGTGAAGCTGGGCGAGGCGAGTTTCGTTACGATCGAAGCGGCTGGGGGAAGTCCGGCGCATCGCGTCGATTGGCCGGGCTGTCCCACGGCAAGCGAACCGGCGGCGATCCGGGTTGCTGACGCCGGGCTCGCCATCGAAGCCGCGATCAACGGCTTTGGACGAGCAACCGTGCCGCTGCTGCTCGCACAGGCCGATATCGAGGCGGGTAGGGTGCGGCAAGTGGGGGAGCCGGAGGCGTCTACGCTGGCCTATTGGTTGATCGCGCCGCTGCCTCAATGGCGGCAGAAGAAGGTGAAGGCGCTGATCGAGGCGCTTCTCTCCTGAACCGAGGCTTTCGCTTCCGGCCTTTTGCTGGGGCGAGGCCGTCGTGCGCATCGAGGAGTAGGAGGATGACCTTTCGCGGCTTCAACCATAGCGGGCGAGCATGTGCGCTGCTGCTGCTTTGCCTGGCGCCTCCCGCATGGGGGCAAGCACCCTATGTTGCCGATGTTACCGAGGCGCGAGAGAAGCAATGGCGATCATTGGTGGCGGAAGCGCAGACCGCTTACACAGGCGGACGACTGTCTGAAGGCACAGAAGCTGCGCGCAAGGCGTTGGCGCTGGCCGATGAATTGTTCGGACCTGATGATCCGCGCACGCTGATTTCCGCAAATGATCTGGCTCTGTTGCTGGAGGGGATGGGCAGTCATCGCGAGGCCGAACAATTGCTCCGCCGCGTATTCGACAGCTATTTGCGCACGCGGGGCGAAGATGACCCCAATTGCCAGATGGCGCTGGAAAACCTGATCGATTTCTATCTGGCGCGCAAACGGATGGACGCAGCTGGGCCGTTGGTGGGCTATGCATTGGATCTCTTTCGCCGGACAACAGGCACCGCCAGCGAGCGCACGCAGCGTATGGAAAAAATAGCGGCGCAAATGCCCAAGCCCGATCCAGTTATTCCGGTGAACTGACAATCGCGTTTCCGCCTCCATTCGCCGACTATATCGATGATTATAGCCCTTAGGGTGAATTGCTAAACCATCCGCCGCTGCTATCCCCACTCCACCATCGGACGGCGACGTTCATTTCCCCCCAAATGTCTGGTCAGTGCGTGCATTGGCATGAGTTGGGGGAGTGGGCGTTGGCACCGGACATAATTCCGTTGGGTCGCAAAAATGAGCGGGCGGCTGGCCGAAGGGCTGGCCGTCCGCTTATCGTTTCAGAGACGTTCGTGGTTACCAGGAGACCCGACAGTAGCTCCATAGCTTCAGCGATGCTTTCCGAGTCGTTGCCGGGCAGCACTCCGATCATTAGCCTGCATTAAATGCAGGGTATAAGACCAATGATATACTGTATGTGAAATGCCTATATCTCTAGTAATAGAGCATGGGTTATTTTTCGGCCGCTATCGTATTTAAATGGTTAACAAAAGTTGATTTTTGGTGACTCTATTTATCCCCGCCTAATATGATCGCTCATCGGGTCAGAACTATAAGACGATAGCATTAATCCGGGGCGGGGAGGGCCAATAAGGCCTTGCCAACGGAAGATCGCAGACAATGGGCAATAGCTGATCCGCTAATGCCATGAGTCGATGAAGATGGAATTTCTCGATGCATGCGCGTTGAGGAAGCGGTCTTCTGCGCACTTCTTTGAACCGTCCCATGACGACAGGTGGGATGGAAAGATGGATTTCGAGCGCGAATGGAATGTCGATGCCGCCGCTGACCGTCAGCAAGCGCATGACCCGGTGTTGGATGCACTCGCTGCTCGGGTGAAGGGGCACCATATCCAGCCAGGCACAATGCGCACGGTGGCCGCTGGCCCCGACGGCGTTGTCGTCCTTCCTGCCGGAACTGACATCAATCAAATAGAGGTCGATGGCCGCAACCTGGTCGTCACGTTGCCGGACGGCACTCAGATGGTGATCCTGGATGGCGCGGTCGTAATGCCGCACATCGTTGTCGGCGACGTAGAAATCCCTTCGGTCAACCTTGCGGCGCTGTTGATCGGCGAGGAACCGCAGCCCGCTGCTGGTCCGGCTCGCAGTTCTGGCGGCAATTTCCTGGCAGCCGAGGGCGACGTGGGAAATCCTCACGGCCTGGGCGATCTGCTCCCACCGACCGAATTGGCCTTTACGCAGCCCGAAGAGCGGGAAATCCTCCCCATCGCGCCGGATGAAGATCATGTGCCTGAACTGGAGGTTCCCACCTCCGGCCCTGGCACTGTCGTGGACGAGTCCGGCCTGGGAACGGTAAACCGTCCTGGCGGATCTCCTGGTTCGAACGAACCGGCCCCGGTCGAGACGACAGCCGGCACCATCACCTATGTCGCGGTCGATACACCCGCGACGATCAGCATCAACAGCCAGGTCGTCACTGGACCGGGGCAAACGATCACCGGCGCCCACGGCACGCTGACGATCACCAGTGTTGCTCCAGGTACGATCGAATACAGCTATACATTAGCCGACAATACTTCGGGCGATACCGTGACCGATAATTTCACGGTAACGGTTACCGATGCTGACGGGGACAGCGTCACCAAGGCGCTGGTGGTCAACGTCATCGACGATGTGCCTACCGCGCACGATGACCTGGCTCACCAGGGTACAGAGGGTGCGCCGGTCGTCATCAACGCCTTTACCAATGATGTGTTCGGCGCAGATGGGGTCGATATCGACAATAATCCCGCCGTGCGCGTGACGATTGTCAGCGGTCCAGCAGAAGGAGCGGTGGCGTACGACCCCGCGACCGGGCTGTTCACCTTCACTCCGGCGGCTGGGCAGGAAGGCACGGCAACCTTTGTCTACCAGATTCAGGATGGCGATGGCGATACCTCACAGGCGACAGTCACTGTCACCCTGGAGCCCGATTCTACGCCGACCGTTGAGGTTCAGGCTGGATCGGACACGCTGGTCGATGAGTCTGCGCTCAACCCCAATGGTTCCAATGCTGAATCCACGGCGGAGACCGCCGCTGGGACGCTGATCGTCACGACCGGAAACGACACGGTCGGCTCGCTGGTCATCAATAATGTTGATGTGACCAATGGCGGGACCGTCCAGGGCAGCTTCGGCACCCTGACCATCACCGGATCCCCGGCGTCGGGATACAGCTATAGCTATACGTTGGAAACGGCCACGTCGGGCGACAATACGAAGGATAGCTTCGCCGTCACCGTCACCGATAGCGATGGAGACACCGCAGGCACGACGCTGACTATCGACATCGTGGATGACCAGCCACAGGCCATTGATGATGTCGGTAATGTTGTCGTCGAAGACGGCGCCACCAACAGCCTGTCTGGCAATGTGCTGACCAACGACGTGTCTGGCGCGGACACGCCCAAGAGCTTTGTCGCCTGGGGTGCGGACGCAGCGGTGGTGGCGCAGCTCAACAGCTACGGCACGCTGGTGCAGAACAGCGATGGCAGCTGGAGCTATGTTCTGGACAACAGCCGGGCGGCGACACAGGCGCTGGGCAGCGGGTTCAGCCAGGACTTCACGCTCCATTACACGATGCAGGATGCCGATGGCGACCAGTCGCCCGCGACCCTGACGATCACGGTGAAGGGCGCGGACGACAGCGCGACCGTGGTGACGGCCTCGCTGAACGGCCCTGACGCGACCGTCTATGAGGCGGGCCTGCCGAGCGGCACGGCGCATGACGGTAGCCATGTGACCAGCGGCAGCTTCACGGTGTCTGCGACCGACGGGATCGCGAGCATCACGGTGGGGGGCACGAGCTTCACCCTAGCGCAGATGCAGGCGTTCGCCGCGACCAATGGCGTTGTGAACACGGGCGAGGGGACGCTGCTGCTGACCGGCTACAATGCCGGGACGGGGGCTGTGAGCTACAGCTACACGCTGCTCGCGACGATCGACAATGACAGCAAGACGGGCGCGACCCTCACCGAGTTTGACGACAGCGTCACGGTGAGCGTGACCGGCATCAGCGGCACCAGCGGCAGCGACACGCTGATCGTGCGGATCGTCGATGATGCGCCGCATGCGGTCAATGATGCGGGCGGCACGCTGACCGAGGATGTGGCGGGGAGCCTGTCTGGCAATGTGCTGACCAACGATGTGTCTGGCGCGGACACGCCCAAGAGCTTTGTTGCCTGGGGCGCGGACGCAGCGGTGGTGGCGCAGCTCAACAGCTACGGCACGCTGGTGCAGAACAGCGATGGCAGCTGGAGCTATGTGCTGGATAACAGCCGGGCGGCGACGCAGGCGCTGGGCAGCGGGTTCAGCCAGGACTTCACGCTCCATTATACGATGCAGGACGCGGACGGCGACCAGTCGCCCGCGACCCTGACGATCACGGTGAAGGGCGCGGACGACAGCGCGACCGTGGTGACGGCCTCGCTGAACGGCCCTGACGCGACCGTCTATGAGGCGGGCCTGCCGAGCGGCACGGCGCATGACGGTAGCCATGTGACCAGCGGCAGCTTCACGGTGTCTGCGACCGACGGGATCGCGAGCATCACGGTGGGGGGCACGAGCTTCACCCTGGCGCAGATGCAGGCGTTCGGCACGACCAATGGCGTTGTGAACACGGGCGAGGGGACGCTGCTGCTGACCGGCTACAATGCCGGGACGGGGGCTGTGAGCTACAGCTACACGCTGCTCGCGACGATCGACAATGACAGCAAGACGGGCGCGACCCTCACCGAGTTTGACGACAGCGTCACGGTGAGCGTGACCGGCATCAGCGGCACCAGCGGCAGCGACACGCTGATCGTGCGGATCGTCGATGATGCGCCGCATGCGGTCAATGATGCGGGCGGCACGCTGACCGAGGATGTGGCGGGGAGCCTGTCTGGCAATGTGCTGACCAACGATGTGTCTGGCGCGGACACGCCCAAGAGCTTTGTTGCCTGGGGCGCGGACGCAGCGGTGGTGGCGCAGCTCAACAGCTACGGCACGCTGGTGCAGAACAGCGATGGCAGCTGGAGCTATGTGCTGGATAACAGCCGGGCGGCGACGCAGGCGCTGGGCAGCGGGTTCAGCAAGGACTTCACGCTCCATTATACGATGCAGGATGCCGATGGCGACCAGTCGCCCGCGACCCTGACGATCACGGTGAAGGGCGCGGACGACAGCGCGACCGTGGTGACGGCCTCGCTGAACGGCCCTGACGCGACCGTCTATGAGGCGGGCCTGCCGAGCGGCACGGCGCATGACGGCAGCCATGTGACCAGCGGCAGCTTCACGGTGTCTGCGACCGACGGGATCGCGAGCATCACGGTGGGGGGCACGAGCTTCACCCTGGCGCAGATGCAGGCGTTCGGCACGACCAATGGCGTTGTGAACACGGGCGAGGGGACGCTGCTGCTGACCGGCTATAATGCGGCGACCGGAGCGGTAAGCTACAGCTACACGCTGCTGGCGACGATCGACAATGACAGCAAGACGGGCGCGACCCTCACCGAATATGACGACAGCGTCACGGTGAGCGTGACCGGCATCAGCGGCACCAGCGGCAGCGATACGCTGGTCGTGCGGATCGTCGATGACGCGCCGCATGCGGTCAATGATGCGGACAGCGTGACGGAGGGTCTTGGCAACAAAGCGGACGGCAATGTGTTCACCGGGGTTGGCGGCACGGATGCTAACTCGACCGATGGCACGGCGGACACGATCGGCGCGGATGGCGCGGCGCCTGGCGGCGCGGTCACGGGGGCTCGGGTCGGCACGGAAGCCGGAGGCGGTGCGCTGACGGGGGTGAGCGCTGCGGGTACGACGATAAGTGGCACCTATGGCGATCTGCTGATCAAGTCGGATGGCAGCTATACCTATACGCTCAATACCGCGTCGATCCCGGCGGGCGTGACGAGCGAGACCTTCACCTACCAGATCAAGGATGGGGATGGCGACACAGACCTGGCCCAGCTGGTGATCAGCTTGAACCAGGATGGCCGCGTGCCCGATGTGACGGGCGACACGAGCACGGTCTATGAGGATGGCCTGGCCGACGGTTTGCAGCATGGCGCGGCCAGCGAGACCGATACGACTGGCCAGTTCACGGTCAATGCCAATGGCGAGAGCTACACGCTGACGCTCGATGGCGATCTCAACCCAGCGCAGGCGATCACGGCGGTGGGGCAGCAGGTGTTCACGAGCAAGGGCGTGCTGACGATCACCTCGATCTCGGCGCCAGATGTGAACGGCGTCGTGACCTATGGCTACAGCTATACGCTGGATCATGCGTTGACGCACAGCGGTCAGGGCGAGATCAACCCGCTGACCGACACGATCAGCATGACGGTGACCGACGCCACTGGCGACAGCGATGCGACGCCTGGATCCATCGTCGTCTCTATCGTGGATGATGTTCCGACATTGTCTTCCGTTACCGATTTGTCGGTGGCGAATTCCATTCACACCTACAGCGGGAATGACGTCAGCTTCACCTATGGTGCCGATCAGGCGGGCAGCATCACGCTCACCCACCTGACTGACATAGCGGGCATCGTTTACACGGGCGACGGCACCGGAACGTTGACGGCCAGCGTGAACGGCAATCCCTATTTCACGGTATCCGTTGATCAGGCGACAGGCGATTATACGGTGGACGTGCTGACTACACGACCAGTGGTCGATACGCCGCTCAGCTTTAGCAATATTGCGCCTGGCAATTACACGACGGTTACCCTGCCCGGCGGGCAGGTGTTCGACGGCGTTTCTTACGGTAGCGCAACGACGACCGCCCAAGCCTTCACCAACGATGGGTCGACGATCAATCCGTCGGGCAACGGTTTTGGCGTGGCGAACAACCTCATCAATGACAATGAAGGCTTCCTGTTCAGTAATCACGACTCTTCGTCCCTGAGCTTCGACGTTAATTTCCAGCCGAACACATCGACGGTGACGGTGAGCTGGGCGACCTATGCGGGCGGCACGCCGACAGCTGGTGCGTTGCCACTTCAAACCGGGACTTTCCTCGTCACGAAGGATGCTGACGGGATCACCCATGTCGATATCGATCCGACACTCGATTTCGATCACATGGTTGTCCGCTTCGATTACAGCGAGAGCGGCAATCCAGCGGCGCGCGTTGAAAATTTCAGCGTAACGCAGCAGGTCATTCCTGACGATCAGGTGCTGCAGTTCGCAGTCACGGTGAAGGACGCAGATGGCGACATTGTCACCAGCACGACACCCACCACCACGATTGATGTTACGTTCCAAGGCGGAGCGCCGGTTCCGCCGGTCGCGATAGATCTGGACGGCGACGGTCTGGAATTTGTCGATCGTTCGCTGGGTGTCACCCACGATTATGGCAGCGGCACGGTCAGCACGGCCTGGGTCTCGTCCGACGACGGCCTGCTCGCTCATGCGATCGGCGGTTCTTACGACATCGTCTTTGCGGACGATGCACCGGGGGCGAAGAGCGATCTGGAGGGTCTGCGCCTTGCATATGACGGTAATGGCGATGGTGTGTTCGACGCCCATGATGCCGCCTATTCCGAATTCGGCGTCTGGCAGGATTTGAACAGCAACGGTGTGGTCGATGGCGGCGAGTTCAAGTCGCTGGCCGACATGGGCATCGCATCGATCAAGCTGACCTCTGATGGCCAGAGCTATCAGGCGGCGGGCGGCGACGTGACAGTGCTGGGGGAAGCGACCTTCACCCGTACTGACGGCACGACGGGCACTGTCGGTGACGTGGTGTTCGCCACCTCCAAGGATGTCGATCTCGCCAAGACGGAAAGCACCACCAGCGGCTTCAACCAGGCGCTGATAGCGGCGAGCCTGGTGGCGGTGGCCGGTGCTGTCGAGACGTTGGAGCAGGCGCCTGCCCCGGTCGTCGCTCAGGCCGAGACGACGGTGGATACCGCACCGACGGCTACAACCAGCACGGCGTCTGAGCCTGCCAACGAAGGCGACGCAAGCACGTCGGTGTCGAGCGAAAGCCAGGATAGCCATGTTGCGGATCAGCCGGTCGAGCAGACGAGCCACAGCGGCAGCGACGATGCGGCCCCAGATCATTCGAGGCTTTCGGGCGGCGATGATGCACCGGTTCATGCCGCCAATGATGATGGCCAAGCGCAGCCCGCGCTGGACGATCATCAGGGTTTGCTCGCCCAGGCGGTTAATCTCCCGGTCTTCGACGGCAATGCGGCGGCGCTCGTTGCGGCGCATGACGCGGCTCCGAATGCTCAAGCAGCACAGGTGGTAGCCGAAGCTTTGGGCCATGCGGGGACGCCAAACATCGATGCGCTGCTGGCCGCGTTGCCGGGGGGCGAGCATGCGCCAGTGCTGCTCAATTCTGTTGCGGGCGACGCTGCCGATGCAGGCCATCTGATGGCGATGGCGGCCAGTGTCTTCGATGCGGCGATGGTCGCGCATGAAGCGATGGCGGTCGCTCACGGGTGATCGCCATGGTTCGGATTTCTCGCGGGAATATTTGGGGGAGAATGATTATGCGGAACAGGTTGAGAAGCATCGCTTCCTTCGGCCTAGCGGCGGGGATGATGTCGACGGGGGCCTTGGCGGCACCCGCTTCGCCCCTCATGCAGATGGGCAATTCGGAGCTCAAAGGCGCGCTCAAGAGCCGTTATGACACGGCGGTTGCAGCGGCGGGCGACGCAAGCTTACGGGCAGCGCAGGACAGCCGCTGGACCTGGGCCGTGGAGGCCAAGAACCAGTGCGGCATCGCGCTGGGCTTCATGAAATCCGGCACTAAGGATGCGGACAGCATCAATAAGTGCGACGACTTTGTGGCACGCCTTTCGGCGCCGCCACCGCCGCCGGTGCCGACCGCAGCTTCAGCCCCACCCGCGCTGGACTGCACGGCACCGGCGGTGTCCATCTTCTTCGACTGGAACATGGACACGCCGCTGCCCGAGGGCGCGGCGACGATCAACCAGATCACGCAATCGGCCGCCCAGTGCGGTTGGACGCGGTTCGGCGTCACCGGCTACACCGATACGTCGGGCGGCAAGGGCTATAATGACGGCCTGTCGCTGCGCCGGGCGCAGAATGTCGCCGGGCTGATGAGCCAGGGTGGCATCGCGATGGACGCGATGACCGTCAGCGGGCTGGGCGAGACCCAGCTGAAAATCGAAACTGCCGACAATGTGCGCGAACCGATGAACCGTCGGGTCGAAGTCACTGCCAGCACCAATTGAGGGGAGCGCAATCATGACAATCCTGCGCAAGACATGCGGCAGCCTGATGGCGCTGTGCGCCGCGACCATGGCAACGACCGGTTGGGCACAGACCACGGATCTGAAGAGCGCCATTGCGGCCGCGATCGACAGTCATCCGGAAATCAACCAGGCGATCCAGAACAAGGAAGCGATCGAGTTCGAACGCGAACAGGCGAAAGGGCTGTATCTGCCCCGGGTCAGCGTGGAAGGATCGGCTGGCATTCGTCGGTTGGAGAATAACACGCGCCGGACGCTTGGCCTTGGCGACCAGACGCTCTACCCGCTGGAAGCAAGTGTGCTGGCCGAAGAAACGCTGTTCGATTCGGGCTATCGCGGCGCTGAAAAACGGCGTCAGGCCGCGCGGATCGACGGAGCTGCGCTGCGCGTGGGCGAACGGTCACAGTTCGTCGCGCTGAACGTCACGCGGCAGTATCTGGATTATATGCTGCAACAGCGGGTCGTCGCGGCGGCTGAGGACAATATCGCTTTCCATCGCAAGCTGCTCGGCGATCTGGGCGAGGGCGTGTCGAAGGGATCGATCAGCATCGCCGACCAGCAGCAGGCCGAAGAGCGGCTGCAATCCGCGCTGGTCCGCAAGAGCGAAGCTGAGCAGGACCTGACCAACGCAGCGATCAGCTTTCGCACGCTGACCGGTCTTTCGATCGATCAGGTGTCGATGCCCGATGCGGTGACGAGCGCCGTGCCGCCGACGCTGGACGAAGCGATTGCGGGCGCGCGCGCCAACAATCCGCTCATCCGGGAAGCTGAGGCTGACATCCAGGCTGCCCATGCAGTCGTCGACGAGGCGGAGTCCGAGCTTGGACCCAAGGTTGTGCTGGAAGGGCGCGGCCGCATCGGCGAGGATGTGGACGGCTTCCGTGGCAGCACCAATGATGTGCAGGGGCGTGTCGTCCTGCGCTGGCAGCTGTTCGATGGCGGTATCAACCGGGCGAAGGTCCAGGAAATGACCCGCCGGGCCAGCGAGGCGCGCTTCCGGCTCAGCCAGCGTCAGCGCGAGGCGGAAGATGATGTCCGTACTGCCTGGAACCGTTGGGATACCGAAAAGAAGCGGCTGAACGACTTGTCGCGTCAGGGCACGGTGTCTGATTCCCTGCTGGTGTCCTATCGCGAGCAATTCAACGTCGGACGCCGTTCGCTGCTCGACGTGCTGGATACGCAGAATACCCGCTTCAATACGCAGGTGCGGACGGAAACCGCCCGCTTCTCTGAAATCTTCTCGCAATATCAGATCTTGGCGGCGACCAATCAGTTGCTCGACACTCTGGGGATAGCCCAGCCTTCGGGCGCCAATCCCTATGCGCGCAAGAAATATGATGTCCCGGATCTGCCGCCCGCCGAATTGCAGCGGCGGCGCTATCCGGGCTGAGTTTCCATCTTTGGGGTCACCCCGGCTTCGGCCGGGGTGGCGCGGGGTAAACAATGTTGGAACGAAGCACATTAAGTCTGGCCGAATGGCTGGACCATCAGAGTTCGCCCGGTGACGAGCTGACCGAATGCATCGCCCATGTGGCGCGGCATTTCGATCGATCGCCGGGAATCGTGGCTCTACGGGCGGGTCTTGCCGTTGATGAATCCGGGCGTTTGCCCTTTCATCAGGCGGAATCCGCGCTGGATCAGATCGGCCTGCTGAGCGACCATGTCCGCGGGCGGCTGGACAAATGGCGGCCCGCCAACCTGCCAGCCATCCTGCCGCTAAGGGGCGAGCGTTTTCTACTCCTGCTGGACATCAAGCAGGGCGATGCGCTGGTTCAATTGCCGCATGCGAGCGAACCGGTTTGGGCGCGGCTTTCCGACCTGGAATCCTATTTTACCGGCGAAGCGCTGGCGGTCATGGCCGACCACGGCCGCGAACGGGCCGAGGAAAGGCCGTGGGACGAGCGGGCGCGGCAGCATTGGTTCTGGCGCGAAGTCTGGCGGGCGCGTGGCTCCTTTGGCTATGTCATGCTGGCGGCGGGGATCATCAACCTTCTCGCCTTCGCCTTGCCGCTGTTCACGATGAACGTCTATGACCGGATCATTCCGAACAAGGCGGCTTCCAGCCTGTGGGTATTGGGCGCGGGCGTGATGCTGGCCTTTGGGCTGGATTTTGCTTTGCGGCTCGCCCGGGCGCGGCTGGTTGACGAGGCTGGCCGGGAAATTGACGAACGGCTGTCGCAGCGGTTGTTCGAAAAAGTGATGAACGTGCCGCTCGCCAGCCGTGCGGGCAGCACTGGGGCGCTGGCACGGCGCGTTTCGGAATTCGAAAGCGTCCGCGAATTTTTCACGTCGACCACCGTAGTGCTGGTGGTGGATATCAGTTTCCTGTTCGTGTTTGTCGGCATCATCGCGCTGCTGGGCGGATGGCTCGCGGTCGTGCCTGTCGTCATGATCGGCATCATGGCCATAGCGGGCTTTTTCCTTCAGCGCTCCATGGCCAGCCTGTCGCGTGATGCGCAAGCGGACTCGAGCCTGCAAAGCGCCGCGCTGGTGGAAGCGATCGGGGGCATCGAAACGCTCAAAGCATGCCGCGCCGAAGGGCGGATGCTGGAACGGTGGCACCGTTACGCCCGGATGAGTGCATCGACGCAGGAAAAGTTGCGGCGGTTGAGCTCGACCAGCGTGACACTCGCGTCGCTATGCCAACAGGTCACGAGCATCGCATTGGTGATCGGCGGATTTTACATGTTCGCCGCGGGCGAGATCACCATGGGCGCGATCATCGCCATCGTGATGCTGGCTGGCCGGTCATTGGCGCCGGTTGGGCAGTTGGCCTTCGTAATCGTGCGAGCACGGCAGGCGATGACGACTTTGGGCAGCCTCCAGACCCTGATCGATCAGCCGGACGAGCGGCTGGACGGAGCGCGCGGAATCATCCCGAAGGTGCGCAAAGGGGCGATCGTCGCCAAGGGGCTGGAGTTCAGCTATCCGGGCGCCACTCAGCCAAGCCTGAAGGGCATCGACCTGCGCATCGAACCAGGCGAACGGATCGGCATCATCGGGCGCGTGGCGTCGGGCAAATCGACGCTGGGGCGGGTGCTGTGCGGCCTTTATCCTCCGGGCGGCGGCATGCTGACCATCGATGATGTGGATAGCCGCCAATATCATCCGCACGAACTGCGTGCTGCCTTCCGCTATGTTGGGCAGGATGCGGAGCTGTTCAGCGGGTCGGTGCGGGAAAATCTGCTGCTGGGCGCGCGGGACGCCGACGATGAGAAGTTGCTGGACGCGCTGGAGCGTTCCGGGGCCTCGCGCTTCTTTGGACGGGATGCCGCCGGGTTCGACCTTCATATAGGTGAACGCGGCAGTCGCCTGTCGGGCGGGCAGCGGAGCTTCCTGGTGTTGGCGCGGGCGTTGGTGGAGCCGACGAGGCTGCTCTTTCTCGATGAGCCGACCGGGGCGATGGATAATCAGACGGAAAATCTGTTTGTCGATCATCTGGCAAAGGCGCTGGAGCCCGAACAGACGCTGATCGTATCGACGCACCGCCATGCCCTGCTGCGGATCGTGGACCGGCTGATCGTGATCGACCAGGGTGTGGTTCTGGCGGACGGGCCGCGCGATGAGGTTATCGGACAGCTTCAAAAAGGAGCGGTCCAATGATCGGGCGGACATGGAGGTTGCCAGCATCTGAGGCTTGCATGCTCGGCCTCGGGGGCGCGCTTGTTGTAGCCTTGGCGGCGGGAACGGCTGGCTGGCGCGGGAACGACGCTCCCAAGGCTGCGGTCGAAACGAAGATCATGGACGGTGCGCCCGCCATACCCCGTCAGTATCGCGCGCTGGTTGAGATCACAGAGAGCGAAGCCGCGCCCTTGACGATTGGGCAGGAGGCAGAGGCGCAGAATGGCAGGCTCCGGTTTGCGTCCGGAGCCGTTGCCGCAGCATCGCCTTTCCGAGCGCTTCAATCCGCAGGCGAGGACAGGAGCCGCGCGCTGCAATGCCTGACGCAGGCAATCTATTATGAAGCAGCGGCCGAACCGGAAAGTGGACAGCGCGCGGTGGCGCAGGTCGTTCTCAACCGTGTGCGTCATCCCGCGTTCGCCAAGACGGTGTGCGGCGTGGTGTATCAGCGCTTTAACGCGTCAGTGTGCCAGTTTAGTTTCGTATGCGATGGGTCACTTGCGCGGCGGCCTATGGCCGTCCTCTGGAATAGGGCACAGCGGATCGCGGCGGCGGCGCTGGCGGGACAGGTTGAACCGAGCGTTGGCACGGCGACCCATTATCATGCCGATTATGTGTTTCCGGGATGGGCGCCGCATCTCGCGAAGCTGGTGAAAATTGGCGCACACATCTTTTATCGCTGGCCGGGCGCATGGGGTCTGCCGCGTGCTTTTACGGGGCGCTATGCCGGGGGTGAATATATCCCTGCCTTCGATCCATCGCAGATGGTGGCGATGAAGGAGCCGGAGATCGATTATCCTTCGGTGGCGGCACTGCCCGAACGCCGGGCGGCCAATGATGTGGGCGGGCGGATGGACCCGTCCAAGGGATGGAAGCTGTCCATTCCTGATCCTTCGCAAGGGGGCGGCGCTCTCACCAACATGCTGGCCGCGCAGGAAAAGGCGAAGGCGGTGGCGCTCGCTGCCGATGAACATGCAATGCAAGAGGCAAAACCATGATGGGGCGCTGGATCAGCTGGCTGCGGGGGCAGCCGGGCAACAAGCAGGTCATCCTGTATAGCGGTGGAGGCATGCTGGCGTTCCTTTTGTGGGCCAGCCTTGCTCCGGTGGATGAGGTGACGCACGGGCAGGGGCGGGTGATCCCGTCGAGCAAGGCGCAGGTCATCCAGTCCGCCGAGCCGACCACGATCGAGGAGATATTGGTCCGGTCGGGGCAGAAGGTCAGCAAGGGCCAGTTGCTGGTGCGTCTGGACGACGCGATGCTGGCGTCCGAACTGGGGCAGTTGCAGGCGGAGACGCGATCGCTGACGGCGCGGGCGGGACGGCTGGAGAAAGAAGGCACCGGTACGGGCGCCAACTGCGCCACGGGCGGCCCCGAATGTCAGCAGGAGCAGGCGCTGGCCGCAGTCCGCCAATCGGCGCTCCGCAGCAAGCAGGATGGCCTTTCGGCCCAGGTGGAACAGCGCCGCCGCGAACTGGGCGAGGCGCAGGCCACGATCGACAGCCTGGGCGGCAGCGTCCAGCTGGCGCGGCAGCGGGTGGCGATGTTGGAGCCGCTTGCGGCCAAGTCCATTGTCCCGCAGACTGAATTGCTCGACGCCCGGCGTGAACTGGTGGATGCGCAAGGGCGGCTCAACGCGGCGCAGCAGCAGGCGTCGCGTGCATCGGCCGCGATCCGCGAGGCGCAGGCGCAGCTGTCCGAGGCGAATTTTCAATTCAAGCAGGATGCGCTGAACGAACGCAGCCAGTTGGAGGCCAAGATTGCGGTCAATAGCGAGTCCCTGCGCGGTGCGAAGGGCCGAGCACAGCGCGCGGAAATTCGTTCGCCCGTCGATGGCGTGGTCAACGATGTGCAGGTGACGACCATCGGCGGCTTCGTGACTGCCGGTCAAAAGATCATGCAGATCGTCCCCATCGGCGACAAGCTGCTGGTGGAGGCGCGGGTGAAGCCGAACGACATCGCCTTCATCAAGACTGGCGACCGCGCGGTCGTGAAGGTCACCGCCTATGACTTTTCCATCTATGGGGGCCTGAGCGGCACCGTGCAGCAGGTGTCGGCCGACAGCGTCTATGATGAAGCGACGCGGGAGGCCTATTTCACGGTGGTCGTGGAAACCGACCGCGCGTGGTTGGGCACGGGCGCGCACAAGCTGCCTATCACGCCCGGCATGGTGTGCGACGTGGAGATATTGACGGGCCGTAAGTCGGTGTTGGCCTATTTGCTCAAGCCCATTATGAAGGCGCGGTCGGAGGCGTTGCGGGAGAGGTAGTAAGCGTGTTCAGCGGGCGGCGAACTGGACTGGCTGCGGCTTCGTTACGCGATAGCCGTGGGTCCAGCGGCCATAGGCGTTGAAGCTCATGATCGGCCGATAGTCGCTGACCTCTGAAGAAGGCAGCACCCGATCCGTCATATTGTCTAGGACCATCAGGTCGCTGCCTACACGCACTGCCAGCACCGCGTGATCGGCCTGCCTCACTAGATCGCGTGCGATGACGAGGAACATGGCGTGGCGATCGAAGCCAGCCGCTTCCAGAAGCTGCATCTTGGCGATGGCGTAATCTTCGCAATCGCCAGCCCCGCGTTGGAGCGACTGGCTGGCTGAAGCCCAGCTGTCGCGGCCCTGCCGATCGTCAACGAAGCGTAGGCGGCTGTTGACCCAGCCATTTACCATTTCCACCTGCCGTAGCCCGGCGGCGGCGCGCGCCGACCGCAAGAGGCTGGCCGACAGGACCGTAGCCGGAGCGGAGCGGGCAGCGGCGGCCCATTTGTCGTCTAGCGGCGTCCGGCTGACTGCCATCGCCACCGATCCGAAGATGTCCGGCTGTCCCGCGCGCGGCGCTGGAGCAGATGACAGCGGGGTGGGCTTGGGCATGGCGAAGGTGGCGGCGGGCGCTGTGATAAGGTCGCGCATGAAGGTGGGCACGAGGTCGGGTTGCTTATAGCTCAGTGCGGGCTGGCTGAGGGTCAGGCGGATGCCTTGCAGTTCCCATCCGGGCATCCGCGACAGCGTCCGGTCAACGCGGCTGTCGTTGACGATAGCCTGCGGTTCCGAGACTGGCGACGCCCAGTTGAAGGATGACGTGCTGCCCTGCTGCGCGCTGATGGCGGCCAGGCGGCTCATGCCACCTGCGAGCAGGGTGGACGCCAGGCGATCGGCCTGTCCATAGCGTGCGCCCTTCAACGCGGCGCTGGTGATGCTGCCGGTCGGCGGAAGGGTTTGCGCGAGCGCGGTGCCGCTCTGAACCGACAGCAGCAGAGCCGGTACGGCAAGCGGTGTGATGCGAAGGATCTGGGCGAAGCCTGACATGCTTGCCCGTATCGCGCGGAAGATTGAACATCCCGTCGCCCGCAGTGGTTAATGCTGCGGTAGCCACGAAATCTGGAGGGGGCACTGTCGCGCGGCGATGCTTGCCGCGAGAGGGTTAGGCGTCGATTGCTTCTTCGTCCACCGTCGCCGCATTTTCCTGGATAAAGGCGAAGCGGTGGGCGGGGTTGGTTCCCATCAGGCGCTCGACCAGTTCGCGCACTTGCTGGCGATCCTCGATGTCGTCGGGCAGGGTGATGCGGATGAGGCTGCGGGTCTTGGGGTCCATGGTGGTTTCGCGCAGCTGGCCGGGGTTCATTTCACCAAGCCCCTTGAACCGGCTGACTTCGACCTTCTTGCCCTTGAACTCGGTGCGCAGCAATTCTTCGCGATGGGCATCGTCGCGGGCGTAGAGGCTCTTGCCCCCGGCGACGAGGCGATAAAGCGGCGGCTGGGCGAGATAGAGGTGCCCGCGTCGCACCAGTTCCGGCATTTCCTGGAAAAAGAAGGTCATGAGCAGCGTCGCGATATGCGCGCCGTCGACGTCAGCGTCGGTCATGATGACGACGCGCTCATAACGCAGATTGTCGGGATTGCAGTCCTTCCGCGTGCCGCAACCGAACGCCAGGATCATGTCCGCGATTTCCTGGTTCGCCAGAATCTTCGCATTGTTCGCCGATGCGACGTTCAGGATTTTGCCGCGTAGGGGCAGGATCGCCTGCGTCTTGCGGTCGCGCGCTTGTTTGGCCGACCCGCCTGCCGAATCGCCTTCGACCAGGAAGATTTCCGTGCCTTCGGGATCGTCGGTCGAGCAATCGGTGAGCTTGCCAGGCAGGCGCAGCTTGCGGGCGGAGGTCGCGGTCTTGCGCTTGACCTCCTTTTCCGCCTTGCGCTTCAGGCGCTCGTCCATGCGGTCGATGACATAGGCGAGCAGCGCCTTGCCGCGCTCCATATGGTCGGACAGATAATGGTCGAAATGATCGCGCACCGCGTTCTCGACTAGGCGAGCGGCTTCCGGGCTGGTGAGGCGATCCTTGGTCTGGCTCTGGAATTGCGGATCGCGGATGAAGACCGACAGCATGATTTCCGAAGAGGTCACGATGTCGTCTGCGGTAATGTCCTTCGCCTTTTTGTTGCCGATCAGTTCGGCGAAGGCGCGGATACCCTTGACCAGCGCGGCGCGCACCCCGGTTTCGTGCGTGCCGCCGTCGGGCGTAGGGATGGTGTTGCAGTACCAGCTATAGCTGCCGTCCGACCAAAGCGGCCAGGCGATCGCCCATTCGACGCGGCCTGCGGTGTCGGGAAAATCCTGGCTCCCTGAAAAGAAGGCGCTGGTGGCGCATTCACGCGAGCCGATCTGTTCTTTCAGATGATCGGCAAGACCACCGGGGAACTGGAACACGGCTTCGGCTGGCGTATCGTCGCTTATGAGTTCGGGCGCGCATTTCCAGCGGATTTCGACGCCTGCGAACAGATAGGCCTTGGAACGGGCGAGGCGGTAAAGGCGGGCGGGCTTGAATTTCTGCTCGCCGAAAATCTCTTGATCGGGAATGAAGCTGACCGATGTGCCTCGCCGGTTGGGTGCGCCGCCGACTTTCTGAAGGCCGCTGGTGGGCAGGCCCTGCGCGAAGCTCTGGCGGAATAATTCCTTGTTGAGCGCGACTTCCACCACGGTAACGATCGAAAGCGCGTTCACCACGCTGATGCCTACGCCATGAAGGCCGCCGGAGGTCGCATAAGCCTTGTCGGTGAACTTGCCGCCGGAGTGAAGCGTGGTGAGGATCACCTCCAGCGCCGATTTGCCGGGAAATTTAGGGTGCATGCCGACGGGAATGCCGCGGCCATTGTCGGTGATGGTCAGCTTATTGCCGGGTTCCAGCGTGACCTCGATGCGGGTGGCATGCCCCGCGACCGCCTCGTCCATGCTGTTATCGAGCACTTCGCTGGCGAGATGATGAAGCGCGCGCTCGTCCGTACCGCCGATATACATGCCCGGACGGCGGCGAACCGGCTCCAGGCCTTCGAGCACTTCGATGGAGGATGCATCGTAATCGGAGGAGGAAAGCGGCTGGCTCGCAAACAGATCGGACATGCGCACAAGCTATAAGCGGGTCGGCGGCGGGCGCAAGCAGGAGCTATGAAGAAGGGGCCGGTCTCATCGACCGGCCCCTTCAAATTTCAGAGCTGAATGCAGGTCAGCGAACGCGCGGACCGCCGAAAGGCAGGGGCGGAGGCGGACGGCGCGTACCGCGCGGCAGCTGAGCCTGATAGGCGCGGCCGCAATGTTCCACGCAATAAGGGAAGCCGGGGTTCACTGTTTCACCACAGAAGTGGAAGTCCGGTTCGCCCGGATGGCCCATCGGCCACTTGCAGATACGCTCGGTCAGATCGAGCAGCGACGTCTTGCCTGCGATTTCCGGGCTAGGCTTTGCAGGGACCAGGCGGCGGGGAGGGGCAGGCGGGATCGGTGCCTGCTGGTCGCCGGGACCCTGGCGAAGGAAGCCGCCCGGACCAACCGATATGATGCGTGGCTGCGGCGCGGGTGCAGGAGCGTCTGCGGCAGGAGCTGCGGCAGACTGTGCGGGCGCGGGCGCAACCGACGGCGCGGGGCGTGCGGGCGCGCTATGTTGCACGGGCGCGGCAGGTTTGGGCGCTTCGGCCTCAGGTGCAGGCTTGCGGACGGGGGCAGCCTTTTTGGGCGCCTCGTTCGGCTTTACGGGCGAAGGGCGCGATTGCAGGCCAAGGCGGTGCGCCTTGCCGATCACGGCATTTCGGCTGACACCGCCCAGTTCGTCCGCGATCTGGCTGGCGGTCAGGCCTTTTTCCCACATTCCCTTGAGCTGGTCGATACGCTCGTCGGTCCAGGACAATGAATGACTCCTCAAATTCTCTGGCTAGCGCCCTATATGGGACGCGCCTGCACAGGTTAAAGCCCATGCACAACGCCCTTGCGGCACAACAGACCAGCCGATAGTCGATCGAAGCATGAACGAACAGCCCCAATTTTCCGTATCCGCCTCTTCACCTCCTCCTTTTCATGAGCCGGGTGAGCTTGTCATCCGCAACGTCAACTGGGCGGGCACCCGAGCGCTCTACCAGAAAGAGGTTCGCCGCTTCATGAAGGTGCAGCTCCAGACCATCTGGGCGCCTGCCGTCACCACGCTGATGTTCCTCATCATTTTCTCGATCGCGTTGGGCGGGGCGAACCGGCAGGTTCTGGGCGTCCCCTTTGCGGACTTCATCGCGCCGGGGCTGATGATCATGGGCATGATGAACAATGCCTTTGCCAACAGCAGCTTCTCGCTGCTCGCTGGCAAGATGCAGGGTACGCTGATCGACTATCTGATGCCGCCGCTTTCCAATAGCGAGTTGCTGCTGGCTTTGGCAGGCGCGGCGGTGACGCGGGCGTTTTGTGTGGGATTGGCGTTATGGGGCGCGATGGCGCTGTGGCCGGGCGTCCATGTAACACCGGCGCATCCCTGGGCGATCGTCTGGTTTGGGCTGATGGGGGCGGCACTGACAGCGTTTATCGGGGTACTGACATCGATCTGGGCGGAAAAGTTCGATCATGCCGCCGCGATCACCAATTTCGTGATTGGGCCGATGACGCTGCTGTCGGGCACCTTCTATTCCATTGACCGGCTGGCGCCCGTGTTCCGCGCAATCAGCCATGCAAATCCGTTTTTCTACGCGATATCGGGCTTTCGTTATGGCTTCGTCGCGGCGGCGGATGGGGATGTTGTCGTGGGGAGCATCGTGCTGTTGGTGCTCAACGTGGCTCTGGCACTGCTGTGCTATGTGCTGTTGAAGCGTGGATGGAAGCTCAAAGCCTGATTTAGCCTCGGCGTTAATGGATCAGATGAACCCGGCTATCACGGGAATGGTCAGGGTTATGAGGAACAGGCCCCCTGCCGCGATTAGCCAATGATGGAGACGGGGAAAGCCGAGGTCATCCCGGCCCCCCTCCGGCTGAACATTCATCAGATGACGCCCTTGCCGCCCACGCGGGTTAGGGCAAAGCCTGCTGCTTCTGCTTCGCTGCGCGGATAGATGTTGCGCAGGTCAATGAGCAGAGGCTTGTTCATTGAAGCGGCAAGGCGCTTGAGATCGAGCGCGCGGAAAATATCCCATTCCGTGACCAGCACGAGTGCGTCGGCTCCGGTCGCGGCCTCGTAGGCATCTTTCGCCATGGTGACGCCCGACATCATCGGCCGGGCGACATCCATGCCTTCGGGATCATAGGCGACGATCCGTGCGCCCGCATCCTCCAGAGCCTGTACGATGGCGAGGCTGGGCGCATCGCGCATGTCGTCAGTGTTGGGCTTGAAGGTCAGGCCGAGCAGGGCAACGGTCTTGCCGCGCGCTTCGCCGTCCAACGCTTTCACGATCTTGCGGCCCATCGCGCGCTTGCGCAGGTCGTTGACCTGCACCACCGTTTCCACGATGCGGATCGGCGTGTCGTAATCCTGCCCCGTCTTCACCAGCGCGAGCGTGTCCTTCGGGAAGCAGGAGCCGCCATAGCCGGGGCCTGCATGGAGGAATTTGCTGCCGATCCGGTTGTCGAGGCCAATGCCGCGCGACACGTCCTGCACCTCGGCGCCGACAGCTTCGCACAGGTCCGCCATCTCGTTGATGAAGGTGATCTTGGTCGCGAGGAAGGCGTTGGCGGCATATTTGATCAATTCCGCCGTGCGCCGTCCAGTGAACATGACGGGTGCCTGATTGAGGTTCAGCGGCCGGTAGATCTGCGCCATGACGGTCATGGCCCGTTCGTTGCCGGTGGTGCCCACGACGACGCGATCCGGCCGCTTGAAATCGCTGATCGCGGCGCCTTCACGCAGGAATTCCGGGTTGGAGACCACCTGGATATCGAGGTCTGGGCGTACTTCCTGGACGATGCGCTCAACCTCGTCACCCGTGCCAACCGGCACGGTCGATTTGGTGACGATGACCGTCGGGCCGTCCACGGCTTCGGCAATTTCGCGTGCGGCGGCATAGACGTAGCTGAGGTCCGCATGGCCATCGCCGCGGCGTGAGGGCGTACCCACGGCGATGAAGATCGCGTCCGCGCCCTTGACCCCCGCAGCGAGGTCGGTGGTGAAGGTCAGTCGGTCGGCCGCAGCATTGTTGGCGACGAGCTGATCAAGGCCGGGTTCGTAGATCGGCATACGGCCGGACAAGATCGCATCGATCTTGCCAGCGTCCTTGTCGACGCACACGACGTCATGGCCGAAATCGGCGAAACACGCGCCCGAAACCAGGCCGACATATCCCGTGCCGATCATCGTGATCTTCATAAACTACCCGCTGCCTCTTCCGAAAAAATGAAGGATTGACTGCGCCCTAGCATAGGTCATCGCACCTGCGAAAGCGCGCGTCGGAATTACCCCTTGTTCAGGGGATGGTTACGATTTGCTGGCAGGGGGTAGCCTTAAAGGCTCGCATCAGGGGGCAAAGATGAAAGTTGCGGTGGTATTCGGGACCCGCCCCGAAGCGATCAAGCTGTTTCCCGTCATTCACGCGTTGCGCGCGAGGGATCATGTCGACGTGCGCGTGATCGTCACGGCGCAGCATAGAGGGTTGCTGGATCAGGTACTCGACATTGCGGGTATCAAGCCGGACATCGACCTTGACGTGATGACGCCGAACCAGACTCTGGATGGTCTCACGGCGAAGCTGATCGTCGATCTGGGCAAGGCGTTCGATGCGGAGAAGCCGGATCGGATCGTCGTGCATGGTGACACGCTGACGACCATGGTAGCGAGCCTTGCCGCATATTATCGGCAAATTCCGGTCGCGCATGTGGAGGCTGGCTTGCGCAGTGGGGATATTTATCATCCCTGGCCTGAAGAGGTGAATCGGCGCGTCGTCGCTTGCGTGGCCGACATGAACTTTGCGCCCACCGGCGCGGCGGCCGATGCTCTGATGCGGGAAAATCGCGATGCGGCCAGCATTCACATCACCGGCAACACGGTGATCGACGCGCTGCTTGCGACGCGCGAAAGAATTGCGGGCATGCCTGCGCTCGCGGCGGGCCTTGATGAACTGGCGTCGTGCTTTGCAGGAAAGCGCATCATCGCCGTCACCAGCCATCGACGGGAAAATTTCGGTGGAGGCATGGAAGCGATTGCCCGATCCATTGCCGACATCGCGGCTCGTCCGGATGTGGCGGTGATCTTTCCGGTCCATCCCAATCCCAATGTGCGCCCGATCATGGAGGCGGTCCTCGGGAAGCTGTCGAACGTCGCGATGATCGAACCGCTCGATTATCCGCATTTCGTGCGTCTGCTCGACATGTGCCATCTGGTCCTGACCGACAGCGGTGGCGTGCAGGAGGAGGCGCCATCACTTGGCAAGCCGGTGCTGGTGATGCGCGAAACAACCGAGCGACCTGAGGGCGTGGAGGCCGGGACGGCCAAGCTGGTGGGCACCGACCGTGCCCGCATTGTTGGTGAGGTGCTGGCGTTGCTCGACGATGACGAGGCTTATCGGGCGATGGCACGGGCGCATAATCCCTTCGGCGATGGGCGCGCGGCGCAGCGGATCGCGTCGGTCATCGCGTCGGGAAGCATCGAGGCGGAAGGTCTGGAGGAGGCGGCATAGCTTGGCCGCGCCCGTCTACTGATCCTGCGTTCGCCAACAGTTTCCGACCTCATCGTCCGGGGATTGTTCGTTACCGGAATCTTCAGCATTTGCCTTCAAAAACAGCGGCAACTGATAGATTTTCCGGGATTATTGCATGCCTATCGACAAGCAGCAGAAGGTTTCCGTCATCGGGCTGGGTTATATCGGGCTGCCGACTGCGGCCCTTATCGCTCGCGGCGGAGCGCATGTCGTGGGCGTCGATGTCAGCGCTCATGTCGTTGAAACGGTCAATTCGGGCCGAGTGCACATCGAGGAAGTCGATCTTGACGGTCTGGTGCAGGGCGTGGTCGCACGGGGAAATCTAAGAGCCAGCCTGACTGTCGAACCGAGCGACGTTTTCATCATCGCTGTTCCCACGCCGGTAGCGGAAGATCGCGCGCCGGATATCTCCTATGTGCTGAACGCGGCGCGAACCGTTGCTGAGGTACTGAAAGCGGGCGACACGGTAATATTGGAGTCCACCTCACCCGTTGGCACTACCGAGGCGATGCGGGACCTGTTCGCGAAGATTCGCCCGGACCTCAGAATGCCGGGACCGGGCACGGCCGGGGACGTCGCAATCGCTTATTGCCCGGAGCGCGTTCTGCCGGGCCGCATTCTGGTCGAATTGATCGACAATGACCGTTGCATCGGCGGCATAACGCCGCGATGCGCGCGCAAGGCATTGGCCTTTTACCGTCAGTTCGTGCGGGGAGCCTGCATCACGACCAGCGCGCGTGCCGCCGAGATGGTGAAGCTCGTCGAAAACAGCTTCCGCGACGTCAATATCGCCTTCGCCAACGAATTGTCCGTCATTGCAGAAGGCATGGACATTGACGTGTGGGAAGTGATCCGCCTCGCCAACCGTCATCCGCGCGTGAACATCCTTCAACCGGGGCCGGGAGTGGGCGGGCACTGTATCGCAGTGGATCCCTGGTTCATCGTTCACGGCGATCCCGAGAACAGTCGCCTGATCCGCGCCGCGCGCGAGGTGAATGATGCTAAGACCGACCATGTCGTTGCCAAGGTATCGGACCTGATCGACGAGTTTCCGGGCGAGGACGTCGCCTGTCTAGGCCTGGCTTTCAAGGCAAATATCGACGATTTCCGCGAAAGTCCCGCCGTGAAGGTGGCGAGCCGACTTGCCCGCCGTTATGGCCGTCGCGTCAAGTTGGTTGAGCCTTACGCGCAGGCTTTGCCTATGGAGTTTGCCGGCACGGGGGCGGAACTCATCGATCTCGATACGGCCCTGGAACAATGCGGCGTTTTCGTCATTCTGGTTGATCATGATATGTTCAAATCAGTCCCGGTGGACGAGCGCTTCGGCAAGGCGGTTTACGATACGCGCGGCGTATGGCCGGACCAGCCGCGCCGCTTGCCGCACGATCAGCCGGGGCGTATGGCGGGTTGATCGAGAGCCGCTTGGCCCAGAGTGCCTTGGCCGCAGTTGCCATGGCCATTTAGCCTCGCTAACCCCGCCCAAGCGTTTCGCCCCTCGGCGGACTGTTTGAAAGGCGTGGGGAATTTTCACCAATGGGCTGGCCGACCAACAGGAAGCATCGGGCTCTGGCCATCATTCTGGCCTCTGCCTCGCTTGGCGGCTGTGCAACGGTTGAAGGCGCCCCCCGAGAAGCGGCTGCCTATGCGGTGATACCCGCCCCGCAGGCTGTTGGCCTGGACTATCACATCGTTCCTGATGATGTGCTGCGGGTGCAGATATATCATGAACCCGGCCTTTCGCTGGAGGATGCGGCGGTCACGGCGGCGGGTATGGTGCGTCTGCCGTTGATTGGCGATGTGCCGGTCGCAGGCTTGTCCGCTAGCGAGGCCTCAGACGTGATCGCTGGCAAGCTCGGCGAGCGTTATCTGGTTTCCCCTCAAGTTACCGTCTTCGTAAAAAAGGCCGTCGGTCGTCGCATCACTGTGGATGGCGAGGTGGGGCAGCCAGGGCTTTATCCCGTCGAAGGACGCATCGGGTTGCTGCAAGCTGTCGCGTTGTCGAGGGGGCCGAGCCGCCTTGCCAACCTGAAGCAGATCATCGTCGTTCGTCAGGTGGAAGGCGAACGGAAAGCGGCGATGTTCGATTTGAACGCGATCCGCCGGGGCGAGGCGCTGGACCCTGAAATTCTGCCGGGCGATACGATCATAGTTGGGCTATCACGAGCGAAGGCCATCCTGGGCGGGACGTTGCTGGCGCTACCTCTATTGGGGGCGGCCTTTGTGTCTCTCGACGGAGAGCATTGATGGCAGGCCGTACGATCCGCATCGATAACGACCATGCGCCCTTTGGACCGGAGGGACGCAGCGCTCGCATTGTGACGGCGGCCCGCGCTGCCTGGACGGCGATATGGCGTCATCGTATCATCCTCTTGGTCACCATGGCGCTTTGTGTGCTGGCGGGCACCATCTTCATACTTCTTTCGACGCCTGATTACCGCGCTACAGCTTCGGTCGAGGTCGAGGACGTACCCGCAGGCGCGGCGGGAGCAGGAGCAATCCAGCGCCCGGCCGCCCCAGCAGACAATGAAGCGCTGATGCAGACTGAGTTGGAGGTGCTGCGCAGCCGCGCCTTGGCCGAAGATGTGGCTAGCGAGTTGGCGTTGGTCGGCAGCCGAACCTTTTTTGATGGTATGAATGAACGGCGCCCCGAGCGAGGGTCCGGATCGCTCAGCCAGCGGCAGGTCGAAACCGAAGCCGTCATCGGCCTTCTGCGCGACAACCTGGAAGTGGAGTTGCCCGGCAAGAGCCGTGTCATCCGCATCAGCTTCACAAGTGCCGATCCCATATTATCGGCGCGGGTTGCGAACAGTTATGCCGACAGTCTGATCAGAGCGGACCTAAAGCGTGGATTTGAATCTGGCGTTCAGGCGCGACGCTTCCTGTTGGGGGAGCTGGATAGTGCGCGACGGGATATGGAGCGCGCCGAACGGGACCTTGCCGCCTATGCCGCTCAGACCGGGGCGCCTTCAGGCACGTTCGTAGAGGGAGGCGACAGGCCCACCGACTCGAACGGCACGACCGCGACGCGGCTTGCCCAGTTGAATGCCTTTCGCGCTCAGGCGACCGCAGATCGGATCGCGGCGCAGAAGCGTTGGGAAAGCGCCCGCCTTTCCAGTGTCGAGACGCTGCCCGAAGTGCTGAATAACGGCGCGATGCAGCAGCTGATGACGCAACGGGCGCAAGCGCGGGCAGCGGTGGTCGAGGAGCGGCAGTTTCGCAAGGACGCCCATCCGGAAATGCGGGAGGCCCGGGCACGGCTGGCCGCGCTGGACGATCAGGCGACTGTGATGGCGAACAGCATCCGCGCTTCCTTGCACGAGCAGTTTGAAGTTGCCGTACATGGTGAGAAGCAGATCGAGGCTGAGATCGCAGGCGTGGAGCGCCAGGCGCAGGCGGAGCGGGGGCGTGGCGTGCAGATGAGCATCCTGGAGCGCTCGGTCGATACATATCGGCTGCTGCATGACAGCCTGCTTCAGCGTTACCGTGACATGGCATCGCAGGCTGGCTTTCAGGCGGGACGCATACAGCCGTTGGACCGTGCCGCCGTCCCTTCGCGGCCGTCATCTCCGAATATTGGCATCACGATGCTGATGGCTTCACTTGGCGGTCTGTTGCTGGGTTTGCTGATGGTTGCGGGACGCCATGTGTTCGACGATGCCGTGACCTCTGCCGATACGCTGGCGGAGCGTGCCAACATGCCGCTGCTGGGGACGGTTCCGGTTACCGACAAGCCGGCGGCGGAAACCTATGTGCCGATTGCATCCTCGCTGTTGCTTGCATCCTCGGCGGGGTTGCCTGCTTCCATCCTGATCACCAGCGCGCAGGAAGGGGAAGGCAAATCTTCGACGGTCCACGCACTGGCTCTCGCCCTTGCCAAGCTCGATCGCCGAGTGCTGGTGATCGACGCTGACATGCGTCGGCCGCGACAGCATGGCCTGTTCCATGTCACGCCCGAACGCGGCCTCAGCGAAGTCATGACGGGACAGGCCAAGGCGGAGGATGTGATCGTCGGTAGCGATGTCCCTGGGGTATCGCTTCTGCCTAGCGGCGCGATCCCGCCTAATCCCGCTGAACTTCTATCCACGTCCGCTTTGGACGTGCTGCTCGCGGCCGTTCAGGGACGCTATGACACGGTGCTGATCGATGCACCTCCGATCTTGGGTGTCCCGGATACATCGCTACTTGCGTCGAAGGCGGAGGCGACAGTATTGATCGTGGAGTGGGGGCGTAACCATCATGGCGGCCTGAGAGTGGCTGTAGACCGCTTGCGCCGGGCGGGCGGCGCCATCATTGGCGCGGTACTGACCAAGCAACAGGGCCGCGCGTTTGAATATGAGTATCATAGGAACGGGTAGGGGCTGACTGTCTCCGTCGCTCCTCATCGAGTGAGGGGCCGGACTTGCGATGTCAGCTAGGGCGTCACCCTTTTGACGCCCGGCATGGTCCGGTTCCATCCTCGCGATGGCTTCCTCGGTCTTTGTCCGCGAATTTTACTGACGCAGCCGTTCAATCGCCTGGGCAAGTGCGACATAAAGCTTGCCCATGTCGGAGGATAGCACCGCTACCCCAAGCGCATTGCCGTCCCGCGCGGAAAGGATGATCCGCAGCATCGATTCGAAGTCGTGGATGTAGCGGTTCACATGCTCCTGGAACTCGGCATCATTGTCATAGTGCAGGGCGATCTCACGCGATTCCCCTGCATCCAGCAACTTGACCGCCCGGCGGGTGAAAACACCGCGATCGCCTTTCAGATAGGAAGCCCAGGCGGAGTCCGTCACGTCGTTTGACAGAATTTTGGCGACGTCGATCGAGGTGCTGTTGAGCGATTCGATAAGCAGGGCCGATCGGCGCGCAAAATGATCGCGGTCGCGGTCTTCGGCGGCCCGTTCCGCTTCCTCGATACGGGATTGAACGCTCGCACTTGTGTCGGCAATCGTCAGCAACTGCCGCGTAAGGCGATCGGACGCCTGATGCGCAGCGCGAACAGCCTCCTCCGCGACCTGAGCGAGCTTTTCGATCTGGGCTGTTACCTTGTCATCGACTGCCTGCTGGAGCGCGGCCTCGCTCGCTTCCGCTAGAGATTGTGCTGCGTCAGGGATGGCACGGCCTAGTGCCTGACGTGCGCGCTCGGCGGCTTGATCGGCGGTATCCTTGACGCGCAGCAATGCGGTCACGAGCAATGGGCCAGCGCCTTCGGTGATTCGCGTCGCGTCCTGATGAGCGTGATCGAGGGCTGTGCGGAGCTTCTCAACCAGTTCGCGGTTGGCCTCCACCCCGCTTTGCGTGCTTTCCAGCCATTCGGTAAGGCGGCGGCCCTGACCGCGGAGCAGCTCCTCAGCCTCTTGGGTGCGGCCGACCAGCGCTTCGGAAATGGCCTCCAGCCGCTCCATTTCCGGTGCCGCGCTATCAAGCAGTTCGCGGCTCGTGGAAATGCGCGTGTCGAAACGCTGCAATGCGGCGGGGAAGGTTTCGTCCAGCTCTCGGACGCTAGAATCAAGGGCAACAAGTAGGGTTTCCGCACAACTAATCAGCTTTTCCGCCGTAACCCCACCGGCAGCCAGGGCGTCATCGATCCGCTGCGTTTCGACGGTAAGGCGGGAAAGTGCCTCGGTAAGCCGATCGTTGCGCGACAAGGCGCTTTCTTCCAGCGCGGCAAAACGTGACTGCGCGCTTTCGATGGCCTCGCCAAGCGTCGCATGCAGGCCGGACACGAGCGCGCGTTGTCCTTCGACCAGATCGTTGATCTGGTGGAGGCGGCTTTCGACCTCGCTCATGTGATCGGAAATGGCCGAGACGGTTTCGTCGCCGATGCTCTGGATATCGCCGCGTGAGCGCGTCACCAGCGCGTCGAGAGCCTCCGCCTGCCGCGCCAGACCCTCTTCAGTGAAGGTCACGCCTTCCTTCGCGCGGGCGAAGGCGGCTTCAGTGCGTTCACGAAGTTGAGTTTCGATCTGTTCGGAGTCATGTGACAGAGCAGCGAGAGCGTTCTGGCTCGTCGCGGCAATGCCCGCCTGAGCTGTTTCAACGAGCGCACGGAGTGCCTCAGCTTGCGCCGTCAGATCGCGATCGGCCGCCGCCATGCTCTGCTGTGCATGCGCCACAGTCGTTTCAAGGCGCTGCCGCACGTCACCTTCAACCCGGTCAAGGTTTTGCGTGAGCAATTCGATCGTCGCTTCGGCACTATTGGTTATGCCAGCGCGTGCGCGTTCCAGCAGGCTGGCGAGGGTGCTTGCCTGCCGATCCAGTTCAGCTGCTCCTTCCTGCATCGTCAGGCGGGCGCTTTGCGCTGTGGCGTCGATCCGCCCAGCCGCAATGTCGGCCATGCCGTTCACTTCCTCGGTCGCGGAGCGGGTAGCCTCCTGCAACTGGGTGAGCTGGCTCGACAGGCTCTTCGTTGCGGTCAACGTGCGGGCGCGGGCATCGTCGGACAGTTCGCCAAGAGCGTGAAGCCGAGCCTCCAGCGTGTCGATCCGTTCCGCCAGCGCATGGCCGTTATCGATGATCTGCGCTGCCATGCGACTGGCCCGATCCTCCAGTTCCGGCATGGCAGAGATCAGGGCGTCCATGCGCGTAACGAGGACGGCTCCTGCGCGCTCGGCCGCTTCCGCCTTTTCGGTCGTGCTGTGGGCGCGACTGGCGATAAGTTCGGCAGAGGCCTCCATATTGCTGCTGGCGGCCGCGCCATAGCTGTCGAGCAGTTCGGCCTGGTCCTGCATGGCTTCGCGGGCGGTAGCCAGCTGATTGTTAATGCGGCTGAGCCGGGCTTCCAGCTGCTCCGCCTCCGCGTGTAGCGCGCGCGCCGTGTCGAGATAGCGGCGCGACTCGGCTCGGCTGGTGCGAGCGAGCAGCAGATAGCAGACGCCAAGCCCCACGACCGGCAGCAATATGGTCGTGATCAGGCCAGGCCACGCAGCAGGGCCTGCCTGCCATTGGTTCGTCGAGACTGTCGCCCATCCAGCAAAGCCAAGCCACAGCAGAGCTGCGAAGCCGAATATGGCCTGCCTCCGGCGACTGAAAGGATCGCCGTGCTCCTCCGCCTCGACGTCTTCATCGCTGTCATCGACGACCTGCTCCAACAGCAGTGTATCGTCCTTCCGCGACTCGTCAGAAGTCGCGATGCTTTTGTCTCGCCAAAATTCGACGATGGTGCTGCCCCCGGTCATGACCCCATCCTACCATCTTTTCAGCGCAACAAAATGCCCTGTTACCAAAACTTAACGCAAGCCCGATAGCGTTCGGCCCATGTCATACGATCCTGGTGCCCTGAATGCTGCTCTTGCTGCCGCTGTCGGCGAAGATTTCACGCTGATCGCGGACCTTCGTGTGGCCTTCATGGAAAGCGCCGAACGCCAGCTGGACCTCCTCCGCAATGCGCAGTCCGACGCGAACTGGGAAGTCGCATCATGGCGGCTGAAGGGGTTGGCGGCGAGTTTTGGCCTTACGCACCTCATGGCATTGGCTGATGAGGCAGCGGATTGTGCAAGGGGCGATCCCCGCATTCTTCGTCAATTGCGGATGGCGATTGACCGTCTTCAGCAGACCTGAATCGCAGCATGCTTGCGTGATGGCGGCAGCCTTGCGAAAAGGCAGGTTCACACAAGAACGGGTCAGTTCCATCTCAGCATGACTTTTGCGGCCATTCTCAGCGCCAGCCGGGCGTCCAGCGATTCTTCGGCGGCCCTCCGCGCCAGCCTGCATTTTGCGGGGCAGACGCTGGTCGAATATCAGGCGCGCCAAGCTGCCCGGGCGGGGGCAGATCGCATCATGATACTTGTGAGTGTCATAACGCCCGCCCTTTCACAGGCGGTGGACAGGTTGAGTGCCGACGGGATTTCCGTCGCCCTGGTTCGCGATATGGTGTCCATGGTCCGGGACGCGCCGCGTGATGCCGATGTGGTTCTGGTTGCTGACGGGGTCGTCATTGCACAGGGTCATTTCGATGCCATAGCCGAGCGCGAGGGCAACGCCCTTCTGGTCACGGATGACAGTCATGCCAGCGCTCCGCTGGAACGGATCGATGCAGGTCAGCGATGGGCTGGCCTGGCTCGGATCAGTCCAGACCTGCTTTTCGGCACGCTCGACATGATCGGTGATTGGGACCTGTCGCTGACACTTGTTCGCGCGGCGGTGCAAAATGGCGCTCGCCGAATCACTGTTCCGCAGGATGATCTGCTGACGGGGCGCGTAGCGCTGGTCGATGGGCAGGCGCAGGCGGATCTGGTCGCTCAAGCGGTGATGTCCGCCGGTTCGTCGGCGAAGAGAATGCGCGGCTTGGCTGAACATTATATTCTTTGCCCGGCCGCTCGATTGTTCAGTCCCGCCCTGATGCGCACCCAAGTCCCGGCGGCACAAGTGCGCATTGCAGCCATGGCTTTGGGTGCGATTGCCCTAGTGCCGATAGAGTTGCTTTGGCCCGCGACGGGGTTCCTTTTGTTATTGCTGGCATTAGGGCTCGCGGAAATCGCGGATCGGCTGGATGAACTGGCCCTCCGATCGCCACCGGCTGGATGGACCGCATTCGTTGTCCCCTTCTTCGCGGTTGGCGGTGTATCCCTCGCAGGAGGGAGCGTGCTTGCGACATGCCTCGCGCTGCTGCTTGCCATCATTCAATTTGCTGACCGCTGGAACAGGACGGGGGGAGCGAGGGCCTGGATGATCTTCACGCCCGCAAGCGCGGTGATCCTTCTGTTACTGACGACTTCGCTGGGCGCGGCGATGATGGGTTTTCAAGTCGCAATGCTGGCCGCCATAGCATCTGCAGGTGCGATCATCCTGCGCAAACCCGCCTGATATATTTCACGCATAGGGTTTAGTGCATTTTAAGGACGTGCGGCTATGTTGGCCGCCATGAGTGCCTTTTCGTTCCTTACCGGACCAACGGCGGCGGACAGTTGGCCTGCGGCACGCGTCCTGGCCGGCATGTCCGCCGTGCCCGTGGGTCATGCCATTGATCTGGCATTTTTCTTTCCCAATGAAGGGCGGGAACGTCACGATGCGCTGATGGCCGAAACGCGGCGCCATCTGGGCGGCTGCGTCACTGGCATCGAACATGCCCTGCGATTCGCTCTCGACCGGCCAGACGTGACGAGCCTGCTGGCGCAGCAGCCCGAAGCGATTTGCTGGCCGACCATTTGCGCTCAGCCAACATTGCTCGGCCCGGCGTTGCTCTCCCACATGCAGATGCGTGCAGGTGTTACGCTATTGCTGCGGCAATTTGGTCAGCCCGATGATCGATTGGACGAGACGGAAGCAGAGATCATCTTTCCCACCGATGATCCAACCGTGACGGAAGCGCTTGCAGCCCTTGCCATGGCGGAGGGACGTTGGCTGACGCTGGGCGGGGAAGACGAGCCAATGCAGCCGGATATTCCTGCCGAACATTATGCGGAACTCCTATGGACCGCTGCCGCTTGCCTGATGGCTGTCGTTCAGCGGACGTCTCTGCTGGATGCTGGAGAAATCCTTCCTGCGGTCGAAAAAGCTGGGTGGGCCTTATTGGCTGAACATGACGAGAGTCGGAGTCCGATCGCAGCGGCAGACAGGTTGGTGCGCCGCCTGGGCGAACGTGCCGACATGCCCGAATTGCTGGGCGCTGCTCTGGGCCAGCGGCGATTCCTGCTATTTGCGTCCCTCGCGGCTCGGCGATTGCGCATGGATAGCGCGCATGTTGCCGACATATTGGTGATGGGGCCGGTTTCTGAACTGGCAGCGCTGTGCCGATCGTTAGGGGGATCGGATGCCGACTATCGTCATCTGCTGATGGCATTGCGGCCTGTCCGGCCTTCGCTCACGGACGCTGCGATCATCGTGGAGGCGGAGCGGTATCAAGCGTTGACAGAGGCGCAGGCGGACGGTTTGGTGAACGCGTTACGCGCGCCTCGGGCACTGCGTGCGAAAATCGATCATCTGCGGCGGATCACTGTCTGATGAATATGCCGGTGCATCCTGCCATTATCCGCGCGACTGTAGCGGCGAATGGATTGCTGTTAAGCGCGGATGCGCCTTTGCTGGCCTTGCAGCGTGAGGCGGGCTCCGATCTTGGCGCGGTGTTGGCTATCCCTCAACTGGCAGCACTAGCGCGGCTTGCGTCGCGCCTTTCGGTTACCATTTCACGCTCGGTCACAGCGGCGGCCGAGCGCGGCGATATCGACATGTGGGTTCGGGCAAAGCCTGAAGCTGACGGCGTGCAGATATCCGTGATCGAATGGAATGAGCGGCCAGCGACGGCTGCTCCTGTCGACATGATGCGTCGGGAAGCAGACATTGCGGCCGTCTCGGAAGGCTGGACCTGGCAAATCGACACGCAACTGCGGTTCCAGATGGTTTTGGAAGGAGCAGGGCCGGAAAGTGCGTTGCCCCAGCAGCCTCCGATACCCGGTAGTCGTCTGACCAGCTATTTCGAATTGCGGCCGGATGAGGAGGGTGACCTCGCCATTCTGCGCGGATTTGCGCAGCGTCGCGCCTTCCGTGACCAGATCGCGACCTTGATTGCCGAACCTGAGCAATGTTTTCGGCTTTCGGGCTTCCCGATGTTCGATCTGGCGGGGCAGCTCCTGGGTTACCGGGGCAAGGCATTTCCATTGGACCGAGCCATTCTGGCCCCGCATGTGCCGCCTGCGCCCGCCGTTGTCATATATCCTGCAGAGTTCGGGCGGCGCCTGGATCGTTCCCTGCGCCAGCCATTGGGCCGGATCATCGCCAATGCGGATTCGATCAACGCGCAGTTCGATGGGCCGTTGCGCCCGGACTATGCGGGTTATGCTTCCGACATCGCGGCAGCCGGACGTCATCTGATGGCGTTGATCGATGATCTGGCGGACTTGCAGGCGATCGACAGGCTGGACTTCACCGTTGCGACCGAGGATGTGGACCTGGCCGATATTGGGCGACGGGCCGCAGGGCTGTTTGTGGTCAAGGCGATGAGCCGCAAGATCAAGCTTTTCCCACCAGAATCGGAACATAAGACCGTCGCGACGGGAGAATTTCGGCGCGCACTGCAAATCCTGATGAACCTGGTCGGCAACGCCGTGCGCTACGCGCCTGAGGATAGCGAAGTGCGGATAGAGACTGGCGTCGATGACGGACGAGCCTGGATCGCTGTCATGGATCAAGGAGCAGGTGTCCCAGAAGATAGTCGAGAGCGCATCTTCCAAAAGTTCGAACGGCTCGGCCGGAGTGATCCTGGCGGTAGCGGCCTTGGCCTCTACATCTCTCGCCGCCTTGCGCTTGCCATGGGTGGAGACATTCAGATCGGCGATGCCCATGGTGGGGGTGCGCGATTTACGCTGACGCTACCGGCAAGCAGCTAGAATAAAAAACGGCGCCGATTTGGCGCCGTTCCTTTTTTATCGGCCGACCGCGATTAGCGTTGGCTAACCGGGACATAGTCGCGCTCTGCCGGGCCGGTGTAGAGCTGGCGGGGACGGCCAATCTTCTGCGCTGGGTCAGAAATCATTTCATTCCACTGCGCGACCCAGCCAACCGTGCGGGCGAGGGCGAAGAGCACCGTGAACATCTCGGTCGGGAAGCCGATCGCCGACAGGATCACGCCCGAATAGAAGTCCACATTCGGGTAGAGCTTCTTTTCGATGAAGTAAGGATCGTTGAGTGCGATCTGCTCCAGTTCCTTGGCGACGTCAAAGACGGGATCGTTGACGCCCAGCTTTGCCAGGACGTCCTTTGCCGTCTTCTGCATGACGGTCGCGCGCGGATCGTAGTTCTTGTACACGCGATGGCCAAAGCCCATCAGGCGGAACGGATCATCCTTGTTCTTGGCGCGGGCGATATATTCCGGAATGCGGTCCACCGTGCCGATCTCGCGAAGCATGTTGAGCGCGGCTTCGTTCGCGCCGCCATGGGCCGGACCCCAGAGGCAGGCGATGCCAGCGGCGATGCAAGCGAAGGGGTTGGCGCCCGACGAGCCAGCGAGACGGACGGTCGACGTCGATGCGTTCTGCTCATGGTCAGCATGCAGGATGAAGATCTTGTCCATCGCGTCCACGATGACCGGATCGGGCTCATATTCCTCGGCGGGGACCGAGAAGGTCATCCGCAGGAAATTGGCGGTGTAGCTGAGGTCGTTGCGGGGATAGACGAAAGGCTGTCCCACCGAATATTTGTACGCCATGGCCGCGATTGTCGGCATCTTGGCGATCAGGCGGTGGCTCGCGATCTTGCGCTGTTCCGGATCATTGATGTCCGTCGAGTCATGGTAGAATGCGGACAGAGCGCCGACCACGCCGCACATGATGGCCATGGGGTGCGCGTCGCGGCGGAAACCGCGATAGAAGGTGGTGAGCTGCTCGTGCACCATGGTGTGGCGCGTGATCGTGCGAGTGAAATCTTCCAGATCCGCCTTCGAAGGCAGTTCGCCATTCAGCAGGAGGTAGCTGACTTCCATAAAGCTGGATTGTTCTGCCAGCTGATCGATGGGGTAGCCGCGATGCAGCAGGATGCCGGCGTCGCCATCGATATAGGTCAGGCCGGAATCGCAGCTGGCCGTAGAGGTGAAGCCCGGATCATAGGTGAACATGCCGGTGTTGGCGTAGAGCTTGCGAACGTCGATAACCTTGGGGCCGACGGAACCGCTCAGGATACCATAGTCCTTGGTATCGCCGCCGACTGTCAAAGTGGCATTATTGTCCGACATCTCGTTCTCCTTAATTGCCAACAGCGCGCGATGCCTGCCTGGCATCCGCGAGCCGCTCCAAGCTCCTGTCTTTTCCAAGAAGGAAAAGGACATCAAATATCCCCGGCGAAACCGTGCGACCGGTTAGCGCCGCGCGTAGAGGTTGAGCGACTTTGCCCAGCCCCAATCCGACTTCCTCTGCCACGCGGCGGATCGCTTCCTCGATCGCTTCGATCGTCCAGGACGGGACGGAATCAAGAGCGTCGGCGGTCTTCCCAAGCAGCTCGCGCGCCGAGTCGTCTAGCAGAGCAATAGCCTTGTCGTCAAAATCCAGCGGGCCTGCCTTGAACAGGAACTCGGCGCCCTCGGCAATCTCGTTAAGTGTCTTCGCGCGTGGCTTGAGCGAAGGCATGGCTTGCGCGAGAAGCGCCATCGCCTTGGCCGACGGGGTCGTGCCGAGCCGTTGCGCGACGCGTGGCAGGACCAGTTCCGCCAGGCGCTGGTCGTCGGCCTCGCGCAGGTAGAATGCATTGAGATTTTCAAGCTTCTTGATGTCGAAGCGGGAGGGCGATCGGCCGACGCCGCTTATGTCGAAGAGTTCGATTGCGCGATCTCGTGAGATGGTTTCTTCATCGCCATAGCCCCAGCCGAGACGCAGAAGATAATTGAGCACGGCTTCGGGCAGCATGCCCATCTCGTCGCGATAGGCATCGACACCCAGCGCTCCGTGCCGCTTCGATAGCTTTGCGCCGTCCGATCCGTGGATCAAAGGAATATGGGCATAGACTGGCTCTTCCCAGCCCATCGCCTTAATAATGCCGAGCTGGCGAAACGCATTGTTCAGATGATCGTCGCCACGGATCACATGTGTGACGCCCATGTCGTTATCATCGACAACCACGGCGAGCATATAGGTCGGCGTTCCGTCGGAGCGGAGCAGGATCATGTCATCCAGTTCCGCATTCTGCACGACTACCCGGCCCTGGACCGCGTCGTCGATGACCGTTTCGCCTTCGCGCGGCGCCTTGAGCCGGATGACGAACGGGGCATCGGCCGGAGCTTCCGAAGGATCGCGGTCCCGCCAGCGGCCATCATAACGCATCGGCTGCTTTGCGGCGCGCTGCTGTTCGCGCAGTTCAGCCAGTTCTTCGGGGGTCGCGTAGCAGCGATACGCATGGCCAGCGGCGAGCAACTGGTTAGCGACCTCTGCGTGCCGCTGCGATCGCTCAAACTGAAAGACGGCGGGCTCATCACCTGCAAGGCCGAGCCAGTCAAGGCCGTCGAAGATTGCGGCGACAGCGTCCTCTGTCGAACGGGCGCGATCGGTATCTTCGATGCGCAACAGGAACTTGCCGCCATGGTGCCGGGCGAATAACCAGTTGAATAACGCGGTGCGTGCGCCGCCGATGTGAAGAAATCCCGTGGGCGATGGCGCGAAACGGGTTACCACCTGCTTGTTCAAACCCGTTGCACTCACCGCTTTATTCCTCGACATCCGCCTTGCTCATTCATGAACGCGACGCCCCCTAGCATGGCTTTTGAGCCACGACAAACGTCCGTTGCCCCGATAATAGGGCGCAGCGGTCATCAGCTTTTCGCGCGCCTGGAACAGGCATTGGAGGCTGAGCGGGAGCAACTTGCGCTTTGGGTGCCGGTGGGCCTTGGATTGGGCATTGCGGCTTGGTTCTTTCTACCTAACCAGCTGACTTGGTTGTCTTTTTGCTGTTGCGCGATTGCGATTGCGAGTGGCGGATTGATGTTGCCGGAGGGCGGTCGGATACGCCATGCGATCATATTGGGCGGTCTGCTCGCGGCGTCAGGTTGCCTGTTGATATGGGGGAAAGCCCTGGTTGTCGGCACGGCGCCATTGCCGCGTGCGGCATTTGTGGAAGTGACTGGCGAAGTCAGGTCAGCCGATATGGTGCCTGCGCAGCAGATGAGTCGCGTATCGATCCGTCCGATCGACATGTCTGCGCTGCCTTCCTTGATCCGGGTGAACATAGCAGCGGCGGACCTACCCGAAGGGGTTGGCAAAGGTGCCATCATTCGCTTTCGCGCTCGGTTGATGCCTCCTGCCGAAGCGAGCCTGCCCGGCAGCTATGATTTTTCGCGTCGAGCCTATTTTCAGGGGATCGGGGCAACGGGACGCGCGCTTAAGCCCATCGTCGTGCTACGACCATCAACGGAGGCGCCGCCTCTGCGCAATCGTCTTTTCGCGCATATATTGAAGAATGCAAATGGCGACGGAGCGGGGATCGCCGCAGCGCTGGCGACGGGGGATCAGGGCGCGATCAGCGAGGCGGACGCCGACGCGATGCGCCGCAGCGGTCTTGCCCATCTGCTCTCGATCAGCGGGTTGCACGTCACCGCCCTCATCGGCGCGGTCATTTTCCTGCTGATGCGGATCATGGCACTCAGCCGACGTGCGGCGTTGGATTGGCCATTGATGCTGATCGCTGCGGCCGGTGGTGCGCTGGCGGGCCTGGGATATACTTTGCTGACGGGCGCGGAAGTGCCGACGGTTCGATCCTGCGTCGCGGCACTGCTGGTGCTGGGCGGGCTTGCGCTTGGGCGCGAAGCCATCACCTTGCGGCTGATAGCCGCCGGTGCACTGGTGGTTCTGTTGGCATGGCCAGAGGCGCTGGCGGGGCCAAGCTTCCAGATGAGTTTCGCCGCAGTTATCGCTATTGTTGCCTTGGGCGAACATCACCGCTTTCGGGCGTTCGCGGCATCCCGTGACGAGCCAGCGCTTCGGCGACTGGGTCGCCACCTTGCCGTCCTGCTTCTCTCCGGCTTTGCGGTGGAAATGGTTCTGGCGCCGATCGCGTTGTTCCACTTTCACAAGGCCGGGATGATAGGCGCTTTTGCAAACCTTGTGGCTATTCCCCTGACGACCTTTGTCGTCATGCCGTTGGAAGCGTTGGCCCTGCTGCTGGATGTTGCCGGTCTGGGTGCTCCAGCCTGGTGGCTGACCTCCCGCGCGCTCGACGTGCTGTTGCTGATCGCGCATTGGGTGGCGGCAAGTCCTTGGGCGATCGTCACTGCGCCCTCGGTGTCCAACGTGATTTTCGGGATCATCGTGCTGGGCGGCCTTTGGTGCCTGCTGTGGCGAAGCGCTTGGCGGTGGGCGGGAATGGTCCCCGTGACGCTGGGGATGGCCATCATCGTGATGAGTTCGCCTCCCGACATTCTGGTGACCGCGGATGGGCGCCATGTGGCCGTCCGGGGGCAGGACGGCGACATGGCTCTTCTGCGCGAACGGGCCGGAGATTATGTCCGCGATATGATCGCAGAGAGTGCAGGCTATGGAGGTCCACTGGGCGCTCTTGCAGACCTGCCTGAGGCGCGTTGTTCCATGGACCTGTGCATGGTGGCCCTAACCGGAAGAGGGCGCATATGGCAGCTATTGGTGACGAGAAGCGGGGTTATCGTGCCCAAAGACAGCCTGGCACGCGATTGCGCGCGTGCCGACATCGTTATCGCTGACCGCCGCCTGCCGTCATGGTGTCGGCCCCGCTGGCTGAAAGCCGACCGGCGGCTGTTGGCGCATACCGGCGGGCTGGCGATCGATCTTGATGGAGGAACCGTGCGAACCGGCAAAACAGTGGGCGACGCACATCCGTGGGTCGCCCGGCCTTCCTATCTTCCGGCTCGCCGCCGATCCGATCAGTTGTACCGTCGCAGCAGACCAGCCAGCTTTCCTTGAATGCGCACCTGCTGCGAATCGTAGATTTGCGGCTCATAAGCATTGTTGGCCGGATCGAGCCTGACCTTAGGCCCCTGGCGATGATAATATTTCAGTGTCGCCTCACTATCCTCGATCAGTGCGACCACGATTTGCCCCTCGCGCGCGACTTCAGTGCGCTGGATCAGTGCGAAGTCGCCGTCGAGGATGCCCGCATCGATCATCGAATCGCCCGAAACCTCAAGAGCATAATGGTCTCCGGCACCCAATAGCGCCGCAGGAACGGACAGCATATTCTGTCCTTCCATGGCTTCGATCGGAACGCCTGCGGCAATCCGCCCGTGAAGGGGGATGTCTATAACGTCATTGGCTGCGACCGGGGGCTTGGCCGACAGTTGCGGCTTGGGTGTCGCTGCAACCTTGGGTGCGCGATGCATCGCTTCAGGAAGTTTCAAAACCTCCAGCGCGCGCGCCCGGTTCGGCAGGCGGCGGATGAACCCGCGTTCTTCCAGCGCATTAATCAACCGGTGAATCCCGGATTTCGATCGAAGATCGAGCGCTTCCTTCATCTCCTCAAACGAAGGCGAAACCCCGCCTTCCTCGAGCCGAGTTTGAATGAAGCTGAGCAATTCCTGTTGCTTGGGCGTCAGCATGCCGACTTATCCTCCATGGAACGGATGGAGAACGCATAGGAAACGTAAGGAGGCAAGTCAAGCAGGCTTGCGCCAAGCGTAACGAAAGGAACGGACCTGCGTCACAGCCGTTCAATAGCGGCCTTCCCAAAGAGGGTGAATAGGAGAGTAAGATGGCGAACCAGAACGATCAGGACAAACAGCGCCGCCAGCAAGGTGGTGACCGCTCAAGCCAGGGCGGGCGTCAGCAGCAGCAGGAAAATCGCCAGGGTCAAATGGGCGAAAGCCGCAAGGACAAGAGCGATCACAGCAAGCAGCAGCGCTGATCTACGTTCGATTGGATCACGGGGAGGGGCCGCTTTGCGGCCCCTTTCTCATTGTCAGAGCGGCACGATGGTTACTTGGTCGCCTGTGGCAGCGGGGTGGGAATTGGCAGGGCGAAGGATCAGGCAGTCCGCTTGAGCCAATGCTGCGGTGGCGGCGCTGTCTTGCGAGGTGACAGAGACCAAACCAGCGCCGGTAAGGTAGGCGCGAAGATAGTCGTCGCGCTCTCCGGTCGCAGGAAGTGGGGCGGCGAGTTCCGCGATCATTGTACGCGGGAGCGGGCTGGCGGCTCCGGCCATGTGCCGGACGAGCGGCAGCAGGAACAGCGTTGCGGTCACGAAGGCGGATACGGGATTGCCTGGGAGGCCGAGGAATAGGGCGTCGCCCAGCGTTCCCGCCATGAGCGGCTTGCCGGGTCGCATGCGAATCTTCCAGAAATCCAGAGTGCCGCCTGCCGCCTGGAAAGCTGGCCTCACCAAGTCGTGATCGCCGACCGAGGCACCTCCGGTCGAGACGATGATGTCGGCCCCGGCGGCTTCTTTGAGCGATCGGACCATTGCGTCGAGATCGTCGGGAACGATGCCGACGTCGATCACCTCCGCGCCTGCCTGGCCTAGCATGGCCGCAAGCATGGGCGCGTTGGAGGACGGCAAGCGGCCAGAGGGCGTGGGCGCTCCAGGGGGAACGAGTTCATTGCCGGTGGAGATCAGGGCAACGCGCGGACGGGCGCCGACCGGGAGGGTTCCGTGGCCCCCAAGAACGGCGAGAGCAATCTGCGCGGGACCCAATGCGGCACCGGCAGGCAGCAATAGATGATTTGCGCCAAAGTCGCTTGCCGCCGGGCGCGCATTTCGTCCTGTGGGTAATGGAGAGCCGAGGGGATGCACGAGCTGGCCGTCCAGCTGGGCATCTTCCTGGATCAGGACGGTATCGGCGCCTGGCGGAAGTGGTGCGCCGGTAAAGATGCGGCAGCATTCCCCCGGAGCCAAAGCGGAGGGAAGGGAGCCGCCCGCCGTGCTTTCAGCGGTCAGGCGCCAAGGGCCAGGCCATTCTGCCGCACGAATGGCGTAACCGTCCATGGCCGATAGATCTGCCCAAGGCTGATCGCGGAGGGCGAAGATGTCACGTGCGAGCCATCGGCCTGCACAGTTGGAAACCGGGGCGTCCTCTTCCGGCAAGCGGCCGCCCAGCGCAAGCAGGCGCGCCTGAGCTTCCGCAACCGGGAGCAGGCTCATTCGGCCCGCCAGTCGCCCGACTTGCCGCCCGACTTTGCGAGCAACCGGACATTGCCGATGATCATGCCCTTATCGAGCGCCTTTGCCATGTCGTAGATGGTCAGAAGCGTGGCAGAGGTCGCGGTAAGTGCTTCCATCTCAACACCGGTTTGACCCGCGCTTCTGGCGGTAGCGGTCACGGTGACGCCTTCTGTTTCCAGATCGAAGTCGATCGTGACAGAGGTCAGGGCGATGGGATGACAGAGGGGGATGAGGTCGGCGGTCCGCTTTGCCGCCATGATGCCTGCCACGCGCGCTACCGCGAGGACATCGCCTTTCTTTACCAGTCCCTGGGCGATGGCGGCCGCAGCTTTGGCACTCATAGCGATGTGGCCGGTGGCGATGGCTTCACGGGCGGTCACGGCCTTGGCGGAAACATCGACCATATGGGCCGATCCATCCTCATCAAGATGGGTGAGCTTGCTCATTCGCCGGTCAGTAGAGCGTGGGTAGCGGCTTCGACATCGGGCTGGCGCATCAGGCTTTCGCCCACCAGGAAGCAGCGGACGCCATGTTCGGACATGGTGATCAGGTCGGCGTGGCTGCCAAGGCCGCTTTCGGCGACGAAGGTGCAGCCTTCCGGCGCGTGGCCGACCAGTTCATAGGTGCGGGCGAAGTCAACGCTGAAGTCTCGCAGGTCGCGGTTGTTGACGCCGATGAGGCGCGAGCGGAGCTTGAGCGCACGTTCCAGTTCATGGGCATCATGGACTTCGACGAGGGCATCCATGCCAAGGCCAAGCGCGGCATCCTCTATTTCCGCCATCTGATTGTCGTCCAGCGCGGCGGCGATGATGAGGATGGCATCGGCTCCGAGCGAGCGGCTTTCCAGGACCTGCCAGGGATCGACCATGAAATCCTTGCGCAGGACTGGCAACGCGCAGGCGGAACGGGCGGCCATGAGATAATCGTCATGGCCTTGAAAATAGGGTTCGTCCGTGAGGACCGAGAGACAGGCGGCACCAGCGGCGGCGTAGGCCTGAGCATGGGCGGGCGGGTCAAAATTCTCGCGGATAAGACCTTTCGATGGGCTGGCCTTCTTGATTTCCGCGATGAGTCCAAAGCCCGAGCGGGCGGCGCTGTCGAGCGCTTGGCGGAAGCCGCGCGGGGGTGTCTGCTCGGCGGCGCGGGCGTGGAGCGTCGAGACGGTAATGGCGGCCTTGCGGCGGGCCACTTCCTCGCGTTTCGTGTCGCAGATTTCGATCAGCTTGTTCGTCATTTATAGGCAATCCAGCAATTGAGCAGCGCGTTGGCGAGTCCACGGTCGATGGTTTCGGCAGCTTCCTCGACACCCGCGCGCAGATCGGCAACGGCGTCCGCTACGACAAGGGCAGCGGCTGCGTTCAGCAGCACGGCGTCCCGATAGGCGCCCGGCTCACCCTGAAGCAGGGCACGTAGGGCGGCGGCGTTATGAGCGGGGTCACCGCCGCGTATCGCCTCAACCGGGTGCGTGGGAAGCCCAGCGTCGCCAGGGGTGAGGCGGCGCATCGCGACGATGCCTTGCGCGGTGACTTCGGCGACGTCGTTGCCGCCCGCGAGGGAGAGCTCGTCAAGGCCTTCATCCCCCGAGACGATCATGGCGCGATCGACGCCAAGTTCCGCCAGTGCCTCGGCATAGATGGGTACATAGGCGGGGCGGGCGATGCCGACGAGCTGACGGCGCACACCGGCAGGATTGGCGAGCGGACCCATCAGGTTGAAGATGGTGCGCTGGCCGATGGCCTTGCGGATCGGGCCGAAGCGTTTGAGCGCGGGGTGATGCTTCTGCGCGAAGAGGAAGCAGATGCCGAGATCGGCCAGCGTTGCCTCCGCCGTATCGGCGACGCGATCAAGATCGAGGCCGAGCGCTTCGAGCGTGTCGGCGGCCCCGGCCTTGGATGACGCGGCGCGGTTGCCATGCTTGGCGACGGGCACTCCGGCGGCGGCTACCACAAGACTCACTGCTGTCGAGACGTTGAGCGTGTGGTGGCCATCTCCGCCTGTGCCGCAGACATCGATTGCGCCTGCGGGGGCGGCAATGGGGATCATGCGCGCGCGCATGGCGCGGGCGGCGGCGGCGATCTCTGTTGCAGACTCGCCGCGCTGAGCCATGGTGACGAGAAAGGCGGCGATCTCTGCCTCTGGCAGGTTGCCGTCGAACAACAGGTCGAAGGCGGCGGCGGCCTCGGTTGCGCTCAATGGCGCTGCGGGATCGGGCAGGCGGGTCATCGCCTTTGCCTTAATCACGACGCCGCGCCGGAGTCGAGGGGAGGGTGCGGGAAAGTCTTTCGCACATGGCACGGCGAAGCCTTGTGCTTCGTTCGCTCGGCCGCGAAACCGAAATCAGGCGGCTGCGCGCGCCTTTACCGGAATCCCGGCGATCCGCATGAAGTTCGCCAGCATCTCATGCCCGTATTCGGTCGCGATGCTTTCCGGATGGAACTGGACCGAGTGGATCGGAAGGCTTTGATGGCGGAAGCCCATGACTGAGCCGTCCTCACTGGTCGCGTTCACGATGAGGCTCTGCGGAATGTTATCGACGATGAGCGAATGATAGCGGGTCGCGGTGAAGGGCGATGGAATGCCAGCAAAAAGGCCGGTCCCGTCATGAGTGACGGGGGAGGTCTTGCCATGCATCAGGCCGCCCCGAACGACTTGCCCGCCGAAATGCTGGCCGATTGCCTGATGGCCGAGGCATACGCCCAGTAGTGGTGCGCCCGCGTCGGCGGCGGCGGCGACGAGGTCAAGGCTGACGCCCGCCTCATTGGGCGTGCAGGGACCGGGCGAAAGCAGGAAGGCGCTAGCGCCGCTGGAAAGGGCCTGGCCTGCCGAAATGGCGTCGTTGCGGACAACCTCCACCTCTGCGCCCAATTCCATGAGGTAGTGGACCAGGTTCCAGGTGAAGCTGTCATAATTGTCGATGACGAGGATCATGGGATCATGGCTATAGACAGCGAAGCGCGCCGGGCCAATCGGAATCGGCGTTTGTAGCTGGCTGAACCGGCTACATGCTTTTGCGTTGTCCCTCCGGAGTGACATGAGGGAGGATGGTATGAAGCGCTACGCCTATGGTTGGATCACGGCCCTGTTCTTCCTGGTGTCGATCGTGGGTCATTGGGTGTTTGGCTGGTGGGCCTATGTGGACGACGCAAAGACGCACGGGCAGGTGCCTGAACTGGCGGCCTATGCCATCGAGATGGGCCGGGATACGTTCGAGAATTGGCAGTCGGAATTTCTCCAGCTGATCTGGCAAGTCGTAGGCTTGGCCTATTTCCTCTATGTCGGCTCGCCAGCCTCCAAGGAGAATGACGATCGGTTGGAGGTGAAGGTAGACGAGCTGCTGAAAATGGCCGGGGGCAAGGATGCCGAGCGGTTGATCAGCGAAATCGACAGCCGTTATCTGCGCGCCGGTGGTCATGCGAAGCCGCACGGCCATGATCTGGGATATGAATGATAGCGGGACGGAACCCGGAGGCTTGTCAGCCGCTTCTTGACGATATGTGTTCGTGAGGAGGACGGAAATGGCCAAAGCTGAGTTTACCGATGCGATCGCCCTGTTGAAAGCTGATCATCGCAAGGTCGAGGACCTGTTCGAGCAGTTCGAAAAGGCGAAGGCTGCGAACCGGAAGCAGGAAATCGCGCATCAAATCTGCACCGAGCTGAAGATTCACACGATGATCGAGGAGGAGATTTTCTACCCCGCCTTTCGTGGCAAGATTGAGGACGACACGCTCGATGAAGCCTATGTCGAGCATGACGGCGCGAAGGTGCTGGTGAATGATATCGAGGCCGGATCGCCGGACGATGATTTCTACGATGCCAAGGTCAAGGTGCTGTCCGAAGAGATCAAGCATCATGTGAAGGAAGAGGAAAGGCAGTCTGACGGCATGTTCGCCCAGTGCCGCAAGACGGATGTGGATCTGGTCGTGCTGCGTGACAGGATGATGGCGCGCAAGCAGGAGCTGATGGCGCAGGCGAAGGCGAGCGGACTGCCGGTCGCCAAGCCCAAGGCCGTCCATCTGGTCCCGGCCTGACCGAAAAGGTTGATAAATGGGGAGCGCTGCCCCATATGGGTTTTGCCGGGTTCGCCCGGCTATGGTGATAAATCGTGTCGTGTAATAGGCGCAGCGGACCCGGGGGCAGTACCCGGCGGCTCCACCACATATCCCGGCTTGTACGGGGTGTCTGACGGGGCCGAACTAGGATCGACGTGTGTTGAAAGGCGATGTCTTCACCCGGCCTGAGTAAGCCGTAAAAATGTTCAAAACACGTAAGTGCCAACGATAACGAGGCTCTTGCTCTTGCTGCGTAATTGATGGCCTCACGGCCTGACATTACCCAAAAAGAACGCGGTTGAACCCACCGGGCAACAGAAGGGAATTCAGCGGCTTCCGGAGGAGCCGGGCAACAGAATCCTCCGGACCTTCCTTCATTTAAGTGATTTTGGCGGCCGTCCTACGTGGCGGGTGGCGCTTGCTACGGGCTGGCAGGCTGAATCTGTAGCTGCGAATCGGATGTCATGAACCAAGACGGTTCAATTACAGTTTTATGACAGTTAGAAGAAAACTTTATAACATATTGAATTATAGGAAGTAAAAATCCTTTTTTGGGTGCAGTTCGCTGCTTGTTTAGATGTCATCAAGATGAAATAATCCCGGCTATTATAGAAAGTTTTTTCGGGAGAAATTGGATGATAAAGGTAGCGGCGATCGTCGGGCTGATGCTGGCGGGGGGCATGTCGGGCGCGGCCGTGGCTGCATCCGATGAAGTGGTTGTGGTCGGTGTTCCCGATGGGCAATTGGCCGCTCCGGCCTTGGTGGCGAAGGATTATGAAAGAGCCGCCCGCCGCCTTGCGCCTATGTGGCCGGACGGGGCGAACGATCCGGCTCGGTTGATCAACCTTGGCAACGCTTATGCGGGACTGGGGAGGATGAAGGATGCGCGAGAGGCTTATGGCGCGGCCCGCTTCGCGCCGGAGTCGACATTGCTGCTCGCGAATGGCGAAGAAGCATCGTCGCGGGATGTTGCCCGCCGCGCGCTCGGCCGCCTTGAAGCGAGCTACGCCATGCGCTGACTTCGGCGCGTTAAGTCATTGAACAGTGGGGCGTCGTCCGGTGGGACGGCGCCTTTCTTTTTGCGTGGACGGCTTTCGCAATCATCAAAGTGAAACAAGAGTCTCTGAACTGTCATTTTAAAGTCACTCTGCCGTCACGGAAGCAAAATGTCTCTGTCATCTGGCGCGCCTAGCTGCGGCGACTGAGGGCGGCAGGGGGCGTTGTCCGATTCGTGAATCCCCTTCGCTCCGCATCTTAACACAAACCGGCATCGCCGGAGCGGAGACGACATGGTCAAGACTAATCGTATCACTACCATCCTGATGGCGGGTTGCGCCTGCGCTGCTCTGAGCGCTTGCGGCGCGGACGATATCGCTTCGCCGGGCGAGGGGACGATCGTCCTGCCCGCGCCGACGCCTTCGCCGAGTCCGACGCCGACGCCCACTCCTACGCCGGGCAATGTGACCGCTGCGGCCGACTGTCCGACTATCTCGGGTGCGGACCAGCTGACCAACCTTGGCACCATCAGCGACGGCACCAATGCATGGCGCAATTGCGGCTTCCCCGCGCGTTTCAACAGCTCGACCGCGATCGCCAAGACGGCGGGCGTCATCTATTCGCTGCCCGGCCGCGTTGATGTCGGCACCGATCAGGGCGCTGCGAGCACCGGGAGCAACGTCACGCTGACGATCGATCCGGGCGTTGTGGTGTTCGCTGGCACTGGCAGCGCATTCTTGGCCGTCAATCGCGGCAACAAGATCAATGCTGTCGGCACGGCGGCACAGCCCATCGTCTTCACCAGCCGCGAGAATGTCACCGGGTCGGCGACCGATCAGTCGTCGGGCCAGTGGGGTGGCATCGTGTTGCTCGGCCGCGCCAAGATCACCGACTGCGATCAGGCGCCCAATGCGGCTCCGGGCACCACCGCGTGTCAGCGCGACACCGAAGGCACGACCGGCGCGCTCTATGGCGGCGACAATGACGCCGACAATTCGGGCCGCATGAGCTATGTCCAGATTCGTTATTCCGGCTTCGTGCTGGCGAATGGCAAGGAACTTCAGGGTCTGACTCCTTCGGGCGTCGGCACCGGCACGCAGCTTGACCATATCCAGGTCCACAACAGCTCGGACGACGGCATCGAGGCTTTCGGTGGTTCGACCCACATGAAATATCTGGTGCTGACCGGCAATGAAGACGACAATCTGGACACGGATGTCGGCTTCCGCGGCACGGCGCAGTTCGTTATCTCCGTGCAGCGTGCGAACAACAATATCGGCGATACCTTCACCGAGACGGACTCGAATGGTTCGACGACCGGCACCAGCTTCTCCGAAGACGCGCTGCCCCGCCAGTATCTGAAGGTTGCGAACTTCACGCACATCCAGCGGTCGAACACCGGCGATGATGGCGCGACCATGATGCTTCGGGGCGGTGCTGACCTTGCCATGGTGAACGGCATCATCGTCAGTCCTGACCAGAGCTGCCTGCGCATCAACAGCGCCGCCACGGTACGTGACGCTGACGCGGGGCTGCAGGATGCGGGGAAGCCGCGTTACCTGTCGGTCGTGATGCAGTGCAACGCTACCCCGTTCAAGGGCACCGGCGGCGTCGATGCGGCGACGGTCCAGTCGATCTTCTCGACCGATCCGAACAGCAGCTTTGCTTATACGCCGTCGTTGACCAGCCTATTCATCAACGGCGCGACGGAAACGGCCCGCACCGCGATCGACCCCAAGACGATCGACAGCAACTTCACCACCACCAACTATATCGGCGCGGTGAAGGACAGCAACGACACCTGGTATGCGGGCTGGACCTGTAACTCGGTCACGGCGAGCTTCGGCAGCAACAGCACCAACTGTACCGCCATTCCGACCACCTGATCTACCTCACCTGAACAGGGGCGGGGGAGCGTGCATCAGCCGCTTCCCCGCCCTCTTTACAAAGAATTTTCCCAAGGGGGACTCCTAGCCATGTCGAAGCCGCTCAGCTTGGCGCGCATGCTCCTGATTTCGACCGCCCTTTCCGCTCCGGCGGCTATGGCGCAGACCACGACCGATAGCGCGCCGACGTCAGGCGTGCCGAGTGCATCCGAAGAGGCCGATGCGCAGACCGGCAATGTCGACGTTTCCGTTCCCGGATCGGACATCATCGTGACCGGCCGCCGCACCAGCAATGTGTCGCAGGCAGCGCCGCAGGTGGTGACTGTCCTGTCGGCCGCCGACATCAAGCGCACGGGCGAAGGCGACATCGCCGGGTCCCTCCAGCGCGTGACGGGCCTTTCGGTCGTATCGGGCGGCTATGTTTATGTGCGTGGCCTTGGCGACCGCTATTCGCTGGCGTTGCTCAACGGATCGCCTTTGCCGAGTCCGGAACCGCTCAAGCGCGTCGTGCCGCTCGACATCTTCCCGACCAGCGTGATCGCGTCCACGATGGTGCAGAAAAGCTATTCGGCCAACTTCCCTGGCGAGTTTGGCGGCGGCGTCATCAACCTGACGACCAAGGCTATCCCGGTTGAAAGCTATCTTGAGCTGGGAATTGGAAGTTCGGCCAATACCGAAACGTCGGGCAACATGGGCTACACCTATTATGGATCAAAGTCGGACTGGACCGGCTTTGACGATGGTTCGCGCGACGTTCCGCCACTGCTGGCGCAGGCATTCGGTAGCGGCGTGCCCTTCTCCAACATGACGCGCGGTGACCTGCAGGCGATTTCGATGCAGTTCCTGAATGCGAAGACTTCCGTGCTCCAGCGGACCAACAGCCTGCCGTTCAACTTTTCGGGTTCGCTGAACGCCGGAACGGCCATGGATGTGGGTAGTGATGGGCGGTTGGGCGTGCTGTTCACCGCATCCTACAGCAACAAGTGGCGGACACGCTCCTCGCTGCAGCAGGCGTCGATCAATCTGGAGCAGGCGCCGGGCAAGAACGGCGTTCAGGTGTCGACGGATAATGAGGTGACGTTCAACAGCCTGTTCGGGCTGGGCCTGGAACTGGGCGATCAGAAGATCCGCTGGACCAACGTCTATATTCGCGACACGCTGAAGCGCGGTGCCCTGACGCTGGGGCAGAATGACGGCGCGATCGCGGGCGCGGATTATATGAAGCAGAATACCGCCTGGTATGAGCGGCAGCTGATCGACACCCAGATGGTCGGCGAGTTCAAGCTGATGGAGGGCCTGAGCCTCGACCTGCGCGGCGGCTATGCCAATTCGCAGCGGGAAGCACCCTATGAGCGCGAGTTTGAATATGTGCGGACTAATCGCGATCTGGCGGTTGATCCGGTCGGCGACCGTTTCGTCAACGCGCTGAACCGCCAGCGGGGCGATGCGTCGATCACCTTCAGCGACCTTAACGAAGACCTGTGGTCGGCGGGTTGGGATTTGAGCTACAAATTCTCGCCCGATCTGACCGCGACGGTGGGCTATGCGTTCAGCGATACGAAGCGCACGTCTTCGCGCTATGAGCTGCATTTTGACGCGACCAACCTGCCGATCGCCGTGCAGCAGCTGCGGCCCGATTATCTGCTGTCGGATGCGTCGATCCAGTTGTTCGACATGTCGCTGCTGGACTTTTCGGGCAACTATCCGGTCTACGATGCGGCGCTGCGCACGCATGCCGGATATGCGCAGCTGAAGGTGCAGCCTCTAGCGGGCGTGACCGTGGACGCTGGCGTGCGTTATGAGAAGGGCCGCCAGTCGGTGACCGGCGTGGACGTCTATAATACGGGTGTTGAACCGGTGAACGCTATCAACAAGGAATATTGGCTACCCGCCGCGACAATCACGTTCGAAGCGGCCAAGGGTTTGCAGTTCCGCATGAGCGGTTCCAAGACGATCGCACGCCCGCAGTTCCGCGAGCTGATCGCCCAGCCCTACATCGATACCGATTCCAACCGCTTCTATCGCGGCAACCCCTTCCTGCAGGATAGCGAGTTGTGGAACGCAGACCTGCGCGCGGAATGGTATATGGGCCGGGACGAGCGGCTGACGGCAGCCGCGTTCTGGAAGAAGATCGACAATCCGATCGAAACTTACACGACGATCAACGACAAATATGACGTAACCACCAGCTTCGCCAATGCGCCCGAAGCCACGCTTTATGGTGTTGAGTTCGAGGCGCAGAAATATCTGCCGCTCGATAATATGAGCAGCCCGTTCTTTCAGACCCGTCGGATCGTGTTGATCGGCAACTATACCTACACCCAGTCGAAGCTGAAGGTGAGCGCGGGGGATACGACCATTCCCTACAGCTATACCGCTGGCCCGCTGCCCGCCGCGTCCGACTATTTCCAGGATGGGGTGCCGCTGACCGGCCAGTCGGACCATCTCGTGAACCTGCAACTTGGCCTTGAGGACACCGACAAGCTGTCGCAGCAGACGCTGCTGCTGACCTATGCCAGCCCGCGCGTTACGAGCCGTGGTCCCAACCTTCAGCCCGACATCAAGGAAAAGCCGGGCCTGACGTTGGACTTCGTGGCGCGGCAGGGCGTGACCCTGCCGGGCGGGGTGAAGAGCGAGTTCAAGTTTGAGGCGCGGAACATCACCGGTCGCAAGTTCCAGGAATTCCAGGAACTGGGCGGCAACAAGGTGTTCTACAACCGCTACAAGATTGGCACGACCTTTGCGGCTTCGCTGACCGTGGCGCTCTGATTTAACTTTCTCTGATGGGGCTTGGCGGCCGATCTGCTTCGCGCGGATCGGCCGTTTTGCCATCTGTGATTCGCGCGTTTTCCTGCGCCGTGTTAGGGGTTGGCCTGAAGCGGAGGCAGGCGGTGAAGCAGGAAGTCGAGCTGAAACTGGAGCTGTCGCAGCAGGCGGCGGAGGCCTTCGAGCAATTGGCGCTGCTGCCCGCTGAGGGAAGCCGGGCGCAACTTCAGGCCGTCTATTTCGATACGCCCGACAGGCAGTTGGATGCGCGAGGATATACGCTGCGCATCCGCAGATCAGGGGAGGAGCGCGTCCAGACCGTCAAGGCCGGTAGTGAAGATCGGGGCGGAGCGCTGTTCTCACGGGCGGAATGGGAAATGCCGGTCAGGCAGGACGAGCCGGTGATCGACAGCCGCACGCCCATTGTGGGCGTTCTGGGTGATGCCGTGGAGATGATCGAACCCGCGTTCAAGGTCGAGGTCGAGCGGCGCACATGGCAGATTGCCGAGGGTGCGGCGGAGATTGAATTGGTGCTCGACAGGGGATGGGTCCGCGCTGGTGAACGGCAGTCGCCCATCTGTGAAGTCGAACTGGAGCTGAAGACAGGAGAGCCCGCCGCCCTGTTTGCGCTCGGAAAAAAGATCGAGGCGGCAGTGCCGGTGCGGCTGGGCGTCGCGGCAAAGTCTGAACGAGGTTATCGGCTGCTGGCTCCCGCGCCTGCTTGCTTCAAGGCGGAGAGACTGGCGCTGAAGCCTGGTATCAGTGCGCAGGCGGCGTTCGCGGCGATTATTCGTAACTGTGTGCGGCAATACCGCCTGAACGAAGATTTGCTGCTCGACCATTATGATCCACAGGCTGTGCATCAGGCGCGCGTAGCCGTGCGGCGGCTGCGTTCGGCGCTGACGCTGTTCAGATCAATGCTGGCGGCGCAAGACGTGACCCGATTTCAGGATGAGCTTCGCTGGCTGGCGCAGCTGCTGGGAGAGGCGCGTGATCTGGATGTGCTGATCGAACGGATGAAGCCGGGCGAACTGCACGAGCAACTAGCTGCTGTTCGCTCGGTGATCCATGCAAAGGTGATCGATGCGCTGGAATCTGATCAGGCGCGGGGCTTGATGATCGACATCGTGGAATGGCTGACGCTTGGCATGGGCGGGCCGGATGCTGAGGGCCGCAGGTTGCGCGATGAGGCTGCGGAGGCGTTTGCCGCACGCCGTTTGCAGCATTTTCATCGCTGGCAGATGAAGCATGCACGGCATCTGGCGAAGCTGGATGACGCGCACCGTCACGAAGTGCGCAAGAAGGCGAAGAAGCTGCGCTACGCCGCCGAATTTTTCGCGGGTCTGTTTGACGCCAAGAAACAGCGGCGACGGCACGCGCGCTACATTGAGGCGCTGGAGGGGGTGCAGGACGAACTGGGCGCGCTCAATGATCTGGTCAACATGCGCGTCCTGTTGGCGCAGCATGGCCTGCCGGTCGATGCCGATCTGGTGAAGAGTGGCCGGGGCAAGAAGAAGCTGCTGGCGGCGGCTGGCAAAGCCTATGATGAGTTGGCGGATACCAAGCATTTCTGGCGCTGAGGCTCAGGTCCAGGGTTTTTCGCGATACCATTTGGTGATGATGTGTTTGACGCCGCTGCGCACCTTCATGCCGTGGTGCAGGCTGGCCCCATTATAACGGCCGGGTTCAAGGCGATTGTTCCAGGCGAGCAGCTTGCCGCGCTCGGGCTGGACCGTCTTACCGATCTTGACGAAGCGGGTCGCGCCACCTGCGGGGGGCTGGTTCAGATAGACCATCAGCGTCCATGTGCGATTGCCCGAGACGGAGCAGTAGCGGGCGAAGTCGAGGCCAGCAGGATCGAAATAGTCGGTATGCGCCTTGAATTCCTGACCCACGGCGTAACGTTGCCCCTGTATCGGTTCTCCGAAGCATGGATCGATCCCGGCGAAAGCGGCGAGTTTTTCATCTATGGCCCCGATGAAGGGATCGGCGTTGTCGAGATCGCAGGTTTCGCTGGTGCGGAAGCCAGCGTCGCCATTGGCATCGGCGATGGTGGAAGGGCGGCGGCGCGCCTCGATCCGTGTAATCAGGCCATCGCATTCTTCCGCTGTCAGGAAATCGCGCTGGATGAAGAGCGTCAGATCGCGGCTGGGCACGCGCTGGACACGTGGATGGGATGCGATCCAGGCCGGATCGGCATCGGCTGATTTCACAATGGGTTGGTTAGGCATGGACGGCCTTTTAGGGCGAGAAAGCAGCCTTTCTGCTATCGCTCGGCGCTCGAAATGCAAGTGTCATCGCTTGCGGATTGCCGTTGTCATGGATAGGTCACATTTCTGTCATCCGGCAGTAAAAACAATTGCCTAGCAGCGCGGGTATCAAGGGGGATTACCAGGTTCATGCGCGTGGCGTTTCGCAGTAACTTTCAGGACCTTAGCAGCCGCCTCGCGCCGATCGACTGGGCGCGGGTTGCCGAGAAGCTGTTGCTGGGCCTGCTGGCGCTGCAATGTGCAAGGCTGGTTTGGGCCGTGCTGACGCCGGTCGGGAGCTTTGGACCGTGGGAAGGGCGGCAAGCGCAATTTCCGGATTTCGCGGCGCGTCAGACATTATTTTCCAATTTTGACCCCTTTTATCGTGCTGGACCGCAGCAGGCGACGGGCGGTGGGGTCGTGACCTCGCTGGCGCTGACGGTTTACGGCATCCGGTTGAACGAGGGGTCGGGGCTGGGATCGGCTATCATCGCTGGACCCGACGGGGTGCAGAACAGCTTTGCCGTGGGTGATGAGATATTGCCGGGCGTGCTGTTGAAGGGCGTAGCGTTCGATCATGTCACTATCGACCGGGGCGGATCGGAAGAGCAGATATTCCTCGACCAGTCGCAGCCCGCATCTGCGTCGGCCGCGCCGGGAGAGGGGAGTGTCGTAAGCCTTGTGGCTGGGATCGACAATCCGACTGCGGACGGGCTGAAGCGTGATGTCGGCTTTGCGCCGCGCATGCAGAATGGCCGGATCACGGGGCTGATCCTGACCGCCAAGGGGCCGACTTTCCAGAATGCCGGGTTCCAGCCCGGCGATATAGTCACCCAGGTTGATGGGCAGCCGGTCGGTTCGCCTAGCGATCTCCAGGCGCTGCAGGGCAAGATCATGCCCGGCGCGCGCATTTCCCTGACCGTTGAGCGGGGCGCCAGCCTTTCGACGATCAACCTTACTCTGCAAGGCCAATGACCAGAAAATTCCTTCTTTCCGCCGCGACCGCCCTCGCTCTGGCCGCGCCTGTTGGGTCGCCTGTCATGGCACAGCAGACGCTGAATGTGCGCGACGCCGATATTCGCGCCTTCATTCAGGACGCCGCGCGTGTGACGGGGCGGACCTTCATCATAGACAACCGGGTTCAGGGGAAGGTTTCGGTCGTGACAGACCGGCCGCTGTCGCGATCGGAATATTTCGAGATTTTCCTGTCGACGTTGCGGGCGAACGGGCTGGTGGCGGTGCCAGCGCCGGGTGGTGCTTATCGCATTCAGCCTGCCGACGGGGCGGCCGGGCAGCCTAGCGTTGTTGGACGGGGGGCCAATCGCAACCAGTTCGTGACCGAGGTCTTCCGCCTGCGCTCGATCGATGCGGCGAGCGCGCTGGAGACTTTGCGGCCGCTGGTCAGCAAGGACGGTTCGGTGACCGCCAATCGCGCCGGGAACAGCGTGGTCGTTGCCGACTATGCCGACAATATTGGGCGTATTCGCCAGGTGCTTGCGCGAATCGATCGCGATACGGCGGCGACACAGACGGTGATGCTGCGGAATGCGGGCGCGCGGGAAATCGCGACTTCGCTTCAAGCGCTGGTGCAAAGCGGCGGCGAAGGCGCGCAGCGGGCGGCGACTATCGTGCCGATCGACAGCAGCAATTCGGTCGCGATCCGGGGCGATGCCGGGACGGTGACGCGATTGGCGCAGATGGCACGCGATCTTGATCGGCAGGCGGCGAGCGGGACGGAGATCCGTGTCTATTGGCTGGAACATGCGGATGCCGAAAAGCTGTTGCCTGTGTTGCAGCAGTTGGTTGGACAATCGTCCAGCTCTGCCGTGACGTCCTCTGCTCCGGCGTCCAATGGCGCTGCTCCGGTCGCGGCGGCGCCTGCGGTGGTGAACTCGGCCGGTTCTTCGGGTGGTGGCATTTCGACGCGCGGGCCTGCAATCGTTACCCGCTATGAGGGGGCCAATGCGATCATCGTAGCGGCCAATAGCGATGTGCAGCGCATGCTTGGTGAGACCGTCCGGCAACTCGATACGAGGCGGGAGCAGGTCCTGGTCGAGGCGATCATCGTCGAGATCAGCGATGCCGCCGCCAAGAAACTGGGTGTGCAGTTCCTGATCGGCAGCACCAAGACGGGCTTTGCGGCGACCAATTATTCCAACGCTTCTCCCAATTTGCTGACGCTGGCCGGGGCGATTGGCGCGAACGAGTTGGGCAAGACGACCACGACGGTCGTCAACGGCGGCGTGACCACGACGACCACCTCGACCGAGAATAGCAACTTGTCGAACACCTTGCAGCAGGCGGCGGTCGATAGCCTGATGAACGCGACGGGCGGCTTTGGCGGGGTTGCGACGCAGATCGGGCGGAACGGGATTTTCGGGGCGATCATCAACGCGGTCAGGTCCGACACTGACAGCAATATTCTGTCCACGCCTTCGGTGATGACGCTGGACAATCAGAAGGCGTCGATCCTGGTCGGGCAGCAGGTGCCGATCACGACCGGCGAGGCGCTCAGCCAGAATTTCGACAATCAGTTCCGCACTGTCCAGCGGCAGGATGTCGGCATCAAGCTGGAAGTGAAGCCGCAGATCAACACGGGCGGCGCGATCAAGCTGTTCCTGAGGCAGGAAGTGTCGAGCGTCGCCGGGCCGGTGTCTAACAATAATAGCGACCTCATCATCAACAAGCGTGAGATCGAGACGACGGTCACGGTGGATGATGGCGAGATTTTGGCGCTTGGCGGCTTGCTGGACGATAATGAGCGCAAGACGATCGAGCGTATTCCGCTGCTATCGGATATTCCGGGCATCGGCGAGCTTTTCAAGTCGCGCAGCAAGAGCCGGAGCAAGACCAACCTCATGGTCTTCATCCGGCCCACCATCCTGCGGTCGAAGGAGGATGCGCAGCGCCTGACGCAGCAACGCTATGGCTATGTGCGGGACATGCAGTTGGCGCGGAACCCCGATCAGGAACCGAGCATCGACGAGTTGGTGCGCGACTATATGGGCGCGGAACCGCCCGCCGCTGTGACGCAGGCGGGCGATGCGGTGGCGCAGCCAAGTGCTGCCCCGGCGCAAGTGATTGAACCGACGGTGCGGCAATCGAGCGGCGTGGTGCGGCCGGTGGACGGTGCGGCGAATGGAGATCGGCGGTGAACCGTTTTCCCAAGGGAGGGCTTCGACATGCTCAGCCCGAACGGAGGTTAGGGTGAGCGAGTCCCACTCCGATCTCGACGTGCCGCACAGTGCGCCCCGCGCTGTCGACATTCCCTATGTCTTTGCGCGCAAGCATGGCGTCGTCATGCTGCCGCTGGACGGAGACCGGCTCACGATTGCAGTTCGGGAGGGGAGCGATCCGCGGGTATTGCTGGAAGTGCGGCGGCATCTGGCGCGCAGTTTCGATGTGCGGTTTGTTGATGGGCCACAGTTCGATCGGCACCTGTCAGACCATTATGCGATGGAGGGTAGCGCGGCAGCGATGGCGGGTTCGCTGGAAGTCGGCGCGGATGAGCTGGATATTCTTGCCGCCGACATTCCGACTGCCGACGACTTGCTCGACAGCGCCGATGATGCGCCTGCAATCCGGCTGATCAACGGCATCATCGCTGAAGCAGCGCGGCAGGGCGTTTCGGATATTCATATCGAGCCTTATGAAACCGGCCTGATCGTGCGGATGCGGATCGACGGAGTGCTGCGCGAGACTTTGCGGATGCCGCCCCATGTCGCGCCGGTGGTGGTGAGCCGGATCAAGGTGATGGCGCGGCTGGACATTGCCGAGCGGCGCGTGCCGCAGGATGGGCGCATTGGGCTGACGCTGGGCGGCAAGCTGCTGGACGTGCGCGTTTCGACACTGCCGAGCCGGGCGGGTGAGCGGGTGGTGCTGCGTATTCTCGATAAGGAGAATGCGGGCATGAACCTCGACCTACTGGGCATGGCGGGGGCGGCGGATCGGATTTTTCGTGAAGGATTGCACGAACCGAACGGGATTATCTTGGTCACGGGACCGACCGGGTCGGGGAAGACGACTACGCTCTATGCCGGTTTGAGGCAGTTGAACGATGGGACGCGCAATATTCTTACCGTGGAGGACCCGGTCGAATATGCGGTCGAAGGGGTCGGGCAGACTCAGGTCAATGCGAAGGTCGGATTGACCTTTGCCGCCGGGCTGCGCGCGATTTTGCGGCAGGACCCCGATGTGGTGATGGTCGGCGAAATTCGTGATCGGGAGACGGCGGAGATCGCGGTGCAGGCGTCGCTGACGGGTCATCTGGTGCTGTCGACCGTGCATACCAATGATGCGGTGGGCGCGATTACCCGGATGAGGGATATGCGGGTCGAGCCGTTCCTGCTTGCCTCGACCCTGCGCGCCGTTATCGCGCAGCGGCTGGTGCGACGGCTTTGCCAGCATTGCCGGGAGCCGGTGCAGGCGGACAAGTCGGCTAGCGCTTTGCTTGGTTTCGATCCCGGAACGATCATCTATCGGGCGCGAGGGTGCGAGGAGTGCAACGGTAGCGGCTATAAGGGCCGGATCGGGGTGTTCGAGGCGATCCGCGTGGATGACACGATCCGCCGCCTGATCAATGATGGTGGCGATGAATCGCTGATCGCGCGCCATGCTTTCCTGAATGCACCCAATTTGGGGTCAGCGGCGCGGGCGCTGGTGCGGGATGGGCAGACGACGGCGGAAGAGGCCATCCGTGTGTCGCGGCGCGATGCGGCGGAGGTGGAAACCATCGTCGATGGCTGAGTTCGACTATCTGGTCATCGATCCGGCGGGCAAGGAACGCAGCGGCAAGATCAAGGCCGAGACGGTCGATGATGCGCGGGCCAAGCTGGACGCGCGCAAGCTGTTCATCGTGCGGATCGAGCCGGGCGTTGCGGAGAAGGCGGCGAAGCGTGCGGGATTGTCGCTGCGCGCTCCTCGGCTGTCCGCCAAGGAGCTTACGCTTTTTACGCGCCAGCTATCGACGCTGATCCAGGTCAGCCCGCTGGAGGAATCGCTGCGCACCATCGGGAGGCAGAGCGAGCAGGAGCATGTGCGCGCGATCGTCAGCAAGGTGCATTCAGGCGTGCTGGAAGGACGGCGGCTGGCGGACGCGCTGGGAGCCGAGCCGAAGAGCTTTCCGGCGCTCTATCGGGCGATGGTTTCTGCGGGTGAAAGCTCGGGCAGCCTGCCGACGATCATGGAGCGGCTGTCCGACCTGATGGAGCGGCAGGCGGTGATCCGGTCGAAGGTGCTGATCGCCATCGCCTATCCGAGCGTGCTGGCAGCCTTTGCCGTCTGCGTCGTGGCGGCGCTGATGATCTTCGTCGTGCCCAAGGTCGTGGAGCAGTTCGATACGGTGGGACAAGACCTGCCGCTGCTGACACGCATGGTGATGGGGATTTCGGCCTTTCTGGCGGGCTATTGGTGGCTGTTGGTGATCCTGATTGGACTGGGGGCCCTTGGTTTCTGGCGGGCATTGAAGATTGAGACGGTCCGCTATCGGTTCGATGGGCTGTTGCTGCGGTTGCCCTTGCTGGGGCGGTTGATCCGCGACCTTCATGCAGCGCGGATGGCGCGGACGCTGTCCACGATGGTGGCGAGCCGTCTGCCGCTGATGGAAGGCCTGACTTTGACCACGCAGACGGTGCACAATCGGGTGTTGCGGCAGGCTTCCGAGCAGATTGTCGAGGCCATTCGTGGGGGCGGGAGCCTGTCGGCAGCGCTGCGGCGGGCTGGGGTGTTTCCGCCGCTGCTGGTTTATCTGGCGGCGAGCGGCGAGAGCGCGGGGCGGTTGGATACGATGCTGGAGCGGGCGGCGGACTATCTGGAGCGGGAGTTTGACAGCTTTACCTCCGCCGCGCTGGCGATGCTGGAGCCGGTGATCATCATATTGATGGGTGGGATCGTGGCGGTGATCATCTTGTCGATCCTGCTGCCTATCTTGCAATTGCAGAGCCTTACCGGGGCTTGAGGAGTGATTATGTCCAGATTGAAGCCAGACTCCGTTCGCCCTGAGCCTGTCGAAGGGCATTCCTTTACTTCAGAAGAAGGAAAGGGCTTCGACAAGCTCAGCCCGAACGGGGAGGGGTTGGTTCGTCGGCCGATCGAAAATGGCTTCACGCTGGTCGAGTTGATGGTGGTGATCGTCATCATCGGGCTGCTAGCGACGATTGTGGCGATCAACGTCATTCCTGCGACCGATACGGCGCGGGTGGAGAAGGCGAAGGCGGATATTGCGACGATCGAGCAGGCGCTGGAGCAATATCGGCTCGATAATCTGAGCTATCCTTCGCAGATGGATGGGTTGCAGGCGCTGATCAATCCGCCTGCCTCGCTGGCGCAGCCGCAGCGGTATCGCCGGGGCGGTTATATCAAGAAGCTGCCGGATGATCCGTGGGGTCGGGCCTATAATTATGCGGTGCCGGGGCGGAAGGGTGCGTTCGATATCAGTTCGCTGGGCGCGGACGGTCAGCCGGGCGGCGAGAGCGAGAATGCGGATATTTATTCCAGCGAGCTTTGAGGCGCGGTTTATTCCGTTCGTGGGGAGCTTCGGCAAAGCCTGTGCTGAGCCTGTTGGAGGGCTCAGCCTGAACGAGGATAAGCGCCCGATCGCCAATGGCTTTACCCTGATCGAGTTGATGGTCGTGTTGACGATCATCGGCTTCATCTCGGCTGCGGTGGTACTTGCCATGCCCGACCCGCGCGGGCGGGTTGTCGAGGATGCCGATCGCTTTGCCGCGCGCGTTGCTGCCGCGCGCGACGAAGCGGTCGTTACCGCGCGACCGATGGGGGTGTGGGTGTCCGCGTCGGGCTATGGCTTTCAGCGGCGGGATGGGGCGCAATGGGTGCCGTTGGAGGAGAAGCCGTTCGTGACGGCAAACTGGAAGGCGGGGACGCGGGCGCTGGTTGGCAAGGATGGGCGGCAACAGATTGGTTTTGATGGGACCGGGCTGCCGACTGACGCCATGACGGTGACTTTGGCGCGGGAGGCGGAACGGGTTTCCGTGACTGTCGATATGGCTGGGAAGGTCATGGTCGGTGGGTAGGTTTGTGCGAAAGAAGGGAAGGGCTTCGACAGGCTCAGCCCGAACGGGTGTGGGGCGTGGGAACCCTGAGGCGGGCTTTACGCTGTTGGAGATGCTCGTCGCGTTGGCGGTGTTCAGTCTGGCTGCGTTGGCGCTGGTGCGGTTGCAGGGGGTGACGTTGCGGACGGTGGCCGATCTCGACAGCAAGGCGCTGGGGCAGATTGTCGCGCGTAACCTGATGGTGGAGGTGCAGACCGATCCTGCGCCGCCCTCGCTGGGCAGCGAAGAGGGTGATGTCGATAATGGCGGACGGCGCTGGCATTGGGTGCGGACGGTCAAGGCTACTAACGACAAGCGGCTGTTGCAGGTTGATCTGACCGTGAATGGGCAGGTGGGGGCTTCGCCGGTTGTGCTTAGCTTTGTGCGGGTGGTGCAATGATGCGCGCCATAGCCAGCAGGGATTTCAGTCGCGCATCAGGCTGCTCGACCCTTCGACAGGGCTCAGGACAGGCTTCACTCGAAGCGAACGGAGGGCCGGGCGGGCAGGCGGGCTTTACGTTGATAGAGCTGCTCGTCGCTCTGATGATCTTTGCGATGCTGGCGGCGGCGGGCGTGCTCCTGCTGGGGAATAGCGTGTCGGCGCAGGCGCAGGTCAAGGCGCGGCTGGATGACATGGCGGCCGTGCAGCGGACAGGCGGCGCGCTGGCTGCCGATCTTGGGCAGGCGGTGCCGCGTATCAGCCGCACGGAAGCGGGGACGCTGGCGCCTGCATTCTGGTCGCATCGTGAGGGCGAGGCCGTGCCGGTGATGCAGTTCGTGCGGGGGGGCTGGGACAATCTGGGCGATTTGCCTCGGCCTTCCTTGCAGAAGGTGGAATATTGGGTGCGGCAGGGGCGGCTGGAGCGGCGGACCTATGCACAGGTAGATGGTGCGGCGGGCGACGATCCGGCTATGCTGCTGGACCATGTGGATGATGTCGCGCTGCGCTTTCGCGATGCGCAGGGGGAGTGGCGTGGCGAGTGGATACCGACGCAGCCTGACCTGATGCCGCGCGCTGTTGAAATGACGGTGACGCGCACGGGTGAAGCGCCTGTCACCTTGCGCTTTCTGGTCGGGCCGGGGCCTGCGGAGAAGCTGGAAGGGGAGATGGCTGGTGCCTGATCCCGGGAAAAAGGGCGAGCGGGGAGCCGCGTTGCTGACCGTATTGCTGCTGGTCGCGGTGATGGCGGTGGTTGCCTCTACGGCGTTGGAGCGGTTGGCGCTTGCTACGCGGATGACTGGGAATAGTGGCGCGGTGGATCAGGCGCGCGCCTTTGCCGATGCCGGGGCGGAGATGGCGCGGTTGCGGATCGGTGATCTGGTCGCGGCCAATCCGGGCAAGACGACGTTGGCGGGAAACTGGATGGGGACGCCGCAGCCGGTCGCTGTTCCCGGTGGAGTGGCGAGTGCACGGGTGAGTGATGCGGGCAATTGCTTCAACCTCAACAGCGTGGTGGCTGGCGAGAATGAGTCCAATTTGAAGGTGCGCCCGGTCGGCGTGTCGCAATTTCAGGCGCTGTTGCAGGCGCTGGGCATCGATGCGCGGCAGGCGCAGGTGGCGGCAGCGTCGCTGGCCGACTGGATCGACAGCGACAGCGTGCGGCAGCCGGGCGGCGCGGAGGACGAGGTTTATGCGCAGGCGGCGCGGCCCTATCGCACGGCCAATCGCTTCATGGTGGATGCGAGTGAACTGCGAGCCGTTCATGGGGTGACGCCTGTCATTTATGATCTGGCGCGGCCGTGGGTTTGCGCGTTGCCGACGGCGGATTTGTCGCCGATCAACGTCAACACGCTGTTGCCCGATCAGGCAGTGCTGTTCGCGATGCTGTTGCAAGGACAGGTGAGCGTGGCGCAGGCGCGGCAATATCTGGCGCAGCGGCCAGTCGAGGGTTACGGCAGCACGGTGCAATTCTGGGCGCCGTTTGCTGCCCAAGGCATCAATCCGCTTGAGGAAGCGGCCAATCAGGTCAAGTTGACGACAGGATTTTTCGGGGTGGACGTGACGGTGGACGTTGGGGGAACGCAGGTGGTGGAGCGGGCGATGATTGATGCCCGGCAGAGCCCGGCGAGGTTGATCCGCCGTAGCTGGGGAAGCGGCGCGTGAGCGTGCGGGATGGACTGATCGTGGCGCTGCCCGAAGCGGGCGCGCCGCTGTGGATGCGCGTTGTCGATGGCGCTGTGGCGCGGAGCGGCAGGGGGGCAAACTGGCTGGCCGCTTGTGGCTTGACGGCGCTGCCTGCCGATGCGGTGGTGATGCTGGTGCCGCCTGCTTCGATGGTGACTTTGTATTGGGCGGAGTATCCCGAGCTTGCGCCCCGGCAGGGTAGGGCGGCGGCGCGGCTGGCGGCGCTGGCGGGGGGGATCGTGCCTTCCGACCAGCTGTTTGCAGCGGGGGATGAGAATGACGATCCGGCGCGGCCGCATGTCGTTGCGGTCGCGGCGAGGAGTGACATGCAGCATTGGCTGCTCTGGGCGCAGCATCATGGGCTGGACCCGGACATCATCGTGCCTGCGCCGTTATTGTTGCCGGAGCCTGTCGAGGGTTTTGTGCGTGGCGCGCTGGATGGCGAGGCGGTGTTGCGGGGCAAGGACGTTGCTTTTGGCGGCGATCTGGCTTCGGTGCTGGCGGCCGATGCGGCGATTGAGGATGTGCCTGCCGATCTGTTGCAGGCGCGGGCGGTTGAGGCTTTGGAGCGGCCTCCGCTGGACCTGCGGCAGGGGGATTTTGCCAAGCGGGTGCGGCGGGTGGCTGATAAGGCGGTGCTGCGTCGCATCCTGCTGTGGAGCGGGCTGATCCTGCTCATCAGCCTGATGATTTCGTTGACGGTTCTGGTGCGGCAGCATGTGGCGGCGAGCAATCTGGATGCGGAGAGTCTGGCGCTGGCGCGGCAGGTGGTGCCGGGTGCGGGTGACTTGACGCAGGCCGAGGCGGAGATTGAGCGGCAGCTGGCGGAGCGCGGGGCGGGGGCTTATGCCTTTACCGCGCCGGTTGCGGGCTTGCTGAGCGCCTTGCAGGAGGCGCCGGGCGTGTCGATGACGGCGCTGTCGCGCGATCCGGACGGGATGATCCGGGCGACGCTGGCAGCAGCGAAGGTGGATGAGATCAATACGGTGCTGCTGGCGTTGCAGAGCGCGGGCTTCACCATCACGGCGACGCCTTCGCAGGATCCGGGCGGGCGAGCGCTGGCTGATATTACGGTGCGATCATGATGGAATCGGTAAGAACCATGTGGGTCGAGAGATCGCCGCGCGAGCAATGGATGCTGGGCGTGATGTTCGCCCTGCTGGCGGTGGTGGTGCTGTGGCTGGGCGTGGTGGGGCCGCTGGCTTCGGCGCAGCGGTCGGCGCGTGAGGGGCTGCTCGCCGCGACCGATCGCAATGCGGCGATGCGGGCGAAGGTGAAGTTGCTCAAGACATTGCCGCGACGGGTTGCGGCGAGTTCCGGGACGGCGATCGACCAGCTTGTGAGCCAGAGCGCGGGCGAGGCGGGTTTGACGCTGGAGCGGGCGGAGGCGCAGGGCAGCGCGCGGATCGAGATTGCGATGGCGTCTGTGCGGCCGGTGGCGCTGTTTTCCTGGCTTGCGGCGCTGGAGGCGCAGGGCGTGCGCGTGGAGACGATGAGCGCGCGGCCTTCCCCGACGGCGGGTAGCGTTTCGGTGCAGGCGGTGCTTGTGCGGGGGGCTGGGCAATGACGCGGCTGGGCTGGTCGCGGCGGACGCGGGTTGCGATCGTGCTGTTATTGGCGTTCGGGCTTATCCTGTTCATGCCGATGCGGATTGCGCTGGGGCTTTCTGGGCTGGAACGACTGGGCGTCGCCGCGCGGGAGGTGCGAGGGACGCTTTGGAGCGGGCGGATCGATCAGCTGATGCTGGGCACGATGCCGGTCGGGTCGGTGAATGCCGCTTTATCGCCGGTGTCTTTGCTGATGGGGCGGGCGCGGTTCGACATATGGCGGCGGCAGGGCGCGGCGGATGATCTGAGCGGCGCGCTGACCGTGGGTTTTGGGCGCGTGGGCATAGATGATGTGACTGGCACGGTGCCGCTCGGGCGAAGCTTTGCGCCGCTGCCGATCGCGAGTTTGGCGATGGAGGATGTGACCGCTTATTTCTCCGGCGATCGCTGCGGCCATGCCGAGGGTCGGGTGCGGGCGCAGATGGCGGGGCAATTCCCGGGTCTCAACCTGACGCAAGGGCTGTCCGGCGTGGCGAGTTGTGATGGCGAGGCGTTGCTGCTGCCGCTGGTGAGCCAGTCTGGGCTGGAGAAGATCAACCTGCGGATATGGCGGTCGGGACGCTATGTTGCCGAGATGCGGGTGGAGACGGCGGACGCGGCGCTCGGCGATGCGCTGGCGAAGGTTGGCTTTGCGGGGACAAGCGGCGCGCGGGTGCTGAAGGTCGAAGGAACGCTGTGATCGATCCGCTGTGGGCGGGGCTGGGCGCGGTTGCAGGGGCGATCGCGGGCAGCTTTTTGGGAACGCTGATATTGCGTTGGCCCGAGGGTCGCGGCGTCATGCGTGGACGGTCGGCCTGCGATAGCTGCGGGCGAGTGCTAGGCGCGGTCGATCTTGTCCCGATGATAAGTGCGCTGCTGTTGCGAGGCAGGTGTAGGACTTGCGGCGGGAAGATTGCACCGCTGCACGGGCGCATGGAAGCGGGGTGCGCGGTGATCGGGGCGCTCGCCTGCGGTCTGGCGCCAGGGCTGGTGGGGGCTGGATGGGCTTTGCTTGGATGGCTGCTGCTGACATTGGCGATCCTGGATTGGCGGCATTTCTGGTTGCCGGACGCGCTGACGTTGCCGTTGGCATTCCTTGGATTGACACTGGGCCTGTGGGTGACGGATGCGGCGCTGTCCGATCGAGTGATCGGAGCTGCGGCAGGTTATGGCGTTCTGCTGGCGGTGGCGGTCAGCTATCGGATGGCGCGGGGGCGCGAAGGATTGGGCCTGGGCGATGCAAAGCTGATGGGCGGTCTTGGGGCCTGGTTCGGATGGCAGGCGCTGCCGTTCATCCTGCTGATGGCTGCGGGGATTGGTCTGGTGGCGGTGCTGGCAAGTGTCGCGTTGGGCCGCAAGATAACGGCAGCGACGCGGGTGCCGCTCGGCACATGTCTGGCGGTCGCGGCCTTCCCCGGGTGGTGGGTGTCGATGCTGGTTGTCTAGTTGCTGTCGCTTTTAGCGCACACGCCAGCGATAATCCTCTTCCCGCACCTCAGTGACGGCATATCCTTCGGGATCGCTAGCAGGGCGAAAACGGTATCGTTCCATGATGACGCGACACGTCATTGCGTCGATCTCCGGATATCCGCTTCCTTCGATAACTTCGCATCTATCGACCTGTCCTGAAGGACCTATGGCGTATCGCACGCCGATCGTCACGCGGCCCACGCCGCGCAAGGAGCCAGGGAAATCCGAATTGCGAAAGCGGCCGCCGGTTTGGCGCGCCCGCGAGAAACCGCCCCCGTCGCCATCCCCCCGGCCAGTGCCGGTTCCAGTGCCGCCGGATCCGCTGCCAAAGCCGGGGGTAGCTCCAATACCCGCGCCGCCCGCACCGCTCGCCATGGCGGTTGTCGGCGCGGTGGGCAGGGTCGGAGCAGGGGTATGTATCATGGGCGACGGGGCGACAACGATGGGAGGGCGCGGCGGTTGATCTCGCACCTTCTCGGCGCGTGGAGGAGATCCGGACGCAGCGCCGCCTTCGCGTTTGGATTCGCGAGCTTCCTTAGGCTGGGGAGGTTTGGGTTGGTCCGGCATGGCGGGCTTCAGATCGAACAACGCCAAGGGGGTGCTATCTATCGCCGAGCGTAATAGCGAAGGCGCTCGAAGGCCAATTATCAATGCATAGCCGATCACGGCATTCACCAAGAGCGCCGCAATAGCGGGGACGATTCTGTCCCGGCCCTGCCATCGCTGCGCCCAAGATGCTGTCATGTCATTGAATGCCGCGTGCAACGCGCGGCGATATGGCGTCAGCGGTAAACGCGGTTGCCGTTGCGATCGATATAATATTCGCGACCGCGACGGTCACGTTCCCACCGGCGTTGTCCATCGGACGTGGCCGCACCTACGACAGCACCACCCGCAGCGCCGATCGCCGCGCCTTCAGCAACACCAAGCCCGGGCACGATCGCACCTGCTACCGCACCACCGACTGCGCCGATGCCTGCACCCCGCAGTCCATCGCGCGTCGTTTCACGAGAACAGCCGCCAACGCTGGCAGCGGCTGCCAATCCTGCCATCAATAAGAATGTGTTACGCATGGTTCGTCTCCACAATTGCCCAACATCAAACGACAGAGACGCAAGTTAGTTCGATCCATATGTCACAAACGTGCCGAACGGCGCAGAAATTACGAGCGTTCGATGTGTATCTATGAGAGAGTGGTGACCCGTACGGGAGGGGTTGGACTCAATAAAGAATAGCCGCAAAACGGCTTCAGCCTCTCCGCCTGATCCTACTGGCGTCAGCCAGTTAGTCATTCAGGCGGCCGAGATCGACTATATTCGTCGTTCCCAAGCGGCGCAGACGTCATTTGCGGAAAATTATGTCGGCTTGCCCCTAAAAGCGGTGCGACGTGAGAGAAGAATGGCAATTTTTCGTCTTTAGCAAACTGAATGACAAGGCGCTCCTTGTAAATTGTGTCGAAACCCGCATCATCACTGATCCTGCCGGTGCGCGGTCAAGGCGAAGTTTACTGTGACCTTCGCAGCGATCGTTTCATCGGTGGCTGAACCGACATTAAACATGTTCCGGTCGAGATCTGCTCGGCCTTCGGCTCTGGCCGTGTCCCCATCCTGACGCAGCGTGAAGCGTAGCGTGACCGGGCGGCGGCGTCCGTTCAGGTCCAGCGTGCCTCTGGCTTCGTACAGGTCGCCGCCCTTTGGCCGGAAACCTTTGGCGCGGAACACAGCATGCGGATGCGCCGCTATGTCGAAATAATCGGGGCCTCGCAGCGTTTCGTCGCGTTGTGCGTCGCCCGTAACGGCGGAGGCCAGGTCGATCGTCACCAGGATTGCGCTGCCGGGCAAATCGTCTGGACTGTAGCGGATGTCCGATTTCCAGTGAAGGAAGGATCCATCCACCGTCGCGCCGCTCCACATGGCGATAAAGCCGAGCTTTCCTTGCCCCATGACGCGCCACCGTGACAATGGAAGGTGTTGCGAATTGGCCGTGGGCACCGGCGTAGCTTTTGGGGCCGTCGGGGTCGTGGCAGGCCGCTGCGCTGGGGTGGAACCGGGTGAAGGTGGCGCTATCTTGATTGGCGCGGGCGTCCCTTTCTGCTGCGCCACGGCTCTGGTGGGCGTTCCGGTAAGAAAGAATGATGCCGCACCTGCCAATGCGACTGTTCCTAGCGCAACCAGCAGCGCAAGCCCCGGCGCCAAGCCCGGGATCATGCGAGCAAGCAGATCCTCGCGCTTGTAAAATTGATGGCGAATAGCTCCAGCGACATGCAGCACGACCAATCCGGCCAGGACATAAGCCGCCAGGCGATGCGTGTCATAGGCTATTCCATTGAGGCCAAGAGGGATCGGCAGATGCGGCCAGGCAATCGTGCCGAACACCAGCGTCGGCACCCGCAGCTTGCTGGTTGAGACCAGCGCCCAGCCGCTGAGCGGGGCGAGCAGCATGACGGCGTAGAGCAATTGATGCGTCACCTTTGCCGCGAACGCAGATAACCGATCATCCGCCAGTGCCGGGGGACGGGGGTGGGCCAGGCGGATGCCAACCCGCAGAAGGGTGAGCAGCAGGATGACGATCCCGATCGACTTGTGCAGCTGATAGGCGGCAAATTGGCCCAACCCCGGCGCGATGCCGGACAATTGCCAGCCCAGGACGAGTTGAAAGATCAGGGCTGCCGCGATCGACCAGTGCAACGCGATCGCCGTCATGGAATAGCGCTGTGGCGACATGGGCAGTTTTTTCCTTATGGCGATGTCATAGAAGAGCGCGAGCGGCGGTCGGGCAATGAAGGGAACAGCTGTTCATTCGTAAACCTTGGACGAATTGCCGTGCCGTCCTCCAGTCACGAGAAGGGCTAATGCGCATGCCGCGATCAGCGACCCTGATGCCATGGTTAGCGCCACGGCGGGAAGCTTGAAATCGAGAGTGAAAAGGAAACCAGCAAGGATGGGACCTAAAGCAGCTCCTCCACGGCCGAGGCCGATCACTATTCCCGTGCCGCCTGCCCGGACGGCCGTTGGGAAAGATTGCGCAATGATGGCGTAGAGGCCGACGACGGCCGCGTTGGTGAAATATCCCGCCGCCGCAGCTACCAGGGCCAAGCCGAAAAGGCTGGCTTGTCCCTGTCCGAAGACGGTCACCATTGCCATCGACAGTAAAAGGGCGGCGATCACCAATATGCGGACGTCCAGCCGCCAGCTCAGGGCACTGAGCGAAAGCGCGCCCAGCAAGCCGCCTACATTGGCCCATACCAGCACGCCACCAGCGGACGAGGGTGCGTAACCCATGTCCACGACGATCTTGGGCACCCATTTGAGGATGAAGTAAAAGGTCATGATGTGAAAGAAATAGGCGGCCGTCAGCTGCACCGTCGTGCGTGCGAGGCCGGGATTGAACAGTGCGGCAAAGGATGCCTTGGGCGCCGCTGCATTTGAAGCAGGCAAAGCATCCAGTTCATTGTGTCCCATCCGGCCCATCAGCTGATTAATCCGGTCCAGCGCATTGGCCGGGCGTCGTTGAAGGAGGAAGCTGATCGATTCAGGGAGCAGCAGGAACGTCAGCGGCAAGAAGATTGCAGTGACGACTCCTCCCAGCAGGAATATGTCGCGCCATTCACCCGACATCAGCAGCATCGAAGCGGCCGAACCGCCAAGGATCGCGCCGATCGGATAGCCCGCCGCCATGAGGGCAACGGCCAGGCTGCGGGTGCGCGCGTTGGCGAGCTCTGCGACGATGGCGTTGGTGCAAGCCAGCATGCCGCCGATGCCGAGGCCAGTCACAAGCCGTATCATCGACAGGGAGACAACGCTGAATGAAAAGGTCGCAGCCAACATCCCCGTCGCCATCACCACGAGGCAGAGCAGGATGGTGGGCCGACGGCCGATGCGATCAGCCATGCCGCCGAGCAGCACGGACCCCACAGCCATGCCGATCAGTTCCATCGAAAGCACGACGCCCAATGCGGCGCGGTCGATGCCCCACTCCGCGGCAATGCCGGGCGATGCGAAGCTGATCGCCAGAACATCAAAGCCATCAAGCGCGTTCAGCATGATGCACAGCGCTACAGCCGCGATTTGCAGGCGGCCCATGGGCGCTTCATCAAGCGATCGCCTGATGTCCGTTCCGTTCTGCGCCATCCTCACCTCCCCTGAAATGATTATCGATCTGGTTATTGCCTTGTTGGTCAGGCGTCTTCCGGGGCTGTCAGCATGAGGGCGTCGAGGGCGATCGCGCCTTTGCCCTGTGGATAGACGATCACCGGATTAAGATCGATCTCCCGAATTGAAGGTTCGGCGAGAAGGATGCGGCCAAGCCTATGGATAATCCCCGCTGCCGCCTCCACATCCAGCGCGGGCGATCCGCGAAAGCCGCGCAGCAGCGGCGCTTGCTTGAGCTGGTCCAGTTCAGCGGCGATGGCGTCGATCGAGAGGCCGGGGGTGATCAGGCGCACGTCCTGCAGGATTTCCGCCGTGACCCCGCCGAACCCGCACAGGATGACTGGCCCCCAGTCTGGATCGTTCTTTGCGCCGATGATAAGTTCGACGCCGCGCTCGCCCATGGCTTCGAGCAGGACACCGTCGAGCGCGATGGTCGCATCATAGGCGGCGACATCGGCATATAACCGGTCCCAGCCCGCGCGCAGTTCGTCGGCGTTGGAGAGGTTCAACACCACGCCGCCCGCATCGCTCTTGTGGCTTAGACGGGCGGACTGTGCCTTGAGCGCGACCGGATAGCCGACCGCTTGCGCAGCGCGGAGCGCGTCGTCGATGCTGGTGCAGAAGGCGCCCTTCGGGAACGGGATGCCGAGCGGGGCGAGGATCGCCTTGGCGCGATATTCCGGGATGACGCCGCTCTGCCCGGTGAGGCCAGAGGCGGGCAGGGGGGCGGTCGGCGCTTCGCTGAAGTCCCGGCGCGCATGGTCGTTGAGCCGCTTCAGGGCGCGGAAGGCGCGTTCGGTCGAAGGGAAATAGGGGATGCCAAGCGTGCGCAGCTGATCAATATGTTTGGCCGGAACCGGCGCGCCTTCGTCCAGCCCGGCGAAGATGATCGGCTTGTCCGGCCGCAATTCGTCAACGGCGCGCAGGATGGGCGGCAGCTTGATGCCGACGGTCACGGGATCGGTCTGGATGATGCCAGCGACGATGCTGCCGAACCGGTCGTCGGTGAACAGCGCCGCCAGCGTTCGGCGATAGAGGTCGGGATCGACCAACCCCTGCGCGGTCAGGTCGAGCGGGTTGGAGACGGGCACGAAGTCGGGCAGCGCCGCGCGCAGGGCCGGGGCATTGCCGTCATTCACCTGCGGCAGGTCGAGGTCGATTGCTTCGCACAGGTCGAGGGTCAGCGCCTTGAACGCGCCGCTTTCGCCTAGCACCGCGACGCCGCCAGCCGGGATGGTTGGGCAGCGCACGGCGATCTCGGCAATGTCGCCCAGTTCCTCCAGCGTCTCGGCGAGGATGACGCCCGCGCGCTCCACCTTGACGCGCATGACCTGATAGTCGCCTGCCATCGCCCCGGTATGGGTGGCGGCGGATTCACGTGCGGCGGCCGACCGGCCCGGGTGCAGGAGGACGATGGTCTTGCCCAGCGCGCGGGCGCGGCGGGCGGCGGCGAGAAAGCGCTGGGGCTGCCGGAACTGTTCCACGATCATGGCGATGACGCGCGTGGAACTGTCCTCCAGCAGGTAATCGACATAATCTTCGACGCCCGATGCGGCTTCGTTGCCGGTCGAGATCGAGAAGGACAGGCCCAAATCGCGCGAAGCAAGCGTGGTGCATAACACGCAAGCCATCGCCCCGCTTTGCGACACGACGCCTATGCCGGGACGATCGCCCAACGGCTTGGCGTCGGTCTCAACGAAGGTCAGCGGTACGCGTTCGATGAAGTTGGTCATGCCAAGGCAGTTTGGCCCTTCGACGACCATGCCGGTCTCGGCGGCGATGCGGCCGATCTCCCGCTGCTCCGACAGACCTTCCTCACCGCCTTCGGCAAATCCGGCGGAAAAGATGACGGCGGCACCGACATTGCGTGCGGCGAGCGCCTTCACCGTATCGAGCACCGCTATGCGCGGGATGGCGAGGACGGCGGCATCAACGCCATCGGGCAAAGCATCGACCGACGGCAGGCATGGCCGTCCGCCGATTTCGGCGCGCTTGGGATTGATGAGGTGGATGTCGCCTGAAAAGCCGTTGCGCGTCAGGTTGGACAGGACGGATGCGCCCAGCGCACCCGGTTTGTCCGATGCGCCGACGATCGCCACCGATCGCGGGCGCAGCAGCCGGTCGAGCGCATTGCCGGTGCGGGCGGTGACGGGCGGATTGAGGGTGTCGGCCGTCATGGGTCCGTCTCTCCAAAAAACTATTTGGGCGGGCCGACTTTTCGGTCGGTCCCGCCAGTTTACCGCTGTTCAGGCCTGCTGTTTCGACTTGTCATAAGCGCCAAGGCCCGGCTTGTAGCTCTTGTCGTCGATGAACTGCCTGATGCCTTCCTTGCGGCCTTCATTGTCGAAGCTGTTGGCCGCTTCCTGCGCGCGGATCAGATAATCCTCGGCATTGTCATAGGTCATCTCGCGCACCCGGCGGATGGCGTCCTTGGTCGCCTTGAGCGCCACGGGGTTCTTGGTCAGCAGCGTCTGCGCAACCTGCGACACACGGCCCTTCAGTGCGCCAAGCGGCAGCGCTTCGTTGACGAAGCCCCATTCCGCCGCCGTCTTGCCGTCCACATTCTCCCCCATCAGGGCGTGGTACATAGCATTGCGGAAGCTGGTAAGTTCCGTAGCTACCTTGGCCGCGCCGCCGCCGGGCAGGATACCCCAGTTGATTTCGCTGAGGCCGAACTGCGCTTCCTCCGCCGCGAAGGCGAGGTCGCAGGCGAAGAGCGGGCCGTAGCCGCCGCCAAAGCACCAGCCGTTGACCATCGCGATGGTGGGCTTCTGATACCAGCGCAGGCGGCGCCACCAGCCATAGCTTTCCCGCTGCGCGTCGCGCGTGCCCTTCAGACCCTGCGCTTCGGTTTCGCGGAAATATTCCTTTAGGTCCATGCCCGCGCTCCACGCCGTACCCTCGCCAGTCAGGACGAGGACGCCGACATCGTCGCGAAACTCCAGATCATCGAGCACACGCATCATCTGGCGGTTGAGGCGCGGGGACATACAATTGCGCTTGTCCGGGCGGTTGAAACTGACCCAGGCGACGCCGTCCTCCACCGTGAAGGCGACGGTTTCGATTTCGGCCTGCTCGACGCCGTTGGCTTGCAGGAAGTTGGTCATGGTAAAGTCCTTGTTCTGGTCGTCATGCCAGCGGAAGCTGGCATCTCGTGCGGCTGGATCGTGCCTCTCCGCTTGAGATCCCAGCTTCCGCTGGGATGACGAAGGGAGTGAGCGTTAAATCGGATAATGGCCGGGCTGGGTCTCCATCGTGATCCAGCGCAATTCGGTGAAGCTGTCGATCCCGGCTCGGCCGCCGAACTTGCCGTATCCCGACGCCTTGACGCCTCCGAAGGGCATTTGCGCTTCGTCATGGACGGTCGGGCCGTTCACATGGCAGATGCCGGACTGGATTTGCCGAGCGACCCGTAGGCCGCGCGCCGTGTCGCGGGTAAAGACCGATGCGGACAGGCCATATTCGGTATCGTTGGCGAGTTCGATCGCATGCGCTTCATCGCGGGCGCGGATGATGCCGACGACCGGGCCGAAGCTCTCATCACGGAACAGCTTCATCTGCGGCGTGACGCGGTCGATGACATGGGCGGGCATCAAGACGCCATTCGCCTCACCGCCGTTCAGTTGGGTCGCGCCTGCCGTCAACGCATCATCGATGAGCGAACGAACATGGCAAACCGTCTTGTTGTCGACCACCGCGCCGAGCGGCGTCTTGCCCTCACGCGGGTCGCCCACCGCCATGGTGTCGACCTTGGCCTGGAACTTCTCTACAAAGGCTTCGGCGATGGCATCGACCACGATGATCCGCTCGGTCGACATGCAAATCTGGCCTTGGTTCATGAAGGCGCCGAACGCGGCGGCCTTCACCGCTTCGTCAAGATCGGCATCCTCCAGCACGATCAGCGGCGCCTTGCCGCCCAGTTCCAGCACCACAGGCTTCAGATGCTCAGCGCAGCGTTTCGCGATGATCCGGCCGACCGGGGTCGATCCGGTGAAGTTCACGCGGCGCACGGCTGGATGGTCGATCATCGCGCCGACCACATCGGCCGCATCCTGTGGCGCGTTGGTGATCAGGTTGACGATGCCGCCGGTGAAGCCCGCCTCCACAAAGGCCTGGACGATCAGGCCATGGGTGCGCGGACATTGTTCGGATGCCTTGAGCACCACGCTGTTGCCGCAGGCGAGCGGCACGGCGATGGCGCGGGTGGCGAGGATGATCGGCGCGTTCCACGGCGCCATCGACAGCACCACGCCCGCCGGTTCCCGGATCGCCATGGCGATGCAGCCGGGCTTGTCGGACGGGATCACCTCTCCGCCGATCTGGGTGGTGAGGGCGGCCGCTTCGCGCACCATGGAGCTGGATAGCATCAGGTTGAAGCGCGCCCAGCCTTCGGTCGCGCCGATTTCCTCCATCATCGCGTTGATGAAATCGTCCACGCGGGCATCGAGCGCGTCAGCGGCCTTCATCAGCAAGGCGCGGCGGGCATTGGGGCCGGTTTGCGACCAGGCGGGGAATGCGGCCTTGGCGGCATCGACCGCGGCAATGGCGTCTTCGACGCTGGCGGCGGCGGCCCGGGTGGCGACGGCGCCAGTGACCGGGTTCAACCGTTCGAAAGTCGATGCGGCACTGCGCGATTCGCCGCCGATAATCAGGGAAATTTCCGATGCGGACATGTGTCAGGTCCTTTCCTAATGTTATGTTGCATATCAATGTTGATTGTTCTGAGCAATAACATTATGAGGGAGTCATGAGCATGAGTCCTTCAGGCAACAGGCTGATCAATCCCGTCGCTTCGCGGCTGGGATATCGGCTGCGGCGTTCCTCCTCCGCGATGATGGCGACGCTGGGCGCGGGGTTGGAATTGGTCGGGCTGCGGCCGGTGGAAGCGACGATCCTCCTGACGATCGGCGCCAATCCGGGCTGCATCCAAAGCGACATCGGCCGCATGCTGGGGATTAAGCGCGCTAATATGGTGCCGCTGATCACTGGCCTCATCCAAAAGGATCTGGTGCAGAAGTCGCCGGTCGATGGACGTTCCTTCGCCCTGAGCCTGACCGCCGAGGGAGAGGATGTGCGCAGTGAGGCGGACGCGATCATGACCGCGCATGAACGTCGCTACACACGCTTGCTGACGCCCGAATATCAGGATGCGCTGCGCATCGTGCTGGACGTCCTGGAGCAGGAAGAAAATGCCACGCATGAGGAGGGGGAAGCGGCAGTCATCTAGGCCGCGCCATCTCCGCAGTGCGTACGTCATTTGGGAGCCTAACGCCGCAGCAAAAATAATGCGCGGCAAGCAGGGAGGATGCAATGGAGGCTAATTTCAGCGCGCAGATACTGCCCGCCCTTTACGGATGCTGCGACCGTCCAGAAAACTGGAGGCCGCTGCTGGACCAGATTTGTGCTGGCCTTGGCGTTCGCAGCGCGGCGGTGCAGATTTACCGGCAGGAGGGCGGCCATCTGATACAGCGGTGGCAGGAGCGGGATAGCTATTCCCACGCGAACGCCGCCCTGCATGACCGATGGATCAACAATCCAGACAATCCCCGGCTCGCCATCGTCCCGCGCGATCGCCTGGAAGCACAGCTCTCCGTCCGCACCGACACGCAGCGTTTCGATTCCACATCGCCGCAATTGCAGGAGACGCGGCATCGTCTGGCACAGATTGGCCTCAGGGGCGGGTCGGGCCTGCTGTTCGAATTCGAACCCTCGCGCTGGTTCAGCCTGATCCTGCACCGGCAGATTGGCGACACGGTGGAGCGGGACGGCAAGGATGCGGCTTTCCTGTCGGATATCGCGCCGCATCTTCTGACCCTGTCGCGCGTCTCGGCCACCGTGCGGGCGGCGCGTGCCGCGCAAGCCACATTAGCTTCGATCATGGATCGTCTGCGCCCCGGTGTCATTCTCTGCACCGCCAGCGGCGAGGTCCGCTGGCACAATCGCGCGGCGGCCACGATGCTGGCGAACGGGGCGCCGCTGATGCTGGACCATGGCCAACTGCGCGGGGTGTCGGCCGAAAGCCGCCAGCGGCTGGCGCGGCTTCTGTCGTCTCCTTGCGATGACGACATGGTCACGGCGGCATTCGGCGATCTGGACGACAGCATGGTGCAGGTCATTGCACTGCCCAACGGTGCGTTCAAGGCGACGGTGGCGCAGGGATGGGATGATGACCGGGACGGCGTCGCGCTGATCCTGATCGATCCGTCGCAGGCGCCCTTCCTATCGGCCGGGCACGTCACCTCGCTATTTGGCCTGACGCCTGCGGAGGCGCGATTGGCCGTCGCCTTGTCACAGGGCACATCGATCAACGCCTATGCTGATCGCCGTGGCGTGTCGGTCGGCACGGTGCGCATTCAGATGAAGCGCATCCTGGAAAAGACCGACAGTCGCCGTCAGGCGGACCTTGTCGCCAAGCTGTACGGTTCCGTCATCGCTCAGGTGCATGGCAATTTGCACTGAGCGGCGGTTGCGCGGCGTATCCCATTTGGGAGCCGCGATCTTCAAATCATCGGTCCAGAAAAAGCACGAAGCGACCGACAATTATCATTCGTCCAAAACAGAGGATGTGCGTGTGCACAAAGCATCAGGGTATCTTGTGAGTTTCGTTGCTGGCGCCATATGCGCGGCGGCTCAGCCTGTGTCGGCGCAGCAGACGTTGCCGCCCGTGCTGGCCGACGGACAACCATCCACGGTGCCGGTCGCCGTCCAGATCGCCCGCTGGCACATGCTGGATGGCGACATCAATTCCTTGACCTTCCGCAGCATGGACCGGCTGTTCACCACGCGCACCGTCGCCCATGCGGGAACGCCCTGGCGGCTGCCGCGCGCCGACGCGCCGCTGGATGTCAGCTACACTTTCGGCGGCAAGCGTTACACGGCGCAGGATTTCCTCGATCGCACCTACACCAACGCGCTGCTGGTGATGAAGGACGGCAAGATCGTCAGCGAAATCTACCGCAACAACAGCGACGAAAACAGCCGCTTCATCGGCTGGTCCATGACCAAGTCGGTCACGTCGCTGCTGGTCGGCTGTGCGCTGGCGGAAGGGCGGATCAAGTCGCTGGACGATGACATCACCGCTTACCTGCCCCAATTGAAGGGCGGCGGATATGACGGCGTGACCATTCGGCAGATCCTGCAGATGCGGTCTGGCGTCGATTATGAGGAACGCTACGACTTCGCCAATCCCGGCATCGCGGCGCGCAATCATGTCGACGCGCTGGTCAAGAATGTCGCGCGCTTTGCCGATGCCGCGCGGACGGTGAAGCGGCTGCATGCACCGGGCAGCGTGTTCCAGTACAAGACGCTCGACACCGCTGTGCTTGGCTGGTTGATCGAACGGGTCAGCGGCACGACCGTCGCGGGCTATACCGCGCAGAAATTGTGGGAACCGCTGGGCGCGGAGCAGGACGGCTTCTACATCATGGATGGGCAGCCGGGCACCGGCCGCGAATTCAGCGGCGCTGGCTTCAACGCCACGCTGCGCGACTATGGGCGGATCGGCCAGATGATGCTGGACGGCGGCCGCGCCAACGGACGGCAGGTGTTGCCCGCCGACTGGGTCCGCACATCGACGGCGCCGTCCGCGCCAGCCGATGACAAGATGCCAGGCATTCCGACCGGCTATGCGATGCAATGGTGGCTGCTGGACAATAGTGGCGCTTACAGCGCGGTAGGATTGCAAGGCCAATATATCTACGTCGATCCGCGATCCCGCACCGTCGTCGTCAAGATCAGCTATTTCCCGCCGGGCGATGAAAAGCCGACGGCGGAAACCGGCGCTTTCCTGAAGGCCGTGTCGGCCTGGTCTCCGAAATGACCGGAAGAACATCCAAAAAATAGGGAGGGAAGAATGAAACGCATATTGCTGACGGGCTCCACCGCCATCATGACCTTGTGGACGTCATCCGCCTGGGCGCAGGAAGCGGCCCCGCAGGCGGGATCGTCCAACACGCTGGGCGAGATCGTCGTGACGGCCCAGCGCCGGACGGAAAATCTGCAGAAGGTGCCGGTTGCCGCCAGCGCGCTGGACGCCAACGACCTGAAGGCGAATGCCGTCGTTCGCCTCAACGACCTTCAAAATGCAACGCCCGCGCTATCGATTTCCGACGCGGGTATCACGTCGGCGGTCAACATTCGCGGCATCGGCCTTGCCAGCAACTCGCCCAATGTGACCGCAGGTGTCGCCACCTATGTCGACGGGCTGTTCCAGCCGCCGATCGTCCAGGCGAACAGCTTCTACGATCTGGCGAGCGTTGAAGTGTTGCGCGGTCCGCAGGGAACTTTGGTCGGCAGCAACTCGACCGGTGGCGCGATCTTCATCAATTCGCGCAATCCTGATCTGAATGGCGTCAATGGCTATGCCGAAGGCAGCGCTGGCAACCGGGGGAATTTCGGATTGGAAGGCGCGGTGAACGTGCCGCTATCCTCTACTCTCGCGGTGCGCGGTGCGGGATTCTACCGGGGCCATGACAGCTATTTCAACGATGTCGGCCCCTTCAACAACAAGGCGGGCAAGCTGGATGAGAAGGGCGGACGCCTCGGGGTGCTGTGGCAGCCCGGAGACTTCCGCGCGCTGCTCAAGGTCCAGTATAACGACCGCGACATTGGCGGTTATGCCTATCGCCCGATCGAGGGCACGGAATTTGGTTCCTACCGGACCGGCGACATTTACACGCTGAACTACGACACACCGGTGGCGATCCGTGAAAAGGCGTTTATCTCCAGCCTGGAACTGCGGCAGGAATTCGCCAGCGGCATCGTGCTGCGGTCGATCAGCGGTTATCAGAGCAAGAAGATCGAGGGCGTTAACGATGTCGATGCATCGCCTGCGCCAGACGGTGTTGCCGAGGATTATTTCGCCCGCGAACGCCAGTATAGCGAGGAAGTCAACCTGATCTCACCAACCGGCGAAACGCTGGAATGGATTTTGGGCGGCTATTTCCAGCGTAACGAGATCAAGGTGCGCATTAGCCAACTGCAAGGTGGATTTTTCCCAACAGATATCCGGCCTGACAATGTGCGGACGACGCTGGGGATCTTCGCGCAGGGCAGTTACCGCGTGACGCCCGATGTCCAATTGCAGTTAGGCGCCCGCTATTCTCATTACAAAGCGACCGGCGTGGGCAATCTGTTTATTGGTGCAGGTGTCCCGGGATTCCCACCATCTGGCTTACCTGTCGACCTTTCTGGATCACATCAGGACGGCCGCGTGACCGGGAAAGCTGCGATCAACTGGACGATCAACGACGACCATCTGCTCTATGCATTCGTCGCGCGGGGATATAAGCCCGGCGGCTTCAACTCGGTGACCTCCGAGTTTCGTCCAGAAACGGTCTGGAACTATGAAATCGGCTGGAAGGCGAGTCTGTTCGACAAGCATGTCCGCACGCAGATTTCGGCTTTCTATAACGACTATTCCGACTTCCAGTTTGAGGTGATCGAGCCGACAACCGGTTTCAACGGCGTCCAGAATATCTCGCAGGGCAAGATCAAGGGCTTTGAAGCACAGTTGCAGAGCAAGTTCGGCGGCTTCAGTTTCGACGCCAATGTTGCCTATGTTCATTCGAAGTTGGCCGGGCTGACCTTCATCGACACGCGGCTCATTCCGTCAGGGACGCAAGGCCCACAATGTTCGGTGGGTGCGCCAACTCCGGGGTGCTTCGATTACACAAGTGCAATTACCACCACGGATGGCGGTCCCAACCTTTATTCGCCGAAGTGGACCTATGGCGGCACGGCGGCCTATGAGTTCCAGCTGGGCGATGACGTGACGCTGACGCCGCGCGTCAGCTATTCCTATGTTGGGCCGCGCTTCACCTATCTCGCTTACTCGCCGGTGTCCGACCGGATCGGGGGATATGGGTTGTTGTCCGGCCTTGTCACCTTGCGCACCGGCCAGTTCCATATCGAGGCCTATGGCACCAACCTGACCGGCAAGCACTATGTCAGCGGCCAGTTTGGTCTCAATGAATTTTACGGTGCGCCGCGCGAATATGGTATTCGCGCAGGCTTCACCTTCTGAAGTTGAGGGAAACCCGCCGCCATCGGGTGGCGGGTTTCAGGATTGGTGCTTTGGAGCTTGTTCGATCCGGCCAGATTGAACAAGCTCCACTTACTCCGGCAGCATCGCTGCAAGCAAATCCTAGAGCATGATCCGATCAGACTGGATCGGATCATGCTCCATTTGTCTTTTGTTTCCGTATTTTCCGAGCCAGCAGATGATGCCATCTGCTTCGAAAATGCTCTAGTCAAGAAATCGTGCCTTGGTCAGGCATTCCTCCCATTCCGCGAGGGGATCGGAGTCAGCGACGATGCCGGACCCGAGGTCGATCGTCAGCCGCCGTTCTGCCGGTGAGACGGTCAGGGTACGGATCGCAACGTTGAAACGCGCGTCACCGTCCGGGCTGAAATGGCCGATTGATCCTGTGTAGATGCCGCGTGGCCTGTCTTCCAGCTGTGCAATCACTTGCGCCGCACGGATCTTGGGCGCTCCAGTGATTGAGCCGCAGGGGAACAGGGCGGCGAGGATGTCGAAAGCGTCCACATCCTCGCGGCGGCGCGCCGTCACGGCAGAGACCATCTGGTGGACCGTCGGATAGGTTTCGACCGAGAAAAGCTGAGGCACCTTCACCGATCCAGGCTCCGCCACCCGAGACAGGTCATTGCGCATCAGATCGACGATCATCAGATTTTCGGCACGTTGTTTGGGATCAGCGGCGAGCGACTGTGCAACGGCAGCGTCCGCTACGGGATCGGCATGTCGCTCCGCCGTACCCTTCATCGGACGACAGGCGATGTCGCGCCCAGTCACCGTGAAGAACAACTCCGGCGAGAAGGAGAAGATGAGGGCTGCGCCAGTGGATATGATCGCGCCATAGGGGGCGCGCTGGCGCTGCCGCAGCCGGGTGTAGAGCGCCAGCGGATCACCGTCGAAGTCCATCCCGGCGCGAAAGGTGAGGTTGGCCTGATACAGATCGCCTGCACGAATGAGTTCGAGCAGGTCCTCGATCCGCCCCATATGCTGCCCTTTCGCGCTGGCGGGCGTCAGTGGCCCCATGCGGAACGCCGCATCGTTGGGGAGCAGGTTCGCGAACATTTGTGACGGCAGCACCAATGGGGTCCTGAATATCCCGAACCAGAGGAGCGGCCCGCAGGAGGGGGTAACCGGCATGGCGGGATCGAAGGCGGCGGCGGCATCATAGCTGACAAACCCGGCGGCGTGTGCGCCTTGTCTCGTAGCTGCGCGCACCGCTTCCAGTGCAGGTACGACTTCCGAGAGCGTCGCAGCCTCGATCACTTGCATCGGATGGGTGAAGAGCGTGACGTCGCCGTTGGGCGAGGATGCGTCGTCTAAAAGCACATAGGGTTGATCGAAGGCCGACAGGAAACCCAAGGCCTTCACACCACATTCTGGTCGGGCCGATTGCGGCGGCACAGTAAGAAGATGGTTCATTGCACGCTCCACCTCGCACGCGCCGAGAAATCTTCGGCCTCCGAACGAGCTTTAGGTCTGCTGTGGCCCCACATCGCGCCGTGGCGATCATTCGAACTGATCCGCAGATATTCATTTTTTCTAAGTCTTGGTCTGAAGATATATTCCACGGGAGGGAATGAAACGGAGATAAAATAAGATTTATCAGTCTCTTGACGATGATTATGGCCCCATCACCTGCAACGAGCCGGATGAAGGTCAAGAGGATGACGACCGCCACTATTTCCTTTTCATAATTTATGTGAAACTGTTCCAGTCAGGAGAGCGGTGGATGATCGAGCAATTCTCGACGCAGGACGTCGCCAGGCGTGATCGCTTGGCTTACTGGAACAGGATCGCCTCTGGCCGGTCCGCCGGGCTGATGATCGACAGTTCCAACCACGAATTTCTCGGGCAGCTTGGTTGTTGGACGCTGGGCGACCTCACCATTTTCAAGGCACGGGCAGAATCTTCGGTCGTGTCGCGCAGCGCGCGACACCATGGGGAAGAGCGGCTGCTGGTGCATCTCCAGACCCTTGGTCTCAGCGAGCAGCGCCAATCCGGCCGCGAATGCGTCCTGCGGCCCGGCGACCTTTCCATCTGCACCACCGCAGCGCCGATGCGGATCGAGGTTGCATCCCATGAAATGATGGTGGTCGATGTCGCCCGCCATGAACTGGAACAGCGGGTGCCGCAGCTGGACCTCCATATCGGCAGTCCGACGCCCGGCAATTCGCCGACCGTCCACAGTTTTCACCAACTCGCTCTTGCCCTGTGGCGAGAGGCGGAGAGCCGCGCCGCGCCGCCTGATCCAAGTTGGGCCGAGGGCGCCGAAACGCTGATGCTGGACCTGCTGGGCCTTGCCTTGCGCAGCGCTGTGCGCGGCGGCCCCAATGTCGATGGCCGGGGACTGGCGCGGGTCAAGGCGATCGTGGAGGCACGGCTGGGCGACCCGAATCTCGACACGGAATCCATCGCGCGCGAAGTTGGCATATCGCCCCGAACGATCCAGACCTGGTTCGCGGCTGAAAGCACGACGCTGCGCGCCTATATATTGGACCGGCGGCTGGAACGGGCGTTGGAAATGCTTGCGGCCGACCGGGCGGCGAACATCACCGCGATCGCCCTTGAACTCGGCTTCAACGACCCTGCTTATTTCGCGCGCTGCTTCCGCAAGCGGCACGGCTATTCACCTCGCGAAGGGCGCCAGATCGCGCGCGCCTGACCAGCGGTAATTTCCAAAGATCGTCCATCGGCCGCTCCGATCGCAGGAGCGCGCCTATCATCAGCATGCAGGAGTGACGCAGATGACCAACGGATTGCTTGCCGGGAAAACGGGCTTTGTCACTGGCGCTGCCAGCGGCATCGGGCGCGGCATCGCGAAGGTGCTGGCGGCGGAAGGGGCGCATGTCGTGTTGAGCGACCTCACCTCCTCTGCGGCAGAAGGCGCGCAAGCGGTTGCGGAGATCGAAGCGGCGGGCGGCACCGCGCGCTTTATGGCGGCCGATGTTACCAGCGCGGCCGATATCGACGCGCTGATTGCGCAGACGCGCGCGATCGATGGGCGTATCGACTTCGCCGTCAACAATGCGGGCATCGGCCTTAAATCCATGCTGGCGGACAGCAGCGATGATCTGTGGGACAAGGTGAACGATGTGAACCTCAAAAGCTGCTTCCGCATCATGCGCGGCGCTCTGACCGTTATGCGGGAGCAGGGTGGCGGCAGCATCGTCAACGTCTCATCCATCGCGGGAGCGGTGGGCCTCCGCGAAGCAGGCGTCTATGCGGCGACTAAGCATGCGATCCTTGGTCTGACGCGAACGGCGGCGGGGGAGAATGGCGACGTCAATGTGCGCGTTAATGCCATCCTGCCCAACGCGATCCGCTCCAAGCTGCTCGAGGGCACTTCGCCCGAGTTCCTGGAAGCGCTGCTTGCGCCCCAGGCGATCAAGCGGCTGGGCGAGCCGGAGGAGTGCGGGCACCTTACGGCCTTCCTGCTGTCGGACAGGGCGGCCTTCATCACCGGCGCGTGCATCCCGATCGATGGCGGTTATCTGGCAAACTGACCAAGGCAGAAATTCGCATTCGTGAAAATTCGCGGAAATGAATCAAATTGCGCTGGAGTCCTGATCGGCAGCGCTCCAGTGCAAGCGGGAGAGGCGGGTTTCTGTCATTTCGATGGGGAGCGCGAAAAGCGTCCATTGCCGAGGGGAGGAACCATGATCAAGATGATAGCCGCATTGCCCGTTGCGTCGGTGCTGGCCATAGCGGCCGGGACTTTGACACCGGGGTACGCCCAGGAAGTGACGCCCGCACCCGCTGGCACCACCGCCACGCCCGATCCAGTGCCTGCCGCTGAGGAAGTGCCCCAGACCGGTGGCGTCCAGGACATCGTCGTCACGGCCCAGCGTCGTTCGGAAAATGTGCAGAAGGTGCCGATCGCGATTACCGCCTTCACCAACGATGCATTGCAGGAGCGCGCGGTGCAGAGCGTGGCGTCGCTTTCGGGCCTGGCCCCCAATGTGACATTCGATGCGGGTACGCCCTTTTCCGGGTCGTCATCGGTGCTGGCAGCCTATGTCCGCGGCATCGGATCGAACGACTTCGCGTTCAACATCGATCCGGGCGTCGGCGTCTATCTGGACGGCGTCTATTTGGCACGTTCGGTCGGCGCGAACCAGGAACTGGGCGACGTCGAGCGGATCGAAGTGCTTAAAGGTCCGCAGGGCACGCTGTTCGGCCGCAACACCATCGGCGGCGCGATTTCCATTGTCACCCATGATCCGGGTGACAAGTTCCGCTTCATCGGCGATGCGACGGTGGGCAGCTACAGGCTGTTCCAGGCGCGCGGCACGGCGGACATTCCGATCAGCGACACGCTGGCGAGCTCGGTGTCCTTTTCCGTCAAGACGCGCAACGGCTATTTCAAGCGCAAGCCTTTCCCGGGCGCGCAGCCGGGCACCTATCAGGTCGAACCGGCGACCGCCTATTCCGCGTCCGGTTATGAAAATGCCGGGATCGGCCGTGAGGGCGGCGAAGATGCCTGGAGCCTGCGCACCAAGCTGCGCTGGGAACCGAGCGATGCCGTGCGCGTGTCGTTGACCGGGGACTATAGCAACAGCAAGCAGGAACAGCTCCCCAACACGCTGCTGGCGACCACACCCAATGTCGCGGGCGGCGCGTTCGATGTGTTCGCGGGCAGCTATAACTGCGCCATTGCGGGCCAATCGACCGGGTGCGGCAACGGCCCGCCGTCTTTCGTCTATGCCTTTCGGCGTGCCGGGCGCACCGGCTTGTTTGACCTGCCCGCGATCTTCGGCGTCAATGCCGACGCCAATCCCGACAACAACCGCCTACCTTACGACAATCGCTTTGTGACGGGCGACAAGGACAGCAGCTACGCAACGGGATCCAACTTCTCGCGCATGCAATCCTACGGCGCCGCAGGAACGATCGAATATGATCTGTCCGACAGCCTGACGCTGAAATCCATTACGGCTTATCGCGAACTGCACTGGAAGGCGGGGCTGGATAATGACGGGTCGCCGCTCAACATGCTTCAGATCAGTTTCGAGATGAATCAGAAGCAGTTCAGCCAGGAGTTCCAGATGCTAGGCAACGCGCTGGACGAACGGCTGAAGTATGTTCTTGGCGCTTATTATTTCGAAGAGTCGGGTAACCTTCATGAATATGTGACCTTCGCCGAAGGGTTGCTGTCTATCGACGGCAACAACCTTCTGAGCACCAAGAATGGCGCTGTGTTCGGGCAGTTGGACTTTAAGCCGATCGACCTGGTCGGCATCACGGTCGGCGCGCGCTATACCAAGGAAAAGAAGTCGTTCGAAGGGTTTCAGACCGATCTCAACGGCCTGACCTACAAGATCCTGAACGGCTTTGGCGTCCCGCCCTGCGCATCGCTGACCCCGATCAGCGACGATTGCCGGATCGCGGCAGGCTTCCCCAACGCCAACGCCCCGCTGCAGCTTTATCCCGGTGGCGTGAACCGCAAGACCTTCGACAATTTCTCGCCCAAGATCGGCGTCCAGCTTTATCCCAGCGACGACCTTATGGCCTATGCTTCCTGGTCGAAAGGGTACAAGACCGGCGGTTGGACGACGCGCCTATCGAACCCGCTCCCCGATGCTCCGAACTTTGACGAGGAAAAGGCGACGACTTGGGAAATCGGGCTCAAGTCGAAGCTGTTCGACCGGCGTCTGCAGCTAAACTTCGCGGCCTTCACCACCAACTATAAGGGCATCCAGCTGAACTTCCAGCAGGGCGTGTCCCCCACCATCCAGAACGCCGGTGACGCCCGCATCAAGGGGTTCGAGGCCGAAGCGGTCTTCGCGCCCATCCGCGCCTTCGCCCTGACGACATCGCTCGGCTATATCGACGCCAAATATACCTCGGTACTGCCGGGCGCGGTTGTCGCGCCCAGCGTGATCCAGGGCGGTGTGTTCGTGGGTGCCGAACTGCCCAAGACGCCGCATTGGAAGGTCAATGTCAGCCCGCGCGTCGAGCTGGATGTGGGCAGCAGCGGCGCGAAGCTCATAATGTTGGCCGACTGGACCTACACGTCGCGGATGCGCAACGACACCGAAGGGACCTTCCTGCTCAACCGCAAGGCTTCGAACGTCGTCAATGCCAACGTCACGCTGCGCCTGCCTGACGACCGCTACAGCGTCACGGTGGGCGGCACTAACGTCTTCAACGAACGTTTCCTGACCACGGGTCAGGCGCAGATCGCCGGGGGGCAATTCTACGGCACCTATAATCGTCCGGCCGAATGGTATGCCAGGCTGGGCGTGAAGTTCTGATCAACCCCACATAACGGAAACAGGATCGCATCATCATGTCCACTGTAATGACCGCCCCCCCATCGACCGCCTTCAAGATCGTCGATGTGCCCGAAAACCTGTCTCATGTGATTGAGGCGCATGGCGTCAAGGGCAGCTTCATCGGGCCGTCGGAGGCGGAAAGTCCTTGGGTGCCGTTCGGTCCCAACGCCGCCATTCGTCACCTCGCGTTCGACGTCCGCCAGAACATCTATTGCAATGTGCTCTGGTTGAAAGGACCGGGCGTCGTCGGCACGCACAAGCATCGCGGGCGGCTAGTCATGATGTGCCTGGAAGGCAGCCTGCGCTATCTGGAGCATGATTGGGTCGCAGGCCCAGGCGACTTCTTCTTGGAAGTGCCCGGCGAACGGCACACACTGGTCAGCGAGCATCCCCAGGGTGGCAAACTGTGGGGATGGATGCAGGGGCCGATCGAATTCTACGACGAGGATGGCAAGTTCGTGGAGACGGCCGATGTATGGTGGTTCATCAACCATTATGAGAGCTACTGCCGGGAAAACAACTTGCCCATCAACCCGCAACTCTACCTCTGAGCGGGGGCGTCCGCCGGGAGGAGCAGCCCGCCTCCCGGCGGATGGATTGCAAAATGACCAAGAGCAGGCCCCTGCCACGTAACGCCGCAGCGCCGAAGACCTCATGAGCTTCCCAACCCCTGACCAGCGCCGCGCAATCGAGTGGGATTGTACCCGTCTCGTCCACCATTATGCCAATCTCAACGATGCGGCGAAATGGGAAGCCGCAGCCCATTTGTTCACGGATGATGGCCGGTTATCCCGGCCAACCGCGCCCGATCAGCCGATTGTTGGCCGCGAAGCTATATTGGCCGCCTTCCTCGCCCGCCCGCCGCGTACCACCCGCCATGTCTGCGCCAATGTCGTCATCGACGTTCTCAGCACAGATGAGGCCACAGGCGAAAGCGCTATGCTGTTATTCGTCGGCCCAGGCACGCCGTTGGTGGGATCATTCAAGGACAGGTTCATCCGCACCACTGGAGGATGGCGTTTCCTGGAACGCAGCGGATCGCTCATCTTTTCGGCATGAGGCTATTCCATTTCATTCCTGATGCTAAAGTCGGGCCATGAACGAACAGACGCTATCGCCCACCGTCAAATCCGCCATGCGCACGATCGACATCATCGAATATGTCGTGTCGTGCCGCCGCCCACTAGTGGCGCAGGAGATCGCGCAGGCTCTGTCGATCCCTGTCAGCAGCCTGTCCTACCTGCTCGCGACGCTGACGGAGCGCGGCTATCTGCAACGCGAAGGTCGCCGCTACAGCGCCGGGCCGGGGTTGGCCCGGTTACAGGGGCCGACGCCTGCCTTCTCGCTCGCCGAACGGGCCGCGCCGCTGGTGCGGTCGCTCCGCGTCCAGCTGAACGAGACCAGCTCCTTCTTCGTGCGCAAGGGGTGGGAGATGGAAGCGCTGATCACCGAAACCAGCGACCATGCGCTGCGCTATGCCGTGCAGACCGGCCGTCGCACGCCGCTCCACTGTTTTTCGGCGGGCAAGGCCTTGCTGGCGGCGATGCCGGACGAAGAGTTCGAACGCTATCTGGAGGAAAGCCGTCGCGAGGCGCTGACTCCCACGACGATCACGGACGCGGATGCCCTGCGGCAGGAGATCAGGCTGGTGCGGCAGACGGGCGTGGCGCGCACGCGGGAAGAAAGCACGCCCGGCATTTACGGCTTGGCCTATGTGGCGCGCGCGGATGGGGAAGTGGCCGGGGCGTTCAGCGTCGCCGTGCCGGTAGTGCGGTTCGATGAGGAACTCGACCGGCGCGTGGTGTCCGCGCTGACACGGACGGCGGCTTTGTTCGATATTGCCTGAAGTATGCTGCTGATCCCGGCGCCGTTCGCGCTCAGGGCAAACGGGTGAAGGATATACGCCGTGCTCCTGCGAAGGCAGGAGCCCAGGTCCAAGCGCCGAATTAGGCTCTTGCCTTTGCAGGAGCACAGCAGCACTGCCTCCAAAAAATCCGGCGGGATGCCGGGAGAAAAACACCCCGCCGGTTGGATGATCAGGCGGTCTTGCGGGTCCGCCATCCATCCGCATAGCTGTCACGCGCGACTTCGGAATAGGGCGCGGGGCTGACAGTGGCGTGAATTTCGACCTGGATGTGCGGCTCGACGGTCGGCTTGCTGGTACCGCCATCGGGTTCGCCCCACAGCAGCGTCACCTTCGTGCCGGGCTCGGCATATTCGGCGTCCAACATCGCCAGCGTCAGCATGCGGCCTTCATTGGCGCTGTAGCCGACCCAGGTGGACAGGCCGACCTGCTTGCCATCGACCAGCACCGAGTCATAGGGGTGCATCGAATAGACCGCCGAGGGGAATTCGAAATATTTCGCGCGGTCGCCCTTCTGGAAAGCGGAGCTGATGACGCGGGCGACGTCTTGGCTGTCGAGCGCCAGCGTCACCTTCTTGCGATGCGGTCCGGCCGCGATCTTCTCCAGCGCTTCGCGGCCGATAAAATCATGATCGAACTTCACGAACAGACCATAACCGAGATCCCAGGGGGTCAGATAATAGCCATCGATGCTGTCGGGGACATAGCTGCCGCCGATCGACGCCTTGGCTTCGTAGGAGTTGGCGGTCAGCCATTCGCGATAGGGCTTGAGCGCTTCGCCGCTGTAGACGGCAGGCAGGGGGGAGGGGATCCAGCCCGATTCGAGCGTGTTGGACGAATAGGTGCGGCCGCCCACCAGCGTCAGGCCGAAGGGTTCGCCCGCCTTGATCAGCGCCTGGCGCACGGTTTCGCGCTCGGCCCAGGGACCGAACAGCTCATAGCCCGGCTGACCCGCCATGCCGTGGCGGAGCGCGCGCACCTTGCAACCGGCGATGTCGAGCGTGGTCATATGGAAGAATTTGAGGTCGGGCGGGGTCTGGCCCATTGCCGCCTCAAGCGTCTGCATCGCGTTCGGCCCTTGCAGCTGATAGCGGTAAGACTTGCGGTTTTCCGGGTCAGGGCGGACGGCGGTGCGCTCGTCGCGTTCGACGGTGACGTTCCACTTGCCGGTCTGGGCATGATATTCCACCCACTCGATGGCGGGGGCACGGCCGACCAGGTTGAAGCGGTTTTCTTCAAGGTAGAAGAGGATCACGTCGCCGATGACGTAGCCGTCGGGCGTGACCGGCACCCACTGTTTGGCGCGATCGGGAATGAAGCCCTTGAAGCTGTTGATGCCGAGATGGTTCAGCATCGCGAAGGCGTCGGGCCCACTGACTTCCAGATCGACCATGTGATAGGACTGATTGAACAGCACGGCCTTCTGCGCCCATGCGGTCTGTTCGTTGCGCCAGTTGGAATATTCCGCGGGAACGCCCGGATAGGCGTTGGGGCCGGTCTGCTGGTTGCGCAGGAAGTGAACGAGGTCACCCTTGCCTTCGACCAGATTTTGCAGGCTTTCAGTCATTCATCGTCTCCCATCATGGTATTGGAGCCGACGGGCATGTCCAGCCAGTCGGCTATGGCTTCGTTAAGGGCATCAGGCGCCTCGGCGGGCAGCATGTGGCCCGCCCCGGCGATGATCTTGAGGTGCGCACCGGGGATGCGCGCAGCTATGGCGCGGTGCTGTTCGGGCGGGCTCCATTCATCAGCGTCGCCCACCGCGACCAGCGTCGGACAGGCGATGTTCGGCAGCAGCGATTCGACCTGCGGGCGGCCGAGAAGGGCGGTGATCTGCGACGCATAGGTTTCGATCCCGGCCTGTGTCGCCATTAGGTGCAGCGGCGCGATCAACTCTTGATCGGCGCGGCGGGCAGGGGCGACCATGGGGGGAAGCCAGCGGTCCACCAGTGCGGCCATGCCCTCCGCCCGGGCGAGCGCCAGCAGGGTGTGGCGCTTCTCTGCCTCTCCTTCACGGACGGTGTGTGTGCCGGTGCTAATCAGAGCGAGCTTTTCCACGCGCTCAGGGGCAAGCCGCACAACCTCTAGTGCGACCCGTGCGCCCATAGAATGGCCGAGCAGCGCCATCTTCTCGGGGCCAGAGGCGATCACGCGCTGCGCCATCTCCGCGATGCTGTCACACGCGCCAAAGCCATCGATTGCGAAGGCGTCGGGGAAACGCTTCAGCTGCGCGCCAAACATGCGGGAGTCGCAGAGAAGGCCGGGCAGAAGGACAAGATTTGCGGTGGAAGCGGACACGATGAAATCGCCTTAATTCGTATTCGTGAAATTTCCTATATACGAATTAAAGGAAAGGCGCTAGAGAAGAAATGGCAAAAAGATCGAGTGGCCGACGCTGCTCGGCAAAGCCCAAACACTTCAGGAGAGCGGTCATGGCGGGCGCGGCGACGATCCACCCGAACTGGGAACAGCATATCCCCAAGCGGATCACGGATGGCTATTCGATCGAGATGACGGCCAAGGATTGCGACGCCCTGGGTTCCGCCGCGTCGATGCTGGCGCCGGAAACGCCGATCGCCATAACTTTCCTGCCGGGCGAGACGATCGATGCGCGGATCGACGCGGCGAAGCTGGTCCGTGACCTTGGCTTTGAACCCATGTCGCATCTGTCGGCGCGGCGGATCGGGTCCTTTGAGGAGCTGGAACAGACGGTGCGCCGGTCGGCCGAGGAAGCAGGCGTGCGCCGCATGTTCCTGGTGGCGGGCGATCCTCCCGTTCCTGCGGGGCCGTTCGAGGATGCGCTTTCGTTGCTTCGCACCGGCCTATTCGAAACGCATGGCGTGAAGGCGATCGGTATTGCGGGGCATCCGGAAGGACATCCGGTGATGGACGAAGAGGCCCGGTGGAGCGCGCTTCTGGCGAAGTGCGCGGAGGTGTCGGATCGCGGCATGGCCCCGCTGATCGTCACCCAGTTCGGGTTCGATGCGGCGCCGGTGCTCGACTGGCTGATCGAACTGCGGCGGCGGGGCATCGATGCGCCTGTGCGGATCGGTGTGCCGGGGCCGGCGGGGATCAAGACGCTGCTGCGTTTTGCTGCCCATTGCGGCGTGGGCGCGTCCGCTTCGGTGCTTGCCAAATACGGGATTTCCCTGTCGCGCCTGCTGGGCGCGGCTGGGCCAGACCGGCTGGTGGGCGACATCGCCGCTGGCCTGCATTCCGGCCATGGTCCGGTGCGGCTGCACTTCTATCCGTTCGGCGGCTTGGCGCGGACGGCGGAGTGGATCGGGCAGCACCGGTCGAACCAGAATTAACGCACATCATCCATAGGGGGATCGATTGACCCAGACCTGCATCCTGACCTTGTCCTGCGCCGACCGGCCGGGCTTGGTCGCCACCGTCGCCGCCTTCCTCGCCTCGCATGGTGGGAATATCCTTGAAGCCCAGCAGTTCGACGATCGCGAAAGCGGCCTGTTCTTCATGCGGGTGGTGGTCGACCTGACTGCGCCGTGGAACGACATCGATAAGCTGAGCGCTGCCTTTCGACCGGTGGCCGACGATCATGGCATGGAATGGAGCCTGCGCGATGCGGCGGAGCGGCGGAGGGTGCTCCTGCTGGTGTCGAAGTTCGACCATTGCCTGGGCGACCTGCTTTATCGCCACCGCATCGGCGAATTGCCGATGGATGTGGTCGGCATTGTGTCCAACCATCCGATGGCCGCGCTGAACACCACGATGATCGGCGATATTCCCTATCATCACCTGCCCGTCACCAAGGACACGAAGGCGCGGCAGGAAGCGCAGATCAAGGCGGTGGTCGAGGAAACCGGCGCGGAACTGATCGTGCTGGCCCGCTACATGCAGATATTGTCGGACGATCTGGCCGCTTATTTGTCTGGCCGCTGCATTAACATTCACCACAGCTTCCTGCCCGGCTTCAAAGGCGCCAAGCCTTATCATCAGGCGCATGCGCGCGGCGTCAAGATGATCGGCGCGACCGCGCATTATGTCACCGCCGACCTCGATGAAGGGCCGATCATCCATCAGGATGTCGAGCGGATCAGCCATGCCGACAGCCCCGACGACCTCGTTCGTAAGGGCCGCGACATCGAACGGCGCGTGCTGGCGACGGCGGTTGAATATCATCTGGAAGACAGGGTTCTGGTCAATGACAGCCGCACAGTCGTTTTCCGCAACTGATCCGCGCGTGGCCCTGACCATCGACGGCAAGGCGCTCGCCCGCACAATCGGCGCGGAGACGGCACGCCAAGCGGCGGAGCTGCATGCGCGCACCGGGGTACTGCCGACGCTCGCCGTCGTGCTGGTGGGCGATGATCCGGCAAGCCAGGTCTATGTCCGCCGCAAGGTCAAGGAGACGAAGGCAGCGGGCATGCGGTCGATCGAGCATCGGCTGGACACTTCCATCGCGCAAGCCGAGTTGCTGTCGCTGATCGCGTCGCTTAATGCCGACCCGGGCGTTCATGGCATATTGGTGCAGTTGCCTCTCCCCCGGCAGATCGACGCGACGCGGGTGCTGGACGCGATCGATCCGGCCAAAGATGTGGATGGGTTTCACCCCGTCAACGTCGGGCGGCTGTCGACCGGGATTGGTGGGCTGGTGCCGTGCACGCCGCTCGGCTGCATGCGCCTGCTCGACACGGTGGTGGATGACTATCGCGGCCTCAACGCCGTAGTCATCGGCAAGTCGAACATCGTCGGCAAGCCTGTCGCCATGCTGCTGCTGGAACGCGAATGCACGGTGACCGTCACGCATATCGCAACCAAGGGCCTGGCCGACATCGTGCGCACTGCCGATATCGTCGTTGCCGCCGCCGGCAGTCCGCGCCTCGTGCGAGGAGATTGGGTGAAGCCGGGCGCGATCGTGATCGATGTCGGCATCACCCGCGTGATGAACGAGGATGGGAAGGAAAAGCTGGTGGGCGATTGTGCCTTTGACGAACTCGGTCATGCTGGAGCGGTGACGCCAGTGCCGGGCGGGGTGGGGCCGATGACCATCGCCTGCCTGCTTGCCAACACGGTGCAGGCTGCCAAGCGGGCAGCGGCTCTTGGTTGAGTCCTGCTCCACGACGCGGGTCGCCGTGCGCGACCTGCCACTGATGGCGGACATCGGCATCAATCCCGACGAGATCGGCACGTTCCAGCCGCTGGTGGTCAGCATCACGCTGCTGGTCGATCCGGTGACGGAGGACATGTTGGGGGCGACGATCGACTATCGCCGCGTCCACGAACTGGCGCGGATGCTGGCAGAAAAACGCATCGGGCTGATCGAGACGTTTGGCGCGGAACTGGCGCGATCCTGCCTCGCCTTCGACCATGTGCGGCAGGCCGAGGTGGTGATCGACAAGCCCCGCGCGCTGCCTTCGGGGATGGCGTCGGTCACGATATCGATGTCGAAGTGAGGCGCTGATAGGCATGAGACGATCATGCCTTGAAACAGCTCATATTCTCCCCGTTCGGGCTGAGCTTGTCGAAGCCCCTTTCTTGTTCTTAAGGGCAGGAAAGCCCAAAACCATCCCTTCGAGACATCCCTTTGCATGAGGTAGGGAGCGAAAAGGTAGCCAAGCTTCGATCCTCTCACCCACCACCAGGCGCATTGTGGCCGCCAGCGGGCACCGGGCCGCCGCTGGGGGCATGGGCATGATCGGGGCTGCTGTCCCAGTCGATATGATAAAGGTCGAACCGGCGATCGCGGAGGTTGCGCACCGTGCCTTCCGCTCGCGCCCAGCTGAGGTCGGCTAGGTTGACGTCGGCCATGGTCAGCGTTTCGACATTCTCGGTGGACTCCGCCGCTATGCCATCCCGGGCGAAGGGTAGGTCGCAGGGTGTCAGGATGGCGCTTTGCGCATATTGGATGTCCATGTTGTCGACGTTGGGCAGATTGCCGACATTGCCGGACATGACGACATAGCATTGGTTTTCGATCGCCCGCGCCTGCGCGCAGTAGCGCACCCGCATATAGCCGAGGCGCGAGTCGGTGCAGAAGGGAACGAAGATGATGCGCGCGCCCTGATCCACGAGGCGGCGGGCTAGCTCCGGAAATTCGCTGTCATAGCAGATGAGGACGCCGATCGGGCCGCAATCGGTCTGGATCACGTCTAGCGAATCGCCGCCCTTGATGTTCCACCAGAAAGCTTCGTTGGGGGTCGGGTGGATTTTTTCCTGCGTATGCACCGATCCATCGCGCAGGGCGACATAGGCGATGTTCTGGATATCGCCATCGTCTGCGCGCGTCGGGTGAGAGCCGCCTATGATGTTGATATTATATTCCAGCGCCATGCGCGTCAGTTCCTTCGTCAGACGCGGTGTGTAGCCGGTGAGCTTGTCGATCGCTTCCAGTGGAGACAGTTTCTTGGTTTCGAAGGAGAGCAGGGGGAGGGTGAACAGTTCCGGAAAGACGATGAAGTCGGAACGATAATCTGCTGCAACATCAACGAAATATTCGATGTTGCGAATAAATTCATCGAAGTCGGCAACGGCGCGGGCCTGAAGCTGGCAGGTGGCTAGGCGAACGCTCTCAACGCCGCGCGGCACCCGCATTTCGGGCGCTTCGTCGGGATCGACATAGGGGTTGCGCCAGACAAGATGCGCGGCGTGGCCGTCCGACTGCTTGTCTTCGGGCAGATAGTTTTCGAGGACGCCGAGCGGTTCGAACTGGTTCTTGAGCTGGAAGCTGATGACCTGGTCGCGCAGCCTGCCCTGGACCACCTTGTCGAGGTAATCGGCGGGGCCATCGACCCGGCGTTTCGCGCGAGCATAGCCGGGCATGCGGCCCGCGATAACGATGCCGTGCAGGTCCAACTCTTCGGCCAGTTCCTTGCGTTCGTCATAGAGCCGCTGGCCGATACGCAGCCCGCGCAGCTTTGGATCGACCGCCATTTCATAGCCGTAGAGCCATTCACCAGCCGCACTGTGCCGGGTGCCAAAGCCGTTGGCGGTGATTTCTTCCCAATCATGGAAGGAAAAGGCCATCGACCGGCTGACGCGCATGGTCGCGCAATAGCCGACGATTTTGTTGTCGTAGAGGGCGACGAAGCAGCCGTTCGGGAAATTGTTGATCTGGCCGCGCAGGGTTGCGAGCGAATAGTTGGCCATGCCGGGATAGACGCGCGCGATCAGCCTTTGGATTCCGCGAACGTCGGCGGGCACCGCGGTGCGGACCTCCAGCCGTTTGCGTGTTGCTGTCGTCATCGCCGATCTCCCGCCATGGAAAAGGCGGCGCCGTTGGACGGCACCGCCTTATTCCGTTTCCGTACTGAATGCCTAAAAGGCTGGATCAGTTCCAATTGCCCATGGCGGTTTCGAGGTTCGCGCGGATCGCCTCGAAGAACTGCTCGGTGGTCATCCATGCCTGATCCGGACCGATCAGCAAGGCAAGATCCTTGGTCATCGCGCCGCTTTCCACGGTTTCGATGCAGACCCGTTCCAGCGTTTCGGCGAACTTCGTGACTTCCGGGGTATCGTCGAACTTGCCGCGATAGGCCAGACCCTGCGTCCAGGCGAAGATCGACGCGATCGGGTTGGTCGACGTCTGCTTGCCCTGCTGGTGCTGGCGATAGTGGCGGGTGACGGTGCCGTGCGCGGCTTCCGCTTCGACGGTCTTGCCATCGGGCGAGAGGAGGACGGAGGTCATGAGGCCCAGCGAGCCGAAGCCCTGCGCGACGGTGTCGGACTGCACGTCGCCGTCATAATTCTTGCACGCCCACACGAACTTGCCGCTCCACTTCAGGGCAGAGGCGACCATGTCGTCGATCAGGCGGTGTTCGTAGACGATGCCCTGCGCCTTGAACTGATCGGCAAATTCCTTGTCGAACACTTCCTGGAACAGGTCCTTGAAGCGGCCGTCATAAGCCTTGAGGATGGTGTTCTTGGTCGACAGATACAGCGGCCATCCGCGATCGAGCGCATAATTCATGCTGGCGCGAGCGAAGTCGCGGATCGAATCGTCGAGGTTGTACATGCCCATGGCGACGCCCGGGCTGGGGAAGTTGAAGACGTCCTTCTCGATCTTCTCGCCATTCGCGCCGTCCCAGACCATGCGCAGCTTGCCGGGGCCGGGGACCAGGAAGTCGGTGGCGCGATACTGGTCGCCGAACGCGTGACGGCCGATGACGATGGGGTCGGTCCAGCCGGGAACGAGGCGGGGCACGTTCTTGATGACGATCGGTTCGCGGAACACGACGCCGCCCAGGATGTTGCGGATGGTGCCATTGGGCGACTTCCACATTTCCTTGAGGCCGAATTCCTCGACGCGCGCTTCGTCCGGGGTGATGGTGGCGCACTTCACGCCGACCCCATATTGCTTGACGGCATTGGCGCAATCGACGGTGATCTGGTCGTTGGTTTCGTCGCGCTTTTCGACGCTCAGGTCATAATATTTGAGGTCGATGTCGAGATAGGGGAGAATGAGGCGTTCACGGATCCACTGCCAGATGATCCGCGTCATTTCGTCGCCGTCGATCTCCACGACAGGGTTTTTGACCTTGATCTTCGCCATGCGCCTCTTCGCCTTCTTTGTTTGGATGCAATTGCGACACGCCCTAGGGAAAGCGGCGGCAATGTTCAACTCCGCATTGGCGGTCACGGGACGTCAGACTTGCCGTGCGTTCAGTGCAGGATCGGCCGTTGTCACTGCAAGTGACTGTCCCTAAAGACAGGTGCCATGGAAAATGACGAAATCACCGTCGCCTTGGGCGGCAATGTGAAGTGGCGCTTCCCTTCGGTGCATCCGGAGGGGATGAAATTCGGCCTGATTGCTGCGGCGATTACGGCAGTGCTGTTCCTGGTAGGCTGGACGATACCCGGCTGGCTGATGGTGATGGTGACGATCTGGGTGTTCGCCTTCTTTCGTGACCCGGTGCGCGCCGTGCCGCAGGATGAGAGGGCGATCGTGGCGCCAGCCGACGGCCTGGTGACGCTGATCCAGCGCGTGCCGCCGCCGCGTGAGATGGCTGGAGCGGATGGCCTGGGCGATCAGCCGATGATCCGCGTGTCGATCTTCATGAGCGTGTTCGACGTCCATATTAACCGCACGCCGATCGGCGGGACGGTAAAGTCGGTCGTCTATATTTCGGGCAAGTTCCTGAACGCCGACCTCGACAAGGCGAGTGAGGATAATGAGCGCCAGCACATATTGGTGGAGCGGCATGACGGCGTGCGCGTCGGCTTCACCCAGATTGCAGGGCTGGTGGCGCGGCGGATCGTGCCGTTCGTGAAGCCGGGCGACATGATCGCGGCGGGGCAGCGGATCGGGCTCATCCGCTTTGGCAGCCGCGTGGACGTATACCTTCCCGCTGGAACGGCGCCGCGCGTGGTGCTGGGGCAAAGGACCGTTGCTGGCGAGACCATCCTAGGCCAGATTGGCGACATGCGGGTCATTTCGGGTATCCAGCAATGAGGCAGCGGCGCGCTATCCCGCGTGGGCTTCGCCGGGGCATCACGCTGCGGATGGTCGCGCCCAATGCCGTCACTGCAATGGCGCTATGCTTCGGCCTGACGGGCGTGCGCTATGGCATTTCCGGAGAGTGGGAGAGGGCAGTTCTGTCCATCCTGATCGCGGGCGTGCTGGACGGGCTCGACGGTCGCATCGCTCGGCTGCTGCGTGGGGAAAGCCGATTCGGCGCGGAGTTGGATTCGCTTTCCGACTCCATCGCCTTTGGTGTTGCGCCAGCACTGATCCTGTACCTCTGGTCACTGCACGCCATGCCGAAGTTCGGCTGGATATTCGCGCTGGCGCATGCGCTATCGTGCGCGCTGCGGCTTGCGCGTTTCAACGCCAATATCGACGCCGACATACAGCCGCATAAATCGGCCGGGTTCTTGACGGGCGTGCCAGCGCCTGCGGGAGCGGGGCTGGCGTTCGTGCCACTTTATCTGTGGCTGGTGACAGGGCAGGAGGTCTTCCGGGCGTGGTATGTGGTTGCGCCGTGGACGGCCTTTATCGCCTTTCTAATGATTTCCAGCATTGCGACCTACACTTGGTCGGCGCTGCGGCTCCGTAAGAGGATCAGACTTGAGGCGATCGCCGTCGCTGGCTTGCTCGCCGCGTTGCTGATCACCGATCCTTGGCTGACGCTGCTATTCCTGTGCGCCATATATCTCGTGACGATCCCGTTTGGGATGATGTCCTACGCTAAAGTCCGGCGGCAACAAGTGACCGCCACGGGAACGTGACGACCGGATCAGGCGGCGAAAGCGTGCGGCCGTGTTGCAGTGGGAGCAAGCGGACGGCTTGGCGCGGCACGGCGGCGGCTGATCCGTAGGCGATATACTGGCGGCTCATGAGGGATGGGCTCAAACAACAGGGCGGCTACCATCTTTTCATGATAGAGCGCGAACATCCCGACTATCACGCTGGCGGCGAGTAGAAAGGCCGCGAAGAAAACCGTAGCTGCAACAATGGTGAACATAAGACCGCTCACTCTTCCTGTGCTGAGAACCGTAGGTCCTGATTGAAGTCCAAACCGGCCGAATGTCCGATTTGTTCCCATGTTCCCTATATGTTCCACTTTGTAGGCGTCGTCAAGCCCTTGCATCGCGCGGGGCGCCGCGCTAAGGGGCGCGCCATTCCACATGGGAATCGCACATATCCGGTGCTGACGGCGTGACGCCCCAGTTCCTGATTCCCAGAGGTTAAACCGGAAGGAGAACTATTATGGCGGCACCTGTCGTCACCATGCACCAATTGATCGAGGCTGGCGCCCACTTCGGCCACCAGACCCACCGTTGGAACCCGCGCATGAAGCCGTACATCTTCGGCGAGCGCAACGGCATCCACATCCTTGACCTGTCGCAGACCGTGCCGCTGTTCGGCCGCGCGCTGGACTTCGTGTCGGCGACCGTCGCCGGCGGCGGCAAGGTGCTGTTCGTCGGCACCAAGCGCCAGGCGCAGGACCCGATCGCTGAAGCCGCCCGCAAGTCGGGCCAGCACTTCGTCAACCACCGCTGGCTGGGCGGCATGCTCACCAACTGGAAGACCATTTCGGGTTCGATCAAGCGTCTGAAGACCCTTGAAGAGAAGCTGTCGGGTGACACCCACGGCTTCACCAAGAAGGAAGTCCTTCAGATGACCCGCGAGCGCGAGAAGCTCGAACTGTCGCTGGGTGGCATCCGCGACATGAACGGCATCCCTGATGTCATGTTCGTGATCGACGCCAACAAGGAAGAGTTGGCGATCAAGGAAGCCAACACGCTGGGCATTCCTGTCGTCGCGATCCTCGATTCGAACGTCTCGCCCGACGGTATCGCTTTCCCGGTTCCGGCGAACGATGACGCCAGCCGTGCGATCCGCCTCTACTGCGACGCCATCGCCGCCGCAGCCACCAAGGGCAACCGTGGTGCGCAGCAGGCTTCGGGCGTTGACCTTGGTGCTCTGGACGAGCCCGAAGTTGAAGAGGTCGCCGCTCAGGCCTGATCCCGCGGTCTTCGAACTGCAAGATTAAGAGGCTAGGGCGCGCTCCACCGGAACGCGCCCTAGTGCTTATTCGAACCCCGTTTATTTGAACCCCATCGAAATTTAGGAGCCGAAACATGGCCGAGATTACCGCTGCTGCCGTCAAGGAACTGCGCGACCGTTCGGGCGCGGGCATGATGGACTGCAAAAAGGCGCTCGCTGAAGCCAATGGCGACATGGAAGCCGCCGTCGATTGGCTGCGCGCCAAGGGCCTAGCCGCCGCGCAGAAGAAGTCGAGCCGCACCGCTGCCGAAGGCCTGGTCGGCGTTGCCGTCGCTGGCACCAAGGGCGTTGCCGTCGAAGTGAACAGCGAAACTGACTTCGTAGCGAAGAACGACCAGTTCCAGGACTTCGTCCGCACCGTGGCTCAGGTTGCCCTGAACAGCGGCGCGACCGACGCCGAAGCGCTGTCGTCGCAGGCTCACCCGGCTGGTGGCACGATCTCCGAAAAGCTGGTGTCGAACATCGCCACCATCGGTGAGAACCAGACCCTGCGCCGCATTGGTCAGCTGGAAGTAAGCCAGGGCGTTGTTGTTCCCTACGTTCACAACGCCGCTGCGCCGGGCCTCGGCAAGATCGGCGTGCTGGTCGCGCTGGAGGGCGATGCGCCTGCTGACGTGCTGGAGCCGCTCGGCAAGCAGATCGCGATGCACATCGCTGCCGCTTTCCCGCTGGCGCTGTCGGCTGCTGACATCGATCCGGCTCTGCTGGAGCGTGAACGCGCCATCGCCGCTGAAAAGGCTGCCGAATCGGGCAAGCCCGCCGAGATCGTCGCGAAGATGGTTGATGGTTCGGTCGCCAAGTACGCCAAGGAAAATGCGCTGCTCAGCCAGCTGTTCGTGATGGACAACAAGACGCCGATCGCTGACGTTGTCGCCAAGGCGGCGAAGGATGCAGGCGCTTCGATCACGCTGAAGAACTATGTCCGTTTCCAGCTCGGCGAAGGCATCGAGAAGGAAACGAGCGACTTCGCTGCTGAAGTCGCTGCGGCTGCGGGCGTTTGATCCCGGCCTAACCTGATAAGGCGTTCGGTTCGGGCGGCGCTCGGGAGCAACGCTTCTCGACAAGCTGGGCGAAGACGCTAAGGACTTCACAGAATGGCGCGCGCTGCCTAAGGTGCGCGCCATTCCTTTGTCTGCTCCAATTGATGGAATTTTACCCCGCATGACTCGTCCGCCGTTCAAGCGCATCTTGCTGAAACTCTCGGGCGAAGTGCTGATGGGGCAGGGGCAATTCGGCATCGAGCCGGAAACCGTGAACCGTGTCGCATCCGAAATCGCTGCGGCGAAGGATGCGGGCTTTGAAATCTGCGTCGTTGTCGGCGGCGGCAACATCTTTCGTGGCCTGGCGGGAGCCGCCAAGGGATTCGACCGCACGAGCGCGGATTATATGGGCATGCTCGCCACCGTGATGAACGCGTTGGCGGTGCAGAATGCGCTGGAAAAGATCGGTTACGATACGCGCGTTCAATCGGCCATTCCGATGGCGACCGTGTGCGAGCCCTATATTCGGCGCAAGGCCGTGCGGCACATGGAAAAGGGCCGGATCGTCATCTTCGCGGCGGGGACGGGCAGTCCCTTCTTCACCACCGATACGACCGCGGCACTGCGCGCGGCGGAGATGAACTGCGACGCGCTGTTCAAGGGCACCAGCGTGGACGGCATTTATAATGCCGACCCCAAGAAGGTAGCCGACGCTGCGCGTTATGATGAGATCAGCTTCGACAAGGTGCTGAACGACAATTTGAAGGTCATGGACGCGAGCGCCATTGCTCTCTGCCGCGAAAACAATATCCCCATCGTCGTCTTCAACATCCGCGAAACCGGCAATCTGACAAAGGTGCTGGCCGGGGACGGAGTTGCGACGATCGTGCAAAATCAGGAGCGTTGAAATACCATGGCTCAATATGACAAGGCCGACCTCGAACGCCGCATGCACGGCGCCGTCGAATCGCTGAAAGGTGATCTGGCGGGTCTGCGTACCGGCCGGGCCAATATCCAGTTGCTCGATCCGGTCACGGTCGAAGTGTATGGCGCACATATGCCGCTAAACCAGGTTGCAACCGTCTCCGCTCCCGAACCGCGCATGTTGTCGGTGCAGGTGTGGGACAAGAGCAATGTCGGTCCCTGCGACAAGGCGATCCGCTCAGCGGGCCTTGGCCTTAATCCGATCATGGACGGCCAGACGCTGCGCCTGCCGATCCCCGACCTGACCGAGGAACGGCGCAAGGAACTGGCCAAGCTCGCCAGCAAATATGCCGAGGGCGCCCGCGTCGCTGTCCGCAACGTTCGCCGCGATGGCATGGACCATCTCAAGGCCAACGAAAAGAAGGGCGAAATCAGCGAGGACGAACGCAAGCGGTTGGAGACAGAGGTGCAGAAGCTGACGGACAGCACCATCGCGGATATCGACGCGGTCACAGCGGCCAAGGAGAAGGAAATTCTCGGCCAGTAAGCCGGGACGCTCCCTCCGTGTTCATCGCTCGCGCGCAACTTTGATGGCCAGCCAAGCCAAATCCGACTTCGCTCATGACGGCGCGTCCGGTCATGGTGCGCGCCATGTCGCCATTATCATGGATGGTAATGGCCGCTGGGCGAAGAAGCGGTTCCTGCCGCGTATCGCAGGGCATCGGGCTGGCGTCGAAGCTGTCCGCAGGGTTGCTCGGGCCGCGCGAGACCTTGGGCTGGAATGTTTGACGCTCTACGCTTTCTCATCGGAGAATTGGAAGCGGCCGGCAAATGAAGTGGCCGACCTTATGGGGCTGCTGCGGCGCTTCATCGAGTCGGACCTTGACGAATTTCACGCCAATGGCGTGCGGTTGCGGGTGATCGGCAACTATCAGGCGCTTGATCCGTCTCTCGTCGACCTAATCGAGCGTGCAGTGGCGCGAACCGCGTCCAACAATGGACCGATCATCGCGATCGCCCTTAATTATGGCGCGCAGGACGAAATGGTGCGAGCAGTCCAGACTATCGCGCAACGGGTGCGGGCTGGCGAAATCGATCCCGGAGCCGTTCGGTTGGAAGATGTTGAAGCCGGGCTGGACACGGCCGATCTGCCGCCGCTCGACCTGCTGATCCGGACGTCGGGAGAGCAGCGGCTGAGCAATTTCATGCTGTGGCAGGCGGCGTATGCCGAGCTATATTTTACCGATATGCTCTGGCCCGATTTCGATGCGAGGGCGCTTGCCGAGGCGCTTGACGCCTTCCGTTTGAGGGACCGCCGCTTCGGCGGGCTTTGACCGATGTCCAGTGAGCTTCGCACCCGCGCGGTCGTTGGACTGCTGCTTATAGCCCTGGCTTCCGCAGCCCTTTATTTCGGGGGCTTTTTCTTCTGGTTGCTGCTCGTCGTCGCTGGTGTGCTGATGCAGGGGGAGTGGGCAGACCTTACGGGCGCTTCGCCTGAGCATCGGCGGCTTTCGATGTTTGCGGTGTCGGTGCCGCTGGCGCTCCTCTGTCCGCTGGCGGCGGGCCTGTCTTGGACAGCCTTCACGCTTGCGGTCGCCGCTTTCTTCTTTGTGATTTTGGTCACGCGATCGGTTCGGCTGTCGCTGGGGATTTTCTACGTTTTCGTGCCGGTGATGGCGCTTATCTTTCTGCGTCAGCAGCAGCCGGGCGGGCTTCTGCTCGCCTTCTGGACATTGTCGCTGGTGTGGGCGACCGACATTGGCGCTTATTTCGCGGGGCGTTCGATCGGCGGGCCGAAGCTGGCGCCAAGGGTAAGCCCGTCCAAGACCTGGGCGGGGCTGGGCGGGGGCGTGTTGGCGGCGTTGATCCTGGGTTTCGTCCTGCATCGTTTCGCAGGGTTGCCGATCCAGCTTGCCGCTGCGAGCGGGCTGCTGGCGGTGGCGGCGCAGCTGGGCGACCTGCTGGAAAGCGCGATGAAGCGCCGTGCGGGTGTCAAGGACAGCGGAAGCCTGCTGCCGGGCCATGGCGGCGTGATGGACCGTTTGGACGGGGTCGTTGCGGCGGCGCCGCTCGCTGCTGCCCTCTATCTTTTGCTGGTGTTCCCATGACGCGCAAGGTTTCCATCTTTGGTGCGACAGGGTCTGTCGGCATGTCGACACTCGATCTGATCGAGCGCGATCGCGATGCGTTTGAAGTGGTGGCACTGACCGCGCATAGCGACGTTGACGGGCTGGCCACGGTGGCGCGCCGGTGTAATGCCCAAATGGCTGTGATAGGCGACCCCGCGCGCTACGATGCGTTAAAGGCGGCGTTGCAGGGGTCTGGTATCAGGGTCGCAGCGGGCGAAGCTGCTCTGATCGAGGCGGCAGAGGCGGGGGCGGACTGGACCATGGCCGCGATCGTCGGTTGTGCGGGCCTGCGCCCTACAATGGCGGCGTTGAAGGCGGGCGGCACGGTTGCCCTTGCCAACAAGGAGTCGCTTGTATCGGCGGGTGCGCTGATGATGGACGCGGCGGAGCATTCGGGCGCTACACTGCTGCCGGTCGATAGCGAGCATAATGCTATTTTCCAGTGCCTTGCCGGAAGTCGTTTGGACGATGTGGCAAGGATCATCCTGACGGCGAGTGGCGGCCCGTTTCGCACGCGCAGCCGGGAAGAGATGCGTCACATAACGCCAGCGCAGGCCGTGGCGCACCCCAATTGGTCGATGGGCGCGAAGATCAGCGTTGATAGCGCCACGATGATGAACAAGGGCCTGGAACTGATCGAGGCGGCGCATCTGTTCCCCGTGGGGCTGGAGCGCATCGAGATCTTGGTTCATCCTCAATCGATCATCCATTCGATGGTCGAATATCGGGATCGGTCGACCCTGGCGCAGCTGGGATCGCCGGACATGCGCATACCCATCGCCAGCGCGCTTGCATGGCCCAATCGGATGGAAACGCCTTGTCAGCCTCTCAACCTTGCACAGGCAGGACGGCTTGATTTTGAGGCACCCGACGACGTCCGCTTCCCCGCCCTTCGTCTGGCGCGGCAGGCGGCGGAGCAGGGTGGGCTGGCGCCTGCGATCCTGAATGCCGCCAATGAAGTGGCGGTGGCGGCCTTCCTGAATAAGGCCATCGGCTTCCTTGATATCGCCATGATTGTGGAGGACGTTCTGAACCGCTATAGCGCGCCAGTGCCAAGCGGGATCGACGATGTGCTGGAAGCAGATGCACAGGCGCGACGCATGGCGGGCCAAGTGATGGAAAGATTGACGGCTTGATCCAAAATCCCGGGTTCCTGTTGACGGTCCTCGCCTTTGTAGCGGTCATCGGGCCGCTCGTTTTCGTGCATGAACTCGGCCATTATCTGGTGGGCCGCTGGTGTGGCGTGAAGGCGGAAGCCTTTTCGATCGGCTTTGGCCCGGAGATTGCCGCATGGGTGGACCGGCGCGGAACGCGCTGGCGCATCGGCGCTTTGCCGCTAGGTGGATATGTCCGCTTCAAGGGCGACATGAACGCCGCCAGCCAGACAGACCCCGCATGGTTGCAGCTTCCCGCGAGCGAGCGCGCCGAAAGCTTTCCGGCCAAGCCGCTGTGGCAAAGGGCGGCAATCGTCGCGGCAGGCCCATTCATCAATTTCCTGTTCGCCATCCTGATCCTGTCCACATTCGCCTTCGCTTATGGCGAGAGCCGAACCCCGGCGGTCGTGGGGAAGGTGCAGCCAGCCAGCGCAGCGGCGGCGGCGGGTATCCAGCCCGGAGATCGTATCCTGTCGCTCAATGGGCGAGAGATGGCGACCTTCGATGACCTTCGCCTTTATGCGCAGATCCGTCCCGGTGAACCGGTGACGATCCTGCTCGAGCGGGCGGGCAAGACGGTCGAGAAGCAGGGCAGCGTCGGCGCCGTTCAGGAGCGTGACGGCTTCGGCAACAGTTTCAAGGTCGGGCGGCTGGGCATCGCTCCTGGACAGCCGGTGATAGAGCCGGTGGAGCTTTGGCGTGCGCCTGCCGTCGCTCTCAAGCAAACGGGCCAGATCATCCGTACGATGGTCGAGACGCTGGGGCAGATATTGGGCGGTGGCCGGTCGTATAAGGAACTGGGCGGACCACTCAAGATCGCGGAGGTTTCGGGTCAGGCCGCGACTTTGGGGATCGAAAGTTTCGTATTCTTCATGGCCCTCATTTCGATTAATTTGGGGTTCATCAACCTGTTGCCAATTCCCATGCTGGATGGCGGACATCTGCTGTTTTACGGGGTGGAGGCTATTCAGCGCAGGCCCGTCAGTCCGCGTGTGCAGGATTGGGCGTATCGTTCGGGTCTGGCGGTGCTCCTGGCCATGATGATGCTGGTGACTTTCAACGATTTATCTTCTTTCGGGCTCTGGGAACGCCTGTCCGGCTTGATCGGCTAAGCCGTATCGGGCAGGGAGGCGCGATTTAGCGCCGTGTTTCCCGGCGTGAACGAACATATGCTTTTTTGTAAAAGGGTAGAGCGGGTGACAGCGATGATGAGCAGCAAGAGACAGCGCCCGGTTGTCGCGGCCCTTCTGGCAACGACGATGATCGGCGGTTTGTCCGCGGTTCCCGTGCTGGCGCAGGACGCGCCGCAACCCGCCGCGCCCGCGCCTGTCCCCGCCGTCGCACCGGCTGCGGGAACCATCCGTAGCATCAGCGTGGTGGGCCAGCAGCGTCTCGAACCCGATACGGTGCTGTCTTACACCAAGCTGCGCATAGGCCAGCCCTTTACGCAGGAGTCGCTCGATCAGGCGCTGCGCGACCTGTATGAAACCGAGCTGTTCGCCGACGTCCAGATCCGCAACGACAATGGTGCGCTGACGCTGGAGGTGAAGGAAAATCCGGTCATCAACCGCATCGTGCTGGAAGGCAACAAGCGGCTGAAAGAAGACAAGATCCGTCCTGAGATCAAGCTCGCACCTCGCCAGATCTACACCCGGTCGAAGGTTCGCGCCGACGTCGCCCGCATCATCGAACTCTATCGTCGTCAGGGCCGCTTTGCCGCGACGGTCGAGCCCAAGATGGTGCAGCTCGACCAGAACCGCGTCGACATTGTCTTCGAGATTTCCGAAGGGCCTAAGTCCAAGGTCCGCCAGATCAACATCATCGGGAACGAGAAGTTCAGCGACGGCGACCTGCGTAGCCAGATGGTGACGAAACAGTCGCGCTGGTTCCGCGTCTTCTCCTCGGGCACCAGCTACGATCCCGATCGCCTCGCCTATGATCAGCAGAAGCTGCGTCAATATTATCTGACCGAAGGCTATGCCGATTTCCGCGTGATCTCAGCCGTGGCGGAACTGACGCCGGACAAGCAGGACTTCATCATCACTTATGTGGTTGAGGAAGGGAAGCGCTATAAGTTCGGCGACGTGAAGGTAGAATCCGACATTCGCGACCTGTCGAGTGCGTCGCTTACCAAGACGCTGCCGATGGAAAAGGGCGATTGGTACAACGCCAAGCAGGTCGAGGATACTGTCGACACGCTGAGCGAGACGGCGGGCCTGTTCGGCTATGCCTTCGCCGACGTTCAGCCGGATTTCAACCGCGACAAGGACAGCCTGACGATGGGGATTAATTTCCGCATCGCCAATGCGCCGCGCGTCTATGTCGAGCGGGTGGACATCAACGGCAACACGCTGACCCAGGACAAGGTGGTCCGCCGCGAATTCCGTCTGGCGGAAGGTGACGCGTTCAACAGCTTCCTCGTCAAGCGTTCGAAGGACCGCATCAACTCGCTCGGCTTCTTCCAGGAAAAGCTGGACATCGAACAGAAGCCCGGCTCGGCGCCTGATCGCATCGTTCTGGAAACCAACGTCCAGGAAAAATCGACGGGCGAACTGTCGCTATCGGCGGGCTTCTCCTCGCTTGAGCGCTTCATCGTCTCGGCATCGATCACGCAGCGCAATTTCCGTGGCAAGGGTCAGGAATTGCGTACCAGCGTCAATTATTCCAGCTATTCGAAGTCGGTCGAAGTGGGCTTCACCGAGCCCTATTTCATGGACAAAAATATCGCGCTGGGTGGGGACATCTATCGGCGTGATCTGAACAGCTTCCGATACACGGGTAACGGAAATGATCGCGATACGACATATAAGCAGACGACGACGGGCTTCCAAATTCGCGCGGGCGTGCCGATCACCGAATATATGTCGCTGGCGCTGCGCTACAGCCTTAATCTGGATGATGTGAGTCTGGACAAGGCCACCTATTACACCAATGGCGTGTGTGATCCGATTTTGGCTGGTCGTTACCTGTGCGACGCGATCGGCAAGCGGACAACATCGTCGCTCGGCTACTCGCTGATCTTTGATAATCGAGACAACCGCATCCGACCCACGCGAGGAAATAACCTTGTGCTGAATCAGGATTTTGCGGGGCTTGGTGGAAGCGTGAGGTATATCCGCACCAGACTTAACGGTTCTAAATTCTGGCCGTTGGGTGGTGGCTTCATTTTCTCGCTCTCGGCGGAAGGGGGCTATATCCACTCGCTCGAAGGTGATCGTCGGGATGCTAGCGGAGCTTTGGTTGACCCGGTTCGTTTGACGGATCGGTTCTTCCTCGGAAATCCGCAAATTCGTGGTTTTGATATCCGTGGCATTGGTCCTCGCGTGAAGCGATTCTATCTGCGGGGGCAGACCGACGCGAATGGAAATCCAGTCCGAGATGCGAATGGCAATCAGATCTTCGATCGCGATCCCAGCAACAATAACGTTAGAGACGACGCGCTGGGTGGAAGGATTTACTATCTCGCTAGGGCGGAGGTGGAAATTCCGCTGGGATCTGGTGCTCGTGAAATGGGATTGCGCCCCTCTGTGTTCGTGGACGCGGGTGCCGTCGGGGGGCTGCGTGACCCGGTCACAGCTCCGTTTGCTGGCTATTGTCAGGTAACCCCCAACACAGGCACAACTGGGACAGCGAGTACCGTTCGCGCTCCATCGCTCGGGAAATGCGACCCAGCGCCGACAGGATTTGCCGCTGCCTATGTCGATGGCACCGGATTTGAAGAAGTTTATCTCGGCGACACGCTCAAGCCGCGTGTTTCCGTGGGCTTTGGCGTCAACTGGAATTCGCCGTTTGGGCCGTTCCGCATCGACATTGCCAAGGCCCTGCTCAAGGAACCAGGGGACGACACTCAGCTCATCAGCTTTAACGTAGGGACTCAATTCTAATGAATAAGATGCTCAAGGCCGCGGCGCTTGCTCTTGCGCCCATGACTGCCATCGCGCTGACCAGCGTGCCTGCCGCAGCCCAGTCGAAGGTTGGGATCGCTGTTGCAGACCTGCAGCGTGCGGTAGCGACCAGCTCGGCCTACACCACGGCTCGCTCACAGATTCAGACGACCTACAAGGCGCAGATCGACAGCTTCACCGCTCGCAAGAATGCGATCGACGCTGACCTGAAGGCCAAGGGCACCGCACTTGAAGCGGCGATGAAGGCTGCGGGCAACAAGCCCACGCCTGCGATCCAGACCCAGTATGAAGCCTATCAGAAGGCCGGGCAGAGCGGTCAGGCCGAGTTGCAGCGCCTGGGCCAGCCGATCGCGCTCGCCAACGCCTATGTCGAAGAGCAGATTTCGGCAAAGCTGTCGGACGCGCTCAAGTCGGCGATGACGAAGGCGAAGGTCGACCTGATCCTGGCGCCCGACGCCACCGTGTCCTACCAGCCGACCGTCGACATCACGCAACAGGTCGTGACCGAACTCAACGCGCTGGTGCCGAGCGTCGGCATCGTGCCGCCCGCTGGTTGGCAACCCGGCGGCGCTCGTGGTCAGGCGCCGACGCCTGCCGCCGCGGCTCCCGCCAACCCGTCGCAGCAGCCGACCTCACGCTGATCGCAGCGATGACGGGGGAAGTTGAAGCGGCCACCGCCGCCGTGGGTGCCATCGATATTCGTGGCATCATGGCGGCGCTGCCGCACCGCTATCCGATGCTGCTCGTCGACCGCGTGGCCTCTCTCGTGGTGCGAGAGAGGATTCACGCGGTCAAAGCCGTGTCGATCAACGAATCATTCTTCCAGGGGCATTTCCCTGGCCGACCAATCATGCCGGGCGTGTTGATCGTCGAGGCGATGGCGCAGGCTGCGGGCGTGCTGACGGTTGAAACGCTCGATCTGCGAGGATCGGGCAAGCTCGTTTATTTCATGAGCATCGACGGGGCGAAGTTCCGCAATCCGGTGGAGCCGGGTTGCCTGCTGGACCTTCATGTCGAATTGCTTCAGATTCGTGGCCGCGTCTGCAAGTTCGTGGGCAAGGCTACGGTCGATGGCAAGCTGTGCGCCGAGGCGAACTTCGTCGCGATGATCGCCGATCCGCCGGAGGACTGAAGGCCGGGAGGGGTTGCGTTCGCGCGTGATCCCATGTAACCGCGCGCCTTCGCAAGAATTCGCATCCATGGCCGGTCGGAAACCGGCCCATTGACGGAGCAGACTCATGAAGGCCAATACCCACCCCGATTACCACCTGATCACCGTTCAGATGACCGACGGCACCACCTTCCAGACCCGTTCGACTTGGGGCAAGGAAGGCGACACGCTGGCGCTCGACATCGACCCCAAGTCTCACCCGGCTTGGACGGGCGGCAACCGCCAGCTGGACACCGGCGGCCAGGTGGCGCGCTTCAACAAGCGCTTTGGCGGTCTGACGCTGAAGAAATAATCGGTTCCTTCTTGGAACGAATGGGAAGGGCGCCTCATGGGCGCCCTTTTTGTTGTGCGGCGGTATTCCGAGACGTCCGCTAGGGGTTAGGGGAAGGTGCGAACGGAGCGAGCTTTTGGGTTCGCCTTAAAAGAAGCTACCCTGCGCTAGCCCACCCCCCGGCCCCTCCCGCTTGCGGGAGGGGAGCAGTTAGCCTCAGGCTGCCGCCCGGTCCTCGTCGAGGAACACGGCCACATCATCCAGCGCCACATCCTTTGACAGGAATGTCTTTCCAATCCCCCGCGCCAGCAGGAAGGGGAGCGTTCCCGCCGCCATCTTCTTGTCATGCAGCATGTGGGCGACCAAAGCGGCGCCATCGGCCTTAACATGGGCGCTAGCAAGATCATGCGGCAGGCCAACGGACTTCAGATGTGCCGTCACCCGATCCGCATCCTCCATCGTGCATATACCCAGCCGCACAGAATAGCGGAAAGCGAGCGCCATGCCCGCCGCCACGCCTTCACCATGCAGCAGCAGATCGGAAAAGCCCGTATCCGCCTCCAGCGCATGCCCAAAAGTATGGCCAAGGTTCAGCAGTGCGCGGCGACCGGATGTCTCTCGTTCGTCATCCGCCACGATAGCGGCCTTCGCTCGAACGCTTCGTTCGATTGCGAATTCGCGTGCGTCGCGATCGCCCGCGACTAGTTTCTGCCCTTCGGCTTCACACCATGCGAAGAAATCCGGGTCGTCTATCAGCCCATATTTCACAACCTCGGCATAGCCCGCGCGGGTCTCGCGCGCGGGCAGGCTGTCGAGCGTCGATGGGTCGATGAGGACAAGGCTGGGTTGATAGAAGCTGCCAATCAGGTTCTTCCCCGCGCTCGCGTTGATCGCGGTTTTGCCGCCCACGGAGCTATCCACCTGGGCGAGCAGCGTCGTTGGCACCTGGATGAAGTGGCAGCCGCGCTTCAGGATGGACGCGGCGAACCCGACGAGATCACCGATCACCCCGCCGCCAAGCGCCACGACATGATCGCCACGTTCCACTTCCATGGCCAGCAATTGGTCGAGCAATTGCTCAAGATGTCGCCAGCTTTTCGTCTGCTCGCCTGCGGGCAGGATGATAGGTTCGACGGCGATACCGGCGCCGCGCAGGCTGGTTTCGAGCCGGGGCAGTTGCGCCTTTGCGACATTGGCGTCCGTCACGACGATCAGTCGGCCGCCGCGGGCATAGGGCGCAAGATGATCGACCGCCCGGTCCAGCGCGCCTTGTTCGATCACGATATCGTAACTGCGCGCATCCAGCGCGACGCGAACTATTGCCATGCGGCCAGTTTCTCCAGGATGCGCTCGACCGCCACTTCGTGCGGGGCGGCGATGCTCTTCACATGAATGGGCGCGAGCGCGTAGACAGGATTGCGCACCGCCGCCAGTTCGGTCAGCACGACGCGAGGATCCTTGCCCTTCAAGAGCGGACGTCCTTCCCGCCGCGACACCCGATCGACCAAAGTGTCGATGTCGGCGTCGAGCCATATCGCAGTCCCCTGATCGAGGATAAGCGCGCGTGTCTCTTCCTGCATGAACGCGCCGCCGCCTGTTGCGATCACCTTTGGCTCGTCGTCCAGCAGCCGGGCGATCACCCGGCGTTCGCCATCGCGAAAATATCCTTCGCCATAACGTTCGAACATTTCCGAAATCGTCATGCCAGCGGCCTTTTCGATCTCTTCGTCCGCATCCACGAAGGTAAGGCCAAGCCGCGCCGCCAACCGGCGCCCCACCGTCGATTTGCCGACGCCCATCATCCCGATCAGGACGATGGAACCGCGCTTTGACTGCGGAGGCACGGATTTGCTGTTTCGCTGCATTGCGGAGGGGGCTATACATCCCCCCGTCGCAGAGGCAAATCGCAACTTTCCTCAACTTCACGGCTCGGCCGCACAAGGATTCATGAGAAGCAATCGTTCCTTCAACACCTTCGAGAGCGGTTCGCGTCGTCGCGGCACGCGCTTGCCCATCATTCCCATCGTCCTGATCGTCCTGGTGATCGGTCTGGTCGCGCTGCTCTGGTCGCGCGGCGGAGAACGGCCGCAGCAGCGAGTGGAAAAGGCCATTCCCGCCGAAAAGCTGGGCAAATAAAGGCATGCGTCAAGGCCGGTTGAATGCGAAATGGGCGCTTGGAACGCTTGCGCTCGCTCTCACGCTGCCGGTGATTGCGCAGGAGTCGCCTGAATCGCTCCTGCCCCCCGGCTTTGGAGAGGCGCCCGAGACGCCGCCAGCCTCCGGATTGCAAACGCCGCGTCCGGCAAGTCCTGCTGCTTCCGTGCCGATGATTCAGCCCTTGCCGTCCGGCAGCGCTATGGCTCCTGCCGACAATGCGGTGGGAAATGGTCCAGAGGAAGCGCTGTCAGAAGAAGAGCTGGCGGCGCAAAAGCAGAAATATGACCTTCCTGAAGGCGCGCATCGGTCGCTGGATCGAATTGGGCCGCTGACGCCGGAACGGCGTGGCATGGCGCCTGATGCCTTCGGCGTGCAGTCCGGGCAATTTCTCGCCACGCTGATGAAGGAAACACGGGCGCCGATCACGTCGCGTTGGGCCTCTATTCTGCTGCGGCGCGCGCTACTTTCGGCAACCGACACGCCTCGTGATATCGACGGCGCTGACTGGGTTGCGGAGCGGGCCTGGTTGCTGCTGCGCATGGGTGAGGCTGATAGCGCGCGGCTGCTGGTGCAGAGCGTCGATTCGGACAAGTTCACGCCACGCCTCTATGCGGTGGCGATGCAGACTTATCTGGCCACGGCGGATCCGGCTGGCCTGTGCCCTCTGTCGGCTGGCGCGCTGCGTTACAGCAAGGAGCCGGGGTGGGACATGACGCGGGCGATCTGCCCGGCATTGTCGGGCGATCAGGGGTCGGCGAGCGCAGCGCTCAATCAGGCCCAGCGGCGCGGCGTGGTGCGCGGCATAGATTACCGGCTTGCGGAAAAAGTCGTGGGCACCGGCTTTGACGCGCGGCGATCGGTGAAGATCGAATGGGATGGGGTCGACGGGCTGACGGCATGGCGCTTTGGCCTGGCAACCGCGCTCAATGTGGAAATTCCCGAACCGCTATATGCCACCGCCGGGCGCCACGTCCGCGCGTGGGAAGCGCGCGCGCCTGCGCTTAGCGCGGTTCGTCGCCTGCCAGGCAGCGAGGCGGCGGCTCGGCTTGGCGTGTTTTCAAGCCAGGCTTTGGTAGGATTTTACAGCCAGCTTGGCGCTGACGGCGATGCGTCGCCCGAAATTGCCGACCGGATCGACGCGCTGCGCACCGCCTATCGCGGTGGATCGCCCAAAGAGCGGGTCCAGGCGATGCAGATGCTTTGGCGGGACAATGGCAGGCCCGATTATGTCGGCCTGATCGCCACGGCCAAAGCCGCTGCCGCTTTGCCAGTCGCCAACATCGATGCGCGAGAGGCCGCCAACCTGATCGCGGCCATGCTGACCGCAGGTTATGATCGCAGCGCGGCGCGCTGGAGCGGGGTGGCTCGTCAGGCGGAGGGGGATGGCGCTGGCGACCTTTGGGCGTTGCTGGCGGTCGGCGCGCCCAGTTCAGTTGTCGATATCAGCGAAGGCCGGATTTCTTCCTTCGCGGACGAAGCTGGCGCGGAAAAAGGCCAGATGCTGATTGCTGCGCTGGCGGGCCTTGCTCGCATCAATTCGCAAGCAAGCGCTTCATTGGCAAAAGATAAGGGGCTCAACCTGGCGGTGAACAGCCGGTGGGCGAGGGCGATCCATCAGGCGGCGGCGAGGGGGGAGAAAGCCACCGTCGCCCTGCTCGCGGCAGTGGGCATGCAAACGGCAGAGTGGAATCGTCTGCCGCCCGCCCATCTCTATCATATCGTCGCTGCTCTGCATCAGGTCGGGCTTGATCCCGAAGCGCGGATGATCGCGGCGGAGGCGATTACGCGGATTTAATCCCATGGGAGAAGATGGCGCGCTGATCGGTCGTTTTCTGGAGATGATGGCGGCTGAACGGGGGGCGTCGCGCAACACCCTGCTGGCCTACCGCGCCGACCTGGAAGGCGCAGCGGCGATTTTGGGTGGCCTCTCGATCGCGACAAAGGAAACCGTAGGGGGGTTGGCCACAGCCTGGGCAGAGCTGGCGGCTTCGTCCGTTGCGCGCAAAGTCTCGGCACTGCGCGCATTTTACGGCTTTCTGGAAGAAGAGGGGCTGCGGGCCGACAATCCTTCCACGGCGCTACCACGCCCCGCGACGCGCAGGTCCCTGCCGAAGATATTGTCCGCGCAGGAAGTCGAATCACTCTTTGCGTTGATCGAACAGAAACTGGCGGTCGAGCATCCCAGCGCGTTGGATCTTCGTCTGTCCGCCCTGATCGAGTTGTTATATGGTTCCGGTTTACGGGCTACCGAACTGGTGTCCTTGCCCCGTCGCGCGCTGGCAGCGGATCGGCCGTTCCTGATTTTGAAGGGCAAGGGCGCGCGCGAGCGACTGGTGCCGATATCGGATCGGGCGCGGGCCGCCGTTTCCAAGTGGTTGCCGCATGTCTCTGCTGAGAGTCCCTGGCTGTTTCCGTCGGGGAAAACTTATCTTAGCCGCATTCGGCTCTATCAGTTGGTGAAGCAACTGGCCGCCGCCGCCGGTATCGCTCCGCAGCGGGTCAGTCCCCACGTGCTGCGCCATGCCTTCGCCACGCACCTATTGGAAGGGGGGGCGGACCTGCGCGCGTTGCAGTCGATGCTTGGCCATGCCGATATCGGCACGACGCAAATCTACACCCATGTCGATAGCCGCCGATTGGTCGAACTGGTCAACAGCCGTCATCCACTGGCGACAATGCGCCATCGTTTCGTTGACGAAGAAGCGTCTGCCCCCTAACGCCGTCGGCCATGGTTAGCTTTCTGGAATTTGAAAAACCTATCGCCGAGCTAGAGGCGCGTGTCATCGAATTGCGCGCTACGGCCAGCGCCGGCGACATCGATATCGGAGACGAGATCGACAAGCTTGAACAGCGCGCGACCAAGGTGCTTGTGGATACATATGCCAAGCTAACGCCTTGGCAGAAGACTCAGGTCGCCCGTCATCCCGATCGCCCGCATTTCAAGGATTATGTCGCGGGCATGTTCGACAATTTCATGCCCCTTGCCGGTGACCGCGCGTTTTCAGATGATCAGGCGATCATTGGCGGTCTAGCGATGCTGGGTGACCGCCGCGTCATGGTGATCGGTCATGAAAAGGGTGACGACACTGCCAGCCGCGTTCGGCACAATTTCGGGATGGCGAAGCCTGAAGGCTATCGCAAGGCGATCCGCCTGATGCAATTGGCTGACCGTTTTGGGCTGCCGGTCGTCACATTGGTGGACACATCGGGGGCGTTCCCGGGCGTACAGGCGGAAGAGCGAGGTCAGGCTGAGGCGATTGCCCGCTCGACCGAACAGTGTTTGGCTCTAGGTGTGCCCATGATTGCTGCGGTAGTGGGTGAGGGTGGCTCCGGCGGCGCGGTGGCGTTGGCCGCGGCGAACCGGGTGTTGATGTTCGAACATGCGGTCTATTCGGTCATATCGCCCGAAGGCTGCGCATCGATCCTGTGGCGCACCGCCAACAAGGCGAGCGATGCCGCCACTGCCATGCAGGTCACCGCCCAGCATCTTAAGGATTTGGGCGTCATCGACCGGATCATTGCAGAACCTATTGGAGGCGCGCATCGGGAGCCGGTGCAGGCGATCGCCAGCCTGGGCGCCGCCATTGGCGAAGAGTTGGATTCCCTTGCCGGATTGAGCCCGCAGGATCTTCGTACTGACCGAGCCGACAAGTTCCTCGCCATCGGCGCTTGATCTAAGGCTGCTCTCTGGGAACATGCATTCGGAACGTCGTTTCGTCCCGGTAATAGGTTGAGCGTGTCTGGAGGAGCCGTGAGGAGGGGTTTAGCGTTGATGAGCCGCAGCCGTTCTTTACGGCGGTGATCCACGCCAGGGGTCATCGAGGGAAGCCGCTTCCGCCATCACGACTTGCGTCTAGCCTTCACTGCGCCATCCGGATTCGGTATGGAAACAGCGACGATGCAGTTTCGATTTCCGGCGCGGGTGGGCAAGCCCAGTTTGATGGGGGCGCCTATTCGTGCGATCTCCCCAACTATATTGATTCGGCTTTCGCAAAGCTCGGTGGTGGCAACAGCCATACCAGCAGGCGAGGTGCGTCGAACGACGATCAATGGAATGGCGGCTGTCGGGCGAACCATCAGGGCAAGCGCCAGTTCCAGCCAGGTTGATGCGACGGTATTCGCCTATGATTTGGGTGGCGGGAAAGCCTATCATTTTCTGCTGCTGACTCCTGCGGGGCGGGGGCAGGGGTCATTTGCTTCCATGGTGCAATCCGTCACGCGAATTACCTCACAGGAAGCCGCAGCTATAAAGCCGCGTCGCATCAGCGTGGTGATCGTCAAGGCTGGTGATACGGTGCAATCGATTAGCCGACGTATGGCTATACCGACATCAACTGGAGCGCTTCTGACGCTCAACGCTTTGATCGTCCAAAGCGTCTTAAAACCCGGCCAGCGAGTAAAGATTATTACATAGCCGTCGGGGAGGGTGCAAAACAAAAAAAGGCGGCGGGATTGCTCCTGCCGCCTTTTCGAAATCGTTTCGAAATCAGTTCATGTTGTTCGAAACTTTGTTAAAGGTGTTGCCCAGCTTGCCACCCAGGCTGCTCATCGCGCCGATGGCGGCAACAGCGATTAGGGCTGCGATCAGGCCATACTCGATGGCGGTTGCACCCTTTTCATTCTTCAGCATCTTGCGAACGAACTTCATGTGAAGTCTCCTTGACTAGAAAAAATCCCGTTTAACTACCCGGCCGCCCCGCTTGAAATAGGTCAGCTATGGACGGTTTATGGGAGTTAGGTTGACAAAGATTTAATGGCGCGAAGGAAGTGTCAGATATTGATGGTTAATGCGCGAGAACCTGTGTGGCGACGTTGTTCCACATGCCTGTAGTCTTGGTTGCTACGTTCGATATCGCCGCTAGTGCAGCCAGGCAGACCAAGGCCAAGATCAGCCCATATTCGACTGCGGTTGCTCCCCGTTGACACTGCAACAACCCCGATCGGGATAAGCGTTTGATCAACCCGCGCATTGCATCACCCGTTTATTGCAGACAGTCCCGTTTAGCCTTGTAAAAGAGCCAGAGTTAACAAACCCCTTTGCTGGACGAATATGACGACAATTCATCCCCTGTTGGTAGTGGCTGCAGCACTTGTCGATGCCGATGGCCGGGTGCTGCTTCAGCAACGCCCGCCTGGTAAGGCGATGGCGGGGCTGTGGGAATTTCCTGGGGGCAAGTTGGAGGAAAGCGAAACCCCGGAGGCTGCACTTGTCCGAGAGTTAGAAGAAGAACTCGGCATCCGCACGCACACAAGTTGCCTTGCGCCCGCAGCTTTCGCCAGTGAAGCGCTAGGAGATCGGCACTTGTTGCTTCTGCTCTATGTTTGTCGAAAGTGGGAAGGCTTGCCCGAGGCACGGCATGCCACGGAACTTAAATGGGTCAGGCCCAACCAGATGTATGCACTGGATATGCCACCGGCAGACTTGCCGTTGATTGGTCTGCTCGATTCGCTGATCTGAAATAGGGCGGGCTAACGGCATGGCCCGCCCGCCGAATCACTCTTCCCTGGCTTTGCTCTGCAGCTGAATGTAGTTCTGAATGCCCATGCGTTCGATCATTTCGAACTGGGTTTCCAGCGTATCGACATGCTCTTCCTCGCTTTCGAGGATCGATTGGAACAGGTCGCGGCTGACATAATCGCGCACTGTCTCGCAATGGGCGATGGCGTCCTTAAGAACGGGAAGTGCTTCATATTCCAGCTCAAGATCGGCCTTCAGCACTTCTTCGACCGTTTCGCCGATTTTCAGGCGGCCAAGCAGCTGGAAATTGGGCAAGCCGTCGAGGAAGAGGATGCGTTCCGCCACCTTGTCGGCATGCTTCATCTCATCGATCGACTCTTCATATTCGAATTTGGCGAGCTTCTCGATGCCCCAATGATCGAGCATACGGTAATGCAGGAAATATTGATTGATCGCGGTCAGCTCGTTCTTGAGGACCTCGTTGAGATAGTCGATGACTTTTGAGTCACCCTTCATGGCGCTGTCCTCGGGCTATTGGAATGAAGCCGTAACTATAGGGCCATCGCGGGGCTTTGTTAACCGGAAAGCCGCAGAAAAGGGGGATTTTGCAAGCAGCTATTGCGTCGAGTTCGCGGCAAAAGAGAGACGCCCGCTGCGGATGTCACGCAATCAAATCAGGCGGTAGCGCGTTCGGCAGCTATCAGCGTGCGGGCGAAAGGTACGCATTGGCCGCATTTGGGCCGACGGCCGAGGTGAGCATAGGCGCTGCAAGGGGTATCGGCGCCGCTCCGCACGGCTTCCTTCAGATCCTTTTCGCGAATGGCATTGCAGACACAGACGACCATGAGGCTCTCCCTGACTCGGGAAATATCTCAAATGATAATGGGTCGCAATAGAATATTAGATGCTGTTGCGAATCTTTTGCGCCTTACCGCGAGCCAAGCTTCGCCACAGCCATTCCAGGGGTCCTACGGCGAATCGGGATAGCCAGGCTGTGGACCAAGCAAGCATGAACAGCCATCCACACAGCACCACCAGCGGCAGTTCCAACGGCCTGAGATGCGAAAATAGCCCTAGCCCCCATCCATAGAAGACAGCGCACATGATGAGACTGGTGCCGAGATAGTTGCTGAGAGCGAGGCGCCCCGTGCGCGCGACTGCCATCGTCATGCGGCTCTGGCGATGTCGCGTGAAGACCCACAGAATCAGTGCCGCCCAGCCCGCCGCAAGCGGGATGCGAAAAGGAAATGACCAGGCAAGCGACACACCTATGGACGGAACGACAGGGAAGTTTTGCCAGAGCAGCCAGCCTGCTAGCGCCGCCATGGGTGGCAATCCGACCAGGAAACAATGGCGGGCAGTGCGCCAATATTGCTCCGCTTCCCATCGTCCGGTCAGGAAGCCGCCCTTCAACATCGCCATGCCCATGAGCATGAAGCCAAGGGTATCAAATGCGCTCATGAAGAAGGTCCACCACCAATCGTGGACGAAAATGTACAGATGATGCGTGAGGATAGTTGCGAAGCTGCCGCGATAGGTGGCGATCTCCTGCCGGATGGCTGGGTCATCGGGGTTGGTGAATGGTCCGATATATTGCGCGAAGCTATCCCGGATGCTGGCGATTCCGTCTGGCGCTAAGGCCGCGTCTGCCCATCCGTGGATGCTGAACATGAACAGCGCGCAGATCAGAAAATGCGCGAGGAAGAAGAAAAAGGCCCATTTGATGAGCGCTAATGGTTCCTTGCGGACGAACAGCATCGCGATCAGCCCGATCAGGGCATAGTTCATCAATATGTCACCCGCCCATAGCAGCAGATAGTGGGCAAGGCCGAAGACGAACAGCCACGCCGCCCGGACGATTTGCGCCCGCTGTCCGTCACGCCCCTCCATCTCCTCCCGATCGATCAGCAGCAGCATGGACGCGCCGAACAACATCGAAAAAAGAGCGCGCATCTTTCCGTCGAAAAACAGGAAGCTGACGAGCCAGAACAGTTTATCGCCGACGGACAGCGGGCCAACAGCAGTCGGATTGAAATAGGCCGTCTGCGGCAGGGCAAAGGCGCTGATGTTCATCCACAATATGCCCATGACGGCGCACCCGCGCAGCACGTCCACGGCGGCAATCCGGGATGAAGGAGGAGACATGCGGCGAGGTTCCTTAAAGACGCTGGCAAAGTCGGCGGGGCTCTGTCATGCGACTAGCCATGAACAGCGGCCGCAAGCAACGGATAAGCGAAGCGTTCGGCGCGGCGGTCGGCCATTACGAAGATCATGCCGGTCCGCAACGCGCGGCGGCGGCGCTGGTCGCCGACCTTGCTCAGTGGCAGAAGCCCAGCGGAGTGGGGCGCATCCTGGAGATTGGCTGCGGAACGGGCCTACTGACCCGCGATATTCAGCGGCGTTGGCCGAGGGCGGAGCTGCTGGTCACCGACATTTCGCCGGAAATGCTTGCTCGAACGGCTGCAGGGGCGTTCGTCGCGGGGACTTTTCTTGCCATGGATGGCGAAGCGCCGCCGTTCGAGGGGGAGTGGTTCGACCTCATCCTGTCGAGCCTAGCCTTTCAATGGTTCGATGATCTGGAAGATGCCATTGCTCGCCTGGTGGCGTTATTGAGGCCGGGCGGCAGCCTGATATTTTCTACCATGGGGAAGGAGAGCTTTGGCCGTTGGCGATCAGCTCATCATGCTTGCGGGGCCGTTCCCGGCGTGCCTGATTATCCTTCGCTTGATGACCTGTCCTCGATGCTGCGCCGATATGAGGATGCCTTCGCCTTTGACGAAACTTGTCCGCTCAGCTGCACCGAGGCACGCGGCCTGATTTCTCATTTGAAAGGCATTGGCGCGGTCGTATCGAGCGAGGGCCGGAAACCGCTTTCGCCGAAAGAATTGAAGAAGGTGATGGCTGCCTTCGATGCCGGAGGCGGTACTGACGACTATCAGATATTGTTCGGACGGGTGACCCGGCCTGCCTGACATGGCTCCCGCTGGGCAGGAGCCATGTGTGTTGGCACTTACAGTTCAGCGTCCATCAGGTTGGGGAAGAAACCCTCGTGCGCAGAGCGCAGGTCGGCGAGATTCACGCCCGCCACATTGTGGCCGCCGACAGTGCCGATCCTGACTGCGCCGGCAATCTCCGTACCCGCCGCCGTTGTTACGACATAGCGGCCTTGATCTTCGCCAAAGGACGCTGCGGTGTTCAATTCGATGTCGAGTTGCGCGCCCATTCCACCTGCCAGCGCCATTTCGGCGACGGTAACCAGCAGGCCGCCGTCTGAAATATCATGGACGGCATTGACCTTGCCTTGGGCGATCAACGTGCGGACAGCTTCGGCATTGGTTCGTTCGACAGCCAGGTCGACCTTTGGCGCGTCACCAGCTTCGCGACCCTGAATTTCCCGCAGCCAAATGGACTGGCCGAGATGCGAGCCTTCGCCGCCGATCAGCCAGATAGCATCGCCCTCCTGCTTGAAAGCGACGGTCGCCATCACATCGACATCCTTCAGCAGGCCGATGCCTCCGATCGCGGGGGTGGGCAGGATTGCCGAGCCGCCGCCGGTCGCCTTCGATTCATTGTAGAGGGAGACGTTACCTGACACGATGGGGAAGTCGAGCGCGCGGCAGGCGTCACCCATGCCTTCCAGACAGCCGGTGAGCTGAGCCATGATTTCCGGACGCTGTGGATTGGCGAAGTTCAGGCAGTTGGTGACGGCAAGCGGTGTCGCGCCGACGGCCGAGATGTTGCGATAGCATTCGGCGATCGCCTGCTTTCCGCCCTCATAGGGATCGGCATAGCAATAGCGCGGGGTGCAATCGGTGCTGATCGCGATGCCCTTTTGCGAGCCGTGGACGCGCACCACTGCCGCGTCGCCGCCGGGGCGCTGCACCGTGTCGGCGCCGACCATGTGGTCATATTGCTCCCAGATCCAGCGGCGGCTGGCGATGTCGGGGGAACCCATCAGCTTGACGAGATCAGCCCCGATGTCCGCGCTTTCGGCGATCTCGCCCAGCGGCTCAACGCCGGACCAAGCCTTATATTCGTCCTTCGGCATCGACGGGCGATCGTAGAGCGGCGCGTCGTCGGCCAGCGGCGCGAGCGGAATGTCGCACACCGTCTCGCCCTTGTGCACCAATACCATGCGGCCCGTGTCGGTTACATGGCCGATCACGGCGAAATCCAGTTCCCACTTCCGGAAAATGGCTTCGGCGAAAGCTTCTTTGCCCGGCTGGAGCACCATGAGCATGCGCTCCTGGCTTTCCGACAGCATCATTTCATAGGCCGTCATGCCGGTTTCCCGCTGCGGCACGTCGTCCATGTTAAGCTGAATGCCGACGCCGCCCTTGGACGCCATTTCGACCGAGGAAGAGGTGAGGCCCGCGGCGCCCATGTCCTGAATCGCGACGATCGCGTCCGATGCCATGAGTTCAAGGCAGGCTTCGATCAGCAGCTTTTCGGTAAAGGGGTCCCCGACCTGCACGGTGGGGCGCTTGGCATCGGCGTCGTCGCCAAAGTCCGCCGATGCCATGGTCGCGCCGTGAATGCCGTCGCGGCCGGTCTTCGATCCCACATAGACGATCGGGTTGCCGATGCCGCTGGCGGCCGAATAGAAGATCTTGTCCGTGTCCGCGACACCTACGGTCATCGCATTGACCAGGATGTTGCCGTCATAGGCCGGGTGGAAATTCACTTCGCCGCCCACGGTCGGCACGCCGACGCAATTGCCGTAGCCGCCGATGCCATGCACCACGCCGCTGATGAGATGCTTCATCTTTGGATGGTCGGGGCGGCCAAAGCGCAGAGCGTTCATGTTCGCCACTGGACGCGCGCCCATTGTGAAGACGTCGCGCAGGATACCGCCTACGCCCGTCGCCGCGCCCTGATAGGGTTCGATGTAGGACGGGTGGTTGTGGCTCTCCATCTTGAAGATCGCCGCCTGTCCGTCGCCAATGTCGACGACGCCCGCATTCTCACCGGGGCCACAAATGACTTGCGGGCCTTCCGTCGGCAGCTTCTTCAGGTGGATGCGGCTCGACTTGTAGGAGCAATGCTCCGACCACATGACCGAGAAGATGCCCAGTTCCGTCAGATTCGGCTCTCGGCCGAGGGCGTTCAGAACGCGGTCATATTCTTCCGGCGAAAGGCCATGTTCGGCGACGATTTCCGGGGTGATCTGAGTGGCTGCGGTCGACATGAGCGCGCCTTTAGCCGGGGAGGGGCGGATAGACAATCCTTGGCCAGCCCAAGTTGGGAAAACATGCTATTTATATGCGTTGGAACACCGATCGGAGGACGGGGCATATGGAATGGATGTTATTGCCGCTGCGCCGCTACGCCCGTTTTTCCGGCCGTGCGCGGCCAAAGGAATATTGGATGTTCATCCTGTTCCTTCTGCTTTGCTTCATCGCGATCGGCATTGTCGAAGGGCTGCTGGGCCTGAGCACCACCGAACATTGGGTACGGCGCGGTCCCTGGTGGTTCGATACCGGCTATCACACGCGGGGAGGGCCGCTCACCGGCCTGTTCGGTCTGGCCATCCTGATCCCCTGGCTCGCCGTGGCGGTGCGGCGTTTGCATGACACGGATCGAAGCGGTTTCTGGCTGCTGATCATTTTCTTCCCGGTGATCGGAAGCTTGGTTCTACTGGTCTTTTTCATCATGAGCGGGACGCGCGGTCCCAACCGCTTTGGTCCTGACCCCGTCGAGGTTGGTGAACCCGAACTGGTCGGCCGGATAGGGAAATGAAAAAGGCCGGGCTGTTGAGCCCGGCCTGTGAAAGACATGGAAATGTTGATCAGGCTTTGCAGCTAAGGCCGCTTTTGCCCGGAAGGGTGGCGGTGATCTGCTTGCCGCTGCCTTCGACCGAATAGCCGCCTTCGGCCGTGAAGGGCTTGCCAGCTTCGGGGGCGACGAGCTTCGTCGGCGCGCCGTTCTTTTCAGTGCGCAGGTTCGCGGTCTTGTCGTCGCTCAGGAAGTCGACGAAAATGAGACTGTTATCCTTGCAGCGATACTGACGGCTTACCTTCACCGAAGGCGGCAGTTCGACAGGTGCGGCATTCGCGAGCTGTTGAGCCATCGGATCGGCAGGGCCGCCGACGACTTCGGGTTGATCATTTTTGTTGCAAGCGGAGAGCATGCTGAGAGCAACGGCGGAAATCAGGGGGAGATAATATTTCATAGCGGTCCTTCTATGTGCACTTGCTGGCGCGAGCGTCAACGCAAAACTGCCAAAATCCCTCCAGTCTTGTGCGAGTTTGGATGACGCTTTTATTACAAGCAGGCCCGGAATCTGCCTTGCGGCGTGGTGCAGGCTTGACCCGGCCACCTGCGCTCGCCAATGCATGGGGCATGGCCGAAGACAGCAAGACAGAGCCGGGCGATTTGTCCCAATTGTCGTTTGAGGATGCGCTGCGGGCGCTGGAGTCGATCGTTCGTCGGCTGGAAAGCGGTGACGTGCCGCTCGACGAGTCGATCTCGCTCTATGCGCAGGGTGAAGAGCTGCGCAAGCGCTGCCTTGAACGCTTGCAGGCGGCAGAGGCCCGCATCCAGAAATTGACCATCGATCCCAGCGGCGCCGTCACGGGCGCCCAGCCTTTCGGCGCGGATTGAGCGCCGTGGCCATGGAGGGGCTGACCTCCGGTTCAGCGGTGGTGGCTGTTAGAGCGGCTGCCGTCGCCGCAGACATTGATCGCGCGTTTGAACTGTTGCTGACCGTTCCCGATGATCCGCGTGCGCGCCTTTATAAGGCCATGCGCCATGCGGCCATAGGCGGCGGCAAGAGATTGCGTCCCTTGTTGGTGCAGGCGGCGGGCGAGTTGTTCAACATCTCCCAGGACTCGCTGCTTCGCGTCGGCCTGGCTGTCGAATGCATCCATGTCTACTCGCTGGTGCATGACGATCTGCCGGCGATGGATGATGATGACATGCGCCGGGGCAAGCCGACGATCCACAAGGCCTTTGATGAGGCGACGGCGATCCTGGCCGGGGACTGCCTTCATGATCTTGCCTTCGAAATATTGGCGGATGAAGAAACGCATCCAGACCCCTTCGTGCGGGTGGAGCTGGTAAAGGCGCTGGCGCTTTCCAGCGGTCCCGCAGGTATGGCGGGTGGGCAGATGATGGATTTGGAGGCGGAAGGCACCAGCTTCGACCTCGTCACCGTAACGCGCCTGCAACAGCTTAAGACTGGAGCGCTTATCGCGTTTTGCGTGGACGCGGCGGCGATCATGGCGCGCATTCCGGCCGATGCGCGCACCAGCCTCCACGGCTATGCGCGCGACATCGGCCTGGCTTTCCAGATTGCCGACGATCTGCTGGACGTCGAAGGTGACGCCGATCTGGCGGGCAAGGCGTTGGGCAAGGATGCGGCGGCGGGCAAGGAAACCTTTGTCTCCCTGCTGGGTGTGGAGCGCGCGCGTGAACAGGCGCGCTTGCTGGTGGATCAGGCCAAGGCGCATCTTCATGGGTTCGGCGGGGAGGCCGATCTGCTGCGATCGATCGCAGACTATATCGTGGAAAGGGACCGGTAAGGCATGAGCAGGCAGCGGGTGGGGGTCTATCCCGGCACGTTCGACCCGATCACTTTGGGTCACATGGACATTATTCGCCGAGGGGCCAAGCTGGTAGACAAGCTAGTGATCGGCGTGACCACCAACATTTCCAAATCGCCCATGTTCTCCGATGAAGAGCGGCTGGAAATGGTGCGCCGCGAATGCGCCGACATCGACACGGAGATCGTTGTCACTGGCTTTAATTCATTGCTGATGGATTTCGCCGAATCGCAGGGTGCCAGCGTCATCATCCGTGGCCTGCGCGCCGTTGCCGACTTCGAATATGAATATCAGATGGCGGGGATGAACCAGCAGATTAACCCGCGTGTCGAGACTGTATTTCTCATGGCCGATGTCTCGCTTCAGCCGATCGCATCGCGGCTGGTCAAGGAAATCGCGCTTTACGGCGGTCCGATCCACAAGTTCGTCAGCCCCGCGACATGCCAGCAGGTGGTGGCGCGGGTCGGCGAGATTGGAAAGAAGGGCGACCAATAAGGGCCGCTCAGCCTTCGTTCAGTTGCCAATCGCGAAGAGCGCGTTATCAGAGCAGCTTCGCCACCAGGCTTTAGATATTAGGGAAAGCTCATCCATGCGGTTCAGTTCGGCGTTCAAGACCGTGGCGATCACTATCGCTCTCTATGCGTCGGGCGGCGTGGCGCTGGCCCAGGGTGGCGGAGGCGCTAATGCCGAAGAGGCAAAAAGGGCCGAGGCTGCTGCGCGGGCCGAGCAGAATGCCAAGTCGATGGGACAGGATCCCAGCGCGAAACTACCGCCCGCTTCGGTGCCCGTAGATCCCCAGGATGTCTGGGATCTTGACCTGTCGAGCGGCGGCCGTGTTCGCATCCAGCTTCGTCCCGATATCGCTCCCCAGCATGTGGAACGTATCAAGCAACTGACGCGCCAGGGCTTTTACAACGGTCTGAAATTTCACCGTGTGATCCCCGGCTTCATGGCGCAAGGCGGTGACCCGAAGAATGACGGAACCGGCGGATCATCGCTTCCCGACTTGCAGGCGGAATTCAACCCGATGCCGCACCTTCGCGGTACCGTGTCGATGGCCCGCGCGCAGGACGAAAACAGCGCCAACAGCCAGTTCTTCATCCTGTTCCTGCCCCGCATGCAGCTCGACAAGAAATATACGGTGTTCGGTCGCGTGATCGAAGGCATGCAATATGTCGATGCCATCACGCCGGGCGAGCCCCCCGCAAACCCGACCACGATCCTGCAGGCATCGATTGAAAGCGACGGCAAGCCGCCAGTCATGGCGCTTCCCACGCCGCCCGCGCCTTCCATTATTGCGCCCGCACCCGCACCGGTGAAGAAAGCGTCATCACAGAAGAAGCGATAAGTCGCACCTGAAGTGGATCATGCCGATGTCGCATCGGCCTGATGGCCGTGCCTTGAGGACAGCGCCCGCATGCGCGTAGATCTTTTCGATTTCGAACTGCCGCCTGAAAGCATCGCGCTAAGGCCCGCGTCGCCACGCGACGCGGCGCGCCTGCTATTGGTCGATGGCGAAAAGCCTTTCGAAGATCGTACCGTTCGGGATTTGCCCGCCTTGCTGCGCGCCGGTGATGTGCTGGTGTTCAATGATACCAAGGTCATTCCCGCTCAATTGGAGGGCGTTCGCGGCCAGGCGAAGATCGGCGCCACGCTCCACAAGCGCCTTGGCCTGCGTCAATGGCAGGCGTTCCTTCGCAATGCCAAGCGGGTGCGCGAGGGGGACCAGATAGATTTCGGTGCAGACGTCACCGCTCTGGCGGGCGCGCGTGATGACGATGGCGGGGTCACGCTGACCTTCGAGGGCGATGAGCCTGTCGAGGTGCTATTGGAGCGGGCGGGGCACATGCCGTTGCCGCCCTATATTGCCAGCAAGCGGCCAACGGATGCCCGAGACCGCAGTGACTATCAGACCATGTTCGCTCGCGAGGACGGGGCGGTGGCGGCTCCGACGGCGGCTTTGCATTTTACGCCCGCGCTGATGTCGGCGCTCAGTAAGGCGGGCGTCATGTCTGAAACGCTGACGCTTCATGTGGGGGCCGGTACGTTTCTGCCCGTGAAGGCGGAGGATACCGATGATCACCGCATGCATGCGGAATGGGGCCGGATTGAGCAAGCCGCCGCCGACCGGCTGAATGCTGCGCGCCAAGCTGGCGGTCGCCTTATAGCAGTGGGCACGACCAGCTTGCGCCTGCTTGAGAGCGCCTGCGGGGAAGATGGAGTGATCCGCCCGTTCGCGGACGAGACCCGCATATTCATAACACCGGGCTACCAGTTCCGCGCAGTGGATGGGCTAATGACCAACTTCCATCTACCGCGATCGACCCTGTTTATGCTGGTAAGTGCCTTGATGGGGCGGGAGCGCATGCAGGCGGCTTATGCTCATGCGATAGAAAGCGGATACCGCTTTTACTCCTATGGGGACTCGTCGCTTCTCCTGCCTTAGCTCGCAGATTCGCTTTAGGATCGCCCTACGAACAGAAAGCCGACCGCCGCCATTATGCACAGAAAAGCGGCCGCGTGGCGCCAATGGAGTGGTTCACCCAAAACCGTCACCATGAAGCCTCCGAAAACGATCAGGGCGATTGCTTCCTGTGCGATCTTCAACTGACCTGGGCTCCAGCCGCTGGCGAACCCAATGCGATTTGCGGGTACGGCGAAACAATATTCGACGAGCGCGATGCCCCAACTGATCAGGATGACCAACAGGATCGGCTTTCCCATCCCGCCCTTCAGATGCCAGTACCAAGCTATGGTCATGAAAAGGTTGGAAATGACCAGCAGCAATATGGTTGGCATGAAAGGGCCTCGTAACGCTTGCAGTTTGCGCTCTGGCATTGCTTGAGGCCCAAGGGCAAGGGCTTGATCGACCTTATATCATCCTCCCTCCATGCCGGACGCATTGAAGGTGGGGCCGGCGCACCGTTGCGCGTGAGCGCGTTCGGACAAGCAAAGGGTCCGGACATCCGCCGGACCCCTTGCCTATTTTTGTCTTCGATTAGCGATTGCGTTCCGTATTGCGCGAACTGACGCCGCCAGCGTTCCATCCGCTCTGTTCGCGCCCTTCGCCAAAGAGAGCATTCTGCTCGCGTTCGGTTCGCCAAGCATGGTGCGCTTCATCGGCCGTCTTTTCCAGTGTCACCCTTTGTTCGTCCACCGACCTGATCCAGGACGAAGGTACGGAGTGGTGCACGCCGCTGGCATCCTGATCATTCTTGGTCAGGATGATGCGATCGCCACTTAACCGATCGACCGTACCCACATGAGCGCCGTCGCTTCCGACGACTTCCATATGTTCGCGGACCTGTTGCGCCGCCTGGCGCTGTTCGGTGCGCCGCGTGCGCCAGGTTCCGAACTCACTGTTGAAACGATCGCGATGCTCCCGCTGATATTCAGCATAGTCGCGGTCCAGCTCATTCATCCGCTGTTGTCGCCACGCATAATAGTTGGCGTCATGATGCTCGCCATAATCATGCGTGGGGCCGTAGGCGCGTACGCGATTGCCATGATCCTCGCTGCCATAGCCACTGCGTTCCCCCGTATAGGGCGCATAGCCGCGGTTCGGCAGATATTGGTTGCTGCGTGATGCCGAGGCGAACCCGATGCGGCTGCTTTCATCGCGCGGGTCGCCATAGGGGCGATTATAATATTCGTCATATTCGCGGCGGCGTTCTGCTTCCTCATCGCCGAACCAACTGCGGATTTCATCTCCGGCGCGATCGAAAAAGCCGCGCTCTTCCGGATCATACTGTTCTGGTGACCGCCGAGAATCCGGACCGCTGAACTGGCCGCGCGTGCCGTAGCGATAGCTACGATCATCGCGCCAGTCACGCTGTCCGCGATGGCGGTCGGATCCGCGATCCCAGTCGCTCCGAGCCCTGTCATCGTCGCCATAGCGACGTCCGCCTTGATAGCCCATCGTCCTTCTCCTTGGCTGCTGTTGCTACGGCATAAAAGCCGTTGCATCACCAATGAGCAGCAGGGCGCATCGTTCCGGATGTTACGTGCGGGTAACATCGCTCTTCCGCACCGTGCTGCCGATGTTGCTGCAAGGCCGAGCTTTTCCGAAAAAGCCCGTTGCAAGGGAATCTCCGCTCGCTTATAGGCAGCGCTCCTTTGGGGCCGTAGCTCAGCTGGGAGAGCGCGTCGTTCGCAATGACGAGGTCAGGGGTTCGATCCCCCTCGGCTCCACCACCCCTCCAGTGACGGGGTGATCCAGAAGGACTTTACCATTAGCATTATACGCGCCTATGGCGGCTCTCATGGCATCGACCAAAAGTGAAGGCCGGGTAGCGGCGACAGCTGTAATCGTTCGCGACATGCCCGATGGGCCGCCGCATATCCTGATGATGGAACGCGCTGGGAGCATGGCTTTTGCAGCGGGAGCGCTGGTGTTTCCGGGAGGCGCGGTTGATGAGGCGGATCGGGAATTGGCCCGCGCCGTGGACGCTTCCGGCAACGTGGAGGAGACCGCCGCTCGGCTGGCGGCGATCCGTGAAACGCTGGAGGAAAGCGGCCTTGGCATCGGTTTTGGGGTGCGGCCCGATCCGGCGCAATTGTTCGAAATGCGGCGCGCCCTGACGGGAGGCGCAGGTCTTTCGGCGATCATCGAAGCGCATGGGATCAGGCTCGCCCTCGATCAATTGGTGCCATTCAGCCGCTGGCATCCTGCGGATGCGGAAATGGCCGCGCGCATTTATGACACGCATTTCTATTTGGTGCAGGCGCCAGAAGGGCAGGTCGCAAGTGCGGATACGACCGAGAATGTCCGGTTGTTCTGGATGAGCGCGAGTGACACGATTGCTCTATGCGACGCGGGCGGGGGGCGCATCATTTTCCCGACCCGCCGCAATCTTGAGCGATTGGCCTTGTTCGACAGCTTCGCCGCGATGGCGGCCCACGCCGGGTGCTTTCCCGTCGAAAAGATCAGTCCCTGGCTGGAAGAGAGAGGCGGCGTGCGCCATCTCTGCATCCCCGATTATCTCGGCTATCCCGTGACGTCGGAACCGATGGAGCGTGTGCAGCGTGGTTAGGCCATGCGCTGTCTCAGCTGGCGCATTCCCGCTTATTTCAGCGATCTTCCAGCGCGACTAAATCGCCGCGTGTTTGGCGGGAGGCCATGCCGTTAGCGCCGTTATGGACTCGCGCCGCACACAGGCATAGATTCGGCGCTCTTCACGCATGGAGGTGGTCATGCCGCAGTTCGTGATAGAAAGAGAGATGCCCGGCGCGGGAAGGCTGCGGGGCGATGAGCTCAGGAACGCGTCACAAGGTTCGTGCAATGTGCTGCGCGAACTTGGACCCGAGATACAGTGGGTCCACAGCTATGTGACGGACGACAAGATCTATTGTCTCTACCGCGCGCCCAGCGAAGAGTTGATCCGGCAGCATGCCGAGCTTGCGGGGCTTCCCGCCAACAGCATCGCCAGAGTTCGGTCGACGATTGATCCCACGACCGCCGAGTAGTTATTGCCCGAAGCCAGCCTGCCGCGCGAGATCGACGGCCTCCCGCGCTGCCGCGAGGAGTGCGCCACTCTTCGCCTCGCATTCGCGCTGCTCATATTCCGGCGTGGAGTCGGCGACGATGCCCGCGCCTGCCTGGACGTGCATGATGCCATCCTTGAGCACGGCGGTGCGTAGCACGATGCAGCTGTCCATATTGCCGTCGGGTCCGAAATAGCCGACGCCACCTGCATAGGCGCCGCGCGTTTCCGGTTCCAGTTCCGCGATGATCTCGCAAGCGCGGACCTTGGGCGCACCCGAAACCGTGCCTGCCGGGAAGCCCGCGAAAAGGGCGTCCAGCGCATCCTTGTCCGGCGAAAGACGGCCGACGACATTCGACACGATGTGCATGACGTGGCTGTAAAATTCGACGCTATAGCTGTCGGTGACCGTCACCGATCCGGCGGTAGCGACCCGCCCCACATCATTGCGCCCGAGGTCGAGCAGCATCAGATGTTCTGCCCGTTCCTTGGGATCGGCGAGCAGACTTTCGCGATTGGCAGCATCTTCGACAGCATTTTTGCCGCGTGGCCGCGTTCCCGCGATCGGGCGGATGGTGACTTCACCATCCCGTGCACGAACCAAAATCTCGGGGCTGGAACCGATCAGGGCAAAGCCGGGCAGATCGAGATAATAAAGAAAAGGCGAAGGATTTATCCGTCGCAGCGCCCGGTAAAGCGAGATTGGCGGAAGGGTGAAGGGGCTGGTGAAACGCTGGGCGAGCACCACCTGAAATATGTCGCCAGCCACGATATAGTCTTTGGCCCGCTCGACCATGGCCTTGTAGCGACCCGGCTCCAGTGCGGGGGTCACATCGACATCGGTAATGTCCTGGGGAGCAGGCGCGTGGGGCAAGGGCGCCGCCAGACGCGCCGCCGTTGCATCGATCCGCTCCAGAGCCTGCGCGATCGCCGCGTCGGCATCGCTGAAGCTGCCCTTCCAGACCGGGGCGACAAGATACAGCGCGTCAGCCAGCCGATCGAAGACAAGGATGATGGTCGGCCGCACGAACAGCATGTCAGGCAGTTCAAGCGGATTGGGCGCTGGCCGGGGCAGCTTTTCGACAAGGCCGACCGTCTCATAACCGAAATAGCCCACGAGGCAGGCGAGGGCAGGGGGAAGGGCGGGGTCAAGATCAGCCCGGCATTCCGCCACAAGCGCGCGCAAGGCATCAAGCGCCCCCGCTGCTTCCGGAACAAATGCCTGTGGGTCAGTCGCCCAATGACGATTAATCTCCGCCGCCTGTCCCTGCGCGCGGAAGACAAGATCAGGCGCGAGGCCGATCAGGCTATAGCGGCCGCGAACCGCACCACCTTCGACCGATTCCAGCAGAAAATCGCCGCGATCGGCTACGAACAGCTTGAGCGCGGCGGAGATGGGCGTGTCCGTGTCCGCGATCTGGCGGCGCCACACCAGCGCCGAATTGCCAGCGGCCAGTGCGGCATGAGCAGCCGCTATCCCGTCATTGCCTGCGCTGCCCGCAACCATGTTACTGTGCGCCGCCATTGGTGCTGGCAAGCGCGCGCTGGACGCTGGCGACGGCTGACGGGTTCCGGGTCACGCCAAGCTGCTTCTCGACCGCCCGTTCGAACTGCTGCCCATATTCCTGCCCGACGACATCGCCAAGCTGGCTGCGGACCTGATCAAGCAGGGCGGTCTGGCCACCCGCATCGCCATGTTTGATACCGTTCAGTTGCACGACGAAATAGCCGCGATCCTGACCGATCGGCATCGTCTTGACGCTGTTCGTTGCCATGGAGAAGAGGATCGCGACCTCGGCGGGGGGACGCTGACCTTCCCGCATGATATCGGCGCGACGCCCGCCCACTGTCTGAGGTGCGGGCAGGCGAACGCCAGCCTGGGCCACCGCGTCGGCAAGCTTCATGCCCTTGGCGACCTTCTCACGGATCTGCTCGGCTACGGCCTTCGCCTTGGCGTTGCCCTGCGCCAGTTTATACTGGGCCAGTACCAGCGGCTTAACCTTATCCAGCGGTGGCGGCGCAGCGGCGCGAATCTCGGCGGGCGCGGCAAGAGCGTAGCGCTGGTCGGGCGTGATCGGCACGAGCTGCGCGTCATCGTCTTGGCTCATCTGGAACACGGGTGCCAGCAGCGGACGGACATCAGCCGGAGCCTGATAGGCCTGATCCTCGACCTGCTTGCCGTTGGCGATCAGGAAGGGCGTCGTTTCCAGCTTCAGCCCGTTGTCCTTCACCACTTCCTCAAAGCTGCCGCCGTCGGCGATCTGATCTTCCACCTTTCCGGTGAACTCGCTCAGCAGGCGCTTCTGCTTTTGCGAGCGGAGCGTCGTTGCGATTTCGTCGCGTACGGCTGACAGCGGCCGCGCGGGAACGGTCTTAACGTTCGATACGCGCAGCAGAATCCATCCGAGTGGTCCCCGGATCGGGCCGACAAGCTCGCCTTGCTTGGCCGCAAAGCCCGCATTTGCGATCGCGGCGGACGTTGTGGTGGTCAGGCTTTCACGGCTTTGATCCACCAGCGCCGACGCTTCCAGCCCTGCGCCCTGCGCAGCGGCTGCAAGCGACTTGCCGCCCTTTACCTGCTCTGCGATCGTTTTCGCGGTGGCCTCGCTGGGCAGGATGAGCTGCTCGAAATTGCGGCTTTCCTTGGCGGCGTAGCTCGCCTTGTTCTGATTATAAGACGCGGCAATTTCGGCGTCAGTCGGCTGCGAGGCTTGCGCGAAGCGTTCGCCATCGATCACGGCATAGCGAATGCGGCGCTGCTCTGGGATGGTGAAGCGCCCGGCATTCTGCTGATAATAGGTGGCGAGCTGTGCGTCCGTGGGGTCCTTAATGTCCGCAAAGGCTGCGGCGGGGACAGCAGCGATCGTTCCTTGGCGCGCCTCCAGCAGCAGCGAGGCATAGGGCAGGATGACGCTGTTCGGCAGCTTTACACCCAGGCCGAGCGGAGCGAGCATTTGCCGTTCGAGGATCTCGCGGGTGATGTCTTCGCGCAGGGCCTGTTCGGTGATGCGTTCGCGGAGCAGAAGCTGGCGGAAATTTTCCTGGCTGAATCTGCCTGCGGCGTCCTGAAAGGCGGGGATTTGGGCGATCTGCGCATCGACGAGACGCTTGGAGATGTGGACGCCCTGATCCTTTGCATATTCTTTCAGTGTCATCGCGGCGACCAATTGATCATAAATCTGGCCAGCGGCGCCTTGGGCGAGGAAATCGCCGATCTGAAGACCCGGGGTGGCGCGGCGGGCATTTTCGAAGACGCGCTGAACCCGTTCCTGGAACTGGGGCAGGGTCAGTCGGGTGCCGCCCGCTTTCGCGACCGTCTCGCCGCCGCCGCCAAGCGAGGTGCCAAACTTGCCGCTCGTGACGTCGCCCATGATGAAGGCCGCCGCGATGACGCCTAGGAAAAGGAGCGCGAAGAGGGCGCCGAATTTCGAATGGATGAAGCGGCGGAAGTTTGAAAGCATGAAGTAAGTCCAGAATTGAAAGACTTTTACGGGCGGCCCGCTTTAGGGGCGGATCGTCGCGGCGGCAAGTGCGGCTTGGCTGGACAAATGCCGTGCCTTTGTCCATCGGCCTGTCGGGGCTGGCTCGGCGCGGGTTGGCGGATAGACGAATGACTGAAGGGGTATGGATTGATGGGCAGGCGCAAGCTGGTGGTCGGCAACTGGAAGATGAACGGCCTTCGTTCACAGCTGCCCGAAGTCGAAGCGATCGGCGCGCTGGCGGCTGAGCGTCCGGTGGTCGAGGTGGGGCTGTGCCTGCCCGCGACGCTGATCGCGGCGGCCGATCAGGTCAAGGGCGGCGCCTTTGTCGGCGCGCAGGACTGTCACATGAACGATAGCGGCGCGCATACTGGCTGCCTGTCGGCGGCGATGCTGGCCGAAGCGGGTGCGAGCTGGACGATCGTTGGCCATAGCGAACGGCGGCAGGATCAGGGCGAAACGGACGCCGATGTCGCGGGTAAGGCGCTGGCGGCTAAGGCTGCGGGTCTGAAGGTTATCCTGTGCGTCGGCGAAAGCCTGGACGTGCGCGACGCTGGCGGGGCCGAAGGCGTCGTGTCGGCGCAGCTGCTGGCGTCGTTGCCGGAAGGCGCGGCGGCGGACTGGCTGGCGATCGCTTATGAGCCGATCTGGGCGATCGGCACGGGCCGCATCCCCACGATGGAGGCGGTCGAAACCATGCATAAGGCGCTGCGGGCTGCGTTGGCTGGCCGGATCGGCGATGGCGAAGCGGGTGCCATGCGCATCCTCTATGGCGGGTCGATGAATGGCGAGAATGCGGCCGAATTGATGGCGATCAAGGATGTCGATGGCGGCCTAGTGGGCGGAGCGAGCCTGACCGCGGCGAAATTCGGGCCGGTGATTGCGGCTGCGGGGGAATAAGCGGAAGGGCTCTTCACTAGCAGCGTTTCTCGACTTTACTTGAAACGAACGGGGCAAGTGACGGTGATGTGTCATCGGGTGGGAACGGAGCGGCTCGCTTCGCTCGCGCCCACCCCCGACCCTTCAAACGAGTCACGTGCCTCGTTTGAACTTGAAAGGGAGGGGGGGGTAGGGGCGGCTCCCGGTTGCCCCGGCCGCGCTTCAACGCTATGGGCTCCACAACGCACCCCATTGGGACAGATATTCTCGCATGTTCACCTTCATCCTCGTCGTGCAGGCCATTGTCGCGGCTCTGCTTGTCACCGTCATCCTGATGCAGAAGTCGGAAGGCGGCGGTCTGGGCGTGGGTGGTAGCCCGGCGGGGTTGATGTCTGCGCGGGGCGCGGCGGACTTTCTGACGCGGTCGACGACGGTGCTGGCCACCATCTTCGTGCTGCTGTCGGTCGTTCTGGCGGTGATCGCATCGGTGCAGCATGCGCCGAGCGATATCGATACCTCGCTGGTGAAGCAGGCTCCGGCGGCTCCGTCGGCCCCTGCGCCGACCGGTAGTGCCGATCCGTTGGCCGGAGCAGCAGGCGCTGCGAGCAATGGCCAGGCGGCAAATGGCGCGGTTCCGCTCGCCAACTGAACTTTTCGTTCAAATTTCCGATCTTTTTTTGCTCGCGCGTGGATTCGCGCGCTTGCCCAACTTGTTTGTAAAAGGCTAAGCCTCCTCTCCCATGGCGCGGTATATTTTCATCACCGGCGGCGTGGTCTCCTCGCTTGGCAAGGGCCTTATGGCCGCATCGCTCGCAGCACTGCTGCAAGCGCGAGGTTTCCGTGTGCGTATCCGGAAGTTCGACCCTTATCTCAACGTCGATCCGGGCACGATGAGCCCGTATCAGCATGGCGAAGTCTATGTGACCGATGACGGGGCGGAAACCGACCTCGACCTTGGCCATTATGAGCGGTTTACGGGGGTTTCGGCGCGTCAGTCGGACAATGTGACGCAGGGCCGTGTCTATCAGACGATCATCCAGCGCGAGCGGCGCGGCGATTATCTGGGCGCGACGGTGCAGGTGATTCCGCACGTCACGGACGAGATCAAGGCGTTCGCGATAGCCGAGTCAGACGATCTGGATTTCGTGCTGTGCGAAATCGGCGGGACGGTGGGTGACATCGAATCGCTGCCTTTCATGGAAGCGATCCGTCAGCTGCATAATGACCTGGGTCGCCGCCAGTCGATCTTCGTCCATGTGACGCTGGTCCCCTATATCGCGGCGGCGGGCGAGCTGAAGACAAAGCCCACGCAGCACAGCGTGCGCGAACTGACGTCGCTGGGCATCCAGCCCGACATTTTGCTGTGCCGTTGCGAACATCCGCTGCCCGACAGCGAACGGGCGAAGATCGCGCTGTTCTGCAACGTCCGCAAGGAAGCGGTGATCCCCGCGCTCGACGCCAGCAGCATCTATGCGGTGCCCGCGCAATATCATGCCGAAGGGCTGGACGAGGAAGTGCTGCGCGCCTTCGGCATCGACGATGCGCCCAAGCCGACGCTCGATCGCTGGATGGACATCATGGACCGCCAGCAGAACCCCGAAGGCGAAGTGACGATCGGCGTCGTCGGCAAATATGTCGGCCTGCCTGACGCTTATAAGTCGCTCTATGAGGCGCTGACCCATGGCGGCTTTGCCAATCGGGTGAAGGTGAAGATCAAGTGGATCGACGCCGAATTGTTCGAGAAGGGCGATGATGTCGCCGCCAGCCTGGAGCCGATGCACGGCATTTTGGTCCCCGGCGGCTTTGGCGTGCGCGGGTCGGAAGGCAAGATCGCGAGCGTTAAGTTCGCGCGCGAACGCAATGTGCCCTTCTTCGGCATCTGCCTTGGCATGCAGATGGCCTGCATCGAAGGCGCGCGAAATACGGCTGGTATCGCCGAAGCGTCCACCACCGAATTTGGCGAGACGAGCGAGCCGGTTGTCGGCCTCATCACCGAATGGATGAGCAGCGAAGGCTTGCAGAAGCGCACGGCTGAAACCGACCTTGGCGGCACGATGCGGCTGGGCGCCTATCCCGCCAAGCTCACCGGCAACAGCGTGGTCGCGGGCATATATGGCGCGAGCGAGATCAGCGAGCGGCATCGCCATCGCTATGAGGTCAACGCGGGCTATCGCGAGGCGCTGGAGAAGGGCGGCCTCATCTTCTCGGGCATGTCGCCGGACGGCACCTTGCCGGAGATTGTCGAGCGGCCTGACCATCCCTGGTTCGTCGGGGTGCAGTTCCATCCGGAGCTGAAGTCCAAGCCGTTTGATCCGCATCCGCTGTTTGCTAGCTTTATTGAGGCGGCGGTGAAGCAGAGCCGGTTGGTTTGATCGGCTCGAGCCTTTTCTAAGCAGATGGAATCATCTGCTGGCTCGGAAAATGCGGCAGAATAAAATCCTGGAGCATCCGGGCCGATGTAATCGGATCGGAATCTGCTCCAGGTCGAGGTCTGGCCGATATGGGCTACTGATTTTCTGACTTCGTCACCCCGGACCTTGATCCGGGGTCCCGCCTAGCTCCGCGGTTAGACAAGCGAGCAGCTATTTGCTCGTCAGCCCTTATAATGTCCTGGCCGAGGCCAAATCCGCATGGACGGCCTTTGGCAGATTGATCGCGAAGTCGAAGACGGACAGGTTGTTGATCAAGCCGGTCACCCGAAGCCGCTGCGCGGGCGCGATGATGCCGATCGTCCCGGCGGCGCCCAGCCAGCCGAACAAGCCTTTGAACCCGCCATGATCAGCAATACAGCCGCCCGCGCCGAATCCGACCACACCAGGAATGCCGACATAGCCGCGCATGTTCACGCCCTGCGGCAGGAGGTTGGAGGTTCCAACCGTCACAGCGGTAGGCGGCAGGACCTCTGCTCTGCCCAAACGGCCTTCATTCGTCAGCATGGCCAGGAAACGGTCGTAATCATGGGCCGAGGAGATGAGGCCGCCCCCGCCCGAAGGAAATGCGGGCTTGTTCAGGAAGATGGAGGTCGGACCTGCATCGACCACGGCCAATTTGGCGCCTCTGCCCGTATAGCTTGTGACGAGACGCGCCTTCTTGTCTGCTGGCACATCGAAGAAGGTGCTGTTCATGCCAAGAGGTGCGAAGAACCGCTGCTCCAGAAACTGTTCAAAGGGCATGCCTGCCACCAGCTCTGTGATGCGGCCCAGCAAATCCAGCCCGACCGAATAGCTCCAGGCTGTGCCGGGGTCTGAAAGAAGCGGAGCTGCCGCCAGCCGCTCGGCGAATTGCTTGAGGCTAGAGGGGGGCGCTTGCTCCAGTCGTTCAGCGTTGCTGAGCAGGTTCTGCCTCAGTCCCAGCTGCTGATATACAGCCTTGAGCGGCGCGCTCATCGCAGGCCCACCACCAAGACCGGCGGTGTGGGTCAGCAGGTGACGGATCGTCATGACAGAAGCGGCGGGGCGCGTTTCGAGGCTTTGGCCGGGGTTGGTCAGAACGCGCATATTCGCAAAGCCGGGGATGAAATCGGCAACAGGCTGATCGAGCTTCATCCGGCCCTCGGCGATCAGCAGCATCACCGCCATGCCGGTGATGGGTTTCGTCATCGAATAAACGCGGAACAGCGTGTGCTCATCCACCCGGCGCGGGTTGTCCAAGGCGATCGTTCCGCTGCTCACATAGGCTGGGCGATCAGTTCCGCGACCGATCGCCACGATTGCTCCGGGAGCGGCTGGTTCCCCGATCACGCCGTTCACCATGCCCCTAACCGCAGGGAAGCGTTCGGCAGCGGCGCGCGCGCGTACCGGCGCGGCACTCATAAGACCGAGGCAGGCTGCTCCCTTCAGCAGATCGCGCCGTAAGAATACCGAATGTGGCATGGCCGTCCTCCCCCCTTATTGTCGCTCTTTCTACGGTGTAGATGGTATACAGGACCGGTCACCGCTTCATCAAAATTCTCCCGCACGAATAATGTTGCAGCATTATATCTTCCCCCCTATATCGCCCTTGCTTCCTTACATCGTCAAACATGTCGGGGTCGCAGGCGGAACGCTTGCGGCGGCGGGAGCGCACATATTCTGTTGGAGACTGCATGGCGGACATCGCCGAACTGACCGCGCTGATCGAACCGGAGGTGAAGGCCTTGGGGTTCGACCTTGTGCGCGTGAAGCTGTTCGGGTCTGGCGATGAATATACGTTGCAGATCATGGCGGAAAATCCCGCGACCAAGCAGCTCGTTATTGAGGATTGCGCGACCATCTCGCGCCGCCTGTCCGATGTGCTGGATGAGGCTGACCCGATCGAGGAGGCTTATCGGCTGGAGGTCAGCTCGCCGGGTATCGATCGGCCGCTGACCCGTCTCCACGACTTCATGGAATGGGCCGGGCATGAGGCGAAGATCGCCACCAGCGAAACGGTGGCGGGGCGCAAGAGCTTTCGCGGCATCCTGAAGGGTGTCGAGGGCGAGGACGTCCAGTTCCAGGATAACAAGGCCGGGGATGTCGCCATCCCCTTCGCGTTGGTCGGCGATGCCAAGCTGATACTGACCGACGCGCTCATTTCTGCTAGCATGCCGCTCTCCTCCGATGGGGCGGACGAGTTCGAAACCGAAGAGTAAGGGTTCACGACCATGGCCAACGCCATTTCCGCCAACAAGGCCGAGCTGCTCGCGATCGCGAACAGCGTCGCCACCGAGAAGATGATCGACAAGGCGATCGTCATCGAGGCGATGGAAGACGCGATCCAGCGCGCCGCTCGCGCGCGCTATGGTGCGGAGAATGACATCCGCGCGAAGCTGGACCCCGACAGCGGCGACCTGCGCCTGTGGCGCGTCGTCGAGGTGGTCGAGGCCGTGGACGACTATTTCAAGCAGGTGGACCTCAAGCAGGCGCAGAAGCTGAAGAAGGATGCCGTGATCGGCGACTTCATCGTCGATCCGCTGCCCCCGATCGATCTCGGCCGCATCGACGCCCAGTCCGCCAAGCAGGTGATTTTCCAGAAGGTCCGCGACGCCGAGCGTGAGCGTCAGCATGAGGAATTCAAGGACCGCGTGGGTGAGATCATCACCGGCGTCGTGAAGTCCGTCGAGTTCGGCCATGTCGTCGTCAATCTCGGCCGCGCCGAGGGCGTGATCCGGCGCGATCAGCAGATCCCGCGCGAAGTCGTCCGTGTGGGCGACCGCATCCGCTCGGTGATCCTGAACGTGCGTCGCGAAAACCGTGGCCCGCAGATTTTCCTCAGCCGCGCGCATCCCGAGTTCATGAAGAAGCTGTTCGCGCAGGAAGTGCCCGAAATCTACGACGGCGTCATCACCATCATGGCCGCCGCCCGCGATCCGGGATCGCGCGCCAAGATCGGCGTTATCAGCCGCGATTCGAGCATCGACCCCGTCGGCGCCTGCGTCGGCATGAAGGGCAGTCGCGTGCAGGCCGTCGTGCAGGAAATGCAGGGCGAGAAGATCGACATCATCCCCTGGTCGGAAGATACGGCGACCTTCGTCGTCAACGCGCTCCAGCCCGCGCAGGTCGCTCGCGTCGTTATCGACGAGGAAGAAGAGCGTATCGAAGTCGTCGTTCCCGACGATCAGTTGTCGCTCGCCATCGGCCGTCGCGGGCAGAATGTCCGTCTCGCCTCGCAGCTGACGGGCAAGGCCATCGACATCATGACCGAGGCCGACGCGTCCGAAAAGCGCCAGAAGGAATTCGTCTCCCGCTCCGAACTGTTCCAGAACGAGCTGGACGTGGACGAGACGTTGTCGCAGCTGCTGGTGGCCGAAGGCTTTGGCGAGCTGGAAGAAGTCGCCTATGTCGGCGTCGAGGAACTGGCGGCGATCGAAGGCTTCGACGAGGATCTGGCCGCCGAGCTGCAAAGCCGTGCGCAGGAAGCGCTGGACCGCCGCGAAGCCGCTGCCCGCGAGGAGCGTCAGGCGCTCGGCGTCGAGGATGCGTTGGCAGAGATGCCACACCTCACCGAAGCCATGCTGGTGACGCTGGGCAAGGCGGGCATCAAGACGTTGGATGATCTGGCCGATCTAGCGACGGACGAACTGGTCGCGAAGAAGCGCGTCGATCAGCGCCGCCGCCGCAGTGAGACGTCCGAGGATAAGGGCGGGATTCTCGCCGAATATGGCCTTAGTGAAGAGCAGGGCAATGAGATCATCATGGCCGCCCGCGCACACTGGTTCGAAGGCGAGGAAGCTTAAGCGCCCCATGCCTTTCGTCGATATCCGTCTGGCCGGAAACGCCACCCGTGAACAGAAGGCAGCGATCGTTGCCGACGTCACCCAGTCGCTCGTTGAGCGGCTGGGGAAGTCGGCCGCTGCCGTGCAGGTGGTGATTTCCGAAATCTCGACGGAGAATTATGGGTCGGGCGGGCAGCTGATCGCTGACCGCGCGCCTGCCTCCAGCCCTGGGGAGGACGCCAATGCCGCGGTCACTTCCCGATGAGAGGCTGACGCCGTCATATAGCGCTGTCTTATCCTCGCTCTTCCCTTTCAAAAGTAAGGTTGGGGCGGGTACGATCGCGGCAGCAATCGCTAGCACCCGTTTTAGGGCTGAGGGCGTAGCGCGCTTCGCGCGACCCACCCCCATCCTTCAATCGAGTCACGTGCCTCGATTGAACTTGAAAGGGAGGGGCTAAAGTCGTGACCGAACGCAAATGCATCCTCTCAGGCGATCGGGCCGATCCCGAGACGCTGATCCGCCTCGCCGTTGGACCAGAAGGTCAGGTTCTTCCCGACATTCGCGCGAAGGCGCCGGGCCGTGGCGCGTGGATCGGCGTTCCGCGCGCTGAGCTTGAGCAGGCGCTCGCCAAGGGTAAGCTGACGGGTGCACTCGCGCGGGCATTCAAAACGGGTGAGTTGCAGATCCCGGACAATTTGCCGGACCTGATCGAAGATGGCCTGCGCAAGGCTTTGCTGGACCGCTTGGGGCTGGAGGCGAAGGCATCCATGGTCCTCACCGGATCGGAAAAGATCGACGTCGCCTGCCGTCAGGCCAAGGTTCAACTGCTGCTCCACGCCAGTGATGCCGCAGCCGACGGCAATCGAAAGCTCGACCAGGCGCTGCGGGTCGGACAGGAAGCCGAAGGCACCGAATTGGCGGGCGTCGTCTTGCCTGTGGACCGACAGGCCCTATCTATGGCAATGGGGCGGGACAATGTCGTCCATATCGCAGTGACCGACTCGCGTGCCGCGTCGCGTCTGCGTACGGCCATCGGCCGCTTGGAAAGCTATCTGGGTTGCGCTAGCGAGGCGCCCGTGCATGGGGAGCATGACTCCGCCGGTGCGCTGGGCGCCTGACGAGCATGGAATGAAGGCGCCGACGGGCCTTGCCGGTCGGATGTAAGTGAAGGGTACAGTTCAGTCGTATGAGTGACAGCAAGGAAGACAAGCCGGTTCTGGGCCGCAAGCCGCTGGGCATCAAGCGGACCGTTGAATCCGGCCAGGTGCAGCAGCAGTTCAGCCATGGCCGCAAGAATACGGTCGTGGTTGAGGTGAAGCGGCGCCGCATTCTGGGCAAGCCGGGCGAAGCCGGTGCGCCTGCGGCTGCGCCTCAGGCTGATCCGGCTCCGGCACCCGCCGCAGCGGCACCCGCGCCGCAGCAGCCGCAGGCTCGCGCGCCTCAGCCTGCCGCGCCCGCGCGTCCCGCTCCGCCGCAGAGCCTGATGTCGCGTCAGGAATTGCAGGTAAAGCTGCTGCGCGAGGCTGAAGAAGCCCGCATGACCGCGCTGGAAGATGCGCGTCGCCGCGAAGACGCGCAGCGTAATGCCGCGAGCGAGGATGAAAAGCGCCGCGCCGAGGAAAATCGCCTGGCTGCGGAAGCTGCTGAGGCTGAAGCCGCGCGCCGTGTCGAAGAAGAAGCCAAGGTCGCCGAGCAGAAGCCCGAGCCCGAAGCTCCTGCGGCGCCTGTCGCCGAGGAAAGCCCCGAAGCGCGTCCCGCTGCCGCTCCGGCTGCTACCGCTTCTGCTGCGCCGCCGCCGCGCCGCTTCACGCCGGTTACCCCGATCAAGCGTCCCGAACCGGCCAAGCCGGATCGGACCAAGCGTGCGGGCGAGGACAATCGCCGCCAGTCGGGCAAGCTGACCGTAACGCGCGCGCTTGCGGACGACGACAGCGCTCGTGCCCGTTCGCTCGCCGCATTGAAGCGTGCCCGCGAAAAGGAACGTCGCGCTCACTATGCCGGTGGCGCGCAGCAACGTGAAAAGCAGGTTCGCGACGTCGTCGTGCCCGAAAGCATCACGGTGCAGGAACTCGCCAACCGCATGGCCGAAAAGGGTGCGGACCTGGTGAAGTCTCTGTTCAAGATGGGCACCGCCGTCACTCTGAATCAGCCGATCGATCAGGATACGGCGGAACTGCTGGTCGAGGAATTCGGCCACCGCATCCAGCGCGTTTCCGATGCCGACGTTGAAATCGGCATCGAGGGTGAAGTCGATGCGGCAGAGACGCTGAAGCCCCGCGCGCCAGTCGTGACCATCATGGGTCATGTCGATCATGGCAAGACATCGCTGCTTGACGCACTGCGCGGCACAGATGTGGTCGCGGGCGAAAGCGGCGGCATCACCCAGCATATCGGCGCCTATCAGGTGACGACCAAGGGTGGCGACGTCATCACTTTCCTCGACACGCCGGGCCATGAGGCTTTCTCGGAAATGCGTGCGCGTGGCGCGAACGTCACGGACATCGTCATCCTGGTGGTGGCGGCCGATGACGGGCTGATGCCGCAGACGATCGAGGCTATCAACCATACCAAGGCGTCGGGCGTCCCGATGATCGTCGCGATCAATAAGTGCGACAAGCCGGAAGCCAATCCGCAGAAGGTGCGCGAGCGTCTGCTGAGCGAAGAGATTGTCGTCGAGGATATGGGCGGCGATGTTCAGGACGTGGAGGTTTCGGCGCTCAAAAAGACCGGCCTTGACGAACTGATCGAGAAAATCCTGCTCCAGGCGGAAGTCATGGAACTGGGCGCCAACCCCGATCGCCCTGCCGAAGGCAATGTGATCGAGGCGCAGCTCGACAAGGGCCGTGGCGCGGTTGCCACCGTGCTGGTCCGCAAGGGCACGCTCAAGGTTGGCGACACCTTTGTCATCGGCGCGGAGAGCGGCAAGGTTCGCGCTCTGGTCAATGACAAGGGCCAGAATGTGAAGATCGCCGGTCCCTCGACCCCGGTTGAGGTTCTGGGCCTGTCGGGTGTTCCTCTGGCGGGCGATCAACTCACGGTCGTCGAGAATGAGGCTCGCGCTCGCGAAGTTGCCGCCTATCGTCAGGAACAGGCGACGAAGAAGCGCACCACCAGCGCCCCGACCAGCTTTGAACATATGTTCTCGGCGCTCAACACGACCGTCATCGAATATCCGGTGGTGGTGAAGGGCGACGTGCAGGGTTCCGTCGAAGCTATTGTCACGGCGCTCAACCGCATTTCGACCGACGAGATCAAGGTCCGCGTCCTGCATTCAGGCGTTGGCGCGATCACCGAAAGCGACGTCACGCTGGCCGCTGCCAGCCGTGCGCCGCTGATCGGCTTCAACGTCCGTCCCAATGCCAAGGCGCGTCAGCTGGCGGAGCGCGAGAAGATTTCGCTGCGCTATTATGACGTGATCTACGACTTGCTTGAGGAAGTTCGCGGCGAAATGGCGGGCCAGCTGGCTCCAGAGCGCATCGAAACCATCGTCGGCCGGGCCGAGGTGCTTCAGGTGTTCCCGGCGGGCAAGAAGGACAAGGCGGCTGGTCTGCTCGTCCTCGACGGCATCATCCGCAAGGGGCTCAATGCGCGCCTTACCCGCGATGATGTCATCGTGTCGCGTACTCACATCGCTTCGCTGCGCCGCTTCAAGGACGATGTGTCCGAAGTGCGTGCGGGCATGGAGTGCGGTGCGGTGCTGCAAGACACGAACGACATCAAGGCCGGCGATACGCTGGAACTGTTCGAGGTCGAGGAACGCGCCCGGACGTTGTGATGATCTAGCTTTCCCCTTCCCGCAAGCGGGAGGGGGGCAGGGGGTGGGCTCGCCCTCTCCTGAACTGTAATGGCCGATGGGGAGAGCCCACCCCCGGCCCCTCCCGCCTGCGGGAGGGGAGGATATAATGCCCGCTCCTAATGAAGGCCCCTCCGTCCGCCTGCTGCGTGTGGGCGAACAGGTGCGCCATGTGCTGTCAGACATTCTCCAGCGCGACGACGTGCATGACGATGTTCTCGCCAAGCATGTCGTCAGCGTGACCGAGGTTCGCATGTCGCCAGACCTGCGGCATGCCACCGTGTTCGTGAAGTCGCTATTGGGTCAGGATGAGGAGGCGGTGCTGAAGGCGCTGCGTACCAATACGGCCTATCTCCAGCGCGAGGTGGCTCACCGGATTCGCCTGAAATATGCGGCCAAGCTCAAATTCCTGGCGGATGAGAGTTTTGACGAGGGTAGCCATATCGACAAGCTGCTGCGTGATCCCAAAGTCGCGCAGGATCTTGAACAGCCCGATGATGAGGGCTGACGCGCTGCGTTGATCCGATGCACGGCTGGATTATCCTCGATAAACCGCACGGGCTTGGCTCGACGCAGGCGGTCAGCGCGGTCAAGCGCGCCCTTCGCCAAAGTGGCGCGGGTAAGTGGAAGGTCGGCCATGGCGGCACGCTTGATCCGCTCGCTACCGGCGTGCTGCCGATCGCGGTGGGGGAAGCGACGAAGCTCGCCGGGCGGATGCTCGACAGCGATAAGATTTACGACTTCACGATAGCATTTGGCGCACAAACGGACACGCTGGACCTCGAAGGAAAGGTGATCGCTGAGAGAGATCACCTGCCCACGTTCGGCGAAGTGGAAGCGATACTGCCCCGCTTCACCGGCCCGATCGAACAGGCGCCGCCAGCCTATTCCGCGATCCTGATCGACGGGCAACGAGCATATGATCTTGCGCGCGCTGGGCAGGATGTTGAGATGAAGACGCGCGCCGTCACTATCCACGCGCTCACCATATCCTCTCTCCCGCGAGGGGGAGAGGATAGCGAAGTTTGCTCGCAAAGCGGCCTAGCCGGAGTTGGAGAGGGGCAGGGTGCGCCGAGCCCCTCTCCAACTCCGGCTAGGCAGCGAGCTGCCAAGCCTGCGTATCCTCTCCCCCCCTCGGGAGAGAGGATCAATGAAATCACCCTTCGCGCCCATGTCTCCAAGGGCACCTATATCCGCAGCCTCGCCCGCGACATCGCGATCGCGCTCGGCACGGTCGGCCATGTCACCATGCTCCGACGGGTGAAGGCAGGCCCGTTCACCCTCGAATCCGCTATTTCGCTGGACAAATTGGACGAAGCTGCTAGGGGCGGCGGCTTCGGCGGTCTTATGCTGCCGTTGACCGCAGGGCTGGACGACATCCCGGCTCTCGCAGTCTCTCCCGACGATGCATTGGCTCTCCGACAGGGGAAGGTGCTTGTGGGGAAACCGCATACCGGCCTCATGCTGGCGATGGAGGGCGACACGCCCGTCGCGCTGGTGGAGGCCAGTGGCCCAGAAACCCTTAGGGAAATCCGGGTGGTGCGCGGCTTCAATCTCTAGATGTTACGAAAGGAAGCCGATGTCGATTACTGCTGAGCGCAAGGAAGCGCTGATCAAGGAACATGCCCGCGCCGAAGGCGACACCGGTTCGCCGGAAGTACAGGTCGCGATCCTTTCGGAGCGCATTTCGAACCTGACCGAGCATTTCAAGGGTCACCACAAGGATAACCACAGCCGTCGCGGCCTGCTGATGCTGGTCAACAAGCGCCGTTCGCTGCTGGACTATCTGAAGAAAAAAGATGGGTCGCGTTATACTGACCTGATCGGCAAGCTGGGCCTGCGCAAGTAAGCCTGCTACAAAGGGACGGCCCCATTCGGGGCCGTTTCCGATTCTGGAATGGGGCGCAATTCGGCGCCCTGTTTCATTCAAGGGGCCAGACGATGCTCCGAAACCGCTGCGGGCCGGTTTAGCCCGCATCACAGGCCCCGCCCGGCAATAGGGCCAGGCGGGCGAAGGAAAATATTATGTTCGATGTAAAGAAGGTATCAATCGAGCTGGGCGGCAAGACCCTCACGCTCGAAACCGGCCGTATTGCGCGTCAGGCTGACGCCGCCGTGCTGGCGACCTATGGCGAAACCGTGGTGCTGTGCGCCGTGACCGCCGCCAAGTCGGTGAAGGAAGGACAGGATTTCTTCCCGCTGACCGTCCATTATCAGGAAAAATATTCCGCAGCTGGCCGTATCCCCGGTGGCTTCTTCAAGCGTGAGCGTGGCGCGACCGAAAAGGAAACGCTGACCAGCCGCCTGATCGACCGTCCGATCCGCCCGCTCTTCCCCGAAGGCTTCTACAACGAAATCAACGTCATCGCTCAGGTGCTGTCGTTTGATGGCGAGAGCGAGCCCGATATCGTTGCGATGATCGCCGCTTCGGCCGCGCTGACCCTGTCGGGCGTGCCCTTCATGGGTCCGATCGGCGCTGCTCGCGTCGGTTACAAGGATGGAGAATATCAGCTGAACCCGTCGATGGACGTGGTGAAGGAAGGCGAACTCGACCTGGTCCTGGCCGCCACTGGCAACGCCGTGATGATGGTCGAATCCGAAGCCAAGGAGCTTTCGGAAGACGTGATGCTCGGCGCCGTGCTGTTCGCCCATGAAGCGAGCAAGAAGGTTGTCGACGCGATCATCCAGCTGGCTGAAAAGGCTGCGAAGGACCCGTGGGAAGTCGCCAAGGGCGAGGACCTGGACGACCTGAAGAAGAAGCTCAAGAAGCTGATCGGCAAGGACATCACGGCTGCCTACAAGCTGACCGACAAGTCGGCACGCTCGAACGCGATCAACGATGCCCGCGCCAAGGCGAAGGCATTCTTCACCGAAGAAGGTCTCGATGCCCAGACCGTCATGGCTGGCATCAAGCTGACCAAGAAGCTGGAGTCCGAAATCGTCCGTGGCGCCATCATCAAGGATGGCAAGCGCATCGACGGCCGCACCACCACGCAGATCCGCCCGATCGAAGCGATGGTCGGCTTCCTGCCGCGCACCCATGGTTCGGCGCTGTTCACCCGCGGTGAAACGCAGGCGATCTGCACCACCACGCTCGGCACCAAGGACGCCGAGCAGATGATCGACGGCCTGAACGGCGTCTATTATGAAAACTTCATGCTGCACTATAACTTCCCGCCCTATTCGGTCGGTGAAGTCGGCCGCTTCGGCGCGCCGGGCCGTCGTGAAGTGGGTCATGGCAAGCTCGCATGGCGTGCGCTGCACCCCGTGCTGCCCAGCAAGGATGAGTTCCCCTACACGATCCGCGTTCTGTCGGACATCACCGAGTCCAACGGCTCGTCGTCGATGGCGACGGTCTGCGGCGGTTCACTCTCGATGATGGACGCGGGCGTTCCGCTCAAGCGTCCAGTGTCGGGCATCGCGATGGGCCTGATCCTCGACGGCAAGGATTTCGCTGTTCTCAGCGACATTCTGGGCGACGAAGATCACCTCGGTGACATGGACTTCAAGGTGGCGGGCACGGAAGCGGGCATCACCACCATGCAGATGGACATCAAGGTTGCCGGCATCACGCAGGAAATCTTCGAAGTCGCTCTGCGTCAGGCGAAGGAAGGCCGCGCCCACATTCTGGGTGAGATGAACAAGGCCCTGTCCTCGACCCGCACCGAGCTGTCGGCTCACGCCCCGCGTATCGAGACGATCCAGATCGACAAGTCGAAGATTCGTGACGTCATCGGCACCGGCGGCAAGGTCATTCGCGAGATCGTCGCGGAAACCGGCGCCAAGGTCGACATCGACGACGAGGGCATCATCAAGATCAGCTCGTCCGACATCGACCAGATCGAAGCCGCCAAGAAGTGGATCCTCGGCATTGTCGAGGAAGCGGAAGTCGGCAAGATCTACAACGGCAAGGTCGTCAACATCGTTGACTTCGGTGCGTTCGTGAACTTCATGGGTGGCAAGGACGGTCTCGTCCACGTCTCCGAAATGAAGAATGAGCGCGTCGAAAAGCCAACCGACGTCGTGTCGGAAGGCCAGGAAGTGAAGGTCAAGGTCCTGGAGATCGATCCGCGCGGCAAGGTTCGCCTGTCGATGCGCGTCGTCGATCAGGAAACCGGCGAAGAGCTGGAGGACACCCGTCCTGCCCGCGAACCGCGCGAACCCCGTGGTGATCGCGGCGACCGTGGCGATCGTGGCCGTGGCCCGCGCCGTGATGGCGGCGACCGTGGTGGCCGTGGTGGTGATCGCGGTGGCGATCGCGGTCCGCGCCGTGACCGTGGCCCCCGCAGCGAAGGCCGTGGCGGCGATGACGACGGCTCCAACGCTGGTCTGCCGGACTTCCTGACTCAGGACTGATCGGTTCCAACCCATCAGGTTAAGCAAAATGAGAAGGGCGCCCCCGCCGGGCGCCCTTTTTCGTTAGAGCCCAAACTCCTTGACTTCGATCAATTGGAGATGGCCAAACTTCTGTTACTGTGCGGCGCGATTTCAGGGAGATAAGATGCAGCGTTCCAATGAAAGGTTCGTCGAGCGCCTGCCTCTCGTGCTTCGGCGGCCAGTATATGCCTATGCCGTATCGGCCCTGTTTTGTGGCATCGCCCTTGCCCTCAGGCTGTCCGCGCAGGACTTCCTGCCGATCGGCTATCCTTTCGTATCCTTCTTTCCCGCTGTCATCCTTTCGACCTTTTTGTTCGGGCTGCGTCCCGGGATATTTGCGGGCATAGTTTGCGGAATATTGTCCTGGTATTTCTTCATCCCGGCGGGCGCTGGCGGCATCCTTAGTGGTGGCGTCATCCTCGCGCTTATTTTCTATGCGGCCGTGATCGCCATCGACATCGCGCTCATTCACCTGATGCAGCGGGCCAATTTCAACCTTGCCGTGGAACGGGAACGCAGCCGTACGCTGGCGGAAAACCGGGAACTTCTGTTCCACGAATTGCAGCATCGCGTTTCCAATAATTTGCAGGTCGTAGCCGCGATGCTGTCATTGCAGCGGCGCCATGTAGACGATGAACTGGCGAGCAGGGCGTTGGACGATGCCGCCAGCCGCCTCGCGCTGATTGGTCGGATCAGCCGTGCATTGTATGATCCGGCAGAGGATGGGCAGGACCTGCATGCCTTTCTGACGCGGCTGACGGCGGATGTGCTGGAGGCGAGTGGGCGGGACGACATTCGCGTTACCGTCAGCGCTCCACCGGGTCTGACGCTGGAATCCCATGTGGCCGTGCCGCTCGCGCTGATCGTGGCGGAGGCGGTGAGCAATGCCATTGAACATGGCTTGCCTCATCGTGGCGGAACGATTGACGTATCACTGGAGGATTCGAGCGGGACGCTGTCGCTGAAGATCGCTGACGATGGCGACGGCCTCTCTCCCGATTTCGAGATCGAGAAGGGCAATTCCATCGGCCTGCGCATTGCAAGCGCGCTGGCGAGCCAGCTCAGCGGACAGTTCGGCCTGCACGCGCGGCCGGAAGGCGGCGCGATCGTCCGGTTGGACCTGCCCGCGCAGGCGCGTTGAGAGCCTGAAGCGTCCGCACGCTATTCTGCCGCTTGGCGAGTGCCATTCGCTCCGCTATGACCCGGCCATGCTGACGAAAACCATGACGCGCATTGGCGCTGCTACCGCCCCGGTTCTGCTTGCCGCCTTGCTCGCCGGCTGCGCCACGTCGAAGAACAAGGCCGACACGCAATATGTCGCCCGCGACGTGTCCACGCTTTACAATGCGGGCAAATATCGGCTCGATCGCGGGCAATATAAGATGGCCGCCGCCCTGTTTGACGAGGTGGAACGCCAGCATCCCTATTCCCCCTGGGCGCGCCGGGCGCAGCTCATGTCCGCGTTCAGCTATTATATGAACAAGGACTATAGTGAATCGATCGCGGCGTCGCAGCGCTTTCTGGCGATTCATACCGGCAACAAGGACGCGCCCTACGCCTATTATCTGATCGCGCTCTGCTATTATGAGCAGATTGCCGACGTCACCCGCGACCAGAAGATCACGCAGCAGTCGCTGGATTCGCTGGGCGAATTGATCCGCCGCTATCCCGACACCCGTTATGCCGCCGATGCCCGGTTGAAGCTGGACCTTGTCAACGATCACCTTGCGGGCAAGGAGATGGAAGTCGGCCGTTTCTACCAGCGTCGCGGGCAGTGGTTGGCGGCGACGCTGCGTTTTCGCGTGGTCATCGACAAATATCAGACGACCACCCACACGCCCGAGGCGCTGGAGCGTCTGGTCGAAAGCTATCTCTCGCTCGGCATTCCGGAGGAAGCGCAGAAGGCTGCGGCTGTTCTGGGCAAGAACTATCCCGGCTCCAAATGGTATGAGCGTAGCTACAAGCTCATGCGGGAACATGGCGCGAAGGCGTAATTGCCGATTTACCGTCACCCCAGCGGAAGCTGGGGTCTCAGGCCATTGGGCACGACCCGGCGGCACGAGATCCCAGCTTCCGCTGGGATGACGTCTGGAGATCGGCCGCATTGCTGACCAATCTTTCCATCCGCAACGTCGTCCTGATCGAGGCGCTGGACCTGGAGTTCGGCACGGGCCTTGGCGTGCTGACGGGGGAGACCGGCGCGGGCAAGTCTATCCTCCTCGATTCGCTTGGGCTGGCGCTGGGGGCGAGGGCTGACAGCGGCCTCGTCCGCAGCGGAGAGGCGCAGGCCAGCGTCACCGCCACCTTCGACATTCCCCGCGGTGAGCATAGGGCCGCTGAACTGCTCGCCAACAATGGCATCGAACTTGATGCGGGCGAACCGCTCATCATTCGCCGCACGCTAAAGGCTGACGGGGGAAGCCGGGCCTTCATCAATGATCAGGCCTGTTCCGCCGCCTTGCTGCGTGACCTGGGCGGTACGCTGGTTGAGATACATGGGCAGCATGACGATCGCGGGTTGCTCAATCCGCGTGGGCATCGTCAGTTGCTGGACGTCTATGGCCGTTGCGACAGCGCGTCGGTGGCATTTGCCCACTCTGCCTGGCGCGCGGCGGCCGACCGGCTCGCGGAAAGCCGCGCGGCGGTCGAGGTGGCGGCGCGGGATCGCGACTATCTGACCCATGCCGTTGAAGAGTTGTCGCGTTTTGGCCCCGAACCCGGCGAGGAAGCGGCGCTGGCCGAAGAGCGCGCGACCATGCAAAAGGGCGCGCGGTTGTCCGATGACCTGTCGACGGTGACGGATTGCCTCACCGGCTCGGACGGTGGGTTGGCGCAGTTGCGGCAGGCGGCGCGGCGGCTCGACCGCATGGTGGGTGAATATGAGCCACTTGCCGAAGTGCTCGCCGCCCTCGACCGGGCGGTGATTGAGGCGGGCGAGGCGGAGGACCGGCTGGCCAAGGCAGCGGATGCGCTCAGCTTTGATCCGGCGCGGTTGGACGCGATCGAAACGCGGCTGTTTGACCTGCGCGGATTGGCGCGTAAGCATCAGGTCGCCGCCGATGATCTCGCTGCGCTGCGCGATGAGATGTCGGCAAAACTGGCCGCCATCGAGGGCGGAGAGGAGCATATCGCCGTGCTGGAAGCCGACGTTGCGGCCAGCGCCGCCGCCTATCGCGACGCGGCGCAGGCGCTGTCCGCTCAGCGCAAGGATGCTGCCGCGCGGCTCGATGCGGCCGTGGCGGCGGAACTCGCGCCGCTGAAGCTCGACGCCGCGCGCTTCCGCACCACCGTCGGCGCGCTCGATGAAGGGCAGTGGAGCGCGCAGGGCATGGACCGGGTGGAGTTCGAGATTTCCACCAATCCCGGCGCTCCCTTTGCGCCTTTGGTGAAGATCGCATCGGGCGGCGAATTGTCACGCTTCATTCTGGCGCTCAAGGTCGCGCTGGCGGAGCGGGGCGGGGCGGATACGCTGATTTTTGACGAGATCGACCGGGGCGTCGGCGGCGCGGTGGCCTCTGCGATAGGCGACCGTCTGGCGCGGCTGGCGCAGAGCAACCAGATACTTGTCGTCACGCACAGCCCTCAGGTGGCCGCGCGCGGCGCTGGCCATATGCTGATCGCTAAGGCCAGTGACGGCACCGTGACCCGCACCGGCGTCCATGCGCTGAGCGATGGTGAGCGGCGCGAGGAGATTGCCCGCATGCTTTCCGGCGCGGAGATCACTGCCGAGGCTAGGGCGCAGGCGGATCGGCTGCTCGAAGTCTGAACTGCTACGAGCAAATGATCGCTTCTCGACAAGCCCGCCCTGAACGGGGATGGAGCAGATATGAATGACTCGATCGACCCGACCCTAATGACTGAAGCCGACGCCGCCAATCGCCTGATGCGGCTCGCCAGGGAAATTGCGCGGCACAATCGGCTCTACCATGATCAGGATCAGCCAGAGATCACGGACGCCGTCTATGACGCGCTGATCCGCGAGAATGGAGCGCTGGAGGCGGCTTTTCCGCAGCTCGTCCGGGCGGATTCTCCCAATGCGCAGGTCGGCGCTGCGCCGACTTCGGGATTGAAGAAGGTCCCGCATGCGGTTCGCATGATGAGCCTCGACAATGGCTTTTCGGACGAGGACATCGCCGAATTTCTCGCGCGTGTCCGGCGTTTTTTGGCGCTGCCGGACGGTGAGCCTATCGCGCTGACGGCTGAACCGAAGATCGACGGTCTGTCCTGCTCGCTCCGTTATGAAAAGGGAGAGCTACGCCTCGCCGCGACCCGTGGCGATGGCACGACCGGCGAGGATGTGACCGCCAATGTGCGCACCATCGGCGACATTCCCGACCGGCTGACCGGCGAGGACATACCCGACCTATTCGAGGTCCGGGGTGAGGTTTATATGGCGAAGGCGGACTTCGTCGCGCTCAATCAGCGCCTGCTGGCAGAGGCGGATGACCCGGAAAAGGCGCGGCAATTCGCTAACCCCCGCAACGCTGCGGCGGGATCGCTGCGGCAGAAGGACGCCACTGTCACCGCCAGCCGCCCGCTGCGCTTCCTGGCCCATGGTTGGGGCGAGGCGAGTAGCCTTCCGGCAGAGACTCAACTTGGCGTCATGCAGGCAATCGCCCGCTGGGGCCTGCCGGTGTCGGACATGCTGACCTGCGTGGACTCGCTTGACGGATTGATCGCGCATTATCGCGGGATAGAGGCGGCGCGCGCCGACCTTCCGTTCGACATTGATGGCGTGGTCTACAAGGTGGACCGGCTCGATTGGCAGCAACGGCTGGGCTTTGTTGCCAAGGCGCCGCGCTGGGCGATCGCGCATAAATTCCCGGCGGAGCGGGCGCAAACCACGCTTGAGGCGATTGACATTCAGGTCGGCCGCACGGGCAAGCTGACGCCGGTCGGGCGGCTGACCCCCGTAACGGTGGGCGGCGTGGTCGTGTCCAACGTGACGCTGCATAATGCCGACGAGATCGAGCGTCTGGGCGTGCGGCCGGGCGACCGGATCGTGGTGCAGCGTGCTGGCGACGTCATCCCGCAGGTGGTGGATAATCTGACACGCGACGAAGCGCGCCCCGCTTTCCTCTTCCCCGATCATTGCCCCGTATGCGGATCGGAAGCCGTGCGCGAAGAAGGCGAGGTCGATATCCGCTGCACCGGCGGCCTGATCTGCGGCGCGCAACGGTTCGAACGGCTCCGCCATTTCGTCAGCCGTGGTGCGCTCGACATTGAAGGGCTGGGCGAGAAGACCATCCAGGAATTTCTCGACCTTGGATGGATCACCGAACCGGCCGACATCTTCCGCCTCAAACAACATCGCGTCGCGCTGCTCGGGCGCGAGGGATGGAAGGAGAAGTCCGTCGATAACCTGTTCGCCGCGATCGAGGCGAAGCGCGTTCCGGACGCTGCGCGCTTGCTCTTTGGCCTTGGCATCCGGCACATCGGCGCGGTCACGGCGCGCGATTTGTTGAAACGCTACACGAGCCTGCCCGGCGTCAGAGCGCTGGCCGAGGAGATTATCGCCTTACGCGATGCCACCATCTGCGCCGAGGGTGAGGAGGAAGCACGCTTCCGCAATCGGCTGGACAAGGCGATTGCGGAGATGATCGGCGTCGAAAATGTGGGTTCGGCGGTTGGCCATGCGCTCGCCGACTTCTTCCACGAACCGCATAATCGGGAGGCGTGGGATGACCTGCTGTCCGAAGTTTCGCCGCCCGACTATGTGGTTGAAACCACCGCCAGCGCGGTGACGGGCAAGACCGTGGTCTTCACCGGCAAGCTCGAAACCATGAGCCGGGATGAGGCCAAGGCGCAGGCCGAGCGCCTCGGCGCCAAGGCCGCAGGGTCGGTTAGCGCAAAGACGGACCTGGTAGTCGCTGGCCCCGGCGCGGGATCGAAGCTGAAACAGGCGGCTTCGCTCGGGATCGAGGTGATCGATGAAGCGGCCTGGGCGGAGATCGTGAAGGCAGCGGGGTAGGGGCGCACTAACCACACCCCGTTATTCCAGCGAACGCTGGAATCTCAGGAGGAGGCCGGGGAGCACAGGATCGACGAGACCCCAGCCTTCGCTGGGGTGACGCGCTAAATGCTGCCGGGGCTTTAGCTACCCACCCCTTCCACCTTATCCCGCGTCTTCGTATCAAAGTCGCTCGCATCGTGCCGCTCAAGCAACTGTTCCTCCAGCGGACCACTAGCACGGTTCACGATCCTGCCGCGCTTCACGGCAGGCCGCGCATCGATCTGCTTCGCCCAACGCTGCACATTGGCGTAGCTCTGTACGTTCAGAAATTCGCCCGCCCCCACATAGGTCCGGTCAAGTGCCACCCCGCCATACCAGGGCCAGATCGCGATATCCGCGATCGTAAACTCATCGCCAGCAACATATTCATTCTCGCCAAGCTGCTGATTCAGCACGTCGAACTGCCGCTTGACCTCCATCGCATAGCGGTTGATGGCATATTCGATCTTTTCAGGCGCATAGGCGAAGAAATGGCCAAAGCCGCCGCCCAACAGGGGTGCGCTGCCCATCTGCCAGAACAGCCATGACAGGGTCGCGGTACGCTTCGCCGGGTCCGAGGGCAGGAACGCCCCGAACTTCTCGGCCAGATAGACCAGAATGGCGCCGGATTCGAACACCCGCTGGGGTGGGGACACGCTGTGGTCCATCAGGGCAGGGATTTTGCTGTTCGGATTGACCGAGACAAAGCCGCTGCCGAACTGGTCGCCCTCGCTGATGTTGATGAGCCAGGCGTCATATTCGGCGCCCGGATGGCCCGCCGCCAGCAGCTCCTCCAGCATGATCGTGACCTTTTGCCCATTGGGCGTGCCCAGCGAGTAGAGTTGCAGCGGGTGCTTTCCGACCGGCAATTCCTTGTCATGGGTCGCGCCCGCGATCGGTCGATTGATGTTGGCGAAGGCACCGCCATTGTCCTTGTCCCATGTCCAGACGCGAGGCGGAGTATAGCTTTCAATCATTTGGCAAAATGCTCCCATGGCGATGTCGCCCCGCAAGTAGGAAGCGTGGTCCTGTGCCGCAACGGTCGGGTTCAAGGGAAACGGCTTGGCCCTGCACATTTGACACGCCAACGGTCGCAGCAATCCCGCGCATTGGCGCTACGTTGGTGACAAAAGGCCTCCCAACGCGCACAAAGCGCACGCTTTCCGCCTGTGACGGAATGCATAAAAAATCTGCATCCATCTCTTGACCGGCAATTTCATCGCTCCATATTCCGCGGCGCTGGCACTCTTCAAAAGAGAGTGCTAACAGCATCTGGTTCATACGGGAGAAGGAACGGCGTTCAGCAGATTCGCGGATAGGGAAATCCCCGCGATTGGACGTCCGACCCAACCCAATAGAGGGAAAGGCAACTCAACATGGCATTTCGTCCGTTGCATGACCGCGTTCTCGTTCGCCGCGTAGAAGCGGAAGAGAAGACTGCCGGTGGCATCATCATCCCCGACACCGCCAAGGAAAAGCCGCAGGAAGGCGAAGTCGTTTCCGTCGGCACCGGCTCCAAGGCCGAAGATGGCAAGGTGACCCCGCTGGACGTCAAGGCTGGCGACCGCATCCTGTTCGGCAAGTGGTCGGGCACCGAAGTCAAGGTCGACGGTGAAGACCTGCTGATCATGAAGGAATCGGACATTCTGGGCGTCGTCGCCTAACCGATCATTGATGTCATCCCGGCGAAAGCTGGGATCTCAGGCCTTTAAACGCGGCGCTATGCCGCACCAGATCCCGGCTTTCGCTGGGATGACGGACAGAGGAACAAAATCATGGCTGCAAAAGACGTAAAGTTTTCGCGTGACGCTCGTGAGCGCATCCTGCGCGGCGTCGACATCCTGGCCGACGCGGTCAAGGTGACCCTGGGTCCCAAGGGCCGCAACGTCGTCATCGACAAGAGCTTCGGCGCTCCCCGCATCACCAAGGACGGCGTCAGCGTCGCCAAGGAAATCGAACTGAAGGACAAGTTCGAAAATATGGGCGCGCAGATGGTCCGCGAAGTCGCTTCGAAGACCAACGACATCGCCGGTGACGGCACCACCACCGCGACCGTTCTGGCCCAGGCCATCGTTCGCGAAGGCATGAAGTCGGTTGCCGCTGGCATGAACCCGATGGACCTGAAGCGCGGCATCGACCTCGCTGTCACCAAGGTCGTCGAGGACCTCAAGGGCCGTTCCAAGCCGGTTGCCGGCACGAAGGAAATCGCCCAGGTCGGCATCATTTCGGCTAATGGCGACACCGTCGTTGGCGAAAAGATCGCCGAAGCGATGGAGCGCGTCGGCAAGGAAGGCGTGATCACCGTCGAGGAAGCCAAGGGTCTCGAATTCGAGCTGGACGTCGTCGAAGGCATGCAGTTCGATCGCGGCTACCTGTCGCCTTACTTCGTCACGAATCCGGAAAAGATGGCAGTCGAACTGGCTGATCCCTACATCCTGATCCACGAAAAGAAGCTGTCGAACCTTCAGTCGATCCTGCCGATCCTCGAAGCGGTTGTTCAGTCGGGCCGTCCCCTGCTGATCATCGCCGAAGACATTGAAGGCGAAGCGCTGGCGACCCTGGTCGTCAACAAGCTGCGCGGTGGCCTGAAGGTCGCTGCGGTCAAGGCGCCTGGCTTCGGCGACCGCCGCAAGGCCATGCTGGAAGACATCGCAGTCCTGACCAAGGGTGAAGTGATTTCCGAAGACCTCGGCATCAAGCTCGAGAACGTCACGCTCGGCATGCTCGGCACCGCCAAGCGCGTCACCATCGACAAGGACAACACGACCATCGTCGATGGCGCCGGTGATGGCGAAGCGATCAAGGGCCGTACCGAGCAGATCCGTGCGCAGATCGAGACGACGACGTCCGACTATGACCGTGAAAAGCTGCAGGAACGTCTGGCCAAACTGGCTGGCGGCGTTGCAGTTATCAAGGTCGGCGGTGCTTCGGAAGTCGAAGTCAAGGAGCGCAAGGACCGCGTCGACGACGCGCTGCACGCAACCCGCGCAGCCGTTGAAGAAGGCATCGTCCCCGGTGGCGGCACGGCTCTGCTGTACGCAACCAAGGCTCTCGAAGGCCTCAAGGGTGTGAACGACGACCAGACCCGTGGTATCGACATCATCCGTAAGGCTATCGAAGCGCCGCTGCGCCAGATCGCCCAGAATGCGGGCGTCGATGGTGCGGTTGTCGCAGGCAACCTGCTGCGCGAAAATGACGAGACGCAGGGCTTCAACGCCGCGACCGACACCTATGAGAACCTTGTCGCCGCTGGCGTCATCGATCCCACCAAGGTCGTTCGCGCTGCTCTGCAGGACGCGGCTTCGGTCGCCGGTCTGCTGATCACCACCGAAGCGTGCATCGCCGAAACGCCCGCCGATGACAAGGCGCCGATGGGCATGCCCGGCGGCGGCATGGGTGGCATGGGCGGCATGGACTTCTAAGTCCTTCGCTCACGCGAAAACGAGAAGGGCCGGTGGAGCGATCCACCGGCCTTTTTCTTTGGGGGACGCCGGAGCGAGGAAATTTCAGGCCTGTGGCCGTGGGTGATGCCATCCGAAGCTGCATTTGCCGGAAGAGGTGTGGCGCAATTTCGCGACATATTAGGGCATCCTGCTTAAAATCGGCACAGCCTCCTATTCTCGTTCGCCCTGAGCTTGTCGAAAGGTTGTATTTCTTTTCAGGAAGAAGAGGGCTTCGACAAGCTCAGCCCGAACGAGGTAGGGTATTCGGATAAAAGCTATGCTGCTCCAGCTTGCGCAGGAAGGCTGGCGGGATTGCCCTTCCGAGCATTCTGTAGGGAAGTCTGAAGGTTAAGCGACCCGACAAAAGGGCGGAAAATGAAGGGAGCAGCCCCACATCCGACAGCCGCTCGAAACCTCCATTTCGGGCATCTTACCGGGTCTGAATTTACCAAATAGAAATCATGTTTGGCCAAAGATGACGGAGACGTGTCACGCCTCTTCCATCATTGGAGCGCAAAATTGCGCGCGCATCTCGCGCCCGATACTCAGCAGAGCGCTGAGGTGCAGGACAGCCTTGTCCAATCGCTCTACGCCTCGCCCAAATCGCTGATGATCGGCGCACTGGCTGGCGGAGCGCTCAGTTTCGTCGTCGCCTACCATGCTGGCCGCGCCGAAATCACCACGATCGCAGCGTTGATTTTCCTGGTTGCGGTGAGCCGGTCGATCTCCGCAGTCTATTTTCTGCGGCAGTTGGCAGACCATCAAGGACCCACGCAGCAAATATGGGGCCTTGCCTATGAACTGGGTGCGTGGGGCTATGCGGCGCTGCTTGGTCTGCTCGCTTTTGCCACTCTGGTCCTCACCGGCGACGCATCTTTGCACATATTGAGCGTGACGTTGGTCGCGGCCTATTCAGGCGGCATCGCGGGCCGCAATGCGGGCCGAATTCATATCGCCATCGGCCAGACATGTTTCGCGCTGCTGCCAACCTCCCTTGGTCTCTGCATCGCGGGCGGGCTCGGCTATTGGGTTCTGGCGACCATGCTGTTCCTGATGATCTTCGCCATGGCTGAGATCACGCGCACCACCCACAGAATCGTCGTGGAGGCATTGCAGGGCAATTATGAAAAGTCGCAGCTGGCGACGAAGTTCGAGCGGCTGGCGCGGTTCGACAGCCTGACCGGCGTCGAAAACCGGATGGCGATGCAGATGCGCTTGCGGGAACTGTTCGATAAGCGTCAGTCCGATCAGGATCCGATGGCCGTGTTCTGGATGGACCTGGACCGGTTCAAGGAGATCAACGATTCGCTCGGCCATATCATTGGCGATCAGCTGCTTTGCACGGTAGCTGCCCGGCTTTCCCATGCGCTTGATAGCCGTGGCCATGTCGCGCGCTTTGGCGGAGACGAATTTATCGTGATTTGCCCCGGCGCGGATCGCTCCATTGCCGAGCAGATCGCGCACGATGTGATGACAGAGTTCAGCCACGACTTCGACGTTAGCGGCTATCATCTGACGGTCACTGCATCGATGGGCATTGCGGTTGCGCCTGACGACGGGCGCGATAGCGAGGAACTGCTCCAGCACGCCGACATGGCACTGTATGAGGCGAAACGCACAGGGCGGAACCGCCATGCGCAGTTCGACTGGTCGATGAAGGAGCGGCAGAATCGGACCTATGAGCTGGAAATGGCGCTGCGTACCGCCATGGCGAATGGTGAGCTGCTACTGCATTATCAGCCGATCTTTGACACGGTCACAGGCAAGATCGCGATCTGCGAAGCGTTGATGCGGTGGGATCACCCGACCATGGGCCGGATTTCGCCGGCCGAATTCATACCGGTCGCCGAAAGCAGCTCCCTGATCGAACCGATCACTGCATGGGCGCTGGAGCAGGCGTGCCGTGACGCCATGCTGTGGGATGATCATGTCCGCGTCGCCGTCAACATCTCGCCCGCGCTGATCAAGAGCGACGGGCTTCCGCGCGCTGTCATATCGGCGCTGATGGGATCGGGCCTGAAGGCCAAGCGGCTGGAACTGGAAGTAACGGAGTCCATCTTCCTGGAAGACAGTGGCCGGACCAGCCTCATCCTGTCGGAGCTTCAGCGTATCGGGTTGCGACTGGCCCTTGATGATTTTGGCACGGGCTATTCTTCGCTCGGCTATCTGCGCGACTATTCCTTCGACACGCTGAAGGTCGATCAGAGCTTCATGCGCAGCGTGGGTGAAAAGGGACGGGATCGCGCGATCGCCCAGTCGGTTGCCTATCTGGCCCATTCGCTGGACGTCGAAACGGTGGCGGAAGGCATCGAGACCGAAGAGCAGCTGCGTTATGCGCGTGAGATGGGTTTCACCAATGTGCAGGGTTTCGTGCTCAGCCGCCCCATGCCAGCCGAGGACCTGCTCAAGATGATGAGTAACATGCGGCGTGAGAAAAGCAACGTCGTCACGCTCATGCAGAGCCGTCGCCGCGCCTGACGGCTATTTGGTCAGGCGCGTCTGGGCCGATGCAAGCCGACGCATCATGCGCAGGTCCTTGGGATCGAGCTTGAGCGCGGTTGCCGCCCAATTCTCCACAATGTCCTTAAGCTCGGCATAGTCGAGCGGATCGACGCGGCGGCCCGCTTCGAACACGCCGACATGGCCCGCATGGTGCGGACGGTTGCCGGCGATATAGTCACGCACGGCCTGTTCGCCCTCTCCATCCTCGGCAAGGATGGTGACCACGCCCATGTCGTACATTTCTTCAGCGGTATAGACCTTGCCCGACAGGATCATGCGTTCCGCCATGCGACGGCCGAGCTTGCGCGCCAGAATGGAATAAGCGCCCATGCCGGGGAAGAGGCCGAAGAGCATTTCGGGCAGGCCGAAGCGAGCGCTCCGCTCCGCCACGACGACGTCGAAGCAGAGAAGCGCCTCGAAGCCGCCGCCAAGTGCATCGCCCTGCGCCAACGCGATAGAGATTAGCGGCATGTCCGCATTGCGCCAGGCGCGATGGACCACGTCGATGCAGGCATGACCATATTTGACGAGACCGGGCAGGTCGCCCCGCTCGATGCAGCCAGCAAACAACTCAAGGTCGCCGCCAAGGTTGAAAACGCCCGGAAAACGTGAGCCCAGCACCATATATTTGAGCGGCAGAGCGCCTTCATCAAACAGCCGCTTGGCCTCTGTCTGCCAAAGCCGAATGTCGCGCAGCATCGGCAAATTGTAGTTTGGCCGATTCGCGGGGGTCATGAACGCCCATAATGTGTCGGTCGCTTCTTCAAAGCTGACGTCGACCTGACCCAGGTCGAACAGCATCGAATGGCCGTTTTCGCGCGCCTGAGGCGCAGCTTCCGTAGCGGCAAATGGCTGAATGCTTTCGACATGCAGATGCATGGGCGAAGCGTCCTCCACCTCATCTCGTGCCGGATTAAACCGTCCGGAATCAATCATCTGTGCCCCCGCATTTCGATATATGCTGAGGAAAACAATATTGTCAGACCTATGCAACCACCGCGAACCCGAAGAGTGCTTCATTAACCCTTTTTATCGCCGACTGTTGCCTCTAAGTAGCAGAAATGCCGCGATCATTATGGTTAACGTTGCATTAATGCAACAAATGCCGTTAACCCATTTGCAGATGAAGATCGTCTCAGGGCTTTGTTAACCTTTATTAATTATGAAATGGTGCATGGACAGACATCGCACCGATCCACAGATTGTGACGCTCCTGCTTCATGATGAAGAGGGGGTGAGTTGGACCCTTAACCTGGCGGCTGATTGCCTGTGCTTCATCGGCAATTACCGCCGTGTGGAGGGTTTCGACATCGATGCGATCGTGGCGTTCGATGGCCTGCGCAAGGCTGGTTGATCCCGCATAATTTTCAAAAAGCGGTTCCCACTTCTTCGCGCGATGTTCTAGAGCGCGCAGCGTGACTCAATCCCGCTTTTCCTTCGCTATCGCCGCAACGGACGGCAAGGCCCGCACGGGCACGATCCAGATGCGCCGTGGGGAGATCAGAACCCCCGCCTTCATGCCGGTCGGCACCGCCGCGACCGTAAAGGCCATGCGACCCGCCGAGGTCCGCGCGACTGGCGCCGACATCATCCTGGGCAATACCTATCATCTGATGCTGCGTCCCGGCGCCGAGCGTGTGGCAAGGCTGGGCGGGCTGCATGGCTTCATGGGATGGGACCGGCCGATCCTGACGGACAGCGGTGGTTATCAGGTGATGAGCCTGTCCGCGCTCACGAAGATGAGTGAGGAGGGGGTGGCCTTCGCCAGCCATATCGACGGGTCCCGTCATATGCTGACGCCCGAACGCTCGATGGAGATTCAGCGCCTGCTCGACAGCGACATCGTCATGGCGTTCGACGAATGCACGAAAAATGGCTGCACTCACGACGAAGCCGCGAACAGCATGGAGCGGTCGATGCGCTGGGCCAAGCGGTCGCGCGAGGGCTTTGACGCGGGCGGCGAACATGCCGAGCGCGCGGCGCTGTTCGGCATCCAGCAGGGGTCGCTTGACGAAAATCTCCGGCGTATTTCGGCGCAGAAGCTGATCGAGATCGGCTTTGACGGCTATGCTGTCGGCGGCCTGGCGGTCGGGGAGGGGCAGGAGGCGATGTTCGGCTGCCTCGACTATGCGCCCGATATGCTGCCGCAGGACAAGCCCCGCTACCTGATGGGGGTGGGGAAACCCGACGACATTGTTGGTGCCGTCGAACGCGGCATCGACATGTTCGATTGCGTCCTGCCGACGCGCAGTGGGCGCAACGGACAGGCTTTTACCTGGGCAGGCCCGCTCAATATTCGCAACGCCCGCTTTGCCGAGGATCTTTCGCCGCTCGATCCGCGCTGCACCTGCCCGGTTTGCGCAACATGGAGCCGCGCCTATCTGCATCATCTGGTAAAGGCCGGAGAAATGCTGGGCGCGATGCTGATGACCCAGCATAACATCCACTTTTACCAGTCATTGATGCAGGCGATCCGCGACAATATCGCACAAGGCCGGTTCGCTGCTTTCGCGGCGGATTTCCGGCGCGACTATCAGCGGGTCTGATGATCAGGGAATGACGGTGATGGCGATGGCATAGTCGCCAGCGACGGGATCATGATCCAGCGGAGCGCGCAGCTGGCGGGAAAGGCCCGTCAGCACCCGGCCATAACGTTCCTCGATCCTTTCGCCCATCGTATCGGAAGCGCGCAATGCCGGGGAACTGACGTGAAGGATCGCGCGGTCTTCCCGTCCGGGTTCGAGCTGCACCGTTATGCGCATGCCTGTCTTGGGATCGGACAGCATCGCCAGTTCCACCAGTTCTGTCAGCAGGAAGGCGATGGGAACGGCAACGTCCTGACTGATGTGCAGATTGTCGCTATCGATCTGGATGCCGAACCGCCGCGCTTCTGCCGGAGCGGTGCCGCGCAGGCTGGCGGACAATTCGCTGACCAGTGAACGCACGCCAACGCCGCGATGCTCCTCCAATTCGGCGTAATGATTGCGATGCACGACCGATAATGCATCGACGCGGCGCTGAATGGAGGCATAGGCCTCCACGGCTTCGGGCTCGTGCGCGGCGCGCGCATGCAGGCTGATCAGGCTGGCGATGATCTGGAGGTTGTTCTTGACGCGATGATGCACCTCTCGCGTCAATTTACGCTGGGTTTCCAGCCCCTCGGCCATCTCGGCCTCATGCGTTGCGACATCCTCGCTGATTTCGCGGAAGGTTTCGCCCAGCGCCACTATTTCCTGCGCTGGGGTGCGTATGCGGCGCATGGGCTCCAGCACTTCGCCGGGATGATAGGCGGCTACGGCGCGGCGCAGCGCGACTAGCGGCTGGATCAGCAATCGGTTGACCACGAACCAGCCGATCGCCGCCGCCGCGAACCACATCACCAGCGGCAGGAACAGCGAAAGCATGCGTGCAAGCGTGACCGGCGGATCGCGCAAGGTCATGGTGAGCAGAATGTCCGGCGGATCAAGCCGCGCGGACAGGCTGGTGCTTTTGCCCCGCAGATTGCCTGTTGGACGACTGACCACCAGAAGCTGATCGCCCTGCTGCAAGCTTAACTGCCGGTTCTGGAGCGCCGTCGTCGGACTGGCGATCGTTTCCAGATAGGAGCGCGAATAATAGGCGATTGCCGCCACCTGCCGGTTGTCGCTGACCACGCGGCTGACGAGATAGCCCGATGCTGGCAGCAGGAGCGCCGGGGCCGTGTGAAAACGTGCCGCCGTGGTCAGGCCGTGCGGTTCCGGCTGGGACGATCCGCAGATGCGGCGACCCTTTCGATCGTAGATATAATATCGGCCGCCTTCCCGGTCGTGGGACGTCAGGAAGACCGACAGCCGCTTGCACATTTCCGGCCCCTCGCTGCCGGTGGACAGCGCGTTGGCGGTAAGCATCAACGCCGTTCGATCCGAAGCCAGATCTTCGGTCAACTTCCGTGCGCTCTGCGTCACGGACACGCGAAGCAGCGCTTCCTTTTCCAGGTCGGACGTCCGGATGGCCTGCAAGGACGCGACAAGGGCGATAAGGCCCAGCGGCAGCAGGGCGAGCGTCAGGATGAGGAACATCTTGACGCCGGTGGACTGGATCAGGCTGTTCAGGTTACGCATGAGCAATCAACTGGCTGGGACTGGCCGTCCCGTTCATGCGATAATCAGGAGTGTGTCGACAGGAAAGGTCTGCCGCACGCAAGCGCGCACCGCCCAAGCAACGGGTCGGCCCGCGCATATTCCATTTTCGAAAAGCACCAGTCTGCCCTCGTCCGGGACGCCTCAATGACGTCGATCCTTGAACCGACGCTTAGTCCAGCTTCCGCAGTAGGTCGAGCATTTCGGAGGGAATGTCTTCATCCACCGCACGCTGATAAACGGAGCGCAGCGCGTTGGCGACTTGTCCGTCACCCTTGGCCGGGGAGGACCGCCGTTTTCGGGGGGCGCTGCCAGTCACGCCCGAATCCGGGGTGTTGGCGCCGACATCTTTCTTGTCCCCTCCCTTCACATCCCGTTCCGTCGTTGAAGCAACCAAAATACGCCCCTCTGCAACGCTAACATGTCAATCGACATTTCTTTTGCGGCTTTCCCGCACGACGTCAATTGACCGCCAGCGGACCTTTACATCAAAATCCGGATTTCAGTTAAAAAACCGAACGGCAGTGAAACAAATCTTTTCGTCGTTGGTTCCGCACTTCGAAGCATTTTTTGTGGCCTTGTGAAAGGCGACCGAGAGGGGCGGGGGCTTGCCACATCGGCATCAGCAATCCATCCTTTCGCGCAGCGAGTGTTTAGTAGCAATGCGCCCTATGGGCTGGGAGAAGATTTACAGATGTCGCTTGGACAGCAACTGCACCCCCATCTTCCTTTCTTGCGCCGCTATGCCCGCGCCCTGACGGGCAGCCAGGGTCATGGTGACGCTTATGTGCGTGCGACGCTGGAAGCGATCGTCGCGGCGCCCGAAGAGTTTCCGGCCGATGTCGATCCGCGGCTTGGGCTTTACCGGACTTTCCACGCGATCTGGTCGTCATCCCATCTGGAGGACGGTCCGGTCCTGACGGGCAATGACGGGCAGGAAGCGGTCGCGCAGGCACGCCTCGCGCGGTTGACACCGCTCCCCCGACAGGCGCTGCTGCTGACGGCGCTGGAAGGTTTCACGGTCGATGACGTCGGCTATCTGATCGGTCTGGACCCGGCCGATGTCGAAGCCCTGGTGGAAGAAGCGCTTGGCGAGATCGAGGCGCAGACTCGCGCCAAAGTCCTGATCATCGAGGACGAGCCGATCATCGCCATGGACATCGAAACGATCGTCCGCGACCTTGGTCATGAAGTGACCGCAATCGCCGTGACCCGTGAAGACGCGGTGCGTGAAGCGCTGGCGGAGCGGCCGGGGCTGGTGCTGGCGGACATTCAGCTGGCGGACGATTCCAGCGGCATCGATGCGGTGAAAGACATCCTGGCAGAATTCTCCGTGCCGGTTATTTTCATCACCGCTTTCCCGGAGCGTCTGCTGACGGGTGAACGGCCCGAACCGACATTCCTCATCACCAAGCCGTTCCAGCGTTCGACGGTCAAAGCGGCCATTTCGCAGGCCCTTTTCTTTGACGAGGCCACTGCCCCGGCATGATTGGGCAAAGCCGACATGCCATAAAAGACTGAATGAGTGGCGGAACCCGGCTCATTCCCCCGCGTTATTCATGCGTAACGATCGGGAGGTGAATTATGGCGGAAGAGGAAAAGCATGTTGCTGCCGAAGACGCCAGGTCAGGATCGACGCCACACATAGTCCGTTACATTCTCGGCATTTCGCTGCCTCTGGTAATTATTGGCATGCTGATCGTGCTGTGGAGCTATTACGGGTAAACAACATTGGTTCCGTGGAACAATGGGTATAGGATGCGGACGCACATATGGCTTTGACGGCTTCGGTTCATGAGGCGAGGGCGACAGCCAGTAAGAGGGTTGTTCCCATGAGCGAAGGGCTTGGCCAGGAGGCGGAGCACCAGGAAGAAGAGCGGCAGTCGCTCTCGGATTCGGATTTCAAACGTGAACTGGCTGCGGTGATCCCGCACTTGCGCGCGTTTGGCCGGTCCCTTTCGGGTAATCGCGATGTCGCCGATGACCTCGTTCAGGAAACGCTTCTGAAGGCATGGGCGGCGCGTGTCCGTTTCCAGGCGGGCACCAACATGCGCGCTTGGACGTTCATCATTTTGCGCAACCATTATCTGTCGCAGATGCGGCGCTCGCGCTTTCGTGGCGATTGGGATGACCTGACGGCTGATCGCATCTTGGCGGCGCCTGCTGGTCAGGACAAGCATGTCGAGCTTTCCGACATGCAGCGTGCCCTGTTGCAATTGCCCCAGCCGCAGCGCGAGGCGCTCATCCTCGTCGGCGCGGGCGGTTTTGCCTATGAAGAGGCCGCCGAAATCTGCGGCGTCGCGGTTGGAACGATCAAGAGCCGGGTGGCGCGTGGACGCGCCGCGCTGGAACAGATTCTCGAAAGCGGCGATCTGCCCTCGCGGCGGACACAGGAAACCAGAGACACAGCCGTGCTGGACGAGATCATGGACGACGTCGATCGCCTCAGTCGGGGGCGTGAGATGAGGCAGAGTCCCGACCTGGATGCCGATGACGTATAAGGCCGGTTCCTGCCAACCTTCCCGGATGGGAAGGGGCATGGGAGAAGGACTATGGTTGAGGGTGGAAGGAGAGGCGACCCTCCTCTGGACCGGGAGAAGTCGGACCAGATGATCGAGGCGAAGCGGTCTCGCGGTAGCACCGTGATTTTCGCGATCGTTGCGATTGCCCTGATCCTGGCTATCGGCTTCTTCTACCTGACAAAGGAACGCGAAAATCGAGTGGGGGACACGCTGATCGAAGCGGCCGATTCACCCGATAGCGCCGCGCATGTCGTCGGCGATGCTGCTCAAAATGAGGCGGAGCGGCTGAACAGCCGGAACTGACCTGCGGGCAGACGCGCTGGTAACGGAACAGGCGGCGGCGCAGGCCATCTTCAGAAAATCTTTGGGAATTTCCTCCACAGTCAGCGCATTGTCGGATTTCCTTACAGTCATTGTAAGCGATTCCGATGCCAACAAGGCTGCCTTTGCCAACGGCAGCGCCGGGAATGCGCGCGACTGATGATCAGGCTTTTCAAACATTATGTGCCGCATGCCGTGCTGCTACTGGGGCTGCTTGATCTTGTCCTGCTGCTGGGCGCGGCCGAGGCCGGATGGATATTGAGGGCTCAGCAAATCGGCATGGATGTCGATCAGATCACGACGCGCGCCGCGCCGTTGATCAGCTTCGCGCTGTCGATCCAGACTGCCATGATCGCGGTGGGCGTCTATGGCACCGAAGCGCTCCAATCGATCCGTTTTGCCTTTGCGCGCCTGCTCGTGGCGATCTCGCTGGGTGTCATATTCCTGTCGGTCATGCATTTCGTGCTGCCCGACCTGACGCTTTGGCGGTCCAATTCTCTTTATGCCATGGCGCTTGCTATCGCTCTGCTGCTGGCGGTGCGGCTGCTGCTGGGGTCGATGCTCGGTGGTGAAGCGTTCAAGCGTCGGCTGGTCGTGCTGGGCGCGGGCAATCGCGCCAACCGCATCCGCGAACTGGAGCAGCGAAAGGGGGCGGGATTCCTGATCGTCGGCTATATTGCGATGAACGATGGGGAGCAGGTGATCCCCGAAGCGATCAACCGCAGCGCCATCTACAATCTGGCGGATTTCGTGGTGCGGCTGGCCGCCAGCGAGGTCGTGCTGGCGCTGGAGGAGCGACGCAACGCGCTCCCTTTGTCCGATCTCCTGCGTATCAAGACGACGGGCGTCCATGTGAACGAGATATCGACCTTCCTCGAACGAGAGACGGGCCGGGTCGATCTCGACAGCGTGAATCCTAGCTGGCTGATTTTTTCGGATGGTTTCTCCGCAGGCCGCCGCTTGTCCAGCATCGCCAAGCGGCTTTTCGACGTCATCGCCAGTTCCATCCTTCTGCTGCTGACTGGCCCTATCATCCTGATCGCGGCGATCCTGGTGAAGCTCGATAGTAAAGGCCCTGCTTTCTACCGGCAGCAGCGCGTCGGCCTGTTCGGCGAGGAATTCTGGATCGTGAAGCTGCGCACCATGCGGCAGGATGCGGAAGTCAGCGGGCAGGCGGTTTGGGCGGAAAAGGACGATCCCCGGATCACCCGGCTCGGCTACTGGCTCCGTAAGCTGCGCATTGATGAACTGCCGCAGACATGGACGGTGCTGAAGGGCGAGATGAGCTTCGTTGGCCCTCGCCCGGAGCGGCGCCAGTTCGTCGAGGATCTGGAGCAGCATCTGCGTTATTATGCTGAGCGCCACATGGTGAAGCCGGGCATCACCGGCTGGGCGCAGATCAACTATCCCTATGGCGCGTCGATCGAGGACAGCAGGAACAAGCTGGAATATGATCTCTACTACGCCAAAAATTATACGCCCTTCCTCGACCTGCTGATCCTGATCCAGACCCTGCGCGTCATCCTGTGGCCGGAAGGGGCGCGCTGAGGCGCGGCGATGGGAGGGCTGCTGCAATTTGTCGGAGATTGGGGCCACGCGCTCGCTGCCGTGCTGTTCGCGGCGGTCGGGATATTCGGCCTGCGCCGCCGGGAGCAGGCGGCGGATCAGCGGATGCTGGCGGTCGCCCTGCTGCTGACATCCTGCTGGTCGCTCTATGTATCCTTCGGCGGCGTAGACAAACCGCTGACGGGAATTGGTGAGAATATCCGCAACGCCGCATGGCTGCTGTTGCTGTTCATGATGCTGCGCCGGGATGCGGCGGCGCGGGCGGGATCGATGGTGGCGATCGGGTCGGTCTATGCCGCTGTGGCGGGGCTGATCCTGCTCCAGACCTTCACCGACCTCATCTGGCGGCAACTGCCCAGCGCCAGCGACCTGCATCACACATTGGTACAGGTGTCACTCAGCCTGCACATGATGACGGCGGTCGGCGGGCTGATGCTGGTCCACCATCTCTATATCAGTTCGCCTCCGCAGCAGCGGGGCCGGGTGGCGTTGCTGCTCGGCGCGCTGGCGGCGATGTGGACCTATGACTTCAATCTTTATGTGATCGGCTATTTCGCGATCGAGCGGGCGCATGCGCTGTACGCGCTTCGCGGCCCGCTGATGGCGCTGCTCGCTCCCGTGATTGCGGTGGGCATGCGGCGGGACATGGCGGCGCAGGTTCAACTGTCACGATTGCTGACCTTCCGTGCGCTGTCGCTTGTTTCGATGACGCTCTACATGATCCTCATCGCGGCGGCTGCGCTGGCGATCGAGTTGCTTGCTGGCCCCTATGCCCGGATCATCCAGATCGGCTGTGTATTCTTCATGGCTGTCAGTGCGCTGATACTGCTGCCTTCGCCCCGGATACGAGCGCTTTGGAAGGTCCAGGTCGCCAAGCATTTCTTCCAGCATCGCTATGACTATCGCACCGAATGGATGCGTTTTGGCGAGACGATCGGCAGACCGGGCAACGACGCGCCGCCGCTGGGCGAACGGGTGGCGAAGGCAGTGGCCGACATCACCGATTCGCCCGCCGCCATATTGATGCTGCGCGCCGAGGACGGCTCCCTCGCGCTGGAAACCCATTGGAACTGGGATGGTGAGCTCGCTCATGATGCGACCGTGCCTGCGCCTTTCGCGCTGCTGGTTGAGCGGAGTGGCTGGATCATCGATATCGACCAGGATCTTGCGCGCCGTGAGGGCCGTGAAGCGCCCGGATGGATGCGGGCGGACGCGCGCGCTTGGGCGTTGGTCCCGCTGATCCATTTCGGCAAGCTGATCGGTGCCATCCTGCTGGCGCGGCCTGCGATGGACCGGCGGCTGGACTGGGAAGATCTCGACATGCTGCGCACGGCGGGCCGTCAGGCGGCGAGCTATCTGAGCGAGGCGCAGGGGCAGCAAGCGTTGGACGATGCCCAGCGTTTCGACGAGTTCAACCGCCGCTTTGCCTTCATCATCCATGACGTCAAGAATCTGGTCAGCCAGTTGTCCTTGCTCGCCCGAAATGCGGAGCGGCATGCCGATAATCCCGAATTCCGCGCGGACATGGTGCTGACGCTCAAGGAATCGGTGGGCAAGATGAACGACCTGCTGGCGCGCCTGTCCCAGCATAACAAGGCGCGCAGTGCCGAGCGCCAGCCGGTATCCCTACAAGAAATCGCGGAGAAGGTCGCCCGGAGCCGATCGCGCCAGCATGAGGTTCGCCTGACAGGCGGCGCTCCGCTGGCCTTGGCTGATCCGGCGAGGGTTGAGCAGATCATCGTTCATCTGTTGCAGAATGCGATCGACGCGAGCGCGGCGGGCGAGCCGGTCGAAATCCGGCTGGGAGGGGATGGCCGCTGCTCGACGATTGAAGTGATCGACCAGGGCTGCGGCATGACCGCCGAATATGTGCGCCGTGATCTGTTCAAACCCTTCTCCTCCAGCAAGGCCGGGGGCTTTGGCATCGGCGCTTTCGAAGCACGGGCGCTGGCGCAGGGAATGGACGGAAGCATCGAGGTGGAAAGCAAGCCGGGGCAGGGAAGCCGCTTCACGCTGCGGCTGCCGGTCGCGCCGTTGCATGGTACAGAGGGGATGGCCGCCTGATGAGCGACACGCGACCCAAATTGTTGATCGTGGAGGATGACCCCGGCCTGCAACGGCAATTGCGTTGGGCCTATGAGGATTATCAGCTGTTCATCGCGGGCGACCGGGAGGAAGCGATCGAGATGTTGCGGGCAGAGGCTCCCGACGTTGTTACGCTGGACCTTGGCCTGCCGCCTGATCCGGACGGCACCAGTGAGGGTTTCGCGACGCTTGGCGAAATGCTCCAGATCAAGCCGGATACCAAGATCATCGTCGCCTCGGGCCATGGCGCGCGCGAAAGTGCCCTCAACGCCATTTCCGGTGGTGCCTATGATTTTTACCAGAAGCCGGTCGATATTGACGAGCTGGGGCTGATCGTCCGCCGGGCCTTCCACGTTCACGCGCTGGAGAGGGAAAATGCCCGGCTTGCCGAGGTCGCGCCAGAGGAAGCGCGTGTGCTGGGGCGGTTGATCACGGCGGCGCCGGAAATGCTGAAGGTCGCCCGCACCATCGAGCGGGTTGCCGGGGCACAGGTTTCGGTACTGCTGACCGGCGCGAGCGGAACGGGGAAGGAATTGCTGGCGCAGGGGCTGCATGATGCGAGCCCACGCCGGAATAACGCTTTTGTCGCCGTGAACTGCGCCGCGATCCCGGAGGTGTTGCTGGAAGCCGAACTGTTCGGGCAGGACGGTGCGCCGGGCAAGATCGAACGCGCGCAGGGCGGCACGTTGTTTCTGGACGAAGTCGGCGAATTGCCGCTGGCTTTGCAGATGAAGCTGCTGCGTTTCCTGCAGGATCGGGTGGTCGCCAGCGGGCCGGAGACGGTCATGGTGGACACGCGCATCCTGTGCGCAACGCATCAGGATCTGGAGGAGATGATCCGCGCGGGCGATTTCCGCGAGGACCTATATTATCGCCTCGCCGAGATCGTCGTGCGAATACCACCCTTGAAGGATCGGCCCGGAGACCCCGCCTTGCTGGCTCGTCATTTCCTCAACCGCTTCGCGAAGGAGATGAATCCGCAGGTTAAAGGGCTGGCCCCCGACGCTCTTGCTGCCCTTGATGCCTGGACGTGGCCGGGCAATGTGCGCGAGCTGGAAAATCGTATGAAGCGCGCGGTGATCATGGCCGATGGCAAGCATGTCACGGCCGCCGATCTGGATCTGGATGGCGACCGGACGGAGGGCAGCGACTTTGTGAATCTGAAGGCCGCGCGGGAGATGGCCGACAGGCGCGTCATCAGGCGGGCGATTGCGCGGACGGACGGCAATATCTCAGGCGCGGCGAAGATGTTGGGGATCAGTCGTCCGACGCTGTACGACTTGCTCAAACAATATCAGATACAGGGTTGAGTCATCAGGCTAGTTCGAGCCCGAGGTCCTCCGCCGAAATGCCCAGCCGCTTGATCTGATCGGCGACGGGCGGCCATAATTCGTCCAGAAACCGCCGCCGTTCCGCTTCGCGCAGGCGGCGCGCGGCGCCTTCGGCCACGAACATGCCGACCCCGCGCCTGACCACTATCAGGCCGTCATCCTGAAAACATTGATAGGCCTTTGCGACCGTCAGCGGATTGGCGCCTTCTTGAGCGGCGAGCGCACGCACGGAAGGGAGGATGTCGCCATCGCGGTAGCTGCCGTCGAGTATCGATGCAGTAATGATGTCGCGAAGCCGCAGATAAACGGGTTTTGACTCATCGGCCATGAGTGCATCAGTGCCATAATACAGCGATGCAGGCAATGCGATGAGCCGTGTCCGCTACCGCAATCGCCTATCTATCTGTCCCAAATGGAAACTATTTTGTCATATTCTGGCCGAGGCCGTTCTTCCTGCGGCCGTCCCGGCGTGCCGATGAATATGAAGCCGGCAAGTCGCTCCTCCCCCTGGGCGAAGGCCTTGCGCACATCCTCATTATAGGCTGGCCAGCCCGTCAGCCACCCCGCCGCAAAGCCCAGGGCGTGGCTGGCGTGCAGCAGGTTCATGATCGCCGCGCCTGCGGACAATTGCTGTTCCCAGACCGGAATTTTGCTCCCGGCGACAGGATCGGAAAGCGCAACGACGAGGGTGGGCGCCTGAAGGGCGAACTGGCGCATCGCTTCCAGTTCCAGACGCCCCGCGTCCGGCTTCTCGCGGCGGTAGGCATCCTCCAACAGGGTCGCGAGGCTTTCGCGTTTGTCATCCGGGACGATCACGAACCGCCAGGGCGCCAGCTTGCCATGATCGGGCGTGCGCAGCGCGATCTCCAATATCTCGCGCAACTGTCCGGCATCAGGGCCAGGCGCGATAAGGTCGCGCGGCTTACCGGAGCGGCGTGTGCGCAGGAGCGAGAGCGGAGTGGTAGCGTCGTTGAACATGGCGCTCCAAATGGCGCGGCTCCACGCAGGGCGCAAGGGCGGCCTGTTTTGACAGGGGCGGGATTTCCGATCTAGGCTTCGTATCACCTCAGCCCGGACGGGAAACGGATGGCGACCGCATCACCTATGACGCCCGCTTCGGGCAGGACATGGCTTGGCCATCCGCGCGGGCTGTTCCTGCTGTTCTTCGTCGAAATGTGGGAGCGCTTTTCCTTCTACGGCATGCGCGCGCTGCTGATCTTCTACCTGACGCAGCATTTCCTGTTTTCGGATCGTGACGCCGCCCATTCTTACGGCGCCTATATGTCGCTAATCTATATCTCGCCCCTGATGGGTGGCTATCTCGCCGACCGTTATCTGGGGCAGCGCAAGGCGGTGCTGTTCGGCGGCATCGTCATCGCCGCCGGGCACATCATCCTGGGCATGGAAGCGGACGGATCGGCGAACAGCATGGGGCTTGGCCTCTTCTGGCTGGGCCTTGCGACGGTCATCGTCGGCACCGGATTTCTGAAGGCCAGCGTGTCGGCAATGGTGGGTCAGCTATACCCGCGCGACGATATGCGGCGCGATCCGGCCTATACGATTTTCTACATGGGTATCAATGTCGGCGCCACGATCGGGCCGGTGATCTGCGGCTATCTGGGACAGCGTTGGGGCTGGCATTGGGGCTTTGGCGCGGCATCTGTCGGAATGATCGCGGGCGTCATCGGCTTTATGCTGTGCAAACCGCTGTTGCAGGGCAGGGGGGAACCGCCCGATCCGGCGCGGCTGGCGGAGCGAGTTGGCGGCATCATCAGCCGCGAATGGCTGGTCTATCTGTCCAGCATCCTGTCCATTCTGCTGTGCTGGCTGCTGATCCAGCAACATGCGGTGGTCGGGTGGATGCTGGCGGGTGCGAGCGTGCTGATGGTGATCTACATATTGTGGGAAGCGTTTGGCCGGATGGAGCGGATCGGGCGAGATCGCATGCTGGCGGCGCTATTCCTGTTGGTGATCAACCCGCTCTTCTGGGGCCTGTATGAGCAGACGGGTTCGTCGCTCAGTCTCTTCACCCATCGCTATACGGACAGGAACATCCTTGGCTTTGAAGTGCCTGCTTCGATGTTCCAGTCGGTCAATGCCGCCTATATCCTGATCTTCGGACCTGTCATGGCCGCCTTGTGGATCGCTCTGGCGAAGAAAGGGCGGGAGCCATCGACGCCTGCCAAGTTCGGTCTGGCGCTCATATTGGTCGGAGCGGGGTTTCTGATATTGGTGGCGGGCGCTGGCATGCCCGGAACGCTGACGCCGATCCTGTTCATCTTCCTTCTCTATCTTTGCCACACGCTGGGAGAATTGTGTCTGTCTCCGGTTGGTCTGTCGGCTATGTCGAAGCTGGCCCCGTCGCGGATGATCGGCCTGATGATGGGGATATGGTTCCTGGCGATGGCGCTTGGCGAATATGTCGCCGGGATGATCGCGGCGGCCACCGGCGGCACGGAGGGCGCGGCATCGAGGGACGGCGTGCTGAGCGTCTATGGCGAGATCGGCTGGTGGTCGATCGGTATCGGCGTCTTCGTGATGGTCATCGCGCCGCTGGTGAAGCGGTTGATGCATGCCGATAAACTGGGCGGCGAAGAGGGCGCAGAGGCTGAGGCGCAGCGGGATAGCTTCGCCATAGTCGATCGTGCAAGCGACGAACCGGCCTGAACCGTCAGGAGGTCGCGCCCCAAATGTCGGTGGCGCGAATGAAGCCGCGCTGACCGCCGACGTCGAAACCGCACCAGCCGTCGTTGCAGGACGACAGCCGACCCACCACGCCCTTCTCCGCGCGGAAAACGGTGCGTGCTCCATCGCGCGCGGAATCCCGCATGGGCGCGACCGATGCTGTGACGATCGCGGTCGGCGTGTCGCTGAGCAGCCGGACGTGCATCCAGCCCTGCGTGCCGCCTGGATCCTCAATCTTGCGCCACAAACCCAGGACCTGCACCACCTTCACCGGCAAGTCGCGGCGGCGATAGACCCAGCTTGAAGGATAGTCGAGGCTGGGGCCGACGCGCATGCGCGCTTCGTCCTGGCTGAGCGAGGCCCAGTAGGGGACGGGTTTGGATGGCGCCGCCGATGTGCCGCTGGCAAACCACAGCGCCGCGGCGACGATCCCCGCTTGAGGCAGATACCTCTTCATCCCCGATCTTTTCCCCTTGAAGTGACAGCCGGTTATAGCGTCGGGCCGATGCGCCCGACAACCATTGTCTTGGGCCTGTGCCATAAGCGCTTGACCACCGCCATCGCCAGGAATAGCGGCTGATCATGGCCAAGAAACCGCGTCCCGCCAAGCCGCGCGTCGTCGTGACGCGCCGCCTGCCTCCCAATGTCGAGGCACGGATGGCCGAACTGTTCGATACGGTTTTCAATGTGGGCGATGTACCCATGGACCGCACGGCGTTGACCCGGGCGATGGCGCAATGCGACGTGCTGGTGCCCTCTGTGACGGATCAGATCGACGCGGCGCTCATCGACCTTGCGCCCGAACGCCTCCAACTGATCGCCAGCTTCGGCAGCGGTGTCGATCATATCGACCTCAGCGCGGCGCGGCGGAAGGGCATCATCGTCACCAATACGCCCGGCGTGCTGACTGAAGACACCGCCGACATGACGATGGCGTTGATCCTGTCCGTACCCCGGAGGCTCGCCGAGGGTGAGAAGCTGGTGCGATCGGGGACCTGGTCCGGCTGGAGCCCATCCGGCATGCTGGGCCATCGCATCGGCGGCAAGAAGCTGGGCATTATCGGCATGGGCCGGATTGGCCGGGCGGTCGCGAGGCGGGCGGCGGCCTTCGGTCTGTCGATCAGCTATCACAATCGTCATCGCCTGCCCTTTGAGGTCGAGCAGGAGTTGCATGCCACATGGCATGCCGATGTCGATACGCTGCTGAGCGAATGCGACATCGTGTCGATCAACTGTCCCCTCAACGCCGACAGCAGAGCGTTGATCGACGCGCGGCGCATCGCGATGATGCGGGCGGACGCCTATCTCATCAACACCTCCCGCGCGGAAATCACCGACGAGCCTGCGCTGATCGCGGCGCTGGCGGAAGGCCGGATCGCCGGAGCCGGGCTGGACGTCTATGCGCATGAGCCAGCCGTTGACCCGCGCCTGCTCGCATTGTCCAACGTGGTGCTGCTGCCGCACATGGGATCGGCGACTTTCGAGGGACGGGATGCCACCGGCGCCCGCGTCATCGCCAACATCCGCAGCTGGGCCGACGGACACCGCCCGCCCAATCAGGTGTTGGAAGGCTGGGTCTAGATTGCAGGCGGCAGAGCGGACTATTTGACCGTAAAGCTGTATTTCCCCGAAATCTTGTGTTGGTCGGCGCCAGCCGCATGCCAGTTGAGGTCATAGCTGCCCACGGGCAAAGCGCGGGGGAGGGTGACCGTCAAGGTCCTGCCATCGCCTTCGACCGATGTCTTGAAGCCCTTGATTGGCATCGGCGCATGGCTGGCCATCCCCGGCATCCCTGTCATGACCAGATCGACGCCGCTCGAGGTCGGAATCAGCTTTTCGGAGAAGGTCAGGCTGAGCTTTGCGGGCTTGCTGACGGTAGCATTGGCCGCAGGGGTGGAGGACAGCAATTTCGGCTGTGCGCTTGCCAGGGAGGGCATGGCGGCCAACATAAGGGCGGCGGCGAACAGGGTAGGGCGCATGGTGCTGAACTCCGGTAATTCTTCGGTCATGGGATATGGGCGGCTTCCCTGACCTCGCAAGGATGGGCATAAATTTTTGCATGAGCTTTGGAAGTGCAGCATATCTTTCGGGAAAGGGGGCTGGGATCATGAGCGGCCTTGACCGTCGTGGTGTGATCCGGGGATTGGGCGGCGTTCTGGCGCTGAGCCCGCTATTCCCTGCCTGGGCGCGAAGCGGCACTCCGGGACTGACGCCTCAATCAGGGGTATTGAGCGGCGAAGATATCGCGCTGACCATCGGCGAAGGGCATTTTTCCACGGGCGGACGCTCGGCGCATGCGGTCATGGTGAATGGCACGCTGCCTGCGCCACTCATTCGCTTGAGGGAAGGGCAGAATGTCCGGCTGTCGGTCAGTAACAGGCTGAAGGAAGATACGTCGATCCACTGGCATGGGCTGATCGTGCCTTTCCAGATGGACGGCGTGCCGGGCGTCAGCTTCCCCGGCATCCGGCCGGGCGAGACTTTCACCTACGAATTTCCGGTGCGGCAATCAGGCACCTACTGGTATCACAGCCATTCGGGCATGCAGGAAGCGGTCGGCCATTACGGCCCGATCGTCATCGATCCCGCCGACGCCGACCCGGTGGAGGCGGATCGCGAGCATGTGATCGTCCTGTCTGACTGGAGCCCGGTCCACCCCCATATGCTGCTGAAGCGATTGAAGCAGATGGGCGGCTATTTCAACATGCAGAAGCAGACGCTGGCCGGGTTGCTGGCGGATAAGGATCAGACCGCAAAAGAGCGCCTGCAATGGGGCGCGATGCGGATGGACCCGACCGATATATCGGACGTGACCGGATCGACATACAGCTTCCTCGTCAATGGGCACGGCACAGCGGAAAACTGGACCGGCCTTTTCACGCCGGGTGAGCGGGTGCGCCTGCGGATCATCAATGCTTCGGCCATGACCAACTTCAATGTCCGGCTGCCGGGGCTGGCGATGACGGTGGTGCAATGCGACGGCCAGCATGTACAGCCGGTCGGAACGGACGAGTTCCAGATCGGCATCGCGGAAACCTATGATGTCGTCGTTCAGCCCGCCGAGCCTAAGCCCTATGGCTTGATTGCGGAAGCGATCGACCGGTCTGGCCTGGTCCGCGCTACACTGGCGCCGCGCATGGGTATGGCTGCGGAGGTGCCAACGCTACGTGAGCGTCCTCTATTGGGCATGAAGGATATGGGCATGGACATGTCCGGGATGGACATGGGGCACGGCGGCGTCATCGACCTCAGTCAGCCTGCCAATGAAGGCATGTCTGGACATTCCATGAAGATGCGGGACAAGTCCGTCGCGCCGCAGGTCAGCATGGGGCCGGGCGTCGCCACGCTTTCTCCCATGCCTGTGGATCGAACGGCTGATCGGCCGACGGGGCTGGAAAATGTTCCGCATCGCGTGTTGACCTATGCTGACCTCAAATCACTGCATCCGCACAAGGACCGGCGGACGCCATCGCGAACGCTCGACATCCATCTCACCGCGAACATGGAACGCTATATGTGGTCGTTCGACGGGGTGAAGCTATCCGACGGCGCCGAGCCCATCCCGTTCCGCCACATGGAGCGGGTGCGCGTGAACCTTATCAACGACACGATGATGCCCCATCCCATCCATCTGCACGGACATTTCTTCGAACTCGTGACGGGGGCGGACGAGCATAACCCGCTCAAGCATACGGTGAACGTTCTTCCCGGCGGCAAGGTCAGTTTAGACCTGACCGCCGATGCCTTGGGGGACTGGGCATTTCACTGTCATATGCTGATGCACATGCATTCGGGTATGATGCGCGTCGTGACTGTGCGTCACGAGGAGGACGCAGCATGAGGCTCGCCGTCGCGGCGCTGCTGCTGCTTTCTCCCACGCTCTCCGCTCAGGCTCAGCAGATGGATCACAGCCACATGCACCATGACACCATGGAGCAGGCGACGCAGGAGGATCATTCGTCGCATTCATCTACCGATGCTGACGCGAGCAAAGCCGAGCCTGCTGCCCACCAGGACATTCCTCAAGGAACGCTGCCAGCACCGCCCATCGACCATGCCGCCGATGCCTTCTACAGCACGGACGAAATGGCGCGCGCCCGTGCGGCCATGCTCGAGGAAAGCGGCGGGATGCGTTTTTCCAAACTGATGTTGGATCGGTTGGAATATCGCGCTGGCAAGGGTGGCGACACCTATCATTGGGAAGGCGAGGGTTGGATCGGCGGCGACATCAACCGCCTGGCTTTCAAATCGGAAGGCGAGGGCAAGGCGAGCGGCAGACTTGAGCATGCGGAGGTGCAGGCGCTCTACAGCCGGGCGATTGATCCTTGGTTCAATCTGGAGGCGGGCGTGAGGCAGGACTTCGGTCCCGATCCCGACCGCACTTATGTGGTCGCCGGGATTGATGGACTTGCCCCCTACTGGTTTGAAGTGAGCGCTCAGGCGTTCCTGTCAAACAAGGGCGACGGGCATTTGCGGCTGGAGGCAAGCTATGACCAGCGCATCACGCAGCGGCTGATCTTGCAACCGGCGGCGGAACTGAACTTCGCCGCCCAGGATGTTCCGGAGCTTGGCATAGGATCGGGATTGTCGGACGTCGAATTGGGGCTGCGGCTGCGCTATGAAATCGCCCGCGAGTTTGCGCCTTATGCAGGCGTGAATTGGGAGCGCAGGCTGGGCGGAACGGCTCGCATGGCAAGGGCCAGTGGGGATAACGCATCTGTCGCCAGTTTCGTGATGGGCGTTCGTTTCTGGTTCTGACCGCACGTTTCTGGAGCGAGGGGAACAGATCGCAGTCCTAAGGGCTATGGAACCGGCGAGCGCCGTCATCGGTTCAGACAATATCTATTTATAGCGAAGGATTACATCATGATCCGTCTTGCCATCATTTCGCTGGTGATCGCTGCGGTGCTGGCCATCCTCGGCTTTGGCGGCGCGGCTGGCACCTTTGTCGGCATTGCAAAGATTCTCTTCTTCCTGGCGATCGCGCTGTTTGTGATCTTCCTGGTCCTCGGCTTGCTTGCTGGAAAAGGGATCAAGAACGCCATAGATTGAGTCCATGATCGAGATTGGCGCTGGAGTTGACGAAACCGGTAGATTGACGCGAGACGAAGCCGGTTTCCTGCTCCAGCGCGATCTGGGCGGGACTTTCCGCCTGATTCTGCTGCGCGTTCCTGTAGACCATGTGGAAAAGCGCGTTCGCGTGCAGGGCTATTATGCAGGCGATGAAACCGTGGAGGTGGAGGGCGTCGCTGCCATTTGAATTAGTCCGTTGGCAGCGATCACGGTTCAGGCGGTCAGGGGATCGCCCGGCGGAACGGTCGTGTGAGTCTGCACGAAACGTGCGCAAGCACCCACGCCGCGGTTGTTTTCCAGCGGGAGTGCGGTTTCGCAATAGGCGCATTCGGCCATCAGGCGGCCTACCATCCATTGGCTTCGGCCACAGCTGGGGCAGTGATTGGCTTCCCCGACATGATAATGGATGATGTATCCCCTTAGGGCCGGGTCAAATGACTTGCCGGTCACGAGGTTGGAAACTGGGCGCATCGTCTCTTCCTCCTCAGACATATTTTATCGGTCATCCAGCGAAGAATATCGTCGATATTTCAAAACACTGCGATACAACGACTTAAGTCAGAGCGCGCGACCCGCTTTATTTCCTGGTAACCCGCTCCATCTGCCAGAACGCGATTACACCTCAATGTATCCCGCGTGCACGGACGCCGTCTACAATAAAGATTTGCAGAACGTCCCATTTCGCGCCTTCGCATTGACTTGGCGACGGCAGTCGCTATGGCGGCGGCCATCAAGGGACATACCCGCTTCGGCCATCGGTTGGGGCGCATCCCGCCATCTTGCCCCCCGTCATCCGATGTGCGGGTCAGGCTCCCGGCGGAATGTCGTTATCCTCCTAGCCCCTTGGCCGGGCATTGCGAGGAGACGCACGACTCATGACCGCCATCGGACAGGACACTCTCGGCACGCGCGACACTTTGAAGGTCGGCGGCAAGGACATTGCCTATTATTCGCTGAAGAAGGCTGCTGCGAAGCTCGGCGACGTTTCGCGCCTGCCTTTCTCGATGAAGGTGCTGCTGGAAAACCTGCTCCGTTTCGAAGATGGCGTGACCGTCACCACCGACGACATCAAGGCGATCGTCGATTGGCAGAATGACAAGGGCAAGGCGGAGCGCGAGATCCAGTATCGCCCCGCGCGCGTGCTGATGCAGGACTTCACCGGCGTTCCCTGCGTCGTCGACCTCGCGGCGATGCGCGACGCGATGACCGCGCTGGGCGCCGACGCCAGCAAGATCAACCCGCAGGTTCCCGTCCACCTCGTCATCGACCACTCGGTCATGGTCGACGAATTCGGCACGCCCAAGGCGTTCGAGAAGAATGTGGAAATCGAATATCAGCGCAATCTGGAGCGCTATGACTTCCTGAAGTGGGGCAGCAAGAGCCTTGCCAACTTCTACGCCGTCCCCCCGGGCACCGGCATCTGCCATCAGGTGAACCTGGAAAATATCGCGCAGGCCGTTTGGTCGTCGCAGGATGAAAGCGGCGCGACCGTCGCCTATCCCGACACCTGCGTCGGCACCGACAGCCACACCACCATGATCAACGGCCTGGGCGTTCTGGGCTGGGGCGTGGGCGGTATCGAGGCCGAGGCCGCGATGCTGGGCCAGCCCGTCTCCATGCTCATCCCCGAAGTCGTCGGCTTCAAGCTGACCGGCGAACTCAAGGAAGGCGTGACCGCCACCGACCTCGTGCTGACCTGCACGGCCATGCTGCGCCAGAAGGGCGTCGTCGGCCGCTTTGTTGAATATTTCGGTCCCGGCCTTGCCTCGCTGTCGCTGGCCGACCGCGCGACGCTTGCCAACATGGCACCGGAATATGGCGCAACCTGCGGCTTCTTCGGCATTGACGACAAGACGCTGGATTACATGCGCCTGACCGGCCGTACCGAAGAGAATATCGCGCTGGTCGAAGCCTATGCCAAGGAGCAGGGATTCTGGATCGACCCCGCCGTCGAGCCGGTCTTCACCGACACGCTGGAACTGGACCTCGCCACCGTCGTCCCCAGCCTCGCCGGTCCCAAGCGTCCGCAGGACCGCGTTTCGCTGCCCGAAGTTGATGATGTGTTCAACGCCGACCTGGCGAACGTCTACAAGAAGGCGCAGCAGCGGGTTCCGGTTGAAGGCAAGGATTTCGACATTGGTGACGGCGACGTTACCATCGCCGCGATCACGAGCTGCACCAACACGTCGAACCCCGGCGTCATGGTCGCCGCTGGTCTGGTGGCCAAGAAGGCGAACGAACTGGGCCTGAAGCCCAAGCCTTGGGTCAAGACATCGCTTGCACCCGGTAGCCAAGTGGTTACCGATTATTTCGCTAAGGCTGGCCTTCAGGAGCACCTCGACGCTGTCGGCTTCAACCTCGTCGGCTATGGCTGCACCACCTGCATCGGCAACTCCGGCCCGCTGGCTGAGCCGATCAGCAAGGCGATCAACGACAACGGCCTCGTCGCCGCAGCCGTGATCTCCGGCAACCGCAACTTTGAAGGCCGCGTGTCGCCGGACGTTCGCGCCAACTTCCTCGCCTCGCCGCCGCTGGTCGTCGCTTATGCGCTCAAGGGCACGGTGATCGAGGACTTCATCACCACGCCGATCGGTCAGGGCAAGGACGGTCAGGATGTATATCTGAAGGACATCTGGCCGACCAATGACGAAGTCGCCACCACCATGGCGGGCTGCATGGACCGCCCGATGTTCCAGGCGCGCTATGCCGACGTCTACAAGGGCGATGCGCACTGGCAGGCGATCGACGTCACGGGTTCGGCCACGTATAGCTGGCAGGCCGGTTCTACTTATGTCGCCAACCCGCCCTATTTCGAAGGGCTGAGCATGACCCCGGCGCCGGTCACCGACATTGTCGAGGCCAAGCCGCTGGCGATTTTCGGCGACTCGATCACCACCGACCACATTTCGCCGGCCGGTTCGATCAAGGCGACCTCGCCTGCTGGCAAGTGGCTGAGCGAGCATCAGGTCGCGCAGGCCGACTACAACAGCTACGGCGCGCGTCGCGGTCATCATGAAGTGATGATGCGCGGCACTTTCGCCAACATCCGCATCAAGAACCTGATGCTGAACGGCGTTGAAGGCGGCATGACCCGTTATGAAGGCGAAGTCATGCCGATCTACGACGCGGCGATGAAGCACAAGGCTAACGGCACTTCGTTGGTCGTCATCGGTGGCAAGGAATATGGCACCGGATCGTCGCGCGACTGGGCCGCGAAGGGCACCAACCTGCTCGGCGTCCGCGCCGTGATCGTCGAAAGCTTCGAGCGTATCCACCGTTCGAACCTCGTCGGCATGGGCGTGCTGCCGCTCCAGTTCAAGAATGGCGAGAGCAAGGACACGCACGGCTTTACGGGCGATGAAACCTTCACCATCCAGAATGTCGCTGGCCTGAAGCCGCGTCAGGATGTGGACGTGATCGTGAAGCGCGCCGATGGCTCGACCTTCACCTTCACCGCGCTCTGCCGGATCGATACCGTCAACGAGCTGGAATATTTCATGAACGGCGGCATCCTGCAGTACGTCCTGCGCAAGCTGGCTGCCTGATCAACTGAGGCGCTGAACAGAAAACAAAAGGCTCTCTCCGTAAGGGGGGAGCCTTCTGTTTGTCAGAAGATCGTTCGCGCAGAGGCGCAGAAGCCGCAGAGAATGCTCGAGCTTACCGGCTCACCCTTCTTTCCAGACGCTCACTTGCCGCATTCCGTTGCATCTCTGCGCCCTCTGCGCCTCTGCGCGAAAATCGTTCAAACTTCGCCAAGTCGTGGGTAAGGTTTCTGCCGGAGTATCGAATGACAATTTTCATCGAACTCGTCGGCTGGCTCGGCGCGCTTCTGGTTCTGGGGCCCTATATCCTCGTCTCGGCCGGGCGACTGTCGGGCAGCTCAGCGGTTTTCCAGTGGATGAATGCGCTCGGCGCAGCCTTCTTCGTGCTCAATACCTGGTGGCACGGCGCCATCCCTTCCATGGTGCTCAACATCGTCTGGAGCGCTATCGGTTTTACGGCCCTGTGGCGTATCTGGCGCGGCAAGACGGCGGATGGCCGATAGGAGGGTTATCGCCTCCTCAAGAAAGGCTGGGGTGGCGGGCGCGCCTTTGATCGATTAGGCATCTCATCAGCAATGAAAAAAGCACTGATCGTCCGTCATGTGCCGCGAGAGGGAGCGGCCGGGTTTCTCCAGCCGATCGAGGCGGCTGGCTATGAGATTGAGCGGATCGATGTCGCCAGCCCCGAATTTGCCCATGTCGATTTGTGCACGCCCGATCTGCTGATCATGATGGGCGGCCCAATGGGCGTTTATGAGCATGACATTCATCCCTGGATTCCGGTGCAGATCGATAAGCTCGCCGCACGGCTGGAGCAGGACCTGCCGACTATGGGTGTGTGCCTGGGTAGCCAGATGATCGCGGCGGCGCTCGGCGCGCGCGTCTATCCCGGTGAGGCGATGGAACTCGGCTTTGCACCTGTTACGCTGAACGGCGCCGGTGCAGATTCGCCTTTGCGGCATATTCAAGACGTGCCAGTGCTGCACTGGCATAGCGATACGTTTGAGCTGCCGCGCGGCGTCGAACTGCTGGCCTCAACCGATGCGTACGCGCATCAGGCATTCCGCCGGGGCCGTAATCTGCTGGCGCTGCAATTCCATGCCGAGATGGGCGAGGACCCGCGCTTCGAGGATTGGTTGACCCATTTCTGGGCCGATCTGGACATCGCCAAACAATGCGGCGTGGCCCTGCGGCGTGACCATGATGAACATGGGCCGGGAGCGGTGGCGGCAGGCCGCGCCATGATCGGCGATTGGCTGGCGAAGGTAAGCGGCTGACGGGCTGGGGCGTAATTTAGAACTCGACGTCCAGTTCCTCGACCTCATCCGGCTCTTTCCGGGCATCGTCGATCCACTCGCGCATCAGGTCCCAACTGTTGACCGTGTCGCAATAGGCGGCTGCGGGGCCTTGCAACGCCACGGCATAAGTGAGGAACCGCTGCACGACGGGCGCGAACATGGCGTCCGCCACCGTGGGGCTGTCGCCAAACAGCCAAGGGCCGCCGTAGGAGCCCAGGCATTCGGTCCAGATCGCCTCGACCCGCTCAATATCCGGCTTGGCGCCTGAAAAGATCGGGAATTTCTTGTGCCGGACTTTCAGGTTCATCGGCAGGGCGGATCGCAGGTTGGCGAAACCGGAATGGATCTCACCCGATATCGAACGGCAATGAGCGCGCGCAATGCGATCCTTGGGGTACATGCCTGCATTCGGATATAGTTCATGCAGATATTCCGCGATGGCCAGCGTGTCCCAAACGCTTGCGCCCTCGTGAGTTAGGCGCGGCACCAGCACGGAAGGCGTCAGCAGCAAAAGCTCAGCGCGGTTTTCCAGATTTTCCAACGCCACCATCTTCTCGGTGACGCGTAGTCCGGCGAGGCGGCACAGCAGCCAGCCCCGCAGCGACCAAGAGGAATAGATCTTGCTCGATATGGTCAATTCCGCAACGGCCATGACGATCCTCCCGTTGTTTATAGTTTTCCATCAAACATGATGCAGCGCAATACGGAAAAATCAGTATAACGAACGACGGCGGCCGAATCGGCCGGGGGAACATTTTGGGGCGCCGTTCATATTATGACGATGCTGTATAGTGGCTATCAGGCTATGGAAGACATGCTGGCTCCCGCGCGCTTCGGCGCCGAACTGGCCCTGAATCTCCGCGACAAGATGGGTCCGGTGGCTGATTGGCCCATGCCGCGCCGCATGTTCGCGCTAATGGACGTATTCCAAGGTGCCCGGCTCACGCACAAGCGTCGCGCCTATGGCGTCAACGAAGTCCGCAGCGGCAACGCCCTTGTTGCGGTGCGGGAAGAAGTGGTCCTTGACCTGCCCTTCGGCAACCTGCTTCACTTTGCGAAGGACGATGTCGAAACGGAACAGCCCCGCGTGCTGCTCGTGGCGCCGATGTCGGGCCATTTTTCTACCCTATTGCGTAACACCGTGCGGACCTTGTTACGCGACCATGACGTCTACATCACTGATTGGAAGAATGCGCGCGATGTTCCCTTGTCGGCAGGGCGCTTTGGCTTTGACGACTATGTCGACTATGTCATCACCTTCATGCAGGAGCTTGGCCCCGGCGCGCACATGCTGTCCGTTTGCCAGCCCTGCGTACCGGCCTTTGCCGCTGTCGCGCTGATGGCCGAAGATGGCGATGCCGCGACACCACGATCCATGACGCTGATGGGCGGCCCCATCGACCCGCGTGCGGCGCCGACCGTCGTCAATGAATTGTCCAATGAGCGGCCGATCGAGTGGTTCGAACGGCAACTCATCACTTCCGTCCCGATGCGTTATCGCGGTGCCGGGCGGCGGGTCTATCCGGGCTTCCTGCAACTGTCCGCCTTCCTGTCGATGAACCTGGAACGCCACGGTGCCCAACATCGCGAGCTTTATCAGTTGCTGGCGGATGGGAAGGAAGAAGAGGCCGAGAAGATCAAGGATTTCTATCAGGAATATTTCGCGGTTCTGGACATGACTGCCGAATTTTACTTGGAGACGGTTGAGCGCGTGTTTCAGCGGACTCTTCTCGCGAAGGGCGAACTCAAGCACCGCGGTCGACTCGTCAATCCGGGTGCCATTCGCAAGACGGCGCTGCTGACGGTCGAGGGAGAGAAGGACGATATCTGCGCGGTCGGGCAAACGGCGGCGGCGCACGCGCTTTGCACGGGATTGCGGCCTCATCTGAAGCGGCATCACCTGCAAATCGGCGCCGGTCATTATGGCGTGTTTTCCGGTAGTAAGTGGGAGAAGGAAGTTTTCCCGCAGGTCCGCAACATGATCCTGGCGATGAACTGACCTAGGATTAAGCGCCGCCCTCCGGTCGCGACCATATCCATGTTCCGCCAATTAGTGCGGCCGCCACAGGGATCATGAACCAAGGGAAAGGCACCAGGAACAGCGCCAGCACTGCGCTGAACATGAAAGCCGCAAGCGCCGCCTGCTTTCCCCGGCGGCTGATCGCACCCTTGTCGCGCCAACGGCGAATATGCGGCCCGAAATGCCGATGATCGAGTAGCCTCGCCTCCAGCGCCGGGCTTGACCGGGCGAAGCAGAATGCCGCCAATATCATGAAGGGCACCGTGGGCAGCAGGGGGAGGACAATGCCCAGCGCGCCAAGGCCCAGCGACATAAAGCCGACGGCAAGATAAAGCGCCCGCCTCATCAGGCGGCGGGCAGTCGCAGCCGTACCATCAGCCCGCCCAAGTCTTCGCTTTCTTCCATCGCCACCGATCCGCCATAGATTTCCGCGACGTCGCGCACGATGGCCAGGCCAAGGCCGGTGCCGGGCTTTCCGGAATCCAGCCGAACGCCACGGTCGAAGATGCGGGTCCGTTCCGCCTGCGGGATACCCAGGCCGTCATCCTCGACCAATATCTCGACCATGGTTCCGGCGCGGCCAACCGTGGCGAACACGCTGCCGCCACCATATTTCGCCGCATTTTCGATAAGGTTGCCGAGCATCTCGTCCAAGTCCTGACGCTCCACCCTGACGGCAACCTCCTTGTCGCCATCCATGTCGATCCGCGCTTCGGGATAGAGGCGCTGGACGGCGCGCTCGACCGCTTGCAGGCTTGTCCATACTTCCGCCCGGCTCTGCGCCGCGCCGCGCCGCCCAACCGCGCGGGCGCGTGCCAGATGGTGATCGACCTGCCTGCGCATCGTCGTGGCTTCCCGAATGACGGTTTCCCCAAGGTCCGCCGATTGCGCGGTCGCGGCGTTCATGATGACGGTCAGCGGCGTTTTCAGCGCGTGGGCAAGATTGCCCGCATGGGTTCGCGCCTCTTCCGCCTGCCGCTCATTATGAGCGAGAAGGGCGTTCAGTTCCTCGACCATGGGTAGCACTTCGGACGGCATCGGTTCGGTGACGCGGCTCTTTTCGCCCGCCCGCATCCTGACGATTTCCTTGCGCACCCGGCGCAGCGGCCTCAGTCCGTAAAGGGTTTGAAGCGTGGTCAGTACGATCAGGCCGAGCGCGAGAAGGGCAAAACTCTGGGTCAGCGTGGATCGCAATGTCGTGATTTGGTCGTCCAGCCCGGCACGCGCGGCAGCGACCATGAACATCCAGCGCGTATCCGAACCGGGCAGAACGATGGTCCGCTCCATGATCCGCAGGTCTTCGCCCGGAAACTGCTTGCTGTCATAGGCGTGGAAACTGCGATCATCATGCTCGGGCAACACCCTTAGCGCTCGATCCCACAACGACCGCGATCGCCAATCCTCATGCCCCTTGGCGCTGATCTGGTAATAGAGGCCGCTATTGGGTTCCAGAAAGCGCTGATCGGCAAGCGGACGGTTGAACAGCACTTCGCCATCCGGCCCGATCTCGGCCGAAGCGATCATCGCCGTCAGCACATAATTGAGCCCGTCGTCGAAATTGCGTGTGATCGCCTGCGACAGGACACGGTCGAGCGCCAATCCGCCACCCAGCAGCAGGATGCTGATCCACAGCGCCGCGATGCCGATCATGCGCCGACTGAGCGACCCGGTCGAATGGACCGTGGGAGGGGTGGCTGGACTGGTCATTACAGCTGTCTGTTGCCCACTCCGTTCGCCCGGGCTTGCCGAAGATCGTCCCGGCAGAAAAGGGGGCTTTGGCGGAACCAGCCCGAGGCAGAATTTGAGACCTTAGCGGGCGGGCTCGTCCAGGCTGTAGCCAAGACCGCGTATCGTCGTGATGACGTCCGCGCCCAGCTTCTTGCGGATGCGGGTAACGAACACTTCGATCGTGTTGGAATCGCGGTCGAAATCCTGATCGTAGATATGCTCGATCAACTCGGTGCGGCTCACCACCTTGCCCTTATGGTGGAGAAGGTAGGACAGCAGCTTATATTCCTGCGCAGTCAGTTTTACCGGCTCGCCCTTCAGCGTGACCTTGCCCGAGCGCGTGTCCAGCCGGACGTCGCCCGCGATCAGTTCGCTCGATGCATTGCCCGAAGCGCGGCGGATGAGCGCGCGCAACCGCGCGATCAGCTCCTCACTTTGGAACGGCTTGGCCAGGTAATCGTCCGCGCCAGCGTCCAGCCCTGCGACCTTGTCCGACCAGCTGTCCCGCGCGGTCAGCACCAGCACCGGGAAGCTTCGCCCCTCCTTGCGCCAGCGGTCCAGCACCGTCAGCCCGTCGATCGTGGGCAGGCCAAGGTCGAGGACCACGGCATCATAGCTTTCCGTCGTGCCCAGAAAGTGTCCATCCTCGCCATCGGTCGCAAGGTCGACGGCATAGCCCGCGCCCTCCAACGTGTTGCGGAGCTGTTGCCCAAGGCTTGGTTCATCTTCGACGATCAGCAGACGCATATGGCTCCGTTTCTTTGTATTTTGCCCATTGGCGCGTCAGTGCGCCCAGCCGGTTATATCGCCTGTGCGCCCGTCCGCATCAACCCAAACCACCTTGCCGTCCTTCACATATTTCAGGCGATAACGGTTGGAGGATGGATTGAATTCCGCGCCGAGGTAGGTCGCCCCGCCCATGGCGGCATCTACGCGCCGTTTGATGAGGGAAAATGGCATGGTCTGCCCGTCCAGCATAGCCCGGCGCGCAGCGTCCTGCTCGCCACGCTGACCGGCCTCAGCGTAAGAGGGCACGGCCACCATCGCGGCGATGGCGGCCATACCCGCAATCAGGCTGCTAAGCTTCATCGTCATGTGGCATGCCATAGGCGACTAGCATTGAACAGGTGGTGAATGGTGGCGTCAGCGCGGTGACAGGTGCCGGTCAGCGTTCCAGCGCATATTGGACGGTCAGGGTCACCGACGATCCGACCTGCCCCGGTTCCACTGGCGTTGCCTCCGCCGCATCGGCCTTGAAGCGCGCCGCCATCATCGGCATCGGCGGACGGCCACCGCTGTTGCTCTCCGCGATGGAGACAAGCCGCGCGGTACGATAGCCCGCCGCCTGCGCATAGAAATCCGCCTGCGCCTTGGCGCTCTTCAACGCGGCCCCGCGCGCCTGAACCAGCATCGGGGTGGGGTCTTCGATGGAGAAGGACGGGCCGTTGACGTTGGTCGCGCCCGCTTCGACCAGCGTGTCGAGCAGTTGCCCCGTCTTCTTGATGTCGCGCAGCTTGATCGTCAGCTGGTTCGACGCTTCATAACCAATGAAACGAGGTCCGGCAGGCTGACCGTTCTGATTGCTGTAGTCATATTGGGCGCTGAGATTAATGCCGCTCGTCTGAATGTCTTTCTTTGGAATCCCGGCCTTGGCAAGGGTGGCGATCAGCCGGTCCATCTTCACCGCATTCTCGCGCATAGCCTGCGCGGCTGTGGACGCGCGAGTCTGAACACCCGTGCCGACTACGACCTGATCCGGCGCCGCCTCGACCGTCTCGGTAACGTTGAGCGTCACGACAGGAGCGGTCTCGGCGATGGTCACGTTGGTCTGCGCGACCGCCATGGCAGGAATCGATACAGCGGCGGCGGCCATCAGGGCCAGGGCGGACTTCATGAGCGTATCTCCTTGAAAAGCTATGCAGCCCGTTTGTAACGGCTGCGATGAATGGACGCTGACAGGCGTTGAAAGCCGTCAGACAGCATCCGGTTCCACGCACTCTTGCCCCGGCGCGTCGGAAGCCTTAGCTGCACGGCGATGGCCGCACCTATATTCTCCTTCGAAAATCTTGGTCTCAGCCAAGGAAGCCATTGGCTTTTCCGTCATCTCGACATTTTTGTCGGCGATCGTGACCGGCTGGCGCTGATCGGCCGCAATGGCGCGGGCAAGACCACGCTGCTGAAGCTGATCGCGGCGCAGATCGAGCCTGACGAAGGGACGCGGTCGGTTCGTCCGGGCGCGCGCGTCATCATGCTGGAGCAGGACCCCGACGTCAGCAGCTTCGCCACCCTGCATGATTTCGCGCTGGCGGGTGAATATGCGCCCCCCGCGCATGAGGTGGAGGCGATCGCCAGCCAGCTCGGCATCGACCTGTCGCGCGAGGCCGCGACCGCCAGCGGGGGCGAGCGCCGCCGCGCAGCCATTGCCCGCGCGCTGGCGAGCGAGCCCGATCTGTTGCTGCTGGACGAGCCGACCAACCATCTCGACATCGACGCCATCGATTGGCTCGAGGGCTGGCTTGCTCGTTATTCAGGCGCGTTCATCGTCATCAGCCACGACCGCGCCTTCCTGACACGCCTGACGCGCCAGACCCTGTGGCTGGATCGCGGGTCGATACGCCGCAGCGAGATCGGCTTTGGGGGCTTTGAGGATTGGATGGAGGCCGTCTATGCTGAGGAGGCCCGTGCCGCCGAGAAGCTCGACGCCAAGCTAAAGATCGAGGCGCACTGGCTGGAACGCGGCGTAACCGCGCGCCGCAAGCGCAATCAGGGGCGTCTCGCCAAGCTTTGGGAAATGCGGGCGCAGCGCGCGGCGATGGTCGGTCCCCAAGGCGTCGCGAAGATCGCCGTCGCTGCCGACGACAGCAAGACCAAGAGCGTCATCGCCGCCGAACAGGTGACCAAGAATTTCGGTGACCGCACGGTCATCAAGGACTTCTCCCTACGCATCCAGCGCGGCGATCGCATTGGCATCGTCGGCGGCAACGGCGCTGGCAAGACGACGCTCCTGAAACTCCTGACCGGCGAACTCGCGCCTGATAGCGGCGTCGTCAAACAGGCCAAGTCGCTCGACATGATCTTCATCGACCAGCAGCGCAGCCTGATGCAGCCCGATAAGCGTGTCCGCGACGTGCTGGCGGAGGGCGGCGACTGGATCGATGTGCGGGGCGTGCGAAAGCATGTTCACGGTTATCTCAAGGAATTTCTCTTCGACCCCTCGCTGGCCGAGGCGCGCGTGGGCACGCTGTCCGGGGGCGAGCGGTCACGCCTGCTCTTTGCCCGTGAGTTCGCCCGCGAATCGAACCTGCTGGTGCTCGACGAGCCGACCAACGACCTCGACCTCGAAACGCTCGACCTGTTGCAGGAAGTGATCGCCGACTATGACGGCACAGTGCTGATCGTCAGCCATGACCGCGACTTTCTGGATCGCACGGTGACGGTGACGCTTGGTCTGGACGGTTCGGGACAGGTCGATGTGATCGTCGGCGGTTATGCGGACTGGGTTGCCAAGCGTCAGCCGAAGAACGCGCCTCGGGCAGAGAAAAAGGCTGCCGCCGCTCCGCCCCCGCCAAAATCCGCGTCGACCAAGCTCAGCTACAAGGATCAGCGGGATCTCGACTTGCTGCCCAAAACCATCGAAAAGCTGGAACAGGACATTGTTCGCGATGAGGAGGCGTTGGCCGACCCATCGCTCTACACTCGCGATCCCCAGCGGTTCGCGGCGCTGACAAAGGCGATTGAACAGGCGCGCGCCGACAAGGATTCGGCCGAGGAACGCTGGCTGGAACTCGCGGAAAAGGCCGAGGGACTGAGCGGCTGAACGAAGGGGAATAGGAATGGCGGCGATGGACGGATCAGCTTCAGGCGCTCTTGACCAGGCGCGCTCGCATCATGCCGTTCATTATGTCAATCGCGTCGGCTGGCTGCGCGCGGCTGTTCTCGGCGCGAATGACGGCATCGTATCGACCGCCAGTCTGCTTGCGGGTATCGCCGCGTCGGGCGCGTCGCGCGAAACCATTCTGCTGTCCGGCATAGCCGCCCTGTTTGCTGGCGCCATGTCGATGGCGGCGGGAGAATATGTGTCGGTCAGCGCGCAATCGGACACGGAACGGGCCGATCTCGCCAAGGAAAAACATGCGATTGCTCAGCAGCCAGATGTGGAATGGCAGGAGCTGCGCGGCATCTATATCGAGCGGGGCCTCACCCCCGAACTGGCTGGAGAAGTCGCGCGACAATTGATGGACGCCGATGCGCTTGCCGCCCACGCCCGCGACGAACTCGGCATTTCGGATATCAGCACGGCGCGGCCGGTTCAGGCGGCACTGACTTCGGCAGCCACCTTTTCCGTCGGTGCGATCGCTCCGGTTATCGCGGCGGCGGTCAGCCCGGCTCCCCATGCGCTGGCGAGCGTCGTCGTGACCTCGCTAATCTGTCTTGCTCTGCTGGGCTATGCAGGCGCGCGGCTGGGTGGAGGCAAGTTAGGCCGGTCGGTCGGTCGAGTGCTGTTCTGGGGCGTACTCGCAATGGCGATCACGGCGGGTGCAGGCAGGCTTTTCGGCGCGGCGATATGATGGCAAGGTCCGCGCCATCCGGATTCCCAAGGAGAAGATCATGACTGCGATCCAGCAAATTCCGCTCAAGACAATCAACGGCGCCGATGCCAGCCTTGCCAATTATGCGGGGAAGGTCGTGCTGGCGGTCAATGTCGCCTCCAAATGCGGCCTGACCCCGCAGTATGAAGGGTTGGAAAAGCTCTACCGCGATTATAAGGACAAGGGGCTGGTGGTTGCTGGCTTCCCCGCCAATGACTTTGCCGGCCAGGAACCGGGTAGCAATGACGAGATCGCGGAATTCTGCACCACCAATTTCGGTGTCGATTTCCCGATGTTCGAAAAGATCGTCGTGACCGGCCCGGAAAAGCATCCGCTCTACGCCGCCCTGACCAGCGAGCAGCCCAAAGCTGCGGGTGAGGGCGATGAATTTCGCGAAAAGCTTCGCGGCTATGGCATGACGCCGACCGAAGAGCCCGAAGTGCTCTGGAATTTCGAAAAATTCCTGATTGCCAAGGACGGCTCGGTCGCCGCGCGCTTCGCACCCGGCACCACGCCTGATGATCCGGCGCTGGTATCCGCTATCGAGGCTGAACTGGCGAAATAAGGGACAGGCATCGGGGTCGGCGCTGTTCATGGCGCCGACCCGGATGTCTCGCCGTTGCTGATCGCCTCATGCTTTCGCCCGCCACCGCCTTTCAACAGATCGGCCCGGTGCTGGAAACGCTCAGCATCGTCGGGATATTCGTGTTTGCGGCGTCTGGAGCGCTGGCGGCGGCCCGGCTGGGGCAGACGCTGGTGACCTTTGCGTTTTTCGCGCTGGTGACCGGGGTAGGGGGCGGCACCCTTCGCGACCTGTTGATCGGCGCACCGGTTTTCTGGGTGCATGATCCGGTTCCCGCAGTCACATGCATGGGCGCGGCGCTCCTGATCTGGTTCACGCCGCGCCGCTTGTGGAGCGATCGCGCGCTCGATTGGCTCGACGCCATCGGCCTCGTCTCCTTTGCCGTGTTCGGAGCCGCCAAGGCGATGAGCTACGGCATCCCGCCCTTCGTTGCCGCGCTGATGGGCGTGGTCACTGGCTGCGTCGGCGGCATCTTGCGCGATCTCCTCGCCCATGAGCCGTCCATATTGTTGCGCCCCGAACTTTATGTAACGGCAGCGGCCCTCGCTTCCGGCTTGTTCGTCATGCTGCGCTGGTGGGGGCTGGACGTGCCGGTAGCTGGCGTCGTCGCGGCGCTGCTAGGCTTCCTTCTGCGCGCCTTCGCGATCTGGCGAAGCATTGGTCTCCCCACCTACAAAGCCGACCGTTAACAGTCCAGAAACGCATAAATCCTCCCCATCGCAGATGGGGAGGGGGACCGCCGCAGGTGGTGGAGGGGAAAAAGCGCGCCTACCGCGCAATCACCGCCAAAGGCTGGCAACCACCCCCATCAGCCCACGCTCATCGGCGGCACTCACCCGCCGCGGCGCGCCATAGCCACGGCATTCCAGACAATCCGCCCGCACGCCCGCGCCACTGATCAGGCCACGCATATCCGCGACCGCCTGCATGGCCCAGCGCCGTTGAATCATCGCCTGCCTGCTCAACATGTCGCGGGGAGCATCCACATCCTCATCTTCCCGTTCCGTCATCGACTTGATGAGCTCGGCGAACTTGTCGGGTTCCTTCTCGATACGGTAAACCTTCGCCTTGGCAGGATCGAGTTTGGCGAGCTTTGCAGCTTCGGCGACGGCTTCCTCTAGCCCACCGAAGCGATCGATCAGCCCGATCTGCCGCGCCGTGCCGCCGTCCCACACGCGGCCCTGGGCGATGGCATCAATCTGCTGGGGCGATTTACGCCGCGCTTGCGCGACCAGCCCCACGAAACGGCCGTAAATGTCCTCAATCCCCATCTGCATGATGCGATCGAATTCAGGCGTGGTGCCCCCCGCAATGTCCGGCTGCCCTGACAGCGGCGTGGTCCGCACGCCATCGGTCGTGATGCCGAGCTTCGCCAACGTCCCTTCAAAGCTCGGCAATATCCCGAACACCCCGATGGAGCCGGTAATCGTGTCCGGTTCGGCAAAGATCAGGTCGGCGGGCGTCGAAATCCAATAGCCGCCACTCGCCGCGACATTGCCCATCGACACGACGATCGGCAGGCCCTCGCGCTTGGCTTCCATGATGGCCTGCCGGATCTTTTCCGACGCCATGACCGAACCGCCGGGGGAATCGACCCGGACGACCAGCGCCTTCAGGTCCTTTTCCGACAACGCTTTGTAGAGAAGAGCCGAAATCGTATCACCGGCTGCGCTGCCCGGCCCACCATCTCCATCGACGATGTCGCCCGCCACGGTAATCATGCCGATCTGGCCATCATTGGGCGCGCGGTGCGCCTTCGCATAGCTTCTGAGGTCGATGCTGGCAAAATCACCCACGCGATCGTCGGCAGGTTCGCCGGCCACCTCCGCGACGCGTTTGCCGAAGGCTGCTTCGTCGCCCAGTCGATCGACCAGCCCAGCGCTCTGCGCCGCCTTGGCCAGATTACCCCGCGCTGCTTCCGCCGCACCCGCCGGGTTCGCGACATAGGCGGCCAGCTTCGCGCGAGGGCGTGCCTTGCCAACTTCCTCCTGCCAATCCTGCCACAAGGCATCGGCCAGCGCCTGATTGGCTTGTCGGGCTTCGGGCGATTGATCCGTGCGGATAAAGGGTTCGACGAAGCTCTTGTAGGTGCCGACGCGATAGACATGCGTGTTGACGCCCAGCTTGTCGATCAACCCTTTGTAATAGAGGCCTGATCCGCCGCGCCCCAGGATGGCTACACCGCCAAGGGGATCGACCCATGCCTCGCTGGCATGGGCGGCCAGTTGATAGCTGTCGTCACTATAGATTGTGGCAAAGGCGAAGACCGGCTTCTTTGCTGCACGGACGGCATCCAGCGCCTTGCCCACGCGGGAAAGCGCCACCTGACCGCCGCCCAGAAACCCGTCGAGGTTCAGCACCACCGCCTTGACCTTACCATCTGTCTTGGCCGCTTCCAGCGCGTCCACAATCTCGGAAAGGCGATATTCCTTCGACTGCGGCCCGGACGATGTCAGCAACGAGAAGGGGTCCACCTCTGCCGGTTGCTCGACAATAGTGCCGTCCAGCTTCAGCAGCAGCGCGCCACTGCTTACGCTGCGCGCGGGCTTGGGCGACCATGAAAGCGCCGCATAAAGCAGGCCGAAGAAGCCGAGCAGGAACAGCAGAACCAGCCCGTCCTTGACCGCGACCAATATGCGCCAAACGCCCTTCACAAATGCCAAATTGCCGCTTCCTTATGCTTGCTTGTCCGAGCTATCCGATCGTCCGGCCGACTGCAATGTGGGACGCTCCGCTCGGCGCACAAGCTTGCGCCCGTCATTTCCGGCGTTATGGGAGGCGCCAACATTCGCGCTTATGTGCAGGAGAAGCGTTTCATGCCCACACTCGTTCTGATCCGTCATGGCCAATCGGCCTGGAACCTGGAAAATCGCTTCACTGGCTGGTGGGACGTGGACCTGACGGAAAAGGGGGTGGAGGAAGCGCGGGCTGCCGGTCAGTTGATGTCGGCCAAGGGCCTAGACTTCGACCGCTGCTTCACCTCGGTTCAGACCCGGGCGATCAAGACGCTGAACCTAGCGCTTGAGGAAATGGGCCGCCTCTGGCTGCCGGTCGAAAAGGACTGGCGCCTCAATGAGCGCCATTATGGCGGCCTTACCGGCCTCAACAAGGCAGAGACCGCTGCCAAGCATGGCGATGCGCAGGTGAAGGTCTGGCGCCGCAGCTTCGACATTCCGCCGCCGGTGCTGGAGCCGGGCGGCGAGTTCGACCTGTCGAAGGACCGCCGCTATGACGGCATCGCCATCCCCTCGACGGAGTCCCTGAAGGACACCATCGCCCGCGTGCTGCCCTATTGGGAAAGCCGCATCGTACCGGAGCTGAAGGCGGGCAAGCGCGTACTCATCTCGGCTCATGGCAATTCGCTGCGCGCTTTGGTGAAGCATTTGTCGGGCATTCCGGACGATGAGATCACCGAACTGGAAATCCCGACCGGTCAGCCGATCGTCTATGACCTGGCCGACGATCTGACCGCCAAGGACCGCTATTATCTGTCGGAGCGTTAAGTCCGCAAATCCCGCATTGCCCCTTGCCGGTCCTCCGGCTAAGGGGCTTTGCTTTCCGCGCCATCAGGGGAAGTCAGGCGAATGACCGGAGAGAGCGCCGCCACCGTCGGCATTATCATGGGATCACGTTCCGATTGGGAAACCATGCGCCACGCGGCCGAGACGCTGAGCGCGCTTGGCGTCCCGCACGAATGCAAGGTCGTGTCCGCTCATCGCACGCCGCAACGCCTTTATGACTATGCGACCGGCGCGGTTTCCCGTGGTCTGAAGGTCATCATCGCCGGGGCAGGGGGCGCGGCCCATCTTCCCGGTATGACCGCGTCTATGACCCGCCTTCCAGTTCTTGGCGTGCCAGTGGAATCCAAGGCGCTCAAGGGCATGGATTCCCTGCTTTCCATCGTCCAGATGCCCGGTGGCATCCCTGTCGGCACCCTTGCCATCGGCAAGCCCGGCGCGATCAATGCGGCGCTGCTCGCCGCCTCGATTCTCGCCACCACTGATGATGCGCTGGCCGAACGGCTGGACATGTGGCGCGAAAAACAGACCGACGATGTCGCAGAGACGCCAGAATAAGATGACGACCATCGCGCCCGGTTCCACCATCGGCATCCTTGGCGGCGGCCAGCTCGGCCGGATGATCGCGATCGCCGCCGCGCAGCTTGGCTACCGCACGCATATCTATGCGCCGGAAGAAAGCGGCCCCGCCGCAGACGTGTCCCGCTCCTGGACTCGCGGCGCCTATGAGGATGCCGCCGCGCTCGCCGCCTTCGCCGACAGCGTCGACGTCGTCACCTACGAATTCGAGAATATCGACCCTTCTGCCGTCGAAGTCCTTTCCACCCACGGCCTCGTTCGCCCCGGCGCGCAGGCGCTCCGCGTGGCGCAGGACCGCCTCGCCGAGAAGAATTTCGTCCGCGATCTCGGCGGCCTCACTGCTCCCTTCGCTTCGGTCGAAAGCCTCGGTGACCTCAACAAGGCAATCGCCGCGATCGGCAGCCGTGCGATCCTGAAGACCAACCGCATGGGCTATGATGGCAAGGGGCAGGCGCGCATCAATGATCCCGCGGACGCTCCCGCCGCCTGGGACGCCATCGGCCAGCAAAGCGCGATCCTGGAAGGTTTCGTGACTTTCGAGGAGGAGTTTTCCGTCATCCTCGTGCGCGGCGCAGATGGCGAAGTCCGCTTCTGGGACTCGCCCGCCAACGTCCATGTTGATGGCATCCTCTCCACCTCCACTGCCCCCGCTGGCCTCCGCATAGAGGCACAAGTGGAGGTGGCGCGCGCCCTGGCTGCGCAGGTGGCGCAAGCTCTCGGCTATGTCGGCGTCCTGACCCTCGAATTCTTCGCCAGCGCCGATGGTCCCGTCTTCAACGAAATGGCGCCCCGCGTCCACAATAGCGGCCACTGGACGATTGAGGGTGCGGTCACCAGCCAGTTCGAAAACCATGTCCGCGCCATTTGTGGCCTCCCATTAGGCGACACCAGACTGGCGGCACAGGCAGTGCAGATGCACAACCTCATCGGTGAAGAGGCCGACGCTTGGCAGGCGATCCTGTCCGATCCCGCCGCCCACCTGCACCTCTATGGCAAGCATGAGGCCCGCCCCGGTCGCAAGATGGGCCACGTCACCCGGCTGACCCTGTGACCCAAAAACAGGAAGTTGTCCTTGTCCTCGCCCGTGCCGATAATGGCGTGATCGGCAAGGACGGGGGGCTGCCTTGGCGGTTGCCCGCCGACCTCAAGCATTTCAAGGCGCTGACCCTCGGCCACCCGATGATCATGGGCCGCAAGACGTTCGACAGCCTGCCCGGCCTGCTGCCCGGCCGCCGCCACATCGTCCTAACCCGCGATACTGGTTGGAGCGGGGAGGGGGCAGAAGTCGCGCATGACGTCACGTCCGCCCTTCGCCTCGCGGAAGGTCCCGCCGCCATGGTGATCGGCGGGGCAGAGGTCTATCAGCTCTATCTGGCCCACGCCGACCGCATTGAACTGACCGAAGTGCATTTCGACGCCCCCGGTGACGCCGTGATCCCTTATCCCGACACGACGCGGTGGGAGGAAGCAGCCCGCGCCGATCATCCGGCGGAGGGCGCCTATCCCGCCTACAGCTTCGTCACTTTCCGCCGCCGCGCTGCGCCATGATGTCGCATTGCCAGCGCCCGACCATCTCCCTATAGCCAGCGCCATGGAGCGGCTGGAAAGCGGCGTCCCGATCCCTGCCCATTTGCGCGGGGGCATCATGGCGCTGGGCAATTTTGACGGATTTCACCTCGGTCATCAGGCTGTCGTTGGCCGCGCGGTGGAGCGTGCCCGCGCGGAAGGCCGTCCCGTCATCGTCGCGACGTTCGACCCGCATCCGATGCGCCTGTTTCGCCCGGAAAACCCCTGGTTCCGCCTCACCAGCCTGGACCAGCGGCAGCGCCTGTTCGCCGCCGCCGGTGCCGACGCGATGTTGGTATTCGCCTTCACCCGCCAACTCGCCGCCTTGAGTCCTCAGGATTTCGTCGATCTACTGGTAGACGGTATGGGCGTCGCGGGCGTGGTCACGGGCCAGGATTTCACCTTTGGTCACGGCCGCACCGGCACTGTGGCCACGCTTGCCGAACTCGGCGCCGCACGAGGCATGAGCGCTGAAGCCGTCGCGCCGATCACGGACGAAGGCGGGGAGGTGGTCTCCTCCAGCCGTATCCGCGTCGCTCTGAAAGCCGGAGACTGCGCCACGGCAACGCGCCTGCTGACACGCCCCTTCGCGGTGCAGGGGCTGGTCCAGCATGGCGACAAGGTCGGCCGCACGATCGGCTTTCCCACCGCCAATGTCGATCTAGGCCATTATCTTCGCCCGGCCTATGGCATCTATGCCGTACGCGGCCTGCTGCCCGATGGCCGTGTCCTCGATGGTGCGGCCAATCTCGGCATCCGTCCCAGCTTCGATCCGCCAAAGGAATTGCTGGAGCCGCACTTCTTCGATTTCTCCGAAAGCCTCTATGATCAATGTATCGAGGTACAGTTGATCGAAATTCTCCGGCCCGAAGCGAAATATGAAGGCCTCGAAGCCCTCACGGCCCAGATCGCCAGGGACTGCGACGCCGCGCGGCAAATCCTTGCGAGAACGCCGCGCCTCGCCTAATGCCCGCCCATTCATTTCCAACCCCGTTCGCTTCGAGCGAAGTCGAGAAGCAGATAGTGCAGCGCCGCGTTTCTCGACGCGCTCAAAACGAACGGATGTCTGTAGATAGCCCCACATGACTGACCAGCCCGACTATAAAAGCACCGTATTCCTGCCCGTAACCGACTTTCCCATGAAGGCGGGCCTTGCACAAAAGGAACCGGCGATCCTCGCGCGCTGGGAAGAAATGGACCTGTACGGCAAGCTGCGCGAGCGCCGGAAAGGTCGCGAACGCTTCATCCTCCACGACGGCCCGCCCTATGCCAATGGCGACATCCACATGGGCCATGCGATGAACAAGGTGCTGAAGGACATCATCGTTCGCAGCCAGTCGCTGCTTGGCAAGGACGCCCCCTATGTCCCCGGTTGGGACTGCCACGGCCTTCCGATCGAATGGAAGATCGAGGAGGAGTATCGCAAGAAGAAGCAGAATAAGGACGAGGTTCCCGCGCAGGAATTCCGCGCCCAATGCCGCGCCTATGCGGACAAATGGGTCGGCGTTCAGAAGGAGCAGTTCAAGCGCCTTGGCGTCATGGGTGACTGGGACGATCCCTATCTCACCATGAAGTTCGACGCCGAAGCTACCATCGTGTCTGAACTGCTGAAGTTCGCTGAGAGCGGCCAGCTTTATCGCGGCGCCAAGCCCGTCATGTGGTCCCCGGTCGAAAAAACCGCGCTGGCCGAGGCGGAGGTTGAGTATGAGGACATCGTCTCCACCCAGATCGACGTGGCGTTCGAGATTGTCGAAGCGCCGAACGCGCCCGAATTGGTCGGCGCGCATGCGGTGATCTGGACGACGACGCCCTGGACGATCCCGGTTAATCAGGCTTTGGCCTATGGGCCGGAGGTCGACTATGTGTTGCTTGAAGGGGAGGGCCGCAAGTTCATCGTCGCCGAAGCGCTGATCGGCGCGTTCAAGGAGCGCTCTGGTCTGGTCCATGCCCAGCCCCACAAGCACTTCAAAGGCGCCGAACTCGCCGGAGCCGTCGCCCGCCACCCGATGCACGCCCTCGGCGGCTTCTTTGCCAAGCCGCGCCCGTTCCTCCCGGGCGATTTCGTCACCACCGACGCGGGCACCGGCCTCGTCCACATGGCACCCGACCATGGCGAGGACGACTTCGCGCTCTGCAAGGCGAACGGCATCAACCCGGTGTTCGCCGTCGAGAATGACGGGAAATATCGCGAGGACTGGCTCTGGCTCGGCGGCCAGGGAAGCGTCATCAATCCGAAATTCGTCAGCAAGGACGGCCCAATCTGCTCCGATCTGCGCGAAGCGGGCGGGCTGCTCGCCGCGTCCGATGACTTCAAGCACAGCTATCCCCACAGCTGGCGCTCCAAAGCGAAGATCATCTTCCGCTGCACCCCGCAATGGTTCATCCCAATGGACCGCGCGATCAGCGATGGCGTAATCCCGCGCTGCGCCGAGGAAGAAGCTATCCTCGCCCGCCAGGGCAATGGCGCCACGCTTCGCGACACGGCGCTCGACGCGATCGAGAACACCCGATGGGTTCCCGAGCGCTCGATCAACCGCATTCGCTCAATGGTCGAAGGCCGCCCCGACTGGGTCATCAGCCGCCAGCGCGCATGGGGCGTGCCCATCGCTCTCTACGTTCATCGTAAGACCGGCGAATATCTCGTTGATAAGGCTGTAAATGAGCTCATCATCGAAGCCTTCAAGGCTGGCGGCGCGGATGCTTGGTTCGGCGCTGACCATCAGGCGCTGCTCGGCCCCGACTACGACCTCAATGACTATGAGGTGGTGAACGACATTCTCGACGTCTGGTTCGACAGCGGCTCGACCCACAGCTTCGTTGTCGAAAGCCGCTATGGCGAAGGCGTCCGCGCCGACCTGTACCTCGAAGGGTCCGACCAGCATCGCGGCTGGTTCCAGTCCTCCCTGCTCGAAAGCAGCGGCACCCGTGGCCGCGCGCCTTATGACGCCGTCCTAACCCACGGCTTCGCGCTGGACGGGCAGGGGCGCAAAATGTCGAAGAGCCTCGGCAATGTGGTCGATCCGCTGAAGGTCATTGCGGAGTCCGGCTCCGACATCCTGCGCGTCTGGGTCGCTAGCACCGATTATTTCGATGATGTCCGCATCGGCAAGGAAGTGTTGGCCGGATCGTCCGATGCCTATCGCAAACTTCGCAATACTTTCCGTTACTTGCTTGGCGCTCTTTCGGATTTTTCGGAAGAAGAGAGGTTGCCCGTCACCGAAATGCCGGAGTTGGAGCGCTACATGCTCCACCGCCTCGCGGCTCTCGACGCAGAGCTTAAGGGCGTGGTCGAAAAGGCTGCGGGAAGCGAAAACTGGCTGGAGTTCAGCCGTTACACCCGCGCGCTATTCGACTTCGCCAATAGCGACCTGTCGGCCTTCTTCTTCGACATCCGCAAGGACTGCCTCTACTGCGACGCGAAGACCGATCCCAAGCGTCGCGCCTACCGCACCGTGCTCGACACGCTCTTCCACGCGCTCGTCCGCTACGCCGCGCCGATCATCCCTTTCACGGCTGAGGAAGTTTGGCAAAGTCGCTATCCAAACCACGAAGAAAGCGTTCATTTCCTTGAATGGCCAGAGGTTGACGCGGCTTGGCTCAACCAAGTCCTGAACGACAAATGGACCGAAATCCGCCACCAGCGCGATCAGGTCAACGAAGCCATCGAACCCCTCCGCCGCGAAAAGGTCATCCGCTCCAGCCTTGAAGCCGATGTGGCCATGGGAATGGAGGTTCCCAGCGACGGTGTGAACTTCGCCGAAATCGCCATCGTCGCCCGCATCGAAACGGGTGTCGGGGACGGCATCGTGGTCAAGCCGAGCGAGTGGCACAAATGCGGTCGCTGCTGGCGTCTGCTGCCCGAAGTCGAAGAGGACGGCACACTCTGCAACCGCTGCGACGAAGTGCTGGCAGGTTGAAAACCTGCTGTCCTACAGGCGCAGGCTTCGGCTATAGCCCACGGCCTACCGCCCGGCGGCAGGTGAACAATATTACGATGGCGCTTTTCAGGGATATGTTCGTGTCACCTTCATCACCAAAAAAGCATGTGGTGCGCCACTGATGGCAACTGTCAATCACCGCCCGCTCGGCCTGATCGTCGCGATCGTCACGCTCGCGCTGGACCAGCTCATCAAATATACCGTCACCTATCCGCTCGCGCTCAAGAGCCGGATGGATGAAGGAATCGAAATTTTGCCGATCTTCCGCCTGCGCTGGCTGGAAAATCGCGGTGTTTCGATGGGCTTCTTCCATGCCGACACGAACATGATGCGCTGGCTTCTCGTCGGCATGACGATGCTGATCGCTGGCTTTGTCGGCGTGTGGATGTGGCGGGAAAAGGCGCGGCAGGATGTCGCGGCCCTTGGGTTGGTCCTTGGCGGAGCCATTGGGAATATCGTTGACCGTGTTCGCCTTGGCTATGTCGTCGATTATGCCGATCTGCATTTTGGCGAATGGCGGCCCTTTCTCATATTCAACCTGGCCGACGCCGCGATCACGATCGGCGTGCTGATCCTGCTTGCACGGGCGTTGCTGCTGCGCGAGAAGAGCGCAAAGACGGAGTCACTGAACTGATGCGTAAACTGATCCTCGCCGCTGGCCTGATTTCCATGCTGTCCGCCTGCGGTGGCGGCGGCGGCCTGTTTAACCGGGCTCGCCCCGATGAGTTCGCCGTTTCGCGTCAGGCGCCGCTGGTGATCCCGCCCGACTATGCGCTGGTCCCGCCCGCGCCGGGTACGCCCGCCGCCGCTTCGGTTGATTCGAGCCGTGCTGCCATGGAAACCATGTTCGGCGGCCCTGCCCAGCGCAGCGCGGCGGAAAGCGCGGCGTTGAACGAAGCAGGCCGTGCCAATGCGGCGGCAGGCATCCGCTCCTCCGTTGGCGATCCGGGCACGGAAGTCGTCGACAAGGGCGCCGCGACCCGCGAAATCATCGCCGCGCCGGAAGGTGACGGGCAGGACGCCCGCGCTGCGATCCCGCAGCAGTAAGGCAGTAAGAAACTAGGGCTGGCTCTCGACGAAGTTCTTGAGCCTGCCCAAAGTCTCGTCCCACTGGCTTGAGACCTGAGCAAGCCAATCTCGCGCGTCCGCGATCGCTTCAGGCTCGAGGGTGAAAAGCACCTCACGCCCGGATCGTGTGCGGCGCACCAGTCCCGCGCCCAGCAGGACGTCGAGATGCTTCGCGACCGCTTGGCGGCTGATCGGCAGGCCATCGCCTAATTGCGCGATCGATCGTTCCGTCCCATCGGAAAGCCGCCCAATCAGCCCTAAGCGTGTGACGTCACCCAATGCAGCAAACAGCTGCGCCGGTGCTTCCTCAACCTTCAACATATTTTTGGATATTCTTCACCTGCTCTGCCCAACCACCGTCGTTGGAGCGCATGACATTGCTCCTGCGCGGCTCGGGCACCTTGTCAAACCCGCTTTCCGTGACCGTCAGCAATGTGCCGCTGCCAGCGGGTTCAAGCAGAAACTCGACCAATGTCCATTCCGGCACTGGTACGCCGCTGTCCATCAACTGCTTGTCACCGCCAGTCGCAGGCCATTCAAAAGCAAAGCGCCTCATGGGCTCGATTGCAACGACCCGTGCTTCCCAGCGATATTCTTCAAAACCGGGATAGGTCATATGCCCCGTCGATGCCTCGCCCGCGACAAAAGGCTGATCCAGAGCGACCTGAAACCAGGTTCCGAACTTTTCATGATCGATCAGCGCGTCCCAAACTCGTTCGATCGACGCGGCGATTTCGATGCTTTTACTGATTGAATCCACCATATAAGCAACCTCCAGGTTGCTTATATGGCTTCTGCTTCCAGATATGCAACCATTTGGTTGCTTTATGCCCGAGCTTCTGACGCTATACCGGCGCTGTTATGCCGTAACGCCGTCAGTACGGTGTCGATGATCGCCGCCGCATCCAGCCGCGCATCTGCATATTGCAGTTCCGGCTTGTCCTGATCCTGGAAAACATCCGGCAGGCGCAGCGTACGCAGCTTCAGGCCATTGTCGATCAGCCCCAGATCACTCGCCAGCGTCAACACATGGGCGCCTAAGCCCCCGATGGCGCCTTCCTCGATCGTCACGGCAACTTCGTGCGTGGTGAGCAGGCGACGGATCATCGTTTCGTCCAATGGCTTGGCGAACCGCAAATCCGCTACCGTGGTGGACAGGCCTTTCGCTTCCAGAGCTTCAGCGGCGCGCAGCGCTTCCTCCAGACGGGTGCCAAGTGACAATATGGCGACCTGTCGGCCGTCCCGGACGATTCGTCCCTTGCCGATCTCCAGCTTCTCGGGCGTCGCCGGTAACGGCACGCCCACGCCATTGCCACGTGGATAACGGACGGCGATCGGCCCGCTGTCATGAGTGGCGCAAGTGTGGACCATGTGGACCAGCTCTGCTTCGTCGGAAGCGGCCATAACGACCATATTGGGAAGCGTGGCGAGGTAGGTGATGTCGAAGCTGCCCGCATGGGTTGAACCGTCTGCACCCACCAGCCCCGCCCGATCGATGGCAAAGCGCACCGGGAGATTCTGGATCGCGACATCATGCACGACCTGATCATAGGCGCGCTGGAGAAAGGTCGAATAGATCGCGCAGAAAGGCCGCATGCCCTGTGCCGCAAGCCCAGCAGCGAAGGTCACCGCATGCTGTTCGGCAATCCCCACGTCGAAGGAACGTTCAGGGAAAGCCTCCGCGAACTTGTCGAGACCCGTACCCGACGGCATGGCAGCGGTAATCGCGCAGATAGTGCTATCGCGCCGGGCCTCGGCGACCAGGGCGTTGGCAAACACCGCAGTATAGCTGGGCGGCCCCGGAGGTGCCTTTGCTTGCGCCCCGGTGATGACGTCGAACTTTTGGACGCCATGATATTTGTCTGCTGCCGCTTCCGCTGGAGCGTAGCCTTTGCCTTTCTGGGTCACGACATGAACGAGGCACGGCCCTTCGGCGGCATCGCGAACATTTTCCAGAACGGGTATCAGTTGATCGAGATTATGGCCGTCGACAGGGCCAACATAGTAGAAGCCCAGTTCCTCGAACAAGGTCCCACCCATCGCCATGCCGCGGGCAAACTCATCGGTTTTGCGGGCGGCATTGTGGAGAGGGCGGGGCAATTTGCGCGCGAGCCGCTTGGCTAGGTCGCGCAGGCCCAGAAATTCGCGGCTCGATACCAGGCGCGCGAGGTAGGCGGAAAGGCCGCCAACCGGGGGGGCGATCGACATGTCATTGTCGTTCAGGATCACGATCAGCCTGTTTCCCGCCTCTCGTGCGTTATTCATGGCTTCATAGGCCATGCCTGCCGACATGGCGCCATCGCCGATCACCGCAATGCCCTTGCCTGGCTTCCCGGCGAGCTTGCTGGCTACCGCAAAACCCAGTGCCGCGCTGATGGATGTCGAACTATGGGCGGCGCCGAAGGGGTCATATTCACTTTCGGCCCGCTTGGTGAAGCCCGAAAGGCCGCCGCCCTGGCGAAGGGTACGGATGCGGTCGCGCCGACCGGTCAGGACCTTATGCGGATAGCATTGGTGGCCCACATCCCAGACCAGCTTGTCATTGGGCGTGTCGAAAACATAATGGATGGCGGTGGTGAGTTCGACCACTCCCAGCCCTGACCCCAGGTGGCCGCCAGTCACCCCGACGGCAGAAATTACCTCCTGCCGGAGTTCGTCGGCAAGCTGAGGGAGCTGCTCGGGCTTGAGCGTGCGCAGATCCGCGGGCCAGGTGACCTGGTCGAGCAGCGGCGTTGTGGGACTGTCATTCATTAAAGGCATAGACTCCCAAGCGCGCTAAGCCGTTCCTGACCAAAGCGCAACGCCTGCTTCATGCCACGCACTTGGCGCAGGTCCCGAGTATCTCGATCACGGGCCGTTCTGCCCGGAATCCTTGATGTTCCGCCACGGCGCGAACGTTGTTCGTCACCACATCGTTATCGACATGGGTCGCTTCCTTGCAGTTGCGGCAGACGAGGAAGATGCAATCATGATGGCAGCCCGGATGTGCGTTGGCGATATAGGCGTTCGCGCTTTCCACGCGCATGGCAATGTTGTTCGCCACGAACAGGTCGAGGATACGATAGACGCTGTTCGGCGCCACTCGCTTTCCGCGAACCTTGGAGACGCTGTCGGCAATGTCATAGGCCGACGTCGGCTTTTCTTCGGCGGCGAGCGCATCGAATATCGCAGCGCGCATGGGCGTCCACTGCTCGTTCTGCGCTTCCAGCGCGTTGCGGGCTGCGTCGGCCAGGCTTGCGCCAGTGGGTTCGTGATGATGATGGTGTTCGGCCATATGGGTCAATCTATGCGTGGGCGGGTTTGGGGGCAAGGGCGGCCTGTCAGCCGCGCCAATAGGCCCAAGCCGCCCACAACCAACCCGCAATCATCAACGTGCCACCAATAGGCGTCACAGCGCCTAGCCAACGCGGACCTCCCATGGCCATGGCATAGAGGGTGAATGCGAAGATCGCGGCGCCCGCCAGAAGCAGCAACGCCGGGCCGCGCGCGCCATTGGCCAGCGTTAACGCGGCAACCGCGTGGATCAACTGATACAAGCCGCCAGTCCGCAACCATTCGGCCGCTTCGTGGCTGGATGCGCCATGGGCGCCGAAAGCGCCAGCAGCGATGGCGAGCGCTGCTGAAAGCGAGGCCAGGACCGGGATCATGCGTTTTCCTCTTCTTCTCCCCGAGCCATCAGGCGCATCCGCCTGCCGGGCCTGAACATCAGTTCCTTGGCGGCCAGCAACGTGCCTTGCTCGCCCTGGACCGTCAGCCGCTGATCATCATTTTCGCGATATTTGCGTTCAACCTCTTCTATTTCCGCCTGTGGCACTCCCAGCGTGTCCATCGCCTGGATCCCCATGCAAATGGCGGATTCGAAAACCTCACGAACCACTCCCGCAAGATCCATGTCTTTCAATGCGAGCAACTGCCGCCGATCGAAGGCGCGAACGAGCAGTGCGGCCTGAGGGAATGCCTCGGCGATAGGTTCCAGTATCCGGCTGTCCAGCGACGGATCATCATGGCAGAAAGCGATCAAGCGGGCTTCCTCGGCTCCGGAACGGCGGAGCAAATCGATTCGCGTGCCATCGCCATAATAGACTTTCATGTCGAACCGGCTCGACACCTCGATCTGGGCGGGCTTCTTGTCGATCAGTACGACCTCGAACCCGTGCCCCATCAGCATCTGGGCGACAGTTTGTCCGAAACGCCCATAGCCCACGATGATCGCGGTTCCGCGCGTTGTCTCGTCCGGGCCAGCGGGATTCCGCTGACCTTTCGGCTGCGCGAACTCCAGCCTTCGGGCAAAGAGCATGAGAAATGGGGTCGTGGCCATGGAAAAGGTCACAATCGCGCTGAACAGGCTGGCGCCCTGAGGGGCTATCAAAAGGGCGTTTTGCGCCTGAGCGAAAAGAACAAAGCCGAATTCGCCGCCCTGGCTGAGCAACAAGCCCGCACCGATCGCCTGCGTCCATTCCATGCCGAACAGCCGGGCAAGGCCGGTGATCAGCAATGCCTTTGTCATGACGAGCATCGCCGCCATGCCGATGACGAACAAGGGGTTCGCCGCGACAGCATGCAGGTCCAGCACCATGCCGACCGCGAGGAAGAACAGACCCAGCAGGATCGACCGGAATGGTTCTACATCCGCTTCTATCTCATGCCGATAGGGAGAGTCGGCCAGCATTACGCCTGCGACGAACGCGCCCAGCGCCGTCGACAGGTGAAGTGCATGCATGAGGGCAGCGGCGGCAAGAACCGTGAACAGTCCGACTGCCACGAACAGTTCACGTTCGCCCAACCGTCCCACTAGCTGAAGCAGAGGGCGCAGGATGAAACGCCCAGCCAGTACTAGTCCTGCAATGGCAGCAACCGTGTAGCCCGCAAGCTGGATGCCTGGAGGACCTCCAACATCTGCGGGGTTGCGTGACAATGCCGCCACTATGGTGATTAGCGGGACGATGGACAGATCCTGAAAAAGCAGGATCGAAAAGACTTTTTCGCCAAAAGGAGAGTTGATGCGTCCACTGCTTTTAAGGCTGGGCAGAACCTGTGCCGTGGAAGACAGCGCCAGGGGGAGGCCGAGCGCGATAGCTGCGCCCCAGGTGAAGCCGGTCGAAAAATAGATGATCGCGGTCAAAGCCAAACCGCACATCACCACCTGAGCAAGGCCGAGGGCGAAGATGTCGCGTTTCAATCGCCAGAGCCGCGCCGGATGCAGTTCAAGGCCGACGAGGAAAAGCAGCAGGACGATGCCGATTTCGGCAATCGCGAGCTTCGATTCCGCCCCGCCTACCAGGCCAAGACCTTGTGGGCCGACCAACGCTCCGGCAACCAGATAGCCTAGCACTGCGCCAAGGCCGAAACGGCGAAACAGCATGACGAACAGCACCGCCGCCCCCAGCAGGATTACGCCTTCGGACAGCAGGAGGTCGGTTGCGTTAAGGGGCGCGTGCGCCGCCGCAGCAGGGGGAGTAGGCATTAAGCCTCCGCCACGCGTGCGGCTTCTGCCACCGCCTCAAAACTCAGCCGGATGGAGGCGTGACGCGCCGGATATCCACGAGCGGGAGCGAGGACGGTCAACCCCGGCCAGAAATTCAGATCATCGCCTTCGCCAGCGAGATACGCAGTCAACTTGTCTCGCGCGGTCTCGAGTTCGGCTGTTGTCAGGCCAATTGCCTGAGCCGACATAAGAGCAGCCGACGCCTGGCCGAGTGCGCAGGCTTTAACCTCCAGACCTAGTTCGACCAGCTTCCCACCTTCCATTCTTACGTCAGCTGTCACTCGTGATCCGCAAGTGGGCGATCGTTTTTCTGCGGTTGCCTGCGGCTGTGCCAGTCGCCGGTGATGCGGGATACTGGCGGCGAGGCGCAATATGTCCTTGTTGTAGAGGGGGGCGCTCATGCTTCCCCTTTAGGACAGCTACGGCGCCTGAGAAAGGCCGCAGATATCATCGGTAGATTATTCGCAGTTTGGCTGTGGCATTGGCGGCATGTCGTCGCGCCGGGCATGCCGTCAGCCGAGTTCACCCGTCAATCACGTCAAGGTTCCTGGTCTCCATCGGTCGGCTGTGTCGGCACGATCCGCGGCGGCGGCGTAGCCGGGACGGCGGGGGAGGGTGGCGCTTCAGGCTGGCCGATGGGCAGGCGCAGCTGATTGGGGCCTATGTTGACCGACACCCCGTCCTCATCGACACCCAGGCTCATATTGCCCAGGCCCCCTTCCACGGTCACATTGGCGATTGCGTTGACGAGGTCGCTATCCTGTTGTTCGGGGGGTGTTTCGACAGGTTCGTTAATTGCTCCGGCCATGAAGTTTCGCCAGATGCGCGCAGGAACGCCGCCGCCTGCCGCGCCGCCGGGGAGCGGGGCATTATCATCATTGCCGATCCAGACGGCCGTCACCAGCCCACCGGCATAACCGACGAAGATCGCGTCACGGCTATCCTGGGTGGTTCCCGTCTTGCCGAATGTGCTGGTGCGAAGTGCCGCTGCGCTGCCCGTTCCCCGGTTTGCGGCTGACGACAACAGATCGCGGATCATTTCAAGCTGATCCTGGCTGAAGTGACGCTGACGGCTCATCAGGCGGCCGAACCACCCCTGTTCTTCGGGAGGCAGGCCGTGGGCGATGACGGGATAGGCACCCGCAGCTACGGTGGCATAAGCCTGCGCGAGCTGGATGAGCGGAATTTCGGACGTGCCCAGCGCAAGGCTGAGATCTTCTGTCAGCGGCGCCGTGATGCCCAGGTCGCGCGCCACCTTTATGACAGCATCGACGCCCACCTTTTGTGTCAATCTGACTGCCGCCACATTGCTCGACGCCGCGAATGCCTGACGCAAGGTGATGCGCCCGCGATATTTGCCGCCGTGGTTGGCGGGCCGATAGGTCCCGCTGGTGATCGGCGTGTCCTCGATAAAATCCTCCGGCGTCATTCCGGATCGGAATGCGGCCAGATATACGAAGAGCTTGAAGGTCGATCCGGGCTGCCGCTTTGCTTGCACGGCCCGGTTGAAGCTGCTGGCGCGATAATTTTTGCCGCCGACCATGGCCACGACGCTGCCGTCGGGCTTCATCGCCACCAGAGCTGCTTCGGCCTGGCCCAGAGGTGCCCGGCGGATTGCCGCTTCGGCCAGGCGCTGGACCCGCCAGTCGAGCGTCGTTGGAACAGTCTGTGCTCCATAAACCGCGCCCGCGCGGTCACGCGCCTCGGGCAGCACCCAGTCGGCGAAATAGGTGCCGGTCGTCGGATCGGGCGTTTCGCGCACGTCCAGCCGCGCTGGGCGCAGCCCGTTGCGTTCGGCCTTGCTGATATAGCCAGCGTCCACCATCGCCTGCGTCACCAGGGCGGCGCGCTCCCGTGCTCCTTTCAGATTTGTAGTCGGCGCAAGGCGAGAGGGCGCCTTCAGCAATCCCGCGAGCATTGCGGCCTGCGGAATGGTGAGCCGTTCGGGCTGGCGGCTGAAATAGTGCAGCGAAGCCGCGCGCAATCCATAGACATTGTCGCCGAAATAAACGTTCGACAGATAGCGTTCGAAAATCTGATCCTTGGTCAGCCATGCTTCCAGCCAGAAGGCAATAAGCGCCTCCCGCGCTTTTCGTCCGAAAGTTCTGTCGCTGGAAAGGAATACACCCTTGGCAAGCTGCTGGGTGATGGTGCTCCCGCCCTGCGACGAACCGTCCGACCATAGATTATGCCAGGCGGCTCGTACTATGCCTCTCGGATCGACGCCCCAATGGCTGTAAAAGCGCCTGTCTTCGATCGCCATGAAGGCTTGGGGGACATGTTTGGGCAGATCTGCCATCGAAACGGGGCGATCGATTATCGCGCCGCGCCGGGCGATGAGATGGCCGTCGGCGGACATGAGGCTGACGCTTGGCGGCGCGATCGGCTTCAACGATCGAGAAAGCGGCGCGGTGACTGCCAGCCAGGCTATCACGAGCATCAGCAGTGCGAGCAGTCCAGCGATGATCCATCCTGTGACATGCAACCGCCTTCGCCAGGGCGTGGATGGAGCGAAGGCGCTGGGTGGCCCTGCTCCGAACTCGCGGGGTGGCTGATCGGGCTGAGGCGCGGGCAGGGGATCTTTCATTGGCTCCAGCATGCTGTATTACCAGATTGATACAGTCAATAGCGTCCTGTCTCGGGACACTCTCGGGTTAACCACGATAATGGGTGGCCGAAATGGTGAATCAGGCGTTAACTCGATGTCATGCGAACGCGTCCGCTTATCCTTACGAACGAAGCTGCCCGCCATCCCTTTCGTCAGCGGATGCCTCGTCACGTCCTGATGGTGGAGGACGCTTCGCCCCCTACCTCAGATGAGAGTGACTGGAAGCTGTTTGTTCTGAGCTTCTGCGCATTTTTTACGGCCTTCTACAGCTTCATCTTCTGATCCGGGGTCCTAGTCGCAGGCTTTGTGAAGCGTCCATGCGATCCATGCGCAGGGGAGGCATAGCGCGGCCACCAGCAAAAGTTGGTCGATGACAGACATGCCTGCGATGCTGAGGCCAATTGCAAAAAAAGATCCCAGAACCATAGCGCCTGAATTGACGATGTTGTTAGCGGCTACGGTGCGGGCAGCTTCACACTTTTCGACCGTCGTCGTGAGGAATGCATAAAGCGGCACCACGAACATGCCGCCGAATGTCGCCACACCAAGCAGGCATGCCGATAATGCTAGCGCCAGGGGATGGGCAAGAAAGCCCTTGAGCGAGAGCATCGCGCCGCTTCCGTCAGGCGTCCATAGATCACACACAATGTGAAACGCGACGATGCACAGGCCCATGCCAATGACGGATGCAGGTGCGTAACGCGCTGATACATGCCCCTGTAGCAGCCGGTTGATCGCAATCGATCCAATCGCGATGCCCACGGAAAAGATCGCCAGGAACAAGCTGGCCACTGACTTGTCCGCCGCCAGCACATTTTTGACGAGCGGCGGGAACTGGATGAACAGGATTGAGCCGACGGCCCAGAACACGCTGATTGCCATGATGGCCAGATAGAGGCGCCGGATATGCATTGTACCCCGCACCAGCGCGATCGATGACCGGATGATGTGGAAGTCGATCGGCTGCCGCTCAAGCAATGAAGGCGCTGGCGGCACTTCTCGGCCTGCCACATAGCCGATCGCAGCTGTCACGACGATGCCGATGGCTGCGACTTCCACGGGAATCAGGCCCGCCAGGATCGTTCCGGCAAGTATGGCGATATAAGTTCCAGCCTCTACCAGGCCTGTGCCGCCAAGCACTTCGTCATCATGCAGGTGCTGAGGCAGGATGGCGTATTTGATCGGGCCGAAGAAAGTGGAATGGACACCCATCGCAAAGAGTGCGCAAAGCAACAGCGGAATGGCCACGCCATGGATCGCTATGCCGCTCCAGATCAGCCCCAGGCCGATGGCGCCAACTAGCATTATGGCGATCTCGGCTGCTTTTACATATCGTATGATGACGGCCTTGTCCCGCTGATCGGCGAGTTGGCCGGACAGCGCGGACAGAAGGAAAAATGGCAGGATGAATATGCCCGTCGCCAATGCGCTGAACCAGGTTTCCGACCGTTCGTCATTATAGACGCTGTACACGACGAACAGCACCATCGCATTTTTGAACAGGTTGTCGTTAAAGGCCCCGAGCAATTGAGTGATGAAAAGCGGCAGGAAACGTCGCTTGTTAAGGAGCCTGAGTGAGGCTTGCATAGGCAAGAAGGTCTTCTTCGCTGTGGACGAGCGGAGCGGGGTCTAGCGGCTGCCGCGTCGGCTGTCCAACGCATCCGAATGAGAAGCGGTCGAGGCCCTCATCACGGCTGCTTGTGCTATGAGGCGGACTGTGGCAGTCCGCCGCCATGCTGACGCTGCCCAATCTGCTGACGCTTTCGCGGATACTGACCGTCCCGTTGCTTGTCGCGTTGCTCTGGCCCGCAGAGGTCGGTGCTCGCTGGACGACCGGCTATGCCTTTGCCTTTGGGCTTTATTGTTTGATGGGCATCACCGACTATTTCGATGGCTATCTGGCGCGAGCCCAAGGGACCGTTTCGAAGCTGGGCGTCTTTCTGGATCCCATCGCTGACAAGATCATGGTGGGCGCAGTCATCCTGATGTTGGCCGCCACTCGAGACATCGCGGGTTTTCACATCGTTGCCGCCATGATCATTCTACTGCGTGAAATAGCCGTGTCGGGGCTGCGTGAGTTTCTGGCAGGACTTCAGGTTTCGGTGCCGGTGTCCCGCCTGGCCAAGTGGAAAACCGCGTTTCAATTGATAGCTCTTGGAGCCCTGATCCTGGCGGGCGCGGTGCCCGCATTTCCCCTGGTTCAGTTGCTGGGTATCGTGACCCTCTGGGCCGCAGCAATACTGACTTTGATCACCGGTTGGGACTATCTGCGGGTCGGTATCAAGCATATGGACTGATGCGTGGTTAAACTCGAAATCCTCTATTTCGCTTGGGTGCGAGAAATCATCGGCTGCGATGGTGAACAGGTCGATCGGCCTGACGCCGATATGAGTGTCGCAAATTTGATTGCGCAGCTTGCGGAACGTGGAGGCCGCCATGCCGAGGCGTTGGGTGATACTGGGCGGCTGCGCGCAGCGTTGGATCAGCGCTTTGTGCCACTCGAAACGTTGATCGGGCAAGCGAAGGAGCTGGCGATCTTTCCCCCGGTCACTGGCGGATGAACCGCGTTGCCATCCAGACGGAGGATTTCGACGTGGGCGCCGAGCTGGCCATGCTGGAAGCCGCCGGAGGTGGGGGCGTTGCCAGTTTCACAGGGGTCGTGCGCGGCGACAACGCGCTAGTTTCACTCGAGCTTCAGCATTATCCGGCGATGACGGCAGCTCAGGTCGAGCGGATAGTCGACGAAGCGACCGCGCGTTGGCCACTTTTGGCCGTGCGCGTGATTCATCGCTTTGGAAAGCTCAAGCCAGGCGAACACATCGTTTTTGTCGGCACGGCATCGCGACATAGGGCGGCCGCGCTGGAAAGTTGCGCCTTTCTGATCGATTGGCTGAAGTCTGACGCGCCCTTTTGGAAGAAGGAGCATTTTGCCGATGGGGCGGCCGCCTGGGTGGAGGCGCGCGTTGAGGATGAGGCGAAGGCGCGCGATTGGACCCGCTGAAAATCAGGCGGCTACGCTGGATTGCGGCAAATCGGCGGCATCGCGCAGAAGTTCGGCGAGCAGGCGAAATTCCTTTTCCCTCGGACTATTCTTGCGCCAGACCAAAGCAATGTCACGGTGCGACCGGTCGGATCGCAGAGGTCGTACGGCGATCTGCGTATGATCCAATATACCGCCCGTAATGGCCATTTCCGGCATGATCGTCATACCAAGGCCATTATCGACCATCTGAACCAGCGTATGGAGGGAGGTGCCCATCATCATCGCGCTCGAACGGATTTCGGGGCGGTTGCACGCGGCAAGAGCATGGTCCTTCAGACAATGACCATCTTCCAGTAATAGCAGCTTCGTCTCATCGATCATGTCAGGCGCCACCCACTCGGGCGGGTCGCGTGGATCATCTTGAGGAAATGCGACATATAGCCGGTCCTGGAACAGCAGTTCGCTGTCCAGCTCCCCGGTGGGAAAGGGTAGGGCAAGGAGGACACAGTCCACGTTGCCGTGACGAAGTGACTCGATTGCCGTCTGCGTCGTCTCCTCCCGCAGGTAAAGCTTGAGTTCGGGCCTGTCCGCTCTCAGGCGGGGGAGCAGGCGGGGCAACAGGAAGGGCGCGATCGTCGGGATGACGCTCATGCGCAACTCGCCGGTGAGCGGCTTGCCCGAGGCTTCGGCGATGGCCGCAAGTTCCTCCGCTTCGCGCAGAACGCGATGCGCTTTCTCCACGATACGGTCGCCGAGAGCCGTGAAGCGCACCACCCTTCGCGTCCGTTCAACCAGCGTCACGCCGATCAGCGATTCCAGTTCGCGGATACCCGCCGAAAGCGTGGATTGCGTGACATAGCAGCTGTCGGCTGCCTTGCCGAAATGCCCATGCTGCTTCAGCGCAACAAGATATTGCAGCTGTTTCAGCGTGGGCATGTAACTCGACATCGATCGCCTTTCTCGATTAGAAAGCCGAAGATAAGAGCGTCAGCCGATATATCCAAGCCATTTGGCTACGCCGAATAGGGATGTAAGCGTCAGGATTGTACCAACCGCTGTGAATAGCATCCGAGGTGCGACATGACGGGCAAGCATTGCGCCAAAGGGCGCAGCTACTATGCCTCCGAGCAACAGACCGACGGTGTAGGTCGTGAAAGCCTGCCAGCCCAGATGAAGGATGAAGGTGAGGCTGATCGCTAGCGTCAGCACGAACTCGACGGTGTTGACCGTGCCGATCGTGTGCCGTGGACTGGACCCTTGGATAAGGAGGTTCGAAGTAACGATCGGCCCCCAGCCGCCGCCGCCCGAGGCGTCCATGAAACCGCCGACGAGGCCAAGCGGCGCCACCCACTTCGGGTCTCGTGGATGAGGTGGCAGATGAAAGCCGCGCCAGATCAGATAAACGCCGATTGCGGTCAGGTAGAGTTGAACGAAAGGTTTGATCACTGATCCGTCGATGTTCGAAAGAATGTAGGCTCCCGTCACGCCGCCAATGACGCCGGGAATGATGAGGCGTGAAAATAGCCGCCAATCCACGTTCCGGTGGGCGATGTGGCTTATGGCTGAGACAGCGGTCGTGAAAGTTTCGGCGGCGTGTACGCTGGCGGACGCTCTGCTTGGCGGCACGCCCAATGCGAGAAGCAGGGTGCTGGAAATCACGCCGTACGCCATTCCCAAAGCCCCATCGATCATTTGGGCTCCGAAACCGATCAGGATAAAGGGTAGAAGTTCGCTGAGATGAGCGAGGATGGGATCGGTCATTCAAAGGCCCCTGTTGATTGTCTACCGCATTGCTTGGTATATCATAGCTCTCCAAGAAACATTCTGTTTTATGGTCAGAAGCCGAAATAGCCACGCATCTGGAAAATGGATTCTCGCGGGCCTATGTAATGGCCTTCGGTTTTCAGGGGCCGCTGCATGCTGCGCAATCTTATTGGTTATTTGGACTCGGTCAAATCGCGTGACCCGGCTCCGCGCTCGCGGGCTGAAATCCTCCTGTACCCGGGGGTTTGGGCTCTTGGGTTTCATCGCGTTGCGCACAGGCTCTACGGCCTTCGGCTCTATTTCATGGCGCGCGCGGTCAATCATTTTTCCCGCTTTCTCACCGGCAACGACATCCATCCCGGTGCGCGCATCGGCAAGCGGTTCTTCATTGACCATGGCTTCACAGTGATTGGTGAAACGGCTGAAATCGGTGACGATGTCACTCTTTATCAGAATGTGACACTTGGCGGCACCGATCCCGCGAACGGCATTGCAGGCAAGCGGCACCCGACCCTGGCCGATGGGGTCATCGTCGGATCGGGCGCTCAGGTGCTTGGTCCTGTATATGTCGGCGCGCGCGCGCGCGTGGGTGCTAACGCAGTGGTCACGAAAAATGTGCCCGATGGCGCAACCATGGTCGGTATTCCGGCTCGGCAAATGGTTGTCGATGTCACCGCTTATCAGCGTGAATTCCTGCCCTATGGTACGCCCTGTAGCGACTGCCATGATCCGGAAAAATATAAGCTGGAACAGCTTCAGCAGGAAGTCGAGCAATTGCAGAAGCGATTGGCAGAGCTGCTAGAGCAGCGACAGGAAGGGTCTCATGAGCCTCATGATGACGACATTCCCTTGTTTCGGGAGCGTGGGCGCGCCTGATGAGCAATGTGACCCCGTTCCCATCTCAAGCCAATCCGATGGGGCAGACGGGGTTCGACCGACTGGAATTGCAACGCATCATGGATCTTTATGGCCGGATGGTGTCCGCCGGTCATTGGCGTGACTATGCGATTGATCTTGGCCATGACGCAGCTGTTTTTTCTGCCTTTCGGCGGGCCGCCGAACGCCCGGAATATCGCATCGAGAAGCGGCCTTCGCTCCGTCATCGGCAAGGAATGTGGGCGCTGATCGGGGAGGCCGGGGGCATCCTCAAACGAGGTGCTGAACTTCAGGGCATTCTTGCGCCCGTCGAACGCAGATTGCTTAAGATTGTGCGGGATTAGCGCTGTTTCTGATTGCGAGTGTCCGATATCGCGAGGACCAAAGATGGCAGCCGATAAGGGGTGCCAGAGCCAACGACGAATAAGGCCGATTGATGACTTTGCCGAAGCTGCTTGAAGATCGTTTATCCCTGCCGCTGATAGCGTCTCCGATGTTCATCGTGTCCCAGCCCGCGCTTGTGATCGCGCAATGTCGCGCTGGCATCGTGGGCTCATTTCCTTCGCTCAACGCACGGCCTTCAGGCGTGTTCGAAGAGTGGCTTCAACTTCTCCGCCGGGAGTTGACTGAGGATGACGCGCCTTTCGCGGTCAACCTTATCGTTCACAAGACAAATGCCCGCTTGGAGGAGGATCTGGCTCTCTGCGTGAAATATCACGTCCCGATCGTGATTACCTCGCTGGGCGCTCGCGCCGACGTCAACGAAGCTGTCCACAGTTACGGTGGCCTTGTGTTCCACGATGTCATCAACAACATGTTCGCGAGGAAGGCGATCGAAAAGGGGGCAGACGGCCTGGTTGCGGTTGCTGCGGGGGCAGGAGGCCATGCTGGCACATTGTCGCCGTTCGCGCTGGTTGAAGAAATCCGCGCGTGGTTTGACGGCCCTTTGATCCTGTCAGGTGCGATCTCAACCGGCCGAGCGATTGCCGCTGCCCGCATGATGGGGGCCGATCTGGCCTATATGGGTTCTGCTTTCATCGCGACGGAAGAAGCGAACGCCGACCCCAAATATAAGCAAATGATCGTAGACAGTAGCGCGGCCGACATCGTCTATTCGGATCACTTCACCGGCGTTCATGGCAATTATCTGAGACCGAGCATTACGGCAGCCGGGCTTGACCCCGACACGCTGGCGAATGCCGCCGGCATGGATATCGCCGCTATGGCGGAGGATGAGAAAAAGGCCTGGCGCGACATTTGGGGGGCGGGCCAGGGCATTGGCGCGGTCGAGAAAATTCAGCCCGCCGCTTCATTCATAGAGCAATTGAAGGTGCAGTACCGTGCTGCCATTATAGCCTTTCAGTCACAGGAAGGCGCGTAGTTCCGTAAGGAACGCGTCAAACCGGTCGTGGTGCAACCAGTGTCCGGCTTCACCAAATTCCACCAGTCGCGCATCACGGAAGTGCGCTGCCCTGCCGTCCTTCACCGGATTCGATGCCCAACTGTCCAGACCCAAGCAAAGGAGTACGGGGCAGTGCACCCGCGACCAGAATTGAGGTAGATCATCCCCAACCATATCTTGCGGCGGCGTTTGGCGAAGATATGGATCGAACTTCCAATCATAGCTGCCATCTTCATTTCGGTTCACGCCATGGACCGTCAGGTGCAGCGCTTGTTCTCCTGACAGGTGATCGTTCCGTTCCCGCATGCGCGCGACTGCCGCTTCGAGCGTGGGATAGTGACGCGGCTGCCTGCGAGCGCTCGCGCGGCGCTGCTCGATCCATTCGCGCCAGCGATCGGGTGCGGGATGGGCTGCCCTGTCCTTAAGCCTCTCGGGGGAAAGGCCCAGCCCCTCGATCGCGACCAGGCGGTCGACGCGCTCCGGGAAGAGCCCCGCATAGCGCAACGCGATAGACCCTCCCAACGAATGGCCCACCAGAACAACCTTGTCCCGCCCAACCTGCTCCACTAGCTGGGCGAGGTCATAGACGAAGTCCGCCGTCAGATAGGTGCCTTCGGTAGACCATGCGCTGTCGCCATGGCCCCGAAGATCAGGTACCACGACATGGAAGTCACGCGCGAGTGCCCGGGCCGTCCAATCCCAACTACGCGCATGATCCAGGGCGCCATGCAACAGGATCAAGGTGGGAGCGGAGCGGTTCCCCCAATCCACATAATGCAGGCGAGTGCGCAGCGAAGTGAAGAAATGTGATGTCGGGCTTAGGGTGGCGACGTTGTCCGGACATTCGCCAAGCGGGCTGGCAAAATTTGGGGTGATATTCATGTCCTCGGGAGCACTCCGCGATTCTGGACGGCCAGCATCATAACTTAATCATTATAGCAGCATTTTTGAGGAAATTGATGGTGATAGTGAGCGGGGTGCCCGCTCTTAGCGTACCAAAGTGGGAGATGCTGAAGAAATGATTGGGTCGATCAAAAGCCTTCTGATCGCCCAAACGGAATCACCCGGTCAGCGGCCCGATCATGATGGGCCAAGGCCACCATGCGCGCTAGATCGGCCTGTTTGAATGGCTTGTCGAGCCTCAGCCGTTTTGTGGCGCCGGGGGGCAGTTCGGCATATCCCGTGATGATGATGACGGGCAAGCCGGGATGGCTTTCAGTCAGGGCGTCTGCCAGTTGCGCTCCCGTCATATGGGGCATTGCGTGGTCGGTGATGACAAGATCCACGTCACCCTCTGTCAGCATTCGTAGAGCATCAACTGCTGACCCTGCCTGAAATACGGTATGTCCCAATTCCTCGAGCATGCCCGCCGTGTTTGTGAGAACCAAGTCATCGTCATCGACTGCCAATATGACGAGCGGCTGATCTGTGGGCTCAACGATGGTCGGACTTTGGCACTCGTCCTCCTCCGCGTCGATCTCATCAGCAGCCACTGGGAGCCAGAGCGAGACAGTCGAGCCCTGTCCCGGCTCGCTTGAGATGATCAGCGACCCGCCGCACTGCTGGGCAAAGCCGTGGACCATGGAAAGGCCGAGGCCGGTGCCCTTGCCTACGCCTTTGGTGGTGAAGAACGGCTCACGAGCCCGAGCGAGGGTATGTTCATCCATGCCTTCCCCCTCGTCGATGACCGAAAGGCGGACATAATGGCCACAGGGTAAATCAGGCCGTTGTTCGGCCGTAAGATGAGCCTCGGCACCTTCGACAATGATCCGACCTCCGTCCGGCATCGCATCGCGAGCGTTCACGGCAAGGTTGAGCAGCGCCAGTTCCAGCTGCGCTGGGTCCGCATGCGCGGCGCTGAGGGACAAGGGAAAACGGGTCTCTATTGTCACAGTGGAGCCCAAGGTCGATTTCAGCAGTCCGGCCATGTTTCGCACCAGGGCGATGCAATCGATGCTGGCCAATTTCAACTCCTGGCGCCGGGCAAAGGCTAGCATGCGCTGGGTCAAGATGGCCCCGCGATCGGCCGCCGTCATCGCATTGTCGATATAGCGCGAAATGTCGGCTCCGGTTTGCAGCCGCTGCCTCGCAAGGTCCAGGCTTCCCATGATGACGGCGAGCAGGTTGTTGAAATCATGCGCGACCCCGCCCGTCAGCTTGCCGATCGCATCCATCTTCTGCGACTGAAAAATGGCTTCGCGCGCTTCTTCCAGTGCCAGTTGAGATTCCCGCCGCTCGGTCAGATCGCGCGTGATCTTGGCAAAACCTATGAGGTGGCCCATGGGATTGCGAATGGCGTCGATGACGACGTTGGCCCAAAAGCGCGACCCGTCCTTGCGAATGCGCCATCCTTCCGCTTCAAAACGCCCTTCTCGGGTTGCTGTTTCAAGAGCGCGGGAGGGTATCCCAGCCATGCGGTCTTCTTCCGAATAGAAGCGGGAAAAATTCTGGCCCAGTATCTCGTCTGCGGTGTATCCCTTGAATCGCTCTGCGCCCGCGTTCCAGCTTGTGATGGTGCCCACGGGGTCGAGCATATAAATCGCATAGTCGGTGACGCTTTCCACCAGCAGGCGGAAGCGCTCTTCGCTTGCCCGTAGCGCTTCATCGGCCACCCGCCGTTCCGTCAGGTCGCGCGTCACCTTGGCAAAGCCAATCAACTTGCCTGCGGGGTCGCGGATGGGGTCGATGACGACGCTTGCCCAAAAGCGCCCGCCATCCTTGCGCACGCGCCATCCTTCGGCTTCGAACCGCCCTTCGTGCTCCGCAGTTTCGAGCGCAAGGGCAGGGATGCCCGCCGCCTGATCTTCCGGGGTGTAGAAGCGGGAGAAATGTTGGCCGACAATCTCTTCGGCCTCATATCCCTTGAACCGGCGCGCTCCTGCGTTCCAACTAACGATCGTGCCATTGGTTGAGAGCATGTAAATCGCGTAATCAATAACGCTCTGGACAAGCAATTCGAAGCGGTTTCCAGAGTCCTCCGGCGCCGCCGTGTTCATAAGTTCCCCATTAAGTTATTGTATCTTATCAAAACGGACAAACACCCCGAACGGTTCATCGTTCCGTTGGTGAACTGTCAATCTACCACCCAGCCTATATCGCTCTATTAACTAACGCATATTTTTGAGGGGTTTGGGGAGAAGAGGCCATGCGGGGAGCTTTTTGCCGGGGCTGAGGGAGGTCGTTGACCTTCCCCGGATCAGCCGCTAATCCCGGCGGCGTCGCGGGTGTAGCTCAATGGTAGAGCAGAAGCTTCCCAAGCTTACGACGAGGGTTCGATTCCCTTCACCCGCTCCACTCTTGCATCAGCCGACCTGCCGCTTGGCGAGCTTTCTTGCCAACGTCCTGCGATGCATGCCGAGGCGACGCGCTGCTTCGGATATGTTGAAGTCGCTGTCCTTCAACACCTCATGAATATGTTCCCACTCGAGCGTCTTGATCGATGTCGGACGTGGGGCGAGGGGCGTCGATGGGTCGCCGGTCGACCGGGCGAATGCTGCTTCGATGTCATCCGTGTTTGAAGGCTTGGCGAGATAATGCGAGGCGCCGAGTTTGATCGCCTCGACAGCGGTCGCGATGCTTGCAAAGCCGGTCAGGACGACGATCAGCATGTCGGGATCATGGGCATGAAGCGTCTGGACGCAAACCAGGCCGGACTCAGATGCGAGCTTGAGATCGACTACTGCATAGTGGGGACGGTGTTTCTCGAGCAGGGCGAGAAGGGTGGCATGGTTGTCAGCGGTCAGGACCTGATAACCGCGCCGTTCAAAGGAGCGCTTGAGCGTTCTGGCGAAGGCTTCGTCATCCTCGACAAGGACCAGCAGCCGGTCATCCTCCATTGGGCAACTCCTCTTCGAAGGCGACTGTGCTGAGCGGGAGGCGGAGCAGGATGAGCGCGCCGCCGTCTGCGCCGTTGCTGGCGGAGACGTTGCCGCCGAGCTTCCGGACCACATTCACGACCAGGAAGAGGCCGAGGCCGCTGCCTTGTTTGCCTTTGCTGGAGCGGTAGGGTTTGCCGAAGTCCGCGAGCATCTGATCGCTGAAGCCCTTGCCATTGTCGCGGACGGCGATGTTGAGCGAGTTGCTGTCCCGCCCGACCAGAAGATCGATGTAGGTAGCGCCAGCTTCGCGGGCGTTGTCGAGGAGGTTTGTGATGGCTTGGCGGATAACGGGATCGGCGATGATGCGGGGGTAATCGTGGGGGCCGAAATCGCAGCGGAGGGGGATTGTGGGATTGGCGGAGCGCCAGCTTTGGGCGATTTCAAGAATGAAATCGCGAGTTGGCGTGACTTTTGGAGCTTCGCCTCGGGCTTCGCCGGAGGAAATGAGAATGCCTGTCAATATCTGTTTACAGCGTTGGACGGCTGCCTGCATCTCGCCGACCTCCTCGAGAAGGGAGGGGTGCGCGGTGATTTCGGGCATGTGGCGCCAGTCGCCGAGCACGACCGCGAGTTGGGAGAGGGGGGTGCCCAGTTCATGGGCCGCGCCTGACGCGAGGAGGCCCATGCGGACGATATGTTCTTCCTCCGCCGCCTGCTGGCGTAGCTGGGCGAGATAGGCTTCGCGGGCTTGGAGGTTGCGGGTTACCCGGCTCATGAAAAGGACCAGCAGCACCGCGATCATGGCGAGGCATATCCAGGTGCCGAGGATGTGGAGGTCGAAGAGGTGCCCCTCCAGCGCGTCGGTAAGCTCCAGTGGCCGATAGACGACGGACAGTATTGCGGCGCAGAGCAGCGACAGAAGGACGATGCCCCAAATGCTCCAGCGGTCGAGCAGCACCGCGCCCAGCGCGACCTGAAGCAGGTAGAGGGCGATGAAGGGATTGGTGGCGCCACCACTGAGATAGAGCTGGGTCGTCAGCAGCAGCACGTCGAAGACGAGCGCCAGAAACAGCTCGATATGCGCAACGTCGGTACGGCGGCGCAGCGTTGCGAAGGTGGCGACATTCACTGCTGCCCCGATCGAGGCCACAAGCAACATGGCGGCGACAGGCAAGCTGATCCCCATGCCCCAATGCACGAAGAGGATCGTCGCGACCTGCCCGGCGATCGCGATCCAGCGAAGCTGGGCGAGCAGCGCCATATTCTTGCGCCCGGCCGCGTCCGCTGGCCATTGGCTGGGCAGCAGGCGGGCGCCGGTGGATAGCCACCGCTTCAAGACCGTCTTTCCTTCCATTCATGGCGCATGACGAAGATGTAGGCGCCAGCCGCCATCGCCGCCAGCGCGAACCATGTGAGGGCGTAGGAAAGATGGCTGTTGGGGAAGCGAAGGACGGTGAGGCCGCCTATGGGCAAGGATGCTGGCGGGCCGTTGCGTTCGGCATCGATGAAATAGTTGGCGACCGGCGCGCGAAGCTGGCGCGCGACGGCGATGGCGGCAACGTCGCGTGAATACCAGCGATTTGCTTGAGGATCGTTGGAGCGCAGGAAGCCGCCGCCCGGCTCGCTGAGGCGCATGAGGCCGGTGATGCGCACTTGCCCGTCCGGCCGGGAATAGATGCTGCGCGCATCAGGCGGGATGAAGCCGCGGTTGACGAGCAGGGTGAAGCCGCGATCGGTCATGAGCGGAGTAAGCACCCAGAAGCCCGCCCCGCGAACCGTCGAAGCCTGCACTAAAGTCGCGCGGTCATGCAGGAAGTGGCCGGTCGCGATCACCCGACGATAGGCGTCCTTGTCGCTGGCTGACGAGGGAGCCGGGACAGGGGCGGCGTGAACACGGCTTTCGACCTTTGCGATCAGGTCGCGCTTCCATGCCAGGCGATGCACTTGCCAGACGCCAAGACTGACCAGCCCCGCGACCGCCAGGGCGGCGGCCAGCGAGAAGATGATCAGGAACCCCGCCGATCGGCGGCGGGGTTGGGGGGCTGTCACGGCATCTGGCTCATGTCATGCACGCTCATATCCATTTGCGGCATCATATTGTGATTGAGATGATACATGACCCAGATCGATCCGGACAGGGTGATGACCACCAGCACGATCGTGAAGATCAGCGCCAGCATCGTCCAGCCGCCTTCCGAGCGGGTGTTCATGTGCAGGAAGTAGATCATGTGGACCAGTATCTGCACGACCGCGAAGCCCATGATGGTGAAGGCGGTCAGTTGCGGATCGCCCAGCACTCCCGTCATGACGAGCCAGAAGGGGATGGCCGTCAGGATCACCGACAGGCCGAAGCCGATCATGTAGCTGCCGAAGGTGCCATGGGCAGGGGCGTGCCCATGATGATCGTCGTGATGGCTGTGGTCGTGCGCGCTCATCGCAGCATCCCCATGAGATAGACGAAGGTGAAGACGCCGATCCAGACGACGTCGAGAAAGTGCCAGAACATCGACAGGCACATGAGGCGGCGCTGGTTGGCCGGGATCAGGCCCTTTTTGGCGACCTGCACCATCAGCGTCACCAGCCAGATCGTGCCGAAGGTGACGTGCAGACCGTGCGTGCCCACCAACGTGAAGAAGGCGGACAGGAAGCCCGAACGCATCGGGGTCGCGCCTTCATGGATGAGGTGCGCGAATTCGTACAGCTCGATCGACAGGAAGGCGAGGCCGAACAGGCCGGTGATGGCCAGCCAGCCCTGCGTCGCGGCGACCCTGTTCTTTTCCATCGCCAGCATGGCAAAGCCATAGGTGATGGACGAGAAGAGCAGCATCGCGGTGTTGAGCGCGACGAGCGGCAGGTCGAACAGGTCCTTCGGGCTTGGTCCCGCCGCATAGCTGCCGCCCAGCACCGCATAGGTGGCGAATAGGCAGGCGAAGATGAGGCAATCGCTCATCAGATAGATCCAGAAGCCCAGCATGGTGCTGGACCCTTCCGGATGGTGGGGCTCATGTTCCAGATGGAAGAGCGGGTTGCCGTCCTTGTCGAGGAAAGCGGCGTCTATAGTGGGTGCGCTTGCCATGTGCTGTTAGCCCTGCATCGCGAGCTGGCGCGTGCGCTCGCCCTCTGTGCGCTCGACGACATCCTTGGGGATGTAGAAGTCGCGCTTGTAGTTGAAGGTGTGGCCGATCGCGACGGCCAGGATGCCGATGAAGCTGAGGCCCGCGAGCCACCACATGTACCAGATCATGCCGACGCCGAAGGCCACGGACAGGCCCGCGATGATGACGCCGGTGCCAGTGTTGCTGGGCATGTGGATGGCTTCATAGCCCGAGAGAGGGCGCTGATAGCCGCGCTTCTTCATGTCCGCCCATGCGTCGCCATCATGGATGACGGGTGTGAAGGCGAAATTATAGTCGGGCGGCGGCGAGCTGGTCGCCCATTCGAGGGTGCGGCCGTCCCATGGGTCGCCGGTCGTGTCGCGCAGCTTGTCACGGTTGATGATGCTGACGGCGAACTGGATGAGCATGCAGGCGATGCCTGCCGCGATCATGAGTGCGCCGAGGGCCGCGATCTGGAACCAGATTTGCAGGCTGGGATCGTCGAACACGCGCATGCGGCGGGTGACGCCCATCAGGCCGAGGATATAGAGCGGCATAAAGGCGACCCAGAAGCCGACGACCCACAGCCAGAAGCTGCGCACGCCCCATGTCCGATCGAGCTTGAAGCCGAACGCCTTGGGCCACCAATAGTTGATCGCCGCGAACAGGCCGAACAGCACGCCGCCGATGATCACGTTATGGAAATGCGCGATCAGGAACAGCGAGTTGTGCAGGACGAAGTCCGCGGGCGGCACGGCGAGCAGCACGCCGGTCATGCCGCCGACCACGAAGGTCAGCATGAAGGCGACCGTCCACATCATCGGCAGTTCGAACCGGATGCGGCCGCGATACATGGTGAAGAGCCAGTTGAAGAGCTTCGCCCCCGTCGGGATGGAAATTACCATCGTGGTGATGCCGAAGAAGCTGTTGACGCTGGCGCCCGAACCCATGGTGAAGAAATGGTGCAGCCAGACGAGGTAGCTGAGGATCGCGATGACGACCGTCGCATAGACCATAGAGGAATAGCCGAAGAGCCGCTTGCTGGAGAAAGTCGAGGTGACTTCACTGAAGACGCCGAACAGCGGCAGGATGAGGATGTAAACCTCCGGATGGCCCCAGATCCAGATGAGGTTCACGTACATCATGGGGTTACCGCCCATGTCGTTGGTGAAGAAGGCCGTGCCGACATAGCGGTCGAGGCTGAGCAGCGCGAGGACGGCGGTCAGCACCGGGAAGGCGGCGACGATCAGGATGTTGGAGCAGAGCGAGGTCCAGACGAAGATGGGGAGCTTCATCATTGACATGCCGGGCGCGCGCATCTTGACGATGGTCGCGATCAGGTTGACGCCGGATAATAGCGTGCCGATGCCTGCTATCTGAAGGCCCCAGATATAGTAATCGACGCCGACTCCGGGACTGTAGGCGATGCCGGACAGGGGTGGATAGGCGAGCCAGCCGGTGCGCGCGAATTCGCCCACGAACAGCGACATCATGGTGATGACGGCGCCTGCCGTGGTCATCCAGAAGCTGAAATTGTTGAGGAAGGGGAAGCTGACGTCGCGCGCGCCGATTTGCAGCGGGACCATATAGTTCATGATCCCGGTGATCATCGGCATCGCCACGAAGAAGATCATGATGACGCCGTGCGCCGTGAAAATCTGGTCGTAATGATGCGCGTTCAGATAGCCTTCGGAGCCGTTGAAGGCCCATGCCTGCTGAAGGCGCATCATGAGGGCATCGGCGAAACCGCGCAGGAACATGATGAGGCCGAGGATCATGTACATGATGCCGATGCGCTTGTGATCCACGGTGGTGAACCAGTCGCGCCACAGCATGCCCCAGAGGCGGTATTTGGTGACGAGGCCAAGGACCGCAGCGCCGCCGATGACGACCGCGACGAAGGTGCCCATGACGATCGGCTCGTGGATCGGAACGGCGCTCCAGTCGAGGCGGCCGAAGATCAGTTTCCAGATGCCGCTATTTTCGGATGCGGGATGAGGGGACATGGGGGTCAGGGCCTTGGGAGGGAGGGGGAGGGGGAAGCTGGGTTTAGCCCCTCCCCTTCAGGTTCAAACGAGGCACGTGACTCGTTTGAAGGGTTGGGGTGGGGTCGGGCCGGATGGTGCGGCGCTTGGGGCGCTCCCCCACCCCCGGCCCTCGAACGGAGTCGCGTGCCTCCGTTCGACCTGAAGGGGAGGGGTGAATTAGTGATCAGTTCAATGCCCATGATGACCGCCTGCATGCCCGTCGGCATCCTTCTGCCCCGGCGCTTCATGGCCTTGCGCAGCAGGCGCGCGCTCCGCCGCTGGCGTCATGCCGACGGGCTGGGCGATTTCGCCCTTCTTGCCCGGCTCAACCGGGTGGAAGCCGCCGACGTCGATGGTGCCGTCATGGCGCAAGCCTTCGGTGTCACGCGCCGATTCCTTTCCGCCGCCGCCCATCATGTCGGTCATCATGACCTCATCCATGCAGCGCTTGCCGGGCTGGGCGCACATGTTGAGTGCGGCGTGGAAGAGCTTTGGCTCGACACCTGCGAAGTACATGGGCGGCACTTTTTCGCTCGGCTGCTCCAGCTTCACATAGGTGGCGCGGTCGAGTTTTGCGTTGCTGGCCTTCACTTGCGCGACCCAGCGGTCGAAACCGGCCTGGTCCATCGCCTTGAAGCGGAAGCGCATATTGGAGAAGCCTGCGCCGGAATAGTTGGCGGAGAAGCCTTCGAAAGTGCCGGGCTTGTTGGCGACGGCGTGAAGGACCGTCTGCATGCCGGGCATGGCGTAGATCTGGCCTGCAAGCGCGGGCACGAAGAAGCTGTTCATGAGCGTCGCGGAGGTGATCTTGAACTCGATCGGCTGATCCACGGGCGCGGCGAGTTCATTCACCGTGGCGATGCCGAGTTCGGGATAGATGAACAGCCATTTCCAGTCGAGCGCGACGACTTCGACCTGAAGGCGCTTGGCGGCGGGTTCGACTTTGCGTGCGTGATCGAGGCGTTCGATCGGGCGATAAGGGTCCAGCAGATGAGTGCTGGTCCAGGTGATCGCGCCGAGCGCGATGATGATCAGCAGCGGGGCGGACCAGATCAGCAGCTCAAGGCTGGTGCTATGGTCCCAATCGGGATCATAATCCTTCGCCTGCGCCTTTTCCCGGTAGCGCCAAGCGAACCAGATCGTCGTGGCCATGACGGGCAGGATGATGAGCAGCATGAGCAGGGTGGAAATGACGATCAGGTCACGCTGCTGCACTGCGACATCGCCCGCGGGGGACATGACCACCCAGTTGCATGCGCCGAGCGGCAGCAGCAGCAAGGGGGCGAGTCGGCGCGGAAAAGCTCGGGAAAAGGGGCGAGGGCGTGCGGTCATGAAGCCCGCATAAGGGGGTGGCGTGGCGATCGACATTGGACCTTTTGTCCTATCCCCTCGCAGGCGCAAAATGGGGCATTGGCCTTTCGACCACCGGGGCGATTCGCTATGCTGCAACGATGTTTGGCATGGATCGTTCCCGCAGCATGAAGGCCAGTCCAGACCGATGAACGCCGCGACCACCACGCCATCCTCCACGCAGATGGAGCGCGATGCACGCCTTGTGACGGCGAGGGACCATCGCGTCGCTCCGGGTGAGATCGCCATTGGCGTGATCATCGGGCGGACGTCGGAATTTTTCGACTTCTTCGTCTATGCGATCGCGTCGTGCATCGTGTTTCCGGCGCATGTCTTTCCCTTTTTGAGTCCGCTGGCGGGGACGCTTTGGTCTTTTGCGATCTTCGCGCTGGCGTTTGTGACGCGGCCGATAGGGTCGTTCATCTTCATGGCGGTGGATCGGGCCTATGGGCGGGGCGTGAAGCTTACTATTGCGCTGTTTTTGCTGGGCGGATCGACGGCGTTTATCGCGTTCCTGCCGGGTTATGAGACGGTTGGCATATGGTCGGCGGTAATGCTGGCGGTGCTGCGGGCGGGGCAGGGGATTGCGCTGGGCGGGACGTGGGACGGGCTTGCGTCGTTGCTGTCGCTGAACGCGCCGCAGAACAAGCGCGGCTGGTATGCGATGATGCCGCAGCTGGGCGCGCCGCTGGCGCTGGTGGTGGCCAGCGGGTTGTTCGCATTCTTCCTGTTCAATCTGTCGCGGGCGGATTTCCTGGATTGGGGCTGGCGCTATCCCTTCTTCGTGGCGTTCGCGATCAATGTGGTGGCGTTGTTTGCGCGGCTGCGGATCGTGGTGACGCATGAGTTCGAACGGCTGTTCGAGGCGCGTGAGTTGCAGCCTTCGCCGGTGCTGGAGACGGTACGGACGGATGGGCGGAATATCGTTATCGGCGCCTTCGCTCCGCTGGCGAGCTTTGCGCTGTTTCACATGGTGTCGGTGTTCCCGCTGTCGTGGATCGCGCTTTATACGAAACAGCCGCTGGAGCGCTTTCTGGTGATCGAGGCGATCGGGGCGAGCGTGGGCGTGCTGGCGATCATTGTTTCCGGATTTGTCGCGGACATGGTGGGGCGGCGCAAGCTGCTGGCGTGGTCGGCGCTTGGGATCGGGATATTCAGCATTGCTGCTCCGTTGCTGCTCAATGGCGGGGAACTGGCCGAGATCGCGTTCATGATCCTGGGGTTCATGCTGCTGGGGTTGAGCTTTGGGCAGTCTTCGGGCGTGGTGGCGTCGAATTTCTCGACGGCCACGCGCTATACGGGGTCGGCGTTGACGTCGGACCTTGCCTGGCTGGTGGGGGCGGGCTTTGCGCCGCTGGTGGCGTTGGCGCTGTCGGTCACATTTGGGTTGGCGGCTTCGGGCGCTTATCTGTTTTCGGGCGCGGTCGTGACGGGGCTGGCATTGTTCATCAACAAGGAACTGGCGGGCAAGGACCGCTAAGCGGCTGCCTGCCTCATCCGGGCGAGCGCTTTTCGGTCGAAAAAGCCGGTGGGGCCGGAGCGCGGGGCGAGGCGAGGGAGCCATGCGGCGTAGAGGCTGCGAAGTTCGCGCGGCAGGGCGTCAGGTCCTTGCCCACCCATGATGTCGGACACGATGCGGTTCTGGAAGAAGCGCAGCGAATAGTTAGTCATCCGGCGATATTGCATGCGCCAGCTTGCAGGGTTGGTGAGGCGGACGGGTTCGCAGAGGAAGCCTGCTTCTTCGCAAGCGATGACACGCTCACGCTGCCAGGCGGCGTCAGTTTGCAGGTCGGTATGAGCCCAGGCGGCGACGAGGCCATCGTCGCCGATCAGATCATCGGGCAAATACAGGCGCCGCGCGCGGATGCGGTTCACGAAATGGCCGGACAGTGCGTAAAGATCGCCGAAGAGGCCGCCGTCTGTTGACAGCAGGTGGCGGTAATGCGCGGCCATGCGCCCGTTGAGTGGCATGCCCGCCGCTGCATTGATTCCGTCGCCTCCTACCGCTGCCACCAGCGCATCGATGGAGCCGGGTGCGATCCGGGCGTCGCCATCGAGGAGGATGACGGCTTCGTCGGTCCCGTCCAGCAGATCATGGATCAGGTGGTTCCATGTTCGCGACTTGCCGCCCTGGGCGATGTCGTGCACCCGGACATTGGCTCGCCCGGCTGCGATGTCGCGGGCGCGGACGGCGGTGGCGTCGGTCGAGCCGTTGACGAGGACATGATAGACGGTGTCCGCCCGGTCCAGCGGGAGCGAGGTGAGGCAGGTGCCGATCCGCCGCTCCTCCTGATGGGCGAAGATGCCGACGGCGATGCCCATGATGTTAGCGGAAGTCCCAGCCTTGTTGGCCATGATCGACCTGATCAAGACCCTCAGCGGCTTCCTCTGCCGTTAGACGCGTGGGCAGTACGACCGAGAGCAGCAGCGCGACGATAGAGGTTCCCGCCATGGACCAGAGAGCGACGGCGATGACACCGGCCAACTGGCTCAGCATGGCCGTCGTGAGGCTGATATCGCCTTCGAAACCGACGCCGCCAAGGAGCGGCTGAACGAAGAGCGGCAACAGCAGGGCGCCGATCAAGCCACCGAGTCCATGCAGCAGGAAGACCGACGCCGGATCATCGACGCCGCGCCCGAACGTCGCCTTTGCGATGCGGCAGAGAAGCGCGGCGGCAAGGCCGATGAGCATTGCGCCTCCGGGACCCGAAAGTGCGGCGGAGGCAGATATGGCGGCGAGACCAGCGATAGCGCCTGACATAATGCCGGTGGCGCTTATGCGGCCGGTCGCGGCGCGATCCGACAGCGCCCATGCGAGGGCGCCCGCGCAGGCCGCGAAATGCGTGTTGAGGATGGCCGTGGCGGCATTGTCCGTGGCGCCAAGAGCCCAACCGCCGGAAATGCCCGCCCAGCCGATCCAGATCAATGCGCCACCCGCGAGGCTGAGTACAGGTGCGTGGCTTGCGCCGGCTTGTCGGGGACGGCGACCGAGGATCAGGGAGAGTGCGAGCGCGGAAAAGCCTGCGCTCATGTGCATGACGAGGCCGCCGGAAAAGTCGATGACGCCGAGCGCTGCAAGCCAGCCGCCGCCCCAGATGCCATGAACCAGCGGGGCATAGACGATCAGCAGCCAGAGCGGGGCAAGGGCCGCCATCCAGCCGAAGCGCGCGCGTCCCGCCGTGGCGCCGGGGAGGAGGCATACGGCAAAGAGCGCCAGGGCCATCTGGAACAGGACAAAGGCGGATTCGGGAACGGTCAGCCCAGCCTTCAGGGAGCCGAGGTTGGCGAGTAGGAGGTTCGCTCCGCCGCCCAGCCATGCGCTGCCCGGTGCGAAGCTGAGGCTGTATCCGGCGATGGCCCAGGCGAGCGATGCGCCCGCTGCGACCGTCAGAAGCTGGGTGCTTGTAGACAGCGCGCTTCGCACATTGACGAGGCCCGCGTGGCGCAGGAGCAGGCCCGGAATCCCGGCGAGCAGTATGAGGAGGGCGCAGAGGATCATCCAGGCCGTGTCTCCGCTGTCCGCGACGGCCACCGCTACCTGCGCTTCTGCCGTTTGGGGCGAGGCCATGAAGAGGAAGAGGAGAAGTGCGCGAGCGAACATGGGACGATCCGGCAATGTCTGGTGCCCTATGTCTATGGGGTGGCGGTAAACACTTTGATAAGGTTAGTGGGGGCGGGGTTGTGGGGCGGGGTTTTCAAGAAAGAGAAGGGGCTTCGACAAGCTCAGCCCGAACGGGGTTGCGTGATCGCGACAAAAGCCCCGGCGCGCTAGAGCATGATCATATGTGAGTGATCGTCACCCCGGACTTGATCCGGGGTCCCGCTTCTTTTCTGACGCCGCCGAGGCAGCGGGACCCCGGGTCGAGCCCGGGGTGACGGAAAATCAGCCTTAATGCCGATGCTTCCGTGTAGGACGATCAAGCTCTAATAGGCTTCGCCGCCGCAGGAGATGCGGCCGGTGCCGCGATTATCGACCTGACAGGCGGCCTTGCCCACTATGGTGACGTTGCCCGATCCTGATGCCGATATCTTGGCGGTTACGTCGGCGGTCAGGGCGACATTGCCGGGGCCGTCATTGCTGACCGTCGCCTGGCGGACGCGTAGACCATCGGCAGCTACGGCGCCCGGACCATTTACGCGCACTGTCGCTATTGCCGCTCGCCCGGCCAAGGTTGCGCGGCCTGCGCCTGCGAGGCCGAGGCTAAGCTGATCGAGGTCAACCGCCGCGACGCTGACATCGCCATTGCCGCCAAGCACGATCTCTCCGCGCAAACCCTTCATCCGACTGACCGAGATGGAGCCGCCGCCGGTCAGCACCAGCCTTTCAAGCGTGCCGGTCGAGAGCCGGACGGTGGCACGGCCGCCGCTTTTCTCACCGGGTTGGGCGCGGTCCATCCTGATGGTCAGCAGGCGCCCCGATACATCTATGTGCAGCCGTTCGATCAGGGATTGATCGCCATCGACTTTGGCGGAAGCGCCAGCGCCCGTGGTGATGATCACCTCCACAGGCGCGTCGACCCGGATCGCGTCGAAGCTGGTGATGGTATAGCCGCGCGTTGCAGCCATGGCCGGTAACGGTAGCAGCGAAGCGGCTACTATCATGAGGTGGAGGGGCTTTCGCGATCGACCTGTCATGGTGCCGCCCTACCGCAAAACGCTTTCGACAAAGTTGATAGCGTCGTGCCTTGAGGCGGCAAATTCCCACGCGATCAAGTTGATCAGACGCCGCAAAGAGGGGCTTCGTCAGGCGAGGCCGACTTCCTTCAGCGGGACCGAGGAATCGGCCAGCTGCGCCTGATCAAGCAGTGCGCCGGAAAGGACGTGGGCGCGGCCCTGCACATAGTCCTTCACTGCATTGACGCAATCGAGCGCGATGAGCTTTCCGGCCTTCAGATATAGGACTGAGAAGCTGCGGGTTGCCGGATCGCCGCGCAGGATGGTGTGGTCATGGCCGATCGAAAGGCCCACGGTCTGGAGCTTCAGATCATATTGGTTGGACCAGAACCAGGGCACGGCGTCATAGGCTTCTTCCTTGCCCATGATGTGGGCGACGGCCGTTTTTGCCTGATCATTGGCGTTCTGCACCGACTCAAGGCGCAGCTGGGCGCCGCGCGCGAAGCGGTTGGCGTGGGATGCGCAGTCGCCGACAGCATAGATGTTGGGCAGGCTGGTGCGGCAATATTCATCGACATCGACGCCATTGCCGCCAACAGCGCCCGCTGCGATCAGCGGGCCGGTTTCGGGGATGATGCCGATGCCGACGATCACCATGTCGGTTTCGATCCGCTCGCCATCCTGCATCAGCACGGCGGTCGCCTTGCCGTTCTGCACCTCGATGCAGTCCATCTTGGCACCGGTGCGCAGATCGACGCCATGGGCGCGATGTTCGGCTTCGTAGAAGCGGGAGAGTTCTTCCCCAGCGACGCGGGCGAGGACGCGGTCGAGCGCTTCGAGCAGAACAACCTTCTTGCCGAACTTCGTCAGGACGGCGGCTGCTTCCAGCCCGATATAGCCGCCGCCGATCACGACGACATGATTGATCTGGTCCATCTTCGCCATCATGGCGTCGACATCGTCGCGGCGGCGGACGGCATGGACGTTGGGCGCGTCGGCGCCGTCGCAGGTCAGCATGCGCGGGCTGCCGCCCGTGCACCAGATGAGCTTGCCGTAGGAAATCTGCTCATTGCCGACGGTGACGGTCTGATTTTCCGGATCGACGGCCTTCACCCGGTGGCCGAGAAGCATGTCGATCTTGCGCTCTTCCCAAAAGGCGGCGGGGCGGATGAGGATGCGGTCGAAGCTCTTGTCGCCCGCGAAATATTCCTTCGACAGCGGCGGGCGTTCATAGGGCGGGTATTTTTCGTCACCGATCATGGCGACGGACCCTTCAAAGCCGAGTTGACGAAGCGAAATGGCCGCCTGCGCGCCTGCATGGCCCGCGCCTACGATCAGAACGTCATAATGGCTCATCGGCCAGCATCCCCTCAGTCCAAGTTGCTGCCGTCCTTGGCGCGCTTTCCCCGGACTGACAAGGGGTAGGCGGGACTTTTGGAGTTAGCGGGGCAAAATATAAAATAGCGGATGGCCGCCTGTCCCCCATGGCGCTGCCATCCCTGGTTGTGGCATAGGCGCTCGCCAAAGTTGGGGGTTTTCTGCCTTATGGCTGACAAGGATTTGCCGGTTAGCGGGGGGAGCCATGCAGCGCATGGTCCGCTACATGGCCTCGCGCTCGGCGCGTTGGGGGTGGTGTTTGGGGACATCGGGACCTCTCCACTCTATGCGCTGAAGGAAAGCTTTGTCGGCCACCATCCGCTGACGGTTGACCCGGCCCATATCTATGGCGTGCTGTCGTTGATCTTCTGGACCATGACCATGGTCGTCACGGTCAAATATGTGTTCATCATCCTGCGAGCCGACAATAATGGCGAGGGCGGGAGCATGGCGCTGCTGGCGCTGATCGGGCGGCGGATGGGCGAAACGCGCTGGACACCGACGGTTGCGGCGCTGGGCGTGCTTGCCACCGCGCTCTTTTATGGCGATGCGATCATCACGCCGGCGGTCTCTGTCCTCTCGGCGGTAGAGGGGCTGACGGTGGTACAGGCGGGGCTGACGCCGTTGGTGCTGCCGATTGCGATCGTGATCCTGATCGCCCTGTTCGTGATCCAGAGCATCGGCACGGCGCGAGTCGGTGCGCTGTTCGGGCCGATCATGGTGGTCTATTTCCTGGCGCTCGCAATTCTGGGCGTCACCAATATATGGCGGCACCCGGAGATCTTCGCCATCGTCAATCCATGGTGGGCGCTGCGCTTCTTCCTGATCGACCCTAAACTGGCGTTTCTGGCTTTGGGATCGGTGGTGCTGGCGGTGACGGGGGCGGAGGCGCTTTATGCCGATATGGGGCATTTCGGGCGCAAGGCGATCAGCATCGCGTGGCTTTACGCGGCGCTGCCGTGCCTGATGCTCAATTATCTGGGGCAGGGGGCGTTGCTGCTCGATGAGCCAGCGGCGGCGCAAAATCCGTTCTTCCTGCTTGCCCCCGAATGGGCGAGGCTACCGCTGGTGATCCTAGCGACCTTGGCGACGGTGATCGCGAGCCAGGCGGTCATATCCGGTGCCTTTTCCGTGACGCGGCAGGCGGTGCAGCTGGGTTTCCTCCCGCGCCTGCGCATCCTGCATACCAGCGCATCGGCGGCGGGGCAGATATATATGCCGCTGATCAACTGGACGCTGCTAGTGCTGGTCATCATGCTGGTGCTGGGCTTTGGCAGTTCGAGCAATTTGGCGGCGGCCTATGGCATTGCGGTCACTGGCACGATGGTCATCACCACCTGCATGATGGGGGCGTTGATGTTCAGCGTCTGGCGCTGGAACCCGTTCGTCGCGGGCATGGTGACGGGCCTGTTCCTGATCATCGATGGCGCATATTTTCTGTCGAACGCGACGAAGATTCCGGATGGGGGATGGTTCCCGCTGCTGGTCGCGGCCATAGCTTTCCTGGTGCTGACGACCTGGGCTTCTGGGCGACGGATCATGCGTAACCGTCTGCGCGAAGATGCGATGGACCTCGACTTGTTCATCAAGTCGGCCGGAGCGTCACTGAAGCGGGTGCCGGGTACGGCGATCTTCCTATCCTCAACGACGGAGGGTGTTCCGCCGGCCCTGCTCCACAACGTCAAGCACAACCGCATCCTGCATGAGCGCAACATCATCCTGACCGTGCGCGCGGAAGATGTGCCGCATTTGCCCTATGACGGCCGTACCAGCGCCGAAGATCATGGCGCGGGGTTCTATCGCCTGATCCTGCGTCACGGCTTCATGGAAAATGTCGATGTGCCTGCGGCGATGAAGGCGGTACGCGACTGCGGCGGGCCGATTGGCGTTGCCGACACCAGCTATTTCCTCAGCCGGGAGACGTTGGTGCCGTCATCCCGCCCCGGCATGGCCATATGGCGCGAGCGGCTTTTCGCGTGGATGGTGCGGAATGCGGAAAGTCCGATGGCGTTTTTCAAGCTGCCTACCAATCGGGTGGTTGAACTGGGGTCGCAGCTGGAAATCTGATCCAGCGATCACGCCGCCAGCCGATGGCGGGCAAGCCATCGGCTGGCGGGGCATCAGTTAGCCGATCTCTTTCTGACGAGCGATGAGCACGCTGATCGGCGAATTGCGGACGATCGCGGCGGCGTTGGAGCCGAGCACGCGGGATGAGAGCGACGGCTGATGGGAGCCGATGATGATGAGGTCGGCGCCCACCCGCTGCGCTTCATCCAGAACTTCATCACGCACTCGGCCGGGATGGGATGCGAAAGTGGCATGGGTCAGGCCGAATTCCACCTTCCATTCGTCTACCTGGCGCTGGGCCTCTGTTATCTCCTGCGTGTCGAAATCGACTGTGATCGCGCCCTCATAATTTACCGGGAGGAAGTATCGCACATAAAGGATGTGCACTTTCGCACCGCCCGCGGAAAGCGCCGCTGCCGCCGCCAGTGCGGACTTTGCATGATCATGATCATGGATGTCGATAGCGACCAATATAGATGAAAAGGCCATGGTCTCTCCTCTCTTGATCAGAACGGTCTATCAGGAGGGGCGAGCGGAAAGGTGTAGCGTCTGTAACAAAGAGTTTCAGCCGAGATGACAGCGCGCAGATGTCCCGGCGCCGGACGCCAAAGAGCGTGAGGATGGCGCGATTGGTGCGAATCTGAAGGATTGCCGGAGGTAGGTCCCTCTTTTGTTAACCGCAAAATGTAAAGCCACACTTGACATGAGTGTGTAAAGCGCTACTTTCCATCTATGGAGATCGAGAGCATCAGCCACAAAGCTCTGCGGCGGTTTGTTGAGACAGGCAAAGCCAAAGGACTACCTGGCGATCTGGTCGATCGGCTGTTCAAGATGGTCAACTTCATCATTGATGCCGACACGCTGGACGAACTTTCAACACCTCCAAATTACGGGCTTCACCCCTTGACCGGCGACCGTGCCGGGACATGGGCGATGACCGTGACTAGAAACTGGCGCCTGACCTTTTCGCTTGATGAGCAGGGCGCCGTCGTAGATCTGGACCTGGAGGATTATCACTGATGGCTATCAAGATTCATCCGTCGTTCGCGGTCCATGCGGGCGAATGGCTCAAGACCGAGATTGTCGAGGCGCATGGCGTTTCGATCAACGATCTGGCCGAGGCGTTCGGCGTCAGTCGGCAGTCGATCAGTTCGCTTCTGAACGGGCGGGCGGCCCTTTCGGCTGATATGGCGATCCGCTTCGAGCATGCCTTTGGTGTGAAGGCGGAGACGCTGATGCGGATGCAGGCGCGCTACGAGTTGGGCAAGGCGCGCGAGCATGAAGCCGATCTGGCCGTGCGGAGCCTGATCGCTGCGTGAAATAGCGTCCGCGTCATGTTGCATCCATGCTGCATGGAGGCGCCGTAACCTAACGAATTTGACGAAATTCTGCGGATTTCACGGGACGCTGTGAACATCAAAAAAGGCCGTGCTTACGGCCGGCCCGAAGGCAAAAATCAAGGATATCCAGGCTTTCCGATGGTAGCGGAGGAGGGACTTGAACCCCCGACACGCGGATTATGATTCCGCTGCTCTAACCAGCTGAGCTACTCCGCCCCATGGGCTGCGCCGGGCAGTCGCCCTGCGGTGCGCGCGCTATAGGCAGAGGGACTTGTGGGGTCAACGGGGTTTGGCGACGGCTGTGCAAATTCTCTTCAGGGGAGGTTGCCGGACGTCGTGCGCGGGGAAATCTTGGCCGACGCCCTTTTTGCGCTTGCAATCGTTCCGTCACGTTGCACTAATGTTGCAATGCACAACCGGGCTATGCCCGAGGGAGGATCGACGCTTTGCCCTTCCACGAAATGTTTGAGCCGGATGGTTCGATACGGCCTTGCTATGCCGAAGTGCAGAATTGGGTGGATCGGACGGGCATCGCCGGGCTCAACCGCAGATTGGATGAAGCGGAAGCGATCTTCAGACGTATCGGCATTACCTTTGCGGTCTATGGCGAGGGGGGCGATCCGGAGCGATTGATCCCGTTCGATCTGTTGCCGCGTATCTTCACCGCGCAGGAATGGCGCGTGCTGGACCGGGGCATCCGGCAGCGGGCGCGGGCGTTGAACGCGTTTCTGCACGACGTCTATCATCGGGGCGAGATCGTGAAGGCGGGGATCATGCCTGCCGACATCATCTACCAGAACAGCGCCTATCTTGCCGAGATGGCGGACTTCACCCCGCCGGGGAAGGTGTACAGCCATATCGTCGGGATCGACATTGTCCGCACCGGGCCTGCGCGATTTGAGGTGCTGGAGGATAATTGCCGCACGCCGTCGGGCGTGTCCTACATGCTGGAAAATCGCGAGATCATGACGCGCATGTTCCCCGAACTGTTCGCGCAGGGGTTGGTGGCGCCGGTCGATGATTATCCCGCTGAACTGCTCAAGAGCCTGAAGGAAGTCGCGCCGCCCGCGTGCAAGGGTGATCCTGTGGTCGTGCTGCTGACGCCGGGATCGCTCAACAGCGCCTATTATGAACATAGCTTCCTGGCCGATCTTATGGGCGTGGAGCTGGTGGAGCCCGCGGACCTGTTCGTCGATGAGGATCGGGTGTGGATGAAGACGACGCTTGGCCCCAGGCAGGTCGATGTCATCTATCGCCGGATCGATGACGAATATCTTGATCCGCTGGTGTTCCGGCCCGATAGCCTGCTGGGCATTCCCGGCATCTTCAACGTGTATCGTAATGGCGGGGTGACGCTGGCTTCGGCGCCGGGCGCGGGGATCGCGGATGACAAGGCGGTCTATATCTACGTTCCGGAGATGATCCGATTTTACCTGGGTGAGCAGCCGATCCTGGGCAATATCCAGACATGGCAGTGCGGGAAGCCGGACGAATGCGCCTATGTGCTGGAACATCTGCACGAACTGGTGGCGAAGGAGGTTCATGGGTCGGGCGGCTATGGGATGCTGATCGGCCCCAAGTCCACCAGTGCGGAAATCGCCGCTTATGCGGAGCGCATCAAGGCTAATCCGGGCGAGTTCATCGCGCAGCCGACGCTAGACCTTTCGACGGTGCCTACCCTTGGCCCGGCTTCGGTGGTCGGGCGGCACGCGGATTTCCGGCCCTATTGTCTGGTGGGCAAGCAGATCAGGCTGGTGCCGGGCGGGCTGACTCGGGTTGCGCTGACCGAAGGGTCGTTGGTGGTGAACTCCAGTCAGGGGGGTGGGGTGAAGGACACATGGGTGTTGCAGGATTGACGGAGGTGCGCGTCCCTTTTCTTCATCGTCATCCCAGCGAAAGCTGGGATCTCTTGAGGCTGCGTGGTGCCGGTGGGCCTGAGATCCCAGCTTTCGCTGGGATGACGGGGAGGAGGTGGGTGCGCCCATGCTGAGCCGGACTGCCGAGAATCTTTACTGGATGGCGCGTTATATGGAGCGGGCGGAGGCTACGGCTCGTTTGCTTACCATGGGACAGCGCATGGCGATCCTGCCGGGGGCGCACCATCGCGACGAATGGCGGTCGGTCGTGCGGGCAGCCGGGGTCGATGGCCTATTTCCCGAAGGCATACAGGTGGCCGAGAGGGACGCCATATCCTATCTGATGCTGGACCTTGATAATTCCAGTTCCATCCGGTCCTGCCTGCTGAAGGCGCGCGCCAATGCCAAGTCGGCGCGCACCATGCTGACCCAGGACATGTGGGAGGCGCTGAACGAAGGGTGGCGCAAGCTGGACAGCTATGATGTGGGTGAAGCGCGGCAGCAGCTTCCGGCGCTGATCGATTGGGTGAAGACGCGGGTCATGACGTTCCGGGGTGCGGCGCATTCCGGGCAGTTGCGCAATGAAGGGCATGACTTCCTGCGGGCCGGGTCGGCGCTGGAGCGGGCGCAGATGACGTTGCGGCTGTTGGACGTTAAATATTATGTATTGCTGCCAGAAACCGAGGTGATCGGGGGCAACCGCGATCATTATCAGTGGACGTCGGTGCTCTACGCTCTGTCTGGAGCACGGGCCTATCATCATGTCTATGGCGGCACTTATACGCCCTGGCAGATCACCGATTTCCTGATGCTGAACCGGCTTTTCCCGCGCAGTGTGGCCTATTGCTATGAACAGCTTGCCTATCGGCTCAATCGGCTGGCGGGTTGGCACAATGGGCGGGGCACGTGCCATGAGACGGTGCGGCAAATGGTGAACGATCTGGAACAGTTGGACAGCGGAGAGATTTTCCGCGTCGGTCTGCATGAAACCGTGTTGGGCGGATTGAAGATGACCAACCAATTGGGCGCGGAGATCGCCCAGACCTATCATTTCGGATGAAGGAGCGCGGTACGCCTTGAAACTGCTGGTCCGCCACCAGACGACTTATCGTTATGCCGCGACGGCAGGCCGGGTGGCGATGCGCCTGAAGCTGATGCCGATCGACACGGCCTCGCAAAGGGTGCTGGAATGGCGGGTCAGTGTGAATGGTGAGCCGGTTGAAGGTTTCCGCCGCAACAGCTTTGGCGAGATGGAGGCTGTCTGGATACGGCATGACCGGCTGGACAATGCGGTGGTCGTTGCCGAAGGGTTGGCAGAGACGAACGAAACGAGCGGCGTTCTGGGCCATGGAAACGGTGGGGTGCCTTCGCTCTATTTTCTGCGGGAAACGCAGCTGACCCGGACTTCCGACGCCATTCGGGACATGGCGCTTTCCCTGCCGGATGATGGGGGGACGCTTGCGCGGTTGCATGCCTTGTCGGCGGCGGTCAGCGACGCTGTGGCTTATCGGGGTGGAGTGACGTCTTCGGATACCACGGCGGCGGAGGCCTTCGCGTTGGGGGCGGGAGTTTGTCAGGACCATGCGCAGATATTCATTGCGGGCGCGCGCGCCCTCGGCATCCCGGCGCGATATGTGACGGGATACCTGCTGGCTGAGGGGGGCATTGCCCTGCATGAAACCCACGCCTGGGTTGAGGCGTGTGTGCCGGATCTGGGCTGGGTCGGGTTCGATCCATCAAACCGGGTCTGTGTGACGGAACGCTATCTGCGGCTGGCGTCGGGCCTGGATGCCAATGCGGCGGCGCCCATCCGGGGGTCCGTGACGGTGGCGGGCGATATCTGGATTGACGCGGACGTCCGGATCGCGCAGGCGGAGGACGGGGTGGAAGAAAGGCAGCTGCAACGGCAGCAACAACAAAGCCTTCAGCCTGCCATCCCGCAGGGTTGAACGGATATAGGAGCCCGATGGGCGATGACCTATTGTGTGGCGGTGCGCGTGGACCAGGGATTGGTCATGCTGTCGGACACTCGCACCAATGCGGGGATGGACAATATCGCCCGCTTTCGGAAAAGCTTTACCTATAGCGTGCCGGGCGAACGGTCGCTGGTGCTCATGTGTTCGGGCAACCTGTCCATCACGCAGGGCGTCAAGACGATGCTGGGCCGCGCGATCAAGGATTCGCAGGTCGATCCGGACGTTGAAAGCATCCTGAATTGCGCGACGATGCACCGCGCGGCGCAACTGGTGGGGGATGCGATGTGCGAGATGCAGCAGCATTATCGCAGCACCATCGAAATGCAGGGATCGGGTGCGGACGCGTCGATCCTGCTCGCGGGGGAACGGCGGGGGGGGAAGCCGCGCCTTTACCTTATCTATTCGGCGGGCAACTTCATCGAAGCGACGGAGGACACGCCCTTCTTCCAGATTGGTGAGCATAAATATGGCAAGCCGATTCTGGATCGGATCATCAAGCGCGAGACGAGTCTGGAGGACGCGACAAAGGCGGTTCTGGTGTCGATGGATTCTACCTTACGATCGAATCTGTCGGTCGGCATGCCGCTGGACCTGACGGTGATCGAGCGCGGCCAGTTCGATTTCCGTGTCCGCACCCGTATCGAGGCCGATAACGAGGAATTTCAGCTGCTTTCGCTCAGTTGGTCGGCGGCGCTGCGCAAGGGGTTTGAGGACCTGCCTAACGTCATTGACTGACGGTTGGAGTGGCAGGGGGAGGCGGAGCTTGCCCGCGCCCAAGCAATTCCATGCGATAGTCAGGCTTGCGCGCCCGGCGCCGCTGCCTATTTCATCCCGACAAACGAATCCAAAGAGCTGGGGAATTTGATGACCGCTACCCATTCCACTCGCATGCTGATCCTCGGTTCGGGGCCGGCCGGGCTTTCGGCCGCCATTTATGGGGCGCGCGCGGGGCTGGCTCCGATCGTGGTGCAGGGCATGCAGCCGGGCGGGCAGCTGACCATCACGACCGACGTCGAGAATTATCCTGGCTTTCGCGACGTGATCCAGGGGCCGTGGTTGATGGAGCAGATGCAGGCGCAGGCCGAGCATGTCGGCGCGCAGATGATGTATGATCAGATCGTCGATGTCGATTTGTCGGAGCGGCCTTTTCGCCTGACGGGCGATAGCGGTACGCGCTATTTTGCCGACTCTCTGGTGATCGCGACGGGTGCGCAGGCGAAGTGGCTGGGTACGGAAGGCGAGCAGCTGTTGCAGGGTAAGGGCGTTTCCGCTTGCGCGACTTGCGATGGATTTTTCTATCGTGGCAAGAAGGTAGTGGTGATCGGTGGTGGCAATACTGCGGTCGAGGAAGCGCTGTACCTCACCAACCATAGCCATGACGTCACGCTGATCCATCGCCGTGATTCGCTGCGGGCGGAGAAGATCTTGCAGCAGCGGCTGTTTGCGCATCCGAACATCAAGGTGCTGTGGAACCAGAAGATCGAGCGGTTTGTGGGCGGCGGCAATCCCGAAGGGCTGGTTGGCGTCGATCTGGTCGATACGGTCACGGGCAAGGCTTCGCATATCGAGACGGACGGGGCGTTCGTGGCGATCGGGCATCAGCCTGCCACCGAGCTGTTCGCGGGCAAGCTGCCGATGGATGAGGGCTATTTGATTGTGGAACCGGGTACGACGCGGACCTCTGTTCCGGGGGTGTTCGCGGCGGGTGACGTCAGCGACAAGATTTATCGGCAGGCGGTGACGGCGGCGGGTATGGGCTGCATGGCGGCGCTGGACGTGGAGAAGTTCCTGGCCGAGGCGGATTTCGAGGCGATGGCGGCTGAGTGAGAAAGCGTGGAGCGGGGTGCGCGCTGCGTGCCTCGCTTTGCGGGGTGAGGGGGAGCTTCGCTACCCTCCGTTCGCCCTGAGCTTGTCGAAGGGCTTTTCTTTCTTTTAAGTGAAGTGAAGGGCTTCGACAGGCTCAGCCCGAACGGGGATTAGGTGTCTGATAGACTGGGGAAGCGCTCAGGCTTCTAGCTTCGCCCGCGCAAAGGCGACCAGCGTACCAAAAGTCTCGAAGGTTTCGCCGTCGATGTCGTCATCCTCGATCAGGATGTCGAGGCGGTCTTCCATTTCCGTCAGCAGCGTGGCGACGGCCATGGAGTCCAGTTCAGGCAGAGCGCCGAACAGGGGCGTGTCGGCGTCGAAGGCATCGACGCGTTCCTGCGACAGGGCCAGCACATCGCGAAGCAGATCGCGCATCGCGTTTGACATGTCGCTTGTCCGGTCGACCGGCATAGAGGTTTTCGCCCGCATGATGGGGGGCTTACCTAATCGTTCCGCCTTCAGCCCACAAGGGCGGAAATCGCGGTTCGCGCGGCGGGAAACCATGTCGAGGCAAATCGTGGATTGAAGAAGTCGAGACGGTGGAGCGTTTGCCGCTGCTCCATCCATTCCGCCTTGTAGGGATTGTCGCCGGTGCCGTAGTCGATCACGCTGACCTTGTCGGTGTCTATGGCATGGGCGAACATCGCGTGGCTGAGCAACGTGCCTGGAGAAGCGCCGTCGAAAGCGCGATCATGTGCGAGCTTGTGGATGAGGGCGACGTCATTTTCGACGGTCCAAAGCTGGGTCGCCACTGGCTGGCCGTTGAGGCGCGCGAAGCCGAGCCGTAGGGTTCCGGCGGCGGCCTCTCGCTCTGCCAGCGCGCGCAGGAAGGAGAGGCCGGGCTCGGGCTGCTTCCAACTGCTCGCATGTACCGTCACATAGTCGTGCCACAGCGCGTCATCGACCTGATCGCGAATCTCGATGGTGAAACGGCTGGATCGGGCCTTGCGCTGGACCTGATTGCGCAGGCGGGTTGGCCGATCCGCCCAATAGGCGGCGAAGTCGCGGCTGTTCAGGGCGAGCATATGGCGTCCACCCATGGGTCGGCGGACGCCGAACCAGCCGCTGCGCCGGAAGGCATCGAGGAGCATTTCCGCCGTATCGCCTACCGGATAAAAGTCGATGTGGCGGCCGGTCTTGAACAGTTCAGCGGCGAGTATTTCTGCCAGACGGTGGCGCATCGGTTCATCAGGATCGCCGAGATATACGGGCGACCAGGCGAAGCTGTACCAGTTGGCAAGCGCGCTCTGCCGCTCGGGAGAGGGCGATAGCAGGAATAGCCATGCCTCGACCTGTCCCTCGATCGCCTGAAGGACGCGGATGGGCTGATGCGCGAAGCAATGTTCGTGCAGCGATTCGAACCAGTCGATGCGGTCGAACAAGCAAGCCGTCGCGGCGCGATCCATCCGTCCGCCCAGCGCCTGCCGGGCATCTGCGATCGTGCTGTATTCCCTTGTGACCAGCAAATCATTATCTCCCCGGCACTGTCCCCATGCCTTAGGTGAAAAGTCTGGAAATGGAGTTAAGCAGCGCCACCCTGATCGATGGCGAGGAAGTTCGCCCGATCGACCACCTGTTGTTGCGGGGTGAGGCGGCGCGTCCGGCGCTGGATGGCCGGTCGGGATCGCAGGATTATGCAGAGCTTGAAACGACGCTGGGTCGGCTGGCGGGGTGGCTGGCGGGATTCGGGCTGGAAAAGGGCGCGCGGGTTGCAAGCTGGATTGCCAAGGGGCCGGTCGCGGCGCTGATGCCATTGGCGGCCCCGCGCGCGGGACTGGTGCATGTGCCGGTCAATCCGCTGCTGAAGCATGCGCAGGTCGCGCATATCCTCGCCGATAGTGGCGCGCCGTTGCTGATCGGTACTGCGGCGCGGCTCGATACTTTGAAGTCCGATGATGTGCCGGGCGACTGCCGTTTGTTGCGGGAGGAGGATGCTGCGGCGGCCATGAGCGGTGGGGATGGAATGCCGCCCTCCGAGGCCGGGCCGCATGATCTGGCGGCGATCCTCTATACCAGCGGTTCGACCGGGCGGCCCAAGGGGGTGATGCTCAGCCACGCCAATCTATGGCTTGGTGCGGCGAGTGTGGCTCGTTATCTTGGCTTGAGTGCCGAGGACAGGACCTTGTGCGTGCTGCCCTTCAGTTTTGATTATGGGCAGAATCAGCTGTTTTCAACCTGGTATGCGGGCGGGTGCGTCTATCCGCTCGATTATCTGACGGCGCGTGACGTCATGAAGTCGGTGGACAAGCGTGACATCACGACCTTGGCCGGGGTGCCGCCGCTTTGGGTGCAGTTGACCGAGCTTGAGTGGAAGCAGGAAGTGGCGGGGAAGCTGAAGCGCCTGACCAATAGTGGTGGCGCGCTCACCCGGCCGTTGGTGGCGAAATTGCGCGGCCTTTTTCCCAAGGCCGACCTTTATCCCATGTATGGGCTGACGGAGGCTTTTCGCTCCACCTATCTGCCGCCAGCCTTGGTGGACAGCTACCCGGACTCGATGGGATCGGCGATACCGCATGCGGAGATACTGGTTGTGCGGTCTGATGGCAGCCTGACGGACGATGATGAAGCGGGTGAGCTGGTTCATTGCGGGCCGCTTGTAGCGCAAGGCTATTGGCGGGATGAGGTACGTACGGCAGAGCGGTTCAAGCCTGCGCCGCCGTCCTCTCGCTATGGCGGCATGGCGGTCTGGTCAGGGGATAGCGTCAGGCGGGATGCGCGAGGGCTGCTCTATTTCGTTGGACGTGATGACGCGATGATCAAATCCTCGGGCAATCGCATCAGTCCGACAGAGATTGAGGAAGCGGCGGTGGCGGTGCCCGGCGTTGCGGAAGCGGTCGCGCTGGGGATTAAGGATGAACGGTTGGGGCAGGCGGTGCTGCTGCTCATCCGCTCGGCCGACGCTGATGCCGAGGCGACGGTCGAGGCGAGGTTGAAGACCGAATTGCCGAACTTCATGCAGCCCCGGACGATTATCAGGCTGGCGGATTTCCCTCGGACGCCTAATGGCAAGATCGACCGAGTGGCACTGGCCAAGGAATATGACAGATGAAGCCGATGGGACCTGTTCCGCCCTTTTTCGAGGGTGAGGAAGGCATGTTGCTGATCGGCGGATGCGGCGCTGCGAGCCTGGTGGACGAAGCGGGGGACACGCCGCTGTTCGTCTATGACATGGGGATCGTCGAGCGGCAGGTGCGCGATTTGCGGGAGGCTATGCCGCGGCAATTGTCGATCCATTATGCGGTGAAGGCGAATCCCTATCCGGCGCTGCTGGAACGCATGGCGCGGTTGGTTGACGGCTTTGACGTGGCTTCGGGCGGGGAAATGGCGCGAGCGCTGGAAGCCGGGATGGATGCCGCGCATGTGAGCTTTGCCGGGCCGGGCAAGCGTGATGACGAACTCGCCGCCGCGATCGACGCTGGGGTTACGTTGAACCTTGAGTCGGAAGGGGAAGCGCGGCGTGCGCTTGCCATTGCCCAGAAGCGGGGGCGGACGCCCCGGCTGGCGGTGCGGGTCAATCCGGATTTTGACCTGAAAGGGTCGGGCATGCGCATGGGCGGCGGGGCCAAACCCTTTGGCATCGATGCGGATCGGGCGGCGGGGCTTGCCCGATCGTTGATCGATGCGGGAGCTGACTGGCGGGGCTGGCATATCTTTGCCGGATCGCAGGCGCTGGATGCAGACGCGCTGATCGACACACAGGCGGCAACAGTGGGTTTGGCGGCGCGGCTTTCGGATGCGGTGGGTGCTGCGCCGCCGCTCGTCAATCTGGGTGGAGGATTCGGCATTCCCTATTTCCCGGGCGATCAGCGGTTGGACATTGCGCCGATCGGTGAGGCGCTGGGCCAGACGCTGAACGCCCGCCCGGACATATTGGCGGAGAGCGAGTTCGCGATGGAGCTTGGCCGCTGGCTGGTCGGTGAGGCTGGCGTCTATCTGACCCGTGTGGTCGATGTGAAGCAGAGCCAGGGCGAGACGTTCGTCGTGGTAGATGGTGGATTGCACCATCAACTGGCGGCGAGCGGCAATTTCGGAACGGTGTTGCGGCGCAACTATCCGATGGCGGTGGCGAACCGTTATGGCGCGCCGCCTGCGGAGGAGGCCGTCACGGTCGTAGGGTGTCTTTGCACGCCGATCGACAAGCTGGGCGACAAGGTTGCTTTGCCGCCGGTGGTGGAAGGGGACCTGATCGCGATCTTCGCGGCGGGGGCCTATGGCGCTTCGGCTAGTCCCGCCGCCTTTTTGGGGCACCCGCCCGCGCTCGAACTATTACTTGGCTGATATACCAATAGTTTGACGCCTAACCGTATCTTTACCCTTTAGCGGCAAGAAGAGGCCCAAAGCCCATCGCTTTGCGGCCGCTTCACCTGTCTGGCGGCCGTGCTGGCGTGCGGCCGCATGATGAGGTGAAGATATGCGTTTCCTGTCGGTTTCCCGGGCTCTGATCGGCGCATCGTTGCCTGCTTTGGCGCTGTCGGGCTGCGCTTCGGGAGGCGGTGGCCCCCAGTTGCCCTCTGCGTCCTTTGTGGCGCAGCAGGAAGGGCCGGGCGAGGAATATGTGATCGGGCCGCTCGATGACCTGACCGTATTCGTATGGCGCAACCCGGAATTGGGTGCGAAGGTTCAGGTGCGGCCGGACGGGCGGATTACCACGCCGCTGATCGCCGACATGCCGGCCGTGGGCAAGACGCCTAAGCAGCTGGCCGACGACATGAAGGTGGCGCTCACCAAATATATTGAAAATCCGCTGGTGTCGGTGATCGTCAACAATTTCTCGGGCACTTTCAGCCAGCAGGTGCGGATTGTCGGCGCGACCGAAAAGCCTGCCTCCATTCCTTATCGCGCTAACATGACGCTGCTTGACGCCATGATCTCCGTCGGGGGGCTGAGCGAATATGCGGCGGGCAACCGGGCGCGGCTCGTTCGCTTCAACAAGGAAGAGGGCAAGCAGCAGGAATTCAACGTCCGTATCGGCGACCTGCTGAAGCGCGGCGACAGCAAGGCGAATGTCATGCTGGCCCCGGGCGATGTCATCATCATTCCGGAAAGCATGTTCTGATATGGCCGGTCTTTACGACGAACTGCTGATCGCCCTTCACGGCATATGGACGCGGCGCTGGCTGGCGCTGGCCGTGGCGTGGGGCGTGTGCATGCTGGGGTGGCTGGGCGTGGCTCTGGTGCCCAACAGCTATGAGAGCAAGGCGCGGGTTTATGTGAACACGCAGTCGCTGTTGCAGGACAAGGTCGGCATTACGCAGGTCCAGTCGCAGCAGGATTTGGACCGCGTGCGCCAGACGCTGGCCAGCACCGCCAATCTGGAGCGGGTCGTCAAGGAAACCGACCTCAACCAGACGATTAGCGGCCCGCGCGACATGGCGGCCAGGATCACGGCGCTGCGTGAAGGCATCACCGTGATGGCGCAGGCTGACCCGAGCATGATCGACATCAGCGCCAAGTCGGCGGACTCCAGCCTTTCGGACGGAGCCAATGCGCGGATCGCCCAGCAGGCGGTGCAGAAGCTGATCGAGATTTTCCAGGAAACGAATCTGTCCTCCGACCGTGTCGAGACGAAGCAGAGCCTTGCTTTCCTTGACCAGCAGATCGCGGCGCGCGGTCGTCAATTGGCCGCCGCAGAGCAACGTCGTGTCGAGTTCGAGCAGCGCTATGCCGGGATGCTGCCGGGCGCGGGCTCCATCGGTCAGCGCATGGACGCGGCGCGGATGGAGATCAACAATATCGAATCGCAGCTGGTGCAGGCGTCGAGCGCGCTGAGCGCCATGAACGGCCAGCTTGCCGGAACACCGCAGGTGTTGCCGGGTGTTGGCGCGTCGGGTGGTCCTTCCGCACTGGCTCAGGCGCAGGCGGACCTTGCCGGAATGCGTGCGCGGGGTTGGACCGCTGACCATCCCGATGTGATTGCAGCCCAACGGCAGGTCGATGCGCTACGCCGTCAGGGCGGCGGTGGTGGCGGGGCGGCTGGTTCGCCCAACCCTGCTTATCTGTCGATCAAGTCGATGCAGGCGGAGCGGGCGGCGACGGTTCAGGCGTTGCAGACGCGCAAGGCGCAGCTTCAGGCTGACCTTAACGCCATGTCATCGCGCCAGACGGACGAGCCCGGCCTCGCCGCCGAGCAGGAAAAGCTCGACCGCGATTATGAGGTGCTGAAGACCCAATATGACAAGCTGCTCGCTGACCGCGAGGATGTGCGCCTGCGCGGCGATGTGAAGACCGAAACGGGTTCCGTCCAGTTCCGCGTGATCAATCCGCCGAGCGCGCCCACCGCGCCGTCCGCGCCCAACCGGCCGTTGTTGCTGCTGGGCGTGCTGATCGTCGGGATCGGCGCGGGCGTGGGTAGCGCCTTTGCCATGGGGCAGCTCAAGGGCAGCTTCCCGACGGCGGCACGGCTGGAGCGGGCGGTTGGATTGCCGGTCATCGGTTCCATTACGCAGACGGTTAGCGCCGCGCAGAGGGCGGTCGAGAAGCAGCGGTTGAAATGGTTCGCCGGTGCGAGCGGGGGGCTGGCGGCGCTGTGTGTGCTGCTGATCCTCGTCGAATTCATCCAGCGTGGCATGGCCTGAGGAGCGGCAAGATGAACAAGCATAGCTCCCTTTCCAAAGGTTCGCTGATCGAGCGGGCGACAGAAATCTATGATTTCAGCGCGGCCTTGCAGGGGCGTGCCGCTCCTGCGGTTGAGGTGCCTGCTGGCGAGCCTCTGCCTTCGGTGGTGGAAATCGCTCGGCCGGTGGCGGCGGAGACGGGATATCGCGCGCCTGACTGGCGTGGGCCGGTGCAGAGTATCGATCGGGTCGCTCTGGCCGAAAATGGTTGGCTGTCGCCCGATAGTCCGGCGACGGCGATCAGCGAGGAGTTTCGGCTGCTGAAGCGCGATCTGCTGGCGCAGCTTGGTGATGATCCGCGCGGCAATCGCGTGCTTGTCTGCTCAGCGCATAGCGGGGAGGGCAAGAGCTTCTGCGCGATCAATCTGGCGCTGAGTTTGGCGGCGGAGAAGGATCGGGAGATATTGCTGGTCGATGCTGACTTCGGCAAGCCGGGCATTCCCGAGGCGCTGGGGCTGACGAGCGGGCCGGGGCTGATGGACGCCATCGCCGATCCGTCAGTCGCGATCGAGGATTGTGTGATCCGGACGGACATTCCGTCCTTTGCCGTCCTGCCTGCGGGGCAGCGCAGCAACAACGATACCGAATATCTGGCTTCGGCGCGGACGGAAACGTTGCTTCGCCGCCTGACCGATGGGCGGCCGGATCGGATCATCCTGTTCGATTCGCCGCCTTTGCTCGCTGCGTCGGCGGGTGCCGTGCTGGCGAGCCATGCCGCCATCGCGTTGCTGGTGGTGCGTGCCGACCAGACCAGCGAAAGCGCGCTGCGTGACGCGGCGGGGATGCTGAAGGCGGCTGGGCAGGTGCAGTTGCTGCTGAACGGCGTCACATTCTCTGCCAGCGGCCGCCGTTTTGGCAGCTATTATGGCCAAGGGAGCGACGACGCATGATGCTGCGTACTTCCCTGGGGTTGCTGGGCGCGCTAGCGCTCGCCGCTTCGCCCGCCATGGCGCAGGAGCGAAAGGTCGAAGTCATGCCCTATCTGGGCGTCGATCAGACTGTGCTCGTGCCGCTGAAAGGTGGTGGCGATGTCCTGACCTATACCAATGTGACGGCGGGATTGACGGCGCAGTTGCAGACGCGCCGTGTCGAGGCGGTCGCTGACATTCAATATAATCACAGCTTTGGCTGGGGGCGTGAGGCCAGCGATCAGGATGTGATCAGCGGTATCGTGTCGGGCCAGTATCTGGTGTCGCATGGGCTGACGCTCAATGCGGGCGCGCTTGCGACGCGCATACGCACCGATGGCCTGTCGGGTGCGGCGACGCTGAACGATAGCCAGACGAGCCAGGTTTATGCCGGTTATGTGGGGCCGTCCTATGCCTCATCCTTCGGCGACATCGACGTCACTGCCTCCTACCGCCTTGGCTATGCGCGGGTGGATGAGGATGTGAACGCCGACTTTGCGGGAGCGCCTAATGTGGGCTCCTTCGCGGACTCGGTTTCGCATAGCCTGGCCGGTTCGGTCGGCGTGGCGCCGGGTGTCTGGCTGCCGCTCGGCATCGTGGCCAGCGCAGGATATGACCGGGAGGATGCGAGCGAGCTTGATCAGCGGTTCGAGGATGCATGGGGCCGCGTGGATGCGACGCTGCCGGTGTCGCCGACTGTCGCCCTTGCCGGCGGTGTAGGCTATGAACGGATCAAGATCAGCCAGCGCTCGCCCGAGCTAGATTCGAGCGGGGTGCCGGTCATCCGCAACGGCCGTTACGTCACTGACGATAGTTCGCCGCGCGCGCTGATCTATGATTTCGATGACATCATCTGGGACGTTGGCGTGCTCTGGCGTCCCAACCGCCGCACCTCGCTGGAAGCGCGTGTCGGCGAACGCTATGGCGGCATGAGCTATACGGGCAGCTTCGTATGGCAGGGTCGCGGCCAGTCCTTCGCGCTCGTGGTATTCGACGGCATCGACAGCTTCGGGCGGATCATCACGTCGAATGTCGCGGCGGTTTCGGGCAGCAGTTTGAATGTCGTGCGTAATCCGTTCACCGGCGATTTCACCGGCTGCGCCTTCTCGCAAAGCGGCGGCGGGCAGTGCTTCAACGACGCGCTGACGGGAGTTACCGACGCGAACTTCCGCTACCGGGGCGTTGCCGCCCAATATGCGGCGCAGCGGGGGCCTTGGGGCCTTGGCGTCGGCCTTGGCTATTCACAGCGCAAGTTCGTGACGCCTTCGGGCCAGACGGTGTTCGTGCGCGGGGCGCGGGACCAGAACTGGTATGGCACGGCATCGCTCAGCTATGTGATCGACAGCCGGTCCAGTCTGGATAGCGCCGTTTATGCCAATTATTTCGATGCGAGCGGCGCGCGGCTCGATGTGCTGAATCTCGGCGCATTCACCAGCTACAACCGCCTCATCAACCGCAATCTTCAGGCATCCGCTTCGCTTGGGCTCGATAGTGCCAAGGCGGATGATCTGGATGCCGTCATCAACGCCATGGGCCAGGTCGGCCTGCGGTACAGCTTCTAATCGCGTCCGGAGACGAGAGATGTACGACCAGTTCTACGGATTTGAGGGCCGCCCTTTCCAGCTGACACCCGATCCGCATTTCTATTTTGAAAGCGCGACCCACAGGAAGGCGCTGTCCTATCTGGGTTACGGTTTGGCGCAGGGCGAGGGCTTCATCGTCATCACCGGCGACATCGGCGCGGGCAAGACCACGTTGGTCGGGCATCTGATGGCGACGATCGATCCGGCGCGGCTGACCGCCGTCAAGATCGTGTCGACGCAGGTGGGCGGTGACGACATGCTGCGGCTGACCGCGCAGAGCTTTGGCCTGCCGACCGACGACATGCCCAAGGCGCAGATTTTGCGGCAGATCGAGGCGTTCCTGCATGGTCAGGCGCGGGCGGGGCGGCGGTCGCTGCTGATCGTTGATGAGGCGCAGAACCTGTCTGTTTCGGCGATCGAAGAGTTGCGCATGCTCTCCAATTTCCAGTTGGGTGGGCAATCGCTGTTGCAGATATTCCTGCTGGGCCAGCCGGAATTTCGCGACCTGCTGAAGTCCGCGCAACTGGAGCAGTTGCGGCAGCGCGTGATCGCGACTCATCATCTTGATCCGATGCAGCCAGAAGAGATTGAGCCCTATATCCTCCATCGCCTGTCGATCGTCGGGTGGAATGGCGATCCGCAGTTCACGCCGGAGGCGTTCGCGGCGATCTATGCAGCGACCGGGGGCGTGCCGCGCCGGGTCAATGTGCTGGCCAGCCGCGTGCTGCTGCTCGGCGCGCTCGATCAGCTGTCGGAGATCGATGCGGCGGCTGTTCAGGCGGTGATCGAGGATATGGGCGCGGACAGCGATGTTGCCGTGCAGCCGATACCGTCATCCGTGTTGGATCGCGCGGAGGAAGCGCCCGCTGCGGCTCCGGTTGCGGCGCAGGCGGAACCTGCGCGCGAGACGCTGCGCGCCGAACTTAATGCGCTGCGGTCGCGTCAGCCCGAGCCATCTCCCGCTCTGATGGACGAGATTGCCACGCTGCGCGCGGAGGTCGATTCGCTGCGGATCGAACAGGTCGCCATCCAGGCAGTGGACCCGGAGGCGCTGAAGGATTGCTTCACCCTGATTGAGGAACGGCTTTCCTCGCTGGAATTCCGCGTGGGCGAACAGGATACCGCGCTGCGCCGGGTGCTGACGTTGCTGGTGGACTGGGTGGAGCGTGAACAGCGGATGGGCGACGCGCCGCACAGCGCTGCTGCCTGACGCTTCATCATGGTGCTGAATGCTCTGTCGGTCGATGTGGAGGACTGGTTTCATGTCGGCGCTTTTGAGCGCACGATCAGCCGATCCTCTTGGGATGGACTGACGCATCGGGTGGAGCGCAATACGGATGCGGTGCTGGCGCTGTTTGCCGAAGCGGGGGTCAGCGCGACATTTTTCACGCTCGGGTGGGTGGCGGAGCGTTATCCTGCGCTCATGCGGCGGATTGCCGAGGCGGGGCATGAGGTCGCGAGCCATGGCTATGATCATGCGCGGGTGTTTACGCTCGGCCCGGAGGCGTTCCGCGCGGATTTGCGCCGGTCGCGGGCTTTGCTGGAGGATGCCAGCGGTCAGCGCGTCATTGGCTATCGCGCGCCGAGCTTTTCCATCGATCACCGCACGCCTTGGGCGCACGCCATATTGGCGGAGGAGGGCTATCGCTATTCCAGCAGCGTCGCGCCGATCCGGCATGATCATTATGGCTGGCCTGAGTCACCGCGCTTTGCCTGGCGGCCGGTGGCGGGGAGCGATTTGCTGGAGCTGCCGGTGACGACGGCCGAGTTTGGCGGGCGGAGGTTGGCGGCTGGGGGCGGAGGGTTTTTCCGCTTGCTGCCCTATGGCTTTTCCCGCTGGGCTATACGGCAAGTGAATGGGCGGGAGAAGCAGCCCGCCATCATCTATTTCCATCCCTGGGAGATTGATCCGGATCAGCCACGGGTGGCGAGAGCGCCGCTGCGATCGCGCCTGCGCCATTACAGCAATCTGTCCGTCATGGCGGACAAGCTGCGGCGGCTGACTGCTGATTTTTCCTGGACGCGGGTGGATGCGCTGGTCGCTCGTGAGGCGGAGTTGGCGGCATGAGGCCGGACGGCGGAGCAGGTGTCGGCGTGGTCACGCTTGATTTGGATGATCCCGCGCAGGTGGCTGCGGCGGATGCCTACATTCAGGGCAAAGAAGAAGGCACGCCTTTTCACCGGCCCGCGTGGATCAAGGCGATTGAGCGGGGCACTGGCAACCGCGCATATATGTTGGCGGCAGTGGCTTCGTCGGGGCAGATCGCGGGCCTTCTCCCGCTGACGCACATGAAAAGCCGCCTCTTCGGTGAAGCGCTCGTGTCTTCGGGCTTTGCCGTCGATGGCGGCATATTGGCGAGCGATCCCGCCACCCATTGCGCACTCGCCTGCGCGGCTGAAGGATTTGCGCGCGATCGCGGTGTCGCTTCGGTGGAACTGCGCGGCGGGCCATCGTCCGGCGAAGGCTGGACCGTTCATGACGGGAGCCATGTCGGTTTCGTCAGGCCGATTGCTGCCAATGATGAGGCCGAGTTGCTCGCCGTCCCGCGTAAGCACCGGGCGGAACTGCGTAAGGCCTTGGCTAACCCGGCGCTGCGGTTTGAGGTTGGGCGCGATGAGCAGTTCCTGCGCGCGCATTATGATGTTTATGCGCAGAGCGTGCGCAATCTGGGGACGCCGGTTTTTCCGAGGCGCCTGTTTAGCGAAGTGCTGGCGGCGTTCGGCGAGGATGCCGACATATTGATTGTCTATGAGGGCGACCGGCCGGTTTCGGGGGTGCTGACGCTCTACCATCAGGGGCGGGTCATGCCTTTTTGGGGCGGGGGTGTCGCGGATGCGCGGGGGCTGCGTTCCAACGAGCTCATGTATTACCGGCTGATGGGCCATGGCCGGACGCGCGGCATGCGCCTGTTCGACTTCGGCCGGTCCAAGACGGGAAGCGGGCAGGCCGCGTGGAAGAAGAGCTTTGGCTTCGACCCGGTGCCGCTGGCCTATCATAGCTGGTCGGCGACGGGCGATCGGCGCGACATCAATCCCAACAGCACGCAATATCAGCGGCGTGTGGAGATGTGGAAGAAGCTGCCGCTGCCGATCGCCAACCTGATCGGTCCGCTGATTTCGCGGGGGCTGGGATGACGGGCGAGATAGTTTTCCTCTGCCACCGCATCCCCTTCCCACCCGATCGGGGCGACAAGATTCGTTCCTATCACATATTGAAGCGGCTGGCGGAGATAGCGCCCGTGCATGTGGGCTGCTTTGCGGATGACGATCGCGATCTGAGCTTCGCATCGGCCATGGCGGAGATGACGGCGAGCCAGTGCGTGCTGAAGCGCAACCGTTCGCATGTGGTGGCGGGTCTCGCTGGGCTGGCGAAGCGGCAGCCGATGCTGGTGTCCCTCTTCGATGATCCGCGCATGCATCAATGGGTGCGGAGGATTTTGGCGGAGCGTCCGATCGCGGCCGTGATGGGCTATTCGGTGCAGATGGCGCATTTTGTGCCAGTGCTTCCCGATCGCGTTCGCTTCGTCGTGGATTTCGTTGATTTCGATTCGGCCAAATATGCGAGCTATGGAGCGGGAGGCGGCGGTGCCATGGGGTGGATCAACCGGCGCGAAGGGCGGGTTCTGCTCGATTTTGAGCGGGCCACTGCCGAGCGCGCTGACGTCAGCGCTTTCGTTAGTGAGGCCGAGGCCGCGCTGTTCCGGCAGGCTGCGGGCCTGAACGCCGCGCGGGTCATCGGCATGGATAATGGTGTGGCGCTGGATTATTTCGATCCGGCGGCCGAATTTGATGGGGTTGCGCGGCCGGCAGGTCCGCTCGTCGTGTTCACCGGACAGATGGACTATCGGCCCAATGTCGAGGCGGTGGAAAGCTTTGCGCGCGATAGCTTGCCAGCCTTGCGAGCCAGACATCCCGAGGCATGTTTTGCCATTGTCGGGCGTAATCCTTCGCCGCAGGTTAGTGCGCTGTCGCAGTTGCCCGGCGTCGTTGTGACTGGCGCGGTGCCGGATGTTCGCGGCTGGCTGGCGGCGGCTGATATTGTGGTTGCGCCGCTTCGGATCGCTCGCGGCATACAGAATAAGGTGCTGGAGGCGATGGCCATGGCGCGGCCCATAGTCGCGTCGCCGCAGGCGGCCGAAGGCATCGATGCGCAGGATGGAGCGCATTTCCTCATCGCGACTGATCCTGTCGAAGAGGTCGAGAAAATATGCGCGCTGCTGGCCGATCCTGATCGGGCGCGGCGTCTGGGCGAGGCTGCCCGCTCGCGAGTGGAGCAACGCTATCGCTGGTCGGAAACGCTTAAGGGCTTGCCGGATATGCTGTTCGGTCCTGTGTCCGCTTTAGGCAGCCGGGCCGCATGACTGACAGGACTCTGCCTTTGTCTCGAGCGCGCAGCGTTGGCGTGGAAGGCTGGCGCGGGCATCTCGCCGCGCTTGGTGTTCTGGCGTTCCTGATCCTGACGCTGTTCCATCGCGATGCGGCGGGAATGGTATCGATATGGTGGAACGCGTCCACTTTTGGCCACTGCCTCTTCATCCCGTTCCTGATCGCGTGGCTGGTGCAGCAGAGACTTCCCAGTTTGCGCCAACTTGAGCCTGTCGCATGGGCACCCGGATTGATCTGGATGGCGCTGGGCGCGTTCGCCTGGCTGTTGGGAGCGGCGGCGGGTGTCGCTGTGTTCCGCCACGCCGCGATCATCCTGATGTTGCAGGGTTGCGTCGTCACGTTGCTCGGGCCTGCCGTGGCGAGGGCGCTGCTGTTCCCGCTCTTCTACGCCTTCTTCATGGTGCCGGTGGGGGAGGAACTGGTCGCGCCGCTGCAATTGATCACGGCGCGGCTGTGCATGGTTTTTCTCGATATTGCGGGCGTTCCTGCGCATCTGGACGGCATCTTCATAACTACGCCCACCGGCTATTTTCGGGTCGCGGAGGCGTGCTCGGGCGCGAAGTTCGTGATTGCGATGACGGCCTATGGCGCGCTGGTCTGCAATGTTTGCTTTTCCAGCTGGCCGCGCCGCATCCTCTTCATGGCCGGTGCACTGCTATTGGCGGTGCTGGCCAACGGCTTGCGCGCATTCGGGACCATATGGATCGCGCATCTGACCAATATCGAGGCTGCGGTCGGCTTTGACCATGTCATGTATGGATGGGTCTTTTTTGCTATCATCATGGCGGTGGTGATGGCAGCGGCGTGGCCCTTTTTCGACCGACGGCCGGGTGATTCATGGTTCGATCCCGCCAAGCTTGGAAGTGCCGGTCGTGCCCGTCTGCCGCTTATCATCGCAGTTGGTGCAGCGAGCCTGTTGGTGCTTACCGCGCCCGTCTGGCTGATCGTGAGCGCGGCGGTGAGCAAGCCGCTGCCCGGTGCGCCGACTCTCCCGGCGGTCAAGGGCTGGGCACCGACTTCCGCGCAGCCCCGCTACCCCTGGAGGCCGCGATTCGATGGCGCGGATTATCTGGTCCTCGGGCGCTACCGAAATGCGACGGGCTATGTGGTCGACCTCGCCATCGCCAGTTTCGATCGGCAGGACGAGGGGCGCGAGCTGGTCGGATTCGCCCAGGGCGCTGCCAATCCCGACCAGCGTTGGTCATGGTCATCCCCTGCGCCCGCTCCTGCGTACGGGCTGGGCGAGCAGATGACCGCCCCCGGCCCGGTGGTCCGTCATGCCGTCAGCTTCTACAAGGTGGGAGACGGCCCCGTCACTGGCAGCGCACCGCGCGTGAAGATCGACACGATGCTCGCTCGGTTGCTCGGCCGCGACCAGCGCGCCGCTGCGATTATCGTCTCGGCCGAAGAGAGGCAGGGCAAGCCCGCCGACGCCGCCATCGCGCTGTTCCTGCAAGATATTGGCGATGTGAAGGATTTGGCTGACCGCAGCCTCGGCATCCGCTAAAGCCCGTTCGCATGTGCGGGATAGCGGGCATCTTCCACCTTGAAACGGCCAAGCCGGTCGATCCGGCGCGGGTTCGCGCTATGCTGGACGTGATGCCGCATCGCGGACCCGATGGCAGTGGCATGTGGACGGCGCCGGGCGTCGGGCTGGGCCATGTGCGCCTTTCCATCATCGACCTTGGCGGCGGGGCGCAGCCCATGCTGACCGAGGATGAGAGCCTAGCCGTCACCTTCAATGGCGAGATTTATAATTTCGCCGAAGTTCGCGCGGAGCTGGAAGCCAAGGGCCATGTGTTTCGCACGGACAGTGATACGGAGGTCATCCTCCACGGTTACCGCCAGTGGGGCGAGGCCTGTGTCGAGCGGTTCCATGGCATGTTCGCCTTTGCCCTGTTCGACGCGCGGGCGCAGTCGCTGTGGCTGGTGCGCGACCGGCTGGGGGTGAAGCCGCTTTATTATGCGCAGCTTTCGGACGGCAGTTTGATCTTTGGGTCGGAATTGAAGAGCCTGCTTGCCCATCCGCTGCTGCGCCGCGCGCCCGATCTGGCGGCGGTGGAGGATTTCATGGCCTATGGCTATGTTCCCGACGATGCCTGCATCGTAGCAGGCGTGCGCAAGTTGGCGGCGGGTCATACGCTGCGGCTGGTGCGTGGGCGGCCCGTGCCTCAGCCGCAGCGCTATTGGGATGTGAGCTTTGCCGAACGCAGCAGGGCTAAGCCGGAGGCGCTGGAAGAGGAACTGGTCGCTCTGATGCGGCAGGCGGTGCGGTCGCGCATGGTTTCCGACGTGCCGCTGGGAGCATTTCTGTCCGGCGGGGTGGATAGTTCCAGCGTCGTCGCCCTGATGGCGGAGGCGTCTAATCAGGCGGTCAAAACCTGTACCATCGGCTTCGATGTCGCGAGCCTGGACGAAAGCGCCTATGCCGACCGGATCGCCCGGCGCTTTGCTACCGACCACCGTATGCGGATCGTATCGCCCGATGATTATGGGTTGATCGATACGCTCGCCTATCATTTTGACGAGCCTTTCGCCGATGCCTCCGCGCTGCCCACCTATCGGGTGTGCGAACTGGCGCGGGAGAAGGTGACGGTCGCCTTGTCGGGCGACGGCGCCGACGAAGCCTTCGCCGGATATCGCCGCCATCGCTTCCAGATGCAGGGGGAGCGGGTGCGCAGCCTTATCCCCGCATCGGTGCGCGAGCCGCTGTTCGGCACTTTGGGCCGCTGGTATCCCAAAGCCGATTGGGCGCCCCAAGCGCTGCGTGCAAAATCGACTTTCCTCGAACTGGCGGGTGAGGGGAGCGAGGCTTATGCGGCATCCGTTAGCGTGACACCTCATGCGCTGCGCCAGAAGCTGTTCAGTCAGGACATGCGCAGCCGACTGGGCGCCTATCGGGCCGAGGACCGCTATATCCGTGCCATGGCGGAAGCGCCCGCGCGCGATCCCCTCGACCGGGCGCAATATGCCGATATTCATATCTGGTTGCCCGGCGACATCCTGACCAAGACCGACAGGATGAGCATGGCTGTCGGGCTGGAAGCGCGCGAGCCGTTGCTCGATCATCGGCTGGTGGAGTTCGCCGCCCGCCTGCCGGTCGCCCAACGTATCCGGGGTAATAGCGGCAAATATCTGATGAAGAAGGCGATGGAGCCTTACCTGCCCCACGATATTCTCTATCGTCAGAAAATGGGCTTCGTGACGCCGATCAGCAACTGGTTTCGCGGGCCGCTGGCGGGGGAGGCGAGCGCCATTGCGGGTGGCTCGGCGCTTGCCCGAACCGGCTGGTTCGACGCCAAGGCGCTGGGGCGCATCGCGGCCGATCACAAGTCCGGTATGGCTGATCATGGCCGCTTGCTTTGGCAATTGCTGATGCTGGACAAGTCGCTGACCCGCTTGTTCGGCCTTTGACCGGCTGGCAAAGAAGGCGCTTTCACGCAAAGCCTTGCATGGCAGTCCCGCCGGTGCCAACGGAGCGGGCGGGTTAAGGACAAGCAGGACGCAAGTGACAGTTTCGAAGGAAATAGTTCGAGCGCGACTTTATCTGCTGTGCCTCCTTGGGGACCTAGCGGGGCTGTTCCTGTCATTTCTGCTGGCGAACTGGTTCGTGCTGGGCGCGCTGCTGGGCGAGCCCGGGAAGCCGCATGGCCTCGTGATGTTCGCCATGGTCGCACCGCTTTATATATTGCTGGCGGTGCAGGGCGGGGCTTACGGCATTCACATGCTGGACGACATCCGGCGGGGCATCTTCCGTGGGCTGCTGGCGCTGGCGCAGGCGGCGTTGCTGATGCTGCTGGTGGTCTATTTGGGAAAGATCGCCGAGCAGCTTTCGCGTCTGACCTTTGTCGTCGGCCTTGGCTTTTCGGCGATCAGCGTCGCGCTGGTACGGCTGGCGATTGCCCGGCTTGGCGCTCGCTTGCTGGGCGAGGTGCCGCACCTTACCGCCGTCATCATGGATGGCGTGGAGATAGAGACCGGCCCGCATATGGAAGTGATCGACGCGGCCGCCGCCAACTTGCGGCCTGCCAGCCACGATGCCGACATGGCGGCACGGCTGGCGGCGGCGGTCGGCATGGCGGAGCGTGTGATCGTCGCATGCCCGATGGAGCGGATGAGCGACTGGTCGGTGGCGCTGAAATCCCTGTCCGCGCGCGGTGAGATCGTGGTGCCCGAATTGCTACGTTTTGCGCCAGCGCGGGTCGATGAGTTCGATGGGCAACCGACCATCATCGTGGCGGGCGGCCCGTTTCAGTTCCGGGACCGGATCATCAAGCGGATTTTCGACATCATCGTAGCGACAGCCGCGACCATCGCCATTTCGCCGGTGTTGATAGCAGCCGCGCTGGCGGTGAAGCTGACCAGCCCCGGACCCGTGATCTTCAAACAGCCCCGGATCGGGCGCGATGCGCGGCCCTTCAATATCTACAAGTTCCGGTCGATGCGGATCGACGCGGCTGACCACAAGGCGGACAAGCTAACGGCGCGGGATGATGATCGGGTGACGCCGGTCGGACGCTTCCTGCGCCGGACGAGCATCGATGAACTACCGCAGCTTTTCAACGTGCTGCGCGGCGACATGAGCATCGTTGGACCGCGTCCACATGCCGCAGCGGCGAAGGCGGGCGACAGCCTCTATTGGGAAGTCGATGAGCGCTATTGGGAGCGACATTGCATCAAGCCTGGCATGACCGGCCTTGCGCAGGTTCGCGGTCATCGCGGATCGACAGACCATCATCAGGACTTGATCGACCGGCTCCAGTCGGACCTCGAATATGTGACGAAATGGTCGATCTGGCGCGACCTGCGTATAATCATGGCGACCATCGGGGTGCTGGTGCATCACAAGGCTTATTGATGCGCGGTTTGGACCTGATCATTTTGCTCGTTCTTGTTGGGTCGGTCGTAGCGTTGCTCTGGCCGTTCCTCTTTTACCCGCTAATCCTGCGCGCCCTTCCGACGAAGCCGGAGGCGCCGCGCGCGGGTGAAGTGCCCTCGGCTTCGCTGCTTTTCTGCGCCTATAACGAGGCAGCGGCGATGCCGGAGAAACTGGCCAATCTGGCGATGTTGAAGCGCCGCCATCCCGGCCTTGAGATTCTGGCCTTTGATGACGGCTCTTCCGATGAGACCGCGTCGCTGATAGCCGCGCGGAGCGATCTGGTGACGCTGATCCAGGGTCCGGGGCGCAGCGGTAAGGCGCATGGCATGAAGCAGCTTGCGGCGCGTGCTGTCGGCGACGTGCTGATCTTCACCGACGCCAATGTGATGCTGGACGAGGACGCGATCGGCCATCTGCTTGCTCGCTATGCGGATCCGCAGGTGGGAGGCGTTCTGGGTTCGCTGCATTATATGGGCGAGGGAGAAAGCGCGACGGCGTCGGTGGGTTCGCTCTACTGGCGGATGGAGGAGCGTCTGAAGGACGAGGAGTCTCGCACTGGCAATGTGTTGGGGGCGGACGGTTCGATCTTTTCCATCCGTCGCGCGCTCTATCCTGTGTTTCCTGACAGTGTGCTTGACGACCTGACGGTGTCGATGGCGGTGGTGTTCGCGGGATCGCGGCTGGTCAAGGCGAAGGACGTCATCGCCAGGGAAAGACTGGTTGCGGGCAGGGGCGATGAATATCGGCGAAAGGTTCGAATTGCCGCGCGAGCTTGGCACACGCATCTGCACCTTCGGCCTCAGCTTCGGCGTATGAAGGCGCTCGACCGTTTCAAATATACGTCCCGCAAGATCATCAGGTGGTTTGGGGGAGTCTCCATCCTGACCGGGGGGATTGCGGCCCTGTTGCTGGCACTCCGCATCTCGCCTTTGCTGGCTCTTGGTGGGATGGTGTTCGCGTTACTTTTGCTGACGATGGGCTTGCGGGCGAAGTCGGGGCCTTTGGCGGCGGTGACCGACATTCTCATCGCCTATGCTGCGACGCTTCAGGGGGTCATGAAAGCCATGTCGGGCCGCACGGTCACCGTCTGGAATCCCGCAAAGTCACGCTGATCCCTCTCGCCAAAGGCGGGGCATCATGTATAGGCCCTCCCCAATGCTGATCGGAGCCAAGGCGTGATTACTTTCCAGCGGGTGGCGAAAGCTGTCGGCAAGCACCTGACCCGGACCATGCTTGCTCTGCGCAAGGCGACGGGTGCGCGCGCAAACCGGGCGTGCCCCGCATGTGGGCAGTCGGTCGTCGGCTTCTTCCGCTATGGCGAGAATGTGGAATGGGGGTGCCCTAGTTGCGGAGCCTCGCCGCGCGAACGGCTGATGAACCATTTGATCGCGGAAAAGGCCCTTATAGTTCCGGAGCATGGGTCCATCCTGCACATGGCGCCTAACGAAGTCAGCCTTGTCCGTCGCTTTTCTTCCGCCGCCGATTATGTGCCCGCCGATCTTGATCCGGCGCGCTATTCGGTGCCCGGCATGCGCCGCGTGGACCTGATGGCGTTGGAGGAGGCTGAACAATATGACCTGTTCTACGCCAGTCATGTCATGGAGCATGTGCCCGACGATCATGCCGTCCTGCGCAATATCTATCGCGCTTTGAAGCCCGGCGGCGAAGCCTGGCTGATCGTGCCGCTGTGGGACAAGCCTACCGAGGATGGCAGCTTCGACATTCCGCCCCGCGAGCGGGAACGGCGATTTGGCCAGTGGGACCATGTGCGCCAATATGGTCTGGATTTCGCCGATCGTATTCGCGCCGCGGGTTTCCAGTTGGAGGAGATCGACGCGAGCGGGATCGATGCCGATACGCGCCATTTCTTTGCGCTGGATGACCGTCTGTTTCGCGCCCGCAAGCCAGTAGGAAGCGCCGCCCGGTGAGCGCGCTGGTCGGCAGGACCATCGCCAGGATGGAAGGGTCTGCCCGCTTCATCGCCCTCATCAAGCTCGCCAATGTCGGGCTGACGCTGATCTGGGGTTTTGCTGTAACTTATGTTTTCGTGCGCGTCCTGCCGCTGCGCGAGTTTCAGGCGTTCCTGCTGCTGGTCGCCTTCGGCAACTTCACCATTTCGGCCGAGTTCGGCCTGACCAGCATTATCTATGCCCGGCTGCGGCGTCATTGGCTTGGCCATGACGGAGACAGCGGGGACGGCTTCCGTCTGGAAGAAATGGGCGTCCTTTTCCTGTTTCTGGGCATGCTGATCCTTGGCGGGGTGGTGATCCTCCTCGTCGCGCTGGTGGCGGGCGGGATCGACACGACGATGCCGCTTCTCTTCATTCTTTTCTTCCTGTCCGCCTGCATCAACCTTCCGGCGTTGCTCGCGAAACGGGCGCTGGCGGCGGTCGATGGGAATTTCGTTTGGGAGATGCTGGATTGCGTGCGGCGGATGATGACCATCGCGCTGCTGCTGCTCATCCTCAAAGGATTGGACGCGCGTCTTTCGGTGGCGCTGCAACTGGTCATCAGCATGGCTGTGATCGGATATGCCATCAAGTTGGTGCATGGTCGGTTGGGGATGACGACGCGGCACTGGCTGGCCTTTCGCCGGGGCGGGGCATATGTGCGCACCCATTATTTGCGGGATATAAGTGCGTCGGCGCTGTTCACCGTGTCGGAGATCGTGGCCTATAATGCGCCCTATTTCACCATAGCGTTCGCCACGCAGGACGCGCGGCCGATGCTGCTTTTCGATTTCCTGTTTAAGATGTCGCGGGCGCTTTCCATGGCCATCCGCGCCATGGTGGAGGCCGCGCTTCCTCGCATCACCCTTGCTTTTCATGGGGGAGACCGGACCCGCCTGCGCCAGTTGCTGACACGCGCACTGGCGGCTGGGTTTATCTTCGCCTTTGCCGCGTCGGCTGCGTTGCTGATGCTTGGGCAGTGGGTCTTCGCAAAGCTGTTCGCTGGACGAGCCGCCATTGGTATGACCGATCTGCTGCTGATTGATGGCGCTTTGCTAGCGCTGACGCTGATCTGCGTGTCGGTCTATGTCCAGGCGGCGCTCGGGCGCTTTTCCCACCTGCTCAAGCGTTCTCTTCCCTTCCTCGCCGGATCGTTGCTGAGCGTGCCGCTGGCCATGATGCTGGGTGATTGGTTCGATCGAGGCTTCCTCGCGATTTATGCGCTGACGATGATCGTGGTTGCGGCGCTTCACGCCCTGTCGTTGCGACGTCTGCTGCAAGGTTCGGCCGCGCGATGAAGATTGCAATGGTCGATCCGTCGCTTTTCACCGGGCGATATGATGACAGCCTGTGCAGCGGTCTTGCTGGACTGGGCGCGGATGTCACTTTGTTCGGCCGCCCGATGCGATCCACTGACGCCATCGCGCCGGAATATTATCGATACGAACCGCGCTTCTTCCGCCGAAGTGAAGCGCTGCGAGCGCGATTGGGGGAGGGCAAGGCCTTTCGTCTGATCAAGGCTGCCGAATATGGTGCTGCCTGCGCGCTTGGCCGGGTCAGTGCGTTGACAGCAGCGGACGTTGCGCATTTCCAATGGCTGCCACTCGCGCCCGCCGACCGCCTGCTGTTGCGCCGATTGAAGGGGCGGGTTCCACTGGTCCATACGGTCCACAATGCGGATGCCTATCATGCCGATGCAGGCGTGCAGGGCAGGGGATATCGCGCTTTGCTCGACCTGTTCGATGCGCTGATCGTGCATGGCGATACGACGCGGCAGGCTTTGGATGCGCAGGGGATCGCACCTACCCGCGTTCATGTGAAGCCCCACCCCCCGATGCGTCTGGCACCGGCAACCTCGGCCGATCTGGCCGCTATTCCCGATCCCTCGGTTCCGCGCCTGCTCTTCTTCGGCACGATCAGGCCCTATAAGGGCGTCGATATATTGATCGAGGCTTGCATGTCGCTCTGGCGGGCGGGTCATGCTTTCGAACTGGTGGTGGCGGGTAAGCCCTTCATGGATGTAACGCCATTGCTGGAAAGAGTCCGGGCTGAGGGCTTTGCCGACCGGCTGATTGCCGACCTTGGCTTCCTCACCGAAGGGCGGCTCGACGCGCATATGGCAAAGGCCGACGCCATCATCTTCCCCTATCGGCACATCGATTCCAGCGGCGCATTCCTGTCTGCCCTGCACCATGGCAAGGCGATGGTAACATCGGATGTGGGTATGTTCGCCGCCTTGCCCGAGGGAGTGGCGATCCGCACAGCGGCCGGAAATCCGGACGATCTTGCTCAAGCCCTCTTGCGGCTAATCCAAAGCCCCGCCATCAGGCAGACGGCTGGCGCGGCGGCACGCGCCTATGGTGAGACTATGGGCAGTTGGAAGGACATGGCCTTGGCAACGATCGGCATCTACCGCTCCGTTATGGCCTCGCGCGCATGAGCCGATATGTCCGCGAACTGGCCGACCGCGCGCTGGCGATCCGCCTCGCCATCGCCGGGCGGGTGCATCAATATCCGGAGATCCAGGCGCTTCGTCGGTTTCTTTCAGCCTTTGCGGTCGATTGCGTGTTCGATGTCGGCGCCAACCGGGGGCAATATGCGGTGATGTTGCGCAAGGACGTCGGCTTTTCCGGCACGATTCTGTCCTTTGAACCCAATCCCGATATTTTTGCCGAGCTATCCCACCGGGCGGCCTCCGATCTCAAATGGCATGTGTTCAACCTCGCCTTGTCCGACTTTCAAGGAACCGCCAGTTTCAACATCATGGCGGCCGATCAATTCAGCTCGCTCAAGAAGCCGTCCGATCGGCAGGATGCTATCTTTGCCGAGCGCAACAAGGTCACCCGGACGGTCGAGATGCAATGCAGGCGGATCGACACGCTTCTGCCGGAATTGCGGGCGGAGCATGGATTCTCCCGTCCGTTCCTGAAGATGGACACGCAGGGTCATGACCTTTCCGTCTGCGAAGGCGCGGGGGCCGCGATCGCCGCCATGGCGGGCGTGCAGACCGAACTTGGCGTGCGGCCCATCTACGAAAACGGCACCAGCTATCAGGCGATGATCGATTGGCTGGAGCAGCGCGATTTTATCCCCTCGGCCTTTTTCGCCAACAACAAGGGACATTTTCCGCTGCTCGTCGAAATGGATGGCATTTTCGTCAACCGGACGCTGCTGCCGCAGGAAAGCTGAATGTACGTTCCGCCCGCCCGGCCTATCGATGCCCGCCGCCTTTTCCTGGCGGGTGCCATCGGCCTGACCCTTTGGCTGGGCGCCACTTTCCTGTGGCATGTGACGTACCGGCAAGGTGTCAGCCTGGCCGTCATCCTGTTTCTGGATCAGGATTTCCCCGCGCTGCTGGGCGGGCTGTTACTGCTGACGCTGGCGGCGCTTTTTGCCGAGGGGATGGGGTTCCGCCTGCCAAAGCCCCGCGGGCGGGTGATCGTGCCGCTGATCGTCGTCTTTGGCCTCGTCGCCTGGGCGGGCCATTACTGGCTGTTCCAGAACTATTCGATTTCGCGAGACGAGGAAGTCGCGCGCTTTGCCGCCGCTTATATGCGAGAAGGATTGTTCGCCCGGCCGATCCCCGCCGAATGGGAAGCCTATCGGCGCGCGATCATGCCGGAATTCTTCTCTCCCTTCGGCGCTGCCGACTATTGGACCGCTGCCTATCTGCCGGTGAACAGCGCGATCCAGGCTCTGTTCTGGCAATTGGGAGACCCGAACCTGGCGGGTCCCGCACTGTTGATCGCCGGGCTCTTTGCCCTGTGGCGCGTGGCGCTGCATCTGTTCCCGACGCGGGACGATGCCGTTTGGGTGACGATGCTGCTTGGGTTGTCGTCCACGCAGCTCTGGGTCACGGCGATGACCCCTTATGCGATGACGGGCCATTTCGCGCTCAACATGGTCTGGCTCGCGCTTGTCCTCCGGGGTGGGGTGATCGGTCATGTCAGCGCTGGCGCCGTCGCGCTGGTGGCGGCTGGCCTGCATCAGTGGCATTTCCCGCCGATCTTCATCGCGCCCTTCATATTGTGGATGCTGCTATCGCGCCGCTGGGCTGTGGCCGCATTTCACGTCCTGATCCTCATCGCCATCGTTGTCGTGTGGGCAAAGCTTTGGCCCGGATTTCTCGTCCAGTCGTTGGGGCCTGCCGCCGATGTCCGGCCTTCCGCAGGAGTGGCGGACAAGGTGGGGAGCCTGTTCGAACGCCTGGGGGACCGCTGGCAACCGCTGGTCAACCTCAGCCGCTTTGCTGCATGGAACAACATATTGATGGTGCCCCTAGCGGCGCTGGGCGTGATGGCGATGCAATGGCGCAAGGCATTGCGGGGGCAGGAAATCGCGTTGCCGCTGGCGTTCGGCTGCTTTGCCGGTTGCGCGCTGGCGCTGGCGCAGGGCTATGGCTGGGGCTTTCGCTATGCCCATGGCTTCATCGGGCCGTTCTGCCTGCTGGCGGGACTAGGCTGGGCGCGTTTCCGTCCAGCGGCGATGCGGCCCATTTACCTAGCCGTGGCGATAACGGTCGCGATGAGCGCCTTTCTGGTCTGGCGCACGCATGTGTTCGTCGCGCCCTATGCCGCCAGCCATCGTATGATCGATGCGTCGAAAGCCGATGTGGTGCTGGTCGATCCGCGCGGCGGATTATATGTGACCGATCTTGTGCGCGGCCGGGACGGTGTGCCGGGGCGGCCCATGGTGATGAACCTTGGCATGTTGACGCTGGGGCAGGTGGACGAGCTTTGCCAGCATTATGTCGTCGAACTGTTCGACCGCGCCGAGTTCCGCCCGTTGGGCATACCGCTCGCTCGCTGGAATCTCGGGCGCATGGACGCGCTCCGCGCACATATGAAGGCTGCTGGATGCGACAAGCCGGTGTTGCCGCCGCTGCCTGAAACCATCGATGATGCGATGAACGCGTCGGGCGACGTGCTATAATCTAGGGCTTGGCGCCCTTCATGAAGACCCGCTTGCCGCCGATCCATGTTTCCAGAACCTGCGTCGTCCGTATGTCGGTGGGCCGAGCGACGGAGATGTCCCGGTCGATGAGGATGAAATCCGCCCTCTGTCCGGGGATCAGGCTGCCAAAACGCTTATCCGCGAAACCCGCAAAGGCCGCCTGCCGCGTATAGCCGTCAAGCGCTGCCTCAAAGCTCACCCGCTGTTCCGGCATCCATCCGCCTGCCGGTTCGCCAGATGCATCCTCGCGGCTCATAGCGATGGCCATGCCGACAAAGGGGTTCGGACTAGTCACAGGTGCGCCGGAGCCGAACGCCAATGGCGCGTGATTGTCGAGCATCGCTTTCCATGCATAGCCGCCCTTCAACCGGTTCTCGCTCATGCGCGCGACCGCCATGCGCCAGTTTGCGGCCTGAAGCGCAGGCTGCATAGACGATATGACGCCATTTTGCCCGAAGCGGGGGAGGTCAGTTGGGTCGACAACCTCCGCCTTTTCAACCCGCCAGCGCCTGTCGCCCTTGTAGGTTTGGCCCAGTTCCGTGATCGCATCCAGCAGTTCGCTGTTAGCCGCGTCTCCCGATGCGTCCACCGCGATCTGGAAATTGTCCATCGCCGCGCGGCTCATCATGTTGCGCAGCTGCGTGGATGGGATGATCGAATATCCACGCTGCCCCGGTGCGTCGGCATAATCGGCCTTGAGCCATGCTCCGCGCGACGAGAGCGATCCGTCCAACGCCAGTTTCAGCCCGCCCATGCGCAGTCGGTCATCATAGAGCCACGGCGTCGGCTCAGGTCCTGCAATCAGCACCATATTGTTGAGGCCCTGCGCATAGGAGATGATCCGCAGGCGCAGCGCGCCGCGATCGGCCGAGCGGCGAAATGCCTGCCAATCCTCGATCGTGGTGCCCATGTCGGCAATGCCGGTGACGCCGTTCGCCAGCAACAATTGCTGTGCCTTTTCCAGCGCGATGTCGCGGTCCTTGGGGGCGGGAGGGGGGGCGACCCGCTGGATAAGGTCCATCGCCTTGCCGACGAACACACCGGACGGCTTGCCCCCGGTCATTTCGATCCGGCCACCGGCAGGCGCCTTGCTTGTGGTGCTGATGTTAGCGGCTTTCATCGCCGCTGAATTGGCCCAGCCCGCCTGACCATCCGCGCTTTCCAGCCATATTGGGACATCGGCGGAGGCGGCGTCGAGATCGGCAGCGGTGGGCGCCCGATTAAGGCCCCAAAGCTCGGCATTCCATCCCCGGCCGATGATCCATTTCCGTCCGGGATTGGCGGCGACATATTCCCGTATCTTGCCCTGCGCGTCAGCCAGTGAGCGCGTGCCGGACAGGTCGAGCGTGATCTGCGTCAGGCCCAACGCCATGACATGGCCATGCGCGTCGATCAGGCCGGGGATCAATGTCTTGCCACCGCCGTCCAGTTGGAAGTCCAGACCCTTCGGCCAGCTCTCACCCTTCTTCAGCTTTTTCTGGCGGGGCGGCGCTTCATAGCGTCCGGGCAGCAGCTTATCGACCTTGCCCTCATCGTCGATCAGCAGAGCGCGAAAGCGCACTGTGCGTCCATTGGCGTCGACCGCGATGCCATTCACATTGTCGATGACCCCCGACGCCAAAGCGGGAAAGGGCAGGGCGAGCGCGGTGATAGCCGCCAAAAGGGCGCGCTTCATGCCTTGGTGATCCGCCTCACCAGCGCGCTTGTATCCTGTCGGCTTCCGCCCATCGCCTGCACATCGGCGTAGAATTGATCGACCAATGCGGTCACCGGAAGGGTCGCGCCATTGGCACGCGCCTCTTCGAGGGCAAGGCCAAGATCCTTGCGCATCCAATCGATGGCGAAGCCGAAATCGAAACTGTCCTGTGCCATAGTCTTCCAGCGGTTATCCATCTGCCAGCTTTGCGCGGCGCCGCCGGACACGGCTTCGAACACCTTGTCCAGATCCAGTTCGGCGGCTTGCGCAAAGCGTAGCGCTTCGGAGAGCCCTTGCAGAACGCCCGCGATGCAAATCTGGTTCACCATCTTGGTCGTTTGCCCGGCTCCCGCGCCGCCGACATGCACGATACGGGCGGCATAGCTTTGCATGACGATCCTCGCGGCCTCGACCGCCGGTCCCGTGCCGCCGCACATGATCGACAGGCGCCCGTTTTCCGCGCCTGCCTGACCGCCCGATACGGGGGCATCGACGCAATGAAGTCCGCGGCTTTCCCCTTCGACGAACAGTTGCCGCGCGATCCGCGCCGATACCGTCGTATGGTCGATGAACAGGCTGCCCGGCTTCATCGTCCGGAACGCGCCTTCCTTGCCGACGGTGACCTGCGAAAGGTCATCGTCGGTGCCAACGCAGCTGATGACGATTTCGGCATCTTCCGCCGCCTTGGCCGGGGTGACCGCTACGGCGCCGCCATAAGCCTCGGCCCACTTCTTCGCCTTTCCGATGGAACGGTTGTAGACGGTCAATTCGTGTCCGGCCTTCGCCAGATGCCCGGCGATCGGGCCGCCCATGACGCCCAGACCGATAAACGCGATATTAGCCATATGCCTCGTACAGTTAGCCGCGTGGCCTTTTGCCATAGGACGAGATTTCGCCAAGGGCCAGTTCCTTCCGAGGTAAATTTCCGCTAGGGGCGAGCGCATGAACACGTTGAGCAAGATCGAAAGCGCGATGCCGCTGCCCGTTACCGTCGATGACATATTGGCGGCGCGCGTGCGGATTTCGGGCGCGGTCGTGCATACGCCAACGCTGATCAGCCAGACTTTGTCGGAAATGCTCGGCTGTAAGGTCTACCTGAAGTTCGAAAATCTCCAGTTTACCGCTGCCTACAAGGAGCGCGGTGCGCTCAATCGCCTGCTTCAGCTGGACGCGGCGTCAAAGGAAAAGGGCGTGATCGCCGCTTCCGCTGGCAATCACGCGCAGGGGCTTGCCTATCACGGCCGCCGTTTGGGCGTGCCCGTGACCATCGTCATGCCCGTGACCACGCCGACGGTTAAGGTGACGCAGACGCAAGGGCATGGCGCGACGGTCGTGCTGCATGGCGAGAAGTTCGACGACGCCAGCACCTATGCACGCCAACTGGCCAAGGAAAATGGCCTGACCTTCGTCCACCCGTTCGACGAACCCGACATCATGGCCGGGCAGGGCACTGTCGCGCTGGAAATGCTGGAGGACGCGCCCGAGATCGACACGCTGGTCATCCCGATCGGCGGTGGCGGCTTGTTTTCCGGCATGGCCACTGCGGCCAAGGCGATGAAGCCCGACATCCGCATCTATGGCGTGCAGGCGGAACTTTATCCGTCGATGTACAGCCATATCAAGCAGGCGAACCTGGCCTGCGATGGCGATACGCTGGCCGAAGGCATCGCGGTGAAGGAGCCGGGTGAGCTGACGCGCCGCTTTGTCGAGCGCCTGGCCGACGACGTCCTGCTGGTCGATGAACGGCATCTGGAGGAGGCGTTGAGCCTGCTGCTCCAGATCGAAAAGACGGTGGTCGAGGGCGCGGGCGCGGCTGGGCTTGCCGCGCTGTTGATGCACAAGGACATGTTTGCGGGCCGCAATGTTGGGCTCGTCCTGACGGGGGGCAATATCGACACGCGCCTGCTGGCGAACGTGCTGCTGCGCGATCTTGCGCGGTCGGGTCGTCTGGCGCGCCTGCGCATCATCTTGCAGGATCGCCCCGGCGCGCTGTTCCATGTCGCCCGCATCTTCGATCAGGAAGCGGTCAACATTCTGGAGTTGTCGCATCAGCGCATCTTCACCAATCTTCCCGCCAAGGGCCTTAGCCTCGACGTCGAATGCGAAACCCGCGACGGGGAGCATCTTGATCGCTTGATCACAGCCCTGCGCGCCGCCGGATATGAGGTAGCGCCGATCGAGGTTGCCTGATCGGCCTCCCGGCGTAGGGAGTACGTTTTTTTTCGTGGTAAATGACCTTTTCACGGAAGGCTGCGGGCGTCATAGTCTGTCCATGACTCAAGTTTCGCGCAGCGTTTTGACGGAGACCGTGGGGTGAGCGCACCATTTCGTTTTCCGCGCTTCTTTGTGACGAACCCCAGCCCGTGCCCTTATATCCCGGGCCGGAGCGAGCGGAAGGTCTTTACCGAACTTAACGGCGACAATGCGGCGGAACTTAACGATGCGCTCGGCCGCATCGGCTTTCGCCGCAGCCAGAATGTCGCCTACCGGCCAAGTTGCGCCGACTGCTCCGCCTGCGTGTCGGTTCGCGTGGTGGCAGGAGAGTTCACGGCCAACGCCACGCAACGCAAGCTCATTCGCCGCAACAGCGATTTGATCGTCACGGCATGCAAGCCATGGTCCACCGAGGAGCAATTCGAACTGCTCCAGCGCTATCTCAAGGCGCGTCATCCGGGCGGCGGCATGACCGAGATGGACGAGATGGATTTCGCCGACATGGTCGAGCAGACCCCGGTCGAAAGCCATGTCGTCGAATATCGCGAGCCCGGCAAGAATGGCCGCCCCGGCAAGTTGATCGGTGCATGCCTGACCGACCGGCAGGGCGATGGCCTGTCGATGATCTACAGCTTCTTCGACACGGAGTTGGAGCACCGCAAGGGCCTGGGCAATTTCATCATCATGGATCACATCCTGCGCGCCGCGAAGGCGGGCCTGCCCTATGTCTATCTGGGCTATTGGGTCGAAGGGTCGCAGCGGATGCAGTATAAGGTCCGCTACCGCCCGTTGGAAAAGCTGAGCCGCAGCGGTTGGGTTCGTTTCGACCCGCAGGAGCAGGCGCAGGCCATCCGGGGCGTAGTTCCTCGCGACGAACCGCCGTTGCCGATCGAACTGGCGGGCATCTTCCGGAAATAGCCTCCTCGGCCTCGACCGCCACAAGGCTGCATGCGTCTATCTCGCGGCAAAGGTCACAGCCTCGATCTTGTTTCCATCCGGATCGCGCACGAACGCCCCGTAATAATGGGCGTCGTAATTGGGGCGAACGCCCGTCGTGCCCTCGTCCGTTCCGCCAAGTTCCAGCGCCAGTCGATAGAACTCGCGGACGGCTTCGCGATCGGCCGCTTCGAAACAGATATGAATGCCGTTGCCGGGCGCCGCTCGATCCCCATTCACGGGCGTTTCGACGCTGAACGCCACGTCCGTCACGCCATAATCCAGTGAATGCGGATAATCGCGTATGTTGCGATAGCCGAGCAGCGTCATCAGCGGGTTGTAAAACGCCCGCGCGCGTTCGACGTCATTTGTCCCAACCGACACATGATGGATCATGCCGTCTCTCCTGTCCTTGCCCACTGGGTCTTCAGACAGGCTAAACCCCTGATCCTATTTGCAGTTGCACCTGCGTTTGACGCCATGGCGACGCGTCGTCGTTTCGGTCACATAGCTGGTGGTAGTGACCGTCGGCGTGATGACCACTGTCGTTGTCGTGGCACCCGGATAATAATAGCCGCCCGCGATGTAGCCGGGGGCCTGCGTCGTCGTCACGACCGGGGCGCCGGGGCCATCATGCCGAACGATCGGCGGTGGTGCGCCATAGGGCGGAGCGTCATAATCCACTCCATAGTTACTGCGCGCCTCGCCTTCGAAACGGCCTTCATATTCGCCGCTCACCGTGCGGCCGTTTTCGTCACGCCAGGTGCCGGTCCAGCGCCCTTCATATTCATGGGGTGGGGGCGGAGGCCCGTCATGCGCGGTCACATCATCATCATAGGGGACGCCGGGCCGATCCGGTTCATGATCGCGCGCATCCCAATCGACATCGCTGCGATGATCCCGGACGCGGCCGTGACGATCGACCATCACGGCGTCGTCATAATAGCGGGACCAACCATAGCCATCGGCGGGCGCAGGCAGGCCATAGCTTCCATAATTGCCGATCCGGTAGGTGGGGCTCACCCAATAGGATGGCAGGACATAGCCCATGACCGGCCGCCGGTAAGCGCCCCAACCGCCCGGCGCATACCAGCCCGCGAACCAGCGACCCTGAACGCGCGGACCCCAGCGGTGGACCATCGTTCCGCGGTGCATTCCGGCATGAACCGGCCGCATGCCGGAAAAACTCTTGCCCAGGACAGGGAGCGTTGCGCCAGTCCCGGCGGCATCACCTGCTAAAGCCGGTGTAGCGAGGCCGAGGGCAAGGCCCGTGCCCGCCAGCATGATGCTCCAGATCCGCATGCAAAACTCCCCGTTGTTCATGGCTGCCTTGAGCATGGCCGTGACGTTAACGTCTGGTTTAGCATGATGATCCGCCTCGATCCACGCGGGGGGAACGCCCCGCCTGTCCCGAAACGGAGCAGGGTTATGTGGCGAGGCGAGCGGCGATCCGTTCGATCAGCATCTCAAGCCCATTCTGGTCGGCGATATCGAAACGCGCCGGGGCAGGGCTATCGAGGTCAAGCACAGCAACGACGCGGCCATCGACCGTCACGGGCACGACGATCTCCGACGCGCTGGCCGCATCACAGGCGATGTGGCCGGGGAAAGTGTGGACATCCTCGACCAGTTGCGTCTCTCCCGTTGCCGCCGCCGTGCCGCAGACGCCCCGGCCCAAGGGAATGCGGATGCAGGCTGGCTTCCCCTGAAACGGGCCAAGCACCAGTTGACCTTCCACCATGCGATAGAAGCCTGCCCAGTTAAGGTCCGGAAGAAATTGCCAAATTAGCGCCGCGACATTGGCCATGTTGGCGACAGCATCGGGCTCGCCGTCCGTCACTGCCTCTACTGCCGACAGGAGGTCCGCATAGAGCGTTGACTTGTCGCCATCGGCTGGCGCCTTGAAATCAAACATTGGCAGTCCTCAATCCATCCGCACCTTGCCACGCCCCTGCTTCACTGAACTGCGCGCCTTCTTGGCGTCCACGCGGCGTGCCTTTGCCGCCTTGCCCGGCTTCGTGGCGATGCGCCGGGGATCGCGCTTGTAGGCCTCGGCTATCATCTCGGCCAGCCGGTCGCGGGCATCCTGGCGATTGGCCTCCTGCGTGCGGAAGCGGGACGCCTGAATTACGATCTCCCCGCCAGAGGTCAGGCGTGATCCCGCCAGTTCCTTTATTTTTCGGAAGGCATGAACTGGCAATCCCAAGCGATAGAGGGCCACCCTTAGCTGAACGGCAGTGGCGACCTTGTTGACATTTTGCCCGCCGGGGCCACCGGCGGTTATGAAGCGCTCCTCCAGCGCATCTTCCGGAATGTCAAAGTCCGGCATCATCCAGATACTCCGGCCCGAAACCAGCCGCCGCAAAGGTGGCGGGCAGGGGAGCTGTCGCCTCTGCTGGAGCCTTGCTCCCGCGCGGGACGCTGAGGAAACGGCTGTGTAGCAGCATTGGTCCCTCGCCGGTGCCATATATCGGGTCGCCAGCGATGGCGAAGCCCAAGCCATATAATGTATGAGCGCGAATCTGATGGGTTCGTCCGGTGCGTGGTGTGAAGACCATCAGCGAGCGGCCGTCCTTCACCGCCAGCTTTCGCCATTCGGTCACGGCGGACTTTCCTTCCTTCGCCGCGATAATGCGCCAGCCCTTGGCCGCGCTGCTGACTTTCTTCAGCGACAGTTCGATGACGCCGCTTTCCGCGTCCGGCACGCCCTCCACGACCGCGACATAGCGCTTGCTGACCGTTCCTGCCTCAAACTCGGCGGCATAGCGCTTGTGCGCCTTGGGATTGCGCGCCAGCAGCAGGCAGCCGCTGGTGTCCCGGTCCAGCCGGTGCACCGGCAGAGGCCAGCGCTGAAAGCCGAAGGTCAGTGACGAAAGGTGGTTCTCCAGGCTCAGCGAACCGTCGCGCGGCGCATCGACCGGCAAGCCGGCGGGCTTGTCGAGAATGATGGCTTCACCATCGATGAAGAGGACTCGGTCATGCAGTAGGGTCAAGGAGTGGTTCCGGGAGCAGTTGGAAAGATTGACGGGCGCGCGCTGTCCTATAGGGCGTGGAAGCCATGGAGAACAGGGGGAACGAGGTTCAGCACAAGTCGGCGCCATCGGAACGGGTGCAGGGTGGCGGGCGACTGGAATGGATCGATGTGGCGCGCGGCATTGGTATCATCGCCGTGGTGGCCGGACATGTGTGGAGGAGTGGCCCCCTGCGCGACGCGCTCTACAGCTTCCACATGCCGCTATTCTTCCTGCTGTCGGGCCTGCTTTCCCGCCCGCAGCCGCCCAAGGGGTTCGCCCTGCGGCAATTGGCGTCGCAGATGCGCCCCTATGCAGCCTTCCTGGCATTACTGATCATTGCGGATCAGATCATCGAGCCGATGAAGGGGCAGCGGCCTATCTTCAACCAATGGCCGGACGACATATTGCCGATCCTTCTTGGCGGATCATGGCTGCGCGGTCCCTACACGATATTCTGGTTCGTACCCTGCCTGATGGCCGCGCGGATGCTGTTCAATGCGTTGCTGTCCCGTTGGCCCGATCCGCTCGACCGCCGCTGGTGTATCGCGATCCTACCTGTCCTAGTTGTAGCGTATGTAGCAGGGGAGGTTACGCAAACGTCCGTGCTGGGGTTGCTGACGGTGCCCATGGCCCTTGTACTGCTCTGGATCGGAGCCTTATGGCAGCAGGTGCCGTGGAGGCATTGGATGTGGCTCCCCTTGGGCGCGCTGGCGCTGGCGGGGCTATCCGGTCTGCTTCCCACGCTTAACATGAAGGCCGCCGATTACGGGTGGCCGATCCTGTCGCTTGCTTCGGCTGTGGCGACGTCTCTGCTGATCTTCCGCATTTCGGTCCATGTCGCGCCTTTTGGCGGATGGTTCGCGGCGGTGGGCAGGGCCTCACTTGTCATCATGTATTTGCACGTCGCGGTCATCCACTACCTTTCGCCCTATTTGGACAAGCCCTGGTTGCTGCTCCATGCGCTGCTGTTGCCCATCGCCGTCTATTATCTTTTGCGCGCCAGCCCGGTCGGCGGTCGCCTGTTCCTCTGAAAAAAGAGGCCGGTGCATCCATCCTATGCACCGGCCCCTATCGTTGTGCCTTGCGACCCAAGGCTCAACCGCTGCACCGAGAGGGGAAGAGTGCAGCCAAATTTCTACCCGTGCAGCTTGATTGCCGTCTCCGCGATCCGCCGTCCCTGATACCGGGCGCCTTCCAGTTCATCCTCGTCAGGCTGACGGCTGCCGTCGCTATGCGCGATAGTCGTGGCGCCATAGGGTGCGCCGCCACGCACCTTGTCGACGCCCATCTGCCCGGCGTGGCCATAGTCCAGCCCCACGATCACCATGCCGAAATGCAGCAGATTGGTGATGATCGAGAATAAAGTCGTTTCCTGCCCGCCATGCTGGCTAGCAGTAGATGTGAAGGCGCCGCCCACTTTTCCGTTAAGCGCGCCGCGCGCCCAAAGGCCGCCTGCCTGATCAAGGAAAGCCGCCATCTGGCTCGACATGCGGCCGAAGCGGGTGCCGGTGCCGATGATGATTGCATCATAGTCGGCGAGTTCCGCCACCGACGCAATCGGAGCATCCTGCTCCAGCTTGAAGCCCGCATTTCGGGCGACCTCCAAGGGCGCGGTTTCGGGCACTCGCCTGATGTCAACCTGAGCGCCAGCGGCGGCCGCGCCTTCCGCAACAGCCTTCGCCATCGTTTCGATGTGGCCGTAGGACGAATAATAGAGAACCAGCACCTTAGCCATGAAGTGTCTCCAGTCTTGGTAATGCATTGATCGGAAAAAGGTTTCTTGAATAATGCGACCGCTCGCCCCCTCAGGGGGGCAAGGTGAGCGAGCGGCCGATAGGCCTTCCGGGCCTATTCGCTATCGACGAGGACGATTTCGCTATCCTCGATCGCGGTGATCGTGATGGGCTGGCCGCCCAGGATCGCAGCGCCGTCGCGCGCTTCAAAGGTCTGGCCGTTGATCTCGACCCGCCCAGTCGCGGGCACGAGATACAGGTGCCGTCCCTCCGCGCTTTCATAGGTCACGCTGGTGCCAGCCTTTATGGTGCCGCCCAGCAACCGCGCGTCGGCGCGGATGCGCAGCGCGTCCTGATCTTCCGCATAGCCGCTGGCCAGCACCACCAGACGTCCGGCACGATCGCCTTTCGGAAAAGGCTTGGCGCCCCAGCTTGGCGCGCCGCCCTGCGCCTTGGGAATGATCCAGATCTGGAACAGCGTGCTTGTCTCATCCTCCAGATTATATTCGGAGTGACGGATGCCGGTGCCTGCGCTCATCACCTGTACGTCGCCAGCCTCGGTGCGGCCCTTGTTGCCCAGGCTGTCCTGATGCGTGATCGCGCCCTTGCGAACATAAGTGACGATTTCCATGTCGCGGTGGGGATGTGGAGGAAATCCGGTGTTCGCCGCGATTTCATCGTCATTCCACACGCGGATCGCGCCCCAGCCCATGCGGTCAGGGTCATGATAGTCGGCGAAGGAGAAATGATGGCGGGCGTTGAGCCAGCCATGGTCGGCATGACCCAGCGTCTCGAAGGGGCGACGCTCGATGCGGTTTCCTGCGGCGGTGATCATATTTGTGCCTTTCGTTGCTGCGGGAAAAGCGTTCCCGCTTGCTTCCAACTGATTTAGCGATCAGGATCGTTTCTTAAACCGGCAGCATTGAAACGGATTGTTTCCTTTATGCGTCTTCCTGACCTTGAAGCCTGGGCGATGTTCGCCGCCGTCGTGGAGCATCGCAGCTTCACCGATGCCGCTAAGGCGCTCAGTGTGTCGAAAGCGACGGTTTCAAAGGCCGTCACACGCCTTGAGCAGCATCTTGAGACCAGCCTGTTTAATCGCACCAGTCGCCGCCTTGCCCTGACCGAAAGCGGCAAGCGTCTCGCCAGTCACGCCGCCCGGATTTTCGAGGAAGGGCAGGCGGCGGAGGAAGCTGCTCGCCAGGATACCGACGAACTGTCCGGAACCATTCGGCTAGGCGCGCCGATGACGTTCGGATTACTCCGCATCGCGCCGCTGGTCGCGCAGTTCGCCAAGCTTCATCCCGCCGTCGACATCAATCTTCATCTCTCTGACGCGCGGATAGACATGATCGAGATGGGGCTCGACGCCACCCTCCGCATTGCCGACATGCCCGATAGCTCGCTCCGCGCGAGGCGGTTGGGTGACGTCAAGATGCATGTCATCGCTTCTCCCGCCTATTTGGAGGAGCGGGGCAGGCCCAAGCATCCGTCCGACCTCGGTGCCCACGACTGTCTTTGCTATGCCAATGCGCCGACGCCTGACGTATGGCGCTTCTCGGGGCCGGGGCAGCAGAATGTCGTGATACAGGTAAGGGCGCGCCTAACCGTCAACAGTGGTGAAGCGATGCTGCCGGCGCTCCGGGCAGGCATAGGCGTTGCTCGGCTGCCCGATTTCATAGTGGGCGAAGCGCTCGCTTCAGGTAAACTGGAGGAGGTCCTGATCGACTGGAGGCCGCCGCCACTTGGCTTGCATCTGGTCACGCCGCCCTCGCGATTGCGGCCTGCGCGGGTCGAGGCGCTGCTCGACTTCATCGCTCGCAACCACGGTTGCTGAAGCTTCGTTGCGCAGGTGAATCTATCTTGACTCAAAATGAATCACTTCGACAATAAATCTTTTCAAACAGATTCAAATTCCCGCGACTCGCGCATTTCTGCGGGTTAGCGAAAAATTAACCTTTGTCCTTCAGAAGTTTTTTGGTTAATGAATTGGAGCAGACGCCGTTCTTAGGGGTTGACGGGATCTGCAAGGACAGGGGCTTCAATATGCGCGTTCTGCTAATAGAAGATGAACCGACAACGGCCAAGGCGATCGAGCTTATGCTCACGACCGAAGGCTTCAACGTCTACACTACGGACCTTGGCGAGGAAGGGCTCGACCTGGGTAAGTTGTATGACTACGACATCATCTGTCTGGATTTGAACCTGCCGGACATGCACGGCTATGACGTGCTGAAGAAGCTCCGCGCCGCCAAGGTGCAGACGCCGGTGCTTATCCTTTCCGGCATTGCGGAGATGGACAGCAAGGTTCGTTCCTTCGGCTTTGGCGCCGACGATTATGTGACCAAGCCGTTCCATCGCGAAGAACTGATCGCGCGCATTCACGCCGTGGTTCGCCGCTCAAAGGGCCATTCGCAGTCCGTCATCCGCACGGGTAAGCTGGCCGTCAATCTGGACGCCAAGACCGTGGAAGTGGACGGCAACCGCGTCCACCTGACCGGCAAGGAATATGCAATGCTGGAGCTGCTCTCGCTCCGCAAGGGCACGACCCTGACCAAGGAGATGTTCCTTAACCATCTCTATGGCGGCATGGACGAGCCCGAATTGAAGATCATCGACGTCTTCATCTGCAAGCTGCGCAAGAAACTCGCTTTGGCCTGCAGTGGTGATAATTATATCGAAACCGTGTGGGGCCGTGGCTATGTGCTGCGGGATCCCGATGAAGCGGAAGAGGTCGCGACCAAGGTCGCCTGACCCTGCAACCTTGCGCGGGTGCCAAAAGGCCGGTGATCCTATGGGATCATCGGCCTTTGTCGTTGATGCGACCGTGCTCGATCAATCTCTCCTGATATGGAAAAGGGCCGGTGACCTCTTGGATCACCGGCCCTGTCTTGTCAGGCGGAGGGGCGGAAAGGGGGCGGGCTTAAAGCCCGAAGTGGGGAATCCGCCCGAGTGGGGTCAATTGTCCGCCTGACTGGACGACGTGCTGTCGCTGGAGCCTGATGCGTGGCCGCTTCCCGATAGCGTGCCGGTGGCATTAAGCGCCGCGCCTCCATTGAGAGCGTTGCTGGCGCTACCGGCTGAGTTTGCCGCGCCGGACTGAGCCGCGCCAGACGCGTTACCGGCCGCCGATCCAGCACCGCTCAGTGCGCCACCGGCCCGGTTGCGTGCCGCTTGTGCGGTAGCGCTGGCTTGCCCTTGCGCCGCTGCACCTGCCGTGACCGCGCGATCTCGCGCTGCGCCCGCCGTCTGGCTGGCCTGATCCCGAACGCCGCCTACTGCATTGGCGACATCATTGGTGCCCAGCGTGTCGGCGGTCAGGCCACCGCTGGCGGATCCACTGGCTGAACCCGCCGCGTTTGCGCCGTGGCTCTTTCCCTTGTGGGTTACAGAGCCAGTCGCCGCACCGTCAGCCCGGCCAGAACCAGAACCCTTCGCCGCAACCCGCCCATTGTCCAGATCGATGCTGCGGTCGAGGCCGATGCCGCCCGAGCCGCTCAATGCGCCGCCGAGCGATCCACCAGCGCCGCCCAGAGCGCCGCCAAGGCCACCGCCCAGGCCGCCACCACCACCCAGCAGCTGGGCAGACGCAGGAACCGCAGTCAGGGCGGCAAGGCAGGCAGTGGCAAGAATGATTGTCTTCTTCATCGATCGTCTCCTTGTTCGTTGTCGATCCGATGCAAGGACAACGGGATGGCGATGCGATTTAATTCCTGGCGCCGAAATATTTTTGACAAGATGCTGATATTCAATCAATATTTCTGCAATTGCCGCAGATAATACCATGCCCGAATGCCTTGCTGCTTTCCGGCTTGGCCTCCTCGATCAGCCCGCTCAGGCTACCGTTCACAAACAGCCGCCCTGCGACAAGCGGCGCGGCGAAAGAGGTGCCTCGCACGCGGCCCTTGCCGCCATCGGTGCGCGCGGCATTCATGTCCGCGCCGGGCGCCGCGAAATCCACATGCCGGGCGCGCCCCGCTTCGGGAAGCAAGCGCCCGCGGCCATCTACGCCCGTCACCGCCACGACATCAGGATAGGATGCGGGATAGGCGGGTGGCGCAGCCGGACCGTCATTGCCGACCGCCGCTACCACCGTAACGCCCTTTTCACGCGCCAGCCGGATGGCTCCTGCCAGCAGAGGATTATCGGGTCCGACCAGGCTTAAGGTGACTACGTTGACCCCGCGCGCCGCCATCCATCCCAGCGCTCGCACGATCGCGAAGGCACTGCCGCCCGCTGGATCATCACCATAAACATCTGCGACCAGCAGCGGCGTACCCGGCGCCGCGCCCCGAATGGACCCGGTTCCACTGATCAAGGACGCCACCGCCGTGCCGTGCGAACTGGCACGAGGCGCGCCGCGAACGAAGCCGCGCTGCTCGACCGCGCCAGTGAGTGACGCGTGACGGGCGACGCCACCATCGATCATTCCCGCCGCTCGAGATCGGACAGGCCCTGTCCCCGCCAAGGCTGCACTCCCCGACTTGGGCGCCGCACCGCCGGGGAAATAGAGATTATCCGCGCTCACCTCCGCCTCTGGTGCGATCGAGCGCACCTGCTTCAACGCGCGGGAGAGGCTCCGGCCGGGCGGCACCGTGAGGCGCGTTAGGAGCAGGTCGATCCCCTCGATGGGCTCGCTTGCCACCGCATAGCCCGCGCGATGCAACGCTTCGATGCTGGTCTGCTTGGCACCCGTCAGCAGGATGACGCCACGCCGCGCGGCCTCTTTCCGATCGTCCAGTTCCACGCTGTCGCCATGCCGTCGTAGCAGATCACCAATCCGTGCCGCTCTCGCCGCCACGAGGCGTTCTGCCAAGCGGGTGGGAGGAACCCGATTCAGCGCGCCTTCCGCGTCGTTGAGCAAGTCCGGAACCATCCCTCCTACCTGCCCCAAGGCCCCATTGGGGGACGGCAACAATTGTGCTTGTGCCGCCGGACCTGTCAGCAGCAGTCCCGCAACGATCCAGGAACGTAGGGCCTTCATCTCTGTCTCTTCATCCTCGACTGGCGCGGAGGCGAATTTTCCGCTCCTTTCGCATCCATAATGAGTCATCGCGAATTTATTTCCGGTAGATATACCTCTTCGGGGATGAAACGAACGGGCACAGCCGTTTCATCCTTGAACACGTGATGGAGACCGGATGTCGTTCGAAAACGATCTGTTGGCGATCCTCCCCCGGCTGCGCCGCTTCGCCGTCAGCTTGTCGAGGGATCGGGCCGATGCGGACGACCTTTGCCAAGCAGCGCTGGAGCGAGGGCTGCAGGCGCGCGAGCAATGGCAGCCGGGGACTAGGTTGGACAGCTGGATGTATCGTATCATGCGCAATCTCTGGATCGATGAAGGCCGTTCGCGGCAGCGCGCCGTGCGGACTTTCGCACCCGAAGAGGCAGGCGAGCATGTCGGCTATGCTGGCGACCAGCATGTAGAGGCGCACGTCATGCTTTCCGACGTCGATCGCGCGATGCAGGCTTTGCCCGACGAGCAGCGCGAAGCCATCGCGCTCGTTCTCGTGGAGGGGCTATCCTACAAGGAAGCAGCCGAAATTCTGGGCGTGCCCACGGGTACGTTGACCTCGCGCTTGGTTCGTGGACGCGGCGCCCTTATCGAATTGCTGGGAGAAGCAGCATGACCGACATTGATGAAGCCATGCTGATCGCCTGGGTCGATGGCGAGCTGGACGAAATCACTCGCCGCCGCGTCGATCGCGCCGTTGCGGACGATCCTGCTTTGGCCCAGCGCCTGGAAATGCACCGGCATTTGCGGCAGCGTCTTTCCGGTCACTATGCGCCGGTTGAAGCTGAGCCGGTGCCACCGGCCATGCGCGCGCTGTTGGAGGAACGGGCGAAGGTCACGCCCATCACCCGTGCTGCGGCGCCCAAATGGCGCAGCTGGGGCATCGGCGGCGCGATCGCCGCCAGCCTTGTCCTGGGTCTCGGCGTCGGCCGTTTGTCGAGCGGCCCCGCTGGACCAATTGCGGTCAAGGATGGCGTCATGACGGCGAGGGGCGCACTCGCCTCTGCTCTGGAGACGCAACTTGCTTCGGCTCAACAGGACAAATCGATCCGCATCGGCCTGAGTTTTCAGCGCAAGGGCGGAGGCTGGTGCCGCAGCTTCGAAGGCAGCGCCCTGTCGGGAGTGGCCTGCCGGGAAGGGGAAGGCTGGCAGGTTCAGCAACTGATTCCCGGCACCCCCCAATCGACGGATTACCGTCAGGCATCCTCCACCGACGCCCGCATCATGGCGACGGTAAGCACCCTGATCGAAGGCTCCCCCGCCGACGCGACCCAGGAGGCTGCCGCGAAGGAGAAGGGCTGGCGCTGAACTTCGGACGTCTTTCCGTTCTGGCTAAGTCTGCAAATACCAGCGCTCTGTGCCCTCAAGGCCGATCGCCGTCAGTTTACCGCTGTTCCAGGCGCCCGTGTCTATCCCGATCCGGTTGGCCTGCTCATCGACTTTGCTGGTGATGCTGTGCCCATGGACCACCATATAGGGATGGGCTTGCCGGTCATGCAGGAACTCCCCCCTGATCCAGCGTAGGTCCGCTGCGTCCTGCTCCTCCAGCGGCAGACCGGGCCTGATCCCGGCATGAACGAACAGATAGTCGCCCATCACCAGACTATCCGCAAAACCGTTCAGGAACTCGATATGCTCCCGGGGTACATGTTCCAGCATCCATGACGCGATGTCCTTGTCCGTCATCGCTGTGCTGACGCCGGATTCCAGCCCATAGCTTTCAAGCGCGGCCAGGCCCCCAATGCGGCGGCAATAGCCCGCATATTGCGCATCGCCCTTCGCGGCGCCGACAAAGACTTCCTCATGATTGCCTTTGATCAGGTGCACATTCGGGGATGCCCGCCACAAGGATATTGCATGCTCAATGACGGCGGCCGATTGCGGCCCGCGATCCATCAGGTCGCCCAACAGGATGAGATGGCAGGGTAGGGTCGTGCGGGCCGAGTCATCCTGATCGATCAGCCGCAGCAGCTGTTCGAACAGGTCGAGCCGCCCGTGAATGTCCCCGATGGCATAAACGCGCCGACCCTCGCCTATGTCGGGCACGAACGAGGGCGTTGGCGATGCACCGCGGCGGAAAAACTTCAGCATGACTGGCGCCGATCGATATTCATCCTCGCCCTTGTCGCACGTCCCCTAGAGTCGAGGCAATGTGACGCCTTGCTGCCCCATATATTTCCCCGCCCGGTCGGCGTAGCTGACCTCGCACGGCTCATTACCCTTGAGGAAAAGGAACTGGCAGGCCCCCTCATTGGCGTAGATCTTGGCGGGGAGGGGCGTGGTGTTGGAAAACTCCAGCGTCACATGGCCTTCCCAGCCCGGCTCCAGCGGCGTCACATTCACGATGATGCCGCACCGCGCATAGGTGGATTTGCCAAGGCAGATCACCAGCACATCGCGCGGCACCCGGAAATATTCGACCGTCCGGGCCAGCGCAAAGCTGTTGGGCGGAATGATGCAACAGTCGGTCTTGCGATCGACAAAGCTGTTCGCCGCGAAATCCTTCGGGTCCACCACCGCGCTGTCGACATTGGTGAAGATCTTGAACTCGTCTGCCACGCGCGCGTCATAGCCATAGGAGGACAGGCCATAACTGATGCAGCCGTCCCGCCGCTGATTTTCCACGAATGGCTCGATCATCCCTTGGGAAATGGCCTGCTCGCGAATCCACTTATCCGACAAAATCGACATGATTGTTCTTAACTCTTCCTGGAAGGGTCATGACCCAAATCATTGGGTCCAAAAGAGAAAGGCAAAAGCTCGGCGACGCTATGCTGGACCACGGAGTCGCCATCGCCCGCCGCACAATAAATGGCGATGGGCCGCCCCGCCACCTGCTCTGCTTCGTTCAGGATCTGACGGCATCTTCCGCAGGGCGTGACCGGGTCAGCACCACCCCCGACGACCGCGATTGCCTCGACGTCGCCAAGCCTCCCCTGCGCATTGGCGGCTGCCAAAGCCACCGTTTCAGCGCAGAGCGACAGGCCAAAGCTCGCATTTTCGAAGTTCGCGCCGACGACCACCTCGCCATCGGACAACCGCACGGCGGCCCCGACAGGAAAGCGGCTGTACGGAGCATAGGCATTTGCCCTCGCCGCGCGCGCTGCCTCGATCAGGCTTTGGACATCCGTATCAATAGTCATGGCGCGACCACGCCCCATCTAACCGGGCCATCGATGCCATCGATATGACGCATGTCATTCGCCGTCCACATGACCCATCGGCGGGTAGCATAATCAGGCGGGAAGAAGTTTCCATCCAGCCAGAGCGTCCGGTTTATGCCCGACGCGATGTCATATTCTTCCTCGAAAGCCTTAGAGATGTTGAGGAGCACCGGCTTGCCTGCATTGCTCTCAACCAGGTTCACCAGCGTATTGAGTTCAGACAGCACCGCGTCTCGCCCCGGCCGCGCAGTGCAGCCAGGATCAAAGTCGAGCCGGATCACCGGGGGCAGGGCGGCATTGTCCCGTGGCACTGTCGTGACGAAGCGTGTCGCCTGACCAGCGGCGCGGCCGCACAGGCTGAAATCCAGCACAGCGCCGTAACGCAGTCCCGATGAACGCGCCGCAGACCAGTTCCGCGCAAAGGCGGGGTCGCGGCCCTCTGTGCCCTTGGCCGCTCTTATATAGGCGAAATCGACGCCATTGGCCGCCAGCGTGCCCCAATCGATGGCGCCTCCGTCAGCGGAAACAGCCACCCCCTGAACCGGATAGACGTCGCGCCCCGGCGCCCAGCGGCAGGCATAGCTCCACGCACCCAATGCCAACAGGCCAATGACCAGCGCGCCCGCAAGGATGCGGACCAGAAACCGGCCGGAAGAATGCTGGCGAATGTCCCCTTACCCCTTGATATGCAGCACGCAGATCAGCGTGAACAGGCGTCGTGCCGTGTCGAAATCGACCTTGATCTTGCCATCCAGCCGCTCGATCAGCATTTCCGCCGCGTCATTGTGGATGGCCCTGCGCGCCATGTCCACCGTTTCAATCTGTTGCGGGGAGGCATTGCTGATCGCCTGATAATAGCTGTCGCAGATCGCGAAATATTCCCGGATCGGACGCCGGAACCGGCCCAGGCCGAGGATGATCGCCTCCAGCGGCTCGCCATCCTCCCGCTTGATCTCGATCACCAGCCGCCCATCCTCGACGCGCAGCAGCACGCGGTACGGACCTGCATAATCATCGGCATGGGTACGCTGGGGCGCGAAATAATTATCTTCCAGCAGGTCGAATATGGCGATCCGCCGCTCCTGCTCGACATCCGCGTTGCGCCAAAGGATCGTCCGCTCGTCAAGCGTGATGTCGATGATGCGCGGGTCGGTCATGGGTCCATAGTCCCTGCTTCTGCCGACGATGAAAAGCAAGGGGGAGTTCTCCACAGCTTTGCCTGTCGGGACATAGCTTGCCCCTTGCGCAGAACCCCGACGAGCGCGATGAGAGGCGCATGGTCGAACTGGTGCAGATTAATCCCGCCGCAGAAGCAGGCATCCCCGAACTCCCGCGCAACGTGGAGGCGGAAGCCGCGCTGCTGGGCGCGCTGATGATCGACAATCGCATTGCCGAGGATGTTCAGCTCAAGCTCAAGGCGGAGCATTTCTTCGAACCTCTGCATGGCCGCATCTATGAAGCCGTGATGAAGCTGGTTGAGCGCGACATGGTAGCCAATCCGGTCACGCTCAAGCCGATGCTGGAGCAGGACCCGGCGCTCAAGGAATTGGGCGGTGTCGGCTACCTCGCGCAGCTCACGGGGAACGGTGCCGCCCTGCTCGGCGCGCGCGATTTCGCCAGCCAGATTTATGACCTCGCGCTCCTGCGTCAACTTGTGAATGTAGGGCGAGAACTGGTTGAAAATGCTCTCGATACCAGTGAGGATGTCAACCCGCGCGAACAGATAGAGATGGCCGAAGTCGCGCTCTATAAAGTATCGGAGGGCGAGGGTGAAACCGGCTCCGTCAAAAGCTTCGCCACCGCCACCACCATGGCCGTGCAGGTGGCCGAACGGGCGCTCAACAGTGGCGGTCACGTTTCGGGCATCACCACTGGCCTCAACAGCCTGAATGAAAAGATCGGTGGCCTCCACAATTCGGATCTCATGATCCTTGCGGGCCGTCCGGGCATGGGCAAGACCTCGCTCGCGACCAACATCGCCTATAACGCCGCGTCCCGCTGGATGCGCGACCATGTCGATGGCATTCCGCCTGAAAAGAATATGGGCGCCAAGACGGCCTTCTTCTCCCTCGAAATGTCCGCCGATCAGCTAGCTACCCGCGTGCTCGCCGAACAATCGGGCATCAGCGGGGAGGCGCTCCGCATGGGTAAGATCAGCCGCGCCGATTTCCAGAACCTGTCCCGCGCCGCGCGTGATCTTCAGGAGCTGCCGCTGTTCATTGACGACACGCCAGGTCTGACCATAGCCGCCTTGCGTACCCGCGCGCGCCGACTGAAGCGGCGTCATGACATTGGCCTCGTCATCGTCGACTATCTCCAACTGCTACAGGGCAGCGGCAGGGGCAGCGATAATCGCGTGCAGGAAATTTCAGAAATTTCTCGTGGTCTCAAGACCTTGGCGAAGGAACTTAACGTCCCGGTTCTGGCGCTTTCACAGCTGAGCCGTGCGGTCGAGCAGCGGGAGGACAAGCGACCGCAGCTGTCCGACCTTCGCGAATCCGGCTCGATCGAGCAGGACGCCGACATGGTCTGGTTCGTCTTTCGCGAGGATTATTATGTCGCCGCGAAGGAGCCGGGTAACAAGGAGAGTAGCGAGCATCTTGAATGGGCGCAGGAAATGGAGCGGATCTACGGCCTTGCCGAACTGATCGTCGCCAAGCAGCGTCACGGTTCGACCGGCCGTATCCGTATGAAGTTCGACGCGAAGATCACCCGCTTCTCCGACCTCGCGGACGGCGGTTATATGGGCGATTATGAGTGATCTACTGAGTTCGGCTCTACTCGAACTAAGGGGCGAGGGCGCTCAACCCGTAATGAGCGCCTGCAACACCAATATCAGACCAATCACCCCAACCATATAAACCAGCGTCCGCACCACCGGCACGCCCATCGCGTAAAGCGGAAGATAGACGATCCGCGCGCCCAGCCACAGCCATGCGCCGATCGCCGTCAGGTCACTCGTCCGTCCCGCGACCACCACGCCGAGCAGCGCGACGATCGCGATGGGGTAGGTCTCAAGGAAATTCGCCTGCGCGCGTACCAGCCGTCCGGCGATCGGCTCCAGCGGTGGCAAGCTCTCGTCCCGCGCGCCCATATTCCACTTCGGCCCATATTGCTTCGTCTTAAAATGCGCCGCCGCAAAAATATGCACCAACAGGAGCGCGCAGCTCCACGCCAATATCTTGAGCTCGATCGCCATGCGGTGTCCCCTTTCCACAGGTAAGAGGGCTACGTTATCGCTATTCCTGCGCTCGCGCCATGAGGCTTGTTCGACAGATGCTGTTCCATTATGCCTGCCCAATACGGACGTCCACTATCTGCGCGACGGCAGGATCGCGCCACTCAAGCTGACGGCGAACGGCGTTATTTCCTCACGCTAGTGGAGGAAGCGGCCGAGTTCATCCGGCCCGAATGCGACTGATTTTGCGGGGTGTGACGGGGGCGGGTGCCCGGACTTGGACACCCATCCCCCAAATTTTCCTTCGCCATGGGCAAAGCATTCTGAATTGAAACGGTTGCGCGCTTCCGCCATCTGGCCAGCATGGCCGAACAACTCCCTGCCACCGTCTTTCTCGTCGGCGCCGGTCCGGGTGATCCGGAACTGCTGACGTTGCGCGCTGCGCGCCTGATCGCGCAGGCGGATGTCATCGTGCATGACGGATTGGTGTCGGCCGAGATATTGGCCATGGCTTCGGCGGGCGCGGAACTGATTTCCGTCGCCAAGCAGCGCAGCCGCCATTCGATGCCGCAAGAGGGCATCAACGCCTTGCTGGTAGAACTGGCGATCGGCGGGCGTAGCGTCGTGCGGCTGAAGGGGGGCGATCCATTCGTATTCGGTCGCGGGGGCGAGGAAATGGAAGCATGCCGCGCCGCTGGCGTGCCGGTCGAGATCGTGCCGGGGATCAGCGCGGCGATCGGCTGCGCGGCGCAGGCGCAGCTTCCCCTCACCCATCGTGATGCGGCGAGCGCGGTGACCTTCGTCGCGGGCCAGTGCAAGGGGCTGACAGAACAGGACTGGTCCGGGCTTGCTGGCCATGGCCGCACGCTGGTGATTTATATGGGCGTGGCGACGGCGGCGGATATCGCCGACAAGCTTATCGCCGATGGCGTGTCGCCAGCTATTCCGGTTGCGGTGCTGGAAAATGGCACGCGTTCCGATATGCGCACGCTGCGCACCCTGCTCGCCGATCTGGGCGACATGGTGGCGCGTGAAAAAGTAAAAAGTCCGGCCCTGATTGTGGTCGGGGAAGTGGCGGCCTATGCGCTGGCGCAGGACGTGCTGGCTGGCTGGGCCACACAGGCGAACAATGGGGCGGAGATGCATTCGTGAAGATTTTGACCGGCAATGACCTTGGCACCGGGGACGTGATCTGGTGGGCGGGCGACGGCTGGTCGCGGCAGGTCGGCGAATCCGTCGATGTGGGCGACAAGGGCGACGAGCTTGCCCGTGCCGAGGAAGCCGCGCTGCGGGTGGTCGCTCCTTATGTGATCGACGCCACCCTGACCGACGAAGGCGTGCGCCCGGCCCATATCAAGGACCGCATCCGCGCTCTGGGACCGACCGTGCGCCCCGACCTGACGCTTAAACCGAATGACGCCGATGCCGGCAACTGGGTGATCTGACCATGTATCGTTATGACAGCTATGACCAGTCCATCGTGGACGCCCGCGTCGAGGAATTCCGCGATCAGGTGCAACGCCGCCTGGCCGGACAACTGACCGAGGATCAGTTCAAGCCGCTGCGCTTGATGAACGGCCTCTATCTTCAGCTGCACGCCTATATGCTGCGCGTCGCCATCCCCTATGGCACGTTGAACGCGCCGCAAATGCGCAAGCTGGGTGAGATCGCGCGTAAATATGACAAGGGCTATGGCCACTTCACCACGCGAACGAACCTGCAATATAATTGGATCAAGCTGGCCGACGCGCCTGACATTCTGGCCGAGTTGGCAACGGTCGAGATGCATGCCATCCAGACCAGCGGCAATTGCATCCGCAATATCTCGTCGGACCAATATGCTGGCGTCGCCGCTGATGAGGTGACGGACCCACGCCCTTGGGCCGAGCTGCTGCGTCAGTGGTCGACCTTCCATCCAGAATTCACCTATCTGCCGCGCAAGTTCAAGATCGCGGTGATCGCCAGTGAAGAGGATCGCGCGGCGATGCGGCTGCACGACATCGGCCTGAAGCTGGTGTCGCGCGATGGGCAGATCGGCGCGGAAGTTTATGCCGGTGGCGGCATGGGCCGCACGCCGATGGTCGCCCCTCTTATCAAGGACTTCGTGGCCGAAGATGAGATCGTACCTTACTTGGAAGCGTGCCTGCGCGTCTACAATCGCTACGGCCGCCGCGACAACAAGTACAAGGCCCGGATCAAGATCCTGGTCCATGAGCTGGGCGTCGAGGAATATAAGCGTCAGGTCGAGGAAGAGTTTGCGCATATGCGGGAGCTGGGCCTCAACCCGCCACGTGAGGAACTGGACCGCATCCGGCCCTTCTTCGCCAATCCGACTTATGATCAGGGTCTGAGCGACGAGATCGACCGTAGCGACCCCGCCTTCGCCCTGTGGGTGGACCGGCAGGTCGCGGCGCACAAGCAGCCCGGCTATGCGATCGTCAACATCAGCCTGAAGCCGCGCGGCGGCATTCCGGGCGATGCTTCGGCCGAGCAGATCGAGTTGGTGGCGGACCTCGCCGAACGCCATTCGTTGGACGAACTGCGCGTGACTCATGCGCAGAACCTTGTCCTGCCGCATGTGAAAAAGGCGGACCTTTATGCCATCTGGCAGAAGCTGGACGAGGCCGGGCTGGCGGAAGCCAATCTGGACCTGATCGGCGACATCATCGCCTGCCCGGGCCTGGATTATTGCAGCCTTGCCAATGCGCGGTCGATCCCGCTGGCGCAGAAGCTTTCGGAACGGTTCGCGGACGCAGGCCGCCAAAAGGAGCTGGGCGAGCTGAAGGTCAAGATCTCCGGCTGCATCAACGCATGCGGGCATCATCATGCCGGGCATATCGGCGTGCTGGGCGTGGATCGTAAGGGCGTGGAGAATTTCCAGCTCTCGCTCGGCGGATCGGGCGCGCAGGATGCTGCCGTTGGCCAGATCACGGGGCCGGGCTTTTCCGAAGATGGCGTCGTGGATGCCATTGAAAAGGTCACCGACCTCTATCTCGCTGAGCGTCAGGAAGGCGAGCGCTTCCTCGACACCTATCGCCGTCTTGGCATGAAGCCCTTCAAGGAGGCGATCTATGGTTGAGTTCCTGACTTTTCGCGACGGTGAAGCCGCGCAGGAACCTGCTGTCACGGTCGAATCCTTCACCGGCCAGTCCAATTCGACCGCCGTGCGGATCGAGGCGGGTGAGGATGCGCGCGAGTTGCTGCCCTATCTCGACCGGCTGTCGCTGGTTGAAGTGAACTTCCCCGCCTATGGCGACGGGCGCGGCTATTCGGCGGCGCGTATCCTGCGCGAGGCTGGATATTCGGGTGAACTGCGCGCGGTGGGCGATGTGCTGGTCGATCAGATCAACGCCATGCGCCGCTGCGGTTTCGACAGCTTCCGCCCCGACAAGGCGCTGGACGATGCCGCCGTCGATCGCGCCCTTAATCGTTATGCCGACGTCTATCAAAAGACCGTCGATGGCCGCAGCCCGGTTTGGGCGAAGCGGCACCCGGAGAGTATAGATGGCTGAACCTGCCCGCCAGCTTGACGTAATCGACGCCCGGCCTGCCTTCACGCAGGCCGACGCGGACGCGCTGAATTCGCGCTTCGAAGGCGTGGATGCATTAACGATGCTCAAGACCGTCTTTGCCGAAGGTCTGGCAGGCAAGGTGGCGGTTGTGTCTTCCTTCGGCACGGAAAGCGCCGTGCTGCTGGATCTGGTGGCGCGGGCGGATAAGAGCGTGCCGGTGATCTTCGTCGATACGCTCAAGATGTTCACGGAAACGCTGAACTATCGCGATACCCTCATCAGCCGGATGGGTTTTTCCGACAGCCGGTCGGTCACTCCCAATGCGGAAGTGCTTGCGAAGAAGGACGAGACGGGCCTGCGCTGGTCCTATGATCCTGATGGATGCTGCGACATCCGCAAGGTCGAGCCGATGCAGCGCGCCAAGGACGGGCTGGACGCGTGGATTTCTGGGCGCAAGGCGTTTCAATCCACCACCCGCCAGAATATGCCGCGTTTCGAGGTGGAAGACGGCCGCCTGAAGATCAATCCGCTCGGCGATTGGACGAAGGACGATCTGGAAGCCTATTTCGCGGAGCATGACCTGCCGCGTCATCCTCTGGAAGCGCAGGGTTATCTGTCGGTGGGTTGCGAGCCGTGCACGTCGAAGGTGCTGCCGGGTGAAGACCCGCGCGCAGGACGCTGGCGCGGTTGGGACAAGGTGGAATGCGGCATTCACTCGCCCGTGACGCCTGTCCCCGCGCCCGTGGTTGATCCGGAAGACCCGGCTAATCAGCCTGTGTTCTGATAAAATGAGCCGACTTCGGTTGGCGAAACGAACAGCAGCATCGCGTCGTCCCAGCGGAAGTTGGGATGACGCGACGCTCGTTCGATCCCGTGCGGCTGAGGATGTAAGCTTACGGCTTTCGCTGGCATGACGCCGGGATACCCCTCAATCCCCCATCCCACTGACATCCACTTCCTTCAGCCCAATCCCGATCGATGCCCGTGGCTGCTCGATCTCCGCCGATGAAACCGGATAGGCACAATAATCCGCCGCATAAAAAGCGCTCGGCCGATGATTGCCGGAAATGCCTAGGCCTCCGAACGGCGCGGAGGACGAAGCGCCGTTGGTCGGCCGGTTCCAGTTGACAATGCCTGCCCGGATATTCGCCCAAAACTGATTATATTGCTCGGGCGACCCGCCGATCAGGGAAGCCGACAGGCCATAACGGCTATTGTTCGCCTCCGCGATCGCCGCTGGGAAATCGGGAACGCGGATTACCTGTAGCAACGGCCCGAACAGCTCCACGTCGGGCCGTTCCGTCATCGCAGTCACATCGATGATGGCGGGGCTCAACAACGGCCGGTCTTCCGACAGCCGTACCAGATGCTTTATCGGCCGCCCGCCATGGCTCATCAGATAAAGGAAGCTTTCGGTCAGCTGGTCCGCCGCATGATTGTCGATCACCGGCCCCATGAAGGGGGCAGGGTCGGCATGCGGGTGATCGACGATCAGCCGGTCGGCGATCTTCTTGACCTCGCCGATCAGCATGTCGGCCAGCTCTTCCTTGACGATCAACCGGCTCGCCGCCGTGCAACGCTGGCCGCTGGACAGGAAAGCCGACTGCACCACCAGGACGGCGGCGCTGGCGATATCGCCGGTGTCCCAGACGACGATCGGATTATTCCCGCCCATTTCCAGCGCCAATATCTTGCCCGGATTGCTGGCGAACTGCCGATTGATCGCCAAGCCCGTCGATGCCGAACCAGTGAATAGAATGCCGTTCACGTCGGCATGGGCTGCAAGCGCCTTGCCCTCATCCGGCCCGCCCAGCACCAGACGAACCACATCCTGCGGCACGCCCGCCTCATGGTAGAAGCGCACCAGCATTTCGCCCACCGCTGGCGTCTTTTCGGACGGTTTGAACAGCACGCCGTTCCCGGCCAGCAGGGCAGGAATGATATGGCCATTGGGCAGATGAGCGGGGAAATTATAGGGGCCGAGCACCGCCATGACGCCATGCGGTTTGTGCCGCACCGACTGGCGGGCGCCCATCGCCGATTCCAGTCGCCGCTGCCCCGTCCGTTCCGAATAGGCGGCCACCGAAATGTCGACCTTGTTCATCACGGCCGTGACTTCGGTTCGCGCGTCCCAAAGCGGTTTTCCCGTCTCCCGCGCGATCAGGTCGGCCAACGCCTCTTCATTGGCGCGCACGACATTGACGAAGCGACGCAGCGTCTCGATGCGATAGGAAATCGGTTGTGCAGCCCAGGAGGGCCAAGCCGCCCTGACCCTTGCGACCTCAGCCTCTACATCGTTGGCAGTCCCCTGCCACAACAGTGCGCCAGTGGCGGGTTCAATCGAAGTCAGCGTCGCGGACATGCAGCCGATATGGCGGATAACAGCCCATTAGGGAAGCGGCGCAAAACAACTAAAACTCCCTCTCCCCTTTAGGGGGAGAGGGTGGGGGAGAGGGGGGGCGAGCGCAGCGAGCAAGCCCACCCGCCTCAAGGCACCGCCGGCCCATCCCCCATAGCCTCACCCATCCGCCGAACCGCCGCCACCTTCTCGTGCAACAGCGACCAGTCATCCCGCTCGGCAATGGCGCTCCAGATCGCCTCAACCTCGTCGATATGCATCGAACAGGGCGTCGCATCGCTCCAATAGCCATGCCCCCTGTTGCCACTCGCCTCCATCCCCGCAACAGCCTCACGGAACAGAGCCCACGCCTCACCCGAATAGTCCGCCCCGTCACGCGGCTCTCCACCGCGCCAGTCATGGAAAAAAAGGTCGATCGGCGTCCCGCTCGCGGCCATGCCATTGACGGCCGCCTGGATCATGGCGTTCGCCTCTCCTGAAGGGACCACGCCCAGCCGCCAGCAAAAGCGTCGGACCATTGCCTGCCCGAGCAACTCTGGAAATCGCTCCAATTGCTCGATCAGCGGCTGCGCCTCCACCAACGGCCTCAACGAAACAGCCAACTGCGCCACGTCCCAATGGATCGCCTCTGCTTGTCGCCCAAAGGCATAAAGTCCGGCATGATCGAAATAGGCCGCCGTAAAGCTCGGCTCCCACAGTGGCGTGAAGCGCCAAGGCCCATAATCGAAGCTCTCGCCGGTCACATTGATATTGTCGCTGTTCAGCACGCCATGCACGAACCCCGCGACCATGTAGCTTGCCGCCAGATCGGCCGTCCTTTCGACCACGCGACCCAGCAATTGCGCGGGGGCGTTGTTCCCCGGCTCCTCGTCATAAAGCGTCCGCAGCGAATAATCGGTCAGCCGCTCCAACAGCGGTTTGTCATCGAAATAGGCGGCGCGCTGGAACGATCCAATGCGGATGTGCGAATGGCTAAGCCGTACCATCACTGCCGCGCGGGTGGGGGAGGGCTCGTCATTACGCTCCAGCGCCTCGCCCGTCTCGATCAGCGAGAAGGTCTTTGATGTGTTGCCGCCCAGAGCCTCCAGCATTTCGGTCGCCAATATCTCGCGAACCCCGCCTTTCAGCGTCAGGCGGCCATCGCCGAAGCGGCTATAGGGCGTCTGGCCCGACCCCTTCGTTCCCAGGTCCAAAAGCCGTCCCGCATCGTCGCGCAGCTGCGCGAAAAGGAAACCGCGCCCGTCGCCTATGTCGGGATTGTAGGTCCGGAACTGATGTCCATGATAACGCAGCGCCAAGGGCTGCGGCAGGTTGCCGGGCAGGGAGGCGAATCGCCCGAAATGACGAATCCACTCGTCATCGCTCAGCGTTTCCAACCCCACGCTGGCTGCGGCCCGATCGTTACGATATCGTAAAATCGTCTGCGGGAAGTCGGCGGGGGCGACCTCATCGGCGAAATCCGGCTGTAATCCGAAGATTTCCTTTGCCGGATTGTATCTGTTTGCTTGCGAGGATTTGTCCATGCGGCGATATGGGGGAGCGGGGCAGGAAGTTGCAACCGCTGGACATTTATTTGAGGGCGCACGACCGTTGACCAGCTTCACCGACGGCTATTGGTGGTCGCCCGACGGCCTCAGGCTCCATTATCGCGATTATGGCGGGGGCGAAGACGGTCGCCCGCCGCTACTGTGCCTGCCGGGCCTGACCCGCAATGCGCGCGATTTTGAACCCTTGGCCGATTGTCTGGCGGGCGATTGGCGCCTCATCTGCCCCGACATGCGCGGCCGGGCCGAAAGCGCGCAGGCCAAGGACCCGATGACCTATGTCCCGCTAACCTATTTGCAGGACATCAGCCGCCTTCTCGCCGACCTTGCCATCACCCGCTTCGTCGCGATCGGCACTTCGCTCGGCGGCCTCATCACCATGTTGATCGCCGCGACTCACCGCGAGTGGCTGGCGGGCGCGCTTTTGAACGATGTCGGGCCGAAGCTCGAACAAGCGGGCCTAGACCGCATCCGCACCTATGTGGGCGTTGGCCAATCGCACCAAAGCTGGGTTCAGGCCGCCCGCGCCCTCGAAGAGGCGAACCGAGATATCTACCCGCGCTATGGCCTCGAACAATGGCTAGCCATGGCCAAGCGCCTGTACCGACTCAACAGCGGAGGCCGCGTAGTGCTGGACTACGATATGCGCATAGCTGAACCCCTCCGCTTGGCCGGAGGTGAGGCCGGGGTCGACCTGTGGCCCGTAATGTCTTCCTTCCATGGCATTCCTTCACTGATCCTGCGCGGCGAACACTCCGACGTTATCAGCGCTTCAACAGCCGAACGCATGCTGTCAGATATGGGCTCGAGCGCTGAACTCGTGACCGTTCCCGACGTCGGCCACGCGCCGATCCTGGACGAACCGGAAGCTGCCGCCGCCATCGACCGCCTACTCGCTCGAGTCCTGTATGGCTGACGCTCATCAGCGGCCGCCCCGCCTTCTTCATGTTCACGGCAGTTTTTCCCTCGGCGGCAAGGAAGCGCGCGCCGTCCGCCTGATGAACCTGTGGGGCAACCGCGCCAGCCACACGATTGTCAGCGCGGCGCCCGAAGCAATGGGCGCCCGATCGGCGATCGCGCCGGGAATAGATGTCAGCTTCCCCGATCCTCCACGGCTCACCGGCCGTCCCGGCCCAGGCCGCTTCCGGGCTTTAGGACGGTTCATGTCCAGTTTTGACCTCGTTCTCACCTATAATTGGGGCGCGATGGATGCTGTCATGGCCCATCGTTTCTGCTCATCCTTTTTCCCGATGCCCCCGCTCATCCATCATGAGGACGGCTTCAACATCGAGGAGGCTGAGCGCCTCAAGACAGGGCGCAACCTCTACCGTCGGCTGGCGCTCCAGCGCGCCCAGGCCGTCGTCGTGCCGTCCATCCGGCTAAACCAGATTGCCCGCGCGATGTGGCATCAGCCTGCGCGGAAAGTTCATCTGATCCGCAACGGGATCGACGTCGCACAATATCTCCAACCCGTTCCCGGAGCCATTCCAGGGTTGGCGCGCTCACCGGGCAAGCTGCTTGTCGGCACGCTGGCCGGTTTGCGCCCGGTTAAGAATATCCCCCGGCTGGTCCGCGCTGTCGCGCCGCACCGTGATAAGTTGCAACTGGTAGTCATCGGAGAAGGGTCTGAGCGCGACGCGATCATGGCGGAAGCGGCGCGGCACGGGCTCGATGACATCTGCATGCCCGGGTTCCTGCCCAATCCTTCGTGTTTGATCGGCTTGCTCGATATCTTCGCCCTTTCCTCCGACAGTGAACAATTCCCCATCTCCCTGGTGGAAGCGATGGCCGCGCGCCTGCCGGTGGCGTCAACCGACGTGGGAGATGTCGCTCAAATGGTCGCGCCGGAAAACCAGCCATTCATCGCCTCTGATGAGGCGTCGCTGTCCGACGCGCTAGGACGGCTGGCCGCAAGTTCCGAGCTTCGCAACCGTCTGGGTGACGCGAACCTGCACCGGGCGCAACGCGATTTTGAAGAGGCCGCAATGGTGGATGCTTATGCGACGCTTTATGGACAGGTACTATCCAGCCCCCATATTTTGCGGTAGGGCGCGGCCGTAAATTCGTCATCGGTCGTGAAAGCTGCTATAGAGCGGCCCTTAGTCGACGGGTGACCCAGCAGATGTTGCGCGGGAGATTAGGTTGTTCAAGGGTTTGAAGCCCATCATCTATGGTGGTCGTGAAGTATGGCCGCTGGTCGAGGGCGGGAAAGGCGTGGCCGTCTCCAATCACGCCAGTTCCGGTGCATGGGCCGCTGCGGGCGGCATTGGCACCGTGTCGGCGGTCAATGCCGACAGCTATGATAGTATGGGCAATGTCATTCCCCAGATCTACCACGGTCGTACTCGCCGCGATCGTCACGAAGAATTGATCGCCTATGCCGTCGATGGTGCGGTGGAACAGGTGAAGCGCGCCTTCGAAATCGCTGGCGGTAAAGGCGCGATCAACATCAACGTGCTCTGGGAAATGGGCGGTGCGCAGCGCGTGCTGCACGGCGTTCTGGAAAAGACCAGGGGCATGGTGGCGGGCGTCACTTGCGGCGCGGGTATGCCCTACAAGCTCAGCGAGATCGCGGCCTCTTATGGCGTGAGCTACCTCCCTATCGTCAGTTCGGGACGTGCCTTTCGCGCCTTGTGGAAGCGCGCCTATTCGAAGGCGTCTGAATGGCTGGCGGCCGTGGTGTATGAGGACCCGTGGCTGGCGGGCGGTCATAACGGCCTTTCCAATGCCGAGGATCCGCGGGAGCCTCAGGATCCTTATCCGCGCGTCAAGGCGCTTCGGGAAACCATGCGCGAAGGCGGCATATCCGACGAAGTGCCAATCGTCATGGCAGGCGGGGTCTGGCACCTCAAAGATTGGAACGACTGGATCGACAATCCGGAACTGGGCACCATCGCGTTCCAGTTCGGCACACGCCCGCTGCTGACGCAGGAAAGCCCTATCCCCCAGCTTTGGAAGGAACGCCTGACCCAGCTGGAACCGGGCGACGTACTGCTTCATCGCTTCTCGCCGACCGGCTTCTACAGCTCGGCGATCCGGAACCCCTTCCTGCGCCAGCTTGAGGCGCGGTCGGAACGCCAGATCCCGTTCAGCACGGAGCAGGCGGGCGATCACACGCATCAGCTTGATGCGGGCGTGAAGGGCAAGAATTTCTGGGTAACGCGCGGCGACCTGTTGCGCGCGCGCGAGTGGGTGGGGCAGGGCCTCACCTCCGCTCTCAAGACTCCCGACAACACGCTGGTATTCGTCACGGAAGAGGAACGCGCGGAGATCCGCAAGGATCAGACCGACTGCATGGGCTGTCTCAGCCAGTGCGCATTCTCTAGCTGGATGGACAGTGAAACGAACTCCACCGGCCGTCTTGCCGATCCCAGGAGCTTCTGCATCCAGAAATCCTTGCAAGAGGCGGTGCATGGCGGGGACCTGGACAAGAACCTCCTGTTCGCCGGACACGGCGCTTACAAGTTCAAGCAGGATCCTTTCTATTCCAACGGTTTCGTGCCGACGGTGAAGCAGCTCGTAGACCGCATTTTGACGGGCGACTGATGGCGGAGATTCAGGGATTGGCGGTGCTGGAATATCACACGCCACATTTCGACATAGTGCGCCCGGGCCAGTTCGTCCTTTGTGCGGTTTCGGGCGCACGTATCGATCTTGACGACCTTAAATATTGGAGCGCCGAGTTTCAGGAGGCCTATCGGGGTCCCGTTGAGGCGACCCAGTCCTTCCTGCGTCATCGCGGCTTAGTGACGGCCTGACCGGCGCCGCACTTTTTGTTCCCTTTCCTGGTTTGATGCGTTATCCTGTCCACGCAGGCGACAAAGATCGCCGCGTGCGGAAGGATGTCGGCGATGTCGCGAATTGATATCTATGGCGATCGGATATGTGTCGTCACCAGCTTCCTCATTGTGGGCTGGTTTATTTACGACATTCTATTTTGATCGAACCTCGGCAACGGCGGCAAGCGTAAGTGACTGCCGTTAAAGCAAAGCTATGTTTCCTTTCAAAAGCGGCATTGTAGAAAGGCGTCGAGCTTAAGGCTCCGCGGCTTTTGAAGGATGACAGCTTGCTCCGCGTCAACAACGGCTAAAGCGCACGGCCCCCATGCGACCACGCAAGGTTTCGTGTTCCTCCGCATAAGGAGAAGACGATGAGCCCTCGACCCATTGTTGCACGCCGCAAACGCCCTCGCGACACAGGGCGCGACATCTACATTCCACACTCATCCTGGTCGCGGAAGCCCAGAGCTACGGCTGATGCCGTGATTGCGCCCGAAGACTTTTGGGCCAAACTCGGCATCTGATCAGCGGAAAACGACGGTCTTTCCACCATTCAGGAGCACCCGGCGGTCAGCGATCCAGCCGACCGCCCGCGCCAGAACCTGCGCCTCGATGTCGCGGCCGATGCGGATCATGTCTTCGGCCGTGGCACGATGGTCGACGCGCTCCACGGCTTGTTCGATGATCGGCCCTTCATCGAGGTCGGCGGTCACGAAATGCGCCGTCGCGCCGATCAGTTTGACGCCGCGCTCATGCGCCCGGTGGTAGGGCCGCGCACCCTTGAATCCCGGCAGGAAGCTGTGGTGGATATTGATGCAACGTCCTTCGATCTGTTCCACAAGCTTTTCGGACAATACCTGCATGTAGCGTGCGAGGATCAGATAATCCGATCGTGATCGGCTGAAAACGTCCAGCAAAGCGGCTTCCTGCGTTGCCTTATCTCCGTTCGGCGGAAGCTCATGATAGGGGATGCCATGCCATTCGGTAATCCGGCGCATGTCCGGATGGTTCGACACCACCCCCATGATGTCGATGGCCAACGTCCCTGTCTGCCAACGGTGCAGGAGGTCGGCCAGACAGTGCGAGCCCTTGGAAACGGCGAGCAGCATCCGCGGCTTTTCCTGTGCGGCGGTGATACGCCAGTCCATGCCGAAGCGCGCGCCTACGGCATCGAACTCGCCTTGCAGTTGCTCGGTATCCGTGATCCGGCCATCGGTTGCCTCAAAAGCCACCCGCATGAAGAAGCGCCCCGCTTCCCTGTCGGCATATTGCTGGCTGTCCGTGATGAAGCATCCGCGTTCCGCCAGGAACTGGCTGACCGCCGCAACGATTCCCACACGGTCGGAGCAGACAAGCGTCAGCACCCATGATGGGATAACCGGATTGTTCAAAGGGAGCCTCCGCGAATGATCGGGAAAGCCGTTGCCTTATGCCGCTCCCATGATCAAGCCGTTAAAGGAACTCAGCCATTGGCGCTCGTCATCGCGAAAATTCCGGTGGCATTCCCCGCGTCGAATGACAGGTCCAGCAACCCGTTTGCGGGATCGACATCCCGGCTGATGAATTCGTAGAAAGAACCGGGTACTTGCCGCACCTTGTTTCCGGCAAATAGCCGTTCGACCGGGTCCGCGCGAAGGGCGGTCTGCTTCACGCGGCCATTGCGGGAAATTTCAACCTCATCCTTGATCGGCCATCCTTCAGCTTTCAGCCATTCGGCCAAGGCCGCGACGTCCGCCACCCGGTCGGTGGCATGATTGAACGCGTTACCCTCCGTCGCGATCCACGCGGCTTCAGGCGACCGCGATAGCAACAGCTCATAATCTTCCAACGTGGCAGGATCATGCTGCCGATCGAAGGCAGACACCAGGACCGTCAAGGTCGTCCGCGCATGCTCGAATGGGACAAGCTGTCCAGATTCATAGGCGCGCAATACTGCCCGCGTTTCCGGATCGAGCGGATCGCGCGACGTGCCAAAAACGCGCGTCGCGACTGTAGCAAACTCGGCATCAAAACGATCCACATGCAGTTCCGAAACGAAGAATTGAGGAATGTCTTGGGGAGCGTCGGCATGCGCATAGGCGCGGCCGGTCATTTTCAGCCGGTCCAGCGGATAAACCCCAGCCAGCGTATAGCCCAATGGCTTTAGGATACGCGTGAAAGCGTCTTCCCCGGCGGGCAAAGCTCCCGTGGGGCCTTGGGGCAGGCGGATCGTTCTTAGTGCTCCATGATCGAACACCACTTTGCCACCGCTGGCCAACCTGTCCGCCACATAAGCAGCGCCGCTCGGAACCCTTTGCAGTAGGCCGTGAAACAGAATGACGTTCAAGGCCATGGCAAGCGCTGCCCGAGAGACATAAGGGCCGGTTTCCGCCAGCAAAGGCGGTGCGATCGTAAGCGCCGCAAGCACTTGCTCCGCAGCACTATCGCCCAGCGTGGCCCTGACCAGCGCTGTTACATTTCCCTGATCGCTATCGACGGCCATGGCGCGCTCCATATCGGATATGACCGTTATCGCGCGCCGATCCCCGACTTCCAAGAGCCAGTATTATGTCTCGTCACATTTTCCGGGGCATGCAATCGGCACCGGCAGCCTTGATGGCACTGCATAGCCGAGACGCTTCCGCGTTGTTTGCCAACGGCCCAGCCTGCAACCTGGTCATTGCTCCGCCTTTCACCAGAAAAAGCTGATAGGCCGACAGGCCAGCCACTTTGCCGCGCAGACTGGTCCAAAGCGCGCGCGCGCGGGCTTCTTCGCTAAACGCTCCTAGCTGTACGCGCCAGGGTCCGCTGGCTGCCACCTTGGGCTCTGGCGTCTTGCTGGCCTTCGCCTTTTCAACGACTGGCTTCGGCGTTTGGGCGGCGGCCACGGCGGCCTTGGGCGCATCAGATTTCGGCTTCGGCAATGGCTTGACGGGCGCAGGCTTTTCCGGAGTGCGCGCAGGTCGCAGATCGGCGCTCGCCATCGACGGCGCTTCTTCGCGCAGAATGGGCATGGCGGACAGGCGGCCATTGGCTTCCGCCAGCGCCGCTACCTCGTTCTGGCCCATCTCCCGCGCCAGCGCGAGCCCCTGCTGACGTTGATCATCAGGGATATATTTATCCATCTGCTTCAGGCTGGCCGTCGCCTGCGCCAGGCCCGCCGCCGCCGCCCGGCTCATCAGGGCATAGGCGCGGGGCCAGTTCTTGGTCGTCAAATCTCCGTTAAAAAGGGCCGTGCCGACGATATATTGGGCGCGCGGTTCGCCCCGCGCCGCGGATCGCTGCAGATAGGGAAGGGCGCTCGCACGCTCCCCTTGCTGAAACATCAGCAGGCCGAGATTGTCCTCGGCCCGAACGTGACCCTGCGCGGCGGCCTTCCGATACCAATCGAGCGCGACGGCCATGTCGGCTTTGACACCGCGTCCAAGCTTGTTCGCCTGGCCCATGTTGAATTGCGCATCAGGATCGCCTGCCTGCGCAAGCGGCCGCCAGACGCTGACGGCTTTTTCATAATCACCCTGCTGCCAGGCATCGACCCCGGCTTTTACATCGGCAAGGGCAGGCGGCGCCAGACTCAGCATCGTTGCGGCGGCCAAGATGCCCCAGATGTACTTCATGTGCATGTGCTCCTGAAAGAACAGCGTAGCCCCAGCCTATGAGCGAACAAGGTTAACGCTCGCTTAGCATTAGAAGGCGCATTCTTCATACCATGCTTCCTTTTGAAGGATGCGCCGAAGTTAACCAATTTTTAGGTGCCGCCGTGGCAGTCCAATAGGCAATTGGATTTTCTGGGGGAAACGCGCGTGCGCATACTCGCATTGGCATCGCAAAAAGGCGGATCGGGGAAGACCACCTTGTCTGGTCACTTGGCCGTTCAGGCGCAAAGGGCAGGCGCTGGCCCCGTCGTCCTGATCGACATCGATCCCCAGGGGTCCCTTGCCGACTGGTGGAATGAACGTGAGGCCGAATTTCCCGCCTTCGCCCAGACGACGGTCGCTCGTCTCGCGGCCGATCTTGAAATTCTGCGTCAGCAGGGCTTCAAACTTGCGGTGATAGATACGCCCCCGGCGATCACCATGGCCATTCAAAGCGTCATCTCCGTCGCCGAACTGATCGTGGTGCCGACCCGTCCCAGCCCTCATGACCTGCGCGCTGTTGGTGCGACGGTGGACCTGTGCGAACGGGCAGGCAAGCCGCTGATCTTCGTGGTCAACGCCGCTACGCCGAAGGCGCGGATCACATCGGAAGCTGCTGTGGCGCTTTCCCAGCATGGCACTGTTGCGCCCGTGACGCTGCATCACCGCACTGATTTCGCCGCATCGATGATCGACGGCCGCACGGTGATGGAGGTTGATCCCAACGGCCGTTCGGCGGGCGAGGTTACGCAATTGTGGACCTATGTCTCCGACCGTCTGGAAAAGAATTTCCGCCGCACGGTCTTCTCGGTGCCCAACGGCACGGCGGGCACCAGCGGCGCGGTTCGTCCAGCGACGGGTGGCTTCGGCCGCCGCGTCGTAGGTCAGTAAAGGGAGGGAAGACATCATGGCCGAACCCAAGCCACTCGCTTCGCTGACCTCCGGACTTCTCGCCCGCAAGGGCGCTGCCCAGCCCGCCATGCGCCGCCCCATCATGGGCTTCGGCCATCAGGCAACGGCAGCGCTGCTGCAGGATGATTTGGGCTGGAACGACATGGGTTTCGACGTGACCGAGCCCGAGCCGGTGCCTGCCGAGCCTCGCGCCGTTGTCGGGCTTACCCCGATGACGCTGCCGCCGGTAGCCGCGCCCATCCCTTCCGTCGTTGTCGAGCGAGAGGAATTGGCCGAGCGCATGGAAGAAGCGGTCAAGACGATCGCTCCCGCCATCCGTACCGGAACCAAAGGCCGCAAGGCCGCCTTCACGCTGCGGCTGGACGCGGATCGGCATCTTAAGCTTCGCCTTGCGAGCGCCGTCGCGGGCCGTTCTGCCCAACAGATGGTGACCGAAGCACTCGATATTTTCCTCGCCAGCCTGCCGGAAATCGACCGGCTCGCGCAGCAACTGCCGCGCGACGAAGCAGAGTAAGAAGGATCAAGCCATGAAGCGCAGCGCTCTTTCCAAGGCGGCACTTTCGTCGCTGATCGTTGGAACCACGATGGTCGGCTGCACCGGCGCGGCATTCCGTCCGTCTGCGATCGCAGCGGCCAAGGAGGATCCCAGCCGTGTGACAGCAGCCATCGACAAGGCGTTGATCAGCCGGGATGGCGTTCGCGCAGTCGCGGCGGCAGAGGCGGCGGTCAAAGCTGCTCCACAAGACGCAAATTATCGGCAGTTGCTGGGCCGCGCCTATATCGCGAGTGGCCGTCTCATTTCCGCCGAAACCGCGCTCACCGACGCCATGACCCTTGGCAATCGCGATTCCCGCACGATCGTCAGCCTCGCCCTGGTGAAGGTAGCGCTTGGGAAGAATGATGCTGCGCGCGAGCTGCTCGCAACCAATTCAGACGTCGTTCCCGCGAGCGACTATGGACTCGCCATGGCAATGGCTGGCGACGCGGCAGAGGGTGTTCGCATCCTGTCCGAAGCCATTCACGATCCCTCAGCCACCGCGCGCACGCGCCAAAATCTCGCCTATGCCTATGCGCTGGCGGGACGGTGGAAGGATGCGCGCGTGATGGCGGGCCTCGACCTCGAACCGCTCGCCGCCAATCAGCGCATCGCTCAGTGGGCGCAGACCGCTGCTCCCGATTTCGCGCAGCAGCGCATTGCCGGTCTGATGGGCATAGCCGTTGATGGCAGCGACGCGGGCCAGCCCGTCGCGCTCGCCCTCGCGACCGAAGCCGCGCCCGTTCAGATGGCAGAGGCCAGTGCGGCCGAAACGCCGACCGCTTCCGTCGCCGAGGAGGTTGCCCCCGAAGCGACGCAGCAGGAACCGGTTCAGCAGGCGGTCGCCTTCACGCCTTATGTCGCTCCGGCGGTGCCCATGAAAGTATCTCATGCTCCGGCAAAGGCCGCAGGGCTCCGCCGGCAGGCAGTCGCTCGCGCTCCGCTCGCGGCTCGCCCAGCACTTCGTTTCGATGGCAATGGGAACAGCCCGTGGGTCGTTCAACTTGGCGCCTATTCAAACGCGGCGATCGCCAAGGAGAAATGGTACGACATCGCCCGCCGGAACAGCGCGATAGCCGCGTTGCCGGTCCTCACCAGCCAGATTACCGTGAACGGCGTCAGCTATGCCCGCCTTGCGGTCAGCGGCTTTGACGATCGTGTGGAAGCGGCGGCGCTATGCCGCGCAATCCGCGCTCGCCGTGGCCAATGCTTCGTTCGGGAAAAAGCCCCCGGCGCGGCGCCGCAGCGGTGGGCGCTGGCATCCAAGCCGCGCCAGTTCGCTTCGCGCTGACTTAACGTCTTTCAGATCGATGACCTCATCCCCTCATGGGGATGGGGTTTGTCGTGTTTACGCTCTTTTGAGACGCTGAAGGGCGTCGCTTCGGCGGCGAGCAATTCATCTCTACAGTCTCAACATACGAAGCGACGCAGCGATATTCCGGCAAGCGAATATGCGCGCGCCTTGTCCGCCCGCTCGGACGAATTCCGCTACTTTCCGCAAATTTCTGGAGCCGCCCAAGTGGGCGAAAGTGGCTCCCCGAGTAGGATTCGAACCTACGGCCATTCGATTAACAGTCGAATGCTCTACCGCTGAGCTATCGGGGAGCAGCCCGGCTCTCGCTGGGCAGGCCGCGCCTATAGCAGCGAGATTCTTCGGATGGCAAGGACAGAATTGCGAATTTTTTCAGGCGATGAATTGTTCCGCTGCGATCCGGTCATCCAACGTATGTTCGGGGTCGAAAAGGAGGGTGAGAGGCGTCCCTCGATCGATCTGCACCTCGACCTCGGCGACGTCACGGACTTCGCGCTGATCCGCGACCGCGCTAACGGGGCGCTTCACCGGATCAAGCACGGTGAAACGGATCGCCGTGCTTTCAGGCAGGATCGCCCCACGCCAGCGGCGGGGACGAAAGGGGCTGATCGGCGTCAACGCGACCAGGCCCGAACCCAGCGGCAGGATAGGACCATGCGCGGACAGATTATAGGCCGTAGAGCCAGCAGGCGTTGCGACCAGCACGCCGTCGCATACCAGTTCAGTGAGCGCTGTTCGGCCATTTACATGGACTTCCAGCTTCGCCGTCTGGCGCGTCTCACGCAGCAGCGACACTTCATTGATGGCGGGAATCGAAAAGCGTTCGCCATCGACGGTATCGACCGTCATGCGCAACGGATTGACCTTGAAAAGCTTGGCCGCCTCGATCCGCTGTTCCAGCCGTTCCAGCCGCCATTCGTTCATCAGGAAGCCGACCGTGCCAAGGTTCATTCCGAACACAGGCATGATCCGGCGGTTCTCCAGCATGGAATGCAACGTTTGCAGCATGAACCCGTCGCCACCCAGCGCGATGATCATGTTCGCCTGTTCCACAGGGACGAACTCATAGGCGGCGCGAAGCCGTTCTTCGGCGGCCTTCGCAGCTTGGGTGGGGGACGCCAGAAGGGCGCGCCGTGGTTCCTCGGTCATCCGCCCGTTACACTCATGTGGCGGCTAACCGCTGCGGTCGGCGCATCGCCGCCGATGCGAAAATCATGCTTGGCTGGCTTCAAACGCAGCGCACGATCGATCAGTGGTTCGACCGCCTCGATGCCACCTTCACGGAAGGCGGTCTTAAGGTCGACATGATCCTCATGTCCCAGGCACATGAATATCTTCCCTTCGCAGGTCATGCGCATACGGTTGCAATCTGCACAGAAATTGTTGGTCAGGGGCGTGATAAGCCCCAATTTCACACGCATCCCGTCAACCGCATGATAGCGCGAAGGCCCGCCCGTGCGATGCTCGATGGGCCGCAATTCACGCTGCTGCCGCAGTTGTTCCACTACTTCCGTCAGCGGCAGATAATGATCAGTGCGATCCTCGCCAGTCTCGCCCAGCGGCATCGTCTCGATCAATGTCAGGTCAAATCCCTGCTGGTTGCACCATTGGAGCATCGGCAGGATTTCATCATCATTGACACCTTTCAGCGCCACCATGTTGATCTTGACCGCGAGACCCGCCGCCTTCGCTGCCGCCAGCCCCTCAAGAACCGGCCGGATGTCCCCATTGCGCGTGACATGGGCGAACCGCTGGGGATCCCGGCTGTCGAGGCTGACATTGATCCGCCGTACGCCCGCGTCGAAAAGCGCCTCGGCATGCTGGGCCAGCCGCGTGCCGTTGGTGGTCAAAGTCAGTTCGTCGAGCTCTTCGCCCAAATGGCGTCCAATGCGCCGCACCAGGTCGACAATGTCCCGCCTGACCAGCGGCTCGCCACCAGTCAGCCGGATCTTGCGAACGCCCCGGGCGATGAAGAGGTCGGCAAGCAGCGCGATCTCCTCCAGCGTCAGCACCTGATCCTTGGGCAGGAAGGTCATGCGCTCCGCCATGCAATAGCGGCAACGCAGGTCGCATCTATCCGTGACCGAAATCCGCAAATAGCTGATCCGGCGACCCAACGCATCGGTCATGCCCGTGCGCCGAAGATCGGGGCTGTTCATGCTGGACTAGCTAGGCCATGGCAAAGTCCGGTGCAAGCACTGCCGGTTGCAGGAGCGTGAACGGGTCGCTAACGCCTGTCTGCTATATGCCCGCCATGCGCTGTACCCCGGGAGTTTTGATGTGAGCGGTGAATCCGCACTGCATGGACAGCGCAGCCTTTTCATTCTGTCGCCCGGTGACAGGGATGGCTTGTCGCGTGCGGCTGGTCTGGCTGGCTGGCGTGCCATCGCGGCCCGGCGCACGAAGGATGCGCCGCAACGGTTCCTGCATAGCGATGCTCAGATCGCCCTTGTCGACATGCGCGATGCGACGGACGGAGCCAGCGGCCTCATCGATGCCTTTTCCCCGGCTGTCGAGGCGGGCGGTGGAGCGCTCATCGCCCTGATCGACGCGCAGGCGCTGGGGTCTGTCACGGGACTGCTGGAAGTGGGTGCGACCCATTTTCTCGCCGCTCCATTTTCAACCGATCAGTTGCGGGCGACGCTCGCTTCGGCCCAGCGTCTCGTGGACCGTCTCGGCGGCGGCACAATGCCTAGCCAGCGCGCCCAACGCATACGCCGTGGCGACGCGCTATTCTGGGAATTGGAGCGGGGAGGGCGATCCCTGCGTCTCAGCGACAATCTCGCCCGGCACCTCAACCTCGATCGCCAGACGATCAGCCCTGCGCAGTTTGCTCGCTGCCTGCCCCGTGCGGAACGGCGGTCGGTTATTGCGGGCCTGCGCGGCATGATGCGATCGGGTCGGCCAGAATCCTTTGCCCATGCCGCGCCGGGGCGACCGGGCGACCGGCTCGTTCATCATCTCCGCTTGATCGACGGCGTCGTGGCTGCCGATGTCGAGTGGTTGTCTGATATGCATGGGGACGATGCGACCGGCCGGGATGACCTGACCGGCCTTCGTTCGCGGCAGGCAGCGCTGGAGTGGTTGGAAAAGCGTTCCGGCCTTGCCACCACGATCCTCCTGCTCTCGATCAGTCAGTTCGACCGCATGAACGCCGCCTATGGTCAGGTGGTCGGCGACGCCCTGCTCGGCCGGATTGCGAGGAGGATCGAGCGGATGGCGGCAGACGCCGCGCCCGGCGCTATCGTGGCCCGCATCGCCGGGACCGAATTTCTCGTCGGCCTCACGGGCGAGGCAGCTGCCAGTGACCGAGCAACCTTCCTCGCGCGCCAGTTAATCGGCGTCATCGTCCGGCCTTTCAGCGCGGGGGACCACCTAATCCGCCTGACGGCCCGCTGCGGCATCGCTCAGTCGCGAGCAGACGATGATGCAACCCGACTGCTCCGGCGGGCGGGAACCGCTCTGGCGGACGCGCGGGCAGGGGGCGGAGAGGGTATTCGCATCTTCTCGGCCGAAAAGCGCAGCCGTCAGGTCGATGCCGACCAATTGGAAACCGACCTGCGCCTTGCGCTGCACAGGGGAGAAATCGGCATCGTTTTCCAGCCGCAATATCCGGTAGGGGGCGAACACATGACGGGTGTGGAGGCGCTCGCCCGTTGGAACCACCCTCAATATGGCCCCCTCGGCGCGGGCATGCTTTTCGCGACAGCGGAGCGATCCGACTATATGCTTCCGCTTTCGGCCCACATCCAGGCCGAAGCATTGCGTCAGGCGGCGGCCTGGCCCCGGACGCTCTCGCATCTTCGTCTGTCGATCAACGTGACCGCTGCCGACATCGCGCAGCCGGGCTTCATGTCGCAGTTCCTCAACCTCGTTGACGAAAGCGGCTTTCCCCGTTCGCGCCTGACGGTTGAGATCACCGAAAGCGGCCTCATCGAAAATATCGCTGCGGCCACCGCGCTCCTCACCGCTCTGCGGGCAGAGGGTCTGGCGGTGGCGGTCGATGACTTTGGCACCGGCTATTCCAGCCTCGCCTACCTAAAGAGCCTCCCCCTCGACTATCTCAAGATCGACAGCGGCCTGGCCCAGGACATTGCGGGTACTGCCCGCGACCGGATCGTGGTCCGGGGCGTCATCCACATGGCCAAGTCCCTCGGCATGAGCGTCATTGCCGAGGGGGTCGAGACACAGCAGCAACTCGATCTGCTGGCGCGCGAAGGTTGCGACTATTATCAGGGCTTTCTGCGATCCGCCGGGATATCCTCCGCTGAACTGGCCGCGATGGCGCTGAAGGGCTGAGGCAGCCTAAAAGGCGATACCGGCCCGGCCGATCAGGGTTGCTCCTGAGTGACGCGCTTCGCCATCGATGCTGCTATTTGCATAACGCACGCCCGCAAACCATTGCCGCTTCAGATAATCGATGCTGATCCCGTGGTCCCAATATGTGCCATCAGGCCGCAGGCGGGCTGCATCTTCCATATTGCGGGTCCGGCCGCTCGAACGACCGACATGCGCCGAGACGGTGAACGGCGTGCCGGGGATACCCGCCGATGCCGAAGCCGAGAGGTAAAGATTATCTCCGCCAATCGAGCTTTGTCGTGGTGCATAGCTGGCGTTGACGTCAATATTTGCCGGGCCGATCAGGAATCCTGCACCGGCTCCAACCTCGCCATATCCCTGTCCCGACGCACCCGGAAACAGGTGATATACCCCTCTCGCAGAAAGCCGCCATGCGCCCATTTGCCGGGCATAGGATGTGCCAAGGTCCACCACGGCATCGGCTCCACGGTGACGGCTGCTGTTCCATAAGGATGTCGCGGCGGCATCGAAGCTCAATCCCTCCGTCGCCTGTATGACGATTGTTCCCCGCGCGACCGGGTCGCCATCGCTCCAGCTCAACCCCCGCCTGCGTTCATCGCTTGCCACCTCGGCGGTCGCCGAAAACCGGTCAGCATATTGCGCGAAGGCGGGAGAAGAAGTGGCGGCCAGCATGATTGCCGCCGCCACCATCAAGCGTGCGTCAGTTTGAGGCAAGATTGCGCACCGCATCCAGCTCGGCCACCAAAGGCGCGCGATCCCTCTCGGCCACCGCTACCAGATGTTCGCGGACCGCCGCTTCATGCTGCGCCATATTGCGTTCACCCGATTGGCGGCCGGGGGTACATGCCCCATGCTCGCTGCCGGAAAAACGCTTGTCATGGGAAACCGTGCGGGCCAGCGCCGGACCATGATTGAGTGCGCGGTCCACGATGACTGTCGCGGTCCACTGGCACCGCTGCATATCGATGCGGTTGGGTGTTCTCGCGCCAACCGTCCTGGTGGCAAACTCGACGCGAGCCGAGTAGGTGGCTTGCACCGGCGTTCCGCCATGGTCGATCTGCACGCTGTGCGTGGCGGCAACCGCTGCCATCGCTACGAAGGTCAAAATCATGTCAATCTCCTTCTCGATGCCGGACTTTGCTGTCCAGTCATCGACGGAGCATTTAGATGGCTGATGTTGCTGTTACTTTGCTGACGCACGACAAAGCGGTGCTGGCGAGAGGCGCAATCTCACGGCCATCCACTGTCAGCTAGCCGACTTCGCCAACCCCTTTGACAATTGCAGCGCTCCGTTCAGCCGCGCCGCCGGGTCTGCCCAGGCGCGATTGACCACGACCTTGCTATCCGGCCGCAACCGCGCCACGCCATTAAGCCGCTGGATATAGGCAACCAGTCCCTCCGGCTTGGGGAAGCGATCTTCGAAGAAGCTGACGAGCGCGCCCTTTGGCCCCACATCGATCTTCGAGATATTGGCCGTCACGCAATTCTGCTTGATCTCGATGATCTTGAACAGATTCTGCGTCGGCGTCGGCAGCTTGCCGAAGCGGTCGATCAACTCCGCCGCAAAAGCCTCCAGCCCCTGCCGATCCTCCACCTCGTTCAGGCGGCGATACAGTCCCATGCGCAGGTCAAGATCGGGCACATAATCCTCCGGTATGAGGATCGGCGCATCGACGCTGATCTGCGGCGAGAAGCTGTCCCGCTTCTCAATCCCGGCGCCGCCTGCCTTGGCCTCAAGGATCGCGTCCTCTAGCATCGACTGGTAGAGTTCGAACCCGACTTCCTTGATATGGCCCGATTGCTCGTCACCCACCAGATTGCCCGCGCCGCGAATGTCGAGGTCGTGGCTCGCCAGCTGGAACCCGGCGCCCAGCGTATCGAGGTCGGACAGCACCTTCAGCCGCTTTTCCGCCGTTTCGGTGATCACCTTGTTCGTGGGCGTCGTGAAATAGGCATAGGCCCGCGTCTTCGACCGCCCCACGCGCCCGCGAAGCTGGTACAGCTGCGCCAGCCCAAACCGATCCGCGCGATGGATGATGAGCGTATTGGCCGAGGGAATATCAAGGCCGCTCTCAACGATCGTCGTCGACAGCAGCACGTCATAACGCTTGTCGTAGAAGGCCGACATGCGCTCCTCAACTTCGGTAGCGCTCATCTGGCCATGGGCAACGATGGGCTTCACCTCCGGCACTTCGGTGCGCAGGAACTCTTCCACCTCGGTCAGGTCGGCAATGCGCGGCACGACGAAGAAGCTCTGCCCCCCGCGATAATGTTCGCGCAGCAAGGCCTCGCGGATGACAACCCCGTCCCAGGGCATGATGTACGTCCGCACCGCCAGACGATCGACCGGCGGTGTCTGGATCACGGACAGTTCCCGCAAGCCCGACATCGCCATTTGCAATGTCCGGGGGATCGGCGTTGCCGTCAGCGTCAGCACATGAACATCGGTCTTCAGGCTCTTCAACCGCTCCTTGTGCGTGACGCCAAACCGCTGTTCCTCGTCCACGATGACGAGACCCAGCCGTTTGAACTCCAGCCCCTTCGCCAACAGCGCATGGGTGCCGACGACAATATCGATCGTCCCATCGGCCAGCCCGGCCTTGACCGCCTTCGCTTCCTTGTCCGGCACCAGCCGCGACAGCCGCCCGATATTGACTGGAAAGCCTCTGAACCGCTCCTCGAAATTCATATGATGCTGCCGGGCGAGCAGGGTGGTCGGGCAGATCACCACAACCTGCATCCCCGCCATCGCCGCCACGAAAGCGGCGCGCAAAGCCACCTCGGTTTTGCCGAAGCCCACATCGCCGCACACCAGCCGGTCCATCGGCCGCCCCGCGCCCAGATCCTCGACCACGTCCATGATGGCGCGGTCCTGATCTTCGGTCTCCTGATAGGGGAAGCGATCGACAAAGGCCGGATAGCCCGCGCTATCCGGCTCCGCCACCGTCGCCGCCCGGAGCGCGCGCTCGGCCGCCGTCTTGAGTAACTCACCCGCAATCTCGCGGATGCGCTCCTTCATCTTCGCTTTGCGCCGCTGCCACGCCTCGCCGCCCAGCCTGTCGAGGCTCACCCCCTCGCTGTCGGAGCCGTAGCGGGAGAGAACCTCCAGGTTCTCGACCGGCACATACAGCTTGTCGCCGCCCGCATATTCCAGCGCCACGCAGTCATGCGCCGCCTTGGCGACCGGAATCTGCGTCAGCCCCTCATAGCGCCCGATCCCATGGTCCATATGCACCACCAGATCGCCCGGCGAGAGCGTCGCCAATTCCTGCAAAAAGGCGTCGGCATTCTTCTTCCGCTTGGCCCGCCGCACCAGCCGGTCGCCCAGCATGTCCTGCTCGGTCAGCACGGCCACATCGGGCGCGGCAAAGCCATGGTCCAGCGGCAGGACGGTCAGCACCGTGCTGCCCCCCGCAGCGATCCCCAGCGCCTCTTGCCAGCTATCCGCCGCCGCGACCCGTTTCAGCCCATGATCGACCAGCAGCCCCGAAAGCCGCTCCCGCGCGCCCCCGGAGTAGCTGGCGATGACGACTTTCTTCTTCGCCCGCTGGAGGGAATCGATATGCTTCCCCACCGCCTCATAGACATTGGCGTTCTGCGCCCGCTCCGGCGCGAAATCGCGAGGCCCATCGACGGCGAAATCGATGACGGAGGCGCTTTCCGGTTCATGAAACGGCGTGGTCGCATGCATCGGCCATTCGCGCACGATGCCGTCCCATTCTTGCTGCTCCAGATACAGCGCCTTGGGCTCCAGCGGCCGATAAGCCCCCGGATCGGACGACTTCGCCTGCACCCGATTGGCGTGATAGTCCCGGATCGCCTCGAACCGAGCCTCCGCCGCGCCCGCCACGCCATGATCCAGCACGACCACGGTATCGTCGCCCAGATGCTCGGTCATCGGCACCAGCCGTTCCTCGAACAGCGGCAGCCAATGCTCCATCCCTGCCAAGCGCCGCCCGTCGCTCACCGCCTGATAGAGCGGATCGCCGGTCGCCGTCGCCCCGAACGTCTCGCGGTAACAGCCGCGAAACCGCTTGATCGTCTCTTCATCCAGCAAAGCTTCGGAAGCGGGAAGAAGGGTGAAGCCCTCCACACTCCCGCTGGTCCGCTGGTCCGCCGGGTCGAAGCGCCGCACAGTCTCGATCTCGTCGCCAAAGAAATCGAGCCGCAGGGGCTGTTCCTCACCACCGGGAAACAGATCGACTATGCCCCCGCGAATGGCGAACTCGCCCCGGTCATGCACAGTATCGGTGCGGACGTAGCCATTGGCCTGCAACATCTCTGCGAGCCGCGAAATCGCTATCCGCTCCTTGGGCGCGAGCTTCGCCACCAACTGCCGCACGCGGAAAGGCGTCAGCGTCCGCTGCGTCAACGCATTGAGCGTTGTCAGGACAAGCTGCGGCCCCTTGGGCTTCCCCTGCAACGCATAAAGCCCCGCCAGACGCGCCGAAGCCGTCCGCAGCGAAGGACTGGCCCGGTCATAGGGAAGGCAGTCCCAAGCCGGGATTTCGACAATCTCGATCTCCGGCGCAAAATAATGCGCCGTATCTGCCACCGCTCGCATGAGTTGCTCATCCGGCGCGACGAACAAGGCGCGCAAAGGCGCTGCCCGAGCGATGTCCGCGAGCAACCATGGCTGGAATCCCGCCGGAACCCCGGAAAGGGTGATGGGGGAGGAGGCTTTGAGGATTTTCAGAAGGTCGGTCATCTACATCTCAGTCCCCCTCCCGCAAGCGGGAGGGGCTAGGGGTGGGCAATCCAGCAGAGGCGGCGCAGGCCCACCCCGCTGCGACTAGCCGAACCTGCGGCCCGGCAAGTCTCACTGCCCCTCCCGCTTGCGGGAGGGGAGAAGAAGTCACTTCCTCCCAATCTCCACAAAATCCATCTTCACGAACTTGTCCCACATCGGCCCGCGCCATTGCTCGGGCAACGGCAATGTCCCCAAAGCCCAAGCCATGATGTCGGCATCCTGTTCCTCGATAAACCGCTCGAACCAGTCGATCTCCTCCGCGCCCCATTCGGCATGGTAGCGATCGAAAAATCCACCCACCGCCAAGTCCGCTTCCTTGATGCCGCGATGCCAGGCACGGAATTGCAGGCGGCGGATGCGGGGATCTTCGTTCACAATTTGTTCCTTGCGCGGGCATGCCGAATACACCGATCAGATGTTTGCGCATCGTCCCGGCTGGGCTAGATGGCGTCAGATAGCCATGCGACCCGATATCCTCAACCCACTCTTCACCGAAATCGAAGCCCTGAAGGGCGTCGGCCCCGCGCTTGCCAAGCCGCTGGAGCGCTTGGGGCTGGCCCGCGCCGTCGATGTCCTATTCCACCTGCCGGTCAGCTTTGTCGATCGCCGCATGGTGGACGAGTTGATCCTGTCCGACTCAGGCCGGGTCATCGGCATAGAACTCACGCCTACCGACTACCGCGCGTCCGGCAGCGCCCGCGCGCCTTTCCGCGTCATCGCGCAGGACAGGCACGGCAATACGGTCGCGCTCGTCTATTTCGGCCGCAACAGCGCCTGGCCCCGCAAGCTGCTGCCCTTGAACGAACCCAAATTCATCTCCGGCAAGCTGGAGGCCTATGGCGAAAATCTCCAGATCGTCCACCCCGACTATGTCCTGCCGCCGGAGGAAGCCGCCACCATCCCGGCGCGAGAGCCAGTCTACGGCCTTTCCGAAGGCCTCACCAATAACCGCCTGCGCGACCTCGTAGGGCAATCACTGAGCCGCGCCCCGGATCTCCCCGAATGGATCGAACCCAGCCTGCTCGCCCAAAAGGGCTGGCCGACATGGCACGAAGCCCTCACCCGCATCCACGCCGACCCCAGCGATGCCAATGCGCGCGAACGCCTCGCCTATGACGAAATCTTCGCAGGCCAACTCGCGCTCATGCTGGTCCGCCAATCCTCCCGGAAGCGCCGGGGCATCCCCATCGAGGGGGACGGCCGTCTTCGCGCCATGCTCGAACTCCCGTTCGCCCCGACCGGCGCGCAACGCCGCGCCTTCGGAGAGATTGAAGGCGACATGGCGCAGCCCGTCCCCATGCTCCGCCTCCTGCAAGGCGACGTCGGCTCGGGCAAAACCCTCGTCGCGCTCATGGCCCTCCTCAACACGGTTGAGGCAGGCGCTCAGGGCGCACTCCTTGCCCCGACGGAAATCCTCGCTCGCCAACATTATGAAACGCTGCGAAAGATGGCGTCCGGCCTCCCCGTCACCATCGCCATTCTCACCGGCCGCGAAAAGGGCAGGGTGCGCGAATCCACCCTGATGGGCCTTGCAGACGGCAGCATCGATATCCTTGTCGGCACCCACGCCATCTTCCAGGACGCCGTCCGCTACAAAAATCTCGCCCTCGCGGTGATCGACGAACAGCACCGCTTCGGCGTCGCCCAGCGCATGATGCTGGCCGCCAAGGCCGAGCGCACGCCGCACCTGTTGGTTATGACTGCCACCCCGATCCCCCGCACGCTGACGCTCACCTATTACGGCGAGATGGATGTCTCCCGTTTGGACGAAATGCCGCCCGGCCGCCAGCCGATCCAGACCGTGGTCATGTCCGCGAACCGTCTCGATGAAGTGGTCGAAGCACTCGCCCGCCACATCGAAACCGGCGGCCAAGCCTATTGGGTCTGCCCCTTGGTCGAGGAAAGCGAGACCAGCGACCAGGCCGCCGCCGAAGCCCGCGCCGAAATGCTGAAAATGCGCTTTGGCGATCTCGTCGGCCTTGTCCACGGCCGCATGAAAGGCCCGGAAAAGGACGCCGCGATGGAGGCTTTTTCCACCGCCCGCACGAAAGTCCTTGTCGCAACCACTGTGATCGAGGTCGGCGTCGACGTCCCCAACTCCAACCTGATCATCATCGAAGGCGCCGACCGCTTCGGCCTCGCGCAACTCCACCAGCTGCGCGGTCGGGTAGGGCGCGGCCAGAACCACAGCGTCTGCATCCTGCTGCGAGGCGGCGCCCTGAGTGAAACCAGCCGCGCCCGACTAGCGCTCATGCGCGAAACCAATGACGGATTCCGCATCGCCGAAGAAGACCTCCGTCTCCGTGGCGCGGGCGAAATCCTCGGCACGCGCCAGTCGGGCGAAGCGCAGTTGAAGATCGCCACCCCTGAACATCTGTCCGCGCTGCTCGACAGCGCCCGCGACGACGCGCACCTCCTGATCGATCGCGATGGAGGGCTAGACGAAGCGCGCGGCCAAGCCGCCAGAACCTGCCTTTACCTGTTCGAACGAGATGCTGCGGTGGGATTGCTCCGAAGCGGCTAATTCGCGCGGGCTGCTCAGCGCGCGAAATGCCGGAGGCGCTTGTCCGGTCACGTCAACGGATCGAAGCGGGCTTCGAACAGCTCCTTACCAGGCGGTCTGCCGTGGCGGGATGAGCGACAGCATGGCCTCATAGACTTGCGGATCAATCGGCTGGCAAAACTCCACCCCGACCCGGCCATCCTCTGACCATCGAACGTCGGCCTGAACGTCCTTGACGACGGGCAGCCAGATGGCGACCCGTTCGCCAATCGTGATCTCTGCATCGGTTCGGCACATCAAGCCGAGTTCAGAGATGTTGATGACCCGGACGCCATGGGTTCGGCCTCGGGCAGAGATATGGCTGACCATATCCACCAGCACGCGGGGCGTGCGGCGCTGATTGATGGAAGGGTCCCGTGAACGGGCGACCTGGGCGAGGCTGGCGAGCACCGAAGACATGATCGGAGCTTAAGGTGAGGAAGGTGGCGCCTTCCTTACCAGCTTTACTTAATTCGCCTTTAACTCTCTAAAGTTTCAAGCAGTTACCAGCCCATGTTTCTTAGCGCCGAAACTCACCTTGTCTCCGGGCTTCAGCGCCAGCATGGGGTCGCTCACGACCTCGCCGTTCACGCGAATGGCGCCTTCGGCCAGCTTGCGTCTGACCTCTTTGTTGGAAGCGGCAAAGCCAAGTGCTGAGGTGCCCTGAACTATGGTCAGCCCTTCGGCCCCCACACTGATCGTCGGCAGATTGGCGTCCGAAGCGCCCTCTTCAAAGGTCTTGCGCGACGTTTCTGCGGCAGCAAGCGCGGCATCGGTTCCCCGGCACAGCGCCGTCGCCTCATTGGCCAGAACCTTCTTCGCCTCATTGATCTCAGCGCCCTGAAGCGCAGCCAGCCGTGCGACCTCGTCCATCGGCAGGTCGGTGAACAGCCGCAGCCGGTTGGCGACGTCCGCGTCTGCCGTGTTCCGCCAGAACTGCCAATAATCATAGGTGGAAAGCTGGTCTTCGTTCAGCCAGACCGCACCACCCACCGTCTTGCCCATCTTCGTGCCATCGGCATTGGTGAGTAGCGGCGTGGTCAGCCCGAACACCTGCGTTCCATCCACCCGGCGCGCCAGTTCGACGCCGTTGACGATATTCCCCCACTGGTCTGATCCGCCCATCTGCAACCGGCAGCTCGACCGCCGCGACAGCTCCAGAAAGTCATAGGCCTGAAGGATCATATAGTTGAATTCAAGGAAGGACAGCGACTGCTCACGATCCAGTCGCAGCTTCACCGAATCAAAGCTCAACATGCGATTGATCGAGAAATGCTGACCGATCTCGCGCAAGAACGGGATATATTCAAGCCGGTCGAGCCATTCGGCATTGTCGAGCATGATCGCGTCGGTCGGCCCGTCGCCGAAGGTGAGGAACCGTTCGAACACGCGCTTGATGCTCGCGACATTCTCCGCGATCGTCTCGGTGGTGAGCAGCTTGCGCGCTTCATCCTTGAAGCTTGGATCGCCGATCTTCCCCGTGCCGCCGCCCATCAGGACGATCGGCTTATGCCCCGCCTTCTGCAACTGCCGCAGCATCATGATCGAAACGAGGTGCCCGACATGCAAAGACGGAGCCGTCGGATCAAAGCCGATATAGCCCGGCACGATCTGCTTGGCGGCAAGACCATCGAGCCCCTCTGCATCGGTCAGTTGATGAATGTAGCCACGTGCCTCCAAGAGGCGGAGCAGATCGGACGAGTAGCTGGTCATAATGCGGCGCCCTCTAGCATCACGACACAACAACGTCACTCCCCGTCATCCTGAACTTGTGTCTCGATCCATTCCGCTACACAGAATGGAGGAGAGCAAAAGGATCGAAGCGGTGACACACAGCCAACCCATGCTGGCGATCGGCCTCATGTCGGGCACCTCGCGTGACGGCATCGACGCCGCGCTCATCGAAACCGACGGAGAGGGCGTCAGCAATCCCGTCACCTTCCATGCCATGCCCTATCGGGAGGGCTTTCGCATTCGCCTGGCCGAAGCGTGCCAGCGCGCCATGGCGATGGACAAGCCGGACTTTGAGCCTCTCATTCAGTCCGTGGAAGCCGAACTTACCGAGCTTCATGTCGAAGCCGTCACCGATCTCCTCGCGCGCAGCGGGCATATAGCGCAGGATATCGCCGTTATCGGTTTCCACGGTCACACGGTTGCGCATCGGCCGGAATGGCGCTGGACATGGCAGATCGGCGATGGTGTCGCATTGGCGGGGGCGTTCGGAATTCCCGTGGTCGGCGACCTGCGCAGCGCGGATGTTGCCGCAGGGGGACAGGGGGCGCCGCTAATGCCTATCTATCACCGGGCCTTGGCGAACGATTTGCGTAAGCCGACCGCCATATTGAACCTGGGCGGCGTGGCCAACATCACCGCCATCGGAAATGACGGCGAACTCCTCGCCTTCGACACCGGCATGGCGAGCGGTCTGATCGACAATTGGATGCAGACGCATAGCGATCGGCCGTTCGACGAAAATGGCGCCACTGCTGCTCGCGGCCAAATCGATGAAGCGCGGCTCGACAGTTTGATGGCAGACCCCTGGTTCGACACGCTGCCTCCCAAGAGCATCGACCGTGAAGCCTTCACCCTCGACGCAATGCATGGCCTGTCGCTTGAGGATGGCGCAGCGACGTTGACCGCGTTCACCGCCAGGGCGGTTGCCCGCGCGCTTGACCATCTCCCGTCCCGGCCGTCCTCCATCTATGTCGGCGGAGGTGGCCGCCACAACGCGACCCTGATGGGGATGCTGGCCGCTTTCACCAGCGCAGAGGTACGCCCGGTCGATGATCTCGGCTGGGATGGCGACGCTCTTGAGGCGCAGGGCTTTGCCTATATGGCGGTCCGCCACCTCAAATCCTTGCCGATCAGCTTTCCCGGCACCACCGGCGTTCCCGCCCCAATGACGGGCGGCGTCCTATTCGATCCTGCCTGACGCCGCTTAGCGCTTTCGGGTCAGTTCCCGCATCCCGTCATCGATGCCCTCAAGGGTCAGCGGATACATGCGCTGGCTCATGATCTCCCGGATCATTCGCGTCGATTGGCTATAGTCCCAATGGTCGCGCGGCGTGGGGTTCAACCACACGGCAGCCGGATAGGTATGCAGCAACCGGCTCATCCACACCGCGCCGGGTTCCTCGTTCATATGCTCGACCGATCCGCCCGGATAGCTGATCTCATAAGGGCTCATCGCTGCATCGCCAACGAAGATGACCTTATAGTCATGCCCATATTTATGCAGGATATCCCATGTTGGAATACGCTCTGAAAAGCGGCGCCGATTGTCCTTCCACACGCCTTCATAAAGGCAGTTGTGGAAATAGAAGAACTCCATGTTCTTGAACTCGGTCGTCGCGGCGGAAAACAGCTCCTCGCAAAGTCGGATGAACGGGTCCATCGATCCGCCAACGTCCAGAAACAGCAATAGCTTGACCGCATTGTGCCGCTCGGGCCGCATCCGTATGTCGAGCCAACCTTGCCGTGCCGTGCCTCGGATAGTGCCTTCCAGGTCCAGCTCATCCGCTGCCCCCTCGCGCGCAAAGCGTCGCAGCCGCCGCAACGCAACCTTGATGTTGCGCGTGCCCAGTTCCTTGCTGCTGTCGAGGTTCTGGAACTCGCGCTTTTCCCAGACCTTGATCGCGCGCTTGTGCCTGCTCTCGCCGCCGATCCGCACGCCTTCGGGATTATAACCGCCATTGCCGAAGGGCGAAGTTCCGCCCGTGCCGATCCACTTGTTGCCGCCTTGATGGCGTCCCTTCTGCTCCTCCAGACGCTTCTTCAGCGTCTCCATAATCTCGTCCCAGCTGCCCAGAGACTTGATCTTCTCCATCTCCTCGGCGCTCAGATATTTCTCGGCGACGAGGCGCAGCCACTCCTCGGGAATTTCGGCCTCGACGCCGCTCGCAACCAGCACGCCCTTGAAGACCTTGGCGAAGACCTGATCGAACCGGTCGATCAGCCCTTCATCCTTCACATAGGTCGCCCGCGCGAGATAATAGAATTCTTCAGGCCGTTGACCGATCACGTCACGGTCCAGCGCCTCCAGCAAAAGCAGATGCTCCTTGATGCCAGCGGGAATGCCCGCAGCCCTGAGCGCGTCGAGAAAGTTCAGCATCATGATGACCGCCTTGTCTGACAGCCCTGCCATGGATGCAAGGGGCTGCGCATGGTTGATCAAATGTTAAGTGTTGCATCGCATCGTTAATAAGGCACTATTCACAGGCGGGCGGTTTGGGGTGGCACTCCTTGAAAAATGAGCATTTATTGACCGATCTGGGTGAGCGTTCCGGCGACGTTGCGCTGCAATGCAGCGAGACGGCGGGCTTCCTCGGGGAACTTACTCGGCGCATTCAATCCGACTCGCTCCGCCTCTCACAGTTGCAAACCAATATGGAGGCTCTGGCGGTCAGCCAGAATGAAAGCGTGGTGGCGGCTCAGGAACTCAGCCTCACGTCCCGGCGTGCTGCCCGCATCATTGCCGAAGGGCATGAAGCGATCACCCAGTCTCTCGCCCAGGTTGCGGGGCTGGTCGAGCATGTCACGGGGCTGGAGGGAAGGCTTCGTCAGTTTCTCGGGGTCATCGAAGCAGTCGGCGGTATATCCGATCAACTCGGCGCGATCGCGCGTCAAACGCGGCTACTGGGCGTCAACGCCGCGATCGAAGCGGCACGCGGTGGAGAGGCCACGCAGGGCTTTGCCGTCGTGGCCGACGAAATCCGCCGCCTCGCCGGGCAAGCGGGCGAGTCCGCCGCATCGGTCGGTGACAAGCTCGGCCAGCTCGACCGCGACGCGCGCCATCTGATCAGCGGCGTGGAAGCCAATATCGGACGCGGCCGCGACGTCAGCGCCCATATCGACACGTTGAGCGTCACCATGGCGGAAATCGCCTCGCTCGTGACCCAATTTGGCGAGCGTTCCCACGCCATCGTCACCTGCACCGATGAAGCCGACGCCGACGTAGGCGCGCTACGTGCTGGCCTCACGAACTTCAGCGAATCCGCTGCCGAAAGCACCCAGCGCGTCGAAATGGCCAAGGCCCAGCTCGAGCAGCTTGAGGGCATGGCGAACGACATGCTCAACACCGCCGCCCATGGCGGGCATCAGACCCGCAACAGCCGCTACATTGCCTATGCCGAAGATGGCGCGGCAGAAGTGTCGCGCCTGATCAATGACGCTCTGGCTGCGGGTGAACTGACGCCATCGGCGCTATTCGACAGCAATTATCGCCCGATCCAAGGCTCCCACCCGCCGCAATATGAAAATGGCTTCATGGTCTTTGCCGACCGCGTCCTCCGCCCGATTCTGGATCGCCAGACCGGGCAGGATAATGCCATCGTCGGCTGCTGCCTGATCGACATGAACGGCTATCTGCCGACGCACATCACGTCGCGAAGCCAGTCTCAGCGGCCGGGCATGCCGGAATGGAACATGGAATATGCCCGTAACCGGCAGATTTTCATGGATAGCCAGACCCGCCGCGCGCTCGATGGTGAGGGAGACTTTTTCCTTTTCACCTATCGTCAGGACCTTGGCGAAGGCCGCTATCGCGCGCTTCGCAGCGTGTTCGTTCCGCTAATCTTCGAAGGCCGCCGCTGGGGCCTGTATGAGGTCGGCTACCTCATCTGATCCCGTCAGTTCGCCGCGCCCTGGCGCACTATGACCTCCCCATTGGCGGCATAGGCAGCAGTCGTCCGCGCCTGCGCCGTCTGAGGGTCCTTGCCATCGAGAATCTTTGCGATCTGCCCGAAGCTCGGCACGCGGTCATAAACGCCATAGAGCTTCGTCTCGCCGACCGAATGTATCGATAGCTGATAGCCCTTGCCGTCAGCTGCTGGATCGAAGGCAAGCACCGTGCCCGCATCGTCGATCGGCACGATGACCGATCCGCCAGACGCACCCTGCTGCGCCAGAACATCATAGCTGCCTTCGCTAGTCTGCACCTGTCCCCGGATGCAGAAAGACCTGGCCACCCCGCGAACGGCGCGGACATCAGCCCCTGCGGCAGGAAGGGAAGCGGTAAGTTGCGCGTCCCTGTCATCACCCGCCGGGCAGTCCGCGAACCGCACCGGAAAGACTGGCCGTACCGCAGCCGCATCATCGAAATGCAAGCTGCCGAGCATGCCATCCAGCCCTGCCAATACCTCCTTGCGCCGTTCGCTGGGACCTGTGACGCGCAGCTTCACGAGCCAGCGTCCAGCCTGGGCAAAAGCCGCCGCCGTGGTCAGCGCCCCGTCGGCGGCATCATCATAAACCGCACGGATCGCGCGGCCACCTTTGCCCTGCAACGGAACGCTTTCATAAGCAGTGCGGCGTGTCTTCGGTCCAAAACGATCCGTCACCGCGCGGTCGGTCATGTAAGCGGCGATCGACGCGTCAGCATAGCTGGGCAGATAGACGTACAAAGTCGCCTGCACCGCCCCGTCCTCCGACAGATATTGGGCATAATTGTCGATGCCCTTGCCGCCGTTCGTAACCTCTCCACTCTTGGACAGGGAAAGCCCCGCGATCGTCTGGGGCAGACTGATCCCCGAAGCGCGGGCGCGAAGGCTCCCATCGCTCGCTACCCACGCTTCCCGCACATCGGCACCCTGCGCCAGTGCGGGCACCGGCAAAGCCAAGAGGATCGGCAACAGCGACAAAGAGAGTTTCGGCATAGGCATCCTTCCCATTTCACGCCGTCTTGTCGCGGCTCTGAAATTTATCGGGGAAGGTTGAGCGAAACCGCAAGGCTAAGGCAAGCGGCCTTTTACGCGACTGGCGGAATCTGCGCCGGATAATGCGGCAGTTCCGGGTCCAGATGCGCCCAATGCGGGGCTGCCTCCGTCCAGATCACCGCCTGCGGTGCCAACAGGCCCGGATCATCCAGCACGCCAGCCCTGATGAAAGTCAGGTGCGGCCGCGACTCGGCAATGCTGAACAGGGGTGTTCCGCATTCGGGGCAAAAGCCACGGCGCATCCTGTTGCCGCTGTCGGCGATTCTCTCATGCCAACGAACCTCGCCCTCGCTTTGCACCTTCTCCGTCGGAAAGCAGACATTGACCGTGCCTGATCCCCCGCCGAGATATTGGCACAGCCTGCACCAGCACATGCGCGCCGCCATAGGTTCCGCATCGATCTTGATGCGCACCGCTCCGCACAGACATCCCGCTTCATGCGCCATGCGCGCCTCCGTCATTGCGCCGGGCAGGGCAATCCCAGCCTTTACCGCCCCTGCCGTCGCGCCATGAATGCCAGACGTTCGAACATCATGATATCCTGCTCATTCTTCAGCAGGGCGCCATGAAGCGGCGGAATGGCCTTGGTCGGATCGCGATCCTGCAACACCTCCAGCGGCATGTCTTCATTGAGTAGCAGCTTCAGCCAATCGAGCAACTCGCTGGTGGACGGCTTCTTCTTCAGGCCCGGCACATCGCGTATCTCGTAGAAGAGGTCGAGCGCGCGGCTGACCAGGATCTTCTGAATGCCGGGAAAATGAACGTCGACAATGGCCTGCATCGTCTCCCGGTCGGGGAATTTGATATAGTGGAAGAAGCAGCGCCGCAGGAAAGCGTCAGGCAATTCCTTCTCATTGTTGGATGTGATGACCACCACCGGCCGTTCCTGCGCCGCGACCGTCTCGCCCGTTTCGTAGACGTGAAACGCCATGCGATCGAGTTCCTGCAACAGGTCGTTGGGAAACTCGATGTCAGCCTTGTCGATCTCGTCGATCAGCAGCACGGGCAGGGTAGGGGAGGTGAAAGCCTCCCACAGCTTGCCCTTGCGGATATAGTTGCTGATGTCATGAACACGTGGATCGCCTAGCTGGCCATCGCGCAGCCGTGCCACCGCATCATATTCGTACAGGCCCTGATGCGCCTTGGTCGTCGATTTGACGTTCCATTCGATCAGCGGCGCGTCGAGCGCGTTGGCGATTTCCTGCGCCAGCACCGTCTTGCCAGTACCGGGCTCACCCTTCACCAGAAGGGGGCGGCGCAGCAGCACCGCAGCGTTCACCGCGACCTTCAGGTCGTCGGTTGCGACATAATCTTCCGTACCTTCAAACCGCATGAATCTTCGCTTTCCTCTACTGCCACCCGAGTAGGGAAAGCGATCCAGCGCCGCAATCGGTTATTCCTACGGTTTCTGCCGCCGAACCTCGGCACGCGCCTTCAGCAGGTCCCAAAGGCCACGCTGCTGGCTGAGCAGCTGCCGCGCGCCAAATTGTATGGCCCGATCGGCCGCGCCGTCACTACCAATCGCTCGCGCTACGGCAAAGGTCTGCGCCCGGTCGGGAAGATCGGATGGAGAGGGTTCAAGCCCCACGCGAATCGCCGCCATGTCGAGCACGTCGCGTACAGCCTGCCAGTCCAGCACCAGCGCCATGGCTGCCCCCATGGCACATCCGCGCCTGTCCGACTGAGCCAGCATATCCAGCGCATGACGTTGCTGGCTGACGATCGTCTCACAGTCGCTCTGCCCCGCCGTACTGGGTATCGGGCCTAGCGCCACCGCAACTTGCGTCAGATAGGCCCGCTCACGCGCAAACGCCTGCCCCGCCTGGACTAGCCAGCCCCGCGCCGCGCTGTCTGCCGATCGGTTCGCCGCGTGATCGATGACGCCGGGATGACGTCCGTGCAGCAGGCAAAGATAATGCGCGGCATCGGCGAGGTCCGGCAATGTCAAGACAGCATCACGGCTCATGATGGTCCTTGCGCTGCTCGCATGAGCATGAGCCGCCGTTCCATCAGCCGCCACCAGCGCCTCGATCACCTGAGATATGTCGCCTGTCGCCAAGCGTGTAGCTGCTTCGTTCATGATAACCCCTGCGGCCGCCGCGCCAGTGTGTCTGTTGCCACGACCATAGGAAGTTGAGGTAAAAGAGCGGTTTATGAGACGAAAAAAAGGGCGGCCCTGAAGCCGCCCTTCCTGATCAATTCACCGTATCCAAGGCCCTATTGGTCGAGGAAACTCCGCATTTTCCGGCTGCGGCTCGGATGCTTGAGCTTGCGGAGCGCCTTCGCCTCAATCTGGCGGATACGTTCGCGGGTCACGCTGAACTGCTGGCCCACTTCCTCCAGCGTGTGATCGGTGTTCATGCCGATGCCGAAACGCATGCGCAGCACGCGTTCCTCACGCGGCGTCAGTGAAGCCAGAACGCGGGTGACCGTTTCTTTCAGGTTCGCCTGAATTGCCGCGTCCACCGGGATGACCGCATTTTTGTCCTCGATGAAATCGCCCAGATGCGAATCTTCCTCGTCGCCGATCGGCGTTTCAAGGGAGATCGGCTCCTTGGCGATCTTCATCACCTTGCGTACCTTCTCCAGCGGCATGGAAAGGCGCTCGGCCATTTCCTCCGGCGTCGGTTCGCGGCCCTGCTCATGCAGGAATTGGCGGGACGTGCGCACCAGCTTGTTGATCGTCTCGATCATGTGGACCGGAATACGGATGGTCCGCGCCTGATCCGCGATCGACCGGGTGATCGCCTGCCTGATCCACCAGGTCGCATAGGTGCTGAACTTGTAGCCGCGGCGATATTCGAACTTATCGACGGCCTTCATGAGGCCGATATTGCCTTCCTGAATAAGATCAAGGAATTGCAGGCCACGGTTCGTATATTTTTTAGCGATGGAGATGACGAGGCGGAGGTTCGCCTCGACCATTTCCTTCTTCGCGATCCGCGCTTCGCGTTCGCCCTTCTGCACCATGTTGACGATACGGCGGAACTCACCCAGCGACATGCCGGTCGCCTGCGCGATTTCACTGACCTCGGTACGGATGCGCTCGACGGCGCGTGCTTCGGCTGCCGCAAAAGCCGCCCATTTCTTGTCGAGGCCCTGAACCTTGTCCAGCCAGGCGTCGTCCAGTTCATGGTTCACATAGCGGTCGAGGAAGTCCTTGCGGCTGACCTTATGCCGTTCCGCCAAACGCAGCATCTGCCCGCCCAGCGCGGTCAGGCGACGGTTATAGGCATAGAGCTGATCGACCAGATATTCGATCTTCTGCTGGTGGAACTGGACGCTCTCGACTTCGGCAGTCAGCCGCTCGCGCAGCTCCTGATAATCGTCCTCGGCCTTCTGGCTCAGCGTTTCGCCATTGGCCATCGCGGCCATGCGCGATTCCTGCGCACGCGAGAAGGCGCGGAAAATCTCCGTAATGGTCGCGAATTTCTCAAGCGCCATTGGCTTGAGCGTTTCTTCCATCTGGGCGAGGGAGAGGGTGTTGTCTTCCTCTTCTTCCTCTTCCACGCGCCGGGCACGGCGTTCGGTCAGGCCGTCCTCATCCTCGTCGGAATCGGCTGCCTCTTCCTCGGGCTCCTCCTCTTCCTTGAAGCTGGGGCCAGCGGTTTTCTCGCTGATCTCGCCGTCATCGTCCTCGGCGCCTTCCTCCAGATTCTCGGGCGCCGGGTCCTTGGAAAGCATCGCGTCGAGGTCCAGGATCTCGCGCAGCTGCATCTCGCCATTGTTGAGAGCGGTCGACCATTCGATGATCGCGTTGAAGGTCGTGGGGCTTTCGCACAGCCCCAGGATCATCGTGTCGCGGCCAGCCTCAATGCGCTTGGCGATGGCGATTTCGCCCTCGCGGCTGAGCAGTTCCACCGCGCCCATTTCGCGCAGATACATGCGCACCGGATCGTCGGTGCGGTCGACCGTTTCCTTCTTCTTCTCGGTGACGAGCTTGGGCGCGCCTTCTTCATCGCCCGAATCATCTTCGGCGTCCTCGGCATCTTCGCGCTCGCGCTGCTCGTCGCCGTCCTCGCTGGCCTCTTCATTCTCGACGATGTTCACGCCCATTTCGTTGAGCGCGGCCATGATGTCCTCGATCTGCTCGGAGGACATCTGGTCCTGCGGCAGGGCGTCGTTCAACTCGTCATAGGTGATGTAGCCGCGCTTCTTGGCGCGCGCGATCAGCTTCTTGACCGAAGCCTCATTCAGATCGAGCAGCGGTGCATCGCCGCTATCCACATCCTCGCCCGCACCCTTGCCTGTCGCCTTGCTCGCCATTTATTCGCCTTAGCTCCATCATCCCGCCGGGGGACGATCTATCAAACAATATCTTCGGACTGCGCCAGTTCCGCCAGGCGCTGGTCATGATCCATTTTCAACCGCTGGATCCGCTGCTGCTCGGCAAAGGTTTCCTCGTTAAGGTCTTCCCTTGCCCGCCTCGTCGCCTCCGCCAGCGCCGTCTCCAACTCCGGTCCCTGCGCCATCACCCGGATAGCCTCTTCCAGATCGCGCTGAACGCGACCGGGATCGGTCTTCATCCTGCTGGGGGTGAATGTGAACGTGTCGGCCCGGAGCATCCCCTTCGCCATATTATACACTTCACCTTGGCCCAATATGGTAAGGAGGCCCTCTGTTTCAACTGTTTCTTGTCGGAACGATGCGGCAATCATCGCCTGCATCAGTTCGGCCAGTGCCGAATCGCCGATATGCAGCGCCGAAAGCATCTCCCGGTGCATCATTATCTGCTCGGGATGCCGCAACAAACTCGCCAGAACCGCGCGCAGCAGCCGCTGCTCCATGCCGCTGACGCCGATCGCCCGCGCCTCGTTCCCGACGGGGGGCAGGGGGGGCTTCCAGTTTCCGCGCCGATCGCGCTGCCACCCTTGCCGGGTGCCCGTCCCACGCTGATGCCGGGGCGCGTTCGCCTGCGTCTGCCGCGCAAAAAACAGCGCATCATAACGCTCACGGAAAATCTGCACATAATGCGCCCGCACATCGGGATGGGCGATGGCGTTCGTGATCGTGCGCAGCCGCTGCTTGAGCGCCGCCCGCTGCTCGGGCGTATCCAATGGCGCTGCCTTCTGCTCATAAGCCCACAACCGCTCCACCAGCGGTTCGGCTGCATCCAGCACCCGCTCCATCGCTCCCGGCCCCTCCGCCCGGATCAGATCGTCCGGATCCTGCCCCGCAGGCAGCGTCGCAAAGGCCAAACTCATCCCCGGCCGCAGCAGCGGCAGCGCCCGCACAGCCGCCCGTATCGCCGCCTTCTGCCCCGCCGCGTCGCCATCGAAGCACAGCACCGGCACATCCACCATCTTCCACAGCCGCTCGATCTGATGCTCCGTCAACGCGGTCCCCAGCGGCGCCACCGCCTCGCCAAAGCCCGCCTGCGCCAGCGCGATCACGTCCATATAGCCTTCGACCACGATCACCCGCCCGCTCTGGCGGCTGGCCGGGGAGGCGCGATCGATATTGTAAAGCGTCCGCCCCTTGTCGAAGAGCGGCGTGTCGGGCGAATTCAGATATTTGGGCTCGCCAGCCCCAAGAATCCGCCCGCCAAAAGCGATCACCCGCCCGCGAATATCCCGGATCGGCAGCATCAGCCGCCCCCGGAAGCGATCATAGCTCTCGCGTTTCCTTCCCTTGCCGCCATCGCCTTCGCTCGCCTCGGGATCAATCAGCAACCCCGCCTCGATCAGCATCGGATCACCAAATTCCGCCAGCGCGCCTTTCAGCTTGCCCTTGGAATCCGCCGAATAGCCAAAACCAAAAGCCCGCCGCGTAGCCTCACTGATCCCACGCCGGACAAGATAATCCCGCGCCTCCGCACCCTCGATCCCGCCAAGCTGCGCCTCGAACAAAGCCTGAGCCGCCGCCATGACGTCATGCAGACCCTTAGCCTGCTCCGCCCGCTTCGCCGCTCGTGGATCGGGCGCAGGTACATCCATGCCAGCCGTCGCCGCCAACTCCTTCACCGCCTCCATGAAGGGTAGCCCACGCTGGTCGGTCATCCACCGGATCGCGTCCCCATGCGCCCCACAGCCAAAGCAGTGGTAGAAGCCCTTTTCGTCATTGATGGTGAAGCTGGGCGTCTTCTCATTATGAAAAGGGCAACACGCCTTATACTCGCGCCCAGCCTTCTGCACCTTCACCGTCCGCCCGATCAGCGTGGACAGCGAAGTCCGCATGCGCAGTTCGTCAAGAAAGGCGGGCGAGAGGCTCATGTGTCTAAAAGCCCCTCCCTTCCAAGGGAGGGGTTGGGGTGGGTGATCTTCTGCCTCTCCGGCAACGCACGCGCCCGATCAAGAATGACGCTCAATACGCCTTCAAGATTGTCCCGAACCTCCCAGTTGGAAAAACGCAGCACGACATATCCTTGATGAGCGAGATCGAAGTCCCGATCCCGGTCCTTCCGTGCATCGTGCAGATCATCATCTACCTCAACGATCAAACCGATCGAGGGACAAAGAAAATCGCAAATATATGGCTCGATGACTGCCTGCCGCCGGAATTTGAACCCGGCCAACTGCGACGCCCTCAGCGCGCCCCATAGCCGCCGCTCATAGTCGGTAGGTTCTCGCCGCATGTCGCGCGCATATCGGCCTAGCCTTGCATTGATGCGTAGCGCCATCACCCACCCCAACCCCTCCCTTCGAAGGGAGGGGCTATATCATGTCAGCCCAAAGCCGCCTTAACCAGCCCACTGGCCTTGCTCATATCAATCACCGACCCATGCCGTTCCTTCAGCACAGCCATGACCTTCCCCATATCCTTGACGCTGGCCGCGCCAACTTCCGCCTTGATCCCCTCGATCGCAGCGCGCGTCTCATCCTCGCTCATCTGCTGCGGCAGAAAGCTCTCGATCACGCCCAGCTCGGCCTCTTCCTTAGTCGCCAGCTCCTCGCGCCCTCCATTGCGAAACATCTCGATCGATTCGCGCCGCTGCTTCACCATCTTCTGCAGCACCTCGACAACGACCGTATCGTCATCCGGCACGTTCGAAGCCGTGCGCAATTCGATATCCCGATCCTTCAGCTTCGCCATGATCAAACGCACGGCGGCCAGGCGTTCCTTGTCCCCCGCCTTCATGGCTTCGACCTGGGCGCTCTTAACCTGCTCGCGAATCATGGCGATACGAATCCTGTTCTGCCGGAAAAGACCAGATATAACGCCAAAAGAGATTTTTTACAGTGGTTGACCGCGGGGCCTCACAAGCATAGGTGACCGGCCGTTTAACCCGCTGCAGACGGGTTCCCGCAAAAAGCATGAAGGACGCTAAGACCATGGCTGATGCCAAGACCCTCACCGTGCCCAAAGGAGCGACAGGGGTAGTGGTTTTCGCCGATGGCAGCGCGGTGTTCGGCCGCGGCTTCGGTGCAGTCGGCGATGCGGTGGGCGAACTCTGCTTCAACACCGCCATGACCGGCTATCAGGAAGTGATGACCGACCCCAGCTATGCCGGGCAGATCGTCACCTTCACCTTCCCGCACATCGGCAATGTTGGCACGAACCTGGATGACGTCGAAGCGGACAACCCCTTCGCCCTCGGCTGCGTTGTGCGGCAGGACGTGACGGAGCCCAGCAACTTCCGCAACGTCGAACCCTTCGACCAGTGGATGAAGGAAAATGGCCGCATTGGCCTCTCCGGTGTAGACACCCGCGCGCTGACCCGCATGATCCGCCTGAAGGGCGCGCCCAACGTCGTCATCGCCTACGATCCGGAAGGCAATTTCGACATCGCAGCCCTCGCGCAAAAGGCCGCCAATTGGCCGGGCCTCGAAGGCATGGACCTCGCCATCGAAGTCACGGGCAAGGAAAGCCGCCTCTGGAAAGACGGCGTGTGGAAGCTCGGCCACGGCTACGGCAAGGATGAAGCGGGGCAGGAACGCCCCCATGTCGTCGCCATCGACTATGGCGCAAAGAACAACATCTTCCGCAACCTTGTGAAGGCAGGCGCCCGCGTCACCGTCCTCCCCGCCACCGCCACCTTCGATCAGGTGATGGAGCAGAACCCCGACGGCGTGTTCCTCTCCAACGGCCCCGGCGATCCAGCCGCGACCGGCGAATATGCCGTCCCCGTGATCCGCAAGGTGCTGGAAGCCAACAAGCCCGTCTTCGGCATCTGCCTCGGCCATCAGATGCTGGCGCTCGCCGCCGGTGCCAAGACGATCAAGATGCATCAGGGCCATCGCGGCGCCAATCACCCGGTCAAGCGCCTGTCGGATGGTCTGGTAGAGATTACCTCGATGAACCACGGCTTCGCGGTGGACAGCGGTACGCTGCCCGCCAATGTGAAGCCGACCCATGTGTCGCTGTTCGACGGCAGCAATTGCGGCATCGAACTGACGGACAAACAGGCCTTCTCGGTCCAGTATCATCCCGAAGCCTCGCCCGGCCCGCAGGACAGCTTCTATCTGTTCCAGCGCTTCGTTGAGGGGCTTAAGTGAGCCTCAACCTGCCCCCGGTTGACGAAGCCCGCCTTGCGCAGGAGTGGGAGGCGGACAAGGAAGTCCTCGCCAACCTCGCCGCCAATGGCGACGTGGCGCGTCTGGCGCGCCCGGTGGACGTCAGCTTCAAGGGCAGCGAAAAGGATTTCGAGCGCGTTCTCACCATCGCCAGCCAGTTCGGCTTCGTCGAGCTGGACCGCGAAGAGGATGAGGATGGCGACCTGTTCCTCTTCCTCGAATGCGAACAGCCGGTCGATGAACAGTCGATCCGCGCGTTGACGAAGAAATGCCTCCAGATCGAAATCCTGTGCGGCGTCGAATATGACGGCTGGGGTTGCGAGGCCCGGACGGGGGGCGTGCATTGATGGCGATACTACTGAATGCTCCCATGGCCACCGGGTGTCCCTTTAGGAATGCGCTGCGTCATTATTTCGAAGCCTCGTCTGCCTGCAGGGCAGATTTTACCTGTTCCAGCGCTGCGTTGAGGGATTAAAGTGACTAAAGCTGAGGATATTCTAGAGTATATCTACTTAGAATATATTTCTGCTCCTTCCTTCTTGGCAGAGATGAGCGCGGCGAAGTCATCGTCAGATGTATCGTCTGTGCTTAGGTACTCTGTTAAAGATGCTATCGCGTTTTATGGTTATTCTAGCGAACTTTGGTACGATAATCTTATGCGGTCTCATCTCGGCGCGATCGCTGGTTGGGAGAACATGCGGTTTGGTAGCAAATCGGCAGCGTCCGAGGTTTTCGATAAAATCTTTAATTTCTCGCATGATCCTTACTTTGGCGAGACGTTCGAGTTTGATGCCGGGGAATTTTCAGCATACATAAAGCACGTTCTGAGCAGGAGCCAAGCTCACGCTAAAGTTTCTGTACAAGTTAGGAAGTTTGGCCCGGCTGGCCTTCGGAACGCGCTGAAGAAGCTCGCCAGCGAGCATAAGTGGCGGACCGTAAATTCAGATCAGCAATCTGACGATACAGCACAAGTCTTGTCAGGTTCTTCACCGGAAACTCATCATATTGTTGAAGCGCGATCTTTTTTGCTGTCGTCCACAGAGTCTGAGCGTTTGGTGAAGGAAATTTTATCCTTGAGGCAGACGATCAATGAAGCAGATTTGTCTCAACAGGAGCGCGCACAAGCTTCTATGCTGGTTGATGCCGCACTCATACTTTCTCAGCTTCCGACACCAAATTGGTCGTTGGTACGCGAAATTCTTTACATGATAGCAGCAGTCTCAACCGTCCTTGGCGTAGCCTTGCAAGTGGCAGGAATGATCAAATAATGCCTAAAAGAACCGACATCTCCTCCATCCTCATCATCGGCGCTGGCCCGATCATCATCGGCCAGGCTTGCGAGTTCGACTATTCGGGCACGCAGGCGGTGAAGGCGCTCAAGGAAGAGGGCTATCGCATCATCCTGGTGAATTCCAACCCGGCCACCATCATGACCGACCCGGAATTTGCCGACGCGACTTATGTCGAGCCGATCACGCCCGAAATCGTGGCGAAGATCATCGAAAAGGAACGCCCCGACGCGGTCCTCCCGACCATGGGCGGCCAGACCGCGCTCAACACCGCGCTGGCGCTGTTCAACGACGGCACGCTGGAAAAGTTCGGCGTCCAGATGATCGGCGCGGACGCCGAAGCCATCGACAAGGCGGAGGACCGGATCAAGTTCCGCGACGCCATGGACAAGATCGGGCTGGAATCGGCCCGCTCGCGCATCGCCCACACCATGGAAGAGGCGCTGGAGGCGCTGGAGTTTACCGGCCTGCCCTCGATCATCCGCCCCAGCTTCACCATGGGCGGCACCGGCGGCGGCATTGCCTATAATCGCGAAGAGTTCGTGAATATCGTGCGCGGCGGTCTCGACGCGTCCCCGACAACCGAAGTGCTGATCGAAGAATCGCTGCTTGGTTGGAAAGAATATGAGATGGAAGTCGTGCGGGATCGCAACGACAACGCCATCATCATCTGCTCGATCGAAAATGTCGATCCGATGGGGGTCCATACCGGCGACTCCATCACCGTCGCGCCAGCACTGACGCTGACCGACAAGGAATATCAGATCATGCGCAACGCGAGCATCGCGGTGCTGCGTGAAATCGGTGTAGAAACAGGCGGTTCGAACGTACAGTTCGCAGTTAATCCGAAGGACGGTCGCCTGATCGTCATCGAGATGAACCCGCGCGTTTCCCGCTCGTCAGCGCTGGCGTCGAAGGCAACCGGCTTCCCGATCGCCAAGGTCGCGGCGAAGCTCGCGGTCGGCTACACGCTGGACGAGATCGAGAATGACATCACCGGCGCGACCCCGGCCTCGTTCGAACCGACCATCGACTATGTCGTGACCAAGATCCCCCGTTTCGCCTTTGAAAAGTTCAAGGGGAGCGAACCGCTGCTCGGCACCGCGATGAAGTCGGTGGGCGAAGTGATGGCGATCGGCCGCAACATCCATGAATCGATGCAGAAGGCGCTGCGCGGCCTGGAAACCGGCCTCTGCGGCTTCGATGAGGTCCAGCATCTGGTTGGCGCGCCCAAGGACGACATCGTTGCGGCGCTTGCCTCACCGACGCCCGACCGCCTGCTCGTCGCCGCGCAAGCCCTGCGCGAGGGGCTGACCGTCGCCGAGATCCACAACATCGCCAAGTTCGATCCCTGGTTCCTGGAGCGGATCAAGGAAATCATTGACGCGGAAGCCGAAGTGCTGGCGAACGGCCTGCCGCAGGATGCGGACGGCATGCGCCGCCTGAAGTCCATGGGCTTTTCCGACCAGCGCCTCGCTCATCTCGCCCTCAAGTCCGCCAATCTGCGCGGCATGGAGCGCGGCATCGCACGCGGTTCGGGCCTGATCCACGAAGCGGTCAAGGCGATGACCGGCGGCGTCACCGAAGCCGAAGTCCGCAGCCTGCGCCACAAGCTCGGCGTGCGTCCGGTCTTCAAGCGCATTGACACCTGCGCCGCCGAGTTCGAGGCCAAGACGCCCTACATGTACTCCACCTACGAAGCCCCGCTGTTCGGGGAGGCGGAGAATGAGGCGCAGCCCAGCGACCGCAAAAAGGTTGTCATCCTTGGCGGCGGACCCAACCGGATCGGGCAGGGGATTGAGTTCGACTATTGCTGCGTCCACGCCTGCTTCGCGCTGTCGGACGCGGGCTATGAGACGATCATGATCAACTGCAACCCGGAAACGGTTTCGACCGATTATGACACGTCCGACCGCCTCTATTTCGAGCCGCTGACCGCCGAGGACGTCCTCGAAATCCTGAGCGTCGAAATGTCGAACGGCACCCTCGCAGGCGTCATCGTCCAGTTCGGCGGCCAGACCCCGCTCAAGCTGGCGCAGGCGCTGGAAGATGCGGGCGTACCCATCCTCGGCACATCGCCCGACGCGATCGACCTAGCCGAAGACCGCGAGCGTTTCGCCGCCCTCATCGACAAGCTGAAGCTTAAGCAGCCCGCCAACGGCATCGCCCGCAGCCGTGAGGAAGCCATCGCCGTGGCCAACCGCATCGGCTACCCGGTCCTGATGCGGCCGTCCTACGTCCTTGGCGGCCGCGCCATGGAGATCGTCGACGGCCAGGCGCAGCTCGAGGAATATATCGCCACCGCCGTTCAGGTGTCAGGCGACTCCCCGGTGCTGATTGACCAGTATCTGCGCGACGCGACCGAGGTGGACGTGGACGCGCTCTGCGACGGCGAAGACGTGGTCGTGGCCGGCGTGCTCCAACATATCGAAGAAGCGGGCGTCCACTCCGGCGACAGCGCCTGCTCGCTACCGCCCTACAGCCTTTCCAGCGACGTTATCGCGGAAATCGAGCGTCAAACGGACGTTCTCGCCCGCGCCTTGTCGGTCCGCGGCCTCATGAACATCCAGTTCGCGGTAAAGGACAACATTGTTTACCTAATCGAGGTAAACCCCCGCGCCAGCCGCACCGTCCCCTTCGTCGCCAAGGCAATCGGCACCCCGATCGCCAAGATCGCCAGCCGGGTCATGGCCGGAGAGATGCTTCGCGACCTCCCGAAAATCGACCGCAATTCTATAACTCATATTGCAGTTAAGGAAGCCGTCTTCCCCTTCGCCCGCTTCCCCGGCGTCGATCCCGTCCTCTCGCCCGAAATGAAAAGCACCGGCGAAGTCATGGGCATCGACAGCAATTTCGCCACCGCCTTCGCCAAGGCTCAGCTTGGCGCTGGCACCGTCCTGCCAAAGAGCGGCACGGCCTTCGTATCGGTCAAGGACAGCGATAAGCCGGTGGTCTTGCCTGCGGTACAGAAGCTGGCAGGATTGGGCTTCACCATCGTCGCCACTGGCGGAACTGCGCGCTATCTGGAAGAACAGGGCATCGCGGTCCAGTCGGTGAACAAGGTCGCCGAAGGCCGTCCGCACATCGTGGACAAGATCACCGATGGCGACATAGACCTGATCTTCAACACCACCGAAGGCTGGCAGTCGCTAAAGGACAGCAAGGCGATCCGGACCAGCGCACTGCGTGCCAAGGTGGCCAGCTTCACCACGGCGGCAGCATCAGTTGCTGCGGCCGATGCGATCGAGGCTCTTCGAGGCCATGCCCTTGAAGTGCGATCGCTCCAGTCCTATTATCCCGTGTCGCAAGCCTGATCCCCTGCACAAGGAAGCACGCTGCGGGTGGCTCCGAGTTGGAGCCGCCAAAGGGAAGTTTTGACGAAGGATTTGCAATAATGGCGACCGTCGAAAAGATGCCGATGCTGCAAATGGGCTATGACAAGCTCAATACGCAGCTCCGCGAATTGAAGGCCGAACGGCCTTTGATCGTGGACGCCATCGAGGAAGCTCGTGCCCACGGTGACTTGTCCGAAAATGCGGAATATCACGCGGCTAAGGAACGGCAGGGGCAGGTTGAAGCCACCATCGCCGATCTCGAGGACAAGCTGTCGCGCGCCCAGATCATCGATCCCAAATCACTGTCGGGTGACAAGGTCGTGTTCGGTGCGACCGTTACCTTGCTGGATGAGGATGAAAAGCCGGTTCGCTACCAGATCGTGGGGCAGGCGGAAGCCGACGCGAAGCTTGGCATGATCAGCTACAACAGCCCGCTGGGACGTGCCCTCATCAGCCGTCAGGTCGGGGAGGAAATTGAGGTGTCGGTTCCGGCAGGCGACAAATTCTACCTGATCGACAAGATCGAATTCATCTAAGCCGGTGAAATTGCCATCGGGCCGTATGACAAATGGGATCGCGGTGATCACTTTCGCCGCCTTCCTAATATTGTCTCTGACTGGCCAGGTGGACACCGCCGCCATCCTCGGCGGCTTTATTCCGGCCAGGATTGACGATCCTCAGCTTTTTGCAGGCGTGGTTGCTGTACCTGTGTGGCTGACGCCCCTCAGTTGCACGCTGATCCATGCGGGTTGGCTGCACATTGGTTTCAACCTTTTGATGCTGGTCTTTTGCGGGCGGCAGGTCGAGCAGGTGCTGCAAATGCGTGCGGTCCTGATCCTCTATATCGCCGGTGCCTATGGCGCGGCTTTATTGCAATGGGCGGCAGGACCCGCTTCGCCTAGCCCCATGGTTGGCGCGAGCGGCGCCATATCGGCCGTTCTCGCGACCTATGCTCTACTCTACGGCCAGCGTGCGGTACGGCGGATCGGCCCATTTTCCGCCAATTTTCTGCGCGTGATCTGGCTGGCCGCTGGCTGGATCATCCTCCAACTTATGATCGGCGTCGCGTCGTCGCGTGGCGGCTTTGGCGATCTTGGTCAAATCGCCATAGCCGCTCACATCGGAGGATTCCTTGTAGGCTTGGTGCTGACCCGTCCCTTGCTGCTCTGGCGATTTCGCAAAGGACCCCGGCCAATCGTGTGATGGTTCAGGCTGGTGGCAAATCCGGTTCCAGCAGGCGATGCAGGTGCACGATCACATAACGCATTTCTGCGTCATCAACGGTTCGTTGTGCAGCACCTCGCCACGCATTCTCAGCAGATGCATAGTCAGGAAAGACGCCCACCACATCAATTGAGTTCAAATCTTCAAATTCCAGCGTCTGAGGATCCTTGACGCGTCCGCCCATAACGAGGTGGAGTTTGCTCATAATGTAATCTGTCTCCCTTGGAAGGAGTGGTCACCTTAGCAACGGCTCCACTCCTGTCCAAGGCTTCGTCACGAAAGCTACAGCTTTCGAACGTTTCGGCGGTCAGCGTTTCGGCAATCGGGCCTTGAGCGCCTCGCTGACCGTGTCGATTTTGCTGGCGACGAGTGACACAAGGTCATCGGCCATGCGCGAAGCAGTTCCCGTGATATCTGCAGAAGCGGCAGCATCCCGAGCGGAAGCCGCGGTCTTGGCGGCGCTATCGTGCGCATTGTGCAGGGCGTCAGTTGCACCGGCCTTGATATTCTCCGCGCCTTGGGCGGCGGCCGCGCTCGCTGCCATGGCCGCTTCCACGACGCGGCTCCCCGCAGTCATGGCAATAGCGGGAAGCGCCTTTATCGCCCTGCGGCTCTTGGGGAACAGCCAGGCCACGACGGCTCCAGCAGCCACTGCGCCTGCGACGGCGGCGACAGGATGCTCCTGAACGATCTCATTGGCTCGAGCCGCAACCCGCTGAGTGCGATCGCGCACATCGCTATAGGCGCCACCGGCGCGTTCGCGGCCGGTCTGGATCAGCTCAGCGGCATTTTCCCGGGCCTTCTCTGTAGAATCCCGGAATTTGCCTGTGGCAGTTCCGGCAATGTCGTTCGCTGCGTCGCGCACGCGAGTGATCTGGGCGTGAATATCAGCCATGGTCAGTCTCCGCTCTTTCCGGGTTACGGTTAGTAATCCGAACGTATGTCCGTTTGAAAAGTGCCGAAATCGGATTGCGGAAAAGATAGATCAGCAAAGCCGCCCCCGTCGCTCCAACAGCAATTGGCTGCTCCTGAACCTTGGTCGACACATAAGTGCGACCATTGGTGATCCCTCTTGCCGCCTTCTCCTTGAGGTCCTGCTTCAGCCGTCCCGGCGCTATGCGATCCTTCGCCGCCGACAGACTGGAGAGAAACCGAGCCTTCCGCTGCTCGGCATCAATCGCGGCTTGCCGATATTTTTCGGTTCCATTCATGCCTTGATGGCCCTCCGCATGCGCGAGATCCTGGCCTTTGCGAGTAACAGCAATATGGCAGCGATGAGCAACGCTGCGCCAAACACCGCCAGGGCCGACCAAGCTGCTCCCAGATGGGGGCTAAGCGCCATTACGAGCCCCACCAGAAATGCGACCAGGCCCGCGAAGCTGAGCAGGAAGCCAATAGTTGCGAAGATCGCAGCATCTCGAACACCGGCACCAGCTATGCCGACGCGCAGCTTCTGCCGCTCGATCTCCGCATCGGCATAGGCCCGACCATCCGTGTACAGCTTGGCGAACGTCGCGCGGACGCCGTCCTCCTGCTCATGCCCGGCTTCGGCGGGCTCTGCGATCAGACTAGGTTCGTCGGTCAAAAACCCCTCCGCCCCAGCTTCGGGGCTTTTGCGTGATTGATGGTAGTTCGGGTTCAAGCCTTGTCGTCTGAACCCTTGGCCAACCGCATCAGGACGAAGCCGACCACCGCTGCCGCGCCGATTGCCACAGCTGGGCTTTTGCGAACGAAATCGCGCGCTTCGGTCATCAGTTGATCGACGTCCTTGCTGTCCAATGTGTCGGCAGCTCCCGCCACGGCTTCGGCTGCCTGCCGTGCATAGTCGCCATATTGCGGACCCAGCTTCGCATCGACAGTTCCGGCCGTGTCCGTGATCAGCTTGGCAAGGCTCTGCATCGCGGTGCCAGTCTTGTCTTTAGCGACGACCGCTGCGGACATGGCGGTCTTCGTTGCCTGATCCTTCAACGGGTCGATATGCGTCTTCCAGTCAACAGTGTTGAACTTGTCAGCTGCCGTCCGGGCGGCTTTTTCCGCCTGCGCCTTCAACGGTGCGATCTGTGCTGCCCAACCATGCGAAGCAGCGCCGTTACCGGGCTTGGCGGTCGGTGCGGGCCGCGTCGCCGCCGTCTTGACCGGAGCGGGCGCGGTGGGTGTCGCTTCGCGGGTCGCAACGGGCTTTCCCTTGGCGGGCTTCGCCGGAGTAGCCTTCTTCGCGCGCTTGATGGGCGGGGTTTCCGGGGTGTCGGCCATCGTCCTATGTCTCCTCAGATTTTGTGGGGTCGCGATGCGGGCGAATGGATATCCGTCCTCAATGCTCGCGGCGGGCCACAGTTCCGTTGCCGTTACTAATTTGAGCATCGGCATTTTTCGAGTCCATGCAAGCCCTGCATTGCTAATCCTGAAGGCGCTGTCTAAGCGGGGCGCGATTTCAAGGCGCATTTCAGCATTCAGGGAGCGACCATGACCGCCATTCTCGATATCCGCGCTCGTCAGATTCTCGATAGCCGGGGCAATCCGACCGTCGAAGTCGATGTCATGCTGGAAGATGGCAGCTTTGGCCGCGCGGCGGTTCCCTCTGGCGCTTCGACGGGCGCCTATGAGGCTGTCGAAAAACGCGACGGCGACAAGAGCAAATATCTTGGCAAGGGCGTGCTGGGAGCAGTAGCGGCCGTCAATGATGAGATTGCCGAACAACTGATCGGCCTCGATGCGGAAGACCAGGCAGAGGTCGATGCGGCGATGATCGCGCTCGACGGCACTGAAAATAAGGGTCGTCTGGGCGCGAACGCCATTCTGGGTGTCAGCTTGGCCACAGCGAAGGCCGCCGCTGATGCTCGGGGCCTGCCGCTTTACCGTTATGTTGGCGGCGTTTCGGCTCATGTACTCCCGGTGCCGATGATGAACATCATCAACGGCGGCGAACATGCCGACAACCCGATCGACTTCCAGGAATTCATGATCATGCCCGTCGGCGCGGAAAGCATCGCCGATGCGGTTCGCATTGGTGCGGAAATCTTCCATACGCTCAAGAAGGGGCTTCATGACAAGGGCCTCGCCACTTCGGTAGGTGACGAAGGCGGCTTTGCACCTAACATCGCCTCCACGCGTGACGCGCTCGACTTCATCATGCTTTCTGTTGAAAAGGCAGGGTACAAGCCCGGCGATGACGTGATGCTGGCGCTGGACTGCGCCGCAACGGAGTTCTTCAAGAACGGCAAATATGAAATCTCCGGCGAGGGCTTGTCGCTGAACCCGGTCGAAATGGCCGATTATCTGGCTGCGCTCTGTGCCGACTATCCGATCAAGTCGATCGAAGACGGCATGAGCGAGGATGATTTCGAAGGCTGGAAGGCGCTGACCGACAAGATCGGCGGCAAGGTTCAGCTGGTTGGCGACGATTTGTTCGTGACCAATCCCAAGCGTCTGGAGATGGGGATCGGCAAGGGGCTTGCCAACTCGCTGCTGGTGAAGGTGAACCAGATCGGTTCGCTCACTGAAACGTTGGCCGCAGTCGATATGGCGCACCGCGCGCGCTACACCGCTGTCATGTCGCACCGCTCCGGCGAAACCGAGGACGCGACCATCGCCGACCTCGCGGTTGCTACGAACTGCGGTCAGATCAAGACAGGATCGCTGGCGCGGTCGGATCGGCTTGCCAAATATAATCAGCTGATCCGCATTGAAGAGGAACTGGGCGACGTCGCAGTCTACGCCGGCCGATCCATCTTCCGCTAAATTCATTTCAACAACCGGCCGCAAGTTAACCAGTTTTTGCTTGCGGCCGGCTCCGGCCTGTGATTCAACTGTTCCATGGCGCACATCGCTAAGCTCCGCATGTTGTTATTTTCGGCTTTCGGGCCTGCTATTGCGGTGCTGCTGTTGCTGTTCTTTGCCGGATATGTCGTGCTTGGTTCAAATGGCGTTCTTGCGTGGGGCGATTATACCCGCCAGCTACACCGTTCGCAGGCCGAGCTTAAGTCGGTTGAGGCGCAGCGGAACGAGCTTCACAACCGCGTTGACCTGCTCAACCCGCGCCGCGTCGACCCAGACCTGAGTGACGAATTGATCCGTCGCCAACTTGGCGTGATCCACCACGACGAAGTAATCGTCCCGCTCAACTGAGCCACAACGTCGCATGGCGTTATTAGGCGGGCTGTGGCGTTGCAATCCGGGCCGGTCTGCCGCTATATCGGGCTTCCTTCCATCCATCACCAGGCAAAAGGATAAGAGCCTTGGCGAAACCAACGACGCCGCGTCCTTCGCGTGCAAAGGCAAAGGCACAAAGCCCTGCCAGCGCGGATCACAACCGGCCTCGCCCCGATACTCCTTCGGATTACAAGGCCACGAAGGAAGAGTTGCTGGAATTCTATCGGCAGATGGTCCTCATCCGCCGCTTCGAGGAAAAGGCGGGCCAGCTTTACGGCCTCGGCCTGATCGGCGGCTTTTGTCACCTCTATATAGGCCAGGAAGCTGTAGCCGTCGGCATCCAATCCGCGCTCAAGCCTGGCAAAGACAGCGTTATCACCGGTTATCGCGACCACGGCCATATGCTCGCCTATGGGATTGATCCCAATGTCATCATGGCTGAACTGACGGGCCGTGAAGCCGGCATTTCGCGCGGCAAGGGCGGTTCGATGCACATGTTCAGCGTCGAGCATAAATTTTTCGGCGGACATGGCATCGTTGGCGCTCAGGTCTCGCTGGGCGCGGGCCTCGGATTTGCGCACAAATATAATGGTGATGGCGGCGTCTGCGTGGCCTATTTCGGCGACGGTGCTGCCAACCAGGGGCAGGTCTACGAGAGCTTCAACATGGCCGAGCTGTGGAAGCTGCCGATCATCTTCGTGATCGAGAACAACCAGTACGCCATGGGCACGAGCGTCAATCGCTCCTCGGCGGAAGATCAACTCTATCGCCGTGGCGAAAGCTTCCGCATTCCGGGTATCCAGGTCAACGGCATGGATGTGCTCGCTGTGCGCGGTGCCACGGAAGAAGCCCTTAAATGGGTGCAGGGGGGCAATGGCCCGATCCTGCTGGAAATGAAGACCTATCGCTATCGCGGCCACTCCATGTCCGATCCTGCCAAATATCGCTCGCGCGAGGAAGTGCAGGCGATGCGGGACAAATCTGACCCGATCGAGGGCGCAAAGAAATATCTGACCGACGCCGGGGTGAGTGAAGACGAACTCAAGAAGATCGATCAGGACATTCGCAAGGTCGTGAGTGACGCAGCGGACTTCGCCGAAACGTCGCCCGAACCGGATATGTCCGAACTCTATACCGACGTGCTGGTGGAGCAATATTAATGGGTATCGAAATCAAGATGCCGGCGCTCTCTCCCACGATGGAGGAAGGCACGCTGGCCAAATGGCTTGTGAAGGAAGGCGACGAAGTCCGTTCTGGCGACATTCTTGCCGAAATCGAAACGGACAAGGCGACCATGGAATTTGAAGCGGTCGATGAAGGAAAGATCGGCGCGATCGTCATTCCTGAAGGCACCGAAGGCGTGAAGGTGGGCACTGTCATCGCCACGATGGCGGGTGAGGACGGTGAAGTTGCTGCTCCGAAGGCTGAGGCGAGTGCGCCCCCGGCAAAGGCCGAAGCTGCTCTCGAAGCACCGAAGAAGGCGGAGATCGGTACAGCCAAGCTTGCCCCGGAAGCGAAGGCCAGCGTTGCCGACCCCGCTCTTCCGGAAGGCACCGAATATGTGAAGACCACGGTTCGCGAAGCGCTGCGCGATGCGATGGCCGAAGAAATGCGCCGCGATGAGCGCGTTTTCGTGATGGGCGAAGAAGTCGCCGAATATCAGGGTGCCTACAAGGTCACGCAGGGCCTTCTCGAAGAATTTGGCGACCGACGGGTTATCGATACCCCGATCACGGAATATGGCTTTGCAGGCATTGGTGCTGGCGCAGCAATGGGCGGTCTGCGCCCCGTGGTCGAGTTCATGACGTTCAACTTCGCCATGCAGGCGATCGACCACATCATCAACTCGGCGGCCAAAACCAATTACATGTCCGGTGGGCAGATGCGCTGTCCGATCGTGTTCCGTGGCCCCAATGGTGCCGCGAGCCGTGTGGGCGCCCAGCACAGCCAGAATTATGGTCCCTGGTATGCGGCTGTCCCTGGCCTGATCGTCATCGCTCCCTATGACGCTGCCGATGCCAAGGGCTTGTTGAAAGCAGCGATCCGATCAGAAGATCCGGTCGTCTTCCTTGAAAACGAGCTCGTTTACGGCCGCAGCTTCGATGTGCCCAAGGTCGATGATTATGTTTTGCCGATCGGCAAGGCCCGCATCATGCGCGCCGGCAAGGACGTGACGTTGGTCAGCTACTCGATCGGCGTGGGCATCGCGCTGGAAGCTGCCGAACAACTGGCGGCAGACGGTGTCGATGCCGAAGTCATCGACCTGCGTACCCTCCGCCCGCTCGATACGGCAACGGTGCTGGAAAGCCTGAAAAAGACCAACCGCATCGTGGTGGTCGAGGAAGGCTGGCCTGTCTGTTCCATCGCCTCCGAAATCGCGGCGGTCGTGATGGAACAGGGCTTCGACGACTTGGACGCCCCGGTACTACGCGTGACGAACGAAGACGTGCCGCTGCCCTACGCCGCAAACCTTGAGAAGGCCGCGCTCATCGACGCGGCTCGGGTGATCGCTGCTGTTAAGAAGGTATGTTATCGATGAAGGGCGAGAGGAGCGGCATCGGGCCGCTCCTCTCCCTTCACCAGAAAATCGATCCCTTACGAATATTGATTAGGCCGATAGTCAGTCGCACATGATTGCCTAGATACCCCCGGCTGAGATCAACAGCACGCCAGTGATCGCCGCAAACGGTATCGTTGCAGCAGCCACAATCGGCAGCGCGTTCCCTGCCTGGTTGTGATAGAGCCGCATTAAAATGAACAGCGTGCGCTTGATCCTGTCCCTCATATTACCTCCCACCCATGCTCATCGGCCCACCCGACCGGGTGACGTGCTGCTTGAAATGATGAAGTATCCATATTCGAGAACTGATTAAAATGCCGATAAACTCTAGCGGCCGGTATATGCTTCATGAATGACCAGGCAGAAGATCGGCCCTCAATATTAGCTGCATTACTTAGCTCCTATGCGGGGCGCGACAACCCGCGCCACCGCTTGCTATGGGCTTTGGACGCACGTCTTGGTCGTGTCGTGGCTACCACGACAGAAGCGATGATCGGTCAGTTGCGGCTTGCATGGTGGCAGGAAGCGTTGACCGATCCAGTGGGCATGAAGGGCAGGGGTGATCCGCTCGTCGATGCGTTACGCGCGGCTGGCGAAGCTCCACCGATGGGCCTGACAGCATGGCTTGATGGCTGGGAAGCGCTCATCGCCGACGATGATCTGGATGCTTATGCGATCGGAAGAGGGGGAGGGCTGTTCCAATCGCTCACGGGTGAAGCAGAAGTCCCGGATTGGCTGATCAAGGCAGGGGCCGCATGGGCGCTTTGGGATTTTTCAGGCCATGTCAGCAGCCCTAATCTCGCCGCCAAGGCGATCGATCTTGCCCGGCACAAGCTTTTTTCATGCGATCCGGTCTGGCCTGCATCATGGCGGCCAATGCGGATTGCCTATGGCTTGGCGCAAGGGGACATCAGGCGGGGTAAGGCCGCTCCTAACCGGTTGACTCCCGGCCTATATCTTCGGCTATTGCGCGTCGCGTTTAGTGCGCGTTGAGGGGGAATTTCGTGGGACGTATCATGGCTGGCGCCGGGGCTGCGCTGCTTCTTGTGGCGGCAGGGCTTTTCTGGTGGCAAGGGCGCGCGGCCAGCAGCGCTGCGCCGGAGGCCATAATCGCTCCACCGCCGCCGCCTGCGATAGACGCATTGCCAGAGGGAAATCCCGACGCCGTTGGCAAGGCACCTCCCTCACCCGGAGAGGCTAGTCCGCAAAGCCGCGAGCAAAAGCGCTTCGGCCGCTATGATCGGAACCGTGACGGCTTTATCACCCGGATCGAGATGCTGGGCAGCCGGGTCAAAGCGTTCAAGGCGCTCGACAAGGACAAGGACAACCTCCTTTCCTTCGAGGAATGGGCAGTCGCCACATCGGATCGGTTTGCCAGCGCTGACGCTAATGCGGACGGGAAGCTGACCCCTGCTGAATTTGCAACGACCGCGCCCAAGCGAACGGCGAAACCGAAATGCCGTTGCTGAACAAGAGGGCGCTCAGTTCATTTCAAACTGACTAAACCACTGCGCCAAGGAAGCGCGGGCGCGAGCAGTATAAGCCTCCTTGCGCTGTTTCTTCTTCACATCGTCCAGGGTCGGGAAAAGCCCGAAATTCACGTTCATCGGCTGATAGTCCGCCGTCGCGATATTGCCCGTGACGTGACCCAGCAATGCCCCAAGGGCCGTATCCCCAGGCGGCGGGGGCATGTGCTGGCCAAGCAGTTCGGCAACGGCGAAACGCCCGGCCAGCAGGCCTATGGCCGCACTTTCCACATATCCTTCGCACCCGGTCATCTGACCAGCGAAGCGGATGTGCGGCGCGTTTTTCAGGCGCAGGGTTGCGTCCAGCAGTTTGGGGCTCTGGATGAAGGTGTTGCGGTGTAGCCCGCCCAGTCGCGCAAACTCGGCCTTCTCTAGGCCGGGAATGGTGCGGAACAGGTCAACCTGCGCACCATGCTTGAGCTTTGTCTGGAACCCAACCATGTTCCACAGCGTGCCCGACGCATTGTCCTGCCTCAGTTGGACGACGGCATAGGGCCAGCGGCCGGTGCGCGGATCGTCTAGCCCCATTGGCTTCATCGGGCCGTGCCGCAACGTTTCGGGGCCTCGGGACGCCATCACCTCGATCGGCATGCAGCCTTCGAAATAGGGCGTGTTCGTTTCCCACTCCTTGAACTCAGTTTTTTCGCCGTCGAGAAGCCCCTGTACAAATGCCTGATATTGGTCCTTCGTCATCGGGCAGTTGATATAATCCTTGCCCTCGCCACCGCCGGGGCCGATTTTGTCCCAGCGGTTGGCCATCCAGCATTTGTCCATATCGATGCTGTCGAAGTGCACAACGGGCGCGATCGCGTCGAAGAACGCCAGATGATCCATGCCCGCAGCGGAGCCGATACTCTCCGCAAGCGCTGGTGCGGTCAGCGGCCCGGTGGCGACGATGGTCATCCCTTCGCGCGGCAACTGATCGATGCGCTCCCGCACGATCTCGACATTGGGATGATCGGAAAGAGCGCGGGTGACGCCATCGGAAAACAGGTTTCGGTCGACGGCCAGGGCCGATCCAGCGGGGACCTTTGCGGGTTCGGCCTGCGCCATGATGAGTGAGTCCAGCCGCCGCATTTCCTGATGCAGCAGGCCAACGGCATTTTTGTCCGCATCGTCCGACCGGAAGCTGTTGGAGCAGACGAGTTCGGCAAGGCCGTCAGTCTGGTGCGCCGGGGTCATGTCGCCACCACCCCGCATTTCCGACAGGCGCACCTTCACACCAGCCTGCGCCAGTTGCCAAGCCGCTTCCGACCCGGCGAGTCCGCCGCCGATAATATGCACCTGGTAATCTCTGACTTCGTCCATTTGTCCGTCCATGCGTTGGTGGCTGGCGTTTAGGTCAATTGGCGGCAAAAGGAGAGCGCAAAATGATCGACCATATCGGCATCGCCGTGAGTGACGCGGGACGGTCGCGCGACTTTTACGACGAACTGCTTGGCGCGATTGGGCTGCGGCGTTTGGTGACCATCCCGGCGGCGGATAATGAGCGCGGCGGTGAGACGCACGGCTATGGCCGGGACGACGACGCCTTCTTCTGGATCGGCGACAATGAAAGGGTGGGTGAGGGCACCCATATCGCCTTTCGCGTCGAAAACCGGGCGCAGGTTCATGCCTTTCACGCAGCGGGCCTGCGTGCCGGTGGGCGGGACCATGGCGCGCCGGGCCTCAGGCCGCATTACGGGCTACACTACTATGCTGCCTTCATCCTGGACCGGGATGGCATCAACGTGGAAGCCGTTTGTCACGCGGAGGTCGATTTGAGCGCCGCCGAGCATAAATCTTAAACCTGTCGCAGGCAGCGCTCGCGGCGGCGAGCCGCTGCCTGCATTCTATCGATCAGCCCGCTGCAACACTGTTCGCGGCGGACAGCACGGCCTGAACCGAGGCAGTCGCGATGTCCGTATCGGTGCCGATGCCGAAGACCGTGCGGCCGTCGGGCGTGCGGCATTCGACATAGGCAGCAGCGGCGACGTCCGTCCCAGCCCCGATCGCATGTTCGCTATAGTCGGCGACCTCCAGATCGACGCCGAGGTCATCGCGCAGCGCGGCCAGTACCGAGGAGATGAGGCCGTTGCCGCGCCCGGAAATGGAGCGTTCGCCGCCCTTGTGCGCGATCTTGCCGGTGAAGATGCGGTCGCCCGCATGGCCGGTCTCATTATAGTCGATCAGCGTGTAGGGCTGGTCGCCGGAGAGGCGGTAATGATCCTCGAAGGCGGTCCAGATGTCGGCGGCGTTCAGTTCGCGGCTCGACTGGTCGGCCAGCGCCTGCACAACCTTGGAGAAGTCGGCCTGCATCCGCTTGGGCAGCTTCAGCCCCTTGTCCTGCTGGAGCACCCAGGCGACGCCGCCCTTGCCGGACTGCGAGTTGACGCGGATCACGGCTTCATAGTCGCGGCCCAGATCCTTGGGATCGATCGGCAGATAGGGCACGTCCCAAATCTGGTCGTTGCGGGTTTCCTGAACGGCGAAACCCTTCTTGATTGCGTCCTGATGCGAGCCGGAAAAGGCGGTGAACACCAACTCGCCCGCATAGGGATGACGCGGGTGGACGGGCAGCTGATTGCAATATTCGACGGTCTGGATGACTTCGTCGATGTCGGAGAAATCCAGCCCCGGATTGACGCCCTGCGTGTACATGTTGAGCGCGACGGTCACGAGGTCGCAGTTGCCGGTCCGCTCGCCATTGCCGAACAGGCAGCCTTCGACACGATCCGCGCCCGCCATCAGGCCCAGTTCGGCCGCAGCGACGCCAGTGCCGCGATCATTATGGGTGTGCAGCGAGATGACGACGCTGTCGCGCTTGGAAATATTCCGGCACATCCATTCGATCTGGTCGGCATAGATGTTGGGCGTAGCCGCCTCGACGGTGGCGGGCAGGTTCAGGATCAGCGGTCCCTCGGGGGTCGGCTGCAGAATTTCCATCACGGCTTCACAGCATTCCAGGCTGAAATCCAGTTCGGCGGTGGAGAAGGTTTCCGGCGAATATTCGAAATGCCAGTCGGTGTTCGGCTGCTTCGCCGCATTGTCGCGCAGCAGCTTCGCGGCGTTGATCGCGATATCCTTGATCTGCGGCCGGTCCATCTGGAACACGATGTTGCGCCAGGCGGGGGACACGGCGTTATAGACATGGACGATGGCCTGTTTCGCGCCGCGCAGGCTTTCGAAGGTGGTGGCGATCAGGTCATCGCGGGCCTGGGTCAGAACCTGCGGGAACACATCGTCGGGGATCGCGCCGTCGCGGACCAGGCCGGAGATGAAGTCGAACTCGGTCGCGCCCGCCGAGGGAAAGCCGACCTCGATCTCCTTGACGCCGACCCGGACCAGCAAGTCGAAGAAGCGGCGCTTCTTTTCCGCGTTCATCGGGTCGATCAGCGACTGATTGCCGTCGCGCATGTCGGTCGAGAGCCAGCGCGGCGGCGAGGTGATGACGGCGCTCGGCCATTGGCGGTTGGGCAGGTCCACTTGCGGGAAGGGACGGTATTTCTGCGAAGGGTCGGTCAGCATCATGGGAAGCTACTTCTTTGCAAACGGGCGGCCCCTATCTGAAACAAAGGCGCGGCCTGCCCGGTGGAACGACTATCTGCTTGGGTATGCCCTTAGGCGGATTGCTGCGTCATTCAAGCGAAGAGCAGCAGAAATGCCACGCCTAAGGGCGTGTAAGTCGTAGCAGGGGAAGAAGCGCGCGCTGCATGATGTACCTGCCTTAACCGTTTTCGGGGCTCCGCGTCCAGCTTTTGTTGTGGAAGGTGTTTGGAAGAAGGTTCATTCACCTCATCATCACAATGATCCATCCCATCGCGAGGCCCTCATGTCCCTGACCAACCTGCTTATACCGACCTACAGCCAGATGCTGAAAACCCTCTCTGGCTGGCTCGACAAGGCTGAAAGGCAAATGGGGGGTGACGCGGCCAACGCGCTTCTGTCCGCGCGGCTTGCTCCCGACATGTTTCCGCTGTCCACCCAAATCCGGTTCGCTTGTGTGCAGGCTTGGGAAGGCGTGTTTCGGCTAAAGGGAGAGGAGTTTCCCATATCGATCCAGGCTCTTCTGGACGAGGGCCGGAACGCGGAGGAAAATCCCGGCTCGATCGCCAGCGCAAAGGCCAGAATTGAAGAAACGCTCGCCCTGTTGGACGATCTCGCTCCCGATGCGCTTGATACCGACCCGCAAAGCCCGATCGAGCATGCATTGCCGATGGGCATCATTTTCGACCTCACGGCCGAGCAATATGCTCGCGACTGGACGTTGCCCCAATTCTACTTCCACGTCATGACCGCCTACGCAATCTTGCGCAACCAGGGGGTGGAGTTGGGCAAGGCGGATTATATCGCGCATATGTTCCCATATATACGGCCGGGAACAATGCCGACCGGCTAAAGCCCATAGTCACGCGGGGCGGCTACGCCGGTCCCAAGTCGGATAGGATTTATTCCGGGATCGGCCCGGGTGATTACGGCTCATCACCCGGGCCTGACAGCTTACTTCTGAAAAGCGGCGACGATCTTCAGTTCCACATTATCGCCGACCATCGGGACGCCGTAACCCATATTGAAGTCGCTTCGCTTGACCGTTGTGGTCGCGACGAACCCTATATTTTCCTTGCCGCCAGCCATGGCCGGAGCCTTGCCCGCACCGTAGAAATCCGCATCGAGTGTCACCGGCTTGGTGACACCCTTGATCGTAAGATTTCCGGTGATCTCTGCGCTGGTGGCACCATCGGGCTTCACGCTTGTGGAGACGAATGTCGCCTTCGGAAATTTGTCGCTATCGAAAAAGTCCGACTTCATCAGATGTTCGTCAAGCGCAAGAATGCCTGTGTGGACATTGGCGATGGGGACTTCGATGGAGACCTTTGCAGCGGCCACATTTTTGGGGTCCAGCGTCAATGTGCCGACCGGGCCAGAGACGATGCCGAAATTGTTGGAGAATCCCATATGGTCATAGGCGAAGGCCACCTGGGTGTGACCCGGATCAACCTGATAAGTGCCACCGGTTACGCGGGCCGGGTCCTTTGCGCCGGGCGCGGCGGGCATCTGCTGGGCGATGACGGCGCCGCCGGTCAGGGCCGCAAGGGCCGCAGCGGAAATCAGGAATTTACGCATGGATGGGTTCTCCAGAAGCAGTCAAGGGACGCGCTACCATAGCGGCGTCCCTTGATTGTTCCAGAGGCGTAACCGGAAACGGAGAGTTACCGGATTGAAAATTCTGGGGTGACGGGAACGGGCGGAAATGGGAAGCGATTGCTTATCGCAATCGCGCCCACCCCAACCCCTCCCTTGAAAGGGAGGGGCTAATTTGGTGGTTAGTTCTTTTCCTTGTCCACCAGCTTGTTCGCGCCGATCCAAGGCATCATGGCGCGCAGCTTCGCGCCGGTTTCCTCGATCGGGTGGCGCTGGGCGGCGAGGCGGCTCGCCTTCAGTTCGGGCTGGCCGGCGCGGTTGTCGAGCACGAAGTCCTTGACGAAGCGGCCCGACTGGATGTCGGCGAGGACGCGCTTCATTTCCTTCTTCGTCTCTTCGGTGATGATGCGCGGGCCGGTCTTGATATCGCCATATTCGGCGGTGTTCGAGATCGAGTAGCGCATGTTGGCGATGCCGCCTTCATACATCAGGTCGACGATCAGCTTCAGTTCGTGGAGGCATTCGAAATAGGCCATTTCCGGGGCGTAGCCAGCTTCGACCAGCGTTTCGAAGCCCGCCTGGACCAGCGCGGTTGCGCCGCCGCACAGCACGGCCTGCTCGCCGAACAGGTCGGTTTCGCACTCTTCGCGGAAGTTGGTTTCGATGATGCCCGAACGGCCGCCGCCGACGCCGCTGGCGTAGGACAGGGCGATGTCATGGGCGTTGCCGGTCGCGTCCTGCGCGATGGCGATCAGGCAGGGCACGCCGCCGCCACGCTGATATTCGCTGCGGACAGTGTGACCGGGACCCTTCGGCGCGATCATGATGACGTCCACGTCCTTGCGCGGTTCGATCAGGCCGAAGTGAACATTGAGGCCGTGGGCGAAGGCGAGCGCGGCGCCGGGCTTCAGGTTCGCGTGAATGTCGTCGGCGTAGATGGCGGCCTGATGTTCGTCGGGGGCGAGGATCATGAGGACGTCGGCCCATGCGGCGGCTTCCGCGTTCGGCAGGACCTTAAAGCCTGCGCCTTCTGCCTTCTTGGCGCTCGCCGAGCCGGGGCGGAGCGCAATGGCGACTTCGGCTACGCCGCTGTCGCGCAGGTTCTGGGCGTGGGCGTGACCCTGCGAGCCGTAGCCGAGGATGGCAACCTTCTTGCCCTTGATGAGGCCGATGTCGGCGTCGCGATCGTAATAAACCTTCATGTCCGTTCTTCCTTCAGACCGTGCCTTTTCCTCGCCCTTTCAGGGGAGAGGATACGAAATCTCGGTTCGGCGGAAGCCGGACCTAGATGAAGTTGGAGAGGGGCTTTTCGCCACAGTGAGGGCGCTGCCCCCTCTCCAGCTGCGACTAGGCGGCAAAGCCGCCAAGTCTCGCTTCCTCTCCCCTGAAGGAGAGAGGATATTCAGTTCAGTTCGGCTCCTTGCCGCGGATCAGGCCGACGACGCCGGTGCGGCCGACTTCGACCAGGCCGATCTGACGCATCAGGCCGATGAAATTGTCGATCTTGTCGGTAGTCCCGGTGATCTCGAAGATGAAGCTTTCGATCGTCGTATCCACCACCTTGGCGCGGAACACGTCGGCAAGGCGCAGCGCCTCGATCCGGTCCTCGCCAGTGCCCGAAACCTTGACCAGCGCCAGCTCGCGCTCGACGAAGGGGCCGTTGGCGGTCAGGTCCGTCACCTTGTGAACGGGCACCAACCGATCGAGCTGGGCAATGATCTGGTCGATCACTTTGGGCGGGCCGTTGGTGACGATTGTGATGCGGCTGATCGCATGATCATGCGTGATATCCGCCACCGTCAGGCTGTCGATATTATATCCGCGCGCGGTGAAAAGCCCCGCGATGCGAGCAAGGATACCCGCTTCGTTGGTGACCGTCAGCGACAGGACGTGCCGCTCGCTATATTCTTCCTGAATGTGCATCAGATGCTTGTCCCGTTGTCCGGTTCTTTTTCGCGCTCATGGCGCTCGGAAATCATGCCCGTAAAGGCGTAGTGCCAGCTGCCATCGTCGCGATGAGCCATGCGAACCGGAAATCCGGCAATCGCATCGAACATGCGGCTCAGATGTTCGCCCACATATCGCGGACTGATCAACAGGCGGCCTATCCGGCGTTCGTGAAAATCGAAGCCCTCATCCAGGTGAACTTCCCAATCTTCATTCTCCGGATCGCTATGATCCACGGTCCAGCCTTTCAGCTCGGCCGTGCCGCTTATCCGTTCGAAGTCAAAGGGTTCGCTCACATGGATGCGGAGCTTCAGATGCCCAGTCACGCCATAACCCTCACACCAAAGCCTTTGCCTCGTCCGACATGATACCAGCGACCTGGCTGGGGTCGAGCAGCATGTCGGTATGCGCCGCGCCCGACGGGATCATCGGGAAGCAGTTGGAAAGCTTCGCCACGCGGCAGTCCACGATGACAGGGCCGGGTGTGTCGATCATCTGACGAATGCCTGCCGCCAGCTCCTGCGGCTCTTCGATGCGGATGCCGGTCCAGCCATAAGCCTCCGCCAGCTTCACGAAGTCCGGCAGGCTGTCCGAATAGCTGTTGGAATAACGGCTTTCATAGGTCAGTTCCTGCCACTGGCGGACCATGCCCATATACTCGTTATTCAGGATCAGCACCTTGACGGGCAGCCGATATTGGCTCGCGGTTCCCATCTCCTGAATGTTCATCTGGATCGAGGCATCACCAGCGACGCAGACGACTAGACTGTCAGGATTGCCGACCTGCGCGCCGATGGCGGCGGGGAAGCCGTATCCCATGGTGCCCAGCCCACCCGATGTCAGCCACTTGTTCGGTTCTTCAAAACCGAAATGCTGCGCAGCCCACATCTGGTGCTGGCCGACTTCGGTGGTGATGATGACGTCATCGGCCGACTTGGAAGCCCGGTAGAGCTCCGCGATCGCCTCCTGCGGCATGATCTCTTCGCGGCTCTCCGGATAGGCCAGGCTGTTGCGCGCGCGCCAGCCTTCGATCCTGGCCCACCACTCGCTGAGGTCCACAGCCTTGTGACCATGGGTTTTCCACGCAGCGATCATGTCCGTCAGCGCGTTGCCGACGTCAGCAATAACCGGAAGATCGATCTCGACCGTCTTGTTGATCGAGCTGCGGTCGATGTCGATGTGGATCTTCTTGCTGTTCGGCGCAAAGGCATCGAGACGGCCGGTGACGCGATCGTCAAATCGCGCACCGATGCAGACGATCAGGTCCGCCTTGTTCATCGCCCAATTGGCTTCATACGTGCCATGCATGCCCAGCATGCCCAGCCATTGCGGCGAGGATGCAGGGAAGGCGCCCAGACCCATCAAGGTTGAGGTAACAGGCGTACCAGTCAGCTCCGCCAGTTCACGCAGTAAAATCGAAGCCTTGGGACCCGAATTGATGACCCCGCCGCCAGTGTAGAAGACCGGCCGCTCTGCCTTGGCCAGCATTTCGACGGCCTGAGCGATTGCCGACGCATCCGCCTTGGTTTGCGGCTTGTAACTGGCATGCTCAAAGCCAAGCGGACGGGAATAGGGCGCGGTGGCGACCTGCACGTCCTTGGGAATATCGACGACAACCGGGCCGGGGCGGCCCGTGGTGGCGATATGAAAGGCTTCGTGGATGACGCTCGCCAGCTTGGCGGGCTTCTTCACCAGATAATTATGCTTTGAACAATGGCGCGTGATGCCGACCGTGTCAGCTTCCTGGAAGGCGTCAGTGCCGATCAGCGGCGTGCCGACCTGCCCGGTGATGACGACCATCGGGATGGAATCCATCAGCGCATCGGTGATGCCGGTGACCGCATTGGTCGCGCCGGGGCCGGAGGTGACGAGAACGACGCCGGGCTTACCGGTCGAGCGTGCATAGCCCTCCGCCATATGGGTCGCGCCCTGTTCGTGGCGGACAAGGACGTGGCGGATCTTGGGATGATCGAAAAGTGCGTCATAAATGGGTAGCACCGCGCCGCCCGGATAACCGAACACGACCTCGACCCCCAGGTCGATCAGGCACTCAACCAAAATGTCCGCGCCGCTCTTTTCGGCCACGATGAAATCCTTCCGCTATGCAGGTTGCGCCCTCTGCTCCAGATGAGGAGCGAAGGCAAGGTGGGTGCCTCTATTAGACATAAAATGGCTAGTCAATATCTATTCACGTAATTTAATTATGATTTTAGATGCTGAATTGTCATCAACAGGGCGTGTTTCCCTTAGCCAACTGGCTGGGGGCTGCCGCGAAAACCAGGTATATTGGCGTTTGGCATATTGCCGGGTCGCAATCCGGCCGCGCTCCAGCATCATCTCGCGGTCCATATCACCGGCAAGCCAGCTCGCAATTTCAGGCACACCGATAGCGCGCATGACAGGAAGATCGGGCGAGAGGTTGCGTGCGAGCAGGGCCTCTACTTCGGCTACGGCGCCACCCTCTACCATCTGCTCGAAGCGTTGGTCGCAACGTGCGATCAACCAATCGCGCGGGGGCAGCAGGATCAGCGGTGAAAGGTGGATCTGTTCGCCGATGCCTCCCACCTTCTGCTGTTGCCAATAGGCAAGCGGCTGGCCTGTCGAGCGCACCACTTCCAATGCACGGGCGACCCTTGTGCTATCGGCAGGCGCCAGCCGGGCGGCAGCTGCCGGGTCCTCAATTGACAATGCGGTATGGGCATCGGCGACCGGCATGGCGCGGACAGCGGAACGAATGGCGGGATCGATGTCCGGCACCGGAGCGATACCATCAAACAATGTGCGCAGGTAAAGCCCCGTGCCACCGACCAGAATGGGCAGGCGTCCTTCGGCATGCGCCTTGCCGATCTCCTCGCGCGCTTCTGCCGCCCACCGCGCAGCCGTACAGGCTTCCGCCCCGTCAATATGGCCGAAAAGGCGGTGCGGGATGCCACCCATTTCCTCCCTGCTCGGGCGCGCGGAAAGGACTTGGAGATCGTCATATACCTGGCTGGCATCGGCATTGATGACGATGCCGTTGGTCGCTTGGGCCAGCCGGAGTGCCAGCGCGCTCTTGCCGCTGGCGGTAGGCCCGGCAATAAGCGCGACGCGGGGGCGGGATTCGCCCATAGATGTTTCAGGAGTGTCCATGTTCGTCGCAACCTTAGTGGCAAGTGCGGCCTTGAGTCAGCGGGATATTGAAGATGCCGTGGCTCGGCTGGCGACGGCTGGCTGCGCGCCGGTGGATAGCAAGTGGCTGGATGAGGGCAAGGCTGCCGATATTTTCTTCGGCGGTGATCCTATGTTGGCCCGGGCGGCGCTAACCGGGATCGGCGACAGGATCGATGTCATCGTTCAACTTGCCGAGGGGCGCGAGAAGAAGCTGCTGATCGCGGACATGGACTCCACGATGATCACGGTGGAGTGCATCGACGAACTCGCCGACTATGCGGGCATCAAGCCGCAGATCGCCGATATCACCGAGCGGGCGATGCGCGGCGAGCTCGACTTCGCAGGCGCGCTGCATGAGCGCGTCGCCTTGCTCAAGGGCCTCGCCGATGAAGCGATCGACCGATGCCGGACAGAGCGCGTGAGGATCATGCCGGGCGCGGGAGCACTTGTCCGTACAATGAAGGCGAGGGGGGCTGAAACCCTCCTTGTATCCGGCGGTTTCACCCGCTTCACCGGACCCGTGGCCGAGGAAATCGGGTTTGATCGTGCGGTGGCGAATGTTCTGGAGATTGCTGATGGAGCGCTGGTGGGCACGGTAACGCTGCCGATCGTCGACGCGTCCCGCAAGCGTGCGGAACTGGAAGCCGCAATCGAAGCAGGCATTGATCGGGCATTGACGCTCGCGGTGGGTGACGGCGCCAACGACATACCTATGATCCAGGGCGCGGGTCTTGGCGTTGCCTATCATGCCAAGCCCAAAACGCGGGAAGCAGCCGCTGCGGAGATCGTCCATGGCGACCTCTCGGTACTTCTGTATGCGCAGGGCATCTCTTCGGCAGAATGGGTCCAGGCGTAGTTGCTCTCCGACAGCGATCGGGATGGCATCTGAGGTCAGATATGAACAAGCATCCACAGCGCCATCGCAACCATCATGACGTTTTCCGTCAGGGAAACGAACCCCAACGGTAAGTTGCTGCCGCCACCGACGCAGGCGCATTTCAGTTCCCGCTTGTCGATATAGACAGCCTTGAACACTGATACCGCGCCGATGCCGCCGATGAACAGCGCCACAGGGATGGAAAGCCAGGGCAGAGTGCCGGTCAACATCAGCACGCCCGCGCCAAGTTCCAGGAACGGATATGCCTTCCCATAGGGCACATATTGGCGGGCAAGCAGGTCGTAGTTCAGGAACATGGTGGCGAACCGGTCCACATCCTGAAGCTTCAGCATCGCGAGCAGCATCATGGTGACTGCAATGCAACTTTCGACGGTCATGACACTGATCAGCGGCATCGCGGTCAGCCAACTGATCGCGAGCGCCAACAGCGCGCCGACCCCAAAGACAGCGAGGACTGGGACATAGCTGGGGGCTGACGGATCAGCGACGGCCAAGCCAAAGAACCGGCGCAGATCGTCATGGCCACCGACCCGTTCGCCATCGATGAAGATTTGCGGCGTCGTCTTGACGTCATGCGCCTGTTTGAACGCCTTCGTTTCCTCGCGGCTCGTGAGCCAGTGATCCTCCACGTCGTAACCCCTGTGCCGCAATAACGAGCGCGCCTTGAGGCCATAGGGGCAAACATGGCCGGGCATCACCATCCGATAGAGGACAGCCATTCGCGGCAAGGCGGTCGTTGCTGTTGCGCTCGTCATCTCATCGCTTTCTCTTGGACACTATCGTTCTGCGCCCCATATGGGTTCCGTACCATGGTCCGGAGTCAAGCATGGCGATGACAATTTCTGGTTTGGCGCGCGCTGGCGGCGTCGGCGTGGAGACCGTGCGCTTCTATCAGCGCCGCGGATTGCTGGAGACGCCGGATCGGGGCGGCAGCGGACTGACGCGGGGCGTCCGTCGTTATGATGATCAGGATGTGCGACGTTTGAAGTTCATACGCTCGGCGCAGGCGGCGGGGTTCACGCTGGACCAGATTGGCGAGCTGTTGCGACTGGATGCCGGACAAGACAGGGCGCGTGCCAGGGAACTGGCGGCCGGGCAATTAGCTGCACTGGACGTGAAGATCGCCGAACTCCAGGCGGCGCGCGATTCGCTAAGGCGGCTCGCCAGTGCATGTCACGCATCCGATGAGGGGCCTTGTCCCATCATCTCGGCTTTCGAGGGATAGCTGCTCCCCCGAACGGTGATCAAAATCCGGCCATCAAACCGTCGATCGCCCCTTGCAGGATGTAACTCGCGGCCAGCTTGTCGACCAGCTCGCCCCGGCGCGCACGGCTGGCATCTGCCTCCAGCAGGGTGCGCGTCACCGCCTGCGTCGACCAGCGTTCGTCCCACAACAGGATCGGCAGGCCAAGATCCGCAATGTTGCGGCCAAAGGCACGGCTCGCCTGGCTGCGTGGACTCTCGCTGCCATCGAGATTGAGTGGGAGGCCGATGACGACGCCCTTCACCTGCTGCTGCTCCATGAAAGCGGCGAGCGCGACCTTGTCCTTGCTGAACTTCCCACGTGCCACCGTGTGCGCCGGACTCGCGATGGACCAACCCGCGTCGCACAAGGCAAGCCCGATCGTTTTCGTGCCAACATCCATGCCGAGCAGGCGGCCGCCGTACGGCAGCGCCTCGCGGAAGGCCGCGCGGTCGGTGGTGAGCAGCGTGCTCATTTCTTCAGGAAACTCGCCAGCCGCTGGCGCGCATCTTCCCGAACGTCACCCCAGAACAGTCCATAGTCATAGACGTGATAGTTATTGCCCGGCAGCGTGAACGGCCCCATGTCCACCGGCTCCCCGATCATCAATATGCCGCTGCTATCACAACGAGCAGGAACTACGCCCTTCAGCAGGCGCGGCGCTTTGCCTTCATCCCGGCCATCGATCGTACCGAGATTGGCGCTTGCCGGAGCAGCCCCGTTGAGGGTGCCGGTGATGGGATTGGTGCAGAGCATATGCGTGCCCTTGCGAGGGCGGCCCGTAAAACCGGGCTTGCGCTCAAAGCTTTCCACCATCGGAGCCGGATCAGCAGGCTCGGCATAGCTTTGCCAGCTGACAATGCACCGCGCCTGATCGCGCCGCGCGCAGGCGGGCAGGCCGAGGGCTGGCAAATCCGTCTCCACGGATACCGGCCAGCCAACGGCATAAACTGCCACGACGCGGGAAGCGACAGGCGTCCCCGCAACCTGATCGCGCAGCAACTGGAGCAGGTGGCGCGACCCCTGGCTGTGTCCTGCAAGGATCAGCGGACCCTTGGGATTGGCTTTGAGAAATGCCGCAAAGGCCTGGCGCACATCGCGATAGGCCGCCGCCAGAGCCTGTTCGCCAGCAGGCTTGTCGGTGAGGAAAGCGCCATAATTGGCCTGCCGATAGCGGGGCACCCAGACATCGCCGACCGCGTTGAAGGCGCTTGCCTGCCCCTGCACGAAACGACGGGCAGTCGTCAGCGCATCCTTGTCGTCCAGCCGCATGTTCCAATGCGCGCCGCCAAAAGCGGTAATGTAGGAGGTCGGATGAATGAAGAAGACAGCCGCTTTCTGGGCAGCCGCTTCATCCTTCTGTCCGGCGGGTTTCCACAAAGCTGGATTGCCTTGCGCGATGTCTGGCCTAGCGATCCACATCTTGGGATCATCATAGGCATTGGCCGGAAGCGGGGCGATCGGGGTAAAGGCTTCTCGCGGGACCATGACCACGCGGATCAGCTGCATCCCCCAGATGCGGTAAACCAGCAATGCCGCAAGAACCAGCACGATAAGGCTGGCGACGACATAGAGGAACTTGCGGGCCAATGCTTTGCTCTCCGCCGATCGCCAGAACCCCCATGGCCTGCGTCGAACGGCGCCTGTCTGGCGCAGGCACCCCTCATGCGCAAGTGCGGACTTGAAGCGGACGTGAGCGGGTGGTAGCGGCGGCCCATGTCGATAGACCTTCAGACCGTAAAGAAGATCGCCAGCCTTTCGCGCATTTCGGTGACCGAAGCCGAAGCCGAGGCGATGGTGCCTGAACTCAACAACATCCTCGGTTGGGTGGAGCAATTGGGCGAGGTGGATGTGACCGGTGTAGAGCCGATGACCGCCGTCATACCCAATAAGCTGCGCCTGCGTGAGGACGCCGTGACCGACGGCAATGTTCGCGACAAGGTGCTGGCCAATGCCCCGCAAGCCGAACATGGCTTTTTCGCGGTGCCGAAGGTGATTGAATAATGAGCAATCCTCCCATGGGCTTTATGCAGAACAATTCGTTCGGCACGCCGATAGAACGGAAGCCGTCCAGGCCGGCTGCCCCTTTGAAATCGGCCGATCTCACCGACCTGACGGTCGCCGAAATCCGCGACGGTTTCCGCGCAGGCGACTTCTCCGCGCGCGAAGTGGCCGAAGCGTTCAACGCCAATGTCGCTGCGGCCAAGGCCCTGAACGCCTTCATCGTGGAAACGCCGGAAAAGGCGCTGGCGTCCGCCGATGCGGCCGACAAGGCAAAGGCTGCGGGCGAAGCGCTCAAGCCGCTGTCGGGCGTGCCGATCGGCATGAAGGACCTGTTCTGCACCGAAGGCGTGCAGACGACCGCCGCCAGCCACATGCTGGAAGGGTTCAAGCCGACCTATGAATCCACCGTCTCCCAAAAGCTGTGGGATGCGGGCGCGGGGATGTTGGGTAAGCTCAACCTCGACCAGTTCGCCATGGGTTCATCCAACGAGACCAGCTATTTCGGCAATGTGATCTCGCCCTGGCGGCGGGGCGGCGGCGACAATGCCGCGCTGGCGCCAGGTGGATCGTCAGGCGGCTCCTCGGCGGCGATCTCCGCGCGGCTGTGCCCGGCGGCGACCGGCACAGATACAGGCGGGTCGATCCGTCAGCCTGCCGCCTTCACCGGCATCAGCGGTATCAAGCCGACCTATGGCCGTTGTTCGCGCTGGGGCATCGTGGCCTTTGCCTCCTCACTGGATCAGGCCGGGCCGATGGCGCGGACGGTGCGCGACAATGCGATCCTGCTGGAAACGATGGCGGGCTTCGATCCCAAGGATTCGACCTCGCTCGATCTGGCCGTGCCGCAGTGGGAAGCCAACCTCACGAGCAGTCTCAAGGGCAAGAAGGTCGGCATCCCCAAGGAATATCGCCCCGATGGCCTGAATGCGGAAATCTCCGCCATGTGGGATCTGGGCATCGAGTGGCTAAAGGACGCAGGCGCCGAGGTCGTGGAGGTGTCGCTTCCCCACACCAAATATGCGCTGCCAACCTATTATATCATCGCACCTGCCGAGGCTTCCTCGAACCTCGCCCGCTATGACGGCGTACGCTACGGCCAACGCGACCTTCCCGATGGGGCGGGCCTCCAGGACATGTATGCCGCCACCCGCGCCTTGGGGTTCGGGTCGGAGGTCAAGCGCCGCATCATGATCGGCACCTATGTGCTATCTGCGGGCTTCTACGACGCCTATTATACACAAGCGCAGAAGGTGCGGGCGCTGATCGCGCGCGACTTCGATCAGGCTTTCGAGAAGTGCGATCTGTTGCTGACGCCGACCGCGCCGAGCGCCTCCTTCGCGCTGGGGGAGAAGCAGGCCGATCCGCTCGCCATGTATTTGAACGACGTCTTCACCGTGCCTGCCTCGCTGGCGGGCTTGCCCGCGATGGCGGTGCCGGGCGGACTGGACTCGCAGGGCTTGCCGCTGGGGCTCCAGATCATCGGCAAGGCGCTGGACGAGCAGACCGTGCTGAACGCAGGCCTCGCGATCGAGGAACGCGCAGGCTTCACGGCCCGGCCGGAAAAGTGGTGGTAATCAAACTCGTCATGCCAGCGTAGGCTGGCATCTCAGGCGAGGTTGAACAACATACGAGAAAGATCCCAGCTTCCGCTGGGATGACGGTGTAGAAGATGACCGAGACAGCATACCGCATTCAGGGCGCAACCGGCGAGTGGGAGGTCGTGATCGGCCTGGAAGTCCATGCGCAGGTGACAAGCCAGGCGAAGCTCTTTTCCGGCGCCGCTACGGCATTCGGCGCGGAACCCAACACGCAGGTGTCGCTGGTTGACGCGGCGATGCCCGGCATGCTGCCCGTGCCCAACCGTGAATGCATCCGTCAGGCGGTGCGCACAGGCATGGCGATCAACGCGAAGATCAACAAATGGTCACGCTTCGATCGCAAGAACTACTTCTACGCCGACTTGCCGCAGGGCTATCAGATCAGCCAACTCTACCACCCGCTGGTCGGGGAAGGCGAGATCGAGATCAATCTCGATGAAAAGAACCCAGACGCCGCGACCAAGCGGATCGGCATCGAACGCATCCATGTCGAACAGGATGCGGGTAAGCTGATGCACGACCAGCACCCGACGCGCTCCTATGTCGACCTCAACCGCTCCGGCGTCGCGCTGATGGAGATCGTGTCGAAACCGGACATGCGCTCGCCCGCCGAAGCTGGCGCCTATCTGTCGAAGCTCCGCACGATCCTGCGCTATGTCGGCTCATGCGACGGCAATATGGATCAGGGTTCGATGCGCGCCGACGTCAACGTGTCGGTGCGCAAGCCCGGCCATGAGTTCGGCACGCGAACAGAAACGAAGAACGTCAACTCCGTCCGCTTCGTCATGGCGGTGGTCGAATATGAGGCCAGCCGTCAGGTCGATGTGCTGGAAGCGGGCGGCAAGGTCGTTCAGGAAACGCGCCTCTACGATCCGGACAAGAATGAAACGCGGTCCATGCGGTCCAAGGAAGATGCGCACGACTATCGCTACTTCCCCGATCCGGACCTGCTGCCGCTGGAACTGGAAGACGCCTTTCTGGAGGAATGCCGCCAGTCCTTGCCCGAACTGCCGGACGCCAAGCGCCGCCGGTATGAGGAGCAACTGGGCCTTTCGGCTTACAATGCCGCCACGCTGACCGCCGACGCTGACACGGCGCGCTGGTTCGAAGCCTTGCTGGCCGAAGCCGCGCGTATCCAGAAGAAGAGCGAGGGCGAGGTCGCCAAGGCTTCGGCCAACTGGCTGCTGTCGGAACTATATGGCGCTCTCAACCGCCTCGGGAAAAGCCTTGAGGACAGTCCGGTCGGCCCCGAAGAGGGCGCGGAACTGCTCGCACTGGTCGCCGATGGCACGATCAGCGGCACCATCGCCAAGCAGGTGTTCGAGATCATGCTGGAAACCGGCGATCGCGCGCCGAAGATCGTTGAGGAAAAGGGCCTGAAGCAGACCAGCGACACCGGCGCGATCGAAGCTGCCGTGGCCAAGGTCCTTGCCGACAATGGCGACAAGGTTGAACAATATAAGGCGGGCAAGGAAGCCTTGTTCGGCTTCTTCGTCGGCCAGACGATGAAAGCCATGCAGGGCAAGGCCAATCCCCAGGTCGTCAATGACCTCGTCCGCAAGGCGCTTGCGTAAATCGAAGCGCACTGTCTAAACCCCTGAATGGAAAGCGGAAGCGGGGGCGCTTCCTTCCACAGGGGGTAAGACATGAAGCTACGCGGGCTGATTGCGGGACTTGCGCTGTTGGCGGCCTGCGCGCCGCTGAGTGTGCAGGCCGAAACGCTGACCAACGACATGGTCGTGTCGCTCGTTCAGGCGGGGTTGGGCGATGACGCCGTGATCGCCAAGATCAGGGCGTCCGCCGGTCATTACGCTCTGTCGACCGACGATCTGATCGCCTTGAAAAAGCGGGGCGTGCCCGGCCCGGTCATTGCCGCCATGATCCAATCCGGCGCTGAAGGCGCGGTTTCGTCCAAGGCCGTTTTCTCCGCCGACTCGCCTGACCCACTGGTTCCGCACCCATCCGGCGTCTATCTGGCAACCGACGCGCGCATGGCGCGGATCGATCCCACGACGTCGAACCAAAGTAAGACCGGTGGTATATTGGGCTACGCCTTTACCGGCGGCATCGCTTCACTCAGCATCAAGGCGGTCATCCCGAACGTTACCGCGCGGGTCCGCACCGGCCGATCGCGCCCGACATTCTATTTCTACTTCGATGAGGCGACGCGCGGCCTTTCCCAGTCCGGCGGCTCTTTGTGGCTGTCGGGTCCGGCAAGCGCCATCACCTCCCCCAATGAATTCAGCCTCATCCGGTTCGAGGTGAAGAAGGATCGTCGCGAAACACGCGTGGGCAGCATGAATCTGGCAGGGGCCAAGGCAGGGGTGATGGACAAGGACCGCATCCCCTTCGACTATGAACAGGTGACGCCCGGAGTGTTCAAGGTGACGCCCTCATCGGACCTGCCCACGGGCGAATATGGCTTCCTCTATTCGGTAAGCGCGGGCGCTGGCCCCGGCATGTGGGGCAACGGCACGGGCTCGGCACGGATTTTCGATTTCGCCGTCCACCCGTGAATGAATGGGACGCCGCCTGAGGAGCAAGCGGCGTCCCGTCCACAAGGCTGTCCCGGGGGGCAAGACGGCCTCATGGCTGGTCTGGCGAGCAAGGAGGGGCGCGCCCGCCAGCGTTCACTGGCATGACGGCACCACAGGAACTTTCCCGTAACCGGTCGCGTCAAAAAGCGATGTCCATTCCAACCCTTATCGTCCGTGGGCGCATCGGCGTCACATAGTCGCCGCGCAGATTAAACGGCGTGCCCAGCGAAAAGCGGTTGCCGTGGCTGTCCAGCAGATTGCTGAGCGACAGCGAGAATTGCAGCGGCCCACGCGAAACGCTCGCGCTCATCGCCGTATCGACATAATCCCCCTGGTCGCGCCCAAGGACAGGGCCAACGCCCAGCCGCGACTTGCCGACATATCTGGCGGACCCGTTCAGGTGCAGGGTCATATCGCCGCTCAACCGGGCTCGATAATCGATCGCGATCCGGGCGCCGAGGTTGGCGACATTGGGCAAAGTCATCGACTTGTCTGCGGCCACCAGCGCTTGGACATAGGGCGCGGCCCTTTTGAGCCGACTGTCATTATAAATAAAACTGCCATCGATGCTCAGCGTCGGGAGCGGCCGCACAATGATGCGGCCTTCGACGGTAAAGATGCGCCCGTCACCGATATTGGCCGTGGCTGGCAGGCCGATCCTGTCGATCACGTCGGCCTGAATATCGCGCCAGTCGGTATAGGCGAAATTCCCGCTGATCGCGACCAGTTCGCCGCCGGAAACGCCCTTGCGAAATCCGAACTCCAGCGTCGATGCCCGGTCGTTGCTGAACCGCCTCACATGCTGGTCATCCACCGCCAGCCCGCCCGGCCGAAAGCCCTGCTGATAACGGGCGTAGAGTGTCAGGCCCGGAATCGCATCGCTCAGCAGGGAGAGAGACGGCAGGAAGATCGTCTCATGCCGCTTCGCCTCCGCTTCTGCTCGCGCAATATCGGCACTGGCCAGCAGGGCGACGGGATCGACTGCCTCGCCTGACAGGCTGCTGTTCGTCAACCGACCGCCCAGGGTGGCGACCAGTCCGGCGACGGGTTCAAAGGACGTCTCGCCAAAGATCGTCGCTTCCCGGATGCGATTGCGAACCCCCGTTGCGACTGCCGGAGTGCCGCTGCCGTATAGCGGGACGCCGGGAATGATCTCATCCTCCACGAAGCCGGGGCCGAAGGAAGCCAGCGACCGGCTCAATCGCGATACGCTTTCCAGATAGGAGAGGCCGACGACCCAGCCGAGGCCATTTTCCCTGTCCCGCGTCAGGCGGTTTTCCGTCGAAAAGATGGAAACCCGATTATGCTGGGTGAACAGCGCAGGCGGCGTGGAGGGCTGCGTCGCGTCATAGCTTTCGGTCAGACTGTTACGGACATAGCCGGTCGACGATACGAAGCGCAGATCATCCCATTGCCTCTCGATCCGCACATTGCCGAGCGCATAGTCGGAGGACGAGGGTTGCGCCAAGCTGGACCTCCGGTCGAGGGGACCCGCCGCCCGATCCGCATATTGCGCATCATCCCCGTTGATCCGCTGGTAGAGCCCCGTGAGATCGATCACCCAATCCTCATTGGGCGCAAAGCGCAGGGCGGCGCGGCCACCATATATATCCGTCCGATTGACGTCATTGCGTCGGCGCTGGAGGTCATCGATATAGCCGCCCTCCCGGACGCCGTAGCCGACAACGCGCAGCGCCAGCCGTTCCGGGACGATCGGGACGTTCAACGTTGCGGAAACATCACCGCCCGGATCGCCATGCTGAGTGAAGCTTAGTCCGGTGGACAGCTGCCCGCCGATCCGGGCCAGATTGGGCGGATTGGGCACGAAACGGATGATCCCGCCTAGCGAGCCCGCACCGTACAGCGTGCCCTGCGGCCCTTCCAATACTTCGACGCCCTGCATGTCATAGAGGCGCAGGTCAGGATCAGGCGCCGCATAGTTGAGGCGCATTTCGCCAAGATATTGCCCTGTGGTCGCCTGCGTCGGACCAGCGATGGCAGAATCGGCGATCGCGCGCAGGAACAGCTTGTTACGGCCCGGACCCGCATGGGTGGAACTCAGGCTGGCGACACGGCTCAGCAGAGTTGCGGTGCCAGCCGCAGCTTCTGCGCTGGTGAGCGAGGCATAGTCCAGGGCTTCCACGACGCCGGGATAGCGGGGCAACGGGACGTCGCGCTTGGAGGCGGTGACGACGATCTCGGCGGACGGCGGCGGCTCGGGAATTGCTGACCTGGCGCGGGCGGCAACGGCCGGCGCAGGCGTCACAGGCGCGCGGACGATGCGCCATGTGCTGGCGTTTATCCGCTCGGCACGAGCATTGGTCCCGCGCAGGAGTCGGCGCAGGGCCGTCTCAACCGACAAACGGCCTTCGATCGCGGGCGTGGCAAGCCCTGCGAGCGACTGGTCCGACATGCCGATAGAGGCGCCCGTCTGACGGCCAAGCACGACGACAGCTTCGCCCAGCCGGGACGGGGCGATGCTGATCATCTGCCTGTCCGCAGCGTTCGCCGGGGATGTGGCTGCAACGGCTACGGCAGTGACGATAAGGACGTCAGCGGATCGAGCCATCCTTTTCCTTCAGCAGCCATCCGTCATCTTGCCGCACGGCCGAAAGACCCATGAGCGGGGCGGCCGCTGCGAAAAAACGCGGCAAGTTCCGGTCCAGCCCGATCGTCCCCGTAAACCGCGTGCCGCCTGCCGCAGGCGTCGTATCCAGCTTCACTCCCAGCGATCGTGCGATGTCCGCGCTGATCTGCGCCACCGGCATATTATCGTAACTCAGCCGCCCCTCGCGCCAGCTTGCCACGCTATCGGGCGCGATGGTCATAAGGCGGACGCCGGTTGCGTCGCTGGACAACCCTCGGCCTGCGGGCAGGGCAATAGCCTGCCCTTGCGGATCGAAGATCACCTTGCCCTCCGCAACGCCGATCCGTGTCGCATTGCCGCTATGGACGATGTTGAAGATGGTGCCTGCATCCTCGAACACGGCTTTGCCCACGGTTACCCGGAATGGATCACCGCTGTCGTGGTGGACGGTAAAGGCGGCCTCGCCGCCATCGAGCGCGGCGAAGCGATCATTCTCATGATCGAGGCGCAACGTCGAACCACCGTTCAGGTCTATGCGCGTGCCGTCGTCCAGGACGATGTTGCGCACCTCACCCGGACGGGTGGTTACGGTATAGATGTCGCTCCTCGTCCAGTTGCCGATGGAGACGGCCGCCACGATTGCAGCGGCTATCGCACCTGCTGCAATCCATCGTCCCGGCCGCGATCCCGGCGTCCCCGGATCATTTGCGGGGGCAGGCGTGGCTTGGGGGGCTGCCGCCATGATCGCACCCAGTCCGGCATCAGCCACCATCACGGCATCATAGGCCGTTGCATGCGCCGGATCAGCCTCCAGCCAGACGGTGAAGGCATCCCATTCCGCAAAATCGGGATCGCGCGTTCGGATGACCCATCCGAGCGCCTCCTCATGAAGCATGGCATTCGCCCCGGTCATATATTGCCCCTTACCGGGCGAGACGCCGCCACGCCGATCATTCCGTATCCAGCCTCTGCTTGAGGACGGTCAGCGCGCGATAGGCCTTCTGCAAGTCCTTCTCCACAGTCGTCAGGCTGACCCCCAGTTCCTCGGCGATCCCCCGCTGTCCGACGCCTTCGATCCGAAATCGACGAAACACCAGTTCAACGCGTGGCCCTAGCTCGCGCAGCACCTCCTGCGCATTCTCCACGATCTCGGCCAGGATCAACCGTTCATCAACGGCCATGTCCTCGCCCGGATCGGCCATAACGCCGCCAGCGCTCTCCGCCCAATCCTGCTCCCGCTTTCCCCGGCGCGTGCTGGAACGATAACGGTCCAGCATCAGATTGTTGGCCGCGCGATACAGATAGGGCAGGGGGTCAGCAACCGGACCAACATCCCTCGCTTCCAGCTTCATCCACATGTCCTGCAGCAGATCTTCTGCATCATCCCCCGCACCGCGCGCGCGCAGGAAGCGCAGCAGCGCGCCCCGATTTGCCAGAAATATCGCAGATAGGCGGCTGGCCATGCCGTTGTAGGTCCAGTGCAGGAGAGGCCGCCTGAAATAGAGGGCTCCACAGGTCTTTGGCAATGGACAAGCGAATAGCCCCTGCCGGGATTGTTCTCAAAGCGCCACTGCTCTAGCGCAAATCGGGTGAGTGACCGGAGGCAGGATGCAGGCGACCACGCAGGTTGACGTAGCGGCAGCGACAGCGACGGGCATGAATCCGGAGAAACTGGAGCTGCTCGCCACATCGCTGCACGAAAAATATGTAGCGACCGGCAAGCTGCCTCATTTGCGCCTGCTTGTCTCGCGCGACGAGCGCTTTCTGCTGTCGCATGTCAGTGGCGTCGCACGCGCCAGCCAGGAACTGCTTGAGAAAGACTCGCTGTTCCGGATCGCGTCGATGACGAAGCCGGTCACATCGGTCGCTTTCATGATGCAGGTCGAACAGGGGCTGGTCGGGCTGGACGATCCCGTGACGGATGTCCTGCCGGAATTTGCAAATCTCTCCGTGGGAGTGGATCGGACGCCGTTAAAGCAGCCGATGCGAATGATCGACCTGCTCCGCCATACGTCTGGGCTGACCTACGGCCTCCAGCGGCAGACGATGATCGACGCCGAATATCGTAGATTGGGGCTCGACGAGTTTCAGCAGAAGCGCACTTCCGACGACTTCATAGCGGCATTGTCCCAGCTACCTCTGGAATTTTCTCCCGGTGAGCGCTGGAATTACTCGGTCGCGACCGACGTTCTGGGCGTGGTGGTCGAACGGCTGAGCGGCCTTGATCTGGACAGCTTCTTCACTCAGCGCATCTTCCGTCCACTCGGGATGACCGACACGTTTTTCGAGCTACCCGGCGACAAGGTAGAGCGGATGACCGACGCATGGCAGCTGCGTCCCGACGGCGGCCTGTCGCTCTACGATCGTGGCGCGCGCAGCGGTTGGCGGCGAAGTTTGAAGCTGCGCTCCGGCGGAGGCGGTCTCATATCGACCGCGGACGACTATCACCGCTTTGCTCGGATGCTGTTGCGGGGCGGTGAACTGGACGGAACGCGCTTGCTCAAACCGCAGACCGTAGCCGCCATGCACGCTAATCACCTTCCAGGCGGGGGCGATCTTGCCCGCCATTCCTTGTCCTTGTTCAGCGAGGCGGATTATGCGGGGGTAGGTTTCGGGCTGGGCTTGGCCACCGACCTTGCGACCCGAGAATATTTTTGGGGAGGCCTATTCTCCACCTTCTTCTTCATCGACCCCATGGAAAAAATCATCGGGTTGCTGATGACGCAGCATCTGCCGTCGAACAACTATCCGATCCGCCGGGAACTGCGCGATGGCGTGCGGGCAGCGATTGCGACCCGCAAGGCCTGAGCAGATGAGATCCGCTTCATCTCGCATCCACTCAAACCGAAATTTGCGCCTTCATGCATTCCCGCTATGCTAGGCAGCGGGGGATGAAATGCACAGAATGAGGCACGAGATTGACCGTCAAGGGTAAGCCGATGCTGAAGGATGTAGGTGATCGTCCGCAAACCTATTCCAGCCCCGCCATCATCGAACGGCGCAAGCGCATTCTGCAAGAAACGCGAAAAGTAATCGCTGAACAGGGCATCGCCGCCTTCAGCATGAACGAGATTGGGCACCGCGCGGGCGTTGCCAAGCGAACGCTCTACAATGCGTTCCAGACCCGAGAACGGATGATCGCGGCGGCGATCCAGGAATATTTCGACGAATATGTGAGCAATCTCTCCTATGTCAGCGCCCCTGGCACGATGGAGCAGAATATCGAACGCATGATTTCGGTCCTTCAACGCAACGCAAAACTGCGGAATTACGTTAAGGCGGTCATGTCCCTCTATTTCAGCTCCGATGTCGACCACGATATCTGGACCGCCATCCACGCGCCCGCCGTCCATCATAATCGCAGCTGGATCGCAGCGCTTGAAGCGAAGAAGCAGCTTCAGCCATGGGTCGATGTCGATAAGCTTGTTGATGATCTGGTGCGGTTCGAATTCGCGACGATCAACGAATGGGCGCAGGGCCGCATCGCCGACGATGAAGTCGTCGTCCGGCTCGTCAGCAGCTATCTCGGCTGCCTCTCGGGCGCGCTGAAAGGCAACGCTCGCAAGGATGTAGAGACGCTTCTTAAGGACATCGCTGAACGCGGCGTGGATGCGATCCCTGTTCCCCATAGCGCAAAGGCGATAGCAGCTTAAACTTCTGCTTCCGGTTCACGGGGCAGAGACAACGACTTTCAGCCAAATCTTCCCCACGCTACTGGACCGTGGAACTGCCAGCTTTGCCCAAGGATGGGGCGACAAAAAAGATCAAATGGCGCCCAAAACCGCGCCGTGAATATTGGAGAGTATGTCTGATGCAAAATGAACAACTGGCGACGATCGCCGTGCTGGGCGGAACAGGCAAGGAAGGCGGCGGGCTCGCGCTGCGCTGGGCGCACAAGGGGCACAGGGTCATCATCGGCAGTCGCACGGCCGAACGAGCAATGGAAGCCGCCGCGCAGATGAACGAGGTGCTTGGCGACAACCGGGTCACCGGCGCCCCCAATGCAGAGGCCGCCGCGCAGGGCGAGATCGTCGTTTTAGCCGTCCCCTACGCCGCGCAGCAGTCCACCGTGCAAGAGGTCGCAACGGCGCTGACAGGCAAGATCCTCATCGACGTCACCGTCCCCCTAATGCCGCCCAAGGTAAGCCGCGTACAGCTTCCCAAAGGCGGATCGGCAGTGGAGGCTGTGCAGAAGATGCTGGGCGAGGGCGTTCGCGTCGTGTCCGCCTTCCAGAATATCAGCGCCCATCACCTCACTAAGCTGGACGAAGATGTGGAATGCGACGTCCTGGTGTGCGCTGACGACCCCGACGCCGCTGATCAGGTAGTCGCACTGGCGCAGGAAATCGGCCTACGCGCCTGGAACGCCGGACCGCTCTGCAACTCCGTCGTGGCGGAAGGGCTGACCTCCGTCCTCATCGCGCTGAATCGCAAATATAAGGTCCCGGGTTCGGGTATCCGGATCACGGGCGTCTAAGGAGAAAGCGCGGCTCGCCATGTCAAACCGACGATGGCGAAATATGGTGAGCCCTGCTGGATTCGAACCAGCGACCTACTGATTAAAAGTCAGTTGCTCTACCGACTGAGCTAAGGGCCCTCTCATGCGAGGTCCGCACGCACTAGAGGCCGTTATGCGACTGGTCAACCTCTAGGGCGCAGCAAAACTTGTGCTTTTCGCAACCTCGCCCGCAGCTGCCGGATGGACAGGCCGGAAACCGGATCTCGCCAAGCCGGTGCGATCGCGCAAAGCGGTGACAGCACGAAATCGCGCGCCCGAAATGCGGGGTGCGGAATGTCCAGCGTCCTGCTCTCCCAGCGCCCGCCGGACCATAGGATGATATCGATATCGATGCTGCGCGCGCCCCAGCGGCGATGGCGGCGCCTGCCAAGTCCCGCTTCAATCATCTTGAGCGCGCTCAACATTGCCTTCGGTGGTAAGTCGCTCTCGATCAACACGGCGCTGTTTGCATATTCCCGCAACGAAGGCCCGATCGGCGATGACTTCAATGTCGGCGCCATAGCAAGCACCCGGCCAACCCGCCGCAAGCTGGCCGCAGCCTCTTGCATCAGCACCCGAGGCGTCCGCTTCCCCGACAGCGGCCGGTTCGACCCTAGTGCAAGTGCGTAAAGATGAAGAGTGCTTGTCTTGACCATCACACTGCGCCTAACCGCTACGCATGACGCTGCAAAGCCCCATAGCTCATGCGGAAGCTCCGCTCGATTGCCCGCTCTGCCCGCGCCTCGTCGCTTTGCGCGAGGAATGCCGGACCCAGCATCCAGACTGGTGGAACGCTCCTGTGCCTGCCTTCGGCGATCCGCTCGGCCGCATTGTCGTAGTCGGCCTCGCTCCCGGCAAGCAGGGAGCCAATCGGACCGGCCGGGCCTTTACGGGAGATTTCGCTGGCAATCTTCTGTTCGCGACGCTGCTGAATGTCGGCCTAGCCCAGGGCACCTATGAGGCTCGGCCCGATGATCAGCTCGTCCTGAACGACGCCATCATCCTCAATGCCGTGAAATGCCTCCCGCCGCAGAATAAGCCCGTACCGCAGGAAGCGCATAATTGCCGCATATTCCTGAAGTCCGCCGTGGAAGCACTGCCCAACGCACGGATATTCATCGCGCTTGGCGAAATCGCGCATCAATCGGTCGTGAAGGTGCTGGGCGGCAAGCTCCCAAAGGCCCGCTTCGCCCATATGGCGGAACATCGCATGCCCAGCGGCAAGATCGTGCTCGACAGCTATCACTGTTCCCAAAGAAACATAATGACCGGCCGCCTGACGAATGAGATGTTTGCGGCCGTTTTCGAAAGGGCAGTGACGCTGCTCTGACGCAGACCGCTCAGCTTATCAGATAGTCGAGATAAGCGCTTTCCGGCGGCCCATCCATCGCGTCCATCATTGGCCCGAACAGCCCCTTGTCCAGCATCGGCCCCGCCGCCTTGTGCGCTTCGACATCAGCCCAGCGCTCGATAAAAACGAAGCGCCGCTCATTCCCCAGGTCGCGTAGCATCTCGACACCCTCGCAACCCGGAAGCGGGCGGACGGCGGCGGCAAGCGCGCGAAGGGCACTTTCCAGTGCCGCGTCCGACCCTTCCTTTGCGAGCATCACATAATGGCGTGCTACCGTCATGGCGTCATTCTCCCATCAAATGTCTTGTGCGATCCGGGAATAGAGCTCTGGCCGCCGGTCGCGGAAGAACCCCATGCCTGCCCGATGCTTGCGCGCCTGGGCCAGATCGATCGTGGCGACCAGAGCGCCATGATCCTTGGCATCGGCCTCCGCCGCGAAATCGCCCCACTCATCGCTGATGAAGCTGTGGCCGTAGAATTTCTGGCCTTCCTCGTCGCCAATCCGGTTCGCCGCGATGACCGGCATGCAATTGCTGACGGCATGGCCGATCATCGCCCGGCGCCACATGCGGCTAGTGTCCAGATCCGCATCATAGGGTTCAGATCCGATCGCAGTAGGGTAGAAGAGCAGCTCGGCCCCCATCAGCGCCATGACCCGCGCCGCCTCCGGATACCATTGGTCCCAGCAGATGCCGACGCCGATCGTGCCGTGGCGCGTCTCCCACACCTTGAATCCGCTATTGCCGGGACGGAAATAATATTTTTCCTCATAACCCGGCCCGTCCGGAATGTGGCTCTTGCGATAAACGCCCATGATCTCGCCTTCATCATCGATCATCGCGAGAGAATTATAATGATGCTGGCCGTCGCGTTCGAAAAAGCTGGTGGGAATATAGACGCGCTCCGCCTTTGCCACCTTGCGCATCTCGGCCACGGCGGGATGTTCGCCGATCGGCTTGGCATTGGCGAACAGGGCCTCATCCTCGACCTTGCAGAAATAATGCCCTTCGAACAGCTCGGGCGGCAGGACGATCTTCGCGCCCCGTGCCGCTGCCTTCACCACATGGTCCGACACCATGGCGACATTGTCATCCAGATCCTCTGAAAAGGCGAGCTGAAGCGCGGCAACGGTGACTTTGGTCATATCCTCGATGGTCCTAGAGGCGAATGCCCAATCGGGCGGTGATGGCGACGGTTGCGAGATAGAGAAGGATCGTCATTGCGCAACCGGCGATCAATGCTGGGGGAAAGGAAATGCCCCGCCGCAGCAGCGCGGGGATCAGCAGGAACATGGGCAGGGACGGCAGGACATAGTAAAAGGTCGCCTCTGCATGCCGCGCCATATTCTCGGCATCGGGCTTGTCATTCCACAGCCATATCATCCCCAGCACCGAAATCAGGGGCAGGGACGCGATCAACGCGCCCAGCGCCGGATAGCGCCGGGATACGACAGACACGATGGCGATGATGACGCCCGACAAAAGCGCGCGTATCGCCAGCATTCCGCTCATCACGCGGACGGCATCTGCTGGCTGCAACAATGGAAACTGCCGCCGCCCGACAGGATGGCGTCGCTGCGGAGCCCGATGATCTCCCGATCGGGGAAGAACGGCTTGATCGCGTCCAGCGCCGCCTGATCATTGGGCTTGCCATAGACGGGCACGATGACGGCAGCGTTGCCGATATAGAAATTCATGTAACTGGCCGGGATGACTTCACCATCCACCAGCACGCGGCCGGGGGAGGGGATGGACGCCACCTCGACCCCAAACGCCTTGGCACGGGCGCGGGCATCGGCGTAAATGGGGGCGTTCGGATCATCATCCGTGCTTGCTTCGGGCAGCGCCAGCACCCCCGGAGCAACGAAGCGCGCCAGATTATCGACATGGCCGTCCGTATGATCGTTCAGCAACCCGTCGCCCAGCCACAGCATGTCGGACAGCCCCAGCGATCCCGCCAGCAGCGTTTCGATCTTGCCCCGATCCAGGTCCGGATTGCGATTGGGATTGAGCAGGCATTGCTCAGTCGTCACGAACAGGCCGGTGCCATCCGTGTCGACGGCGCCGCCTTCGAATATCCAATGCTGCGAAGATGTCGCCAACCCGGTGGTCGCGGCGAGACGCGCTCCAATATCTTCATCGCCCGGCATCTGATATTTGCCACCCCAGCCATTGAAGCCGAAATCGACCAGAGCCCGCTCGCCCCCGCGCATCACCGCGATCGGCGCCGTGTCCCGCAGCCATACGTCGCCCAGCTTTTGGACGACGATCGTCACATCCGGTCCAGCCAGCGATCGCGCCACTGCCGCGTCGCCCTCATTGGCGCAGACCAGCCGCACCTCTTCACCCCTGCCATCGGCATGAAGCGCCCTGGCAAAGGCAGCTATCTGCACCCGCGCATCCTCAAACGCGTCCGGCCATTCCTCCGGATAAGTGGGAAAGCCGATCCAGGTCCATTCATGCGGCGCCCATTCGGCAGGCATACGGAATGTCATCGGCTTTCTCCTGCTGAGATGGCGTTGTCCCCTGCGCTCTACAGGATTGCGGTCGGTGTGACAGCGCCAAATTCAACGGCGTCAGCCCATTATCTGCGCCGCCCACTGGTCGAGCAACTTGAATCCAAGGGCTACCTCGAAACTCAATCCTGCATATGTATCCTGACGCCAACGGACCATGGCATCCCGCTTGCCCAGCCCTTCCACGATGACCTGCACCTTCATGTTTTCCCGAAGCCCTGCCTCGTCGAGGACCTTGATCCCGAACAGCGAAATGTCCTGCATCATACAGGAATGCGTGCCGGTGATAGCGGATACGGTAATAGGCATGACGATGTTCAGCCGAACGGCTTCCCGTTCGCTGCGACCCTGCCTCTGTTCCGCGATGATGGTCGAAATGGCGATATGCTCTTCGAACAGCAAAGACACATGGTCGCCCATGTTCATGCCGACGACAGCCGAAACGGAAAAACCGTTTCGCAGCCCCAGCGTGACGCTTTCGCCCGCCGTCATCGGCAGGCTCGTGCGCACGAGTGCTTCACGCGGTGACAGCGAATGGACGACGCACAGGCATTCCTTGTGCGCCGTCACCAACTTGCCGACATGCAAGATTGTGACTGACTTGTTGACTTCCACGACCCATCCCCATTTTTTTATCGTTACGTGTCCGATTCTTCGGACATTGTGGTCATAGGGATCAAGTTTCCGTAAGGGAAATAATTAACCGGCTGGCCTTGTTGGATAATTGGGCAGCGCGCAGCTGGATGTCCTGCATCGGATCGGATGAAAAATAGCGTGTCGGTCGCGCTTAATGATGCTGATTGCTGACTCGACTTTTGTCCCGGATCGCGCGGAATTCGTCCCCTGCCATCCAGTTCGGCCACTCGGTGGTGTTCGCCAATGCCCTGCCGACCTCGTAGTAAAGTTTGAGGTCAGCCTTCACGCCGCTCCAGTCCCATTTTGGATCATATTCATCCTTTGGGCTATGGTAGCGATGCTCCTCATAATCCTTGGCCGCTGCCGCGCCCGCTTCGATCCCGCCCTTCGCCAGGTCTTGCCCCCCTTCGAAATAGAGCATGGGCACGCCATGTTTGGCGAAACTGAAATGGTCGGATCGATAGTAGAATCCCTTTTCGGGGGTGGGCTCCAGGCTGGCTACACGCTTCTGGGCGGCCAGGGCACGATCCAGATAGGCGTCCAACTGCGACTTGCCCTTGCCGATCACCACGACGTTTTTCGCCAGCCCTGCCATGCTGAGCGCGTCCATGTTGACGCCGCCCACTGTCTGCCTGAGCGGAAAGACGGGGTGGTTCCCATAATAGGCTGATCCCAGAAGCCCGGACTCCTCCGCAGTCACCGCCAGGAACACCTGACTACGCGCGCTCGGCCCTGCTTTCACATTCGCCTCCGCCAGCGCGACCAGCGCTGCCGTCCCGGTCGCATTGTCGATGGCGCCGTTGCAGATGTCGTCGCCATCGGGTGCGGCCTCGCAGCGACCAAGATGGTCCCAATGCGCCGCATAGAGCACATATTCATCGGGCCGGGTCTTGCCGGGCAGCAGGGCCACGAGATTCTTGGACATGTGCTTGCGGATGGCATTGTCAAAGGAGACGCTCGCCTTGATGCCCTTCAATGGCACTGCCTTGAACCCGCGCTTCTTCGCCGCCGCGCTCAATGTATTCAGATTAAGGCCCGCGCTCGCCATCAGCGCGGCAGCCTTGTCCTTCTGCATCCAGCCGATAGCCGCCGATTGTTTTGCATTGCCGTCCGCGCTGTCCGCGACATGCTGTGCCCCTGTCCAACTCGATTGAACGACGTTCCAGCCGTAGGCGGCGGGCATAGTGTCATGAACGATGATCGCGGCCGCCGCGCCCTGCCGCGCGGCCTCTTCGAATTTGTAGGTCCAACGGCCATAATAGGTCATGGCGCGGCCCTTGAACGGCCCGCTCAGGCTCGGGCTCTGATAATCCGGATCGTTGACCAGAATGATGACCGTCTTGCCCCGGACGTTCACCCCGGCATAGTCGTTCCACTTCTTTTCAGGCGCTTTTATGCCATAGCCGACGAATACGACCGGGCTATCCTTGACCTCGATGTGCGGCGCAGCCGTGCGGTAGGTGGCGATCACCATCTGCGATCCATAATCGGCCGAAACCGGCCCCTTGCCGCCAATGAAATGCAGCGGCGAAACATTCTTCGCCGCGATCTCCACCAGCGGGACATCCTGGAACCAGCTGCCCTTGTTGCCCGGCTTCAGCCCGATCGCCTCGAACCGCCGCACCAAATAGGAAAGCGTCTTCTCCTCACCCGCAGTCCCCGGCGCCCGCCCTTCATAGGCGTCCGATGAAATTTCTTTCACCACCTCCTTCATGGTTTCGATCGACGGACTTACGTCCGACGGCCCAGCCGCCGCGGCACTGCCAGCAACCAGGGCCATCAGCGAAATTGAAATAAACGAACGCATCGCAACAGCCTTGAAAAGGGAAGGGCGCAGCATTTCTGCCAGTAGCCCTCACACGGTACAAGGCTTGTTGAACAAACAAAAAAGGCGGCCCCGAAGGACCGCCTTTCCGTACATTATGACCCTGGCTGATCAGCGCGAATAGAATTCGACGACCAGATTGGGTTCCATCTTCACCGGGTAGGGCACTTCGTCCAGCGACGGGACGCGGACATAGGTGACCTTGGCCGCGCCATCGGGCGACACATAGTCAGGGATGTCGCGCTCGGGCAGGCTCTGTGCTTCCAGAACCAGCGCCATTTCCTGCGCCTTCTTGCCCAGGGTGATTTCGTCGCCCGGCTTAACCAGACGGCTTGCGATGTTGCACTTCACGCCGTTCACATAGACGTGACCGTGCGAAACCAGCTGACGCGCCGACCAGATGGTGGGCGTGAACTTGGCGCGATAAACTACTGCGTCCAGGCGGCGCTCCAGCAGACCGATCAGGTTCTGGCCGGTGTCACCCTTCATGCGAGCGGCTTCGGTGTAGTTTTTCTTGAACTGCTTTTCGGTGATGTCGCCGTAATAGCCCTTCAGCTTCTGCTTCGCCTTCAGCTGGATGCCATAGTCGGACATCTTGCCCTTGCGGCGCTGACCGTGCTGGCCGGGACCATATTCACGCTTGTTGACCGGGCTCTTCGGGCGACCCCAGATGTTCTCGCCCATGCGGCGGTCGAGTTTGTACTTCGCGCTGGAACGCTTCGACATGATAATTCCTTACAATCGCTAACATCGTTTGTTCACCCTCCTGATCCGAAAACCGGTTCCCACTTTTCGGGGAGGGTGAAAGTTATTCCCGGTCCTCGCCTGCTTGCCATAAAGGGGCAGGGCCGCCGCTTCACCGGGGTGCGGGGCCAATCACGAAGGCGCGCCTATGAAGAAGGCAAAGTGGCATGTCAACCCTCGACAGCTGCCCTCGGCGCGCCTAGTCAGCGTCGCCATGGACCCCGAAAACTACACCAGCATGGCGCAAGTCCGGACCGGCGTGGATGAAATCGACCGTCAGCTCGTTGCGCTGCTCGCTCGACGCTTCGCCCACATGCGCGCGGCCGCCCGTATCAAGCCGGAAAGAAGCGCCGTACGCGACGAAGCGCGTAAGGCGGAGGTGATCGACAATGTTCGCGCTGAAGCTGCTCGTTTAGGCGTCCCCGCCGACATTCTCGCTGCTTTGTGGGATCAGTTGGTGGAAGCTTCGATCGCCTATGAAATGAAGGAATTCGATCGCCTCAAAGCCTAGCGCGATCGCGGATTGCTCAAGGCGGAAAGTACGCCGCGCAGCGTCCGCACCTCCAGATGGTTCCAGCCGGGCTTCGTCAGCAGGTTCCGCAACGTCCGCTTGGTCGCGGGCGCGCGATCGGGCGGGAAGAAATAGCCCGCACCTTCCAGCAAAGTTTCGAACTGGTTTATCATCCCTTCCAGTTCCACCTGTGGCGCCGGTTCGCCAAGGTCGACGACCGTCGGCTGTTCCAACTGTGCCTGTTTCGACCATTCATAGGCGCACAGGATGACCGCCTGCGCCAGGTTCAATGATCCGAATTCAGGATTGATCGGCACTGTCAGAATCTTGCGGGCGAGCGCCACATCCTCCGTTTCAAGCCCTGATCGCTCCGGCCCGAAAACATAGGCGGCCCTTCCCGCAGCCTCGTGAATTTCGCGTGCCGCTTCTTCCGGCGTCACCACCGGCTTGGTCACGCCCCGCTTGCGCACCGTGGTCGCATAAACGTGCGAACAGTCCGCGACAGCGTCGGCAAGGCTTTCAAAAACCTCCGCCTTCTCGAGCACGACATCGGCTCCAGCCGCCGACGGGCCAGCATCGGGATTAGGCCACCCATCGCGCGGGCTGACCAACCGCATGTCGGTCAGCCCGAAGTTCAGCATGGCCCGCGCGGCCTTGCCAATATTCTCGCCGAGTTGCGGGCGCACGAGGACGATGACGGGGCGGGGTGCTGAAGGCTCTGACATTATCCCGTTTGCTCTGAAAAGTGGCCGAGCTTATCGCAGCTCGTTATCGAAGGCTTTTTGCGAAGTGACGAATGGGGGTAGCCGCCGCCCTCACTCACTCCCAACCTCTTTCACCGAGCCCGCGAAATCCTCGAAGTCCTGAGCATCGGTGAAGTCCTTATACACGCTGGCGAAGCGAATATAGGCGACGCTGTCGAGCCGTTTGAGGCCTTCCATCACCATCTCGCCGATCGCGCGCGCAGGCACTTCGCCGTCGCCGCTGGTTTCCAGTTGCCGTTGGATGCCGGAGATCAGTTTCTCCAGCCTGCTCGGATCGATTTGTCGCTTGCGACAGGCAATGTCGATTGAGCGCGCCAGCTTGTCGCGGTCGAACGCTTCCTTACGCCCCTCGCTCTTCACCACCCAGATGTCGCGCAATTGGATGCGCTCGAACGTGGTGAAGCGCGCGCCACAGGCTTCGCACTGCCGTCTGCGGCGAATGGCGGCGCCATCTTCGGTGGGGCGGCTGTCTTTTACCTGACTGTCGTCGTGAGCACAGAAGGGGCAACGCATTCAGTAATAAGCTCCGTTCGTTCGGATGAGTCGAGACACGAGATGGCACAGCCGCCGCGCCTCGACCACCCCTGACAGAACGAAGCTATCAGCCTTCGTAGATTGGGAAGCGGGCGCAGAGTGCCGAAACGCGTTCCCGGACACTGGCTTCGACCGCAGCATCGCCATGCTCGCCATGATCCCGCAGACCTTCCAGGACATCAGCGATCATGTCGCCAATCGCCTCGAACTCAGCCACACCAAAGCCGCGCGTGGTGCCTGCGGGCGAACCCACGCGAATGCCGCTGGTCTTGGTCGGGGGCAGCGGGTCGCCCGGGACGCCATTCTTGTTGCAGGTGATGAAGCTGCGCTCCAGCGCCTCGTCGGCATCCTTGCCGGAAATGCCGTAGGGACGCAGGTCGATCAGCGCCAGATGCGTGTCCGTGCCGCCCGAAACGACGGCGAGGCCACGCTGTTCCAGCTTGCCTGCCAGCGCCTTGGCATTGGTCACGATCGCCTGGGCGTAGGTCTTGAACTCAGGCCGCAGCGCTTCGCCGAATGCCACTGCCTTTGCAGCGATGACATGCATCAGCGGGCCGCCCTGAAGGCCGGGGAATACCGCCGAATTGATCTTCTTCGCAATGGCTTCGTCGTTGGTGAGGATCATGCCGCCACGCGGACCGCGAAGGGTCTTGTGGGTGGTGGTGGTCACGACATCGGCGAAACCGAAAGGCGTCGGGTGCGCGCCACCGGCGACGAGGCCTGCAAAGTGCGCCATATCGACCATCAGCAACGCGCCCACCTTATCCGCGATCGCACGGAACCGGGCGAAGTCGAGGTGACGCGGATAAGCCGATCCTCCCGCGATGATGAGCGTTGGCTTGGCTTCGATCGCCTGGGCTTCGAGGGCGTCATAGTCGATGACGTGCGTATCCTCGCGCACGCCGTACTGCACGGCGTTATACCATTTGCCCGAAAGCGCAGGCTTTGCGCCATGCGTCAGATGGCCGCCAGCGTCGAGCGACAGGCCCATGATCGTATCGCCCGGCTTGGTCAGCGCCAGCATCACCGCGCCATTCGCCTGCGCGCCCGAATGGGGCTGCACATTGACGAAGCCGCAGTTGAAGATCTGCTTGGCACGGTCGATAGCCAGCTGCTCGACCTCATCCGAAGGGGCGCAGCCCTGATAATAACGCTTGCCCGGATAGCCCTCGGCATATTTGTTGGTGAAGACCGACCCTTGCGCCTCCAGCACCGCCTTCGAGACGATATTCTCCGATGCGATCAGCTCGATCTGGTTCTGCTCGCGCTTCAGTTCCTTGGTGACGCCGGCGAAGACTGCCGGATCGGCATCGGCCAGGCTGCGCGTGAAATAGCCTTCCGCGCGGATATCGGAAAGGTCGGGCTGGGCGAGGGTGGCGGTGCTCATAGGGCTGGCTCCTTAAAGCGCGGGCTGAGAGAGTTTTTCGACACGGCCATAATGGCGGCCACCGCCGAATTCGGTGGAAAGGAAAGCGGTGACGCAGGCTTTGGCCATGTCCACGCCGGTCAAGCGGGCACCCAAGGCAAGGACATTTGCGTCATTATGTTCGCGGGATAGCGCCGCCGACAATGGTTCCGACACCAGCGCACAGCGGCACGCCGGATTCCGGTTTACCGCGATGGAAATACCGATGCCAGAGCCGCACAGCGCTATACCGCGCTCTGCCGCGCCGGATGCGACGGCGCTGGCGAGCTTGTAGCCAAAATCGGGGTAATCGACGCGGTCGGCTGTCGCTGGGCCGAGGTCATTAACCTCATGACCTTCATCACGCAGCCAATCGGCGAGCTCGGCTTTCAGATCAACGGCGGCATGATCGGAAGCTAGGGCGATTTTCACGGCGAAATTGTCCTGTCACACAAAGGGTGATTCGTATCCCGCGCCTCTTAGGGGCAGAGGCAGCCAATTGCCACAGTCCAGCTGGCCGCTTATGGCCTGCTTCATGGCATCTACAATATTATCCATTCTCATGCTCGCGGGACTGTTTCTCACGGGCGGCGGCATCTACGCGATCGTGAAAAAGGGCGATCGCAAGCGTGGCGTCCTGATGATCATAGCCGGACTGGTCATGTTCGCCAATGTAGCGATTTCCGCTATCCCCGGCCCTGATGTACCGATGCTGGAACGCCACCGCGACTGATCCTAGGCGCGCAGCGCCATCGCCGCCAGAAGATCGGTTTGCGTCACCATTCCACGCAGCTGTCCCGCGCCATCCACGACGATGGCTTCATGCGTCAATCCACTCGTCAGCGGACGAAGCAATTGCGAAACCGGTGTATGTTCCGACACGAGCAGCGGCTCCGACGCAATGTCGCGGGCCGTCTCACCTGCCCGCGAAAGGTCGAGCGGACCGACCAGACCTTGAACGCGCCCAGCGTCATCCAGCACCGGCAGCGACAATAGACGCCGGGCATGCAGCAGTTCGGCCGCTTCGGCCACGGACTGGCTTTCACGAATAGACAGGATGTCGCGCGACATGATCTCGCCGCACGTCAGCGTGGCATGGCTGCGTTCGGCCGCGCGTACCTCCGCATCATGCAGCACGACCTGCAAATCGGCGGCGTTAACGTCCAGAACATCGCCATAGGCCTGCAACGCTTCCTCGACATCCTGTTCGGACGGCGGCGTTCGCAGCAAGGGCGCCGGATCGTTCGTCCCATGTGCGCTCGGAGATTTGGGCGCGACATGAGGATAGCTGTGCCCCGCGATCCGGTGAAAGATGATTGCCACCGTCACCAGCAGCGCAGTGTTCAGCCCCACCGGGATAAAAGCGAACATATAGCTCGGCGCACCGTTGGCAGCGCCCAGCACGACCGAAAGTGCAACCGCGCCGCCCGGTGGATGGAGGCAGCGCAGCAGGGACATGCCCCCAATGGCGCAACCTACCGCCAGAGCAGCAGCTATCGTAGGATCAGGGATTAGTCGCGCGACGGTAATCCCGACCAGCGCCGATACGACATTGCCGCCGAAAACGGACCATGGCTGTGCAAGCGGGCTTGCCGGCACAGCGAACAACAGCACCGCCGAAGCGCCCATCGGGGCAACCAGCAACGGATGTGCTATGCCGTTCCCCAGCATCAGGCCGCAAAGCAATCCCGTGATCGCGATGCCGCCGATGGCGCCGCTCGCCGCTTTCAGCCGGTCGAAGAAACCTGGCCCGGGCGGCGCAGGTATGAAGGCGCTGTAATAGCGGCTCCATATCAGGCGAACGTCGTTGTTCTTCTCGTCACTCATGGCCCGCTGCCGCTAGTCGCGGCGACCGCGCAGGCCAAGATATATTTTCTTGATGGTTGATTTGGCCGGAAACAAAGAAGGGCCGCGTTGCGAGCGGCCCCTCTTCAGCAACTCAGCGGATCGGCGAGTCAGGCGACAGGCGCATGTCCAGATAATTGTCGACCGACTTCATCAACTGATCCAGCTCATGCTCGAAAAAGTGGTTCGCGCCACGGATTTCGTCATGGTGGATGGTGATGCCTTTTTGCGTGCGCAGCTTATCGACCAGCTTCTGCACCGCGTTGGCGGTCACGACCTCATCCGCTGTTCCCTGCACGATGATGCCGGACGCAGGGCAGGGCGCGAGGAACGAGAAGTCATACATGTTCGCGGGCGGCGCGACCGAGATGAAGCCGCGTATTTCCGGACGGCGCATCAGCAGCTGCATGCCGATCCATGCGCCGAACGAGAAGCCTGCGATCCAGGTGGTCTGCGCCTCGGGGTGGAAGCTCTGTACCCAGTCCAACGCCGCGGCGGCATCGCTTAGCTCGCCGATGCCATTGTCAAACGTCCCCTGACTGCGGCCCACGCCCCGGAAATTGAAACGCAGCACGGCAAAGCCGCGCTTCACAAAGGTCTTGTAGAGCGCCTGCGTGATGCGGTCGTTCATCGTGCCGCCGCCTTGCGGATGGGGATGCAGGATCATCGCGACTGGCGCGCGGGGGCGAGGCGGAGGGCTGAAACGGCCTTCGAGGCGGCCTTCGGGTCCGGGGAAAATAACGTCGGGCATGGCACCTGTTATGGTTCTGGCCGCCACCCGGAGAAAGGAGGCCGGCGGTTGGATGCGGGCGCGCGAAAGCCAATGCTGGCGTTGCGCGGCAGACCGCCTATATAGAAGGCGCCGCCATTTCCGCAATCAATGAGTAACATCGCCTCGTGGCCCTTGATCGCCTTTATCTGGACCACGCCGCGACAACCCCCATGCTGCCGCAGGCGAAAGCTGCCATGCGGGAGGCAATGGACCTGTGGGCAAACCCATCCAGCCCGCATGCTGAGGGACGGGCGGCCCGTGCTGCGTTGGAGGATGCCCGATCGCGTATCGCCACTGCCTTGGGATGGAAGGGGCATGTCCTGTTCACATCAGGCGCGAGCGAGGCGATCGTCATCGGCCTGACGCGAGCGAAGGCCGCCCATATTTTCACATCTCCGGTAGAACATGATTCGGTTCTACGCGTGACGCCCGAGGCCGAACGGCTGAAAGTCACGGAAGAAGGCACTGTTTCGCTCGCTTCAACGGCGCTCGGCCTCGGTACGCTCGTCGCCATCCAGCATGTGAATAATGAAACCGGCGTCATCCAGCCGCTCGAAACATTGGATCGTCAAGGATCGATCCTCTTTGCCGACTGCGCCCAAAGCGCGGGCAAGCTCCCCCTGCCTGACGCGGACATTATCGCAATCAGCGCCCATAAATTCGGAGGGCCGCCTGGAGTGGGGGCTCTTCTCGTAAAGGATTTGGCGCTCCTGCAACCCAGCGGTGGTCAGGAGCAGGGCTACCGGCCCGGGACTGAGAACCTCCCCGGCGTTCTTGCCATGGCGGCTGCTCTGGAAGATCGCCCGGACTGGTTGCCGGAAGCTGCGCGACTGCGGGAGCGACTGGACCAAGCCATCGAGGAAACGGGCGGCGAAATCGTTGCACGCGCTGCGCCGCGCAGCCCCGCGATTGCCAGCTACCGCATGCCAGGCGTTTCAGCCCGCGCTCAGCTCATTCAGTTCGACCTTGCCGGAATTTCCGTTTCGGCGGGCAGCGCTTGCTCATCCGGTTCGCTCAAGACCAGCCATGTCCTGCACGCCATGGGCTGGGACGAGGTTGCGGCGGGGGAAGTCATACGGGTCAGCTTCGGCCCTTCGACCAGCGACGCCGACATTGATCGCTTCCTGGATCAATGGACAAGGATGGCGAGCAGGCGGCCATGACCATCTATCTGGACTATCAGGCCACGACGCCGCTCGCGCCCGAGGCTTTTGACGTCATGGTCCCACTTCTGCGTGACCAGTTCGCCAACCCCCACAGCGCCCACCGCTTGGGGAGAGCCGCTGCGGCGCAAGTCGAGCTGGCACGCGAAGAAGTCATCAGGCTCTTGCCCCAGGGAGGGCGGCTGATCTTCACATCGGGCGCGACCGAAGCGCTGAACCTGGCCATTCTAGGAGCGCCCGCCGGTGACATCGTGACGCTGGCGACCGAGCATGCGGCCGTTCTTGACACGGTGTCCGCGCTTGGAACCGAGGGGCGGCGTGTCACGATCCTGCCAGTCGGAAGCGATGGCCTGGTCGATCTGGACGCAGCGGAAGCCGCGATCAAACCCGGCGTTGGGCTCGTCGCTGCCATGCTCGTGAACAATGAGATCGGCGTCATCCAGCCCGTGGACAAGCTCGCTGCCCTTGCTCATCGCATAGGCGCGCTGTTCCTCTGCGATGCGGTGCAAGGCTATGGCCGCGTCCCGATTCCCAACGGCTGTGACATGATCGCCATAAGCGCCCACAAGATCCACGGACCCAAGGGCGTGGGCGCCCTCTGGATACGGGACGAGGTGAAGTTGGAGCCCGTCATGTACGGCGGCGGGCAAGAGGCGGGCCTGCGATCAGGCACGCTATCGCCTGCCTTGTGCGCCGGTTTCGGCGTCGCAGCCCGGCTGATGCGGGAGAGGGCGGAGCAGGACCACGCCCATGTCGAGGCGCTATGGCAACAGGCGTCCAAACTGTTCGACAAATGGACCCTCAACGGTGGCGCGGATGCACGCTACCACGGCAATCTCAATATCCGCCGAGACGGGATCGATGGCGCCCGGCTGTTGTCGGAATGTCGTGAAGTCGCATTTTCGCTGGGAAGTGCTTGCGCGAGCGGCTCTGGGCGGCCAAGCCATGTGTTGCGCGCCATCGGATTGTCGGAGCGAGAGGCGCGCGGATCGGTGCGGATAGGCTTTGGCCGCTACACGACACTGGCCGAATTGGAGAGTGCCGCAAAGATAATGAACGACGCGGCAGCCGCACAAGCGGCGCCGTAGCCAAGGGAGTCGCAATCATGATCAGGGTCACGTTCGTCAGCGCGGATGGCGAAAATCGTCAGGAGGTCGATGCCGCCGCAGGCTCGGTGCTTCTGGAGGTAGCTCAGGCGGCAGGCCAGCCGCTGGAGGGAACGTGCGAGGGACAGATGGCCTGTTCCACCTGCCATGTGATTGTTGAAGCAGAAGATTTTTCCAAACTGCCGCCCGCCAGCGAGACGGAGGAGGACATGCTGGACCTCGCCGCAGCAGCCACCCGGACCAGCCGCCTGTCCTGCCAGATCATATTGGAAGAGAAGCTCAACGGTCTCACCGTCCGCATCCCCGGCGAATCCTACAATATGCAGGGCATGTAGTTCATGCGCCTTCGCATCGGTGTCGCGGCGGGGATTATGTTGTCGCTCTCTGGGCCACTCATGGCGCAACAGGATGGCGCGCGCCAATCCCTCTTGCCACCTGCGCCGCGTTACATGGTTAGCGAATCGGCGATGAAGTCCGTTCGCAACCCGCGCGAGATCGAAAAGGAGACTGGCGGCCGCCTCGGCGTCGCGCTGGTCGACAACAAGGGCGGACTGCTTCTCGGCTTCAACCGGGACGAACGCTTCGCCATGTGCTCGACCTTCAAGGCGCCTCTCGCAGCGGCGGTGTTGATGGGCGCCGACGCAGGGCGGTTCGGGCTGGAAGGACAGGTGGCGTTCACTGACGCTGACATTCTCGACTATGCGCCGGTGGTGAAGGCCAACCGCAAACGCGGTCGCCTGTCCATGGCGGAACTGGCCGAGGCGGCAGTGGAGGTCAGCGACAATAGTGCCGCAAACCTGCTGCTGCCGATGATCGGCGGCACGGAGGGATTGACGGCCTTCGCCCGCGCGCATGGCGATACGGTGACGAGGTTCGACAGGACCGAACCGGCGCTAAACGAAAATGTAGAAGGTGATCCTCGCGACACCACCAGTCCTGCCGCCATGGCAAACCTCATGGCTCGTCTGATCTTCCGCGACATGAAGAGCGAGAGCGCCGATCGCCTGAGGACATGGCTCAACGGCAGCACAACGGGAGATAAGCGGATCAAGGCGGGCCTGCCCAAAGGCTGGACTTCGGGCAGCAAGACGGGAAGCTGCGGCACCGCCTATAATGATGTGGCGTTGGTGAAGGCGCCGTCGGGCGAGGAATATGTGCTGGCCGTCTATCTCGATCGGCCGACCGCCGATGCCAAGACTGCCGAAGCAGCAATCGCCGAAGCGACCCGCGCCGCACTTGATTTCGTCGCGAAGGCGCAGCGAACCGGGCTTGAGTAACCCGGCCCTTGCCATCGCCACAGCCTTTCGCCATATGCCGCGCCGGGAGTCGGGCGGACGTGGTCGTCGCCAACCTGGTCAGGTCCTGACGGAAGCAGCCACAACGATTTCGCCGCGGGTCGTTCCGGCTCCCACCTTTATTCGGCTTTCCGGCTTCGACAGCCGCTCCTCAAGCCGCTAGATTGTTACCATGTCCGATTCATCTCAGCCTTATCGCGTGCTCGCGCGCAAATACCGGCCGCGTAGCTTTCGCGAACTGATCGGGCAGGATGCCATGGTCCAGACGCTGGGTAACGCCATCCGTAGGGGCAGGTTGGCCCACGCATTCCTGATGACAGGGGTGCGGGGCGTCGGGAAAACATCGACCGCGCGCCTGATCGCCAAGGCATTGAACTGCGTAGGGCCGGACGGGCAGGGCGGCCCCACGATCGATCCCTGCGGCGTCTGCGAACCCTGCCAGGCAATCGCCGAGGGCCGCCATATCGATGTGGTGGAAATGGACGCTGCCAGCCACACCGGCGTCGATGACGTGCGCGAGATTATCGAGGCGGTGCGCTATGCCGCAGTCTCCGCGCGCTACAAGATCTACATCATCGACGAAGTCCATATGCTCTCGAAGAACGCGTTCAACGCGCTTCTCAAGACGCTCGAAGAGCCGCCCGCGCATGTAAAATTCCTGTTCGCCACGACCGAAGTGAACAAGGTTCCCGTCACCGTCCTTTCCCGTTGCCAGCGTTTCGACCTGCGCCGCATTCCCGCGGAATTGCTCGCGGCCCACTTTGCCCATGTGGTCGAGACGGAACAGGTTGCAGCCGAAGACGATGCCCTCGCACTGATCGCTCAGGCGGCCGAAGGTTCTGCCCGCGACGGCCTTTCCATTCTCGACCAGGCAATCGCCCATGCGGAAATGGGGGAAGGCGCCCCGCTCGTCACCGCCGCTCAGGTCCGCGATATGCTTGGCCTGTCGGATCGTGGCGCCGTTCGCCGCCTGCTTGGCCTGCTGCTGGAGGGCGATACCGCCGCGCTGCTGGTTGCGGTGCGCGAGCAATATGCGCTCGGTGTGGAGCCCCTCTCGCTGGTTCGGGGGCTGCTTGAACTGGTGCATGCCGTGACGCTGGCGAAAGCAGGACGGGACATCGCCAGTCCCGGCCAGTCCGCGGAGGAACGTGAGGCGCTCGCCACCTGGGCCTCGCAAATCGGCTTCGCGCCTCTACATCGGCTCTGGCAGTTGCTCCTAAAGGGCCATGACGAGGTTGCAGGCGCCGCATTCCCGATCGAATCCTGCGAGATGGCGCTGCTGCGCGTCATGCACGCCGCGACCATGCCCGACCCCGGCGAGATCGCGCGCCTCCTGCGCGAAGGCTCTTTTCCGGCTGCGCAAACGGCTTCGGTTTCGGCCTCATCCGCCTCGGCTCCTACCGCATCGCTGCCCCAGGATGCTAAGGCCCTCGTCGATCTGCTTTGGGAACAAAAGAAGGGTCGGCTCGCTGACTTCCTTCATGATTGCGTGCGCATCGTCCGGTTCGATCCACCTGAATTGGAATTACAACTAATGCAGGAGTGGGCCGACGGTGATTTCTGCCGTACGCTCTCGATGGAATTGCAGAGGGCGACGGGTTCCCCGTGGCAGATCAAGCGAAGTGAAGGCGGTGCCGCTCCGTCATTGCTGGAGCAGCAACAGGCAAGTCAGGCGCAAGAGCGCGCCGAAATATTCGATACCCCCGTGGTGAAGGCCGTGCTTGCGGCTTTCCCCGAAGCCGATCTTGATCGGACCGAAGCATGGAGCGCAGAGCGATGAAGGATTTGAACGAAATATTGGGCATGGCCAGCCGCGTGCAGGAAGAGCTGCAACGCGCACAGGACAATCTCGACAAGATCGAAGTTGAGGGAGCAGCAGGGGGCGGTCTGGTAAAGGTCCGCGCTTCGGCCAAGGGCCGGATCGTGGGCGTGTCGATCGACGACAGCCTGCTCGCGCCTAGCGAAAAGCAGATGCTGGAAGACCTTGTGGCTGCAGCTTTCAACGACGCTCGCAAAAAAGCGGACGAGGTAAGTTCTGCGGAAATGTCGAAGATGACGAGCGGCCTGCCGCTTCCGCCGGGGTTCAAGCTGCCTTTCTGATCGGCACTCGGATAACAGTCCGTTCAAAAGGACGGCACCAATTGAATGAGGCCCTGATTGTCCCCATAAAGCCATGAACAGCATGGCAGAGCAAATAATCGTGCGGCCCCCCGGAGATTGAATGACTACGCAATATCCCCTCCTTCCGTTGCGCGACATTGTGGTTTTCCCGCAGATGATCGTCCCGCTTTTTGTCGGTCGCGACAAGAGCGTCTCTGCCCTTGAGTCGGCGATGGAAGGAAATAAGGAAATCTTCCTCGTGTCGCAGCTTGACCCTGCGGAGGATGATCCGAACCGTGACTCGCTGTACGACACCGGGGTCGTCGCGATCGTGTTGCAGCTGCTGAAGCTGCCGGACGGCACCGTCCGCGTGTTGGTCGAAGGAAAGCATCGCGCGCAATTGCAGTCGATCAGCTCGGCCGACAACCATCTGATCGCCGAAGTCGATCCGGTCGACGAGGTCGCAGCCGAAGGGCCTGAAGCCGAGGCGCTGATGCGCTCCGTTGCTGAGCAATTCGAAAACTACGCGAAGCTCAACAAGAAGCTGCCTGCCGAAACGCCGGTTCAGCTGCGTGAGATCGAGGATGCAGGCCGTCTGGCCGACGCCGTTGCCGCCAACATCAACGTGAAGGTCGCCGACAAGCAATCGCTGCTGGTCGAGGCTGATCCCGTAAAGCGTCTGGAAATGGTCTTCGCCTTCATGGAAGGCGAGCTTGGCGTTCTTCAGGTCGAAAAGAAGATTCGCGGCCGCGTGAAGCGACAGATGGAAAAGACCCAGCGCGAATATTATCTGAACGAGCAGCTCAAGGCGATCCAGCGCGAGCTGGGTAATGGCGAAGGCGAAGAGGGCGATGAACTCGCCGAACTGGCCGAGAAGATCGCCAAGACAAAGCTCAGCAAGGAAGCGCGAGCAAAGGCGACGGCGGAGTTCAAGAAGCTCAAGGGCATGCAGCCCATGTCCGCCGAAGCCACGGTCGTGCGTAATTATCTCGACGTGCTCCTGGGCCTGCCATGGGGCAAGAAGGGCAAGGTCAAGACCGACCTCAAGCGCGCGCAAGCGATCCTGGACGAGGATCATTTCGCGCTGGAGAAGGTCAAGGACCGGATCATCGAATATCTCGCGGTGCAGGCCCGGACCAACAAGCTCAAGGGGCCGATCCTGTGCCTCGTCGGCCCTCCCGGCGTCGGCAAGACCTCGCTCGGCCGATCGATTGCCAAGGCTACGGGCCGCGAGTTTGTGCGCCAGTCGCTTGGTGGCGTGCGCGACGAAGCTGAAATCCGTGGCCATCGCCGCACCTATATCGGGTCTCTGCCGGGCAAGATCGTGACCAACCTCAAGAAGGCGGGCACGATGAACCCGCTCTTCCTGCTGGATGAGATCGACAAGCTGGGCCAGGATTTCCGGGGTGATCCGGCTTCGGCCCTGCTGGAGGTTCTGGATCCGGAGCAGAACAGCAAGTTCCAGGACCATTATCTGGAGATCGATGTCGATCTGTCGGACGTGATGTTCGTCACGACCGCCAACTCGCTGAACCTGCCGCAGCCACTGCTGGACCGCATGGAGATCATCCGGCTCGAAGGCTATACCGAGGATGAGAAGGTCGAGATTGCGCAGCGCCACTTGCTGCAGAAGCAGATCGACGCTCACGGCCTCAAGGAAGGCGAGGTGGAAGTCACCGAAGCCGCGATCCGCGATCTTATCCGCTACTATACGCGAGAGGCGGGCGTCCGCACGCTTGAACGTGAAGTGGCACGGATTGCCCGCAAGGCGCTCCGCAAGATTTTGGAAGGCGTTTTCGAGAAGGTTACGATCACGCCGGAAAATCTTGCCGAATATGCCGGGGTGCGGAAATTCCGCCACGGCGTCGGTGAGGAAGAGAACCAGATCGGTGCCGTGACTGGTCTCGCCTGGACCGAAGTGGGTGGCGAGCTGCTGACCATCGAAGCTGTCACCGTACCGGGCAAAGGCGCGATCCGGACGACCGGCAAGCTTGGCGAAGTGATGACCGAATCCGTGCAGGCGGCCTTTTCCTATGTGAAGGCGCGCTCACCCGGCTATGGTATCAAGCCCAGCCTCTTCACCCGGAAGGACATTCACATCCACCTTCCCGAAGGTGCTGTGCCAAAGGACGGCCCTTCCGCAGGCATCGGCATGGTGACCAGCATCGTTTCGACGCTCACCGGCATCCCTGTTCACAAGGATGTGGCTATGACGGGCGAGGTGACGCTGCGTGGCCGTGTACTTCCGATCGGCGGCCTCAAGGAAAAGCTCCTCGCAGCGTTGCGGGGCGGTATCAAGACGGTGCTGATCCCAGCGGAGAATGAAAAGGATCTGGCGGAAATTCCGGCAAATATTAGGGAAGGGCTGGAAATCGTACCCGTTTCCCATGTGGATGAGGTGCTTGCCCGCGCGTTGATTTCGGTGCCTGAAGCGATAGCCTGGACAGAAGAAGATGATCTAGCCGCACAGCCGAGTCCGGCTGCGGGGCGGGATGGCGACGCGACGCTTCGCCACTGATTGCAAGCACAACGGTAATTAGCCGCCACTTTCAGTGAGATTTAGGCCTATGGTTGAAAATCTCATTGGAGGTGGTGGCTTTGTCGCTTTCCCTTTGACAGCCGATCAAAGCTGGGCCTTATTGCGCCGCCGACGCCGCGATTCCTTAGCTATTCACACAGTTAGAAGGGGGTTCCCAAGGTATGAACAAGCAGGATTTGATCAGTGCTGTTGCCGAAAGCAGCGGTCTTAGCAAAAGCGACGCCAGCAAGGCGGTTGAAGGCGTATTCGATTCCATTTCGTCTGCACTTAAGAAGGGCGACGAAGTCCGGCTCGTGGGCTTCGGCACCTTTTCCGTTTCGCAGCGCAAGGCGTCCACCGGCCGCAATCCGCGTACTGGCGAAACGATGACCATCAAGGCGTCGGCCCAGCCCAAGTTCAAGGCGGGCAAGGGTCTGAAGGACTCGGTCAACTAACAAGCAGGACGGCGCCTTGCAGGGCGCCTGATCCAGAACCAAGATGTTGGGCATCGCGGCCTGATTGGTTTAGGAGAGTAGCGTCGCCGAAGGTGAGAAAGCCTCGTTGCGATCATGTACTGAACAGAGGGAAGAGGGGCGCGGACCAATCGGTCGGCGCCCCGTTTCTTTTTCCATCGTGCGTACGCATTTGCCAGCTTGACGACTATCCAATCGCCGCATATGTGCCGCATCTCTCTTGGGCCGAACGGCCCTGTGGCGATCGTAGCTCAGTTGGTTAGAGCGCTGGTTTGTGGTACCAGAGGTCGGGGGTTCGGATCCCCTCGATCGCCCCATTTTCCTCCTTTTTCTGACGCGATGGGCTTCGCATGAGCCCTCCACCGGACTATAGCCCGACTATGGACGATGCGCGTGACAAGGGCCTGACCCTCAATCCAAAATATGATCGTGACGGGCTGATTACAGCAGTCGTAACTGATGCTGGCAGCGGCGAAGTGCTGATGGTTGCCCATATGAATGCGGAAGCGCTGGCCCTGACCTTGGAAACAGGATTGGCGCATTTCTGGTCGCGCAGCCGCCAGTCGCTCTGGAAAAAGGGCGAGACGTCGGGCCACATGCTGGAGGTACGCGACATCCGGATCGATTGCGATCAGGACGCGGTTTGGGTGAAGGCGGTTCCGGCAGGTCCGACATGCCACACAGGCGCGCGATCCTGCTTCTTTCGCCACCTAGGCCCGGAAGGACTGACTGCTGTCGATACGGTGGAATAGCCTCGTCATTCTGCCGCTACTGGTCGGGTGCCAGGGGGACGGCGGGGGCTCCGCGAGTTCGGCAGGCAATACCGCCTCGACGTCCGGGCTCGAACGCGCAGCCATCGAAAGCGGCGTCATCGCGGACACCTCTAGATCGTCTCCCGTCGGACTTTTTCAGCGGCGTCATGAGGCGGGCAGCGACAGCCTGTGCATCATCCCCGGTCGATCCGGCGATTTTCGCTTCGGCGCCGAAGCCATTTTCGGCGAGGATCAACGCTGTCGGGGGCGGGGTTCCGCAAAGCGAGCCGGAGACAGGCTAATACTCAGCTTCGATCGGGCCGGGGGCTGCATCATCGTCGCCCAATATGATGGCGATCAGATCGCCTTCCCCGGTGTGCTCGACCTGAAGTGCGCTGATCTTTGCGAGGGTCGGGGTTCACTCGAAGGCGTCAGCTTTCCCCGCGCATCGAGCGAAGCCAGCTCTGCGCTGCGCGTCACCGGGCGCGATGGCAATCCGCTTTGTGAACAGGATTGACGCAGCTCAGCTCGCGTCTCGAACCTGGCTGATGTCCAGCATTTTGCCCTGCGTGATGATCACCAGGTCCCCCAGCTTCACCGCAGAAAACAGCTTGCGCGCGAAGGCGGTCGGGACGCCGATGCAACCGTGGGTGGCGCTGCCCCATTTGACGTCGCTGCCATGGATCGCCACGCCATCATTCGTCAGTCGCAGCATGTAGGGCATCGGCGCATCATAAAGGCTGGACACATGGTCCGCGTCCTTCTGCGTAATGGGGAAGGCGCCCAAGGGGCTGGGCTTGTCATCCGCGCCATATAGGATCACTGCCGCGCCGATTTCATGGCCAGCGCGAAAGGCTGACAGTGTCTGAGCCTTCAGGTCCACCGTGATGATGACCGGGCCCGTCGCAGGCGCTTGGCTCTCATCCCAGATATACTCGCCATGGCGGAACGGCCCTTCGATCGGCAACACGCTTTTGACCACCAGCGCGTGCGGATCGACGGGCAGCGGCTGTGACCGGCTTCGCTCGATCGGTGCCTTGGCAGGGGCGCTTTCAGGTGAGGCGGCCTTCTGCGGCGAGGACTCAAGATCGCGCCCGCGATCCATATAAATGTTCACCAGCAAACCGGCAGCGCCAAGCATACCGCCTATGATCAGCTTCGGCCCCGCCGCTTTCGCTACATTCCGGATCAGTCGCGCCATGTCCATTCTATTGCATGCAAAAGGTTAAGCTCAGCCTTCCCGATCCACCTCGGCCGCCGCGATTGCGGTCAGGTTCAGGACACCGCGAGCGGTGACACCCGGCGTCAGCACGTGAATGGGTTGTGCCAGCCCCATCAGCATCGGCCCCACGGTCGGTGAACTGGACGAGGCGGACAGCGCGGTGAGGGTGATATTCGCCGAATCGAGGTTGGGCATCACCAGCAGATTGGCAGGCCCTTCAAAGCGAGTATCTGGCACCAACCGTTCCCGCAGCGATTGGCTCAGTGCCACATCCGCATGCATTTCACCATCGACGAGCAGATCCGGCGCCTGTGCGTGCACCAGTTGCAACGCCGTCCGCATCTTCCGCGCGCTGGGGCTGTGCGAAGCTCCAAAGTTCGAATGCGAAAGAAGCGCCACGCGCGGCGAAAGGCCGAAGTGCCGAAGCTCGGTAGCGCCCGCTATAGCCATCTCAGCCACCTGCTCGGGGGTCGGATCGGGGACCATATGCGTATCGGTGATGAACAGCGCACCCGCGTCCAGGATCAGCCCCGACAGCGCATAGACGCGGCTATGTCCCGGTCGACGCTCGATGATCCGCAGGACATGTTCCACCTGACCCCAATATTCGCTGTTCCCGCCGACCAGGGCCGCATCGACGCGCCCGGTGCGCAGCAGCATTGCTGCTGTCACTGTCGGCCGCCGATATACGTGGCGCAGCAGTTCTGCGGTGGGGACGCCTTTGCGCGCGGCGATGGCGCGATAGGCATCCACCAGCTGTCCGAACAGTTCATGATCGGTTTCCGGATCGACCACTTCCACATCGCGATCCAGCTCGAACCGTAGGCCAAGGCTGGGCAGCTTATCCTTCAATATCCGCCGCCGGGCGACGATGACGGGACGAACGATCCCCTCGTCCAGACCGTCCTGAATCGCGCGCAGCACGCGCTCATCCTCGCCTTCGCCATAGGCGATGCGGCGGCAGGTGCCCCGCGCGGCCTCGAACACCGGCAGCATCAGCTGCGCTGATCGCGTGTTCTGTTGGGCCAGTGACCGGCGATAGGCTTCGATATCCAGTGATCGCTTCGCCACGCCGCTGTCCATCGCAGCTTTGGCGACCGCAGGGGCGATCTCCGCGATCAGCCGGGGATCGAAGGGCGTCGGAATGATATAGTCCGGCCCGAACGCCAGCCGCCGCCCACCATAGGCCTGCGCAACGCTGTCATGCGCTGGCAACCGGGCGAGCGCGGCGATCGCTTCCGCCGCTGCGGCCTTCATGGCCTCGTTAATCTCGGTCGCTCGCGCGTCCAGCGCCCCTCGGAACATATAGGGGAAGCACAGGACGTTATTTACCTGATTGGGATAGTCGGAGCGCCCGGTGGCAACGATCGCGTCGGGCCGTGCCTCGCGTGCGACCTCTGGCCGGATTTCAGGCTCCGGATTGGCCAGCGCGAAGATTAGCGGATTCGGCGCGAGCAGGGGCAGCCATTCAGGCTTCAACACCCCCGGCGCCGACAGGCCCAGGAAAATATTAGCCCCCGGCAGCACTTCGGGCAAAGTCCGCGCATTGGTCTCGCGCGCGTAACGGGCCATGTTCGGCAACATGCCCTCACGACCGGAATGGATGACGCCATCCTTGTCCGTCAGCGTCACATGCTCTTGCCGAAGGCCCATCGACACCAGCAGATCGACGCAGGCCAACGCCGCCGCTCCGGCACCCGATGTAACCAGTCGCGCTTCTGCCAATGTCTTGCCCTGCAAGACCAGCGCGTTTCGCACTGCGGCCGCCACGACGATCGCCGTCCCATGCTGGTCGTCGTGGAAGACCGGAATCTTCATCCGCTTCTTGAGCTCCGCCTCGATGGCGAAACATTCCGGCGCCTTGATATCTTCCAGATTAATGCCGCCGAATGTCGGCTCCAGCAGCGCCACGGCCTCGATGAACTTTTCGGGGTCGGTCGTGTCCACCTCGATATCGAACACATCGATGTCGGCGAATTTCTTGAAAAGGACAGCCTTGCCCTCCATCACCGGCTTGGAGGCAAGCGCACCGATGGCACCCAGCCCCAGCACGGCCGTGCCGTTGGAGATCACCGCGACCAGATTGCCGCGCGCCGTATAGTCCATCGCTTTGTCGGGATCTTCGGCGATTTCCAGGCAGGGGGCGGCCACGCCGGGCGAATAGGCCAGCGCCAAGTCGCGCTGGTTCACCATGCGCTTGGTAGGCTCTATCCGTAGCTTCCCCGGCTGGGGAAAGCGGTGATAATCCAGGGCTGCGCGGCGGGTGTTGTCGTCCATGACGCGGCCTTATTATTGATTTGGGATAGGGGCAATGCCGACAGGCCCGTAAATGGCCGATTTGCGTGTCTTGTCGGATAAGAGACCCCACTTGACCGCTGCGATGAAAAGCCCCGCTTGTGCGCCGGGGCGCTTCCCACTAAATCGCGCGCATGACATCGACCAACGACATTCGCCGCTCCTTCCTCGACTATTTCGGGGCGAACGGCCACACCATCGTTCCTTCAGCGCCTCTGGTGCCGCATAACGACCCGACGCTGATGTTTGTCAACGCGGGCATGGTGCCGTTCAAGAATGTCTTTACGGGCCTGGAATCACGGCCCTACAAAACCGCGACCAGCAGCCAGAAGTCAGTTCGTGCAGGCGGTAAGCACAACGATCTCGACAATGTCGGCTATACCGCGCGCCACCATACCTTCTTTGAAATGCTGGGCAATTTCAGCTTCGGCGATTATTTCAAGGAACAGGCGATCACTCACGCCTGGACCCTGTTGACCAAAGAATGGGGCATCCCGGCGGAAAAGCTGACCGCGACTGTCTATCATACCGACGACGAAGCCTTCGACCTGTGGAAGAAGATCGCCGGGCTTCCTGAGCATAAGATCATCCGCATTCCGACCAAGGATAATTTCTGGGCCATGGGCGACAGTGGCCCCTGCGGTCCCTGTTCGGAAATCTTCTACGACCATGGCGATCATATATGGGGCGGCCCTCCGGGATCGCCGGAAGAGGATGGTGATCGCTTCGTCGAGATTTGGAACCTCGTCTTCATGCAATATGAGCAGGAAGCGAACGAGATCGTCGGCGAATTGCCCAAGCCCAGCATAGACACCGGCATGGGTCTGGAGCGCATCGCCGCTGTACTGCAAGGCGTCCATAACAATTACGACACCGACACGTTCAAGGCGCTGATCGAGGAATCGGGCGCGCTGACCAAGACCGCCATCGATGGCGAGCATCAGGCCAGCCACCGCGTCATCGCGGACCATCTTCGCTCCACCAGTTTCCTGATCGCGGACGGCGTGCTGCCCGCGAACGAAGGCCGCGGCTATGTCCTTCGTCGCATCATGCGCCGCGCCATGCGCCACGCCCACATCATCGGCGCGAAGGATCCGTTGATGCACCGTCTGGTGCCTAGCCTTGTCTCCGAAATGGGCGGTGCCTATCAGGAACTGGTCCGCGCTCAGCCGCTGATCGAGGAAACGCTGCTGCGTGAGGAAACCCGCTTCCGCCAGACGTTGGAAAAGGGCCTCAAACTGCTCGACGAAGCGACGGTCGATCTTTCCGAAGGCGGCACGTTGCCGGGCGAAACCGCGTTCAAGCTCTATGACACCTTTGGCTTCCCCTATGACCTGACCGAAGACGCGCTGCGGTCCCGCGGCCTGGGCGTTGATCGCGAAGGCTTCGACGCCGCGATGGCCGAGCAGAAAGCCGCCGCTCGCGCCGCATGGAAGGGCTCGGGTGAAAAGGCATCGGACGAAATTTGGTTCGACATCGCCGAAAGGACGGGCAATACCGAGTTCATCGGCTACAGCTCGACCGAGGGCGAGGGCGAGGTGCTGGCGATCGTCAAGGACGGTGTGAACTTCGACAGTGCATCGGCCGGTGATACGGTTACGATCGTCACAAATCAGACGCCATTCTACGGCGAAAGCGGCGGCCAGATGGGCGACGCTGGCACGATTACGTCGCTGTCCGGTCTGGTGGCTGATGTAGAAGATACCGCAAAGCCACTTGGTCGACTGCACGCGCATCGGGCAAAAATTGGGACGGGCAGCATCAAGGTTGGCGATACGGTGCATCTCACCGTCGACACCGACCGCCGCGATCGCATCCGGGCGAATCATAGCGCTACCCACCTGCTCCATGCCGCGCTCCGGAACACTCTGGGCGCTCATGTGACGCAGAAGGGGAGCCTCGTGGCGCCCGATCGTCTCCGCTTCGACTTCTCGCATCCCGAAGCGCTGACCCACGGTCAGATCGCCTCGATTGAAAGCCTGGTGAACGAACAGGTCCGCCACAATGAGAGCGTCACGACGCGCCTCATGACGCCCGATGACGCTATCGCGGCGGGCGCTATGGCTCTGTTCGGCGAAAAATATGGCGACGAGGTCCGCGTTCTTTCCATGGGTAAGGGTGACGCGAACAGCTATTCGGTTGAGTTGTGTGGTGGCACCCACGTCCGCGCGACGGGTGACATTGCGATTTTCAAGATCATTTCGGAAAGCGCGGTATCTTCGGGAGTCCGCCGCATTGAGGCACTGACTGGAGAAGCGGCCCGCCTGTGGTTGACCGACCGCGAAGATCGGTTGCGTCAGTCTGCCGCCGCGCTCAAGACCACCGCTGAAGAGGTGCCCGCGCGCATCGCCGCTCTGGTGGAACAGAGCCGTAAGCTCGAACGTGAATTGGCCGAAGCGAAGAAGGCTCTGGCCCTCGGCGGGGGCAGCGGCGCTCAGGCAGCTGGCCCTGAGAAGGTTGGCCAGATCGACTTCATCGGCCAAGTCATCGAAGGGCTTGATCCCAAGGAACTGCGCGGGATCGTTGACCAGAACAAGGCCGCGCTGGGCAGCGGCGTGTCCGCCGTGCTCGCCGTGGTGGACGGTCGCGTCAGCATCGCGGTAGGCGTGACGGATGACCTCACCGGTACGATCAGCGCCGTCGATCTTGTCCGTGCGGGCGTGGAAGCGCTAGGCGGGAAGGGCGGCGGCGGCCGTCCGGACATGGCTCAGGGCGGTGGACCGGAAGCAGAAAAGGCGGGGGCCGCGATAGACGCGGTCAAGGCGGCCTTGGCCAGCGTCCCGGCGTAAAAATTCCAGGATTCGAAGACCGCCGACAAGGAGGCGATGCTTAAGCTGCGCTTTCGCCACCTTGTTTCTGCTCTCATCACCGCTAATCTGATGAGAGACAATGATCGGGGGGATCATGCGGTTTCTTGTTGCTATCTGTTTACTGCTGGCACCGGCAATGGCGCGTGCTGAATGGCTGGAAGCTTCGAGCGACCATTTCGTTGTTTATGCCGAAGCTCGGGCAACGGACGCTCGTCTCTTCTCACAGCAGCTTGAAAGCTACCATGCGGCCATGGCGGCGATCACGGGAACGCCGAACCTCCGTCCTAGCCCCTCCAATCGCCTCACTATCTATGTGGTGAGCAGTGAAGCCCAGGTCCGAAAGCTATATGGGGCCAATTCGCAATATATAGGCGGATTTTATATACCCCGTGCTGGAGGATCGGTCGCGATCGTTCCCCGGGTCAGAGCGACGCACGGTCAAATCGACACGTCGATGATCACGCCGCTCCATGAATATGCACATTATTTTCTGATCGGATCGAGCAACTTCCCGATGCCGCGCTGGATGTCGGAAGGTGCGGCGGAGTTCTTTTCGTCAGCCGCTTTTCCCAATGATGGCGGGGTCGAACTCGGGCGGCCCGCGCAGCATCGCGCCTATGAGCTTTATATGGCGATCGACGTGACCGCGAACGATCTGCTTGATCCCGCCGCCTATGAAAAGCGCCGAGGCAAGGGGTATGATGCGTTCTACGGCAAGAGCTGGCTGCTTTATCATTATCTGACTTTCAGCCCTGACAGGAAAGGCCAGCTTTCACGCTACCTCACCCTTATGTCCCAGGGTAAGGACCCACGGTCTGCTGCGATCGAAGCGTTTGGAGATTTCGGCCAGCTCGAACACGAGTTAGACCGCTATCTCCTCAAATCCCGCATGACCATGCTTAAGCTGCCAGCCAGCATGATCAAAACCGGCCCCGTTGTCGTGCAAGGAGTAAGTGCGGGAGTAAACGCAATGATGCCGGTCATCATTCGTTCCAGGCGCGGCGTCGACGATGAAGGGGCCAAGGCCGTTCTGGCGGACGCGCGCGCCATAGCTTCGCGCTTCCCGAAAGATCCAGCGGTCCTATCCGCGTTGGCGGAGGCCGAACACGACGCTGGGAACGATAAGGAAGCGATCGCCGCAGCAGATGCTGCCCTGGCTAACGACCCGAAGCAGGTCAACGCCTATGTCCAGAAGGGGCTGTCCCTTTATCGCATGGCGCCAGATGCCCCGGATCAGGACGAGGGCTATAAGCAAGCGCGCGCCACTTTCATTGCACTAAATCGCATAGAAAATGACCATCCACTGCCGCTCTTCTATTATTATGACAGCTTCGCCCCGCAGGGGAAAACGCCATCTTCGCTCGCGCTTCAAGGACTGGAGCGCGCGTCGGAACTGGCGCCCTTTGATCTCGGCCTGCGTATGACTCTGGCGATGCAGCAATTGCGTATCGGTGACCGCAAAGAGGCGCGACGCAATTTACTGCCCGTGGCCTATAACCCCCATGGCGGCAACCTTGCTGAGACCGCAAGCACAGTATTGGAACAGATGGACAAGGAACCGAACTGGGATGGGAGCGGCATGTCGGGTACGGGGCCTGACAATGCCGTAGCTATTGGACCTTAGGCACCTCGTCAGGGCGGAGTCGCCTCAGTTTAGGAGCGGTATCCATCTGCGCCGCATCTTTAATGCCCATGCGCAAGTCCTCACGCGTTTGATGGATCGAGGCAATAACCGGCCCCATCGCCACGCCCAGGTCGATGAGCGCCGTTTCTGCGAGTTGTAACGAGCTTTCAAGCGTCTCGGGAACCGCATCGCTTGCGCCCGCCTGGTAGAGCTGTGCCGCATGATCAGTATCGCGCGCACGGGCGATGATCGGCAAATCCGGCACCCATCCACGCACCCGTTTCGTGACACGCACCGAAAGCACGGGATCATCCATGGTAAGGATCAACGCTCGCGCATGGCCCAAACGGAGCTTGTCGAGCATTTCGACGCGCGCCACGTCCCCGAAGAGGATCGGGTAGCCGCCACGACGCCCCTCCGCCACCACGTCGGGGTCGGATTCGACAACGGTGAAACGCTGGTTGTGGAGGCGAAGCAGATCGCACACCATTCGCCCGACGCGCCCGAACCCGATTACGACAGCCGCCGCCTCGGTGCTTTCTTGCTGTAGGTCTGGCGCTTCTTCGCCCAGCGCCATTTCCAGCCTGCGCGCGATGTCATGACCGATACGTGCGAGAAGTGGCGTGATCGTCAGGCCGATGGCCGTGACGATCTGCCAAAAGGCGGCGGTCGACGGGAGGATGAGCTTGGCCGCTGCTGCTGTCGAAAGCACGATCAGGGTCGTTTCAGAAGGACTGGCCATCAGCACGCCAACTTCCAGAGCCACACCCTTTCGCGCGCCCGAAAAATAGAGGAGCGCGGCGGTGACCAGTGTTTTGACCAGGACAACCCCGACAACCGCAAGAACAAGGCTAGGCCAGTTCGCCAGGATCACCCGGACATCCAGGCTCATACCCACAGTGATAAGGAACACACCAAGCGCCAGCCCCTTGAAGGGCGCCGTCATCACTTCGACCTCACCATGATATTCGGTCTCTGCGATAAGTAGGCCTGCCAGCAGTGCGCCGACGATTGGCGAAAGGCCTGCGAGCGAAGTCGCGATGCTCGAAACGATGACCACTAGCAGACTGGCTGCAAGAAACACTTCAGGGCTTTTGGTCCGCGCGGCCTGGCTGAAGATATGTGACAGGAAAATGCGGCCAAGAACGAGCATCACCGCGATCGTGATGCCGCCTTTCAGCAACGTATCAGCGAGCTCGCCCCAGGCACCGTCAGGACTGGAGGCTACTGACGGCGCGAGGGCGCCGAGCATGAATATTATGGGGACCAGCGCCAGATCCTCAAACAATAGCATCGCGAAGGCGGCCCGGCCCACGGCGCTTTGCGTGCCGACCATAGGGAGCACCACGGCCGTCGAGGAAAGGGCCAGGGCAAGACCCAATCCGACAGCCCCTGCGGTCGGCTGTCCCAGAAAGTAGAGGCCCAAAGCAATCAGCGACGCGCCGCCGATTAGTTCGGCGGCACCGACCCCGAACACTTGGGCGCGCATTGTCCAGAGGCGCCGAAAGCTGAGCTCAAGCCCGATCGAGAAGAGAAGTAATATGACACCAAGCTCAGCGAATGGTTCAATCGCTCCTCTGTTTGAGATGGTGACATGATAAAGCCACGGATATTCGGCGACCAGCGCGCCAAGGCCCGATGGGCCGACAGCTAGCCCGACCAGAATGAAGCCAATGACGGGACTGATCCTCAAGCGTGCGAAGCCGGGGATCACCAGCCCGGCGGCCCCCAAGATGACGAGGGAATCGCTGAAACTTTGTGGATTGATTGCACCGGCCATACGCCATCATTGCGGTAAGCGCGGCAGAATATCCAGCCTTGCGGCAAATTCACGTCCGATGCGTGACACCCCTGGTGCGGACGGCGGGACTTGAACCCGCATTCCCAGGGGGAGGCGGATTTTAAGTCCGCTGCGTCTACCGATTTCGCCACGTCCGCGTGGCGCTCCCACTGACCTTTCCGAACGCGTAGGTCAAGATGTGCTGGAGTTCACTGAGTCTTGCTGTTCAGCCGTTCGCGCATTTCCTTGCCCGGCTTGAAGTAGGGCACCCGCTTGGCCGAGACAGGGACCTGTTCCCCCGTACGCGGATTGCGCCCCGTCCGCGCGTCTCGCGCACGAGTGGTAAAGGCGCCGAAACCGCGCAATTCTACCCGGCCGCCACCCGACAGGCGGTCAACAATCTCCTTGAAGAAGAGGTCTACAATCCTCTCGACCTCTTGAAGGCCAAGGTCTGGATTTTCCTCTGCCAGAGTCTGAATTAATTCCGAGCGTATCATTGGTCCTCCAGCTCCCCCTTCTGGTTCCCAGTTTGGTCATAGTGAGTCCCTACCCACATGACAATTATCCAATGTCGGTAGTTGTTTTCTCATTTTGGGATATAAAAAGCCCGCCGGAAGAAGTTCCGACGGGCCTATTACTTTAGTTATATCCGAAGGGATTAGCCTTCGTTCTTGGCCTTCAGCGCTTCGCCCAAGATGTCGCCGAGCGATGCACCGCTGTCGGACGAACCATATTGAGCGACTGCCTGCTTCTCTTCTGCAATCTGCAGAGCCTTGATCGAGAAGGTCGGCTTCTTGGCCCGATCGAAGCCGGTAACCAGTGCGTCGAACTTCTGACCGATCTGGAAGCGCTCCGAACGCTGTTCGTCGCGGTCGCGGCCGAGGTCGCTGCGCTTGATGAAGCCGGTTGCGCCGTCGTCGCCAGCCTGGACTTCCAGACCGCCGTCGCGAACTTCCAGAACCGTGACGGTGATCGTCTGGTTCTTGTTGAGGCCGGCTGCAGCGGCGGTGGTGCCGCCAGCGGCCGGGCCGCCACGCTCAAGCTGCTTCATGCCAAGGCTGATGCGCTCCTTCTCGACGTCGATGTCGAGAACGACGGCCTGAACCGACTCACCCTTGCGGTGCAGAGCCAGCGCGTCTTCGCCCGAAATGCCCCATGCGATGTCCGACATGTGAACCATGCCGTCGACGTCGCCGTCCAGGCCGATGAACAGGCCGAATTCGGTTGCATTCTTGACTTCGCCTTCGACGGTCGAACCGATCGGGTGACGTTCGGCAAAGCTGTCCCAGGGGTTGTTCTGGGCCTGCTTGAGGCCGAGCGAGATACGACGCTTTTCGGGATCGACTTCCAGAACCAGAACTTCGACTTCCTGGCTGGTCGAAACGATCTTGCCGGGGTGAACGTTCTTCTTGGTCCACGACATTTCCGAAACGTGAACCAGACCTTCGATGCCCGGCTCCAGCTCGACAAATGCACCATATTCGGTGATGTTCGTGACGCGGCCCGAAAGCTTGGCGCCGATCGGATACTTGGCAGCGGCGCCTTCCCACGGATCGCTTTCCAACTGCTTCATGCCAAGGCTGATGCGCTGGGTGTCGCGATTGATGCGGATGATCTGAACGCGGACGGTATCGCCGATGTTGATCATCTCGTTGGGGTGGTTGATGCGCTTGTAGCTGAGGTCGGTGACGTGCAGCAGGCCATCGATGCCGCCCAGGTCAACGAACGCACCATAATCGGTGATGTTCTTAACGACGCCTTCGATGATCTGACCTTCGGCCAGCGTCTGGATAAGGCCACTGCGCTGTTCGGCGCGGGTTTCTTCCAGGATGGCACGGCGTGACACGACGATGTTGCCGCGGCGGCGATCCATCTTCAGGATCTGGAAAGGCTGCGGAATGTCCATCAGCGGGGTTACATCGCGCACGGGGCGAATGTCGACCTGCGAACCGGGGAGGAACGCCACGGCGCCGTCGAGGTCGACGGTGAAGCCGCCCTTGACGCGGCCGAAGATGACGCCTTCGACGCGGGCATTTTCGGTGAATTCGGATTCCAGCTTGTCCCAGGCGGCTTCGCGGCGAGCGCGGTCGCGTGACAGCATGGCTTCGCCATGGGCGTTTTCGACGCGATCGACATAGACTTCGACTTCGTCGCCGACCTTCAGATCAGCCTTCTGGCCCGGCGCAGCGAATTCGCGCAGCGGCACGCGGCCTTCCGACTTCAGGCCGACGTCGATCAGCGCCATGTCGTTTTCGATGCCGGTAACGGTGCCCTTTACGACGCGACCTTCGAAGCCGCCGTCCTCGCCACCGAGAGAATCATTGAGAAGCGCGGCGAAATCGTCGCGCGAGGGGAATGCCGTAGAGGCCATGTTTAAGTCCTTCACTCGTCATTGCTGGCCTACCGGTTGTATCCGGTGGTCTTTGAGGCCAAACCGTCCGCACGGCCGGATCGCCGCGCGAACATCCGTTCGGCCATGTCGGGTGAGACGCTCTTTGGATAAGCGAAAAGGGCGCCTGGGAATCCCAAGCGCCGTCATCGCGTCAGGCCTGTTGCCGACGTTCCAACTGGGCGTCCACCAGAGCAATCGCCTGCTGGACGGCGGCGTCTATAGTCAAATTACTGGTGTCGAGCAAGTCTGCGCCATCAGCCATTCGCAACGGCGCATGATCGCGGCTCATGTCGCGAGTGTCGCGTGCCTGAATATCCGCGATCAAGCTATCCATGTCCGGGTGTCCACCATGGGAAAGCGCGTCATCATAGCGTCGCTCGGCGCGCACGTGAACGCTCGCCGTGACAAAGACCTTCGCATCCGCATCCGGTGCGATCACCGTCCCGATATCGCGGCCGTCCAGTATTGCGCCACCCGGTCGGGTCGCAAAATCGCGCTGTCGCTGGACGAGCGCCTGGCGAACGCTCGGGTGGACGGAAACGCGGGAAGCGAGTGAGCCGACGGCTTCGCTCCGCAGCGCAGGGTCGCACAGGACTGCATCGTCAAAATCGCAAGCGGAAACCGCATCGGCTTCGTGGTCCGGATCGCCTCCGGCTTTTAGCACAGCAAGCCCAACCGCACGATAGAGCAGACCGGTGTCCAGCACAGGCAAGCCGTAATGGCGTCCGAGCGCCTTCGCAATCGTACCTTTGCCCGATGCTGCGGGACCGTCGACGGCGATGATCATTCTGCTTTGCCTTTCCGCAACGTCTTGGCGAGGCCAATGACGGCTATAAAGGCCCAGACGACCTCCAGTGCCATCGATGCGACATTGAAATGAACCGTCAGTGAGTAGATCAGCAGCAACGAACCGATCAGGTTGAGAAAGTTGAAGAGCGTGAAGTTCAGCACCTTCGCCATATTGCTGTAGGCGTAAGCAATAACCATGAGGCCGCTGCCAACCAGGCCTACCACGTTGGGGAAATCGAAATTCACGCTATCGCGCCGAGCGTTTGCAAGAGGGCGGTAAAGCCGGGGAAGCTGGTCGCGACCGGGCGCATGTCATCGATGGTGACACCGCTTTTGGACACAAGACCGGCCACCGCAAAGCTCATGGCGATACGATGATCCAGCTTCGTCGCGATGGGGCCGCCGCCGGGCAGGAGCGTACCTCCGCTTCCCTCAATGACGATGCCGTCTTCCAGTTCGTCCACTCTCACGCCGATGGCGCGAAGGCCCGCTGCCATGGTGGCGATGCGATCAGATTCCTTGACCCGCAATTCTTCAAGGCCTCGGAAGGTGCTGCGCCCTTCGGCAAGGGCGGCCGCGATGAAGGCGACCGGATATTCATCGATCATGGAGGGCGCGCGGGCGGGGTCTGGTTCGATGCCCGTCAGGCGGGAGGCCGTGACGACGATGTCTCCCACTGGCTCCCCGCCGACCTCGCGCGGGTTCTCGATGACGATGTCGCCCCCCATCTCGCGCAGCAGATCGATCAATCCTGCCCGAGTGGCATTCAGGCCGACATTTTCAATGGTAATCTTTGAGCCGGGGACAAGCAGCGCGGCGACCATGAGGAAGGCTGCCGACGAGGGGTCGCCGGGAACGGTGATGGCTTGGGGATGAAGTTCGGCCTCGCCTTTTAATGTGATGGTCCGTGTTCCATCAGCATCGATCTCTACGTCCAGGTCAGCACCAAAGCCCTTGAGCATCCGCTCGCTGTGATCGCGAGTCGGAACCGGCTCGACGACGCGCGTGATGCCGGGGGTGTTCAGACCCGCCAACAAGATCGCGGACTTTACCTGCGCTGATGCTACCGTAAGGCGATAATCAAGCGCCACGGCCGGACAGGCGCCCCGCATGGTGAGCGGCAACCGGTGTCCGGGGCTGGTGGTGAAGCTGGCGCCCATATGGGACAGCGGTTCGGTGACGCGCTGCATCGGGCGCTTGCTCAGCGATGCGTCTCCGATGAAAGTCGCGGTGATGCCATGACTTGCGACCAGGCCCATGAGTAGGCGGGTCGACGTGCCACTGTTGCCCATGTCCAAAGCTGTTTGGGGTTGCAGCAATCCGCCCACGCCCACGCCCCGAATGTGCCAGATGCCATCATCGTCTCGTTGGATCTGCGCGCCCATTGCACGCATTGCGGCGGCAGTGGCCAGCACATCCTCTCCTTCCAACAGACCTTCGACGCGGCTTTCCCCAACCGCCAGTGCAGAGAGCATGAGTGAACGATGCGAAATGCTCTTATCCCCCGGCACCCTTACACTGCCCGCAAGGGGAGGAGCACTGGAGAAGGTCATGGGAGCAGGCTGATCGGAAGAAGTGGTCACGGGTCAATCCGTTTGTCAGGAAACTGAAAAATTGCGCCCGGCTTTTGACAGCGCGGTTCCGCTATGGCAAGGCGCCCGTCGCTTCGCGGGCGACATGGTCGCGCCGCGTGATATTCGTTGAAGCACTCGTAAGAAGGACAAGGCCGGACATGGTCAAGGCTGAATGGGGCACGAAGCGTACCTGCCCGAAATGCGCCACGCGCTTCTATGACCTGGGCAAGGACGACCCGGTCTCCTGCATCAACTGCAACACCGCTTGGGAACCCGAACCGGTCCTGAAGTCGAAGCAGCCGCTGCCGTACGAGGAAGCGCCGAAGAAGGTTATCGAAACCGCCGACGGGGAGCTGGAGACGGCAGATGACGATCTGGATCTTGATCTGGATGTCGATGATGATGGCGATTCGCCGGACAATGACGTTGACCTGGGCGGTGACGACGACCTCGGCGTGGATGCCGCCGCCGACGACGGCGACGACGACAATTAAGTAATTTTGTGCTTGCCAAGGAAGTTGCTGCCTCCTAATGGCAGCGACCTCCGAAGCGCCGGACCCAAGCGGCGCTGACACTGGTAACGGGGCCTTAGCTCAGCTGGGAGAGCGCCTGCATGGCATGCAGGAGGTCAGCGGTTCGATCCCGCTAGGCTCCACCAGTTTTCCGGACGGTCCAAGCCTCACCTGTATAGCCCGGAAGCTATCAAGCGGGTGCTTGGCATCCTATATCGGCCGACGGCTCCATGCCGGACATGGCCCAATCCATTGGGATGCGGTATTATGCCGCGCAACGATGGGGCCTTAGCTCAGCTGGGAGAGCGCCTGCATGGCATGCAGGAGGTCAGCGGTTCGATCCCGCTAGGCTCCACCAATCTTCCTTGTCGCGATAGACTGCCGTTAGTCGTCAGCAAATGCTTCTCCGCGCGACGACCCGCCAGTTGGCATAACTCTCCGGCATCGACGTACACCACATTCCAATATGCCAATCTCCGTTAGGCAGCGAGGAAGTGATGGTGGAGGAGACCCATATCATTGCGAGCGACAGAAGATCGGCGACGTTTGCTCCAAGCCTGCGAGCGTTTCCTCCGCTCTCACGATCATGCTATATGGCCCTCGACCATCGTGCTTCGACCAGTGGTGGAGGCGGAGGGCGCAGGGATAGTGGCGCTACTCCTGCAAAACGACGAGATATTTTAAAAACTCTGCCCAAGCGGATGGTTGACGCGCATGACCCGCACGGAAACTGACTTGGTCAAGTTCAAGCTGGCTGCACGAAGCTATCCATCACGCGCTTACGGCCAGCCGTTTCAAAATCGATCTCGAGTTTGTTGCCCTCGATCTCCGCAATCGTGCCGTAACCAAATTTCTGGTGAAATACGCGCAACCCCAGGTGCATATCATCTCGACCCTTGTTGCCGAGGGATACCGCCGAGGCGCGAGCTTCCACGATCCGTACGGGTTCGCGGGAGAATTGGCCACTTTGTTGCGCCCGCTGCCAGCCTGGGCCACGCCCGCTGCCTCGTTGTACGTTGGAGAAGGGATCGGCGCGCTCGGACCAATTGGCCCGCCATAGGGATGCGCCGCCCGCCATGCTGCTTTCCTCCTCGACATGTTCCGGAGGTAACTCGCCTACGAACCGTGACGGGATGGAACTGGTCCACTGGCCATATATTCTCCGGTTCGCCGCATGAAGGATGACGCACAGCTTCCTGGCGCGAGTAATCGCCACATAGGCGAGCCGACGTTCCTCCTCCAGGCTGTTGAGACCGCCTTCGTCCAACGCTCGTTGAGAAGGAAAAATACCTTCTTCCCAGCCCGCCAGGAAGACGGTGTCGAATTCGAGCCCTTTTGCCGCATGGATGGTCATGATCGTGACCTTCCGTTCCTCGGCCTGCGCATCATTGTCCATGACTAGCGACACATGTTCGAGGAACGCGCCCAGCGTTTCATATTCCTCCATCGCGCGAGTAAGTTCATTCAGGTTTTCGAGGCGGCCTGCGCTTTCGGCTGTGCGTTCTGCCTGAAGCATGGCCGTGTAGCCGCTTTCATCCAGTATTTGGCGCGCGAGTTCGGCATGGGGAAGCTGGGTCGCGCGGTCGCGCCAGCGAGCCAAATCCCCGATGAAGGCGCCAAGGCTGCGGCGCGCTTGCGGAGTCATTTCGTCGGTATCGAGAATTCGTGCAGCCGCGAGCGCCAAGGGTATGGCCTCGGCCCGAGCGAGGCGGTGGAGCTTCTCCACGGCCTTGTCACCTAAACCGCGCTTGGGAACATTAACGATCCGCTCAAATGCCAGGTCGTCGGCCGGTTGGTTGACGAGGCGAAGATAGGCAAGCGCGTCGCGTATTTCGGCCCGCTCATAGAAGCGGAAGCCGCCTACGATCCTATATGCAAGGCCGATCTGAATGAATCGATCTTCAAATTCGCGGGTCTGGTGCTGCGCGCGGACAAGGATGGCCACCTCTTCCAACGATCGACCCGAGCGCTCGATCGCCTCGATTTCGTCGCCGACGCGGCGAGCCTCTTCTGGCCCGTCCCAAACGCCGATGACGCGGACTTTTTCACCGATGTCGATGTCGGTCCACAGCGTCTTGCCTAGCCTGTTGCCGTTTTCGGCGATCACACCGGAGGCGGCGCCCAGGATGTGAGGCGTGGATCGGTAATTCTGCTCCAGGCGGACAATCTTGGCGCCCGGGAAGTCCTTTTCAAATCGGAGGATGTTGGCGACTTCCGCGCCCCGCCACGAATAGATGGATTGGTCGTCATCACCCACGCAGCAAATATTCTTTCGCTGCTGAGCGAGCAGACGGAGCCAGAGATACTGGCTGCTGTTGGTGTCCTGATACTCGTCCACCATGATATAGCGGAACCGCTGCTGATAGCTTTCGAGCACATCCCGGTGGCGCTTCAATATGGTGAGCACATGGAGCAGCAAGTCGCCGAAGTCGCAGGCATTTACATCGCGAAGGCGGGCCTGATAGGCAGCATATAATTTCTGCCCGCGCCCATTCCCGTAAGATTCGCTATCTCCGGCGCTGATTTCGTCAGGCGTCAGCCCCTTATTCTTCCACTGATCGATCAAGCCACCCAGCTGCCGCGCAGGCCAGCGCTTTTCATCAATCCCTTCAGCCTGGATCAGCTGCTTCATTAGCCGAAGCTGATCGTCTGTATCAAGAATGGTGAAGTTGGATTGCAAGCCGACCAATTCAGCATGTCTGCGAAGCATTTTGGCAGCGATGGCATGAAATGTGCCGAGCCACGGCATGCCTTCCACGGCCGGACCGATCATACGTCCGACACGCTCGCGCATTTCGCGCGCGGCCTTGTTGGTGAAGGTGACCGCCAGGATTTCCGACGGATAGGCGCGGCGCGTAGCGATGAGATGCGCCAGTCGTGCGGTCAGCGCAGCCGTCTTGCCCGTTCCGGCACCCGCCAAAACAAGAACCGGCCCCTCGGCAGTGAGGACGGCTTCCCGTTGAGGCTCATTGAGGCCCTGAAGATAGGGCGGATCATCAGGCGAGGGAGCAGGGAGGGTCATGGTCAACAACTAGGGAGCAGGGATAGAGGGAGCAAGGGCTTGGTCGCGTGCGATTGATGGCAATCTATGAGAACAAAAGAGGAATCATGCAAGGGCGAAGGCCACTGTGTTCACCTTACGATATCCCCTCGGCCTCTCGTCGTGTCGTTAGGTCAAGGCCAAGCGGTTTCAGTGAGGGATGGGCGCTTTGCTGAAAGACAATGATCATTCGCCTGATAGCAGCAGAGCCACAGTTCGTCGCCGATATCGGAACGCGTGCGTCACCGATCTGGTTCTCTACCCGCCAAGAGGCAGAACGGGGTGATGAACAGGAAAGGATTACCCATGAAATCGATCATGCTTGCGGGTGCCGCCATGCTGGCTTTTACCACCGGCGCTACTGGCATTGCGATCGCTCAGGGTGTGCCGGACAATACGGCCCAACCCCCAGCCACTGATAGCATGCCGACGGATGCGGCTACGCCTGCGAGCCCTGCAACAGCGGCAGATCCCAATGCTGGTCAGCCGACAGGAGAGGTTCCAGCTGACACCGGCATGATGCCCGCAACGCCGGGGATGCCCAAGGACCCTGCCGCGCCTGTGGGCAGTGCGGCTAATCCGGTGACCGTTGGCGGCAACATGACCCCTCCGCCCGCAGGCGGTAAGGACTATCCGCTATGCAGTCGCACGGTACAGGATAGCTGCATCAATCCAGGCGAGGCGCCGCGTTCGAAGAAGATGGCGCGCAGGCATCGCTGACCGGAGAGACAGAAGCGGGCAGGGCGGCAATAAGCGCCGCCAGCCCGGTTCTGTCTTTGGCGGCGTCCGCCAGGCTGTGCTGGTCGAGCACTGCCAGAAAAGCTGTAGTTGCGGCCTTCAAAATGCCCGACAGGCCACAAGCGGCGCGGAGGCCGCAGCCTGCGCAGTCCGCCAGGTTCATGTCCGTTTCAGTGTGACGGACCACATCGCCCAGCCTGATTGCTTCAGGAGCATGGGCCAGCGTGAAGCCGCCGCCTCTGCCGCGCTGGGTTAGGATGAACCCGCCTTGGCCGAGGTGGTGGACGACTTTCATCAAATGATTGCGCGAAAGAGCGTAGGCGTCGGCGACCTCGGGGATGGTTGCGCGGCCTGTTGGCGTGACGGCCAGATGGATGAGGACGCGCAGGGCGTAGTCGGTGTGGCGGGTCAATTGCATGAGGGAATGCGTTAATTGAACGGGGTTTGCAGATCAAACATGTAGATCGTTTACATGTTTAAAGATGTACCGTAAAGGCGTCTTTACCGAGTCTTTATTTCAAAGGGGTGCATATATGAGCCAGCTCAGCGCTGAAACCATCGCGATCGTCAAAGCAACCGCTCCCGCGCTGCGGAGCCATGGGGTGGAGATCACGACCGCCATGTATGCGCGCCTGTTCCAGGATGCGTCGATCAAGGACATGTTCGATCAGGCGGCCCAGGACAGCGGCGAGCAGCCCAAGCGTCTGGCTGCGGCCATCCTGGGTTATGCCGAGAATATCGACAAGTTGCAGGCTTTGACCGGCGCGGTCGAGCGCATGGTGCAGCGGCACATCGAAACCGGCGTGAAGGCCGAACATTATCCCAAGGTTGCCGAAGCGCTGCTGCCCGCGATCCGCGATGTTCTGGGCGCGGAAGTTGCCACGGACGCTGTGTTGGAAGCGTGGGGCAAGGCCTATTGGTTCTTGGCCGAGATACTGATTGGCAAGGAAGCGCAGGCTTATGAGGATGCTGAAGCGGCTTGATTGATGGGTGGGGAGCTTGGGGGGTTCCCCTCTCCCTAGCCCTCTCCCCTAAAGGGGAGAGGGAATCGCTCTTAACAGAGTAATGCGCGCCTTGCCCACGTCTCGGGTTGCGTCCACGACAAAACCCTTGACCTCCACATCTTCGCGGCGATCGGTTTCGATGCTGATCCAGGTCGCGGGGCCGGTCCAGCCCAGACGGCTCAACTTGTCGAGAGCTACGACGCCTGCACCGCTATTGTAAGGCGGGTCCATGAAAATGAGGTCCAGCGGTTTCGGCGTTGGCCCCAGTGAGAGCACGCTACTCTGCCGAATGTCGGGCCGGATGCCGAGCTTGTCGCCATTGGCGCGGATCACATTCAGAGCCGCCTGATCCTGTTCGACGAAGAGGCAGCTAGCCGCGCCACGGGACAGGGCTTCAAAGCCCAAGGCGCCCGATCCCGCGAAGAAATCGCCGACGGCCAGCCCCTCGAATGATCCGATACGGCTCACGAGCATGGAAAAGAGTGTTTCGCGCGTACGGTCGGCCGTAGGACGAGTGGCGTCGCCCTTGGGAGCTGCCAGCGGGCGGCCGCGCCATTGGCCTGCGATGATTCTCATGATTGGCGTCCGTGCAGAAGGAAAGCCCTAAGACAAGCATAGGGCGAACGAGTTTAGCTTCAGGCTTTGGGCGTCTTCAAGCTCTTGCGGAAGACGATGAGGTCGTGCTGGCGCACTTCCTCCACCGCGCCCGACGCGAGTTCGCCGAGATGGAAGGGGCCATAGCTGGTGCGGATGAGGCGGCTCACCTGTAGGCCCAGATGCTCCAGAACGCGCCGCACTTCGCGGTTCTTGCCTTCGGTCAGGGTCATTTCGATCCACTGGTTACGACCGGTGCGGCGTTCCAGATTGGCCTCGATCTGGCCATAGCGAATGCCGTCAATCTCTATGCCCATAAACAGGTCTTCAAGCTGGGCCTGGCTGATTTCGCCAAAGGCGCGGGCGCGATAGGTGCGCGGCACGCCGGTCGCGGGCAATTCCATCTGCCGTTTGAATTCGCCATCGGTGGTAAGGAGCAGCAGGCCCTCCGTGGTCATGTCCAGACGGCCGATCGGCATGACGCGCGGCAGATCGGCGGGCAAGCGGTCGTAGATGGTGGGGCGGCCGCGCGGATCGCGCTCGGTCGTCAAATAGCCTGAAGGCTTGTGAAAAAGGAAGAGGCGAGCGGGAGCGGGTTGCGCCACCGGGTTGCCGTCCACCGCCACGCCGTTGAGCGAGGTCAGCAGGGTCGCCGGGGTCGAGATCAGTTGACCATCGAGAGTGACCCGGCCGTCTTCGATCATCCGTTCCACTTCCCGGCGCGAGGCGACCCCGGCGCGGGCAAGCAGTTTGGCGATGCGTTGCGGTTCGTTCGTTCCGCTGGCGGCAGCGGCCATGCGCGCCGGATGGGGATTTGCCGGTTTGGCTGGAGCAGCGTTTCTTTTCTTGAAAGGCGGACGAGCAGGGCGCGACGAACCGGCGGGCTTGCCGTCCGTGGGGCGCCGGGGGCCGCCCGGTCCTGCCCTGCGCGGTGGTGCTGATTTTTTCGGCGGCTCCACGCTCGGTTCCTTTTAACGAAGCGACGGCATTCCCATATCGGAGATGCCGGGAAAATGACGAATAGTGCCGTCCTGTCGCCGAGTGCGCAGGATCGGCCGCAACTCCCTTAAGGGGTCGCGCGTTTGATCGGGTGCATGGCGCATATGGGGCGGATCGGCAAATGTTTTTCGGGCTAGTCAAAGGGGACTCGAAGCCACGGCAGCAGGCACAGGCCATCAGCAGCGTGCTGGTGGTGGAAGATGAGCCTTTGGTCGCATTCGACAACGAGCATGTGCTGGAACAGGCTGGCTACCGCGTTGCCGCTACGGTCGAGGATTATGACCATGCGATCACCGTCATTGAACAGGATGAGGTCGATCTGGTGATCGCCGATATTACCCTGCACGGCGACAAGACAGGTATCGATGTGGCGCGTCATGCCTATGGGAAGGGGCTGGCGGTGCTGTTCGTCAGCGGCGCCTGTCCGATTGATGCGCATGAGATGGCGGTAGGGTGTCTGGCGAAACCTTATTTGCCGCGTGATCTGCTGGCTTCGATCGGGGTGATTGAGGCGGTGCTGCGTGGTGGGGAGCTGCCGCGAGTGCCGCGTGGGTTGCATTTGTTTGATCGGGTGGGGTGAGGTTGGTGCGGCGCGGATGCGCTGTTGGTTGATGACAGGTTCAATTGGGAACAGGTCACTAACGACCAGTTGCGGACGCTCGGCAAGCCTTTCACGTCGTCCAAAACCAGCCATTATCTCGGTTGGACACATCCACCATCTCATGATGACAAAAGACGACGCTCAGCATTTGCATGATGTCCATTCGATCCTCTTCAATAGAACCGCAGAAACAAAATGGTCGGTGAGCTATTCAAGGATCGAATTCAATTGAACACTAAATATTGATCTGGAGCGACGCTGTTACGTTGAAGATCGAGCACTTCACCTCTATCGTAACCGAGAATGCCCGGTATAGGAACAAGTCGATTGATGCTAAGGGCATTTTCCGCAATGAATTTTCCAGTGGCGCGAAATTTTGCTGGCACGATTGTCTTACCTGCCAATTGAGAAGGCAGAGGTATCGACGCGCTGGCGGGACGAATTGCTGCAGCCAAGGTACCCGTATATCCGTTCATGCTCGGACCCATATTCGTTGCGCTAGCAAGTTCTGGAATATCGGACGGCTTAAAAGCCTCCGCGACCAGCAGAGTCCCAAGGTCCACAATCTCCCCTGCGTGGCCTGCAAAAGAAACGGTACCCAAGCAAAGGCACGTATATAGAAATTGTTGCCAACCAAATCCGTATAAAACATAGTCACCCGGCATGGCTTCTATAAGAAATGTCTTTGTCGTTCCGGATTTTTGATATGGCTTTCCCATATCGATGATACCCAGATTACGGATATTTTTCGTTGAATCTCGGGAAGTATCGTAAAGATGCATCTCTTTATCTGTAGGCATCCGCAATAGTGCAGGGCCAAAGGGTGCGTCATTGCGAAAAAGGAAATAGGTGCGGTCAGAGCGGATGTCGACTGTAGCTTGGTTCCGGATTTCGGTCATTTCTTGCGTAGATTGTGCCGTGGCTGCTGAACCGAAGCTCAGGCTGGCAAATAGCGAAATTAATGTGCTGCGGATCATTTGTTGGGAACCACCCCGCCGAAATCGGGGCCAGAAGCGATTTTCGCCTGAACGGCCACCCATTGTTCTGGAGGGAGCTTTGAAATTCCGGTCCATATGCTCTGAGCTACGCCATAGCGAATATACCCACGCGGTTCCATGCAAGCTCTCATCTTTGCCTGATAGGCGCGACGCGTGAGCACGTCTTCGGCCATCCCAAGAATTACGCTGCCGATCACACCATAGTTGTTAGGCATATATCCCGCTCGTTGACGAGGGATATTGGCTGGTGCCCGATTCCAAGGAATGAAGCGATCTGTATTCGCCACCGACCAACCGACAGGCTGCATGAAGCGATAGCAGTCCGAAAAATCAGCGTAGGCCTCTTGGAATGTCACTCCATGTCGTTGAAAGACAAAATATTTCCATCCTTCCTTAACGACGCTGGGGTCGGATGATTTTGACAAGTCTGGTACGATAACAGTCTCTTGGTCAGAAATATGAGGTATTTGCGCATGAGCTTTGCTACATAATAGCAAAATCGCTAGAGAAAATATCATAATACGCATGTTCTGCGCGCCTCAATTTTAAGCGATCTTCGCTGAAAAAATTTTAGACTCATACGGCCTCATCCTTATGCTGTCAGCCTACCTTGCGGAGCCACTGCTATCCACGAGAATCTGCCGCAAAGCCGTCAGTCCGCTACCCACCCATCCAAGACATTCCCCTCCCGCAGGCGGGAGGGGTTAGGGGTGGGCGCGAGCGTAGCGAGCCTTGCGTGAGCCCATTTGATGAGGCCGGTGTTGCGCTAGCCCACCCCCGACCCCTCCCGCCTGCGGGAGGGGAGATGATAGGAAGGCTCCCAAAGCATCATTTCGGGGAAAGTCGGTGTCTGTGGGTTGCATGGCCTGAGCCGGTCATATGGTCGGGGCGAGTTCTGCTTGTTTCTCCGATGATTGGCCATATGGTGGCGCGATAAGCATTTTGGGGGCGCGCCTTTTTCATGACTGACATTGCCGTGGGCACCCGAGGCTGGCTGGATGCGGTGAAGCCCTATGTGGAGAAGGCGCCGCTGGCTGCGCTGTTCCTTGGGATTTCATCGGGCTTTCCCTTTGCGATGATCGGCGCGAACCTGGCGTCGCGGCTGGCGCAGGATGGGATCGACAAGAAGAGCGTTACGGCGTTCAGCCTGGTGTTGCTCGCCTATAATCTCAAATGGCTGTGGGCCTGGGTGATCGAGGGCGTGAAGCTGCCTCTGCTGCATCGGTTGGGTCAGCGGGTGTCGTGGATGCTGGTGGCGGGGCTGCTGGTGATGGCGGCGGTGGTCAATCTGGCCGTTGTCGATCCGGCGACCGATCTGATGGGGACGGTGCGGGCGGCGATCCTGCTGGGGATTGCGGGCGCGACGTTCGACATCATCATTGACGGTTACCGGATCGAGATATTGCGGCCCGAGCAATTGGGCATTGGCGCGGGCATGTCGCAATATGGCTGGCGCATCGGCGCGGCGGCGGCGGGTGCCCTGGCGCTGGTGGTGGCGCAATATTGGGACTGGACGCTGGCCTATCTCGTTTGCGCGCTGTTCGCGCTGCCCGCCATGCTGGCGGCGTTGATCGTTGGCGAGCCTGAACGGCATCGGGAGATTGCTTCCCGGAAGACGGGCGGGGAACTGGTGCAGGCGATCATTGGGCCGTTCGTTGATTTCTTCAAGCGCAAGGGTGCGCTGCTCGTCCTGCTGTTCATCATCGTCCACAAGATTGGCGATACGCTGGCGAACCTGACATTCCGGCTGCTGTTCAACGATCTGGGGTACAGCAATGAGGAGATCGCGATCTACGATGTGGGCGTGGGTTTCTGGGCTTTGCTGGCCGGGATTTTCGTGGGCGGGGTGCTGTATGCGCGGTTGGGGTTGAAGCGGTCGGTGCTGATCAGCCTTGTGCTGATGGCGGTGTCGAACTTCAGCTTTGCCCTGCTGGCGGCGACCGGCAAGAGCAATGTGGGCATGGCGGGGGCCATCGGGTTCGAGAATTTTGCTAGCGGGATTGGCGGCGTTGCGGTGGTCGCCTATTTCTCCGCGCTGTGCGACCTGCGCTTTACCGCCGCGCAATATGCGATGATTTCGGCGGCGGCGAGCATTGTCGGACGGTTCCTGACGGGGACGTCGGCGGGCGCATTGATCGAGCGGTTCGGCTATGTCGATTTCTACCTGCTGACGACCGTGCTGGCGCTGCCGGGCATCATCCTGTTCTGGCTGATGATGCGCAGCGGACTGGTGGATGCGAGTGTTGGCAGCGCCGCTACGGACGAAGGTGGTCAGGCTCCGGCGTAAAGGTCCAGCGGGCGGCCTAGGTCGCTATGGGCCTGAGAGACGGCTTGCAGGCAGGTCAGGGCGCCGAGGACATCGTCCGTGCCGAGCAGCGAGGCGAGTTGCTCATAGGATGCAGGTGGGTCCTGTAGCGCTGTGCTGATGGAGTGCATGAGCGATGCTTCATCGGCGGTCATGCGGGCGCAGCAGCAGGGCGCGACGAGTATCCGGCGGGTGGCGCAACGGGCGAGTTCGAGCATCATGGCGCGCATGAGGACGAGGGGACGGCGGTAGCTGCGGCCGAACGCGCCGAGCATCGCGTTGGCTGCGTGGGCGTCATCGACCCCGGCGCTGGCCATGCGGCGCATCGCATAGAGGAACAGGCGGTTGCCGTAGCCGGGAGGCATTGCGCCGGGCAGGTCGAGGGGGGTGATCTCTCCACGGGGCATATGCGAGCACCTTTTTATCCGTTGCGTTACGGAGAGCAAGGTACGCTATTGCGAGTCAATCGCAAGTAGATTCAGTCGGGATATTGCTCGTTCAGGCGCAAAATTTCGCCTGCGAGGTAGAGGGACCCGGCGATGAACAGGAGCGGGGCTTCGGTTTTGGATGACGCCGCGACCGCGTTGATGGCGTCCGTGGGATTTGCATGTGCTGTGCAGTCGATGCCCCAGCGCTCCGCGATGGCGGCGAAGCGGCTGGCGGGATGATGCTCGTGGCCGGGGACGGGCAGCGCGTGGATGTGGGCTATGCGTCCGGCGAAGGGGGCGAGAAAGGCCTCGGCATCCTTGTTGGCGAGCATGCCTATGATGAGGTGCAGCTTGCGTCCGGCGAGCTTGTCGGTGGTGAAGAAGGCGCTGATCGCTTCTCCGGCTCCGGCATTGTGGCCGCCGTCCAACCAGGCTTCGCTTTCGGGGGGGAGGGGAGCGAGCAGCGGGCCGTGGTCGAGGTGTTGGAGCCGGGCGGGCCAGTGCGCCCAGAGGGGCGCGGCTTTGAGCGCGGCTTCGCTGACGGGCAGGGCGGTTTGATGGCGCAGCATGGCGAAGGCGAGGGCGGCGTTCTGCACCTGATGCGCGCCGGGGAGGCGGGGGAGCGGGGTTTCGATGCGGCCTTGTTCGTCGCGATAGTGGAGGCGGTCGCGGTAGCTGGCGGCGTCCCAGCTTTGGCCCATGGGGAGCCAATTGGTGCGTGCGCGGCTGGCGGCTTCGCGCATCGCGGGAGCGAGTGACTCGGGATAGCGCTGGGTTACCAGGGCGGCGCCGGGCTTGGCGATACCCGCCTTCTCCGCCGCTATGGCGCGCAGCGTGTTGCCGAGGAACGTCTGATGATCGATCCCGAGTTGGGCGATGCCGCAAACGGCGGGGTTTTCGATGATATTGGTGGCGTCCAGGCGGCCGCCTAGTCCTACTTCAAGGATGCAGGCGTCGGCGGGATGTTCGGCGAAGGCGAGGAAGGCGGCGGCGGTGGTGACTTCGAAGAAACTGGCGCCGATGCCTTCGGCCACGTCGAGGACGCGGGAGAGATAGTGGGCGAGCGCTTCGTCGCTGATCAGCTGGCCGTTGATGCGGATGCGTTCGTTGAAGCGGACGAGATGGGGCGAGGTGAAGACGTGGACGCTCCGGCCATCCGCTTCGAGCGCGGCCCGGAGAAAGGCGCAGGTCGATCCTTTGCCATTGGTGCCTGCGACATGGAAGATGGGAGGCAGCGCGCGGTGCGGATTGTCGAGCCTATCAAGCAGGCTGGTGATGCGTTCGAGACCCAATATGTCCGCGCCCGGCGACAGCGTGGCAAGGCGGTCCAGCTGCGATTGGACCGCCGGGTCGTCCGAAATGGCGTGGTCGGGCATGGCCCTATGTTCCTCGCGCGATCGCGTCAGGCGGCTGCGCGAGGGGCTAGATAGCCGATCACTCGGGCCAGCGTGTCGCGCAATTCACTGCGATGCACGACCATGTCGAGCATGCCATGTTCCAGCAGATATTCGGCGCGCTGGAAACCATCAGGCAGCTTTTCGCGGATCGTGCTTTCGATGACGCGCTGGCCCGCGAAGCCGATCAGCGCGTTAGGCTCGGCGATCTGGACGTCGCCCAGCATGGCATAGCTTGCCGTGACGCCGCCGGTCGTCGGATCAGTGAGAACGACGATATAGGGTAGGCCCGCAGCGTGCAGCTTCTGGATGGCGACAGTCGATCGCGGCATTTGCATGAGGGACAATATGCCCTCCTGCATGCGAGCGCCGCCTGCTGCGGTGAAGATGACATAGGGGCATTTGTGGCCAATGGCCTCATTCACGCCCTGGATGAATGCCGCGCCGACGCCCATGCCCATGGAGCCGCCCATGAAGGCGAAATTCTGCACGCCCATGACCAGCGGCACATCGTCGATCGCGCCGCGCGCGTTGATAAGAGCGTCCTGATCGCCCGTCTGCGCGCGGGCAGCCTTGATGCGATCAGGATAGCGCTTGGAATCGCGGAACTTGAGCGGGTCTTCCTGCACCGGCGGGGTGGGCAGAAGGATGAAGCCTGCGTCGAGGATTTGCTCGAACCGCTCGGACGGGCCGATGCGGCCGTGATGGTCGCAGCGCGGACAGACGGAGAGATTATCCTCCCACTCCTTGATGAAGATCATCTCGGTGCAGGACGGGCATTTGTGCCACAGCGTCTCGGCGGTGGTTTCCTTCTTTGCGAGGAAGGGAACGGCCTTGCGGACGCGGTTGATCCAGCTCATGCGGCGGTCTCCCGGAAATGGGGGCTGTTGGCTTTGAGAGCGCCGCTCAATGTGGCGACGAACTCCTGAACGAAGGGCGCGGCGGCATCGCCGTGCGAGCCGACTATATCGACAATGGCTGACCCGACGACGACGCCGTCAGCGACGCGGCCGATGGCGGCTGCCTGCTCGGCGGAGCGGACGCCGAAACCGACTGCTATGGGGAGGTCAGTTGCGGCCTTGAGCTTCTCAACCGCCTGCTCGACAGCGGTCTGCGCAGCCTGCTGCTTGCCGGTCACGCCTGCGACGGCGACATGGTAGAGGAATCCGCTGGCGCCGTTAAGCACGGCGGGCAGGCGGGCCGCGTCGGTGGTCGGCGTGGCAAGGCGGATAAGGTGAACGCCTGCCGCGCGCAGGGCCGGGCCGATCTCCGCGTCCTCTTCTGGCGGGACATCGACGCAGATCACGCCATCCACGCCTGCTTCGCGACACTGCTGCGCAAACCATTTGGAGCCGCGGATCAGCATGGGATTGGCATAGCCCATGAGGATCAGCGGTATATGCGGGTGGCGGGCGCGGAAGGTGGTGGCGAGGTGGAAGATATCCTTCGTCTTCGTGCCTGACCCGAGGCTGCGCAGGTTGGCGAGTTCGATCGCGGGGCCGTCCGCCATCGGATCAGTGAAAGGCATGCCGAGTTCGATGATGTCCGCGCCGCCCGCGACGAGGGCATCGAGGATCGCCGGGGTGGCGGCTACGGTCGGGTCGCCTGCGGTCACGAAGGTGATGAGGGCGGCCCGGCCTGCTTCCTTGCAGGTGGCGAAGCGAGTGGCGAGGCGGTCAGCGGTCACAGTGAAATTCCAACATCCGTTCGCCCTGTCTGAACGAGCCACTTGTCTCGCTCAGATGTCGAAGGGCTTTTCTTTCTTTGAGAGAAGTGAAGGGCTTCGACAAGCTCAGCCCGAACGGGGGAGGGGTTGAAATGTTGGGAAACCCGCTCACATCTCCACTCCCAGCGCGTCGGCGACGGTGAAGATGTCCTTGTCGCCCCGGCCCGAGAGGTTGACGATGATGATCTGGTCCGCGTCCATCGTTGGCGCGACCTTTTCCGCGCTGGCGATCGCGTGGGCGGACTCAAGTGCCGGGATGATGCCTTCGAGAGCGGCGAGCTTCTGGAAGCTGGCGAGCGCTTCGTCATCGGTGATCGGCATGTACTCGACGCGGCCGATCTCGTGCAGCCAGCTATGTTCAGGGCCGATGCCGGGATAGTCGAGGCCCGCCGAAATGCTGTGGGCTTCGGTGATCTGGCCGTCTTCGTCCTGAAGCAGATAGGTGCGGTTGCCGTGCAGGATGCCCGACGCACCGCCTGCAAGGGACGCGGCATGTTTGCCGGTGAGGCCTTCGCCTGCTGCTTCCACGCCGATCATCTTGACCTCAACATCATCGAGGAAGGGATGGAAGAGGCCGATCGCGTTGGAGCCGCCGCCGACCGGGGCGATCAGCATGTCGGGCAGGCGGCCTTCGATTTCGAGAATCTGCTCGCGCGCTTCGCGGCCGATCACCGACTGGAAGTCGCGGACCAGTTCCGGATAGGGGTGTGGGCCTGCTGCCGTGCCGATGATGTAGAAGGTATCGTGGACGTTCGAGACCCAATGACGCAGGGCATCGTTCATCGCGTCCTTGAGCGTCTGCGAGCCGGAAACGACGGGGATGACCTCCGCGCCGAGCAGCTTCATGCGGAAGACGTTGGGCTTCTGCCGCTCGACATCCTTGGCGCCCATGAAAATCTTGCATTCCATGCCGAACAGGGCGGCGACGGTGGCGGTGGCGACGCCATGCTGGCCCGCGCCGGTTTCGGCGATGACCTTCTTCTTGCCCATGCGGCGGGCGAGCAGCGCCTGGCCGATGCAATTGTTGATCTTGTGCGCGCCGGTGTGGTTAAGCTCCTCGCGCTTCAGGTAGATTTTGGCACCCTTGCCTTCGGGCGCATCGGCGCGGAGCGCTTCGGTCAGGCGATTGGCATAATAAAGCGGGTTGGGACGGCCGACATAGTTGCGCAGCAGTTCCTCAAACTCTTCCTCGAAAGCGGGGTCTTGCCTGGCTTCCTTATAGACCTTCTCCAGCTCAAGGATGAGCGGCATGAGCGTTTCCGCGACGTAGCGGCCGCCGAAGGAGCCGAAATGGCCCGAAGCATCGGGTTGCGAGCGGAGGGAATTGTTGATGGTCATGATTGCTGTGCCGCTTTGCAGAAGGCCATGATCTTGTCCACACTCTTGATGCCCGGCGCGCTTTCCACGCCGGAAGAAACGTCAATCATCGGTGCGCCGGTGATGCGGATCGCTTCGGCGACATTGTCGATGCCGAGACCTCCGGAGAGACCCCAGGGCATGGATATGGGGACGCCGCGCAGGAGCGTCCAGTCGAAGCGCAGACCCATGCCGCCCGGGAGTGCGGCGCCATCCGGTGTCTTTGCGTCGAAGAGGAGGAGATCGGCCGCGCCGCTATAGGATTTTGCAGCCTCGATGTCGGCGCGGGTTTTTACGGAAATGGCTTTCCAGACGGGGAGGTTGAAGCGCTTAGCAATGGCGGCGGTGCGCTCGGGGCTTTCCTTGCCGTGGAGTTGCAGGGCGGTGAGGGCGTTTGTTGCGGTGAGTTCGGCGAGGGTTTCGTCGGTGGGATCGACCAGGACGGCGACGCGCTCGATATGGGCGGGGACTGTTGCGGCGAGGGCGCGCAGCTGGTCCGCTTCGACATGGCGGGGACTTTTTGCGAAATGGACGAAGCCGAGGTGGGTCGCGCCTGCGCGGATAGCTGTGCCGACTGTGTCGGGTGTGGAAAGGCCGCAGATCTTGATGGCGAGTCGGGACATTTGGGGGCTTTAGCGGGTGAGGTCACCGAGAACCATATGCTCCGTGCTACTCAAGGCCTCGTCAAATCCATGTCATGCAGGGCGAGCCATTGGTCCGCATGGTCGATGCAGGCTTTGCCCAGGAAGGCGTCGACCTGATCCAGCAGATCGGTTTCGTCCATGACCAGCGGATCAAGCGGCGGGTGCCAATCGAGGCGGAAATGAGCGCCCTGGGTCCTTGCCAGGGTGAAAGGCAGGAAGCGGGCGTTGCTGCGCCGGGCGAGGCGTAGCGCGATGGAAAGATTTCCCGACGGTTCCACATTTCTGCCGAAGCGCGGGAACCAGACCTGTCGATCCCTCCGTTCGTCCACCAAGATGTAGAGCATCGCCCTGTCCTTTTCCGCAAGGTGACGCAGGATCGATCGGGCGGCACCGCTGCCGGTGATGGCTTCCCCCATATAGCTTTCCCGTGCCCGCTTCAGCATCTTGGCCTGAGCAGGGTCGGAGGGAGGGTCGTAGACGCCGAGGCCGGGACGATCCGTTGACGCTTTCAAATGGGCGGCGAGCAAATCCCAGTTGCCGATATGGGTGGTCAGAAAGATCATGGGGCGGGGCAAGGCCAGCGCTTCCCGATAGGCCGGTTCGTTTGTGATGCTGACATGGCGGTTGTTCACGAGCCGGTCGATATTGGCGAGTTCCGCCATGGTGCGGCCGAGATTGAACCAGCGGCGGGTGAGCATGGCCTCGCGCGTGGTTTCGTCCAGATCAGGACGTAGGATAGCGAGGTTGGCGCGGGCGCGCTGGTCCCGCAGCTTCATGGTTCTGCGTGCAACGTTCGCCGACAACCAGCCGCCCAGCCATGAGGCGGCGGATGCGGGGAGCAGGCGCAGAAGGGTGAAGAGAAAAGGGTTGGAGAGCATCTTGCCAAGCGTCATACAGCAGCAGTCGAGAGGGTAAAGGGCTTGGATTTACGATGGGTTGGGCCTTTTGGGCGTGGGTGCTGTTGCAGGGGCTGACGCTGCTGGGGGTGCTGAACTATTGGCGGCATCTGCCGGTCGATCGTCAGGAGGAGGCGCCTGATGGCGTGGTCGTGCTGTTGTCGGTGCGGGATGATTGGGATGGCGGGGCGGAACTGATCGCCCGGTTGAAGGCGCAGGCGGCGCGGTTTCGGTTGCTGATTGCTTCGAGTGGCGGGTGCGCGGCGGCGGAGGCTTTGGCGGCGCGCGAGGGGGATTGGGTGCAGATCGTCCGCGCGGGTGTCGCGGTGGACGAGGGGCAGAAGGTTCATAAATTGCGGGCGGCTTTGCGGGCTTTGCGGCCGGATGATCGCTATCTGGTGTTCGTGGACGCGGATATTGAGCCGCCTGTGCGGTTGGTGGGGCGGTTGCTCTTTCCTCTGGTGCGGGGGAAGGCGGATATTGTGACTGGCTATCGGCTGCTGTTGCCCGGGCGGAGTGCGGTGGCGGCACTGGTGGGGGCGGTGGAGATGCAGTTGGCGACTTTGCCTCGGGCTGCTGGCGCGACCATGCCCTGGGGTGGAGCTATGGCCCTGACGCGGGAGGTGGCGGAGCGGCTCGATCTGGATGCGGCGCTGGCGGGGCGGTTGTCGGATGACATGGCGATCGGGCTGGCCGGGTGGCGCGCGAAGCTGCGGTTGCGGCCGGTGCGGGATTTGCTGGTGGCTTCGCCGATGGAGGTGCGGGGTGCGATTGCGTTTGGGGTGCGGCAGTATCGGCATATCTGGACGAATAGTTCGGGGATGTGGGGGATTGCTGCCGCCGTCGTGGGCGTACAGGCTTTGGGCTGGTTGTGGGTGTTGGGTTGGGGCGGATGGAGCGCTCTGGCGGTGGGTTATGCAGCGGCGGTGGGACGAGCACTGGTGCGGCGACGGATCATCGCGGGGGTGGTGGACCCGGAGCAGGCTCGGACGGCACGGCGGTCGCTTTGGTGGGATGTGCTGGCGCCGTTTGCGGTGTGCTGGGTGCATTGGGGCATGCAGTTGGCGGCGGCTTGCTCGCGGCGGATCAGGTGGGGCAGGTTTGATTATTGGGTGAAGAGTGGGAGGGTGGTGAAGATGGAGAGGAGCAAGTGCCGCTAGCGACCACCTGACGCTATTAATCAGCATAGGGTTAAACCTAAAATCGGACGCTAGCAGGAGCACCTTACTGTTGTGCATCACAGCAAACTGTTGATGATGTCGGGGAAGATTACGATGCCGGTTGACGCGAGGGGGTGACGGGAATGATTAGCCGAAGGATGGTATCCTTCGGCGGAGCATTGTTTTGGGTCACTCTTGCGCTCGCTAGCTCACATTTTTTTGGAGCAGATCAGTTTTTGTTTATATCGATCGTTGCGATCCTTGGTACTCTCACTGTGGGAACGATATTTGGATCCGCTAGGAAAAGGCGATTAAATAGGGCGCTCGCTGCAATCGACAACATAGATGCGCGGCCAGTCATGTTTCGCTGCGCGCCAGCGCAAGCTCCATTGGCCCTTGAGGTGGCCAAATCAAACGGCTGGGTCGGGGAGTTCCTTTCCGAATCAACGCAAGACATACTGAGTATCCGCTTTACTCCCGGCGATGGGGCCTTCGCTGTGCAGGAGTTTTTGGAGGCTCTTTTTGAGGCCAAACTCGTTCAAGAAGTTCAGCCCTGATTTATAAGTCGGTGTCTGCTTAGCTATGTGTTGCGGTTCAAAGCCGCTATTCCGTTATCCACCCACACTTCGTCATTCCCGCGAAGGCGGGAATCTATCTCCCACAAGCAGGGTCTCGGCGACATGTCGGGAGATGGCTTCCCGCCTTCGCTGGAATGACGGGAGGGGAGAGGTGATGCGCTTCGCTGATCGTTTCTCGACTTTGCTCGAAACGAACGGAGGTTAGAACCCCGCCGGGAAAAGGTGCTTCCCGTGCTCATCCAACCGCAGCACCACCTTCCCGGCGACTGCGCTGAGCGGCAGGTTGCCATAAAGATGCGGGAACAGCGCGCCGCCGCGTGACTCATCCCATTTGAGCGCGTCGCCGAAGGGGGCGAGGTCGATCATTAGCATTACCAGATTGTCCTGGCCCGCGAAGTGCTTTGCCGCTGTTTCGGCGGCCTGTTCGCGGGTGGACATGTGGATGTAGCCGTCGGCGAGATCGACGGGCGCGCCTTTGAACACGCCGTCGGTCTTTAGCTGGTCATACTGATCCTTGGTCAGGATCTTGTAGGCGAAGAGGTCGGTCACTCTTCGGTGAGGTCCGGGTCGGATTCGGGGCTGACTTCGGGTGAGGTTTCGAGGCCTGCGGGGGTGCTGACTTCGGTTTCCTCGTCGCTTTCCTCGATCTTCGCGGCGCTGACGACATGTTCGTCATCCGACACGTTGAAGAGGCGCACGCCGGCCGAGTTGCGGCCGATGACGCGCAGGGTGTCGAGGCCCATGCGGATCAGCTTTGCCTGATCGGTGACGAGCATCAGATGATCGCCGTGGCGCGCGGGGAAGCTGGCGACAACCGGACCGTTGCGGCCGATATTGTCGATGTTCGTGATGCCCTGACCACCACGTCCGGTGCGGCGATAGTCGTAGGCCGATGACAGCTTGCCATAGCCGTTGGAGCAGACGGTGAGGATGAACTGCTCCTTCGCCTGTAGATCGGCGAAGCGTTCCTCGCTCATCTGCGGCGAGCCTTCCTTTTCGGGCTTCCAGGGGGCGAAGCGGAGATAGTCGTCGCGTTCCTCCTGATTGGCGCCGGAGCGGTGGAGGATGGAGAGCGAGATGACCTCGTCATCCTTCTTGAGCGTCATGCCGCGCACGCCGGTTGACGTGCGGCTCTGGAATTCGCGCACGTCGGTCGCCTTGAAGCGGATTGCCTTGCCCTGACGAGTGGCGAGCAGGACGTCATCCTCTTCGCTGAGCAGCGCCACGCCGATCAGGCAATCGTCGCTGCCTTCATCGAAGCGCATCGCGATCTTGCCGTTGCTCGGCACGTTCGCGAAGGCGTCCATGCTGTTGCGGCGAACCGTGCCGTTCGCGGTGGCGAACATGACGTGCAGGTCCTTCCAACTGTCCTCATCCTCGGGCAGCGGCAGGACAGTCTGGATCGTTTCGCCCGGACCGAGCGGCAGCAGGTTCACCATCGGACGGCCGCGCGTGGCGGGACCGCCCTCGGGCAGGCGCCAGACCTTCATGCGATAGACCTTGCCCGCCGTGGAGAAGAAGAGGACCGGCGTGTGCGTGGAGGTCACGAACAGTTCGGTGATCGCGTCCTCATCCTTGGTCGCCATGCCGGAGCGGCCCTTGCCGCCGCGCGCCTGGGCGCGGAAGCTTTCGAGCGGGGTGCGCTTGATATAGCCCTGCACGGTGACGGTGACGACCATCTCCTCGCGCTCGATCAGGTCTTCGTCCTCGATACCGTCAGCGGCAGCGGTGATTTCCGAGATGCGCGGGGTGGCGAAGTCGCGTTCGATCGCCTCAAACTCTTCGCGCATGACGGCATAGAGCTTCTGACGGTCGCCGAGGATGGCGAGATATTCAGCGATGGCTGCGGCCAGTTCGGCCAGTTCATTGCCGATCTCGTCGCGGCCGAGCGCGGTCAGGCGATGGAGGCGGAGGTCGAGTATGGCGCGGACCTGAATGTCCGACAGGCGGTATGTTTCGCCGCCCGCTTCAGTTTCGATCGCTTCGACCAGCTTGAGGTAAGGCGCGATTTCCGCCACCGGCCAGTCGCGGGCGAGCAAGGTTTCGCGCGCCTCGGCGGGGCTGGCCGATCCACGGATGATGCGGACGACTTCGTCGAGGTTGGTGACCGCGATGACGAGACCCAGCAAGATATGCGCGCGATCGCGAGCCTTGTTGAGTTCGTACTTCGTACGGCGGGTAATGACCTCTTCGCGGAAGCGGACGAACGCCTCGATAATGTCACGGATGTTGAGCAGTTCCGGACGGCCGCCGCGAATGGCGAGCATGTTGGCCGGGAAGCTCGACTGGGCGGGGGTGTTGCGCCAGAGCTGGTTCAGCACGACTTCCGGTGTGGCGTCGCGCTTCAGGTCCATGACGATGCGAACGCCGAGGCGGTTCGATTCGTCGCGAATATCGCTGATACCCTCGATCCGCTTGTCCTTGGCGGCTTCGGCGATCTTTTCAACGAGGCCATTCTTGCCGACCTGATAGGGAATGGCGGTCAAAACGATGGAGCGGCGGTCGCCGCGCCCTTCCTCGATCACATGGCGCGAGCGCATCATGATGGAGCCACGGCCGGTATGATAGGCGTTGCGGGCGCCGGATTGGCCCAGGATCAGCGGGGCGGTCGGGAAGTCAGGGGCGGGAACGATCTGGATCAGTTCATCGATCGTGATCGCCGGATTATCAATATAGGCGAGGCAGGCGCGGATCACTTCGCCCAGATTATGCGGCGGGATGTTGGTCGCCATGCCGACCGCAATGCCGCCCGCGCCGTTGACGAGCAGGTTGGGGAAGCGGGCGGGCAGGACCTGCGGTTCGCTTTCCGAAGCGTCATAGTTGGGCTGAAAATCGACGGTGTCCTTGTCGAGATCCTCCAGCAGGGCGGTCGTGACCTTGGCTAGGCGCGCTTCGGTGTACCGCATGGCCGCTGGCGGATCGGGGTCCATGGAACCGAAGTTTCCCTGACCATCGATCAGCGGCACGCGCATGGACCAGTCCTGCGTCATGCGCGCCAAGGCGTCATAGATCGCGCTGTCGCCATGCGGGTGATATTTACCGATCACGTCACCGACGATGCGGGCCGACTTGCGGTAGGGCTTGTTGTGCTGGAAGCCCGATTCATGGGCCGAGAAGAGAATGCGACGGTGCACCGGCTTCAACCCGTCGCGGACATCCGGCAGGGCGCGAGCGACGATGACCGACATGGCATAGTCGAGATAGCTGGCCTTCATCTCATCGACGATGGAGATGGGGCTGATGTCCGAGGGGTCGGCGAGGGCAGTCTCGTCGGTCAATGCGATTCTCTTTTTGGATGGAACTGTTTCGTTGCTCATGCACTAGCGGAGCGAAACAATTCTGTCACCCCTCGCGCGCACGCGCGCTCGCGTCAGATCAAGCTGTAAGAAAGGGCTGACAGGCGGAAAACTGCTGCATATACGATGTTCAAACGTCATTCACGCGCCGCCCCCTAATCGGCGCTTAATCAAGGGCGCCTTTCCCCAAGGCGCAGAGGAGAAGATGATCATGCGTTTTGTATCCCCCGTGGCGCTCGCGCTGACGCTCGCGCTGGCTGGAGGCGCCATTTCCGCGCCCGCGATGGCGGCGAAGAAGGACGAGAAGAAGGGCGGCGCGCCCAAGCTCAACGTCTCTCCCGATGTGATAAAGGCACTGCAGGCGGCGCAGACGGCGGCGGCGAAGAATGACTTTGCCGCAGCCAAGGCGGCGCTGGCCGATGCAGACAGCAAGGCCAAGTCGAACGATGACAAATATCAGATTGGTGCCGTCAAGCTGAATGCGTCCATCGCCGCCAAGGACAGCGCGATGCAGAGCGAAGCGCTAACGCAGATGCTGGACAGCGGCCTCACCCCGGCGGACCAGGTCGGACAGTTCAACGCGGTTGCCGCCGATCAGGCGATGCAGGCGAAGAATTATGATCTGGCGATCCAGCGGGCGCAGGCGGCGGCTCAGGCGGGCTACAAGCCTGAAGCGGTCAACGCGACGCTGGCGCAGGCCTATTTCGGGAAGGCGGGGACGGCCAATCCTTCCGCTGAACCCGCTCGCGGCCTTAACCAGAAGGGCCTTTCCGCCTTGAAGGCCGCCGCCGACGCCACCAAGGCGGCGGGCGGTCAGGTGCCAGCCCAATGGTATCAGATCGGCGTGAGCCGCGCGGCGGCATCGCGCCTGCCCGAAGTGACCGAATGGGCGACATTGGCTTATCAGGCGGCCCCCAACGGCGAGAATCTTCGCACGCTCATCCGCCTGTTCCAGCAATCCAACCCCAACATCACGGCACGCGAGAATCTGGACGTTCTCCGATTGATGGCGGCATCGGGCGGCCTGGTGGTCGCGGGCGACTTCCTTGAATATGGTGAAATGGCGTCAAAGACCGGCATCTATGGCGAGGTAAAGTCGGCGATCGATCAGGGCCGCGCCAAGGGCGTGCTGAAGGGCACGGCAGGTGCGGACCTGTACCAGACCACAACGCCGAAGATTGCGGGCGACAAGGCATCGCTGGCTTCGGCCGAAGCTGATGCCCGCAAGGCTGCCACCGGCAAGATCGCGGCGGCTACGGCGGACGCCTACCTCGGCTATGGCGATTATGCCAAGGCGGCTGCGATGTTCGACCTCGCCAAGCAGAAGGGCGGCGTCGATGCGGACGAAGTGAATACGCGCTTGGGCATCGCCAAGGCACTGGGCGGCGATGTCGCTTCGGCCAAGGCGGCGTTCCAGTCGGTTCAGGCCGGGACGCGCAAGAAGATTGCCGATCTCTGGCTGGCCTATCTGGCCACCAAGGCCTGATTTGAAACAGGGTGCGCCGATCGGGTGATGGGCGCACCTTCTTTCCTATCATCGACATAACAGGGACCTGCGCCCAATGGCGCATGACATAAAGGGGACGGCCGACATGATCGCGCTGCGACAATCCATGCTGAAATCAGGCCTTCTTGCGATCACCGCCGTCGCGGCTTTTTCAGTGCCAGCGGCGGCGAAAAAGGCTTCGGCCAGCGGGCCGGTCATCGTCATGAGCGAAGGGTTTCGTGCAGCGGCTCAAGCGGCCGACAGCGCGATCAAGGCAGGCGACGTCAATACGGCGCAGGCGCAGATCAGCGGCTTGATGCCGACGAGCGATTATGAGGCCTATGCAGCGGCTGGGCTACGGTTCGAGCTGGCCGTGCTCAAGCAGAATTTCCAGGCGCAGCGGATCGCGTTGACGGATATGTTCAAGACCAATTCCGTGCCCAAGAAGGATGCGCCGCGATTGCGCTACGTCGCTGGCTACCTGTCCTATGTGGTCGGCAATTATGACGATGCGTTCGCGCAGCTCGATTATGCCAAGACGCTGGGTTATGATGGGATCGACGCGACGATGCTGCGCGCCGACATCTACCTTCGCAAGAACAAGGCCAAGGAAGCGCGCCCCTTCGTGCAGGATGCGCTGGCCCGGCAGCGGGCGTCAGGGCAGGCGATTCCTGCGGCCTGGTATGACCGGGCGATCTCGCTTGCCTATGCGGCCGGGGATTGGGCGGAGGTTGGTTCGCTCTATCGTGAGCGGCTGACCCATTATGGTTCGGCGGGGGAATGGCGGTCGGCGCTTGCCAACTATCTGACGGCGCCCGGCACAGACGCGCAGCCGCAGTTGGACCTGTATCGCTTGCAGGCGGCGAACGGCGCGATGGCGAGTGAACGGGATTATCAGGCCTATGCGCAGCTTGCTGAAAAGGCGGGCAATTATGCTGAAACGAAAGCCATCATCGAAGCGGGGCGTTCGGCGGGCAAGCTGACGCAAGCACAGGCCGCGACCGCCAGCCTGATGAAGAGCGTGGCGCCAAAGGCCGCCAAGGAAATCGCGGCGCTGCCCGCTGCGGCGAAGAAGGCCGCAGGCGCGAAGGATGGGTCGGCGGCGTTGGCGGTGGCCGACAGCTATTTCTCGCTCAGCCAGTTCCCGCAGGCGGTCGAAATGTACCGGCTGGCCCTGTCGAAAGGTGGAGTTGATCAGGGGAAGGCCAATGCGCGGCTTGGCATAGCTCTCGCGCGTTCGGGCGATCTGGCGGGAGCCAAGACGGCGCTGGCCCAGGTGACAGGTAATTGGGCCAACGTCGCGGGATTCTGGAGCGTTTGGGTCGATCAGCAGAGCCGTAAGACAGCGTTTCAGCCGGTGGCGGCTCCGCCTGCGAGCTAAGCGATTGATCCAAGGGCCAGCGCGCGACACAGAAGCGCTGCTGGCCTAGTGGCGGCGAGCAATCGCTGCCATTTTGCTGGTCAAAGGGGCAGGGGGACGCCCGGCAGGTTCTTCGCCATGCGGATGGTGAGAGAGGTCTTGACGCTCACCACATTTGGCGCGGGCGTTAGTTTCGAGGTGAGAAACTGCTGGAAGCTCTGGAGGTCCTTCGCCACGACCTTCAGGATGAAATCGATCTCACCATTGAGCATGTAGCATTCGCGCACCTCCGGCAGGGTCGCGACATGATCTTCAAAGGCTTTCAGGTCAGCTTCCGCCTGGCTCTTCAGGCTGACCATCGCGAAGACGGTGATGGTGTAGCCCAGCATGGCCGGGTTGACGACGGCGTGATAGGAGTTGATGGCGCCGCTTTCCTCAAGCGCGCGGACGCGGCGCAGGCAGGGCGGGGCGGTCAATCCGACCTTTCGAGCCAGTTCCACATTGGTCATCCGGCCGTCCTGTTGCAGCTCGCCCAGGATGTGCAGATCGATGTCGTCGATATTCGGGCCAGCCATCCGCTTGATTATTTCCTTTCTCATTTCGTGCCCAACATCATAATAATATTTCAGGGCAATGCAATTGTCCCACTATGCGACGATCCGAAATCGCCACGTCCGCCCCCTTTCCCTAACCGGCGGGAAGGCTTATTCCTGCGGCATGATTTCCTTCCGCGATGAAGTTCTGCGCATCGCCGGAAGTCCTCAAGGGGAATAGAGTGCGCTTCAACGATCTGATGCAGACGGTTCTGGCCGCAGAGAATAGAAGCGGCCTGGGCGCGGTGACGCTGTGGCGTCAGTGCGTCGACCTGCTCGCGCAGAATGATCGCGCGGATCGCGGCACATTGCCGGATGAGGAACGTGCCGCGCTGCTCGACCGGCTTGCGGCGCTGCAATCCCAATTGTCGGAAACGCAGCGGATCGCCACGGTGGTCGAACTGGGCGGCCGCCTTCGTTCGCCCGCGCTGGTGGAGTTTTTCGCCAATGATCGTCCGGCGATCGCGGCGGCGGCGATGTCGCGCGCGCGGCTGCCGGATGACGCGTGGATCGCCCTGCTGCCCCGCCTTACCCCGACCGCGCGCGGCGTCCTGCGCGGGCGGCGAGATTTGGGAACCGGGACTCAGCAGGCGCTGGAAGCGTTCGGCGCGGCCGACCTGGTACTGACGAGCGACCTGGCGGTGGAACCGGGCGAACAAGCGGACGACATGCTGCTGACGCCCGCGATGATGGCGCCTGCCGAGCAGTTGCCTCCCTCGGCGGACGTAGATGAAGCGCCGATCGAGGAGCCTGCCGATGAAGCGGCGGATGACGTTCCGGTGGGCGATGATCAGATCCGGAACCTTGTGGACCGGATCGAACGCTTTACCAGTGCGCGGCGGGTGCCCGACGTGGTCGTTCCCCGGGCTGACACCGGGCAGGCGGAGGTCGTTAACGCATTTGCTTTCGAGACCGATGCCACGGGCATGATCATCTGGGTCGATCAGGGGCCGCGCGCGGCGCTGGTGGGGCTATCGCTGGGTGAGGTGGCTGTTGTGGGCGCGAGCGGGCCGGACGGCAGCGTCGCAGGCGCCTTCATGCGGCGCAGCGGGTTTCAGAATGGACGCTATACTGTCGTCGGCGGCGCAATGGCCGGGGAATGGCGCCTTTCGGCGACGCCATTCTTTGATCCAAGATCGGGCCGATTTCAGGGCTATCGCGGTCAGGCGCGCCGCCCCTATCTGCATGAAGTCGCCGCGCCGCCACAGGCCGAACCTGTGTCTGTCGCGGGGCTTTCGGCGGACTCGCTACGTCAGTTGGTGCATGAGCTGCGCACGCCGTTGAATGCCATCCTGGGCTTTGCCGATATTATCGAGCAGGAGCTGTTCGGGCCGAGTGGACCGGAGTATCGCGAGATGGCGGGAAAGATCGCGCTGGACGCCCGGCATTTGCTGGCGGCGTTCGATGACCTTGACCTTGCCGCCCGCGTATCGCGAGGCGAAGGGGCGGAGGCGCCGAGCGCTGTCGATCCGGCGCTGTTGATCGCACAGGTTTCCGCCCGGTTCCGCGAGCAGGGCGAAGGCAATGGCGCGCAGATCGACATTAATCTGGCACGGGCACTGCCGATGGTGCGGATCGACCCAGTGCAGGGTGAACGCATGGTGCAGCATCTGATGCGGACTGTCGTTTCTGTTGCGGCGCCGGGGGAAGCGCTGAGCGGGGCCTGCTGGTTCCAGCCGGATGGCGGGCATGGCTGCGTGATGCTGGCGGTGGACAGGCCCGAGAGCCTGGACGGGATGGAGGATGAGCGGCTGCTTGATCCGGGCTATACCGCCGATGGCGACTGGGCCGACGGGCCGCTGCTGGGCCTTGGCTTTTCACTGCGGCTGATCCGGAGCCTGGCGGCAGGATGCGGCGGCGCGTTGCAGATCGAAGCTGACCGTTTCCTGCTTTCGATGCCCGCCATAACATCGGCGGAGGACGCTGCAGGGAGCCTCTGATCCCCGCGCGAAACCCTATCGCAACCATTGAGGGGCTAGGGGAAAGGGCATGAACGCTTTGCCCCATGACGGCAGCCTGCTGCGCGCGCCGATGCCGGACGACATGATCACGCTATCACCCGATTTCGGGACGCGGTTCATGCTGTTCGTCGATACCGAGGAGGAGTTTGACTGGAACGCGCCATTCAGCCGTGACGGCCATGCCGTGACCGCGCTGGCCGGGATGGCGCGCGGCCAAGCCTATTTTCGAGCGGCCGGAGTAAAGCCGATTTACGTCGCCGATTATCCGGTGATTGATAATGACGCGGCTGCCGGGATGATGGCGCAATGGGTCGCGGACGGGGCGGCCGATGTGGGCGCTCACCTGCATCCCTGGGTAAACCCGCCGCATGTGGAGGAGGTGACGGAGGCGAACAGCTATGCCGGTTTCCTTCCCGAAGCGTTGGAACGGGCCAAGCTGGAAACGCTGTGTCAGCGCATTGCCGAGCGTTTCGGACAACGCCCTGCCGCCTATCGGGCGGGGCGTTATGGCGTGGGTCATAATAGTGCGCGATTGTTGGAGCAGGCTGGATTTCGACTGGATAGCTCCGTGCGAAGCCGGTTTGACTATAGCGGCCAGCATGGCCCCGATTTTCGCGGCCTGCCGATCAATCCCTATTGGGCCGGGCCGGAACGATCGCTTGTGGAACTGCCGCTTTCAACCGCCTTCACCGGGCTGCTGCGGCGTGGGGGCGGGCGGCTTTATGAGCATTTGCGGAATGTCAGCCCCCTGGCATCGGGATTGGCGAGAACGGGCATGTTCAGCCGCATTCCTTTGACGCCGGAGGGCGTGCCGGTGCGCGACGCCATAAGGGCGATTGATGCGCTGATCGAAGAGGGCGCGGCGGTGCTCAACTTCAGTTTTCATTCGCCGACGCTGGAGCCGGGCCACACGCCCTATGTTCGCGATACGGCAGATCAGGCGGCCTTTTACAGATGGTGGGACACGGTTCTGGATCATCTTGCGCGGCGGAATGTCGGGGCGGCGTCGCTGGATCAATTATTGGCAGCGGTGCCGGTGCCGAGACAGGCTTGCCAAGCGGCGTGATGCTGCTTATCCGGTCGGGCAGGTGGGGCCTGTAGCTCAACGGTTAGAGCTGGCCGCTCATAACGGCTAGGTTGCGGGTTCGAGTCCTGCCGGGCCCACCAATATCTCCTTTCCCGCTATGCTGGTCCGAACGGGGCCGGAACATCGGCACCCACTCATCCATTTCAGCCTTGGGGCAGATGGATGGAGGCGAATGATCATGGGCAAGGGTATATTGCTGTGGCTGATCGGCATTCCGATACCGGTAATCATCATATTGTGGCTGCTGTTCCGGTGATGGCCGATTGACGGGACGCGTTATTCGCCGCTAAGGCGCCTTACGTCGGGGAGTAGCGCAGCCTGGTAGCGCATCTGCTTTGGGAGCAGAGGGTCGCAGGTTCGAATCCTGTCTCCCCGACCACTTTGTGAAGTATCGTAGTTTAGTGGTTTAGCTGAACCTTGCTCACGCACGAGGTAGGTTTGTTTGGCAGATTTGTGTGACTAATTACTGCTGGTGCGCAGAACCGCGCCTGCGCTCCTCAGCTTCCGACTCCCATCGTGCAATCTCCGCGTTCAAAACATCATGGTTTGGCAAGAAGTTTCGCGGAATGAAGGCATCGACGCGCGACAACTGGTGCCGAGTGTCAGCATCAAAAAGCAGCAGTTGGCCATTGCCGAGGTAGTCTCTCAGAAAAGTGGTGACCTCTGCTGCGTGGCAGGCAGCTGTATGTGAGCCATCGTCTGCTAGCCTGATGCCTCCATTCCAGTTGAACCGAAGGCGCTCCTCGGGAAAATCAAGAACGAACTCGATCTCAGCCAGTTCATCTTCTGATCGATAGATGGTCTGGAGGTTCCCGTCCTGATAGAACGCGTGAACAGGATGCATGGATTGAAACACCGCATAGGCTGGGCACCGCCGTAGCTCCACGTCGATACGCGGCAAGTTGATGGTATCGTCCGGTTTGGGCTCCACGCCAGCTAAGATATCTGAGAGGGTTTTGCTCCCTATCTGCTTCTTGAACCCTGCCAACTCGTAACGATGGTTCAACCATTCGGTATGGCGGGTCGGGATGCCCATCACTTCTTCGACCGCAAGTTCTGCTAGCCCAGCGATGATGGGAAGTTCCCTACGGATCATTTCGCTCTCGCCAGCATCGTCGGGATCAACGATTGGTTGCTCCCTCGCGTGTGCAATGGCCATCCTTCGAGCTTCGTAGAGGTGATCCGGTATGCTTGAGATGCCGCTTTCGCGCAGCTTTCCGATTGCCTCTTTGACGCCCGGCCCCTTGAGCCGGTCTATCGCTTCGTGCATCCAATTACCCCGGGCCTTCCCCGGGAAGGCGACCTCCAACACCCGGTACAAGGAGAGGAATGAGTAAGGTGGATGATTAAGTCCTCTCCCTTCACGCATTAACGCAAGGGCAAGTCGACCCTTGTCGTCTTGGGGCACGGGTAGGTAGCTGAGATCAAGGTCCGCAGTGATAGAGCCGCCAAAGAGCCGCTTCTGACGGCGCATAGGGCGTGGGAGTTGGTCAGACGAGAAATCTGCCACAGCGACCCCTGAAGCCATCGACCATGACAGGGCGCTGAGAAAGCGCATAACTTTCGTCTGCGCTTCCCGCAGTGGCAAACCATGGCGTTTGAAGGCTACGGCGGGGAGACTTTCGCGGGTTATGGGTAACAGGAGGAAATCCTCACCCAGATAATGCTCCGTTTGGGCAGACACAGGCCAACTGATCGATGTCTCTAGCTCTGCTATAACCCAGTCTGCTGCCGGGCCTAATGGGGTCTGAGCGAAGCTGTCATATTCTGGCATCTGAGGCATTAACATGGCCGGAGGTTACCCAAGATCGGCCCCACGCTGAACAAAAAAGCGAGGAGCACACGAGGTTGGCCAAAACCATCCCGAACGTCTCCCGACACCCTCTTTGTGGGGCACCGCTCAAATACCAAACATAGAAAAAGGGCGGACCGTTAGACGGCCCGCCCTCTTAAAAATCTTGCTGACGCGAAGATTATTCGGCGTTTGCAGCGTTCGAAGCAGCGTTCGCGGCGTTGTCAGCAGCGTTAGCGGCATTCGCAGCGTTGTCGGCTGCGTTAGCAGCGTTCTCAACAACGTTTTCGACGACAGCGTTCGAAGCGTTCGCGGTCTCGTTGGCCGGCTTCTCACCGCAAGCGGCGAGGGCCATCAGGCCGGCCGAAGCGAAAACAACAGCGATCTTCTTCATTGTGTACGGCTCCCATAGCATATTGCCGCGTCGGCATATTCGTAACACGCCCGACGCGAGCGACCCGCATTAACGTGTGCGCTGCACAAATCAATGCTTTTCTGCGTCGGTGAAGCGACGGAATCACGCGACGGAATGTTGTCTACTACAGAAGTTCACTTAACCGCCAGTGATTCTGCCGCATCGGCGATTGCAAAAAGCGTAACGGCCCAGGCGCTGACATTTTGTTGCAATTGAGCGCGGTTGACCTTGTCCAAGGTGTCGTCGGCGGTGTGGTGAATGTCGAAATAACGGGTGCCGTCCTGTTGCAAATCAATGACGGGGACGCCTGCCTTGACCAGCGGTTCGATGTCCGACCCCCCGCCCGCCGCCAGACGACTGGGTGCGATCCCGAGTGGGGAGAGGGCGCTGGCAATTCGATCCGAAAGCGCTTCATGCCCTGTGGGTAGTTTGAAATCGACGCGCCAGACCCGGTCGGCACCGAAGTCCGACTCCATGACCACTGCGTGCCGTTCGGCGCCATGTGCCGTGAAATAAGCGCGGCCGCCGTCGCCGCCCACTTCCTCTGCTCCCGCCATCAATATGCGGATGGTTCGACGGAGCGGGCCAGCCTTTGCGGCATGAAGCGCAGCGGCGGTGATGATCCCGCACCCAGAGGCGTCATCTATCGCTCCGGTGCCCTGATCCCAGCTGTCGATATGACAGGCGGCAAGGATGATCCCGGCCGCCGGGTCCGTGCCCGGCAGTTCGGCAATGACATTGCCCGATGGCTGATCCTTCAGCATTTTGGACGTGAGTGTGAGGCGCAGGCGAACCGGCTGCCCTCGGGAGAGGATGCGCGTCAGTTGGTCTGCGTCCACGGTGCTGAGCGCGGCTGCGGGGATCGGCTTCACACCATCGGCCCACATCTGCACGCCGCTGTGGGGCAGGCGGTGGCTGTCCGTGCCGATCGACCGTATCAGGATGGCGGCTGCGCCCTTTTTCGATGCAATGCTTGGCCCCTGGCGGCGTGTGGCGCCGAAATGGCTGTAGGAACTGCCATCCTGCGTTGCCGCCATGGCGTGGCTGACGAAGGCGATCTTGCCTTTCAGACTGCCTTCGGGTGCTGCTTGCAGGTCTGAAAGGGTGGGGAAATATAAGACTTCGGCTTCGATGCCGTTGGCGGAAGTGGAGGCGCTATTTCCCAGCGCCGCCAAGGCCAGATTTTGCGGGAAGGGGGAGAGGATGCGCGCATCGTCATGGCCGCGGACCCACACTGGCATCTTATAGCGTTCGGATCGCACATTGGAGAAGCCGAGCGCCTTGAGTTTCGCCACCGCCCATTCGCGGGCGCGCGCTTCCTGAGGCGTTCCGGCGGGGCGGGGGCCGACTTCCGTCGTCAGCCCTTCGATGAAGTCCCATGCTATATTGTCCTGCAACGCCGCCTCGCGAATCGCCGTCGTATCCGCAGGCGCGGCAGCTAGAGGAAGGGGGGAGGCGATGCTGCCGAGAAGGAGCGCGGCGAAGGTGCCCGATCGGATTTTCTGCATGGGTGAAGGCTTAGCCAGCCATCCCGCATTTGCCAATGGCGCCGGGCTTCGCTAACTCCGGCGCGATTTTACCTCATTCGTCCTTCGGAGCGTCTTCAAGCCATGTCCGCCTCCTCGCAATACGCCTTCGTCATGAAGAACATGACCAAGACCTTCCCCGGCGCGCCAAAGCCGGTGCTGAACGGTATCAACCTGCAATTTTATCGCGGTGCCAAGATCGGCATCGTCGGTCCCAACGGCGTTGGTAAATCGACGTTGATCAAGATCATGGCGGGCATCGACACTGATTATAGCGGTGAGGCATGGCCGGGCGAAAACATCACCGTGGGGTATCTGGCGCAGGAGCCGCAGCTCGACCCCGCCAAGAATGTGCTTGAAAATGTGAAGGATGGCGCGCGGGAAGTCGCGGACAAGCTCGACCGGTTCAACGAGATCAGCATGATCATGGCCGATCCGCCGGAAGACGCCGATTTCGACGCTCTGATGGCCGAGATGGGCGAGTTGCAGGAGCAGATCGACGCGGTCGATGGCTGGACGCTGGACAATCAGCTTGAGATTGCGATGGAGGCCCTGCGCTGCCCGCCATCCGACTGGTCGGTGGAAAGCCTGTCGGGCGGTGAAAAGCGCCGGATCGCGCTGACCCGCCTGCTGATCCAGAAGCCGGACATCCTGCTGCTGGACGAACCGACCAACCACCTCGACGCGGAGAGCGTGGAGTGGCTGGAAAACCACCTCAAGGAATATGCGGGTGCGGTGCTGATGATCACCCACGATCGCTACTTCCTCGACAATGTCGTGGGTTGGATCCTGGAGCTCGATCGCGGGAAGTATTTCCCGTACGAAGGCAATTATTCGACCTATCTCGAGAAGAAGTCGAAGCGTCTGGAGCAGGAATCCCGCGAAGAGTCGGGCCGCCAGAAGGCGATCAAGGACGAGCTGGAGTGGATTCGGCAGGGTCCAAAGGGGCGCCAGACCAAGTCGAAAGCGCGTATCGCCAAGTTCGAACAGCTGGTCGCAAGCCAGGAAAGCCGTACCCCCGGCAAGGCCCAGATCGTTATCCAGGTGCCCGAACGACTGGGTGGCAAGGTCATCGAGGCGAAGAACATCTCGAAAGCCTATGGCGACAAGCTGCTGTTCGAGGATCTGTCCTTCACTCTGCCGCCCGGCGGCATCGTTGGCGTGATCGGGCCGAACGGCGCGGGTAAGTCCACGCTGTTCCGCATCCTCACTGGTCAGGAGACGCCGGATTTGGGTGAGGTCGACATCGGTTCGACCGTCCGCCTGGGCTATGTCGACCAAAGCCGTGATCATCTGGACCCATCAAAGAACGTCTGGGAAGAGGTGTCGGACGGCCTCGATTATGTGAAGGTCAATGGCCACGACATGTCGACGCGGGCCTATGTCGGCGCCTTCAACTTCAAGGGGCAGGACCAGCAGAAGAATGTCGGCAAGCTGTCTGGCGGTGAGCGCAATCGCGTGCATATGGCCAAGATGCTAAAGAAGGGCGGCAACGTGCTGCTGCTCGACGAACCGACCAACGACCTTGACGTCGAAACGCTGGCTGCGCTGGAAGAGGCGATCGAAAACTTCGCGGGCTGCGCCGTGGTCATCAGCCACGATCGCTTCTTCCTCGATCGCCTTGCCACGCACATTCTTGCTTTCGAAGGCAACAGCCATGTTGAGTGGTTCGAGGGCAACTTCGAAATGTATGAAGAAGACAAGCGGCGGAGGCTGGGTGATGCTGCCGATCGGCCGACGAGTTTGGCTTACAAGAAACTCACGCGCTGACGGAATTTGTGCGGCGCGTCGGGAGAGGGGTGATTGCAATTAGCGCAACGACATCCTCGCCCTTCGCACTTGCACAATGACATTGTGAACCACATATCGGAGAGGCCTTTCAGGCATCCTCTCCTAAAACTTTCAGGCCGGCCCGCTTGGGTCGGCCATTTTTTGGTCGAGGGGCGAGTGAATGGCTCCTTGAATTTGTTTGGGTTAATCAATCGGTCACATTTGGAAAGCGAGGCCAGCTCACCTGGGCGTTTGCTGCAAACAGCCGAAGGGTCGCGCTTTAAAAGGAAGTAGAGCCCTTCGACAAGTTCAGGGCGAACGGTTTGAGAGGGTAGATCGGCCCTAACAGGTCGGCTTCTTCTCGAACGACTTCAAGCCTTCGACAGGCATGTCGGCCGCTTCGACGCGGGACACTTGCGCCGCTGGCGGGCCTTCAGCCGCCAAAGCGGTGAAGCGTTCCACGGCTTCATCGGCGCCTTCGATCACCGCTTCGACGCTGCCGTCCAGACGATTGCGGACCCATCCGGCCAAGCCCAACTCGGTAGCGGTCTGTTTTGCCCAGTTGCGGTAAAACACCCCCTGCACCCGACCAAGGATCATGAGATGCCGGGCGACGACCATCGTCAGTGAACCCGTTTGATCCAGGTCTGGCCGTCTGCCCGCGTTTCCGTGATGAAATTGGGGATCGCCTGCACCAGGTCCGACAGGCGCTTGAAACCGTAATTGCGCACATCGAAGCTGGATCGGTTGCCGACGCGTTGCCCGACTGGTCCCAGCGCGGCGAAGCCTTTCTCATCGCGCTTGGCCGCATCATAGGCTTCTATCAAGAGACGGACGACTTCATCATCCACCTTCTTATATTCATTCCTGGCTGGCGCGGCGGCTTTGGTCGAGACGTCGAGCGGCGTCGGTTCCGGCATCGCTTCGGACGCCGATGCCGTCAGAGAGCGGGCTAGCGCGGCTACGTCGATGAAGCGGGTGCAGGCCCGGCGGAAGCCCTCGGGAGTCTTGTCCGAACCGAAGCCATAGACGTCGATTCCTTCCTGACGGATACGCGTCACCAAAGGCGTGAAATCGCTGTCGCTCGACATGAGGCCAAAGCCCGTGACCCGGCCGCCCGCCATCAGGTCCATGGCGTCGATCGTCATCTTCATATCGGTCGCATTCTTCCCCTTGGTGAGGTCGAATTGCTGCTGCGTTTCGATGGCCTGGGTCACAGCCTGCCGCGCCCAGCCCTTGAGCGAAGGCTTGCTCCAATTGCCATAGGCGCGGCGAATGTTGACCGTCCCGAGCTCGGCCAGAACAGTCAATACCGGGTCGAAATGGTCCGCGGAAGCGTTATCTGCGTCGATCAACAGGGCGACATTGCCGCTGGGGATCGCCGAGGGCATCAGGCCGATTCCAGCGCCGCCGGATGGAATTCTCCGGTCGCTTCATCCAGCAGATGAAGCTGCCCGTCTGCAATTGCGAAGAATGCGCCGACCAACTTCAATTCGCCATTGCGTTCCTTGGTGCGGACGCAGGGGAAAGTGCGAAGGTTGGCAAGGCTGACCTTGACCCCTTCCTGCTCCATGGCGCGATGCGCGTCGCGGCCGTGATCATCGCCGAAGCGTTTGACGACCTTTTCCCGCGCGCCATCAAGCATGTCTATCCAGTTATGGATGAAGCCGCCTTCTCCGGGAGGGGCGTCCTTCAGTTCCTGGCTGAGCGCCGCCTTGCAGCCGCCGCACTTGCCATGGCCCATGACGACGATCTCGCCAACCTTGAGTACCTGAACAGCAAACTCCAGCGCCGCTGAAACGCCGTGATGGCCCGGATTGGTTTCAAAGGGAGGCACGAGCGCGGCCACATTGCGGACCACGAATATTTCGCCGGGGCTGGTGTCGAAGATCTGCGCCGGATCGACTCGGCTGTCGGAGCAGGCGATGACCATGACGCGAGGGCTCTGCCCTTCGCTTAATTCATCCCATCTGCCACGCTGTTGAGTCCAGCCGGTGTTGCGGAAGCGGCGATAGCCTTCGAGCATGTCGGAAAAGTCGGTCATGCCCAAGTCTCTGCCCAACAATCTGGGGGCTGGCAAGAGTGGGCATGCATCGCTATTTGATGGCGCATGACAGACACCGCTCCGCTACCTGTGCAAGCCACTCCGCAACGTGCGCGCAAGCCCGATTGGATCAGGGTGAAGGCGCCTACCAGTCCGGGCTATAACGAAACCCGGAAGCTGATGCGGGAAAAGGGGCTGGCCACGGTTTGCGAAGAGGCAGCTTGTCCGAATATCGGGGAATGCTGGACCAAGAAGCATGCGACGGTGATGATCCTGGGCGACGTGTGCACGCGGGCCTGCGCCTTCTGCAACGTCAAGACCGGCATGCCGCGCAAGGTTGATCCGAACGAGCCGCAGAACCTGGCCGACGCCTGCGCGGAAATGGGGCTGGAGCATATTGTCATCACCTCCGTCGATCGCGACGATCTGCCCGATGGCGGCGCTTCGCAGTTCGTGAAGGTGATCGAAGCGTTGCGGCGGACGACTCCGGATACGACGATCGAGATTTTGACCCCGGACTTCCGGAACAAGCATGAACGCGCAGTCGAGATGATCGTGGCTGCGCGGCCGGATGTCTATAATCACAACCTTGAGACGGTGCCCCGCCTGTATCCAACGATTCGCCCCGGTGCGCGTTATTATGCGTCGCTGCGGTTGCTGGAGTCGGTGAAGAAGCTGGACCCGTCGATCTTCACCAAGTCGGGGATCATGCTTGGCCTGGGTGAAGAGCGTCTGGAGGTCCATCAGGTAATGGACGACATGCGTTCGGCCGACATCGATTTCCTGACCATGGGGCAATATCTGCAACCCACGCCGAAGCATGCCAAGGTGATGGAATTCGTGACGCCTGCGGCGTTCAATGCCTATGCAGGGATCGCGCGTGCCAAGGGATTTTTGCAGGTCGCATCGAGCCCGCTGACCCGTTCCAGCTATCATGCGGGCAAGGATTTCGCCGAGATGCGGGCGGCGCGTGAGGCTCAGTTGGCACGGGCAGCGCGCTGAAAACATGCCGAAGCATCACGAAACAAGGCCACTTCCCTACACGCCTGACCAGATGTTCGACCTTGTTTCGAATGTGGCGTCCTATCCTGAATTCCTGCCGTGGATCAGCGCGATACGCGTTCGTCAGGACAGTGATTCGGAGATGGTCGCTGACATGATCGTCGGCTTCAAAGGCATCAAGGAAAGCTTTACGTCGCGCGTGCACAAGCATCGGCCTGATTTCGTGCGCGTGGACTATCTGGAAGGCCCGCTCAAGCATCTGCACAACCTGTGGCGGTTCCGCGATGACGGGAAGGGCGGCGTCCTTGTCGATTTCGAGGTGGAATTTGAGTTCAAGAATCGGCTGTTCGAGATGATCGCCGGGCAAATGTTCGACAAGGCGCTGCGCAAGATGATCGGGGCGTTCGAAACGCGAGCGGCTGAACTTTACGGCGACTCAGGCAGCAGAAGCTCAAGCGCGCAAAGCGCCGCCTGAAGGCGCACGCCGCCCCGGCCGCTATCTTCGAAATGTCGCATATCAGCGACGACCTTGTCCGGGTTGCCGCCGCGTTCGGCGCGGGCGAAAACGACGGTGCCCACCGGTTTTTGCTCTGATCCGCCGCCGGGACCAGCGATGCCCGTGATGGCAACGGCTACATTGGCGTGGCTTTTGGTGAGAGCGCCCTGCGCCATTGCCCAAGCGGTGGCGATGGAAACGGCCCCGAAGGTTTCCAATACATCCTGAGAAACCTTCAGCAGCTCATTCTTCATGTCATTGGAATAGGTGATGAATCCCGCTTCAAAGACCTCCGAAGACCCGGCGATTTCGGTAAGAGCAGCGGACACAAGACCGCCGGTGCAGCTTTCCGCAACGGCGATGGTGCGGCCAGCGCGGCGATTGGCGATGATGACTCGCTCGGCGAGGTCAACCAACGGGGCGGGGAGGATGCGATCTGGCATGGGGTCAGAATAGCGCGGGGAGGGAGATGGTTGCAACGGCTTGTGCAGCGATGCCTTCGCGGCGTCCGGCAAAGCCCAGGCGTTCGGTGGTGGTGGCCTTCACGCTTACCCGGTCAAGGGGGATGGCTAACAGTTCGCTGATGCGCTGGCGCATTGCATCGCGATGGGGGCCGATCTTCGGAGCCTCACAGATGATCGTGACGTCGATATGATCGATGCGGCCGCCCCGGGATGTTACGCGTTCCCCGGCATATTCGAGGAATCGGGAGGATGCCGCACCGCGCCATTGTGGATCTGACGGGGGGAAGTGACTGCCGATGTCCCCTTCGGCAAGAGCGCCGAGCATGGCATCGACGATCGCGTGGATCGCAACATCCGCATCGCTGTGCCCCGCCAGTCCCTTTTCGTGGGGGACCTGAACGCCGCAAAGCCAAAGCTCCTCATCCACAGCGAACCGGTGCACATCATAGCCCATGCCGACGCGGGTCGTTCGCTGTGATGCCAGAAGCGCTTCGGCCCGGATGAAATCCTGGGGGTAGGTCAATTTTTCCAGCCTTTCGTCGCCGGGAACCAGAGTGACGTCATGGCCCGCGTGTCGCAGCATCTGGGCATCATCGGTGGCTTCGCGCCCATCGTCCCAATCGCGATGCGCGGCGAGGATGGCGTCGAAGTGAAATGCTTGTGGGGTTTGCACGCGGAACAGCGCTGATCGGTCGACAATGTCGCCTGCGAGGTCGCCCGCTGACCTTACCAATGTGTCAGCAACGGGCAGGGCGGGGATGGCGCCCGGCGCGAAGTCGAGCGCGGCCAGTAGTTGATCGATCATGGAAGCGGACAGGAAAGGGCGGGCAGCATCGTGGATCAACACCCTGTCGGCACCACCGGCGGCAGCGATAGCCTCAAGCCCGGCACGAACCGATCCGCGGCGGCTGTCCGCACCCTGGACGATGGACGTGACCTGATCCTCGTCAATCAGGGATCGGACTGTTTCCTCCTGCCCGGCGCCGACGACCAAGTAGACCGCACCGACTAGCGGATGAGCCGCCAGCGCTTGAATGGAGTGGGCCAAGACGGCCTTGCCCCCAATGTGACGAAATTGCTTGGGTGTATCGCCCCCGGCGCGACTGCCCTGTCCGGCGGCGAGCACCAGCGCGGCGACCCTGTGATTGCTCCTTGTCATCGCAGCGCGTGTAGCGAACGGCGGATCGCTCCGCCAGACGGCTTGCTTGCCGCATCGCCGCTTTTCCGCTAAGGGCTGCCTGTTTTTTAGGCAAAGCTGGTGATGCGCATAATTTCCCCCATCTCCGTCGGTCCGGTGACGATCGACATGCCCGTAATCCTGGCGCCGATGACTGGCGTCACGGATATGCCGTTCCGCACTTTGGTCCGCCGTTACGGATCGGGCTTGAACGTGACGGAGATGATCGCGAGCGCGGCGATGATCCGCGAGACGCGGCAGTCTTTGCAGAAAGCGGCGTGGCATCCGGTGGAAGAGCCGGTGTCGATGCAGCTTGCGGGCTGCTCACCGCAGGAGATGGCCGAAGCGGCGAAGCTGAATGCCGATCGTGGCGCGGCGATCATCGACATCAATATGGGTTGTCCGGTCAAGAAGGTGGTGAATGGCGACGCCGGTAGCGCTCTGATGCGCGACCTGCCTCTGGCCGCCGCGTTGATCGATGCGACGGTGAAGGCCGTCGATGTTCCCGTGACCGTCAAGATGCGCATGGGGTGGGATCATGCCAGCCTGAATGCCCCTGAACTGGCGCGGATTGCGCAGGATCTGGGTGCGAAGATGATCACTGTGCATGGGCGGACCCGTTGCCAGATGTACAAGGGTAGCGCCGATTGGGCGTTCGTGCGGAATGTGAAGGATGCAGTGTCGTTGCCCGTGATCGTCAACGGAGACATCTGCTCGATCGAAGATGCGGAAACGGCGCTGGAGCAGAGCGGCGCGGACGGCGTTATGATTGGCCGGGGCGCTTATGGGCGGCCCTGGCTGATCGGACAAGTGATGCACTGGTTCCGCACAGGGCAGCGCCTTCCCGATCCTTCGCTAGCCGAGCAATATCAGCTGATAACAGAGCATTATCGTGCGATGATCGAGCATTATGACGGCCTGACGGGCGTCAACATGGCTCGCAAGCATATCGGTTGGTATACCAAGGGGCTCACCGGATCGGCGGAGTTTCGTAACGCTGTCAATCAGGAGCCGGATGGCGACGTGGTGCTTGATATGCTGGCGCGCTTTTACGAACCGCTGATTGCACAGGACGGAGCGATCGAGACGCGCAAGGCGGCATGACGATGCCACTAAGCACCATCCCGCCGCCCCCGATGCAGCAGGATGTACCATCACCGTCGGAATTGATGATCGCACTCCCCGTGGCGACATTGATCGTAGCGCCGGACAACAGCATTGCCGATGCGAATGTCCGGGCGGAAACTCTGCTCAACATGGCGCGATCCGCGATCGTGGGAAGTGACGTCACGCGCACGGTTCGCATGGCGGATGCGAGTTCGCGCTTCGACATTTGGCATAGCAGCAAGCCGATCGCCGCCTATGACGTCAAGGTGCATGCGGGGCGAACGGCTGAGATGGAAGTCGATCTGATGATCGCCCCGATTGTCGACCATGAAGGGTGGCGGGTGGTGTCGATTCACGCTCAAAGCCATGCGCGGCAAATAGGTCATCGTGGCACCCCAGGCGGCGCGCGATCGGCCATGGGCGCCGCGGCCATATTGGCCCATGAGATCAAGAATCCGCTGTCGGGCATCCGTGGCGCGGCGCAGCTTCTGGAGTCCGGCAACGATGGACGCGACGCCGTGCTGACCCAGCTGATCTGCAATGAGGTCGACCGGATCGCCGCCCTGATCGACCGTATGCAGGATTTCACGACCGATCACAGGCTGGAATGCCGACCGGGCAACATCTATCCCATGATCGATCGGGCGGCAAACATCGCCGCTGCCGGTTTTGCAAGAAATATCAGGATCATAAAACGTTACGATCCATCATTGCCATTTGCCGTCATCAATGACGATGCGCTTGTGCAGATCATGCTCAACCTGCTGAAAAATGCCGCCGAGGCGCTGGATGAAGTCGAAGAGCCCTGCATCCGCGTTGAAACCGCGTTCCGCCATGGCGTGTCGGTCGTGCTGGGCGATGGAAAGGGCAGCGCGGTACTGCCGATCGAGATACTGGTCATCGATAATGGGCCGGGCGTGCCGGAACATATATTAGATCACCTCTTCAACCCCTTCATCACGGGCAAGCGCGATGGGCAGGGGCTGGGGCTGGCGCTGGTCGATAAGCTGGTGCGGGACATGAATGGGTTCGTCCAATATTCACGCGATCCAGACGCGGGCGAATCGACGTTCCGTATCCTGCTTCCCATGGGGATGGGAGCATGACGACCACGGGGTCGATACTGGTCGTCGATGACGATCCCGCCATTTGCATGGTGGTCGGGGAAGCGCTGCGTCGGCAGGGTCATAAGGTGAAGACCGCGTCGTCCATTCGCGAGCGTAGCGCCCTGATCGACAGTTTCTCGCCGGATGTGCTCATAACTGACGTCATGCTGCCGGATGGCGATGGTCTGGACGGCGTCGCGGAGATCCTGGAGCGCAGACCAGACCTTAGCGTGATCATATTGTCGGCGCAGAACACTTTGAACACGGCGATCCGGGCGACGGAGAAGGGGGCCTTCGAATATCTCCCCAAGCCGTTCGACCTCAATGAATTGGCACGGGCCGTTGGTGACGCCCTCGGCATGAACAAGGCCGAGGAGGGCAATCAGGAAGATGGCCTTCCCCACGACGGCCTGCCTCTCGTTGGCCGGTCCCCTGCCATGCAGGAGGTTTACCGGACGATCGCGCGGGTATTGTCCAACGATCTCAGCATTTTGGTGCTGGGGGAGTCGGGCACGGGCAAGGAACTTGTCGCCGAAGCGATCCATGGCCTGGGGCAACGCCGGACCAAGCCATTTGTCGCGATCAACATGGCGGCAATTCCGCGCGAACTGATCGAGGCCGAACTGTTCGGCTATGAGAAGGGCGCGTTTACGGGAGCCAATGTCCGTACCGCCGGGAAGTTCGAGCAGGCGCAGGGCGGAACCCTATTCCTCGACGAGATTGGCGACATGCCGATGGAGGCGCAGACGCGCTTGCTGCGGGTCTTGCAGTCAGGCGAGGTGACGACGGTTGGCGGATCGAAGCCGGTGCGGGTGAATGTCCGCATCGTTGCAGCCACGAACAAGGACCTTCCCAAGCTGATTGAGGAAAACAGGTTCCGGGAAGATCTTTATTACCGGCTGAATGTCGTGCCCATCCCCTTGCCTGCGTTGCGCGAGCGACGGGAGGACGTGATCCTGCTTGCAAGGCATTTCCTTGAACGCGCCGCGCAGGAGGGACTGCCCCGAAAAACGTTGTCGGATGATGCCGCGCAATTGCTGATGGCCTATCATTGGCCGGGCAATGTGCGCGAGCTTCAGAACCTGATGCAGAGACTGGCGGTGCTCAGCCGTGAGACCGTGATCGCGGGGGAGGTGTTGCGCAACAGCTTGCCGCTGGACCTTGTGCCTCCGGATTATGCCGCGCCCGCCGATCAATTGGTCCTGGCCGTGCGCGAATGGGCAAAGCGGCAGTTGGGGATCGGCATCGGACAGCCCAACCGCAATCTGCATGATGATATGCTGGCGGTCGTCGAACCGATCCTGTTGCAGGAAACGCTGGCGAGCGTGGATGGTAACCAGATCCGGGCGGCCGGGTTGCTGGGGATCAACCGTAACACATTGCGCAAGAAGTTGACCGACTATGGTTTGGACCCGCTGCAACTGCGCGTGTCGGACTGAGCCGGGACGAAACGACACAGGTGTTCGGCCAAGGGACAATCTGTCCCAAATACTGTGTTTGATCAGGCACGGCGTTGTTGTAAGAAAGCCACTATGGAAGGTGCAGTGACTCTCTCCACGCGAGGTCGGGCATGGAAGAGATATTTTCCGCCCTTCCTTCGACGTCATCTTGCTCCGCTGGTGGAGGCGGTCACGTTGATGCTGTTCCTTGGAACGGCGGGCATCACCTATTTCCTGTTATCGGGCCAGGGGCAATCCTACACGCTGCTCACGCCACCCATCGTCGCGCTGCTGCTGGTGGGAAATCTGGTTCCGGCGATCGCGCTTCTCGTGTTGCTTGGACGCCGGGTCGCGAAGCGCCGCGCCGCCCAGTCCGCGATAGGCAGCGACGGACAACTTCACGTCAGGCTGGTGGCCATCTTCTCGATCGTGGCCAGCGTCCCGATGTTGCTGGTCGTCATCTTTGCCTCGCTGTTGTTCCAATATGGCGTGCAATTCTGGTTTTCGGACAGCGCGCGCGGAATGTTGCAAAATGCCAGCGACCTCGCGCGCGGCTATTATGAGCAGAATCTTCGCGAGGTGGGCGACGAAACGGTCACGATGGCGAGCGACTTGCGGGATTATCTCGGCCAGTCGAAAGTATCGAGCCCGCGCTTCGCCGAGGGTTATATCTACCAGGTCGTCACGCGAAAACTCAATCGTTCGGCAATCATCGAGGTGGGCAAGGACGGCGTGGCTCGCACCGCTGCGACGGTCGACCCGGATAGCAGACCTGCTTCAGAAATGCTGTCGCCCGATGTCATCAAGAGACTGGAAGCAGGCGAGAATGTGGTTGTTGCAGCGAAGCCAAACCAGATTCAGGCCGTGACGCTGCTCTACCCCGGCGCGAAAATCTATCTTTATGCCACTCGGGATTCCGGTTCGACCGCGTTCAGCAATGTGGAGCGCGCGCAGAAGGTCCTGTCCGACTATGATATTTTCGCCGCCCAATCACGCGCCCTTCAGTTGCGGTTCAACGTCGCCCTGTTCGTGGGATCGCTTCTGCTGGTCGGTATAGCGGTCTATATTGCGTTGGCGGTTGCGGACTGGATGGTTCGCCCAGTGAACGAGTTGGTGACAGCTGCCCGGCGGGTGACGGCAGGTGACTTGTCCGCCCGTGTCACCAGCCCGCAGTCCCGCGATGAAATCGGAACGCTCGCGTCTGCCTTCAACAGGATGACCCAGAGGCTGGAGGCGCAGACAGGCGCGCTCGTCGCCGCGAACAGCCAGTTGGATGAACGTCGCGCCTTTATCGAGGCCATCCTGTCAGGCGTTTCCGCAGGCGTGTTGTCGGTGGACAGGGAAGGGGTGATCCTGCTTCTCAACAGTTCGGCCGCCGCTATTCTGGTGAAGGACGGCGATGATCCGGTAGGGCGACCGCTGAGCGCCGTTTCGCCGGAACTGGCGGCTCTCATTGCTTCGGAGGAGGGGGCGGGGATCGTGCAGACGCGCGCGCATGGCGAAATGCGGACCTTGGCGGTCAAAGTGTCCGAAGACGCATCGCGCCATATCCTGACGTTCGACGACATCACGCAGCAATTGTCCGATCAGCGCCGCGCCGCATGGTCAGACGTGGCCCGCCGGATTGCGCATGAGATCAAGAACCCGCTGACGCCCATCCAGCTCGCGGCGGAGCGCTTGCAGCGCCGCTACGCCGAGGAAGTGACGAGCGACAAGGCGACCTTCACACGCCTGACCGGGACCATCGTCAGGCAGGTAGGCGATCTGCGGCGGATCGTGGATGAATTCTCCTCGTTCGCCCGGATGCCCAAACCTGTGTTCCGCCGCGAGGCTGTTGCGGATATCGCCCGTCATGCCTTGTTCCTGCACGAAGTCGCGCATCCCGACGTCAAATTTGAATTTCATGGCGGGCCGCATGATATGGAACTTGTCTGCGACCGGCGACAGCTGGGTCAGGCGCTGACCAATATCGTTAAAAATGCCGTGGAGGCTATCGAACCCAAGCCTGAACCTGCCGAGGGCGGAGTCCGTGGTCATGTTCGCATGACGGTCGGTCAGGAGGACGGCAATCTGCTCATCAACGTCAGCGATGACGGGGTCGGGCTTCCGCCGGAGCGGGAGAGGGTGCTGGAACCCTATATGACGACCCGCAGCAAGGGGACGGGCCTGGGCCTCGCCATCGTCAAGAAGATCGTCGAGGAACATATGGGCGAAATCCGCCTGGAAGATGCGGAAGGCGGAGGGACGAGCGTTACGTTGCGCTTCCCCACTGCCGCTCTTGAGAAATTGGAAGAAGGGCAGGTCGTAGCATTGCCCAAGGGAAAAGTGACAGCCAATGGCGCTTGATATTCTGGTAGTCGATGATGAAGAGGACATCCGCGATCTGGTCGCGGGCGTGCTTGAGGATGAGGGCTTTACCACTCGCACCGCTGCCAACAGCGACAGCGCGATCGAGGCGCTGGATACCAGACGTCCTTCGCTGGTCCTGCTGGACGTCTGGCTTCAGGGGTCGACCCTGGATGGTCTGGAATTGCTCGACGTGATCAAGCAGCGCGACGCGACCATTCCGGTGCTCATGATTTCAGGTCATGGCAATATCGACACGGCCGTGGCCGCGATCCGCAAGGGCGCGGCGGACTTTATCGAAAAGCCATTCGAAGCCGACCGGCTGCTGCATCTAGTCGCGCGCGCTACCGAAACCGAGAGATTGCGACGGGAAAATCAGGTCCTGCGTGCCCGGTTTGGACAGGATGACGAACTGACGGGCACTTCAGCCGCGATCAATGCGGTGAGAGCGACGATAAAGAAGGTCGCCGGAACGGGCAGCCGGGTGCTGATTTCCGGTCCTGCGGGCGTCGGCAAGGAAGTCGCGGCGCGCATGCTTCACAGCTGGAGCGGGAGGGCCGACGCGCCCTTCATCGTCGTGGCGGCGGCGCGCATGGACCCCGACCGGGTCGAAGAGGAGCTGTTCGGTGTCGAGGATCCCAGCGGCCTTGTGCGTCCCGGCTATCTTGAGCAGGCACATGGCGGCACGCTTTACCTTGACGAGATCGCCGACATGCCCGTGACGACGCAGGGCAAGATATTGCGGGTTCTGACGGATCAGAGCTTCACGCGTGTGGGCGGGCAGCGGCAGGTGAAGGTGGACGTACGCGTCATCTCTTCGACCGCGCGGGACCTAGCGGCGGAAATTGAGGAGCGGCGCTTCCGGGAAGACTTGTTCTATCGCCTCAACGTCGTGCCCCTGATCATCCCTTCCTTGTCGGAACGGCGAGATGACATACCACCGCTGGTCGAGCATTATCTCGCACGTTTCGCGGCCGAACGGCGGGTGCCGTCGCCCGAGATCGCCAGTGATGCCATGGCCGCGCTTCAGGCAAACGAATGGCCCGGCAACGTCCGCCAGCTGCGCAACGTCATCGAACGAACAATGATCCTTGCTCCGGGCGAGCGGATTGGCCGGATCGAGCTCGACATGCTGCCTAGCGAACTTTCGAGCAATGGCGCGGGTGAAGGGATGGGTCAGTCCGCGATCATGGGGGCGCCGTTGCGGGAAGCGCGGGAAAGTTTTGAACGTGAATACCTGCGCATTCAGATCAGGCGATTTTCCGGCAACATATCCCGAACAGCCACATTCATCGGCATGGAACGGTCTGCATTGCACCGCAAGCTCAAGCTGCTTGGGATCACGGATGGAAAAGACAATTGATGCAAGGGGATGAACGATAGCCCATCTGGGGCATGGACGTCCCTTCGCAATTGCGGTAGCTTTCTGATTGCCCCCGGTGAGCGGGGGCGGGCAAGACACCCTGCCCAGGGGTGCAAGAGCGGGTAACGTCCCGCCAATAAGGTGAAGACCATGGCAGAAAAACTCAATAATCTTCAGGACATATTCCTGAACAACCTGCGCAAGAGCAAGACGCCCGTGACCATGTTCCTGGTAAAGGGCGTGAAGTTGCAAGGGATCATCACCTGGTTTGATAATTTTTCGGTTCTGTTGCGGCGCGACGGCCAATCGCAGCTTGTCTACAAGCACGCGATTTCCACCGTGATGCCCGCTCAGTCGATGGACCTGACCGACCTTCGCAAGGCGAGCGACGGCAATTCAAAGCCCAAGCTGCTTCAGGAAATATTCCTGAGCGCCGTTCGCAAGTCCGGAAGCCCGGTCACCATGTTTCTGGTCAACGGCGTGATGTTGCAGGGCGAGATCGCTGCATTCGATCTTTTCTGCATGCTGCTGGAGCGCGACGGCATGGTGCAGCTTGTCTACAAGCATGCCATCTCCACTGTTCAACCTCTCCATGCGCTCGACCTGAGTGGCGAAGGCGAGGGCGAGGATTGACCAATCTATTTCGGTACGGCCCGCCTTCTGATGAGGCGGGTCGGCGCTTGATGCGTTAGCCGCTTATGGCCGTCTTCAACAGGGACTCTGCCGACGAAGTATCGCGCGGCGCGCGGGCCGTGGTCGTGCGCGCTGAAACTCATGGGGTGGAACGGCGCGACAGTGATGCCCGGCTGGAGGAGGCGAAAGGCCTCGCTCTGGCTATCGGCATAGATGTGCGCGCGGCGCAGGCGTTTCGTGTGCGGGATCGGAAGCCCGCAACGCTGTTCGGAAGTGGCCAGGTCGACCAGATTGCGACGCTTGCGCGGATGGAAGATGCCGAACTGGTGATTGTCGACAACGCGTTGAGCCCGGTTCAGCAGAGCAATCTTGAAAAGGCGACCGAAGCCAAGGTGATCGACCGAACCGGGTTGATCCTGGAAATCTTCGGGGAGCGTGCGGCCACTAATGAGGGCCGCCTTCAGGTCGAACTAGCCCATCTTGATTATCAGGCGGGCAGGCTGGTGCGTAGCTGGACCCACCTTGAACGGCAGCGTGGTGGGTTTGGATTCCTTGGCGGTCCCGGTGAAACGCAGATCGAGGCGGACCGGCGGATGATCCGGGATCGCATGGCAAAGATCAGGCGTGAACTTGACCAAGTGACCCGTACGCGCAGCCTGCATCGGGCGCGGCGGCAACGGGCTCCCTGGCCTGTGATCGCGCTTGTCGGCTACACCAATGCTGGCAAGTCAACGCTTTTCAACCGCATGACGGGCGCCGATGTCATGGCGGAAGATTTGCTGTTCGCGACGCTGGACCCGACCATGCGCCAGATCGCATTACCGGGATTGGACAAGGCGATCCTGTCGGACACGGTCGGTTTTGTGTCCGACCTTCCTACACAGTTGATCGCAGCGTTTCGCGCCACGCTGGAAGAGGTGCTGTCGGCTGACCTCATCATACATGTCCGCGACATCGCCCATCCTGACAGCGAGGCGCAGCGTGATGACGTGCTGGATGTGCTGAGTGAGCTTGGTGTTACGGGTGAGGGCGCTCTTGAGGGCGGAGCGGGGGACGACGCCCCCCCGATTATCGAGGCGTGGAACAAACTTGATCTGCTGGGTGAGGAAGAAGCTGCGCAACTTCGGGAAATCGCGGAGCGGCGCGGAGATGTCGTGATCCTTTCCGCCCTGACCGGAGATGGCGTGGATGATCTGCAACGATGCATAAGCGCCAGACTGACTGCTGGAGCGCAAATCCATCAGCTTCGGGTGCCGTTGGCGGATGGCGCTGCCGTTGCCTGGCTTCACGAGCATGGTGAAGTGATCGGCAGCGAAACGGTGGATAGCGAGCTTGTCGTCAAAGTTAGGCTGTCCGACTCTGCCCTTGCCCGGTTCAGCAAACGCGCGGCTCCTTGACCGGCTAAGGGCGGGCCAATTCGCGTTTGGCCTGCCGCCAGAGAGCTTCCTTTCCATCGAGGTCGAGGCTTTGGAATCCATTGCCCGCGGTCTGTTCCATGACGCGGAAGCGGGCCTCGAATTTCGCGTTGGCGGTCCGTAGCGCGGTTTCCGGGTCGACCTCTAGGTGCCGGGCCAGGTTGACCACGGCGAACAACAGATCGCCGACCTCCTCCTGATGTTCTTCGGGCGATGTGGCGTCGTGAACTTCCTGCAATTCCTCCTCGATCTTTGCGACAACACCCTGGGTGTCGGGCCAGTCGAAACCGGTGCGGGCGGCGCGCTTCTGGAGCTTTTCGGCGCGCAGTAGTGCGGGGAGCGCGTTGGCGACGCCAGCAAGAGCGCTGCTGTCGGGTTCTCTGGCAGCGCGTTCGGCTGCTTTGATCGCTTCCCATTGAGCATGGCCATGTTCGCGTTCGGCACCTTCGCCGAAGATGTGCGGATGGCGGCGGATCATCTTGTCGGTGACGCCGTCGATGACGGCTTGAAGATTGAAGTGCCCGGCTTGTTCGGCCATGCGACTGTGGAAGGCTACCTGTAGAAGGAGGTCGCCGAGTTCGTCGCAGAGCGCGGGCATGTCGTTGCGTTCGATGGCGTCGGCGACTTCATAGGCTTCCTCGATCGTGTAGGGGGCGATGCTGGCGAAATCCTGCTGGATGTCCCAGGGACATCCGGTGTCCGGATCGCGGAGACGGGCCATGACGTTTGCGAGCGGCATGATGTCGGCGGGGCTCGCTTTGGTGCTGGATGACATGGGGGTCCTGAAATCAAGAAGGAGATGGCGAGAAGATAGAGTTTTGGTGGGGGGAAGGCTATCCCCTCCGAACTGACATTTGTATGATAATATATATTATGTTAAATGCGACTTGGGATGACCGTTCGTAGCGTACCCAGATGAGCCAATTAGTCACCTGCCACGAAAGGTGAGCCCCCTCATATCAGGCGATACCGAGAACGCCCCGTTTCAGTCTTCCAGGATTTGGCTGTGGCGACGGGTGTCAGGCATTTTGATGTAGATGATGAGCGATATGGCGATCATGACGCTTACATAGATGTAAAATGCCTGTTCAATGCCGATCTGCTTGAAATAGAGCGCCACGAATTCGGCCGTGCCGCCGAACAATGTATTCGCCAAGGCATATGGCAAAGCGACGCCAAGGGCGCGGATATGGGCCGGGAAAAGCTCCGCCTTCACGACGGCGTTGATCGATGTGTAGCCGGTGACGATGATCAAGCCCGCCATCACCAGCAGCCCCGCAACCAGTGGATCGCGAGTTACGGCGAGCGTGGCGAAGATCGGATAGGTGAGCAGCAGGCCCAGGATGCCGAAGCCGATCATCAACGGCTTACGCCCGATCCGGTCGGAGAGCGCGCCAGCGAGCGGTTGCAGAGCCATGAAAAAGAACAAGGTTATCCCATTGATCTGCGACGCTGTTTCCCGGCTGAGGCCCGACGTGTTCACGAGGAATTTCTGCATATAGATCGAATAGGCATAGAAAGCGATCGTGCCGCCCGCCGTGAGGAGCATCACGGTCAGTGTTTCGCGGGGATGTTTTGTGATGAGCTCGACAAAACCGGATCGCGGCGCTCCTTGGGCTTTCGCCGCATGGAAGCTTTGCGTTTCACTTAGCCCACGGCGCAGCCAGAATACGATCACGGCGAGAGCGCCGCCAATCAAGAAAGGTATCCGCCACCCCCATGCGTCAAGCTGCGCAGTGGTCAACACGCCCTGAAGTACAAGCAGCACGCAGATTGCGACGAGTTGCCCGGCGATCAGCGTAACATATTGAAAGCTGGAGAAGAAACCGCGCCGATCGCGTCCCGCCATTTCCGATAGATAGGTTGCGCTGGCCCCATATTCGCCGCCGATCGAAAGCCCCTGCATCAGGCGTGCAAGGACGAGCAGCAGGGGCGCCCCTACCCCGATCACATCATAGCCGGGCGTGACAGCGATGAGCAGCGAGCCGGCGCACATGAGCGCAACAGACAGGGTGAGACCGCTTTTGCGTCCATGCCGGTCCGCATAAATGCCCATCAACCAGGCGCCGATCGGCCGCATCAGGAAGCCCACGGCGAATATCCCGGCAGCGCTTAAAAGCTGGGCGGTGCGATCCTCGCTGGGGAAGAAATGCGGCGCGAAATAGAGGGTGAAGGCGGCATAGGCGTACCAGTCATACCATTCCACGAGATTGCCGGTGGATCCGCCGACGATCGCCTTCAGCCTTTCGCGCTGGGTCGGTGCGCGCAGCGCCAAGGTTGCCGTCATGGATTGAGCACCATCTCACCATTTTCGACGCCCCAGCTTTTGAGCCGGGACAGCATGTTCATCCCTATGACGTTCACCTCACCAAAAGCGGGTGATATGACGATGGGCAGATCGCTCGACCGGACCGGGCCGATGGCCAAAGTGGAGATGGAGGAACGCTTGGCGTCAATCTGGCCGTTCGCGGTCATCATCGACACGCCCGGTGCGTTCAGGTCAAAATTGAGCCCGGCCGCACGAGCGGAGGGGACGGAAAGGGCCGTTATGCTGGCGCCGCTGTCGATGAGGAACCGGGTGGCGGTGCCGTTGACCGTTCCTTCGACCCAGAAATGGCCATCAGGTGCCATGGGAATGCGAAGTGCCTGACCTTCGGCGCGGGCAGGAGGCGGTGTTGGCGGCGTTTCCTGCGAAACCGGCCCTGCCCCTTCCCCAGACATTCGGGCGGAGAAAAGTCCGGCTTTCTCACCAATTTTGAACAGTCCCAGCAGGGCCGCAAATATGGCGACCCAGACCAGTGCAAGGCGCAGCATGCCAGCCATGGGCATGCGGCGAGCCAGCAAGGCGGAGCCGACGAGAACAAGCGCGAGCACATACCAGATGCTGGAAGCCGCCTGATCCCCATTCATGCCGTCAGCCCCCATCCCCGTTCAATTCGATGCACATGCCATCATAGCCGGGCTCCACGCCGTCCGGCAGCGTTTTCAACAGAGCCGCATAGTCCATGCTTTGATCCATATGCGTAAGGATGGCGCGGCCGGGACGGACAGCCGAAATGCCATCGAGGGTCAGGGCTAGGTGCGGATGAGTCGGATGCGGCTTTTCGCGGAGGGCGTCGACAACCCAGACGTCCAACCCGTCGTAAAGACTGATCATGTCGGCCGTAAGATCATGAAAATCAGTAGCATAGCCTATCGACCTGCCACCCGATGCGAAGCGAAAGCCGGTCGAGTAAATCTCGCCATGCGGTTGGTCTGTGCAGGCGATGTCGATGTTACCGATGCGCAGGCCATCGGGCAGCACATGCGGCTCTATGGTCGGATGATAGCCCTGCCGTCCTTCAAAGGCGTAGGCGAAGCGTTCCTTCAGAAGTTTCAATGTCTGACGGCGGGCATAGCCTGGGACGGGCGTGCGGCGGTGGTGGTAAAGCTGGCGCACGTCATCGATGCCGTGACAGTGATCGGCATGGTCGTGGGTCCAGAGAATGGCGTCGATATGGATGACATTGGCGGCCAGCAGTTGGGCGCGCATGTCTGGCGACGTATCGATCAGGAGGCGCGTGGTGGGGCTTTCCACCAGGATCGATGCTCGTGTCCGCCGGTTCTTCGGCTCGGTGGGATCACAACTTCCCCAGTCATTGCCGATCCGGGGGACGCCCGATGAGGTGCCACAACCCAGGATAGTGAGCTTGAGGCTCATGCCTTTTGCGCTGCTCCGGTCTTGCTGAACAAGTTGTGGAAGTTCGCTGAGGTTGCGGCGGCTAGTTGCTCGACGCTTTCGCCGCGCAGGTTTGCCAGAAAGCGTGCGGTGTCGGCGACGAATGCCGGTTCGCAGGACTTGCCACGGTGGGGCACGGGCGCGAGGAAAGGTGAGTCCGTTTCAACCAACAGCCGGTCGATCGGCAGACGGGCAGCGGTTTCCTGAAGATCCTTCGCGCTTTTGAAGGTCACGATGCCCGAAATGCTGATGTAGAAGCCGAGCTCCAGGGCCGCATCGGCGAAGGCTCCGCTGGCGGTGAAGCAGTGGATGACACCGGGATAGGCCCCCTGCTCCATTTCCTCGCGCATGATGGCGAGCGTATCCTCCTCGGCATCGCGGGTGTGGACAATGAGCGGAAGGCCGGTCGCGCGGGACGCTGCGATATGGGCGCGGAAGCTGTTCTGCTGCCGGGCGCGGTCGCTATGATCATAATAATAGTCGAGGCCGGTTTCCCCGATCCCAACCACTCGGGGATGGGCGGCGCGTTCGATCAGCTTGGCCGTGTCGATATGGGGATGCTCGTCCGCCTCGTGGGGATGGATTCCCACGGTGGCGTAGACATCGGGTTGTTGTTCGGCTGTCGCGAGAACCGCATCCCATTCGCTTTCGCGGGTCGCGATGTTCAGCATCAAGTCGATGCCAGCGGAGCGCGCGCGTTCAAGCACATTCTGCTGATCTTCGACCAAGCCTTTGTAATTCAAGTGGCAATGGCTGTCGATCAACATGGATCAGGCGTCCGCTTCGGTGAGTTCGAGGCGCGGGAAGAGTGGCTTGGGCGCGGCGAGCGTGAACCCGCTGGCGCGGAGATCGGCGTAGGTGTTGCTGCCGATCGCTTCGTAGGTCCGGCTCGTCTGCGGAACGCCCATCTGGTCCAGGAGCGCGGTGGCACTGGCCGGGATTACGGGCTGAATGATGATGGCGAGGTTGGCGATGGCTTCGTAAAGCGTCGCCAGTACCGCTTCCATCCGCGCCGGGTCAGTCTTGCGCAACGCCCAGGGCGCTTGGGCGTCGATATAGGCGTTGCAGGCGAATACCGCGCGCATCCATGCTTCGATAGCCGTGGAAGGCGCGAGATCGGCCATGGCGGTCTGGAACGTCTGTGCGGCGTCGCTGATAGTTTTTAGCAGATCATTGTCGACATCCTGCGGCGCGGGTTCGGGCAAGCGACCTTCGAGATTCTTGGCGATGAAGCTCAGGGTTCGCTGCGCCAGATTGCCGAAGCTGTTGGCCAGGTCGCTGTTCGATCGGGCGACGATCGCCTCCGCGCTATAGCTGCCGTCATTGCCGAAGGTGACTTCGGACAGGAGGAAATAGCGGAGTTGGTCCACGCCGAAACGCTCGGCTAATTCCATCGGGTCGGCGACGTTGCCGACCGACTTCGACATCTTCTCACCCCGATTGAGGAGGAAGCCGTGGCCGAAGATCTGCTTGGGCAGGGGCAGCTTCGCACTCATCAGGAAGGCTGGCCAGTAAACAGTATGAAAACGCAAGATATCTTTGCCAATGATGTGCGTTATGTCGCCGCCTTCTGACCAGTAGCGCGCCATGCGCTCGGCGTCGTCGGGATAACCGCAGCCGGTCAAATAATTGGTGAGCGCGTCGACCCAGACATACATGACATGGCCCTCACTGCCCGGAACCTTGACGCCCCAGTCGAAGCTGGTGCGCGAGACGCTGAGGTCGGAAAGGCCGCCTTCCACGAAGCGCATGATTTCGTTGCGGCGGCTGTCGGGCTGAATGAAGTCGGGCTGGCTGTTGTAGAGATCGAGCAGCTTTTGCTGATAGGCGGACAGGCGGAAGAACCAGCTTTCCTCGACGGTCCATTCGACCGGCGTGCCCTGAGGCGAGAGCTTTTCGCCCCCTTCCCCATCGACCAGTTCCTTTTCGTCGTAAAAGGCTTCGTCGCGGACGGAGTACCAGCCTTCATAGCGGCCGAGATAGAGGTCGCCATTGGCCTCCATCGCCTGCCAGATGGCTTGGGATGCGCGGTGATGGTCAGGCTCGCTGGTGCGAATGAAGCGATCATAGCTGATGTTCAGCCTGTCGTTCATATCTTTGAAATATCCGGACATTTCGTCGGCAAGGGCGCGCGGCTCGATGCCACGCGTGCGGGCGGCCTGATCCATTTTCAGGCCATGTTCGTCGGTGCCGGTCTGGAAGAAAACGTCGCGGCCCATCATCCGCTGGAACCGGGCGATCGCGTCGGTGGCGATCACCTCATAGGCGTGGCCGATATGGGGGCGGCCGTTGGGATAGCTGATGGCGGTGGTGATGGTGTAGGGCTGCGACATGCGCCTTCCCTAGCGGCTGTTAAGGCGCGCGCAAAGCCTGCTTTTCAACGCTGATCCGGGGCGAGTGCGGCGACATGGCCCGCGAGTTCGAAAGCGACGGCCGCGGGGTCGAGCGAGAGGATGATGGCGCCGCTGGCGAGTTGGCGCGCGGCTTCCCAGTGGTCCAGTGCTGTGCCGAGCGCCGGGCCGCTGCGCTGGCGGGCGGCGTCGGCGATGAAGGCGGGCACGCGTTCGAGAAAGGCTTCATAGCGCGGCCGCGCGGCTTTTCCCGAGAGCTGCTTTGCGAGGATGAGGCGGTGGCGGTTGCCGGGGTCGCCATCGGCTGCGATCGCGCGGAGCATGCGGTCCAGGTCGGTTACGTCTAGGCCCGCGTAGCGCAGAGCCTTCCCGGGCGCGCCCTCTCCCAGGGCGGCGAGCGCCTCTATGTCTGCGGGGGGTAGGTCGGGCTGCTCTTGGCGGAGGATGGTGCGCATCGCTTCGCTGTCTAGCGCGTCGAAGCGGAGGGTGCGGCAGCGCGAGCGGATGGTGGGCAAGAGGCGGCCGGGCGCGTGGCTGACGAGGAAGAAGAGCATGTCGGCGGGCGGCTCTTCGAGCGTCTTGAGGAGCGCGTTGGCGGCGCCGCGTTCGAGGTCGTCGGCGCTGTCGATGACGACGATGCGGCGTTGCGACAGGGACGGCGCGGACTGGACGAGGCGCTGGAGGCCGCGCACCTGATCTACGGAGATGTTGCGGGCGGTGCCGGTTTCTTTTTCCAGGCAGTAGAGTTCGGCGTAGTCGGGATGGGCTTCGGCTTCGATCAGCTTGCGGATGGGGTGATCGGTGGGGACGGACAGGCCTTCGCCTTCGGGCGCCGGGCCTGCTGCTTCGGCGAGGAGGCGAAGGGCCAGGGCGCGGGCGAAGCTGGCCTTGCCGATGCCGCGCGGGCCAGCGAGGATCCAGCCATGATGCATGCGGCCACTGCGCGCGGCGGCGAGCAGCATGTCGGCTTGCGCGTCATGGCCGAGGATGGTGGTCATGGCAGCAGGTCGTCGAGCGCTGCGAGGAGGCGCGAGGTTACGGCTTCGGGGTGGCCCGACGCGTCTATGGTGCGGATGCGGGCCGGGTCTTGCTCGGCGAAGCGGGCGAAGGCGGATGCTACATTGGTGTGGAAGGCTGCGTCGCGGCCGCCGATGCGATCGGCGGCGTCTCCGTCGCGGGACCAGGCGCGCTGCTGCGCCTCGGCTTCGGGGAGCGTGAGGAAGAAGGTGCGGTCGGGGAAAAAGTCGGCGCTGCCGATGCGGTGGAGGGTCAGAATGTCGGCGTCGGTGAGTTCGCCCATGCCTTGATAGGCGCGGCTGCTGTCGAGGAAGCGGTCGGACAGGACCCATGCGCCGCGATCTAGCGCGGGGCGGATGGTTTTTTCGATATGATCGGCGCGGGCTGCGGCGAAGAGGAGCGCTTCGGCGCGGGGGCTCCAGCGGTCGGCGGCGCCGGTGAGAAGAAGCGCGCGGATGGCTTCCGCGCCTTCGCTGCCGCCGGGTTCGCGGGTTTCCACGACCTCCAGGCCCTTCGCACGCAAGGCGGCGGCGAGGGCGCGGAGCTGCGTCGATTTACCTGCGCCCTCCCCGCCCTCCAGAGTGATGAACCGGCCGCGTGTCACCCGAAGAAGGACTTTAGACCGTTCCAGAGGCGACCGAAGATGCCTGCTTCAGACACTTCTTCGCCCGCCACCAGAGGCAACACCTGCGGCGGGGTGTCGGGGGTGGAGACGATCAGTTCGGCGATCTTCTGCCCCTTGGCGATGGGGGCCTTGATCGGGCCGGTATAGGCGACCTTGACCGAGATGTTGCCCGACGCGGTGCGGGGCAGCGTTACCGCCATGTCCTGCGGCGCGACGAGCGGCACGCTGGTGGCACTGCCCAGTTGAACCTCCGCCGTTTCGACGGTCTGGCCTTTTTTGAAGAGCGGCTGCGCTTTCCATGCCTTGAAGCCCCAGTCCATGAAGCGGACGGATTCCGAAACGCGGCCATTGTAGGTCGGCAGGCCAGCAACAACCATGACGATGCGGCGGCCATCCTGTTCGGCCGAGCCGGTAAAGCCAAAGCCCGCTTCCTCCGTATGGCCGGTCTTGAGGCCGTCGGCACCGGCAACCTTACCGAGGATCGGGTTGCGGTTCGCCTGCGCAATGTCGGAGCCGCCCATGGTCTTGCCCCAGGTGAAGGCGCGCGTCGCGTAGAAGCGCTTGTAGAGGTCAGGCGTCTCCTCGATCGTCGCTTCGGCGAGACGGGCAAGGTCCTGCGCGGTCACATAGGTGACGCCTTCATCCGGCCAGCCGTTGCTTGTGCCGAAATGGCTGTTCTTGAGGCCGAGACGCTTGGCTTCGTCATTCATCTGCGCGACGAAGGCCTGCTCCGTCCCGGCGATCCCTTCGGCCAACACCACGCAGGCGTCATTGCCGGATAGGGTCACGATGCCGTGGAGGAGATTTTCGACCGACACCTGCTCGCCCGCCGACAGGAACATGGTCGAACCGGCCGCCGGGCCATGCCACTGCTTCCAGGTTTCGGGGCGGACAGTGAATTTCGTGTCCAGCTTCAGGTCGCCCTTCTGGATCAGGCGGAAGGCGACGTGCGCCGTCATCATTTTCGCCATCGACGCTGGCGGGATGCGCGTTTCGCCGCCCTTGTCATACAGCACGGCGCCCGACGACAGGTCCTTCATGTAAGCGATGGGCGCCTCACTGGTGTAAGGAGGCGCGGCAGCCGTGAGAGGCTGCGCCAGCAATCCGACGAAGAGGATGGCGGCTAGTGACTTGTTCATGAGGACTGCCTTCGCACTGATGGATTCGGGTGATGAGAATGCCCTGCCCCTGTCATTAGCCATGACAGACACATTCTCAAGAGGGCTGGCGCAACAGGCGACGCGGCAGCGCCCTTATTGCCGGACGGCGTCGGCGAGCAGCCCGACGGACAGGGCGTAGAAATTCGAGCAGTTATAATCGAGGATCGCCCGGTAATTACTGGTGAGCAGATAGGCGGTCTTGCCCGGACCATCGGGTTCGAGCAGCGTTGCGAGCACTGTATCCGCTGGCCAGCTGCCACCTGCCGGAACGATGCCCCGGCTGCGCCATTCGGCCATCGTCAGCCAGCGGCTGTGGCGGTTGAATACACGGGGACAGCGGGCTGGAGAAAGCCGGGCGGTGACGCTCGACCGGTTGAACCCGTCGGGCACCGAGACGGCCACGCCCCAAGGCTGGCCACGCCGCCAGCCTGCGTTGACGAAATAGTTGGCGATCGAGGCAAGCGCGTCGGCTTCGCTGTTCCAGATATCGGCGCGGCCGTCACCGTCGCCATCCTTGGCCAGACGCAGATAAACGCTGGGAAGGAACTGGGGATAGCCCGTCGCCCCTGCCCAACTGCCGACCAGGCGGCTGCGGGGCACGCCATTATCCAGCATCTTGAGCGTCGCCAGCAATTCCGGTTCGAACAGGGTACGGCGACGGCCTTCATAGGATAGCGTCGCAAGCGAGCGGATGAGGTCGAAATCGCCGGTATAGGAACCGTAATTGGTTTCATGGCCGTAGATCGCGACCATGATTTCCTCAGGCACGCCGGTTTCCGCCTCTATCCGGGCAAGCCGGGCGCGGTTCGCCTGATAAGCGGTGCGGCCACGGCTGATGCGCGCGGCATCGACATGCTGCCGCCGATAGGGTTCGAAATTGGGAATGGGGGAATAGGCCCCTCCCCCCGGCTGGTTCTGATCCAGTTGGACAACCCGTGGGTTGGGCGTGAGCGTGGGGAAGACGGAATCTAGCGTGGATGGGCGGATGCCCATCGCCTGCGCTTTTGGCCGAAGCGTTTCCAGATAGCTGCGGAAACCGGCGTCCTGAGCCATGTCCTGCGTCATGCCAGGCCCCGCCATCAAGCTGCCCGCCGTGACGACGGCAAGACGCAGTAGAAGCGAGTGAATGGTTGAACGCATTAGAGAATCTCCCTCAGCCCTTTGTGGCACAGCGACAGCAAGAGGCGAAATCCCCCTTGTCGCTGCATTCATGCCAAGAACGCGTCGAAAGCGGATTTTGGTCATTTTACGCTTGGCATGACGCAAAGCTTCGCTAGGAAGCGAGCGGACGGACAGGTGGCCGAGTGGTTTAAGGCAGCGGTCTTGAAAGCTAATGGAGCTGGCGACCTGTGCGCGTGAATAGGAATGTGGTTACAAGGGGTTAGTATAGGTCCGACTCGCCGGGTAGTTTCACCCATAAGCCTGTCGTAAGCTGCCAGCCCCGAAACGGCGTGGAAGAGTGTCCGAGTGGTTTAAGGAACTGGTCTTGAAAACCAGCGACGGGGCAACCCGTCCGTGGGTTCGAATCCCACCTCTTCCGCCATTTCCGAGGATGAACATGGACCCGAGGCGAAAGATAGACGCGAAATCCGAACGGCTCCGCCTTGGTCGAGTGCCGTTTATCGAAACCTATCGCGAAACGGTCTTGGAAGAACAGCCACTAGGAGCGCCGCTAGAGCGCGAAATCATCGTCATCCGAATCGATAAGAGCCACCTGAAGCTCTACTCGTTTCTGCTCGCGTTCGTCCTCCTGCTCATCCTGATTTCGGTATTCACAGGCATTTCCTCGTAGGTGAATGAAGTAAGCAACAGCACCCCACGCCCGAAGGCGCACGGTGCTGACAGTGTGGTGTAGGTGTTAACGGGCGAACTGGTGAGTGTAGCCAATCACCCTACCCTCAGCATCTACCGAGATGGCGTAATGGAAGCCTCCGAGGGCACCGACCTTCATCCATTGATAGAGTTGTCCGCCAACCATTGCAGATATGGAGGAAGGGGGACCAACCCGTTTAATCACATTTTCAATCGGCCAACCGCCGATATTTCCCATCGCGGCAAATTTCTTCTGAGACGGGGTGGGCGTCGGTTTGGGGATGAGCGGATCGCCTGCTTTAACCCGCCACCAGATGAACGCGCACAACAGCGCGATAATTCCTAGAACTTCCATGATCGCCTTAACCCCGCCTCTGAAACGACCGATCAAATAGCAGGAACCCGTTAATAGGGACTATATTCCCTAGAGAATATATGCCCGACCGCCATCCATCATTGATGGACGATTGGCGCGCCATTGTTGGGAAGAATGTGAGGCGATTCCGCCAGCACGCCCAAATGACGCAGGAGCAATTGGCATTCGCGGCTGAGATTGACCTCACCTATGTCGGCGGCATCGAGAGAGGGAAGAGGAACCCAAGCGTGCAGGTGCTAGCGCGGATAGCCGTTGCACTAGGAACCGAGCCGTCGGAGTTGCTACTGCGCTGACGGTCGCGCTCGCGCCATGCTACCAGCCACGCGGGTTCACCATCAGCGAGCATGTGCCGCTCCCCAAGTCCCGTCTGTCTCCCATGCTCGCAGAGCAGCGACCACTTCCACCATGTCGTCGGGTTCCAGAGCCCCGCTCTCCACGCCCGGCAGCACTGCCTGCTCAACCCATGCGTCAAACGAGCCATACCAGACCGCGATTGGCGATGGCCTCGGCTTCCCGGCATCTTCCAGCTTCCCAAGCCGCTTCTGAAGTGCCCGGGTGCCTGCCATTGTGGTTATTGCAGTCCGAAGCGCTGGCGCAGACCATCAGGCGCACCGGGACGAATCGCCAACGGCGCGGGTGCAGGCAGTGCGACCGGCTCAGGTTCGGGCACGACCACAGGTGCGGGCATGGGCACAGCACCTCCCGACATAATGGCATGGATGGCAGGCGCAGCTTCAACGAGCGCTTCATACTCCAACCGTGCCATTGTCACATCAATCGCCATCTGCTGCTGCATGGTAGCGAAGTGGCGCGGTGCCAGCGCAGCGCGAATCTCCGCCTGCTGCTCCCGTTCAATACGGCGGCGTTCCGCCAGCGGTATGTCAGCTTTCATGGTGGACCACTTTCAATTGAGCGAGAACGTCATATGCGTCGGAGCGAACCTCCCAGTCGTCGCAGTCGCGCAGCAGCTCGCACATGCTGTTGACCACATCCCGGCGCATGGCACCCCGCTCCTGATCGTTCATATTCTGAATGGCTTCCCGGTAGGGGTTCCAGCGTTTGGTGCGCAGAATGTCGTTGTGATTGAGCGGCACGACATAGAGCGGGTGCGCCATCTGGTCTGCGATACCCACAGCCCAGTCCAAGCATTCCTGATAGTGCGTGATGGGCAAGTGGCGCAGCTTGCGACCGCACACCGTTCCGGGCGTATCGCCTTCACCGAACAAGATCACCTCGACCATTACGTCATCCGGTTCCGGTGCCTCCGTGATGACCGTGTTCCGCTGTGTGGTTATCGTCGTCATGTCGGTCTCCCCACCATGGGATTTTCAGCTTGCCGGGTCGCATCCGGCCTTTTTGCAAACGACGCCCATTTTGCTGTTTGCACCCTCACCCTTGCTTCTCCTCAAGGGCGGCGATTCGGGCTTCCAGCTCTTCGCTGGCGCGCACGTCCGCGAGCGACTTGATGCTGTCGATGATGAGCCTGCCAACATCGGGCGCGACCGCGCCAGCGGCAACGGCGTCAAGCACCTGGGCGACCTGATCGCTGATCGGTGCCGTGGCATCGAACTCGAAGTTCACCTTCTCCGCCTGAGCCTTGATGCTGGGCAGGCATTTCGCCAGAACGATGCTCGCCGCGTTCGTGTCGCCCTCAAGGGCGCGACCTACCAGCACGGCAACGATGTTGCGCATTTCCTGAAGCATCTGCTCGGTGGCGAGCAATCGCCGGTCGGGTCGGCCCGGTGGACGCCCACGCGGGTTGCCGCTCACGCCGGGTTGCCATGCGGGGTTGCCGGATCCGCGCGGCTCGGAAGATACGGGCGGCGGGGTTGGCTTCCAGTCCGTCCCCCAAGGTGGTGCAATCTGTTCAGTCATCGGATGCCTCGGATTGTTTAGAACAAGGATCAGACGACAAAGGACTGCTCCGCCTTGGCTTTGGCGGCGCGGAGTTGTTGCACTTTGGTCTGTTTGGCGCCGACCGCTTTTTCCATTTGCCCGAAAATTAGCGGTGCGCGCTCCCCGAGCAATTCAAGTCCAGCCTTCGCCGCCCGCAATTGCTTGGCGGCGCGGGGGTTGGACTTTTCGTGGTGCAAGCGCAGAAGGACGTTTTGCATCTCCGGGGTGATGCCGGACAGGTAGGGAACCCCGCCCAGCACCGCGCCCACCGTGCGTTCGTCGCCCGCCTCGATTGCGCGCTGAATGAAACCCATGCGCTGACCTTCCGGCAGCGAGTGGACATAGCCGCGAATCTCGCCCGCCATCGCTCCAACACCGCCACCCGCGATGGGCTGGGACAGATCGCGTTCCAGCCCCTCAATGACGCGGTTCAGTCCCGCCGTGGCGCTGTCGAACCGCTTGGCAAGCTGGATGGTCAGCTTGTCAGCAAAATCTGCCGTTTGGATGACTTGTTGCGCCTCATTCCAAGTCGGGTTGGTCTTGGCAGCTTCGCGGGCATCATGGACGCGCCCGACACCGATATACGCCTCGTTGAACGCGGCTTCGGTTCCGGCAAGAATACTTGCCGTATCATCATCGTATGCGTCAATGGACCGGACAGTCTGCGGGTGGAATGAGGGCGTAACGCGAGTATCGGCGTCTTGAATTTCGTCGGACATATCGAACTACACTTTCGCCTGATAAGTTACGGTAGGCTTATGCGTAACGAGACCGCGTGAAGGTCCGCAAACAATTTATTTGTTAAAACAGCCACTTAGTTCAGTTCTGCGAACCACGAACGCAAAATACTGTATTTGCCGTTCCTGAGTTTTTGGCTTGAACTGCAATTGCTTGCGCGGCCTACGGGGCCGCTACAGCGCTGGCAGGGGGTTAGCGGTGCTATGGGGGCGACGGTGCGGCTTTCGCGTGCTGTGCCCCGGCGCTGCTCGCTGTACGTGGTGACCACAACCGCAACCTGTGGCACGCTCTCACAATGATTCAACTTCAGCCGATCATTGACCGCATCAAGGCGCTACTTGAGCAGGATACCGAAGCGAGCGTGACTTATGCTGCGCTTGAATGCCGTTTGGCGCTTGAGAAGGTCGTTTACGATAGGCTCCGCCAGCGACACGCTTATATCTCGCACGACCAATTACGCCGGTGGCAGCCGGGCGCGGTCATTAATACGCTCATCACCGATGTCGATTCGCATCTTACCGACACTATGACGTTGAGCATTGGAAAGAACCCGGCGCGCGAAGGTGTCAAGCTGGAGGATGAGGAATACGTCAAACTCGGAACTGAGGTTGGTTTCGACGCCAAGAAGATCGTCAAAATGTGGAACGCCGTCGCCCGCTTGGCGCTGCATGTTCGTCTGCCGAAGGACAAGGATGACCACATACCGGACTACGGCGACAAAGCGGAGATCCGCGCTAAAGTTTTAGAGGTCGTCGCCGAGCTGGAGCGCCTAGCTAAGGGCACGATGATCTTTTCGGGCATTGGCATGGAGGTATCATTCGATTGCTCATGCGGAACAAAGAACAAGCGGCGGGAGAAGCTGTTGCGCGAAGGGCAACACGTCTATTGCATTAATCCCGATTGCGAACTGACTTGGAAGGTCATCAAGGAAGATAATGGATTCGGCTTTGAATCGGTCGCGGTCACCGTCAACTGCGATCAGTGCAAGGCTGAAAATCTAATACCTTGGCGCTTCGTCACGCGGATGAAGTATGACGAGGTTGCAACATTCTCTTGCCACACCTGCCAGCACAAAAATCATGTGAAATGGCATTTGATGCAGGCACGGCGCGATCCGCCGGAGGACGGCAGTCGAAGAGCCTGAGAGGACATGCGAACCGCTTAACCCCCATTTCCCCTTTTTACCCCGGCCACCCTCTATAGGTGCGGGACAGGGGTGAAAGAGGCAGAGAAATAGGTAGGGAGAAAGGAAAAGGGGGAAAAGGGTATTAAGCTATCTTACAATAGCTTAGCTACTACAATCTTCGGGGGCCAAGTTCGGGGCCAAGGGGGAATAAGCGGCGACATTCGGCATCACGTCGAGTCACTTATCCCCCGTGTTCGCCTAATCGTTGTCCTGCGGAGCCAAGCTATACAGATTACTCGGTCGCCCGCGCGTGGTAACAGTTTCTGAATAGATGCGCGGCGGTGACTCTCGCTCCAGAAGCTCAACCGCCATCTTGACATCTTTCGCGAGCGGCCAAGGCTTCTGGTATTTGTTTGTCACCTTATCAGCCACGTCACTGTGCTTGACCTTAATGCCGCCCAGTGTGGCCATCGCTTGAACAATCTCGTCCTTGAGACCTTTCATCCGAATGGCCTGTTCATTCTGCTCGCCATTGGAAAACACAAACAGCGTCGTGTCCTCCCAGAATTGGACCCATGCCAGCGCAGCGTCGAGGTGATCGCGCTGAATCACTTTCTGCCGGTTCAACAGTGCCAAAAGCGCGGCGAAGATCAGCGTGTAGGTGCTTTGGCGGGCAAGGAGCGCGGCCACCGCGGGCGGATGCGCCTTCTCTTCGAGCCGGTGATAAATATCGTACCAGTAATCCAGCGCATCGTCATCCATCGAGATTTGCGTCTGCTTGAACGCCTCGTAAATCGCCCAAGCCAAATGCTCAGCGAAGCCCTGCATGAGTTTGGGATCGGTCGCCTTTGGCATCGGCACGATCTTGGTCCGCACCGAATAAAACATGGGAAAGCGGTTCGCGAGACCGTTCGTAATGTCCGTGCTGGTGAGCGTCTTTACAATCTCCGTTTCCGGCACCGATCCGATAACGACGATGTGCGTGTCGGACGCTTCACAGAATGAGGTTTTGGTCGGCGTGACCAGCCTAACGCCGTCGAAGGCATCGCGCAGCACGGTGCTGATGGTCGCCGCATCGCGCCGCGCTTGTGCCAGCACCCCGGCAAATTCACTGACATCGAAGAGCAGCCGCTTGTCATCCACGCCTGCGTCAACGATTTCCCCATTCTGGTCGTGGCGCGGATCGCGAACCATGTGGATCAGCCCTTCGCCTGTGGCCAATGCCGTTAATTTGCGAAGAGGCCACCACCCAGAGGCGATCAATCGAACCTCTGCTTGCGTGAACAGTTCGTTGGGCATTTCCGCGCTGGTGCCCTTTCGTCCTTTTGCGGTTGGGCCGACAATGAGCGCGTTCATACGCAGATGCCGTCGCTGATCCCCGATTTGAATGTATGCTGTTCGACCGATTGTTGCCGCGAACCGCGCAAGGATATGGATTGCGACGGTCGGACGGACAGCTTCCGAGTTGGCGCACGCCGCATCCACCATGTCACGGAGGACACCGAACAGCGCAACGTTATGCAACTCTGGGCGACTCAGCACATAGTCGCTGAACTCCCCTTCATCCTGTTGCTGACCCTTCCGCTTGCCTTTGGGCTTGGGTAGATCATCAATCCCTTTCAGCCGTTCCATGCTGGATAGAAGACTGCTCCGCTCTTCGGATGACATAGGCGTGTCGCTGCCCGGAACAGGAGCCAGTTGAGAGAGATCAGCCATGACGCGCCTCCTGCCGGTGGGGGCGGTAAAGGATTTTGGACGCGCCGGTCTCCATCGGGCCTTTTTTGCACCGAAGTGCAAAATTAGCGGAAAAAGGCCGGGGTTGCGGACCCACGGCGAGGCCGTGTAAATTGGTGCGGTTCACGTTGATACCTTTCGGCGGCAGGGGTAGCGCCCTGCCGCTATTCATGATGGGAGGGGTCATGCATTGCCGGGGTGATTGACGGTCGCGTCGCTGGTCGATGCGAACTTCCTCGCGTCGAGCCATTCAAGAACGTCTGATTCAAGGTAGATGACGCCAGCCTGCTTAGCTGGCCCCAGCTTGATGAACTTGGGACCACGGCCCATGCAGCGCATGATCCGCAAGGTTCCATCGGTCACGCCGATCATGTCGGCAGTTTCTTTGTGCTTAAGTCTTTTGACGGCATTGGCCATCGTGACGGCTCCACAGCTTCCCTGCGCGGCACGCGACCGTCGATCAGGGTAAATTAAGCTGTGGTCATCAGCACCAAAGGAACACCCTCTGGCAGAATGTCGGTGTCCTGGGGCTTGCGCCTTACTCCAACCGATGCGCAGACAGTAGATTAGAGCGCCCCGTCTGCGGCGCTATGGTTAGCTTGTTAGCACAGGCTAAGCGGCCAATGTTGGATAAAATGCAAGGTCCGCTGTCCCGAACCGGGATCGCATAATGGGCCGGTGAAACGGACCTTCCCTGCAAGGCGGCGTGGGGCGCGATCGCCGCGTGGCCGTCCCTAACCCTGCGACGCGCTGGTGCCGCCGCTGTGCGCTCGGCTGTGCGCTCCCCGCCGTGCATCACGCTCGCTGGGGCAGCGCCACCACGTTGGCACCCGCCACCTTCGCCGCTTCAAGGTCGAGGTGATCGCCGATCTTCTGCGCTTCCGGCTGGAGCCACTGGAGATTCGTCGTGTCGAAGTAGTGCTCGGCGGTCACGTCGCGCGTGATGTGGTTCGTGAGCAGATCGGTGCGGAACTTCTCGATACGGCACTGGCGCAGCGCGACGTTCGTATAGGTCCGGCGCAGCGCGTGCGGCGTGATGGGCATCCCAGCGACCACGCTGAGCTTCTTCATCAGGTCGCGCGGGTCTTTGATATGGCCCAGCACGCCCCACGACGGGAAGACGTATTCGTTGCCGTCCACCCTCGGGCGCGCTTTCAACAGCTCCACCGCCTGCGTCGAAAGCGGCATTGATACGGGGTTGGAATTCTTCGGGTTAGGTAGATGGAAATATGCATCTTCCAGATGGACCTGGCTCCACTTGAGCGAGGATGCTTCGCTAATGCGCAGGCCGGTGAGCATTAGGAACCGCACTAGGTCGATGCTCGACATGGTATCCCGGTTGTGCGCCGTCGCGCGCCACTCGGTCAGCGCGTGCCACGCGGCACCCACCTTGGCATCGAGGATGCGGGCAGTGCGCGGCTTCAACTTCACCTTGTCGTCGCGCAGGATGGTGACGGGGTTGTGCGGGATCAGCGGCGAGCCATCCGCGCGCTTGTGCTGGCGCGCGGCATAGTTGAGCAGCGCCCCCAGCACCGAGAACGCCTGATTTGCTTGCCCCGGTGAGCCACCCTCGCGATTGCCACGCAGACCCTTCGTGAGAATCTCGCGATAGCGGGTGCGGCACATATCCTCGGTGATGTTGACGACCGGCTTGTCCTTCCACGCCTCAAACGTGGTCCGCACATGGCGCTCAATCGCCTCCTTGCTGGTGGCCTTCAGCTTACCGGGGCGAGACACATAAGCATCGCAGACGGCCTGCAACGTGACCTTCATCGCCTCGCTTTGCTTCTTCACCTCGCGCGGATCGTTGCCCATCCGCATGGAGCGCAGATGCTCCTTCGCCACGTCCCGCGCCTGATCCACGGTGAACACGCCATAGCTGCCAATGGTGATGCGGGCTTCCTTGCCCGTCCCCTCGACGCGCCCCTGCACGACGAAGGTGATCTTTCCCTTGGGCGTGACGCGAGCGCCGAACCCCTTCACCTCCGCGTCCCAATGAAACTCGTCCTTGGGGCCGGGCTTGATGCGGTCAACGACCGTCTTTGTCAGTTTGGAAGCCATTGCGGGAAACCTCGTAAGCAAGTCATAAGCAGCTTGCGCTAACTTACGGCAACCTACGTAAAACGTCTACGGCTATCAAACCCCTGTTTTCCCTAGTGTTGCTTGCTTACGACAACCTCTGCAAACATACGCAAACGCCGACTACGCTAAACTTGAAAACCGCCGTGGGTTTACGCTCACCGTGGGTTCGAATCCCACCCTGTCCGCCAATTTTTTCCAAAAATATTCTTTAATAGCCTTATAGACTTTGGCTATCTGATATAATTCATGCTTTTGGCTCTCTAAAGCATCAATGAATTGAGTGTCATGCCACCAGAACCGCAAATGCTCGGATTAAATGTCAGCATTTGGCTGAACGCGGCCAGCATCATAGTAGGCGTTATTCTTGCGGGATTTATATCCCCGTGGCTAGCAGCGCGAACTTCACGGCGTGACCAACGGGAACGGTTGCTGCGAGTCTTGTTGAACACATGGCAATTGCCTGCCAATGCGGACTATCAATCGTCGATCGCGCTTATACCGTTAGATTTCAAAGGCTGCCCCAAAATTCTCTCAGCGCGTCAAGGACTGCTCAAAGCGGTGAATACGCCAGCACCTGAGGATCAAGATGCGCAGGCAGAACACAATCGTCGGTTGGGTGAACTCCAAGCTGCATTGATCTCCAAAATCGCCAAGGAATTAGATTTCGACATCACGCCCGAAAGTCTCATGTCGGGAGCGTATCTTTCTAAGGGATTTGTGGATCGGGAACACCTTATTCTTGGCGCGTTGGTAGCATGGCAGCGGATCGCTCACGCGCTGGAACGAAATAACGAAATGTTCGCCGCAACGCTCAGTTCACCTGGCGAAGGTAAGGACAGTTAGGAAATCGGTTCGGCCTAGCCTGCTCATCCTTAAATCGGCCCTGAGGCGAGACTTAATAGCAGCGAGCCAAACAGGAATTGCATATTCGCCGCCATGAAGTTGGAAATGAAGTAATAGCTGTCATGCGAGCTTCAGCCTGCGTCGGAGCGACCGGCTTCGTTCACGCTGTTAAACTCAGTAGCCCGAGCCTCCGGCGGTGGCGAACCTGCGGCGCGCAAGAGGGCGATCGCCCTTGCAGCAACCGGAGCGAATGTCTCGGCCCCCTTCTCGTGCAGAGCGAATATCTGCGCCCGCATTCGCGGTTCCCAGAATTTGGCGATGTGATCGGCGACTGCCTGTGCCGCTTTCTCTTCGCCCATGGTCATGAAGTTTCTGGCGATCTGGTTGGCCATGTAGACCAGCCGGTCCTGATTGGACATCATCGAGTGGCCTTCAGTCATCCCGTCATTCCGCTGCGTGGATCATGTCGATGCGCCGACTGCGCCGGGCTTGCGCGTCATAGCTTTTCTGCCAGTCGCTGGGGCCGTTGGATGCGGACACCTGCACCGCCGTCACCTTATATTCCGGGCAATTGGTCGCCCAGTCCGAATAGTCGGTGGTGATGACGTTCGCCTGCGTTTCCGGATGGTGGAAGGTCGTGTAGACAACGCCCGGCGCGACGCGTTCGGTCACCAGTGCTCGCAGGGTGGTTTCCCCTGCCCTGCTGCGGAGCGTTACCCAATCCCCATCCTTAAGGCCCCTGTTTTCCGCATCGCTGGGATGGATTTCCAGCCGGTCTTCGGGATGCCAGGCGGCATTGGCGGTGCGGCGGGTCTGCGCGCCGACATTATATTGGCTAAGGATGCGCCCTGTGGTCAGCAGTAGCGGGAAACGTGGGCCGGTCTTTTCATCGGTCGGCACATAGTCGGTGACGACGAACTTGCCCCGGCCCCGAACAAAACCGTCTAGATGCATGGTCGGCGTGCCGTGGGGAGCCCGGTCGTTCGCGGGCCATTGCAGCGATCCCTCTGCGTCCAGGCGGTCATAATGCACGCCCGCGAAGGTCGGGGTGAGCGCGGCGATTTCGTCCATGATCTGCGCCGGGTGGCTGTAGGTCCAGCCCAATCCCATGGCGTTGGCGACCAGTTGCACGATCTCCCAATCTTCATAGCCGTTAAGGGGCGTCATCACCTTGCGCACGCGCTGAATGCGCCGTTCGGCATTGGTGAAGGTCCCGTCCTTTTCCAGGAAGGTCGAGCCGGGCAGGAAGACATGCGCGTAATTGGCGGTCTCGTTGAGGAAGAGGTCCTGCACCACGACGCACTCCATCGCCGCCAGTCCGGCCGCGACATGGTGCGTATTGGGGTCGGACTGGAGAATGTCCTCGCCCTGGATGAAAATGCCCTTGAAGGTGCCGTCGGTGGCCGCATCCAGCATGTTGGGGATGCGAAGCCCCGGTTCGGGGTCCAGCGCCACGCCCCAGCTTTGTTCGAACAGCGCGCGCGTGGCATCGTCGGAAACGTGGCGATAGCCGGAAAATTCGTGCGGGAAGCTGCCCATGTCACAGGCGCCCTGCACATTATTCTGCCCGCGCAGTGGGTTCACGCCCACGCCCTCGCGCCCGACATTGCCGGTCGCCATGGCGAGATTGGCGATTGCCATGACGGTGGAGCTGCCCTGGCTATGTTCAGTGACGCCCAGGCCGTAATAGATCGCGCCGTTGCCGCCGGTGGCGTAGAGGCGAGCGGCGGCGCGGACGTCCTGCGCCTTTACTCCCGTCAGCGGTTCGATGGCTTCGGGAGAACGGGCTGGCTGTGACACGAACTCGGCCCATTCGGCAAATTCGTCCCAATCGCAGCGCGCGCGAATGAAGGCTTCATCGTACAGCTTCTCGGTCACGACGACATGAGCGAGAGCCGTCAGCATGGCGACGTTGGTGCCGGGGCGCAGCGGCAGATGATGTTCCGCCTCGACATGGGGGGACTTCACCATGTCAATGCGACGCGGGTCGATGACGATCAGCTTGGCGCCCTGCCGCAACCGCTTCTTCATGCGCGAGGCAAATACGGGGTGGCCGTCAGTCGGGTTGGCGCCGATGACGAGGATCACGTCGGACTGCATCACGCTGTCGAAATCCTGCGTCCCGGCAGAGGTGCCGAAGGTCGTGCTGAGCCCATAGCCGGTGGGCGAGTGGCAGACGCGGGCGCAGGTATCGACATTGTTGTTGCCGAAACCCTGACGGACGAGCTTCTGGACGAGGAATGTTTCCTCATTGGTGCAGCGGCTTGACGTGATGCCGCCGATGGAGCGCGTACCATATTTGGCCTGGATGCGGCGGAACTCCGCTGCCGTGTGGGCAATGGCTTCGTCCCACGATACCTCACGCCAGGGCTGGTCCACGGATGCGCGGATCATGGCGTTGAGTATCCGGTCCTGATGCTGGGCATAGCCCCAGGCGAAGCGGCCCTTGACGCAGCTATGGCCACGATTGGCCTTGCCCTCTTTCCACGGCACCATGCGCACCAGCTCCTCGCCACGCATTTCCGCGCGGAAGGTGCAGCCGACGCCGCAATAGGCGCAGGTGGTGACGATGGCCCGGTCGGGCGTGCCGACCTCGACCACTTTCTTTTCGATCAGCGAGGCGGTGGGACAAGCCTGCACGCAGGCGCCGCAGGACACGCATTCGGAGCCAAGGAAATCTTCGCCCTGCGACGCAGAGACTTTTGATCCGAAGCCCCTGTCCTCGATAGTCAGCGCGAAGGTGCCCTGCACCTCTTCACAGGCGCGCACGCAGCGGGAGCAGACTATGCATTTGCTGGGATCGAAGTCGAAATAAGGGTTCGACTGGTCCTTCGCCTGCCCCATATTGGTTGCGCCGTCATAGCCGTAGCGGACCTCGCGCAGCCCCACCGCACCGGCTTGATCCTGTAATTCGCAGTCGCCATTGGCGGCGCAGGTCAGGCAGTCGAGTGGATGGTCGGAGATGTAAAGCTCCATCACGCCCCGGCGGAGCTGCTTCAGCCGATCGCTTTGAGTGCGAACCACCATGCCTTCGGCGATCGGCGTGGTGCAGGACGCCGGATAGCCGCTGCGCCCTTCCACCTCGACCAGACACAGGCGACAGGAGCCGAAACTCTCCAGATTGTCGGTGGCGCACAGTTTGGGAATGGAGCAGCCGGTGAGCGAAGCGGCGCGCATGATGCTCGTGCCCTCGGCCATCGTGACGCTTTGGCCGTCAATGGTGAGCGTGACGGGTTTGCCAGTGGTGAGGGCTGGCGGGGTGCCATGATCGGCTTCGCGGGTGAAGGTCATTCCGCAGCTTCCTTGGTAGACGCGGGCGCGCCAAAGTCTTCGGGGAAATGATCGAGCGCGCTCAGCACCGGATAGGGTGTGAACCCACCCAGCGCGCAGAGCGAGCCATATTTCATCGTATCGGCCAGGTCGCGCAGCAGTTGCAGATCCTCGTCCACGCTGCGTTGCATGGCACCGGGCGCTCGTGAATAGAGCGCCTTGCTCAGTCCTGCCGAAATTGATGGGTTCGCTGGAGGCAGCCCCTCCGCCCTGCGGGTCAGCAGCCGATCCATGATCTCCACCCCCCGCGTCGATCCGATCCGACAGGGCGTGCATTTGCCGCAGCTTTCGACCGAACAGAACTCCATGGCAAAGCGCGCCATATGCGCCATATCGACGCTGTCATCGAAGACGGTGATGCCGGCATGGCCGATCAGCCCGCCAGCTTGCGCAAAGGCTTCATAATCGAACGGCAGATGGAACATCGATGGCGGGAAGTAAGCGCCGAGTGGTCCACCCACTTGCACCGCCCGCACAGGGCGACCGCTCGCCGTGCCGCCGCCAATGTCGTTCACCAACTCGCCAAGCGTTATGCCGAAGCCAATCTCATAAAGGCCGCCATGCTTTACATTGCCCGCGAGCTGCACCGGCATGGTTCCGCGCGAGCGGCCAAAGCCAACCGTCGCATAGGCATCCGGCCCCTCCGCCAGGATGAAGGGCACCGCAGCCAGCGACAGCACATTGTTGATGACGGTCGGCTGACCAAATAGCCCCTGCAAGGCCGGGAGCGGCGGCTTTGCCCTCACCTGCCCGCGTTTGCCCTCGATACTGTCGAGCAGCGCTGTTTCCTCGCCGCAGACATAGGCGCCCGCGCCCTCGCGCACCTCCAGCGTGAAGGGCGTGATGAGATGCGCGCTGGCATCGATCGCCGCGCGCATGGTGGCGATGCTGTAGGGATATTCGCTGCGGATGTAGATATAGCCATGGGCCGCGCCGACGGCATGGGCGGCGATCGCCATCCCTTCGATCAGGCAGAAGGGATCGCCCTCCATCAGCATCCGATCCGCGAAGGTGCCGCTGTCACCTTCATCGGCGTTGCAGACGATGAACTTAGGCGCGCCCGGCGCATCCAGCACCGTCTGCCATTTGATCCCGGTCGGGAAACCGGCGCCGCCGCGCCCGCGCAGCCCTGACGCCTTGACCGCATCGACCACTTGCTGCGGAGGCATGGCGCGAGCCTTTTCCAGCCCCTTCCAGCCATCATGGGCCGCATAATCGGTAAGGCTCAGCGGATCGATGATGCCGCACCGTGCGAAGGTAAAGCGTTGCTGACCAGCGAAGAAGGGCAAATCGTCCACCTTGCCCAGCCTGGCAGGATGCGTGCCGTCCAGTACCGACGTAACGTCCTGCGGTCCGACCGGCCCGTAACCGATACGGCCTGCATCCGTCTCCACTTCGACCAATGGCTCGATGGAAAACAAGCCGCGCGATCCAGTGCGCACCACTTCGCACCCTGCCTGCGTGAAGCCGCGCGCGACTTCGTCGGCGCCGAGCGCGACGGAGGCCATATCCCGGCTGATGAAGACCCGGCTCATGCCGCCATCTCCGCTGCGATCCGTTCCAGGGCTTTGGCATCGATCCCCGCAACCGGTCGGCCGTCCACCAGCGCATTCGGCCCGATCGGGCAAAGGCCCAGGCAATAGACAGGCTCCAGGCTTAGCTGACCATCAGCCCGGGTCTCCCCCATGGCGACGCCCAGAATTTGCGCCGCCTGATGTTCGATCGCCGCGCCGCCGCGTGATTGGCAGCTTTCCGCGCGGCAGAGCTTCACAATGTGGCGGCCGGGCGGAACACGGCGAAAATCATGGTAGAAGGTGATGACGCCATGCACGTCCGCGCGAGTGAGGTTCAACGCCTGCGCAATTATCGGGACCTGCGCATCGTCGATATAGCCCGCCTCGTTCTGCACCGCATGCAGAAGGGGCAGTAACTGGTCGCGCGTGGCGCCATGACGCGCGGTCCAGCGTTCAATAAATGCTTCCATCCTGCCCTGCCTGCAGCCTTCGATCCGCAGCCATGGTGCCGGGCCACCCGGCTCGGGTCAAATTGAAGCCCCTAATGGATGATAGAGATATTCTATGAAGCGGTGCGATAGCCATTAGGCAAGCGCAGGTCGCGCGCGACGCTGAGGACCGCTTGAGCCAACGGTCCCATCGGTGCACGATCCGACACTATGACGCCCACGCGACTGCCTTCCGCCGTGGCGGGCAGCGGATAAGTGCGCGCCCAGGCCAGCCCTTCCAGCAAGGTGGCATGATTTTCCGGAATGATAGAACAGAGCCGCCCCTGCTGCACAAGGCCGAGCAGTGCGACATAGCTGTCCGCCGTGACCACCGGGCGCAGGGCAAGCCCCCGTTCGGCCAGACGCGCGTCCAGGATACGCCTGTTCTGCATGCCCTGATGCAACAGGCACAGCGGCAGGTCCGCAAGATCGGCCCAGTCCAGCGGATCGGGTATCGGAGCGCAGCCGACCGCACCGATGAGGATCGCCCGCTCTGTATAAAGAGGCACTGACAAGGCGTGGGCCGGTGGTTCGAAATCGAGATAGGTGATCCCGGCGTCCAGTTCGAACGCAGCAAGGCCCCGCTCGATCTGCCGGGAAGTGAGCGCGCGGACGGAGATGTTAAGGCCCCGATGGCGCTCCAGCATCGCTTCAGTGAGATGGCCGATCACCGGCATGGCGGCCGGGATCGCGCCCAGCCTTAATTCGCCCTTCAGCGGACCACGGGCCGTTTCCGCCGCGTGACCAAGGGCTTCGGCAGCGGCGATCAATTGACGTGCCCATGGCAGGATAGCCTCTCCCTCAGCCGTCAAACCCACATATTTGCGATCGCGCCGGATCAGCCGCTTTCCCAGCTGCGCTTCCAGTGACGCGATGCCCACGGACAGCGTGGGTTGCGAGACATTGCAGTAGGACGCCGCGCGCGCGAAATGACCTTCGCGCTCTAACGCCAGGAAATATTCTACAAGGCGCGTCTGCATGCTGTCATCTACACTGGATCGGGTGGAAGTTCATAGAGCGAAACTATGGTCGCCATTTGGAGCGGGGGTCGGAGCGCGAATTCGGCCGTATGCGCATCCTGTTGGCCGATTTTGCAGATGATCGCACCTACGCCTCGCCTTAACCCTCGTTAAGGAGTATCGTGAACCAGCATGCTATCACTTCCATCTCACCATCTGGAGGTTGCAATGTCTGGGCAAACGGATGCACCCTATTTGTTCCGGCGCGCACGGGAGGAAGCTGCCAAGGTCAACGACGCCTTGGCAAGGCACGCTCCTGCCGAAGAGGTCGCGGCGCATCGGGAATTGGCGTTGCGGTACAAGGTTAGGGCGCTGGCCGCTTCCTGTCCCGATCAGGTCCTGCATGACGCCATGGAAAATTTTGACGTGCCGAGCGACCCCGTAGGCGGAAAGCCTGCGCATCAATAACCTAGGGGGATTGCAGCCGATAAAAATGAAAGCGCCCCCGAGCAAGGGATGCCGGGGGCGCGACTTGTATGCTGTCGGGCATCCAAATCGCGGCGCGTTTAACAGACATTGTTGACGACTGCAATCCAGTGATAACTTTCCAGCGGCCATGCCGTAACGTCAATGCGGACGACGCCCTTTGGAGCGAGGCAATATGCAGGTGGGACAAAAAGGCCAATTGAATTAGGCTCCTCTATCATCACATGGACTTGCCAGGCGAAGGCCCGGAACGTGCACAGGGGAAGCAGATATGGTTCAACCGTCGGATAAGTCGCCAAGGCGTTCGCTGATCGAAACCGGCGCGCTGGGTCGTTGCCCCCGGTGCGGCGACGGGCATATATTCAAGGGATTTCTTACCGTCCGCGATAGGTGTGAGGTTTGCGGACTGGATTATTCCTTTGCGGACCCGGCGGATGGCCCAGCGGTGTTCGTGCAGTTGTTCGCCTGCGTTCCCGGCGTCATCTTTATCGTGATGTTGGAGATATTGGCGCGGCCGCCTTTATGGGTGCACATCGCCGTCGGTATCCCGGTGCTCATATTGACGACAGTGTTGCCGTTACGCCCGATCAAGGGCTGGCTGGTCGCCGCCCAATATGTGACGAAGGCGCAGGAGGCAGGGACGGCGGACTTATGGGCCAAGCTGCACGGGGATGGGCCGGACAAGCGGGATTGAGCGATGGGGGCGTATGGATCGCCCCTCCAGAAATGGCCTCTGCACGCCAGCCTTGCCTGAGATTTATCCCCGCCGCGCCAGTTTGGCTGGCATGACGGGAATTCGATAAGCCCTCAGAACTGCTGCTAGCGGTTTGCGCTCAGGCGAGCGCGCCGTGGCAGTGCTTGTATTTTTGACCAGAGCCGCACGGGCATGGCGCGTTGCGGCTGATATCCAGATTGGTGAACTCGCCGGGCTGAGCGTTGCCGACCGGAGGGCGCGGCAGCGTGGTCGTGATGCTGCCCAACTGGCCAGCGTCGATGTCACCGCTATTATCTTCACCTGAGAAGGGGTCGATGTGCGTGGTGATGAAGTCGGGAAGCACGGGCAGGTCGAACTCGGGCAGCGGTTCTTCCATCCTGAACTGCACGCGCGCGATCGAGCCGGTCACATCCTCACGGATGTTGCTCAGCATGCGCTCAAACAGGGCGAAGGCTTCCTGCTTATATTCGTTGATCGGCGTCTTTTGCGCATAGGCGCGCAGGTGAACGACCTGGCGCAGCGCGTCGAGGGTCGACAGATGCTCTTTCCAGTGATGGTCCAGGCTCTGGAGCAGGATCGATTTTTCGATCATGTGCCAGTTTTCCGGATCGATCCCGCCAATCTTTTCGGCGACCGCTTCATCGGCAAGAGCCTTGAGGCGTTCCTCGATCAATTCCGGATCGACGGCATCTTCCGTCAGCCATGCGTCGAAGTCGGGTTCAAGCCCGAGGATTTCGGCGGTGCGCGCCTTCAGCCGGTCGATATCCCACTGTTCGGGATATGTGCCCGGAGGACAGGATGCGCCGACAAGGTCGTTGACCGTTTCGTGCCGCATGTCCGTCACGACGTCGTCAACGGTATCAGCGTCCATGATGTCGGCGCGCTGTTCATAAATGACCTTGCGCTGGTCGTTCATGACGTCGTCATATTCGACGACCTGCTTGCGGATGTCGTAGTTGCGCGCTTCGACTTTCCTCTGCGCGGTTTCGATCGCCTTGCTGAGCCACTTGGACGGGGGCAGCGCCTCGCCATCCTCAAGGTTCGAGCGGATCATTTTGGCAAACATGGTGTCCGGGCCGAAGATGCGCATCAGGTCATCGTCGAGGCTGAGGTAGAAGCGCGAGAGGCCGGGGTCGCCCTGACGCCCTGAACGACCGCGCAGCTGGTTGTCGATGCGGCGGCTTTCATGCCGTTCGGTCGCGAGGACGAAGAGACCACCAGCGGCGAGCACCTCGGCCTTTTCAGCTTCGATCTCGGCGTCGATCCGGGCGATCGCGGCTTCGCGTTCCGGTCCTTCCGGCATGTCGCGCAGTTCGTCCTCGACGCGCATTTCCAGGTTGCCGCCCAATTTGATGTCGGTGCCGCGACCCGCCATGTTCGTCGCGATGGTGACGGCGCCCTTCCGGCCCGCCTGCGCGACGATGTGCGCTTCGCTTTCATGGAAGCGAGCGTTGAGGACGGCGTGCTTCACGCCTTCCTGATTGAGGAATTCGGACAGCATTTCCGACTTTTCGATCGACACCGTGCCGACGAGGACCGGCTGGCCCTTTTCGGCATGGACCTTGATCGTCTTGGCGATGCCGCGGAACTTATCTTCCAGATTCTTGTAGAAGCTGTCTTCTTCATCGACACGTTGCACCGGCCGGTTGGTCGGGATGGTGACGACGTTCATCTTGTAGATTTCGTAGAATTCGGTCGCTTCGGTCGCGGCCGTGCCGGTCATGCCGCCGAGCTTCGGGTACATGCGGAAAAAATTCTGGAAAGTGATGGAGGCGAGCGTCTGATTTTCAGGCTCGATATTCACCCCTTCCTTGGCTTCCACCGCCTGGTGCAAGCCGTCCGACCAGCGGCGGCCATCCATCATGCGGCCGGTGAACTCATCGATGATGATGACCTTGCCGTCTTTGACGATGTAATCGATGTCGCGGCGGAACATCACGACCGCGCGCAGCGCCTGATTTACATGGTGAACAACGGCGGTGTTTTCGAAATCGTAGAGGTTGGCGCCTTCCAGCAGGCCAGCATCTTCCAGCAGACGCTCGATCTTTTCCGTCCCGTCCTCCGTCAGGGTGACGGTGCGCTGCTTCTCGTCCTTCTCATAATCGGCTTCGTCCAGCTTCTTCACGATAGCATCGACGGCCACATAGAGTTCCGACTTGTCATCGGTCGGACCCGAGATGATCAGCGGGGTGCGCGCTTCGTCGATCAGGATCGAGTCCACCTCGTCGACGATGGCGAAGTTGAAGGGCCGCTGCACCATCGATGCGCGATCATACTTCATATTGTCGCGCAGATAGTCGAAGCCGAGTTCGTTGTTCGTCGCGTAGGTAATGTCGGCATTATAGGCTTCGCGCCGCTGATCCTCGCTGAGGTTCGGTACAATCACGCCCGTGGTCAGGCCGAGGAAACGATAGACCTGCCCCATCCACTCGCAGTCGCGGCTGGCGAGATAGTCGTTGACGGTAACGACATGGACGCCCTTCCCTTCCAGCGCGTTCAGATAGGTGGCGAGCGTCGCGACCAGCGTCTTACCCTCACCCGTGCGCATTTCGGCGATCTCGCCGCGGTGGAGGACGATGCCGCCGACCATCTGCACATCATAGTGGCGCTGGTGAAGGGTGCGCTTGGCGGCCTCACGAACCGTGGCGAAGGCCTCGGGAAGCAGGTCGTCGAGCGTCTCACCCTGCGCCAGGCGTTCGCGGAATCGGGCCGTCTGTGCCGTCAGTTCCTCGTCGCTCATCGCCGAAATGGCGGGTTCGAAAGATGCGATGCGTTCGACGATCTTGCCCAACGACTTTACGTAACGTTCGTTGGACGATCCGAAGATGGACTTGGCGAGTGCGCCGAACATGCAAGTTCCTGACAAAAGGGGAGCGCGCACCCTTTTAAGGCAACGCACACGGATATGCGCGGCGATTTAGGGTTTGGCTGTGGGATAGTCAATTGATGAGCGGCCTGAACGCTTCGATCGAGGCAATGATTGACGGACGGATGATATGCGCTAATCCGCGCTCATGACACAGCGCTCTCCCCTCGCCCCCGCAGACTTTCCCGAACTTCCCGCGATTTCAGGCGTGACCGCGCGCGTTGCCAGGGCGCGGTACAAGAATTGGGATCGGTGCGATCTGACATATGTGGAACTGGCCGAGGGGACGGCGGTTGCTGGCGTGACGACGCAGAGCAAGTGCCCCTCCCCCGAGGTCGAATGGTGCCGGGACGCCATTCCGCTCGGGTCGGCACGGGCGCTGGTGGTGAATGCGGGCAATGCCAATGCCTTCACCGGCCATCGCGGGCGGGCGGCTGTCGAAGCGATCGCGGCGAAGGTCGCCAATCATCTTGGATGCCTGCCTTCGGATGTTTTCGTGTCTTCGACTGGGGTGATCGGTGTTCCCTTGCCGGTGGACAAGGCTGAGGCTGGGCTGGAGGCAGCTTTCTCCGCCGTGCCTTGCAAGTGGGAAGAGGCGGCGAATACGATCGGGACGACCGACACCTATGCCAAGGGTGCGCGCACGAGCGCCATGATTGGCGAGACGCGCGTTGAGCTGGCGGGGATCATCAAGGGATCGGGCATGATCGCGCCGGATATGGCGACGATGCTCGGCTATATCTTTACCGACGCAGCGGTCGAGCCGAAACTGTTGCAGCAGATGCTGTCGGCGGCGAACCGGCGGACTTTCTCCTGCATCACGGTCGATAGTGATAAGTCGACCAGTGATACCGTGCTGGCCTTTGCCACGGGCAGGGCAGGCAACACCCCGTTGACGTCGATGGACGATGCGGGAGCGGATGCGTTTCAGGCGGCGCTGAGCGACCTTTGCCTGCAACTGGCGCATCTGGTGGTGCGCGATGGCGAGGGCGCGTCGAAGTTCATCGAGATCAGCGTCGAAGGCGCGGAGAGCGACGCGAGCGCGCACCGGATCGCACTGTCCATCGCCAATTCTCCGCTCGTGAAGACCGCTATTGCGGGCGAGGACGCGAATTGGGGGCGCGTGGTCATGGCGGTCGGCAAGGCGGGCGAACCGGCTGATCGCGACAAGCTGTCCATCCGGTTCGGCGTGACGCAGGTGGCCTCGGGCGGGCTCGCGGCGGAAGGCTATGACGAGGCGCCGGTTGCCGCGCACCTTAAGGGGCAGGATATCCAGATCGGCGTGGACCTTGGCCTTGGCGAGGGCCGCGCGACGGTCTGGACCTGCGACCTGACGCATGGATATATCTCGATCAACGCGGATTACCGTAGCTGATGCCGATCGAGCTGCATGACGATGTCGTCACGTTGATGCGTGAGGTGGCGCGAGACATCGTCATGCCGCGCTTCCAGAATTTACGCGCCGACGAGATCAGCGAGAAGGCCGTCGATGACTTCGTCACCGTTGCCGACAGGGAAAGCGAGATCAGGCTGGCCGAAGGGCTGAGCCAGATCCTGCCCGAAGCGGGAATCATCGGCGAAGAAGCCTGCGCGGCGGACCCGGCGATATTGGATCGGGCGGGTGACGGGCTCAACTGGATCATAGACCCGATCGACGGGACAGGTAATTTCGCAGCTGGGCGCCCGCCTTTCGGTATCATGATCGCGTTGGCCGACGCGGGAACGACATTGGCGGGATGGATATTGGACCCGCTTACCGGGCGTTTGTGTCACGCCACGCTAGGAGCTGGCAGTTATATCGATGGCGAGCAGGTCCGGGCGCGGGAGAGCGGTGATCCCCTGCCGATTGCGGCGCTGGCGGTCTATTTCATGACGCCGGAAGAGCGAGCTGACATTCAACGGCGGGCGGAAGGGGCTTTTGCGCTTGTGGACATTCCGCGCTGTGCGGCGGAGCAATATCCTCGGCTGGTGTTGGGGCAGAATGATGTTTCGGTCTTTGCGCGAACATTGCCGTGGGACCATGCCGCCGGGACGCTGTTCCTGAACGAAGCTGGCGGATGCTGTCAGCGGTTGGATGGGTCGCCCTATGTGGTGGGCGATTTGCGACGGGGATTGCTTGGGGCTTCGTCGCCGCGGTTGTGGGAGGCTGCGGCGGGGGTGTTGTTTCGGTAAGGCTTGGGGGCTACTTCGGTGGCGACGTTGCGCGTTCCCCTCTCCCCGGCCCTCTCCCCTAGGGGAGAGGGAGTCTTGGACAGATTAGAGGACGCTTTCGATCCAGCCTTTTAGGGCGCTCTTAGGCGCGGCGCCAACTTTCGTGGCCGCTGCTTCGCCATTTTTGAACAGGATCATCGTCGGGATGCCGCGCACGCCATATTTGCCGGGCGCGTCGGGATTTTCGTCGATGTTGATCTTGGCGATGATGACCTTGTCAGCCAGTTCCTCGGAGATTTCTTCCAAGGCCGGGCCGATCATCTTGCAGGGGCCGCACCATTCTGCCCAGAAATCGACAAGCACGGGCTTGTCTGCGTCGATCACGTCCGCCTGGAAGCTGGTGTCGGTGACTGCCTTGGTAGCCATGTTATATTTCTCCTTCAGTTGGGCGGATATCTAGGACGGTGACGCGTCCGTCTCAACGGGTGAAAGCGGCAAATTCTCCTGCGCGGGGGGAAAGCCCGGCTTGTGCGCGGCGAGAAGATCGTGCGGAAGCGTGATGAGGCGCGGGGCGCTGGTGTAGAGCAGCGCGGCTTCTATCCGCCGGTCGGGGAAGATCACCTGAAGCGCGGCGGCATAGGCTGCCATCTGGCGGACATGGGCGGCGGGCACTTCCTCCACGCTGAGCGGCGCTATGCGGCCCGTTTTGAAATCCACGACCTGCACGCGGTCGGGGCCGATGCATAGCCGATCCACGGTGCCGGAGATCACCATGTCGCCGACGACCGCGGCGACAGGCGCTTCAGCAAGGGCGCCGGGGGCGAAGAGCGGCGCGAAGTCGCTATCCTCGATCACGCGAAGAGCCTGTGAAATGACGTCATGGCGCAATGATGGATCCGCCGCGCCCTGCTGTTCGAGCCAGCGGTCGGCGCGTTGACGGCGTTGTTCGGGCAAAACATCAGGCAACCGTTCGAACAAGGCGTGCAGCCAGCGCCCCCGCTCGCTCGCCGCCCGCATGGCAGGCGTGGGCGGGGGATAGGGCACGTCATCCTCTACCGGAGCGGAAGGTGCGAGGGGCCGGGGGGGACGCGCTTCTTCTGGCGCGGGCTGACGGAGCCAAGCGGGTTCGGCGTGCGACGCCGCTTCAACAGTAGCGGCCTTTTGCAGGGGACGCGGAGGCAGGGCTTCTGCGCCCAGCCAACGCCGACGCGCGCCCCATAGATGATCGTCCTCCCATTCCGCGCCAAGGTCGATCATGGCGTTCTCGACCGCCGTGAACCAGCTTTCGGGTTGCGGCATGCCTCGGGCGCGCGGGCCTAGCGAGCCGGTGACGACCAGCCTTTCCTCGGCACGGGTCAGCGCGACATAGAGCAGCCGCCAATGCTCCTGCCGTTCGGCAGCGCGGGCTTCCTCCAGAACTTGCCCGATGGGACCAAGCCGCTCGGACTTGCGGGGAGGGAGGATAGGCAGGCCGTTCCATTCCAGCGAATCGCTGCGTGTCCCGGCATCGGGATCAAGGCAGGCGTCCGCCAATATGACGACCGGGGCCTGCAAACCCTTCGCACCGTGCACGGTAAGAAGGCGGAGCGAATCGCCCTGCGCCGCCGCGTCGCGGACGATCTCCACTTCGCCCCGGTCGAACCAATCGACGAAACGCTGCAAGGAGGGGTGATCGTCCGTCTCGAAAGCGAGCGCGGCGTTGAGCAGCTCCTCGATCGGATCGGTCGCCTCTACCCCCAGACGTTCGATCAGGCGGCGGCGCCCCTCCATCGGGCCGGACAGAATCGATTCGAGATAGCGGTAGGGCGTGGTGAGGTCTGCGCGGTTCAGCAGGGTGCGAAGCGGGGCGAGCAACTCTTCGTCCTGGGTCCGGGTGAGATGCTGCCAAAGGCCAACGCGGCGGTTCATGGCGCGGGCCATGAGATCATCCTGCGACCAACCGATCAGCGGCGATACCAACAGCGAGGCCAGGTTGAGATCATCCTCCGGCTGCACCGCGAAACGGAGCGCGGCAAGGAGGTCGCGCACGGCAAGCGGCGCATTGAGGCGAAGGCGATCGATCCCCGCGACGGCGACGCCTTCCTCATAGAGGCGGGCAACGATCAGGCGGGCTAGTTCGCTGCGGCGGCGGACGAGGATCATGATATCGCCTGCCGTAACCGGGCGGCCACGGCTTTCGAGCATCATGCCGTCATCGATCCATTGGCGGATCTGCCGCGCAATATTCTGGGCGAGCAGGCGTTCCTGATCGGCGGCCCAATCCTCCTCCCCTTCGGCGTCGTCGGACAGGCCAGCGATGGCTGGTTTCCATAGCAGGACTTCGCCGGGGAAGCGGTTGGCGCTGATGTGCTGGACGGCGCCCGAGAGGAGGCCGAGCCGCTCGGCGCTCAAGGTCGCGATTGTCCGGTCCACTACGTCGAGCACGGCGGGCGTGGAGCGGAAACTGCGTTCGAGCGACAGGTCGTGGAAGATATGGTCGGCATCTTCCGCATTACGCTGGAATGCTATCTGCGCGGCGGCGAAGGCCTGCGGGCTGGTGCCCTGGAAGCCGAAGATCGCCTGCTTGAAGTCGCCGACGGTGAAGATGGTGCGGACGCGATCACCCTTGGCGCCCTCCCCTGCGAAAAATTCGGCAGCGAGCGCGCCTACGATCTGCCACTGGCTGACGTTCGTGTCCTGCGCCTCATCGACCATGATGTGATCGATGCGCTGATCGAGCTTGTAGCGAATCCAGTCGGCGATGCCAGGTTGGGACAGAAGATCGGCGGTGCGGGCGATGAGGTCGTTGAAGTCCACGGCACCGGCAAGCTGCTTTGCCTCATGATAGGCGCGGGCATAGGCGCGGCCCGCATGCAGCCCTTCGGCGAGCAGGTCGGCATAGGCGGCGAGCGCCTTGAGGTTCAGAAGCTCGGCGCAGCGGGAGTGGAGGCGCGCGCTTGCTTCACCATAGCCATCGACCGGGGGAACCCAGCCCTTGGTCGAAATGAGGTCGCCGTCCTTCTTCGCCCAAGCGGCGTGCAGATCCTCCAAAGCCTCCGCGCGGCCGCGAGCGCCTAAGGCTCGCCATCGGGCTATGCGGTCACAGCGCTCCAGGGCGCGGCCGGTGCCCCAATCGGCATTGGCCTGAGCGATCCAGACGAGGGTCCGCATGTCGAACTGCGCGTCTTCGCACTGGCTGGCGAGGTGCGCGATGACGTCACCTTCGGGAAGGCCGAGTTCGCGATAGAGCGAGGCGGCGATGTCTTCTGGCAATTGCTCCAGCGCGGGCAGATGGGCGGCGCAGCGCAGGAGGAATTGTTCGGCGCCGCCTTCCCCCAGACGCAGGCTGATCGCTTGTAGCGCTTCCATGAGCCGGTCGTCGCCCTGATCCTGCGCACGGACGGCAAGATCGGCCAGGGTCTGGCGGGCGAGCGCCGCCTGCTCCCGCTGGTCGAGCGGGCGGAAGCCCGGCGGCAGGTCGGCTTCGAGGGGAAAGGCGGTCAGCAGTTGCTGGCAGAAGCCATGGATGGTCTGGATGCGAAGACCGCCGCCGGTGGATTCCAGCACCTCCGCAAAGAGGCGGCGGGCGCGATCGCGTGCTTCCGGGCCGCTATCCTCGTGCAGCGCCTCCAAATCCTCGAACAGTTCGCCTTCCTCCATCTGGACCCAGGCGGCGAGGCGATCATGGATGCGGTCGGCCATTTCCGCCGCGCCCGCTTTGGTGAAGGTGAGGCAGAGGATATTTTCGGGCCGCACGCCCTGTAGCAGCAGGCGGAACACGCGCGCGGTCAGCACATGCGTCTTGCCAGTGCCCGCCGAAGCCGACAGCCACACATGGGCGTCAGGCGAAGCAGCGCGCGCCTGCGCTCCCGCGAGGGGTTGAAGCGCGGAGGTCTTTCTAGACATCGTCGCGGCCATACCATTCCTCCAGCCGCATTAGCTGGTCATAGTCGCCATAGTTTGCGACTTCGGGATTCACCTGCGCGTCGAAGGGGGCGTTACCCGTCAGATAATCGCCAGCGATCTTTTCGAACCATTCGTGGACGAGCGATGTGAAGGAGGCCGTTACGATCTTATCTCGCTTCCCCATCGGATCGACGGGGCTTTCCCGATAGCCGAAGGCGTCGTTCTTCTTGGCCAGCGACCAATATTCGAAACATCCTGCGGTTTTTGCGCCCTCGATGGCCGGGAAGCCACCCTGTTCGGCGATGAGGCCCAGTAGCCCTAATTGGAGCGAATAGCCCGCCTTGACCTGCTTGGCGCTAGGCGGTTTGCCGGTTTTGTAGTCGACTATGGCGAGCGAGCCGTCCGGCATGCGATCTATCCGGTCAGCCTTGCCGGTGAGGGTCACGCCAGCGATTTCCGCCCGGCCATCCGTCTCCACCGCCAATATGGAGCGGCCTGCTGCCTGATCGGCGGTGACTTCGGCAGCGATCCAGCGGATGGCCTCGATCAACCTTGGCTGCCAGAGCGCCTTCAGCAGCGGATGGACATCGGGCCGGTCGAACATCGCGCGGGCGCGGGCTTCCAGATCGGCGGGATCGCGCCGCCCGGCCTCTGCCCAGTGCTGAAGGATTTCATGGACAGCCGTACCGCGCCATGCAGGGCCAGCATCGGCATCGACCGGGTCGAGGCGATTTAGGCGCAATATCCGCTTGGCGTAAAAGGCGAAGGGGTCAGCCTTTAAGCGATCGACGTCCGTTACGGGGATCAGCTTCGGGCGGACGGAGGCGGGTGGCACTGGCGCGGGACGGCGGCTGGGCTGGTGCCGCGCTGGGCGGTCGAGTGCCTGTGCCAGCGCTGCGTAACGATCGGCGCTCTTCCATTGTGGACCGGCCATGGCCTTGAGACGCAACCAGAAGCGGGAGGCTATGGCGGGACCGCCCGATCCTCTGCGCGCGCGGGTGATAAGGACGTGGGGAGCGCCCAATGCGCTGGCAAAGTCATGGGCGGCGCGGCCGATGCGGGTTTCCAGGCCCGGCAGGCCGAGTTCCCGCCGGATGCGGGGAGCAAGCCAGGGATCGGGGGACGGCAGGCCGGGCCAGGTGCCCTCGTTGAGGCCGCCGAGAATCATGAGGTCAGCCTGAACCAGTTGCGCTTCGATAAGGCCCAATATGGATATGCGCGGATGGCCGCCCTGAACGGGGCGCACCGAGACGCCGCCCAACATATTGTCGAGCAGGGTCGGGAGGGAGCGGATGTCAGACTGTTGAGGGCCTTCGGGGGCCGCCTGTTCCAACTCCGCGAACAGGTCGGCGGCGGCGTGGCCCTGGACACCCGACCATATGGCATCGCCGGTCAATGCTCCGGCTTGTTCGCGAATAGCGGCGAGTTGAGTTGCGACGGACGGCGCGGCGGCAAAGGCCTGCTCCAGCGGATCGAGCATGGAGCGGGCTTGCGACCACCATTGACGGCTTTGAGCGCGTAGCGCCTGCTGACGATCTTCCCCTTCGCGTTCGGCGAGAAGCAGGTCGATCCCCTGAAGGCCAGCGGGAGGACGAGGACCGCGCAGCAGCAGGTCGAGGCCGCGCGCACCCTCCAGCCAGGGGAGCCGCCCTTCCCCGCGCATGACCAGCGGATGCTTGAGGAGTGTCAAAAGCGCGACGGGCGCGAAGCGTTCGGCCACTGCCTGGGCCAGCGCGATGAGCAGAGTGCCCGGCGGCAGGCGGGACAGCGGAAGGCCTGCGGAATCGTCTGCCGCGATTCCCCAGCGCGCCAGATGCGCCGACACGCGCGTGGCGAGTTGGCGGTCGGGCGTGACCAGCGCGGCGGTGCGGCCCTGCGTTTCCACCGCCTCACGCAGGGCGATGGCGATCGCCTGAGCTTCCTCACCCGGCGTTGCGACTTCCAGCGCCTCCACCCCTGTGAGTGAGCGGTCGGCGGTCTTCAGATCGCGCCAGCGGCTGGTGAGGCGCGGCGGGAGCATGGCGTTGGAGATGTTGCGGCTGCGGACGGCGCGTGCATCATGCTCGCTGCCCCAGCGCCAGAGCGCTACGTCATCGCGCGTGGCGCTCATTCCATTGAGCAAGCGCTTGAGGGCATATTGGGGATGGGTTTCATGCGCAGGGGGCGCACGGCCGGTTACGGGGTCCGGCGCAAAAGGACCGATGGCATCCCATGCGGCTTCGTCCATTTCATGGTCGAGGCCAGCGAAAACGACGCTGCCGCGCGGCAGGACGGCAATCCTTCGAAGCAGACCCGCAACCGCCGGAGCGGTCGTGGCTATGCCAGCGGCGACGACGAAACCGGATGGCGGCTCTGCGTCCCAACGTGTGGTGAGGCGATCGAACAGGCGATTGCGGCGGTCAGCAAGGTCGATGAGGCCAAGCCGTGCCAATTCCTCGGGCCAGCGGCGAATGAGGATGGAAAATAAGTCGAGCGATCTTTGCCAATGGCCCGACAGTTCATCCGACAGCGTGAGTTCGGAAAGCGCGGTGATGGGCACCCGCTCCACCTGCATCTGGTCGAGCACCGTGCCGAGCGCCTGACCGAGCTTGATCGCCTGCGCGGCGTCCATTGGCTGGCCGGATGCCTGCTGAACCATGCGGGCCAGGATCATCTGGCGGCGCATGGGCGCGATCGCGGGGGGAATGGCCTCCCCCTCCGCCAGAGGATCGAGCGCACCGCCTGCCTGTTCGCCAAGATCGGGATCGCCGATCGCGACCAATCGGGGAAGAAGCAGGCCTCCACCCGATCGGCGGACGAAAGCGTCACTGACGGCACGGATCGCGCGGTTGGTGGGTAGCAGGATCATGCCCTGCGCCAGCGCCATGGGATCGCTGCCATGCTGCGCGACTATGCCCGCTGCCAAGGCGTCGGAAAAGGCGCGGTGAGCTGGGATGTTGAACAAGGCGGGCCGGGTGCGGTCACCCATAGGCGAGCATCGATTCCACAAAAGGAATGGCGCGCGGCGTGCCGACGTCGAACCAGAGGCCCTGATGGGAAACGCCGTAGAGGCGCCCCGCTTCGATAGCGCGGTTCCAGAAGATATTGGTCGAAAAGACGTCGGATGGCGGATCGACCAGCAGGCTGGGCGAAAGGATCTGAACGCCCGTAAAGACGAAGGGCGCGACATGGCTCGTCTTGCGGCGGCTCAACCGGCCAGAGGCGTCCATGTGGAAGTCGCCCGGTCCCGTATGGCAATGAGCGCGGGCGAGTGGCACCAGCAGCAGCAGCGCATCCATGCGATCGGGGTCCCACAGGCGCTGCATCATGCTCAGCGTTTCCTGCGGCCCGTCGATCCAGAGATTGTCGCTGTTCGCGCAGAAGAAGGGTTTGTCCCCCAGCAGAGAACGCGCATGGATCAAGCCCCCGCCCGTTTCGAGCAGCTTGGGGCGCTCGTCCGAAATCAGCACCTGCATGCCGTTCGAATGGGCATTGAGATGCGCCTCGACCGTGTCGGCGAGGTAATGAACATTGACCACCACCTTGCGGATGCCGCCAGCGGACAGCCGGTCCAGCGCATGGTCCATCAGCGGCTTGCCAGCTACCTTGACCAGCGGTTTTGGGCGCGTGGCGGTGAGCGGGCGCATCCGCTTGCCAAGGCCAGCCGCCATCAGCATTGCCGTGTCGATCATGCGGGGGCGTTATCCTGAAGCGCGAGATGGCGCTTTTCCGCTGGGATGTTGGCCGCGAACCACTCTGCAACAGGTGCCAATGCAGGATGAGCGAGGTCGCGTTCCAGCAGGTCCCACATGCGCGGCAGGAAGGACAGGTAGCGTGGCTTTCCATCCCGTTTCCACAGGCGGGTGAAGAGGCCGATGATCTTCGCATTCCGCTGCGCGCCCAGCACAGCATAGGCAGCGTCGAAGTCGGCCGGGGGATTTGCGATAGCCTTATAGTGGCGGATCATCGCAGCCTCCACCTCCGGCGGCACATCGCGCCGAGCGTCCTGAAGCAGCGACACAAGGTCATAAGCGGGATGCCCGGCCAGAGCGTCCTGAAAGTCAAGAAGGCCAAGCCCGCGTACTTCGGGCCGGTCGATCAGCATGATATTTTCGGCATGATAATCGCGCAGCACTGTGACTGTGGGGCTGGCGGATTGCTCCACGATCGGCAGCACGGCATCCCAGGCCCGCGTATAGGCATCTGTATCAACGGAAAGGCCGATCGCAGGGCAGTACCATTCGGTGACCAGCCCTGCCTCGCGCTGATAGACCGCGCGGTCATAGGGAGGCAGGTCGGCGGCAGGCTGGCGATGAAGATCAGCGAGCAGTTCGACTGCGCGGCTATAAACGCCTTCCTCGTCGACGGGGACATCATCCAGATGTTCCTTGACCCGCAAGTCGCCGAAATCCTCGATGAGCACCAGACCTTGCTCCAGGTCGCGGGCAAGGATCGCTGGGGCAGCAAAACCCTGCTGAACCAAATGTTCGGCAATGGCGATGAACGGGCGCGGGTCCTCATGTGGCGGCGGCGCATCCATCAGCACGGCACGGCGCGCGCCATCGACCACGCGGAAGTAGCGGCGGAACGACGCATCCCCTGCCAGCGGGACGATAGCGGCATGCCCCCACCCCGCAGCTGAGAGAAAGGCGGGAGCGGAAGCGGGCGGGATCATATCTGCGACCATCGCTCTGTCCAAGCGTCCGGCACGCGCACTGTCAAGCGCCGAGCGCCGTCGGGTTCGATGTCGATGTGGAGCCGCAGCGCATGCGGCCATGCATCCGGACCCAGGCGATCCGGCCATTCGACGATCAGCAGGCTGTCCATCAGATATTCGTCCAGAGCCAGTTCCCGCGCCTCTTCCGCATCGTCAAGGCGATAGAGGTCGACATGGGCGACGGGCAGCTTCACCTCCGGCACATCATAGGGCTGGACGATCGCGAAGCTGGGGCTTGGCGCCTCGCCTGCAAGGCCAAGCCCCTCCAATATGCCGCGCGCGAGCGTCGTCTTTCCCGCGCCAAGGCCGCCCTCCAGCGCGATGACGTCACCGATGCGCGCCAAGTCAGCCAGACGGTGGCCGAGGGCCAGCATCGCCGCTTCGTCGGGCATGGTCAGGCTCTGCTCAGCCACGGGGTAGCTCGATCACGGCCATGGTGCCCTGCCCCGGCTCTGACACGAGCTGGAGGGTGCCGCCATGCGCCTCTGCCAATTGCTTGGCGAGCGGTAGGCCGATCCCGGCCTTTTCGCCGCTGCGTGCCTGTTCCGCGCGAGCGGCTGCATCGAAGATCGTGGCGCGGCGCTTTGCGCTGATGCCTGGACCGTTGTCGGACACGACGAGCCGCGCGGAATCGCTGCTGCCGTCGCCGTGCAGCAATACCCGCGCGCCGCGTCCGCTGTAGCAGACCGCATTTTCCAGCAGATGGTCGAGCGCTTGGCCGATCCGGCGGCTGTCGCCTTCCACCTTTCCCAATGTTTCATGCAGGGAGATCGCAAGGTCGATGCCCTTGGCCGTTGCCTCGGTCTTGATCCGTTCGATGCTTTCCTTTGCCAGGGCGGCGAGATCGACAGGCACCCTATCGATCGGAAGTGTCCCGGCTTCTCCCTGTGTCAGGTCCAGCACATTGTCGATCAACATCGACAGGCGACTGGTACTCTGGAGAATGCCATCGACATATTCCTTGGCGGAATCGCTCATGTCTCCGGCGTAGCCCGCGCTCATCATCTCGGCGAAGCCCGCGATGGTGGTGAGCGGCGTGCGCAGCTCGTAGCTCATATTGGTGACGAAGGCGGTCTTGACCCGATCGGCCTGCTCCAGCGCCTCGTTGCGGTCGCGCAGCACCTGTTCGACACGGCGGCTGTCGGTGACGTCCAGCATCGTGAAAAGCGCATTGCCGTCGGGCAGAGGGATGGCGGCAAATTCGAAGATGCGGCCGTCCGCGAAACCGACATGGCCGACGCGCTGCTTGCGCTCCACTGTCGCGGCGCGGACCAGTTCGCGGACGAGATTGGCCTGCTGCGGCTTGGCGAGGCGGGATTGGACGGCGCGGAGAAGTTCGTCGATGCGCGGGTGCTGCGCCAGAAGATCTTCGGATATTTCCCAGATCGAGCGGAAACGGCTGTTCCACAGCGACAGGCGGCCATCGGAAGAAAATACGCCGATCGACTCGAACAGATTGTCGAAGGTCGCTGTGCGGACTCGCAGCAGCGTGTCGCGCGCGCTGGAAAGCTGGACCTGCTCCGTCCGATCCTCGAATATCAGGAGCAGGCCGCCGTCGGGCAATGGCTGACCATAGACGCGCAGATGCGTGCCATCGGCGAGCAGCCAGTTCTCCTCGCGCGGGTCGGGGGAGAGGAACCAGTCCCGGCGTTCCGCCCGCCAGGCCGGAAAGTCGCGATGTTCGGGCAGGCGGCGGGCCTCCCGCATGCGATCGAGGACGCGTTCGAACACGGGCTGGTCCGCCAGATGTTCCTGATCTAGCCCGAACAGGCTCATAAATGGCTGATTCCAGAAACGCAGGGTGCGATCCGGGCCAAAGCGGGCCACGCCAGCGGAGAGGCGATCGAGAAGGTCGCGCTGAGCCGCTTCAAGGCGGCGGTGCTCGACACGGGCCTGTTCAAGCTCATTCTGATCCATCGCGAAACCGGCGACACCAGCTTCGCCCAGCGGCACATCGACGACCCGCATCGTGCGACGTTCGCCATCTATGGTCGCTGGCACCATGCGCTCGACCACCCGATCCTCGGCCAGCGCCTGTTCTGCTGATGACTGAGGGCCAAGGCCGCCCACCGCCTCGACCAGTTCGGTGCCGTGCGCGATGACGTCTGCCGCATTGGCGCCATCAACCGCGCGGACATAGGCCGCGTTGACGAGGCTGAGGCGCATGTCGGCGGTGCGATGCCACATTGGGAACGGCGCGGCCTCCACAAGGCCCGCGAGCGCTTCCAGCGCTTCGCGCAGTTGCTCGACCTTGCTCTTCAGCGCCTGGATTTCCGACTGGCTGTCGGTCGCGTCGAATATCCAAAGGACCACCCCGCCGCTTTCGGCCAGCACTGGCCCGGCAGGCGCACCGCGCACCAGCAGGAGCCGGGACGAACCCTCTCCTCGCACAGGCAGGGCGAAGCTGCGACCGGCGCGTTGGGCCGCCGCTATTTCCTGCGCGAGGGCCGCTGCGTCCTCCGGCTCCAGGCCGCCGTCGGGCGCGGTCAATTCGGATACAAAAGCGGGTACACGGTCCTTGCCAAGCCATTTGGCGAGCCGGTCGGCGGCCTCGATCCGGCCATCGGCATGAATGATGATGGGTGCGGCCGGCGCCGAGGCGAGCAGGCTGGACAGGCGATCGAACTTGCCCTGCACTTGCGTGCCTTCGCGACGCATGCGCTGCCCGGTCGAAAGCGCCCACACCGCAGCGGCCAGCCACGCGGCCAGCACGATCCCCAATATGACTGCGGCAAATGGGGTCAATGACGTCATTGCGCCTGTTCACCCCTCATCGCGACTGCCACCCCTTTGCATGATTATCAGGGGACTAACCCAAGTCGGGAGCAGCGTGAAGCGGGGAGTTTGAAGAAATGCGCGGATCCTTCAAGACGGACACGCCCTCATCTTCGTCATGCCAGCGAAAGCTGGCATCTCAGCCGGACGCCGTTGGCAATAGATCCCAGCTTTCGCTGGGATGACGAGAGGCTAAGCATAAAAAAGGGGAGACTTTCGCCTCCCCCGTTTAGGTTTTTAGTAGCGGTAATGATCCGGCTTGAACGGACCTTCCGGCGTCACGCCGATATAGGCGGCCTGCTTGGGGGTCAGCTTGGACAGCTTCACGCCCAGCTTTTCGAGGTGAAGCGCCGCCACCTTTTCGTCCAGATGCTTGGGCAGGACGTATACGTCGTTCTTGTAGGTGTCCGACTTGGTCCACAGTTCGATCTGCGCCAGCACCTGGTTGGTGAAGCTGGACGACATGACGAAGCTCGGATGGCCGGTGGCGCAGCCCAGGTTCACCAGGCGGCCCTTGGCAAGGACGATGATCTTCTTGCCGTCGGGGAATTCGACTTCGTCGACCTGCGGCTTGATTTCGGTCCACTTCATGTTCGAAAGACCGGCAATCTCGATCTCGCTGTCGAAGTGACCGATGTTGGACACGATCGCCATATTCTTCATCGCGCGCATGTGATCGACGGTGATGACGGCTTCGTTGCCAGTCGCGGTGACGAAGATGTCGGCGCGAGTGGCGGCCTCTTCCATCGTCACGACTTCATAGCCTTCCATCGCCGCCTGAAGCGCGCAGATGGGATCGACCTCGGTCACCAGAACGCGGGCGCCGCCGTTCCGGAGCGAGGCTGCCGAACCCTTGCCAACGTCACCGAAACCGGCGACGCAGGCGACCTTGCCAGCCAGCATGACGTCGGTTGCGCGGCGGATGGCGTCGACCAGCGATTCCTTGCAACCATAGAGATTGTCGAACTTCGACTTGGTGACGCTGTCGTTCACGTTGATCGCCGGGAAGGGAAGCTTGCCCTTCTTCGCCAGCTCATAAAGGCGGTGAACGCCGGTGGTGGTTTCTTCCGAAACGCCCTTGATCGCGGCGACGGTCTTGGTCAGGTAGCCCGGACGATCGGCCAGGAAGCGCTTGAGCGTCGCGACGAAGATTTCTTCTTCCTCGTTACCCGGCGTGAACAGTTCTTCCCCAGCCTCGACCCGCGCGCCCCACAGCGCGAACATGGTGGCGTCGCCGCCATCGTCCAGGATCATGTTGCAGGGCGTGTCACCCCAGTCGAAGATGCGGATGACATAATCCCAATATTCCTCCAGCGTCTCGCCCTTGACGGCGAAGACGGGGATGCCGCACGCGGCGATGGCAGCGGCGGCGTGGTCCTGGGTCGAGAAGATGTTGCACGAAGCCCAGCGGATTTCCGCGCCCAGTTCCGCCAGCGTCTCGATCAGCACGGCGGTCTGGATCGTCATGTGCAGCGATCCGGTGATACGCGCGCCCTTTAGCGGCTTGGCAGCGCCGAATTCGGCGCGCAGGGCCATCAGGCCGGGCATTTCGGTTTCGGCGATCTCGATTTCCTTGCGGCCGAACGCGGCAAGGTTGATGTCGGCGATCACATAGTCCTGCGCCTGGGTGGCGGGTGCTGTGGCCACGAGCGTGTCTCCATCGGTTTAGAATGTGCCGGAGCCGCTCGCATGGCGAAACGGCGGCGATGGCCTGCGCTTTACCAATCGCCGCCGTTGATGGCAACTCAATATAAAGTTTTCTTTATGTCACTCTTTGCCGTTGTGTGAGGCGACCGCTACCCTCGTTCTACCCAGATCGGCAGATGGCTCCGCTTCCCGATCCGCAATCGCCATAACGACGTCGCAGCGGGCGCCCGAAAGATGCGGGGTCGTACCGGCAGCGTCCGACAGTTCAAGCAGCGCCGCCCGGGTCGCGGGTAGCGCGTTAGCCGCATCCGTGATCGACTGTAGGTCGCGGCAGGCGAGCCCTTCGGCTCCGGCGCCATAAACGTTGGCGAGGCTGGTTACGTAATTGTCATAAGCTCCCAGCGCGCCCACCGGTCCTGCGACGGAACGGAAATGTTCGCGCAGTTCGTCATTGACCTGCGTCAGCGCGTCACGCTTTTCCCGGATGAAGCGGTTATAGTCGGCCAGGAAGTTGCTGCCCGTGGAGCGGCAACGCAGCGCCGACACCATCAGCATCATCTCAAAATCCCGAATTTGCGCCGCCTCTACAGCGACGTTCTTCCAGCAAGGCGCGGCGCTGGCAGGCGCGAGCGGCATCGCTGCGGCAATCATAGCCGCGACAAACTTCTTCATGATTTGAACCCCCGAGCAATTTCCCCAGGATGAAGGTGCGCCCGCGCGCTTGCCGCGTTGTAAATGAAGGCGGTTAGCGGGAATTTACCTGGAAATGTTCAGTTACGATGCGGAAACAAGCTCTGTTCCGCGCCATCGTTACGCAGTTGAACCGGGAAAATATCTCGCAAATTATGCGACGCGATCAGGCGGAGCCAGCGCCGCTCACCAGATGAGACGCATCGACTCCGGCAGCGGCATAGGCCGCCGCCCATTTTTTTTCCGCCGGAACGTCGAACAATATATCCGCGCTGCATCCCGCCGGGAACCAGCTTTCGCCGGTCATCTCCTGATCGAGTTGCCCTGCGCCCCAACCGGCATAGCCGAGGGCGACGATGTAGCGACTGGGACCAGTGCCTTCCGCGATCGCCTTCAATATCTCCAGCGAGCCGGAAAGCCCCCAGTCCTCCCCGACCTCCACCATGTCATGCCCTTTCCAATCGAGGGAATGCAGCACGAAGCCCCGGCGCGGTTCGACCGGCCCACCGCGAAGCACGGGTATGTCGGGGACATTGGCAGGGTTGATGTCAAAGCTTTCGAGCAGTTCATGCAGCCCCACGCCCTCGATTTCATCGCTGACCGCGATGCCGAGAGCGCCATTTTCATCATGGACGCAAATGGCGATCACGGAATGATCGAAGCGCATGTCTTCCATGCCCGGCAAAGCGAGCAGGAACTGACCGGCATAGGAGCGAAGTTGATCCATAGGATGAATATACGCTGCCCAGCGGCTTTGCCAATGGCGGGCTGTCGTTCACCGGGGGCGATGCGACACGTAAGCGCGCCTTGACACAGGACCGCCAAGCGCCGACCTCCCGCCTCATCAACGGCAGGAGACAGAATATGACCATCGCAAAAGGGGATCGCATCCCCGCCACCACCTTTGCCAAGATGACGGAAAATGGACCGGAGCAGGTTTCCTCCGACGAATTTTTCAAGGGCCGGACGGTGGCGCTCTTCTCCGTTCCCGGCGCCTTTACGCCGACCTGCTCGGCCAAGCACCTCCCCGGTTTTGTGGAAAAGGCCGACGCCCTGAAGGAAAAGGGCGTGGACGAGATTGCCTGCACCGCCGTCAATGACGCGTTCGTCATGGGCGCATGGGGCAAATCAGCCGGAGCAGACGATAAGGTCACCATGCTGGCGGATGGCAATGGCGACTTCGTCAAGGCTGGGGGCCTGACGATGGACGGCAGCAAGTTTGGCATGGGCACGCGTGGCCAGCGCTTTTCCATGATCGTAAAGGATGGCGTGGTGACCGAACTGAATGTCGAGGCACCGGGCGAGTTCAAGCTTTCGTCGGCTGATCATCTGTTGGGGCAGCTCTGACGCGATGGCCGCGCGATGCCCTCATCGCGCGGCCACCGGCCTTCCTTCCGTCACATATCTGCGGTAGCAAGGTTCGATGACGAAAAGCATCGGCAGCGCGGCGGTCGCGCAACTGGACCGGATCTACCAGACCTCTATCGGAAATCTGCGCGAGGCCATGCAGGCCTATGCCCGCGATGGCAGCGTGCCTCCGCCAGAGGCAAAGTCCGATCGCCGCTTCTGTTATCCCGAACTGCGCATCACCCACCATGCCGAAACCGATGCCCCGCCGCCGGGGCGATCCTTTGCCCGCCTGTCCAAGCCCGGCCTTTATACCACCACGCTCACCCGACCGGAGATGTTCGGCGATTATCTGGCCGAGCAGATCGATTTGCTCGTCCGGGATTATGGAGTGGAGGTCGAAACAGCGGTCAGCGACCAGCAGATTCCTTTTCCCTATGTGCTCGATGGGCTGGACATCAGCGCCCTTGACGGCACGCCTCCGACCGAACTGGCGCGTCATTTCCCCGCAACCGAGTTGGCGGAGATCGGGGACGAGATCGCCGACGGCCTGTTCATGCCGGATGCAGATGGGCAAAGGCCGCTGGCTCTGTTCGACGGGCTGCGCACCGATTTCTCGCTGGCCCGATTGAAACATTATACGGGGACGCCGCCGGAACATGTTCAACGATACATCCTCTTCACCAACTATCATCGCTATGTCGATGAGTTCGTGGCCTGGGCCTGCGCGGAACTGCAAAGAGACGGTTCGCCCTACACCGCCTTGTCCGGCGCAGGCGGCGTCTATGTGACGCGGGAGACGGCCGATCCAGCGCGCATGATCGCGGACAGTGCATGGCGCAAGCATCAGATGCCCGCCTATCACCTGATCGCGCCCAATCGCAGCGGGATCACGCTGGTCAATATCGGCGTCGGTCCTGCCAATGCGAAGACCATCTGCGATCATCTGGCGGTGCTGAGGCCGGAAGCCTGGTTGATGATTGGTCATTGCGGTGGCCTGCGGCCCAGCCAGCGGATCGGCGACTATGTGCTCGCCCATGCCTATCTGCGCGACGACAAGGTGCTGGATGATATGCTGCCCCCCGAAATACCGGTGCCAGCCATTGCAGAGGTGCAGGTCGCGCTGGCCAAATCCGCCGAAGCGGTTTTGGGCGGCAGTGGCGCCGAGGATTTCAAGCGCAGGCTGCGCACCGGGACCGTGGTGACGACCGACGATCGCAATTGGGAGCTACGCTATTCCAGTTCAGCGCTGCGCTTCAGCCTGTCGCGCGCGGTCGGGATCGACATGGAATCCGCGACGATCGCGGCGCAGGGTTATCGGTTCCGGGTTCCCTATGGGACATTGCTTTGCGTATCGGACAAGCCGATCCATGGCGAGCTGAAGCTGCCGGGGCAGGCGAACCGCTTTTATGAGGAAGCGATTGCGGGACATCTGCGTATCGGGCTGATGACGTGCGAACTGCTGCGGCAGGAAGGCCCCAAGCTGCACAGCCGGAAACTGCGGGCGTTCAACGAGCCGCCATTCCGGTGATCGTTTGGCGGGTCAGCTGGTCAGGAACTCCACCATGGCCTCGCCCAATTCCTTCTTGGTCACTGCGGCCATGTGATTGCCGGGTATCTCGACATAACGGCCATTGGGCAGAATGTCGGCAAGTTCCTGCGCCACGCCGTTATCCTGATCGTCGACGCCGCAGATGACTTCGGTCGGCTGCGTGAAGGTCGCGATCGTTTCGGCGGACGTGTCCACGAAGGTGTTCAGGATATGCAGTAGCGCGACTGGATCGCCCTTCGTCGTTTTCAGGAAGGCTTCCGTCATCCATTCCGACGTGCCGCGCTCGAACGTGCCGAGGTTGGTGAGGACGTTACGATAATAGCCGCCCTTGTCGAGCGTATTGACGAGGCCGCGTAGTCCCATGCCAGCAAGGATCACCCGGCGCGGGGTCGCGCCGCACGCCAGCATCCGCACCGTCGTCCGCGCACCTAGCGAATAGCCGCCCAAGTCATAATCGGTCAGACCAAGCTGGTCGATGACGGCCAGATTGTCGTCCGTCAAAGCATCGGGCGGATAGGCGGCGGGGTCATGCGGTTTGCCGCTTTCGCCATGTCCGCGCAGGTCCGGCATGATCAGCCGGAAGCCAGCCTCCACAAGCCGCGCGGCATGGCCGTAACGGATCCAATTGGTCCAGGCGTTGGAGAAATAGCCATGAATGAGGACGAGGTCGCGTCCCTCCCCCGCGATATGGACCGCAATGGGAAGACCGCCGAGCCCCTCGACTTCCACTTTCTCTAGCTCAAGGTCGGTCATGATCACTCCCTCACTGTGTCGGCGCTGCTCGATATGGCCTTGGCGCCGCCTTGTCGATGGCGGCGTAGGCCAAGGACCAGCAGGGCGATTAGTGCACCGACCTGAGCGGCGGCCATGTCCTTCTGCGGATCCCAGACGTCACCTTGCTGGCCATTATACCAGTCGGCGGTTTCTCCTTCCGCCATCAACGTCAGCAGCCATTCGAAGGATTCATAAAAGGCGCTGATGAAGCCGATCGTGACGAAGCCGAAGGCCAGGCTCCAGCCCAATCCCATGCCACCCCGTCGCCGCGCGATCTGCGCCAGTGGGTGCGTCAGAAGCAGGCCAAAGGCGAAATGGACGAGCCGGTCATAGCCATTGCGCCGCCATCCGAAGGTGCTGGAAAAATCATGGCCTGTCATCGAGCGCGCCCAATCGTCATAGGGCACATAAGAATAGATGTAGCGCCCGCCCAATGTATGCAGGAACAGGAACAAGGTGATGCAGGCCACTGCGCCATTACTTAGAGGCCAGCGCCGCAGAAGCCATGGCGCAGCCAAGGCGAGGGCGATCGTCGGCCCATGCTGTAACGGCGCGAGTTCGGGAAATGGCTGATTGATCTGCGCGGCGGCGATGGCGCCAATCAGCAGCAGGATCATCCGGCGCTGGGCTATCGGAAGACTTTTCCAAACAGCGCCAGCGCCGGACGTCATCAGTTGGCCTCAGCCCTTCTTCAGGTGACGGCGGCCCAGCAGTTCGGCGATCTGCACCGCGTTCAGCGCCGCGCCCTTGCGCAGATTGTCGCTGACGCACCAGAGGTTCAGACCATTTTCGATGGTCGAATCCTCGCGGACGCGGCTGACGAAGGTCGCATAGTCGCCCACGCACTCGACGGGAGTGACGTAACCGCCATCCTCACGCTTATCGACGAGCATGATGCCCGGCGCTTCACGCAGGATGTTCTGCGCCTGCTCAGCCGAAATCTCGTTCTCGAACTCGATGTTCAGCGCTTCGGAGTGACCGACAAACACGGGCACGCGCACGCAGGTCGCGGTCACCTTCACCTTGGGATCGAGGATCTTCTTGGTTTCCGCGACCATCTTCCATTCTTCCTTGGTCGAACCATCGTCCAGGAAGACGTCGATGTGCGGGATCACGTTGAAGGCGATCTGCTTGGTGAACTTCTTCGCCTCGGCCGGATCGCCCACGAAGATGTTGCGCGACTGTTCGAACAGCTCGTCCATGCCCTCTTTGCCAGCACCGGAAACGGACTGGTAGGTAGCGACGACGACGCGCTTGATCTTCGCCGCGTCATGCAGGGGCTTCAAGGCCACGACCATCTGCGCGGTCGAGCAATTCGGGTTCGCGATGATATTCTTCTTCTTGTAGCCATCGATCGCGTCCGGGTTCACTTCCGGCACGATCAGCGGAACATCGGGGTCCATGCGGTACAGCGACGAATTGTCGATCACCACGCAGCCAGCCGCAGCAGCCTTGGGCGCATATTCAGCCGTCGGGCCAGAGCCTGCGGCGAACAGGGCGATGTCCCAGCCCGTGAAGTCGAAATGCTCGATATTCTTGACTTTAAGAGTCTTGCCGGTGTCACCGAAATCAACTTCGGTGCCATGCGACCGGGACGATGCGACCGCCGCGATCTCGTCAATCGGGAACTCGCGCTCGGCGAGAATGGTCAGCATTTCGCGGCCCACATTGCCCGTGGCACCAACGACGACGACCTTGTAACCCATGACTAAAGACTCCACTCCATGCAAAATTGCGGAGTGGGCGCCATAGCGTTGTCCCGGCAATTGTCCAGCATGAAGCGGCTTTGCGGGCGGATAGCCTTTATTTACCTAGGCGCGGCTCCTCGGGCGCGGTTCCGTTGCGACGGAGGAAATCCTCGATCGTGCGCCATAGGTGGATGCTGATGCCGGGGCCGCCCACGCGGTGCGTCTGGCCGGGATAGACCATCATCTCGAACGGCACGGCTTCTGCCTGCATCCGCGCCATCAAGGCGGTGGCGTTGTCGAACACGACATTGTCATCGGACATGCCGTGGATCAGCAGCATCGGGTCCTTGATCTTGACGGCATCGTCGATGGCGCCGGACGCCGGATAGGCGCTTGGGCGATCCTGCGGCTTGCCCAGATAGCGCTCAGTATAATGCGTGTCGTAAAGCTCCCAGCGAGTTACGGGAGCGCCCGCGATAGCGGCAGAGAACAGGCCTGGCGCCTTTTCCAGCAGCTTGACCGACATATAGCCGCCATAGGACCAACCATAGGTCGCGATCCGCTGCGGATCGACATAGGGCTGAGATTTCAACCACTCGACGCCCTTTAGCTGGTCGTCGACCTCTACCGTGCCCATTGCACGATATAATTGATCCTCGAACGCCTTGCCGCGATCCGGCGTGCCCCTGTTATCGACTGCAAAGACGATCCAGCCGCGATCCACCAGATATTGATAGACGGGCGATCCCCACTGATTGGTGACGACCCTACCCGCTCCCGGCCCGCCATAATGCAGCATGAAGACGGGGTATTGCTTGCCCGGCTCCAGCGGCGGGGTCATGATCCGTGTATAGAGCGTTGATCCGTCCGCCGCCTTGATCGTGCCAAAGCGCGTCTTGGCATGGCTGGCGAGGTAAGGGGCGTAGGGGTGATCCCCGGTCATGGCATTTTCCGACAGCCACCCAAGCCGCTTGCCGCTGCCATCGGCCAGATAGACCTGCTTGGGCTGGTCCGTGTTGCTGCGAGAGATCACCAGATGCGTTGCGCCGCTGTCCATCACCGCATCGTTCCACCAGCCATTGCTGGTCAACTGCCGCAACGGCCCCTTGCCCGACAACGCGGCAGCGTAAAGCTGCTGCTCCAAAGGCGTTTCGCGATTGCCGGTGAAATAGACGGTGCCCTGCCGTTCATCCACCGCCACCACGTCCCGCACTTCCCATGCACCGCTGGTCAGCGCGACCCACTTGCCGCCGCGAACATGGTAGAGATGGCCGTGCCCCGTCTTCTCCGACCACCACAGGAAGCTGCCGTCATTCAGCGGCTTGAAGTTATTGCTGAGGTTGATCCAGCTTTTCGCTCCTTCGGTCAGGACGATCTTGGACTTGCCCGTCGCGGGATCGACCGCCAGCAGATCGAGCCGCTTCTGGTCACGGGTCTGGCGCTGGACATAGAGCGTCCGCCCGTCCTTCGACCAATCGACCCGCGCCAGATAGATGTCGCTGTCATCGCCAAGGTCGACCTTGACTTGGCCACCGCCATCCGGCCGCATGACGTAGAGGTCAACCAGCGCGTTGGGCGTTCCCGCTGCGGGATAGCGCTGCTGATAGACTTTCGTGCCCTCGCCGCCGATCGCCGTGCGGGTGACGATACCGACCGGTCCTTCATCCACGCGAGCAACCGCGATCAACTGGTCATCCGGCGACCACCAATAGCCGGTGCGCCGGTCCATTTCCTCCTGCGCCACGAACTCGGCCACGCCCCAACTGACCGTGTCACTCGCCCCCTGCGTCACCTGCCGCTCCCGCGCACCGATCGGCTGCACGAAGAGGTTGCCGTCGCGCACGTAGGAGACAAAGCCACCCTTGGGACTGACCACGCCATTCAGTTCGCTGCTCGGAGTGTTGGTCAGGCGCGACACCTGGCCATCGAGCGATGCAAGGTAAAGATCGCCATCCACCGGGACGAGGATGCTCTTGCCATTGGGAGCCCAGTCATAGCTGGCGATCCCGGTGCTGCCTGCAACCGATCGGTCCCGTTCGCGCTGCATCTTTTCCGCTTCGGAAAGCTCAGCGCCGCTGCCGGTCTTCCTTGAATCCACCAACATGCGCTCCGCTCCGGTCGCGCTGTCGATGGCCCAAAGGTCCAGCCGTTCCTTCTCGTCCGCGCGGGGCTTGAGCAGCGTGACAAGCTTGCCATCTGGCGAGAGCTTCAGCGCTCGCGGCTGAGGCCCCGATAGATCGGGATTGGCGAAGATGCGCTCCAGCGTCAGTTGCTGTTGTGCGCAAACCGGGATGGCAGCACTTGCCAGCAGTGCCAGAGCGGCTGCGCTGCCCTTCAGCAATGAGGACATCCTTATCCTTTCGCCTCGGCCAAGACAGCCGGATGTATCACCGCGAGTTAACGCGGAGCGGACGAAAAGATCAATGTAGGGACATAATCTTTCTCACCATGACCGGAGGAGATCATGGTGGGCGCGACAGGGATTGAACCTGTGACCCCACCCGTGTGAAGGGTGTGCTCTACCGCTGAGCTACGCGCCCCCTGAAAGGAGGATGCGGCCATTGGCATCGGCCACGGCTCCTGTCAAGGCGAGCTTAGACGGGGAGTTGCAAATTGCACTCATTGCCTTTTAGGCGTGAAAGTTTAGTGGCGGGAACGATAAAGGGAGTGACTATCGATGCGTCAGACCATTGCCCTCATGATCACTGGGCTTCTTCTCACCAGCTTGGCGGCCTGCAACACGGTCAAGGGCGTTGGCCGGGACATTGAATCGGTCGGCCGGGCCGGTGAGAGGGCGATGTAAGGATAGGTCAGCCCTTCCTTCACACCGATTATTGGAGGACGCGGTTAGCCATGGCCGCGCTTCTTTCCAGCTTCACGCCGTCGCAATCCGGCTGGCCGCAGTTGCATGCCGCGATGGTGTAGCGGACCCCGCACATCACAAGGACGTCATGGTCGAAGGTATAGTTGGAAATCCCTGCCCGCTCGACCTTCTCTCGCGCTCTGGCTTTCAGAGACATGTGAAATTTCCTCCCATTCACCGTCCGGACATGATCTTTGCTGCTCTGCACAAAGTCAATTGACCGGGATCGGTTCCTGAATGGATTGTCATAAATCCGTCCAGAAAATGACACGATCCGACGCCCTCCGCTACTATGCTTGCGCGGTAGCCCATTCGCACCCATATGCCGCGCCATGAACGACCAACGCTCCTCCGCCATGCCCGTCTGGCATGGCACCACCATCATGTCCGTACGAAAAAATGGGAAGGTGATCGTGGCCGGTGACGGCCAGGTTTCCATGGGCCAGACGGTGATGAAGCCCAATGCTCGGAAGGTTCGCCGCTTGCATGACGGCTCAGTCATCGGCGGTTTCGCTGGAGCGACGGCTGACGCTTTCACCCTGTTCGAACGACTTGAAGCGAAGCTGGAACGGCACAATGGGCAGTTGATGCGCGCCGCTGTGGAGTTGGCCAAGGACTGGCGCACCGACAAATATCTCCGCAATCTGGAAGCGATGATGATCGTTGCCGACAAGGAAGTGACGCTGATCCTGACGGGCAATGGCGATGTGCTGGAGCCGGTCGGCGGCGTGGCGGCTATCGGATCAGGTGGCAATTTCGCGCTCGCAGCAGCCCGCGCGCTCGTTGAGTATGAGGAAGATGCAGAGACGCTTGCGCGTAAGGCGATGGCGGTGGCGGCGGACATCTGTGTCTATACCAACGATCAGCTTGTGATCGAAGAGCTGGCGAGCGTGAGTTGATGTAAAGCCCCTCCCGCAAGCGGGAGGGGTTGGGGTGGGCATTTTCCCTATCCCTAAAAGTTGAAGTCGATTGCTTTCGCAATCGCCCCCACCCCCGGCCCCTCCCGCTTGCGGGAGGGGAGTGAGAAGAAGATGAACGACAATCTGACACCCAAGGCCATTGTTTCCGCCCTCGATGCCCACATCATCGGTCAGGCCGACGCCAAGCGCGCCGTTGCCGTGGCGCTGCGCAACCGCTGGCGTCGGCAGCGCCTCTCGCCCGATCTGCGCGATGAGGTTACGCCGAAGAATATCCTGATGATCGGCCCCACCGGCTGCGGCAAGACCGAGATCAGCCGCCGCCTTGCCAAGCTCGCAGACGCGCCGTTCGTGAAGGTCGAGGCGACGAAGTTTACCGAAGTCGGCTATGTCGGCCGCGATGTGGAGCAGATCGTGCGCGATCTGGTCGAGGAAGCGGTGCGCCTGGAGAAGGACCGTCGCCGCGAAGCGGTGCGTGAAGCTGCTTCCGAGGCGGCGATGAACCGTCTGCTCGATGCCCTCACCGGCAAGGAAGCGAGCGAGGCGACCCGCCTCTCCTTCCGTCAGCGGATCGAGAATGACCAGATGAACGATGTCGAGGTTGAGGTGGAAGTCGCCGACAGCCCCTCCATGCCGATGGAAATCCCCGGCATGGGCGGCCAGATCGGCATGATCAACCTGTCCGACATGATGTCAAAGGCATTCGGCCAAACCCAGAAGAAGCGGCGCAAGCTACGCGTAGCCGAGGCTTGGGACAAGCTGGTCGAAGAAGAGCAGGACAAGCGGCTGGACCAGGACGATGTCGCCCGCGTCGCGATTGCGAGCGCCGAGCAGAATGGCATCGTCTTCCTCGATGAGATCGACAAGATCGCCGTCAGCGACGTGCGTGGCGGCTCGGTCAGCCGCGAAGGCGTGCAGCGCGACCTGCTGCCGTTGATCGAAGGTACGACGGTCTCGACCAAATATGGCCCGCTGAAAACGGATCACATCCTGTTCATTGCATCGGGTGCTTTCCATGTGGCGAAGCCCAGCGACCTGCTCCCGGAGCTTCAGGGCCGCCTGCCCATCCGTGTGGAACTGAAGGCGCTCACCGAGGATGATTTCGTTTCGATCCTGTCCGACACCAAGGCGAGCCTGGTTGCGCAATATCGCGCATTGTTGGCGACCGAAGGCGTCACGATCGACCTCACGCCCGACGGCATTCGCGCGGTCGCGAAGATCGCCGCCGAGGTGAATGGCGAAATCGAGAATATCGGCGCCCGTCGCCTCCAGACGGTCATGGAAAAGCTGCTGGAGGATGTGAGCTTCGAGGCGGAGGATCGTCAGGGCGAGACGCTGGTGGTCGATGCAGCCTATGTCGAGAAGCAGCTTAGTGAGGTGGCGCGGAACACCGACCTCAGCAAATATGTGCTGTAACTACTCCCCTCCAGAAGGCGTTCAAACGAGGCACGTGACTCGTTTGAAGGGCCGGGGGTGGGGGCGAGCGTAGTGAGCCTCCTTCGGAGGCCCCACCCCTTGATCCCCTCCCGCCTGCGGGAGGGGAAATTCATTAGTAGCTGCGCCCTACCAGGACTCGCTCCACCGCCTTCTCGCCGGTGAAGATACAGGCACCATCCGCCGCTTCCGCATCCAGCGGCACGTTGCGCAGCGTCAGCTTCTCGCCCTTCAGCCACTCGATCACCTTGTCGAGCGCCGGACCCGTGGGCTTTGACCATTGTACCAACGCCCAGCCCTGCTTCTTGCTCGCAGCGAAATAGGCTTTCAGCGCATCCAGCGACGTGATCGACTTGTCGATGTTCCCATGCAGCCGGGCCTGCGCATCGGCGAACAGAGCCTGCTGAATCTCCTCCAGCATGCCGGACGCAGCGGCCAGAAAATCGCCCTTTGCGACGATCTGGCTGTCGAGCTTCCCGTCCTCACGATAGAGGCGATCGCGGCGCAGAACCGATACGTTGCCGCCCGCAACGTCGCGGCCGCCCACCTCGATCACGATCGGCGCGCCCTTCTTCACCCAGCCCCAGCGCTTGTTCGCTGCTTTGGCGGGTCGCTTGTCCAGAAGCGCGCGGACGGGTTCGCGGAATACGTCCTGCTTGTTCAACTCGGCGACCAGATCGGCGCAATAATCTACGATCGCAGCATCCTCGTCATTATCACGCAGCATCGGCACGACCACGACCTGATAAGGCGCAAGGCGAGGCGGTACGCGCAGGCCGTCATCATCGCCATGCACCATGATCAGCCCCCCGATCATGCGGGTCGACATGCCCCAGCTGGTCGTCTGCGCCAGTTCCTGTTGCCCTTCCGCATTCTGGAACTTGATGTTCTGCGCCCGCGAAAAGGTCGTGCCGAGGAAATGCGACGTGCCCGCCTGAAGCGCCTTGCCGTCCTGCATCATCGCTTCGATCGAATAGGTCGCGACAGCGCCGGGGAAGCGTTCATTCTCCGGCTTCTCTCCAGCAACCACCGGCAGCGCAACGCACTCTTCGGCGAAGCTGCGATAGACCTCCAGCATCTTCATCGTCTCTTCCATCGCCTCATCGACGGTGGCGTGCGCCGTATGCCCTTCCTGCCAGAGGAACTCAGCGGTGCGCAGGAACATACGTGTGCGCATTTCCCAGCGGACGACATTGGCCCATTGGTTGATCAACACCGGCAGGTCGCGCCAGCTCTGCACCCAGCGGGAAAAAGCCGCGCCGATCACCGTTTCGGAAGTCGGACGAACCACCAGCGGTTCTTCCAGCTTTGCCTCCGGATCGGGCACCAGCTTGCCGTCCTTCTGGATCAGACGATGGTGCGTGACGACCGCCATTTCCTTGGCAAAGCCATCCACATGCTCCGCTTCCTTTTCGAAGTAGGAAAGCGGGATGAAAAGGGGGAAATAACAGTTTTCGTGGCCGGTCGCCTTGATCCGATCGTCCAGCAACTTCTGCATCCGTTCCCAGATACCGTAGCCCCATGGCCGGATGACCATACAACCACGAACGCCGCTTTCCTCGGCCATGTCGGCTTCGCTGACGACGGCCTGATACCAGGCGGCGAAATCCTGTTCGCGGGTAACGGAAAGGGCGTGCTTCACGGGTCCGGCCTTGTTCTTCGACTTAAAGGATGGCGCGCCATAGGCGAAGCGCGCCGTCCCGTCGACCCCGAACGCGCGGGCTCAGCCCAGCTTGTCGATCTTGGCATTGAGGGCGGAAAGCTGCGCCTTCAAATTCGCGATCTCGTCGTCCTTGCTGCTTTCGGAGGCAGGCTGCGCAGGCGCCGATGCGCCCGGCATTCCCGGCATGGTAGGCATTCCCGGCACGTTGCCGAAGGCATTCGCCGCGGCTTCTAACATCTGCATGTTGCGCTTGGCGATCTCCGCCAGCGGGCCACCGCCAAAGGCACCCTTCATCGCTTCCTGGAACTGCATCTGGTTCTTGCGGAAGGCATTCATCGACTCTTCCAGATATTGCGGCACCATCGACTGCATGGAATCGCCATACATGGCGATCAGCTGCCGCAGGAAGTTGACGGGCAGCATGTTCTTGCCCCGCTGCTCTTCCTCCATGATGATTTGCGTGAGGACATTATGTGTTATGTCCTCCCCGGTCTTGGCATCCACCACCACAAACTCGCGCCCCTCACGAGTCATTTGCGACAGCAGATCAAGAGTGATGTAACTGGACGTTTCCGTGTTATAGAGACGCCTGTTCGCATATTTCTTGATAATGACCGGCTCTGATTCATTGGCGGTCTTGGTTTTGGCCATGGATTCCTCTCCCACACCTGTACATTCCGCATTAGCACAAGGTGTTGCCGCACCGCAACATGGCCCTAGGCCGTTGCCCCTCTTTCTCGACATTTTATGGCGGGAAACGGAACATGACCCTGATCTGCGACGGGCAGCTTTCCAAGGTCTGCGTAAATATCAGGACGCCACCCGGCCGTCTCCGCCACCGGCGCCCACCGTCTTTGCTGCGGCCGGAAGTGCCAGATTGCTGCGATACGGCACGGAAAACGGTCGTGCGCCCGTCGTCTTCATCCCTTCGCTAATCAACCCGCCACAGGTTCTTGACCTGTCGGAAGGGCGATCCATGCTGCGCCACATGGCCGCAGCAGGACATGACGCCTATCTGGTCGATTGGGGCAGCCCCCGTGCCGAGGACGCGCACCTTGACCTTGAGCATCATGTGACGAAGCGCCTTCTTACTCTGCTGGAATCGCTCCCCCAGCAGCCCATCCTCGTGGGCTATTGTCTGGGGGGCAGCCTTGCGCTGGGAGCGGCGGCGGTTGCCGAGGTGAAGGCCGTCGCCACCATCGCGGCGCCGTGGCAATTTGATGGCTTTCCCGATGCCGACCGCAACCTTATCGCGTCGCTCTGGCGCGGCGCGAAGGCTACCAGTGAGCAGTTCGGTTATGTGCCGATGGAAGTGTTGCAATCGGGCTTCTGGGCGATGGACCCGGCCCGCACCATCCGGAAATATGCGGCATTCGCGGGAATGGAGCTAGGCTCTGAAGCGGAGCGCGCTTTCCTAGCCGTGGAGGATTGGGCCAACGGCGGATCACCCCTGACCTTCGCAGCAGGCCAGGAGCTGTTCGAGAACTTCTACGGACGAAATATCACTGGCCACCGGCGATGGCGAGTTGATGGCAAGACGGTCGATCCTGAAAGCCTTCGCTGCCCGACATTCTCCGTCCGATCCGCCACCGACCGGATCGTCCCGGCCAGCGCCGCGCCGGAACTGGCCGATGGTTTTACACTGCAACTCGGCCACGTCGGGATGATCGTCGGAAGCAACGCCCGTCACCTGCTCTGGGACCCGCTGTCTCAATGGCTTTCAACCCATGGAGGTTGATGATATTGCAACTGCGAACTGAAACCCTTCATTGAGGACAGGACTTTGTCAGACATCGTCATCACCGCTGCAAAGCGTACCGCCGTCGGCAGTTTCATGGGCGCATTCGGGTCCACGCCTGCGCACGAGTTGGGACGCACCGCCATCATCGCGGCGCTCGATCAAGCCGGGGTTACGCCTGAGGAAGTCGACGAGGTCATATTGGGCCAAGTCCTGAGTGCGGCGCAGGGGCAGAACCCCGCGCGTCAGGCCGCCGTTAACGCCGGAATACCTGTGGAACGCACCGCCATCGGCATTAACCAGCTGTGCGGATCGGGCCTTCGCGCCGTCGCGCTCGCGGCGCAGGCGATCAAGGCGGGTGATGCCCGCATCATGATCGCGGGCGGGCAGGAAAGCATGTCGCTCGCTCCCCATGCGCAATATCTGCGTGGTGGGGCGAAGATGGGTCCGATATCATTCATCGACACGATGACGCATGATGGCTTGACCGATGCGTTCAACAACTACCACATGGGCGTAACCGCCGAAAATCTGGCGGAACGGTATCAGATCAGCCGCGAAGCGCAGGATGCGTTCGCGGTGGCAAGCCAGAACAAGGCGGAAGCCGCGCGGACTTCGGGCCGGTTCAGGGACGAGATCGTCCCGGTGACCGTGAAGGGCCGCAAGGGCGATACCATCGTCGATGCCGACGAATATATTCGCGCTGGCGCGACCCTGGAAGCAATGCAGGGCCTGCGCCCGGCGTTCAAGAAGGACGGCAGCGTAACCGCAGGCAATGCCAGTGGCATCAATGACGGTGCTGCCGCACTCGTTCTCATGACCGCAGCCGATGCCGCCCAGCGGAGCGCTGCCGTACTTGGGCGCATCGCAGGCTTTGCTACCTGTGGGGTGGACCCTTCCATCATGGGCATCGGCCCCGCCCCCGCGTCGCGCAACGCGCTGGCCAAGGCGGGTTGGTCGCTGGCCGACCTCGACCTGATCGAAGCGAACGAGGCTTTCGCGGCCCAGGCGCTGGCGGTAGGTCAGGAACTGGGATGGGACCCGGAAAAGGTCAATGTGAACGGCGGCGCGATCGCCATCGGCCATCCGATTGGAGCATCGGGCGCGCGCGTGCTGACCACGCTGCTTTACGAAATGCAGAAGCGCGATGCGAAGAAGGGCCTTGCAACGCTGTGCATCGGGGGTGGCATGGGCGTCGCCATGTGCATCGAAAGATAATGGGTAATTGGGCCGCCGGATCAAGTTCGGCGGCCTACCACATCCTTATTCCCATAGCCGATCGTAACGGGGACCAAGGCCGGTCAGCAATTCATATTGCGATAGGCCGGATAGCGACGCGGTCGCGGGCAAGTCGTAGGCGATGTCGAGCCAATCCCCTTCCGACACTGACGGCATCGCAGAGACATCCACCGCGACGAGGTCCATCGAAACCCGTCCCACGATCGGCAGTTGAACGTCGCCCGCGCTAACCATCCCTCGGCCGGAAAAGCAGCGCAGATAGCCGTCCGCATAGCCGATGTTCAACACGGCTATTTCCATGTCGCGCTCGGCGATATGAACCGCGTTATAGCCGATCCCATCGCCTGCGGGCACATGGCGCCTTTGCAGAACTTGCGCCTGCGGAAAGACGACCTGCGCGATGTTTCCGGCGGCTTCGGCTCTGGGGATGCCGCCATAAAGCGCCAGCCCCGGCCGCGTCAGGTCAAATGCATAGGCTTGGCCTAAGCAAATGCCCGCGCTGTTCGCCAAGCTGTAACGGCGCGCGGTAGCTTTACCTGTTAGGGCGCCGAACCGATCAAGTTGCAGTTTGCTGAGCCCGCTATCCTCATCGGCCGACGCCAAGTGACTGAGCAGCGTGTCGACCGTCAACCCGTCCAGAGCGGCGGCGACGTCACTCCGCCAATCCAGTCCGAGCCGGTTCATGCCCGTATCAACCATGACGTCGCAAGCGCCTCCGCCCGCCGCCTTCCACCGCGCGATCTGATCCGCCGTGCAGAGAACAGGCCGCGCACGCGACGCGATCGCCGTCTGCATATCCTCGCCGCGCACACCGTGGAATACGGACAGGTTGATCCCATCCTGTAGCATCGGCTCCAGCAAAGCCGCTTCAGCCCAGTTCGATACGAAAAAGTCCCGGCAGCCCGCGACAAGCAGTCGGCGCATCACCTCGACCGCGCCGGTGCCGTATCCATTCGCCTTGATCGCGGCGCCACATGCGGCGACGCCGCTATGCCGTTGCAACCAGCGCCAGTTATTCACAAGTGCGCCGCCATCGAGGCGAAGACGCAGCGGAGCGGTAAATGCGGTCATCGCCGTTGCGATAGCGGCATCCAGTACAGGCGTCGAGGGTTTCCAGGGCGCGGCTTCTTGCTCCGGGGTCAGCGGCACTGCCGACGTGACAGCCTTTGAAAGCTGGACCCGTCATGCAATCGCGGACAGCCTCTGAAAGACCGAACCTGATGCACCCCCTATGGGCTAACGCCGCACGGGGTTTGGGTATCAACAAGATCTGGGCGCGGAAAGGAGACAATCCCCACCGCGCCCAACTCCAATTCCTATTCCAGTTCCAGAATGATCGCGTCCACGGGCAGGCTTTCGCCTTGCGCGGCCGAGACGCTCTTCACCACGCCCGCCTTGGCAGCGCGCAGGATATTTTCCATCTTCATCGCCTCGATCACGGCAAGCGGCTGACCGGCTTCGACCTTGTCGCCTTCCGTGACGTGCAATGCGACGAGCAGGCCCGGCATCGGACAGATCAGGAAGCGCGACAGATCGGGCGGAATCTTTTCGATCATGTGCTTGGCATGGACCGCTGCATGGGCGGGCAAAATGCGCAGCTTGTGGCTTGCGCCATGAGCCGTCAGCACGAAGCCGGAGCGAACCGGCGCGATCTTCACCGCCAGCAATTCCTCGCCAAACTCCGCCTCGATCAGGCGATCACCCGGTGTATATTCCAGCGCCAGGTCGATCGCTTCGCCATCCACGGTGACGTCATCCCCGTTGATGACCACGCCATGGACCGCCTCGCCAATCTTCACCTGCCAGCTGGTGGGAGCGCGCAACTTCTTGCCAAGCTGTCCATCGATGCGGCGGGCACGATCGGCCTGCGCCATCGCTGCGAACGCGCCAATCGCCGAAAGCTTCTTCAGCAGCGTTTCGGAAGCGGGAGCGCCGGTAAAGCCATCCGGATATTCCTCCGCGATGAAGCCGGTGGTGATGTTGCCCGAACGGAAACGCTCATGCTGCATGAGCGCCGAGACGAAATCGATATTGTGGCCCGGCCCTTCAATCTCGAACTGGTCGAGCGCCGCGATCTGCTTGTCGATCGCTTCCAGACGGGTCGGCGCCCAGGTGATCAGCTTGGCGATCATCGGGTCGTAGAACATCGACACTTCGCCGCCTTCGACCACGCCGTCATCGACGCGCACACCATCGCCGGTTTCCGGCGGATTGTAGCGGATCAGGCGGCCCGTCGAGGGCAGGAAGCCACGATAGGGATCTTCGGCATAGACGCGGTTCTCGATCGACCAGCCGTTGATCTTCACATCTTCCTGACGGAAGCTCAGTTCCTCGCCATTAGCGACGCGGATCATCTGCTCAACCAGGTCGAGACCGGTGATCTCTTCGGTCACCGGATGCTCCACCTGTAGGCGGGTGTTCATTTCCAGGAAGTAAAAGCCGTCGCCGGTCTTGTCCGCACCCGACACGATCAGTTCGACCGTACCCGCGCTGAAATAACCAACCGCGCGGGCCAAAGCGACACACTGCTCGCCCATCTTCTTGCGCATTTCGGGGTTGACGAACGGCGAAGGCGCTTCCTCGACAACCTTCTGGTGACGGCGCTGGATCGAACATTCGCGCTCATTGAGGTAGACGATGTTGCCGTGTTGGTCGCCCAATATCTGGATTTCGATATGGCGCGGGCTTTCGATGAACTTCTCGATGAAAACGCGGTCATCGCCGAAGCTGTTCAGACCCTCGCGCTTGGTCGCCTCAAAGCCTTCGCGGACATCCTGTTCCGAATAAGCAAGGCGCATGCCCTTGCCGCCGCCGCCAGCAGAAGCCTTCATCATCACCGGATAGCCGATCTCGTTGGAGATGCGGACGGCATGCTCAGTATCTTCGATAACGCCGACATAGCCGGGGACGACATTGACGCCCGCTTCCATGGCAAGCTTCTTGGATTCGATCTTGTCGCCCATCGCCGCGATGGCATTGGCGGGCGGGCCGACGAAGATGATGCCCTCGGCGTCCAGCGCCTTGCGAAAGCTCTCGCGCTCCGACAGGAAGCCATAGCCCGGATGGACTGCATCAGCGCCTGTATCCTTGCAGGCCTGGATGATCTTCTCCGCGATCAGATAGGACTGGGCGGCGGGCGACGGGCCGATATGCACCGCTTCATCGGCCAGCAGCACGTGCGGCGCGCGGGCGTCGGCGTCTGAATAGACCGCCACGGTCTTGATGCCCATCTTCCGCGCCGTGCGGATGACGCGGCAAGCAATTTCGCCACGGTTCGCGATCAGGATCTTGGTGATTGCCATTATCTATCCTTGCCCCAGTCCTATTTTCCTGCCCGTTCAGGCAGAGCTAATTCAAAGCTCACCTCTTCCCGTCATGCCGGACTTTATCCGGCATCCCGCTGCCTTCTCGCCGCGCAGCCAAGAAGCGGGACCCCGGATCAAGTCCGGGGTGACGAGTTTGAGAGAGTATCGGTTATTCAGCCGCCTCCAGATGCCCGTGTGGCTGCGCCATCATCGGCGTCAGCCCGAGCTTCGAAAGCAGCGCGCTATCCTTGTCATCCCCGGCATTGGCTGCGGTGAGCAGCTTGTCGCCGGTGAAGATGCTGTTCGCGCCCGCCATGAAGCAGAGCGCCTGACAGGCCTCGCTCATGCTTTCGCGGCCCGCCGAGAGGCGCACCATCGACTGCGGCATGACGATCCGCGCCACGGCGACGGTGCGGACGAACTCCACCTCATCGATCTTAGCGAGCGGCGTGTCCTTCAGCATGTCACCCAGCACGGTCCCGGCCACCGGCACCAGCGCGTTGATCGGCACGCTCTCCGGATGCGGCATCGTGCCAAGCGCATGGAGAAAACCGATCCGGTCGCTCCGCGTCTCACCCATACCGACAATCCCGCCGCAGCACACATTGATGCCCGCCGAACGCACATTTTCCAGCGTCTCGATCCGGTCCTCAAAGGTCCGGGTGGTGATGACGTTGGCGTAATTTTCCGGCGAGGTGTCGATATTATGGTTGTAATAATCCAGCCCCGCATCCGCGAGCTGCTTCGCCTGATCCGACGACAACATCCCCAGCGTCATGCAGGTTTCCATGCCCATCTGGCGCACGCCCTTCACCATTTCGATGAGCTTGGGCATGTCCCGTTCCTTGGGATTGCGCCACGCCGCGCCCATGCAGAAACGGCCCGAACCATGATCCTTCGCCTGCGCCGCCGACTGTAGCACCGCCTGCACGTCCATCAGCTTGGTAGCTTTCAAGCCGCTTTCCGCTTCGGTCGACTGGCTGCAATAGCCGCAATCTTCCGGGCAACCGCCAGTCTTGATCGACAGCAGCGTCGAGAGCTGCACCTCATTGCGCGGAAAATTCGCGCGATGGATCGACTGCGCTTCGAACATCAGGTCGTTGAAGGGCAAATCGAACAGCGCGGCGATTTCGTCGCGGGTCCAGTCGATACGGGCAGCAGTCTCGGTCAAGCGGCTTCCTCCAGCCCCGCGGGGGGCATGTTGTGGCCGAGGAGGCGCAGCACATCGGCGGCGCATTCCACGACATTGGAGCCCGGTCCATAAATGCCCTGCACGCCCGCGTCACGGAGATAGTCATAATCCTGTGGCGGGATCACGCCACCTGCGATCACCTTGATGTCGTTGCGGCCCTTTTCGCGCAGCTGGCGGATGAGTTCGGGGATCAACGTCTTGTGCCCTGCGGCCAGCGACGAAGCGCCCACCACGTCCACGCCGCTATCCAGCGCCAGCACCACCGTTTCCTCCGGCGTCTGGAACAGCGGGCCGGACACGATGTCGAAGCCCATGTCCCCGAAAGCGGACGCGATCACGTTGGCGCCCCGGTCGTGGCCGTCCTGTCCCATCTTGGCGATGAGTAGTTTCGGTTTGCGACCGAGGCGCCGCTCGACGGCCTGCACGCCGTCAAGAACCTGTTTCCAGCGGCTGTCCTGCGCATAGGGCTTGCCATAGACGCCCTTCACCGGCGTCGGCACAGTGCCGTAGCGATCGAAGCTGTCCTCCATGGCGGAGGAAATCTCGCCCAGCGTGGCGCGGGCGCGCGCCGCTTCGACCGCATGGGCGAGGAGATTGTTTTCGATCGATTGCGGACCAGCAGCGGCCTGACGCAGCGATTCCAGCGCGGCCTGGCAGGCGGCCTCGTCACGATCGGCCTTCACCCGGTTGATGCGGGCGATCTGCGCTTCGCGGACCTTGGTGTTGTCGACCTCCAGCGTTTCCAGCAGGTCCTCATTCGCCAGGCGATATTTGTTGACGCCAACGATGACATCCTCGCCCCGATCCACGCGAGCCTGACGGGCAGCCGCCGCCGTCTCGATCATTGCCTTGGGCCAGCCTGCCGCAACGGCCTTCGCCATGCCGCCTTCGGATTCCACACGGTCGATGATTTCCTGCGCCGCATCGACCAGTTGCTGGGTCAGCGCCTCGACATAATAGCTGCCACCCAGCGGATCGACGACATTGCACATGCCGGTCTCTTCCTGGATGACGATCTGCGTGTTGCGCGCAATGCGGGCCGAAAAGTCGGTCGGCAGTGCAATCGCCTCGTCCAGCGCGTTGGTGTGCAGCGACTGCGTGCCGCCCAGCATCGCCGCCATCGCTTCGATGGTGGTGCGCATGACATTGTTATAGGGGTCCTGCTCGGTCAGCGACACGCCCGACGTCTGGCAATGGGTGCGCAGCATCTTCGAACGCTCGTCCTGCGCGCCCAGCTTTGTCATCACGCGATGCCACAGCACGCGGGCGGCGCGCAGCTTGGCGATCTCCATGAAGAAGTTCATGCCGATGGCGAAGAAGAAGCTCAGACGCCCCGCGAACTTGTCGATGTCGAGGCCCGAGGCCACGCCGTAACGCACATATTCCGCGCCGTCCGCGATGGTGAAGGCCAGTTCCTGGACCTGCGTCGCGCCCGCTTCCTGCATATGATAGCCGGAGATGGAGATGCTGTTGAACTTGGGCATCTCGCGCGAGGTGTAGCCGAAAATGTCGGAGATGATCCGCATCGACGGTTCGGGCGGGTAGATATAGGTGTTGCGGACCATGAACTCCTTCAGAATGTCGTTCTGAATGGTTCCGTCCAGCAGCTTGCGCTCAACCCCCTGCTCCTCGCCCGCGACGATAAAAAAGGCGAGGATCGGGATCACCGCGCCGTTCATGGTCATGGATACGGACATCTTGTCGAGTGGAATGCCGTCGAAAAGGATCTTCATGTCCTCGACGCTGTCGATCGCCACACCGGCCTTGCCAACGTCGCCAACGACGCGCGGATGGTCGCTGTCATAGCCGCGATGGGTAGCGAGATCGAAAGCGACGCTGAGGCCCTTCTGCCCTGCGGCTAGGTTGCGGCGATAGAAGGCGTTGGATTCCTCTGCGGTCGAAAAGCCCGCATATTGGCGGATAGTCCAGGGACGTCCCGCATACATGGAGGCGCGCACCCCGCGCGTGAAGGGCGCGAAACCCGGCAAGCCCGGTTCGACGGTCACGTCCTCGGCAGTATAGAGCGGCTTGACGGTGATCCCTTCCGGGGTCTCCCAGTTCAAATCTTTGCCCTTCACTTCCTTGGCGGCGGCGGTCGCCCACTGATCCAGCGTCGGCTTGTCGGTCATCTGTCCCATTCCTTTCCTCGCCCCTTCAGGGGAAAGGATACGCAGGCTTGTCAGCTTGGCTGACTAGCCGAAGTTGGAGAGGGGGTGGCGTGCCCCGCCCCTCTCCGCTGCGACTAAGGCCTGCTACGCAGGCCCAAGTCTCACCGCCTCTCCCCTGAAGGGGCGAGGCAAATCAATGCGCCTCTTTCGGCGTCTCCATGATCTCGGTCAGCACCCCGTTCATATCCTTGGGGTGAACGAAGAAGATCAGCGTCCCATGCGCCCCGATGCGCGGTTCGCCCAGCACCTTCTTGCCCAGCCCTTCGAACCACGCTTTGGCTTCATGAATGTCGGGCACCTCATAACACATATGGTGCTGCCCACCCGCCGGGTTCTTGGCGATGAAACCGTGGATCGGGCTGTTCTCACCCAAAGGTTCGATCAGTTCGATCTGGGTGCCTTCAGTGCCGTTCTCCCCCGGCGTATCCACAAAGCATACCTTCACCCCCTGCGCGGGCAGGTCGAACGGCTCATGCGTCAGCATCGCGCCCATCACATCGCGATAGTAAGCGAGCGAGACTTCCAACGAAGGCGTCGCCACGCCGATATGGTTCAAGCGACCGAGTTTCATTTTTAATATCCTCGTATGAACTTCAGTCCAAACAGTAGGCCATAGATCAAGAAAAATACGCCCATCAACGAAGCGAGAAAATTCATGAAAATGACTCTGCGAAACCCCAGACTTCCTCTCCGATAATCTCCAAATCTTCCTTTCGCGATGCCGGTACGAAGTTCACTGCGCCCGGCCCGGAAGCAGTGGATCGCAAGGACTGCTCCTGTAGCGATCGCAACCAACGCTATTCCGGCATCCTTAGTCACAACGGAATATTGTCGTGCTTCTTCCACGGATTCTCCAGGCTCTTGTTGCGCAGCTTGCGCAGCCCCAAAGCGATCCGCTTGCGGGTCGAATGCGGCTGGATCACCTCGTCGATGAAGCCCTTGCCCGCCGCCACGAACGGATTGGCGAAGCGGTCTTCATATTCCTTGGTTTTGTCCGCAATCTCTTCGGGCGTCTTGCCACGGAAAATGATCTCCACCGCACCCTTCGCGCCCATCACCGCGATTTCCGCAGTCGGCCACGCATAGTTGAGGTCGCCTCGCAGATGCTTGGAGCTCATAACGTCATAAGCGCCGCCATAGGCCTTGCGCGTGATGACGGTGATCTTCGGCACGGTCGCCTCGGCATAGGCGAACAGCAGCTTGGCGCCATGCTTGATGATGCCCGAATGTTCCTGCGCGGTGCCCGGCAGGAAGCCCGGCACATCGACGAAGGTCACGATCGGAATTTCGAACGCATCGCAGAAGCGGACGAAACGCCCGGCCTTTTTCGATGAATTAATGTCGAGCACCCCGGCAAGCACCATCGGCTGGTTGGCGATGATCCCAACCGTCTTGCCCTCGATCCGGCCGAAGCCGCAGAGGATATTGCCCGCATGAGCAGGCTGAACCTCGAAAAAGTCGCCTTCGTCCACGACCTTGCGGATCAGCTCATGCATGTCGTAGGGCTGGTTCGCATTGGCCGGGATCAGCGTGTCCAGGCTCTCTTCCATCCGGTCCCACGGGTCCGCGCTCGGCCGCTCAGGCACCGGCTCCTTGTTGGACGCAGGCAGGAAGTCCACGAAATCGCGGGTCGCCAGCAGCGCCTCGATATCATTCTCGAAAGCCACGTCCGCGACGCCCGACTTGGTCGTGTGCGTCACCGCGCCGCCCAGTTCTTCCTGCGTGACGATCTCGTTGGTGACGGTCTTCACCACGTCGGGGCCGGTCACGAACATGAAGCTCGAATCCTTCACCATGAAGATGAAGTCGGTCATCGCGGGTGAATAAACCGCGCCGCCCGCGCACGGCCCCATGATCACGCTGATCTGCGGCACCACGCCGGATGCCAGCACATTGCGCTGGAAAATCTCCGCATAGCCCGCCAGCGATGCAACGCCTTCCTGAATGCGCGCGCCGCCGGAGTCGTTAAGACCGATCACCGGCGCGCCAACCTTCAGCGCCATGTCCATGATCTTGCAGATCTTCATCGCATGCCGTTCGGACACCGCGCCGCCATAAACGGTGAAATCCTGGCTGAACACGAAGACTAGGCGGCCGTTGATCGTGCCCGATCCAGTGACGACGCCGTCGCCCGGAATATGCTGTTCATCCATGCCGAAGTCGACGCAGTTATGCTCGACATACATGTCGACTTCTTCAAAGCTGTCTTCGTCCAGCAGGACTTCCAGACGCTCCCGCGCGGTCAGCTTGCCCTTGGCATGCTGCGCGTCGATACGGCGCTGACCACCGCCAAGGCGCGCGGCCTCGCGCTTGGCTTCCAGCTGTTCGATAATGGCGAGCTTCGACATATAGAATATCTCTCCGGTGACGGCACGGTCGGCTATATTGTCCCCTTTCCCTGCTTTCACCTTTTTCGCAAATGCAAATTTGCCAATTTGCAAATCACCATTTCGCAAATTAAGAGCCGCGCATGGCACGAGGCAATCGTATTTTCGCAGGTCCACGGCTGCGGCAGCTTCGCCTGGACCACCGGATGGACCAGGCGACCATGGCGCAGGCGTTGGGGATTTCCGTCTCTTATCTCAGCCAGCTGGAAAATGACGACCGGCCGCTGACGGCCAAGGTGAAAGCCGCGTTGGCCAGCGCCTTCCCCACTGATTGGGCCAGCTTCGACAGCCGCGAGGAAGAGCAGTTGCTCGGTGCCTTCACCTATGCGCTGGCCCATCCCGAGCTTCCCGGCCCTTTGATGGAGCCGGAAAGGATCGAGAAGCTGCACCTCCAATTTCCGGAGTTCGCAGCCCGCTACATCGACCTCTACAACGCCCATATGCGCGCGAATGAGCGCATCAACATGATCGAAGAAGCGATCGCCAACGATCATGAGGTGCAGGCGCGCCTTCCTTGGGAAGCGGCGCGCGACTGGTTTCATGAGGCGGGCAATTATGTCCACGCGCTCGATTGCCTGGCGGAAGACATGGCGTCCAGCTTCACGGCCGGGCAAGTTCTGGACGAAGGCATGCTGGTGGAGGCGCTGGCCCGCCGCCACGGCATCGAAACGCTGATCGCCGACACGCCCGATTCCGCCCTGCGTGCCTACTCATCGAACGATCGCCGCCTGTTCGTGAACGCGGCTCTCCCGACGGAAAGTCGCAAGTTCATGCTGTCTCACCAGCTCATGATGCTGGAGGGCCAGGCCGTGATTGCCGACGTCGTGAACCGGGCCGCCTTGCCGGTGGAAGGCGCCGACCGCCTCCTCGCCATAGGGTTGGGCAATTATGCGGCGGGCGCCCTGCTGATGCCTTACGCCCAATTCCGGCAAGCCGCGCGGGAAGTCCGCCATGACATAGATCGCCTTAGCCGTCGCTTCGGCGTCAGTTTCGAACAGGCCTGCCATCGCCTCTCAACCCTTCAGCGACCGGGCCTGCGCGGCATCCCATTCTTCTTCTGCCGCGTCGACATGGCGGGCAACATCACCAAGCGGCACAGCGCCACCCGCCTGCAATTCGCCCGTTTCGGTGGCGCCTGCCCCTTGTGGAACGTCCATGAAGCCGTCGCTATACCCGACCGCATCAATGTTCAGCTCGGCGAAACGCCGGACAGCGTGCGTTACGTGTCCATGGCCAAGGGTTTGGTAAAGCCTTCGGGCAGCTATTCGCGCACCCCGCGCCGCTACGCCGTTGTTTTGGGATGCGAAGTCGCCCATGCGGCGAACTTCGTCTATGCCGACGGGCTACAGCTGGAGATGGAGGGGGCAGCAACGCCGATCGGCATAACCTGCCGCCTCTGCCCGCGCCAAAGCTGCGACCAGCGCGCCTTCCCGCCCGCCGACCGGCCGATCCGGGTCGATCCGGACAACCGCCAGATTGTGCCTTACTGGATCGGCTGATCCGCTACGCCAGCACCCAGCTTGCGGAAACTGGCCCTTTGCGGGCTTCTCCGGCTGCTTAAGATCGGACTTATGGACCACGGCCTTTTTCACGGCGCCGAATTGCAGGCAGACCTAATGCGCGATGGCTTTGCCCGCATCGCCGGACCTCACATGCTGGCGATGCTGAAAGCCGATGCAGGATGCTGGACGCAATTCGCCGATAGCTGGAATGACCTTGGCCCCGACCTCTACATGGCGGACGGGGGACGTTATCGTCGTCGGCGGCACGCCGCATTTCGCTGTGAGCAGGGACGTTTTACGCGCAAGCCGCACCAGCCACATTTTCAGAGCCGCGACTATAACCCCCTTAACGGAGACGTGCAGCGCTGGTTCGACCCTGTCCATCAGGAGACGATCGACAATCCTGTCACGCAGGCGATCTTTGCTTTTTGCGCGGCAAACTTCGGAGCCGATAGCGCACGGGAGTGGCACGTCGAAATGCACCAGTTCCGCATCGAAACGCACGAGGACCATATCGGCCGCCCCACGCCTGAGGGACTCCACCGCGACGGAGTGGACTGGGTCCTCGTGATGCTCATCGAGCGGCGCAATGTCGACGAAGGCGTGACCCGCATCGGCGCGCCCGATGGTACGGCGCTGGGCGAGTTCACCCTCGCCCGGCCAGGGGATACGGTGTTGATAGACGACCGCCGCATCCTGCACGGCGTCACCGAAATCCGTCCGATCGATCCACGGCAAGCCGCGTGGCGCGATGCACTGGTCGTGACCTTAGCGGCGGCCCGCTGACCTATTTCAGCAGCACCAGTTCTTCGGCCATGCTGGGGTGGAGCGCCACGGTGTCGTCAAACTGCTGCTTGGTCAGTCCCGCTTTCACCGCTACCGCCGCAGCCTGTAGAATCTCTGGCGCATCCGGGCCGATCATGTGCAATCCAACCACGCGGTTCGTGGTCGCATCCACCACCATCTTGTACAGCGCGCGTTCGTCCCGGCCCGCAAGAACGTTCTTCATGGGGCGGAAGTCCGAAGTATAGACCTTCACCGTCCCCAGCTTGTTCTTCGCCTGGGCTTCGGTCAATCCTACGCCAGCCAGGGGCGGATGACTGAATACGGCGGACGGGACGCATTCATAATCCACGGTCCTGGGATTGTCGCCAAACACCGTGTCGGCGAAAGCATGACCTTCCCGGATGGCGACCGGCGTTAATTGCAGCCGGTTCGTAACGTCGCCGACCGCATAGATGCTCTCGCAACTCGTGCGGCTATAATCATCGACCTTGATCGCGCCCTTGTCGTCCAGCTCCACGCCTGCATTTTCAAGGCCCAAGCCCTCGACATGCGGCTGGCGTCCCGTCGCAAACATCACCGTATCGCAGGGGATGGGGTCGCCATTGCTGAAATGCATGCAAAGCGTGCCATCGTCATTTTTCTCGATCCGATCCATCTCCGCATTGAAGCGGAACTGGATGCCCTTCATCGTGGAGATCTGGAGCAACCGATCGCGGATCTGCTCATCATAACCGCGCAGCAGCGTCGATGATCGGTTGACGATGGTCACATGACTGCCAAGCTGATGGAATATGCCCGCAAATTCATTGGCGATATAGCCGCCGCCGACAATCACCATCCGCTTGGGCGCGTCCTCCAAATGGAAGGCCTCATTGGACGTGATGCCATGCTCCGCTCCTTCCATCTCCGGGATCGCGGGCCAGGCCCCCGTCGCGACCAGTATATATCTGGCGCTGATTTCCCGACCGCTTGAGAGCTTCACCGAATGCGGCCCGGTGATCGTGGCGCGTTCCGCGATCAACTCGACCTTATGGCTCTCCAGCGTGTTCCTGTAGAGCCCCTCCAACCGATCGACATCGGCCAGCACATTGTCGCGCAGGACTTTCCATTCGAAATCGCAGTCGGGGACATGCCAGCCAAAGCGTCGCGCATCCTTCAAATCCTCGGCGAAATGAGCCCCGTAGATCAGGAGCTTCTTGGGCACGCAGCCCCGGATAACGCAGGTGCCGCCGACCCGATATTCCTCGGCGACGGCGACCTTTGCGCCATGCGCCGCCGCCACGCGCGATGCACGAACCCCTCCCGATCCCGCACCAATGACGAAAAGGTCGAAATCGTAGTCGGTCATGCTGCTCTCCGCTGGATGGAGGCCGGATATGGCGGCTATCCAGCGGAGTTACAATCATCTTGGGGCACTAGCACCGCCTAACGCCAGCTCGATCAGTGCCATGGTCGAGGGGTCAAAGCCCTTCGCCCCTTCCGCCTCGATCGATTTGGCGATTTCCTTGCCCAGTTCCACGCCGAACTGATCGAAGGGATTGATGCCCATCAGCACGGCGTTGGCAAAGGTACGATGCTCGTAAAAGGCGATCAGCGCGCCCAGCGCATCGGGCGTCACATCCTCCAGCAGGATAGTGGTGGACGGCCGATTGCCCGGATAGGCACGTGCGGGGTCGTCCGCATTCTCCTTGCCCCGCATCAACGCCGCCCCTTGCGCGAAGCAGTTGACCAGCAGCGCCCGGTGATGCGCCGGATCCAGAGCATGGCCAGGCTCGATCGAAGCGACGAATTCGACCGGCGCCACGATAGTCCCCTGATGCAGAAGCTGGAACACGGCATGCTGCGCGTCCGTGCCCACGCCACCCCATGTAATCGGCGCTGTCGGCCCATCGACAGGCTGGCCATCGCGCGTCACGCTCTTGCCGTTGCTCTCCATCTCCAGCTGCTGGAGATAGGATGGCAGCAGCCGCAGCCGCTCGTCATAGGCGAAAAGCGCGCGCGTCTGGCACCCCACGACACGCGCATAATATTGGTCCACAAAAGCCGCGATCAGGGGAGCGTTATGAGCAGGATCGGACAGCCGGAAATGCCGATCCATGGCCGCCGCGCCTTCCAGCAGGCTTTCAAACGCGTCCCAGCCAAGCGCCAGCGCAGCAGGGAAGCCGATGGACGACCAGAGCGAATAACGCCCACCCACCGTCTCGGAAAATGGCAGGATTCGCGTTTCATCCACGCCCCACTCGATCGCCTTGTCGGGATTGGCGGTCAGCGCAATCACCTTGCCATAGGGATCATCCACCCCGGCCTCGACAAGCCAGTTGATCGCGCTTGCGGCGTTGAGCATGGTTTCGGTGGTGGTGAAGGTTTTGGACGCAATGGCGATCAGTGTCGTTTCCGGATCGAAGCGCGCGATCGCCCGCTCCATAGCGGTCCCGTCAACATTGGACACGATCGCCACGTCGTAGCGCGCGCCGTCGCCGCCCAGCGCGTCTATGATGAGGTCCGGCCCCAGCGCCGACCCGCCGATGCCGATGTGCAGGATGTGACGGATGGGGCCTAGCGCCTCCCCCTCGATCGCGTCGATCAGCGCGCGCATGCGGGCATGCAGCATCTTTGCCCGCGACACGCTTTCCGCATTGCCTTCGCCCCGTTCGGCAGGATGCTCGGCGGCGCGACCTTCGCTATTATTGATGGGCTCACCCGCGAAAAAAGCGTCACGCCATTTGGCGAAGTCCTTCTCCTCGGCCAGCTTCAGAAAGCCGTCCAGCAGATCGCTGGTCAGATGCGTCTTGGACCAGTCGAAACGGATAGGTCCCTGGGTCAGCGTGAACTTGCTCAGCCGGTTTGGGTCCGCCGTGAAGATGGACTTCAATTCGGGCAGCGGGATGGCCGCAATGGCCTCCAGTGCAGGGCTGGACATGGAAGGGTAAATCCTCTTTTTTCCGTGGTTAGCGACGACGCCGCACCTGTCGATTCTCCCGTCTCTTACCCAAGCGTGACGGCCAATGCATCGCCCGCTATGCTTGACGGCGGGTTTACAACGCAGCAAAAGCCGCAACGGCCTGTTTTCAAGGCGGATCGAAGGACTAGACAATATAGCATGAGCGCAAAATCCGAAACGCGGGACTTCCTTTGGTTTCTCGCTAAGCTGGCGGTGTTCGTCTTTGTCCTGCGCAGCTTCATCGTCTCTCCGTTCAATATACCGTCTGAATCGATGCAGCCCCGCCTGTTGATCGGCGACTATCTGCTCGTTGCCAAATGGCCCTATGGCTATTCGCACTACTCGCTGCCTTTCAACTTGCCGCTGATCCCCGGCCGCATCCTAGCATCCACGCCCCAGCGCGGCGATGTGGTGGTTTTCAAGGCGCCGCCTACCCAGAAGATTGATTATATCAAGCGGGTGATCGGCCTGCCCGGCGACATGATTTCGGTACGCGGGGGCACGGTCTATCTGAACGGTCAGGCCATTCGGAAACAGAGGGTCGCCGACCTCGTCATCCCCGTCTCACCTAACATGGTCGATGCTGCAGCCAAGGAGGGCAGCCCTTCCCCCTGTTACCGCCCGAAGTTTGAGGAAGATGCAGCGAGCGGCGGGCGTCAGTGCCGTTACCCGCAATATCGTGAGACATTGCCCGGCGGCAAAAGCTACAACGTCCTCGATCTCGTGCCGGACGGCGCCGCCGACGACCGCGACACGGTGCTGGTGCCCGAGGGCCATCTGTTCATGATGGGCGACAATCGTGATCGCAGCGCGGACAGCCGCTTCCCGGCGGTCGAAGGCGGCGGCATCGGGCTGGTGCCCGAGGAAAATCTGGTTGGAAAGGCGATGATCTCCGTCTTCTCCACCGATGGCAGCGCCAATTGGTTGCTCCCCTGGACATGGTTCACCGCAGCCCGCTGGAACCGGATCGGGGAAGGCTTTTGACAAAGGCCGACACGTCTGGCTGGCTCGCCGGGCTGATCGGACGAGCGCCGAAGGACGAGGCGCCTTTCCGTCAGGCGCTTACCCATGGCAGCGCAAATGCCGTCAATTATGAACGGCTGGAATTTCTCGGTGATCGGGTGCTTGGCCTGATCGTTTCCGAATGGGTTTATGAGCGTTTCTCGGGAGAACCCGAAGGCAAGCTGTCGCGCCGCTTCAACGCGCTGGTGTCGGGTGAGACGTGCGCCGAAGTAGCGCGCGCGGCTGGCGTCCCCACGCATCTTATCCTGGGTAAACAAGCCCGCGACGACGGCGCGGCCGACAGCGACAATGTGCTGGGTGACGTCATGGAGGCCCTGATCGGCGCGCTTTATCTGGAAGCAGGCATTGACGATGCCCGCAGGCTAGTGCGTCGTCTCTGGGCCGACCGCGTGGACACGCAGGAAAGCGCGCCAAAGCATCCCAAGTCCACCCTTCAGGAATGGGCCGCCGCCAACCGCCGCAAACCCCCGGAATATGCGATGACTGACCGCTCCGGGCCACACCATGCGCTGCGCTTCACGGTGACCGTGAGCATCAAGGGCGCAGGTGAAGCGAGCGCAACGGGGGGAAGCAAGCAAGAGGCGGAGACGGCTGCGGCGAAGGCGTTGTTGGATAAGCTAAACGGCTGAATCCTGTTTTCCAACGTGCTACTTACGCCCGTTCGCCCTGAGCTTGTCGAAGGGCTTCACTTCCCTTCTTCGAGCCAACATGCCTTTCTACACCTACATGCTCCATTGCGGCGATCGCAGCTTTTACACCGGCCACACGGACCACCTGCAAACCCGGATCGCTCAGCATGAAGCCGGCGCGATCCCTGGCTACACGCAAAACCGTCGCCCGGTAAAACTGGTCTGGTCGCAGGAGTTCGGAACACGTATGGAGGCGCTAGAAGCCGAACGCCAAATCAAGGGCTGGAGCAGAGCCAAAAAGCTCGCTCTGATCCGAGAAGATTGGAGACTAATCTCCACATTGGCGCGCCCAAAATTAAAGTAGAGCCCTTCGACAAGCTCAGGGCGAACGGAGTTTTTGTTTGACGATTGATCCCGAATCCCCACGCTGCGGCGTCATCGCCATAGTCGGCGCCCCCAACGCGGGTAAATCCACGCTGGTCAACGCCCTGGTCGGCCAAAAGGTCGCGATCACCAGCCCCAAGGCGCAGACCACCCGCACCCGCGTCATGGGCGTCGCTATCGAAGGCGACACGCAGATTGTCCTGGTCGACACACCCGGCATCTTCGCCCCAAAGCGCCGCCTTGATCGCGCGATGGTTCAGGCCGCATGGGGCGGCGCGCAAGGCGCTGACCTGATCGCATTGATTGTCGATGGGAAGGCAGGCCTCGGCTCAAAGATGGAGCCGATCATCGAAGCGCTGATACATCGGCCCGAACGCAAATGGCTGATCCTCAACAAGGTCGATATCGCTATCAAAGAGAAGTTGCTGGTCCACACCCAGAAGCTTTACGAACGGATTGGCTTCGAAGAGACATTCTTCATCAGCGCCGCGACCGGCGACGGCCTGCCCGAGCTCAAGACCGCCTTCGCCAATGCCATGCCCGAAGGCCCCTGGCACTTCCCGGAAGATCAGGTCTCCGACGCAACCGACCGCATGCTGGCCGCCGAAATCACCCGCGAGCAGCTTTATCACCAGCTCCACGCCGAACTGCCTTACGCGGCCGCGGTCGATACGGAGCAGTATAAGGAACGCGAAGACGGCTCGGTCGAAATCCATCAGCAGATCCTTGTCGGCCGTTCCAGCCAGCGTGCCATCGTACTCGGCAAGGGCGGTCAGCGCCTCAAGGAAATCGGTTCAAAGGCTCGCGCCGAGCTGGCGCAACTGCTGGGTGTCAAAGTCCACCTCTACCTCCACGTCAAGGTGAAGGAAGATTGGGAAGACGACCGCTTCATCTACCGCGACATCGGGCTCGATTGGGTGGAGTAATCTTAGAGCCACGTGCTCCTGCCCGGGCAGGAGCACGCTGCTTATTCCGGTGGCGGATTACTCCGCCGCCGCCTTCTTCTTAGCCGGAGCCTTCTTCGCCGCTGGCTTTTTAGCCGCAGCCTTCTTGGGCGCCGCCTTCTTCTTCCCCTTCTTCGCAGGCGCCGCAGCCGCCCGCGCATCGATCAACTGCGCCGCTTCCTCCAGCGTCAATGCATCCTGCTCGATCGTCTTGGGCAAGGTCGCATTGGTCGTGCCGTCGGTGACATAAGGACCATAACGCCCCGCCATCAACTTGATCTCGGCCTCGGTACGCGGATGCTTGCCCAGCACCTTCAAAGGCTCGCGCGACGCGCCACCGCGCCCGCCCTTGTTCGCCGCATCGGCTAGCTTGGCGACGGCGCTATTCATCCCCACCTCGAAAATCTCAGCGGTGGAGGACAGCCGACCATATTTGCCGTCATGCAGCAGATAAGGCCCGAAGCGTCCGATATTCGCGACGATCGGCTTGCCTGTTTCCGGATGCAGCCCGACCTCACGCGGCAGGCTCAATAGCTTCACCGCCCAATCCAGAGTCATCTCGCCATCGGGCAGGTCCTTGGGAATCGATCCGCGCTTAGCCTCCTTGCCCTCGCCCATTTCGATATAGGGACCAAAGCGCCCGGACTTGCGCACGATATCCTGCCCGGTTTCGGGATGCTGCCCCAGCACCTCCGGCCCCTTATCATCACCGCCATCGCTGTCGCCCGGTTGCCCGAACTTGCGCGTAAATTTGCACTCCGGATAGTTGGAGCAGGCGATGAACGCGCCGAATCGGCCGCCACGCAATGCCAGCTGTCCGTCGCCGCATATCGGGCAGGCACGCGGGTTGCTGCCGTCAGCCTTCGGCGGGAACAGCATCGGCTCCAGGAACTTGTCCAGTTCCGCCGTGATGTCCGACGGCTTCTGCTCCATGACTTCCGCCGTCTTCGGCTTGAAGTCGCGCCAGAAGGCTTCCAAAACAGCCTGCCATTGCGCCCGGCCGCCCGAAATTTCGTCCAGCTCGTCCTCAAGGCCCGCCGTAAAATCGTAGGACACGTAGCGCTCAAAGAAGCGCTCCAGGAACGCCGTCACCAGCCGTCCGCTCTCCTCGGCGAAGAAGCGGTTCTTCTCCACCCGCACATAGTCGCGGTCCTTGAGAACCTGAAGGGTCGAGGCATAGGTGGAAGGTCGCCCGATGCCCAACTCTTCCAGCTTCTTGACCAGCGAAGCTTCCGAATAGCGCGGCGGCGGCTGAGTGAAATGCTGCTCCGCCGTCACCTTCTTTTCGGCAGGCGCATCGCCCGCCACGAGACGCGGCAGCAGCTTGCTGTCGTCATCCTCGGCATCGTCGCGCCCCTCTTCGTAGAGCGCCAGGAAGCCCGGAAAGATCACGACCTGACCTGTCGCGCGCAGCGCATGCTGCCCCGTGCCATCGACCAGATCAATCACCGTCCGCTCCAGTCGCGCCGAAGCCATCTGGCTCGCCAGCGCGCGCTTGAAGATCAGGTCATACAGCCGTGCATGATCGCCCGATCCAACCTTGTCGCGGCCGAACTCGGTCGGACGAATGGCTTCGTGCGCTTCCTGCGCATTCTTGGCCTTGGTCTGATATTGGCGCGGTTTCTCCGGCAAATATCCGCCGTCATAACGCTCCGCGATCGCCTTGCGCGCGGCGGAAATGGCGCTGCCGTCCATCTGCACGCCATCAGTACGCATATAGGTGATCGCGCCATCCTCGTAGAGTTGCTGCGCGATCCGCATCGTATGGCTCGCGGAGAAGCCGAGCTTGCGCGCCGCCTCCTGCTGCAAAGTCGATGTCGTGAACGGCGCGGGAGGATTGCGCGAAACGGGCTTCGTCTCGACCTTTTCGACCGTAAAACGACCAGCCTCCACGTCCGCCTTCGCGGCCATGGCGTCGCCTTCCTTGCCGATGGTCAGCCGGTCGATCTTCTCGCCCTTCCAACGCACCAGCCGTGCGGTGAAGCCCTGGCCGCCTTGCTCCATCTCGGCCGCGACCGACCAATATTCCTGAGCGACGAAGCTTTCAATCTCACGCTCACGTTCAACCACCAGACGCAGCGCCACCGACTGCACGCGTCCGGCGGATTTCGCCCCCGGCAGCTTACGCCACAATACCGGCGACAGCGTGAAGCCCACCAGATAGTCCAGCGCCCGCCGCGCCCGATAGGCGTCGATCAGATCTTCATCCAGCGCTCGCGGCTTCGCCATCGCATCCAGCACTGCCGCCTTGGTGATCGCGTTAAAGGTCACCCGGTCCACGGTCGCAGGCAGCGCCTTCTTCGCGCGCAGCACTTCCTGCACATGCCAACTGATCGCTTCCCCTTCGCGATCAGGGTCAGTCGCGAGAATCAATCGGGTCGCCTTCTTGGCCTCATCTGTGATGGCCTTGAGCTGCTTGCCCTTGTCGCCATAATTCTCCCACTGCATGGCAAAGCCCGCGTCGGGGTCCACCGACCCGTCCTTCGGCGGCAAGTCGCGGATATGGCCATAGCTGGCGAGGACGTGGAAATCGCCGCCCAGATATTTCTCGATGGTCTTCGCCTTGGCTGGCGATTCAACGATGACAAGCTGCATTAATGCCCCGGTTTTTGAGTTCTCTCACGTACACGCGCGAGTCTGGAAGGCGGTGGCACCCCGCGTCAAGAGCATCACGACAGGCTTACCTTGCCGCCCGCACGACGTTCCAGCCGCCCTGCCAATTCCAACTCCAGCAGCACGGTCTGAACAATGGCTGGGGAAAGGCCGGATAGACGAATAACCTCGTCCACGGGCACCGGCGCATGGCCCAGCAGTCCCAGAACAACCTCCCGCTCCTGCCCCGCCACATCGGACGAAACCGGCGCGCCGCTAAAGTCGAGCCGCCCCTGCCGCACCATGCGCGCGTCAATGCCTCCAATTGCCTCGATCACATCCGCGCCATTCTGCACCAGCGTCGCGCCTTCGCGGATCAGGTGATTGCAACCTTGCGCCCGTGGATCGGCTGGCGATCCCGGCACCGCCATGACCTCCCGCCCGGCCTCGACAGCCAAGCGCGCCGTGATGAGCGATCCCGATTTGGGCGCCGCTTCCACGACCACCGTCCCTGCGGCCAGTCCAGCAATGATGCGATTACGCGCTGGAAAGTGACGCGCGAGCGGCTGCATACCGGGAGGATGCTCCGTAACCAGCAAACCCTCACTCGCGACCTGCTCCTGCAAGTCGCCATTTTCTGGCGGAAACACGACATCGATGCCGCAGGCGATAACCGCGATCGTTCCGGTTCCCACCGACCCTTGATGCGCGGCCGTATCGATACCCCTCGCAAGGCCCGACACCACCACCGCGCCCTGCTGTCCCAATTCCTGCGCCAGCGTCCGCGCGAAACGGCAAGCGGCGGCAGAAGCATTTCGCGCACCCACCATGGCCACGCATTGCCGCCCCGCCAGTCCCACATCGCCGCGCACAATCAACGCAGGCGGCGAACCATCCATCTGCTCCAGCAAAAACGGATAATCCTGATCCCCCATCAGCAGGTAGCGCGCGCCAAGCGCCCGGCTGCGGGCAATCTCCTGCTCAACAGCGCCTGCGTCCGCCACTGCCGCCTTCCCGCCGCCTCTTGCGGCAAGCTCCGGCACCGCCCGCAAAGCATCTCCCGCCTTTCCGAAGCGCGCCATCAACTGCCGGAAAGTAACCGGCCCGATGCGGGGCGAACGGATCAGGCGGAGGCGATCGAACCGCTCCTGCTCACTCACTCTCTGGCAGCCCCGATCTTGGGTTCGGTCCCCTTCGCAAGCCGCGCGATATTGGCCCGGTGCCGCCACAACAGGATCAGCGTCATTGCCAACGCTACAGGAACCAGATCAAACCGCCCCATGAACCACAACGCGACCGGGGCGCTAATCCCCGCCGCCATGCCTCCGACTGAAGACCATTTCGTCCCGAACAGCGCCCCCAGCCATACAAGCGCAAACACTATTCCCGCAGGCCAGTGCAGCGCGGTCACCACGCCCATCATCGTCGCTACGCCCTTGCCACCCGCAAAGCGCAGCCACACAGGATAGCAATGCCCGATAAAGGCCATCGCGCCCGCCATCGGCCCGCCATTGTCGATCAACGCCGCGCCGATCAGTACGGCCGCCGCGCCTTTCAGCAGGTCGAGCAACAAGGTCGCCGCCGCAAGCCCTTTGCGCCCCGTCCGCAACACATTGGTCGCGCCGATATTGCCCGACCCAATCTGCCGCAAATCTCCGGCACCTGTGATGCGCGTCAGCAGGAGTCCAAAGGGTATGGAGCCCAGCAGATAGGATATCAGCAGGACGAATGCGGGAAGTAGCCAGGGAGGGTTCATGATCTCGCCGAAATGATTGCGGCGCGACCATAGCGTTGCCGCCGTGGGGGGCAATGGCGAAGCTGCTCCAACCGAAACAAATCCTCCCCATGCCGCGCATGGGGAGGGGGACCGATCGCGAAGCGGGCGGTGGAGGGGAAATGCAAAGGTCGCGCCTTTTTCCCCTCCACCAGCCTTCGGCCGGTCCCCCTCCCCACGCCTTCGGCGCAGGGAGGATCAGGAAACCCCAATATTGACAGCCTCATCCTCACCCGCGACATGTGCGCCATAATGAAGGTCGCCCCATCAGCCCCCCTGCTCTTCTTCGATTCCGGCGTTGGAGGGCTCTCCATCCTCGCGCCAGCACGCGCAGCGTTGCCCAACGCCCCTATCGTCTATGCCGCCGACAGCGCAGGCTTCCCTTATGGAACGAAGGGCGAGGCGGAGATCGCCGCCCGCGTGCCCGCGCTGCTCGGCCGCTTGGTCGAACGCTTCCGCCCCCGCCTTGCCGTGATCGCCTGCAACACCGCCTCGACCATCGCGCTGTCCGCTGTCCGCGCCGCGCTGGACATCCCCGTCGTCGGCACCGTCCCCGCGATCAAACCAGCCGCGCTTCTTTCCAAAAGTCGCGTATTCGGCGTGCTAGGCACCGACGCCACCGTGCGCCAGCCTTATGTCGATCGCCTCACCGCCGAGTTCGGAGCAGACTGCACCGTCCTGCGTCACGGTTCTGCCGCCCTTGTCCAGCTGGCCGAAGCCAAGCTGCGCGGCGAGCCTTTAAACCCTGCTATCGCCCGCGACGCTCTCGCTGGCCTTCTCGATCAGCCCGGCGGCGACCTTATGGACACGGTCGTACTCGCCTGCACGCACTTTCCGCTGGTGGAGGCGGAACTCGCGGCCGCCGCACCCAGGCCCCTCACCTTCGTCCACGGCGGGGAGGGCATCGCGCGCCGCATCGCCTACCTGACACAAGGACAGGATTGGCCAGCCTCCCTCCCGTCCGGAAAAGCCGTGTTCACGCGCCTCGACAATAGCGTCGCGACGCTCGCCCCGGCGCTGGCTGACTTCGGCCTTACCCAGATGGAAGCGCTTTGAGGGGTGAGACCTTTGGTCCACTCCCAATTTCCTCTATCATCGTGATAGGTATTTCTCCCTAACGCTGCGAACGGTTATCGCTGGTAATGACGCGCGGCAGCAGGTAAACGCCCGCAAGAGGGGAATGCGGGCCACTAAGGGACTAGGGCGTTACGTGAACTACAAGCATATCTTCGCGCAGGCGATCGACCGGCTTCACAGCGAAGGCCGCTACCGCGTGTTCATCGATATTCTGCGGAACAAGGGTGCCTTCCCTAACGCCCGCTGCTTCCACGGCCATAATGGCCCGAAACCCATCACCGTCTGGTGCTCCAACGACTATCTCGCCATGGGGCAACACCCCAAGGTCGTCGCCGCGATGGAAGAGGCGCTGCACGATGTCGGCGCAGGCTCCGGCGGCACCCGCAACATCGGCGGCAACACCCATTATCATGTCGATCTGGAGGCTGAACTGGCCGATCTGCATGGCAAGGAAGCGGCTCTGCTCTTCACGTCCGGCTATGTGTCGAACGAAGCGGCGCTCTCCACTCTCGCCAAGCTGCTGCCCGGTTGCATCGTGTTTTCCGACGAGCTGAACCACGCTTCCATGATCGCGGGCATCCGCAATTCCGGCTGTGAAAAGCGCGTCTTCCGCCACAATGACGTCGATCATTTGCGCGAGCTGCTCGCCGCAGAAGATCCCGACGCTCCCAAGCTGATCGCCTTTGAAAGCGTCTATTCGATGGATGGCGACGTCGCCCCCATCGCCGAAATCTGCGACCTAGCCGACGAGTTCAACGCGCTCACCTATCTGGACGAAGTCCATGCGGTCGGCATGTATGGCGCGCGTGGCGGCGGCATTTCCGAACGTGACGATGTCGCGCATCGCCTGACGATCATCGAAGGCACGCTGGGCAAGGCTTTCGGCGTCATGGGCGGCTATATCACGGCCGATCAGATGATCGTCGATGTGATCCGCAGCTACGCACCGGGCTTCATCTTCACCACCTCGCTCTCGCCCGTCCTTGTCGCGGGCGTCCTCGCGAGCGTCCGCCACCTCAAGCAGTCGAACGAAGAGCGCGAAGGCCAGCAGGTCGCCGCTGCTACGCTCAAACGCTTGATGGCGGAATCGGGCTTGCCGGTCATGCCGTCCGTCACCCACATCGTCCCGCTGATGGTCGGCGACCCAGTCAAGGCCAAGCGGATCAGCGACATCCTGCTCGCCGAATATGGCGCCTATGTTCAGCCCATCAACTACCCCACCGTCCCGCGCGGCACCGAGCGGCTGCGCTTCACGCCCGGCCCCGCGCATACGGTGGAAATGATGCAGGACCTGGTTCAGGCGCTCGTCGAAATCTGGGATCGGCTGGAGCTGGAACTCAAGAAGGCCGCCTAACCGGACCTCTTGCGGAACAATAGGGGCATTTCCCATCTTCTTGGATGGATATGCCCCATTGGATCGAACCGCACCCCACCGGAATATACGTCCGCCCCGCTGACGCCTGGATCGATCCATCCCAGCCAGCCGAACGCGCGCTCGTCACCCACGGTCATGCTGATCACGCGCGCGGCGGCCACGGCCATGTCTGGGCGACGCAAGAAACCCTCGCCATCATGGCGCTGCGCTACGGCACGGCGAGCGGGACGCCCGTCGGCTACGGCGAGCAGATTCGCATGGGCGGGGTGGACATCTCCTACATTCCCGCAGGCCACGTACTCGGCTCGGCGCAAATCCTGCTTGAACATGCGGGGGAGAGGGTGGTCGTCACCGGGGATTACAAACGCCGCCCCGACCCCACCTGCAAACCGTTCGAACCAGTCCCCTGCGACATCTTCGTAACCGAAGCGACCTTCGGCCTCCCCGTCTTCCGCCACCCTGACACAGGCAGCGAAGTCGACCGCCTGCTCGCCGCCCTCCACGCCCATCCCGACCGCTGCGTCCTCGTCGGCGCCTATGCACTTGGCAAAGCCCAACGCCTGATCTGCGAAGTCCGCGCGCGCGGCCATCATGACCCCATCTACATCCACGGCGCGATGGAGCGCATGTGCGCGCTCTATCAGGATTTCGGCATCGACCTTGGCGAACTCCGCCCCGCGACGGGCATCCCGGCAAAGGAGATGCGAGGCCACCTCATCGTCTCGCCCCCTTCCGCCCTCAACGACCGCTGGAGCCGCCGCCTGCCCGATCCCATCACCGCCATGGCGTCAGGTTGGATGCGCGTCCGCCAGCGCGCCCGGCAGAAGAATGTCGAGTTCCCTCTCGTCATATCCGACCATGCCGACTGGGACGAATTGACCAGCACCATCCGCGAAGTCGCCCCCACCGAAACCTGGATCACTCACGGCCGCGAAGAAGCTCTGCTCCACTGGTGCATGACCCACCAGATGCGCGCCCGCGCCCTCGAACTGGTCGGCCGCGAAGATGAGGATGAGGGTTGATGATCACCAAACGCCCTCTATCCCCGTTCGCCCTGAGCCTGTCGAAGGGCTTTTCTTTCCTGACAGGAAGTAAAGGGCTTCGACATTCGAACGAGACAAGCGGCTCATTCGGACAGCCCGAACGGACGAGAGCTTTCATTCCATGAGGCAATTCTCCCAACTCCTCGACGGCCTCGTCTACACCCGCTCCCGCAACGGCAAGCTGGACCTCATCGCCCGCTACATGCGCGAAGCACCGGACCCCGATCGCGGCTGGGCGCTAGCCGCCCTCACCGGCAATCTCGACATAAAGGCCGTCAAAGCCTCAGCCATCGGCGAAATGATCCGCGCCCGCACCGACCCGGTCCTCTATGAAATGAGCCGCGACTATGTCGGAGACCTCGCCGAAACCGTAGCCCTCCTCTGGCCCAAACCCGAAGACCAGCCACAGGAAATAGACGACGCCACCCTCACCCTCTCCGCCATAATCGACCGCCTCCACAACGTCAGCCGCGCCGCCGCCCCCGACACGCTGGCGCAGATGATGGATCACCTGGACGCCTCCGGCCGCTTCGCCCTCCTGAAACTCGCCACCGGAGGCCTGCGCGTCGGCATCTCAGCCCGCCTCGCCAAGACCGGCTTCGCGCAAGCCTTCAACCTCGACGTCGATGACGTGGAGGAATGCTGGCACGCCCTCTCCCCACCCTACACAGCCCTGTTCGACTGGGCCGAGGGCAGGTCCGGCCGCCCCGACCCGGCAGGCACACCCTTCTTCCGCCCCTTCATGCTCGCCCACCCACTTGAAGCCGACAGCGTGGACCTGACCCACTATGCCGCCGAGTGGAAATGGGACGGCATCCGCATCCAGATCGTCGGCACGGGCGAGCAGACCCGCCTCTACAGCCGCGCCGGAGACGACATCACCGGCAGCTTCCCCGAGATCGCGCAAGCCTTCACCGCCCACGCAGTCCTCGACGGCGAACTCCTCGTCAAAGGCGAATTTCAGGGAGGCGAGGCAGCCAGCTTCAACGCCCTCCAGCAACGCCTGGGCCGCAAGGCGGTGACCGCCAAGATGATGGCCGACTACCCCGCCTTCGTCCGCCTTTACGACATCCTCCTCCACGCCGACGAAGACCTCCGTCCCCTTCCCTGGGAGCAACGCCGCCCGCGCCTCGAAGCCATCGTCCCGACCCTCAACCCCGACCGCTTCGACATCTCCGCCCTCATCACCGCCCCCGACTTCGAAAGCCTTGCCGACATCCGCGCAGGCGCCCGCGACGCCGCCATCGAAGGGGTGATGCTCAAGCGCCGCGACAGCCCCTATGTCGCCGGACGCAAGGCCGCGCTCTGGTATAAATGGAAACGGGACCCCCTGACCGCCGACTGCGTCATGATGTACGCCCAGCGCGGCCACGGCAAACGCTCGTCCTTCTATTCGGACTACACCTTCGGCTGCTGGACGGAAGAAGGCGAACTGCTCCCCGTCGGCAAAGCCTATAGCGGCTTCACCGACGAGGAACTGAAGTGGCTGGACCGCTTCGTGCGCACCAACACAGTCAACCGCTTCGGCCCCGTGCGCGAAGTGGAAAAGTCACTGGTGCTGGAAGTCGCCTTCGACAGCATCCACGACAGCAAGCGACATAAGTCCGGCTTGGCGATGCGCTTCCCGAGGATTGCCCGGATCAGACGAGACAAGCCTGCGGCGGAAGCGGATACGGTCGAAGGTTTGAGAAGACTGGTAAGTTAATCCGTCAGTATGTGTCCCTCACCCGAACATATACTTGTCCTCTGGAAGCGAACCCCTCTGGCGAACGACCGGTATAGGTAAAAGAGCTAAGACCGATAAAACTGCCAACTCGCGAGACTGTTACGACACCCTGCGCTGACAATGACACAGCTATTTCGCTAGGATTGTCATTGATGACAGACGTTATTACTCCTGATGGCATGCCTGAAAACAGAACATAGTCATTGCAGAAGAGCGCCCGCATCGAACTACAGTCATTTGGTGCAGTATATGAGTAGGGCACGACGCTAAATGGGTTCAGCTCTCTATAATCCGTTATACCTACATAGTCGGTCATAGCAGGGACTGATGCTGAAGCGAATGTTTGCACTGCCGTTTGAATGTCTACTTCTGTGATCGAACTGATCCGCGCGGTCGCCGGGTTGGGCCATTGCGCTAGTAGAATGGCGATTTCCGGAAGAACATAAAATCGATAGGCGTATGCCCATGCTTTGATGGATGTATCATCACTAAGCCTTTCCGGCATTGCGGAAAAATATTTTTGAAGCAAGTCCGCCGCAGCCTCCAGGCGTCCTGGAGGTGAAGACACCGCATTGCGACTTTTATTCAAAGCCGCCAGGATGACGGATTTTTCCGTCAAGCGAGCGTCCCCATTTTCATTTATAATCTGGGCCAGATAGTTCGCTACTTCCTGCACGGAAACGCTTGCATCTATCGAATCGCCGTTCGTATCCTTGGTGAGAACGCCCAACGCCAATATCTGCACGTTGATGGTGGTAATGCGCGCGGCATCTTCGCTCACCATCGAACTACTGCTGTTGCGACCCTCAACAGGATTAAAGGTGAGCAAATTCGTCTCACTCCTCAGCGCCATAGGACCAGTCGAAAGGCCTAATGCATTTCGCACGGTTGCTTGATTTCCATGAGCGTCAATCACCGTACTGAGAGGAGAGATCACCGACGCCCCCACTGGTGCCCTCAACCGTGAAAACGCAAAGCCCATAGTTGAGTCAACACCCAAGGCCTGCATACGATAAAGTGGAGAAGCCGGGATGGTTCCACTAATCCAGGACGGCTTTGCGACGGTGACGGCCGTACCGAAAGTTCCGGTCATTGAAGTGGGAGTGTTGCCGTCCGAGCCGTCACCAAACTGACCATTGCCATTAGCGTCGATCAACACTGTCGATAGAAGTGGGCCGACTGCTACCACCGAAAAGGTTGTGGGCGTCGGTGTCGGGGCAGGCGTTGATGGTGCCGGAGGAGCAGATTCCTCGCCGGATCCGCCTCCGCAACCAGATGTCATTGCTATAATCGAAATAGCCAAAAGGCTATGTTTGAGATATTTAGACTTCATGCCTGCCCCCTGAATGAGTTCCGGAGCTAATCGGAGCTGAGCCAGACGGCAATGACAAATGTTGTCTTTTTAAACAGGGCGTTAGCCGAGAGCCGCAAAGCTCTCGCTGTTGGATAGCATAAAGGAGAGCCCCCAATGCCCTACACCGGAAGCTGCCACTGCGGCGCAGTCACCTTCACCGTAACCACCGACGCCCCGACCGAAGCCATGTCCTGCAACTGCTCCCATTGCAGCCGCAAGGGCTTCCTCCTCACCTTCGTCCCCGCCGATCAGTTCACACTAGACAGTGGCGAGGACAAGCTGACCGACTATCAATTCTACAAGCACAAGATCACGCACCGCTTCTGCAATATCTGCGGCACGCAGTCCTTCGCTGAGGGCGATTCCCCCGAAGGCCCGACCCGCGCCATCAACCTGCGCTGCGTGCCCTCGGTCGATATCGACGCGCTCAAGATCAAGAAGGTCGATGGCGCCAGCTTCTAGGACGGACCGCGCGCACCGCATTTCTGCTCGCGCGGAGGCGCATGAAGGGACGGCCTAAGCCTTCTTCCTGCCCCGCGGCGGCTTCGCCTCATTCAGCGCAACCGCCGCAAGCACCAGCGCCTTGAACGCCTCCGCATCGATATCCTCACCCTCGCGGATATCGATCGCGCGCCTGACATTGCCCTCAAGACTCGCGTTGAACAGCCCCGCCGGGTCATCCAGCGAAGCCCCCTTGGCAAAGGTCAGCTTCACCACCGCCTTGTAAGTCTCGCCCGTGCAGATGATCCCGGCATGGCTCCAGGTTGGAACGCCGCGCCATTTCCATTCCTCGACAACCGCCGGATCAGCCTCCCTGATCAGCCCTCGGACCCGCGCCAGCGTCCCGCCTCGCCAGTCGCAAAGTTCCGCAATCCGCGCATCGATTAGTGCGGAAGCCTGCTGCTCATCGCTCATCCGTTCGGCCCATCCCTCGATGAAGGTTCCCGCTTCTGCCAGACTGACTTTGCGCTGTCACGCGCAGCCCCTATATGGGCGCTTTCGCGCCTCGTGCGCGGTGCAGTCATGGAGCAGTGGAATTGAGCAAGGTTCTGGTCATTGGCGCAGGCGGCGTCGGGTCTGTCGCGGTACACAAGATGGCGATGAACTCTGACATTTTCAGCCATATCACACTCGCCAGCCGCCGCATCCTCAGCTGCGAGAAGGTAGCCGAATCGGTGAAGGCGCGCACCGGCGTCACCATCGACGTGGCGCAGGTCGATGCCGACAATGTCGCGGAAACCATCGCCCTGATCGAAAAGGTCCAGCCCAAGCTCGTCGTCAATCTGGCCCTGCCCTATCAGGACCTGGCGATCATGGACGCCTGCCTCGCGACCAAGACCGACTATCTCGACACCGCCAATTACGAACCGCGCGACACGCCCAAGTTCGAATATGGCTGGCAGTGGGCCTATCAGGATCGTTTCAAAGAAGCGGGTATCATGGCGCTGCTGGGTTCGGGCTTCGACCCCGGCGTCACCAGCGTCTTCGCCAGCTATATCAAGAAGCATCTGCTCGACCGGATCGACACGCTCGACATTCTGGACTGCAATGGCGGCGACCACGGCCAGCATTTCGCCACCAACTTCAACCCGGAAATCAACATCCGCGAAGTGACCGCCCCCTCACGTCATTGGGAAGGCGGCAAGTGGGTCGAAGGCCCGGCGCTCAAGCACAAGCAGGTCTTCAATTTCGATCAGGTCGGCGAAAAGAATATGTACCTCATGTATCATGAGGAACTGGAATCACTCGCCAAATTCTACCCGGAAATCAAACGTATCCGCTTCTGGATGACCTTCGGCGATGCCTATCTCAAGCATCTCGAAGTCCTCCAGAATGTCGGCATGACCCGCATCGATCCGGTGACCTACAACGGGCAGGAAATCATCCCGCTCCAGTTCCTGAAAGCCGTTCTCCCCGAACCGTCGAGCCTCGGCTCCACGACCAAGGGCAAGACCAACATCGGCGACATCGCCACCGGCCTGAAGGACGGCAAGCAAAAGACCTTCTATGTCCTCAACATCTGCGACCATGAGGACGCCTATGCCGAAACCGGCAATCAGGCGGTCAGCTACACCACCGGCGTCCCCGCGATGATCGGCGCTGCTATGATGCTGACCGGCGCATGGAAAGGTGAGGGCGTGTTCAACATCGAACAGTTCGATCCCGACCCCTTCATGGACATGCTGAACAAGCACGGCCTGCCCTGGCAGGTGAAGGAATTGGGCAAGCCGCTGGATTTCTAACGCGGCGAAACGAAAAGGAATAACGTCACCCCGGCCCTGAGCCGGGGTCCCGCTTCTTCTCACCGTTGCCAAGGCAGCGGGACCCCGGGTCCAGCCCGGGGTGACGGTGGGGACGCCTGGAATGGAAAAAGACTCATGGAAACCAAAGCCGGCGACCCCGCCGCCTTCGCGCATTTCGACCTGCACCGCGTCCCCTCACCCGCCTTTGTGGTGGATGAGGCCGCGATCCGCCGGAACCTGTCCATCCTGCGCGACATAGGCGATCGCGCGGGCATCAAGGTGCTGGGCGCGCTCAAGGCCTTCTCCATGTGGTCCCTCGGCCCCGTAGTCGCCGAATATCTCGACGGCGTCTGCGCGTCCGGTATCTACGAAGCCCGCCTCGGCCGCGAAGAATATGGCGGCGAGGTCGCGACCTACTGCGCCGCCTATAAGCCGGACGATCTGGCGGCGATCCTCAAAATCTCCGACCACGTCATCTTCAATAGCCCCGGCCAGATCGAGCGGCTCAAACCCGTCATCGACGATGCCAGAATGAACGGTGTGAACTTCGGCATCGGTTTACGCATAAATCCCCTCCACGCGGAGGGAGAAGTCCCCAAATATGACCCCTCGCAGCCCCACAGTCGCCTCGGTTTTCCGATCGACCAACTGCGTCCGGAGCATCTCGAAGGCGTCGATGGCCTCCATGTCCACAATCTCTGCGAGCAGGATTTCCTGCCCCTCAAACGCACATGGGCAGCCATCGAATCGCGCGTCATGCCGCATGTCGATGGCCTCAAATGGCTGAACTTCGGCGGTGGCCATCATGTCACCCGCTCCGACTATCAGATCGACGATCTGATCGCCTTTCTCCAGCGGATCAAGGCGCAGACCGGACTTGAACTGTATATCGAACCTGGCGAGGCAATGGCCCTTGATGCCGGAATCCTGATCGGCGAAATCCTGGACGTCATCGACAATGGGATGCCCGTTGCCATCACCGACATTTCGGCCACCTGTCACATGCCTGACGTCATAGAGGCGCCCTACCGCCCCGCCATGCTGCATGAAGAGGCGGACGGTCCCGCCACGCGACTCGGCGGCCCTTCCTGCCTGGCTGGCGACATCATCGGCGACTATCGGGTCCCCGGCGGCGCGACTCCGGGACGGCGCATCGCCTTCCTCGACCAAGCCCACTACTCGATGGTAAAGACCAACACCTTCAACGGTGTACCGCTCCCGTCTATCTGGCTGTGGAACTCGCAAACCGACGAACTCAAGCAAATCCGCCAGTTTTCATACGAGGATTTTAAGTCCCGTCTCTCTTGACGCACGCTTCATGCCCGCCCGCGCAACAAAATTTACGCATGCGCTTTACAGGGGGGACCCCTACGCATATATCGCCGTTCCGCTGCCCCATGGGACTTCCACCGCAAGGCAGCTTTTAATGCCCTGAACTACACTGGAGGTCCCTTGAGTTGCACAAGCACCATAGCGCGCTGGGGGTAGCGACCGCCCTCAAACCGGCAGCACCGGTAACGCTGATCCGCCCGCAGGCTGCGGCCCGCGCCGCCCGATTCTTCGCTGAGAAGTTTCCGGGGCGCTCGCTCTATGCTGTAAAGGCTAATCCCTCGCCGGACCTGCTCCGGACTTTGTGGGACAGCGGAATCACGCATTATGACGTTGCGTCCATCGCCGAGGTTCGCCTCGTCGCGGAAACGCTGCCGCAAGCGAAGCTGTGCTTCATGCACCCCGTCAAGGCTGAAGAAGCCATTGCGGAGGCTTATCACGTCCATGGCGTGCGCACCTTCTCGCTCGACACGATCGATGAGCTGGGAAAGATTGTGCGTGCCACCGACGACGCCACGGACCTTGAACTCTGCGTTCGCCTGCGCGTCTCGTCCGAACATTCGGAACTGAGCCTGGCGTCCAAGTTCGGCGCGGAACTCGGCGAAACCCGCGAACTGCTGATGGCCACCCGTCAGGCTGCTGATGCGCTCGGCATCTGCTTCCATGTGGGTAGCCAGGCGATGAGCCCGCAAGCCTATAGCGACGCGATCGAACGCGTCCGCGCGGCGATCGTCGATGCGGCGGTTACGGTCGACATCATCGACGTAGGTGGCGGCTTTCCGTCCGTTTATCCGGGCATGGAACCGCCTGCGCTGGAAGCTTATTTCGACGCTATCTATCGCGGCTTTGAGAGCCTGCCGATCAGCTATTCCGCCGAACTGTGGTGCGAGCCCGGCCGTGCGCTTTCGGCCGAATATAGCTCCATCATCGTGCGGGTAGAGCGTCGTCGCGGCACCGAACTCTACATCAACGACGGTGCCTACGGCGCGCTTTTCGACGCCGCACATATCGGCTGGCGTTTCCCAGTCGCCCTGCTGCGCGAGGATGAGAGCGAGGCGGATCTAAACGGCTTCTCCTTCTACGGCCCGACATGCGACGACATGGATCACATGGTGGGTCCGTTCATGCTGCCCGACGATGTGGCTGCGGGCGACTATATCGAAATCGGCATGCTCGGCGCATATGGTGCGGCGATGCGCACCGGGTTCAACGGCTTCACATCAGAAGCGGTCATTGAGGTGGAGGACGAGCCTATGGCCAGCCTCTACGCCGATCCGGTTCCGGCACGCCGTCGCGCAACTGTCATCAAGCTGGGCTAAAAGGCTCAAGCTCCCCTTTGGAGAGGGTGCCTGTCCCTCGCCGCAAATATGTGGCGAGGGATTTTCTTTAAGGTCGGCGAAAGACCGCCGCCAATTCGACATGGGTCGACCATCGGAACTGGCCGACCGGCTTCACCTTGTCCAAAACATATCCGCTTGCCACAAGATGCGCCGCATCGCGGGCAAAGCTTGCCGGGTTGCACGAAACATAGGCGATCACCGGCACTGTTGACGCCGCCAACTGCATCACCTGCTCCCGCGCGCCCGCCCGGGGCGGATCTATCACAACCGCTGCAAACCTGTTCAATTCTTCAGGAAGCAGCGGACGCCTGAACAGATCGCGATGGTCGGCAACCATGCGCCGTTGAGCGCGATTGGCAGCCAGTTTGAGCGACAGCACCAGATCGCGCGCGCCCTCGGCGGCGTAAACCGGACGCTCCTTACCGACCCCGAGGGCGAATGTACCAAGCCCGCTAAAGAGGTCAGCAACCGCACCGCTTGCGGGTAGAGCTTCTCTCACGACCTCCAGCAAAGCCGCTTCCCCATCCGGCGTGGCCTGAAGAAAGGCGAAGGGAGGGAAGGCTACGGCAACGCCACCAAATGTCATCGTGCCCGGCTCAGGCTCCCAGCGCGTTTGCGGGCCATCGCCTTCATCGATCGTCAATCGCGCCAGGCTGTGAACAGCAGCAAAGTCACGCAACGCCTCATCCGCCGCCAAGCCGGAAACCTGAACATTTTCCAGAAGCAGGTCCACGCCCTGATCGATGAGGGTCATGCGAACATGCGCGGCCCGCCTATCCGGCAGGATCAGGGGCAGCAACGCTCTCAGCGGCTCGATCAGGGCAAAAAGCCGGGGTTCCAATATCTCGCACATCGCAAGATCGATCAGCTTGTGACTACCCGATTCAGCAAAACCGATGGCGATCCGCCGCCCCTCCCGAACGGCCCGTAAGGACGTTCGGCGCCGTGTCCTGGGCGGCGACAAATGAGGCGGCAGCAATGATCCAGGTGGAACCGTCAGGCCCTGCCCCAGCAAGGCGCCGGTCACGCGCCCCGTGACGAACTCAGCGAGGCTTTGTTCATCGACATGCTGCAGTTCGCATCCACCACAGGCGGAGAAATGAATACAGGGCGCTTCAACATGATGGGGACCAGTTGAAAGACTGCCATCGGCCGCCAGCCTGTCTCCAGGCGCTGCGAGCGGCACGTGCCTCCCGTCGGCGGTTACACCATCGCCCTTTGCAGCGATGCGAATTACAAGATCATTGTCGATGTCGGTCACAGGCGGGAGGCGATAGCCGCTGGCAACCGGGTGATCAAATCATCCGCAACAAACGCCGCTCCTGCGCGTCTCGCTGCCTCGCCATGAAGCCACACGGCTTCGCTTGCCGCGCGAAATGGGTCACCCCCAACCGCCAGCCGTCCGGCAGCCAGGCCCGCCAGAACATCCCCCGTCCCGGCGGTCGATAGCCAGGACGACGCGCCGGTTGCTACAGCAACGCGACCATCGGGTGCCGCGATGATGCTATCCGATCCTTTGAGGATCACTATCGCCCCCGTTCGCTGGGCTGCTTCAACCGAACGATCAATCTTGCTACCGGACAGATCGCCAAACAGCCTCACGAACTCCCCCTCATGTGGGGTCAGGATCGACGAAGGCGGAACTGGCCCTACCTGCCCCGTTGCCAATAATGTTAGCGCGTCAGCGTCGAGCACCAGTGGATGACCGCATTGCAGCACTGCCTTCAAACGATCGGCCGCATGCTCATCATGGCCCAAGCCAGGCCCGACCAGCACCGCCGCAAACCTCTCGTCCTGAAGTTGCGCCTTTACCTGATCAGGCTCGTCAGACCGCAACGTCACGATGGCGTCCGCAGTGGAAGAAGCTGCGTCCATGACCAGATGCCGAACCATGCCTGCGCCAGAGCGCGCCGCAGCCTCGGCAGCAAGTCGCCCTGCCCCCGCCATGCTGCCGCCCACTATGGCGACCAGTCCCCGGCTATATTTATGATCCGTTGCTCCCGGCGCTGTCAGGCGAGGCGGAGCAAGCCTATGAACGGCTCCGTCACCCCCCACACCAATGTCCGCACAAATCAGCCGCTTGAACGTACCGGCCGCAGGATGCAGCACATGAGCAGGCTTGAGCGCCCCCAGCGCAATGCAGACGTCGAATTGCGGCACCGGGGACAGCAGTGCCCCACTGTTCGTATCGACCCCGCTCGGCAGATCGATGGTGTAGCTGAGACCGGCTCGCTCCGTGAGGCTGTTCAACCGTTCGGCAACAACCGTATCCAGCCCACGCGAAAGCCCCGTGCCGAATAGAGCATCGACCATTTGGGTTGCCGAACCAGCGTCATTGAGGGGCTCGATCGGCCCATTCCATGCTGCCCGTGCACGGCGGCTCGAATCCGTGCGGCTTTCCCCCAACGCGGCGACACGGACGGGCACACCCCGCGCCCGCAGCAAACGGGCAATGACAAAGCCATCGCCGCCATTATTGCCTGGACCGCACAGCACCAGAAGGTCCCGCCGACCGCCCGCGCGCCAGATTACCTCTGCCGCCGCAGCCCCCGCGCGCTCCATGAGTTCATATTCTGGGATACCGCTCGCGAACACGGCCTGTTCGGCTTGCCGCATCTGGGCGGCGGTCAGGATAGCCGTCCCCGTCATGGCACAGCCGCCGGAGGTATAGTCGCGGGCAGCCGATAATGATCCTCACCCGCGCTTACTTCGATAACAGCGTCGCTAATTACGGCGATCTTCGCGGGCTCGGCACCATCAGCCGATGCCAGACCCCGCCTGTCGTCCAGAATATGAAAACGGCGGAACCCACCATCCGGGTGGCGGATAATTAGAAGCTCTCCGTCCTGCTCGACCGCGCAAATGCGCGCCCATTTGGCGTCGGCACCGATCGCGCAGTCCGCAAGAGCCCTCTTTTCCGATACAGAGTTCGCAAAGGGGCTCTGCGCCCCCTCTCCCTGATCACAGCCTGCCAGCGCGAGGCACAGGAGCCCCGCCCCGGCGATCTGTTCAGATATCCGCATAGACATGGGTTTCGGTCTTCGCTCCGGGATGCGTCACTGCCCCCTTGTAAGCCGGTCCCACATTCTGTGCATAGCGCCAGAGCGCGCCTGACTGATAATCATTCTGGCGAGGCTTCCAGTTCTTTTGCCGCTCGGCCAGCACGGACTCGGAAACCTTCAGGTCGATCGTGCCTGCTTCGGCGTCGATAGCGATGAGGTCGCCATTCTCGACCAGCGCGATCGGACCGCCCTCGGCAGCTTCCGGCCCCACATGGCCAATGCAGAAGCCGCGCGTCGCGCCGGAGAAGCGCCCGTCGGTGATCAACGCCACCTTCTCGCCCATGCCCTGGCCGTACAGCGCGGCAGTGGTCGACAGCATCTCGCGCATGCCGGGACCGCCCTTGGGACCTTCGTAACGGATGACGATAACCGATCCTTCGGCGATGTCGCGCGCTTCGACCGCCGCAAAAGCGTCTTCCTCACAATCGAAAACGCGAGCAGGCCCTTCGAACTGGAGGCGGTGCATGCCCGCCACCTTCACGATCGCGCCATTGGGAGCAAGCGACCCCTTCAAGCCCACGACCCCGCCGGTCGGCGTGATCGGCGACTTGACGTCATAAATGACCTTCTGGTCAGGATTCCAGGTCACTTCCTCGATATTCTCGGCGATCGTCTTGCCGGTGACGGTCATGCAATCGCCATGTAGCAAGCCGTTGTCGAACAAGGTCTTCATCAGCATGTAGATGCCGCCAGCATCGTACATATCCTTGGCGACATATTTACCGCCGGGCTTGAGGTCAGCGATGTAAGGCGTCGACTTGAAGATTTCCGCCACGTCGAACAGGTCGAAATCGATGCCGCACTCGTTCGCCATAGCGGGCAAATGCAGCGCTCCGTTGGTCGAGCCACCCGTCGCAGCGACGATGCGGGCCGCATTCTCGAAGGCCTCACGGGTGCAGATATCACGCGGACGTATGTTCTTCGCCAGTAGTTCCATCACTTGACGGCCCGCTGCGACGGCGACCTCTTCACGACTCTTGTATGGCGCGGGCGCCATGTTGCTGTTCGGCAGCGAGAGGCCGATCGCCTCACCCACGCACGCCATGGTGTTCGCGGTATATTGACCGCCGCATGCACCATGCCCCGGGCAAGCGACCTTTTCTAGCGCGATCACATCCTTCAGCGGACAGGCGCCCGCCGCATATTTGCCGACAACCTCGAACACATCGACAACGGTAACGTCGCGATTTTCAAAACGGCCCGGCAGGATCGACCCGCCATAAACGAAGATCGACGGCACATTCAGGCGCAGCATCGCCATCATCATGCCCGGCAACGACTTGTCGCATCCGGCAAAAGTGACGAGAGCGTCATAGCAGTGGCCGCGCACCGAAAGCTCAACCGAATCCGCGATGACTTCGCGGCTCGCCAGCGAGCTCTTCATGCCCTGATGGCCCATCGCGATGCCGTCGGTGACGGTGATGGTGTTGAACCGGCGCGGCATGCCGCCTGCCTCATTCACGCCCTGACGGCAGAAGTCCGCCTGCATGTCGAGCGTCGTGTTGCAAGGCGCGCTGTCATTGCCGGCCGAAGCAATGCCTACGAAGGGACGGCCAATCTCTTCTTCAGTCAGGCCCATCGCATAATAATAGCTACGATGCGGAGCGCGCTCCGGACCAACCGAGACGTGGCGGCTCGGGAGTTTCGACTTTTCGAATGTATGAGACATAAAACCTACCCTTCTTGCGCGCCTCCTTTCCAAAAAGGGACGAGTCACGCAAGGCTATTGCGGCATTGTAGCACGATGGGGCCAATTATGCTGGCGAAGCGGCTTTGCCCGTTGCCGTCGCTTACCAGATCCTGCCGCATCTCGATGCCGAGATAAGGTATGCCATTAGCTTCGGCATGGCGGTTCATTGTCGCATTCAGCAGCCGCCCCGAATAGGGCAGCTGATCGCCGACCATCAGGCCAGCCTCCTCCAGCATCGGAATGGCGATGCGGGCCGCACGGTCATCTTCATTGTAAAGCACGCCAATGTCCCATGGCCGTTCTGCTTTAGGGTCACTTGCCAGTTGCGGGGTGAAGCTGTGCACTGAGAGGATGAAAGGCGACGTCATTCCGTCGAGCAGTCCGCCGATCTGATGATGATAGGGATGATGAAAGCGGATCATCCGGTCGGAAAGGTCTGCATGGCGATTGCCCGGAATGACATGACCATCGCTCATCACGGGCAGCAGGCCCGGCGCGTCATCCTCACGATTAAGGTCGATCACAAGCCTGGAAACACCGCCCAATATCGCGGTGCATCCCAACTGCTCCGCCAGTAACCGGCTGACCTCGGCCGCTCCGATGTCTATGGCGATGTGGTTGCTCAGCAGGGCAGGATCGATATCCAGATCGATGTCGGCAGGCACGTGAGCCGACGCATGATCCGCGATGATGAGCAGGTCGAGGGGGCCGCCTTCCACCTGTGTAAATGCCTCGCTCATGCTCCGCCGATCTCTGTTTCCATTACCCACCAGCCGGGTTGCATCGCTGATATTGCGCGCGCAGCCGCAGCTCGCCCGCCCGGATCATCGAACAACGCAAAGCAGGTTGCGCCAGACCCCGACATCCGAGCCAGCCTGACGCCCACTTGCTCCCGTAGCAGTGAAAGCACGTCAGCAATGACAGGCGCGACAGCGATCGCCGCCGGTTCCAGATCATTGCGCGCCTTTGCTATCACGTCGTCAAGGACAGCGGCAGTCAGGGGGCCTCGATCCAGCCGGTCCCATCGGCTGAAGACATCGGCCGTTGAGACGCCGACACCTGGATTGACCAGGAGCATCGCGGCGCCCTTTAAGCCTTGGACATCCAGGGCCTCGAGCACTTCGCCCCGACCACGGACCATCTGCGTAACGCTGCTGACGCAGGCTGGCACGTCCGAACCCAGGGACAGGCCGATGCGCTCCAGTTCAGCGCCTGGGATTCGCGCGTCCCAAAGTCGGTTCAGCAATCGCAACGTCGCCGCCGCATCGGCGGAGCCGCCGCCAATGCCCGATGCTACCGGAAGGTTTTTCGTCAGCTTCAACGCAGCGCCGCGCGTTTCACCCAAATGGCCCTGCAACGCCCGGGCGGCTCTTATGACAAGATTATCTATGCCGGAGCCCAATGCCTTACCGAACGGCCCATCCAGCGTCAGGCTGATTTCCTGTCCATGACCTAGACTTCCGCTGAGGAGGTCTCCGTCCTTCGCAAAGACAAACAGGCTTTCCAGCGCATGATAGCCATCAGGCCGCCGATCGCGCACGTGCAGGGCGAGATTCACCTTTGCGAAGGCGGTTTCCACCAACATTGCGGCTTCAGGGCGCGACATATTCTGGCGTCATCCCGGTTTTCGCCTTCGCATGAAGTCGCGCCGCCACTTCTCCTTCCGCGAAGAGAGCCGCAGCCCGCCAGGCGTAGCGCGCTTCATAACGGCGTCCGGCGGCCCATAGCGCATCGCCCAAATGCTCGTTGATGGTCACATCAGCCGGAGCGCCTTCCGCCGCACGCTCCAGCACAGGCACAGCCGTTTCCACATCTCCGGTCACGAAATGCGCCCACCCAAGAGAATCGGTTATGGACGGGTCGTCTGGTTTCAGGGCGCTCGCCTTCTTCAGAAGTTCCAGCGCAGCCGTAACATTCTGCCGCCGCTCGACCTGAGCGTAGCCCAGATAGTTCAGCACCGCCGGCTCATTGGGCGCGATCTTCGCAGCGCGCTCCAGGGCTCCACGGGCTTCGTCCCATCGGCCCGCCTGCTCAAGCGCACTGCCCTGCATCAGCAACAGAGCCCAAGGCACATTGTCCGCGCCGTAGCGCCCTTCGGCCATCCGGAAAGCGTCAGCAGCCCCGGTGAAATCCTTCGCTTGCGCCAGCAACTGCCCCAGCTTCACCATATGATCTACATCCGCACCCGATGCGTTAGCCAGGGAGCGGGCGAGCGATATTGCTGCCGTGCTGTCATCAGACGCCGCGAGTGCATTGACCATCGCCGCCTGCCTGAGCGATCCAAACCAACCTTCTGGCGCGACCTGGTTCAGTTCAGACACAGCCTGGTCCCCGCGCCCGGCCTCGGTCAGCAATTGCGCCAGGGCCAGCCTGCCATCAGCGCCGCCGGGATTGGCGAAGCTGGCGATGCGAGCCAGCCTGATCGCCAGCATACGCGTACTCTCATCAGATGAAATGTCGGCAGCCAAACGCACAAGCAGCCGGGCGAACCCCTGCGCTGGCGTCAGCGCTCGCCCTGCTTCCCCGACTCCGCGTTTGCGCGCGATATCCTTCCGCGCCAGAGCATAGTCGGCCCGCCCATCAGGAAGCAAAGCCATCGCCTCCGTTCTTGCGCCCCGAGCCGCAAGCTGCGCCGCGAAGGTCAGCCGCATTTCGGCGAGTTCGACCGTGCGCAAACCCAGCGCGCGATTGATCGCCAGGCCAGCATCCGCAATGTCTCCACGGCCAAGCGCCTGGAGCGCGATATGCTCATCAATGTATCGCCGCGCGAGGGAGGCATAGCGATCCGCCGGGTCGATCTCCGGCGGCGCAACCCGGCCTTCACCCACCGCAATCCAGCTGCGGATTATCGGCGCCAGAAACCCGAAATTGCCTTCAGCCGCGACCCGATCCGTGATCTGACCGGCCGCCTTCCAATCCCTTCGGGTCAAAGCTTCGCCAAGGAACAGGAGCGTCCCGTCCCTCGGCATCAGGCCTTTGGCGTCGAGCAGCCTTGCCGATCGCATGGCCAGAGCCATGTCGCCGCTCATCAAAGCATGCAGATAGGAACGCCTCGCCACCTCCACGCTGTCCGAATCACCGGCCAGCGCATCGCGATAGCTATTAAGCGCAATGCGCGCCGCTCCATCACTGTCGGCCAACCTGCCCCGCGCATAAGCATGCAGCGCGCTCGACCGATCCACCGATGCGCCAGCAGGGGAAGCCAGCAGCATCGGCAGTAACATCGCAGAGAGCAGGCGCCTACATGTTGGGATAGTTCGGCCCCCCGCCGCCTTCGGGCACGACCCAGTTGATGTTCTGCGTCGGGTCCTTGATGTCACACGTCTTGCAGTGGACACAGTTCTGGGCGTTAATCTGGAACCGGGGATTGCCCTCTTCCTGCCCAACCACCTCATAGACCCCTGCCGGGCAATAGCGCTGCGCCGGTTCGTCATACAGGGGGAGGTTGTAGGCGATGGGGATGGACGGGTCCTTCAACTGGAGGTGAACCGGCTGGTCTTCCTCATGATTGGTGTTCGACAGGAACACAGAGGACAGGCGATCAAAGCTGATCACCCCATCGGGCTTGGGATAGTCGATCTTGTGCCCGATCTCCTTGGGCCAAATCTTTTCATTGTCCGGCTTGTGCTTCATCGTGAAAGGCAGGCCGATCTTGAGCGTGCGCATCCACATATCGATGCCCGCCAGCAACGTGCCGATCGTATTGCCAAACTTGGCCAACAGCGGCTCGGCATTCTTGACCAGCTTCAATTCGTCCGCGATCCAGCTCGACCGCAGGCGATCATCATAGTCGTGCAGGACATCGCGCGAGCGTTCGTTCTGAATCGCTTCAAACGCCGCCTCGGCCGCCAGCATACCGGACTTCATCGCCGTATGCGTGCCCTTGATGCGCGGCACATTGACGAAGCCTGCCGAGCAACCAATCAGCGCACCGCCAGGGAACACCAGCTTCGGCACCGACTGCCAACCACCTTCATTGATCACGCGCGCGCCATAGGACACGCGGCGGCCACCCTCCAGATACTGGCGGATCGCCGGATGCTGTTTCCAGCGCTGGAACTCCTCGAAGGGATAGAGGTAAGGATTGCGGTATCCGAGGCCAACCACGAAGCCGATCGCAACCTGCCCATTGGCCTGATGATAAAGGAAGCCGCCGCCATAGGCGTCGGTCAGCGGCCAAGCCTGCGTGTGGATGACCAGGCCCGGCTTGTGCTTGGCGGGATCGATATCCCACAATTCCTTCATGCCCAGGCCATAGACCTGCGGTTCACAATCCTTGTCTAGTTCGAACTGGCGCTTGAGGATCTTGGTCAGGTGGCCGCGCGCGCCTTCCGCGAAGAAGGTATATTTGGCGTGCAGTTCCAGCCCCGGCTGATAATCGCCCTTGCGATTGCCTTCCCGGTCGATGCCCATGTCGCCGGTGGCAACGCCTTTTACGCTACCATCTTCATTGTAGAGAATTTCGGCGGCGGCGAAGCCGGGGAATATTTCGACACCCAGGCCCTCAGCCTGCTCGGCAAGCCAGCGGCACAGATTGCCCAGCGACCCGGTATAGGTCCCCTTGTTGTGCATCCATCGCGGCGTGGCGATGTGGGGCACGGGCAATTTGCCGCGCTTGGTCAGGAACCAGTGCTGGTTATCGCGCACGGGAACCTCGGCAAGCGAACAGCCCATGTCGCGCCAGTCCGGCAGCAATTCATCCAGCGCCTTGGGATCGATCACCGCGCCCGACAGAATATGGGCGCCGATCTCGGACCCTTTTTCCAGAACGCACACCGCCAGTTCCTGACCGGCGTCATTGGCCAGCTGCTTCAGCCTGATCGCCGCGGACAGCCCCGCCGGTCCCCCGCCGACGATGACGATGTCATAGGGCATCGATTCCCGTTCGCTCATAATCCCTCCATCGAGACGGGCCGGATAGTTTCCCTCTCCTGTCCGGCCGCCGCATTACTCAAACGATTTACCACTGGTTGCCGATGAAGATTCTTGACCCCGGCGTCAACCTCTGGCCCTAGAAGAACGATGCGGGGAATGACGGAAGACTTGGCCGATGCTGCCAGCGCCTATCTGGCATGGTGGGACATGGCGGGCGTTGATGGCGCGACGACGGAAACGCCGGTGAATTGGCTGCGTCCAACGCCAGCTGCCACCCCGCCATCGTCTCCCTCCTCTCCCGCCACAGTGAAGAAGCCCGGATCGCTTCAGGATTTCACGGCCTGGCTCGCTGAGGATGCGGGACAACCCGAGCGCCGCTGGGCAGGAACGCCCATATTGCCGCAGGGACAAGCCGGATCTCCGCTGATGGTGATCACGGACATGCCCGATCCGGCCGACATGGACGCAGGCACATTGCTTGCCGATCGCGCCGGACGCTTGTTCGATGCCATGCTCTCTGCCATCGGCTTGTCGCGTGAGACGGTCTACATCGCTTCCCTCTTTTGCGCGCGCCCACCCGGCGGCATGGTGGAGGCGGCGGATCTGAATGCTGCGGCCGATCGCATGCGCACCCATGTTTCCCTCGCCGCTCCCGGCAAGCTCCTGCTTCTGGGCGACCGGACGATCCGCACATTCCTTCCCGTACAAGACAAGCAGGGGATGGAAAGTTTACACTTTTTTAACCATGATGGCGGCATTGTGCCTGCTTTAGCCACTTTCCACCCGCGGCTCCTGCTCGGGCAGCCCGCGGCGAAAGCGGAATGTTGGCGAACATTGCAACGCCTGGTCGAGGATATGCATCAGTGATTCGCGCGCTCACCCGATCGTCCTGTCTGGCTCTGGCCGCCATGAGTGCCGCCGCGGCCATGCCCGCAAAAGCGGATAACGCGCCGTCGGCCGCAGCATTCAGGTCCGACTTCAACTCCGCCTTGTCCATCAATGACGCCGACAAGGGGCGTTACTCCGCCATATACGCCGCACTGACGAGTCAGAGTTGGGCTGACGCAAAAGCCATGATCCTGGCGTTGGATCAGCAGGATCCGATGCGTTTCGTTGCCCTCTCCGACCTCTATGTGGCGAAGGACTCTCCACGCGTCGAGCTGTTCGATGTGCTCGACCTGGTGAACAAGGCAGCTTGGCTTCCCAACGCGGATCAACTTTCGCGGCTCGCGCAGAAGCGCGGCGCGACGATCCTGCCTACCCTCCCGCAAATCCAGAAGATGGTATGGCTGGGATCGGCCCCCCGCCGCGAATATGTCGCCACGACGAAGACCGACCTGCTGGCCCAGGCGCTGGTTGGCCAGATCACGCCTTTCATTAAGAATGACGATCCTATCGGAGCGGAAACGCTGCTGGCGTCCGGGGAAATCGGCCTTACTCCTGAAGGTGTGACGGAGGTGCGCCAGCGTGTCGCCTGGTCCTATTATATCGAGAATAACGACACCGACGCACGCCGCATGGCCAACCGAGCGCTCGAAACCCGTTCGAGCAGCGACTGGACGGTGCAAGCACATTGGACGCTGGGTCTCGCATCTTGGCGCCAGCATGACTGTGCCACAGCCGCGCCTGCGTTCGCCAATGTTGCGGCTCTCGCTGGAAATGCCGACATGCGGGCAGCAGGCGCCTATTGGGCTTCCCGCGCCTATATGGTCTGCGGTCAGGCCGAAAAGGTCGAAAGCCTTCTGAAGACGGCAGCTCGATCCGATGAAACCTTCTATGGCTTGCTTGCCCGCGAGACGCTGGGCATACCGGTTGGCGGCGCCAAAATGGCGCCCCACTTTGGCGCAGCCGATTGGCAACAGCTCAAGGACAGCCCGAATGTCCGCGCGGCCATTGCTCTTGCGTCCATCGGGCAGATCGCGAAAGCCGACCAGTTCATCCGCCACCAGGCGCGGCTGGGCGGCGCGGCCCAATATGACGCGCTGCTGAAACTGGCCAACGCTCTCAGCCTTCCCGCCACCCAGCTTTGGCTCGCGCACAATGGTCCGGCGGGTAAACAGCCTGGCAGCTTCGCCCGCTTCCCGACGCCCGACTGGCGTCCGGATGGGGGATGGCGCGTCGATCCCGCATTGATCTATGCCCACACACTTCAGGAATCAGGGTTCCGTAGCGACGTCGTCAGCAGTGCAGGTGCCCGCGGCCTGATGCAGGTCCTGCCTGGCACCGGCAGCGACATGGGCCTTTCCTCCCCTGCCCAACTCTTCGTGCCATCGACCAACATGGAATATGGCCAGCGTTACCTGGAAAATCTCCGCAACATGAGCGCCACCGGCGGGCTGCTGCCCAAGGTCATGGCCGCCTATAATGCAGGCCCCCTGCCCGTCGAACGGTGGAACAGCGAGGTCAAGGACAATGGCGACCCTCTCCTGTTCATGGAGTCGCTGCCCTATTATGAAACCCGCGCTTATGTGAACATCGTCATGCGCAACTACTGGATGTACCAAATCCAGGCGAAGGGCAGCGCTGATTGCCTCACCGGCATGGCGCAGGGCATGTGGCCCACCTTCCCCACCGCCAAGGGGACGCGCATGGTCAGGCTGAGCCAGAACAGCAATCTGTCCGCACCCAGCATCGCGGGCGGCTCTGACTAATGCCGATCGATGAGGACCGGCCATTTCTGCCGGTGCGAATTGCGGTCCTGACGGTGTCCGACAGCAGAGGCCTTGCAGACGATCGATCCGGCGACACCTTGGTCGAGCGGATAAAGGCTGCGGGCCACATATTGGCTGCGCGCTATATCGAAAAAGACGATCGATCTGCCATCGTTGCGCGCCTGCACAGCTGGATTGACGATCCACAAATTGATTGCATCATCTCTACGGGAGGCACGGGCGTCACCGGTCGCGATGTGACCCCGGAAGCGATCGCCCAGGTCCAGGACAAGGAAATACCTGGCTTCGGCGAACTGTTCCGCTGGCTCAGCTACCAGACAATCGGAACCTCGACGATACAGTCGCGAGCCACCGCCTGCGTCTCGCGCGGGACTTATATCTTCGCACTGCCAGGTTCTACCGGCGCGGTGAAGGATGCTTGGGACGGCATTCTCTCCACCCAACTCGACAGCCGTTATCGCCCCTGCAATTTCGTCGAACTGATGCCCCGCTTGATGGAGCGCTGACGCACTGGCCCTTGCCACAATGTTCCTATTATGTTCTAATGGAGCATGGTCGCTGAAAAGGGTCGAGGCGCGACGTTGAATGTCGCTAGTCACCGCTTCAATATCGCGGAACAGATCGCTGACGGCGACTGGCTCGATACGCTTGATGCCATAGATGGCCCCGTACCGCGCCGTCGCACACAGGTCACCGTCGAACATCCCCGGACTATCATCAGCCGCAACAAGTCGCCTGATCTCTCCTTTAGCCAATCGATCAACGCTTATCGAGGCTGCGAGCATGGATGCATTTACTGTTTCGCCCGGCCAACCCACGCCTATCACGATCTGTCACCCGGCCTGGATTTCGAAACGCGCCTCTTCGCCAAGCCGGATGCGCCCGCCCTGCTCCGCGCCGAACTGTCCAAGCCCTCCTACAGCGTCTCCCCTATCGCCATGGGGACCAACACCGATCCCTATCAACCGATCGAACGGGATTGGAAGATCACTCGGCAGTCTATTGAGATATTGGCTGAATGCCGCCACCCAGTCTTCATCACGACAAAGTCCGACCGGGTTCTTCGCGACCTTGATCTTCTGAAGGAGATGGCGCGCGACCGGCTCGTCGCCGTGATGATCTCCGTAACGACCCTTGATCCAAAAGTCGCGCGTACTCTGGAACCTCGCGCGGCCCATCCACTTCGGCGGGTTGAGGCTATCCGTCAGCTGGCGCAAGCAGGCGTGCCGGTCGTCGCCAGCGTCTCTCCCATAATCCCCGCCATCACGGACCATGAGATAGAGGCCATAGTCGAGACGATCGCCGCCGCCGGAGCTCGCGACGCTACCTTCATCCCGGTGCGGCTCCCCTTCGAAGTGGCGCCCCTATTCCGCGCCTGGCTTCAGGAACATTACCCAGACCGAGCCGCGAAGGTCATGGGAATCATTCGTGAAATTAGGGGAGGCCGCGACAATGATCCTGATTTCGGGACCAGAATGCGAGGACAGGGGGTTTGGGCCGACCTGATACGCACCCGTTTCATCAAAGCGCGAAAACGCGTCGGCTTTTCAGGCGAGAGGCTGATGCTCAGGACCGACTTGTTCCGTCCGCCTGCAGGTCCGCAGCTTCAACTCTTTTGATCAGGCCGTTGCCGCGACCAGCCTGAAGCCAGAGCGCCGTGTCCGTGCCCGATACCCATCCGCTTTCGGCTCCATCCGTTCGAATCTTTGGATGGACAAGCCCGGAATGAGCGCGATCGCGTCCACCTGATCCGCCCCGATCAGGAAATCATCCCCAACGAACATCCGCGCAGCCTTTCCGCCCGCCAGTGGGGTACGCAGGAAAACTTCGCTGCGCCCGCCCCTGTTGCGTAGCAGCAGTTCCGCCAACGCGTTGACAGCTGATGCATCCTGCACATCCACGACCAATTCCATCCGCGATGCGCTGGCGAGTTGGTTAAACTGCTCCACGCCTCTGATCGTCACGCGAGGTGTTTCCTCGCCCGGCATACGATCCAGCTCTACCATCAACAGGGCGCAATCACCGTCCCGCGCCATAACCTCGATAGCTTTGCATGCATCTTCATCGAAGCAACTCGCCTGGAATTGTCCGCTGCTGTCGGAGAAGGTCGCTGCCGCATATCGCGCACCGCGTCGCGTTTCGCGCCAGCGCACCTCTTCCACCATCGCGGCCATGACCGCATTGGCGCGCCCGCCCTCCGCCACCTGCTCGGAGCAGATCGCTCCGTAGCTCCTAGCGCCACGCGCCTCAGCCAAATGGCGATAGCGATCAACAGGGTGCGCCGAGAAGTAGAAGCCAAAGGCTTCCTTTTCCTGCGCCATCCTGTCCGCAGTAGACCAGGTCTGATGGGGCGGAATTCGGACGTCTGCATGCGGCGTCTCAACGTCGCCAAACAAGCCGCCCTGCCCGCTTTCGCGCGCTTCAGCAGCACTGGCGGCAACGCTCAGGATAGTATCCGCCGCTGCATGCACTCCAGCCCGGTCGGGATGGATTTCGTCGAACGCGCCTGATGCTGCGAGACTTTCAAGCTGGCGGCGGTTCAATAATCGCGGCTCTATCCGGTCTGCAAAGTCATCGAGGGACTTGAACGACCCACCCGCATCCCGCTCGGCAACCAGCTGCTCCATCGCCTTTTCGCCGACGCCCTTTAGCCCCCCCAAGGCATAGCGCACCGCAAAACCAAGGCGCGCATCCTCACCCTCATGCTGGATCGGTTCAACGGAGAAGTCGGCGAGGCTGCGATTGATGTCGGGCGCAAGGCAGCTGAGGCCCATGCGTCGCATATCATCGACAAAGATGGTCAGCTTATCCGTGAGATGGATATCGAACGCCATCGAGGCGGCATAGAATTCCGCCGGATAATGCGCTTTCAACCATGCCGTCTGATAGGCAAGCAGCGCGTAGGCGGCAGCATGGGACTTGTTGAAGCCATAGCCCGCGAACTTGTCGATCAAATCGAACAGCTCATTGGCTTTGGCGGCCGGAATTTCGCTCCCGGCGCAACCTTCCACGAACCGCGCGCGCTGAGCATCCATTTCCGCCTTGATCTTCTTGCCCATGGCGCGACGAAGAAGGTCAGCGTCCCCCAGGGAATAGCCCGCCAAGATCTGGGCGGCCTGCATCACCTGTTCCTGATAAACGAAGATGCCGTATGTCTCTTCGAGGATAGGCTTCAGGAGAATATGAGGATATTCAATATCTTCCTGGCCATTTTTACGGCGCCCGAACATAGGAATATTGTCCATCGGACCGGGCCGATAGAGCGAAACGAGCGCAATGATGTCGCCGAAATTAGTGGGCCGAACGGCGGCCAGCGTCTTGCGCATGCCTTCCGATTCCAGCTGGAACACGCCGACCGTGTCGCCCCGCTGAAGAAGGTCATAGACTGCCGGATCGTCCCAACTGAGGATGCTCAAATCGATCTCGACGCCGCGCCCGGCCAGCAGCTGGACCGCCTTTTGCAGAACAGACAGCGTTTTGAGACCCAGGAAGTCGAACTTTACCAATCCCGCGCCTTCGACATATTTCATGTCGAACTGGGTCACCGGCATGTCCGACCGCGGATCGCGATAGAGAGGCACGAGCTGTGACAAGGGCCGATCGCCGATCACGACGCCTGCAGCATGGGTCGAACTATGCCGGGGAAAGCCCTCCAGCTTCATCGCATAGTCGATCAGCCTTTTGACCTGATTGTCATTGTCATATTCGGCCTTGAACTCAGCCACGCCGTTCAAGGACCGTTCCAGCGTCCAGGGATCAGTCGGATGATTGGGCACCAGCTTGGCGAGCCGATCGACATGGCCATAGCTCATCTGCAGAACGCGTCCGGTATCCTTCAGCACCGCGCGCGCCTTCAACTTACCGAAGGTGATGATCTGCGCCACATGGTCGGAGCCATATTTCTGCTGAACATAGCGGATCACTTCACCGCGTCGCGTTTCGCAGAAATCGATGTCGAAGTCCGGCATGGAAACGCGTTCGGGGTTGAGGAATCGTTCGAACAGCAACCCCAGTTGCAGGGGATCAAGATCGGTAATGGTGAGCGCCCAGGCGACCACCGAGCCCGCGCCCGATCCACGCCCCGGACCCACGGGAATATCCTGCTCCTTCGCCCATTTGATGAAGTCGGCAACGATCAGGAAGTAGCCGGGGAAACCCATCTGAATGATGATGTCGGTTTCGAATTTCAGCCGGTCGAAATAGGGCTGGCGGGCCTCATCTCCCTCAATCCCCGCCTTTTCCAGCCGCCACTCCAGTCCTGCCGTTGCCTGCTCCCGCAACATCTGCGCTTCGCCTTCGATGTCGCCAGCGAGACTCGGCAGGATAGGCTTGCGTTTTGGTGCAGCGACCGCGCAGCGTTGGGCGACTACAAGCGTGTTGGCTAGCGCCTCCGGCAAATCCTCAAACAGCCGCTTCATCTCTGCGGCCGGTTTCATCCAGGCGTCAGGCGAACTCGTCCGCCGGTCGGGAGTTTCAACATAGGCCCCGTCGGCGATGCAGAGCATCACATCATGCGCCTCGTGAAAGTGAGGCTCAGCAAAGCAGGTCGGATTGGTAGCGATCAGCGGCAGATCACGCGAATAGGCAAGTTCGAGCAATTCAGCTTCCGCCCTCCCTTCGACGGGATCAAGCCTCCGGCAAATTTCGACATACAGCCGATCCGGAAAGAGGGCCTGAAGCCGGTCAGCATAGGCAAACGCGGCGTCGGGCTGGTCCTCCGCGAACAATCGAGCAAGCGCTCCCTCCGCCCCAGCGGTCAGAGCGATAAGCCCCTCCGTCCTGCCAACCAGCGCATCCAGGGTAACGTGGGGAACTTCTTCGACCGGACGATCGAGGTGAGCCATCGAAACCAGCGCGCAAAGATTATCGTATCCCGCTTCATCCTGGGCATAAAGCGCCAGCCAATCATGCACGGCAGCGGCATTGGCAGGGCGCCCGGGCCGCAATATGCCCAGCATGGCTCCGATTATCGGCTGCACACCCTCGCCCTTGCAGGCATCGGAAAAAGCCATCGACCCATATAGGCCATTGCGATCAGTGATCGCTGCTGCCGGAAAGCCGAGCGTTCGCGCCTGCTTCGCGATTTTCTTGGGCTCGATCGCGCCTTCCAGCATGGTGAAAGAGGAAAAAATGCGAAGGGGTACAAAACCGGCATGAGGCATTCTGCATTGATAGCGCCGCTACCACCTCAGGCGCCAGTCCTTCTTGAGAAATGCTGTGGATAAACGGCGGCGTCCGTCGGCTCGCAAGCTACGCCGATGTGGCGCAATCTCCGGGCCGTTTGCCCCATGATTAAGCATTCTCCAACTTCTCACACATAATTGCACGCATATGCGTTTATCCACGATCACCAACTGGGCTTATGGCGCCACCGTACTCCTGACGCTCGCTTCCGGCACGACGATGCTCATGGCATCAGGCGCTGAAAAGGCGGAACGCACCGCAGTCGAACAACGCGCGCTCTTTGATCAGCTCACGGCCGCGTTGCTCGAAGACAGCTACCGCCAGACGGAGCAGGCGCGGGCATTCTCGATTACCGGAGATCCCACTCACGTCATTGCATACCGGCGCGAGAAAGCTGCACTGCGCTCGGTCGAACAGCGTATCGACAGGTTGCGTGATGCGGGTGCGACGGAGGCCGAACTTCGTGCTCTTCGCGACGCCCTACATTGGACCGACGCTCTCACCGATGAGCAGGAAGCGGCCTTACGCGCCGTCGAGGCCGGCAACCGCGACACTGCCCGGACAATATTGTTCGGCGATGAATATGGCCGCGAACTCGACCGCATCGGCGCCCAGATCGGCAAGTTCCAGTACATGCTGGATCAACGTACCGAAGCGATGATCGCCCGTGCCACAACGACTGCGCGGCAATGGCGGAGCATGTCCGAAATCATGCTCGGCGCCACGGCGCTCCTTTTTCTCTGTGTTCTTTATTTCATTCTCAAACAGCGCATCCTGCACCCCGTCGTTCGCCTGAGCGATGTAGTTACCCGCTTGGCCGCGCAGGATTTTGCAGCAATCCCGCCGGAATTTTCGCATGTCGACGAAATCGGAGATATGGCCCAGGCGATCCGGATCTTCCGCGAAAATGGCCTAGAGCGGCAACGTTTGGAGAAAGAACGCGACGCTGACCGGATCATGCAGGACCTTCTTTCCCGCATGACACAGCGCCTTCAGGGTTGTGACAACAGCTCCGATCTCATCGACGTCGTGCGACGGTTCGCTCCGGAAATCGCACCTGGTTTCGCGGGCAGGCTGTACATCCACGACGCACGCCGGAATGCGATGCGCCAAGCCTGCGACTGGTTGTCGCCACTATGGTCAAACGAGGAGTTTCCCCCTTCAAGCTGCTGGGGATTGCGTCGCGGCCAGACGCACCGGCCTTCGGGGAACATAATCGACATTCCTTGCGAACATCTGGGCGGGCAATGTTCGGCTTCGACCATCTGCATCCCGCTGGCTGCGCAAGGTGAGACCATTGGTCTCCTTTATTTCGAAGAGCCCAGCAGCCTCGCAGCCGATCAGATCGAGAGGACCGAGAAATATCTGGAGATGCTGGCCGAAAATATCGGGCTGGCGCTGGCAAACCTCCGCCTCCGCGATGCGCTGCGAGAAATGGCGATGGTCGATGCGTTGACCGGCCTCGCCAACAGGAGGCGGTTCGACACCGCACTTGAAGACGCGGTGGCGGTCAGCACGCGCGATCGCTCTCCTCTGGCGTGCCTCATGATCGACATCGATCATTTCAAACGCTTCAACGACGCACATGGCCATGATGCCGGAGATGCGGTGCTGCGGGCCGTGGGCGGTGTGCTCGATGACTCGCTCCGTGAAGACGGTGTCGCCTTCCGCTTGGGTGGTGAAGAGTTCGTGCTGTTGATGCCCGGATTTTCGCTGGATCAGGCGATCGATCGTGCGCGGCATGTCCAAGCGAGGATTCAGAATCTGCGCGTGCAGCATGGCCATCAAGAGCTTGGCCCTATCACGGCTTCATTCGGGCTCGCCGCCTATCCCGATCATGGCAAACCCGGACAACTCGTCCAAACCGCCGACGCCGCGCTCCTTCGCGCAAAGGCGCAAGGACGAGACCAGATCGTGGTAGCCACTGTCCGTGAAGATGCCTCAGTTCAGGCCTGAAGCTTCTTCCAGCAACCCTTCATGAAGGCGGACGACGCGATCCATCTTCTCCGCGAGCCTTTCATTATGGGTCGCGACCAGAGCGGCTGAGCCTTCCTCCCGCACAAGGCGGAGAAATTCGGCCAGCACGATATCGGCTGTCCGTTCATCCAGATTCCCCGTGGGTTCATCGGCCAGGATCAAGGCAGGCCGGTTTGCGAGTGCCCGAGCCACCGCCACGCGTTGCTGCTCGCCGCCGGAGAGTTGGCTCGGCCGATGATCCAGACGATGACCAAGGCCCAAGGATGTAAGGAGCGACTCAGCACGTGCACGTGCCGCATGGAACTCCTTGTCGCGGATAACCTGGGGGAGGATGACATTTTCGGCCGCGTTGAAATCCGGCAGCAGATGGTGGAATTGATATACGAAGCCCAACGCATCCCTGCGCAAGCGCGTCCGCCCGTCATTATCGAGGCGCGCAGCTTCCTCACCATCGATGCGGATAGACCCGTCGAATCCCCCTTCCAACAGACCAACCGCCTGCAACAGGGTCGATTTGCCGGACCCTGACGGCCCGAGCAGCGCCACGATCTCTCCCTCTCCGACGGTCAGGTCGACGCCGCGCAGGACCTCGATCGTGACACCTCCTTGAGTGAAGCTGCGCTTCAGGCCCGCAACCTTCAATATGTCATTCATAGCGCAGCACCTGAACGGGATCGGTATTGGCAGCCTTGAAGGCTGGATAGAGCGTAGCAAGGAAACTGAAAATCAACGCCATCAGGCAGATGATCGTGATTTCGATAGGGTCTGGCTTGGCCGGCAGTTCGGTCAGAAAACGGATCGAGGGATCCCACAAATTCTGCCCGGTCAGGAACTGGATCGCATTCACCACACTCTGCCGGAAAAACAGGAAGGTGAAGCCCAGCACCATCCCGGCCACCATGCCGAGCGATCCGATGGTCACGCCCACGGTCATGAATATCTTGACGAGCCCAACCCGGCTTGCGCCCATCGTTCGCAAGATCGCGATGTCACGTGTTTTCGCTCGCACCAGCATGATCAGCGAGGAAAGGATGTTGAAAACCGCGACCAGCACGATGATCGAAAGCACCACGAACATCGCGACCCGTTCAACGGCCAGCGCTTCAAAAAGGGACGCGTTCATCTGGCGCCAATCGGTCACGACAGCGCGACCGGCAACCTTTCCAGCCAGCGGTTCCAAGATCGTTCCCACCCGGTCAGCGTCCACAGTCTCGATCTCGATCATCCCGACCACGTCGCCGAGCAACAATAGGGTCTGCGCATCTTCTACAGGCATCACGACGAACGCCTTATCGTAATCGTAGACACCTACCTCAAAGATCGCCGCCACCTGATAGGAAATCTGGCGCGGCACGGTGCCGAATGGCGTCGATCGCCCTGCGGGATTGATTATGGTGATGCTGTCGCCAAGCTGAAGGCCCAGATTTTCAGCCAGTCGCGATCCTATGCCAACCTTGCCTGCGTTGGCGGTGAGGTTATCCATGCTCCCTGCCAGCACCTTCGCCTTCAGTGTAGCATTGTTCCGGATGTCCTTGACGGTCATGCCCCGGACGAGGACCGCTTCGACCCGTCCCTGAAAGCTGCCGAGCAGCGGCTGTTCGATAAGCGGCGTTGCGCTGGTGACGCCGGGCGTCGCCTTTGCTTCTTTCAATATGGATCGCCAATCGGGCAACCGTCCACCATAGCCCTGCACCACCGCATGGCCATTCAGTCCCACAATTTTGTCGAACAACTCAGCGCGGAACCCGTTCATCACACTCATCACGATGATGAGCGCGGCCACCCCCAACATCACGGCGGCGAGGCTTATTCCGGCGACGAGGAAAATGAATCCTTCCCCCTTCCCAGGCAGCAGATAGCGTTTGGCAATCATACGTTCGTAGCGTGACAAGATCATGGTGGCGCGAACGGCCCTTTGCGTGATGTTAATTACTGCCCGTCTAGCAGGGTCTCAACTAACGGCAAGCATCGCAGATTGTTGCACCTCAGCCACAGGCGTGAAGCTAAAATCTTCCCGTACGGAAATAGCCCGTGACAGCGGGCCTTCGGAGCCATAGCAAAGTCATCGAAGCACAGGTTAATGGCCGTGGTTCAGGGATACTGCTTCCCGCTTCAAGCTTAGGGGGCTGAGAAGTGGTTGAGGCAGACCAAGGGGGAGACGAGCAATCGTCCATTAGTGCCCGGATCGTGGAAACACGATCCGGGCACTTTTGATTCCGGCCGAAACAGGCCTCTTGAAACCCGATTTCATTCAACCATATCAACGGCGCACGGCCGCCTGATGGGGTCGCGCATCGTATCGCCGGACGCCGACATGGGTCCGGTATGATCATTTTGCTCTGATGGAGATTATGACATGCGTGGTTTTGACCTTACCCCCTATCGCCGCTCCACTGTGGGTTTTGACCGACTTTTCGATCTGATCGAAAACAATGCCCGCCTGCAGCAAGGCGACAACTATCCCCCTTTCAATATCGAGCGCCTTTCCGAGGACCGATATCGGGTTACGCTTGCGGTGGCGGGCTTTCGGCCTGACGAAATCGACATCACTGCTCAACAAAATCTGTTGCAGGTTGTCGGACGCAAGGAAGATAGCCCGAACTCTGATCGCTCCAAATTCCTACATGTCGGCATCGCCAATCGCAGTTTCGAGCGGCGTTTCGAGCTGGCCGACTTCGTGCGGGTGGAAAAGGCCGATCTTGCGGACGGCCTGCTGACGATCGAACTCGTCCGCGAAATTCCTGAAGCGATGAAGCCAAAGAAGATCGCTGTGAATGGCGGGCAGCTGGTCGATATCAACAAGGATCGCGACGCAGCCTGATCGGATGTTCATGGGGCGCGGCCTGAAGGTCGCGCCCTTTTTGCATCTCAAATCTCTACCTGGCTACCCAGTTCGACCACGCGGTTAGTGGGCAGGCGGAAGAACTCCATCGCGCTTTCCGCGTTTCGCAGCATCCAGGCGAAGATTTTTTCTCGCCACAGGGGCATTCCTGGATTGGCAGACGGCAACAGGGTCTGGCGTGCCAGGAAGAAACTGGTCTCCATCATCCTAAATGCCTGACCACATCCGGTGACATTCTTAAGGGCCGCTGGAACGTCCGGTTCCTGCATGAACCCATATTCCAGAACAAGGCGGAAGAATCCTTTCCCGAGATCCTCCAGCCTGCATCGGCCATCATCCTCAACGACTGGAACGTCCTTGATCTTCACAGTCAGCAGGATGACCCGCTCATGCAACACCTTGTTATGTTTCAGATTGTGGAGCAAGGCATGGGGAACGCCGTTTGGCGTGGATGTCATGAACACGGCCGTCCCCGGAACGCGCACGGCGCTGTTAGCGGCCGAGGCTACGAACACAGGGATTGGCATCGCGCCTTCGCGCAAGCGATCCTGCACCAACCGACGTCCACGCGACCATGTGGTCAGCAGCGTGAATACGACGAACCCGATTAGCAGCGGGAACCAGCCGCCATCCGGAACCTTGGTAAAGTTGGCCGCGAGATATGCGCCGTCCACAATGAAGAATACCGCAAGCAAGGGTGCGGAATAATACCAGCGCCACTTCCACAGCCGATAGAGCAGCACGGTTAGCAGCAGATTGTCGATGAACATCGCTCCGGTGACGGCGATGCCATAGGCGGCAGTCAGATTGGACGATGTCTGGAACACCAGCACCAGCAGGATGACCATCACCATCAATCCCCAATTGATGAGGGGGATATATATCTGCCCCGCGGTCGAGGCACTGGTATGCGCGATCCGCAAGCGGGGCATGAAGCCCAGTTGGATCGCCTGCTGCGTCACTGAAAATGCGCCGGAAATGACTGCCTGGCTGGCGATTATCGCTGCCAGAGTCGCGAGGCCGATCAGAGGCAACTGCGCCCATTGGGGTGCCAGATGATAGAAGGGGCTGTGGAGCGCAGCCGCGCCTTCGCGAAACAGCAGAGCCCCCTGCCCCATATAGTTCATCATCAATGCCGGCAGGACGAAGCAAAGCCAGGACACGCGGATCGGGCTGCGCCCGAAATGACCCATATCGGCATACAGCGCTTCCGCCCCGGTCACCGCAAGGACGACCGCGCCCAAGGCGAGGAAGGCCGGCAACGGATCGGTCATGAAGAACATGAACGCCCAATAGGGATTGAACGCTAGGAGAATGCCAGGCGTCTTGATTATGCTGATGATGCCCAGGGCCGCGATCGTGACGAAATACAGCAGCATGATGGGGCCGAATAGGGCAGCGACGCGATTGGTCCCAAAGCCCTGAATCCAAAACAGGCACACCAATATGATCACTGCGGCAGGTAGAATCGCGGGCGCCAGTTCAGAGTTATAAACGGCGAGGCCTTCCACAGCCGACAACACTGACACCGCGGGGGTGATCATGGAATCGCCGTAGAAAAGCGAGGTCGCGAACACGCCCAAAAGGACGATGCCGCGCGACCATCGCTGAGTCTTTGTCTGTCCGTTGATCAGCGCGAGCAGCGCAAGGCTGCCACCTTCGCCCTTGTTGTCGGCGCGCATGATGATCGAGACATATTTCAGCGTCACGACCAGCATCATCGACCAGAACATCAGGCTGATGACGCCAAGGATGTGATCGGGATCGAGTGCCAGATGATGATGGCCCGCGAAAGTTTCACGAAAAGCGTAGAGCGGGCTGGTGCCGATGTCGCCGAACACGATGCCGATCGCCCCGACGACAAGCTTGGCCGTCGCTTTCTGGCCCGCGTGGCTATGTCCTTCGGACTCGTCGTCCTGCGCGCTCGCGACGGCGCTCGCCAATTGATCAGCCATGAAGGAAACGCCAGATGGTCATGATCATACGACACTCAAGCCAAGGCATGCGCACGGGGACAATCCCGCTTAACTCACAAGGATGGCGCGCGCCCTATCACGCCTCCCTGAGCAGCGCAATTGACGAGCCATGTCATTGAACCGCAGGCGCGCTGTCAGCCAGCATCGCGTCGATACGCTCAATGTTAAGCTCCAGTTCCGCCTTGATTTTCGAGCCTTCAGGCGCCCTTGCAGCCAAAGGCGCCCAAAGATCGCGGGCGGCCTGCAACTGGCCCGCTCGAACGAGAGCCAGGCCGTAGAAATAGGGCGGAGCAGGCGCTTGTGGGTCAAGCGACATGGCGCGCCGGTAAGCAAAGTCAGCGCTCGGCGACACCACACCGTCGGCATGTGCCACAAGCGCATTGCCCAGACCCAACCACAGGTTGGGATCACCGGGCGATTGTTTGATGCCCGCAAGCAGCACGTTCGCCGATTCTTTCGTCTTGCCCTGCCTGCCAAGGCCGTCTGAGAGCATCAGCCACTGCCCTGCCGGACCATAGCGCTCCGCCATGCCGCGGCGCAGTTGGGCGACTTGCTCATCAAACTGCTTGCCGTTCGAAGCAGCAGCATTTCTGGGCGCTCCCGCCAAGCCAGGATTTCCCTGCCATGCATAACCGGCAAGGCCGAGTAGCAGAGCGGCAGCCGTCAACTCCCATGAAACGCGCGGAATACGCCCGACGGCTACCAGAAGCGCCATCAGGCAAATAGCGAACGCCGCCGCTATGACCCATCCTGTCATCGCGGTCCTCCCCGCTTGATCCGGCCGCGCACAAGCAACAGCCCAAGGCCGATCAGCAATAATGGCGCGCCCCAAAGCGGCCAAAGAACCGGGTCCGCCGTAGGCTCATAACTTACCCAATCGCCATAGCGTTCAATGAGCCAGCTCCGGATATGCTCGGGTTGTTCCCCCGCCATGATCCGCTCCCTGATCTGGGAACGCATATCACCTGCCAGACTGGCGTTGCTGTCAGCGATAGATTGGCTCTGGCAAGTAAGGCAGCGAATCGTCTCCATCAGCGCCTTCGCCTTTCGCTCGAGCGCCGGATCATCGATTTGCCGGTCTGCATAGGGAGCTGGAGGAAGCGCCGACTGCGCCAGCACAGGCGAACTCATCAGCAATGCAAGCAATGTCAGCAGCCATTTCATCGCACAGCCTCCAAACGCTGGAGAATCATCGGGATGTCATCCGCCCTTATGTCACCGACATGCTGGTAGGCGATGCGCCCCTTTCCATCGATGATGAAGCTTTCCGGCACGCCGGAGGAGCCAATCGCGATCTGCACGCTGCTGCGCGCATCAAGGCCGATACGACTGTATGGATTGCCATAGCGCTGAAGGAAGCGGTCGACATCAGACCGGGCATCACGGATCGCGACCCCGTCAATTTCCACACCTGCTTGCTTCAGCGCCATAAGCTGCGGAGCTTCCGCAGCGCACGGCACGCACCAACTGGCGAAGATGTTCAACAGCCGGGGCTTGCCCGTTGCCAGTTCCGCGCTGGCCAAGGCGGGGCGATCGCTGGCCGCTGCTGGCAAGGTGAATTCGGGCAATGTCTTGCCGACGAGCTTGGAGGTGATGACCCGGTCGTCCGGCTTAAGCAAGCCGCTCGCAAACAGGATGAAGAAACCCGCAAAGAACACAAGAGGTAGCCAAATCAAGAGCTTCTTCATGTCGCAAGCGTCCTGCTGCGCCATTTAAGAAGCCATCCCCGGCGCTCGCGCCCTACCAATGCCAATGCGCCACCAAGGGCAATTAGCCCGCCGCCAAACCAGATCAGCGTGACAAAGGGCTTCCACCAGACCCGCAGTTGCCAACGTCCCTCGGTCGCCTCTTGGCCCAGCACCACATAAAGCTGTCCGTTCCACCGGGTCAGCAGGGCCGCTTCAGTGGTGGTCGTGGGGGGAGAAGGGAAGAAACGAGATTGCGGATGCAGGGCAACCGGTGCCCCATTCCCCCGGCTCGCCTCCATGTCAGCCTGTAACGCTGTCCAATTGTCTCCGGCAATCGGCGAAATCTGCACGAGGCGGAGTTTCCAATCGGCAGCTTCGACGACGTCGCCGGGGCGGACGGCCGCCAGCTTTTCAACGGTAAACGCAGAATCGCAAGCCATGCCCGCGAGGCTGACAGCGCATCCGAGGTGAGCGATGACCATGCCCCAGGTAAACAGCGGCGTACGGCGCAAGTTGCGCTTCCACAACGGGGCGACGCTGCCCGCTGCAACGGCCAAGGCGATGACCAGCCCAAGGAACGGCAGCACGCCAATCCGTCCCCAGGCGAGCATTGCCATGACGGCAAGAGCGATCAAGGCGATGACTGCCGGGATCATCATGCGCCCGGCAACCTCTGCCAGCTTGTCCCGGCGCCAGCGGGTCAATGGTCCCGCCACCATGACGATCATCAGGATGAGCGCAATTGGCCCAGCTATTCTGTCAAAATAAGGAGCACCGACCGACACCTTATGGCCGAACGCCTCGGTCAGCAGCGGATAGAGGGTGCCGATCAGCACGAGGCCGAGTATCACCGTCAGCAGCAGGTTGTTGATCACCAGCATGGTTTCGCGGCTGACAAGCTCGAACGGCGCGCCTTCACGAACCGCACCGACACGCCAACCGAACAACGCCAGCGCGCCTCCGATATAAACGCCCAGGAGGATCAGGATGAAGCTGCCTCGTTCCGGATCAACGGCGAAGGCGTGGACGCTCGTCAATATGCCCGAGCGGACCAGGAAGGTCCCAACCATCGACATAGAAAACGCGATGACGGCCAGCATCACTGTCCAGGCCCGCAAGGCATCGCGCGTGGCGAGTACTGTCACGCTGTGCAGCAAGGCCGTGGCCGCGAGCCAAGGCATCAACGAAGCGTTTTCCACAGGATCCCAGAACCACCAGCCTCCCCAGCCCAGCTCATAATAGGCCCAGTAGCTGCCAGCCGTGATTCCGAGCGTCAGAAGTATCCATGCTGCCAGCACCCAAGGACGCATCGCCTTAGCGAAATCTGCATCAACCCGCCGCGTCAGCAGCGCGCCAATGGCAAAGGAGAAGGCGACGGAGAGGCCGACATATCCAAGATAAAGGGTCGGCGGATGGAACGCGAGGCCGGGATCCTGCAACAGAGGATTGAGTCCTTGACCATCCGCTGCGGGAGGAGTGATCCGCGCGAAGGGGTTGGATGCGAAGAGCAGGAAGGCATAAAACCCCAGACTGATAGCCGCTTGACCGCCCAGCGTCGCCATATGCGTGTCCCGCCGTAGCGCCCGTTCAAACAGAGCAACGGCAGACCCCGCGACGCCCATGACCGTCACCCAGAGCAGCATGGAGCCTTCATGGTTGCCCCAAGTTCCCGCGAACTTGTAAAGCCACGGCTTCATGGAATGGCTGTTGGTGGCGACCAACAGCACCGACATGTCCGATCGCATGAAAAGCGTTATCAGCGCCACAAAGGCAATGGCGGTGAGAGCGCCTTGGGCGACGGCTACCGGTCGGACAGCCTGGAGCAATTCGCTCTTTTTTCCCGCCAACCCAAAAGCCACCAGGCTCAATTGTAGAAACGCCAGCGCCGCCGCAAGCCATAGCGCGGCCAGACCCGCTTCGGCGATCATGCAGCCTTCTCCGCTCGTTCCCGCCCTATGGCCACCCTAACAGCGTTCACTGGCCTGCCTTCATCTCGTGGGTCGTCTCATTATACTGAATGCCTTTGAGTTCCCGAGGCATGTACCGTTCGTCATGCTTGGCCAGCAGGTTGGTGGCGATAAAAGTGCCCGTGCCATCGAACGATCCTTCCGCAACCACGCCCGATCCTTCCTTGAACAGATCTGGCGCGATGCCCTTGAAAACAGCAGGAACGGTCGCTTTTCCGTCGGTCACGTCAAAATACATGGTCACGCCGTCGGCAGCTCGCTTGTGACTGCCTTTCACCACCATGCCGCCCAGACGAATGGGCCTGCCAGGTTCGACCCCTTTGGCGCGAACGTCGGCGGGCGCATAGAAATAGGCAGCTTCGTCGCGCAATGCCGATGCCGCGAGCAAACCCGCACCGATAAAGGCGAACAATGCGACGATCGCCAGAATGAGGCGCTGATGCTTCGCTTTCATGGCCGGTCTGACAATCTCTGCGCAGCCGACTCTGCGTCACGCATGGAGCGCCAGCATGCAAGGCAGAGGGCCAAGGTGCCCGAAAAGGTCAGCACATAAGCGCCGACGACGAAAGCCCATTGGTTCATGCCATTATCCCCGCGCCAGCCGCTGCATGCGCGCTTCCACCTTGTTGCGCGCCAATATCGTGCGCATCCGCATCAACACGATCGCCCCGAACAAAAGGGAAAAACCGATAAGGGTAAGCCCCAGCGGCCAGAGAATCGAGGTGTCGATACTCGACCCGCGCATCGTGATGCTAGGTCCCTGATGGAGACTGTTCCACCACACGACGGAGCGATTTATGATCGGTATATTGACCGCCCCGACCAAGCCAAAAATGGCTGTAGCCGCGCTGACGCCGCCCTGTTCCTGACGCGCACTGGCATTCGCCAGCGCTATATATCCAAGATAAAGGAAAAGGAGCACGAGCATGGAGGTCATCCGCCCGTCCCACTCCCACCATGTCCCCCAGGTGGGGCGTCCCCAAATGGACCCTGTCGCAAGGCAAATAGCCGTAAACAGCGCGCCTGGGACCGCAATCGCGCGTCCCGCAACAGCGGCCAGCGGATGTCGCCAGACCAGCTGCATCAGCGCCGCCACAGCAATTCCTGTCCATCCGGCCATTCCAAGCCATGCCGCGGGTACATGGATATAGAGTATACGAACCGTCTCGCCCTGGAGATAGTCAGCCGGGGTAATGAACAGCCCGCAGCCCGCACCCACCAGAAGCAGAACCAACCCTGGCCAGAACAGCCAAATGGTCAGCGGCCGAGCGATCTTCAGGAAACGGGCAGGATTGGCGAAGCGATGCATTTGGACAGGCTCTTTAGCTGCGCCGAACGCGCAAAGCCAGTGGCCCTTTTTCTGTTACGCACGGTACATAATGTCGCTGCCACAGTGGCCCAAACAGCCTTTTTTGTTTCAGACAGGCGACAAATCAGGATCGAACCACTATATGCGCGCGCAGCAGCCATTTTTAGGCGCACAGCATCGGCTATGGATCCGCTCGCACCCATGTTTACGACAAACCCGTTCGACGACGACAAGCTGCGTGAAGAATGCGGCATTTTCGGCGTCATTCAAGCCGAGACCGCTTCGGCGATCGTCGCGCTTGGCCTTCATGCGCTTCAACACCGTGGACAGGAGGCCGCCGGCATCACCAGCTGGGACGGTCACGATTTCCATACCCACCGCGCCATGGGGCATGTGGCGGGCAATTTCGACCGCGATGAAGTGATTCGCGGCCTGCCGGGTCACACGGCATCCGGGCACGTCCGTTACTCGACCACGGGCGAAACGTCCCTCCGCAACGTACAGCCCCTCTATGCCGAGCTTAACTCCGGCGGCTTCGCCATCGCGCATAACGGCAATATCTCCAATGCGATGAAGCTCCGCCGCGAGCTGATTCGTCGCGGCTCAATCTTTCAGTCGACCTCCGACACCGAAGTGATCATCCACCTGGTCGCGACTTCGACCTATCGGACTCTGCTCGACAAGTTCATCGATGCGCTCAAGCAGATCGAGGGCGCCTATTCGCTGATCGTGACTACACCCGAGGGCATGATCGCGTGCCGCGACCCGCTGGGCATCCGGCCGCTGGTCATGGGGAAATTGGGCGACGCCACCATTTTCGCGTCGGAAACCGTCGCCTTTGACGTAGTAGGCGCCGACCATATTCGCTCCATCGATCCGGGTGAGCTGGTCATCGTCACTCATGATGGGGAGATGCGCAGCCATCGCCCCTTCGGCGATGTGCATCCGCGCCCCTGTATTTTCGAACATGTCTATTTCAGCCGCCCCGATTCGATCGTGGATGGTTCAAGCGTCTATTCGGTTCGCAAGGCGATCGGCGCTCAATTGGCAATCGAAAATCCTGTCGATGCCGACCTGGTTATTCCCGTTCCCGACAGCGGCGTGCCTGCAGCCATCGGCTATGCCCAGCAGTCAGGGCTTCCCTTCGAACTGGGCATCATCCGTTCCCACTATATCGGACGGACCTTCATCCAGCCAGGCGACAAGGTCCGCCACCTTGGCGTCAAGCTCAAGCATAATGCCAATCGCGCCCTAATCGCCGGGAAGCGCGTCGTTCTTATCGATGATTCGATCGTGCGGGGAACGACCAGCCTCAAAATCGTGCAGATGATGCGCGAGGCAGGCGCCAAGGAAGTGCATATGCGCATTGCCAGCCCGCCAACAAAACATAGCTGCTTCTATGGCGTCGATACGCCGGAACGCACGAAGTTGCTGGCTCATCGCCTGGACATTGGCGGCATGCAGGACTTCATCCATGCCGACAGCCTTTCCTTCATTTCGATCGACGGCCTCTACAAGGCGCTGGGCGAAACGAAACGGGCCGACATCCGCCCGCAATATTGCGATGCCTGCTTTACCGGCGACTATCCGACCACGCTCACCGATCAGGACGACGTCGTGGTGAAAAACCAGCTTGAACTGCTGGCTGAACGGGTCGTCTGATCGACAGGTCATTTCTGGATGGCTGCCCGGTCATGGGCAGCTACTACCTTTCCCACTAAACCGGCCCTATCCATCCGGAAGGGCGAACAGGATGCTTCATGTCCACTCTTCCTCTTTCCGGTAAGCTTGCCCTGGTGACCGGCGCGAGCCGTGGTATCGGCGCCGCCACTGCCAAGGCCCTTGGCGCTGCTGGTGCTCATGTCATTCTGACAGCCAGAACGACCGGCGGCCTTGAGGAGGTGGAAGAATATATTCACGGTGCCGGAGGCAGTGCTACCATAGCGCCGCTCGACCTTGTCGATGGCGAAAGCATCGGGCGGCTTGCTCAGGCGGTTTCAGGTCGGTGGGAAACGTTGGATATTCTGGTTCTGAACGCAGCGACCCTAGGCAGCCTGGCCGCAGTGCCCGCGATCGACGTGAAGGAATTCGCTCGGCTGCTTACGCTGAACATAGCAGCACCGCAGGCTTTGATCGCAGCTTTCGATAGAATGCTCCGCGCAAGTTCCGACGCGCGTGTCATTGCTATCACATCATCGGTCGCTACCGCGCCGCGCGCTTATTGGGGTGCCTATGGCGCGTCGAAGGCAGCGCTGGAAACGCTCGTAAGCACTTATGGCGAGGAAGTGAAAAATATTTCGGCTATACGCACCCATATCGTTGATCCCGGTGCAACCCGGACGGCGATGCGCGCCAGAGCCTATCCGGGAGAAGATCCCGCGACGGTGAAAGACCCCGAGGTCGTGGGCCAAGCCATAGCCGATCTCGTCCTTTCGGATCGGCCAAACGGCTATCACCAACGTTTGGATTGATCTCAGCCCGGCTTGACCAGCGTTACCTGAGCGACATCGATCGTGCCGCCGCGAAAGCCGCCTTCGCAATACATCAGATAATAGCGCCAGAGCGCGACGAAATGCTGGTCGAAGCTGGGAGGTAAAAGACCGCGATCGACGGCTCGGTCAAACCTTTCCCGCCAGCGCCGAATAGTTTCCGCATAGTGGACGCCAAAATGGCAGACCTCCCTCCATTCCAGCCCGTTGGCTTCCGCCAAAGCCCTGAAGCGGCTTTCCGACAGCAGCATTCCGCCGGGGAAAATGTAAGTCTGGATAAAATCGGCGCTCCGCGCATATTTCTCGAATATGGCGTCGTCGATGAGGATATATTGGATTGCCGCCTTCCCGCCGGGTTTCAGCAACCTCTCTATGGCAGCGACATAAGCGGGCCAATATTCCTGGCCCACCGCTTCGACCATTTCGACGCTTGCAATCGCGTCATACTGCCCTTGAGCGTCCCGATAATCCGTCAGCAGGATGTTTGCGCCAGCACCTAGCCGCTCCCGCGCATATTCTGCCTGCTCGGTCGACAGGGTCAGTCCGTCATAGCGGATAGCGCAACGTTGCAGCGCCTGCTCGGCCAAGCCTCCCCACCCGCAGCCTATCTCGAGCAGTGTGCTCCCTTCCTTAAGGTCGAGCCGGTCGAGGATGGCGTCCACCTTGCGCTGCTGCGCTCGTTCAAGGCTCTCGATCCGGTCATCGGGATCACGGAACAACGCACTGGAATAATGCATGTCCCGGTCCAACCATAAGCGGTAGAAGTCGTTCCCGAGATCATAATGATAGGCGATGTTACGACGCGACCCCTTCCGGTCGTTGCGACGCACCCAATGCCCGAACCGGCCAATCCATCGAGCCGGGCCATTTGGACGAGCCACATTGCCCAGTGTCGCGGCGTTCGCCATGAACAACTCGAACAGGGGGACCGGGTCCGGACTACTCCATTCACCCGCAGCCCATGCCCGATACCATCCAGCCGATCCCCCGACGACCAGCCGCAACAGAGCGCGCCAGCGGACCAGCCGGACTTCGCAGACCGGTCCCGTTCCACGCCCCCCCAATATTCTCGCGGTTCCATCCGGCAGCGTCGCTTCAAGCCTTCCTTTCAGAAGGCCCGAATCGATACGGTCCAGCAAGCGGTGAAATTGAGGGGCAACCAAGCGCGATGCCCATCCGCGCGTATGTTCCCCGGCCGGGCGCCGCACGGTCGGCGCTCGTCTGCCATGCCCGGGATCGATCGCGTTCATCCTTTCACCCCTGTTCCCTTGTCCATGCGCCCGTCCTTAAGCCCTGCTTTGCCGGTAGGTCGCAAGCGCGCGTTCGCGTGCCTCGCGATGACCAACGCGCTTGGCAGGATATGAGGCCGGTCGTGCATCATAGGCTTCAGGATCGTGAATCGCCGTGTCATCGAGATGAGCCAGTTCGGGCACCCATTGCCTGATATAATCACTCGCTTCGAATTTTGGAGACTGGGTCAGCGGTGCCATGATTCGGGAAAACAGATTTGCGTCAACGCCACTGCCCACCACCCATTGCCAATTCACGCTATTGTTGGCGTAATCCGCGTCCACCAATGTGTCCCAGAACCATTGCGCCCCGTGTCGCCAATCTATCAAAAGATGTTTGATGAGGAAGCTGGCGGCGATCATGCGAACCCGGTTGTGCATCCATCCGGTCGCCCAAAGCTGGCGCATACCGGCATCCACTATCGGGTAGCCCGTTCGTCCTGTTTTCCAGGCGGCAAAATCATCGCCTGCTTCGCGCAAGCTGCGCCAAGCAAACCTGTCGAAATCGGAGCGGGCATTTTGTGACCCATAGGTCGGCAATGCCCAAATCTGCGTATGCGCATAGTCCCGCCAGATCAGTTCCTTAAGAAAGGTGGTCGCATCTGCCGCCGCCTCGCTCACCCGATGCCAGACATAGGCGGGAGAGACTTCCCCGAAATGGAGATGAGGCGAAAGCCGCGAAGTTCCTTCCACGGACGGAAGGTTACGCGCCACATCATATTCATCCGCCTCGTCGAGAAAGGAGGCGACGCGATGGCGCGCCCCATCTTCACCAGGCGACCAGTCCTCGACAAAAGCTGCTGCCCAGTCGGGATGACGAGGGCGCAAGTCCCAATCGTCGAGCGAATCGCTCGCGGGCCATTTTGCTGGCGCGTCGATCCTTGACGGGGTCGCGACGGGTTCGGCCGGTGGCATGTGATGCATCGTTGCCCGGGCGAACGGCGTGTATATCTGATAAAGATTGCCGCCCGACGTGCGGACGCTCCCAGGCGGCAACAACAGCATACCGTCGTGAAGCTGAAGATCGATCTGCTTCGCTGCTGCTTTTTCGGCATTCCGCCACCATGGCTCATAATGAGCGAGCGCATGCACCCGCTTGGCACCGGCTTCGCGGGCGAGCCTCTCTAGCTCCTCGGCGCTCTCCCCTTTGCGCAGGATGAGGCGAGACCCTTTACGACGAAGGCTGTCGTCCAGCGATTTCAGGCTGTGATGAAGCCACCATCGCTGCGCGCTGCCCATCTTCCATTGCTTTGGGGATGTATCGTCCAGGATATAGACCGGGATCACCGGCCCGTCCTTCACTGCCGCCGCCAGAGCTGCTTGATCAGATAAACGGAGGTCTTGGCGAAACCAGAGGATCACGGGATTGGACATTAGCCAGCTTTGCCATTGCCAGGCCGAGCTTCCAATCCCCTCTCCCATTTCGACGCGAAAAGCTGTCCGGATATGGTGCTGAGCGTTTTAGCGCATGGACGACCGCTGCTTCGCCCTTTATCATTGCACTGCACAAAGCGGGCCAATGGCTTGCGGCCAGGACAATGATCAGGGGACATCATGGCATCGGCGCCAAATGATTCGGAACTCGCGTATCGGCCCTGCGTCGGCGTGATGCTCGTCAGCATGGATGGCAAGGTTTTTGTCGGCCAGCGGATCGATAGCCAGGTGGAGGCTTGGCAAATGCCTCAGGGTGGAATCGATCATGGGGAGGAGGAAAGGACTGCCGCCCTGCGCGAACTGGGCGAGGAAACGGGCATTGGGCAGCATCATGTAGAGATCATCGCGAAGGCGCAGGACGAACATTTTTACGACTTGCCGCCCGAGCTTGTCGGAAAGTTATGGGGCGGCAAATATCGCGGCCAGCGCCAGATATGGTTCCTCGCGCGCTTCCTCGGCAGCGACGAGGATATCAACATCGCTACTGATGATGCCGAATTCTCAGAGTGGAAATGGATTGAGCCGGAAGCCCTTCCCGATGTGATCGTTCCGTTCAAGCGGAAGCTGTACCGGGACATTTTGCAGGAATTCAAGGCTCTCATCTGACCGGATCGCTGATCCTTTCGGCTCACTAGCGCGACCGGGGATAAATAGCGGAATCGCAAGGCTGGAGGCGATCAACCTAGTCTGGTAAGCTCCAGCGCATGAACGGCCTTTCGTCGTCAGACCGCGAACTACTGGATCGCGCCGCAGCCGCCCCGATGCTGGATCAGGTGCAGAAATGGGCGGCTATTAATAGCGGATCGCGGAACCTCCCCGGTTTGGCGATGACTGCTTCGATGCTGGCAGATGCATTCTCCACGCTACCCGGCGATATTCGCCTGATCGAAGGTGCGAAAGTCGATGCCGTTGATTCCGAAGGGCGCGTTCAACTGGTCGAACATGGACAGCATCTGCTGCTTTCCGTGCGTCCCGACGCTGCGATCAGGCTCCTCCTGACTGGACATATGGACACGGTCTTTCCGGCGGATCATGGATTCCAATCGCTTCGATGGACCGATCCCGGTAGTCTGAACGGTCCCGGCGTAGCCGATATGAAAGGCGGGCTAGCCGTCATGCTATCGGCACTCGGAGCGTTCGAGGGGGCATCGGCCGCCACCCGGATCGGTTATGACGTCGTCATAAACAGCGACGAGGAAGTCGGCAGTCCTTCTTCGGCAGACCTTCTCATGATGGCCGCGAAGGGGAAAGTTGCGGCGCTGACCTATGAGCCGGCGCTTCCCGATGGCACGCTTGCGGGAGCGCGGCCGGGTAGCGGGAATTTCTCCTTCATCGTCAGTGGCCGGAGCGCCCATGCCGGGCGCAATCCGGAAGAGGGCCGCAACGCTCTGCTCGCGGCGGCCGACCTCGCCCTCAAACTTAAAGCGGGGAGTTGCGCTGGCTTTACGTGCAATCCCGCGCGGATAGATGGAGGCTCTCCCAACAATGTCGTGCCCGACCGTGCGATCCTGCGAGTGAACTTCCGGCCTCGGACTGCGGAGGCTGAGGAGAGCGCAAAGCGGCTCATCAGTAATTCCATACGCGACGTTGCTCGCGATCATGATGTGAGCTTGAAAGTTCACGGAGGCTTCGGCCGTCCGCCTAAACCTCTCGACGAAAAAGCCGCTGCCCTCTTCCAGTTGGTCAAGAAATGTGGCGCCGAGTTGGGCTTGACCGTGAATTGGCGGGACACAGGAGGCGTTTGTGATGGCAACAACATTGCGGCGTGCGGAGTGCCTGTGGTGGACACGATGGGCGTTCGGGGCGGGGCCATTCATAGCGACGAGGAATATTTGATCGTCGAAAGCCTTGCCGAACGCGCGCAACTTTCCGCGCTGACCTTATTGCGGATTGCGGAGGGCAAATTTCCACAGGAGAAGATGGTTTGAGCTTTGTCATGCGGACTGCGCGGGCGGATGATCTGCAAACCCTGTATGAATTAGCGAAAATAACGGGAGGCGGATTTACCAACCTGCCTGCTGACCGGAAGGCGCTGGAGCAGAAGCTGATCCGGACCGAGACGGCGCTCGCTCGGGAGAGTGGAGGGGTGGAGGATGAGCTTATTCTGATGGTGCTAGAAAACTGCACCATGGGACAAGTTCGTGGTACTTGTCAGATTTTCAGCAAGGTAGGGCAAAGCTGGCCCTTCTATTCCTATCGCCTGGGCGTCCTGACCCAGCATAGCCGGGAATTGTCCCGCACATTCCGGGCGGAGATGCTGTCGCTCGTCACTGATCTGGAAGGCTCGACGGAGGTCGGCGGCCTCTTTCTGCATCCACGAGAGCGTGCTGAGGGCCTGGGCCTGCTGCTCGCCCGCAGCCGTTATCTCTATATCCGCAGTCATCGCGAACGCTTCGGAGACCGGGTGATAGCCGAGCTGCGCGGCGTGATCGATGAGGCAGGAGGCTCGCCTTTCTGGGATGGGCTCGCGGGGCGCTTCTTCGGCATGACCTTTCAGGAAGCGGATGAATTCAATGCGATCCATGGCAATCAGTTCATCGCGGACCTGATGCCCAAGACACCTATCTACACCGCCATGCTGAACGACAGTGCAAAGGCGGTGATCGGCCTGCCTCATCCCAATGGCCGAGCGGCGATGCGGATGCTGGAAACGGAGGGTTTTACGAACCCGGGATATATCGACATATTCGACGGCGGCCCGACGATGGTGGGACAGATAGACGCACTGCAAACCATATCCCATGCGCAGGATGTGATCCTGTCCGCCGTTCATGACGGTGGAGGAGAAAGACAGCTGGTGGCCACCGGAGAACGCGCGGATTTTCGTTGCACATATGCAATGGTCAAGGAAGACGGCGATAACCTGTCGCTTGATCGGCAAAGCGCCGAACGGCTGGGACTGGAACCCGGGCAGCAGTTCATGATGGTGTCCCGCGCATGACGGTCAGGGAAATCAACTTCGACGGCTTGATCGGACCGAGCCACAATTATGCAGGGCTTAGCCTGGGAAACCTGGCATCGGCAGGAAACGCCGGAACGACGTCATATCCCCGGGCCGCAGCGCTGGAAGGCATCGAGAAGATGCGCGCGAACCTGCGCCTGGGACTGGTACAGGGTATATTCCTGCCCCAGTGGCGACCGGACGGGCGATGGCTAAGCGCCTTGGGCACAAATATCAGCGAAGCTGAGCCCCATATACGGGCGGCCGCGATGTCCGCGTCCTCCATGTGGGCGGCGAACGCGGCGACCGTGTCGCCCGGCCCCGATACGGCCGACGGACGCACGCACCTGACGATCGCCAACCTCGTCACCATGCCGCATCGAAGCCATGAGTGGCAGCAGACACTGGCCCAGTTACAGGTCGCTTTTTCCGACAAGGATGCCTTTGCGATTCATCCCCCTATCCCCGCGCCCTATGGCGATGAAGGCGCGGCCAATCACATGCGCCTGTGTGACAGCCATGCGGATCGGGGAGTCGAGATATTCGTCTATGGCCAATCCGGCGGCCCCTATCCCGCCCGTCAGCATGTGGAGGCCAGCAAAGCCATAGCGCGGCTCCATGGCCTTGATCCGGCACGCACTTTGTTCGTCATGCAGTCCGAAGAGGCCATAGCGGCTGGCGCCTTCCACAATGACGTCGTGGCCGTCGCCAACGAGACCGTGCTTTTCGCCCATGAGCAGGCCTTCGCCGACAAGGCGCGCTTCTACGAACAACTGCGCGCCATGTTGCCCGCCGTCCAGATCATCGAGGTGCCAGCGGCGGATGTCAGCCTGGCCGATGCCATCCAAAGCTATCTGTTCAACGCGCAACTGGTGACGCTGCCGGATGGCGGCATGGCGCTGATCCTGCCTGCCGAGGCCAAGGGGGTTGCGAGTGTCTGGAACTGGCTGGAAAATCTGGTCGCGGGCAATGGCCCCATTCGCGAGTTGATCACCGTGAATGTGCGGCAATCCATGGCGAATGGCGGTGGCCCGGCCTGTCTGAGGCTGAGAGTCGTGGCTGATCCTGGCAATGTCGATCCCCGGTTCTTGGTGAACGAGACGAAGCTGGATGAGATCGCCAGTATAATCGAGCGCTATTGGCCTGAGCGGATCGTGCCTGCCGATCTGGCCGACACCCGACTGATCGCCCAGATCGAACAATCGTGGTTAATGCTTGTTGACCATTTGCAGCTTTCGGGCGACTTAATTCCCTAGAGCAAGTCACAGCTCGAGTGGGACGATGGAACGGATCAAGCGCCTCTTCACGATCAAGACAAAGTTCGAGGCGTTCCTGGTCATCTATGCGCTCGCGCTGGGCGCCACCGAGCGCGGCATCGTCTATCTCCAGCAATATCCCGGTTTCGGCGGACAATTGCTCGCCTTGGCATGCACCGGATCGGTGTTCATGGCAGGCGGGATGATCATCGATGCCGTTGAGATGCGGCGGCGCCTGATCTTCTGAATATTGCCGTCCGCAAAGCGGCGGTTGACCGGCAACGGACAGCCATGCAGGAGCGGCATCATGGCCGCGATTATGCTTCAGGGAACAGGATCCGACGTTGGAAAGTCGGTGCTCGTTGCAGGGTTGTGCCGGGCGCTGGTGCGTCGGGGCTACAGTGTGCGCCCATTCAAGCCGCAGAATATGTCGAACAACGCAGCCGTCACCATCGATGGCGGAGAGATTGGTAGGGCGCAGGCTCTGCAGGCGCTGGCCGCTGGCGTAGAGCCACACAGCGACATGAACCCCGTACTGCTGAAGCCGCAGGCGGATCGTACATCGCAGTTGGTGGTCCATGGGAAGGTTCGCGGCGCGCTGAACGCCGGCAACTTCCGGACGGCTCGTGCCGAACTATTGGACGCGGTGTTGGCAAGCTACGACCGACTACAGCAGCAATGCGATATCGTCGTGGTCGAGGGGGCTGGCTCTCCAGCGGAAATCAACCTGCGGGACGGGGACATCGCGAACATGGGGTTCGCGCGCGCCGCCAACGTGCCGGTCATACTGGTCGGCGACATAGACCGGGGCGGCGTGATCGCGGCGATCGCAGGCACGAAAGCTGTCATCGATCCGGCGGACGCGGCGATGATACGGGGGTTCCTGATCAACAAGTTCCGGGGCGACCCGGCCTTGTTCGAAGACGGTTATCGACAGATCGAGCAATTATCGGGCTGGCGGGGATTTGGCGTGGTGCCATGGCTTACCGCTACCGCACGGTTGCCCAGCGAGGATGCGGTCGTGCTGGAACGGCCGAGCGGCGGGGGTGGCAAGCGCATCGTCATCGCCTGCCCTATCCTGCCCCGCATCGCGAATTTCGACGATCTGGACCCATTCAAGCTGGAACCAGAGGTGACACTTGTGATGGTGCCGCCCGGCCAGCCCATTCCCGCCGAAGCCAGCCTGATCATCCTGCCGGGATCCAAGGCGACGATCGCCGACCTGCGCGCAATGCGAGCCGAAGGTTGGGACATCGACATCCTTTCACATCATCGTCAGGGCAAGCCTATATTGGGAATTTGCGGTGGTTATCAGATGCTTGGGAAGAGCATCTCTGATCCGGATGGAATTGAGGGCGAACCCGGAAGCATCGAGGGACTGGGCCTGCTCGACATCGAAACGCGGCTGACGGGCACTAAGTCGCTGGAAAGAGTGGTGGGCACGGCCTGGGAGCAGAGTTTCCAGGGGTATGAAATGCATCTCGGCTCTACCGAAGGGCCGGACTGCGCGCGTCCCTTCGCTCGATTGGACGATGGGCGGGTCGATGGGGCGATCAGCGTGGATGGCCTTGTGTCCGGCACCTATGTCCATGGCCTGTTTGCCAGCACAGGCGCTCGCGCCGGATTAATGGCCTCGATCGGCGTTCATTCTGAAGGCGTGGATTATTCCGCATCGGTCGATCGGGCGCTGGATGACATTGCAGAACAATTGGAGCGACATGTTGATATCGATGCGATGATCAAGATCGCCACCTGCGGCTGAAGGATCGCGATCGCGCTTAATTAGCGATGGATATGCGGGCTCGCAAAGCCCTTACGTGACCTGAAGTCACGCAAACAGGAACAGCTAAAGCACTCCCACAGGGACGCCTTATAAGTCACTGATTTTCCGTGAAAAGAAAATGGTGCGCCCGGAACGATTCGAACGTCCGACCCTCAGATTCGTAGTCTGATGCTCTATCCAGCTGAGCTACGGGCGCGTTGTGGAGCGGCAGATAGAGGGGGGCGGGAGATTGGGCAACCCCCTTTTTTCAGTTTTTTTACGGCGTCCGCTCAGCGGTTTCGCCAGCGCAACTTTTTGCAGCGCTGGCTCGTTGCGAACAGGGGCAAGGAGGCGAAGCATGGCTTTCACTTTAAACGAGATTTCGCTGCTCGTGATCGCGCTGGTTATTGGATTGGTGATCGGCCTGATGATCAGCGGTCGGGGAAAATATAAGCGGCTGTGGCGTGATGAGAGGTTGGCTCATCATGAAACGATTAAGGAGCGTGATGCGCGGCTCCCCGCTGCTTCTGACCGTAGAGCGGAGGCTGGAGATATTTCCGGCGAACGAAATGACCTGACGCGGATCAGGGGAATTTCGGCGAATGAAGCTGTTGAGTTAAAGGCTGCAGGCTATCACAGCTATGCGCAACTCGGATCGATTGATCGTGAGGAGCAGGCTGCGCTGGAATCAAGGCTGGGGCGAGAGCCGGGGACCATCGAGCGCGAGGAATGGCGCCTGCAGGCGCGGCTGCTCGAAGCGGGCAAGGTGCGCGAGCATGAGCGGCGCTACCTGGAGGCGTAACAAGGTCCGGGTGCCCCTCCGACGGTTGCGGGAGGGGCTGGAGCCTTACTTCTTTGCCAATGCGGCCTGAGCGGCGGCCAAGCGGGCAATCGGTACGCGGTAGGGCGAGGCCGAGACATAATCGAGACCGGTAGCCTCGCAGAAGGCAATGGAGGCCGGATCGCCGCCATGTTCGCCGCAGATGCCGAGTTTGATCCCCGGACGGGTCGCGCGACCGCGTTCGGCGGCCAGTTCGATGAGTTGGCCCACGCCCTCCACATCGATGCTGACGAACGGGTCGCGGGCGAAGATGCCCTTGTCCACATATTGGGTCAGGAACCGGCCCGCATCATCGCGGCTGATGCCGATGGTGGTTTGGGTGAGGTCGTTGGTGCCGAAGGAGAAGAATTCGCCCACCTCGGCAATCTCGCCTGCCTTGAGCGCCGCGCGCGGCAGTTCGATCATGGTGCCGACGAGATACTCCACCGATGCGCCCTGCTCCGCGAACACTTCGCTGGCGACGCGATCGACGATCGCCTTCATCAGCTCCAGCTCCTTTTTGGTGGCGACGAGCGGGATCATGATTTCCGGGATGGGCGCCTCGCCGCTGCGCTGCTTGACGAGCAGCGCCGCCTCGAAGATGGCGCGGGCCTGCATCTCGTAGATTTCGGGGTAAGTGACGCCCAGACGGCAACCACGATGACCGAGCATCGGGTTGAACTCATGCAGTTCGGCGGCGCGGCGCTTGAGCGCATCCACACCCACGCCTGCGGCCTTGGCCACTTCCTCGAACTCTGCTTCGCCATGCGGCAGGAATTCGTGGAGCGGCGGGTCGAGCAGGCGGATGGTGACGGGCAGACCCGCCATGACCATGAAGATTTGCGCGAAGTCGTCGCGCTGCTCGGGGAGCAGCTTGTCGAGGGCGACGCGGCGACCCTTTTCGCTGTCGGCGAGGATCATCTCGCGGACGGCGGTGATACGGGCGGCGTCGAAGAACATATGTTCGGTACGGCAGAGGCCGACGCCCTCCGCGCCGAACTCACGCGCGACCTGGCAGTCCTGCGGGGTTTCGGCGTTGGCGCGGACACGCAAGCGGCGGACCTTGTCGGCCCAGGCCATCAGGACGCCGAAATCGCCCGCCAGTTCGGGCTGCACGGTCGGGACTTCGCCCGCCATCACCTCGCCAGTCGAGCCGTCGATGGTGAGGATGTCGCCTTCCTTGAGGGTGCGGCCTTCGATGCGCAGAGTCTTGGCCGCATTGTCGATCGACAGGCTGCCCGCGCCGGACACGCAGGGACGGCCCATGCCGCGCGCGACCACGGCAGCATGTGACGTCATGCCGCCGCGCGCGGTCAGGATGCCCTTGGCCGCGTGCATGCCGTGAATGTCTTCCGGGCTGGTTTCGACGCGGACGAGGATGACGGAATCGCCCAGCTCATTGCGGCGCTCGGCGGTGTCGGCATCGAACACGATCGCGCCCGAGGCTGCGCCCGGCGAGGCAGGCAGGCCCTTGGTCAGCACATCGCGGGGCGCCTTGGGGTCTAGCGTCGGGTGGAGAAGCTGGTCGAGCGCGGCGGGATCGACGCGGGCGACGGCTTCCTGCTCGGTGATCAGGCCCTCGGTCGCCATATCGACGGCGATCTTGAGCGCGGCCTTGGCGGTGCGCTTGCCCGAGCGGGTCTGGAGCATCCAGAGCTTGCCCTGCTGCACCGTGAACTCGATGTCCTGCATGTCGCGATAATGGGTTTCGAGGATCTGGAACACCCGCGCCAGTTCGGCATAGGTTTCCGGCATCGCCTCTTCCATCGACAGCGGCTTGGCCCCTGCCCGCTCGCGTGCCTGCTTAGTCAGATACTGTGGCGTGCGGATGCCCGCTACCACGTCCTCGCCCTGGGCGTTGATGAGGTATTCGCCATAATAGGCGTTCTCGCCGGTTGCGGGGTCGCGGGTGAAGGCGACGCCGGTGGCCGAGGTGTCGCCCATATTGCCGAACACCATCGCCTGCACGTTGACGGCGGTGCCCCAATCGTGCGGGATCGAGTTCAGGCGGCGATAAACCTTGGCGCGGTCGGCCTGCCAGCTGCCGAACACGGCGCTGATTGCGCCCCACAGCTGGTCGTTTACGTCCTGCGGGAAAGGCTTGTTCCAGAGCTTTGAAACGAGGGCTTTATACTCGGCAACGAGCGCCTTCCAGTCGTCGGCGGTCATCTGCGTATCGAGCGTATAGCCCTGATCTTCCTTGGCGATTTCGAGGGCTTCCTCGAACGCACCGTGATCGAGTTCGAGCACCACGTCGGAATACATCTGGATGAAACGGCGATAGCTGTCCCAAGCGAAACGCTCGTCGCCGCTCGCGGTGGCGAGGCCGACAACGGTTTCGTCATTGAGGCCAAGGTTGAGGACCGTGTCCATCATGCCCGGCATGGAAATGCGCGCCCCGGAGCGGACGGAGACGAGCAGCGGGTCGGCCGCGTCGCCGAACTTCTTGCCCGTCACACCCTCGATATGGGCGATGCCGTTCGCGACTTCCGCCTTCAGGCTATCCGGGAATACGCCGCCATCTTCATAATAGCGGGTGCACATCTCGGTGGTGATGGTGAAACCCGGCGGCACAGGCAGACCAATGGCGGCCATGCCGTCCAGATTGGCGCCCTTGCCACCAAGGAGGTTCTTGTCACCCTTGCCACCATCATCGACGCCGCCGCCGAAACGATAGACATAACGCGTCGCGGTCGTGCTCATGCTGGCCTCTTCCATTGTCAACATAGTCCCGGCTCTCCCTGCACTGATTGCCGTGTATTTGTGCGTTGCAGCAACTTTCCTACAACAGGCGGGGCGATGAACGCACCCGCTTTTACGATGATCCTTTGTTCTTCTCTATCCTCTATCGCCGTGAAGCGTCGGACTTTTCCGAACTATCCTGCAATTTTCGAGAAGTCGGCGACCGCATGCACGGCGTCCCGCACCCGCGCCAGCAGCGCGAGGCGAGCCGACCGCTTGGCCGGATCAGCGTCGTTCACGGTGACCTTGTCGAAGAAGGCGTCGATCGGCGCGCGCAATGTTGCGAGTGCGGCCATCGCGCCTTCGAAGTCCTCCGCCGTGACAGCTGCTGTGGCGCGTGGTTCGGCGGTGTCGAGGGCGGTGATGAGATCGGCTTCGGCTGGTTCGGGGGTGTAGGTCAGTTCGACCTTCTCGGCGGTTTCGACGCCTTCCTTCTTCAGGATGTTTGCGGCGCGCTTGTATCCGGCGAGGAGGTTGGTCCCGTCATCTGTAGCGATGAAGGACTGGAGGGCCTTCACGCGGGCGAGCAGGCGGACGAGGTCATCCTCTCCACCGAGGGCGAATACGGCGTCAATCAGGTCGTGGCGGACGCCTGCTTCCTTTTGCTGGACCTTGAGGCGGTCGGCGGCGAACGAAACAGAGGGAGGAATGACCGATAACACATCCTCCCAGTCGACGAACCATCTGTGCCATCCGGCATAATTCCGGAACATCGAGCCTAGCCGCCGTTCCTGATTGAAGCGATTCTCGGCGTCTTCAGAATTTACGGGCATTTCAGGAAGGGAAGAAAGATATGTCTCCTTTGCCTCCTGATATATTCTGTCCAACGCCTCAAAAGAATTTCGATCCTTTTTGAAGCCCGAATACAGGTAAGAATCCAACGCGACTGTAAGACCCGGGACATCCTCTGCCATCGCCTGAACAAATTGTTCGTGAAAGATGACACCAAGGGCCTCAAAAGTTTGCGACAGAGGTATCCTCAGCTCGTTTTCGAAGATTATCGCCAGCGTGCCTAATGCCTGCCGACGAAGGGCAAACGGATCACGTGAACCTGTCGGTACTTCTTCGATGCTGAAGAAGGCAAACAGGCTGTCCAACTTATCCGCTAACGAGACCGCTACCGTTGCCGGTGCAGTCGGCACGTCATCCCCCTGCCCGACCGGCTTATAATGATCGCGAACGGCATCAGCCACCGCATCGGGCAAACCTTCGGCGCGGGCGTAATAGCCGCCCATGATGCCTTGGAGTTCGGGGAACTCTCCGACCATTTCGGTGACTAGGTCGGCTTTGGCGAGACGGGCGGCTTGTTCGGCTAGGTCTGCGAGTTGTTCTGTCGTTGGGGCTTGCCCACCCCCGGCCCCTCCCGCTTGCGGGAGGGGGGAAGAAGTGACGATGCCTTGTTCTACCAGCCAGCGGGCTAGCTTGGCTACGCGGTCGACCTTGTCCGCGACGGTGCCTAGCTTTTCGTGGAAGGTGATGCGTTCGAGCTTCTTGGCGTGGTCTTCCAGTTTGGTCTTGCGGTCCTGTTCCCAGAAGAAGCGGGCGTCGGAGAGGCGCGCGGCGAGGACCTTGCGGTTGCCTGCGATGATGGCTTCGCCGCCGTCCTTTGCCTCTATATTGGCGGTGCAGATGAAGGCGGGCGCAAGCTTGCCCGCGCCGTCACGCAGCACGAAATATTTCTGATTTATCCGTAGGGTTAGCTGGATTACTTCAGGTGGCACCTCAAGGAAGGCTGGGTCGAAATCGCCGAGCAAGGGCACCGGCCATTCGGTCAGGCCAGCATTCTCCGCGATGAGGCCCTTGTCCTCGATCACGGTGTAGCCCTTCGCGGCGGCGGCTTCGTTCGCCTTTGCCTCGATGATCGACTGGCGTTCCTGATGGCTGACGATCACATGGCAGGCGCGCAGCTTTTCGACATAGTCGTGCGCGCCGCCGATGGTGATTTCGCCGGAGTGGTGGAAGCGGTGGCCGAGCGTGGCGTAGCCGCTGCGCGTGCCTTCGATCTCGATATCGACAAGGTCTTCGCCGAGGATCGCGACGATGCCCTGCAACGGGCGGACCCAGCGGAGGCTTTCGGTTGTCTGCGAGGCTGTGCCCCAGCGCATGGACTTGGGCCAGGGGAACGCGCGGACGACAGCGGGGACGGCTTGCGCCAGCACCTCAGCGGTGGCTCGGCCGGGCTTGTTGACGGTAGCGAACCAGACGCCATCGCGGTCTTCGAGCTGGTCTTGAGTCAGGCCGGTTTTGCGGAGGAAGCCTTCAAGCGCCTGCGCTGGCGCGCTGGTGCGAGGGCCTTTGAATTCCTCGCTGACGGCGGCGGTTTGCAGCGGCAGGTTGCGGGCGATCAGGGCCAGACGGCGAGGCGTGACGAAGCTGTCGAGGCTCTCGGGCTTCAGGCCAGCTTTGGCCAGTTCCTCGGTGAAGAGCCGCGCTAGGTCTTCGGATGCCTTGAGCTGCATCCGTGCCGGGATTTCTTCGCAGCGGAGTTCAAGGAGAAAATCGGTCATGCGATTTTCTCCGCAGCCCCAGCGGAGGCTGGGGCCTCATGCCGGATGATCGAGCGCGTGGGGCATGAGATCCCAGCGTTCGCTAGGATGACGGAATTGAACATCTGCATCACGCGGCCCACCCGTTTACTTCCATCCACTTTTCGCATGAGCCTTTGGCGAGGTCGCGGACGCGGCCGATGTAGCTGGCGCGTTCCTGAACGGAGATGACGCCGCGCGCCTGGAGGAGGTTGAAGACATGGCTTGCTTTGATCGCCTGGTCATAGGCGGCGAGCGGGACGCCTGCTGCCAGCGAAGCTTTGCATTCGGCCTCGGCGTCCTTGAACCAGCGGAACAGCTTTTCGGTGTCGGCGATCTCAAAATTCCACTTCGACATCTGCTGCTCATTGGCGAGGAAGACGTCGCCATAGGTGACGCCTGCGTCGTTGAACTTCAGGTCATACACGCTGTCCACGCCCTGAATATACATGGCGAGGCGTTCGAGGCCGTAGGTTAGCTCGCCCGCGACGGGTTTGCAGTCGAAGCCGCCCATCTGCTGAAAATAGGTGAACTGGGTGACTTCCATGCCGTCGCACCAGACTTCCCAGCCAAGGCCCCAGGCGCCGAGCGTCGGGCTTTCCCAGTCATCCTCAACGAAGCGAATGTCGTGGATCAGCGGATCGATACCGATCTCGACCAGCGACCCCAGATACAGTTCCTGAAGGTTCGCCGGGGACGGCTTCATGATCACCTGATATTGGTAATAATGCTGGAGGCGATTGGGGTTTTCGCCATAGCGACCGTCGGTCGGGCGGCGGCTGGGCTGCACATAGGCGGCATTCCAGGCGTCCGGGCCAAGGCTGCGCAAGGTGGTGGCGGGGTGAAAGGTGCCCGCGCCCACTTCCATGTCATAGGGTTGCAGGATGACGCAGCCCTGCTTTCCCCAATAGGCGTGCAGGGTCAGGATGAGGTCCTGAAAGGAGAGCGGCTTTCCTGTCGCCACGGACGGTCCCTTGCGAAAATGACGGTTTGATCGCGCGCGCCTTGGCGCAGGAGGGCTTTTGGGTCAAGGAAAAGCGGGCTTGAAGGCGGTTAATCCGCTTGCCCAAACGCCGCCTGCCCCGCATGGATATGGCGAAACTCTTCGCAATGGATCGATAGCCGTTATGAAATGGTCGCTTTCGCGCTTGATGGTTGCAGGCTTGCTGCTGCTAAGCGGCTGCACTCAGGAACAGCAGGTCGCCGCTCGGCCGCCAGCGGCAAAGACCGCCTACGTGACGCCCGCCCTGTGGCAGGTGAAGGATGAGGATACGACCATCTACCTGTTCGGCACGGTCCATGTGCTGAAACCTGGGACCGAATGGTTCAGAGGCGGCATCAGGCAGGCATTCGATGCGTCCGACGAACTGGTGCTGGAAATTGTAGAGCCGGAAAATCCTCAGGCGATGGCTGCTTCCATGGCGCATACGGGCCTAGCGCGTGATGGGGTGAAGCTGTCGGATCGTCTGGATGCCGACATGCGGGGCAAATATCAGGCGGCGATGGGGGCGAACGGCTTGCCCTGGCAAATGTTCGAGCCGTTCAATCCCTGGATGGCTGGCATGGCGCTGGCGGTGAAGCCGCTCGAAAAGCTTGGCTATCAAGCGGACCTTGGCGCGGAGAAGACGCTGACGGCAGCGGCGAAGGCTGCGGGCAAGAAGATAGGCGCTCTAGAGACGGTGGAACAGCAACTGGGCTATTTTGCCGGGCTGCCGATGGACAGTCAGGTGAAGTTCCTTAACGCGACCGTTGATGGCCTGCCAGACATGGACAAGGAGTTCTCCAGCCTGATCGCGCATTGGCAGGAGGGCGATCCGGACAAGCTGGCCGCCGAAATGAACGAATCGCTCGAAGCGACGCCGGAACTGGCTCAGGTGCTGCTCATTCAGCGGAACATGAATTGGGCCAAATGGATCAAGGAACGGCTGGCGCGACCCGGAACGGTTTTCATCGCGGTCGGTGCCGGGCATCTGGCGGGCAAGGGTAGCGTACAAGAGCAGTTGAAGGGAATGAACGTCGCATCGGCCAGGGTCGCCGAGTGAACTTGCTGCGATGGCTGGGTCTGTGCGCGCTGCTGATGATCGCGGCGTGCGGGCCGGAGCCGGTTTCTCCTCCGGAGGGCGGCGGGCCTGCCCTGTGGCGAGCGCAGGGGCATGGGGTCGATGGATGGCTGTTCGGGACCATTCATGTGCTGCCCAAGGGGGTCGGCTGGCGAACCGGCAAGATTGAGCAGGCGATGGACGCTTCGGACCAGCTGGTGCTCGAATCCGCAGAAATTCAGGACCAGACGCGAACGAGGGCGCTGTTCGAGAAGATGGGTCGCAGCCCCGACCTCCCCACGCTCGAAGCCCGTGTGCCTGCGGACAAGCGCGATGAGCTTCGGCGGATTGCTGGCGAGGGAGGCGCTAATATGCAGCTTCTGTCCGGATATGAAAGCTGGGCAGCCGCAATGCTGCTTTCGGCGGCAGCGCAGCAATCGCTGCACCTAAACGCCAGCGCGGGTGTCGAGCCGGTGCTGATCGCCGCGTTCCGGGAAGCGGGCAAGCCGATTGGGGGACTGGAGACCGTGGCGCGGCAGTTCGGCGCTTTTGACACCTTGCCCGAAACCTCGCAGCGGCAGCTTCTGATTCAGACTGTGACGGAAGCCAAGGGGATGAAGGCGCTGTATGAGCGCATTCTTCATGCCTGGCTGAAGGGTGATATGGCCGCGATCGCGCGGGAGGATCAGGGTGGAGGACAGCCCGACCCGGAGGTTGAAAAGGCGGTGTTGGTTTCCCGCAACCGGGACTGGAGCGCGGCTATCACGAAGTTGAAGGGGCGCCCCTTCATCGCTGTGGGCACGGGGCATCTTACCGGGCGGCACAATCTCATCAGCTTGATTGAGGCGCGTGGCTACAAGGTGACGCGGGTGCAATAGCGCCGCGCCCTTGCCTTTGCCCGCCTTTCTGCTACAGGGCCGCCTTCCCGTGATGGTCATCCCTGGAGGCGTTGCGGGAAGTTTTGACATATCAGCTTTTGGAGACACGCAATGAGCGAGCAGCTTACGCTGTCGGCAGAGGCACGCGATCGGGCAGGCAAGGGAGCCTCCCGCGCTCTCCGCCGTGAGGGCCGCGTACCCGCCGTCATCTATGGTAACAACGAAGAACCGCAGTCGATCCACGTCGAGGAAAAGCTCCTCAACAAGCTGCTCGGCACCGGCCACTTCTTCAACTCGGTCGTCATGGTCGAGGTTGGCGGCAAGCAGGTTCGTACCCTGCCCAAGGACGTCGCCTTCCATCCCGTGAGCGATCGCCCGCTGCACGCCGACTTCCTGCGCGTTTCGGAACATGCCACCGTCCACGTCAACGTGCCGGTTCGCTTCGACAATGAAGATGCATCGCCCGGCCTGAAGAAGGGCGGCGTGCTCAACATCGTCGCGCATGAGATCGAACTGATCGTCGATGCGGCCGAAATCCCCGACGACGTCGTTGTTGACCTGACGGGTCTCGACGTGGGCGAATCAATCCACATCGGCTCGGTGAAGCTGCCCAAGGGCGCGAAGGCTGCGCATGATGAGAACGACTTCACCGTCGCGACCATCGTTGCTCCTTCCGCCATGAAGAGCGCCGAGGGCGACAACGAAACTCCGGCGGAAGGCGAATAAGCCTTTCACCCCGGCTTACCGATTACCGGTTTGCTCACCCCCGTTCGGGCTGAGCTTGTCGAGGCCCTTTGCTTTTCCTTGAAAGAGAAGAGAGGTCCTTCGGCAGGTTCAGGCGAACGGGGGTTCGCTTTGTTTGGAGACGTGGGATGCAGATCTGGGTCGGGCTGGGCAATCCGGGCACCCAATATGCGATGCACCGGCATAATGTCGGCTTCATGGCGGCCGACGTCATCGCCGACATGCACCGCTTCTCCCCGCCCAAAAAGCAGTTTCAGGGATGGGTGCAGGAAGGTCGCATCGGACCTGAGAAGATCATCCTGCTGAAGCCCGCCACCTTCATGAACGAAAGTGGTCGGTCAGTCGGGGACGCGATGCGTTTCTACAAGCTGGCGCCGGAGGACGTGACGGTCCTTCACGACGAACTCGACCTTGCGCCGATGAAGGTGAAGGTGAAGCGCGGCGGTGGCAACGCCGGGCATAACGGCCTGCGGTCGACCGACGCGCACATCGGGCCGGACTTCCGGCGCGTGCGGATCGGCATTGGGCATCCGGGGCACAAGGACCGAGTGCATGGCTATGTGCTTGGCAATTATCACAAAAGTGAGATGGATGCGCTGGCCGACATGCTGGGCGCGATCGGCGCGGAAGCCGAATGGCTGGCCAAGGGCGACGACGCACGCTTCATGAATGAGGTTGCGCTCAGGCTGGCGGACTGATCCGCAGAAGATGCGCTAATAAGTGAAAGTCCGTTCCGCCGCCCTGTCCGTGCGGTGAAATCAGGGGAATGGATTGCGCAGTGCAGCATTGCCGGGCCATAGAAGACGCCGGCTAAACTTCCCAAAGGGATACAGGTGATACTGACCGTCTCAACAAAGCCTTTCAGTGACCAGAAGCCGGGCACTTCCGGCCTGCGCAAAAAGGTCCGCGTCTTTCAACAGCCGCATTATGCCGCCAACTTCGTGCAGTCGGTGTTCGACAGCCTGACCGGATTTGAAGGACAGACTCTGGTGGTCGGCGGCGACGGGCGGTATCTCAACCGCGAAGTCATCCAGATCGTGCTCAAGATGGCGGCGGCAAATGGCTTTGGCCGGGTGCTGGTTGGGCAAGGCGGCATATTGTCGACCCCTGCGGCATCGCACCTGATCCGATCCTCAGGCGCGTTCGGCGGTCTGGTTCTGTCGGCCAGCCATAATCCCGGAGGCCCGGACGAGGATTTCGGCATCAAATATAATGTGGGCAATGGCGGCCCCGCACCGGAGAAAGTGACGGACGCCATTCACGCCCGCACGCTCACGATCGACAGCTATCGGATAGTCGATGCAGACGACATCGATATCGACACCATCGGCAAGGCCCAGCTTGGCGGAATGACGGTCGAGGTGGTCGACCCGGTTGCCGCTTATGCCGATCTGATGGAGCAATTGTTCGACTTTTCAGCCATTCGGGAGATGATCGCCGAAGGCTTCACCCTCTCCTTTGACGCGATGAGCGCAGTCACCGGCCCTTATGCCACAGAGATTTTCGAGCGGCGTTTGGGCGCGCCATCGGGAACCGTACGCAACGGCACACCCCTGCCCGACTTTGGCCATCACCACCCCGACCCGAACCTCGTCCACGCAAAGGAATTGTATGACCGCATGATGGGTGAAAGCACGCCCGACTTCGGCGCGGCGTCGGACGGGGATGGAGATCGAAACCTGATCATCGGCCGTAACTGCTATGTGACGCCATCGGACTCGCTCGCGGTACTGGCGGCCAACGCGCATCTCGCACCGGGCTATGCAAAAGGCCTCAAGGGCATTGCGCGGTCCATGCCGACCAGCGGCGCTGCCGATCGTGTCGCGGAAAAGCTGGGTATACCGCTTTACGAGACGCCAACCGGATGGAAATTTTTCGGCAATCTGCTGGGCGCGGGCATGGCGACGATCTGCGGCGAGGAAAGCGCGGGCACGGGTTCGGACCATGTCCGGGAAAAGGATGGCATCTGGGCCGTGCTGCTGTGGCTCAACATCCTGGCGGCCCGCAGGCAAAGCGTGACGGAGATCATGCAGGCGCATTGGGCTACTTACGGCCGCAACTATTATGCGCGCCATGACTATGAAGCCATCGCCAAGGACCGCGCCGATGCGCTGATGACGGCGCTGCGGGACAAGCTGTCCACTCTGCCCGGCACATCCAACAGCGGCGGCACGGTGAAGAGCGCAGATGATTTCGCCTATACTGATCCTACCGACCAGTCCGTCAGCCACAATCAGGGTATCCGCATCCTGTTCGAAGATGGATCGCGCATCGTGTTCCGTCTCTCCGGCACCGGCACCGAAGGGGCTACCTTGCGCGTCTATATTGAACGCTATGTGGATCATGACGGCAACCTTGGCATGGAAACCGCCGATGCCCTCGCGCCGCTGGTCCAGGCCGCGCAAGAAATCGCAGATATCGCTGGATTTACCAGCATGGGCCGGCCGAGCGTGATCACCTGACAGACATAAAAACTTATCCGAGGGACATGGGGCGGCAAGAGCGAAAGACTAGGGACGCGCCATGTTTCGTTCCCGCACTATTGCTCGTTCTTTACGCGCATTTTTAGGTGCCTGCACCCTTCTGACCGGCGCTGCTGGGCATGCGGCGACGGCCGAAGATAAGCAGGTCTGGCTCAATCTGACTGCCATGGGGCCGGTTAGCGGCGATCTCATCTATTTCGCCGAGATCCAGCCCCGGTTCGGCAATGGCGCCTCACGGGCCGACCAGGCTCTCCTGCGTGGCGCGATGGGATGGAAGCTGTCGCCAGAACTGTCCGTCTATCAGGGCTATGCGCATATCGTCCTGCCGTCGCAAGGCGGGCGCGATGTTAATGAAGAACGCAGTTTTCAGCAGGTCAGCTGGACGATCGGCAAGCCTTTGGACGGCGAACTATCGTCCCGCACGCGGCTGGAGCAACGCTGGCGTTCTGACGGCAGCGACATGGGATGGCGGCTGCGGGAGATGCTCCGTTATGAAAGGCCGCTGAAGCCCGACAGTCAGGCCATTAACGCTCTGGTCTATGCGGAGGGATTTGCCGCGCTCAACAGCACGGACTGGGGGCAGAGAGCGGGCTTCGACCAGCTACGCAGCTTTGTCGGCGCGGAGGTCAAGCTGATGGGCAAGTCTACGGCCGAGATCGGCTATCTCAACCAGCTGATCAACCAGCGGAGCGGGAACCAGCGCATGAACCATGTCGCATCAATCACCCTCTTCTTCCGCCGCTGAGCACAGGCTGGCCTTCGGACGCGGAACAGGCTATCGGCCCGGCCATCATTTTGACGTGAAGGCAGTTCCATGGGTTTTCGTTGCGGTATCGTCGGGCTTCCCAATGTGGGCAAGTCCACCCTGTTCAATGCGCTGACTGAAACGCAGGCGGCGCAGGCGGCGAATTATCCCTTCTGCACGATCGAGCCCAATGAAGGCCGCGTTGCCGTGCCCGACGACCGGCTTCAGACCATCGCCAAGATTGGCGGCAGCGCGAAGATCATCGAAACGCAGCTGTCCTTCGTCGATATTGCAGGCCTGGTGCGCGGCGCTTCCAAGGGCGAAGGGCTGGGCAACCAGTTCCTCGCCAATATCCGCGAGACGGACGCTATCGTCCACGTGCTGCGCTGTTTCGAGGATGGCGACATCACCCATGTCGAGGGCAAGGTCGACCCCATCGCCGACGCGGAGACGGTCGAGACTGAGTTGATGCTGGCGGACCTGGAATCGCTAGAAAAGCGCGTGCCAAACTTCGCCAAAAAGGCGGCGCAGGGCGACAAGGAAGCTAAGGTGGCCGCATCCGTCTTGGGCAAGGCGCTGGACCTGCTGCGTGACGGCAAGCCCGCGCGGCTGACGCAGCCCGCCGATGACGAGGAGGCCCGCATCTTCCAGCAGGCCCAGTTGCTGACCGCCAAGCCTGTCCTCTATGTCTGCAATGTCGAAGAAGAAGCGGCGGCGGAGGGCAATGCCCATTCCGTTCGTGTGTTCGAGAAGGCTGCGGCCGAGGGGGCAAAGGCGGTCATCGTATCGGCCGCGATCGAAGCCGAACTCATCACCATGCCGGTCGAGGAGCGCGCCGAATATCTAGAAGCTCTGGGCCTGACCGAAGCAGGCCTCGCCCGCATTATCCGCGCGGGTTATGAATTGCTCGGACTCATCACCTTCTTCACCGTTGGTCCGAAGGAAGCACGCGCCTGGACCGTGACCAAGGGGTCGAAGGCGCCCCAGGCGGCGGGCGCGATCCATACGGATTTCGAAAAAGGCTTCATCCGCGCCGAAACCATGGCCTATGCCGACTATGTCCAGTTCAATGGCGAGGCCGGAGCCAAGGAAGCAGGCAAGTGGCGGTCTGAAGGCAAGGATTATGTGACGCAGGACGGCGACATCATGCTGTTCCGCTTCAACGTCTGACGCCGTGACGCTGCGGCCCGGCCAGATTCCGGCCCAGCGCAAGGCCGCCTTTCCACCGAGCGTCGATGAACGCACGACGCTGCTGATCCTTGGCAGCCTTCCGGGCGATGCCTCGATCAAGCAGGGCGAATATTATGCCCACCGCGGCAACGCTTTCTGGTCGCTGATGGGCGATGTGCTGGACGAGGATTTGCGCCCCCTTCCCTACGCTATGCGGCTGAAGCGTTTGCGTGGGCGAGGCGTTGGTTTGTGGGACGTGATCGAGAGCGCAGACCGGGAAGGCAGCCTCGACAGCGCGATCCGTGGCGCGGAACTTCGGGATTTAGGCGCCTTTATCGCGCGCCTGCCTGCGCTGCGGGCGATTGCCTTCAACGGCAAGACGGCGTCTGTGCATGGCCGCCGTCAGATCGGCGCTGACACGGGGCTATCCTTGATCGACCTGCCATCCAGCAGTGGCGCTAACGCCATGCTATCCCGCGACAAGAAGGCAGAGCTGTGGCGGATGCTGCGACAATGGATCGCGCCATCCTAACATTGACGTAAACGTAAGGCCCGCCTAGATCGTCTGCAACATGAAAGGTGCTGGATCATGAGCGAGATTGTCTATTTCGAAGATGTGGAAGTCGGCAGCAAGCTGGAGTTCGGTACAATCACCGTCAGCCGGGACGAGATCATCGCCTTTGCAGCGGAATTTGACGCCCAGCCCTTTCACCTTTCAGACGAAGCTGCGGCAGAAACGCATTTTGGCAGCCTGTCGGCCAGCGGATGGCACACCACTGCGCTGTTCATGAAGATGTTCGTGGCGAAAATGCAGGCTGGCGGACATCAGGATGCAAGCCTGGGTGCCATGGGCATAGATGAACTACGCTGGTTGCGGCCGGTCAGACCGGGTGACACGCTGCGGGGCGCATCAGAGGTTGTGGAAAAGAAAGCCTCGCGCCGCAGGCCGGAGATGGGCATCATCAAAAGCAAGGTGACGATCTTCAACCAGCATGACGAACCAGTCATGACGCTGATGCCGATCACGATGTTTCGCACGCGTCCGAACTGAACGGATCGGCAGCCTATCTGTCGCGCTTTGGCGGCAGCGGCTGGTTCGCGAGAGCATCCGCAGCCATCAGGCGGATCTGGCTGGCTGACGAGTTCGACAGTTGAATGAGGTGCAGCCCCGGCGGCAGATCGAACCAGACGATCTTCGCAATGCCCGAACATGCGGCGCCGTGACCATGGGCGGCAGAGACGACTGCGCTGCGGCCAGTGACAATATCGACCCACGCGGAACCGGACAGGCCTATGCCCACCCGTGCGGGGGCCTTGATCGCCAAGCTGAATAAGCCGCCATAGCTTTTAGGCTGCTGATGCCTCGGCTTCACAGCATATTGGACCTGCGCTGAAGGACGCAAGGTTGCGACGATGGGCTTGCCGAGGATCAGTCGAGGCGCGGAAGCTGCTTCGCCCGCCGCTGCCTCCGTGCCGCTCTGGTTCCAGCTCGTCCATGGTTCAGGGGGAAGCGGCGCATTGCGGCATGGATCAGCGCCCTGCTTTGCGGCAAGGGCGGGCGCGGACAGGCTCAAGGCAGCCAAGCAGGCGATCATGCGCATGGTCATTTCCTCCCGAACAGCTTCTCGATGTCGCCATGACCCAGCTTCACCCAGGTCGGACGGCCGTGGTTGCACTGGCCGCTGCGTGGCGTGATTTCCATCTCCCGCAGCAGCGCGTTCATTTCCGTGACGCTCAGCATACGACCGGCGCGTACCGATCCGTGGCATGCCATCGTCGCAGCGACGAGATCGAGCCGTTCCTTCAACGACAGCGCCTCGTCATAGGCGGCCAGATCATCGGCGAGGTCGGTGACGAGCCCCTGCACGTCGCCCTGCCCCAGCATTGCGGGGACCGCGCGCACGAGCATGGCGGAGGGACCGAACCGCTCCAGTTCGAGGCCGAAGTCGCGTAACTCATCGATGCGCGTTTCGAGGCGGTCGCAGGCGGGCTCGTCCAGTTCGACTACTTCGGGCAGCAGCAGCGCCTGCGCGGCGACGCCCTGCCCCTCCATCGCGCGGCGCATGCGTTCAAGCGTCAGGCGCTCATGGGCGGCGTGCTGATCAACGATCACAAGCCCGTCCTCAGCTTCAGCGACGATATAGGTGCGGGCGACCTGCCCACGCGCCACGCCAAGGGGGAAGCTGGTTCCTTCCGGCGCAGGGGCAGCAGCGGGTTCCGCACGCGCTTGCGGCGGGGGGGCGAAGAAGGAAGGGCGGCGGTCGGCGAATGCGGCGGCGGGGAGCGTGTAAGATGCTGACGCAGCTTCGAAGATGGGGAGCGCATTGATGGGGGTGGGTGACACAGGCTCTGCCCTCCAGGCGGAAAGGCTCGCCGGGTCGGCCTGCTGCACGGATCGGAACCCTTCCGCATCGAGTGCGCGCCGTACGCCCGAAACGATCATGCCCCGGATCATCGCCGGGTCGCGGAAGCGGACCTCGGTTTTTGCCGGATGGACATTGACGTCCACCTCCAGCGGCGGAACGTCGAGGAACAGGGCCACCACGGGATGCCTGTCACGCGCCAACATGTCGGCATAGGCACCGCGCACCGCTCCTATCAACAGGCGATCCCGAACCGGGCGGCCGTTCACGAAGAGGAACTGATGGTCACCCACGCCCCGATTATAGGTTGGCAGCGAGGCAACGCCTGACAAGCGGACGCCTTCGCGTTCAAGCGAGACTATCACATGATTCTCGGCAAGCGCACGGTCGGTGAGCGCGGCCACCCGATCCTCCCCCGCTTCTACTGCCTGCACGGCGACGGCTCGGCGGCCGTCATGCTCCATGGTGAAGGCAACAGACGGATGGGCCATCGCCAGGCGGCGGACGATGTCGAGGCAGGCGGCATATTCCGCCTTGGCTGACCGGAGGAATTTGCGGCGGGCGGGCACCCGCGCGAAAAGCTGCTCGACGGTCACGCGGGTGCCCGGCGGCAGGGCAGCGGGTCCTTCCGACAGCAGCGCGCCATTATCGACAGTGCGGTTCCAGCCATCCTGCCCCTTGGGGCGACTGTCGATGGAAAGCCGGGCGACACTGGCGATGGATGGCAGTGCTTCCCCACGAAAGCCTAAGGTCGATACATTTTCGATCGCATCGTCTGGCAATTTTGAGGTCGCATGCCGCTCCAGCGCCAGTGCGATCTCGTCAGGCGCCATGCCGCAGCCATCGTCGATGACCTCGATACGGTCGAGCCCACCGCCGCCTAACCTTATGAAAATGCGGCTTGCCCCGGCATCCAGAGCATTTTCAACGATTTCCTTGAGCGCGCTGGCGGGTCTTTCGACCACTTCACCGGCAGCGATACGGTTGACCAGATGTTCGGGCAGGCGGCGTATTGACATTGATTAGTGACTAGCCCAAGCGAGCGCTTTCCGCGAGCCGTTGCCCCCGAAAATTTTGCCTCATCACACGGAATGGTGACAGGGGCGGCGGAACGTGGCAGGGACCTCCGAACGCCCCGGTTCGCGTCGCCGGGACGGGCGGGCTGAACAGGAACAAGCATGTCGATCTTTTCGCGACTTTTCAAACTCTCCTCCCAGGATATGGCTATCGATCTCGGCACGGCGAACACCGTCGTCTATGTGCGGGGCCGCGGGATTGTACTGAATGAGCCATCGGTCGTGGCGGTGGAGACACTGAACGGCGTGAAACGGGTCAAGGCCGTGGGCGACGATGCCAAATTGATGATGGGCAAGACGCCTGATTCGATCGAGGCGATCCGACCGCTGCGTGATGGTGTGATCGCCGACATCGATGTCGCCGAACAGATGATCAAGCACTTCATCACGAAGGTGCATGGCGGCAAGTCACGCCCCTGGCGCTTCCCTGAGATCGTGATCTGCGTGCCGTCAGGCTCCACCAGCGTCGAACGCCGCGCGATTCGCGATGCGGCGAGCAACGCGGGCGCGTCGCAGGTTTTCCTGATCGAGGAACCGATGGCCGCGGCGATCGGCGCCGACATGCCGGTGACCGAGCCGATCGGTTCGATGGTCGTGGATATCGGCGGCGGCACCACCGAAGTCGCGGTGCTTTCGCTTCGCGGCCTTGCCTATACCACCTCGGTACGCGTCGGCGGTGACAAGATGGACGAAGCCATCGTTTCGTTCGTGCGCCGTCACCACAATCTGCTGATCGGTGAAGCGACCGCCGAACGCATCAAGAAGCAGTTCGGCGTCGCCCAGCCCCCTGAAGACGGCGTGGGCGAAACCATCCACATCAAGGGTCGCGACCTGGTGAACGGGGTTCCCAAGGAAATCTCGATCAACCAGGGGCAGATCGCCGACGCGCTGGCGGAACCGATCAGCACCATCGTTGAGGGTGTCCGGATCGCTCTGGAAAATACTGCGCCGGAACTGGCGGCGGACATTGTCGATCAGGGGATCGTTCTGACTGGCGGCGGCGCGCTGCTGAAGGGCCTGGACGATGAATTGCGCGACGAGACTGGCCTGCCCGTCACGATCGCCGAAGATCCGCTGACCTGTGTTGCCATCGGCACCGGCCGCGCGATGGAGGACCCGATCTTCCGAGGCGTGCTGCAGACCGCTTAAGGTCAGGGGGACCACTGCATGGCGCGGCCATCCAGCCGACGTCCCGGCCATAACCGCAAGGCGCAGTACAGCCTGTTTGCCAGCTATGTTGTGGCGGTGACGGGTGCGGCTGCTGGCTTGCTGCTGATCGCCGTGGCAATTTTCGATCCCACAGGATTCGCGGCGATCCGTATGGTTACGGCGGAAATCTCCCGCCCCGCGTCGCTCGGCCTGCGCAACATGGTGAGCGGGGCAAGTTCGCTCGACGATGTGCTGACCGCCTATTGGCGCGCCGGATCACAGAATATCGCCTTGCGCCATCAAGTGGATGCGGATCGCAATCGCATCATCGAGGCGAAGGCGATCGCGCAGGAAAATCTGCGCCTCAAGAGGCTGTTGAAGCTGGTCGATGAAGATCAGAGCGATCTGCTCACGGCGCGGCTGATATCCTCCTCTTCCTCCAGCGCCCGCCGTTTCGCCCGCCTGAACGCCGGCCGGTGGCAAGGCGTCCGCCCCGGCATGCCCGTGCGCGCATCCGAGGGCCTGGTGGGCCGCATCCACAGCGTGACGCCCAACACGGCTGATGTGTTGCTGCTGACCGACAGCAGCAACATCGTGCCGGTTCGCCGCGCTACGGACAGCGTGGCAGCCATCTCAACCGGGCTGGGAGATGGAACCGTCGAAATCCGTTCGCTGGCGGCCGGCCGAAATCCGTTCAGCCCGGGCGACATCCTCGTCACATCGGGTGTCGGAGGCATATATCAACCCAATATTCCGGTTGCGGTTGTCGTGCGCATAGCGGGCGAGATCGCCTACGGTGTGCCGCTCGCCAATCCGGCGAAGGTAGATGCGGTGGTAGTCGAACGCTCTTTTGAAGAGGTCGTGACGCGCGGTAGCCCCACTATGCCTGAAGCGGCACCAGCAGAAGCGGCGGCGAACGCCAGCGCGCCATGATCGACCCACACCTCCAGCATGTTCCCAAGCTGGGCCGCACCCCGTCCAATTTTCGGCTGACAGGGACGCCGGTCATCACGGTCATGCTCGGATCGTCCATCACGGTCCTGCCGGTTATCGCACAAGCGCCGGTCATGCCGCCCTTCGGCCTGCTGCTGCTGCTATCATGGCGGTTGCTGCGGCCGGAATTGTGGCGCGTCTGGATCGGCGTTCCACTCGGCCTGTTCGACGACATCATGAGCGGGCAGCCGATCGGATCGGCGATGTTCCTGTGGACCATGATGTTGATCGGCATCGACGCGGTTGAACATCGCATGGTGTGGCGCAGCTATCGGCAGGACTGGCTAATCGCGGCCGCAGCCATTATCTTCTGCATCGCCGGTGGCCTGTTCTTTGCTCGGATTACCGGCGGAGGAAACATCAAGCTGGAACTGGTCGCCCCACAAATGCTCTGGACGATCCTGCTCTTCCCCTTCGTGGTGCGGCAATGCGCCCGGATCGATCGCTGGCGCGTGATGGCATGAAGCTGCCCAAGCTCAAGCGTAAGACCGTTAACGAAGCATCCTTGTCCTTCACCTTCACCCGACGGGCAATGGTGGTAGGCGGGCTGCAGGCAGGAATGGGCGCCATGCTGATCGGCCGCATGGGCTGGATCAGCGTCGCGGAAAACGAGAAATATAATCTCCTCTCTGAAAGTAATCGGGTTAACCTGACTCTGATTCCGCCGCGTCGTGGCTGGATATTGGACCGGAACGGCCGTGCGCTGGCCAATAACCGGACGGACTTTCGCGTCGATCTGATCCCCGAACGCGTGACCGATCCGGAAGGCACGATCCGCAGCCTGACGCAGCTTCTCTCGCTACCACCTGATGAGGTGGAGCGCATCCGGACGGAACTGGAAAAGGCACCCGGCTTCCGCCCCGTGCAGGTGGCCGAGAAACTCACCTATGATCAGTTCGCGGCGGTCAGCGTTCGTCTGCCCGACCTGCCGGGCGTCGCGCCCAGCCAGGGCTTTTCGCGCTACTATCCCGCAGGTGCGACCGTGGGCCATCTGCTGGGCTATGTAGGTGCGGCATCGGCCAAGGATTTTGAGGAACGCAGGGACCCGCTGTTGATCACGCCCGGCTTCAAGGTAGGTAAGGACGGGCTCGAAAAATCGTTCGACAGGGAACTGACGGGGAAGCCCGGCGCGAAACGGGTCGAAGTCACGGCGCGCGGAAAGATCGTGCGGGAATTGACCACCCGACCCGACGCACCCGGTCAATCCATTAAATTGACGATCGATGCGGGGTTGCAGGAATATGCCGGACGGCGGCTCGCCACGCAGAGTGGGTCGGTCGTCGTCATCGATTGCCGGAATGGTGACGTGCTGGCCATGGCTTCCATGCCCAGTTTCGATCCCAACAGCTTTTCCGACGGGATCAGCCATCTGGAATGGCAAATGCTGTCCAGCGACGATCATGTTCCTCTTCGCAACAAGACGTTGCAAGGCCTGTATCCGCCCGGATCAACGGTGAAGCCGATGGTCGCGCTCGCCCTTCTGGAAGCGGGCATCTCGCCTGCCGACCGTGTGAACTGCCCCGGAGCGATCAGAGTGGGGAACACATTGTTCCATTGCCACAAAAAGCGCGGGCATGGGGCGCTCGACATGCGCGGCGCCATTGCGCAGAGCTGCGACATATATTTCTACCAGATGGCCCAGCGGATCGGGATGGACCGCATTGCCAGCATGGCGCATCGTGTCGGCATGGGTCAGAAATTTTCCCTGCCCTTCCCCAGCCAAAGCTATGGCACAGTGCCCGACCCGGCATGGAAGCTAAAGAAATATGGGCAAAAGTGGCAGGTCTATGACACCGTGAATGCCACGATCGGTCAGGGCTATATGCTCATCAATCCTCTCCAGATGGCGGTCATGGCGGCACGTCTGGCTACCGGCCGTCAGTTGATGCCCAATTTCATCCATGGCGCTCAGAGGCCGGAACCGGCCCCCGTCGGCGTTGCGGAGCAACATCTTGTCACTATCAGGGATGCCATGAGCGCCGTCGTCAATGGTGGCGGCACCGGCGGCGCGGCGCGGATGAGCATTCCCGGCGTCCTCATGGCAGGAAAGACCGGTACGGCACAGGTCCGGCGCATCACCATGTCAGAGCGCGCAGGCGGCGTGCGCGGCAACGCCTCCCTGCCCTTTAAGCTACGCGATCACGCCCTGTTCCAGGGCTTCGCGCCGTTCGACAATCCCCGCTACGCGATAGCATGCATCATCGAACATGGCGGCCATACCAACAGAGTGGAAGACGCGCCGATGATCGCCAGCGACACCATGTCTTTCCTTTTTGATCAGGCGAAGGCGATAGAAAAGCTGGAGACGCTGGAAAAAGGCTGGGGCGGTCCACCCGCCGAGCGGATGGCCCGCCAGATGGCCGCGTTCCGCCTCGCCAAGGCGATCGAAAAGGGCGAGGCACCGCCAGAGGCCGCCAATGCCGCCCAGGCAACAAATTCCGTCAACGCGGCCGCCCCGGCGTCGCCATCGCCCGCGGCGGAAGATGATGCTCCGCCGCCGCCCGGCCCCGACACGGTGGCCGACTGATGGGCATTATCCCTCAACCGCTGACGGAATTTCCCTGGCGCGTACTCGCGATCCTGATCGCCATCGCAGGGTTCGGCACGCTCGTGCTCTACAGCGCGGCGAGCGGCAGCATCACGCCGTGGGCGATCAACCAGGGCGTGCGGTTCATTATCTTTTCGGTGATGGCCTTCACCATAAGCCGGGTGCCGCTGGAGCTTTTCGCGCGCTTCGCCTTTCCGGCCTACGGCGCCATTCTGATCTCGCTGGTGCTTGTCGAACTGATCGGCGGCGTTGCGGGCGGCAGTCAGCGGTGGATCAACCTTGGCTTCATGCAATTGCAGCCATCGGAATTCATGAAGCCGATGATCGTGCTGGCAGTCGCGCGTTTTTATGCTTTGCTTCCGGTAGGCGAAATCCGCCGTTGGACAGCGATATGGCCCGCACTCGTCCTCATCGGTGTGCCATGGGCGTTGGTTCTGGTACAACCAGACCTAGGGACAGCGACGATGATCGCGGCGGGCGGCGTGACGGTCATGTTCCTGGCCGGATTGCCGCTGCGCCTGTTCGTGGGATCAGGCCTCGTCATGGCGGCGATCATCCCGATCGCCTTTAGCTTCCTGCACGACTATCAGCAAAAGCGCGTGCTCATCTTCATGGATCCGGAAAGCGATCCGCTGGGTGCAGGCTACCATATCAGCCAGTCGAAGATCGCGATCGGGTCGGGCGGCATCTGGGGCAAGGGCTTCCTGAAGGGGACTCAGAGCCACCTCGACTATCTTCCCGAGGGGCATACCGACTTCGTCTTCGCCACCATGGCGGAGGAATGGGGTCTCGTCGGCGGCATATTCCTGATCGGCGCTTTTCTACTGCTCTTCCGGTGGGGCATCGGCGTATCGCTGCGCGCGCAGGACAAATATGCGCGGCTGGTCGCGGCGGGCCTGACCACGACGATCTTTTTCTATGTCGCGATCAACCTCATGATGGTGATGGGCTTGGCACCTGTCGTTGGCATTCCCCTGCCTTTCATGTCCTATGGCGGGTCGTCGATGTTGACCGTCATGCTGTGCATCGGGATCATCATGGCCATTGACCGCTCCAGCCGACGGGGCGGGAGACGGCCCGGAAATTGGGGCTGAAAGCAGCCGCTACCCAAAATTTTGGCGATTATGCACTTTACAAACCAACCGAGGTTTAGCCGTTTGCGACGGCTTGCCTCACGATCTCGCCAGCGCTCGTGAGAAACATTCGCGAACCATCAAAGCCTCCACCGATACGGGCGTGAACATATTTGACGTAAGCCAATCCATCATCCCGCAGCCCCCGGGCTGCGAATTCGATGCTGTCGAAATGGATAGAGAGCTTTTCGCTCAACTGCCCAAACGTCCACCCCTCCGACTTTGAGCAAAGCAGGATCAGACGACGCTGAGTTTCGCTGAGATAGAGCACATGCGCCCTTATCTCGCTTTCAGTCACTCCGGTTTCTCCACCGGCTTATGCTTCACGACCTTGGCAAGCCTCTCCTTGAAGTGCTTGGGATCGTCGTCCGTTTCTAGCTCGCGGGCGGCTTCTTTGAACTTGTCCAGTTGAGTTTTCGGCACTTCCGCCATTCGCTAGTTCCTATCAGCGGAGGCGCGCCGCTTCGCCTTCTTTATGAAGAGCGCGAAAAAGGCCTCTAGCTCCTCCACGCTGTCCGCAGACATGGAAGATGGAAAAATCACCTTCACGACCCCTTCATCCACTGTGAAGCGATCTAAATCCTCCCCTTCATCAGCCTTTGCTTCATGAGAGATTGCGGACGCAAAGGGCAGCACCGGCGGCGGATCGGCAGGCGGAGAAGCTTTTTCCAGCAATGTTACATCGGTCATTTTCGCACCAGACTGTGACGCCTCCACAAATATCCAAGGGCCGTCAATGGCGCGAACTCGCGTCTTCTCGAACACGATCTGTCCGCCGGACTCCACTCGCACCCAATCGCCAACGCTGACGCTCTGATTGGAAGGCTCAAGCAGGGCATCAAAGTCATCGCTGGTATCAGGAGTTTTATCAGACTCCGCTACCTTTGCATAGGTCATTGCATCATCGAAGACGCGTAGAAAGCTCTTTGCGCCGTCTTCTGTGAACTGATCTTCGAAGCGCAAATGACTGACCGCGACCCCGTCTGCGGGGCGGCCTGTGGCCCATGTCACAGCATACTCTGCAATCATTTTGGGAGAAAGAGCCGCCTCACTAAGCGCCCGCTCGCGAGCGCCAGGCCGTTGATCCTCTAACACCGTGAAGCCCAAGTCAGATACTCGGAACTTGCGATTTTCCTTAGCGCCACTGTCCTCCACGAGGCCATACGCAATAAGGGCTGCTAGAGTTTGGATCGCGCCGCTACTTTTCGCTCCATAACTCATGGCTGCTGCGGCATCAGCTAGACGCATTTCGTGACGACGACCAGCGACGTAGAGTTCGCGTGTGCGCTCGACCGCCTTTGTTAGCGTAATGAACGGGAAAGAGGGGCTTCGATCCTTTTTAGGCGAAGCCGGCGAAACCGTCACCTCAGCTTGCTCGCTATCAGACATTAAACCGCTACCTTCACAAAAGGTTGTTGATCACAATTTCAGCAGGTAGCAGATCAGGTAGCGCTTGACAAGCGGTGGAGGTAGCGTCATTCAGGGCTCAGAAAGGAGCTGGACCATGTTGAGGAGAAGAGTTGCTCTAGCCGATGTCACGCTCACGGATGCGGCACGGGCAAAATAGAGAAGCCGCCAAACCCCTGCTAGGGCGGCGGCTTCGAAGTGGGCCAAAAATCGGAACGAACCAACTGGCGGCGGTGTGTATAGCACCGCCGCCTTCTTTTGTGAAACCCTTTTAGCCTTCGATTTGGCTTAGTGATCCAGCGGGAGCGGTTTTTCTTCCTAGAAGCCTTCACCCGCTTAGGCGTTCCAGTCAGGCCTTGCATAGGTGAGGCGCTTGCCGACGATGCCCTTCAAACCTTCAACGGCGCGTTGGCGGTCATTCACGCCCAACGCCACGCGGTTGTTATAGCGGAACTCAAATTCAGCCAGATAGCGGTGCAAATGCTGCTCGCCGCAATGCTGATAGACGCCCTTCATGCCGCGCTTGAAGATGCTGAAATAGTTCTCCACGGTGTTGCTGTGGATGGTGCGGTCGGCCAGATCAACATACTGGCCCTTGCCGTGGCTGGTAGTGCCATGGCTGATGAAGTGATCCTTCATCGAGCGGTAGCCGCTGTGTTCATCGGTCATGACGCGGGTTTCGCGCGCGACGTTCTCCAGCACGATCGGCATGAGCGTTTCGGCCTTCACGTCATCAATGACCATCGTGCGGGCCTTGCCGGTTTCACGATCCACCAGCGCCAGAACCTTCATCTTGTGATGGAAGGCGCGCTTCTTCTCGACGCCCTTCAACTTGCCGATGAATGTTTCGTCCACTTCAACGATGCCGCCGTTACCGCCGAAAGGGGCAAGGTCGCCCGAACGCATGGCTTCGCGGATACGGTGAGCGAGAAACCACGCGCTCTTATACTGGACTTCCAGAACGCGGCTAAGCTGGTGGGCACTGATGCCCTTCTTGCTGGAAACGATCAGGTGAACGGCCTGGAGCATCTTGTAGAGCGGCATGCGGGCATGCTCGAACACGGTGCCGACCTTGACGGTGAACTGCTTGCGGCACTCACCGCACTTCTTGAGGCCGTGGCGGATAGCGCCTTCCGGGTTCTTCACGCTCTTGGAACCGCGAACGCCCGACAGGTCATAGACGCGACCGCCGATAACGCCACAGTGCGGGCAGGTCACGCCGTCCGCCCAGATCACGCTTTCCAGATACTCAAAAGCCTTGGCTTCGTCGTGGAAATGGGGGGCGGACAGAACGGACATGACGGCTTAACTCCTTGCCATCATTCCTACAGTTTCAGCGTGGGTTTGTAAAGTGCATAATCACCAAAATTTTCCGCACTGCGGCGATTTACTGTTTGCAAAGCCGGAGGATAATGCTAACCGCCCGGCCACGCCAAGGCGAGGCTCCAAACGGAGCGATCCGAAAGCGAGTGTGGACGCATAGCTCAGTTGGTAGAGCAGCTGACTCTTAATCAGCGGGTCCTAGGTTCGAGCCCTAGTGCGTCCACCATTTTTCAACGACTTGGATGCGAGATGACGACGGATATCCGGCGCGGGGTCCCATTGGGGTCCCAGATCCCGGGCGTGCAGTCGCTCAGACACAGAGCTCGTTGATTAAAACGTTCGGGTGCTTGCCACGAGATCCCAAAACCTCGCACAAACGAGCAAGTTCCCCTTGGCGGGTATGACCTCCCGCCGCTAAGACGCTCTCCGGAGTTCAGGCGGGGAATGTCGAATGCAGATTAGCGATACCATTCAGCGGGGGATAGACTCCAAGCTCATTTCGATTGATGCTGAATTTAAGAATGTCGCTTATCGCGCCCAAAATAAGAAATATAGGCTGAGCGATCCAGAAGAAATCGTCCGCGCTGGTGCTTATGTTTCCCTCATTCTGGACTATGGATACCCCGCCGAACAGCTAGATGTCGAATTCCCGGTCCCGCATCGCGTTCCAAGTCTGACCGCAGACATTGTCGTCTTCAAGGACAAAGCGCGGAAATCCCCTTTCATCGTCGTCGAAACCAAGCGCGAGGAAGCCAGCAAGGGCGAACTGGATCAGGCAGTTGAACAAGGCTTCGGCTATGCCAATTCCTTGAGTGCCGAATTCATGTGGATGACGTCCGGCATCCGCAATGACTATTTTCAGGTTGCCGGTTTTGGCGGCATGGAGCGCATCAAAAACCGCCAACCGGACATTCCGCGCTACGGCAAAACCGAGTCAGCCGCCTACAAATACACCAAGGGTGGTGTTGACGGCTTTGAACTCGAAGTGGTTCAAGAAAACGAACTCACGCGCAAATTCAAACAGGCGCATGATGCCCTGTGGGCGGGAGGAAAGCGCAACCCGGCAGAAGCGTTTGACGAACTCGACAAGCTGATCTTCTGCAAGATTTGGGACGAGCGCGCCGCCCGCAAGCCGGGCGCACCATATGATTTTCAGGTCTTCAAGAGCGACAGGGGCAACGAGCTAAAGCAGCGCATTCAAGCCATCTATGAGCAAGGTCGTGCCAAGGACAAAGAGGTCTTTCAGGACGACATCCGGCTGTCCAATGCCGAGTTGCAAACGGTCGTCGGCTACCTAGCCGACACAAACCTGAGCGAGACGGACCTGGACAGCAAGGGCCGCGCTTTCGAAACCTTCATGACCGGCTTTTTCCGGGGTGAGTTCGGCCAGTATTTCACGCCGCGCAACATCGTAAAGTTCATCGTTGATGCCCTGCCGATCACCAACGAAAGCGTCGTGATTGATACATCATGCGGCAGCGGCGGCTTCCTGCTGCACGCGCTCGACAAGGTGCGCCGCGCTGCGGATCGGATGGCGGAAGAAGGTTACTTCAAAAAAGAGGACCGTTTCCACCGCGCTCATTGGCACGATTTCGCAGAAAACAATCTTTACGGAATCGAGATTTCCGAAGGTATCGCCCGCACTGCCAAGATGAACATGATCATCCACGATGACGGCCATACCAATGTTATCTCGCACGATGGGCTTGAATCGATTGATGCGATGCGCATCGCGACCGGCAATCAGGGCTTCATGCCCGACACCTTTGACTACATCATCACCAACCCGCCGTTCGGCTCCAAAGTGAAGCTGGCGGAAAAAGGCTATCTTCAGGATTACGATCTGGGACGGAAAGACATCGACTGGGTCGATGCCAAGATGAACAATGTTCGCGTGGTGCAGAAGGACATCGGCGGGGGTGAGGTTATCCGCTTGTCGTTCACCGACAAGCACCGCGACCAGCAGACCACCGAAGTGCTTTTCATTGAGCAATGCCACCGCTTCCTGAAGCCGGGCGGCTATATGGCGATGGTCATTCCGGATAGCATCCTGACCAATTCATCGATGCAATATGTTCGCAATTGGATCGAGGAGCATTGGCGGATCGTCAGCGTAGTCTCCCTGCCGCAGTTCGCTTTTGCGGCCAACGGCGCGGGCGTGAAAAGCTCGGTCCTGTTCCTGAAAAAGCACGATGCCAAAACCACGGCGGCGATCCAGCGTATCAAGGAGCAAGCGCAAGATCGACTGCACGAGGCAAAGGACGGCGGCGGTGCGCTGGAAAAGTTGATTGCTGAGAAGAAAGCCGTGCTGAAGCGTGGCGATGCCACCTGCCAGCGAATCGATGCAGAGATGGTTGCCAAGGCCGATGCGCTTTCGGCGCAAGGCACGCTGACGGCAACGGAGAAGCGCGCGCTGAAGGCGGAAGCTGAAGCTGCCAAGGCCACCCACATGGAAAGCGAAGCCTATGCTCAGTGGAAAACCGATGCCACCGACGATTACAATGAGCGGATCGAAAACCTGCGCGAAACGCTGAACGATCAATATCTGGCCGAGGTGAAGGCCAACGTTTCCGACTATGAAATCTACATGGCGATTGCGGAGGACATTGGTTACGACGCCACCGGACGCCCCACCGCCACCAATGAACTGGAGACGGTAGCAGCAGAGCTTAGCCGCTTCATTGCCCATATCGAAGCGGGAGCAACGCGCCCTTTTGCGTAAGCCCCGATCTCGACGGAGAGCGTTTCTTCGTTGTGGGTTGGGGTGATCTCATCGACCGTTTCGATCCACTGCCACTTCAGGCTGGGTTCTTTCTGAATCAACTGGAGGTCGCTGGACAAGTTGAACTTGTACCGTTCAGATCCATTGCGAGCGGCTTCGTAAATGGTTTCGCCGCTGGCCGTGAGCAGCAATCCTTCGAACAGACGGCAAATGTTCAGCTGCGGCCGACCAATCTCCAACCGGATGGCCGATGGACGTTTGACAAGGCTACATATCTTGAATCTCAGGATATTCCGGCCATCGCGAAGTCGCCCAGGGTCGGATCGATCATTTTCAACAACACGAACTCCCAAACTCTCGTCGGGAAGACAGGCGTATGGCGAGACAAGGGTGGGATTACGCCCTATCTTTCAAACCATATGACCGAAATTCAGATGGCAGATGGATTTGATCCCGATTGCTACGCAGCTGTCATCAACATCTATCGGGAACGGCGAGTATTCTTTAATCTCTGCACCAATTGGAACAATCAGTTTGGCTTTTCTGGCGATCGACTGCGAGCCTTGCCAGTTCCGAAACTGACTGTGCACCAACAAAATTCAATCGGTGGCATCCTGCGCAAATCACGCCAATCTGCCGTCGCGAAGGAAAGAGAGGCCGCCGCGTTGCTGGCTTCGATTGACGACTATCTCTTGGTTGAGCTCGGCATCGCTCTGCCACCGGAAACTGAAAACACGCTGGCCAATCGCACCTTCCGCGTCGCCGTGCATAAACTCAGTGGTTGGCGGTTTGATCCCACGTTCTACAGCCACAAATATGTCGGTCTGAGTGCAGCACTCGAAATGCAGGCTCATCGTCGGCTCGGCGAAGTCTGTATATTTTCGAGCGAGAATTGGGATCAGGACAGCCTGTTCGTCGAAACTTTCCCCTACCTTGAGATTTCAGAAATCGACATCGGGACGGGAGCCATCGGGACGGTTGCCGACACGCCGATCATCGAAGCCCCGAGCCGGGCGCGAATGATTGTGCGTCAGGACGACATTCTTGTTTCAACTACCCGCCCAAGCCGGGGAGCTATCGCGCTCGCGGATGAAAAGCTGCAATACCCGATCATTGCCTCCACCGGGTTCGCCGTGATCCGCAAGGTCGCAGAAAGCCTAATTGAGCGCGAGTATTTGTTTTATGTCCTGCGGTCAAAGATCGGCCTGTGGCAAATGGAACAGCGTTCCAGCGGTGGGAACTATCCCGCAATCAACCCCACGGAATTGAAAAGGTTGATTATCCCGACGCCCGATTTGGAAAGGCAACGTCGAATTGTCGCCGGCTGCAAGCACCGTATTTCCGAGGCTTTGTCGTTGCGTAGCAAAGCCACCGCCGAACTCGAGGCCGCCAAGCGCCAGATCGAAGCGATTCTGCTGGGAGGTGCTGCATGAGAACGATTTTTCGCGGCGCCTATGAAATGTCGCTGGGAGGATTCCCCTGCATCCGGGGCTACGCCACTTTGCGCGAAATCGCGCAATGCTCTTTTCCCGATCCGGCCTATCAGCGCGAACTGACGCCTGAGCATCGGGACGAGATCAGTCGCTTCTTCGAGGCGGGCGAATATCTGTTTTTCCCCGAAATCATCCTTTCGGCCACGCTGGGAGCCGATTTCGAATTGCCGAACGCGCCAACCGAAGACCCATTGCAACTGGTGATGAAGGGCAAACGGTTCAAATCCAATGTGGACGGGCTTCAAATCCAGCCGCGCACTTCACGCTATGATCTGGTCGTTCCCAATGGCGAAAAGCTGCTGAAACGCATCGATGGCAATCACCGCCTCAATGCGCTGGAAGAATTGAACGATGAAGAATATGATCGTTACCTCGCCCCGTTCTGCATTATCCTGTTTGGGAAATCGGACGCGCTGCGCAACGAAAAGGCGCTCTTCCACAACATCAACTCCAAGGCTCGCTCCCTAACGTCCGAGGAATCGCTGCGCGGCATCATCGACGACGAAGAGGGTTTTCCCGATGATGATCTGAAAGAACAGTTCGGCGCGGACTATCGCATGTGCCGCCGGATGTTGAAAAAGCTGAATTTCGATTATCTGCCCCATCTCAAACCGGTGTTCGGACGGGGCGAAGAACAAGAAGATTGCAGCCGGTCGGTGATGCTCAAATCACTCGAAGACGTCAAAGCGCAGCTTCAACGCATCGATGGCACGGGCTTGCCCAATTCGGCGAAAATCCTGTCTGCCATTCAGGCGGTCAATCAAATCTATGCCGATGAACGGTTCAAGGATGCACAAGCGCAAGGCTTGTTCGCGGCGTTCCTCTTTTGGCAGCTTAACCCAAGTGCAAACGCAGGCCAGCGCAGCCAGTTCACGAACTGGGTGTTGCGCACGCACCAGTATGAGCTGACTTCAATCCACACCGCTGACCTTATCAAGATTTTCGAGAAAATCGCTCTGTCCCGCAAGCGGCAGATTTTCGTCTCCATGTGGTTTCACGAGACGACCAAGCCCAATTTCGACGCGATCAAGGCCGCGATTGAAGATGTGAACAAAGACCACAAGCTCGATATCAAGCTGCGGGAAATCCGCATCGATCAGTTCGACACAGGCTATTCCTACGAGATCAATCAGGAAATTCTCGACCTGATCGAAGATTCGGGCCTTATGATCGCTGATCTTTCAGGGGGAAACCGCAACGTCCATCACGAAATCGGCTATCTCATGGGCCTGAACCGTGGGCAAAGTTTGCCAGACGAAAATTTCCTGCTGGTCCACAACGAACAAATGGGGGCCCCAGCCGAACAAATCGGATTCAATCTCGGCGGGATCAAGCAGGTTCGCGTGAAAGACACGCACAGTTTGCGCGAGCAGGTCAAAAAGCAGGTCGAAATCTTCTACGGTTTGGCGGGGGCATAAAATGGCTGAGAAAACCATCTGGGGCATCCACATGCGCCGCGATCATGATTTCGCCCCCATCGAGCAAGGCTATATCGCGATCGGCTGGACGCAGATGGGCGACTTGTCGCTCATCAAGCCGAATCGCGATGCCTACAAGGCGGCCTATCAGCGCGCCTATCCCGACGAGAAGCCGGGCAAGATTCCAGTGTCAGCTGGCGTCGTCTACCGGTTCGTGGTCGAGATGAAACCGGGCGATATTGTTATTTATCCATCGAAGACCGACCGGATGGTGAATATCGGCATCATCGACAGCGATTTTCAATACGATGCCAACGCCCCTTTTAACTGCCCCCAGCGCCGACGTGTGAAATGGCTCCAGCACATCCCCCGCGCAAACTTCTCCCAGCCCGCGCTCAACGAAATCGGCTCTGCCGTTACGCTGTTCAAGGTGACATCCAATGCGGAGGAGTTCCTTGCGGCGCTTGAAGGCCAGACTTTCGAAGTTGAGGATATTGACGAAGTCAGCGCCGAACGGGTGACGGAGCAGGTCGAGGAGTCGACAGAGGACTTCATCATCAAGCGGTTGAAGACGTCGCAGACACCTTACCAGTTTGAACATTTCATAGCCCACCTGCTCAAGTGCATGGGCTACTACTCTCGTGTCACACAGGCGTCCGGTGACGGTGGTGTCGATATCATTGCGCACCGGGACGAGCTCGGGTTTGAGCCGCCCATCATCAAGGTTCAGTGCAAACAGATTCTTTCGACGATTGGCCGCCCGGATGTCCAAAAACTGTTCGGGGCAATTGAGCGAGAGGAAAAGGGCCTGTTCGTCACGCTTGGGTCATTCAGCGCCGATGCGCGGACCTTCGAGCAGACCAAGCCGAACCTGCGGCTAATCGACGGGTCGGCGCTGATCGAGCTGATCTACGAACACTATCATCAGTTTGAGCCGCGCTATCAGATGTTGCTGCCGCTCAAGCGATCATACATCCCCGGCCCGGTTGCGTCCGGCAGCGATTGACGGGCCCGAGCTGCATAGGATGTGTTGAGCTCTCGCAATGCGCGGCGGGCTTATTGTGCCGCCTGCCGGGGGACATCGGTAAGCCTCCCATCGGGTCCAAACGGCAAGCCTACCGACCGGGCATTCGCGCCGAACATCGATCCCATGGAATGCACCCAAACGAGGCGTTCGCTGCCGTCCGAGTTGGCAACGACCTGATTTGGTCGACCCAGCAGGCCGATAACTTCTGCCTTGGTCATGCCGACCCGAAGGCGCTCGACCGCAGCCACGTCATAATTCGTGCCCATCGACACGCAGCCTGCAAGCAGCAATGCAGCTAGGGTCACAAAGTGCTTCCGCATTTCCAGATCCTCCATATAGTCGATCAGTGACATCGATAAGCGGCACGGAATCCGTGGTCAAAGGAATTGTCACTGATCGTCTGTAGACTGATCGGCAGCATAGCTGTGCTGTCACCCCGATGGATGTTCGGGAGCGCCTTGCGAAGAATCTACGCCACTTGAGGCAGGGCAAAGGTTGGTCGCAGGAAGCGTTTGCGGACGAAGCGGGATTACACCGCACCTATATCAGCGACCTTGAACGAGGCGCACGCAACCCGACAATTACTGTGGTGGACAAGCTCGCAGCAGCACTGGGCGTCACACCGGGGCGACTACTCGACTGAAGCCGCGCCTACCCCAAGCCACAGTATTTCGTTGAATAGCCCCGCTTGAGAGGCACAGAGCCGCTGTCCGGAGGGCCAGAGGTTCACCCTGAGACGTTGCCGATCTCGATGTATGATGCCGTCCGAGACGCAGGAGGCTTTCATGGGCGGCATCGGATCGGGCGCACGGCGTTCAACGCATATCGGCAACGTAGAGGAAATGCTAACGCTTGATATACGCGCGTTGCGGCGGCTGGGTGTCATCGCACCGGGCGAATGCATCATCGACACGTTATGCTGGTCCATTGGCGGCCTAAGCACCGCTAGCGCGCGCCTGCGTGTCGATCTTAGCAACATTGAACGCGGCGTCGTGATGACGATCAATGGCGAAATGCCCGATGGAGCGACCACCCAGAACGTTGACATCGAAATGGTGCCATCACGGTTCGGAGGACACCGCTGCTATTTCATCTGCTCAGTCACCGCCCAGCGCTGCGAGGTCCTGTATTATACCGGAGGCCGTTTTGGCTCGCGGAAGGCACAGCGCCTAAATTATGCAGTGCAGGGAATGAACGTGGTTTCGCGTGCCCGCCGTAAGACAATCAAGCTACAAAGCCGTCTCTCTGGGTCGGGTGGAAAGCCGCGCCCGCGAGGACGCAATCGGATCGACGTGGTGAGCCGCCTCCGCATGGCGGAGTATGAGGCACAGGCGCTCTACCTTGACCGGCTCCGCGCCCTTTCCGGTTGGTCTGGTTCCCAGTGAATACCCGACAAAAACTATAGCTGATCCGAGAGACCGATTTCTGTGCTTTCGAGCATGCCGACCACCTGATTTACAATCAGCGGGTCCTGCCCGAATTGCGCGATCCCGCACACCGGCGCCCCTGAAAAAATCAGCAGGTCCCGTTTGGGATTTTTCCTGACTTCCCCGCATCCATGATCTTATTGGGGAGATGGTCAACGAAAGGAGACCATCATGTCTGACGACGAACCGCTCGACCGGTCACACCTATTATCCCATGCACAGGCGCTATTCCCCGGCGCGATGATCGAAGTGATCCACATGCCCGACGAGGTTATCCACATTGATGTGAACGGGCACCGCTACACGTTCCAGATCGGCAGCGACGACGACGAATATCTTTTCACTGATGGGAAAAACGCCTTTTCCATCCCGCTGATGGAAATCGACTGGGATTCCTAGGATTTGGCCTGACACGCCGTCCGGCCCCATCTTAATGGAAATGTTGGTCCCAACGAAGGAGATGACCGACATGACGACGCCCGAACCCGCAAAGCCGACCGCCGCGCCCAGCACAGGGAGCAAGACGGAGGCCGCCGCCAAGCCTGCATCGGAAACTACGGCATCTTCCAACTCCAAGGTTGAAATGGTTACGCTCGATCAACTCGCTCGCGAAATGAAGATGTCGCCGCGCGATGCCCGGATGCTGCTGCGGCTCGCCGCAAAGCAGACCAAGCTTTACCCGACATTGGGCAAGGAGCACGTCGCGAGGCAGCCGTGGCAGTGGACGCCGGGATCGAAGGCGCTGGAGGAAGCCCGCAAGGCGCTGTGCGCGACACCGGCAGTTTGAAGCGCGTCCGGGGCATCGGCCTGCCCGATGTCTCCCCTCGCCCTTCCCAATCCAACAATTCAGGTTTTCATGTTTTCAATGACCGGGACATCGTGAAAAGCGCCGGGACCAGACGAAAGCGCATGATGCAACTTCCGCCTACCCCGGCGATGAAAACTTGGAAACTTGGAAAGTTCGATCACTCCGGCGGGAGGGACCAGAACCAGATTTTGCCCTGCTTGGCCGAAATCACTTTGAGTTCCTTCCTTGCCCGGTCAAGCGTGGACGCACTGATTGCGCGCGCTTCAGCCTGCGACTTGAGCGCTGTTGCTGCCTTGGGGCCGTTTGCAAGGGCATCCACCAGGAATTGCTTGGCGACCTCCCGCTCATCCTGCTCTGGCCCTCTGGTCGTTGGCTTTTCGGCAAAGAACGCGTCCACGTCGATCTTCTCGAACCGGTTAAAGCCGATCTTCGGCTGCTGACCGCTTCGTCCATCCGCATCGCCCATGGTGAACAGCATGGCATCGCCGCGCTCGAAGTTCGTCTTCATGTGAAAGACTATGAATCCGCGCACGTCATCACGCCGCCGCGCAAGGCCGAACTGGTTGCGGGATATGCCGACAAAGTCGGTTGCACCGATACCCTTCTTCATGGCCTTGTCGTGCTGGCCCTTGCCGAAGTGCCGCACTACGATGATGGCGCAGCGGCGACGCTCGGCAATGTCCTTCAGTCGCTCCATAAACTCGCGGACATCGACATTGTTGCTCGCATCCACGTCGCCGGTAATGAACGCCTGAATAGGATCGAGGATCACAAGGCGCGGGCTTGCCTTGGCGATTTCTCCGTCCAGCCAGTCGGCCATTTCCGGCGTCAGCTTAAAGGTCGCCGTCTGGATAAACACCCGTTCGAGATCGGCCCCGTTCGCTTCCAGCCGCTTCTTGATGACTGCACCAGGCAAATCCTCGAAATTGAACAGGAAGCAGTTGGCGGGCGGAATTCTCGTGCCGTTTGGTAGCACCCGACCCCGGCTGACCTCAGAGACGAGCCAGCCGGTAAACTGGCTCTTACCGTCACCCGGATCGCCATCGAGCAGACCTATCGTCCCGAGACAGATGTAGGGATACCAAAGCCATTCCAACTCCTCGTCGGCGACCTCTGAAAATGGCCGTATACCGGGTAAAGGTTTGACCCGATAGCGCGATACGCTCCGTGCAATCTGCCTGACCTCGTGGTCTGGCAGCGGTTTTTCAGACATGTTGCGATTAAGCACCTTCAGGGCCTCCATCAGAGCCGCTTTCGGCACGTTGCGCGCATGCATGTAACCGGCGAACTGTGTCAGCGTCGAATTGCGCATGCCGACCGGAATCGGCCCGCCACCGGCTTTATCTGCCGGTTCGTCCGATCGTTCGGTGATGCCCGCGATGTTCTGTGGCAGGTCGGCAATCGGTTCGTCTTCCCACACAGCATAAATCGGCCCGGAGGCATGACGCGATCCCGGCCCGACTACATAGGAGTTGGGGCCGCTTTTCACGTCGAGCTTGTTTCGCACGCCATTACGCGCGGGCATTTGACCACGATAGTAGAAGTGGAACCCCCGCGCCGTTTTCACGGTGAGGGTCGGCGGTGGCTGGTAGCCCGAACGGAACACGCGCTGGGCCTCCTTGCTGTCGCAGTCGATCACCGCGAGCCCTTCGGTCGCAACGGCATAGTTCATGTCCGGATGTTTGCGATGCCAGCGCCGGACAATTTTCACATCGGTTGTCGCACCCTTGACGCCGTTGCGGACCAGCGAACTGATCGGGTGCTTGCCAGGGCTTTCGCATTCGTCGTTGCTGCACGTGCAACTGCCGTCCACAATCCCATAAATGGGTAGGACCGGAATGTCCCGCCCTGCAAACGACTCCATCATGCTCAGGACGCTGGCGCTTCGATCGAAGCTAAGACTGATTTTCTCGCGGTTTATGGTGCTCATCGCTGGCCTCCCCTTCCCCGAGACGAATACTGTTCAGGCTCCTTTGCCAGCGTGTCGGACCTTCGCTCGAAGTAGTAATTTATTTCCCCTTCTCCGATGGCCTTCTCGATAAATTCCGCGATCAGTGCGGGATGTAATCTAGCTTCAGCAACACTCAGGCCCAAGCGATTGTCGAAATTAAACTCAGCTTGGTGTTCCGGCGATGACAAATGAATAGAAACGTGATTGTTTGCAACGTAGGCAACGATCTCAATCGTGAAATCACCATCCAGATGTCGCTCAGTGAAGGTCGGCTCCATCGCATCGTCGGACATCATGCCACCTCCCGCTCAGCAGCAAGCTTGGCGATATGGGCGTGGATTTCCGACGCGAGCCAAGCCACCGAATGCGCTCCTATACGGACGCGCTTGGGGAACTGCCCGGCGGATTCGAGCCGCAGCATTGTTGAGTTGGAAAGGTTGATACCTAGACGAGGCAAATGTTCGCGACTGTAGAGCAATCGGCCATCGACCGCTTTTTCAAACTGACTTTTCATATTAAATTCCTTCACCCAGAGGATGAAGGTGCGCACCTTCGATCAACGACGTCGTAAGCGAATTTGCCCCAACCCGACGCGAAACGCTATCAAATGCCTTGGTCAATTCTGCCCGAATTGGGCACGATTTCAGAGGCGCATTTTGACAATCTCTTTGAAATGATCGTCAAGCTGCCGGGCTTTTTCGCCAGTGATCTGGACATAGGCGAGCTTGACTGCAGCGAAGAACGGCGACGCGTTTCCCTTGCCCACCATCTGGCTCACATCTACACCCGTATATGATCGCTCCTTCGCGATATTCCGCGCGTGCTTGGCGACAACCTGAGCTATCCAGAATAGAAATTCGCGTCGCATCTCGATGTTATGCCTGAGGTTTTTCTGCTTCGACCGATAGTCGAGGTCATCATGTAGGTCGCTCGCGAATGCCTCCAGTGTTTCCAGGCTTTTCGCGATTGCACGCCGCTTCTCGGCACACACCGAATTGGCATAGCTATCGGGGTATTCCGCGAACTTTGGATCATCCAGCAAGGCCGCGCGTAGGAGCTGGGACGGCTTCAATACGCTGCGCGACAGCCATCGCGCACGGCGCGACAGCGGGATGTCTTTTGGACCTCGATCAAAGCCGGTCGGCGTTGTATCGATGATCGCCCTTACCCTCTCTCCCACCGCGAGAAAATCCGCCTTCGCTGCCTTAGGCGATTTAATGTTCAGCAGGCGGACCAAGGTCTCCATCGCCATCGCATCGAACATTTCCGGCCTCGGGTCATCCACGAGCGCTATTCTCCGGCAAACGGAATGAACTTGTCTTGATCGGCTAGATTCGCAAGCATTTCGCCCCATGCTTCCAAAGCCTCCCGAGCCTCATCCGAATATTGATACTTATTATAGACCGCGGCAACGCCAGAAATAATCCCGCTAACGTGGTTCAGCACCTTCTCGACAACGTGTGGCGCTACCTTCATCCTTGCCATGCTCGACGCGGCAGTGCGACGCAGATCGTGCCAGCGCCAATCGGTCGTCTCCGCCTCTTCGGAAAGGCGTCGCAGCGCCTTCGAAAATCCACTCACTGGCGACTTTCGCGTGGTGGTGAACACATAGTCGCAATCGAGGAAGCGCGGCACCTCGCCGAGCATTTTGAGGGCGAAGGAGCTTAGCGGCACAACATGCGCCTTGCCGTTCTTTGATCGTTCGGAGGGTATCACCCACGTTTTCGTCTCGAGGTCGATTTCACTCCAACGCATTTCGGCCAGCTCACCACGGCGTTGCGCGGTTGCCAGAAGTAAAGGCGCGAACTGCCGGAATGGATATACATCGTTCTGACAAGCCCGCAGCACACGGACAACCTCATCATCCTCCAATGTGCGCTCGCGGGAAATTTCCTTGGTCGGCGGCTTCAGCCCGACAATCGGGCTGACTTCGATAACGCCGCGTTCGACGGTCCAGTTGAAGAGCTTACGAATGTGGGAAAGGATGCGATTTGCCTGATAGCTCGATCCGCGAGCGAGAGCGGCATCCATCATTTCGAGCACGTCAAATCTCTTGATCTCGCGGATATCGCGCTGCCCGAATGTAGAGATGAATTCCCGCTCCAAGATGCGCTCGGCTTCACGCCAGCTTTTGTTGCGCGGCTGAGCATGCAGGCGGATGAACTCTCGGCAGATGCTTTCAACCTTCATGTTGGCGGTGCGCCTGCGCTTGGTCGGGTCGATCCCCTCATCTACCTGCCGAAGAATATCAATGGCCTTCTCGCGGGCGGTCGCCAGTGAAATGCGCGGATAGATGCCAAGCTTCATGCGCTTTTGCGCAAGGCCATAGCGAAACTTGACGGTAAAGACTTTCTGCCCCTGCGCCGACACCCGCACACTCATTCCGGGGCAGTAGACGTCGTGAACCTCGTAACGCTTCGGCCTGGGTTTCAGAGCGTCGAGTGACTTTGACGTGAGCGCTTGCCGCATGTGCCATCCTTTCGAATGGCACTTTAATAATCATGGAAATCGGCCAATCTCAAAGGAATTCCTCGCGGGTGAACGATCTGCATCGGCAAAGTGCAACGCGATTCGAACCGGCGAGGTCCCGCTACACCGGGGGTGCTATGGATCGACGGCAAGCGTTCGCAGTCAGACGAGATGGCGTGACACTAATTCTGGATTTTGAAGAGACATTCGATTTCGTGTCGGATGATCCGGAACGTGGTCCTCCGAGATGTGCCTGTCCGTCGCGATCATCACGACAGACTGCCGACGCCGACTTACCTATTTGATTCCAAGGCTCGTAAACGCCTCGACCAGCTGGGGACGCAACTTCCAGCGCCATTCCACGTATTCATCTGAAGGCTCCGCCGAACCGCCATCGCAAACTCCGGTGGCGAGTGTATAGGTCCAAACGGGTAGGCCTGTCGACGAATAGATTTGAGATGGTGTGAATTCCATCTCCTCGGCAAGATCGCGCGCGAGGCGGCCATATTGAGAGTTCGCATACTCGTAACTATTCTTGCCCGCTGCTGCTGCTAATTCGGTGGCTGTTAGGATGTGATCAGGAGCATTCAGATGCGCCATCAACATTGCCAACTGACCATCACTGGGGCGAATTCTTACGATCGCTTTCTTGACAACATCAGGGGTCGGGAAGCCATCTTGGCCGCGACGGCTACGTTCCTCTGCTGCTTCGACGTCTAAGTCCGCCTTGACAGCCAAGATTGCATCATCCGAGGTGGGGCGAACATGGATTTGCGATGCAGGTGCCTTGTTGTCGAATGCCCTTGCTTCCCAGCCTTTATCCGTCTTGCGCGCTATGATCGTCTTGCGCCGATAACCGATCGAGAGCCTCTGGGATGACATGATCAGTTCCGTTCTGCCAAAGCTACACGGAAGGAACAGACCGTGGTCGGGGAAACTCGACCATGCCAATCCCCATCGCCGGTCTTTGTCCATTCAATCAAGGATGCTTCAGGGTTGCCGCAAATCGTCCGGGTTCGCTTAGTAATGCCTCCTAACGCGCCGCGCAGTTGCATATTTGACTTGCCTGTAAGCTTTGAAATGTCGGACATAAAAAGGTCGCCTTCACGCTCAACGATGGCTTGGAGAATCTCGATTGTCGCTTCAGAACAGTTGTTCAAATAGGCTCGTGCCTGGGCGACGCTGAGTGACATTGCGTCGATGGCGCCTTCTCCGTCCAGATGGTCATCTGCGCTCGAGAACGAGCGAGAAACATAAGCCAGCAATTCGTTTTGAAAGCTCTCGGTGAAATTCCGAACTTCCCGAAATGGGATAGAGATCATCGCGCACATGGTGGTTCTCCTTACCGATCCATATGGTCGTGTTTTAGATCAATGTCAATGTATTTAGTTCTATTTCATTCAATAACCACGTTGAGCTCTGCGGCCTGTGTGATCAACGCGGCACCCAGCCCGCACGCTATATCGAGCAGGAATACCGGCACTTCGGAAATTTGGAGCATCCCAGAAACTCACCGAACTGTCCGTCTCGTTTGACTAAGCGGCCCGTGCATCCAGTTTGCGGGCATGCCCGCAGATGTGGGACTTGATCAAACAGGGTCGGCTGTGTCCGCGGGCTTCGCGCACGCCTTTTCTGGTACTGCTGACGCTTGAATTCCCAAGGGTGAACGTTGTCATCGAAGGCCCAGATACCACGTCTTTTCCTCTGGGCGTCATCGAGAGCTTCGAAGTAGCATGGATCTGGCTCGTACCGGTCCAAGACCCATGTCCAGCCGTTGAGGATCATTTCAAGCTCGATGTTCCTCATCGCGCCCGCCCGTTCGTCGTCAGCAAGGTAAGGAACGCAAACGATGCGCCCGTGCCTGTCAACCACACCCCCAGTGTCCATTTTGACGAGCACGACCAGCTCGACCCATCGGTCAGCGATCAACGATGTCAGAAAGGCCTTGGACTCCTTTCCACCGGGCTGCTCAAGTTCGGGTGCATCGGTAAACCCGAGGCGGACGACAACCTCGCACGCCTTTTGCAGCTGTGTGTTCCAGAGCATCGTTTTGAAGCCATCGCCGTCGAACACCTTGAGTACCGGCGCACGTATGGTTTCAGTGCCTGGTTCTTCATATGCGATTAGCAATGCCTCCCCTCCACCTGCAGGCCGCCGATAAATCTCTCATCTGCAAGCTTCCAAAGCAATGGCTTAACCTGACAAGCGCACCAAATGATGTTACGACAATTTCCTTGTCCTCGCCCGCGCATGGCGGAGGAACTCCACCCAACAATCTGGTACCCAGAAATTCAATGATCTTCCGTGTGGGTATCGATGGGGTATCGGGCGCCTGAACTTGCTTGCTCGGATATGCGGCAACATAGTTCGGAACAGCGCACCCGAAGATTCGTTGACGCGAAGAATATGGTGCATTATGATGCAATTCAGGTGGTTATGGCTAGGCCTTAAGATTCGCTCTTAATCAGCGGGTCCTAGGTTCGAGCCCTAGTGCGTCCACCATTTTTTCCTGGAAAATGCAGCATTTCATCCCGCCATGGCGTTGCCGCGCCTTGTTCTAATGGACATGCGGTGAGGGCTTCCACGTCCCGGATGCCGCGACCGGATTTCGCTTCACAGAAGCGGGCTGCGGCTGCACGATGCCATTCCAAAAATGACGAAGTCACGCGATACGCAAGAATTTACGCGAAGCGCGCAAGGCCTGCTCCTTAAACCGCAACCCTTCCTAATAACTCCATCAACAGCGGTCGCAGCCGCCCGATTTCCTGCCGATGCGCGGCGCTCAGCGTAGTGAGTATCCCGTGCGCCTGCTCAGTCAGTTCGAGCAGCGCCTGTCGGCGATCCTGCTCCGATAAACGCCGCCGCACGAGGCCCAGCGCCTCCAGTCGGTCGACAAGGCCGGTTGCGCTATGGGGTTTGAGGATCAGCCGTTCCGCGACATGCCCGACCGTCGCCTTGCCCGTTGGCGCGGCGCGGATCGCGAGGAGAGCTTGATGCTGCTGGGGCGTCAGACCGCACTGCGCCGCCTCCCTTTCACTGAACGCCTGAAACTGCCGCAGGGAGAAGCGGAAATCGGCAAGGGCCGCATAGTCATTGTCGGTCAACTCATCGGCCATGCAACATCATAGCGTGCTCAGGGGCATTGATAAATATCGTAGTGCGATATAGTTGCTCCCCGCATGACATCATCGACCTCCTCTCCATCGCAAAGCCTTCTTGCCGATCATAGCGCCAACTTACGCATGATGATGCTAGCCGCCGCCGCACTGATCGTGGGCACGGGCGGCGCGCTGGGCGCATGGCTGCTGCTTCGGGCGATTGCGGTGGCCACCAATCTCTTCTGGTTTGGCCGTCTCTCTGCCGCGCCTGCTGCGATCACGGACAACATGCTAGGGGTCGGCGTCATCGCGGTGCCGGTCATAGGCAGCCTGATCGTGGGCGTGATGGCGCGTTACGGGTCGGAGAAGATTCGGGGGCACGGCATTCCAGAAGCGATCGAGGCGATCCTCTATGGCGAAAGCCGCTTGTCGCCCAAGGTCGCGGTGCTGAAGCCCCTCTCCTCTGCCATTTCCATCGGCAGCGGCGGCCCGTTCGGCGCCGAGGGGCCGATCATCATGACCGGCGGAGCGATCGGGTCTCTATTCGCTCAACTCTTTCATCTGAGCGCGGCGGAGCGCAAAACGCTTCTGGTCGCGGGCGCGGCAGCGGGTATGACAGCGATCTTCGGAACGCCAATGGCCGCTATCCTCCTCGCCGTCGAGGTTCTGCTGTTCGAGTGGAAGCCGCGCAGCTTCGTGCCAGTGGTTATTGCAGTGCTGATCTCACTGTTGTGGCGGCCAGTGCTGATCGAAAGCGGGCCGCTCTTTCCCGTGCATCATGCGGTTATGCTCACTCCCGTGCTGATCGGCATCGCTCTAGGCATGGGGGTGATCGCGGGGGTGCAAGCGACGTTGCTGTCTGCGCTGCTCTATCGGATCGAGGATATGTTCGGGCGTCTACCCGTCCACTGGATGTGGTGGCCAGCGATCGGGGGGCTTGCCGTCGGTATCGGTGGACTGGTGGATGCGCACGTGCTGGGCGCGGGCTATGAGAGTATCAGGGGGCTGCTGGACGGGTCGTTGGCGGTGCGAGTGGCGCTGGCGCTGCTGGTGGTTAAGGCGGCGGTGTGGCTGATCGCGCTAGGATCGGGCACATCGGGTGGCGTGCTGGCGCCGCTCTTGATGTTGGGCGGAACATTGGGCTTTTTGCTGGGCCAATATCTGCCGGGCGGGAGCGCGCTATGGGCAATGGCCGGGATGGCCGGGACGATGAGCGGGGCGATGCGCGCGCCGCTGACCGCCGCCTTGTTCGCAGCGGAGCTAACTGGAGATTTCGCGATGCTGCCGCTGACCATTGCGGCGTCAGTGGGAGCCTATGCGGTGAGCGTACTGCTGATGCGGCGCTCGATACTGACCGAGAAGATCGCACGGCGCGGGCGGCATGTGCTTCAGGAATATACCGTTGATCCGTTCGATTTCCTTCAGGCAGGGCAAGTGATGACGCGAGAACCGCAGACGTTGGAGGGGACAATGTCCATTGGTGCGGTCATTGCCTTTTTTGCGGGGCAGGCCGTCCATCGCAGTTACCCGGTGGTGGACAAGGAAGGGCGGCTCATAGGCCTTGTTTCACGTTCTGATGCGCTGCGCTGGCAGGTGGACGGCGCGCCGGTGCAAGCGACCCTCGCGGAAGTATTGTCCGATGCATCGCAGCCCTATGGCACGCCGAGTGATCCGATCAGCCGCATAGCGGACATGATGGTCGATGCGGGCATCGGCCGAATCCCCATCGTTGAGCCCGCATCGAGCCGGGTCATCGGCATTGTCGCGCGGCAGGACCTGCTCAAGCTGCGCTCCGTCCATCACGGCGCGGAGGTGGCTCGTACGAGGGGTTGACCGAGCTGTTCGGTCGGCGGGGGTACACGATCAAGGCAATGAAGGAATTTGGGGCATGATCCGCGTCAGGAAGGCGCGCCGCGCTCCACCGTGGCGATCCGGGCAGGACATCATCAGAAACGATATTGCTCGATGGACCACCCCGTTGGGCGGAACCATCTGAGCCTTCCTCTCCGCGCCTCAGCGCCTAGTTTCCCCGGACGATCAGGAAATGGCCAGAACGCCCTGATAGGCGGGATCTTCCAGAGCCTTGCCCGCTCCCATTGCCACGCACATCAGCGGCATTTCCGCGACCTTCACTGGCAAGCCGGTTTCCTCCATCAGCGCCTGGTCCAGTCGCCGCAGCAGCGCGCCGCCGCCCGTCAGGGTGATGCCTTCCTCGATGATGTCGGCCGCCAGTTCCGGCGCGGTCTTTTCCAGTGCCGTCCTGACCGCCATCTTGATCTGTCCGACAGGTTCGGCGAGCGCGTCCACGATTTCAGCCTCGCTGATCGTCATTTCGGCAGGGCGGCCATTCACCAGATCGCGGCCCTTGACCACTATCCGCCGTCCTTCGCCATCGGGTAGCGTCGCCGCGCCGAGTTCACACTTCACCCGTTCAGACGTTGCTTCGCCGATCAGCAGGTTGTGGTTGCGCCGGATATGCGATGCGATCGCATCGTCCATCCGGTCCCCGCCGACCCGCGCCGAATTGCTGTAGGCGATACCACGCAGTGACAGGACAGCGACTTCCGTTGTTCCGCCCCCGATGTCGACCACCATCGCGCCGCGCGGTTCCGTAACCGGCAATCCCGCGCCGATCGCCGCCGCCATCGGTTCCTCGATCAATTGGACGTGGGCGGCCCCGGCATTGGCGGCGGCGTCGCGTAGCGCGCGCCGTTCCACCATGGTCGACCCAGACGGAACGCACACGACAACCTCATGCCGCCGACCAAAGCGGCTGCCGTTCAGCGCCTTGTCGATGAAATGCTTGATCATTTGTTCGGCGACGTCGATGTCCGCGATGACGCCATCGCGCAAAGGCCTGATCGCCTGTATATTGGCGGGCGTTTTCCCCATCATCAGCTTGGCTTCATTGCCTACGACCTTTACGCGACGGAACCCCTGCCGGGTTTCAATGGCGATGACCGACGGCTCATTGAGGACGATCCCCCGGTCGCGGACATGGATAACCGTGTTAACAGTGCCAAGGTCGATGGCCATGTCAAAGGCAGAGGACGAAAAAAACCGGGGCAATTTCATCGAAACAAGGCAATCTTTTGCGGGAGGGAAAAGCTGATCTCGCCCTGCCGATGCCTCTACGCGAGCAGAAGAGCCCTGCGACGACCCGTCTGGTAACCGGGTCCAACCGAAAGGCCGAGCCGTAGCACTAGCGCATTCGAAAATCCGCCCTCGCCCGGAACAACGCTCATCCTCTGGAGAATCCCGCCCTCCCTGCGGCGGCCCAACGATTGTCCTTTCTGTAGAAACGCCACATGCCGTAAGTCCGGAAGGCCAAATTCACCTGGCGATATCCCAGATTTTCAACAACGGCAGCGACGCCGATCATGAAAAGGTCGCGGGCACTCGGCGTGCGTCTGAGCTGCATTTCCTCAAGCGCCAGGGTTCCAAGACTGAGCGCGGTTCCGAACAGCACCGTCAGAGAGAAGAAGGCAAGCACGACCGTGCCCGATCCGATCCCCAAAAAGTAAAGGATGGGGATCAGAAGGTAGCCGAACAGTTCGCAAGGCGGTCCGAGCACATCTTCAATCACGATCAACGGCATACCGATCAGCCCGATACGGCCGTAACGAGGGTTGAACAGCATGCGCCGATGCTCGACAATCGTCTCCAGCGCGCCCTGCTCCCACCGTGCGCGCTGGTTACGCAGTCCTCGCCAGCTTTCGGGCGCATCGGTCCAGCATACCACTTCAGGAACGAAGGCAATGCGATAGGGCCGCTTCTGCTCCCGCATCCGGCGATGGATGCGGGTGACGACTTCCAGATCCTCGCCAACCGTATCGTGCCGATACCCGCCTATTTCCACCAGTGGCGCCCGCCGGAATATGCCAAAGGCTCCGGAAATCAGCATCAGCATATCCAGCCGCGCATTGGCGATGCGGGCTGTCAGAAAGGCTCGAAGATATTCCAATATCTGATAGCGCGGCAACCAGCGCTGCGGCAGTCGAATCTGACGAACATGCCCGCCTTCGACAATTGATCCGTTCGCGATGCGAATTGCTCCGCCTACTGCCATCAACGAACCATCATCCGTCATGAAAGGCTCGGCAGCGCGCAGCAGGCCATCAGGCTCAATAATGGAATCGGCGTCGATGACGCAAACCAGCGGGGCAGCGGCAAAGCCCAATCCTGCGTTCACGGCGTCCGCCTTCCGCCCATTCTCCTTGTCGATCAGAATGAGGTTCGGATAGCGAGCGGAGCCAAAGATGCCCAAAATGCGCGTTTTCTGGAGTACCGCCAATTGTTCTCGTTCAATCGGGCGTAGATCGAACTCCTGAATCAGGACGGACAAGGTTGCGTCGTTGGACCCGTCATTGACCAATATCACTTCATGGTCCGGATATTCCAGAGCCAGCAAGGCGCGCGCGCTGTCTGCGATCGACAACTCTTCATTGAAGCAGGGTGCGATCACAGACACGGGGAGGGCAAGGTCGGCATAGCGAGACCAAAGGTCATAGGATCGCTGAGCAGGTCTGACACGCGTGGCAAAGACTCGCGCAGCAAGCAGCAACTGGATGGTCGAAACGAGATTGCGGACGGTCACGACCAGAAAGCACAGGATACCTATCGCGACCATGGTGCCCAGCCCGACGCTTTCCAACGTCGAGGATATAGAACCCACCCCCATCAGGCAGTCCCCAGCACCTGTTGAGCCTGCTGCGCGCGAAGGCGTACCCAGGGGGAAGGATCTTTGCGCAATTCCGCGATAGCAGGCAGGCTGCTGTTCAGCCTCATCAACTGACACGCGCGGATAGCTCTGGCACGGACGGGAGGCACGGGGTCGTTCAAAAGCGGCAATATCCATTTGGCGCTGCCGGGGTGCCCCAATCTGGCCGCCGAATCCAATGCGGCCAGACGGACCGGCGCATGGGTATCGGCGGCGGCAGCTTCCAATAGTGGAAGCGCAGAGAAATCCTCCGTCCACCCAAGGGCGTCAATCACCAGTGCCCGCACCGCTGGTGGCAAATCGGCGGACTGAGCCAAGCTGAATAGTTCGGACGGATGGCGTGCAGCGATCAACCTGAACAAGGTTCGATGCAGCGGCGTGATTTGCGCGCTTCGCAGGTCCAGGTGGTCAATCAACTCATTCGGCGGAGGCAAGGCATCCAACCGAGCAAGCAACGACGCGGCCTCCAACCGGGTGTCGAGTTTCGGATCCTCCCGCAGCACAAGGTAGAGCATATCGATCGCCTGCCCTCCTCCTATGCTGCCGAGTAGTCGCAGGGCGTCGATCTGCCGCCTCGGTCGGGACCGCCTTGCCGCCAGCAGCGCCTGCTTGAGCAACCCTTGTTCCTCCACCAGGGCAACGAGCCGCTCTCGGTCTTCACCCCTGAGTAGTTGAACAATCCGGCTGATCGCCGCCAGCCGTTCAGCAGGGCGGGCGAGCTGGAAAGCGGGCGACGCGGCGATATTCTGGCCAGCCCCCATGATTTCCCTCGTCAGGGCGCGGGTCAATTCCGCCCTGGCGATACTGGCGCGCTCCTTTCGATCACGGCGCATCACCAGGAAGAGCAGCTAGGCGGCCATCGCCAGCGCCCCGTAGACGGATATGAATATGGCGATCCGGGCAACATGATCGGCGATGGGGAAGCCCGGCACGATCAGAACCTGACCTGAAAACCTAGCGTCCCACCTGTCCGCCTGTAGGTAGCGCGACGGCGGTCATAGTCGACCCCTGCCCGAAGTGAGACCTTGTCAGCGATCGGCACCGTCACGCCCGCGAACAGGGAATGAACCTGCCGGGTTATCCCTGCTTCCGTATCGGGATAGGTGGCTGCTCCGACATAGAGTGTTGCCCCGCCCGAGAAGGTGCGATCCATTCGGCCCGACACGCCCCATCGGTGGGTGCCATCTTCATCCCACAAGTTGATCATCCGGACGGTGGCAGCAAGTCCCAACCTTTGCGCTGCAAGCCGAACGCCGGGCTGAAAGACGGTGACCGACGCATCGCGATATTCCGCATGCCGCAAATCAGCCAGCACCGTAGCAAATGAGGCAATGTCGGCCTCCACTCCGGCTGTCACGCCCCATTTTTCCCGGAAATTCGCATTCGGCGTCGCGGCTAAAGCGAGGAAGGTCCGAAACTTGTTGCCAAATCGATGGTCGATGCGGGTTTCGAGGCGGGTGTCAGCAAATGATCGCCGGTCTTCTCTTTCCACGGTCAAGGCTGCCGACGTATTGGAGTCAATGGCGCCGAAAAGAGCGACATTCGTATCATACCAGGTTTGGCTTGGCCGATTGGCAAAGGACACGCGGGAAACGTTCTGCGTGGCCGCCAAGCCCCAGTGCGTCGGCGCGGCACTGACAGCATCGCGAGCGTCCAATTGACGCCTGATGGCAACAGCGTCCGCATTTGCTGGAGAGCGCTGCTCCATGGCGACAAGCTCCCGCTCTGCCGCTGCCCGGTCGCCAGACCACAGGTAAGCGCGCACCAGCGCTGCGCGGATGTCGAGGTCTTCTGGTGCCAGCAGTTCTGCCCGACGAAGCGCTGAGATCGCCTGCGGATAGCGTTTGTCAAAGGCATAGGCACTGCCAAGCATGCGCAAGATTTCCGCGTCATTTGGATTGGCGGCATCCGCCTGCTCCAGCCTGCCAATTGCGGTGGCGAAGTCTTGCCGTGCCAAGGCTGCCCGTGCTTGTGCGATCAACTCCGCGCGCTGCGGAACAATCGTACCATCCGGCGTGACGGATGCCGCTGCAATCGTTAGAACGAGCAGGCTCATTGAACGGGCCTCGCGGATTTCAGGATGGCGTTTACCCGCACGACAAGTTCATCCGGGATGAACGGTTTCGTCAGATAGTCACGAGCGCCCGCGGTCAGCGCCGCCAATACGTCGGCCTGCGCCTTCCGCGACGTCAGCATGACAACCGGCATCCCAGGTCGCTCTTCTGCTAAAGCTCTGAGTACATCGGGACCGGACATTACCGGCATCATGGCATCAAGCACGAGGAGGTCGTATTCCCCTCCTCGCGCTTCCCGCAGCGCAGATGCGCCATCTTGCCTGATTGTCACATCGTGACCTGCCGCTTCAAGCTTGAACCGAACCAGTTCGCCCAGCAGATCGTCATCGTCTGCGACCAGGATATGCGCCACCTGACCTGTTCCTCTTTCTCGCCGATCCCTTAAGTATCAGCTACGTGCGACTAGTGCGAAAAATTTCTTTTCTTAACAATGGCTAAACCACCATTTTGGTTCAATTCGCCGTAGCGGAAAAACGTTTTGGCAGACTTGCCATGCTTTGTGGAAAGCTGATTTGGGCGCTGGGGCGAGAAATTGAAACGGCGCGACAAGGTCTGCCGTGCCCCCGAAGTGGACGACGCATCCGACAAATTGGATGTCGGACGCGCCATGATTTAACAGCGGGTCTCGAACTGCTCAGTTAATGTGCCGCACGCCCCAAAATGATGCGGAATTCGCTCACCAAAATTTACAAATCGAGTAGAAAGCTCTTCTTTTTTACATCAAAAGTTCTATTTGTGAGGGGCGTATCGCATTGGGGCTATTGCAGATGATCGACCTGTCACCTCAACCTCAGGATGAGACTTCCGACGGGGCAGAACTTCAGTCGGGGCCGCGTCACGATACGGCCGTTCGGACCCGCCCCGCAGAACCTCATCATCGCGCGGGGCTGTTCACCCATGAAAGCGTCGAGGCGAGCGTGCAGTTTTTATCGCGTTGGGCGGGACCGATCGCCTTGGCTGGAACTCTTGTCCTTCTCGGCTGGTGGTTCGCTGCCTGATTCGCGAAAATGACGGACTGATTCGAACAAGCGCTTCGTAAGTGCGGTAAATTTTCGCTTGCACATTTCGGCCATTGAATTTCGGGTCGTCGCAGATGTGGGGCGCCGTACCTTCCCATCCTAACGGATCATCGGAAAAGAGCATCCGAGCGTCCCAGCAATGATTGCCAGCCCGATGCAATTATGTCCTGCTGCTCCGCAACATAATCACAAGGCAGCGGATGCCTGATGCACACATTCGTCCTTCGGGATGAAGCGTAGTTGACGTCAGGACACGAAAAGGGTTGCAGATGTCGAAAATCGATCTGGCGATCGAGGGGTTTCCCGGTCGCCAGCCTACAACATCCGCCGTTCAGCGGAACGTAAGGCTTTGGCTGTGCCTCTTGCTCGTGGCAGCGGACATGGCCGCTCTCGCAACTGGCTTTGGTCTTGGCTTGCGCGCGGCTGGCGTGCCCTTGCTCTTTTCGGGGCTATGGCAACCACTTGGCGGAGGCATGATCGTCTACGGTATCGTCGCCTTCCACAATCAGGCATTCAATCCCGTCTGCTTGACTCAATTAACGCCCAGCTTGCGCAATGCATCGCTTGCGCTGGCTGGGACGCTGCTGATCTTCCTGCTCACGGTTTTCTCGCTGAAGGCGACCGGTCATCTTTCGCGGCTGGGCATTTCGGCGGGCATTCTTTGCAGTGCGACTCTGTTGGTTATGCAGCGCCTGGTTATCGTTCGCACGGTGCGTAGACATTTGAGCGACAATTTATTCGCACAACTGATGATCATCGATGGAGGCATGATTCCTGAAGATGTCAGCGGCATGGTGATTGTCGATGCGGAAGGTGCAGGCATCAAGGCAGACCTAGACGATCCTTATATGTTGCACAGACTAGGCACCTTGCTGCGCGACTTCGACCGAGTGGTCATATCCTGTCCTGCCGATCGCAAGACGGATTGGGCTCAAATGCTCAAGGGCGGCAATATCCTGGGCGAGATCATCGTACCGGAACTGGATTCGATGGCGCCCTTGGCTGTGCAAACTTACCGCGGCGTTTCCACTCTCGTCGTGGCGCGCGGTCCTCTGAATCTCGCAAACCGCGCGCAAAAGCGGCTTTTGGATATTGCCATCACCGTACCGCTGCTGATCGCACTGACACCTTTGCTGGTTGCGATCGCGATCTCAATCCGGCTCGATTCGCCCGGCCCCATCTTCTTCAAGCAAGAACGTATCGGCCGCGGAAATCGACTGTTCCACATTCTGAAGTTCCGAAGCATGCGCGTTGAACAATGCGACGCCGCTGGCGCCTCATCCACACGACGGGATGATGATCGCATCACTCGAGTAGGTGCGTTCATCCGCAAAACCAGCATCGATGAACTGCCTCAACTGATCAATGTTCTGCTAGGCGAGATGAGCCTGGTGGGACCGCGTCCTCACGCTCTGGGCTCGACAGCGGAAGAACAGCTATTCTGGCAAGTCGACCGCCAATATTGGCATCGGCACGCACTAAAGCCGGGCATCACCGGTCTTGCTCAAATCCGCGGATTCCGTGGCGCTACCGAGACGCGCCGAGACATTCTCAATCGGGTAGAAGCTGACCTGGAATATCTCCACGGCTGGAGCCTGATGCGGGACATCGCTATCCTGATCGGTACATTCAACGTCCTGATTCACCGCAACGCCTACTGAAGGGCAGGCGGTATCGCCCTCTAGGTAGGATTTTTGCACCACCTCATTGAATTTGCGACGGAATGAGTGACGATCGGCGCGTACGTGAACTATTTGTTAAGCGTAAAATAGGATATGTCTGCTATCTCGAACAGGGCGGACAAATCACGTGGCAGACGATCTTGCGCCGGTTGCCGTTGCGCAACATTCTTCCTTTGATAGCAACAAGGATTGTGCGCCCAAACTGGTGTATTCATCCTTCGCGGATCGCGCCGATCGCGGCGTCGAAATTCTGTCCCGTTGGGCAGGGATCGTCACCTTCGCAGCTGCAACCTGTTCGATCATCTGGTATTTGCTCTGACCAAGACTCAGCTTAATCTTGCTGCCAGATGAACAGCGTCCGGTTTGATACCTTGCTGGCAGATTAACAGTCCTCAACCGCACCAAACCGCCGATGATCGCTCGTTTTCACGATGAAACGAAGCGTGGCATAGTCGCGACAAGCTGCATGTTAAGAGGTTCGTTTTGCGCGCAAAGGCGCCTAGCATGCCCTGATTGCTGCAATGCAATAAAGGGTTGCACATTTGGTTATCACTTACACTCCATATTTTTGGAGGCGCTTTAACGCGCCTGCAAGCCATGATCTTTCTCCGGTCACGCGGGCGATTGCCGCAGCCATAAGCTGTGCTGCGCTCACTGCTCTGCCCTGTCCCGTCAGCGCTCAGACGGCGACGGTCGATGACGCTTCACGGCTCAAGACGATGGGCCTCCATGCGACGGCTGGCGTCGACCTTCTATATGACGACAATGTTTATCGTGTGGATGATCGGCTGGAGGATCCCACCGACGACATCATCGTGACGCCTTGGGCTGAACTGACTTATGGGAAGCCGATAGGACGACATGACCTGCTGCTGAAAGGTCGGGTCGGCTATGATCGTTTTATTTCGGAAGGGCAGCGTAGCAAATTGCGGCTCGACGCCGAGGCGAAGGCAGTCATTCGTTTTGGCGCGACTTGTTCCATCACGCCCGTTGCATCTTACAGGCAGCAGCGCGCTGATTATGGCGACATCAATCAGCAAACGGAAAATCTGCAGCGGTTCACCGCTTTTGGCGCAGACCTGAGTTGCGAGCGTCCGGGCCTGTTCCCAGTGGCATCCTACCGTCGCGACATGACCCGCAACGATAACGCCTTCGATTATGCGGATCAGACCAGCGACACATTTGTTGCCGGGATCGGCTATAACATGCCGAGCCTGGGTACGCTGACCGCCTTTTACGAGCGCGTGAACAGCGATCGGAACAAGCTTGGCATCGAAAATCGAACCAACAGCTATGGCCTGCGGTTCAAGCGTGAGGTGTCGCCGATCACACAACTTGATGCCGAGGTGCGCTGGCTGGATGTGAGCAGCGATTCGGCAGCCGTTGGCAATTATGATGGCCCAGGCTGGGATGTGAGTATTTCGACCAGCATCGTTCCCAGGCTCAAACTGACAGCCACGACAGAACGCAGCATTGTTAACGACAGCCTGATAGCCAGTGGTTTTGCCATCCGGACCAGATATCGACTGGAGGGCGAGTTCACCATTTCGGAACTCACCTCTGCCGGACTCTACGGCGAACTGGAGCGGCGCAGGTTCCGCCAGGACGCCGCGTTGCGCCCATTTTCCATAACCGCCGACCGCAACCAGCGGTTCGGAGCAATGCTGAAACGCAAGTTGTCGGATCGCGTCGACATCTCGCTCGATGCGCAACGGTACAAGCGGCGCACCGATACGGATGTGGCTGAATATAGCGGAACCCAGGCGACACTGGGCACGGCGATCCGATTTTGACCTCGAACATAAAGGAGCATGAACTGTGAAAGCAGAGGCTCTCCTGACCAGCTTCTCGATCTTCCTTGCAGTCGTCGCGGCAGCACCCGTTGGCGCGCAGACGGCCGAAATGGCGGTCACTACCGCGACGCCGTCGACTAAGCCCCAAGCTGATGCAGGCTATCAATTGGGGCCGGACGACGAAGTGAGGATTGCGATCTTCGGTCAACCAGACCTGTCATCCACCACCCGCATCAAGGAAGACGGCACTGTCACTCTCGCCTTGATCGGCCCGATTCAGGCGCGGGGCAAGACGACGTCGCAACTGGCTCAGGCAATCGCGGCCAGTTACGCGAGCGGAGGCTTCCTCGCCAATCCTTCGGTCAACGTCGAGGTGAGCAATTATGTCAGCCGCTTCGTGACCGTTCTGGGCAATGTGCCCCAAGCGGGCAATTATCCGCTTGATCGCAATTATACGGTCGCGTCGATGCTTGCCAAGGCTGGCGGCTCGACGAAGGACGGGGCTAACGCCGTCATCCTGACGCCAGCCGATGGCAGCGGCGCCGTCCGCATCTCGCTAGCCGACATGGCTGTCGGGGGCAGTCGTCAGTTGAAGCCCGGAGACATCCTGTTCGTCCCGCCAGCCGAGAAGGTTTATGTCTATGGCCAGGTGCAGCAACCTGGCGCCTTCTCGTTCGCGCCGGGTCAGAGCTTCCGCCAAGCGCTCGCGCTGGCGGGAGGGCCAACGCTCGCAGGTTCTACCAAGCGCATAAAAGTACGCCGGGGAGGCAAGGAAATACAGGCGAACCTGGATGATCCGGTTCAGCCTGAGGACGTCCTCATCATCCGGGAGAAGCTGTTTTGACGACAATCGATCATGGCTTCGCGCAGGATCGGTCCAGCGGCATGCGGGACTGGCTCCTGTCTTTTCGCCGCAGCACGGCACGTGCCGAGACTCCCAATGGTGGGCCGCGCTCGGCAATGGCTGAGCCGCTGCTGCTCGACACGCCCGTGGCGCCGGGGTTCCGGCAACAGCAAGATGAGATGGCGGACGTGCCGCGCGCCCTTTCGATGGGAGCGATGGCCGCGCCCCTGAAGCCGATTAGCTTGCGGCGGGATTCGATCTACAGCGCTTTCAGCACGGCGATGCCGGTGACGGATCGTCATGGGCTGGCGGGGCGGAATAGCGAGCTGGAGAAGCTGGTCGAGGCGATCGTCGTTCAGCGGAAGCATGCGGTCATTTTTGGTACGCGGGGGTCGGGCAAGACTTCGTTGGCGCGGGTTTTTGGCGATCTGGCAGATGAGGCCGGTTGCGTTGCGCTTTATGGGTCGGCGAGTGGCGACGCTGACTTCGATGCGTTGTTTCGGCCTTTCCTCAGCGAGCTACCGATGAGTGCGGCTGGGCAGGAAAAAGCGCGGAAATTAATGAATGAAACCATTGATGGAACGCGGTTGGCGAACCTGTTGGTGGAAGATGTACGGCAGCGTACTATTTTGATCCTGGATGAGTATGATCGGGTCCGGTCGGATGAGGCAAAGTCGGATGTGGCAACGCTGCTGAAGCTGCTGACCGACATTCATTCACCGGTTCAGGTGGTGCTGGTGGGCATCGCGGGAGATGTGGATGGGCTGATCGCGGCGCATCCATCATTGCGGCGGCATATCGCGCCGCAACGGGTCGCGCCGATCCCCAAGCTGGAGCTGGAACGGCTGCTGATGAGCTGCGCGGACAATGCGCGGCTGAGCCTTGACCCCGACGCGCTCGATGCGCTGGCGGGCGCGGCGATGGGGTCGCCCTACCATGCGCGGCTGTTCGGCATGCAGGCGGCGCTCGTCACCGAGTCCGCTGGACGCGAGCGCATGACGCTGGCCGACGTGGAGCAGGGCCTTGCGTCTGCGCTCGAAGATTGGGTGGAGATGAGCGGGGCGACCCACGCGCTGTTCCGTCGCGTCCTGTGGGAAGCCAATGCGAGCCGCCGGATGATCGCGCTGGCAGGCGTGGCTGCTTCGCAGATGTCGGTCATTTCCTATGAGCGGCTGGTTCGGCTGGGCCATGAGGTGTTGGGCGGCGGATCGATCAATGAAGGTCAGGCGGCCGATGCAATGCGGCGGCTGGAGCCTGCCCTTACAGCAATGCCCGGCGGCGAGCTGTTCATGTTCGAAGACACGCTGGCGCCCCAGTTCCTGCTGTTGATGGCGAAGCAACCGGTGCCAGCGACGCCCCCTGCCCCCACCCCCGCCGAAGAGATGCGGGCCATGTTGCGAGGAGTTGACGGGCTATGACCATGAACCCGATCGATCTGCTGTCGGCCGTACAGGCGCGATGGCGGACGGCGGCGCTGCTGGGCGGCGCGCTGTTCCTCATCATCGCCATTCTGGCCTTCGTCCAGCCGCGCCAATATGCGGCGACAACCTCGCTGCTGCTGGACCTGTCGCAGACGGACCCTACGGACGCCAACAACCAGCCCGGCGTTCGCGTCGAGGTGGATAGCATCCTGGGCACGCAGACCGATGTCATCCGATCCGCCAAGGTGATCAATGCCGTGGCCAAGGAAGCCGGTTTCGTCGATGCCCTGCCCAAAGACATTCCGCTCGACGCGCGCGTGCAGCAAGCCGCCGACCGGGTGCGGGCCAATCTGACCGTAACGACGGGTCGTCAGAGCAATGTGCTGCAACTGCAATATCTGGATGCCGACCCGGCGGTAGCGGCCAAGGTCGCGAACTTTGCCGCGCAGATATACATGCGCGAACAGGTCGAACTGCGCGCATCCCCCGCGCGCGGTTCCGCCAAATGGTTCGACGAGCAGACCCAGGAAGTGCGCCGCCGCTACGAACTGGCGCAGAAACGGCTGTCCGATTTCCAGCGGGCGCATGACATTATCGGCATCAACCGCATGGACCTTGAAGCCGAGAAGCTGAAGAACATGTCCTATCAGCTGACGCAGGCGCAGGCCGAGGCGGCGGCGGCGCGATCCAAGGCGGGCGCAGGTTCCGTTTCGGACATCGAAGGATCGCTGATCGTCCAGAATTTGCAGGAGCAGGTCGCGACCCAATCGGGCCGTGTTTCGGAGCTGTCGAAGACGCTGGGTCCGAACCACCCAAGCATGGTCGCGGCGAACGCGCAATTGTCGGAACTGCAATCCAAGCTGGCGTCTGCGCGGTCGAGCCAGGCGGGCGCGGTGAATGCGAACAGCGTCGCTGCAAACCGCCGTGAGGGCGACCTCAAATCCAACATGGCGGGCCAGGAAGATCGCATGATCCGCATGTCGGACGTGCAGGACCAGTTGATGGTCATGCAACGGGATGTGGATGCCGCACGACAGACCTACGATACGGTTCGGCAGCGCTTCAACGAGGCCACGCTGAAAAGCCAGATCTCGCAGCCTAATGCCAGCCTACTGGATGAAGCATCCGTCCCGCTGTTGCCAGCCAAGCCCAATCTTATGCTGTGGCTGATCGCAGGGGTCGCTCTGGGCCTGATCGGCGGGGTGGCGGCAGTCGTGATCGCCGAGATCCTGAAGCCTCGTGTTCGATCCGCCGCTGGTGTCGCAAAGGCGACCGAAGTTGAAGTCATCACCGAACTGCTGCCCGTCCCGACCCGGGGCGGCTGGTTCCTCAATCGGCAGGAGGCCGCATGAGACTGCGTTCCACGGCAGGCGCCCCACCCCAGTTAATGCCCGGCGGCGGAACCGCTGCGCTACGCCCCAGAGGGCGGGACAAGCAGAGCTTTGCCAAGCTGGCGGTGGATCACGGGTTCCTGGCGGAATCCGACGTCACCCGCGTTGACATGCATGCGCGTGAGCATGGCCTTGCCTTCCACGAGGCGGCTGTTGAGATGGGCGCGCTGGATACCGAGGCGGCAAATCTGCTGGCGGCGCTGGCAGGTGGGTTTTCGCTGTTGCCAGCGGGTGACGAGCGGATCGACCCGGCTGTGGTCGCGGCCTTCGACCCCGCAAGTCCCTACGCGGCCAAGGTCAGGACGATCCGGGCGAAGATGCGGGCAGCCGCGAAGGCGGGCGATCCATCCGCACTAAGGCTGGCGGTGCTGTCCGTGGATGCGGGGGACGAGGCGGCGGTCATGGCCGCGAACCTTGCCGTCGTACTCGCGCAGATGGACGGGCAGACGATGTTGATTGACGTCGATATGGGCAACCCGTCGCTCGACCGTCTGTTCCGGATAGCGAACAAGGCGGGTTTGGCGGAGCAGTTGATGGGCAGCGCGGCCCTGCTGCCAGCGGCCAAGACCGCGATCGAGGGATTGTGGCTGATGACCGCAGGGCGCGCCTCCGGCAGTGCGTCGAGCCTGATCACACGTGGGCCGCTGGCCGACACGGCCAATGGATGGGGCCTTAAGGAAACTTCGATGCTGTTCTACCTTGCCGAGCGCAAGGGCGAGCAGACGCCGGTCGGCAGCATTTTGGCGGGCTTTGACGCGGTGGTCATCGTGGCGCGGCGTGGCGATACCGCCATCGCAGATTTGCGCCGCATCATCGATGATCTGGACCGGCAGGGCGTGCCGATCGCCGGGACGGTCATTGCATGAGTGCAGAGCGAGCCCTCCCCCAGCCTTTTCCGTCCGTAGAGCCGCTAGACAAGAGCGTGCCCGTCGGCGGCGTGCCGGTTTCCACCCTCTCGCTTGATGCCCTGATCACGAAGATGGTGCGTGAGGCGCCGCTACGCCGAATGCAGAAGGAAGCGCCGTTGCTGGTGTTTGACTGCAACGGACAGGGGCTGTCGATGAACGCTCTCGATGCGAACTTTCGCGCGGATCTGGCTCAGGCGGACCTGATCCACGCCGATGGGCAAATCATCGTCATGGCGTCACGCTGGTTCAGCAACACGCCGATAGCCGACCGGTCGAGCACGACCGACATGTTCATAGACAGCCTGCCGCAGGCGGCGGCGGGCGATGTCCGCTATTATCTGCTGGGCGGCGAAGAGAAGGTGAATGCCGAATGTGCGCGGCGGATCACCGATGCGACGCCCGGCCTGAAGCTGGCCGGGCGGCGCAATGGCTTCTGGAGCGCGGAAGAGGAAGATGCGCTGATCGAGGAGATCAACGCGGCGGCGCCGGACGTGCTGTGGGTCGGGACGGGAAAGCCGCGAGAGCAGTCCTTTTGCGTCCGCAACCGGCACCGGATCAAGGCAGGGTGGATCGTCACCTGTGGCGGCCTGTTCAACTATGTGACGGGTGACTATCCGCGTGCGCCGATGTGGATGCAGAATGCGGGGCTTGAGTGGCTGCACCGGATGGTCACGCGGCCCCGGCAGTTGGCCTGGCGCTACATTACGACCAATCCCCATGCGCTTTGGCTGATCTGGAAGCATCGCTATGGCTGATGGAACGGCGGTTGCGCAGGCCCACCCCCTAACCCCCTCCCGCCTGCGGGAGGGGGAAAACAAGGAGCGCCCCCCCTCCCGCTTGCGGGAGGGAGAAGAGTCCTCCTGCTCGCCGGAGACGCGCGTGCGGAAACTTGGCAACATCTTTGGCCGCTTCGGCCTTGCCAGCCTGTCGTCGGCGATCGTGTCGGTCAGTCATCTGGCCGTGCAACTGTTTTCCATTCATCATCTGGGCACGGCGGCAATCGGCACATTGGCGTTTCTGCTGGTTATCATCCAGTTCGGGTACAGCCTGTCGAACGCGCTCGTTTCCACGCCCTATACGATCGCGGTCAATCAGGACGACGAAGCCGACCATAAGTCGTTCGACTTCTTCTTTCCGGTGAACCTGCTGCTGGCGGTCAGTCAGGGTTTGATCTGCGCGGCCATTGCCTGGGCGACGGCATCCCCTGCTGCGGCGGCGATGTTCGGACTAGCGGGCACCCTGTCTCTGGTTCGGTGGTTCGGGCGATCCAATGCCTATGCGCATCATCGGCCCGCACGAGCGGCGCGATCCGATCTTGCCTATGCCGGGACGATCGTCGCGGGCCTGCTCGTGGCTTCCCGGACGGGTGCGGACCTGGCCAGCATCGGCGCGATGTTGGTGGGGGCGAGCATCGCCGGGCTGCTGCCGTTCGGTCTTTCCTATTTGCGGCGGCATCTTAGCATGTGGCCGACGAGGGCTCTGAACGCCTATCGCCCCGTGTGGCGGGAGCAATCGGGCTGGACGTTGGTGGGCGTGCTATCGACCGAAGCGACATCCAACGCGCATAGCTATATCGTGACGCTGCTCGCGGGTCCGGCGGCCTTTGCGCCTGTCGCGGTGGGGATGCTGTTCTTCCGGCCCGTCAATGTGTGCATAACCGCCCTTACCCAGCTGGAACGACCGCGCATGACCCGAGCCGTGGCGCGCGGCGATCATGACGCCGCGATCACGTCCGAGCGCATTTTCATGGGCGCGCTGCTGTTCCTGTGGGCAGGCACGTGCGCGCTGGCGGCGGCTGTGCTGTTCATCTTTCCCCAACTGATCCTGAAGCCGACGCTTGATTGGCAGTTGGTTGCCATCGCGGTGGGGCTGTGCGCCCTGCTTTCGCTGGTTCAGTGCGTGCAGACGCCGATGAGCGTCATGACGCAGGCGCGCAAGGCGTTCCGGCCGCTTGCCAATCAGAGCCTGCGTAGTTGTGGCGTGGGCATTGTCGCGGTGACTTTGCTGACACTGGCGGTCGCGCCGATCTTCTCGATCGCTGGCGTCGTGCTGTCGCAACTGGTGATGATGCTGGGCATTTGGCAGCTCGACCGCAAGTGGCGGGCGAGCCAGCGGGCGGAAGGCTAAAGCCCATGGCGTCAACATGGCACCGCACTGGCCTTGCGCCCTCCCTCCCCGCTCCTGCTGCATCGCGGGAAAGTCGGGTGGTTCTGGTCGCTCAGATTTTCTACTTCATATTCCTGATGATGGTCTTCATCGGCCAGCAGCCTTTCGCATCGCGGACGCAGGATGAGCTGGTGGCGATGGCGGCGGACAATGACGGGTCGGACCTGTTCAAGCAGGCGCTGTTCATCGGCTTTGCGCTGCTGCTGACGGGGGTGCAGATATTTCGTCAGCATCCACTGAAATACCGTTTCACCTTCTGGCCGTTGGCGATCATGCTGGTCTGGTTCCTGATCACCTGTAGCTGGGGCGTCGATCCGTTCGTGTCCTTCAAGCGGGTGATGCAGCAGTTCATCGTGATCTACATCACATTCTGCGCATTGGCGCTGATCGGGCCGGAACGGCTGTTCACCGCCCTGCGATGGGCGTTGATTACCTCGCTTCTCATATGTTGGGTTTCGATGCCGCTGACCTCTGCGGCTGTGCATCCACCGACCGAGAGCGACAAGGCGTTGATCGGCGCGTGGCGAGGGTTCTTCTTTCACAAGAATATCGCGGGCGCTGTGATGGCGTTGTGCTTCATCGTGTGCGGCAATGCGTGGGTAGATCGCCGGAAATGGTATTATGCTTTGTTCGCGATCATGGCGTTCGTCTTCGTGATCGGGACGAAGAGCAAGACGTCGCTGGCGCTGTGCATCGGCATGCTGGCGATCAGCAACATCTACCGGGCGCTGAGCGACAATACGCAAAAGCGGGCGATCCTGCTGATCATGCTCGGGTTCGGGATGGTCGGGTTTCTGGCGCTCTACATCGCCTATCAGCCGACGATCGAACGGCTGTTCGCTGATCCGACGAGCTTTACCGGGCGCGTGTCGATCTGGCGCGTGGCGTTGGACTATCTGGCCGATCATCCGTTCCTGGGGGCGGGTTTCGGGGGCTTCTGGCAGGTGGGGGCAAACTCCCCGGCGCATGATTACCTGAACCAGCAATTCCAGATGCTGACGGCGCATTCGCATGATGGATATCTGGAGATTTGGGTGACGACCGGGCCTTTAGGACTGGCCATGCTGCTGGTGAGCTTTCTGGCCCTGCCCGCTTATTGGTTCCTGACCGGATCGACCAAGGAGAACCAGCATCTGATGGTTCCGGCTTTCGCCATCTGGGTGTTCGTCATGTACCAGAATCTGCTGGAAACCTCCTTCTTCGATAAGGACCGGCAGGTCTGGGTGATCTTCCTCGCGGCGGTTGCCACCGCGCACGCAACTTTCAAGGCCAAGCCGCGCCCGCAATGGCAGCGGCGGCACATTTCTTCCCCGGAGGCTGTTGATGGCTAGGGTTATTATCTCCATCGCTACGTGCAATCGGCCGCAAGGATTGCAGCGGACGCTGGAATCGATCGCGGCGCTGGAAACGAGTCATAAGCTGGAGGTGCTGGTCGCGGACAATGACGCCGCGCGGGCCGAGGGCATGGGCGTGGTCGAGAGGCTGGCGTCCCAGGGCTATCGCTGGCCGATCAAGGCGCTGCTGGTGGTTGAGCGGGGGATACCCGTGGTGCGCAATGCTTTGGTGGCGGAGGCGCTTGGGCGACCCGGCGTGACGCATGTCGCGATGCTGGATGATGATGAAGCCGCCTCCCACGGTTGGATCGATGCGCTGGTGGACACGGCCATGCGTTGGAATGCGGATGTCGTGGGCGGCGCGGTGGCGCGGGAGATGGACGCGCGGGTTGCGCCCTGGGCCGCGCGGCATCCTTTGTTGCAAGCCAAGCGGCGCGGGACGTCAGGGCCTGTCGCGCTCGTCGATAGCACGGCCAATGTGCTGATCTCTGCGCAGGCACTGCATCAGATGGGCGAGCGGCCGTTCGATGAGCGCATGGCGCTGACCGGCGGGTCGGACAAGCAGCTGTTCAGCCGGATGGCCCGCAAGGGCTTTCGCTTTGCCTGGTCGGAGGAGGCTCTGGTGACGGAGCTTATTCCGGCGAGCCGGGTCACTACCAAATGGCTGCTGATGCGCGGCTATCGGCTGGGGATGACCGACATGATGGTCGAGCGGTTCCATAGGGGGCGGCTGCGCACCTTGCTGGGCGAGGCGCCGCGCATCGCCGCCGGGTTTCTGGTCGGGACGCTGGGCGCTGCGGCCACTCTGGACCGGGGCAAGCGCGTTGTGCGGCTGGGCAAGCTCTACCGCGCCGTCGGCAAGATCGCGGGCATCGCGGGCTTCCGTTACGAAGAATATCGAAAGGTGCATGGCGCATGAGCGATGCTGCTCCCTTCTTCTCCGTCGTCATCCCGCTCTATAATCGGGCCGATATCGTGGGTGACACGATCCGGTCGGTGCGAGCGCAGGACTGGCAGGATTTTGAAATCGTCGTGATCGATGATGGATCGCGCGATAATCCGGCGCCGGTGATCGAAGCCATTGGCGACCCGCGCGTGCGCTATATCAGGCAGGATAATGCCGGGGGTGGAGCCGCGCGCAATCATGGGATCAAGGCCGCGCGGGGCCGATATATCGCTTTCCTCGATTCCGACGACCTCTTCCTGCCGGGCAAGCTGTCGATCATGGCGCAGGCGCTGAAGGATGATGACGGCCGCACAGTCCTTTATTCCCGCATGAAGGTGGACCGGGGCGTCGATCGTTACTGGATCAGGCCTGATCGCGCCATACGGGACGGCGAGGATGTTGGCGAATATCTGTTCTGCGCCAACCAGTTCATGCAGACATCGACCATGGTCGTGCCGAGCGAGATGGCCCGCAAGGTGCTGTTCGACCCGGCGTTGAAGAAGGGACAGGATCTCGACTTCTGCGTCCGATTGCAAGGCGCAGGGGCGCGGTTCAAGATGATCGACGAGCCGCTGACGGTGTGGCTGGACGCAACGGAAGATGGCCGCACATCCTATGTCCGGGGTTATGAAACCTCGCTCGACTGGCTGGATCGCTGCGGTCACATGCTGACCGATCGGGCGAGGCGCGGCTATCGCGCGACGGTTCTGGCCTATCACATGGCGCCCGTGCGCCCCGTCGCTGCGCTACGCGATCTGGTGATCGGTATGTTCGCAGGTGGGGTGCCGCCACGGGTGGTCGCGCGGCAGATATTGCGATCCTACCTTCCAAAGCCGCTCTACCGTTCGCTGGTCAACCTGTTCGTACTTCGGTTCGGCAAGGGCGAACCCGCCCACGACGGAGCGCGGTCGTGATGAGCGCCTGGCAACCTCCATCGCAGCTTCAGGCTGCCGTCGCCCAACCGATATTTTCGGTGGTCATCCCCACCTATCAGCGTCGCGACACAGTGGTCGCGGCGGTGCTTTCCGCACTGGAGCAGAGCATCGCGGTGATCGAGGTGATCGTTGTCGTCGATGGATCGACCGACGGCACCGAATTGGCATTGGGCGCGATCAAGGACCCACGCCTGACCATCGTCGTCCAGCAGAACCGAGGTGCGTCGGCGGCGCGCAACGCCGGTGTCGATCGCGCACGGGGCCGATACATCGCCTTTCTGGATTGCGATGACCGTTTCCTGCCGCATCACCTTGCCGATCTGCTGCCCCTGCTGGAGGAAAGTGACGATATCGTGGCCTATGGACAGGTGCTGGCCGACCGGGGCGGCGGGCGGAATTTCCTGAAACCTCCGCGCGCGATACAAAGGAATGAGCCGGTCGATCGTTACCTGATGTGCGATCGGGGCTTCATCCAGACCAGCAGCGTGGCGCTCAGCCGTTCGCTCGCCGAAAAGGTCCGTTATCGCGAAGATGTGAAGTTTGGGGATGACACGGATTTCGCGTTGCGGCTGTCGCTGGCGGGCGCGCGTTTCGTTATGGCCAGCCGCCCCGGTACGATCTGGGCAGACCGTCAGGCAGAGGACAGGCTGTCGCAAATCCGGGGGAGTGTAGGCAGCCTGACCTGGCTGGCCGACCTGCGCCCCCATATCTCGGCGCGGGCTTTTTCGGGATATATGGGTTGGCACGCGGCAAAGAGCATCTGGCCGACCAAACGGCTTCGGGCCATCCGCTACTATCTGACGGCATTGTTCCATGGCGCCTATGGGCCGCGTCTGGCGGGCGCGGTGCTGATGCAGATCGTTCTGCCGGACGGCGTTTATCGCAAAATCTGTGACCGCTGGATCGATGTCACGCGATTGTTGAGCGGGCGGAGGCAAAGCCTGTGAGGCGGCGGGATTTTCTGGCGGGGGCGGCGACGCTGGCGGCCTGCTCTCCCCTGCCTCCCGGCGCGGCCCGTGTCGTGTCGCGCGAAGGATTGGCGGATCATGCCAAGGCTTCCGGGCGCTATTTCGGCGCGGCCGTGAAATCGCGATTGCTGCGCGAGGACAGCGCGTATTGCGCAACAGTGACGCGGGAATGCGACATTTTGGTGCAGGAATATGAACTGAAGCGCGGAACCACCGAACCAAAGCCCGGCAAATATGACTTTAGCGGCGCTGACCAGATCATCGACTTTGCGCAAGCGCATGGGATGCGGGCGCGCGGACACACATTGGTCTGGTACACGGCCAATCCGCCCTGGCTGGAACCGGCGGTGCAACAGGCGAGCGATGCGCAGCAACGACAGTTGATGACCGGCTATATCGACGTTGCCATGCGACGCTATGCGGGCCGGATTTCCGAATGGGACGTGGTCAATGAAACGATCGAGCCCAATCAGGGCCGCGCCGACGGGATGCGCGCGGAGAATCTATGGATGAAAGCCATGGGCGAACATTATATCGACCTTGCGTTCCATCGCGCACGAGAGGCCGATAGCGGGGCGACGCTGTTCCTGGGCGATTATGGGCTGGAGCATGACTCCCCGCGCTGCGAGCGGCGGCGAACCGCGATGCTGAAGCTGCTCGATCGTTTGATGAGCCGGGGCGTGCCTGTGGATGCCATCGGCATTCAGGGGCATCTGAAACCCTATAAGGAGCCGTTCAATCAGCGGCAATTTGCCGATTTTCTGGAAACGCTGAGCGGATATGGATTGAAGCTGGCGATCACCGAATTTGATATCGCCGACCGTGGCGGGCCACCTAATCCAGACAAGCGCGACCGCGAGGTTGCGGCCTTTGCCAAGGCATTCCTGGACGTGGCGCTGGATAATCCGGCGATGGGATCCGTCCTGTGCTGGGGCGTGTCGGACAGAGATTCATGGCTGTCCAAATATCCCGAATATAAATGGCCTGACGGGCAGCTATCCCGTGGTCTACCCTTTGACGGTAAAATGGCCCGGAAGCCATTTTGGGACGCAATCGCTGGCGCCTTCGATGCGGCGCCTCCTGCTAGGAGGAACCGGGCATGAGGGTCGCCTCACTCACTGGCCTGCGCGGGGTCGCAGCCGTTTCCGTCCTGCTTTATCACATCCCGCATCAACCGGCCTTTTCGCAGTTTGCGATCCCGCTTTTCTCGCGGGCCTATCTGGCGGTCGACCTGTTCTTCATCCTGAGCGGCTTCGTCATTTCCTATGGCTATCATGACCGGGTGGTGAAGCATCTGGGCCGAGCGAGCTATGTCGATTTCCTGATCAATCGCATGGCGCGGGTCTGGCCGCTGCACCTGATCGTGACATTGGTCTTTGGGCTGCGCATCCTGCTCAACGTGTCGGGCAATCAGTCGATAGAGTTGAACCCGGCCAATATCCTCAGCAACCTGTTCATGGTGCAGAGCTGGGGTTGGGGCACGGAACCGATCGCTGGCAATAGCTGGTCGGTCAGCACGGAAGTTGCGGCCTACCTCATCTATCCTCTGATCGCGATCCTTGCCTTTTCGCGCTGGGCATGGGCGCAGGTGGCGATCTGCATCGGACTGCTGCTGCTCGTGGCTTCGTCGGGACTGGGGGCCAGCGGGCCGCTCGACGTCAATGATAGCGACAGCGTGTTGACGCTGCTGCGCTGCCTTGCGGGCTTTTCGCTGGGCGTTCTGACATATCGTGTTGCGGACCATCCTTTGTGCAAGGCCGTGATTGACCGCAGCGGCGGTTTTGCGGCGGTTTGTGGTCTGATCGCGCTGGCGCTGCTGTTGCCGGGAGCTGACGTGCTGGTTGTGTGCCTGATGCCCGCCCTGGTGCTGAGCTGCTATTATGACGGGCCAGCCGCGCGGGCGGTGATGGCCAACCGGTTGAGCTTTCACCTCGGCCTCATCAGCTATTCCATCTATCTTTGGCATCCACTGGTGCGCGACGTCGCCGCGCGCGCAATGGGCGTGGCGCAGCGGCATGGAATCGTCGGGGTGGACTGGCTGTTCGTGCTTGGGATGCTGATCGTCACCTGGCTGATCTGCTGGGTCAGCTATTTGCTGATCGAGGTGCGAGGGCATCAGTTCATCAAATGGCTGCAAAAGGGGCGTCCGCAACGTCCCCCAGCGCTGGAACCGGCGGCGCCATGATGGGCAAGCCGATATGGATTGCCGTTCCGACGTTCCGGCGCCCTGCCGAATTGCGGCACTTGCTGGAGACGCTGGCAAAGATGGTGCAGCGGCAGGATGTCATGGTGCTGGTCGCCGACAATGACGGGAACGCGGCAGAGGGCGCGGCTGTCGTGGAGGCTTTGCGGATTAGCGGCTATCCCTTGCCCCTGACGCTATTGCCGGTGGCGGAGCCGGGGCTTTGTTCGGTTCGCAATGCGATATGTGATGTTGCGATGGCCGATCCCGCTATGCGGTTCATTGCGATGATCGATGATGATGAGTGGCCACAGCCGGGCTGGCTCGACGCGCTGCTTGCCTGTCAGGCGCAGGTGGGTGCCGATGTGGTCGCAGGGCCTGTTGATTTTCACTTCAAGGATGGGCCGCCACGATGGGCGCAACAGACTTTGGTGTTCCGGCCGGAGCGGCGCGGATGGGGCGCGACGGGCATGTTGTGGGCGAGCAATAACCTGCTGGTGAACCGCAGGGCGCTGGAGATGGCGCCACGGCCGTGGTTCGATATGCGCTTCAACCGCAGCGGGGGTGAAGATCTGGATTTCCTTGCACGGTTGCGGGAAGCCGGTGCGCGGTTCGCCTGGGCACCTGATGCGCGGGTGAGCGAATGGGTGCCGCCGGAACGGGCGAAGCTCAGCTGGGTGTTGAAACGGATGTGGCGGATCGGATTTACCGAGACGCTGGCGCGGCGGAAGCGGCGGCCGGGGCGCGTTGCGCAGGTTGCCCTGTTGGGTAGGACGCTGGGCATACTGACGCTGCGCACCGCAGGGCTTGCAGGGTTGCTGCTGCCCGGCGTTCGCCGCGTGGACGTTGCCGGGCAGTGGGTCAAATGCTGGGGGCGCCTCTATGCCCTGTCAGGCGGCGCCCATAGCCATTATGGCGCGCTGTAGATGCGCAGGCTCGTGATGATCATGTCTCCTGACCCATCATCATAGGCGCCGCTGGTCTTCACCGCGACGTCCATGATCGGATACCAGCGATGCCCCTGGAAGGGATTGACCGACTGATAGGTTTCGACCCCGTCCACGAACCAGGTGATATAATCGCGTTGAATATCGACGGCGAAGCGGTGGAAGTCTTGGGCGAAGCCCTTGAGGCCGTAAGCCTGCTCAGCCTGGATCGTGACGCCGCGCTGGAAACTGCGGACGCCGTCCTTACCGCCATGGATGGTGTGGGCGATATGGCGATCGAAATCCCAAAAGCTTTGATAGCCGAAGCCCTCATAGATATCGATTTCGGGCGGCCATCCGCTGGTGGAGATCAGCCAGAATGCGGGCCATGACCCACGGCGGTTGGGCATCCGGGCCACCCATTCATATTGGCCATAGGCGATCTGCGAGGCGATGAAATTGCGGCCATCCAGCACCGACGCGCCATAATACCAGTTCTGGCCTTCATACCAGATAGGCGACTTCAGCTTCTGGCTATGCAGGACAAGACCCTTTGTGCCCCAGTAGACTGGACCTTCAATGCCGGGGAATAGCGACGAATCGAGATAGAGGCCGGTCTCTCCATTGGCGATCTGGGTACGGCCATGCGACAGCGAGGTGGCCCAGCGATCCCAGCCGCCGTCGGGCGAGCGCTTGTGCGTTTCCTTCTTCAGCTCGAACTGGAGCGTGCCCGTTGCCGCGAAGGTTCGGGGCTGGCGGAAAGTGCCGGTTGCCTTGGGTGTTGGCGCGACGGTGCTGCTCGCGGTGATGGTCGCCAGCGACTGCCCCTGGAGGCCGCCCCAGGGCGCTTCCCGCAGCTTTAACTGGAACTGCTGTCCCTCGGCGAGGCTGGTGATCGGTACACCGACCGTCTGGACGAGCGGATCGCCGGGGCGGAAGATCACGACTGTATCTACCGTCTGGTAGTTGTAGCCGGACAGCGCGCGCAGCGTGCCTGACCCGTTCACGGTAATGACCCGCGCGATGACGGTGTTTGGCGTCGGACGATCAAGCCTTACCGGCACATAGGCGGTGCCGCTGCCCGGACGTACGGTAGCGTTGCCTAGCGACAAGGTCGACTTGTCCGGCAGCTTTGTACCATTGGCGAAATCGAATGTGGAAAAGCTGGCTGAAACGGTCGAAGTGGTGTCAGTCGATAGCGAAGTTGTCGAAGTGGTTGTCGATGTCGATCCACTACTGAGCAGAGTCGTGGTTGACCCCGTCTGCAAGTTAGTCGATGTCGATCCACTCGATAACATCGTTGCGGCCCCCGCCGCCATGACGCATAGAAGCGATAATCCGGCTCCACACATGGAGCCGGTCAGTTTGATATTCATTTTTGCAACCCCCGCTTATTAGCCCCTTGAGGGTCCTATACGAAGATTAACAAAAACTTCCGGTCAAGCACGACTCATCGCAAAGCCGGAGCTTTTGCGATGAGCCGATACAGGTAGGCTTTATTCCGCAGCCTGGATGAGCGTTTCGGGCTCCGGTTCTGCGCCCCTGCCTACGCTGACATAGGAGAAACCCGCCGCTTCCGCGTCGGCGGCCCGGTAGATGTTGCGAAGATCGACAAGGCCCTCACCGCTCATCACGGATCGCAGGCGCGGCAGGTCGAGCGCACGGAGCGCGTCCCATTCGGTGACGATCACCACGGCCGCAGCACCCTGGGCGGCCTCATAGGGATTGGCGCAGAAATCGACGCCGCGCAGCATCGATCGAGCGGCCTCCATTCCTTCCGGATCATAGGCGCGGACCTGGGCACCAGCATCCTGCAACGCCTGGATGATCGAGAGTGATGGCGCGTCCCGCATGTCGTCCGTGTTCGGCTTGAAGGTCAAGCCCAGCACGCCGATCGTCTTGCCGCGAACGGAACCGTTGCACACAGCGACCACTTTGCGGGCCATGGCACGCTTGCGGCTTTCGTTGATCGCAACGGTTGTTTCGATGAGGCGGATCGGCGCGCCCGCGTCTTCGGCGGTTTTCACCAGCGCCAGCGTATCCTTGGGGAAGCAGGAGCCGCCATAGCCGGGACCCGCGTGGAGGAACTTGCTGCCGATGCGGTTGTCGAGGCCGATGCCGCGCGCAACCTGCTGAACGTCCGCGCCGACATGTTCGCACAGTTCCGCGATCTCGTTGATGTAGGTGATCTTCATCGCAAGGAAGGCGTTCGCGGCATATTTGATAAGCTCGCTGGTGCGTCGGCCGGTAAACTGAATCGGTGCCTGGTTCAGATAAAGCGGGCGATACACCTCCTCCATCAAAGGCCGGGCGCGATCATCCTCGATGCCGATGACGATGCGATCAGGCCGCTTGAAATCCTGAATCGCCGCGCCTTCGCGCAGGAATTCGGGGTTGGAGGCGACGGCAAACTCCGCAGCCGGGTTGGCTTCGCGGATGATGCGATCCACTTCATCGCCTGTTCCGACGGGAACAGTCGATTTGGTGACGACGACCGTAAAGCCACGCAATGCGGACGCGATTTCGCGAGCGGCATCATAGACGTAGCTAAGGTCGGCGTGACCATCGCCCCGGCGCGCAGGCGTGCCAACGGCGATGAAGACGACGTCCGCCTCCGCCACCGAAGCCGCCAGGTCCGTGGTGAAGGTAAGGCGCCCTCCCTTCACATTGCGCGCGATCAGGTCGGCGAGCCCCGGTTCGTATATCGGCACGCCGCCGTCGCGTAGCACTTCGATCTTGGCTACGTCCTTGTCTACGCAGACGACATCATGCCCAAAGTCGGCAAGGCATGCGCCCGAAACCAGCCCAACATAGCCCGATCCGGTCATCACGATCCGCATCACCTATTCTCCTTAACAAGCGGCTCCCCCTTGCGCAGCGATCCGGAGAAAAAGGCGCAAAAAGCCGATCCCGCGAGCGCGGGACTGATGGGCTTAGCCTTTCGCCATGGATCGGATGCCCAAGCGTGAAGCCCGACATCCAAAAGCTGGAACCAGCCAGCTATTGATGCAGCGCAGCATAGCGTCTCGCACTGAGTTGATGCAACGCAACCTGCCGCTAAGCAGACACATATGGGCGTGGAACCAGCCAGTTGCTGGTAGGAAACCGTGTCAGATGCCGCCAGCGAAGACCGGCCAGCCGCCTTGCTCCAGTCGAGCGCTCAAATCGGCAATGCACTGCTCCAGCACTGCGGCCCGGGTTGAGCGGATGACGAAGTTTGCCCCCGTCCGGCCTTCCCGGAAGAAGGGATAGCTGCCGATCTGGCAGCCTTCATGCGTGCGCTCTGTCGCGGCGAGAAGGTCGGCTATTTCGCTTTCAGCGACCCAGCAGCCAATCTGCGCCGACAGCAAGGGCTGCCCGCCCTCCAACGTGCCGGTCAGCATGTCGAGCATGCCAGCCGTGATGTGCGGCACGCCCGCCATGATGAAGATATTGCCATGTCGAATGCCAGGCGCGCCGGACATGCGGTTTTCGATAAGATCGGAACCGGCAGGCACCCTGGCCATGCGCAACCGGGCGTCGGTCAGCCCGCCCCGTGTTTCATAATAGCCCTGGAGCATGGCGCGGGCCTGCGGATGAATTTCGACATCGACCTCAAGGGCGCGGGCGATCGCATCGACAGTGATATCGTCGTGCGTCGGTCCGATGCCTCCCGTGGTGAAGAGATAGTCGTGGCGCACCCGAAGCGCGTTTACCGCTTCGACTATAGAGTCGCTGTCATCGGCGATCACGCGTACTTCCCGCAGCCTGATCCCCTGCACGTTAAGCCAGGACGCGATCTGGGCGATATTCTTATCCTGGGTTCGGCCGGACAGAATCTCGTCTCCGATCACGATCAGCGCGGCGGTCCAGATACGTTCGGTTACGGGCATGAGGCTGGCCATAGCGTTTGACACGTCGGCTGCCTAGCCCGACGCGATCGGGGCCTCGCAATATCCTGCTGCCCCGCCTATAACCGGCACATGACCGAATATATGACGATGACGGCCGATGCGCCGATTTCGCGATCGACCGCGATCAAATTGTATGACGCCGCTGGTTTCGAAGGCATGCGCAAGGCGGGACGGCTAGCTGCCGAAATCCTTGATGCGCTGGTGCCGCATGTGGTGCCGGGCGTGACCACGGGCGAACTGGACGACATCGTCCGGCGCATGACACTCGACGGCGGCGGCGTGCCAGCCACCCTTGGCTATCGCGGCTATACGCACAGCTGCTGCATCTCGCTGAACAATGTCATTTGTCATGGCATCCCCGGCGACATGAAGCTGAAGGATGGCGATATCCTGAATATCGACGTGACGCCGCTGGTCGATGGGTGGCATGGCGATACGAGCCGGATGTTCATAGTCGGCGAAACCAGCATCAAGGCACGGCGGCTGGTCGAAGTGACCTATGAATGCCTGATGCTGGGCATCGAGCAGGCAAAGCCCGGCAACCATCTGGGCGACATCGGCCATGCTATTCAAAAGCACGCCGAAAAACATCGCTATGGCGTGGTCCGCGATTTTTGCGGCCATGGTTTGGGCCGCGTTTTTCACGACAGTCCCGAAGTCGTCCATATCGGCCGACCGGGCGCGGGGCCAGAACTGCGCCCCGGCATGTTCTTCACCATCGAACCTATGATCAACATCGGAAAGCCCGGCGTGAAGATGCTGGAAGACGGATGGACCGCCGTCACGCGTGATCGCACGCTGTCCGCGCAGTTCGAACATAGCATCGGGATTACCGAAACTGGCTGCGAGATTTTCACGAAGAGCCCGGCCGGGCTCGACGCACCGCCCTATTGAGCTGAAAAACACTGCCTAAAAATCGGGCACAGTGGGACAATATTGCCCTGAAATCAGGCAATATGGACAAAGATTGCGGCATCGCCGAAAGCGTGGCGTAGCGATTCGCCGTTTGGCACGGTAATTGATTGTTGAAGGGCACGGCGCATGTCTCGGGGACATGAAGATCGTCGCTGTTAAATGATGAGGGCGAAGATCACTTCGTCATCGCGCGCGCGTTTGAGTTGGGATTAGAGTGATGAAAAAGATCGAGGCGATCATCAAGCCGTTCAAGCTCGACGAGGTGAAGGAAGCGCTGCACGAAGTGGGCGTGTCCGGCATCACGGTTACGGAGGCCAAGGGCTTTGGCCGTCAAAAGGGCCATACCGAACTGTATCGTGGCGCTGAATATGTCGTCGATTTCCTGCCCAAGGTAAAGCTGGAGGTGGTCGTGGACGACGCCTTGGCAGACCGCGTGGTGGAGGCGATCTCCGCCGCCGCGCAAACCGGGCGGATCGGCGATGGCAAGATCTTCATCTCGGCGATCGAAGGCGCGGTTCGCATCCGCACCGGCGAGCGGGACAGCGACGCTATCTGATCTCCACCAATTTTGATTTCGCGTCAGCTTCGTAAAGGAGCTGACGAACTGCAACATCCACTACCCCTTCGGGGGGGTAATCATGAAAGAAGGGCAAGCGCACATGGCCAACACGCCAAAAGACATCCTGAAGATGATCGAAGAGAAGGAGATCGAGTGGGTCGATCTGCGCTTCACCGATCCCAAGGGCAAGTGGCAGCACCTGACCATGGTGTCTTCGGTCTTGGGCGAAGATGAACTGAACGAAGGCCTGATGTTCGACGGTTCGTCGATCGAAGGCTGGAAGGCAATCAACGAGTCGGACATGATCCTGAAGCCGGACCTCGACGCCGTTTATGTCGATCCCTTCAGCGCCACCCCGATGCTGATCCTGTTCTGCGACATCGTCGAGCCCGACACCGGCGAACTCTACGCCCGTGATCCGCGTTCGACCGCGAAGCGCGCGGAAGCCTTCGTCAAGTCGGCTGGTTTCGGCGACACCGTCTATGTCGGCCCGGAAGCCGAATTCTTCATGTTCGACGATGTCCGCTTCAACAACGACTATAACGAGTCTTTCTACAAGATCGACGATATCGAACTGCCGACCAACACCGGCCGCGAATATGAGGGCGGCAACCTTGCCCACCGTCCGCGCGCCAAGGGCGGCTACTTCCCTGTCGCTCCGGTCGATCCGGCCACCGACATCCGCGCCGAGATGGTCACCACCATGCTCGAAATGGGCCTGCCCTGCGACAAGCACCACCATGAAGTGGCCGCTGCCCAGCACGAACTCGGTCTGACCTTCGGCACGCTGGTCCAGACCGCCGACCGCATGCAGATCTACAAGTATGTCGTGCAGATGGTCGCCCAAGCCTATGGCAAGACCGCGACTTTCATGCCCAAGCCCATCGCGCAGGATAATGGTTCGGGCATGCACACCCACATGTCGATCTGGGACAGCGGCAAGCCGCTGTTCGCGGGCGAAGGCTATGCTGGCCTGAGCGACATGTGCCTCTACTTCATTGGCGGCGTCATCAAGCACGCGAAGGCGCTGAACGCCTTCACCAACCCGACCACCAATAGCTACAAGCGTCTGGTGCCGGGCTTCGAAGCGCCGGTTCTGCTGGCCTATTCGGCTCGCAACCGCTCGGCCTCCTGCCGTATTCCGTACGGCGCGGGTTCGAAGGCAAAGCGCGTTGAGTTCCGCTTCCCCGACGCGATGGCGAACCCCTATCTCTGCTACGCAGCGCTGCTGATGGCTGGTCTGGACGGCATCGAGAACAAGATCCATCCGGGTTCCGCGATGGACAAGAACCTCTATGACCTGCCGCCGGAAGAACTGAGCCAGGTGCCGACCGTTTGCGGTTCGCTGCGTGAAGCGCTGAACAGCCTGGAAGCCGACTATGAGTTCCTGCTGAAGGGTGACGTGTTCACCAAGGACCAGATCGAAGCCTATATCGAGCTGAAGTGGCCCGAAGTGTACCGCTGGGAAATGGCTCCCTCGCCGGTCGAATTCGACATGTACTACAGCTCCTGATTTTTTCGGGTTGCCGTCAAGAAAGAAGCTCGGTCACGCAAGTGGCCGGGCTTTTTCTTTTGGTAGGGCCAACGAAATCAGAAACATTTGCGCAACCTGATAGCCATGATGAGTAAGCCTTCATTGATGATTGCCGCGCCGTCCATGTGGGATATCAACGTACCCAAAATGGAGGCAGGCCGTGACCAACATGCAACCGTCGGCGGGTATCCCCACACTTAGATCCATGGGCCTGCATCGCCATCGCTTCTTACGGCGTGCGGCTTTCGCGATCCTGCCGCGGCTCGCGTCCCGAGATATAACCATCTCTCATCACTGGGTCGACGGCGCGAAACTGCGCCTCAATCTGTTTCGTCACCGCGGCTACTGGTATCATGGCCGGGGGCGCGAAAGTGGTGTGATGTCCAGCCTTGCGCGGCTCATCCAGCCCGGTGACACCGTGATCGAAGCTGGCGCCCACATCGGATATATCAGCATCTACCTGGCGAAGTTGACCGGTCGTGAGGGCAATGTCTTCGTCTTCGAGCCCAGCCGCGACAATCTCCGCTATCTGACCGCCAACGTGGCGTCATTCCCGCAGGTGGAAATCATCCCGGAAGCTGTCGGGGATACGGTAGGACAGGCGTCATTCTACGTCGAAAATCTGTCGGGCCAGAACTCGTCCCTGATCCAGGATTATGAAAATCTGGAAAGGAATAACCAGAACGCCTTTTCAAACCAGCATTACAACCAGATGCAAGTGGATGTGACCACCGTCGACAGCTTCGTGGCGTCGAGGATGATCAGGCCCGACTTCCTGAAAATCGATATCGAGGGCGCGGAACTGATGGCGTTGAGCGGCATGACCGAATGCCTGGCCCGCGATCGGCCCAAGTTGATGGTGGAAGTGACCAATCAGGAAGACGCCGTGATGCAGCTGATGGCGGCAGCGGGTTACAAGGCGTTCGATAACCGCCTGAAGCCCTTCGGCCCGGATGCAGACCAAGGACCGAACCGCTTCTTCATACCCGAAGAACAGTCGGGAAGTATCCGCACCTAAACAGGCGGCGCCGGATCAGGACAGCTTCATCCAGGGATAGAGGCCCCGAAGAGCAGCACGGGCTCTCCGGCAGGGGATAGCGCGACCTCCCCTCCCGCGCTCGTCACCAGGCTGCGGATCATCCACGCGGCTGCTGTGCGTGACGCGAGGCTGTCTTCCGGGAGCGTTCCTGCCAGAGCGGCGCGAAGATCGGGGTCCAGCACCAGCTTGGGACCTTCGGCACGGACCACGATTTCCGTGACGCCAGGCCGCTTTTCAGCGCCGATGTCCAGTTGGCCACCGCGCACCAGTGCGTCGCCCGCGATGAGGGCGAGGTTCAGCAATACCTTAACCGGCAGCTTGTCGAGCATGTCGTCGTCTACAAGCCAGCCGACCTTGACCCGGCCCGCCGCGAACATGCCTTCAATCGCCACGCGGGCTTCGTGCGTGGGCACCGCGTCGCCGAATCCGCCCGCCGACCCGAAGGCAAGCCGGAAGAATTTCAGCTTATTGGCCGAAGTTTTCGCGCTGTCGGCCAGAAGATCGAGGCAACGCTGGCGCATTTCCGGGTCGGTTTCATCCGCCATCAACTCCAGACCGTTGTTTAGGGCGCCGACCGGGCTCAGCAGATCATGGCACAGGCGCGAACAAAGCAAGCTGGCAAATTCGATGCTGTCGGTCGGGTGGGTCATGAGGGGTTCTGCCGCCGGAAATAACTGAAAGGAATGACAGGCTAATGCGCTGCCGGGCCAGATGATGCAACCCCGGCCTGCCGCCTTTGCCTCACATGATATCGAGCAACGCCTCGGAAAATGTCACCTTTTCCGAACTCCCCATGCTTGCGATCCAAAGCCGCACTTCTCCCCGGCCGACGATAAGCCACAGGCTGCCGTCGGGGGCCGCATAGGCCGCGTCCGTGGCCGACGGTTCAGGGCAACCTCCAGGGTGCGAGTGATAATGGCCCATCACGGCTGGTCCACCCGCCCTCGCGGCCTTGTGAGCGGCAAGGAGCGCCGCTGGATCAAGTTCGAAATGCCGTGCCGGATCAGGCGCGACATTTTCTGCCGGGCGCGCTTGCGTGATGCAGCCGAAATGCCCCAGCAGCAACCCGCAGACTTCGTCAGCGCTGCTGGCCGCGTGAGACATGATCTGTTCCAGCAGCAATCTTGAAATGCGGACCATCATTCTTACATGCTTAACCAATGGGTTCGGGGGATTCTATCATCGAGACGACGATAGGCGAAGCGCAGCATGGCCTTCGCCTGGACAAGGCGCTTGCCGAACTGGTTCCGGAACTTTCACGCGAACGATTGAAGAGCCTGATCGTCGATGGTCAAGTGACACTCGCGGGAAGAACGCTGAGCCCGTCTGCGAAGGTAGCCGATGGTCAGACTTTTAAGATCAGCATTCCAACGCCCGCCGATGCCGAAGCGATCGCCCAGGATATTCCGCTGACCATCGTGCATGAGGATGCCCACCTGATCGTCGTCGACAAGCCAGCGGGTCTGGTGGTCCACCCGGCGGCTGGCAATCTGGACGGGACGCTGGTCAACGCACTGCTGCATCATTGTCGCGGGCAATTATCCGGCATTGGCGGTGTGGCTCGGCCCGGCATCGTCCATCGGATCGACAAGGACACGTCCGGCCTTCTGGTCGTGGCGAAGTCCGACCGGGCGCATGAGGGGCTGGCACAGCAGTTCAAGACGCACAGTATCGACCGACTATATGCGGCGATCGTCTACGGGCATCCCCAACCTGCGGCCGGAACGATCGACACATGGATCGGAAGATCGGATTCGGATCGCAAGAAAATGGCGGTTCATCGCGAAGGACGTGGCAAGCATGCCGTCACCCATTATCGTACGATAGAACGCCTGCCCGGCGCCGCATTGGTGGAATGCAGGCTGGAAACTGGGCGGACCCATCAGGTGCGCGTTCATATGGCACATCTGGGTCACCCCTTGATCGGCGATCCGGTTTACAGTAGAGAGAGAAAAGGTTTCAAAACGATACTGGAAACGATGCGTTTCAGAAGGCAGGCATTGCACGCGAAACAGCTGGGGTTCATACATCCGGTGACGGGGCAAAAACTTAGCTTTGACAGCGCACTGCCTGCCGACATGCAGGAACTGTTAAGCGAGCTCCACGTATAGTTTTTGACAAGTTTGCGACGGCGCATCGGATGCCTCTTCTGGGTCCCGCCGCGCACGAAAGGGAAAGGTGAAGCGACATGGCTGCAAAAAGCAATGTCCCCGCGGTTCCAGCGCTGGGCGGTGAAGCCAGCCTCAACCGCTATCTGTCGGAAATCCGCAAGTTTCCGCTTCTGACGCCTGAGCAGGAATATATGCTCGCCAAGCGTTACGCGGAACATCAGGACCCCGAAGCGGCGGCGCAACTGGTGACGTCCCACCTGCGCCTGGTTGCGAAGATCGCCATGGGTTATCGCGGCTATGGCCTGCCGGTCAGCGAGTTGATCAGCGAAGGCAATATCGGCCTGATGCAGGGCGTGAAGAAGTTTGAGCCGGAACGCGGTTTCCGCTTGGCCACTTACGCCATGTGGTGGATTCGCGCGTCGATCCAGGAATTCATTCTTCGCAGCTGGTCGCTGGTGAAGATGGGCACCACTGCGGCGCAAAAGAAGCTGTTCTTCAACCTTCGCCGGATGAAGAACAATATCGAAGCGTTCGAGGATGGCGACCTGCATCCCGACGACGTCAAGAAGATCGCTACCGACCTGGGCGTGACCGAGGAAGACGTGGTCTCCATGAACCGTCGCATGGCGATGGGCGGCGACACGTCGCTCAACGTGCCGATGCGCGAGGACGGCGAAGGGCAATGGCAGGATTGGCTGGCCGACACCGACCCGTTGCAGGACGAGTTGGTGGCGGATGAGCAGGAAAAGACGCTGCGCCACGATATGCTGGTCGAGGCGATGGACGATCTGAACGATCGTGAAAAGCATATCCTTGCCGAGCGGCGTCTGGCCGAAGAGCCCAAGACGCTGGAAGAACTGAGCCAGGTTTATGGCGTGTCGCGCGAGCGTGTTCGCCAGATCGAGGTGCGCGCGTTTGAGAAGCTGCAAAAGGCCATGATGCGGATTGCCGGCGACAGGCTGGGCAAGATGCGGCTGGCACTGGCCTGACGCTGATTACCATGAGGTAGGAAGCCCCGGAGTGATCCGGGGCTTTTTTTGTGGCGTTAACAGCGACCGATTTATGGCGGATTGGCTCGGCGGTGCGTGCCAACTTGAATGCTCGACGGATCGCGCTACGAACGAGCAAATGAGTGCCACCATCGCCGCTTCGTCTCGCCGCCGCTTCCGTTGGGCCGGCTTCGCCATCCGGATATTGGGCGGCTTTGTCGCGCTCTCATTGCTGTTGGTACTGCTCTATCGCTTCGTACCGCCCCCTGTGACGTTGACGATGCTGGCCGATCCGAATGGCATCACCAAAGATTGGGTAAGCCTGGACGATATTGATCCGAACATGGCACGCGCGGCCATTGCGGGCGAAGACAGCCGCTTTTGCAGTCATCATGGTTTCGACGCGGTCGCGATCGCGCAAGCCCTCCGTCACAATGTCAGTGGCGGACGGATTCGCGGCGGATCGACTATCAGCCAACAGACCGCGAAGAACGTGTTCCTGTTTCAGGGTGGCGGCTTCATCCGAAAGGGGTTTGAAGCCTGGTTTACTATCTTGATCGAGGCGATCTGGGGCAAGCGGCGGATCATGGAGGTGTATCTGAATGTCGCGGAGACGGGGATTGGAACCTATGGCGTGCAGGCCGGTGCCATCCGCTATTTCCATCATGGCGCGGGCAAGCTGACGCGCGCGGAAGCGGCGCGTCTTGCTGCCGTGCTGCCATTGCCCAAGAAAAGGGGCGCGATTGCGCCGCAAGGCTTTACCCGGCGATATGGCAACAGCATCACAAGCCGGATCGGGGTGGTGCAGCGGGATGGTTTGGATAGTTGCGTGCGGTGAATGAGGGCGTCGTGCTTGGGTGGAAAGCAGGCGTTCCGCATAGAAACGTCAGTTCGGCGGAAGTGGGTGTCATGCCTGTCGCGCATCCTCCTAACTTCCAGCTTGCGCTCGCATTATGTAATGATTGGCGGCTAATTGATTCAAGCCGCGCCAGAAATCCGATGGTCGCTGCCTCGCATTTGGCGTGCTGATCAAATGGAACGTTGGGGGTGTGGGGTTGAATGAAGCGGGTTCGAATTTCGCGCAATGAGTCATACCAGTCGATACCGATCACCATGTTTCGTGCTGATGAGGGCGGCGCACGAACCGCTGAAGCTCACGGCACTGGCTTTATCTGGGAGAGCAGTGGAGTTTGGTATCTAATAACGAATGTGCACAATCTCACAGGCTGGAACTACACGGCGAACTGTGCCCTTTCGGATATGGCGTTCACGCCGACAAACATCGACTTCAATCTTGGGGTTTGGGCGCTCGATCCCCAAGGCGCGCGAAGGTGGTATCGACGAGGATGGAGCCTGCCACTTTCTTCTGACAATGGACCCAATTGGCTGGTGCATCCCATACACCGTGAATTGGTCGATGTAGCTGCGCTTCAGCTGTGTGCCGTACCGGACGATGAAGCATTGCGAGTTCTCTCGATCGACGGGTTCGCGACTACACCGATAAATCTTCATCGTTGGGATCGCTTTGATGTCTCGGCAGGCGATGATGCCTTCGTTCTGGGCTTTCCCTTCAACATGTCTGGCGGTCACTTTCCTATCTGGAAGAGGGCATCGATAGCAACCGAACCCGACATCGATCTAGAAGGATTGCCGAAGCTGTTGCTCGATACTGCTACACGGAAGGGGATGTCTGGTTCGCCAGTGCTTCACGTCCGGAGGGGTTTAACAAATCCCTCGGGTGCGTTTGGAGACGATTCTATAATCGGCGAGGCCACAGGTTTTCTTGGCATATATTCGGGTAGAATCGGTGAAGATCCGTTAGGCGTTCAACTTGGGATCGTTTGGAAGGCGCAGGTAATCGATGAGGTAATTGCAGGAGGCGTGAAGGGCAAATGGCATTGGGAGCAATCATGATAGCCGAAACAGAGCCCCTGCTAATCCAATAGGTCTAATGCCCATTCTAGCGACGTCAGCTTCTGGTCATAGCCGACAGTCCATTCAGCGAATAACCGAAACGGCTAGAGGGCGTCCTGTTTCCCGACCCACCAAAAAGCCCCGCTGGAGCGATCCAGCGGGGCTTTTGAACGCCTAGGAGAACGCCGCGATCAGGCGGCGTCTTCGGCGCGTTTGTCCTTTTCGCTGAAGACCCGGATAGGTTCCTTGGTTCCAGCCACGACATCCTTGTCGACGACGACTTCGCCCACGCCTTCCATCGACGGCAGATCGAACATCGTATCGAGCAGGATCGATTCCAGGATCGACCGCAAACCGCGCGCGCCAGTCTTCCGCTCAATCGCCTTCTTGGCGATCGCCGTAAGGGCGTCATCAGTGAAGCTCAGTTCGACATTTTCCATGTCGAACAGCTTGCCATATTGCTTCACCAGCGCATTCTTCGGTTCGACCAGAATCTTGACCAATGCGGTCACGTCCAGATCCTCCAGTGTCGCGATCACCGGCAGACGGCCGACGAACTCGGGAATCAGGCCGAACTTCAGCAGATCTTCCGGCTCAGACTGACGCAGCAGTTCCCCGGTCTTGCGCTCTTCGGGTGCCGCGACATGGGCGCCGAAGCCGATCGACTTGGCTTCCAGACGGTCGCCAATGATCCGCTCCAGCCCGGCAAAGGCGCCCCCGCAGATGAACAGGATGTTGGTCGTATCGACCTGAAGGAATTCCTGCTGCGGATGCTTGCGTCCGCCCTGCGGGGGAACCGAAGCCGTAGTGCCTTCCATCAGCTTCAGCAGCGCCTGCTGCACGCCCTCGCCCGATACGTCGCGGGTGATCGAGGGGTTTTCAGCCTTGCGGCTAATCTTGTCGATTTCGTCGATATAGACGATGCCGCGCTGGGCTTTTTCGACATTATAGTCCGACGCCTGCAACAGCTTGAGGATGATGTTTTCCACATCCTCACCAACATAGCCCGCCTCGGTCAGGGTCGTGGCGTCGGCCATGGTGAAGGGCACGTCGAACGTCTTGGCCAGCGTTTGTGCCAGCAGCGTCTTGCCGCAGCCGGTGGGGCCGACGAGCAGAATGTTCGATTTGGCGAGTTCGACCTCACCCGGCTTCGTGCCGTGGTTCAAGCGCTTGTAATGGTTGTGGACGGCGACCGACAGGACACGCTTCGCCCGGTTCTGGCCGATCACATAATCGTCCAGCACATCGCAGATTTCCTGCGGGGTCGGCACGCCGCCATCCTTCTTGCCGACGAGACCACCCTTGGTCTCCTCACGGATGATATCGTTGCACAGTTCCACGCACTCGTCGCAGATGAAGACGGTCGGCCCCGCGATCAGCTTACGCACCTCATGCTGCGACTTGCCGCAGAAGGAGCAGTAAAGCGTGCTTTTGGAATCGGAGCCTGTAAGCTTAGTCATTCGCCAATCTTTCCTCCCTGCCCCAAGCGAAAAGCCGCGACGGCGAGGGATATTCTGGTCCTAGGATCATCCTAGACCGCGTCACGCCGATTTCACAAGGGGAGAAAACGGCGCGCGCGATTAAGATCCATGTTAGCTGTCAGTCGTTTCGGGTGCGGCTGGACGGCGATCAAATACCTCGTCCACCAGCCCGAACGCCTTCGCCTCATCGGCCTCAAGGAAGGTATCGCGGTCCATCGCGCGCTCAACCTCGTCCAGCGACTTGCCGGTGTATTGCACATACAGGTCATTGAGACGGCGGCGAATCCGGAGGATTTCCTTCGCCTGGATTTCGATGTCCGAAGCCATACCCTGGGCGCCGCCGGACGGCTGATGCACCATGATCCGTGCGTTGGAAAGCGCGATGCGCTTGCCCGGCTCACCTGCTGCCAGCAAGAAGCTGCCCATGGATGCCGCCTGACCGATGCAGACGGTGCCGACCTGGGGGCGGATATATTTCATCGTGTCATGGATCGCCATGCCCGCCGTCACCACGCCGCCGGGGGAATTGATGTACATCCAGATGTCCTTCTTCGGATTTTCCGACTCGAGGAACAGGAGCTGAGCGACGATGAGCGAGGCCATATGATCCTCAACCTGACCGGTCACGAAGATGATCCGTTCACGCAGCAGGCGGGAGAAAATGTCAAAACTGCGTTCGCCGCGATTGGATTGTTCGATGACGATAGGAACAAGCGCGGCCATGGGATCAGACATGATATTGGTCATTTTGCTCTTTCAGGGTGATTTTTGCCCGCTCTCTACATCGGCACAAAAGCGGGCAGGTTCAAGGGGTCCTGTGATCGCCGATCGCGAGTTCAGCGGCGCGGTTCGAAATCGGAAGGAGCACGGAATGTCAGATAAGCAAGGCGCCGCACTTCCCGGCGTCCGCGCACTACGGTGTCGAGGATCAGCCCACACATGCCCGATAGCGTGGCGAGTATCATGAGCCCCGTGACGAGGATCGCGGTCGGAAAGCGTGGCACAAGCCCGGTATCGAGATAGGTAAGGATCAACGGCGTGGCCAGAATGATCGCGCCCGCCGCCAGCAACGCGGCGATGATGCCGAAGAAAAGGATCGGCTTCTCGATCCGGTAGAGCGTGAAGATCGTTCGCAGGATACGCCACCCGTCGCGATAGGTGGAGAGCTTGCTGACCGAACCTTCCGGCCGAGCGCCATAGACAGTCATGATTTCGGAAACGGGCATCGCCAGTTCCAGCGCATGAACGCTGATTTCCGTTTCGATTTCGAAACCTGCGGACAGGACAGGAAAGCTTTTGACGAAACGGCGCGAAAAGACGCGATAGCCCGACAATATATCGGTGAAGCTGCGACCAAAGAGCTGCTTGAGCAGGCTGGTGAGCGCCCAGTTTCCGAAGCGATGGCCACGGCGATAGGCTTCTTCCACCTCGCTCTTGCGCGCGCCAACGACCATGTCGAGATTATCTTCCAACATGGCAGCGACGAGACTGGGCGCGGCAGCGGCATCATAGGTCGCATCGCCGTCGGCCATGACGTAGATGTCAGCATCCACATCGGCGAACATGCGGCGCACGACATGGCCCTTGCCCTGCTGCGTCACGCGGCGAACGATCGCGCCAGCTCCAGCGGCGAGTTCAGCGCTGCCGTCGCTGCTGTTATTATCGAAGACGTAGATGTCGGCGGCGGGCAGTGCGCGGCGAAAATCCTGCACCGTCTTCACGATCGCGCCCGCTTCATTATAGCAGGGCAGGATTACGGCAATGCGCGGACCTACCGCCCCCTGCCCGCTTGCCACTGCCGGAAATTCCTTCATCTGCCCCAAACCTCACCCGAACTTATCGCGGCATGACGTGCCGGGATTAACATTTCGTCTGCCATGCCGAGTGCTAAATGAAAAGCGCCCGTCTTCCATCTGGAGACGGACGCTTTTCATGTTTTGGTAGTGGCCCGGCGCACATCAGCGCTCAGCCGGGCAACCCCAATCCTTATTCAGCCTTGGCAGCAGCCTTCTTGGCCGGAGCCTTCTTGGCCTTTGGCTTTTCCTCAGCGGCAGCTTCTTCAGCCACGGCCTCGTCCTTCTTGGCGGCAGCCTTCTTGGCCGGAGCCTTTTTCGCCGGAGCTTCATCGGCCGCAGGCGCGGCTTCGTCAGCGTCCGCAGCCTTCTTCTTGGGAGCAGCCTTCTTCGCCTTGGGCTTTTCGTCATGATCATGATGATCATGGCCGCAACCCGGGCCGTGCACGTGGGGCTTCAGATCGCCATCTTCTGCTTCGATCGCGGCTTCCAACTCTTCGCGGCTGACGGCGCGATCGGTGACTTCGGCCTTGCCGAACAGGAAGTCTACGACCTTGTCTTCATAAAGCGGCGCGCGGAGTTGAGCCGCGGCCATCGGGTCCTGGCGGACATATTGAACGAACCGCTCACGATCCTGTGGGCCGTACTGCTGAGCGGCCTGCATGATCAGGCGGTTCATTTCCTGATCGGAAACCGCCACGCCATTTGCCTGACCGATTTCGGACAGGAGGAGACCAAGGCGAACGCGGCGAACGGCGATCGCGCGATAGTCTTCCTTCTCGGCTTCCATTTCCTTCAGAGCAGCTTCCGGGTCCGCCTCATGGCTGGCTTCGTGCTGAAGCTGCGCCCAGATTTGTTCGAACTCGGCTTCCACCATGCTTGGCGGCACGTCGAAATCATGGGCAGCGGCAAGCTGATCGAGCAGCTTGCGCTTCATGTGCGTCCGGGTGAGGCCATTATGTTCCTGCTCGATCTGGCCCTTCAGCAGCTCCTTGAGCTTGTCGAGACCTTCCAGACCCAGCGACTTGGCGAAATCATCGTCCAGCTTGGGCTTGTCGGCGTTCAGGATCGCCTTGACCGTGATGTCGAAGGTGGCTTCCTTGCCAGCGAGATGGGCCGCGCCATAATCCTCCGGGAAGGGGACGGTGATGGTCTTCTCGTCGCCCTTCTTGACGCCGCTCAGCTGCTCTTCGAAGCCGGGTATGAACTGGCCCGAGCCGATCTTGAGCTTCACATCTTCGGCCGAACCGCCTTCAAAGGCTTCGCCGTCGATCTTGCCGACGAAGTCGATGGTCAGCGTGTCGCCATCCTTCGCCTTGTGCGAAGCGGCATGCTCTTCCAGCGCGCCCTGCTGGGTCGCGATGTGGCCAGCGGCTTCATCAACCTGCGAATCAGAGACTTCGACGGTCAGACGCTCCAGCTTCAGACCTTCGATGCTGGGCGCGGCGATTTCAGGAAGCACTTCCAGCGCGACCTTCACCTCGGCGTCCTTACCGAATTCAAAGCCTTCGTCCAGCTCCACGGAAGGCTGCATCGCCGGACGCAGCTTGTTGTCCGCGATCAGCTTCTGAATGCCTTCCTGAATCGAATTGTTAAGGGCGTCGCGCTGAAGCGATTCACCATGCATTTTCTTGACGAGGTTGGCAGGCACCTTGCCAGGGCGGAAGCCGGGCATACGAACCTGCGGTGCGATCGCCGCCACTTCCTTTTCCACGCGGGCGTCGATGTCCTTCGACGTGATGGTCACGGTGTAGGCGCGCTTCAGGCCCTCGTTCAACGTCTCGACAGTCTGCATCTCTTCTCTCAAACGCTTTCTTCAGCTGAATTCAGGTGGCGCCTGACATGATACAAGCCGGGCGCACTGGTGCGGGCGAAGGGACTCGAACCCCCACATCTTGCGATACCAGAACCTAAATCTGGCGCGTCTACCAGTTTCGCCACGCCCGCATCGGCCGCCGGTCGGCGCGGCATAGAGAAAAGCATCCGGGGAGGCAAGCAATTGTGGATAACTTGCCCGGAACTCACGCAGGGCCTCAGGCGTAACGTTTAAACAAGGAGAGAAACATGGCCACTCAGCCTGATCCGGAACCGATCGGCGTACCCCCGCCTGACACGATTCAGCCGCAGTCACCCCCGGAGTCGCCTCCCCCCTCTACCCCTGATGAAACTCCTGCGGGCGAACCGCCCGAATTCGTGCCGACGCAGCCTGATTTTGACCAGCCGGATCGGTCCATCCCGGAATTGCCGCCGGATTGAGTGTATCAGCAGCGTCTATTCTTGCAGTAGCGAGAAATTTTCTCCCTCTCCTATGCTGGACAGGCCCTTGCAAGCATGATTGAACCACGACGGATAGAAGAAAAGCGGGAGAGGCGCGGCTGACATCAAGGGGGTCATCGTGCATCGGGTTCGCGCCAAATTAGATTGGTTCAAGGCAGTTATATTACCACAGGAGGCCGCACTTCGGGGTCGGCTTCGGAGGATTTTGCCTTCCTTCCTGGAGCTTGACGACATGGTTGCCGAGGTCATGGCCCGTGCCTATGCCACGGACAATTGGAACAATGTGACGACAGGCCGCGCCTATCTGTTCACGATCGCCCGCAATCTGATCATCGACAATGCCCGCCGCGACAAGGTGGTCAGCTTCGAAACGATCGCTGACCTGGAACTGCTGCAAGCCGAAAACAGTGTCGAGGCTCAACTTCATGCTCGCGAGGCCCTGCGGCAGATCGAAGCGATCGTCGAAACGCTTCCGCCGCAATGCCGGAGGGTATTTGTCCTGCGCCGTATCCATGAAAGATCGATGATCGAAATAGCGGCAGAAATGTCCTTGTCCGTTTCTACGGTTGAAAAACATCTGGCCAAAGCCATCGCGAGAGTTATGCGGGCATGGTCGGAACGTCAGGAAACGGATTTCGAACGTGCAAGCGTCGGGGCGAGGGTCAAGCAGCAGGAACGAAATCGAGGCGGAAGCCGCGCGTCTGCTGGTAAAGCTTAACACCGACCCGACTGTCAGGGATGAGGCGAAACTTTCCGCGTGGATCGAAGCGGACCCGCAGCACGCAATAGCTTACGCACGGGCGGAGGCGGCCTGGGAATCCGCTGAAGTGCTGAAGAGCGCGACGCCTGACAACGATTTGCCGACTATCGCGCTCATCGCTAGCGAGCCGCAGCGCCGCTTGTCGCGCAATATCATGATCGCGGCTGGAGTTGCCGTAATCCTGTTTATCATCGCCGCCATCTTCTCGGTCTGTACAGTCGATGACGCCGATCATCAGGAAACGCGAATCGGAGAGCTCCGCTTTCGCTCCGCCTGACGCCGAGGCATCACTTGCGGAATCTAGGCCAGTAATTCCCGTACCAGATCAGGCACGAGATCGCTGGCCAGACCGATGCGAGTTTCCTCGAAATAGAAGCTGCCCGCCGAAGGCTCCAGATTCAACTCTAACGTCCGGGCGCCTGCATACCGCGCCGTCTGGACAAAACCTGCGGCCGGATAGACCGCGCCGGAGGTGCCGATCGACACGAATAGGTCAGCCCGGCGCAGCGCTGCGTCGATCACCTCCATCTGGTACGGCATTTCACCGAAGAACACGATGTCCGGACGCAGGCTGGCACTGCGGCACGCTCCGCACGGCGCGCCCGGAGGCAAGGGATCAGACCAGGGCACCCCCTTGCCACAAGCGGCACAGAGGGCCGATCGAAGTTCGCCGTGCATGTGTATCAGGCGGCGGGCACCTGCCCTTTCGTGAAGATCATCGACATTCTGCGTGACGATGAGCAGCTCGCCTCGCCATTGCGCGTCCAAGGCTGCCAAAGCCTGATGCGCCGCATTGGGCTCCACTTCATGCAGCTTCGCGCGCCGTTCGTCATAGAAGCGATGCACCAGTGCCGCATTGTGCTCAAGCGCCTCTGGCGTGCAGACATCCTCCACATGATGACCTTCCCACAAGCCATCAGGCCCCCGAAATGTCGCAAGGCCGCTTTCGGCAGAGATTCCCGCGCCCGTCAGAATGACGATGTTGAAGATGTCGTCCATCTTGTCATCATGTCTGCTGCTCAATCCAAAAGCTACAGCTTCCAGATGACAAGTCGGGGTCATTCTGGCATCGGACGGGCGGATTTCCGGGGACAAGCACCATCATGACGAAGATCGGACTTTTTGGAGCAGCGGGCCGCATGGGACGCACGATCGCCCAGGTCGCGATCGAAGCAGGGCTGAACGTCAGTGGCGGTACCGATCGCGAAGGCAGTGGAGAGCTTCTGCCGGGACTTGCGATCACATCCGATCCGCTGGCGCTGGCCGAACGGAGTGATGTGCTGATCGACTTTTCGGTTCCGGCTGCTCTTTCCTCCCATCTGGATGCGTGCGTCGCGGCGAGGAAGCCGGTCCTCATCGGCACCACCGGGCTGGAGCAGGTGCATCACAATCTGATCGATGAGGCGGCCCGGATGATCCCCGTGCTCCAGACGGGCAACACCTCCCTCGGCGTAAACCTGTTATCGGCATTGGTCGAACAGGCTGCCGCCCGCCTCGGGGATGATTGGGACATCGAAATCGTCGAGATGCATCATCGGCACAAGGTTGATGCGCCGTCGGGTACCGCGCTTCTGCTGGGTGAGGCGGCGGCACGTGGCCGAGCCATCGAGCTTTCCAGCAACAGCGAACGGGGCCGCGACGGCATTACCGGGGCGCGGGCTCAGGGTGCGATCGGGTTCGCGGCACTGCGGGGCGGGTCGGTTGCGGGCGATCATCAGGTGATCTTCGCCGCCGATGGCGAGCGCATTGAACTCAGCCATCGCGCGGAGAGCCGCGTCATATTCGCACGCGGCGCCGTAAAGGGTGCGGCCTGGCTGATCGGCCAGCCTGCCGGGCGCTATGACATGAAGGCAGTGCTCGGCCTTTGATCCTGCGATGAACAAGGCGCAGATCTTCGACTTCTTCAGCCGTCTCGCGGAAGCCAATCCGGCGCCGCGAACGGAACTGGAATATGGCAACGACTATCAGCTTCTGGTCGCGGTCGTTCTGTCCGCTCAGGCAACCGACGTCGGCGTCAACAAGGCCACGCGCGCGCTTTTCATGCAGGTGAAAACGCCCGCCGAGATGGTGGAGCTTGGCGAAGAGGGCTTGAAGGAGCACATCAAGACGATCGGCCTTTTCAATGCCAAGGCGAAGAATGTCATCGCCCTGTCCGAAATATTGGTGCGCGATTTTGGCGGCGAAGTCCCGCAGGATCGTGACATACTCACGACGTTGCCGGGGGTTGGCAGGAAAACGGCGAATGTGGTGATGAACACGGCCTTCGGTCATGAGACGTTCGCTGTCGATACCCATATCTTCCGCGTGGGCAACCGTACTGGCCTCGCGCCCGGCAAGACGCCGCTTGCGGTTGAACAGAAACTGGAGAAGCGGGTACCCGGCCCGTTTCGCCGGGATGCGCACCACTGGCTTATCCTTCATGGCCGCTATGTGTGTAAGGCGCGGCGGCCGGAATGCTGGCGTTGCATCGTCGCCGACCTCTGCCGCTACAAGCCGAAGACCCCTGCTCCCAAAGGAGCCACGCCGATCACCTGAGCGCCCGCCATTATCATGCGGTTCAGTCAAGCTGTGCTAGGGCAAAGACGGAACGCGTCATTCGATGACGTGTTACCCGTGACGACAATAAGGAGAGACAATCATGTTCGTCCCTGTTTCCCCGGCGCTTCGCCTGGGTGTCGCCGTGGCGCTCATGTCCCTGGTTGCCCCGGCAACGGCCAAGACGCGGCCCGACAATCTGGTTGCAGCTGGCAAGCCCGTTGATTGCGTCCAGATAAATTCGATCCGCCAGACCGATGTGCGCGATGATCAGACGATCGATTTCATTCTCAACGGCAATAAGGTGTACCGGAACACGCTGCCGAACAGTTGCCCAAGCCTGGGTTTGGAAAAGCGCTTCATGTACAAGACGAGCCTGTCGCAGCTCTGCTCCGTCGATATCATCACGGTTCTGTACAGTTCGCCCGATCTGATGCGCGGTGCCAGTTGCGGGCTTGGCAAGTTCCAGCCCATGAAGAAGGTCAAATAGTCGGCGCGTCGCGATTTTGGTGCTGGCGTCGGCAGTTGCCCTTTGCTAAGCGGCGCTTCGCACCAAGCGACACGCACCCATAGCTCAGCTGGATAGAGCGTTGCCCTCCGAAGGCAAAGGCCAGTGGTTCGAATCCACTTGGGTGCACCATTCTCTTCCGGTTCGCAGCACAGCCTCCTCATGATCCAGCAGGTATCGCTTGGCCTCCAGCCCCCCAGCAAAGCCGGTCAGCGCCCCCGCCGATCCGATCACCCTGTGGCAAGGCGCAATGATGGAGAGCGGATTGCGGCCGTTAGCGGCACCGACCGCGCGGGAGGCTGAGGGACGGCCGATATCCGCTGCCACCTGACCATAGGTGCGCACTTGCCCGAACGGAATGCGAAGCAGGGCCGCCCAGACCTTCTTCTGAAAATCCGTTCCCTGAAAATCGAGCGGAAGGTCGAAGCGGGTGAGTTTGCCTGAAAAATAGGCGCGCAATTGCTTCGACGTTTCCTGGAGCAGTGGGTGATCCGGGGTCTTCGCCTCAGGTCTGGCCCGTACTCGCAGGGGATCGTCATTTTCCCATAACAGGGCAGCCAAACCCCCGCCGCTGGCGACCATGGTGAGATCGCCAACCGGCGACCGGAATATATCAAAGGCGAATGTCACGACCTATCCTTCCAACTTCGGAAAGACTGAAGAATAACTTGCCCTCTTCACGTTGGCTTCCTGCCGCTTGCCTTCAAAAGACCGCCGTGCCGTCAGCGAGCGTCCACGCCCTCTGGCAGCACCACAGCTGACCAGCTCTTCCCCGGAACCAGATATTTGGCGGCAAGGGCCTGAAGCTGAACGGGCGTTACCGAGAGCATGTCCTGAGCCATGGTCTGCATGGCCTGCACATATTGGGGGTTCTGGGTCGCGCCCTCCATCTGGTTCATCCAGAAGGCATTGCCGGTGCTCGCCCGCATCAATAGCTGGCGCATCGGCGCGACAGCGCGCTGAAGCTCATCCTCGCTGACCGGATTTTTGGCGAGGTCAGCCGCCGTATCCTTAACGACGCCGTAGAAATAATTGATGCGGTCGGGACGCACCTGGCTGGTCACCAGAATGTAGCCGCCGCTTTCGTATGAAAATGGCCAGTTATTCTGCACGCTGGGCGAATAGGCGGCCCCTTCCATCGATCGGAGGCGATCGAACAGGCGGTCATTGAAGATTTGCGTGAGGATTTCGAGCTGGCGCGCTTCCTTCATGAGTCCGAAACCCCCGGAGGTTGGCCAGGCCATGACCGCCGCGGCTTGCTCCTTGTCGCCCTTGTGCCGTAGGATGACCGGCGTCGCGACATGGGCGGGGAAGCGCATCAGCTTGTTTGCGTTGGGCACCGGGACATCCGGCCGTGCGGGCATGGCTCCGAAAGTGGCTGCCACCGCCTCTATCGCCTCTTCGGGCTTCACCTGCCCAAAAATCTGCACTTCAATCGGTCCAGAAGCCAGCAGCGGCTCCCAGGTGGAGCGAAACGCCTGCGGGGTCAGCGCCTCTATCTCATTTCGTGAAGGGGTGCGAAACCGGACGTCCTTGTCATGCAGCAGCCAGTTGAGATCACGCGCCAGCACCGAATCCGGCGCCCGTGCCATCGCGTCATAGGCAACGGCGGTGCCTGTCTTCACCCGCGCGATCGGCGCGGGGTCCCAGCCAGGCGCGGCCAATTTGGTCGCGAAGAGTTGCAACTGATCCCGGTAATCAGCCGGGCGAGTAACGGCCTGCATTTCGAAGGCATCATCGTCGATTGAGAAATCCATTCCCATGCGGCGACCGTTCGTCAGGTCATCCAGCTCACGCTGACCCAGCTTGCCGATGCCACTAGCCACCAAAGCATAATTGGCGGCCCAGCCCGGTGCTGCCTTCGTAGGCGAAAATGCCAGCTGCCCGTGGCCGAAGCGGACGTTGATCCGCACCTTTTCCGTTTCAGCATTATTGGCGAACAGGGTGAGCTTCACACCATTGGCGAAGGTCACGCTCTCCATGCCAGGCAAACCGACCTGTGTGCGCGACACCACTTTGCCGGGAGGACCGAGCTTGGGAAGGTCCGCCATCGTGATCGCCTTGTCCGCCAACCGGGCGTTGGTGGCAGCCTTCACCGGCGCGGCAAGGGCAGCGGACAGGCGGGCGTCGATCCCCGGCACCGGCTTGCCCGTAATCAGAAGGGCTCGGAACACACCGGCAGAAAACAGGCGGCGCGTGGAGTCCAGTATCTTCTGCGGCGTCATGGCCGGCTTGCCGGATCGGAATATCTCCAGCGCAGCTTGAGGGCTGACGGTAGTTTCGCGGATATCGACGGCGCTCACCAGATCGCTCGCCTGCTTGGCGCCCGCTTCCGTGTCGGCATTCTCGACCTGAATGGCGAGCGCCGTGTCGATCTGAGCATATTCCCGGTCAATTTCGAGCTGGCTCGGGGCGGTCGCCTTCGCGTCCTCGATGATCGCGCGGACATCGCCCAAGGCCTTTTCCCAATTCTCGCCGGTGGGGACCAGGGTGACGAAGGTCCCATCGGCCGATCGGCTGACATCCTGCTGATCGACGCTTGCCTGAATGAAGCTGCCGCCGCTGCGGGCCGCTTGTTCGAGGCGGCGGCTGATGATTTGCAGCGCCAGCATGTCCGTCAGCTTGTCCTGATTATAGACGATGGTGTCGGCATGCGGCTTCCATGGACGGAGCCAGGCCATGGTCAGGCCCGTTGGCGCGCCCGGCTCGACCGCGACGCTGGTCGCCGGTGCTTTGGCATCCGGCTCACCGAAATCCGGGAGCGCAGCCCCCTGCCCCGGCACCGACCATGATGCGAAATTATCCTTGATGATCTGCTCGGCTACAGCGGGATCGATGTCGCCCGCTATCGAGATCACTGCATTTTCCGGGCGATACCAGCGCTGATGAAAGGCTTCCATCCGCGCGGCAGTGGCAGCATTGAGGCTGGCGACCGTGCCAATGGGACTGCGCTCCGCCAGAAGCTGACCAGCGAAGAAGTGGCGGCGGCTTGCGTCGGAGATGCGCATCTGTGGCCCGTCCCCTTCCCGCCGTTCGGCCAGAACTACCGCCCGCTCCGCTTCAACGGCACTGTCCACGATGTTGGGGTCGACCATCATGCCCGCGAGAATTTTCATGCTCTCGCCAAGGCTGGCCGGTGTCGCCTGAGGAAGGTCGAGCGCATAGGTGGTGCCGGTGGGCGTCGTCTGGGCGTTGCTGTCGCTGCCGAAGGTTACGCCCAGCCGCTGCCATATTCGTTTGGACTCGCCATCGGGCACATGGCGTGATCCGCGAAAGGTCAGATGCTCCATGAAGTGCGCATAGCCCTGTTCATCGGGCTGCTCCATCAGGGCGCCGACATCCATGCGCAAGCGGACGGAAACCTGTCCCGGCGGAACGCCATTGCGGCGAACGGCATAGCGAAGGCCATTGGGCAAGGTGCCGAAGTGCCATGCCGGATCGATAGGCACGTCGCTATTTTCATAGAGCCACGGCCTGACCTGCGCCTGCGTATCATTGGTAGCCGACGCCGACTTTGCCGGGGCCGGGCCAGTTCTGGCTGACAGGGAAGCAGGAATGCCCGAAAGCAGTAACGCAATGACGGACAGCGAAACGGCAGGACGCCGGAGGAAAAAGCTCATGGCGCCGTAGCCTAGAGCCAAAATTCTGAATGGCTACTGACAAAGAGCAGCCATGTTTCACGAAGAAGGGCAGGATGGCACCACCTGGCACCATCCCGCCTGAAAATTTAACGGCCGCTGGTTTTTTGCACAGCACCCTTGTGCGCGCCTACTCCGCTCCGGTTGCGACGGAAGTTCTTCTTCGCGGGCTTTGCCTCTCCATCGGGGCGGTGAGCCCGTTCGGCCGTGCCGCGCTGTTGCTTCTGCTGGTCCTGATAGCGGCGCTGGCCATCGGCCCGGCGCGTCTTCTGTTCCGGCGTTTGCTCGCGGCCTTTACGCTGAGGCGCCGCCTTCGGGAGGTTGCGGACGGCTTCTACGAAATTGTCAGGCAAGGGCACGATCTCGAGCTTCACCTTTGCGGTGCGCTCGATCGCCTTGAGATAGGGCCGTTCATCATCAGCCACGAAGCTGATCGCAATACCTTCCGCGCCTGCCCGCGCGGTGCGGCCGATGCGATGGACATATTGTTCAGGCACATTGGGAAGCTCGAAATTGATGACGTGGCTGACGCCCGACACATCAATGCCGCGCGCAGCGATGTCGGTGGCGACGAGCAGCTTTACATGGCCGTGACGGAATGCCTGGAGCGCCGTGGTGCGTTGCCCCTGGCTCTTATTGCCATGGATCGCGACGGCCTGGATGCCCGCGCCTTCCAGGAAGCGGACAACGCGGTCGGCGCCGTGCTTGGTGCGGGTGAAGATCAGCGCGCGGTCGATCGGCTCGTTGCGAACCGTGAGAGTGAGGAGCGCCTGCTTTTCCGCCTGATTGACGAAGGTCGCCTGCTGCCGGACGCGCTCTGCCGTGGTGGACTGCGGTGCGACGCTGACCTTTACCGGATTGTTCAGGAATTGCGCGGCGAGCGCTTCGATCTCGCCGGGCATGGTGGCCGAGAAGAAAAGGTTCTGCCGTTCCTTGGGGAGCAGCTTGGCGATGCGCTTCAAGGGGTGGATGAAGCCCATGTCCATCATCTGGTCGGCTTCGTCGAGGACGAAGATTTCCGTGTCCTTGATGGTGAAGGCGCGCTGGTCGATCAGGTCGAGGAGACGGCCCGGCGTGGCGACGACGATGTCGACACCCCGGCCGAGTGCGCGGATCTGACGGTTGATGGGGACGCCGCCGAAGACGACTTCGACCGACAGCTTGAGGAAGCGGCCATAGTCGCGGAAGCTCTGGGCGATCTGTGCCGCGAGTTCGCGGGTGGGCGACAGAACCAGCATCCGGCAGCCCTGAAGCGGCGTCGGCTTGGGATTGCGGGCGAAGTGGTCGAGGCTGGGCAGCGCGAAGGCAGCGGTCTTGCCAGTGCCGGTCTGGGCGATGCCGCACAGGTCCTTGCCCTGAAGCAGGACGGGAATGGCCTGCGTCTGGATGGGGGTGGGGTTGGCGTAATTCTTGGCGGCGAGCGCCTTCAGGATGGGCTCGGCGAGACCAAGGTCGGTGAATTGCATGAATGAACTCTCGAATTAAAAAGGCTCAGACGCCCATAGGTTGCGAATCGCAACTGGACGCAAAGCGGGTTGCGAAACGACCCGCGTGAATAGGGAAGCCTCAAAAGCTTGGCGCAGACTTTCATTGGCCGGCCCCGTCACCCCTCAAGGGTCGGGACGATCACGCTGCCAATCGCTGATGGGCCATGAAGGCCGCCCGCTGCGTTGCGCCGCATATGCTTTCATTCATGCAAAAAAGCAAGGGCTTCGCCGAAACGAAGCCCTTGGGAAGAATTCAGAGCGACACTTCCACATGTTTGCCGCGCATCTCATCACGCACGTCACCGCCGAACAATTGTTTGAAGACGCCGCCCAGCGACATGTCCGCGCGCCAGATTTCCGCATGGCCAAGATCAAAGCGGAGCATGAGCAGATTGGGGTCCTGCCGCCCGCCGGGATACCAGGCCGCGACTTCATGGGTCCAATAGCGGTCGATCACCGCCGGGTCGGTTTCCTCCACAAGGGTGCCGTCGATGCAGGCGAACAGATAATGGCCCTTCCCCGCAAACTGCGCCATGGCGGGACCGCCCTTCGCCAGACGATTGTCCCGGGTGGTGTAGAACCAGAAGCAATGATTGGCACCGGGGTCGAGTTGCGCCGTCATCGGCAGGCTATGGTCGTGCGATCCCTGCAAACCGATCATCAGAAAAGGGCTCTGCGACAATTCGGTCCAGAAACGGTGGCGGATATCGGATTCGGTGCTCATCCTTCTGTCTCCTGCTCATGCTGATAGGAGTTTAATCGCCAGCATCTGGCGAAGTTCCCCAAAAGCCCGTCTGGACGCTTGATCTTGAGCAAGCTTCTCTCCACATAGCGGCCATGCTGATCGAGACCGAACCAACGCCAAATCCGGCAACCGTCAAGTTCATCCCCGGCCGGGTCGTCATGGGCATGGGCACGCGGGATTTCGCGACGCCTGAGGAAGCGGAAGCCTCTCCGCTCGCGAATGCCCTTTTTGGCCTTGGCGACGTCACCGGCGTGTTTTTCGGCGGCGACTTCATTTCCGTCACCATCGCGCCGGGCGCGCAGTGGAGCGATGTGAAGCCCGACATCCTGTCGATCCTGCTGGAGCATTTTTCGGCGAACATGCCGCTGTTCACCCCCGGATCGGCGGGCGAAATCTTCATCCCCGAAGAGGAAGAGCAGTTCACCGATGATCCAGCCGACGCGGAGATCGTCGCGCAGATCCGCGACCTTATCGACACGCGCGTTCGGCCCGCCGTCGCCAATGATGGCGGTGACATTGTCTATCGCGGCTTTGATCGCGGGACGGTCTATCTGCGGATGCAGGGCGCCTGTTCCGGTTGCCCGTCCTCAAGCGCCACGTTGAAGAACGGGATCGAGCAACTGCTCAAACATTATGTCCCGGAAGTCACGGAAGTGCGCGCCGTCTGAAATAGCGGCGGCGACGTTTGGCAAAACGATCGCGATCGACTAACCGCTTGCCACAGGCCGCCTGCTCCCACGCCGGTTTTCACAGGGGATTTTCTTGCGCACTCTCGTCATCGACACCGCTACGCAGGCGCTGTCCGTGGCGCTGCTGCAAGACGGCAGGGCAATCGGCCATTTCCATGAGATAGTCGGCCGGGGCCATGCCGAAGCGCTGGTGCCCGCGATAGCCGCCCTGCCCGACGGCGGCCGGGCGAACGCGATTGCGGTCGACCTTGGCCCCGGAAGCTTCACTGGCGTGCGCATCGGCATAGCGGCGGCAAGGGCGCTTGCCCTCGCATGGTCGCTGCCCTTACAGGGTTATTGCGCGCTGTCGCTGATCGCGGCCAAGGCGGCCCAAGGTCAGGATCAGCATCAAAATGGCGGGCCGATCGCGGTCACCATTACGGGGGGGCATGGCGAACTGTTCTGGCAATGTTTTGAAGCCGATGGCCTGACCGCCGTCACCCAGCCCGCGTCCACGCCGATCGCGACGCTCGCCACGATGCTGGAGCAGCCGGTGATATATGGCACGGGCGCCGAAGCATTGGTGACCGCGCGTGGCCATGGAACGGCCGTCAGCCTTTATCCCAATTCCGCCGATTATCCGTTGATCGCGGCGCTGCCATCGCTTCCGCCCTCCCCCATTTACTGCCGCGATGCCGACGCGCAGCCCATGAGGCAGCCTGCCCCGCAGCAGGGCCGTTCATGACCCCCGGCCTGACGCTGGACATATATGAGGATGGCGAGCGCAACGCGCTGGCCGACGCGATGGATGTCATGGCGGAGGCATTCGACCCCGCTTATGGCGAGGCATGGACGCTGCCACAGCTGTCCGGCGTCATGATGATGCCGGGCACCTGGCTGACGATCGCGCGGGTGGATGCGGCGGCGATGGGTTTCGCGCTGGTCCGGTCGGTGCTGGACGAATGCGAACTGCTGCTGCTGGCCGTCCATCCAGCGTGGCGCGGACGGGGCATTGGCCGGGAACTGTTGGTCGATAGTTTGAAGACGGCGCGACGGCGAGGCATCAAGTCGATGAATCTCGAAGTCCGTTCGTCAAATACAGCGATCAAACTATATGAAAAAGCAGGGTTCGAATATGTGCATAGGCGTCCCGGTTACTACCGGGGTGCCGACGGACAACTTCACGATGCCCTGAGTTTTCGTATAGAAATGCTGGGATAGACTGGATCGCCCTTGCTAATCGGCGTATCCGGGTATAACGCCGACATACCGCTCCTGAAACGAATTCACCTGGGCGGGTCGCACTCAATTCAGCATTCGCGGGATAAAAGAAATGGAAATCGAATCAGCCCAGAGCGAGCTGCTCATTACTTTGACTTCGGACATTGTTGCAGCACATGTTTCAAACAACAGTGTCGCCGTGTCTGACGTTTCGACGCTCATCCAGAACGTTCACGCCGCCCTTTCTGGTCTGACCAAGCCCGTTGCCGTCCCGGAAGTGAAGCCGGAACCAGCGGTGTCGGTGCGTTCTTCGATCAAGCCCGACTATATTATCTGCCTGGAAGACGGCAAGAAGTTGAAGATGCTGAAGCGCCACCTGATGACCCATTATCAGATGACGCCGGACGATTATCGCGCAAAGTGGGGCCTTCCCGCCGACTATCCGATGGTCGCACCCAACTATGCCGAACAGCGTCGTTCGCTGGCGAAGAAGATCGGCCTTGGGACAAAGCGCCGCCGCACCCGCGCGAAATAAGCAGCAACTGCGGCCGATCCGCGATGAGAGGGGCGCATTTGCCATGCGCCCCTTTTATAATGGCAGTTATGCCGCTAGATTTCCGCTGATTATCCGACACACCTGAATGAGCGAGCCCGCATGAACCGCAAGATCGATGTAGAAGCCCTTTGTCATGAGAAGGGCCTGCGCATCACCGAACAGCGCCGTGTGATCGCTCAGGTGCTGAGTGACGCGGTGGACCATCCCGATGTGGAGGAACTGCACAAGCGGTCGTCCGCCATCGATCCGGGCATTTCGATCGCGACCGTGTACCGCACGGTTCGCCTGTTCGAAGAAGCGGGCATTTTGGAGCGGCACGACTTTGGCGATGGACGCGCCCGTTATGAGGCGGCGCCCGAAGCGCATCACGACCATCTGATCGATGTCGAAACCGGCAATGTCATTGAGTTCGTCGATCCGGAACTGGAGCAGTTGCAGAAGCAGATCGCCGAGAAACTAGGCTTCCGCCTGGTCGACCATCGCATGGAATTGTACGGCGTATCGTTGGACCGCAAGAACTGACAACCTTGCGGCGGCTGCGCTTTCTCTATCGGCTGAGCGCTCTGGCGGCATGCCTGCTGCTTTGCCTGATCCCGCATCTGTTATGGCGGGCATTTGGTGCCCGATCCCCCTGGCCTCCCCGCTTTCTGGGAATGGCGGCGAGGGCCGTCGGCGCGCGGGTGCGGGTAGAGGGGCATCCATTTCACGGCGACAGCTTCATCATCGCCAATCATGTCAGCTGGGTCGATATATTGGCGCTGGGCGGTGCAACCGGCGCCGCCTTCGTCGCGCATGACGGGATTGCGGGCTGGCCGATCGTCGGGTGGCTGGCTGCGCAGAATAATACGCTGTTCGTCGCGCGGAACCGGCGGGGCGCGCTGGGCGGACAGATCGAAGCGTTGCGCGCGGCGCTGGCGGGGCACCAGCCGGTTGCGCTGTTCCCAGAGGGTACGACCAGCGATGGGCAGGGCCTGCTGCCGTTCAAGCCGTCGCTACTGGCGGTTCTGCTGCCGCCACCGCGCGCGGTGATGATCCAGCCGGTGCATATCGACTATGGCGCGGCCACGGCGGAGATTGCGTGGCATAGTGACGAACCGGCGGGGCAGAATGTGCGGCGACTGCTGGAACGGCGCGGCAGGCTGAACGTCACGCTGCGTTTTCTGGAGCCGTTCGATCCGGCGCTTTACCCCGATCGCAAGCAGTTAGCGGCAGTGGCGCAGGAGAAAATCGCGGCGAGCATTGCGATGCACCTGCCGCCTTTCACTCCGGTCGTGGCCCCTGTATAGGTGGACGGCATGAATCGTAACGACGCCCCAAAGACTCCAGCGACATTCCACGTCAAATCCTTCGGCTGCCAGATGAACGTCTATGATGGCGAGCGCATGGCCGAGATGCTGGGCGAACGGGGCATGACCGCAGCGGCCGATGGAGCCGAGGCGGATCTGGTCATCCTCAACACCTGCCACATTCGCGAAAAGGCGGTGGATAAGGTCTATTCGGATATTGGCCGCTTGAACCGCGAGGATGGGACGCGGCCGATGATCGCGGTCGCTGGCTGTGTCGCGCAGGCGGAAGGCGGCGAGATCAGCCGCCGGGCGAAGACTGTTGATATTGTGGTGGGTCCGCAGGCCTATCACCGGCTGCCTGACCTGATCGAGAAGGCCGGGCGTGGCGAGGAAGCGGTGGATACCGACATGCCGCTGGCGTCCAAATTTGCGGCCCTGCCCGGCCGTACGAAGCAGGCTCGGCCGACCGCTTTCCTGACGATCATGGAAGGGTGTGACAAATTCTGCACCTATTGCGTGGTGCCCTATACGCGCGGGGCGGAGATCAGCCGGACTTGGGGCGCGATCTTGGACGAAGCCAAGGCTCTGGTTGATGGCGGCGTGCGGGAAATCACGCTGCTGGGGCAGAATGTGAATGCCTGGGCTGGCGAGGATGACAAGGGCCGCTTGCAGGGCATGGACGGTCTGGTGCGGGAGTTGGCGAAGATCGGCGGGCTGGCGCGTATCCGCTATACGACGAGCCATCCCAATGACATGAGTGATGGGCTGATCGCTGCGCATGGCGACGAGGCGAAGCTGATGCCTTTCCTGCATCTGCCGGTGCAGTCGGGGAACAACCGCATATTGAAGGCGATGAACCGCAGCCATGATGTGGACAGCTATTTGCGGATCATCGAACGGGTGCGGGAGGCGCGGCCGGACATTGCTCTGTCGGGCGACTTCATCGTCGGCTTCCCTGGCGAGACCGACGCGGAGTTCGAGGATACGCTGAAGATCGTCGAGCAGGTGCGTTATGCGCAATGCTATTCGTTCAAATACAGCCCCCGCCCCGGCACGCCTGCGGCGGACATGGACGGGCAGATTGCGGCGGCGGTGATGGACGAGCGGCTGGCGCGGCTACAGGCGGCGATCAACCGGCATCAGGTGGACTTCAACGCCGCGACGGTGGGGCGCACGACCGAAATATTGCTGGAGCGCAAGGGGCGCCATGCCGGGCAGTTGATAGGGAAGACGCCTTGGTTGCAATCTGTCCATGTCACAGCGCCGGAACTTGTCATCGGTGACATGGTCGAAGTGGATATCATCAGTGCCGGTCCGAATAGTCTGGCCGGCGAACTCAGCAGGAGGAAAGCCGCTTGAACCCAAAACCCGTCGTTCCCGCTACTGCAGGAACCCATCTCCGACCCTGTCCACCGGGATCGAAGACCAGGAGATGGATAACCGCCAGCGCGGTTGTGACGGATGGAAAGGGAGGCTGCTGAATGTCCAAGAAACCGAACCAAAATCATCGCGTGGACGTTGCTGAACGGGCGCGGTTGGAAGTGACTTTCGAGAAGCCACATTTGTTGGGCGCGCTGTTCGGGCAATATGACCAGAATTTGGTGGCGATCGAAAACCGGCTGGGCGTCTATATCGCGGCGCGGGGGAATAAGCTTCAGATCGAGGGTGATGCTGAAGCGGCGGCGCGGGCGCGGGACGTGATGACGGGCCTCTACAACCGGATCGTGGCTGGGCAGGAGATTGACAGCGGCGCGGTCGAGGCGGTGATCGCCATGTCGGCCGAACCGATGCTGGACGGCATCATCCGCCATGACGTCGCCGAGCCGCCCAAGGTGATGATCCGCACGCGCAAGAAGACGATCGTGCCGCGTTCGGCGACGCAGGTCACCTATATGGAGGCGCTGACCCGGAACGACATCATCTTCGCGCTGGGTCCGGCAGGCACGGGCAAGACCTACCTCGCCGTCGCGCAGGCGGTGAGCCAGTTGATCACGGGCAGCGTCGACCGGCTGATCCTGTCACGGCCTGCGGTTGAGGCGGGCGAGCGGCTGGGATTCCTGCCCGGGGACATGAAGGAGAAGGTCGATCCCTATCTGCGGCCGATCTACGATGCGCTCTACGACACGCTGCCCGCCGAACAGGTGGAGCGGCGGATCGCGAGCGGGGAGATCGAGATCGCACCGCTGGCCTTCATGCGCGGGCGGACGCTGGCCAACGCCTTCATCGTGCTGGATGAGGCGCAGAACACGACCATCGCGCAGATGAAGATGTTCCTCACCCGCTTTGGCGAAGGGAGCCGGATGGTGATCTGCGGCGATCCGCGTCAGGTCGATCTGCCTCAGCCGGGGATTTCCGGCCTCGCGGACGCGGTCGCGCGGCTGGAGGGAGTGGATGGCATTTCCATAGTACCGTTCGGCATCGGCGATGTCGTGCGCCATCCGGTCGTGGGGCGGATCGTGCAGGCTTATGAGGGGCCGGATGCTTAAGGGCCGAACCTGTTTCTCGACTTCGCTCGAAACGAACGGAGCTTATTTGGATGATTGAAGTTGCGGTCCTTCATGATGAAGGCTGGCCGGGTGAGGATTGGGAGTTGCTGGCGCAGCGGGCGGTCGTAGCGGCGATCACCCACAGCCCCTACGCGGCCTTCGCCTCGGACCAGGCGCTGTATGAGGTCGCGGTCAAGCTGACCAACGATGAGGAGGTTCATCAGCTGAACCGCGCCTATCGCGACAAGGACAAGCCGACCAACGTCCTGTCCTTTCCGATGGTGCAGTCCGACCTGCTGGAAGGGACCGGCAATACCGACGATGGCGAGGTGTTGCTGGGCGATATCGTGCTGGCGGAGGGCGTGTGCGCCACCGAGGCGGCGGAAAAAGGCATAACGGTGGCCGAACATGCAACCCATCTGATCATCCATGGGACTTTCCATTTGCTGGGATATGATCATATGGAGGATGCCGAGGCAGAGGCGATGGAGGCGTTGGAGACGCAGTCGTTGCTGAGCCTTGGCATTTCCGATCCCTATGGGGATCGCCTGACAGGACAATAGGAAGAACGATGGCTGAAGGCAGTCCGAAGGACGGCAACGGTTCAAAGGAATCGGACAGTAGTAGTCACGAGGGCGGTTTATGGAGCGGCCTGAAGTCGCTGCTGTTCGGTGAGGAGGAGAGCCCCAGCCTGCGGCGCGAGCTGGAAGAGGCGCTCGACGATTATGATGAGGATGCGCAGGACGAACGCGCGCCTGCCGCAGCCAAGGGCGACCTATCCGCGATAGAGCGGCAGATGGTTCGGAACCTGCTGCATTTTTCCGAGCATACGGTCGATGACGTTGCGGTGCCGCGCGCCGACATCATCGCGATCGAGGAACGCGCGAGCTTTGCCGAACTGGCGGCGCTGTTCGCCGAAGCGGGGCACAGCCGCATTCCGGTCTATCGCGAGACGCTGGATACCATCGTCGGCATGGTCCACATCCGCGACGCCTTTGCGATATTGGCGGGCAAATCGCCCGTTCCAGACAGTCTGGAGCCTCTGATCCGTCAGCCGCTTTATGTGCCCGAGAGCATGGGCGCGCTCGACCTGCTGGCGGAGATGCGGGCCAAGCGGACCCATCTGGCCATCGTGCTAGACGAATATTCCGGGACCGAGGGCCTGCTGACGTTCGAGGATCTGGTCGAGGAAATCGTCGGCGACGTCGAGGATGAGCATGATGATGCGCCCGAGGCCCTGCTCGTTCCGCTGGAGGGCGGATTGTGGGAAGCGGACGCGCGCGCCGAGCTGGATGATGTCGCCGAGGAGATTGACGAGCGGTTGGCCGATGTCGAGGAAGATGTCGACACGCTGGGCGGCCTTGCCTTTGTCATTGCCGGGCGCGTGCCCGAGGCTGGCGAAATATTGGATCATGAACAGAGCGGCTGGAAGCTGGAAATCGTGAGCAGCGATGGACGCCGGGTGACGCGGCTGCGGCTCCATCCGCCCGCTGAAAAAGAAAATGAAGCCGAATGAAGCGGGACGCCTGCGCAATGATGGAGACGCGCGGGCAATGCTGGGGAAATGTTAAGAGCTGATCGTTAGGCTGCTGCCCGCCTTGCTTTCCGGTGAAGGCGATTTGGAGAGGGTGTGTGTCCAACGAATGTTGCGCCGCCCCCTCTCCCTGCCCTCTCCCCCGAGGGAGAGGGTTTTGTGGTGGAGCGGCTTGTGCGGCACGAAAGACTATCGATTTCTTCGGAGCGGGCGATGCTTTCGCCCATTACCGTGCCGGTGACGAGACTGGAGCGCTGGCTGCTGGCGCTGGTCTGCGCCGTTACATTGTCGTTTGCGGTGATTACGCCCCCCTTTCAGGCACCCGACGAAAATCAGCATTATATGAAAGCGCTGCTGCTGGCGGATGGGCGGGTCATGACCGAGCAGCGGAGCGAGGAGATCGGGGCTGAGCTGCCGCGATCCGCGCTGGATCTGCACGGGATCGACTTTCCCACCGAAGTTACGGGCGAGGCGCGGCGCTTTGATCGCGGGATGATGGAGCGGGCGTGGAGGGCTGACGCAGGGCGGCCGGGCACTGCCTTTGCCGATTTTCCCAACGTCGCCAATTATGCACCGACGCTTTATGCGCCTTCGGCCGCTGGACTGCGGGCTGGAGAAGCGCTGGACCTGCCGCGCATGGGCAGTTTCTATGTGGGACGGTTGGTCAATGCCACGGCCGGGCTAATATTGCTGGCGGTGGCGTTCGGGCTGATGCCCTTTGGACGCGGGGCCTTGTTGGCGACGGCATTGTTGCCGACATTCAGTTATCAGACAGGGTCGCTCTCTCCCGACGCCGTGATCAACGGAATGGGCTTTGTGGGATTGGCGCTGTCCTTGCGCCTTGCCGCAATGGGTAGCAATCCGGCCCGATCGGCCGGGCTGCTGATTGCCGCGCCTCTGCTCGCGCTGGCCAAGGGGGTGTATCTCCCCCTGATGGCGGCGGGGCTGCAATGGCCGCAGCATCGGCGGGACATGCGGCCATGGCTGCTGCTGGGCGCGATGGCGCTGGGAGCGGTGGTCTTCATTCTGTGGATGAAGATGTCCGGCGGCAGTCAGGCGCTTTATCATATCGTGTCGCGCAAGACGGGGGAGAATGTCATGACCGCGCCGCTTGGTGCGCAGCTGGCGGTCATCATGGCTGATCCGGCAGCCTATGTTCGCACGCTAGGGTCCAGCATTGCCGAGCGGTCGCCGGTTTATGCGTTGCAGCTTATCGGCCGCTTCGGGTGGAATGCGATATTGTTGCCGCTCGGCACCTATCTGCTGGCGGCTGTTATGTTGGGAGCGGCTGTTTTGAGTGGATCGGGGGTCCGGGTCGGCGCGGCGCAAAGGCTGTGGTGGCTGGCTGTGGCTGGCGGCACAGCTTTGCTGATCGAGACGGCCATGTATCTGACGGGCACGCCGCTCGGGGCCGATTATGTGCAGGGGACGCAGGGGCGTTATTTCCTGCCGCTGCTGCCTTTGGTGTTGCTGGCGATGATGCCGGAAGCGGGGTTGCGAGCCGCGCGGCCGGTCTTTGCAGGGTCGGCGCTGCTGTTGCTGCTGATTGCGCTGGGCAGTGCCTATGACAGCTTCTGGGTGCATGGCTTCGTCACTGCCGATGGGATGCCGCCGCATGAGCGATTAAGCGACGCGCTGATCCTGCCCTCGCCCCGCTGGTAGCCAGTAGCGGCAGAGGCATAGCCAGCCCAAGCCCTCGATCCAGCCGGCGAGGACGTCGGTCGGCCAGTGGACGCCGAGCCAGACGCGGCTGGTGCCGATTAGGGCGATGATGAGGGCGGCGGTGAGATAGGCGAGAGTGTGATGCTTTTTACCTGGATTACTCCATCCCGTTCGGGCTGAGCTTGTCGAAGCCCTCTTCTTACTAAAAGAGGAAGGAAAGCCCTTCGACAAGCTCAGGGCGAACGGTGATGGTAGGGCACCGGGTTCCAAACGCCTCAGCATCGCCAGCGCGCCGAACAGGATCATGGTCCCGGCGGAATGGCCGCTGGGGAAGCTGTAGCTATGCACGATGTCGATGTGCGGCAGCAGGTCGGGGCGCGGAGCGGCGAAAATCTGCTTGAGGCCGGTGTTGAGGAAGGTGCCGCCGACCGTGACGAGGGCGAGCCATTGGGCGGCATGGCGTTGTCGGCGGTAGAGCAATGCGATCGCCACGGCGGCCATGATGAGCAATCGCCCGATCGTGTCGCCGATGATGGACGCAGCCATCATGACTGGCGTGACCCACGGAGCGGCCGCCCTGCCCGCCCCCGCCGCCTTCATCGCAGCGACGTTCAGTGGATCGAACCAGCCGGATCGCTGGAGCAGCGCGATTGCCAGAACGGCGAGGAGCGCGAGGAGAAATATCCCCGCGCCCCTTTGCCATGAGCGGCGATCAGATATGGAGCGCGCGCCCATAAGCGGCGAGCACGCTTTCGTGCATCGATTCCGAGATGGTCGGATGCGGGAAGACGGTGTGCATCAGTTCCGCTTCGGTCGTTTCCAGCGTCTTGCCGATGGTATAGCCCTGGATCATCTCGGTGACTTCGGCGCCGACCATATGCGCACCGAGCAGTTCGCCGGTCTTCGCATCGAACACGGTCTTGGTGAAGCCTTCCGCTTCGCCGAGCGCGATCGCCTTGCCATTGCCGATGAAGGGGAACATGCCGACCTTTACCTCATAGCCTGCTTCCTTCGCCTTGGCTTCGGTGAGGCCGACCGAGGCGATTTGCGGGTGGCAATAGGTGCAGCCGGGGATGTTTCGCGGGTCCATGGCATGGGGGTGCTTGCACGCAATGGCTTCGGCGGTGATCACGCCTTCATGGCTGGCTTTGTGCGCGAGCCATGGTGGGGCGGTGATGTCGCCGATTGCCCAGAGGCCTTCGATGTTGGTGCGGCACATCTCGTCGGTTTTGAGGAAGCCGCGATCGTCCATCGCGACGCCCAGTTCCTTGAGGCCGATATTTTCGGTGTTGGGGACGATGCCGATTGCGACGATCATGTGGCTGAATTCAGCGGCGCTTTCCTTGCCCGCCTTGTCCTTCAGCTTCGCCTTGATGCCGTTGGCACCGACCTGAATATCGCTGACGCCAGCGCTGGTCAGGATGGTCATGCCCTGCTTCTTGAGCGCCTTTTCGAGGAAGGCGGAGACGTCCGCATCCTCTACGGGCACGACGCGGTCCATCATTTCGACCACGGTGACGTCCGCGCCCATGTCATTGTAGAAGCTCGCAAATTCGATGCCGATCGCGCCGGAGCCGATGACCAGCAGCTTGGTCGGCATTTCGGGCGGGGTCATGGCGTGACGGTAGGTCCAGACGCGCTTGCCATCGGCAGGGGTGCCGGGCAGGTCGCGGGCGCGGGCGCCGGTGGCGAGGATAATGTTCTTCGCCGTCAGTTCCTCGGTCTTGCCGTCCTTGGTGACAGAGAGCTTGCCTTTTCCGGTGAGCTTGCCGTCGCCCATGTGGACGGTGATCTTGTTCTTTTTCATCAGGTGCGTGACGCCCTGATTGAGCTGCTTGGCGACGCCGCGCGAGCGTTTGACGACGGCGGCGATGTCCGCGCTGATCTTTTCAGCGGCGAGGCCATAGTCGCCCGCATGCTGCATATAGTGAAAGATTTCCGCCGAGCGCAGCAGCGCCTTGGTCGGGATGCAGCCCCAGTTGAGGCAGATGCCGCCGAGATTCTCACGCTCGACAATGGCGGTCTTGAGGCCCAGTTGCGCCGCGCGGATCGCGGCCACATAGCCCCCGGGGCCGGAACCCAGAACGATGACGTCGTAATTTTCAGCCATGGATTTCAGTCTCTCTTGTCTGAAGCCGCCGTCATGGGCGGGACGGTGCGGGGCTGGCGATCTTCACCGATCGCCACGAAGGTGAAGGTGGCGCGGGTCACGCGATAGGAGCGGTCATCATGGCGGGTGCGGCGCCATGCCTCGACATCGATCTTCATCGACGTGCGGCCGACCGAAGCGAGCTTGGCGAAGACCGAAACTTCGTCGCCGACGACTACCGGACGGAGGAAGGTCATGCCTTCGACCGCGATGGTCACGGCGCGGCCCTTACTGTGGCGGGCGGCGACCGAACCCGCCGCTGAGTCCATGAGGCTCATCAGCCAGCCGCCGAAAATATCCCCATAGGGATTGGTATCGGCGGGCATGGCGATGACGCGTACCGCCGGGCTTTCCTCCGGCGGCGGCTCGTCGGCGGCGCGCATCAGGCGAGCATGCCGAGGGGGTTTTCGATCAGTTCGCGGAACACCTTCATCAAGCGCGCACCGTCCGAGCCGTCGATGGCGCGGTGGTCGAAGCTGCCGGTGGCGGACATGACGGTCGCGATCTGGAGTGCATCATCGACGACGAAGGGACGCTTTTCGCCCGCGCCGATCGCCATGATCATGGCCTGGGGCGGGTTGATGACGGCTTCGAACTGCTTGATGCCGAACATGCCCATGTTGGAGAGCGAAGCGGTGCCGCCCTGATATTCTTCCGGCTTGAGCTTGCCGTCCTTGGCGCGGGTGGCGAGATCCTTCATCTCGTTCGAGATGGCGGCGACGCCCTTGCTGTCCGCGCCGGTCACGATCGGGGTGATGAGGCCGCCGGGGATCGAGACGGCGACGCTGATATCGGCGCGGCTGAATTGCAGCATCTGGTCGCCCGCGAACTGGACGTTGCATTCGGGGACCTGGATGAGCGCGACGCCAAGCGCCTTGATGAGGAGGTCGTTGACGGACAGCTTGACATTGCGGCTGGCGAGACCGGCGTTGAGTTCGCCGCGCAGCTTCAGCAGCTTGTCGAGCTGAATATCGACGGTGAGGTAGATGTGCGGGACCTGCTGCTTGGATTCGGTGAGGCGGCGGGCGATGGTCTTGCGCATGCCGCTGAGCTTGATGACTTCGTGCGGGATGCCGAAGTCCTGCGCGGCGGCCGGTGCAGGGGCCGGGGCTGCTGCGGCCGGAGCCGGGGCGGCGGTCGGAGCCTTGGCCGAAGCGCCTTCCAGATCGGCCTTCACGATGCGGCCGTTGGGGCCGGTGCCGGTGAGGCTGGAGAGGTCGAGGCCCTTTTCCTCGGCGATGCGGCGCGCCAGGGGGCTGGCCTTTACGCGGTCGCCGGACTGGGGTGCAGTCTCCGCCTTGGGGGCGGGAGCTTCTGCCTTGGCGGGCACGGGGTCGGCCTTTGGCGCGGCGGCGGCTGGTTTGGGGGCGGGAGCCGAGCCGCCTTCAGCTGCTTGCGCGAGGTCTTCGCCTTCTTCGGCGATAATGGCGATGACCGTGCCGACCTTCACGCCTTCGGAGCCTTCGGAGACGAGGATTTTGGCGATCTTGCCTTCGTCCACGGCTTCAAATTCCATCGTGGCCTTGTCCGTCTCGATCTCGGCGAGCAGATCGCCCGACGACACGGTATCGCCTTCCTTCACCAGCCATTTAGCCAGCGTCCCCTCTTCCATCGTGGGAGACAAGGCGGGCATCTGGATTTTCTTGCTCATGCGTGAAGGCCTCTCTTCTTTTCCCGGCCGGGCGGGTAAGCGTTGAATGCCGTTTTGACCCTTTGCGCGGGAGGGTCAAGGGCGTGGCTTGCGCCTTGGGCGATAATCCGCCACATTTCACCAGACTGGTTCATAATTTACCAGATGGGTTCAGACAGGAAGGCAGCGGGAGACCAAGCTGCCCATTTTGGCGTGGGGTGCGGGAGCTATGCGGACTTATCTGGTTGTAGTGGACGAATCGCCGGAGGCGGAGACGGCGCTGCGTTTCGCGGCCCGGCGCGCGGCGAAGACGGCAGGGTCTATCCGCATCCTCGCGCTCGTGCCGCCCGCCGAGTTCGTGCAGTGGGGCGGGGTACAGGCGACGATGGAGGATGAAGCGCGGCAGCGGGCCGAGGCGCTCGTTACCAGCGCGGCGGGTACGCTGACCGAGGAGTCCGGTATTCGCCCGAGCATTACCGTGCGACAGGGTGACGCGGTGGCGCTGGTGCGCGAGACGCTGGATGAGATGCCCGATGTCGCGGCATTGGTGCTGGGCGCGGCGGCGAGCGGGCATCCGGGCGCGCTGGTGTCGCACTTTGCGGGGGCGGACGCGGGGAAGTTGCCCTGCCCTATCATGGTCATTCCCGGTGGGTTGAGTGCGGAGGCGATTGACCGGCTGAGCTAAGGTTTATGCTTTAGAGATTGGCACCGCCTCCTATTTCCGTTCGCCCTGAGCCTGTCGACCCGAAGGGCGGCGATAGCCAACGGTTCTACTTCTTTTTAGAAAGGAAAGCCCTTCGACAGGCTCAGGGCGAACGGGGTTAGGTGGTGCGCAAAAGAGGGATTGGAATAAGTCTCAGCGGCGGTGCTTGCCGCGTTTTGCGCCCATGTGCCGGATGTTTGCGGGGCGGCCGCGTTTCGCGCCGGGACGTGTTCTGTCCTTCTTGAAGCTCGGCCGTTGCGGTGGGGCGTCGGGGAGTTCGAAGCGCAGCGAGCCGTTGATCGGGTCGGCTTCGGCAAGGCGTAGCTGGAGATGCTGGCCGACGGTGTAGCGGTCGCCGCTCTCCACGCCTTCCAGCGCGCGGCCTGCTTCGTCGAAGAAGAAGCGTTCGTCGCCCATAGTGGACACCGGGACGAGGCCATCGCCGCCAAGCCCCTCCACCGTCGCGAAGAAGCCGAAATTTTGCACGCCCGTGATGCGTGCGTTGACCATTTCGCCGACATGAGCAGCGAGAAAGGCGGCGACATAGCGGTCGATCGTCTCCCGCTCCGCCTCCATCGCGCGGCGTTCATGCTGGCTGATCATCTCGCCGACGCGGCCCATATTTTCATGATCGTCGGCGCTGAGCGAGGTGCGGTCCGGCAGCGCGCCACCCTTGGGCGCGGGGAGTTCGAGCTTGTAGCCGCCGACGAGCGCGCGGTGGACCAGCAAGTCGGCGTAGCGGCGGATGGGCGAGGTGAAATGCGCATAGGAGCCGAGCGCGAGGCCGAAATGGCCCATATTCGCGGGGCTGTAATAGGCCTGGGTCTGGCTGCGCAGGATCTGCTCCATGATCTGGGGCTTTTCCTCCGCCTCGCCGATGCGGTCGATCAGGCGATTGAAGGTTGAGGGCTTGATGACCTGCCCCAGCGCGAAGTCGATGTCGAAGGTCGCGAGATAGTCCTTGAGCGCGACCAGCTTGTCACGGCTGGGCGGTTCGTGGACGCGGTACATGACGGGGGCCTTCTTACCTTCCAGCGCCTTGGCGGCGGCGACGTTGGCGGCGATCATATAATCTTCGATCAGCATATGCGCGTCGAGCCGTTCGCGGACGGCGACGCTGACGATCTTGCCATTTTCATCGAGGACGACGCGGCGTTCGGGGAGGTCGAGGGCTAGCGGGTCGCGCTTGTCGCGGGCTTTGCGTAGGAGTTTCCAGCAGGACCAGAGGGGTTTTAGGGCGGTTTCGAGGAGGTCGGGTTGATTTGGTGAGGTTTCGCCTTGCCCACCCCCGGCCCCTCCCGCTTGCGGGAGGGGAGATGTGCCGTCGATTGCGGCTTGAGCGTCTTCATAGGCCAGGACGGCGGCGACGCGGATGAAGGCGCGGGTGAAGTGCCAGGCGGTGACCTTGCCGGATGCGTCGATGGTGAGGTGGCAGGCCATGGCTGCGCGGTCCTGTCCGGCGCGGAGCGAGCACATGTCGGATGACAGCTGGTGCGGCAGCATGGGGACGACGAGGTCGGGGAAATAGACGCTGTTGCCGCGCTTGCGGGCTTCCTTGTCGAGCGCGCTACCGGGGCGGACATAGTAGCTGACGTCGGCGATGGCGACGATGGCGCGATAGCCGCCGGGATTGGCGGGGTCTTCGTCCGGTGCGGCCCAGACGGCGTCGTCATGGTCGCGTGCATCGACGGGGTCTATCGCGACGATGGGCAGGTGGCGCAAATCCTCGCGCTTGTCCTCATTCAGGGCGATGTTCGAAGCGGCGACAGCCTCATCCTCTACCTTTTCAGGGAAGACGTGCGGAATGCCATATTTGTGGATCGCGATGAGGCTGAAGCTGCGGGGCGCGAAGGGATCGCCCAATATATCGGTTACGCGGGCACTGATGCGCGGCGGGCGACCTACGGGTTCGGCCAGAACGAGATCGCCGGGGCTGGCATTGCCCGCGTCGCTGATCGGCGTGTCCTTGCGGATGCGCTTGTCGACGGGGCGTAGCCACAGCTTGCCGCCCTCCCCCGCTTCCACCACGCCAAGCAGTTCCTCGGTCGCCTTGGCGAGCTTCTTCATCGGGTGGGCGACCCAGCCGCGTCCGGCCTCTTCCGTGCGGGCGAGGATGCGGTCGCCGATGGTCAGCGCGCCCCTTTTGCCGCGTTCCATTACACGGAGGCGCGGCGCGGGCTGGCCTTCGGCTTCCCAGCGCTCGGGCGTGGCGATGAGGGTGGTGCCGTCGACATCGACGATGCGCAGGACGGTGACCTTTGGCACGCCGCCCATTTTGTGGAAGGCGCGCGCGGGGCCGATGTCCAGCAGCCCTTCGTCGGCCATATCCTTCAGCAACGCTTTCAGCGCGATCTTTTCCTGCCCCTTGAGGCCGAAGGCTTTGGCGATTTCCCGCTTGCCTGCGGGCTGATCGGAGGAGGTGACGAATTCCATCACCTGATCACGAGTGGGGAAGCCGGCGGGCCGGACTTTTTCGGGTTTCTTCTGCTTTTGGGTCGATGCCATGGATCAGCTATAGGGAAGGCCCAAGCGGCATACCAGATGGCTTGACCGAGATTTGCGGTGCTGCCCGCTATTCCACCAACTTACGGGCGCGGTCACGCCAAACCTCCGCCAGGACGGGCATGCCCGCCAGCGCCCGGACAGCATCGGGTTCCACCTTGTGCCGCCCGCCGATCAGCAGGCGAAAGACGCGGGCTATGGGCCATTCATGTAACGGACGGTCGAGCAGTTCCATGCGCCCTTTCGCTTCCGCCTCCCCTTCGCGCAGCACGCGGAAATAGAGACCCGCGCGGCCGGTTTTCACGATGGTGGCCAGTATGTCGCGTGAGCCGAAGCGGTGGTCGAGCTTCCAGCAGGGTTGGCGTCCATGGCTGACCTCTACCAGCGCGCTGCCGAGCGAGAAGCGGTCGCCGAGGCAGATTTCCTCCTCCGTCATGCCCAGCGAGGCAATGTTTTCGCCGAAAGCGCCGGGGGCCTGCAGCAACGTGTGGTCGGGCTTGCGTTCGCGCCACCAATCATAATGGTCCTGGGGGTAGAGGTGGATTGCCTTGTCCCACCCGCCATGGTGGACAGGGTCGGCGACGGAATCCCCTTCAAGCCCCTGCCATCCGATCCGAACGACGCCGTCCACAGGCCGTTTCGCAATGGCGCTATAGTCGCTGTCGCGAAAGGGCATGGGCGTGCCCGTCAGCAACGCCTCGATGGTAAGATGCTCAGCCATTCCGCCCCTATGGCAGCGGCGCGGAAAATTGGCGAGAGGGGGTCAGGCGCGGCTTAATTCCGACGCCAGTTTCAATACTTCGCTGCCGCTGTCGGTTTGGACGAGATAGGCGGGGTTCTTCGCCGTTCCATTGCGGCGGATCAGTGCACCTTCGATCGTCTTTTCGACATGGCGGTCGAACCGTTCGGCCACGCGTCCACGGCCTACGCCCTGCCCCCAATTCCACTTAACGCGCATCCCCCTGCGGAAAGCTTCGGACATCTTCATCCTTCTCCTGCCGCGACATCATGGCGGCGTTTCGATATGGTCATGGCCACAAAAATCCCGGTTGCGGATGCGGTTCCCTTGGGTTTTTCATTTGGCTGGGTTAAGGGGCGGCAGATGGACGTTACTGGCCTTCGCGTCGCGCTCTTCAGCGGCAATTACAATTATGTGCGCGATGGCGCGAACCAGGCGCTCAACCGCTTTGTGGGCTATTTGCTGCGTCAGGGCGCGGCTGTGCGCGTCTATTCGCCGACGGTCGCGACGCCCGCTTTCGAGCCGACCGGCGATCTGGTGAGCGCGCCGTCCTTGGCGATACCGGGGCGGAAGGAATATCGCGTGCCCTATCGCATGTCGGGGCATGTCCGGCGCGACCTGAAGCGGTTTCGGCCCAATCTGGTCCATGTGTCTAGCCCTGACCCCTTGGGGCACCGGGCGGTGACATGGGCGAGGAACAGCGGGCTTCCGGCGGTGGCTTCGGTCCATACGCGGTTTGAGACCTATCCGCGCTATTATGGGCTGGCTTTCCTCGAGCCTGTGATCGAGTCGATGCTGCGGCGCTTTTACCGGCGTTGCGACGCCATCGTCGCTCCTTCGGAGTCCATGGCGCAGCTGCTTCGCGAACAACGGATGAGCTATGATGTGGGCATCTGGACGCGGGGGATCGACCGGGACATCTTCAATCCAGGACGCCGCGACATGGCGTGGCGGCGGTCGCTCGGGATAGAGGATGATCAGCCGGTCATCGGCTTCATCGGTCGTCTGGTGATGGAAAAGGGGCTGGACGTCTTTTCCGATGCGATCGACCAGTTGAAGATGCGCGATGTGCGGCACAAGGTGCTGATCATCGGCGAAGGCCCCGCGCGGGAGTGGTTCCAGAACCGGCTGCCGGACGCTGTTTTCACCGGGTTCCAGAAGGGTGATGAGCTTGGCCGGGCGGTCGCCAGCATGGATATGCTCTTCAATCCCTCGATCACCGAGACGTTCGGCAATGTGACGCTGGAGGCGATGGCTTGTGCGCTTCCCACGGTGGCGGCGCGGGCGACGGGTAGTGAGAGCCTTGTCACCGAGGGCGTGACGGGCCGCCTGATCCGTCCGGGGGCGATCGGGGCCTTTGCCGATGCGTTGGCGAGCTATTGCACCGATCCTCATGCGCGGGCCGATGCCGGGGCTGCCGCGATGGCGGAGGCGGAGCGATATGGATGGGATCAGGTGAATCAAGCGCTGGTCGATACCTATGTCCGCGTGATTCGCCAGCGGACGCACGGCGCGAGGTTGCGCTCCAGCCCGGTTCCTTAAACCGCGCACTCTGCCTATATCGGGGCGATGGTCGATCTTTTTGCTTCCGATGCCGTGAACGAGCCCGGTGATGCCGGGGAGAATGCCCCGCTGGCCGACCGCCTGCGGCCGCGTACTTTGGCCGATGTCGTGGGACAGGAGCATCTGACCGGGCCGGAAGGCGCGATCGGGCGGATGGTGGCGGCTGGGCGGCTTTCGTCCATCATCCTGTGGGGGCCTCCGGGTACGGGCAAGACGACGATCGCGCGGCTGCTGGCCGACGCGGTGGATATGCGGTTCGAGCCGATCTCCGCAGTGTTTTCGGGCGTCGCTGACCTCAAGAAGGTCTTTGCGGCGGCGAAGGAGCATGCCCGGCGCGGGGACAAGACTTTGCTGTTCGTGGATGAGATTCATCGATTCAACCGGGCGCAGCAGGACAGCTTCCTGCCCTTTGTCGAGGATGGGACCGTGACGCTGGTCGGGGCGACCACGGAGAACCCCAGTTTTGAATTGAACGCGGCGTTGATGTCGCGGGCGCAGGTGCTGATCCTGCACCGGCTGGATGCTGCCGCGCTGGAGCTGTTGCTGGAGCGGGCAGAGGCGATCACGCAGCGGCCTTTGCCACTTACTGCGGCGGCGCGGGATGCCTTGCTGGCTAGCGCGGATGGTGATGGGCGGTTCCTGCTCAATCAGGTCGAGACGCTGTATTCGATCGATATTGGCGAGCCGCTCGATCCTGCTGGGCTGTCGGCGCTGCTGCACCGGCGCATGGCGGTCTATGACAAGGATCGGGAGGGGCATTACAACCTCATCTCGGCGCTGCATAAGGCGTTGCGCGGATCGGACCCACAGGCGGCGCTCTATTATCTGGCGCGGATGCTGACGGCGGGGGAGCAGCCGCTTTACGTACTACGTCGGCTGGTGCGCTTTGCGAGCGAGGATATTGGACTTGCCGACCCGCAGGCGCTGGTGCAGTGCCTTGCGGCCAAGGATAGCTATGACTTTCTGGGGAGTCCTGAAGGGGAACTCGCGATCGTTCAGGCTTGTCTTTATTGCGCGACGGCTCCCAAATCCAATGCAGCCTATGCAGCGATGAAGGCGGCGTGGAAATCGGCGCGCGATACCGGATCGCTAATGCCGCCGAAGAATATCCTGAACGCCCCTACCCGGCTGATGAAGACCATCGGCTATGGCAAGGGCTATCAATATGATCATAACAGCGCTGAGGGCTTTTCCGGGGACAATTATTGGCCCGAGGAGATGGAGGCTCAGACTTTCTTTGCCCCGACCGATCGCGGGTTCGAGGCGCGCATAGCCGAGCGCATGGCTTATTGGGACAAGCTGCGGGCCGAGCGCGGCGGCGACTGAGGGGGCGGTCGCATTCATGACACCGCGCTTCGCCCGATATGCCGCGATCGACTGGTCAGGCGCGAAGGGTGTACGGCATAAGGGGATAGCGGTGGCGCTGTGCGAGCGTGGTGATGCAGTTCCCCGGCTGATCCATCCGAAAGACGGCGGTTTCTGGTCGCGTTCGGCGGTGGCGCAATGGCTGATCGCGGCGGCTGCGGAGGGGCCGACGCTGTTTGGGTTCGATTTCAGCTTTGCGCCGCCCTTCGTGGCGCGGGAGGCGTATCTGCCCGGCGATGAGGTGCCGGTGACGGGGCCTGACTTCTGGGCCTATGTGGATAGCGTTTGCGACGATCCCGATCTGGGTGCGGGCAGCCTGCTGCACGTCACGCATCGCCGCCATTTCTACTTCGGCAAGGCGGACGGAGTGAAAGCCGACTTCATGCACAACCGGGTGTGCGAAGCGCATTATAATGCGGGCGGTGGGGGCAAGCCGTCCACCGTCTATGACGCGATCGGCGCGGCTCAGGTGGCGAAGGCGAGCTTTGCGGGGATGCGCCTGCTCCATCATGTGCGGGATCATGTTCCCGTCTGGCCATTCGACCCGGCGCCGCGCGACGGGTCGCTGGTGGTGGAGATTTATACCAGCATCGCGGCGCGGGCGGCGGGGCGGCCCAAGGGGCGGACGAAGATGCGTGATCTTGGCGCTTTGGACGATGCGCTATCCGCGCTCGGCTCCCAGCCCTATGAGGGATTGCCGCCGGATGATCATGGCGCGGACGCGATCGTCACTGCCGCATGGATGCGCAACGTCGCGCCAAGTCCGGGCATCTGGACCCCACCCGCGCTCAATCCGCATATTGCCGCAACGGAGGGCTGGACGTTCGGTGTCATCTGATAGTAAGGCGCTTTTCCGTCCAAACGACGTGCCGGCTTAGCTCAGTTGGTAGAGCACCTGATTTGTAATCAGGGGGTCAGGGGTTCGAACCCTCTAGCCGGCACCATCGCTCTTGCAGGGCAGCTGTTTTAGAGACCAACCTTCTTATTTTCCGGTTTATCCCGCCGCACTTCCACTGTCTTTATCCCAGTGTCGAGTGAGCCATATTTGGGCGTGGAATCGGGGCCGGGCTTGGGGCCGCTGTCCCTGGGGCCTCGGTCGCCTCCGCCCCCACCGCCGCTGGATGCGGCGATGGCTTCGGAGCTTAGTGAAGTGGATAAAAGGATGGTCATGGCGGGCGGGACCGTTGCCGCAAACCTGCCGCAGGTCTTCAGAAAATTGCGCCTGTCCTCCGTTACCGACGAATTCAGCTGGTCATCCATGATGCGATCCTTCTCTATCCACCTCATAGAGTACAGAAGAGCCGCGCCGATGGATTGGCAATAAAGAGACATAGACTTTTGGATAATGTGGACCGGCGCAGGGCGGCCCAAAAGCAAAATGGGGGCCGACATCGCTGTCGGTCCCCACTTCCGTCGTGTCCCGGATCCGCTTCCCTTTCAGGATGCGATCATCGGACTCGGCGCGCGATGCTTCTACCGAGAAGGTTTGGCATCGTGTCTGCTCCGGCTGTCCGGCTATTCGCCATATTCCGCAGCTGTCTTCAAAATTCCCCGTCCGACGTTCGCTTTCGCGCGTGCATGACAGGGTCTTTAGAAGACCATCAGTTTCCATTCGAACCTTGCAGTTCCAATTTCAGCCCGATGACCGAAACGTCAGTCAAATCTTTGATATGATCGCCGATTTGATGATCCGGATTTCTCCGTTTCTTCTTTCGTTTCGACAACCCGAAGGTCTCACCAAATGTGAGTCGTTCAAAGCGGAATCTGACGGTTCAGCGACAGCCTCTGTCTAAAGCTGTGGATAAGTGTGGATATTTTTTCGCGCCGGTTAGCGGCCCTTCCACACGCCCGGGCGCTTCTCAACGAAGGCGGTCATGCCCTCTTCCCGATCTTCCGTGGCGGTGAGCAGCTGGAACAGACGCCTTTCGGTCAGTAGCCCCTGCTCCAGCATGGTTTCGAAGGCGAGGTTCACCATTTCCTTGTTCACCATGGTCGCCATGGGCGGCATGGCAGCGATCGCCGCCGCGGTCTTGAGCGCGTCATCCAGCAGCTCCGCCGTCGGTACGATGCGCGACACGAGGCCCGAACGCTCGGCTTCCTCCGCGCCCATCATGCGGCCGGTGAGGCACATTTCCATCGCCTTCGCCTTGCCGACCGCCTTGGTCAGGCGCTGCGACCCGCCCATGCCGGGTGCGACGCCAAGCTTGATTTCCGGCTGACCGAATTTGGCCGTGTCTGCCGCGATGATGAAGTCGGCCATCATGGCCAGTTCACAGCCGCCGCCCAGCGCGAAGCCCGCGACAGCGGCGATCCACGGCTTGCGCGTCGCCACCACATGTTTTTGCCAGCCGGAGAAGAAGTCCTCCAGGAAGAAGTCGGCGACTTCCTTGCTGACCATCTCCTTGATGTCCGCGCCTGCGGCGAAGGCTTTTTCGCTACCCGTCAGCACGAGACACAGTTGCGAGGGATCAGCGTCATAGACCGCGAAAGCGGCGCTCAGGTCCGCCAGAACTTGCGTGTTGAGTGCGTTCAGCGCCTGCGGACGGTTCAGCGTGACCAGCGTCACCGCTTCGCGCTGTTCGACCAAAATCGTTTCGAAGCTCATCGTCATTTTCCTTCAAATCTGTGGTGCAGCGGGGCAGCAACAACCGCCGCCGATCACCTTCCCATATGCATGAAGTCGCGGTCGTAGCTGCGCATATGTGCGCCACCGTCGACATAAAGCGTTTGCCCGGTGACGGCGCTCGCCTGCGCCAGATAGAGAACCGCTTCCGCAATCTGTTCGGCCAGCGGCAAGCGGCCAAGCGGCATGGCCGATTGCAGCCTTTCCATCTGCGCCTCATCATAATCGGGCGTGGCGATGGTGAGGCCGGGCGCGACTGCGTTGACCCGGATATGCGGAGCGAGGCTGGCGGCGGAAAGGCGGGTCAGCCCCGCCAGCGCCGACTTCGACAAGGTATAGGCCAGCTGATCGGCGTGCGGATGATCGATCCGCTGATCAAGGATATTGATGATGCACCGATCCGCCACCCCGGCCGGTATGGTTGCAAACGATTTTGTGAGTAACGCGGGCGCGGCGCAGTTGACGGCATAATGCCGCATCAGATCGTCGGCGGAGACATTGTCCAGCCGGTCCTGACCGAAAATCGCGGCGCTGTTCACCAATATGTCGGGCGGACGACCGAAGCGTTCGGCGACCTTGGCGACGAGTTCCTCGGCGCTTTCAGGATCAGAGAAGTCGGCGGTGAAGCCGTCCCATTCCGTGCCATTTTCATCGAGCGTCAGGGCAAGCGCCGAGTCCAGCCGGGTATCATGGCTGCCGTGAATGGCGAGCGAATAGCCGACACGCGCGAACCCGGCGGCAATGACGCCGCCCAGCCGCCTGTGGCCGCCGGTGATCAGCGCCAAGCGCTTGTTCGCCAGCGGCAGCGGTCCTTCGGCCTGCCCGCGCGCGCCGCCAAGGGGCCGGTAAGCGGGTGTTTCCTCGCCGCTCACGATTCGATGAGCTTCAGCACTTCCTCGCGACTTTTTTCGTCCTCGCGGAATACGCCGAGCATGCGACTGGTTTTCATGAGCACATTGGGAGTGCGAACGCCCCGCCCGGTCATGCAACCATGCGTCGCTTCGATCACGACGGCCACGCCCTGAGGCTTCAGATGTTCCCAGATGCAGTTGGCGACTTCGGCGGTCAGGCGCTCCTGAACCTGAAGGCGGTTGGCGAAGGCGTGCAGAACGCGCGCCAGCTTTGAAATGCCGACCACATATTTGCCGGGCAGATAGGCGATATGCGCGCGGCCGATGATCGGCGCCATATGATGTTCGCAATGCGACTGGAACGGTATGTCCTTGAGCAGCACGATATCGTCATAGCCGCCCACTTCGTGGAAGATGCGCGACAGATGATAGGCCGGATCATCGCCATAGCCACGGCAATATTCGCGCCACGCACGCGCGACGCGTTCTGGGGTTTCGAGCAGGCCTTCTCGCGTCGGATTGTCGCCCGACCAGCGGATCAACGTGCGGATAGCATCTGCCACATCGACGGGCACCGCTTCCTTTGTCGCTTCGCCTACAGCCTCGGCATCGGGATCATAGTCCATGGCCGACACTACTCCTCATTATCTTTGTTCAGGGCGCATATGGCGGCTATGTTTGCGGAACGCCAGCCCCCTTTACCTATGCTATGGACAGGGGTCATGCCGGGTGGCACATCAACGCGCATCACAAGAAGCCGATCCGATAAGCATGGCCGTCCCGTCGCCCGTCCCCCATCCACGGCAGCAAGGCTGAAGCGTGCGAACTGAACGGATCGCAGCCGTGTTGCTGGCCGCCGGGACGTCGTCGCGCTTCGGTGAGGATGACAAGCTGATGGCCGACCTCAATGGCAAGCCGGTCGTTGCCCATACATTGGAAGCCGTCGCCTCCCTCGCCTTCGCCGAACTGGTGGCGGTGACGCGGCCGATCGGGGATGCTCCCGATATTCACCGGAAACTGGAGAGGCGTGGCTACAGCATATTGGTCAATGACAAGCCTGAAGAAGGGCTGGCGAGCAGTATCGTGCTGGCCGTGAACCATGTCATGCCGATCAGGCGCTGTCGGGGCATTCTCATCTGCCTGGCCGACATGCCCTATGTGCCGCAGTCGCATTATAACCGGATATGCCTGGCGGCGGAGGATGTGCGGTCGGTGGTAGCGAGTACGGATGGTTTTTCTTCCTCGCCGCCCGCCTTCATCGGACGAAAGCATTTTCCCGAGTTGCTGACCCTGCGCGGTGATCAGGGAGCTAGGGCGCTGTTAAGCCGAGGGCTTCAGATCGAAGCGATGAGCAGTTCGCTCGTCGATATCGACACGCCGGACGACCTGCCGCAGGGATAGCCGATCAGCTCGACCGGGTCGGGTCGGTCATCGGGTCGTCCATCTCCCGCACATCGGGCATCCGGCCGATTGGTAGCGAACCGGTCTGCCTTTCCAGCATGCGATGCACGACTGGTGGATGAGATCCGCTGTGTAACGCTGCAAGAGCGTCGGAATTGGCGGTATCGGCCATCGTCCGGCGGCTGTTGTGGCGGACATAGTCGAGCCAGGTGGAGACATGATAACGCTCGACCCATAATTCGGGATCGGCCAAGTCCCTGAGCAGCGACCAGCCATGCGCGCCGTCGCGGCGGCGGATGCGGCGGCGCTCGCTCATCGCGGTGAGGAACGGCACGACGGAACCCGGCGGAATGCGATATTCGATGGTGATGACCACTGGTCCGCTACGTGGTTCTATGGGCACCGAGGTCTGCGGTTCCTGCCAGCGGTTCAGGAGGTCGAGATTTTCGTCGCCGGTCTGGGATAGCGGCAGGAAAAGGCCGACCATCGCCGCCACGAACTGCACCCCGGCGGCGACGTGGAGCGACGTCACCACGCCCATATGTTCCGCCAGCCAGCCGAACAGCCAGGCGCCCAGTGCCATGCCGCCAAACGCCGTCATCTGGTAAAGGGCGACAGCCCGCGCCAGCACCCATCGGGGAGCGGACATCTGGACCGAGACGTTGAAGGTCGACAGCGCGATGACCCAGCCTGCGCCGCAGAGCAGGAGCCCCGCTATCGTTACAAGCAGCCAGCCGGTGGAAGCCGTGATAGCAGTGCCTATTGCCAGCGCAAGTGCGGCGGAACGCACGATGGTTTCGATGGCGAAGCGGCGGCGGAGCCTGCCGGAGGAGAGTGCGCCCAGGACTGCGCCGATGCCGAAGGCGCCGCTCAGGATACCGAAGGTAAGGGCGTCGCCCTTCAACAGGTCGCGCGCCACTAGAGGCATGAGGGCGGACACCGCGCTCGCGCCGATGCCGAAAGCTGCCGCGCGCAGGAGGACGAGCTGGATCTTGGGCGACATGGCGACATAGCGCGCGCCTGCCCTCATCGCGAGGCCGAGGCGTTCGCGCGGCAGGAGCTTCGGCCCGCGTTCCGGCTGCCAGCGGAGGAGCACGATGGTCAGGGCGATATAGCTCAGCGCATTGGTGAGGAACGCGGCGGCGGCGCCTGCGGCTGCGACGATGATGCCGCCGAGTGCGGGGCCGACGCTGCGCGCAAGGTTGAAGCCCATGCTGTTGAGCGCGACGGCGCTGGGCAGTTGGGAACGTGGGACCATGTCGCCGACCGATGCTTGCCACGCCGGACCGTTAATGGCGGTGGCACAGCCGACCAGGAAGGTGAAGGCGAGGAGCGACCAGGGCGTGAGCAACCCGAGCCACGCGAATAGCGCGAGCGACGCCGATACCAGGAGCATCGACAGTTGGCAGGCGAGCATGACGAGGCGGCGGTCGAGATTATCCGCGACCGCGCCTGCCCAGAGCGAGAGCAGCATGATCGGCAGGGTTGTCGATGCGGGCACCAGCGCGACGAGCATGGGGGAGCCCGACAGCGAGGTCATCATCCATGCCGCGCCGACCGACTGGATCAACCCGCCGAAGTTGGACGCGAGGCTGGCGAACCATACCGCGCGGAAGATGGGGATGGCGAAGGGCGATGGCGCTGGAGGAGAATCTGCCTCTGACACTGAAAATGCATGAACCCGAAAACGATTGGAGCGTCAAACGCGGAAGGAAGGAAAGCAGTTCAATGTTAAAGCGAATAGGCTTGCACTTTACGTAAACGTAAATACATTTGCGGCACGCTGGACGCCAAGCGAAGAGGAATGACCGAGCGATGGAAGCCTTTATCTACGATGCCGTGAGGACGCCCCGAGGTCGAGGGAAGCCGGACGGGTCGTTGCATGAAATCACCCCTATCCAGCTGGCGACACAGGTGTTGCAGGCGGTGCGGGACCGCAACGCCATCGACACGGCTGACGTGGACGATGTGATACTTGGTTGCGTCACACCGATAGGCGAACAGGGCGGTGACATCGCCCGCGCCGCCGTGCTGAACGCCGATTATGAGCAGACGGTGCCGGGGGTGCAGATCAACCGTTTCTGCGCGTCGGGACTGGAAGCGGTGAACATGGCGGCGGCGAAGGTATATTCGGGCGAAGCGGGCCTGGCGATCGGCGGCGGCGTCGAATCGATGAGCCGGGTGCCGATGTCATCTGACGGCGGCGCGATCGCGATGGACCCGGCGGTCGCCTACAAGACCTATTTCGCGCCGCAGGGCATCGGCGCCGATGTGATCGCGACCAAGTTCGGGATCAGCCGCGACGATGCGGACGCCTATGCGGTGGAGAGCCAGCGGCGGGCGAAGGCAGCGTGGGACGAAGGACGCTTTGCCAAATCGATCATTCCTGTGCGTGATGTGATCGGTTCCGTGGTGCTGGACCATGACGAGCATATGCGGCCCGACGCGACGATGCAGTCGCTCGCTGCGCTGAAACCGAGCTTTACCGCGCTGGGTGAGGAAATGCCGGGCTTCGACGCGATCGCGCTGCTCAAATATCCTGAACTGGAGCGGGTGAACCATGTCCATCATGCGGGCAACAGTTCGGGCATCGTCGATGGCGCGGCGGCTGTACTGGTCGGCAACAAGGACATGGGCGAGAAATATGGGATGAAGCCCCGCGCCCGGATCAGGGCAATGGCATCGATCGGGTCCGAGCCGCTGATCATGCTGACGGGGCCGGAATTTGTTGCGGGCAAACTGCTCAACCGAGCGGGGATGAGCAGTCATGACATCGACCTGTGGGAGCTGAACGAGGCCTTTGCAAGCGTGGTGCTGCGCTACATGCAGGCGATGGACCTCGACCATGACAAGATCAATGTGAATGGCGGCGCGATTGCCATGGGCCATCCGCTGGGCGCGACTGGTGCGATGGTGCTGGGCACGGCGCTGGATGAGCTGGAGCGGTCGGGCAAGGGTACGGCGCTGGTGAACCTTTGCGTTGGTGCGGGGATGGGGACAGGGATTATTATCGAGCGAGTTTGATCCCCCCTCCCCCTTGAGAAGAAAAGTGAAGCCCTTCGACAAGCTCAGGGCGAACGGAGTTGAGAGGCAGTAGCTTTATGCAAACCATCAATTTTGACGTCGATGCGGACGGCATCGCTACTCTGACCATCGATGTGCCGGGCCAGTCGATGAATGTCATTGGTCCCGACTTTCTGGCCGATCTGGACGAGGCAATCACGCGCATCGGTTCGGAAGAAGCGATCAAGGGCGCGGTGATTGCTTCGGGCAAGGACAGCGGGTTTATGGCGGGCATGGACCTTAAATATTTCGGGTCGATGCTGGCGAGCGGCGCGGACAAGCGCCCTGCTCCGGCCGAGATTTTCGAGCAAGTGTTCGTGCTCAACCAGCTTTTCCGTAGGCTGGAGACATGCGGCAAGCCGGTGGCCTGCGCGATTGAGGGGACTTGCGTTGGCGGCGGGTTCGAGCTGGCGCTGGCATGCCATCGGCGCGTCGTGGGCGACAGTCCCAAGACGCAGCTTGGCCTGCCCGAAATCCTGATCGGCCTTTTCCCTGGCGGCGGCGGGTCACAGCGCTTGCCGCGCCTCATCGGGGTGCAGGCGGCGCTGATGTATATGTTGCAGGGCAAGCTGTTCCGCCCAGCCGAAGCGGCGATGCTGAAAGCCGTCGATGAAGTCGTGCCGCAGGGCACGGCGGTCGAGAAGGCCAAGGAGTGGGTGAAGGCCAATCCGTCCGCCAGCGCGCAGCCGTGGGATGTAAAGGGCTTCAAGTTTCCGGGCGGTGCGGGCGCGTTCAACCCTGCCTTCGTGCAGACGATGGTCGGCGCGGTGCCGATGACGTTGAAGCAGACGCAGCGGAACATGAACGCGCCGGTGGCTCTACTGTCGGCGGTCTATGAAGGCGCTCTGCTGCCGTTCGACCGGGCGATCCGGGTGGAGAGCAAATATTTCGCCAAGGTCGCTGCGGAACCGCAGGCGGCGAACATGATCCGCAGCCTGTTCGTCAACAAGAATGCCGCCGAACGCGGCGCGCGACGGCCGAAGGATCAGCCCAAGGCGGCGACCAAGAAGCTCGCCATGCTGGGCGCGGGCATGATGGGCGCGGGGATCGCCACGGTCGCTGCGCAGGCAGGCATTGAGGTCATGCTGTTCGACCGTGACTTGGCCTATGCCGAAAAGGGCAAGGCGCATGTCGAGGATGTGCTGAAGAAGCGGCTGGGCCGGGGCATGACGCCCGAGAAGATGGCGGAGACGTTGGCGCGCGTCACACCGACGACCGACTATGCGGCGCTCGCCGGAGCGGACTTTGTGATCGAAGCCGTGTTCGAGGATGTGGCGATCAAGGCCGAGGTGACGAAGAAGGTCGAGGAGGTGCTCGGCGCCGATGTGATCTTCGGGTCCAACACATCGACCCTGCCGATCACCAAGCTGGCCAAGGCATGGAGCAAGCCCGCCAATTTCATCGGCATCCACTTCTTTTCGCCCGTCGAGAAGATGCCGCTGGTCGAGATCATCCTTGGCAAGGAAACCGGCCCCGCCGCGATCGCCAAGGCATTGGATTTCGTCAGCCAGATCAAGAAGACGCCGATCGTCGTCAATGACTCGCGCGGTTTCTATACCTCGCGCTGTTTCGGCACGTATGTGCAGGAAGGTGTGGAGATGGTGGCCGAGGGGATCAACCCGGCGCTTATCGAAAATGCCGGGCGGCAATTGGGGATGCCGGTCGGGCCTTTGGCCGTTGGTGATGAAGTTTCCATCCAGCTGGGCCACAAGATCGTGGTCGCCGCGCAGAAGGAATTGGGTGATGCCTATGTGGCGCAGCCTTCCGATGCGGTGATGGCGCGGATGGTCGAGATGGGACGGCTGGGGCGCAAGAGCGCAAAGGGTTGGTATGATTATCCGGAGGGCGGGAAGAAGCATCTTTGGTCGGGGCTGGCAGACATGTTCCCGCGTGCAGCGGTGCAGCCCGATGTGGAGGAAGTGAAGGAACGGCTGCTTTATCGGCAGTTGATCGAATGCGCCCGCTGCTATGAGGAAGGTGTGCTGGAAACGGTGGAGGATGGCGACTTGGGCGCGATTTTCGGCTGGGGCTTTGCGCCTTGGACGGGTGGGCCGTTCAGCCACATGGATACGGTCGGGATCGGCCATGTGGTGGCCGTGCTGGAGCGGCTGGCGGCGCGGCATGGGGATCGCTTTGCGCCGACCGTGCAGTTGCAGGATATGGCGGCGAGCGGGGCTACTTTCTATGATGGTGGGGTGAAGGCTGCGGCGGCTTGAGGGTTGAGACTTACGATTTTGATTCTTCGCCACCGTTCGGGCTGAGCCTGTCGACGCCCTCTCCTTCCAAGAAGAGAAGAGAAGTCCTTCGACAAGCTCAGGACGAACGGGGGTGGGCTGGGAGCACACCGAACCGCCTGCGATGCGGTGTTCGTCGGATTGATCCCGCGGCGCAACACTGAAGGCTGTCAATCACAATGACAGTCAGTTAGGTCTCGCCCGACATTTTCGGGAGACGTCCTTCTTATGAGCGAAAAGCCGACGGTTCTGGTCACAGGCGGTGCCGGTTATATTGGAAGCCATGCGGTGCTGGCGCTGCGCGATGCCGGTTATGGCGTCGTCGTGATCGACAATCTGGTGACGGGTTTTCGCTGGGCAGTGCCGGACGATGTGGCTTTCGTTGAGGGCGATATTGCCGACCAGCCACTGGTGCAGCAGGCTCTGCGCGATCATGACATAAAGGCGATCATGCACTTCGCCGGGTCCGTCGTGGTGCCGGAATCGGTCGAGAACCCGCTCAAATATTATCACAACAACAGCGCCAAGACCCGCGATCTGATCGAGAGTGCGGTGACAGTGGGCGTGCCGCATTTCATCTTTTCCTCCACCGCCGCGACCTATGGCATTCCGGAGGAAAGCCCCGTCAAGGAGACGACACCGCAGCGGCCGATCAATCCCTATGGCATGTCCAAGCTGATGACCGAATATATGCTGCGTGATGTTAGCGCGGCGCATGCGATGAACTTCTGCGCGCTGCGTTATTTCAACGTGGCGGGGGCCGATCCACAGGGGCGGACGGGTCAGTCGACGGCGGGAGCGACGCACTTGATCAAGGTGGCGGTCGAGGCGGCGCTGGGCAAGCGGGAGTTTGTGTCGGTGTTCGGCACCGATTTCGATACGCCCGACGGGACGGGCGTGCGCGACTATATCCATGTCACCGATCTGGCGGCGGCGCATGTGCTGGCGCTGGATGCTCTGATGGCGAGGCCCGAACAGAATTATCTGCTGAATTGCGGCTATGGGCGCGGTTTTTCCGTGCTGGAAGTGTTGGATGCGGTCGATCGGGTGACGAACATCAAGATCGACCGGCGGATGGGAGGGCGGCGCGCGGGCGATCCGGACTCGCTGATCTCCGACAATCGGGCGATCATGGCGGAATTTCCGTGGCAGCCGCGCCATGCCGATCTGGACCAGATCGTCACTCATGCGTTGGCGTGGGAGCGCAAGCTGACTGACATAAGGGGCGATCGCGATGCCCACTGAACATCTTTTTGTTGATGGCGGTCTGGCGGCTGCCGACATGGCTCGGCGGATCGAGTTCGTGCTGGGCGACGCGATCGCAGCGCGCGGCGTGGCGACGATCGCCCTGTCGGGCGGGCGGTCTCCCCGGCCGGTGCTGGAAGCGCTTTCGGGCGCGGCGCTGGAGTGGGGCAAGGTCATCGTGACCCTGGTCGATGAGCGATGGGTCGCACCCGATCATGCGGACAGCAACGAGCGGCTGGTTCGCGAGACGCTGTTGCAAGGCGCAGCGGCGAAGGCGCGGTTTGTGGGCATGAAGAATGACGCTGCGGATGCCTATGCGGGGCAGGCTGCGTGTGAAGCGGCACTGGCGGAGCTGCCTTGGCCGCTCGACATCGTGCTGCTCGGCATGGGCGAGGATGGGCATACGGCTTCGCTGTTCCCGGAGGCGAAGGAGCTGGCCGAGGGGCTGGCTACGAGCGCGCTGACGCTGGCCGTGACGCCGCCTGCCGCGCCGCATCAGCGCATGTCGCTGAGCGCCAAGGCGATCCTGAAGAGTCGGCATATTTTCCTGCAAATCGGTGGTGCGCCGAAGAAGGCGGTTTATGACCGCGCGCTGGCTGGCGGGCCGATCGAGGAGCTGCCGATCCGGGTAGCACTGTGCCAGCATGGCGTGTCGGTCGAGGTCTGGATTTCGGAGCAAGGCAGCGCATGATTGCGCAGATCGATCCTTTTCATGCCATCGCCATCGGGGTAGAGGCGCATCGGCTGGAGGCCGAGGGTCGCTCCATCCTGCATATGGAGTTCGGCCAGCCTTCGACGGGCGCGCCGGCCGCCGCGATCGCCGAGGCGCATGGGGTGCTGGACAGTGATCCGATGGGCTATTGGGAAAGCCCGGCGCTGAAGGAGCGAATCGCGCTGCTGTATCGCGAACGCTATGGCGTGGCGGTGGCGGCGGAGCAGATATTGCTGACCTGCGGCGCTTCGCCGGGGCTGGTGCTGGCGCTCAGTTGCCTGTTTGCGCCGGGCGCGCGGGTGGCGACGGCGCGGCCGGGCTATGTGGCTTATCGCAATACGATGCGGGCAATGTATCTGGAGCCGGTCGAGGTGGATTGCGGGCCTGCCGAGCGATACCAGATCAGCGCGGCGGCGCTGGAGGCGATGGAGCCTGCACCCGATGGCGTGATCATCGCGAGCCCGGCCAATCCGACGGGCACGATCATTCCCGCTGACGAGATGGCGCGAATCGCGGAGGTTTGTGCGCGGCGCGGGATCAGGATCGTGTCGGATGAGATTTATCACGGCCTGTCCTACGGCGAGGCGGCGCATTCGATGCTGGAGTTCGCGCCCGGTACGGTGGTGGTGAACAGCTTTTCGAAATATTTTTCGATGGCCGGGTGGCGGCTGGGCTGGGTGGTGTTCCCGCCAGCGCTGGTCGAGGCGGCGCGGGCGCGAATGGGGAATTTGTTCCTGACGCCCCCTTCCCTCGCCCAGCATGCGGGGTTGAAGGCTTTTGACTGCCTCGAAGAGCTGGAGGGGCATGTCGCGAATTACCGACGGAACCGGGAGTTGCTGCTGGCGGCGCTGCCTTCGCTGGGGTTGAAGGAGATCGCGCCGCCGGACGGGGCTTTCTACATCTATGCCGATGTGGGGCATTTGACGGACGACAGCTTGGCTTTTTGCCGGAAGCTGCTGGAGGAGACAGGCGTGGCGACGGCGCCGGGTATCGATTTCGATCCGGTGGATGGGCACCGGCATATTCGCATCAGCTTTGCCGTTTCTACGGACCGGGTGGAGGAAGCAATCCGGCGATTGGTCCCGTGGTTTGCGGCTCAGCGGCGGCGGGTTTAGTTTTTTCCACGCGGAAGCGGAAGATGTTCTGAGAGGTTTATGTCATCCCAGCGAAGGCTGGGATCTCGTGAGGCTAAGCCGTCCCTTATCGCCCGAGATGCCAGCTTTCGCTGGCATGACGTAAAGTTGTTCATGACGTGAAGCTGTGGGGGCCTCTGCTCACAAATACGGCTGGGTGAATGTTGACCCGTTGTTTGATCCATTATGGATGGACCGCTGCCGATTAACTGGAATTGTCATCTTTTTGCGCTAGGGAAGCCCCGCGACCCGAGGCTTTTACCTGGTAAAAGTCCCCCTTGGCCCGGCGGCTTCGTGCTGCCGGGTCTTTCTTTTTCTCGATGGGGGATGGTCCGGCTGAGCGGAGCGAAGTCGAACCCGCGAGATGGGTTGGTGGGCGGCATCGCGCAAACAAAGATGGTGCGGGCGGTCGGAATCGAACCGACACTCCTTTCGGAACCGGATTTTGAGTCCGGCGCGTCTACCAGTTTCACCACGCCCGCGTGCATGGCCTGCCCGCGCCAAATGGCAAAATCAGGTGCCAGCGTCCAGACAAAAATCAGATCGCGTGCAGGATAAAGCTGTCGGGCGGTTGCAGGGGCTGGTTCGCGCGGATAGCCTGCTTGCGTAACGAAACCGTACCGCTATAGGACCGTTTCGTGCAGACCTGAAAAATTCCTCCCAACGGAAAAGGGCATCCTTTGACCGATCCGTCTGCCACATTCCTGCTTTTCGGTGCCACCGGCGATCTGGCGCACCGCATGATCTTTCCGTCGCTCTACAATCTGCTTAGCGACGGTCTGCTGCCCGATGACTTCATGATCGTGGCGTCGGGGCGCACGGAGATGAATGACGAGGCGTTTCGCGCCGACATCGACAAGGCGCTGCAAAAGTTCGTCGGCGCTGATCGCTATGATGCGGAAGTCGCGGCGCGGCTGAAGGCGATGATCGGGTATGAGCCGGTCGAAGCGGGGAAGCCGGAGCAATTCAAGAAGCTGGCGAAGCGGCTCGACGGACGGGCGGAGCGCGGGCTGTCGGTCTATCTGTCGACGCCCCCTTCCCTCTTCGCGCCCACGGCGCAGGGGCTGGCGGACGCGGGCCTCATCACGCCGACGACGCGGATCGCGATGGAAAAGCCGATCGGCAAGGACCTCGCTTCTTCGAAGGAGGTCAATAACGGCATCGGCGCGTTGTTCGACGAAAGCCAGATTTTCCGCGTCGACCATTATCTGGGCAAGGAGACGGTGCAGAATTTGCTCGCCTTGCGCTTTGGCAATGTGATGTTCGAGCCGCTGTGGAACGCCACGGCGATCGACCATGTGCAGATCACGGTCGGCGAGACGGTCGGCCTCGAAGGCCGGGTTTCCTATTATGACGGCGTCGGCGCGCTGCGCGACATGGTTCAGAACCATGTGCTGCAAATCCTGTCGATCATCGCGATGGAACCCCCTGCCCGCATGGACCCGACCGCCGTCCGTGACGAGAAGGTCAAGGTGCTGCGGTCACTGCGCCCGATGACGGCAGAGACGGTGAAGACCAACAGCGTACGCGGCCAATATACGCCGGGCGCGGTCGGCGGTGAGATCGTCACCGGCTATAGTGACGAATTGGGCAAGGCTTCCGACACCGAAACCTTTGTCGCGTTGAAAGCCCATATCGACAATTGGCGCTGGCAGGGCGTGCCTTTCTATCTGCGGACGGGCAAGCGGATGCCGACGCGCCAGTCGGAAATCCAGATTCAATTCAAGCCTGTGCGGCATTCGATATTCGGCCGCGACGGGCAACATTCGGGCGGCGGTTCGGGGCTAGAGCCCAACACGCTGATCATCCGGCTTCAGCCCGACGAATATATCCGCCTGCTGATCATGAGTAAAAGGCCGGGGCTGGAGCGAGACGTCCATCTGGAAGAGGTGACGCTGGACGTGTCGCTGACCGCCGCCTTTGCCGGGCAGCGGCGGCGGATTGCCTATGAACGGTTGATCCTGGATCTGCTGGCGGGCGACCAGACTTTGTTCGTGCGCCGGGACGAGGTCGAGGCGCAATGGACATGGATCGATTCCATCATCGACGGCTGGAAAGAAGCGGGGGTGAAGCCTTCGCCCTATGCTTCGGGGAACTGGGGGCCGTCTTCGGCCATTGCCCTGATTGAACGAGACGGAGCCAGCTGGCATGACTGATCTTCATCCGGTGATCGCCAAGGTCACCGAACGCATCGTAAAGCGGAGCGCGCCGCGCCGCCGCCAGTATCTGGACCTGATCGAGCGGGGGCGTGACGCCGGGACTAACCGCGCGCAACTGTCCTGCGGCAACCTTGCCCATGGCTTTGCGGCGAGCGGCGAGGACAAGCCGGTGATCCGCACGGGCAGCGCGATGAATATCGGCATCGTCACCGCCTATAATGACATGCTTTCGGCGCATCAGCCCTATGGCCGCTACCCCGAAGCGATCAAGATCGCCGCGCGTGAGGTCGGTGCGACGGCGCAGGTGGCGGGCGGCGTCCCGGCCATGTGCGATGGCGTGACGCAGGGACAGGCGGGCATGGACCTGTCGCTCTTTTCCCGCGACACGATCGCGCTGGCGACGGCGGTGTCGCTCAGCCATGCGATGTTCGAGGGTGCGGCGCTGCTGGGCATATGCGACAAGATCGTGCCGGGGCTGCTGATCGGGGCGCTGCGGTTCGGGCATCTGCCGACGATCCTGATCCCCGCAGGACCCATGCCGTCGGGCCTCGCCAACAAGGAAAAGGTCCGCATCCGCCAGCTTTATGCTGAAGGCAAGGTCGGCAAGGATGAGCTGCTCGAGTCCGAAAGCGCCAGCTATCATGGCGCGGGGACCTGCACATTTTACGGCACCGCCAACAGCAACCAGATGATGATGGAAGTGATGGGCCTGCACATGCCCTGCGCGTCGTTCGTCAATCCTGGCACGAAGCTGCGCAGCGAACTGACGCGGGCGGCGGTGCATCGGCTGGCCAGCATCGGTTGGGATGGCGATGATTACCGGCCGCTCGGCCATTGCATCGATGAGAAGGCGATCGTCAACGCCATCATCGGCCTGATGGCCACCGGCGGATCGACCAACCATGCGATCCATGTGCCAGCGATAGCGCGGGCGGCGGGGATCAGCGTCGATTGGACCGACTTTGCGGAAATTTCCGATGTCGTGCCGCTGCTGGCGCGGGTCTATCCCAACGGCGCGGGCGATGTGAATAATTTCCACATGGCTGGCGGCATGTCCTTCGTCATCCGCGAGCTGCTGGACAACGGACTGCTGCACCGGGACATCATGACGGTCGCTCGGGCCGACCTGACCGATTATGGCAAGGAGCCGGTGCTGGAGGATGAAGCGCTGCAATGGCGCGACGTTCCGGTATCGCGCGATGACGCCATCCTGCGCCCGGTGTCGAGCGCCTTCAGCCCTGATGGCGGCATGCGCCTGCTGGCGGGCAATCTGGGCCGCTGCGTCATGAAGGTGAGCGCGGTCGAGAAGGAACGCTGGACCATAGAGGCTCCGGCGGCCGTGTTCCACGATCAGGACGATGTGCTGCGCGCCTTCAAGGCGGGCGAGTTGGAACGCGATGTCGTCGTGGTGGTCCGTTTCCAAGGGCCGCGCGCGAACGGGATGCCGGAATTGCACAAGCTGACCCCCGCGCTGGGCGTGTTGCAGGATCGCGGGTTCCGCGTGGCGCTGGTGACGGACGGGCGCATGTCGGGGGCTTCGGGCAAGGTGCCTGCTGCCATTCATCTGTCGCCCGAAGCATTGGGTGGCGGGCCGATCGCCAAGCTGCGCGATGGCGACATGGTGCGGGTCTGTGCTGACAAGGGCGTGATCGAGGCGCTGGTCGATGCGGCGGAGTGGGACGCGCGCGAGCTGCCCGTGCCGCCGCCGCCGCCCTATGACACGGGCCGCGAACTATTTGCGCTTTTCCGCCATCATAGTGATCTGGCGGAAAGCGGCGCGTCGCCGATTCTGGCTGCGATGGAAGCTGAATTATAATCCCCCACCCGTCATGCCAGCGCATGCTGGCATCTCCGGCGAGAGGGCACGGCCCGGCCTTACGAGAACCCAGCTTGCGCTGGGATGACGCCATGATTGGAGTGGTCCTATGACCGACATCATCGCTGCCGACATTGGCGGTACAAATGCCCGCTTTGCTCGCGCCAAACTGAGCGCGCGGAACGTGCCCACATTGGGCAAGGTGCGGAAATACAAGGTTGCGGACTTTCCCAACCTGCAAGCCTGCTGGGCAGCTTTCGCGCATGATGAAGGCGGCAATCTGCCCAAGGCGGCATCGATCGCCTTTGCCACCGCGATCGGGCGCGATGTTATCAAGCTGACCAACAGCAGCTGGATGATCAGGCCCGACACGCTGGACGAGGAACTGGGCCTGAAGCAGATGCGGCTGGTCAATGATTTCGAAGCGGTGGCGCATGCCGTCGCGCGCCTGCCGGACGACAATCTGCCGCTGCTGTTCGGGCAGGACCGGCCTTTCCCCCGCGACGGCGGCGTTACGGTGGTGGGTCCGGGCACGGGCCTTGGCGTCGCGATGATCGCGTTCGACGACGGCGAGCCGCATGTGATCGCGACCGAAGGCGGACATATCGACTTCGCGCCGCTTGATACGCTGGAGGAAAAGATCCTCGCCTATCTGCGCGACAAATTCCTGCGCGTGTCTACCGAGCGGGTCGTGTCGGGGCCGGGCCTCAACAATATCTACAAGGCAATGGCGACCATCGGTCATGACCGCGTCATCCTGATGGAAGATGCCGAATTGTGGCAGGCCGCGATCGACGGCACCGACGAATTCGCTCGGGCGGCGTTCGATCGCTTGTGCCTTTGCTATGGATCGGTCGTGGGCGACCTGGCGCTGGCGCAGGGGCCGAACGCGGTCGTGCTGGCGGGCGGACTGACGCAGCGGATGCGCGGCTTGCTGCCACAGAGCGGCTTTCATCGGCGCTTCATCGCCAAGGGGCGGTTTGAAAGCCTGATGGCGACGGTGCCCATCCGCCTTGCCGTGCATGAAGAGATTGGACTTTACGGGGCGGCCGCCGCCTTTCGGGAGAAGAAATAATGTCGCTCAGCGTTAAACAGGTGATGGAGCTGGCGCCGGTCATCCCGGTGCTGGTGGTGGATCGGGTGGAAGACGCGCTGCCCATCGCGCAGGCTCTGGTGAAGGGCGGCCTGCCTGCGCTGGAAGTCACGCTGCGCACGCCCGCTGCGCTGGACGTGATCCGCGAGATGGCGAAGGTCGAGGGCGCGGTGGTCGGCGCTGGCACCGTGCTGAACCCGTCGCAACTGGACGCGGCAATGGAGGCAGGCGCGCGGTTCATCGTCAGCCCTGGCCTCACTGAACCGCTGGGCAAGGCGGCGATCGCGGCGCGGGTGCCGTTCCTTCCCGGAACGGCCACGGCGGGCGACATCATGCGCGGGCTGGACCTGGGCCTTACCCATTTCAAATTTTTCCCGGCGGAGACTTCGGGCGGGCTGCCCGCTTTGAAGGCGCTGGCCGCGCCCCTTCATGTCGCGCGCTTTTGCCCGACGGGCGGGATTACGGCGGAAAGCGCGCCGAAATGGCTGGCCGAACCCTTTGTGAAGTGCGTCGGCGGTAGCTGGGTCGTGCCCAAGGGGCCGGTCGATGCCGCGAAGATCGAGGCTTTGGCGCGTGAGGCTGCGGCGCTGCCGCGCTGACGTTTCGCGCTGCCGCCATTGCGCAGCGGGATTTCCCGCCCTAGATCAGCGCCATGATCCTGCGTAGGCTGCTCCCTTCCATCGCCCTTTTCCTTTCTGGCTGTGCCGGGACGCTGACGGGCTATCCTTCACTCGCCAAGCGGGCGGTGGAGAATGCGCCGGTGGGAGAAGCTCCGGCTGCTCCGGTGCCGGTTGAGGCCGATCCGGCTTTGCTGGCGCAGGTTGACCGATTTGCGGCGCAGGCGCAGGCGGGCAGTGCGGCGTTCGACAAGGCATGGCCCGGCGCGGATCGCGCAACGCGAGCTGCTGCGGGCGCGGCGGTGTCCAGCGAATCCTGGGTCGCGGCGCAGCTTGCTATCAGCGCGCTGGAGGCGGCGAGAAACGATAGCGTTTCGGCGCTCGCGAGCCTCGACACGCTTTATGTCGAGCGTAGCAATGCGCTGGCGGAGGGAAAAGCCGGGGGCGGCGTCGAGCAGATCGATGCGGCGCGCAAGGGGGCGCTGGCGATCGTGGATGCGCAGAATGACCGGATCGATGCGGTGAAGGGGCGGTTGGCTCAGCCTTGAGTTTGGGGCTATGCGAACTTTAGATTTCCGTTCGGGCTGAGCTTGTCGAAGCCCTTTTCTGTTGTTCAAGAAAGTGAAGCCCTTCGACAGGCTCAGGGCGAACGGATGCAAGTATGTGGTTCAGGCGTCCGCCTTCAATGCGCCCTTGTGCGCTTTCGCATTGTGGACATAGCGGTCAACGCCTTCGCGCATATTGATCAGCGCTTCGTCGGTGAGGTCACGAACATATTTGGCCGGGCGACCGGTCCAGAGCTGACGGTGCGGGACCGTGCGGTTTGGCGCTAACAGCGCTCCGGCGGCCAGCATTGCATCGCTTTCGATGACGCAGCCGTTCATCACCACCGCGCCAAGGCCGACGAACGCCCGGTCCTTGAGTTCGCAGCCGTGGATCATCGCCATATGCCCGATCAGGACATCATCGCCGATGATCGTGGGCCAGCCGTCCGGCCTGGCGGGATCGGGGCCGTCGCAGTGGATGACGCTGCCATCCTGGATGTTCGTGCGCGCGCCGATGCGGATCGCGTTCACGTCGCCGCGGACGACGCAATTATACCAGATGCTGCTGTCGGGGCCGATCTCCACATCGCCTATGATGCGCGCGCCGGGCGCGATGAAGGCGCTGGGGTGGATGACCGGGGTCTTGCCGCCAAAGGTCAGGATGGTAGCGCCGGGATGATCGGCATGGGCGGCGTGCGGATGATCGGGCATGGCGTCAGGCTCCCAGCAGCCGCGCGGCGTGGAGCGCGTGATAGGTCAGAACGCCCGAGCAACCGGCGCGCTTGAACGCTAGCAGCGTTTCCAGCACCAGCGCGTCGCGGTTGCCCACTCCCGCAGCGACGGCGGCTTCGATCATCGCATATTCGCCCGACACCTGATAGGCGAATACGGGCACCTCGAACCGGTCCTTCACCCGGGCGATGATGTCGAGATAGGGCAGGCCCGGCTTCACCATGACGCTGTCGGCGCCCTCCGCGAGGTCTAGCGCGACTTCGCGCAGCGCTTCCTCGCTATTGGCCGGGTCCATCTGGTAGCTTTTCTTGTCGCCCTTCAGCAGGCCGCTGGAGCCAACGGCGTCGCGGAATGGGCCGTAAAAGGCGCTCGCATATTTGGCGGCATAGGCCATGATCTGAACATTGGCGTGGCCTTCTTCCTCCAGCGCCTCGCGGATCGCACCGACGCGGCCGTCCATCATGTCGCTGGGCGCGATGATGTCCGCGCCCGCCGCCGCCTGGTTCAGGGACTGGCCGATCAGCACGTCAATCGTGGCGTCGTTGATGACATAGCCTTGCTCGTCAAGCAGGCCGTCCTGGCCATGGGCGGTATAGGGATCGAGCGCGACGTCAGTGAGGATTCCGATGTCCGGCACTGCGTCCTTGATCGCGCGGATGGCGCGGCACATCAGGTTGTCGGGGTTAAGCGCTTCTTCCCCATCATCGCTGCGGCGATCGGCCTGCGTGTTGGGGAACAGCGCGAGACAGGGAATGCCAGCGTCGCGGGCTTCCCGCGCGCGGGCCACCATGCCATCGACCGACCAGCGCGAGACGCCCGGAAGGGACGCGATCGGTTCCTCCACCCCCTGCCCTTCCGTGACGAAGAGCGGCCAGATGAGGTCGCTCGGGTGCAGGCGATTTTCGGCGTGCAGCGCGCGGGTCCAGGCGGCGGCGCGGGCGCGGCGCAGGCGGAGCGCCGGATAAGAAGCGTGGGTCATCGGCGGGGTTTAGGCCGCCCGGACCACCCGATCAAGGTTCCGCTGTGCCATGTCGGAGCTATGTAAGGATGCGCGCGGAACGAAAGCTCACCTTCTTGGCGAGATCCCACGATCCATCGCTGCGATAATACCAGGCCGCTAGACCCGCGATGCGGAGCGGGCGGGGACGAAACTCTGCCTTCAACTGATCAGCAAGTGCGCGAGCGAGCGATGGCTCCACCTTATTTTGGACGGTGATGTGCAGGCGGGGACGCGCTTGATCCTGCGGGGTGAGCAAGCCGCGAAAAGCTTCGGCCAGTTCGTCCCGGATGGCGAGCAGGCCGTCACTGCGCATGTCGAAGGCGACGCCCCGGCCGAGCAACATGACGCCGGTTATCATCGCGAGCGGCGGTGGCCCGGCGCAAAGCCCCTTCATCCGGTCGCTCAATTCCGGCAGCAGCGTCGGCGGCAGATGATGGAACAGCGAAATATGCGCAGGCACCTTGTTGCGTTCCGGCGGGAAATGGGCGCGGCGGAGGCCATCCGCCCAGGCGAAATCCTCCGCTCCCATAAGCGCCGTCAATAGGATCGGCGCGGTGCCCGTGCCTTCAGCCAGCCGGATGTTCCTTTAGCCATTGCAGCACCGGTTCCGGGCTCGTCTGGCCATAGGGATCGTCATCCTCTCCGATATCGTTGATGCCAGGCTCCTCGAACCATGCGACCACCTGGCCGTCATCGACCACCATGGCGTAGCGCCAGCTCCGGTCACCAAAGCCCAGATGATCCTTCTTCACCAGCATGCCCATACGGCGCGTGAAGTCGCCCGATCCGTCGGGCAGCAGCTTCACATTCTTGATGCCGAGATGCTTGCCCCACTGGTACATGACAAAGGAGTCATTGACCGAAATGCAGTAGACGTCATCCACTCCCAGCGCCCTGAAATCGTCGTAGAAGCGTTCAAAAGCAGGGCATTGTTCGGTCGAACAGGTCGGGGTGAAGGCACCCGGCAGCGAAAATACGACCACCCGCTTACCCTTGAACAGGTCGCCCGTCTGGACATCCTGCCAGCGGAAAGGATTGGGGCCGCCAACGCTTTCGTCGCGCACGCGGGTCTTCAGCGTTACATCAGGTATGGAACGTCCGAGCATTTCATCATCTCCCGGTCAGCATCGCTTTCACGCGGTGAAACGCATCTATATGATGGTCGGCTACGTGGGCAAAGGCTTCAGGGAGGGGAAACTCATATGAGCACGTCACGATCCTTCAAATTCATCGCAATCGGCCTGCTGATCTGGAATTTGATCGGCGTGGCGGCCTTTGCCATGCAATATGGCGCTGATCTGGCGACGCTGGCGGAAAGCGATCCCTACACCGCTCGCATCTTTGCAGAGATGCCGGATTGGGCTTGGGCGGCCTATGCTGTTGCGGTGGGCGCAGGGACGGCTGGAGCCATGCTATTGTTGCTGCGGAAGGCGGCGGCAGTGGCGTTGTTCGCGCTATCGATGGTCGCTGTCGTGGTGCAGTTTGGCTACAGCTTTTTGGGCACCGATTTGTGGACGGTGAAGGGCGCGGCGGCGGCGGTGTTTCCGGCGGTGATATTCGCCATTGCGGTTGGGCAGTGGCTTTATTCGATTCGGTTGAGGGCGCGGGGTGTGCTGCGGTGAACTGGGCAGAGTAGGCGCTATTTCGGCCCCACCATCGTTCCGCGGCGGTCGTTCAGTCGCTTCATCCTTCCGTCATGCCAGCGGAGGCTGGCATCTCTCTCGATTGTTCTCGGCCTAGCCGGGGAGATCCCAGCGTTCGCTGGGATGACGAGAGCAATTACAGGCGTTCGTCAAAGTTCCCCGCGCGCGCGGCGGATTTCGAACCATTTGCGGACATTCTCATTATGCTGCTGGAGCGTGTCAGCGAAGATATGGCCGCCCTTCCCGTCAGCGACGAAATAGAGCGCCTTTGTTTCGGCGGGATGCAGCACGGCCAGGATCGACAGCTTGCCGGGGTTGGCAATCGGCCCCTTGGGCAGGCCTGTCATCGCGTAGGTGTTATAGTCGTTAACCGCAGCGATCTCCGACTTCTTGATCCGGCGGCCGAGCGGCTTGCCCTTGGTGATCGGGTAGATGATGGTCGGGTCGGCCTGAAGCATCATCCCGGCCTTCAGGCGGTTGCCATAAACGCCCGCGACGGTGGGCCGCTCAGACGGGACGGCGGTTTCCTTTTCGACGATGCTCGCGAGGATGATCGCCTCTTTGGGCGATTTCGCCACGCTATTGGGCGCGCGCTCGGTCCATAGCTTGGCGAGAGCGCGCGTCATCGCGTCCTGCATGCGTTTGAGCACAGCGACGCGGCTTTCACCCTTGTCGAACGCATAGCTGTCGGGAAGCACGCTGCCCTCGGCGGGGACCGAGACATCCCCAGTCAACTCGTCATTCGCCATCAGCCGTTCATGCACCATGATGGAAGGCATGCCCTCCGGAATGGTGACCAGCCGGGTCAGCGTCTTACCGCCCTGAAGGATCGAGAAAATGTCGGCGTTGCTGGCGCCCTTAGGGATCAGGAATTCGCCCGCCTTGATCGACTTTCCACGCCCGAACACCTTGGTCCGGGTGAGGAATGCGTCAGCGGAGCGAACCGCGCCCGCCTGTTTCAGAAGGACTGCGGCGTCCGCTACGGTCGCTCCATCAGGTACGATGACGGTGACGTCGCGCGGCGCAGGCCCCGCTTCGGTCCAGCCATAAACGAAGCGGAATGCCACGAAGGCGGCGACGGCCAGGCCGATCGCAAGGATAACCAGCCCGAACCGCCGCATGGCTCTGTCCTCAGATCGCCTTCATGATGAGCGACGCGTTGGTGCCGCCGAAGCCGAAGCTGTTGTTCAGCACCGCGCGGACCTTCCGCTCCTTGGCCACATGCGGGACCAGATCGACGCCCGCACAGCTTTCGCTCGGCTCATCAAGGTTGAGCGTGGGCGGTACGATCTGGTCGCGCATGGCGAGAATGCAGAAGATGCTTTCCACCGCGCCCGCGCCGCCCAGAAGGTGGCCAATCGCCGACTTGGTGCTGCTCATAGACATGGTCGAGATATTATCGCCGAAGAGGCGCTTCACCGCGCCCAGCTCCAACTCGTCGCCCAGCGGGGTCGAAGTGCCGTGCGCGTTCACATAGTCGATGTCGGCAAGGCTGAGGCCCGACTTCCTGAGCGCCATTTCCATCGAACGGTAGCCGCCGCTACCCTCTGGATGCGGGGCCGTAACGTGATAGGCGTCGCCGGACAGGCCATAGCCGATGACTTCGGCATAGATATGCGCGCCGCGCTTCTTGGCATGCTCATATTCTTCGAGCACCACCACGCCCGCGCCTTCGCCCATGACGAAGCCGTCGCGGTTGACGTCATAGGGACGGCTGGCCTTTTCGGGCGTGTCATTGAACGCGGTCGAAAGGGCGCGCGCCTGGGCGAAACCGGCAATGCCGATCGGGCAGATCGCGCTTTCGGCGCCACCCGCAAGCATGACGTCGGCGTCATCCATCGCGATCATGCGCGCGGCGTCACCGATCGAATGCGCGCCGGTCGAGCAGGCGGTGACCACCGCATGGTTGGGACCCATGAGGCCATATTTGATCGAGACCTGACCGGAAATCAGGTTGATGAGGCGGCCATGGACGAAGTGCGGGCTAACCCGGCTCGGCCCTTTGTTGGCCAGCACCAGCGATTCGCTTTCGATGCCCGGCAGGCCACCGATCCCCGAACCGATCGAGCAACCGGCGCGCAGGCGCTCCTCCTCGCTCATATTGTCGAGGCCCGCATCGCGCAGCGCCTGGCTGGCGGCGGAAATGCCATAGACGATGAAAGGATCGACCTGACGCTGGATCTTGTGATCGACATCCAGGCTCGGATCATAGCCATATTCATGGTCTGCGGGCTTCACTTCGCAGGCGATGCGGCACTTATATTCGCTGGCGTCAAAGCGCGCGATCGTCGCAGCGCCGGACTTCGAAGCAAGGATGTTCTTCCAGGTAGTTTCGACATTCCCGCCAAGCGGGCTCACCATGCCGAGGCCGGTTACGACAACGCGACGCATATATCTGCTCCGAAAATCTTCATAGGTTTGGGCCGCTCCTTAGCTGCTTCGAGAGCGCTTGTGAACGGTGCACCAGATACGAAAAGGCTCCCCAAGACCGGATTCGCCGGACAGGAGGAGCCATTTCCTTCAAAAAACGCAGGCAGCCGACCCCCGGTCAGCCGCACAACATTCTTACTGCTTGCTGTCGATATAATCGATCGCGTCCTTGACGGTGCCGATCTTCTCAGCTGCGTCGTCGGGGATTTCCACGCCGAATTCTTCTTCGAACGCCATCACCAGCTCAACGATGTCGAGGCTGTCTGCGCCCAGATCATCGATGAAGCTTGCATCCTCGGTCACCTTTTCGGCTTCGACGCCCAGATGTTCGACGACGATTTTCTTAACGCGATCCGCGGTCTCACTCATGAGTGGTCCTTTTTACTGGGTATCGTTGAGGTTGTGAATATTTGTTAAGGCATGCCCTAGAGGCAAGCCCCGACGGAGGCAAGAGGCAAGAAAAGATCGAAACGCATGATTCCCGCCCTTCCATGCGCCTGAATGGCACAAGGCCGTCCAATTGCGATGGATGAGTGGCCGCTTTCTGCCTCTTTCAAGGTTCAGATCATCGCCATGCCGCCATTAACATGCAGGGTCTGGCCAGTGACGTAGCCTGCCTCACGGCTGGCGAGATAGACAACCGCAGCACCGATATCCTCGCCTGTGCCGAGGTCGCCTGCGGGGATCTTCTGAAGGATGGCGCCCTTTTGTGCATCATTGAGCGCGTCGGTCATTGCCGAGCGGATGAAGCCGGGCGCGACGCAGTTGACGGTGATGCCCCGGCTCGCCAGTTCCTGGCCCAGCGACTTGGACATGCCGATAATGCCCGCCTTTGACGCGGCATAATTGGCCTGACCGGGATTGCCGGTGACACCGACGATCGAGGTGATCGAGATGATGCGGCCGAAGCGCGCCTTCATCATCGGTTTGGCAGCGGCACGGGCAAGGCGGAAGGCGGCTTCCAGATTGACCGAGATGACATCGGACCATTCCTCATCCTTCATCCGCATGATGAGGTTGTCGCGGGTAATGCCGGCATTGTTGACTAGAATGTCGATCTTGCCGCCGAGCGCTTCCACGGCCTGAGCCACGAGGCCGTCGACTGCTGCGGGATCGGACAGGTTGCAGACCAGCGTCTTGTGATCGCCGCCCAACTCAGCAGCGAAAGCCTTGAGCTTTTCCTCATTGCTGCCCGAAAGCGCCAGCGTCGCACCCTGCGCCGCCAGCGACCGGGCGATCGCTGAACCGATACCACCGGAAGCGCCCGTGACCAGCGCGGTCATGCCTGTCAGATCGAACATAGCTTTTTATCCTTATCTTAGAGAGCGGCGAGGGTGGCTTCGATGTCGTCCATGGTGACGACGCTGCGGACAGTGGCATCGGGGGCGATGCGCTTGACCATGGGGCCGAGCACCTTGCCGCCCAGTTCGACGAACTCGGTCACGCCCGCGTCCCACATGGCGGCGACGGATTCGCGCCAGCGGACGCGGCCGGTCACCTGTTCGACCAGGCGGCGCTTGATCTCGTCGGGGTCTGCGATCGGTGCGGCGAGGACGTTGGCATAGACGGGGAGCAGCGGGGTGTTGATGGCGGCCTTAGCCAGTGCCTCGTCCATCGCTTCCGCAGCGGGTTGCATCAACGGACAGTGGAATGGCGCCGAGACGGGCAGCAGCACGCCGCGCTTGATGCCATGGTCCTTCACCAGGGCGACTGCGCGCTCGATTGCGCCGCGATGGCCGGAAATCACCACCTGGCTCGGATCATTGTCGTTTGCGACGGTGCAGACTCCACCTTCCGCTGCCGCGTCCGCCAGCGCCTGCGCCTTTTCGATGTCGGCGCCCAGCAGGGCCGCCATTGCGCCTTCGCCAACCGGGACAGCCGCCTGCATCGCCTGGCCGCGCAGCTTTAGAAGGCGCGAGGTCGTGCCGATGTCGAACGCTTCGACGGCGCAGAGCGCGCTATATTCGCCAAGGCTGTGCCCGGCGACGAAATCGCCCTTTTCCGCCAGCGAGAAGCCGCCCTCGCGCTGCATCACCCGCAACGTCGCCAACGCATTGGCCATGATCGCGGGCTGCGCATTTTCGGTGAGGGTGAGGTCGCTTTCGGGACCTTCCACCATGATGCGGAACAAATGTTGCGACAGGGCGTCATCGACCTCTTGAAACAGTTCCTTTGCGGCCGGGCTTGCTTCGGCCAAAGCCTTCCCCATGCCAACCGACTGGCTACCCTGCCCCGGAAACAGAAATGCCCTCATCATTCACCTTCTGACGCAAGGACGCCTGCAAAAGCGCCGTTTTTCAACATCGTTACACTTTGAGACACAAATGCCGTTGAGACATCAGGTCCCTTTCGGCAGTTTCCCTGACTGGACCGCCTCAACCCCCAAGGTGGCGTCCCTTTAACGACGACGGAGTGCAAGGAAAAGGTGCGATATCGCATTGGCTGGATCAGCGGGACGGCTTTGACGCTCTCGGCTTGCGCGGCGGGGCCTGACTATCGGGCGCCGCAACCGGCTGCATTGGGGGTGCCGGGCAGCTATTACACCGATCCTGTGAGCGGCGCTCTGAGCGAGGCGGATCTGGCAAGCTGGTGGACCCGGCTGAACGATCCGGTGCTGACAGGGCTGATAAATCAGGCGGTAGCCAGCAACCTCGACATCGTGCAGGCGCAGGCGCGGTTGCGGCAGGCGCGGGAGTCGCTGGTGCAGGCGCGGGCGGCCTTTCTGCCGCAGGTCAACGCGTCCGGTTCTGGCGGGCGGAATTATTCCAATCGTAGCGGGGGCACGCGCGTCATCGACGGCAATGTCGTGTCCACCGGATCGGATAAATGGAGCAGCAGCTATTCGCTGGGCGCGAATGCGAGCTGGCAGATCGACCTGTTCGGGGAGTTGGCCCGGTCGGCTGAGGCTGCGCGCGCGGATCTGGCCGCGTCCGGCTATGACCTTGCCAATGTGCGACTGACCATCATAGCCGAACTGGTGACCAACTATATTCAGGCACGGCAGGCGCAGGAGCAGTTGCGCATCGCCCGTGAAACGCAGGCGATCCAGCGGGATAATTATAATATCGCCAACTGGCGGCTTCAGGCGGGGCTGGTTTCATCGCTGGACGAGCAGCAGGCCCGCGCCCAGCTTGCCCAGACGAATGCGGCGATCCCACAGCTGGAGGCGAGCCTGCGCGGTAGCCTGAACCGCATTGCCGTGCTGACCGGGCAAGCGCCGGGCGAAGCGACCCGCGCGCTGGAAGCCCCTACTCCGATCCCGATCGCTTCTACCATGATCGCGACGGGCATTCCCGCCGATACGCTGCGCCAGCGGCCCGATGTAAGGGCGGCGGAACGGAGTTTGGCTGCTGCGACGGCGCGGATCGGCGTGGCGCAGGCGCAGCTTTACCCGTCCCTCGGGATCAGTGGGAATATCGGCACCAACGCGACCAGCATCAAAAGCCTGTTCGACATCATCACCGGCGGCGTCTTCGCCAATATCGCACAGGTGATCTTCGACGGCGGACGGCTCGCGTCCCAGGTGCGATCGCAAAAGGCCGCCACGGATGCTGCTTTCGCGACCTACAAGAAGAGCGTGCTGACGGCGCTTGAGGATGTCGAGAATGCCATGGCGTCCCTGAACAGCGCCCGCCGACGCAAGGCCGAGTTCGCCACCGCCTTCGATGCGTCGAACAATGCCGCCCTTCTAGCGCGCAGCCAGTATCAATCTGGGCTGATCGATTTTCAGACGCTTTCCAACACCGAAACGACGCTGTTGAACGCGCGCAACAGCCTTGCCTCCGCGCAAGCCGACGAGGTCCTTGCCATCGCCCAGCTCTATAATGCGCTGAGTGGCGGCTGGCAGAATATGGACAACCGCCCCAATGAGTAAAGATGTGAGCACGGACAAGGATCTCGACGAATTTCTCGGCGCGCGTCCCGAAAAACCCTGGCGCAAATGGGTGGTTCGGGGCGTGGTGGCGCTGGCGCTGCTGATCCTTATCCTGCTGCTTGCCCGCTGTTTTTCAGGCGAGGACAAGCCGAACTTCGCCACGCGGGAGGTGCGGCGCGGCGACTTGACGGTGACGGTGTCGGCCACCGGCAATTTGAAGCCAATCAATCAGGTGGATGTGGGCTCTGAACAATCGGGCAAGATCACGCGCGTCTATGTCGATGTGAATGATCGCGTGACGAAGGGGCAGCGGCTGGCTGAACTCGATACGCGGCGTCTAGTGGATTCGGTCACCCAGAACCGGGCGCAGGTGGCCGCATCGCAGGCCAGCGTAAGTCAGGCGCAGGCGCAGGTTGCGCTCGCCAAGGCGACGCTCGACCGGCAACTGAACGTCTTCCGCCTGTCGGGCGGGCGCGTGCCTGCCAAGACGGAGCTGGACGCGGCGCGGGCTGATTATCAGTCCGCCTTGGGCAATTTGCGCGCGCAGCAGGCGCAGGTGAGTGTCTCGCGGGCTCAGCTTGCCACGGCGCAGACCAATCTTTCCATTGCGCAGATCGTTTCGCCGGTGACCGGCGTCGTCCTGTCCCGCGCCATTGAACCCGGTCAGACGGTGGCCGCTTCCTTCAATGCACCCGTCCTGTTCACCATTGCCGAAGACCTGACCAAGATGGAGGTGGAAGTCGCGGTCGACGAAGCCGATGTGGGCCAGGTGAAAGAAGGACAGGCGGCGACTTTCGCCGTCGATGCCTTTCCCGGAAAGAGCTTTCCCGCTCGGGTGACGCGGGTCAATGTCGGCTCCAACGCTTCGAGCAGTTCATCTTCCTCCTCATCGGGAAGCAGCACAACGGCCAGCACGGCTGGAACGGTGGTGGCTTACACGGCGGTGCTAGGCGTCGATAACAAGGATGAGACGCTGCGCCCCGGTATGACGGCGACAGCCGACGTGGTGACGCAGCAGCTGAGCAACGTCCTGCTGGTTCCCAACGCCGCATTACGGTTCAAGCCGAGCACGGGCGCCGGTCAGGGTGGCGGCATCACCAGCCAAATCGTGCCTAGCTCTCGCCGCTTCCGCCGTGGCGGCGCCAACCGGCAGGTCAGCTTCGGCATCGGCAGTAGCCAGACCGTTTATGTCGTGGGAGAGGACGGGAATCCCAAGGCCGTGCAGGTTATCGTAGGCGCCAGCGACGGCGCGCATACGGCGATCAGCGGCGGCGCGTTAAAGCTGGGGATGCGGGTCATCACGGGCCAGTTGGCGGCAGGGCAGGAACCGCCCTCCGAGGACACGAACGGTAGCGGCCAGCGGCGTGATCGTTCTGGCGGCGGCGAACAGCGCGGCACCGGACGGCAGAGCGGAACCTGACACGGTGGCTGATCCGATCATTTCCCTGCGCGGCGTGACCAAGATATATGGTTCGGGCGCCACCGCCTTTCAGGCGCTAAAGGGTATCGACCTGGACGTTGAGGAAGGGGATTTCGTGGCGGTCATGGGGCCTTCGGGTTCGGGCAAGTCCACAGCGATGAACATTATCGGCTGCCTCGATGTACCCAGCAGCGGCGAGTTCCTGTTTAAGGGACGCCATGTCGAAACGCTGGACCGCGACCAGCGGGCGTTGCTTCGCCGCCGCTATCTGGGCTTCGTGTTTCAGGGCTTCAACCTCTTGTCCCGGACGAGCGCGCTTGAGAATGTCGAACTGCCGCTCCTGTATCGAGGCGAGGACAAGAAGAGCCGCTATGACGCGGGGATGGCGGCGCTCGACAAGGTGGGATTAAAAGAATGGTGGGACCACACGCCCGCTGAACTGTCTGGCGGCCAACAGCAGCGCGTCGCCATTGCGCGGGCAATCGTGACGCAGCCTGCCGTGCTGCTGGCCGACGAGCCTACGGGCAATCTCGATTCGGAGCGATCGATAGAGATCATGGAACTGCTGGCCGACCTCAACCGGAATAGCGGCATTACCGTGATAATGGTCACGCATGAACCCGACATGGCCGCCTATGCCCGCACGATCGTTCACTTCAAGGACGGGCTGGTGGAGCGGATCGATACGGGGGTGACGGCGTGAGGACTGTACGCCCCCGACCTTCTCCCTTGAAGGGAGAAGGATACGAAGCCTTGCTCGCGCCGCGAGCTAGGCGAAGTTGGATGAGGGTGAGAGGCTGCGCGCATCCCCCTCACCCAGCTTCGGCTAAGCAGCACGCTGCCAAGCCTTCGCAACCCTCTCCCCGGAGGGGCGAGGGAGATCGGGGATGTTAGGGACCACTGTCACCCTGGCGTTCCGGGCGATCAACCGGCACAAGCTGCGCAGCTTCCTGACGACGCTGGGCATCATCATCGGCGTGGCGGCGGTAGTCACCATGGTGACGCTGGGCAATGGCGCGACGGCGGCGGTGCGGGAGCAGATCAGTTCGCTCGGCGCCAATGTGTTGCAGCTGCGGCCGGGCCAAGGCTTTGGCCGGGGCGGCGGCGGGCCGAGGCCACCCGACTTCAAGCCAGCCGATCTGACCGCGATCGAGAATCAACTGACGGGCGTTCGCGCCGTCGCGCCGCTGGTGCAGTCGAGCGGCACCGCCATCTATGAGGGCAGCAACTGGTCGACCACCGTCTATGGCACGACCGCTTCCTATTTCGAGGTGCAGAGCTGGAAGGTTGACGCGGGCCGCCTCTTCATGCCGGAGGAGGAAGAGGCGGGCAAAGCCGTCTGCATCATAGGCAATACGGTACGCACCAACCTGTTTCAGGGAAGCGATCCCACAGGCAAGCGCCTGCGCATCAAGGGCGTATCCTGTCAGGTCATCGGCGCACTGGCGACACGCGGCCAAGGGGGCTTTGGCGATCAGGACGATGTCGTCGTCATGCCGATCAAGTTCGTACAGCGCCGCTTCACCGGCGACCGCGACATCAGCCAGATCATGATCGCGGTGGACGATGCCTATGACACCTCCACGGTGCAGTCGAGCCTGGAAGAATTGATGCGCGAACGGCGCAAGGTGAAGCCGGGGGCGGACGATAATTTCAACGTCTTCGATACCAAGCAGATCAGCGACACGCTGACCGGCACGACCACCATTCTGACGCAGATCGTGGCGGCGGTGGCGGCCATTTCCCTGCTGGTGGGCGGGATCGGCATCATGAACATCATGCTGGTTTCGGTGACCGAGCGCACCCGCGAGATCGGCATCCGCCTGGCCATCGGCGCTGTCGCGCGGGAAGTGTTGATGCAGTTCCTGGTGGAAGCGATCGTTCTATCCTGCCTGGGCGGGCTGATCGGCCTGATCCTCGCGCTAATCGCGTCGATTGCCATCGCCCCGCTGATGCAGGTGCCTTTCATCTTCGATGTGAAGGTGAACATGACCGCCTTCCTCTTTTCGGCGGCGATCGGGGTGGTGTTCGGCTATTTCCCGGCCCGGCGGGCAGCGGCGCTCAATCCTATCGACGCCCTGCGGCACGAATAGGCGCTGTTACAATTTCAGACAGTTGAACCGTCCCACTGGCACAGGTTTGCGACAAGTCCGGCCTAAATCTGTCTTCAACGCCGAAGCAAAGGCGCGACAGATTAAGAGCAAAGGAGCAAGTGAGATGATCAAGAAACTGCTGATGACGCTGGCCGCAACGACGATGGTGGCAAGCCCCATGGTCGCCGCGCAGGCGCAGGCCGCGCCGCATCGCGAAATGACCCGCGTCGTCCATCAAGGCCCGCATGGCCGCACCGTAGTCAAGCATAGGGTGGTCAAGCACAAGACGGTCGTGCGCAAGAACGACTATCGCCGCTGGGGCAAGGGTCAGCGCTTCGACCGCCGCTATGCCCGCGATTATCGCGTGATCAACGATTATCGCGACTATCGCCTGAACGCCCCGCCGCGCGGTTATCACTGGGTCCGTTCCGGCAATGACGCAGTGCTGGTCGCGATCACCAGCGGCATCATCGGCGCGGTGATCGGCAGCGCGATCCGTTAAGGCTTCGCTCCACCGAGCGGCCAGAAAGCGCCCCGGGGACCTCTCTCCCTCCGGGGCGCTTCATGATCTATATCAAACATAATGTTTAAACCGTTGAGGATTAAAAACGCTTGGCAAGGGGCTCGATATTTTCCGGGAAGCAACATGTCCTTGTATCAGATCATGTATATCAGCAGCGCGACAGGCGCCGTCTCACCCAGCCAGTGCGCGACGATCGCGCTGGCTGCTTCGCGCAGGAACAGTGGCGAAGACGTGACCGGATTGCTGCTCTACAATGGCAAGCGCTTTCTCCAGGTGCTCGAAGGGCCAAAGGACAATGTCGAGCGGATCTATAACCGGATCGGCCTCGATGACCGCCACCGGGGGCTCGTGATGCTGCGCAAGCAGGAGATCGATGCCCGTGAGTTCGGTGAATGGGGCATGGCCTATGACGACCCCTTCCGTCCTTCCGAGCCTTTGAAGCACAAGGTCGCCGCGTTGCTCGACCGGGCGGGAGCCTCCACGCGGGCGCATTTCATCGGCACGGCCGAGATGCACCGCAACTGAGAAGTCTTCCTTGCCAACCCGGCGCATTTCCGCCATAGGCGCCGCTTCGCGTGGGCCGGGGTGACTCGGATCCTGTGCGAAAAATGCTTGAGACGACAGCCGGAGGGGCGTTCCACATGGGGTGGGCGTCAGCGATCGGCCAACAGATGAGGCAATACCCATGGCTCTTTACGAGCATGTGTTCCTTGCGCGCCAGGATCTGGCACAGGCGCAGGTGGACGCACTGGCGGAAACCGCCACCAAGATCGTCGAGGATAATGCTGGCAAGGTGACCAAGGTGGAAACCTGGGGCCTGCGCAGCCTCGCCTACAAGATCGCCAAGAACCGCAAGGCTCACTATGTGATGCTGAACATCGACGCCCCCGCTGGTGTCGTCGCGGAACTGGAGCGCCAGACGCAGATCAACGAAGACATCATCCGCTACATGACCGTCAAGGTCGATGAGCTGGAAGCTGGCCCGTCGGTCATGATGCGCAAGCAGGAGCGTTCCGAACGTGGTGATCGCGGCCCGCGCGGCGATCGTGGCGATCGTGGCCCCCGCGAAGATCGTGGCCCGCGCCGCGACCGCGAAGAAGCCCCGGCTGGCGAATAAGGAGATCTGAACAATGGCACGCCCGTTTTTCCGCCGCCGCAAGAGCTGCCCCTTCGCCGCCAAGGATGCGCCGAAGATCGATTACAAGGACGTCCGTCTGCTGCAGGGCTTCGTGTCCGAGCGCGGCAAGATCGTCCCCAGCCGCATCACTGCGGTGTCCGCCAAGAAGCAGCGTGAGCTGGCCCAGGCCATCAAGCGCGCCCGTCACCTGGGCCTGCTGCCCTACATCGTGAAGTGAGGGAGTAAGACTCATGGAAATCATTCTCCTCGAACGGATCGAGAAGCTGGGCGCCATCGGTGACGTCGTCACCGTGAAGGACGGTTACGCTCGTAACTTCCTGCTGCCCAACAAGAAGGCGCTGCGCTCCAACAACGCCAACAAGAAGGTCTTCGAAGCTAACCGCGCGAAGATCGAGGCCGACAACGCCGCCCGCCGTGGCGACGCTGAAAAGGCTGCCGAGGGCGTCAACGGCAAGCAGATCGTCCTGATCCGCCAGTCGTCGAACGCCGGCCACCTCTACGGTTCGGTCGCCGTCCGCGACGTTGTCGAAGCACTGCAGGCTGACGGTGTCACCAACGTCACCAAGGCGATGGTCGTGCTGGAACGCCCGATCAAGACGCTCGGCGTGTTCGACGTCAAGGTTGCGCTGCACCCCGAAGTCGCCGTCACCATTCAGGTGAACGTCGCTCGCTCGCCGGAAGAAGCTGATCTGCAGGCGCAGGGCGTCGACGTGATGGCCGACCTGTTCGAAAAGGACGAGGCTGGCTTCACCGAAGATTATGATCCGAACGCGGAACCCGGCGAAATCGCCGTGGAAGCGGAAGAAGCTCCGGCTGAAGAAGCCTGAGTTTCCACAACGGACCAAAAAGAAAGCCGCCCCTCACCGGGCGGCTTTTTTGTTGATTGGTTAGCGGATTGCTGGATGTTGCGATCCTGCCGGAGCTGGGCGTTCATTATTTACATAGGAAAGCCGCTAGGAAGCCAGATTGTCGAAGCGGTTTCCTGTCGAAAAGACAGAGCCCTTCGCCAGGCCTAAGCGAACGGACGGGTCGGAGTAAAATTCGGCCCAGGCGCCCACCCGATAGCGCTTCAATAATCGATGCGGATCTGCACCTGCGAGACATCGACGCCTGCGTGTTTCGCGACTTCCCGCTTCGCTGAGTCGATAACATCATGAAGCTGCTGACCCAGACGGGCATTGCCCGCCCCTGCGGGACCGTGCGACGGCGCGACCGCTTCACCCACAAGCAACTGCTGCTCGGTCAGGCCGAATGCCTGAGCGAGGGCGATCAGGCTCCTGCGCCGGGGCATGGTCTTGCCCACTTCCCACGCCCAGAGCGAGGGCTTGCTGAAACCCGTCAACCTGGAAAGCGCTTCCCGGCTGAGGCCGCGTTCGCGGCGCAACCGGCGCAGACGCGCAGGAAACATTTCAGGGCTTTGCGCATCGGCGGCATGGTCGATCGGCCTGCCATTGCTGCGCACCGTGCTGCGAAGCCGGGTCGCGCTGACAGCGGCTTGGGGGAGCGCCTCATCGAAACGGCATCCAAATAACGGTTCATCCTGCCACACGACGCGGGCGGAGACGGAACCCGCTTCGGGCAGGGACAAAAGCACGCCTTGGCCAAGCTGCAGTTTTGAGCTGGTTTCAATCAGCATCCCCGCCGTGGAGATATCGTGAACCACGACGTCGGCCGATCCCTCGCCCAGTGCTTCGGCCACCTCAAGGCGAATGGGCCAACGAATATCGGCGCGCTTGTCGCCGGGCTCGGGGGATTGCTCCATGATCGGATCGATAGCCATGCTATGATACTCGCATTTAACGGGTTTACAGTAAGTTAATGCCTGAAGCGGGTTGGACCGATCCGAGCCATTCTTCCCCCGCCCCATTCTGTTCAGCCGTCATCCCGTACCCGGATGAAAATAACAGCCCCCTTTCCTCTTTACCCTATCCTGCTCTATGGCGAAGGCCATATTTCCGAAGGGGACCGACAACTTGATCCTAGACCTTGCCGCCGCGGCTTCGGGCGCCATTCGTTTCGATCAGCTGGGGCTAAGCCCGGTCGCGCTCGACCTCGGCTTCTTCACGCTCAAATGGTACAGCCTCGCCTATCTGGCGGGCATATTGATCGGCTACTGGTATCTGCTGAAACTCATCGCCCAGCCGGGTTCTCCCATGGCGCGGCGGCATGCCGACGACATGATTTTCTATGCAACGCTCGGCATCATTATCGGCGGGCGGCTGGCCTATGTTTTCTTCTACCAGCCCGAAATCCTTGGCAATCCGCTCGACATCTTCAAACTGTGGAACGGGGGCATGTCCTTTCATGGCGGGGCGGCTGGCGTATCGCTCGGCATCCTTTACATGGCGCGGAAGGAAAAGCTGTCCTGGCTGCGCATCCATGATTTTGTCGCATGCTGCGTCCCCTTCGGGCTGTTTTTCGGCCGCCTCGCCAACTTCGTGAATGGCGAGCTGTGGGGCAAGGAAACGGATGTGCCGTGGGCGATCATCTTCCCGACCGGTGGCCCCTTCGCCCGCCATCCGAGCCAACTTTACGAAGCCTTTTTCGAAGGTATCGTGCTGTTCCTCATCCTCGCCTTCGCCTTCTGGAAGACGCGCGCCCGCTACAAGCCGGGAATGCTGGTGGGGATTTTCCTGCTGGGCTACGGCATATTCCGTTTCGGCGTGGAATATTTCCGCGAAGCTGACGCGCAGTTGATGGAATTTGCCGCGCGAACCGGCCTTCACATGGGCCAGTGGTTGTGCGTTCCGATGATCCTCGGCGGCCTATACCTGATAGCAACCGCAAAGGGCCGCCGCGTTCGCGTGGAGCCAATCGCGGGGAGCGCGAGTGTCAGCTGAACCGCTGACCCTCGCCCAGCGTCTGGCTCGGCAGATTGACGCCGGAGGGCCGATCTCGGTCGCGCATTATATGGCCGAGGCGAACCAGCATTATTACGGCACGCGCGATCCTCTGGGCGCGGCAGGCGATTTCACCACCGCGCCGGAGATCAGCCAGATGTTCGGCGAACTGGTCGGCCTGTGCCTGGCAGACCTGTGGATGCGATCGGGCAGCCGCTCCAACGCACTTTATGTTGAGCTTGGTCCGGGGCGCGGCACCCTCGCGTCCGATGCGCTGCGCGCCATGGGCGGCGCGGGGTTAACGCCCCAACCCCATTTCGTGGAAACCAGCCAGACCCTGCGCGAGCGGCAACGCGCGCTCGTCCCGAACGTCTTTCATCATGACAGCGTCGCCGCCTTGCCGGACAATGCGCCGCTGCTGGTCGTCGCGAACGAGTTTTTCGACGCCCTGCCCGTCCGCCAGATCATCCGTTCGGGTGACGAATGGCGCGAGCGTGTCGTCATTTGCCCTGATGAGACCGACTCAAACCGTTTCGAAGCCGTGCCGGGCTATCGGCGGGTCGAATCGGGCATTCCCGCCATCGCGGCGGACGCTCCCGATGGAGCGATCATCGAAATACCGCTGGCTGGGACCGCCATAGCGCTGGAACTGGCGCAGCGGATCGCGCGGCAGGGCGGCGCGGCGATCATCATCGACTATGGCTATGAAGGTCCAGCGATCGGCGACACGTTGCAGGCGGTACGCAAGCATCAATTTGCGGACCCTTTCCTGGAACCGGGCGAAAGCGATCTTACGACCCATGTCGATTTCACCATGATCGGCAATATGGCGCGGCAGGCGGGCCTGCGAGTTCTGGGGCCGGTGAACCAGGGTGAGTTGCTGCGAAAGCTAGGCATTGATGCGCGGGCGGATCAGCTCGCGCGCACATCTCCCGCGCGGGCGGCGGAGGTGGAGGCTGCGCGACTGCGACTGACTGCCGAGGACGCCATGGGGACGCTGTTCAAGGCGATGGCCTGGGTGCATCCGGATTGGGCGGAACCAGCGGGATTTGAGAGGTAAGATCAGCCTCTCGCCTCCGCTCGAAACCAACAGAGGCGGGAAAACTACGCCTCCTCAATCTTCCTGATGATAACGGCTCAACCGGCGGATGAAGCCGATAAGGCCGGTCTGGCGGCTGCGTTTCATGCGTTCGGCGTGAAGGATCGTCTGGACCCGCCTGAAGCAATCCTCCGCATCGACATTGCAGAGAACATAATCATAGCCATCCCAATGCGCGATTTCATTGGCGGCGCGGGACATGCGGCCTTCAATCACTTCCTCGCTGTCAGTCGCACGGCCACGCAGGCGGCGTTCCAGCTCTTCCATCGAGGGAGGCAGGATGAACACGCGCACGACATCGCCGCCGGCGATCTGGTGCAGCTGCTGAGCGCCCTGCCAGTCGATGTCGAAAAGTACGTCGCGGCCGCTCTTCAACATGGCCTCGACCGGCGCGCGCGGCGTGCCGTAGCGCTGGCCAAAGACGTGCGCCCATTCGAGAAATTCATGCTCCGCCGTCATCCGGCGAAATTCCTCCAGATCGACGAAATGATAGTCCTTGCCGTCCACTTCGCCCGGACGCATCGGCCGCGTGGTGGCGGAAACGGACATGGCAAGGTCCGACTCAGCAGCCAGGAGCTTGCGCGCGATGGTGGATTTGCCCGCGCCAGAAGGCGAGGAAAGAACGAAGAGCACGCCACGCCGCTTGAAATCGGGCGCCTCAATAGGGATGCTGTCGGCCATGGCCGCTAGTGACGCCGTGGAACGCGTTTGGCAAGAGGCCGTGAAGGGGGACGATCGTTGAGACGCAAGGCACTACGCAACCGCCGGGGCTTCGTTGCCGCCGGGATCATCGTACTGCTGACCTGCGCGCTGCTGTTCCTGATGGCACGGCCGCCGATCTGCACTTGCGGCCATGTCGAGCTATGGCACGGGGCACTGGACAGCGGTAACAGCCAGCATATCGCCGATTGGTACAGCCTCAGCCATGTGATCCACGGCTTCCTCTTCTACGCGGGGGCGTGGGCGTTGATGCGGCGGCAGCCGATTGGCCCACGCTTTGCGCTGGCGGTGCTGGTCGAATCCGTCTGGGAGATATTGGAGAACTCGCCGATAATCATCGACCGCTACCGCGCGGCGACGATCGCTTTGGGCTATAGTGGCGACAGCATCCTGAATTCGATGAGCGATATCGGCATGATGGCGTTCGGCTTCCTCTTCGCGGCCCGTGCGCCGGTCGCGGTGACGATATGCGCTGGCATCGCACTGGAAATCATCGCGCTAGTGGCGATCCGCGACAATCTGACGCTCAACGTGCTGATGCTTGCCTGGCCGATTGAAGCGATAAAAAGCTGGCAGTCAGCCCTTTAGGCCTTTTTCGTGCGGGCTTCGGTGATCGGCACCGGTTCGTTGCTAAGATCAGGCAGCGCCTTCACCGCACGCTTGCGATCGACTTCGCGCTTGGTCTCATAGGCTTTGCCCGCAAGATAAGCGCCGGTGACGAACAGCGCGCCCAGCGGATAGCGCATGATCAACCGCTTGGCGCCCATGCCCGCGACGAGTCCGACCACGCCCTTCTTTCCGGTCGCCGCAGCAACGCGGGCCGCGACGACGGCCGCGCCCAGCCGTGCCGTCTTTCGCAGCAGCCCTGCCTTGCGCGGCGGGCGGACGGTGACAAGCGGCTGTTTGGACGTGATCTTCTTCATATGGCGATCAATGTATCGCAGGACGGGCGGTTCCGCCAGTTCACACCATATTTTCCGGCCGGACCAGCCGATCAAAACTTTCCTCATCGATCAGGCCAAGGGCAAGACCCGCCTCCTTGAGCGTGAGCCCTTCTGCATGCGCATGTTTCGCGATCTTCGCGGCGTTGTCATAGCCGATCTCGGGCGCGAGGGCGGTGACCAGCATCAGCGACCTGTCGACCAGTTCCGCAATGCGCTTCTCGTCCGCCTCCAGCCCCTCGACGCAGCGTTCGGCAAAGCTATCCATGCCGACGCTCAGCAGATGGATGGAACGCAGGACGGCAGCGCCGATCATCGGTTTGAAGACATTCAATTCCAGATGCCCCTGAAGGCCGCCGACCGTGACGGCCTGATGGTTGCCGATCACCTGTGCGGCCACCATGGTCAGCATCTCGCATTGGGTCGGATTGACCTTGCCCGGCATGATCGAACTGCCCGGTTCATTGGCGGGAAGCTCCAGTTCGCCGAGCCCCGAACGCGGCCCGCTGCCAAGCAGGCGGATGTCGTTGGCGATCTTGGTGAGCGCGACGGCCAGCGTGGCAAGGGTCGAGGATAGATGGACCAGCGGATCGTTGGAGGCCAGCGCTTCGAACTTGTTATCCGCCGTGCGGAACGGCAGGCCGGTGATCGCCGCGATCTCCTTGGCCATGGCGACGTCGAAGCCCCCGGGTGCGTTGAGTCCAGTGCCCACCGCCGTCCCCCCCTGAGCCAGCGCCATCATCCCGTGCGCCACGGCAGGCTCGATCCGATTACGACAGCGGTATAGCTGATGCGCGTAGCCCGAAAATTCCTGCCCCAGCGTCAGCGGCGTCGCGTCCTGAAGATGGGTGCGGCCGATCTTCACGATGCCACCCCATGCCTGCGCTTTATCGTCCAGAGCCTTATGGAGCCGGTCGAGCGCCGGGAAAAGCTGCTCCATCGCGGCGCGGGCGGCGGCGATGTGAAGCGCGGTCGGAAAGCTGTCGTTGGACGACTGCCCCATATTCACATGATCGTTCGGATGCACGGGTGACTTGCCACCCCGCTTGCCGGTCAGCGCTTCATTGGCGATGCCCGCGATCACCTCATTGACGTTCATGTTGGATTGCGTGCCGCTGCCCGTCTGCCAGATGACGAGCGGGAATTGGTCGTCATGATCGCCCGCGATCACTCGGGCGGCGGCCGCTTCTATCGCCTCGGCCAGTTCCGGCGCCAATCCCCCCGCGCGATTGACCCGCGCCGCAGCCTGTTTGACGATGGCGAGCGCGTGGACGATCCCGATGGGCATGCGCTCCATCGCTCCGAAGGGGAAATTTTCGATGCTGCGTTGGGTCTGCGCGCCCCAATAGGCGCTTGCGGGCACTTCTATGGCGCCGATGCTGTCGGTTTCGGTGCGGCTTTCCATGCAGAGGCTCCCGGAACGTAAAGTCAGGTAGCCAATCTGGGAGGTAAGGCGGCTATCCGCCAGCCCTTATTTCTTCTTGCCGAAATCCACAGTCACGACGTTGGAGCCGTCTTCGGTCGTGACCAGCGGCGCGTCATTCTCCGCTTCTTCATGCGGCTCGGGCAATCCGTCCGACTGCACCTGGAATTGGAGCGCGAAATTCACTGCGGGGTCCACGAAAGCTGTGATGGCGGCAAAGGGTATTACAAGATGCGACGCAACCTGATTGAATGTCAGGCTGACCTCGAACCCATCGCTGCTGACTTTCAGATCCCAGAATTTATTCTGAAGGACGATCGTCATCTCGTCCGGGAACCGCTCCACCAATTGCTTGGGGATCGCGACTCCGGGAGCCTGCGTCTTGAAGGTGATGTAGAAATGATGCGAACCCGGCAGACCGCCAGAATGTTCGACTTCGCCAAGCACGCGGCCGACCACGGCACGCAGCGCCTCCTGCACGATTTCGTCGTAGGGAATCAGGCTGTCAGGCAAGTCGTCGCTCATCCCCCATTGTCCTAACGGCGCGGCGCGGCTGGTCAAGTGCGCCCCGCACATGCAACGCCACATTGCATGCCACCCCCACTTCGGTATAGGGCGCAGCCATGCGCACGGCCGAAATTCACCGCAACACTGCGGAAACGCAGATCGACGTGACCGTCAATCTCGACGGAACGGGCATCTATACCGTCTCCACCGGCATAGGCTTTCTCGATCACATGATCGAGCAGCTATCGCGCCATTCGCTGATCGACATGACGGTCAGCACGGTAGGCGACCTGCATGTCGATCAGCATCACACGACCGAGGATACGGCAATCGCCATCGGCGAGGCTGTTGCCAAGGCGCTGGGCGACAAGCGCGGCATCACCCGTTATGGCAGCGTCTATTCCCCGATGGACGAAACGCTTTCGCGCGTGTCTCTCGACATTTCGGGCCGTCCCTGGCTGGTGTTCAACGCGCCCTTCACGGTGCAGCGCCTCGGCGAATGGGATACCGAGATGATCGAACACTGGTTCCACAGCTTCGCGCAGGCTGCCGGGATCACGCTGCACGTCGAAAATCTCTATGGCAGCAACAATCACCACATCGTCGAAAGCTGCTTTAAGGGGCTCGCCCGCGCGCTGCGGCAGGCGGTGGAGATCGACCCGCGCAAGGCGGACGCCATCCCGTCCACCAAGGGGATGTTGTGACTGCGCTAGCCCTCATCGACTACGGCGCAGGCAACCTCCATTCGGTCCATAATGCCCTGCGCAAGGCGGGGGCGGAGGATGCCGTCATCACCGCCGACCCTGAGGTAGTGGCGAAGGCTGACCGCATCGTCCTGCCCGGCGTAGGCGCCTTCCGCGCGTGCATGGATGCGCTGTCCGCCATTCCCGGCATGATCGGCGCGATGAACGAGGCAGTGGGCCAACGCGGCACGCCCTTCCTTGGCGTGTGCGTCGGCATGCAACTGCTCGCTGATGCAGGCGAAGAGTTCGGACGGCATGAAGGATTGGGCTGGATTCCCGGCACGGTTCGGCGGATCGAGCCGACCGATCCCGCCATCAAGGTCCCGCACATGGGCTGGAACAAGGTCGTGCTGAACGGCGCGCCGCCTCTGCTGGAGCCGGGCGAAGCCTATTTCCTACACAGCTATCATTTCGAAGCTGCCCACCCTGCCCATGTCGCCGCCATCACCGATCATGGCGGCCCGCTGGTGGCCGCAGTCGCGCGCGACACGATCATCGGTTGCCAATTCCATCCGGAAAAGAGTCAGACCTATGGCCTTTCCTTCCTCTCCCGTTTCCTGAAGTGGCGTCCGTGACCCCACTTCGCCGCCCGTTCGGATATTGATATGAGCCTGATCATCTTTCCCGCAATCGACCTCAAAGGCGGACAGGTCGTCCGTCTGGCCGAGGGCGACATGAACCGCGCCACCGTCTATGGCGACGATCCCGCCGCGCAGGCGCTGATCTTCGCGGAGGCAGGGGCCGAGCATCTGCATGTCGTGGACCTCGATGGCAGCTTTGCGGGCCATGCGGTCAATGCCGAAGCGGTAGAGCGCATCGTCGAAGCCTTCCCCGGCCATGTCCAGCTAGGCGGCGGCATCCGCAATCGCGAGGCTGTGGAGCGCTGGTTCGACCTTGGCGTGTCGCGCATCGTGATCGGCACCGCTGCGCTCAAAGACCCGGCCTTCGTCAAGGCGGCGGCACGCGATTTTCCGGGCGGGATCGTGGTTGCCGTCGATGCACGGGATGGTTTCGTTGCGACCGATGGCTGGGCCGAAAAGTCCGACATGCCCGTCGCTGACCTTGCTCGCCGGTTCGAGGATGCGGGCGTCGCCAGCCTCCTCTTCACGGACGTAGGCCGGGACGGCTTGCTCAAGGGCTGCAATATCGACGCGACCGTCGAGTTGGCGCGTGGTACGGACATTCCCGTCATCGCCAGCGGCGGCGTGGCGGGAATCGCGGACATTCGCGTGCTCAGCCTGCATGCAGACGAAGGCATCGAAGGCGTCATCACCGGCCGCGCGCTTTATGATGGGCGGCTGGACCTGAAAGCCGCGCTGGCGATCGCGAAGGCTGCGGCATGATAGTATCTGCTTCCGTTCGTATCGAGCGAAGTCGAGATACGGGTGCAATCGTGGTTCTCGACTGCGCTCGAACCGAACGGGAGAGGATGCGCCGCTCATGACCGTCTGCACCCGCGTCATCCCCTGCCTGGACGTCGCCAACGGCCGCGTGGTCAAGGGCGTGAACTTTGTCGACCTGCGCGACGCGGGTGACCCAGTGGAACAGGCGCGGGTCTATGACGCGGCAGGCGCGGACGAGCTGTGCTTCCTCGACATCACGGCCACCCATGAAGCGCGCGGCACCATATTGGACGTGGTGCGCCGCACCGCCGAAGTCTGCTTCATGCCCGTAACCGTCGGTGGCGGCGTGCGCAGCCCGGAAGATGCGCGAGCGCTATTGCTCGCGGGCGCTGACAAGATAGCCGTAAACAGCGCCGCAGTGGCGCGCCCCGAAGTCGTGGCCGACATTGCCGACCGCTTCGGCAGCCAGTGCATCGTCGGATCGGTCGACGCCCGGCGCGTCGGCAACAACCGCTGGGAAATCTTCACCCATGGCGGTCGCAAGCCGACCGGCATCGACGCGGTCGAACATGCGGTAAGGCTGGCGCAACTCGGTGCGGGCGAACTGCTCGTCACTTCCATGGACGGGGACGGCACGAAACAAGGCTATGACCTCGCCCTCACCCGCACCATCGCCGACGCGGTTTCCGTTCCCGTTATCGCCAGCGGCGGTGTCGGCACGCTCCAGCATCTGGTCGAAGGCGTGATCGAAGGTCATGCCAGCGCAGTGCTCGCCGCCTCCATCTTCCACTTTGGCCAGCACACGGTAGCCGAAGCGCACCAGGCGCTTGCCGCTGCGGGCGTGCCTGTCCGTTGGCGATGAACAACTTTTCATTGACGCATTTGGCGGTGAAGGCTTGATGGACAGCATGCGCTCGACACTCTTCGATCTTGAAAAGACCATCCGGCAACGGCGTGCCGCTGACCCATCCCAATCCTATGTGGCAAAGCTGACCGCACGAGGCCGGGGCAAGATCGCGCAGAAAGTGGGCGAAGAAGCCGTGGAGACGGTCATCGCCGCCATGGCATCCGACCATGAAGGCGTGATCGGCGAAAGCGCGGATTTGCTGTTCCACCTGATGGTTCTCCTGGCGGACCTCGACATTCCGCTGGACGCTGTGCTCGATGAACTGGACCGCCGGGAAGGCGTATCCGGGATCGCGGAGAAGGCTGCGCGCCCGCGAGATTGATACACAGCCGGAAAGAAATCCGCCCATCGGCGTTTCCTGATCTGCCTCAAGGCAAACAGGGAGAACGACGGCATGGTAAGAACGATCGCGGGCGGCATATTGGGCGGCTTCGCTCTTTTCGTGATCCGCTTCCTCTTCTGGCAGACGCCGCTCAGCGCTCTTGCCTTTCACCGCACGGGTGAAGCCCCCGGCGCGAACCTTCAGGCGGCACTGGCGCAGTCTCTGACGCAGACCGGAACCGGCGTCTATATCGTCCCCGATCCGGCGACCGCGCAGGGCACCATCCTATATGGCAAGGGTCCGATCGCGACGATATTCTACAACAATAGCGGCTTTCCGGTGACGGATAGTGCCGCGCTGATCGGCGGGCTCATCCTCGCCCTGATCACCGGGGTACTCATCGCCCTGGCGCTGAGATTCGCGGCGGCGGACTTCGGCAACCGGGCGCGCATTGCCCTGCTTTCCGCGCTCGCGGCCGTGCTGTGGCTGGACATAGGCCAAGCCGTCTTCAACCACGCGCATTGGGGATATAGTCTCTACCTCGCATTCAGCGACTTCATCGCGCTGGCTGCCGCCGGGCTTATCGCGGCTCGACTGATCGTGACGGCTCCTGCCGCATCGGTTAACGCTACGACGATGCACTAAGCCTCGTGCCCGCCTCCTCCGCCAACCGGATCATGCAGGCGGCGTGACGCTCTGCCACCACCATCCTGTCCTCGCCATAACCCCCACCCATGGTACTGGCGAGCGGGATGCCCCGGTTGCGCGCTTCCTGCATGACAGTACGGTCCCGCGCTTCCAGCCCCGCATCGCTCAGCGCCAATCGCCCCAGCCTGTCGTCAGCATGCGGATCGACCCCGGCTTGGTACAGAATCAGGTCAGGGCCGAAGCTATCAAGCGTCTGGGGCAGTACCTCCATCAACGCCGCGAGATATTCGCCATCGCCCACGCCGTCGGGAAGCGCCACGTCCAACGACGATCGCATCTTGCGCACGGGGAAATTCTTTTCCGCATGGACGGACAGCGTGAAAACATCGTCCCGCCCCTCCATCAACTGCGCGGTACCATCGCCCTGATGCACGTCGAGGTCGAGAATCAACACCCGCCGCGCATCCCCTTCCCCGATCAGGCGATTCGCCGCGATGGCCAGGTCATTGAACACGCAATAGCCCTCGCCGCTCTCGTAAAGCGCATGATGGCTGCCCCCGGCCGCGTTGGCGGCATAGCCGTGAACCATCGCCAGCTTTGCCGCCGCCCAGGTTCCGCCGGGAGACAGCATCGACCGCAGCATCACCCGATCATTCACCGCAAAACCGATCCGCCGTTCCTTTTCGGGCGGCACATTCAGACTGGCAACCTCCTCGACATAGGCCGTGTCATGGACTGCTTCTATCCAGTGGCGGGGCATCATCGCGGGTTCATGGAGGGTAAAGGCCGCGCCACTTACCCTAAGCGCTTCCATAACCAGCCCATATTTATCAAAACGAAAGCGGCTGCCGCCTGTGGCAGGGGAAACATAGGCAGGATGGTGAACGACATGGAGCATCATCTTTTTTCCGCGATCTCGAGTTTGAACGATGAGGGCTTTGCGCTATCTGGTCCAGCATGAACCGTCCCAATTTGATCCGTCTCAGCCTCAGCTCCCTCATGGGTCTTGCCGCGGCACCCGTGCTCGCGCAGCCGCCAGCCGTTGTGCCGACGCTGCCGGCACCCACTCCCCCGGTCATCGCGCCGCCCGCTATGGTGACGCCACCGCCCGTCCCCATCCCGGCTCCATCGGCCGCGCAGCAGGCATGGCTCAACAATTGGCTGAAAGGTGGCGCTGAACAGGGTCTGATGGCGCGCAGCAAGGCGACCGGCGTCCTGAGTGGCGACGCGTTGGTCACCGCCGTTCTGGACAGGGCCAAGGCGCTCAGCACCGGCAGGGTCGATACCGCCGACTTCCTGGACATCTGGGCCTTGCGCCCTGCGACCGTCGATCCGCGCCCCGGCCTTGCCCGCGCCATTGCCGAAGACCGCTTGCCGCAATGGGCGGCCAGCCTGACGCCGCCCTATTCGGGCTATGAGGGGCTGCGCCGGGGCCTTGCCAATTATGAGCAAATCCGAGACGCCGGGGGCTGGCCGGTCCTCGGCGCGAAATCCGCGCCCGATGCGGTGCGCAAACGCCTCGCCATCGAGGACAAGAGCGTTCAGCCCGACGAAAAGCTGTCCGACGCGCTTCAGCGGGCGCAGCGTCGCTATGGGTTGAACCCCACCGGCCTGCTGGACGCCCGCACGCTCAAGGAACTCAATGTTCCGGTGGAGGAGCGCATCGCCGCCATCATGGCGAATATGGAACGCTGGCGCTGGATGCCGCGCCAGCTGCCGGTCAACCGCGTGCAGGTGAACATCGCCGCCGCCGTTCTCACTCTGTTCGAAGGCGACCAGCCTGTCACCTCTATGCGAGCGGTCACCGGATCGCCCGACAATGCGACGCCGATGCTGACATCCAGCATCCATTCGATCGTCGTCAATCCGCCATGGAACGTGCCTTCCTCCATCGCGAAGAAGGAATTGTGGCCCAAGGGCCGCGCCGCCCTGCTGCGCCAGGGCTACAAGATCGTCGGCACGCCTGAGACCGGGGAGCGGATCGTTCAGCCAGCGGGTCCCGGCAGCGCGCTCGGGCGGTTGAAGTTCGACTTCAACAATCCCTTCGCCGTCTATCTGCACGACACGCCTGCCCGCGCGAAATTCTCAAGCTATGACCGGCTCGCCAGCCATGGCTGCATCCGGCTTGAAAAGCCCGTTCCGCTCGCGGAATTGATGCTGCAAAGCGACCCCAACCTTGCTGGGAAGGTGCAATCGCTGATCGACACCGGCAAGACGCAGCGCGTGCAATTGCCCAAGGAAGTGGCGGTGTATCTGCTCTACTGGACCGCTTTCGCCAGCAGCAACGGCACCATGAACTTCCGATCTGACCCCTATGGCTGGGACAAGCTGCTCGCCCAGAAGATCGAGGCATCCAGCCGCCGGCTAGATCCCACCGCCGCCCCGGCGCCCACCATCGCATCGAAGGATTAAGACCCCATGCGCAAGATTGCCCTCGCCGCCCTCGCTGGCGCGCTCGCCCTCTCCGCCTGCGGGAAAAAGGAAGAGCAAACGCCCGCGACCAACAACATGGTCGAACCTCCGGTTGAAAATGTAATCATCGAGGAACCGGAAGCTCCGCTGCCGCCAGCCAACAACGCTGTGCAAGCCCCGGAACCCGCGCCGCCGCCAAGCATTACCGAGAAACAGCAGATCCAGGACGATGCGGAAGCCACCGGCATGACCGCGCGGCTGGACCAGTCGGCCGAGGGAAGCAACTCGTCCAATTGAGCCGAAGGCTGGCCGCCTTCGGACGAACGGCGGCCGCCCATTTGCACCCTGCCCTTTAAGCGGGCGCAGAGCTTTGCTATATTGCGATTCATGGATCGTCGCAGTTTTACGAAGGCCGCTTTAAGCGGACTCGCCTTTTCATTCCTAGCAGACAGCGCCGGACGCGCGGCCGTGACGGCCATGCCACAGCCTGCCGCACCAGTGCCGCCGCCTGTTACCCCGCATCCGGTTACGCCCTTGGCGCAGCAACCCTATGCTCGGCTGCTGGACCGGGCAAAGGCGGCGCTGGACGAACATGCGCATATGTTCGAATTGCGCGACCGGATCGCGCTGGCCGATTTCAACGCCCCTTCGCGTGAGTTGCGCTTCCACATCGTCGATCTCGTCGGCGGTCATTCCAGCTCCTATCTGGTGGCTCATGGCCGGGGGTCCGATCCGGGACATTCCGGTTGGCTGCAAACATTCTCCAACGAACCCAATTCGCTGGCGAGTTCGGCGGGCGCGTACAAGACCGGACAAATTTACGAAGGACAGCACGGCCGCGCCATGCGGCTGGCAGGGCTCGATTCGCAGAACAACAATGCCGAGATGCGCGCCATCGTGATCCACGGCGCCGACTATGTGAGCGAAGATCATATCGCGTCATGGGGCAAAATCGGCCGCAGCGAAGGCTGCTTCGCCGTCGCCCAGCATATGTTGCCGCAACTGCTGGGTCTGCTTGGCCCGGGCCGCATGGTTTATGCGAACAAGCTCACGGCAATGGGGGCTTGAAGAGGGGCGCACGCACCGCTGGCAAGAATCTTAGACCCCCGCTCTAGTTAATCAGCTTTTCCTCACCCCGTTCGCCCTGAGCCTGTCGAAGGGCTCTATTTCTTTTAAGAAAGTGGAGGGCTTCGACAAGCTCAGCCCGAACGGGATTAAAAGGTGGTGCCGGTTAAATCCAACTCTGATCTATCGCGCAACCAACTCGCAAAAGCGTCGGGCCACGGCGAACTCATCCCGCCGTCTGGCTGATCGGGCCGCGGCTTCTGCGTCCTCGCCCCACTGTTCGACTTCCCAAGCCTCATCTATTTCTGACGCGGTCCAGATCGCATCGGCATCATGTCCGCCCTCGACGATCGCCAGGCCGCAGACCAGCGAACCCGACAGGGTCACGAGCGTGGACAATCCCGCTAGCGTGAAAGGATCATAGACTTTCACCGCCGCATCCAGCCGCTCCAAAGTCTCTGGCGGCTGATCGACCGGAATGATGCCTTGGGTCACGCGAAACGTGACGTCATAACGCCGCCGCGCCCAGTCCAGCAGCGGGTCCCACGCCGCCGCCTCCCGCGACACCAGTTCCGCAGGCCCTTCGGCGCGATAGCAGAGCAGGTCGCTGGTTCCATAATTGGCGATGCCCGAAGCGAAGCTCTCGCGATTGGGCGCAATCTGGTCGATGGCCCCGTTGGCAAGGCCCGTGAAGGGCATAGAGCGCGGATCGACCATATCACCCTGGCCGCGCCATTCCTCGGCCACAGCCTCCGCCAATCCCGTGGTCGGCAACGCCAGCGCCGCGCGCGCGGGCGTTCGCACCGGACGCCCGTCCAGCTGGATCTCATGCCCAGCCTCGCCGGAAATCACCGCGACATCCTTGTAGAAGCGCCTCATTGTGGCGGCTTCCGGAACAGGGCCAACAGCAGACGCGGCACGATGATGAACTGAAACAGGCCGACCAGCACGAATATCATGCCCATCGCCTTGGCCTTGCTGCCCTGCACCCAGCTAAAACGCTCCATCAGGATGAGGAAGCCGAACATCACGAGCAGGGCACCCGAAAGGCGGAACATGCCAAGCGCGAAGTGACGCTGGCGCGCGACCTTTTCAGGATCGACGGGAGGGGGAGGAGGAAAGTCGGTCATGCTGCGCGGATATGGTTCCTGAGTTCATCGCTGTCCATCGCCACGGCATGCGCGCCAGCCGCAATGAGATCGGCGGGCAAATGATAGCCCCAACCGACCCCCAACGCCCTCGTCCCCGCGCTCAGCGCCATGTCGATGTCATAGCTGGTGTCGCCGATCATCACCGTCGTTTCCGGACTCGCGCCCGCTTCCGCCATGGCGGTCAGCAGCATGGACGGATGCGGCTTGGACGGATGCCGGTCGGCGGTCTGAAGCGTCACGAAATGCGCATCGATGCCATGATGCGCCAGGCAGAGGTTCAGCCCCCGATCCGACTTGCCGGTCGCCACGCCCAGCAGCCATCCTTCGGCATCCAGTTCCCGGATCAACTCGGCTATCCCCGGATATAGCGGCTCCGACACCGCATTATCGCGGCGCATCTGCTGGAAAGCGCGCTTGTAGCTTTCCGACAGATGGTCATGGAAATCCGCCTGTGCTTCCGGCAGCAATCGCGCGATCGCCAACGGCAGCGACAGGCCAACCACGGACAGGATCGTCATCCGATCAGGCGCAGCCAGCTTCTCGCCCTCAAATGCCAGCGTCATGGCCGCGCAGATGCTGTGCTGGCTATCGACCAGAGTGCCGTCGCAATCGAAAACGGCAAGGCGGTTGCTCATTTCTTGCGGGGGCTCCCGCTACTACCCGATCCGCGCGACCGCCGTTCCCCACGACGCTCCTTGCGCCATTGCTTGGCATGGGCACGCGCCGCCTTCTTCTCATCCTCGCGGGTTGGCGCGCGGGCGATTTCCTCGTCCAGCGGCAGGTCACCCGCATTGATGTCGAAGCCCAGCGAAATCAGGCTAGCCGCGAAATGCTCGGGCAGATCGGCACGCACATCGACGCGGCCGCCGTCGGGATGATCGACACGGATGCGGCGGGCGTGCAGGTGCATCTTCCGGCTGATCGAGCCAGACAGGAACGCTTCCTTGCCGCCATATTTGCCGTCGCCGACAATCGGATGCCCGATAGCCGCCATATGCACGCGCAACTGGTGCGTGCGACCCGTATGCGGTTGCAGTTCGACCCAGGAGGCCCGGTTCCCCGCGCGCTCGATCACGCGGTAGCGCGAGCGGGCGGGCATCCCCTCTTCCTCATCAACATGCATTTTCTCGCCGCCGGTGCCGGGCTGCTTGGCGATGGGCAGCTCGATCATGCCGTCATTGATCGAGGGCACGCCCATGACGATCGCCCAATAAACCTTGCGCGCGGTGCGGCTGGAAAAAGCCTTCGCGAAATAAGCCGCCGACCGCGCCGTGCGGGCCACCAGCAACGCGCCGGACGTATCCTTGTCCAGCCGATGGACCAGCTTGGGCCGCTGATCCAGCTCATATTCCAAAGCGTCGAGCAGGCCGTCGACATGCTCATCGGTCTTGGTGCCGCCCTGCGTCGCCAGGCCCGGCGGCTTGTTGATGACGATCGCCTGCGCGTCGCGATGGATCACCATATTCTGTGCGAAACTGATCTCGTCTTCGCTCAATTCCGGCCGGACGCGGCGAGGCTTGGCGGTCTCGGCGGCTTTGGGCTCGGCAGGAGGAACGCGGATGAGCTGCCCCTCGGCCACGCGATCGCCCGGCGCGGCGCGCGCGCCATCAACTCGCAACTGACCCGTGCGAGACCAGCGCGACACGCTGTTGAAGCCGATGTCGGGCAAATGCCGCTGGAACCAGCGATCCAGCCGGATGCCATCATCGTCCGCGCCCACGCGGAACTGACGCACGTCCAGCGAAACGCCTTTACCCGCAGCAGCAGCCTTGGGCGCAGCAACCTTGGGCGCTGCGACCTTGGGCGTTGTAGGCCTGGCGGGAGTTTTCGCCGGTGACTTGTGCGCATCAGGCTTGCGCGCCCGCGCCGCCTTTGCACCACTATGGGCGCGGCCGGGCGCGCCACCGCCGGGCTTGCCCCCACGCGAGGGACCGGAAGGCTTGCCGGGAGGACGCCCCTTCATGCGACGCTCCGCATCATGCCAAGGCCAAGAATCAGAGCGCCGACCGCCGCGATGACTGACAGGGCAGCATAGCTCATCGCCATGCCCAACTGCCCCCGCTCGATCATCAGCACGGTCTCCAGACTGAAGGAGGAAAATGTCGTAAAGCCGCCAAGCAGACCGACTGCCAGTAACAGACGCAAGGCTTCACCCGATGCAGCGCCGAACCGCGCCAGCCAACCGGCAAGCAGACCCATGGCAAAGCCGCCCAGCACGTTCGCGGCAAAGGTGCCCCAGGGCCATTGCACACCCGGCAGCATGTGACCGGCAAAGCGGCCCAGCTGATAGCGCGCCAGCGCGCCAACCGCGCCGCCGCCCATGACAAGGAGGATATTGTTCATCCCGCCCGCCCTAGAGGCAAATTGCGGTAAAGAAAATGGCGGCGCGCGCCTTTCTGCGCGCTTACCGTCCCTTGTCGGCGATTATATCGACATTCGTCCGCCCGCCCGATGCATTGGTGAAGACCAGCAGGAAAGCGGCGCCGTCATCCTTGCGCGTACCGCCGAGCACATGATCGCCGCCCATAACCGTGTGTTCGGCGTCAAAGCCGGAACGTCGTGCCTGCGTATAATAATAGTCCATGACACTCTGGCGGGGCACCGGCGTCACAAAAGTGGCCGCGCGCAGCGTGCAACCATTTTTGTCCGCGCCCGCCGCCTCCGTCAATTTGGCACCGGGGTAAACGCCGAAGGGATCGGGCAGGCGGCTGGCCCACTGTATGCCGTAGGCCAGTTGCTTGCGGCAGAAGACATTGCCGCCCGGCTTGTCCTGACCTTGAGCGGCGGAGGCCAGCGCAGCCGCCGGTTCCTTCCCCTCACCTGCCGTTGAAGCAGGGGTCGCGAGCAGCTTACCACCCGCGAGCTTCACCGATTCGGCCAGTGCCTTAGCCGCGTCGCCACTAAGCTTCGGCAAACCCGCGATCGCAGGGCGTCCGGATTGCCCCGTCAATTTGGGATCGACCGTGATCTTCCCACCCAATGCTTCCTGAAGGGCAGGGTCCACGGCATTGTTGGTCAGCTGGGCGTCGAGGGCGTTAAGATCAGCCTCCTTGTCCCCCTTCCCGCAACTCGCCAATGGCAGCGCGAGCAGCACGGCAAGGGCATAGGCAGAACGGAAAGGCGGCATGGCTTAACTCCTTTGTAAACAAGAGGTGAATGTCAGGAGTTAATTTTCCGTTAGTGATTTTGGTAAATCGCTAAATATTCCCATGCCATTAAGATGCGAATGGCATCCACGCCCATCTTGTCTCCGGGCGGAACAAGGCCCATTTCATCGCGATGCTAAACGTCCTCTCGGTCCTGATCGGCCTTTTCGCCCTCCTGCTGATGATCCCGGCTTTCCTGCCGCTTTTGGGGATCGCCAATTGGCTGCTGGTGCCGATCGCACTGTTTGGCGCCGTGATCGGGATATTATCGACGCGTAACAGCGGCCGCAACCTGTGCCTCATCGTCGCGGCGATCGGGGCGTTCCGCCTGTTCATGGGCGGAGGCATTTTCTGAACCCGCATGATCAGCAGCTAAGGACGGGCTTGCTCGCTGCGGTGGCGGCCTATGGGCTCTGGGGCCTGCTGCCTATCTTTTTCAAGCTGCTCCACGCCGTGACCCCGGTCGAGGTCGTGGCGCAGCGGGTCATATGGTCGCTCATCCTGATCGTCGGCGTGCTCGCGGCACGGCGGAAACTGGGCGCGCTTGGAGCAGCATTGCGCGACAGGCGGATCGTCCTGCCCCTCACCGCATCCGCACTGTTCATCGGGTTCAACTGGCTGGTTTATGTATGGTCGGTCAATAACGGCCACGTCATCGCTGCCAGCCTTGGCTATTTCCTCAATCCACTGGTCAATGTCGCGCTCGGCGTCCTGGTGCTGAAGGAACGGCTGCGGCGCGGGCAAACCATCGCCATCGCGATCGCTGCGGTGGGTGTCGCCATCATGGCGGCGGCGGCCTTCACCACCCTGTGGATCAGCATCGGTCTAGCCGTCAGCTTTGCCTTGTACGGCCTTGTCCGCAAATTGACCCCGGTTGCGCCGATGGTTGGCCTGGGCGCGGAAACGCTGCTGCTCGCGCCGCTCGCTCTTGCATATCTGCTATGGCTGTGGGGCCATGGCGGCATCAGCCTTGGGCGGGAAAGCTATACCAGCAGCCTTTTGATCTTCTCGGGCGCGCTGACGACGGTGCCGCTGATCCTGTTCGCCATGGCTGCTCAGCGCCTGCCGCTTACGACGCTGGGCCTCATCCAATATCTCGCGCCCACGCTGCAATTCCTGTGCGGCGTGCTGCTCTATGGCGAGAAACTGACACAGGGCCAGATGATCAGCTTCGCACTGATCTGGCTGGGCCTCATCCTGTTTGCGACAGACAGCTTCGCCGCCGCCCGCAAGAACAGGCTGGCGGCGGCGTAGCGAGTTAGCGCGCTCAGGCGAACTCGGTCGCCTCGAAGCGCACGGCTTCGCCCACCGCTTCATTGGCCAGCGTATCTTCCCACATGACCCGATTCCCGCGCACGATCGTCCCCACGGCCTTGCCGGTGAGGTCCATACCTTCAAAGGGCGACCAATTGCAGCGCGAGGACAGCCAGTCGCTGCCTACCGTCCACCGTTTCTTGAGGTCCACCACCGTGAAGTCGGCATCATAGCCAAGCGCAATCCGCCCCTTGCCGACAAGCCCGAACACCCGCTGCGGACCTGACGAGGTCAATTCGATAAACCGCCGCAGCGACAAACGCCCCTCCGCCACATGGTTGAGCAGCAAGGGCACCAGCGTCTGGACGCCCGGCATGCCGCTGGGCGATCCGGGATAGGTTTTCGCCTTCTCCTCGATCGTATGCGGCGCATGGTCGCTGCCCAGCACATCAGGCACGCCCTGATTGAGCCAGTGCCACAGGCCGTCCCGGTGCGAGGCCGACCGGATCGGCGGGTTCATCTGCGCATAGGTGCCAAGCCGGGGATAGGCATCCTCCGCCGCCAGCGTCAGATGCTGCGGCGTCACTTCGCAGGTGGCGATGTCCTTATGCCCGGCGATATATTCCAGCTCCGCGGGCGTCGTCACATGCAGGATGTGGATGCGCCGACGCGCCTGACGGGCAAGACCGATGATCCGCTTCGTGGCGATCATCGCGCTTTCATCATCGCGCCAGACGGGGTGGGAGGAAGGATCGCCCTCCACCCGCAAATCCTTGCGCGCATTCATCCGCGCCTCATCCTCGGCATGGATGGCAACACGCCGCGTACCGCTCGCCAACACACGCGACAGCGCCGCGTCATCATCCACCAGCAGACTGCCGGTCGACGCGCCCATGAAAATCTTCACGCCCGCCGTACCGGGAATACGCTCCAGTTCTTTCAGCGCTTCGGCATTGTCGGCCGTCGCACCGACATAAAAAGCATGGTCGCACCACATGCGATGGTGAGCGCGGGCCAGCTTGTCATGCACGCGCTCGGCGCTGTCCGTATTCGGGTTGGTGTTCGGCATCTCGAACACAGAAGTGATCCCGCCCAGCACGGCGGAGCGGCTGCCTGATTCGAGATCTTCCTTATGCTCAAGGCCTGGCTCGCGGAAATGCACCTGGCTGTCGATGCAGCCAGGCAACACGTCCAGCCCGGTGCAGTCGATTACCTCGCCAGCGTCGCCTAGCGAAGACCCGATCGCCACGACCTTGCCGCCGCGCACGCCGACATCGGTCTGCGCCGCCCCGCCGGGCGTGTGGACGGTGCCGTTCTTCAGGATCAGGTCGAAATTCTGGGACATGATTGCTCGCCGCTTGGATATGGTCGGCGTCTGTCCTACCTAAAGCCGATGACCGGCACCACCCTAACCGACCGCGCGCTACTCAGAATTTCAGGCGAAGAGGCACGGTCCTTCCTGCAAGGCCTGCTGACCCGTGACGTGCTGGCACTCAAGGCGGACGAACCACGCTGGACCGGGCTCCTGACGCCGCAGGGGAAAGCACTGTATGACCTCATTTTGTGGGCGGACGGCGACGATGTGCTGATCGATTGCGAGGCTGCGCAGGCGGAAGCGCTGGCGAAGCGGCTCACCCTCTACCGCCTCCGCCGCAAGGTGACGATCGCGCGGGAGGAATCACTCGCGGTCCACTGGTCGCTCGAAACCACTGACAAGCCAGCCGACCCGCGCCTCGCCGACCTCGGCCATCGCTGGCTCGCTCCGCCCGCATCGGGCGACGCCTCTTCTGCCTTCCGCGCCCACCGCCTGTCGCTCGGCGTGTTCGAAGGCGCGGGCGAGCTTGGTCAGGACCAGACGCTATGGCTGGAGACCAATGCGGGCGGCCTGCATGGCGTTGACTTCGACAAGGGCTGCTATGTCGGTCAGGAAAACACCGCCCGCATGCATTATCGCAGCAAGGTGAACCGCCGCCTCATCGCCGTGCCCTTGGCCAACGCTGACGAGAAGCGCCAACGCGCCGCCCTGCCTGACCTTGGTCTATCTATCGAACTGCGCCGCGTGGAAGACATCGATCCCGCGACCCTGCCTCCATGGCTCGCCGCCACGATCGCGGAGCAAGCCGCCGAATGAAGCGCCTCTTGCTCGCCCTGATCGGGGCTCTCAGTATCACAGTGCCCGCATGGGCCGATACGCCCTGGACACTGGTCAAAGCCTATCCTCACGATCCCATGGCCTTTACTGAGGGCCTCTTCTTCCACGACGGCGCCCTCTACGAAAGCACCGGCCTGGAGGGCCAGTCGGAAATCCGCAAAGTCTCGCTTGAGAACGGCAAGGTCCTCGAAAGCCGCACCCTCGCTCCGCAATATTTCGGCGAAGGCATCGTCAACTGGAAAGACCGGCTGATCAGCCTAACCTGGCGCCATCGTCAAGGCTTCGTTTGGAAAATCAATGGGTTCTCGCCGCTTTCCCAGTTTCGCTATGAAGGCGAAGGCTGGGGCCTGACCCAGGACGGCCAAAGCCTGATCATGAGCGATGGCACCTCGCAGCTTCGCTTCCTCGACCCCGAAACGCTTGGCGAGACACGCCGCATCACGGTCACGTTCAACGGCCGTCCGGTCGAGCGTCTGAACGAACTGGAATATGTGAAGGGCGAGCTATGGGCGAACATCTGGTATGACACGCGCATCGCCCGGATCGATCCCGCGACCGGCAATGTCATCGACTGGATCGACATTGCCCCCCTAATCCGAGAAAGCGGCGTTACTGATAGTGAAGGCGTACCCAACGGCATCGCCTATGACCAGAAGCACGACCGCATCTTCATTACTGGCAAATACTGGCCAAAGCTGTTCGAGATACGCCTGAAAAAGCAAAGCAAGGACGCGCGTTAACCGGCCGCCTTCTTGCGCCGCGTTTCCCATCCCTTCTTCGCCGCCGCAGATCGATCCGCCGCCGACCGCCCAGCCGAAGCGGCGCCGCCCTTTCGCCCGCCCTTGCGCGAGGAAACATGCGTGTCAGGCTTCCCCCGCCCCGACCCGGACTTGTTTCCGCCACCGGATTCCTTGTTCACCGTGGCCCAGGCCCGCCGTTCCGCCTCCTTCCGGGAAACGCCGCGATCTTCATATCCTTCCTCGATATGCTCGGCCTTACGCTTTTGCTTGTCGGTATAACTGCCCTTGTCGCCACGCGGCATGATCCATCTCCTGTCATTAGCCCCCCACCGCCTTCCAACGATCATTCGGCGATCGCGTTCACAACGCTGCGCTTGCGTCACGAAACTGGCGGAACGGAAGCTGATGGGCGGGCGTTCCCCGGCTATGGAACAGCGCACCCTTATCGAACGGCTGGCCCGCCATCTCGCCGCGCATGAACCCGATCAGTGGCAGGCGCACGTAGCCGACGCGGCCAGCATCCTCGCCATCATGAAAGACCCTGACCCCGCCATGCGCGAGGCAGGTGACGAAGCTCAATGGCGCGCTATGATCAACGCCGCGCTTCGGGAGCGGTGGGCGGTCACGACTCACCCGGGAGGCGACCATGCTGAACCCGGCACCGATGAAGAGGGCGAATTTTCCCTTCATCCCCATGGCGTTACCCAGGACCGTGCCGACTGGGTCCATGTTCATGACAGGCAGGAGAAATCATCATGAAGGGGTTGTTGAAGCTGGCATTTCTTGGCGGGCTGGGCGCTGTGGCATGGCGTAGCTGGAAAGACCGGAAGGCCCCAGCTGAGCTTGACGATCGCGCGCCGGTGGGATCGTCGGGAATCATCCGGGACGCCGGTCCCGCAGAACAGCATATCGCCCCAAGCGACTGGGACATGATCGACGAGCAGGTGGACGAATCCTTCCCGGCAAGCGACCCGCCCGGTAACTATCGCGGCATAGCCTGACCTGTTCCGACTGGCGCGGTTGTTGCCCCTGACCGACCCGGCCTCTATGAGACGGGGCCGTAATGGCCGCACATCGCCATCGACCGACAAAAGGGGAAATCCAGCAAATGCCTTCGGGTCTCATCGCGCTGCTCGACGACGTAGCGGGAATAGCCAAGCTCACAGCCACGTCTCTGGACGATGTCGCCGCAGCCGCAGGTAAGGCCGGGTCGAAGGCGGCCGGGGTCGTCATCGACGACGCAGCGGTGACGCCCCGCTATGTCATGGGGCTGACGCCGGATCGCGAGCTTCCGATCATCTGGAAGATCGCGCGCGGATCGCTGCGTAACAAGCTGCTGTTCCTCCTCCCCGCCGCCCTGCTGCTGAGCGCCTTCGCGCCCTGGCTTCTCCCGCCATTGCTGATGCTGGGCGGCGCATTCCTCTGCTTTGAGGCCGTCGAAAAGCTGCTGGAGGCGGTTCAAGGCGGGCATGACGTCGCGCAGGAAGCGCTCACCACCCACAGTTCTCAGGAGCTGGAGGACCAAAAGGTTGCGGGCGCCATCCGCACCGACTTCATCCTTTCCGGCGAGATCATGGCAATCGCGCTCGGCACCGTGGCAGCAGAACCGCTTTGGGAACAGGCGCTGATCCTGGTCGTCGTCGCCATTCTCATCACAGCGGGCGTCTATGGCGTCGTCGGCTTCATCGTGAAGATGGACGACATCGGCCTGCACCTGACCGAACGCTCCTCATCAACGGCGCGCACCGTGGGACGCGGGCTGGTCCATGCCATGCCAATCCTGATGAAGATCCTGTCCGTGGTTGGTACAGCCGCCATGTTGTGGGTCGGCGGCGGCCTGATCGTTCACGGATTGCATGAGTTCCACTGGGACCTGATCCCCGGCGCCATCCACCATGTTGCGCAAAGCGTGGCGGCCACCGCGCCCGCCATCGGGCCTTTCCTGGATTGGACCGTGACCGCGATCGGCGGGGCCATCGTCGGGCTGGTGATCGGTGGGATCATCGTTGCGGTGCTGCACCTGTTCAAAAAGCACTGAAGCACGCGGCACGCCGGACATTCGGCCAATGCAGAACTTAAAAACGCCCCAAACCCATTCCCCCTGGCGCGTCGAGGCCGTCGCCCTGCTCGCCCTTGCGCTGCCGATGATCGCGGGGAATGTCGCCTGGGCAGGGATAGCCGCGACCGACCTTTTGCTGATCGGCCGTCTGGGCGCGCAAAGCGTCGCGGCGGGCGCGCTCGCCATCAACCTGTTCCAGGCCCTGCTCATATTCGGCATGGGCCTTGTCACAGCCGCCGCGCCGCTGATCGCCAATGAGCGTGGCCGCCGCCGCCATTCCGTCCGCGACGTGCGCCGCACGGTCCAACAGACGCTGCGCGCCGCCTTTTTGTTCGTACTGCCCGCCTGGGCGCTGCTCTGGCAGAGCGAAGCCATCCTCCTCGCCATGGGGCAGCAGCCCGACCTTGCCCATCAGGCCGGAGTCATGATGCGCGGGCTGCAATGGGCGCTGCTTCCCTTCCTAGCCTTCTCGACGCTGCGCAATTTCATGTCGGCGCTGGAGCGGCCAGTCTGGGCCGTGGTCGTCATGCTGCTTGCCATACCCTTCAACCTCTTGGCGGGGTGGGTTCTGATCTTTGGTAAGCTGGGCATGCCAGCCCTTGGCCTTTTAGGCGCGGGACTGGCCAGCACCCTGTCCTCCTGCTTCCTTTTTTTGAGCCTTCTGGCGGTGATCCTGATCGACCGGCGCTTCCGCCGCTATCGGGTGATGGGCCGCTTCTGGGCTAACGACCAGGACCGGCATCGCGCCGTCTGGGCGCTGGGCCTGCCGATCGCGATCACTGTGGGTTTTGAGACGACGGTGTTCAACGCCTCGGCCTTGCTCATGGGCCTCATCGGCCGCGATTCCCTCGCCGCGCATGCCGTCGCGATTCAAATCGCCGCGCTTCTCTTCATGGTGCCCATGGGCATAGGTCAGGCCGCCACAGTACGAGTCGGCCTCGCTCAGGGACGCGGCGATGCTGCCGAAATCGGACGCGCGGGCTGGCTCGCCCTCCTGCTGGGCTTCGGATTCGCGCTGGCTGCCGCCATCCTGCTTATCACCGTGCCCCGTCTGCTGATCGGCGCCTTCCTCGACCTGAACGATCCCGCTAATGCTCGAACGGCGGCGCTGGCGGTCAGCTTCCTGGCCGTGGCCGCGCTGTTTCAACTGGTGGATGCCACACAGGCGGTCGCCGCCGGTGTTTTGCGCGGCCTGCATGATACGAAGGTGCCGATGATCTTCGCGCTGATCGGCTACTGGATCATCGGCGTGGGCGTGGGAACGGTCCTGGCATTCCCGCTCGGAATGGAAGGTCTGGGCATATGGCTAGGCCTCGCCAGCGGCCTTGGTGCGGTGGCACTACTGCTCCTCATCCGCTGGACGATGCGGGAACGGCTGGGCCTCGTCAGCTCATCCTGAAAAGCGCCCGGATGCACTTTGCGTCGATATTGCGGCGCACAAAGCAATTGAAGACAGCCTGCGAATCGGTAATGACGAAAATCATGACTGCCCCGACGACCATTTTCGAAGCCATCGCGCTTCAGAAATGCCTGATGGCGACCTACAATAAATTGGTCGTCAAGCTGGCACCCCACATCCTTTACACGCGCCATGATGAGATGTTCATCGACGCCGTGACGGTGGAACGCGAAGGCGGTCCGCCACGCGAACTGAAGCTCGGCACATTCAAGCTGGCGGGGCTCAACGACGTCACCGTGCTCGATGAGACGTTCGAGGCGATGTACGGTCTCTACAATGAGACCGACGACAAATATAAGGGCGTGACCCTCTTCGCCGTCGCGCCCGAGAGCGCAGTCGCCTGAGAGCCGACGGAGCGGCCCCGGCAGGCCGCTCCTTTCATTTCTTCAGCCGATAGCCGGTACGGAATACCCATCCGATAACCGCCAGGCACACCGCCAGCATCCCTGCGATGAACAACAGGCTGAACTCGATCCCCACGTCGCCCCGGCCGAAAAAGGTCCAGCGGAAGCCCGACACTAGATAGACGATCGGGTTGAACAGCGTCACCGTGCGCCACGGCTCGGGCAGCATATGCACTGAATAGAAAGCGCCGCCCAGAAAGGTCATGGGCATGATCAGCAGAAGCGGGATCACCTGCAACTGCTCAAAGCTCTGTGCCCAGATGCCCAGGATGAACCCGAACAGGCAGAAACTGACCGCGATCAGCACCATGAACGCCACCATGGCGATCGGATGTTCGACATGAACGTCGACGAACAGATGCGCCGTCACGAATATGATCGTGCCCACGCTCAACGCCTTGGTCGCCGCCGCGCCGACATAGGCGATCACCGTTTCCGTCGCCGATACGGGCGCTGAAAGCAGCTCGTAAATGGTGCCCGCGAATTTGGGCATATAGATGCCGAAGCTCGCGTTGAAGATGCTTTCAGTGAACATTGACATCATGATGAGGCCGGGCACGATGAACGCCGCATAATCGATGCCGTCAATCTGCGTCATCCGCGACCCGATCGCACCGCCGAACACCACGAAATACAGGGATGTCGTGATCACCGGCACCAGCAAGCCGGTCAGCAATGTGCGGCTGAACCGGTGCAGTTCGAATTTGTAGATCGACCAGATCGCCCGATAATTGAAGCCGCTCATGCCACCTTCTCCTGATGGACCAGGCTGACGAAAATATCCTCCAGGCTGCTCTGCTGCGTGTTGAGGTCCTTATAGCCGATGCCCAGGTCGCCCAGCGTCCGCAACAATGAGGACACGCCCGTACGCTCGGCACGCGTATCGAAAATATATTCGATCTCATGGCCGTCGGACTTTAGCGACAAATCCCATTGGCTGAGTTCCGCCGGAAGCTGGTGCAGCGGCTGGTTGAGCGCCACGGTCAGGCTCTTCTTGCCCAGCTTCTTCATCAGCGCCGTCTTTTCCTCGACCAGGATCAGTTCCCCATTGTTGATCACGCCCACCCGATCGGCCATTTCCTCGGCCTCTTCGATATAATGGGTCGTCAGAATGATGGTCACCCCCGTCTGCCGCAGTTCGCCGATCAGCTTCCACATGTCCCGGCGCAACTCAACGTCCACGCCAGCGGTCGGCTCGTCCAGAAACAGCACGCGCGGCTCATGGCTCAGCGCCTTGGCGATCATCACCCGCCGCTTCATGCCGCCGGACAGTTCAAGCATCTTGTTGTTGCGCTTGTCCCAAAGCGACAGGTCGCGCAGCACCTTTTCGATATGGGCATCGTTGCGCGGCTTGCCGAACAGCCCACGGGAAAAGCGTACCGTGTCGATCACCCGTTCAAAGGCGTCGGTGTGCAATTCCTGCGGCACCAACCCGATCGCGGAGCGCGATCCGCGATAGTCACGCACGATGTCATGCCCCGCAACGGTCACTGTTCCACCGCTCGGCCGCACATTGCCGCAGATGATGGAGATCATCGTCGTCTTGCCCGCGCCATTGGGGCCTAGCAGGGCAAAAATCTCGCCCTCCTCAATCTCAAGATCGATGCCCTTAAGCGCCTGAAAACCCGATGCGTAGCTTTTCGTCAGCCCGGAAACGGTAATGATGGACGCCATGCGCGCAAAAGCCCCTTTTTATCTGCACGCCAAGATAGGGGCGCCGGGTCCAAGCGCAACCGGCCTATTCGCCCTGACGATGAAAGCGGAACACTGTTGCTGGCGGAAAATTGCGCACCGTCTGTCCCACGCGCGCGACTTCCAAGTCCAGCGCATACAGGACGTCACGGCTGACCGGCGGCCGCGTAGAATAGGTGAACTGGATAAAGCTGCCGCCCGGCCGCAGCATGCGGAATGCTTCGGACAGAATGTCGGCATGCACATGGCGGTCCATCGCTAGCAGCGGAAGGCCGCTTATCACCGTCTGATATTGCCCCGGCTCACCAGCCGCCGCCGTCGATACGATCTGCGCTGGCGTTTCCAGCACCGACACATGCGGAAAGTGCCGCCGCAGCCCGCGCGCGAAGGCGGGATTGATCTCCACCACCTCCAGCTTTTCCGGCGGCAGGCCCGTCTGCAGGATCGCGCGCGTGAATACGCCAGTCCCGCCGCCCAATTCCATCACTCGGCCATCCAGCGGATCAATATGCGCCACCATCAACCGGGCAAGATAGCGGCTGCTCGGCACCACCGAGGCGGTTTGGCGCGGCTTCTTCACCCAGGCGGCCAGGAAATCCAGATATTCCGTCGCCCGCGCCCGGAATTCGCTCCGGGGCATGGCGACTGCCCGGCCGCGTTTGGACTTGTCATGCATGAGCGAAAGGCGACCGGAAACATGTCATCGCGACTCCCCTTAGCGAGCCTGAAGCGCGCCGTCGATTGGCTTTAACATGTCTATAGATGGCAAATTTTTCACTTGTGCGGCGCGCGTCGCGATTCCCACCGGGACCTGCCCGCAAGCCTTCCCGAACAAATATGCAGGATAAGACTGAAGGTGATCGCCTCGAGATCCTGCCCCACATTACAAAAGTCAAAAATAATAGTTGATAATCAATATATTACATCGTTGCCGCAGGTTCATGCAACCTCCTCCACTATGAGCGGGTTGAACAGCAAATCATTGTTTCGGAGGAGAATTATGCGCAAAGCCATTATCGCCCTGTCGGCCCTTTCAATGGCCATCCCTGTGTCCATGGCGATCCCGACAGATGGGGCGAGCGCCCGGAAGCATCACCACTATCGCGAATGGCGTGGCCGCGACGGACGGACATATTGCCGCAAGTCCAACGGCACGACCGGCCTTATCGTCGGCGGCGTAGGCGGTGCCCTTGTAGGCCGTGCCATCGACACGCGCGGTGATCGGGCCACCGGCACGATCTTGGGCGCTGCTGGCGGCGCGCTGCTCGGCAAGGAAATCGATAGCAAGCGCCGCTGCCGCTAATCTGCCAACAAATAAGGGCGGCTCCCGATTGGAAGCCGCCCTGTGCACATCCCTAAAGTACCGCCGCTTACTCCGAGGCGGCTCCGCGAGCCTCATCGACCTTGAACGCAACCGGTCGGCCGCCAGACACGCCGGACACCTTGCCGTTCTTGATCGCCAGGTTAAACGCAACGGCATCCGGATAGCGGCGGCCTGACACGAGCCGACCCGTCTTTGTATCCTTCACCTGATAGACATAGGTGTAGCCTTCATGGGTGAAGCGCTGCTTGCCTTCTTCCGCATGGACGGGGGCAAGGGCAGCGGCGACGGTGCCGACTGCACCGATAAGAATGAATTTCGACAGCATTCGCATAGGTTTTCTCCTTGTGAATGCCGATCAAACACCTCTGCATTTCTGTTCTGTCGGTGTCGAACCTATGGGCCAGACACATGCGCGCAATCGCAAAAGGCGGATCACCAGTTGCGCCGGGCGCAACCGGCCACGCATCAAACCTCCGACATCGCCACGATGTGACGAAACTGCGCTTCGGTCAGGGGGGACACGGACAGGCGCGACTGCCGCAGCATCACCATATCGGCCAGCGCCGGGTCCGCCTTCATCGCCTTCAGCGTGACGGGCTTTTTCAGCTTTTCCTTGGGTGCGACATGCACCGCGATCCACTTGCCGCTTTCGTCGGTGCTGTCGGCCGCGGCTTCCTCGACAATCTCCATGATGCCGACCGCTTCCACACCAATATTGCTGTGGTAAAAAAAGGACAGGTCGCCCTTGCGCATTGCCTTCATGTTCAGCTGCGCGGCATGGTTGCGAACGCCATCCCACTCCGCCTTTCCTTTCTCGACCAAGTCGTCATAGGAAAAGACATCGGGTTCCGATTTCATGAGCCAATAGTTCATGATCGCCTCCTTGCATCAGCCGCCCGGGCCGATCAAGGATCGGACGGCGCCAATTGACAGAAGGAAAGCCGAAACTTGCCGCACGCACCGCTGGAACAGGTTCCACTGCTGTCCCTTACCGCGATGGCTAAGCCGGATTTTGCAACAGCGCTCGGCGATTCGTTCCGGCAATTCGGCTTCGCCATGGTGAAGGACCACGGCATGGATGCCGCCCTGATCAACGATGGCTGGAGGCTCGCCCGCGCCTTCTTCGCCCTGCCGGAGGATGTAAAGCGCCGCTACGATGCCAGCAGCAATGGCGGCCAGCGAGGCTACACGGCGTTCGGCAGGGAAATCGCCAAGGGCGCGAGCGAGAATGACCTCAAGGAATTCTGGCATGTCGGCCGCGACCTACCCGCAGGACACCCCCTTGGCATCACCATGCCGCCAAACATCTGGCCCGAAGAAATACCGGAATTTCAACCCACTTTAAGCCGTCTTTATGCAGAGTTCGACCGTATAGGCGGCCAGCTTCTCGCCGCGATCGCCCTCTATCTCGACTTGCCCGAACATTGGTTCGAGGACCCCATCGAAAGCGGCAACTCGATCCTGCGACTACTCCACTACCCGCCAGTTTCGCCCGAAGCCCCCGGCATCCGCGCAGGCGCGCATGAGGATATCAACCTCATCACCCTGCTGCTCGGCGCCGAGGAAGGCGGCCTGGAGATCAAGGACCGCCAGGGCAACTGGCTCCCCGTCGTACCGCCCCCCGGCGCGCTGGCGATCAATGTCGGCGACATGCTCCAGCGGCTGACCAACCACCGCCTGCGATCAACCAGCCACCGGGTCGTCAATCCTCCGCCGGAGCGGCGCGGCGTCGCGCGCTATTCCATGCCCTTCTTCCTGCACCTGCGGCCAGATTTCCTGATCGAACCGCTGCCGCAATGCGTGGATGCGGACCACCCGCGCCGAGACCCGCCGATCACCGCGCACGACTATCTGACCGAGCGCCTGCGCGAGATCGGACTGGTGAAGGGCTGAACGCCCGTCAGCTCACTTGCGCCACCGACCCAGAGTAATGCCGATTTCCTCACCCTTCTCGCTCAGCGCCAGCTTGATGATCTTCACCTCGACATGCAGCACCTTGTCATCCTGAAGGAAGATGGTGTCGATGATATGGTCCGCAACGGCCTCGATCAGCGTGAAATGCTGTCCTTCCGGCAGCGCGATCGTGGCGGCATGCTTCAGGTCCATGTAATTTTTCGAACGGGATAGCGGCGTATCCAGTTCATAATGGTCAGCGACCTTCAACCGCGCGCGGATGGAAATGCGCAGCGGTTGCGGCAGGTGGGTTTCTTCCGAATAGATGCCCGTCAGGACATTGACGTCCAGATGATTGACCTCCAGCGTCAGAAAATCGTCAAATCCGCGGTCCATGGCTTTCCTGCTGCTGGCGATGGCCAGAATAGACTTTAATTTTGCGGAACAGGCGTTAATCCCGCCGCTCCGGCGCGGTCCATGCGCCATTGACGGCGGATCGGCAAGACGTGTCTCATATTGTGCCCCTCAACATCGTGGCGGAAGAGGCGATTGAGCAACTGCTCGACGCCGCCTTCGGCCCCGACAGGCACGGCCGCACCGCCTATCTGATCCGCGACGGCATGCCCTGGGTGCCTGAACTGTCCTTCGGCATGATGGATGAACATGGCGAGCTGGCTGGTTCGCTCCAAAGCTGGCCGGTGGCGCTCACCCATGCCGACGGAACGCAGACACCGCTCATCATGGTCGGCCCGGTCGCTGTCTCCCCCACCCTCCAACGCACCGGTCATGGCCGCGCGCTCATGGACGCGGTCGTCAATGCCGCTCGCGCCCACCATAGCGATCCGCTGATGATGATCGGCGATCCCGAATATTATGGCCGCTTCTGGGGCTTTTCCGCTGCATCCACGGGCGGCTGGACCTGCCCCGGCCCCTATGAAGCGCGCCGACTACTCGCTCTTTCGGTCGATGGAGCCGCGATCGGCGGCGAAGGGATGCTTGGGCCGCGAATCACCGCGCCACTGTGATTTCCCTTTTGCCTTCGGCGCCGCGCGATCCTATCTCGACGCCATGCCGATGGACCCGCCCCCTGATCTTGCCAACCTGTCCCTGGCCGACATAGCCCGTCTGGTCGAGGAAAAGCGGCTGCCGCCCGTCGAAAAGTGGAATCCCGACCATTGCGGCAACAGCGAAATGCGCATCGCCCGCGACGGCACATGGTTTCATCAGGGTTCGCCGATCGGTCGCGAAGCCATGGTACGCCTCTTTTCTACGATCCTGCGGCGTGAAAAGGATGGCTCCTATGTCCTTGTAACGCCAGTTGAAAAGCTGTCGATAGAGGTGGACGACGCCCCCTTCCTCGCCGTCGAGCTAAAGAGCGAGGGCGAAGGCCGCGACCGCGCCCTCGCCTTTCGCCTCAACACAGGCGACCTGATCCCCGCAGGCCCCGAAAACCCGCTCGTCATCCGGGAAACGGCGGATGGCCCGCACCCCTATCTGCACGTACGTCGCGGGCTTGAGGCGTTGGTCAACCGCAGCGTCTATTATGAGTTGATGAACCTCGCGCTGGACGAAGCAAGCGATCCGGTTGGCCTCTGGAGCAATGGCGCTTTCTACCCATTGGACGGCTCCGCATGACCTTGGCCGACCGCGTCCGCGCCGCGCTTGCCGAAGGACATGCGCGCGAAGTCGGGCTCATGCTATCGGACACACGAGATCCCCGCATCGACGGCGAACTCGTTCTTGCGCCCGCCGCCGTGCTCGTCGCCATCACTGACCGACCGGAACCCGGCCTTATCCTCACCGAGCGCGCGGCTTCCCTGCGCAAACATGCGGGGCAGATCGCCTTCCCCGGCGGCCGCGTCGATCAGGAAGACACTAGCGAGATCGCCGGAGCACTGCGGGAGGCGCACGAAGAAATCGGGCTGCTCCCTAGCTTAGTGGATGTCATCGGCACGACCGATCGCTACCACACCTTCACCGGCTTCGACATTGTGCCCGTGCTGGGCGTCATCCCGCCCGACCTGCCGCTCATGCCGCAGGCAAACGAGGTCGCTGACTGGTTTGAACTGCCCCTCTCCTTTGCGCTCGATCCCGCAAACCGGGTCAGCCATTCCGCCCATTATCAAGGTGTTGAACGGCACTATTATGAAATAATGTGGAATGACCGCCGTATCTGGGGCATCACCGCCGCCATACTCGCCAACCTGTCGCGGAGGCTTGATCTTGACCGCCTATTTGCCTGACGCCGACTGGCGCCACCGGCCCGGCCTTGACGGCCTGCTCGCCGCGCTGGGGGCGGAACAGGGTCTTGCCCGCTATGTCGGCGGCGCGGTGCGCGACGGCCTGCTGGGACTTCCCGTCAACGATCTCGACATCGCCACGGCGCTGGAGCCGCAAGAGGTGATGGAGCGCCTGAAGGCCGCCGGGATAAAGGCTGTGCCCACGGGCATAGACCATGGCACGATCACGGCGGTGATCGGGGGATGGCCGGTCGAAATCACCACCTTGCGCCGCGACGTCAGCACCGACGGCCGCCGTGCGACCATCGCCTACACCACCGACTGGCGCGAGGATGCGGCACGGCGCGATTTCACCATCAACGCGCTCTATGCCGATCCCCACACCCATGAAGTGACCGACTTTTTCGGCGGCGTTGATGACCTTGCGGCAGGCCGTGTCCGCTTCATCGGCAGCGCGGCTGAGCGTATTGCCGAAGATCATCTACGAATCCTGCGCTATTTCCGCTTCCTCGCCCGCTTCGGCCGCGACACACCGGATGAGCAGGCATATGCCGCCTGCCGCACCGCCGCCAACAGCCTGATGGCCCTGTCGCGGGAGCGTATCGCCGATGAGCTTATGAAGCTCCTCGCCCTCCCCGATCCTTTCGCCTCGCTCCAATTGATGATCGAAGGCGGCATCCTAGTTCCCGTTCTTCCGGAGATCGACGGGGGCGGACTTGCTCGACTGGGGCAGTTGACGGCGCGGGAAGCCGACGCTGGCATTCCTTACGCAGCGCTGCGCCGGCTGGCTGCCCTGCTCCCCCCCGACGCGCGTACCGCCGATGCCGTGGGCGCCCGCCTCAAACTGTCCAACAAGGCGCGAAAACGCCTCGTCCTCGCGCTGGAACCCCATAAGGCGGCCCCATCGCTCAAAGCGCTCGCCTTCACCATCGGCGTCGAAGGTGCAATCGATCGCATCCTGCTAGATCCCATGGCGCCCCTCGACAGCATCGCCTCGCTCGAAGGCTGGACACCACCGCAACTCCCGATCGGCGGAGGCGCCCTGATCGCGCGCGGCCTGCCGCCCGGCCCCGAAGTCGCCAAGGCGCTGGGCGAGGTGCAGCGTATCTGGGTAGAAGAAGGTTTCCCGGAGGCAGGCCGGGTCGATCAGATCGCGGATCAGACCGTTTCGAAATTCCAGCGCGCGCGCCAATAATCGAACGCGTCATTTTCGGGCATGGGACGCGCGAAGTAAAAGCCCTGCCCGTGGCTGCATCCCATGCCTTGCAGAGCATGGGCCAGCTCCTGCGTCTCCACTCCTTCGGCGGTGACATGCAGGTTCAACGATTCGGCCAGCGACAGGATCGTGCGAACGATCGCCTGCTTGTCCTTGTCATCCAGCATGTTGGTCACAAAGCTGCGGTCGATCTTCAAAATGTCGATCGGCAGGCTGTGCAAGCTGGCAAGGTTGGAATAGCCCGTTCCGAAATCGTCCATGGCGATCGGCATTTGTAGGTCCTTCAACGCGACCAGCAGTTTCCGCGCCTTGTCCGGATCGGCGATGATCGCGCTTTCCGTCAGTTCGACGGTCAGCCGCCTGCCCGATACGCCTGAATAGCGCAGCGCTTCTTCGAACATCGACGCCACATCATCCCGCGCCATCTGGATCGGCGACAGGTTCACATTGACCCCGACCGGCATTGCCTGCCCGAATTTCGCGTCCCACCGGCTCAGCGCCTGCGCCGCCTCATAAGCCGCCCACCGGCCGAGAGGCGTGATGAGGCCGCTTTCCTCGGCAACCGCAATGAACTCGCACGGGGAAACATGACCCAGTTCAGGGTCATTCCACCGGGCGAGCGCTTCAAATCCGGTAATCTCCCCAGTCTGCAACTGAATGAGCGGCTGATACGCCAAGGTAAGCTCACCTTGTGTCAACGCGGTGCGCAGGCGGCTTTCGATGGAAAAGCGCCGCTGCGCTTCCTTCAGCACGCCGTTGCGGTAGATCTCCACCTTGCCGCTACGCTTGGCGATTTTCACCGCCGCCTGCGCCTTGCGGATTATATCGTCGGGGTCATCGTCCAGGCTTGTCGCCAGAGCACATCCGATCGCGCAGTCGACCCGAATTTGCAGATCACTGAGGCGGATCGGCGAATTCAGCGCATCCCTTACCCTCTGCACGATATGAAGACAGTCGGACAAACCATTGTTCAATCTAGCGAATATCGCAAAGTCATTGCCGCCGATCCGCGCCAGCACATCGCCCTGCCGCAGGCTCGACTTCAAACGCTTGGCAACCGTGATCAGCAGTTCATCACCCGCCATCGGCCCCAGCGATTCGTTAACCCGGCTAAATCGGCTGAGATCGATCGCGATGATCCCGAACTGCGAATTGCTCGGCCATGGAGAATTGCGCAGTCGGTCTTCGATCTCCTCGCCAAATCCCGTACGGTTCGGCAGCGCTGTCAACCCGTCGGATAGCAATTCGCGGCGTAAATTCCGTTCGGTCACGCGATCGCTAGTGCGGTCCAGCGCGGTGAAGAGAATGAGGTGCGCCGCTTCGTCAGTCGAGGGCAGCAGCCCGGCGGTGCAGGAGAAATATTCCGGCCCCAAAGGACCATCACGCCGCAATTCAAACGTGGCGGAGACGCTTTCCGAAAGCGCAACCTCGATGATCCGTTCGCGCCAGTCCTTGCAATAGGGCAACTCGGTGCCCGTATCGCCCCTCTCCAGGAAGCTGTGATAAAAAGCCTTGTTAACAGCAACGATCGACAAGTCATTGTCTTTAAAACATAACATGGCTGCGGCGTGAGGCACCGCCTCCAACCAATGCTCCATCTCCGCCAGGCAGCGCAGATGCGTGCGCTCGAACCTCGCGAGGAGGTTGTCGTCCAGCCTTTGACCTGGCCGAATACGCGCTGGCACCGTTTTCATGCCACCGGATTAGATACCAGTGGTAAATTTTCAGGAAATGACCCGATGTAATTTCAAGAAGATATGCGGCTCGTTACGCATTCATCAAAATCGGTTGTCTCGCGGGAAGCCAACCGGCGGCATCCGCCCGGCCGCCCCGCGCGCAACGCGCCACGGCGTCATGTCGGCCTCGGTTCGGGTGCGCCCGCTTCCTCCGCCCATCGCCCAGCTGAGGCCCTCGCTCATCCGGAAAGTGACGGCATCCGACAGGCCGCCATCGCGATAACGCTGCATCTGCACGCCCTGCCCGCGCGACATGCGCGGCATTTCGACCAGCGGAAACACCAGCAGCTTGCGATTCTCACCGACCACGGCGACGCTGTCCGCCTCTGTCCCAATGATGTGGACCACCGTCAAGCGAGCGCCCGAGCGCACATTCACCACCTGCTTGCCCTTACGCGTCTCGGCAATGACATCCGCGACCGCCGCGACAAAGCCCCTGCCGTCCGATGCAGCCAGCAACAGCTCGCTTCCTGTCTTCGCTGGGAACAGCGCCACGATGTCGCCCTGATCATCCATATCGACCAGCGACCGCACCGGATCGCCAAAGCCGCGCCCGCCCGGCAACTTGTCCGCCCCCAACGTGAATATGCGCCCGCTCGCCGTCGCCAGCAGCAGCTTGTCGGTCGTTTGCGCATGAAAGGCGATTTTCGGCCCGTCGCCTTCCTTGAACTTCAAGGTGTCCGCCGAAGAAAGGTCGCGATGGCCGCTCATCGCCCGTATCCAGCCGCGCTCCGACAGGATAACGGTGATCGGCTCGCGCTCGATCATCGCCTCCAGCGGAATTTCTCGGGCGGGCGCCGCTTCCTCCACCAAAGTCCGCCGCCTGCCGATATCGCTCTCTGGCGAATAGCGCTTGCGCAGTTCCGCCAGATCCTTCTTCAGGCGGTTGCGCTGGCGCGTCGGGCTCTCGACCAGCTTGGTAAGCTCATCCCGTTCCTTGAGCAGCCCCGCATGCTCGCGCCGCAGTTCCATCTCCTCCAGCTTGCGCAAGGAACGCAGCCGCATGTTGAGGATGGCTTCGGCCTGCCGGTCGTTCAGCCCAAACTCCTCCATCATCACCGCCTTTGGCTCATCCTCCGTCCGGATGATCTCGATCACCCGGTCGAGGTTCAGATAGGCAATGATATAGCCGTCGAGCAGTTCGACCCGCGCGGCGATCTTGTCGAGCCGATGCTGCGCCCGTCGCACCAGCACGTCGATCTGGTGCTTCAGCCACTCGATCAACACCGGCTTCAGCCCCAGAACGCGCGGCGTCCGGCTCGCATCCAGCACGTTGAGGTTCAGCGGAAAGCGGTTCTCCAGGTCAGTCAGCCGGAACAGGCTGTCCATCAGCACATCGGAATCCACCGTCCGCGCCCGCGGTTCAAGGACAATGCGAATCTCCGCGTCGCTCTCATCCCGCACATCCGCCAATATCGGCAGCTTCTTGTCGTTGATCAGCGCGGCGATATGCTCGATCAACTTGGACTTCTGCACCTGGAAAGGGATTTGCGTCACCACCGCCACCCAAGTCCCGCGCCCGCCATCTTCCTTGTGCCAGCGCGCCCGCGTGCGGAACGATCCCCGCCCCGTCGCATAGGCTTCCGAAATAATGGAAGCGTTATCCACCAGCACGCCGCCAGTCGGGAAATCCGGCCCGCGCACGACCTGCATCAGGTCGGCATGTTCGGCATCCGGATTTTCGATCAGCAGGCTCGCCGCATCGATCAGCTCGGACACATTATGCGGCGGAATGCTGGTCGCCATGCCGACCGCGATCCCGCTTGCGCCATTTGCCAGCAGATTGGGGAAAAGGCCGGGGAAAACCTCCGGCTCTTCATCCTCGCCATTATAGGTGGGCCTGAACTCGACGGTCCCCTCGTCCAGCCCGGCCATCAGGTCGGCCGCCGCCTGCGTCAGCCGCGCCTCGGTATAGCGCATGGCCGCCGCATTATCGCCGTCGATATTGCCGAAATTCCCCTGCCCATCGACCAAGGGGGTGCGCAGCGAGAAATCCTGCGCCAGCCGCACCATAGCGTCATAGACTGAAGAGTCGCCATGCGGGTGATATTTACCGATCACATCGCCCACGACGCGCGCGCATTTCTTATAAGAAGTCGTGTTACGCGCCGGATTAGCGACCAGCACATCCGGCGACGCGCCGCCCGGCTCCATCTTGAGCAGCCGCATCGCCCACAACAGACGCCGGTGCACCGGCTTCAATCCATCGCGCAGGTCCGGCAGCGACCGCGCCGTGATCGTGGAAAGCGCATAGACGAGGTAGCGCTGGGACAGCGCTTCGTCGAACGGGTGATCCTTGATAGCGTCGAACGGGTCGCGAAAATCGGTCATCGCGATCGGAATAGCAGCGCAACGACAAAACGGAAACGGGGATTGCAGCCCCGAAAAATTCATCTTCTTCGCCTCCGGGGCTTGCACATTCGTCGCCACGCGCCAATTTGCGCCCGTGTCCGATTCCAACCCACCTCCTGTCATCGCCCTTCCGCCGCCGCCTGCCTCGCTGCTGACCGGCGCGGCGCTGTTTCTCGATTTTGACGGCACCCTCGCGCCGATCGCCGCCACACCTGACGGCGTGGTCGTGGACGGCGATCTGCTCACCCTGCTCGGCGAATTGCGCGATGTGCTGCAAGGCCGTCTGGCTATCGTCAGCGGCCGGTCTATCGTCACCTTGCGCGATCTCGGCTTCGCCAACTTCCTGCTTGCCGGAACGCACGGACTGGAATTCGCTCAACCCGGCGAACAGGTTGAAGCCGCCCCTCGCCGCCCGGCGGTCGATGATGCCGAAGCGGCCTTCCACAGCTTTGCGGAGGGCAAGCCCGGCATATTGGTCGAACGCAAATCGATCAGCGTTGGCCTGCATTTCCGTGGCGCGCCCCAATGGGGCGAGCAGGCGGGCGAACTGGCCAGCGACCTCGCCGCCAAACTTGGCCTCGCCGTGCAACCGGGCAAGATGCTGTTCGAACTGCGCCCCGGCGGCGCGGACAAGGGCAGCGCGGTCCACACGCTGATGGCCCGCACTCCCATGGCAGGGGGACGCCCGCTCTTCATCGGCGACGATGTCACGGATGAGGAAGGCTTTGCCGCTGCCGCCGATCTTGGTGGCGCGGGCATTCTCGTCGGCCCGCCCCGCCCGACACTCGCCGCATTCTCTTTGGAACAGGTTGCCGCTGTCAGGCATTATCTCGCGCGGGGGGTCGTCAGGCCCGGCTGAGCCATGGCTGGCGCCCCCTCGTTCGAATGAGCCAGGGGGGCAGACCGATAGTCAGGACCAGTAAAACGCATTCCGCCGGAAACGAACGCACTCTCGATCTCTGGCCCATCGGCAATTGCCAGGCATCCGCGCTGATCGATCGCGCAGGGCGGATGATATGGGCGTGCGTGCCCCGCGTGGACGGGGACCCCGTCTTTTCCGCCCTTCTCGACGACAAAAGTTGGGACGCACCGGACGCGCGCGGTTTCTGGGCGATCGAACTGGAAAACTGCGTCAGCGTCGAACAACATTATATCCGCAATACGCCGATCCTCGTGACCCGCCTGACCGACGATCACGGCAATGCCATAGAGCTATACGACTTCTGCCCGCGCCATCGCCACATGGGCCGCATGTACCGTCCCGTGGCTTTCGCCCGGATCGTCCGGCCTGTGGCAGGCAGCCCACGCATCCGCGTGCGGCTTCGCCCGACCACGTCCTGGAATTCGGAGAGCGTGCCGATCAGCTATGGCTCAAACCATATTCGGCTCGTCCTGTCCTATATGGCTATGCGCATGTCGACCAACGCGCCCATCGGCCTCATTTCCCAGGAAAGCTGGTTCCGGCTCGAACATGACATGCACTTCTTCCTCGGGCCGGACGAAAGCTTTTCGGATGCGCTTCGCCCCGAAGTGGAGCGAATGCTGGACGACACCATCCACGAATGGCAGGTCTGGGTGCGCGGCCTCGCCATTCCCGCCGAATGGCAGGAAGCGGTCATTCGCTCGGCCATCACGCTAAAGCTTTGCCAGCATGAGGAAACCGGCGCGATCGTCGCGGCGCTGACCACCAGCATCCCGGAACATGCCGACTCGGGGCGCAACTGGGACTATCGCTACTGCTGGATACGCGACGCCTATTATACCGTGGAGGCGCTGAACCGGCTTGGCGCGCTCGACGTATTGGAAAGCTACCTCGTCTACCTCCGCAACATCGTCGACGGCGCAAAGGGCGGCCATATCCAGCCGCTCTATGACGTGCGCGGCAACGCCACGCTGGAGGAACGCGAGGCGCAGAACCTTCCGGGCTATCGCGGCATGGGGCCGGTTCGCGTCGGCAACGCCGCCTATTCCCAGATTCAGCATGACGCCTATGGCCAGATCGTGCTGTCCTCGGTTCAGGGTTTCATCGACCAGCGACTGCTTCGCATGGCGAGCATGTCCGACTTCGAATCGCTCGAAGCGGTCGGCGAACGCGCATGGTCGGTCTATGACCAGCCCGACGCTGGCCTGTGGGAACTGCGCACCCGCGCTCACGTGCACAGCTACAGCGCCGTCATGTGCTGGGCCGCCTGCGATCGCCTCGCCCATGCCGCCGCCGCGCTCGACCTGCCCGAGCGGGAGGTTTATTGGCGCGAACGGGCCGAGATCATGAAGGCGCGCATCCTGCAATCGGCCTGGCGCAGCGGCAGCAACGCCATCTCCGCCAATTTCGAGGATGACGCCCGCGACGCCTCACTGCTTCAGCTTCTGGACCTGCGCTTCCTGACGGCCGACAATCCGATGTTTGTGGGTACATTGAAGGCGCTGGAAAAGGACCTGCGCCGGGGCAATGACATGCTGCGCTACAGCACGCCGGATGATTTCGGGGAGCCCGTCACCGCCTTCAACGTCTGCACCTTCTGGCTGATAGAGGCCCTCCACCGCACCGGCCGCACGGAAGAAGCGCGGCTGCTGTTTGAAGAAATGCTGTCCCGCCGCACCGCCGCCGGGCTATTGTCGGAGGATATCGATCCCGCGACAGGGGAATTGTGGGGCAATTATCCCCAGACCTACTCATTGGTCGGCATCATCAACTGCGCCGTTCTGTTGAGCAAGCCGTGGAGCGTTATGCGATGAGCCGCCTGATAGTCATTTCCAACAGGGTCAGCAGGCCCAACAAGTCCGGCAATCAGGGTGGCCTTGCCGTGGCGCTGGCACAGGCGCTGCGCGAAAGCCGGGGCATCTGGGTCGGTTGGTCTGGCGAAGTCACCGAAAATTTCACCGGCCATATCGGCTTTTCCGAAGATGAAGGCGTCAAGACGGCAACGATCGACCTCGAAGAGCAGGACGTCGACGAATATTATAACGGCTATGCCAACAAGACGCTGTGGCCGCTCTTCCACTTCCGCATCGACCTTGCCGAATATGCCCGCGATTTCGAAGGGGGCTATAACCGCGTCAACCACCGCTTCGCCGACACGACCAGCCCGCTGATCGAGCCCGAAGACATTATCTGGGTGCAGGATTATCACATGATTCCGCTCGGCCAGATGTTGCGCGACAAGGGGCATAACAACCGGATGGGATTCTTCCTCCACATCCCATGGCCGCCCACGCGTCTGCTGGTGTCCCTGCCCCATCATACCAAGCTGGTGCAGACCCTGTTCGCCTATGACGTCATCGGCTTCCATACCGAAGAATGGCTCGAATCCTTCCGCCATTATGTGGAGCGGGAGATGAACGGGACGGTAAATGGCGACTTCGTCACGCTGGGCGACCGCACGATTCAGGCGATCGCCTGCCCCATAGGCATCAACGCGCAGGAATTTTCCAACGCCGCCGTCAGCGAACCCGCGCGGGGCATGTTCGAACAAGTCCGCCGCTCATTGCAGGACCGCGCGATGATCGTCGGCGTAGACCGGCTCGACTACAGCAAAGGGCTGGAGGAAAGATTCAGCGGCTATGCCCGCTTCCTCAAGGACCATCCCGAACATCATCGCAAGGTGGTCCTGACGCAGATCGCGCCACCCTCGCGAGGGGAAGTGGAAAGCTACCAGCACATCCGTTCGACGCTCGACGCCACCGCCGGGCGCATCAACGGCGAATATAGTGATGTGGACTGGACGCCGATCCGTTACGTGAACCAGGGCTATCCGCGCGACAAGCTGGCGGGCATCTATCGTGCCGCTCGGATCGGCCTCGTCACCCCGCTGCGCGACGGCATGAACCTCGTCGCCAAGGAATATGTCGCCGCGCAGGACCCGAACGATCCCGGCGTCCTCATCCTCTCCCGCTTTGCTGGCGCCGCGACCCAGCTAAAGGACGCGCTCCTCATCAACCCTTACAGCCCGGAGGAGATGTCGGACGCCATCACCCGCGCCCTCGCCATGCCACTGGATGAACGCAAGCGCCGCTGGCGTTCGATGATGGATTGCGTCGAGGAACAGGACATCAGCTGGTGGCGCCGCTGCTTCACCGAACGCCTGATGGCCGTACGTCGCGACGATGAGCAGGCGGCAGACGTCGAAATCGCGCACTGAACCCACGACAGTTCGCCGCCAGATCAGTGCGCTAATTGCACCCCTGTCTGCTTTGGTCTATGGGCCAGCCAGCAGCCCCGGCACCCGCTGATCCTCTTCGATTCGCGTTGCCGGGGCACATTCTTTTCTCGGGAAGACAGGAACGCGCATGGCCCGTCGCCGCCAGATCTACGAAGGCAAGGCAAAGATCCTTTACGAAGGCCCTGAGCCCGGCACGATCATCCAATATTTCAAGGACGATGCCACCGCCTTCAACGCGCAGAAGAAGGGCACGATTTCCGGCAAGGGCGTACTCAACAACCGCATCTCCGAGCATATCTTCACCCTGCTCGGTCAGATCGGCGTGCCGACCCACTTCATCCGCCGCCTCAACATGCGCGAACAGCTCGTCCGCCAGGTCGAGATCGTGCCGATCGAGGTCGTGGTACGCAACGTCGCCGCCGGTTCCTTGAGCAAGAAGCTGGGGATCGAGGAAGGCACACAGCTGCCCCGCACCCTCATCGAATATTGCTACAAGGACGATGCGCTGGGCGACCCGCTCGTTTCCGAAGAACATATCGCCTGCTTCGGCTGGGCCACGCAGGAAGAGATGCACGACATCGCCGACATGGCGATCCGCATCAACGACTTCATGTGCGGCCTGTTCGCCGCCATCGGCATCCGCCTTGTCGACTTCAAGCTGGAGTTTGGCCGCCTGTGGGACGGCGATTTCAGCCGCGTCATCCTGGCCGACGAAATCAGCCCGGACGGCTGCCGCCTGTGGGACATGAACACCGGCGAAAAGCTGGACAAGGACCGCTTCCGCCGCGACCTCGGCGGTGAAGTCGAAGCCTATCAGGAAGTCGCCCGCCGCTTGGGCCTCCTGCCCGAAGGCGCGGACACGACTGTCCTAGACCTCGACACCCACCGCAAGAAGCGCAGCAAGGACTGACCGTCTCAAATCCTCCCCATCGATAGATGGGGAGGGGGACCGCTCGCAAAGCGAGTGGTGGAGGGGAATAGCGCGCCGCTCATCCCACCACCGCATCCACCATCAGCTTCACCCCCAACAGCACCATCAGCACATAGATCAGCGTGTAGAACCGCGCCGGATCAACCCTGCGCGCCAGCACCACCCCGGCATAGGTCGCCCCAATGGCCACCGGCGCCAGCATCGCGGTCGCCATCAAATTGGCCCGCGTAAACTGCCCCAGCGCCGCATAAGCAGGCACCTTGATCCAGTTCATGATGGCAAAGGCAATCGCCGTGGTGCCGATCAGCGTGTCGCGCGCCAGCCGCTTGGGCAGCACCCACATCTGGAATGGCGGCGCGCCCGCATGGGCGATCTGGCTGGTAAATCCGCTCGCCACGCCCAGCAATGTCCCGACCCAGTTCGGCGAACTGGACGGCAGAACAACCTTCCCGCCTCGCTCAACCCACAGCCTCTGCGCGCCAAACAGCGTAGAAATGAAACCGAGCGCCCCCAACACAGCCGTCTCCGGCACCCGCGCAGCGAACAGGTAACCCAGCCCCACGCCGACAACCATGCCCGGCATCATCACCTTCAATATATGCCGATCCCAGCTATGCCGGAACGACCAGACGCTCACCGCATCCTGCAATATTAGGATAGGCAGCATGATCGCCGCCGCCCGCACCGGATCGATGCCCAGCGCCATGATCGGCATGGCCAGCGCCCCGGCCCCAGCAAAACCGCCCTTGGCCAGCCCGGAAAGGACCACCGCCACGATCGCGCAGCTATAATAGAGATAGTCACCACTCATAGCCCCGCCCTAAAACAGGCGGCAGCTCAAACGAACAGCTTTTCTGCAAAAGCTCAGGCGCTAGCCCGGTATCCGATCAGAACACCGAAGGCAAAGGTAGCCAGCAGGGCCAGCTGCACACGGCCATGCGGATCGTCATAGCCGACGATCTGCTGCCCAAAGGCGAAAAGCCCCACAAACATCGCCAGTGCAAGACCAGCCATATTCAAAACCCTCTATCCCGTCCCGAAACCATAGCGCCGTCTCGCTAATAAAGGGATAATGCCTTGCTTGGCGCGGCGCAGGGGACTAGGGGGTGCGCCATAGCAATCCACGGAGTTTTTGGCCTCATGAAAGCCCGCATCTTCGTCACCCTTAAGGGCGGGGTTCTCGACCCGCAGGGCAAGGCGATCCACCACGCACTCGACGGTCTGGGCTTCTCGGGCGTCAACGACGTGCGCGCGGGCAAGCTCATTGAGCTGGACCTGGCCGACGGCACCAGCGACGAAGATATCGACGCCATGTGCCGCAAGCTGCTCGCGAACACGGTGATCGAAAACTACCGCATCGAAAAGGTGGCCTGAGCCATGAAGAGCGCCGTCATCGTCTTCCCCGGCAGCAATTGCGACCGCGACCTCGCCGTGGCTTTCGAGGCGGTGAGCGGTGAAAAGCCGGTCATGGTCTGGCACCGCGATACCGAGCTGCCCGAAGGCATCGACCTGATCGGCGTGCCCGGCGGCTTCTCCTATGGCGACTATCTGCGCTCCGGCGCGATGGCCGCGCGCTCGCCCGTCATGCAGGCGGTGGCCAAGGCGGCCGAACGCGGCACCTATGTGCTGGGCATCTGCAACGGCTTTCAGGTGCTGACCGAAAGCGGCCTGCTCCCCGGCGCCCTGCTCCGCAACGCAGGCGGCCATTTCGTCTGCCGCGATGTCTCGCTGACCGTCGAAAACGCACAGAGCGCCTTCACCAGCCGCTATGCCGCTGGCGAGACAGTGACTTATCCCGTCGCTCACCATGACGGCAATTACTTCGCCGACGCCGCAACCCTCGACCGCCTCGAAGGCGAAGGCCGCGTCGCCCTGCGCTATGGCGAAGCCGTAAACGGCTCCGCCCGCAACATCGCTGGCATCCTCAACGAAGCAGGCAATGTGCTGGGCATGATGCCCCACCCCGAACGCGTGATTGAGGCCGCCCACGGCAAAACCGACGGCCGCCGCCTGTTCGAAGGCCTGGTAGAGGGACTGTTGGCCCGCGCCTGACCCGGCGCGCGCTACCCCTCCTCCACGCCCAGTCCCTGATCCACCACCCAACACCCGTCATCCCAGCGCACACTGGGATCTCAGGAGGCTGGGCAAAACGCCATCAACTTACGCTGGCATCACGAGATTGGGACTGTCGCCTTACGACCAGTTCACGCCCTTCTGACGCGGCGACCGCCTGCTTCAAAGCGGTCACGTTTCAAGACCGCGATGATCTTCTCGTAAGCACGAGCGAGGGCATCATGTTGCTGCCGGTCCATCTCGCAGATTGCACCTGCCGCACTACATTCTGCCAGCTGTTGTCGGCGTTGTAAGTTTATGATTTGCTGCATTACCGCGACCTGTAGGATGCAGGAGGTTGGCGCGAAACGTGCGCGGCCGAGCGCTTAATCTCGCCAGTAAGAATTTTATTCTTTAACAACAGGCGAACTTGTTCGGCGTCCCTTCCGTCAAGCAAAACCACTCTCGAACCACCCGACGCCAAGGTTTCTATCGTTGAAATGCGAAAACTGTGCGCGGCGCAAATCTTCTCGATCTCAGCCACGCTCGCCGTCGTGTTGACAACCCGACTCATGAATGTTGTCCTTCGCCACCAAAGGGATATGGGGCAAAAGCTTTTCCACTATTCACCGGGCCTGATCTGTAAGGATAGTCATGGGCACGAATGCGCCGGGCATAGCTCCTGGCACGAAATCGATGAGCGGAACGCGCGAAAATACACGTCGCCGCCTGCTCTTTTAAAAGCTCGATTTGTTCATTTTCCAGTAGATTATTCAGATCTTCCATGGGCACACTTCAGCAGGCAAGCGGGAGCGCGATGGTCTCTCTGTCAATACGAAGGCTTGCGGGCTGATTTCGCTCGATTACGCCTCTTAACAGAATATTTTTACTTTGTCGCATCATTTGCGAAAGGCTATTCGACAGCATAATCCGTTACAGTCGATCCGCTCCATCCAACACATTCCCTCCCGCGGGGGTTAGGGTGGGCGCGAGCGCAGCGAGCTTCCGCGTCAGCCCCTCAACAATGCCAATGTTGCGCTACTTCAGGCCCCTCACAAACGCAGGCAGATGCGCAACCCCGCTCGGGTTCGGCCCCGCCATATACAGCGCCATCACCGTCCCCAGCGCAATCGCCACCCCATAAGGGATCGGCCCGCCCGGCGCGAAGATCGCCAGCGATGACCCGTCCCGCACCGCTTTCGGCACCATCCGCCGCCCGGCCATGATCAGCAGCGCCAGCACACCCCCACCGACCGTCACATAAACAAACCAGGGCAGCGCCGCGCCCCAATCGAACCACAGCGCGCACGCCGCCAGCAGCTTGATGTCGCCCCCGCCCATCCATCGCATCGCGAACATTAAGCATCCGAGCGCGAACACGGCCAAAAACAGCGTGCCATTCTGCCAGATGTCATTTTCCCATCCGGCCAACGCTACCCAAGGCACGAACAACCCCATCACCAGCAGCGGAAAGATGTTGGATATCCGCAACCGCGCAATATCCTCGATCGCCGCGCCCAATAAAACCAACGACAGCGCAATCAGGACAAGGTCCTTCGTCATGGCCTTGCCCCCATCCCAGCTAAAGCCGCAGTCGCCTCCGGCTGAAAACTCTCGGACTCCGTGACCGCGCGGCTCAGATAAGCCCGCGCCTTCACCGCGTCCCCCATGCGCAACGCCACCTGACCCGCATCGCTCAGCCGCTTGGCCCAGCTATTGGCGTCATCGGCAGTGCGCCTTTCTATGTCGCGTCCGGCCATCACCTGAGCGGCATCGCTATGCGCGATAAGGCGCGCGTCATCGGGCGCCATGTCCCGCGCCTTGTCGAATATGGCGATCGCCTTGTCCGCCTGTCCCTGTGCCATCAGCGAAAGCCCATAATTGTTCAGCACCTGCACCGGCCTGTCGGTCAACTGAAAGGCCCGCTCATAGGCGGCGGCACTCAGGGCCCAGGACTTTGCCTTGTCATAAGCGACGCCCAGCGCGTTCCAGGCCCGCCAACGCGATGCACACTGATCGACCGCACGACGCAGCGCCTCTGCTGCCTGAGCCGCTCGGCCCAGCCGCAACCTTGCGATGCCCAATCCCTCATCGATCCGGCAATCCGCCGTTCCTGCCTGACCGATCGCGGAAAAGCGCGCCTCCGCCTCCGCATCCTGTCCCTTGGCCAGAGCCATTTGCGCGACCGCGATGTCGATGCCCCGCTTATCCTGCGCCTGCGCCCCGTCGCGCCATTGGCTCAGCATCAATTCGGCCTGTACGATCCGCCCGCCTTCGATCGCGTCATCGATCAATCGGCCATAGTCCAGAACCGCTGCGGGCACCGTCTCGGCTGCCGTCGCGCCGGGGGATATGGCCGCAGCCGCCAGCAGCAGCAGGATGCTCATCCCCGGCCTCCGCTCCACGCCCATAGCTTCTGGAACAGGCTGTCCGGCTCATCCCCGCCCGCCATCGTCGCGCAGGGGCGTGACGCTCCCGCACTGGTCCCATCCTTGGACTTGCCACACCCTGCCACCGTGACTTGCACGGGCGTGGGCAGGGTCGTGATCGGCGCCGCCAACGACCGCGAAAGCGAGATGGCAGGCGCCGCGCCAGTCCCGTCCGCAACAGTCACGATCGCGGTATTCAGTTGCGCGATGGCCCTGCCCGGCAACGCAGCCTGTGCGACGCCCGTTGACACTGTGCGCAGCCGCACCTCGCCCATCGAAACCCGCTCCAGCTCCAGCCCGGCCGCCCGCACGGGTGCCGCCGGACGCTTGCCACCGTCCATCGCGATCTGCGCCAGCGTCGGGCGGCGCGCACTACCGGCTTGCACGCCCTGTCCGATCTCAGCCAGCAAGGCGTTTGCTTCTCCCTGCAAACCCTGCGCATTCAGGCTGCGCGCGAAGTTGCGATGGATGCGCTCATCCATGGGAGCGCGTGCCAGGGCCAGCTCGAAATAATCCCGCGCCAGATCATGCCGCCCCATCGCCGCATAGCTGATCGCAACGCCGTTCAGCGCGTTTGCATCGGCCGGGTCCTGCCGCATTGCCCGCCGGTAAGCATCCAGCGCCAGCGCATATTCTCCCCGCGAAAACAGCAGCTGCCCCCGCGCGATGGCTTCTTTCCCGGTCGCCGCCGCCTCAACGTTCACGGGTCGGATAGCCACGTCCCGGTTGGCCGAACTGCATGCCGCGCACGCCAGCATCAGCGATATCGCCACTGCCTGTCTCATCATGCCCCGTCCCCCTCTTGGTTTCCGCTACCGGCTCAACACCGGCAGGATTTCCCTCACCACCCGCACCACGGCGGGCAGCATCAGCACCCCGATCATCACCGGCAGCATGCACGCGACCAGCGGCACTGACAGCAGCACCGGCAAGCGATGCGCCTTCTCCTCCGCCCGCATCCGCCGCTTCTCCCGCATCTCCGCTGCATAGACGCGCAACGTCTGCCCGACGCTAGACCCCAGCTGGTCCGATTGGATCAACAGCGTCGCGAAGGACCGAATTTCGTCCACGTCCACATCATCCGCCATCCTCCGCAGCGCATCCGCCCGGCTCATACCTGCGCGCAGTTCCAGCACGACTTTACCCAGCGCCTGCGACACCAGCGGGTGCGAGATGGCGAGTTCGCGCCCCACCCGATCCATCGCCGCTTCCAGCCCCAGCCCCGCCTCGACGCACACCAGCATCAGGTCCAGCGCATCGGGAAAGCCGTGGACGATCGCCTCCTGCCGCCGCGCCGCCTTCGCCGAAATGAAGAGGTTCGGCAGATACAGCCCCAGCACCGCAACGGCAGTCGCCATGAAATACAACTTCACCGGGCTCGGCGGCTCGGGCTTGTTGAGCGACATGAGCACCAGCACAGCAGGCAGCGCCAGCGTCAGCACCAACCGGATGAACGTAAAGATCTTCGGCGCCTCGGGCGAAGGATAGCCCGCCGCGATCAACCGCTTGCGCAAGCTGTCATTCTTCGTATCCGCCAGCGAAATGCCCAGCTTCTCGATCCGATCGACCAGCTTTTTCCATTCGCTATTGTTGCGCTCGTTACGCAGCGACTGCCCACCGCCCTGCACCGCGCTACCGACGTCGCTCACAACGTCCAGCCGACTCCGCACCCTGGACGTACGCGCGACCGCCTCCGTCACGCCATAGACGATGGCCACGATCGCGACGAACAGCAGCACCAGCAACACCGGCCGCAATTGCGAAATAAGGGCAAGGTCCAGCATCAGGTCAGACTTTCAAATCAACCATGCGGCGTATCGTGACGAAGCCGATGATGTAGAGGATGATCAGCCCGGAAAAGCCAAAGATGAACATCGGGTCCTGCGCGATATCCAGGTAGAAGGCCGGGTTGAGCAGGAACAGCGCCACGAACGCCAGGATCGGCAGCGCCGTCAGCATCACCGCCGTCATCCGCCCCTCGGAACTCAGCGCCCGCACCTTCAGGAACAGGCTCGCCCGCTCACGGATCACCAGCGACAGATTTTCCAATATCTCCGCCAGGTTGCCGCCCGTCTCCGCCTGCACCGACAGCGACGTCACGAACATGTGCATCTCGTTCATGTCCCACCGCTCGGCCATGCGCTGCAAAGCATCGCGCAGGTCGGAGCCATAGGTCACCTCGTCGACGACGATGCCGAACTCGCTGCCGATCGGGTCGCGCATCTCCTTGGTCAGCAGGTCCAGCGCCGCCGCGATCGGATGCCCCGCGCGCAGGCCACGCACGAAAGTATCGAGCGCGACCGGAAACTGCTCTTCCATCTTCTTGCGCCGCCGCTGGCTCAACCGGCTCAGGACCATGATCGGCAGCAGCACGCCCAGCGACACGGCGAAGGCCCCCGCCATCACGATCATCCCCGCCGTCATGCCATAGCCCGCCGCCAGCGCGCCGATCACCACGATCAGGAACAGCACCCCCGTCGCAATCGCCATGAAGGTCAGCACGACGCGCGCAGGCACGCTCAACCCCGCGCCATGCAGCGACCGCACGACGCTCAAAGCCATCCGCCCAAAGACGCTGTCATGATTAAAGTTCAAACTATCGTCATTGCGCCGCAGCCGGGACAGGACCGTGCTGCGCTCAAACCCCGCCGCGATCATCTTCAACCGCTTGTTGACGACCCGCTCAGTCCCTGCCCGCGCCCGGAACCAGCTATGAACCCCCTCGATCGTCAGGATCACCGCCGCGAACAGCAGCACCAGCACAAAGGCACGGATGTAGATCGGATTGATCATTGCACCACCGCATCAGGACGGAAAAGTTCGGCGGGCAGGTGAATGCCCCGGTCGGCCAGATCGCTCATGAATTTCGGGCGGATGCCGGTCGCCTCGAAGTGACCGCGCACCATGTCATTCTCGTCACGGCCCGTCATCTTGAAGCGGAAGATTTCCTGCATGGTGATGACCTCGCCCTCCATGCCCGTAATCTCCGAAATGCTGAGCAACCGCCGCCGCCCATCCGACAAACGCCCCACCTGCACGATGACGTTCAGCGCCGAAGCAATCTGCGCCCGCGCCGATCGCGGCGAAATGTCGATCCCGCTCATGCCGATCATCTGCTCGACACGGGACAGCGCATCGCGCGGCGTATTCGCATGGACCGTGGTCATCGATCCATCATGCCCCGTATTCATCGCCTGAAGCATGTCAAACGCCTCCCCGGCGCGCACTTCGCCCACGATGATCCGATCCGGCCGCATACGCAGCGCATTCTTCACAAGATCGCGCTGCGTGACCTCGCCCCGCCCCTCAATATTGGGCGGCCGCGTCTCCAGCCGAACAACATGCCGCTGCTGCAACTGAAGCTCCGCCGAGTCCTCGATCGTCACGATCCGCTCGGCCTCATCAATGCTCGCAGACATGGCATTGAGCAGCGTCGTCTTGCCCGAACCCGTACCGCCGGAAATCAGCACATTGCGCCGCGAAGCCACCACCGCCGACAGCACCTGCGCCATCGGCGCGGGCACGCTGCCCAGTTCCGAAAGCCGCGCCATGCTGATCGGCACCTTGGCGAACTTACGAATGGACAACAGCGATCCATCGACCGCCAGCGGCGGCACCACCGCATTGACGCGCGACCCGTCCGCCAAACGCGCATCGACAAAGGGCGAAGCCTCGTCCACGCGCCGCCCCACGGCCGCCACGATCTTCTGGATGATGCGCAGCAGATGCTTCTCATCCTTGAAGCGCGCCGCCGTCTCCACCAGCCGCCCGCCGCGCTCGACAAAGACGATCTTGTGCCCATTCACCAAAATATCGGTGACGCTATTATCCTTCAGCAGCGGCTCCAACGGCCCCAGTCCCAACAGCTCATCCAGGATATCGGACACCAGCCGCTTGCGCTCTTCCAGGTTCAGCGCATGCTTCTGCAACGCCAGCTGCTCATGGACGATCTCGCCCACTTCCGCCTCGACCTGCGCGCGCGACATATTCTCCAGCGCCGACAGGTTGATAAGGTCGATCAGCTTCTGGTGTAGCGCGACCTTCAGCTCGGTATGCCGGTCCTCTTCCCAATGGACCAGCTCGGTATCGGTCGGCCCCACGTCATCGCGGGAATCGCCAAAGCGGCTGTCGCCTTTCCGGATCTGCCACATCACCCTTTCTCCGCCTGACGCCGCGCTTCGACCGCCTGCATGGTGCAATCGACTATGTCCGCCATGTCCTTGCAAATACGGCTGCGCGCCTTCAATTCCTGGATCAACACCCCCTGATCCAGCGCAGAGCTGACCAGCGGAAAGTCGTTCGCGATGCTAAGGTTCACCGGATGATCCAACGCCGCCGCCGCATCCTCCAGCCCGATCGCGCGGAACAGCTTCTTCTCGACCCGATTGGCGATCACATGGATGCGCGACGGATCGATATCCTGATCCCGCAGCAAGGCGATCTGCCGCCGCGCCTGTCGCAGGCTGGCGATGGTCAGCTCGCACACCAGGAAGATCACCTCCGACCGTGCCACCAGCGACATGGACCAGTTCGTCCAGTTGCCCGGCAGGTCCAGATAGATGGTATCATAATTGCGCTGCGCCAGTTCGATCACGCGGAACACCTGATCGGCATTCACCGCCTCCAGCGGCATGATGTCCGTCGGCGCCGTCACGACATGCAGCCCGGTCGGCGTCTCGACCGTGACAGAGCCCAGCAGCTCCCGGTCCACCCGGCTACCGCCCTGCAACAGGTCCGCCAGCGTCAGCGGAGAGGAGATGCTCAGGAACGTCCCCGCATTGCCGAACTGCACATCGAAATCGAACAGGCAAACCCGCTCGCCCGTCTGTTTGGCGTTGCGCGCATGCAGGCTGGCCGCCTGTGTAGCGATCGTCGTCGCGCCCACGCCGCCGACGCTCTTGATGATCGACACCAGCGCGCCCGTCTTGACGTCACGCCCGCCCTTGGCCGCAATCTCTCCCCGCAGCTGGTCGATGATCGATGACAGCTCGCTCGCCTGCAAAGGCAGCGCCACCACATCGTTGATCCCACTGCGCAGCAAGGCCCGCACCAATGGAATCTCCGCATTGCGCACGGCGGCAACGACCAGCAGCGCCGGATGAGCCGCCCGCAAAGCCGCCAGCCGCCGCGTCGACGCGTCATCGTCCGGCTGCACCTCCAATATGACGGCCTTCGCCTCCGCCACCAACGACTGCGGCAACGGCGCCCCGGCAGGCAACATGGACAAGGTCAAGGACTGCCCACTCAACTGATCCCCAAGAATATCGGAAGCCGCCACCTCCTGCTCCGAAAGGATCAGATGAATCCCCTCATCCCCCACATTGAGTGTCCAGCTCTCGGCCGCTTCCGCTGTGTTCGTCACGATGCCCAAGATCTTGTTCCTCAATTTGATACCGTGCCCTGGCCATCTTCCATGGTGAGGGCGGCGCTGAAGCTGGGTAGGGAAATGGTGCCGTTGAAAAGAGACAGAAGGATTGGACGAAAGGTCAATGTGTTGGGTCTGATGCTTACCCTCACGAGGGGCGAAACGTCCGATCCATTTGGATCGCCTGCATAGCCGAGCCCCGAATAGTCATAGTCGATCTGGACGGCGCTGGACGTGATCTGCGGCATGAAGCGCCGCATACGATCAACGATGTTGTTGAAAGCAGTGAGTGCCGTCGCGCTATTGCTGACGAGTGTTCCGGGACAAGTTGCGCCTGTTTTGCAGGAACAACTCACGGCGCCTCCCGTAATGACACAACTCGCTCCGCCAAAGGACGATTCTGGAATGGCATCACCCTGTGAAAGCCCTCCACTGACAACGAAACTATACGAGGCAAGGCCATTTGGGATCATGTCCGTTGCGACGGCGTAGCGCGCGCCCATCTGAGTGGCCTTCTCGGCCTCGTTCCATGTCCACATCAGGCGCCCGACGTCAATGATGCCCAACAGGAAGATCAGCAGCAGCGGCAATATCAAGGCAAACTCAGCGGCCGAGGCGCCCTTTTTGTCACGGATCAAGCGAACTACATGTCGCATCACAATCCCTGCACCGTAGCCTCGGATTCCGATACCAGATTCAATGTCGAACTGGTGAAGCCGAGATTGTTGAACAATGATCTGTAGGGCACAGTTGCCGACACCTTTACCTTGGGTAGATCTGCCATGCCCTTGTATATGCCTGAATAGTTTCCACCACTGATAGTGGTGCAACTCAATGTCACCGTTACTGTGTTGGGATTGGTCCAATCCACCAACCTTGCTGTTCCGCCTGAAATTTGGCCCGTTCTGGTAAGATTTTTGGTCTTGGTCTGAACCTCAGCGTCTACCGTGTTGGGACACGCAAAATAGGTAAACGGGCGCCGAGCGGCATAACGCGCCCCATCCCGCACCGCCTTGGCGACCACATGCTCGCTGAGGAAATAATTGCCGAGCTCAAAGGATCCGAACATCAGGATAATAAGCATCGGCGTCACCAGCGCCATCTCGGCAGCAGCGGCAGCGCGGGTGCAAGTCATCAGACGGGCGAGAAGAACGCGCATCATCTCCATTACTCGATCAGATAAGGCACAGAGCGCTGGATAACCTGCGCCTGCGTCTGGCCGTTGGCTCCAGCCGAGGTTTCAGCAATCGGCTCTACGTAAACGTCACCCGCGCTGGTCCGCGCCCTGTTGTAGGAGGGTTCGACAAGGAAGGCATCCATCCATTCTTCGACGGGAACGCCGGTCGAATTACCCCGGACATTATTGGCCGTGCAATTGACGACTGCTACCGATATGCGCCGTCGATCGACTACTGTTCCTCCTGGAACTGAGCCTGTTCCATAACCTTGTGCCGAACTGCATACCGGCGCGCCATAGGCAGTCAAAGCGCTCGCTCCATTACCCGACGCCGTGCGCGGCCCCAGAATGGTTGCCCCGCCGATCGACTGACCACGATGAGCTATTTCCCAAGTATAGACATTATAACGGCTTGCATAATTAGCTGCTGTGACCGCCACCGATGTCGATAGGCCGGTATTGGTGCGCCAATCAGTCGATGACCAATTATAATTGGTCCTGAAATAAGCGTCCCGGTCCCAGTTGCCATCGCCTATCGGACCGGAACAATAGCCGGTCGCGGAAGAGAGGGCCGCATGACACATGTCACGCGGATGTCCCATGGCCAGTGGCGTCGTGGTTGTAGGCAGAGCCGTCGTAGCCGAAGAAGGCAGATATTGCCCGGCTGCGCCAACCTCCTGCCATCCCTGATTGTGAAAGCCGCAGGCATTGTTGCCGTTGGCATTTGCAGGACGAACGACGTCCTTGATTGAATTGATGGAGGCGGGACAACTCCCTCCCGTGGGGCAGGCTACATTACTGTCATAGATGTCGAAACGGGTGTTGACGGCATCAGTTACGCTTACCGTCGCCCCTGGCTTTGTATCGACGCCGGTCGCCTCAACGCAATCCCCAGGCGGCGACGTCCACCCCAACGCCTCGCGCAGCCCCGGCGCTCCATTGCTGCCGCCCCCGGTGTCGAGATAACCAAAGTTGCCCGGCACCCATGCTCCGCCGCCATTGCCGACAGAAACCAGCTTCAATCCCTTGCCAATAAACTGCGACACATCAAATGATGTGTTCCCGCCCGTTTCTTGAGGGTTGCAGATCATCACCGGCGGCACCTTGCAGATTGCCTGACCGACCCCGGCATAGGCCGTGGCCGAAAGCGCTCCCGATGAAAACACCGAAACTATGGGCGTCAACGCAAAGAAAGCCGTACGCGAGTTGACGGTGACTTCGACGAAGTTTGCGTTTGCGTCGGTCAGCGTGCCTGTGTCGCTACGATCCTTGTTCGTGTAGAATTTGATGAAGCCGGTGCGGTCGCAAGTGCCTTCATTCGCAATGGTGACCGCCAACCCGGCGCTGTCGTTTGCGAAGCGAGTGTCATTGCGGATCAGCCCGCTGGCCGCGCTAGCTGCGCGACTACAAGCGTTCCCCTTACCATCCAACTGCGTCGCCGCCGCCAGCGCAGCCTGATCAGCCGCCGTTTGCAGCTCCGAATCCAGACTCGCCATTCGCGCATAATCAAACGCGATGCCACCCGCCGCAATCAAACCGAAAAGCGACAGGGCCACAGTCGGCGCCACCGCACCGCTGGTTGACCTTAGCAGGCTGTTCCGACGGGCAGACATGGATCGAACCCCTCCCCGCTTACCGGCCGCCCGAGCCGCCACCGCCGCCGCCGGACCCGCCGCCAGTGCCGGAGGTCGTGCTGATCGTCGCGGGCTTCTTCACCTTGTCGGTGCGATAGCGTTCCACCGCCGCCGCGCTGCGCTTGCCCTCGCCCCCTTCGACGAGCGTGCCTTCATAGCGCGGCTCCGAATTGATCACCTGCAACGCATAGTTATTCCGCACCGCCCCGCCAAAGGTCGGGTCGTTCGCCGTGCATCCAGCCAGCGCCGGAACGACCAGCATGGCGGCCAGGGACAGTCTGCGCATGGTCTCACTCCCGCTCATAGTTCATATCCGCTCTGGCTCGCCCCCGCCGGGGCCTGAGCCGGTGCCGGAGCAGCCGCCGCCGGAGCAGCAGGAGCGGGCGCGGCCTGGCGCTTTTCCGGAGGCATCGCGTCAGGGTTAAGCGGATTGATCCCCACCGCCTTGTCCGTCCGCCCCATCAGGAACAGGTCCAGCTCGTTGGGATTGCCCACCCGGTCGGTCGGCAGGCTCACATCCTCCGCCCGCATCGGCTTTACCAGCCGCGGCGTCACGATCATGACCAGCTCGGTCTGCTGCTTCTGAAAGCCCGTCGAGCGGAACAGCGATCCAATGATCGGGATCGAACCCAATATCGGCAACTGCCGCACCGTATCCTGAAAATCGTTGCGCAACAGCCCGGCAATGGCGAACGACTGCCCATCGCGCAGTTCGACCACCGTCTTGGCCCGCCGCGTCAGCAAGCCAGGCACCACCAGCCCGTTGATCGACACCGAAGCCGAAGGATCGATCGAGCTCACTTCCGGCTCGACCACCAGGTTGATGATCCCGTCGCTCAACACCGTAGGCGTAAAGCCCAGGCTGACACCGAAAGGCTTGAACTCGACGGTAATGCCATTATTGCCATTGCCGCCCCCGCCGCCGCCATTCTGCACGACCGGGATCGGAAACTCACCACCCGCCAGGAAGGATGCCGTCTCGCCGGAAAGCGCCACCAGCGTCGGTTCCGCCAGCGTCTTGACCAGCCCCTTCCGCTCCAGCGCATCCAGCGCGGAAAACAGGTTCAGGCTGCCGATCTTATAGGCCCACGTCCCGACACCGAACGCATCGGACAAACCGTCCAGCTTGATGGTGGGAACACCGTCATTATTGGTCGGGATGATCGAATCCCCCGCCAGATTGCCGATGCTGCCCGCCGTCCGATTGCCGGTGAAGCTATGGTTCAGCCCAATCTGCTTGGCCGCCTGCCGGTTCACCTCCGAAAAGCGCACCTCCAGCATCACCTGCTGCGAAGCACCCACCGACAGCATGTTGACGACCTTCTCGTCACCGCCCGCATAAGTCCTGGCGATCTGCACCGCCCGATCCACCGCCGAAGCGCTCGACACCGTGCCCGTCAACACCACCGCATCGTTGGAGATGCGCGCGCCGATCTGCTCGCCGGGGATCAGCTCCGCCAGCTGGCGCTTCAGCGTCACGACATCCGGCCCCACCGCCACGTCGACCACGGCGATCAGCATGTTGCGGCTGTCATAGAGTGTCAGGCTCGTCGTCCCCACCTTCTTGCCCAGCACATAGAGCGACCGGTTGGTCAGCGGCAATATGTCCGCAACGTCCTGATTGCCCACCAGCGCCTTGGAAAAAGCGCGATCAACCGTCAGCACCTGGCTCTTGTTGAGCGGCACGTCCAGCTGCCCTGCATGATCCACATTGCTGGCGGTCAGCGAAGCGATCTGGGCCGGGGCGGGCGACGCCGCCCCTGCGGCCAGCGCTGCCCCCAGCGCCAGCGCCCTCATGGACTTACCGCGAACCATAGCGCTTCACCTCATAGCTGGTGCCGGTCGTGCCGCGCACGATTTCGACCGATGCGGTCGCGGGCAGGGCGGAAACATTTTTCGGAACGCTGCGCCGGGGCGCACGCATCCTGGGCATCGGGGCGGGCGCGAAGCCAGCCTCCGCGATCCGCGCGCGCGGGCCGGAGAAGCCCCCGACATAGGCGCCGTCACGCAGATCCTCGATCCCCACGGTCTGCACGGCCGGGTTCGGCTGGTCCGTCACATTGCGCAGCACCAGCGTCAACTGGCCGACCTGCTGGCCCAGGACCAGCTTCTGCGCATCGACCTGATTGACCTCCAGCGTCGCGGTCTTGCCGACCGCCGGGTCCTTGGAGCTGTCATTGGCATTCTGGTCGATGGCGATGATACGGGTGTTCTGGAGCAACACATCGGTGATCTGCTGGCTACCGCCCGCGCCGTCCTGCGCCGTGCGCGTGACGAAGACATCGACCGTATCGCCCGGCAGCACGAAGCCGCCAGCCGCCGCCACGTCGCTCACGCGAACCGCGACTGCACGCATTTCGGGCCGCAGCACACCGGACATGGTGGCACGGCCTCCTTCTGCGGACAGCTTGGATGTCAGGATCGGCTCACCCGGCTCGATCTGGCGCAGCACAACCCGCTGCTTGCCAAGGGAGGTCAGCTGTACGGGATCGCGAAAAGCGCCCGGCGGCACGGAAGCCGCGGGCCAATCGACCACCCTGATCTTTTCCGGAGTGACCGCCGTGCCAAAGGCCAAAGGCATCGACGCAACGACGACCTTGACCATGCCCCCTTGCGGAGTGGCCTGCGCCTGCTCGGCCTTGCTCAAATAGCTGTTGGCGATGAACACCGCCGCCAGGCCCAGCAAGATCGCGAAGCCAAGGATTATTAGAGATCTGCGCTGCCCCACAACTACTCCCCCCGGAACTGTAAGGTCTGTTGAGACGGTCGACAAACCGCCGACCGTCTCGAAAACATTGAACCTATCAGCAAGCGGCGTTGCTGGGAGCCCGGCTAATGCAGTTCGATGCCTTGTCCATCGCGTTGGAAATCGACGTGCCGAGCGTGAAGGCGGCAACCGCAATACCCGTACCCACGATCGCCAGGATCAGCGCATATTCCGCTGCCGAAGCACCGCTTTGATCATTCCAAAGGTTCTTGAAAAAAGTCATGTCTTTTACCCCTATTTGACCGGAAACCATTTTCCCGGCTGCTCTCGCACAGTTCTGCGGAGGGGCCTTTGCCACCTGGCGACCCCAGCAGTGGTTTCTCCACTCGCCAGGCAGTTGGGCAGTTCCCGTAGAACTTGTCCCCAAATTGGCTCAAAGCTGATGCAAGTCAACATGGTAAAAAAAGACCATATTTTACAATGTTTTACGGGAATTTTCTGTTAACCATTTTTGATTTCAATATCCGACTTTGCAAGTAACTCTGCCGAATTGCTTAATATATCCTTGGTTATATATCGCTTGAAATCTACAGAAATTCGCCCATTTACTTTTAGGCATTTTTCCGTTTCTACCAATATATCTTGCACAAATAACAATAAAACTACGAATAACGCAAATCTATACTTTTGCTTCTTAGCAGTATAAAGGTCTAATTAACGATATATATCCATGGCTCTTGGTGATCCGTCGGACCACATGCTCGCCACCAATAGCTCCACCAACCCTTCCGCCCCGTCACCTTTTAAGGGTACAGCCTCGCACCACCGCTCGGCGTCGCACCTCACGCTCCATCGCGAATCAGCAACAACCCGCCGCGCCTTACGGCCCGCGAATCACCAGCATTTTTTGGAAAACGACTCGGCCCGGCTCCCTGCCCTGCCGAACCATCCGATCAGTTCGGGATCACCCCGAACGCTTTCAGGCGCTCACTCGGTTGCGAAAAGTCACGTTCACCCGCTCCGACAGCAGCAGATAGGGCAGCCATAGCGCCGAGCTGATCAGCACCTTCTTGATATTGCCGGTCAGCAGGTCGACCAGCGCCAGCTCAACGGCATGGGGCACATCCCCGATGCGCGCCACCAACTGCGCAATTCCCAATTGCGCCATCAGGTCCACGCCCCACACCATCACCAGAAAGCGGGGGAACAGCGGCACCATGCGCAACGCCATGGCAAAGGCGAACATGTAAAGGCAGGACAGCAACACCACGTCCGCCAGCATCACCGCATACAGGCTGACGAACCATGTCGGCGCATAGCTGCCCAGCGCAGGCACGGCGCTCAAAAACTCCAGCGTCCGCACCGGCACATTGAGCGCGATGCCCAGCAACAGCGACGCCATCACGCCATACAGCCCGAATTGCGACATCTCGCGCGCCTTCAGGCAGTCGATCTTGCGCCACCGGCCGACCTTCGCCAGCCGAAAGCTCGGCTGCGCATGCACGCGCCCGGCCGGAAACAGCTTGAGGCCTAGCAGCAGCGTGGCCACCGGCGCGCCTATGACCAGCAGATAGGGCAACAGCCCCGCTTCGCTCGTCCAGGGAACTCCCGCATAGGGTGTAGCGGGAAAAGCCAGTCGCAGCCCGCAGGCAAAGGCTGCGATCACGACCCAGGCGGCAATGATGCGCTCCAGGTTTAGCTGCAACGATAGCACCAGCGCCACGCTCTTGCGGTAAAGATGATCCTGAACCAATCGCACCATGGAAACCCGGACCTCCGCCCCGCCAACTAGAAGGGCGGATTATCAATCATTCTGGTTAACTCACGGTAAAACGCCCCGCCCCCCAAATGGTTCTGCCCTTTAATCCTCCCCATGCCTGCATGGGGAGGGGGACCAGCGAAGCCGGTGGAGGGGAAAACGCGCAACATCCCCCAAATGCCCACCCTAACCTCGACTCCCCCAACACCACCCCACCCCTCACTTCCGCGGCACAGTAATCTGAATCATCGTCCGCCCGCCCAGATTGTGCAAATACACCTCGCCCCCCAATCCCTGTATCCGCCGCATCAACGATCGCGACTGCACCGCGCCGGTCGACCCCAGCCTCGCCAGATTTGGCACCCCGTCATCCGTCACATGCAACGCGATCCGGTTGCCCGCCGGTCGCAGGGAAAAGTCCATCGTCCGCGCTCCGGCATGGCGCACCGCATTGGCGACGATCTCGCGCACGGCAAAGCTCAGTTCCCGGCCGATCATCGCACTGGTGGCGCAATTGCCCTCCTCCACGCGCAGGTCGCACTCTATGCCCCATTGCTGCGCCAACGACCGAACGACCATCGACAGTGTTTCAGGCAGGTAGGCAAAATCATCCTCATCCCGAACCGGATTGATGATCCATCTTATGGTGCCGATCTGATCCTTCGCGATCTGATCGATAGTGCGCAGCACGGGAATGGCGTCCTCTACCGTCCCATTCAGCACCGGCGCGGCCTGATAACGGATGCTGGCCAGCGCCTGCAACACGCTGTCATGCAACTCCCGCTGCAACCGCTCACGCTCCCGCGCGCCTGCGATGACATGGGCCAGGTCCAGGCTATTGCGGACCATCAGCTCTTCGCACGCGCTTTCGAACACCCGCTGGGCGATCGCCGCCACATCCTCATGCGTCGGATCGTCCAGTTGAACCGCGCCCGCCGCCTCAAACGTGCCCAGCGAAACGTGCAGCGTCATCACCGTTTCGGCATCCAGCAGAACCGCCCAGGCCCGACCACTCCGCGTCAGGGGCTCGATCTGGCTGACACCGTCCTGCGAAAGACTGATCGACGCGCCACGGCGGCGGTCATGCCATCCCGTCTCGACCGCCAGCAATGCGTCGCTGCCCTCCGGCATGCTGTCGCCGGAGCGGCTTGATGCAAAACGATAGGGTTCCGTGCTGGCGGTACGGAACAGCAACGCGCCATTTTCACCGCCCGTCGCGATCTTCAACGCCTGCAACAGAAAGGCGCCAGCCCCGCCCTTTGCCAGCGTCAGACTGCCTTCCGTCAGCCTCCTTGCCCGCTCCTGCTGAAGCAGCTTTTCGCGGCGCGGGCCTAGCAACATGCCCGTCACCGTGATCACCACCGCAAGGTAGAGGACGCGCAACGCAACCCGTTCGGCGTCCGGTTCGGATGGAACCGCAACCACGTCATTCACCCAAATGATCAGCATCGCGGTTATCGCTGCAAACGCCCCTACAAACAGGTGGAAGCGCCGCCGGACGATCAGCGCGATCTCGACCACGACGAACAAGCTGCCGGGAAAATAGGGGCTGGTCGATGCGTTGGTCACGACCAGCAGCGCCAGGAACAGCAGAGCATCCAGGCACACCACCGGCTTGCGGATGCGCAATTCCGTGACCCAGGACCGCCCGGACAGGATCAACGCACCCACGGCCAGCAGCAGCATGGCGGCGATGATGCCGTTCTCCACGGCCTCCGCCCAGGACCGGGGCGTCGCGAAGACAAAGCTAACAAAGCCATAGACGCTGGCGAGCACAAGCCGCGTGACGTCCAGCATGCGCCATGGCCGAAGCGCGGACGGGGCGAACGAACGCCGCCTGCCCAAGGTCCGCAGCAGTTCGGCATGTCTTCTGATCATGCTCTCACAACTCCGCCCGCCTATCTTATAGGACTGGATATATGTCTTCGGATAAGTATCTTCTGATTTCACTTAATAAGGGTGAAGTGAATCTAAATGACATATCCGGGCAAGAGCAATGATAGATTGCAACGGACGTAGTAAATTAGCGAAATCACTCCGCGACGATGAACGAAAGCTCATCTTCCTCACGACCCCTTCTCCCGAACCCGCGCCATGATTGTCAGCGTCTGACCGGACCATCGCAGGCCTACCTTCATTACGCAAGGGCAACAGGAAAAATCAGGGGCAAAGTCAATCACATGCCCCAAATCCTATCGTTCCGAACCCGAAACGATGATTTCAGAAGATGATTCTTCTCGCCATCTCATCCATGAAAATAATCAAAAATCTGCTGCGCCACAGCTTTCGAAACCCCCGGCGCTTTCAGCAAATCTTCCAGCGCCGCGCTTTTCACCGCCTTCGCCGTTCCAAAATGCATCAACAGCGCCCTCTTCCGCGACGGACCAATTCCCGGCACCTCATCCAGCGAACTGGTCGAAATCGCCTTGCTCCGCTTCTGCCGGTGCGCCCCGATCGCAAAACGATGCGCCTCATCCCGCAGCCGTTGCAGATAGAACAGCACCGGATGATTGATCGGGAAACTGATCTCCCGCCCATCCGGCATATGGAACACTTCCCGTCCATCACGCCCATGATGCGGCCCCTTCGCGATACCGATCATGCAAATATCCTCGATCCCCAAATCTTCCAGGATCGCCCGCGCCGCCGACAACTGCCCCTTACCGCCATCGATCAGCACCAGGTCGGGCCATTCCCCACTATCGCGATCAGGATCTTCCCGCGCAGCCCGGCCGAAACGCCGCTCAAACATCTCGCGCATCATCGCGAAGTCGTCGTTCGATGTTTCGGGGTTCTTCATGTTGAACTTGCGATAGGCATTCTTGCGGAAACCTTCCGGCCCCGCGACCACCATCGCGCCCAGCGCATGACTTCCCTGGATATGGCTGTTGTCATAAATCTCGATCCGGTCAGGCACGCCATCCAACCCGAATGTCTCGACCATCTCTTCCAGAATCTTAGCCTGCGTCGTCGTCTCGGCCAGCCTTCGGTCCAGCGCCTCCACCGCATTGCGCTGCGCCTGCTTGATCAGCCGCGTCCGATCGCCGCGCTGTGGAACCTCGATCCGCACCTTGGACCCGATGCGCTCCGTCAGAGCCTGCGCCATCAGTTCGCATTCCATCGGCGCGCGGTCGGACAGGATCAATTTAGGCGGCGGCACTTCCTCGTAAAATTGCGCCATGAAACTAGCCAGCACCTCCTCTTCTGCCACTTCAGCCGTGTGGACAGGGAAGAAGCTACGATGTCCCCAATTCTGTCCGCCCCGAATGAAGAAGGCCTGGATACACATCGAACCACCCTTCGTCGCCAGCGCGAAGATGTCCGCATCGCCCAGCCCTTCGGCGTTGATCGCCTGACTACCCTGAATGAAGGTCAACGCCTTCAGCCGGTCGCGCAGAACCGCGGCCTGTTCGAAATCCATCGCTTCCGAAGCGGCCTGCATCGCCTCGCCCAGCTTCTTCTGCACGGCAGTCGATTTGCCGCCCAGGAAATCCTGCGCATCCTTCACCAACTCTGCATAGCCCGCCTCGTCGATCCGCTGGACACAGGGCGCCGAACAACGCTTGATCTGAAATAGAAGGCAGGGCCGCGACCGATTGGCAAAGAAGCTGTCCGTGCAACTTCGCAGCAGGAACAGCTTTTGCAGCGCATTGATCGTCCGCGTCACTGATCCCGCGCTGGCGAACGGCCCATAATAGCGCCCCTTATACTTGCGTGCGCCACGATGTTTCTGGACCCTTGGAAAGTCATGATCTTCCCGCAAAAGAATGAAGGGGAAGCTTTTGTCGTCCCGCAACAGCACATTGTAAGGCGGCCGGAACCGTTTGATCAGTTGCGCTTCCAGCAGTAGCGCCTCTGCCTCGCTGTTAGTCGTCACGATCGTCATCGACCGCGTTTGCGCCACCATGCGCTGCAACCGCTTTGGCAGGCGATCTACCTGTGTATAATTTGCCACCCGATTGCGCAGCGCCCGCGCCTTGCCAACATAGAGAACGTCACCGCGAGCGTCCTGCATCCGGTAAACACCAGGCCGCGTCGGCAGAGTCTTTAGCGTGGTACGGATCGCCTCCACCCCTGCCTCGATATCCGGCGCACCTGCTCCGCGTACGGTAAAGCTGGCCTTGTCCTCATGAAAACGGTCGGGAGATTGGGGATGCGACATGGGTGCAGAGATAGCGGTGACACAGACAAGCGCAATGGCTGGGGCGCCGCTTCCTGAACCTTGGAGCCTAAATCAGCGCGAACCACCTTGACCATCTTTGGCCTTGTTCACGCGTGATTAGGTGCCCGCGATATCCGCCCCCCCCTTCCAACATCGGAGCGCGGATAACCGGAAATAATCGTAGAGACTTTGATCCTCGGCAACCCGGAGATGCTCGACATCCGCATGGCCAGGGAATCGTTTCCGAGATCCGAATCGTCGGCGTGCACGATATTCAAACTGCTCATAACCGGACGCAGGGGAGCGACACCAAGCTCCGCATGGTCATCGACAACAGCGGGCTTGCCGGTCAATCTTCTATGGTCGGCACATCGCGCGAGATATTAGCTGGGAACACACAAGGCCGATCCACATCCAGACATAAAAAAGGGCCGGTGCGACAAACCGCATCGACCCTTTTTAAGACGAAATCGTCGGCTTCAGATGCTGGGGCCAAGACCCTTGATTGCGCTATCCACCAACTGCCGATCCGCGCCCGCGTCATGGTTCTGCGCGATCAGCGTCGCAGCCGCGCTGGTGGCAGCGTTGACTGCCTTTGTACGGATGCCCGCAATGGCAGAGCGCTCCGCTGCACCGATCTTGTCCTCGGCCATCTTTTGGCGACGGGCAACCAGCGCTACCGCATTGGCCTTGGCATCTTCGAGCAGCGTTGCCGCTTCGCTCTCGGCCGACTTGCGCATCGCTTCGGCTTCACCAGCCGCATTGGCCAGCTTCGCTTCATATTCAGCCTTCAGCGCGTCAGCCTCGGCGCGCAGCTTTGCAGCTTCCGCCAACTGTTCCTTGATCTGGGCGATCCGGCCATCGAGCACATTGCCGATCAGCGCGGGGACCTTCTTGATCAGGAGAATGAGGATGAAGACCGCCATCGCCAGGCTGACCCAGGCGGTCGCGTCCATGCCAACGGCCTTCGGATCAGTATGCGGCGCCACGCCTTCATGCGCGACGGTGCCTACCGGCTCCATCCCTTCGGAGTGAATTGCGTCGTCAAGATGCGGAGGCGTACCTTCGCTATGCTGTGCTGCTGCCTCAGCCATGGGCCAGTGCCGCCTTTACTGCGTTGCGGGCCGCTTCGTCCGACGCGTTCACGCCGGAAATACGAGCGACCATGTCGCGCGCCGCTTCGGCGGCGACGGTTTCAATCTCTGCCATCGCTGCCTGGCTGGCCGCCTGGATGCGGGCTTCGGCAGCGCCGATCCGCGTGGCGATTTCAGCATCGGCGGCAGCAAGCTGTCCTTCGGAAGCCTTCGCAGCTTCCGCTTTCGCACGGGCCAGCGTTGCCTGGGCCGCAGCCCTGCTTTCCGCATCGCGGGTGCGATAATCAGCCTCTGCCTCATCGGCGCGGGCGAAGGCAGCCTTGGCCGCGTCCAGATCACCTGTGATCTTCGCGTCGCGCGCGTCGGCCGTCGCCTGAACCTTGGGGACCATACCCTGGCCTATGACGAAGAAGACAAAGCCGAATGTCAGCAGCATCCAGAAAATCTGAGATGCATAGGTTTCGGCAATTTGCGCGATTTGAGGCATTATAGGTCCGTCCGATCAGGGCGCCGTCAATTCATGCGTGCGGGCGGGACGGCGACAGCCGCTCTGCCCGCACGCCAAGCGGTTATCAGGCCACGAACACCAGGATCATGGCGATAACGAACGCCAGCAGACCCAGAAGTTCGGCTGCGGCGAAACCGATGAACAGGCGGCCCTGCTGGCCGTCAGCGGCACCCGGATTGCGCAGCGCGCCTTCCAGGAACGATGCGAACACGTTGCCCACACCGAGCGAGGCGAGGCCCGCACCAATCGCGGCCAGGCCAGCACCGAGCAGCTTTGCGGCTTCTGCGTCCATGTCGTAAACTCCCTTTTCTAAACTCGAACAAATGGTTGGAAAAATAGTGGAAACTTAGTGGAGGTTCTCGGCGTCGTTCAGATAAACCGAAGTCAGCAGCGCGAACACATAGGCCTGGATCACCGCCACCAGCACTTCCAGAGCGCTGATACCGATCATCAGGATGAAGCTGGCGGAACCGACCGTCAGGCCATATCCGGCACCCGCGTTGGAGCTGTTGATGACGAACCCGGCCAGCACCTTGAGCAGAACGTGCCCGGCGGTCATCGCGACGAACAGTCGCAGGCCAAGGCTGAACGGCCGCACCATGAAGGACACCAGCTCGATCGGGAAGATCACCGGGATCATAGGCAGCGGCGTACCATGGGGCACGAACAGCGAGAAGAAGTGCAAGCCATGCTTCCAGAAGCCAACGATCAGCACGATCGAGAAGCTCAGGATCGCGAGAACGCCGGTAGCCGTGAAGTGGCTGGTGAAGGTGAAGGGATGCAAGCCGATCAAACCAAGCGGCAGCAGGCCAAGCAGGTTTGCCAGCAGGATGAACATGAACAGCGAGAAGACATAAGGAATATACTTCTTGCCGCCCTCACCCACATTGGCGATCAGCAGGCTTTTGATGAAGCCGGTCATATATTCGACCGCCATCTGCCAGCGCCCGGGCACCAGCTCACGCTTCATGCCGCCGATCACGAAAATCCACAGCACCACAGCAGCAGCCACCATGTAGAGCGCGCTGTTGGTGAAAGCGATGTTGAAGCCGCCAAGCGACAAGTGATCCGTACCGAACAGCGGTTCGATCGCAAACTGGTGCATCGGATCGATTTTGCCGGATTCTGCCACGTTGACCCCTGTAACGTCTGGTATTCGGACTAAGATAAAAGCGCCCCTATTCGCCGGGACGCTTCGTCGTCGTCAATCTGATGATGTTCCTGAAAGCAACCACGATCCCAAGACCGAGGAACGCCAGCAGGAGCCAAGGGGATGTTCGCAGAAAGTAGTCCAAAGTCCCACCAACCACGGCACCACCGGCAAGACCGCCGATCAGTTCTGCGAGAACCCTGTTGCCCAGGCGCGATCCATCATCGCCCTGTTGCTTAGTGGTCCCCTGTCTGACCTTTTCGGCTCGTTCGGCCTTCGCGATCCGCTCCTCAAGGGAAGTGATGCGCTCGTCCTCATTTGCCGGGTCTTGCCCGGGCACATCCTGCGTCATGGCCGTTCCTTTTCGTTCAGGCAGATAAGCCAACGTCAGGCGGCATGGCGCGTGCGGTTGCACCCGTCAAGGCGCGGCCCGTTTAGAAAGGGCTTTCGGGATAGTCAACCGTAGTTGGACAGGAGAATTGCGCTTCCGCCGGGCACAGCGGCGAAACACCCCGCAGTCGCGTAATTACCCGGCGGTCGCGCAATAGCTCGGCAGGGCGATCGGCCCGGCACCCTTGGTTTGCCAGGGTCCCGCGCCCACGCGATAAACCTGGCCCTGCTTCACGCGGTTGCTCAATGTCTGGCAACCCGTGGCTGCCGCCATATCCTGAACCGTGACGCCTCGCTTGCTGGCAAGGTCGGTGTAGGCCGCGCGCCGCTTGATGTTGATCGATTCGACTTCCGATCGCACCGCCGCGCTCACCGATCCAGCAATGCCCAAATAGCCGTCCGCCTGCTCGCCCACGGCGCCCTCCGCCATTGCAGCGGCAACCGCGCCCGACTGCGCGCGAGCAGGCGCGCTCGCAACAAGGCCCGTGGCCAGCACGACGGCGGCACCTGCGACGATCATCAAAAGCTTGCGTGTCATTGCGGGAACAACTCCGGGTTATTCTGGATAAGATCCTGTGCATCGCGCTGAAGTCGTACGACGACCTCCTGCTGCACCTTTACATTCAGGTTGATTTCGATCGGCTTGTCCGGTGCCTTCACCTGGATGCAGCCCGTCAGGGCCAAACCGGCGAAACCCGCCGCAAAGATAGCTTGTGTCTTCATTTCTGTTCCCTGTTTCTCACAGTGTCGCTTTCCGCAGGGTTAACTGCAATCCCTTGGCGAATCTTCTCCTGCATCTGATCCCCTATGCTGTTCTGGATAAGCATAGTGGGATCGATGAAGGATTTTGCCGTGCCCAGCAGGCCGCGAAATGGCGCCGCGATGCGCACATTGAAGATGAAGGGCAATCCGGTCAGGTTGCGCGCCATACCCGCCGGCACATCGCCCAGCTTCCCCCGGTTGACGCCGTTGAACACGACATTGGTCACCATCTCTCCATCCAGCGCGCCGTCCATCAGGATGGTGAGGCATTTATATTGCATATTCTTGAGCGCGTCGAAGGCCAGCTTGCCCATCACGCCCAATTGCTCGTTCGAGACCGGCCCGACATAGGACAGCGTTCCCGACTGGCGGTTGGGATCGCACGGCACCGTGGGCAGCACCCCTTCGGGCATGATGAGCGGCGGCATCCCCTGCTGCCTTGCGGTCAGCACGCCCCCCGCGACGCGCCCGCCCTGGACATTGAAGATCAGCGGCATGATCCCGTCGAACGTGCCTGTGGCCGATATATTCTCAAGCTCCATCGTCTGGATGAAGGCACCCGCATCAATGCCGATGACGCGGAACGTCAGATAGCGGTCCACATCGGCGCTGAAGTCCATGGTCGTCGGCAACAAAACCAGTTGCCCTCCGGAAAAGGGCCAGCCGCCGCCCTCGATGCGAACCTTCTGCCCAGGCTCCAGCCGGTAGCGGACAAGGCCATCGCGCACTTCGACGCCGGGATTGACCATCCTCATCCGCATTTCCTGCCCCGGCGCACTCACCAGCCCCAGCAGATCGGTAAAGCGCAATTCGCCGGACATTCCCTCCACCGGACCGAACGCCGCCGCCAGCTTGGCGTTGTCGGTGCGGAACACGCCATCGCTGGTCACATCCGTGCCGTTCCATCGGATATGTCCCTCGCCCGTTACCGTCGCATTGACGTTGGCGACAACTCCCAGCGCAAGGCGGGTCACGTCCTCTGGCTGCAAATTGGGACCGAACACCAACCCCGGCACGGTCAGGTCGGCGTTGCCCCGGCCGGAGCCCAGATCATGCGCGATGTCCGCACGCGCCACCAAGGCATCGTTGCGCGGCGCCCGCAACGTTCCTGTCGCCAGGATTCGGCCGTCCCGCAAGCTGAGCGCGAAGTCCGGCACCTTCAACGGCTCGAACCGTCCCGGCGTCTGGGCATCGCGCACCATCACCGACGCGGCGAGCTTCAACACTCCTTGGGCGAAGCTCCATTCGCCCGCGCCATCCTCCACGATTAGCGGAACGGAACCGATTCGCGCGTTGGTCCCTGCCAGCCTTCCCGCCAGACCCTGTGCCGTAGCCCGGCCGGTCAGCGTTTGCGCGACCAGCCGTACCGGAGATGCTTCAGGCCCGATCGCCAGTTCCGCCCGAGATAGCGAAAAGCCCTCCTGACCGATGGCGACCCTTGCCCGCTCCGCCGACAGCCGCATCGGACTCTGGCCGCTACGTCCTCGCAGGTCGAGATTGCGAATCTCGGCCCCCGCGCTCACCCCGCCCGGCCCCGTCGCGACCAGAGCGCCACCGCCGATTGGGCACAGTGTCTGCCGGGTACGCCCGACAGAAAAGCTGCCGTACTGCGCCTCCTCCAACGCCAACGGCACGCAGCGCCGGTTGATCGCTATCGAGCCATCAGCATTCAGCTGTCCCACGACTGGCATCATGAGGCCGCGTAGCCGCCCGCCGGGCAAAGGGCCGTCCAGCCTTGCCACTGTTGAAAAGAGCGTATCTCCCCGAGGTCCGGCGGTAAAACGTACAGGGTCGAGCGCCAGCCTGGCGTCGCGAGCGGCATATGGGTCGATAAAAAGCTGCCCACCCAATCCGCCACCCGGCCGCCGTGCCAGCCGCAGTGCAGCCTTCGGTAGCCCACCCCCGTCCGTCGTGAGCGCGCCATCCAGCGCCCAGTCGACAGCTGCTCCCGCCTTGCCCGGCCAGGCAATGGTCACCCTGCCATCACCAGGAATCGTCACACGCGCGCCGCTGCGCGATTCGAATCCACTGTTCGTCAGCACCACGCTCCCACCCTGGCCGCTCTGCGCGAAGGCCAGGCTGGTTCGCAGCACATTATCCTCCCCCGCGCGGCGCACCGCATCGGCCAGCCGTTCGGCCAGCGGCGCCAAAGGCGTGCCCGCCGCAGACCGCTTCAATCCCACCAGAGGATCACGTCCGGGAAGGCTCAGTTGATGCGCCGACAAACGCCCGCTGGCCTGTGACTTACCTTTTGCGACGCTCCAAGCGCCGACAATCTCCGACTGACCTGCCTTGAGACCCGCCATACCCAGTGCCGCCGCGCCGATCCGCGCACGGCCAGCCATCGCCAACGCATTGCCATCAAAGTCGATCCGCCCGACGGGCTTCGCCAGCACCATGCCAGAGGACTTCAACGCCTCCGCTCCCAGCACGACATGGCCGTTCCACCGATCCAGGGCCTTGCCGATCCAGACATCCATGTCCGCTCTCGGCTTCGCCGCGCCGGTCGCGCTGCTCCTGCATCCAAGAGCCGTCGCCTGCGCCGGTCCAACCAAATGCGGCCGCTCATTTCTTATCGCGACATCCAGCAAGGCGGTCATGCCCGCCACGTTGCACCCCGCGAACGCCGCCCGTGGCATGGCAGCGGCAAGGCGGCCGTCGAAGCCCGACCTTAGATTACCCTTGCCGTCGATCTGCATACCGACCACTCCGGCGTCGGTCTCAAGCCGCATGCGCGCATCGCGCAGCGCGAGGACGATGTCCGGTAGACTGAATGGCGCCTTAGACGCAGGATCGCGGAACTTGTCCAATTCTCCGAGCCGGAGCACCCCATCACGATAAGAACCGTGCAGCCGCACGCCCCCGGCCCTCACGGCCGCGACATGGGGGGACAGGCCGGTGAAGGCCAGATCCACTTCCACCCACCGGGCAGTCAGATCGGGATTCGCCGGATCGCCAAGGACGATATTCTCGATACGCTGGGTGCGCAGGCCAATGTCCTTCAGGTCATAGCTTGCTTGGACGCCGCGCCGGTTCATCTCCCGCCCAATGAAATTTTCCGCGATCGGCGCTCGCTGGGTCCACAACGCAACAAGGATCAGCGCCAGAGACCCCGTCCCTACGCCCAGCCAGCGTAACCAGCCGCGGCGAACTCCCTCTTCGCCGTCCTCAACTTCCATGCTTATGGCCAACCCCGGCTTTCACACTCGATCCGTAACGCCTGCATAACGTCTGACGCTCCCTAAATATCCTTGCCCGATTTTTGCGCAACGCATAGGCCCATTTCTCTGAACGGGGGATTATAAGGCATTGGCGGACAGGGAAGTTGTGGTCAGCCATGACGGCGTGGGGCATCGCGCCCGGCTTCGGCAGAAGCTGGCGGAGAGCGGCGGCGATGCGCTGCACGATCACGAGCTTATCGAATATCTGCTGGCCCTTGCCATTCCCCGCCGCGATACCAAGCCGCTCGCGAAGGCGTTGCTGCGTGAATTTGGCGGCATCGGCGGCTTGATGACCGCCGATTGGCAGGCGATCGCGCGCGTCCCCGGCATGGGCGACACCAGCATCGCCGCTGTCAAGATCGTGCATGCCACCCTTCTGCGCATGCTCCGCAATGAGGTGTCACAGCGTCCGGTCCTTGCAAGCTGGCAAGCCCTGCTCGACTATCTGCGTGCCGACATGGCCTATCTCCCAGTGGAGCGCGTTCGCGTGCTTCACCTCAACAGCCGCAACATGCTGATCCGCGACGAACATATGGGCGACGGCTCGATCGACCAGGCCGCCATCTACACACGCGAAGTCATTCGCCGCGCCATCGACCTTGGCTCATCAGCGCTGATCCTGGTGCACAACCACCCAAGCGGTTCTCCCGAACCCAGCCGTCAGGACATTGAGATCACGCGCCAGATTGCGGAGGCAGGCAAGCGCCTCAACATCGCGGTGCATGATCATATCATCATCGGATCGCAGGGACACAGCAGCCTGCGCGCGATGGGGCTATTGTAGGGCCGTCCTTCTTACCCACCGCCAGGAAGGACGTTCCACAGACGTCCTAACCCTCGAACCCCACCGAAAGAAATTCAGGCACAGGTCCGTTCCAGCCCTCATCCGGACCTTCATCCCGAACATCGGCGCGACGCGACTTTGAACCATTATCCTGCTGGCGGGCAGGACGAGGCTCTTCCCGCGGTTCGTCATCCTTGCGCTTGGCGGGCTTGCGCTCCACCTTCCGCTCGCTATTCCGGCGCGGCTCTTCGGCCTTATCCACCTTTGCAGCGGCAGCAGCGGGGGTGTCGATCGTCTCGATCTTCTGCCCGATCAGCTTCTGAATATTATCGATCGCCTCGGCATCTTCCGGGGTCACAAAGGTATAGGCGACACCCGATGCCCCCGCACGCCCGGTACGGCCAATGCGATGGACATAGTCATCGGGATGCCAGGGAGCATCGAAATTGAAGACGTGGCTGACGCCCTTGATATCCAGCCCGCGCGCAGCGACATCGGACGCTACCAGGATATTCACCGATCCCGCCCGGAACCGCTCCAGTTCGGCAATTCGCGAAGACTGATCGATATCTCCATGAATCTCGCCCGACTTGAAACCGTAGCGCTGTAGGCTCTTGTTCAGTTCACGAACCGTGGTCTTGCGGTTGCAGAAGATCACCGCGCTCAGCACTTCCTCCTGCTCCAGCATCGCGCGCAGGGCTTCGCGCTTCTTGCGCGAATCAACCTTCACCAGCCTCTGGGTGATGTTCGTGGAGGCAGTGGCGGGCCGCGCCACCTCGATCGACTTGGGATTGCTGAGGAACCGATCCGCCAGCTTCTTGATCGGCGCGGGCATGGTCGCTGAAAACAGCAGTGTCTGCCGCTGCGAGGGCAATTTGGTGCAGATTTCCTCAATGTCCGGGATGAACCCCATGTCCAGCATGCGGTCAGCTTCATCGATGACCAGCATCGAACAGCCGTTCAGCAATATCTTGCCGCGCTGGAACAGGTCCATCAGTCGGCCCGGCGTGGCGATCAGCACATCGACGCCCTTTTCCAGGGCCTTGAGCTGATCGCCCATCTGCACGCCGCCGATCAGCAGCGCCATGTTGAGCTTGTGATATTTCCCGTATTTCTCGAAATTCTCGGCAACCTGCGCCGCCAATTCGCGCGTCGGCTCCAAAATGAGCGAACGCGGCATCAACGCACGAGCCCGGCCATGAGCCAGAATGTCGATCATCGGCAAAACGAAGCTGGCGGTCTTGCCCGTCCCCGTCTGCGCGATGCCGATAATGTCCTTCATCATCAGTACGGGGGGGATCGCCTGCGCCTGAATCGGCGTGGGCGTATCGTATCCGGCCTCGTTAACGGCCTTCAACAGTTCATCGGAAAGGCCGAGATCGGCAAAAGTCATTCAATTGTCCGGGACAGAGGCTCTTCCGCAACGCGCTCATGCGTCACGGAAATCGCGCGCGCCTTGCGGAAATATTGGTATCTTGTCAAGAAAATCGCGCATCGGAGCGCGTTTCGACAGGGGTCAATCGTCCCTGTCCGCCTCTTCCAATCGCCGGAAACTGTCGATCACGCAACTAAGCCCGCTTCGCGCTTGCAATTCATCGCGCCCGGAACAAAGCGACCCATCCTCATCCGGCTCGACATAAAATCCCGAGTAGAAGCCTGTCGAACTGCACCCCCGCTCCAGCCGAGCCCTATAGCGGTGATTATCGGCCAGCAGCAGATCGACGCCATTATCCACAATGACGCTGGCTGACCGGATCGACCGCAAGGCGATGCAGCGCGGCCCCTTCTTTTCCTTCCACGCACGCCCCGCCTGCGGAGCAATGCGCGCGGGCGCTCGTCCCTTTTTCGCCATTGGCACGCGAATAATGATCCGTTGCTCGATCGACATCTGCGCCAATTGCACGGGCTCACTCACGGGCGCGACAAGGAGCAACAGGACGGAATGAAGCAAATCGAACCCCTTTTGGGGCGGCACGCTATGGGCCGGTGGTTGAACCGTCGATGAATTCCGGGGCATAGCATTGCAGTATGATAGGGCAAGACATCATCGATAGGTTCATAGCCTTGCTGGGACCGAAAGGCGTCGTTTCCGATGCGGACGACATCGCTCCCTGGCTCACCGATTGGCGGGGACGTTTTCACGGCGCCGCTGCCGCCATTCTCCAGCCCTCCAATACGGACGAAGTTGCCGCGACCGTCGCACTCGCAGCTGATCTTCACGTGCCCCTGGTTCCTCAGGGCGGCAATACCTCAATGGTCGGCGGCGCGACTCCTCCGGATGACGGGTCGGCACTTATCCTGTCGCTGCGCCGGATGAACCGCATCCGCTCCCTTTCTCCCGACGACAATCTCGCAATATGCGAAGCAGGCGTCATCCTCGAAACCCTGCACGATGCTGCGGAGCAAGCCGGGCGCCGCTTCCCGCTCAGCCTCGGCGCGAAGGGATCGGCGACGATCGGCGGCCTGATATCGACCAACGCGGGCGGCACTCAGGTGCTGCGCCATGGCACGATGCGCGCACTTGTCGAGGGGCTGGAGGCAGTCCTCCCCGACGGCACTATCCTGAACGGCCTCGACGCGCTCAAGAAGGACAATCGCGGCTATGACCTCAAACAATTGCTGATCGGCGCGGAAGGAACGCTCGGCATCATCACCGCCGCCTCGCTCCGCCTCGCCCCTGCCATCGCGATCCGCGCAGTCGGCTGGGTGGGCGTCCGCTCGCCCGCCGATGCGCTCGCCCTGCTCCGCCTGAGCGAAAGGCAATTGGGGGACAGCGTCGAGGGGTTCGAGATTATCGCCGACGATGGTCTTGGCCATGTCCTGTCCCACATTCCCGGCACCCGATGCCCGATCGAGACGCGCACGCCCTGGCATGTGCTGATCGAAGTCGATCATGCCGACCTGTCCAGCCCATCTCCGACCGAGCGCCTTGAAGGAGCGCTGGCGCAAGCACTCGAACAAGGACTCGCTGTCGATGCCACGATCGCCGCCAATGATGCTCAGGCAGCGGCGTTCTGGCGCCTGCGCGAATCGCTTTCCGAAGCGGAGAGGGCGCAAGGACCGGCGCTGCAATTTGACATCAGCGTGCCCGTGGCCCGCATGCCCGCCTTCATGATCGACATAGCCGCGGCGGCCGAACGCACCTTCGCGGGAACCACCGCCTCCTCCTTCGGTCATCTTGGCGATGGCAATGTCCACTTCCATGTTCGCGCGCCCAAGGGAACGACGGACGGCCCCGCCTGGATCGCGGCAGAAGGGAAGTCGATCAACGCCTTCGTCCATGATGCCGTCGTCGCGGCGGGCGGCTCCATTTCGGCGGAACATGGCATCGGCCAGATGAAACGGGCCGAACTCGGCCGCCTTGCCAGTCCCGCCCGGCTACATGCCCTGCGCGCGATCAAGGCTGCGCTTGATCCCCTTGGCCTCATGAACCCGGACAAGCTGATCCCCCGTCCCGAAGAGGGCTAGAGGCAGCGGGGCAGCTCGACAAAGCAATTGCCTCCCACCCACAAGGTCTTTATCGCCCACACCCAGTTTTTAGGAAAGGCAGTGCAGCCAACATGCGCTGCTTCGATAGGATGGAAGAACAGCATCATGGCTAGCGCGCCCGCCAACAATCTCCCCGTGTTTTACAACGACCTGCTCCCGCTCAGCAGCGTCGATCATGCGAGCTATCGCAGCCGCTCGGTGGAGTCCGCGCCTTTCCTCACGAAGCAGCATGCCGTTCCCCTGACCGTCGATGAATTCGTCGCGGCCCAACGGTTCGTGCCGATCATCTTCTCGGCTGGCGACGAAGCGGTGCCGCTGGCGCTGATGGGCCTTAATGAAGGCGTCAACACCTTCCTCGACGATGAAGGCAAGCTGCGCGGTCCCGCCTATGTCCCCGCCTATGTCCGCCGCTATCCATGGATGCTGGCGAAGCTGCGCCCCGACACCGACGAACTGTCGCTCTGCTTCGATCCGACCAGCGAAGCGGTCGGCGAGTTTGAGGAAGGCCAGCCCCTTTTCGAAGATGGCAAGCCGACCGAACTCACCCAGGGCGTCCTCAAATTCTGCGAGGATTTCGAACAGGCCGCCGCGCGGACTGGCCAGTTCATGAAGGACCTGAAGGAACTGGACCTGCTGATGGACGGCGAAGTCGCCATCCAGGTCCCCGGCAACGATCAGCCGTTCGTCTATCGCGGCTTCCGCATGGTGAACGAAGAAAAGCTGCGTGACATGCGTGGCGATCAACTGCGGAAGATCAGCCAGAACGGCATGCTGCCCCTTATCTACGCGCATCTTTTCTCGCTGCAGTTGATCCGCGAAGTTTTCGAGTCGCAGATCACGCAGGGCAAAGGTCCCATTTCCGTCCCGGCAGCGCCCCAGACCGCCGACGCATGACGCTATAAATTAACCTGCATCAATAATGCGATAGAAAAGGTTTCTGCTCGCCACTTGAAAGTGAGCGGGACCTTCTTTATCTTCCAAACATACGGCGCACCTGCCCCCCTTTCGGGTGTGTCGTATGGGCGCCTCCCCCTTTTGGAGGCGTCTCCTCCCTGAACCTTGGCCACCCCATGTAATACATGGGGTGGTTTTTTATGGGCCGGACAGGATAAGTGGTTTCGCTTGACGGCGAACCCCTCTCCCCCTAAACGCCACCGCCTGCCAGCCGCCCGAGCGGCCAAGGCCCCTTCGTCTAGCGGTTAGGACGCGGCCCTCTCACGGCTGAAACACGGGTTCGATTCCCGTAGGGGTCACCACTTACCTATTTGGGCGCAGAATGCTGCGATGCAGCCCTAAGTCCTTTCAGAGCGGCAATCCCACATAATTTTCCGCGATAGCCGCCTGCGCCGCCCTGGAAGAGGCAATATAGTCCAGCTCAGCAACCTGCATTCGCCGGTCGAACGCATCCATTTCCGGAAAACGGTGCATCAGCCGCGTCAGCTGCCAGGAAAATCGTTCCGCTTTCCAGATCCGCGCCAGCGCCTGCTGGGAATAGCCCGCTATCGCGTCCCCGTCCCCCCGCCGGAACCATCCAGTCAAGGCCGCCGAAAGATAGAATATATCCGACGCCGCGAGGTTCAGCCCCTTCGCTCCCGTCGGCGGCACGATATGCGCGCTGTCCCCCGCCAGCATCAACCGCCCATATTGCATCGGCTCGAATACGAAGGATCGCAGCGGCGCGATCGACTTCTCCAATGCTGGCCCGCGCACCATCCGCGCACCCGCTTCAGGCCCCAGCCGCACTGCCAGCTCATCCCACAGCCGATCGTCCGGCCAATCCTCGATCCGTTCATCCAGTGACACCTGAATATAATAGCGGCTGCGCGTCCCCGATCGCATGGACGCCAGCGCAAAGCCGCGCTCATGATTGGCATAGATCAGTTCGTCATCGCACGGTGGCACATCCGCCAGGATGCCGAGCCAACCGAACGGATATAGCTTCTCATAGGCGGTCGCTACGCCAGCCGGTATGGCTCGCCGCGAAGGACCGTGAAAGCCGTCGCACCCGCAAATGAATTCAGCATCTATCCGCTCCTGCCGACCATCCTTGCTATAGGTCAGGTACGGCACGTCGCTGTCAACGTCATGCAATGCCACGTCAGCCGCTTCGTAGATGATCTCCAGACCGCGCCCGGCCGCCGCTTCCATCAGGTCGCGGGTAATCTCCGTCTGGCCATATACCATGACCTGCCGTCCGGTCAGGCCCGCGATATCGATGCGGATCGACCGATCGCCGCTGGCCAGGTGAAAGCCGTCATGGGGCAACCCTTCACGATGCATCCGCTCGCCAAGGCCCAGCCGGTCCATCAAATCCGTCGTGGTCCGCTCCAGCACGCCTGCGCGGATGCGGCCCAGGACATAGCTGGGTGAGGCTCGCTCCACCACGACGACCTCCAGCCCCTCCGCCCGAAGCAAATGGCCGAGCAGCAACCCGGCAGGCCCCGCGCCTATGATGGCGACTTGCGTCTTCATGACATCCTCTTCGCAGCTTTCCGACGCCGCGCATGATGCGCCCGATGCTGCTTGCGGGACATGGGCGAACTGGCCTATGACTTGGACGATCCAGCAGCTTTCCGGACGTAGCCATGACCACCCCCGTCCCCAGCTTCTACCTCTATGGAGAACCGCAACGTAGCGTTGCGGAAGGCTTCGTACATGTCGAGAGTCTGGACGACCGCTCCCGCCCCAGTGAGTGGACGATCCAACCGCATCTCCATCGCGATCTCAACCATATCATCCTCATCGCCGAAGGCGGCGGATCGATGCGGGCGGATGGCGAAAGCGTCACATTTGAAGCGCCCTGCCTGCTGCTGATGCCGGCCGGGATCATCCACGGCTTTTCCTGGCACCGCGACTCCCGTGGCTGGGTCATCACCATCGCCAACAGCTACCTCCACCACCTGCTGGAGCGTGACGCCGACCTCCAACCGCTCTTCCGCGCACCCCGTGCCATCGCCGTGCCCAGCGCCGCCGAAGTGGAAACCCGCATCGGCGCGCTCGCCCGCGAGCTTGCATGGTCCGGCCCTGCCCAGCGCGCGGCGGTCGAAGCGCTCCTCCTCTGGCTCATGGTCCAGGCGCTGCGCCACGCCGCCCTGTCCGACGCCAGCGCCAGCAGCGGCGGCCGCCAGGCCCGTCTCGTCGCCCGTCTGCGCGATCGGATCGAACAGCGTTTTCGCAAGCGGGAGCCTGTCGCTGCCCACGCCCGCGCGCTGGGCGTCAGCGAAACCGCGCTCCGCCAAGCCTGCGCTCGCGCCGCAGGGCTCTCCCCTGCCGCCATGCTCGACGAGCGCGCCCTGCTCGAAGCCCGCCGCCTGCTCCTTTATTCCAACCTGTCCGTCGCGGAGGTCGGTTATGCGGTGGGGTTCGAAGACCCCGCCTATTTCTCCCGCTTCTTCGCCCGCCACACCGGCCGCTCACCCCGCGACTGGCGCGCTCACCCCAGCTGCTTCTCCAATTCGCCCAGCACCCGGTAGCAGTCGAACACCTTCGCCACGCTCGAATTGGGCTCCCGCCCCTCGCGGATGGCGCTCACAAATTCGCGGTCCTGCAACTCGATCCCGTTCATCGACACGTCCACCTTCGACACGTCGATCGGCTCTTCCTTGCCGTTCACCAGGTCATCATAGCGCGCAATATAGGTGCCCGTGTCGCCGATATAGCGAAAGAACGTCCCCAGCGGCCCATCATTGTTGAAGCTCAACGAAAGCGTACAGATCGCTCCGCTCTCGCTCTTCAGCTGGATCGACATGTCCATCGCGATGCCCAGTTCGGGATGGATCGGCCCCTGCATCGCATGCGCGTCCACGATCCGCCCCGCCTGATAGGCGAACAGGTCCACCGTATGCGCCGCATGGTGCCACAGCAGATGGTCGGTCCATGACCGCGCCTCGCCCTTCGCATTGATATTCTTGCGCCGGAAGAAATAGGTCTGCACATCCATCTGCTGAACGTTGAACGCGCCCGCCTTGACCTGCTGATGCACCCATTGATGGCTCGGGTTGAACCGCCGCGTATGCCCGACCATGCAGGTCAGCCCCGTTTCCTCCTGCTTGCGCAATACCGCCTGCGCATCGGCCCAACTATCGGCCAGCGGTATCTCCACCTGAACATGCTTCCCCGCGTCCATGCAAGCTATCGCCTGTTCCGCATGCATCTGCGTCGGCGTGCACAGGATCACCGCATCGACATCATCGCGCTGCAAAGTCTCGGCCAGCTCAGTCGTCGCATGCCCGATCCCATATTTTGCCGCGATCGCCTGCGTCGGCTCCAAATTGCGCCCGACCAGCGAGGTGACGGTCACGCCGTCGATAGTCTTCAGGCCATCCAGATGCTTTTCACCAAAAGCCCCCGCACCGGCCAGCGCGATTCTCATACTCTAACTCCTCATCTTACTGGCCGCGCACTCTGGCTATCGCTGCATCAGCGCGCGCATCACCGTCATGAATTGCTGATAGGTCTGCCCCACATTGGCGGCAGACTGACTATATCCTGGGTTCTGCCGGTCGATTTCGACGACCGGCCAATCCGCCTGGTGCAACGCCGTCGCCGTCCGGAACTTGCCAAAGGCATCGCGAAACCGGCGGCTATCCTCATCGGACAGGTTCAACTGCGCATCCGCCTGGCACAATCGGTTGATCTGTTCCTGCAACGCCCGCCGAGCCTGCAAATATTGCTTTTCCCAGCCCGGCTCCGCACCGGTGGATAGCTCCCCCAGCTGCTTATGCACCTGCTCCAGCCTGACCAAGGCATCCTCGATGTCGGCGCGCGCCATCATCCATCCCTTCGATTGTCGTTATGAATCGTCGGGTTTCAACACCAGATGCCCGACCGCCGTATTGGATGCGGGAACATGATAATGGCGATGCAGCGGCGTGACCTTCTTGCCCAGCGCACCGCGCATGATCAGCCACATCACCATCTCGATCCCCTCCGATCCGGTTTCCCGCAGATATTCGATATGCGGGATGGCGCGCAACTGCCCATTATCTTCGGCACTTAACAGGTCCAGGAAGCGATTGTCCCACTCCGCATTGATCAAACCCGCGCGCGGCCCCTGCAACTGGTGGCTCATCCCGCCCGTGCCCCACACCTGCACGTTCAGATCCTCGGGGAAACTCTCCACCGCCCGCGCGATCGCCTCGCCCAGCATCCAGCAGCGATTGCCCGACGGCGGCGGATAGGTGACGACATTGACGGCCAGCGGAACGACCTTGACCGGCCACTTGTCTGGCTGGTCGAACATCAGGCTCATCGGCACGGTCAGCCCATGATCGACATCCATCTCATTGATGATGGTCATGTCGAACTCGTCCAGGATCAGGCTCTGCGCGATGTGCCAGGCCAGGTCCGCATGCCCCTCCACGTCCGGCACCGGCCGCGGCCCCCATCCCTCGTCGCAAATGCCATAGCGATCCGCACAACCAATCGCGAAGGTCGGAATGATCTTCATGTCGAACGCCGACGCATGGTCATTATAAACCAATATCACGACATCCGGCTTTTCCTGCGCGATCCATTGCCGCGACCAGTCATATCCGGCGAACAGCGGCGCCCAATAGGGCTCTCCCACCTTTCCATTGTCCATCGCCGCGCCGATCGCCGGCACATGGCTGGTCCCTACGCCAGCGGTAATGCGGGCCATCAACGTTTCTCCCTTATCGAACGCTGGCCTTCTGGTGATCGCCCTCCGGCAATCATCATGGCCTGATACTCTTCCGTGCTCATGCCGGTCATGGTTCCCACCGCCTGCAAAAAGGACATGCCGTCGGTCGAAAATACTTTGGCCAGGAAATAGATATTGCCGCCCAGATCCAGGCAACGATTATAGTCGCGATCCAAAATCGCCTGCCGCTGATCTTCGGTCATCGGCCATTCGTTCAGATAGGCGCGCTCGTCCGCCTTCCACCGTTCGCGATTATCGCCTTTCATCAGGCTCATCGCGAACTGGTTCATCCAATAACCCTGCCGCGCGCGCTTTCCGGTATAGACGCGCGTACCGGGTATATCGTCGAACTCGGCCAGATATTCATGGATATCAACGCTCATCGGCGGTTCTCCAGACAAAGAAAAATCCATCTCCCGCCCCGTCCTTCCACAGCAAGGACGGGAGATGGAGCCACCACCCACAGGGATAAATGGGGGGTGTGGAAGCTCACAGACCGCGCGCCTTCAGTTGCGCGTCCAAACGGGGGAAGACACGACGGGCATTGCCCTCGAATATCGCGTGCCGTTCCGCATCGCTGATATCCAGCGCATCGACATAGCGCTTGGTGTCATCGAAATAATGGCCGGTCGTCGGATCGATCCCGCGCACTGCGCCGACCATTTCCGAACCGAACAGGATGTTCTTATTGTCGATCACATCGGCCAGCAAATCGACGCCCGGCTGATGATAGACGCAGGTGTCGAAAAAGATGTTGTTCATCAGATGCGTGTCGAGGTTCGGCTTCTTCAGCATGTCCGCCAGCCCCCGATACCGCCCCCAATGATAGGGCACCGCGCCGCCGCCATGCGGAATGATGAAGCGCAGCGTCGGGAAATCCGCGAACAAATCCCCCTCCAGCAACTGCATGAAGGCGATCGTGTCCGCCGCGATATAATAGCCCCCGGTCGCATGCATCGCCGGGTTGCAGCTGCCCGACACATGGATCATCGCCGGAACGTCCAGCTCGACCATCTTCTCGTAAAAGGGATACCAGTAACGATCCGTCAGCGGCGGATGCTGAAAATGCCCGCCGCCCGGATCGGGATTAAGGTTGCATCCGATAAAGCCCAGCTGGGTGACACACCGTTCCAGTTCGGCAATGCTGTTGCCCATGTCGGCCTTTGGCGACTGCGGCAGCATGCACACGCCAGCGAAAGTCTCGGGGTACAGCCCCACCACCCGCGCAATCAGGTCATTGCACCGCATCGCCCATTCCCGGGCGACCTCCGCATCCCCAACATGCGGCGCCATCGCCGAAGCACGCGGAGAAAAGATCGTCAGGTCCGCGCCCCGTTCCCTGATCAGCCGCAACTGGTTGGACTCGATCGTATCGCGGATTTCGTCATCGCTGATCTCGGGATAAGGCGGCGCAGCAACGCCTGCCTTGAACGCCGCCTTCTGCTCTTCCCGCCAGCCGTCATGCCCCTTGGGAAGCACGGTATAATGGCCATGGCAGTCGATAATCAGGCTCATTCGTCTCTCAGTCCTTCAATCACAGCATTTGCACATCGCCGTCATCGGCCAGTTTCCGTCATCCCAGCGCAAGCTGGCATCTCATGCCTTATTCCGCCCCCACCAAGCTCGTCACCCCGGGCTCGACCCGGGGTCCCGCTTCTCCATCCCCGCGCACTCAGCCAGCGAGACCCCGGATCAAGTCCGGGGTGACGAAGGCGAGAAGCGCCCTCGCCCAACTCCTGTCATCCCAGCATCTCCCGTCATCCCAGCGAAAGCTGGGATCTCCTGCCTCAAGGCCGAACCCAAGCCGCCTGAGATCCCAGCTTTCGCTGGGATGACGAAACTCCCTCAAGCCGCAACTGCACTCCCATCTCGGGCCAAACCATCACCCCCCGCATCCTCACGCCGCGCCAAAACCACCTCAAGCTTCCCGCTCAACCCATCCGGCACATCCGCCACGCCCAGCGCCCCGATCGCCCGCTGCCGCTCCACCGCACCACGCGTCATCGCAGCCCCAGTGCCCAGCGCCTCCAACGTCTTCACCACTTCTTCCATTTCGGCAGCGCGGCGCAGCCCATGAACCAGCATCCGCTCCAGATTATAATCCACCCGCTCGCCCCAAGGCCGCGCCTTCTCGCTCGCATCCAGCGACGCCAGCACCTCATCACGCACGCCCGCCGCCTCCGCCGCCAGCACGCATTCCGCCGTCAGCGCCTCCAGTCCCTTGACCATCACCGACCGGATCATCTTGATCGCGGATGCACGGCCCACCGCGTCTCCAACCACGCGCACATTGGCAAAGCCCAGCGCCTGCAACCTCGCTGTGGCCTCTTCCGCCGCACCGCCGCTCAACAGCAACGGGACGGACAGCGCCGCCGGATGAACCGGCGCCATGACGGCAACATCGACATATCGTCCGCCGACGGCCTCGATCGTCCCCGCCGCTTCCTGCTTCGTCTGCGGCGCCACGCTGTTCATGTCGCAATAGATGGTGCCCGGCGCGATGCACTCCGCCGCCGCATCGGCAACCGCCAATGCCTGATCCGCCGTCACCAGCGAAATCACCAATCCCTCGCCTGAAAGCGCATCTTCCAGAAAGCGCGCGCCCAGCACATGGGCGTCCGCATAGCTGGCGATCATCGCGTCACGCGCCGCCGCATCTTCGGTCTTGCTATCGAATACATGCGCCCGCGCGGCCCAGCCCCCTGCCAATGCAAAGGTCAAACCCGCCTCGCCAAATCCGATCAGACCGACTTCCTGCTCCATGCGCCAAGGGATGGCCCATCCCTATCGGCCCCGCCAATCGAATCCCCGGCATCCTCATAAGTTTTTACGAACTTATGCCTTCAACTTCCTGATCGATCGCCGCCATGAAACAGTGTTGCAAGCGGGTCGGCCGCCAGTCCGTTCTGGTGGTCAGCCCGATCATGCGGCTGATCGCGCCGGGCGCGGGACCGATGTCGATCACCATCCCGGCGTTCAGCTCCAGCGCCAGTTGATCGACCGACAGCATCGTCAGATAATCGCCGTTCACCAGCAGCTCGCGGATCGTCATCACCGATCCGCATTCGATCGGCACGGCAGGCAATTCGCCGCCCAGCGTCTCCACCATCTCCCGCCATAACTGCCGCAACGGCGTCCCTTCTGGCGGCAATATCCATGGGAAACGCCGCAAAGCATCCGCGTCCCATCCTCGCGCCAGCGGATGCCCTGCCCGCGCCATGATCGTCGGCCGATCCTCGAACAGGGGCTTTTGCACCAGATCCTGCCCGACCGACGCATCACGCAGCGCGCCGATCATCATGTCCACCTCGCCGTCGCGCAGCGGGCCGACCAGTTCGGCATGTGATCCTTCATGGACGCTGATATGCACCTGCGGGAACTCGCGCCGAAACCGGCTGATCACGCGGGGCAGCAGCCTTGCGCGCGACAGCGGCATTGCGCCCACCACGACCCGCCCGCTCTCCTGCCCTTTCAGCGCCTCGATCTCTTCCAGCCCCGACCGCAATTCCGCCAGCGCCAGCCGCAACCGCCGCGCCAGCGCTGCCCCCGCATTCGTCAGCGCTACGCCCCGCCCACGCCGCTCCGCCAGCCTGTATCCCATCGCGAGGCCAAGGTCGCCCACCGCCCTATGCAGCGACGGCTCCGTCACCCCTGCCTCGACCGCCGCCGCCGCATAGCTCCCCGCCCGCGCAAGCGCGACAAAGGCCCGTATCTGCGCCGCCGTCGCCCGGTTGCTACCAATCAGCCGCAACGCCGCCTCCAGACGCGGGGCAAGCCTTGTCGCCGCTTCCGTCGGCGTCATGCCGCCCGGATGCCGCTCGAACAGCGGCAGGCCCAGCTGCGCCTCCAGCTTGGCGATCCCCTGCGTCACCGCAGGCTGCGTCAGATTGACGGCACGCGCCGCCAGGCTGACCGTCCCCTGCGCGACCACGGCGGCGACGGCAGACAGGTGCCGGATATTGAACTGATCAGGTGTCATCACGAACACTTAGCAAAAACTAATGCCAACGACACAGTTTAAATTTGAGCAACCCGTTTCTTTTCGCCACTTCCTTCATGCTTTCGCCAAAGGAGCAAATCGCATGTCCGGCATCGTCGTCCAGAATATCGACCGGGCGGACCTTTCGATCATCGACGCCCTCGCCCATTGCGGCGTCGCCACCGTCCACGAATCCCAGGGCCGCACCGGACTCCTCGCGCCGTACATGCGCCCGATCTATCCCGGCGCCCGCATTGCCGGCAGCGCCGTCACCATTTCCGCCCCTCCCGGCGACAACTGGATGATCCACGTCGCGATCGAACAGCTCCGCGAAGGCGACATCCTCCTCCTCGCGCCCACCAGCCCCTGCACCGACGGCTATTTCGGCGATCTCCTGGCAACCTCAGCTCAGGCGCGCGGCTGTCGCGGCCTCGTCATCGACGCAGGCGTGCGCGACGTCCGCGACCTCACGCAAATGAACTTCCCTGTCTGGTCAAAGGCGGTCCATGCCCAGGGCACGATAAAGGCGACGCTCGGCAGCGTGAACATCCCCGTCGTCTGCGCCAATGCCCTCGTCAATCCGGGCGACATCATCATCGCCGACGATGACGGCGTCTGCATCGTCCCACGCGCCAACGCCGCCGCTGTCCTCGAAAAGGCCCAGGCCCGCGAAGCCGCCGAAGAAGCCAAGCGTGTTCGCCTGGCTGCTGGCGAACTCGGACTCGACATCTACAACATGCGCCCGCGCCTTGAAGAAATGGGCCTCAAATATGTCTGACTCGGCCCGTGTCATGTGGATGCGCGGCGGCACGTCAAAGGGCGGCTATTTCCTCGCCGAAGACTTGCCAGCCGACCCCGCCATTCGCGACAGCTTCCTTCTGCGCATCATGGGTTCACCCGATCCCCGGCAGATCGACGGCATGGGCGGCGCCGATCCGCTGACGAGCAAGGTGGCCGTGGTCAAAAAGTCGGCGCGGCCCGGCGTGGATGTCGACTATCTTTTTCTCCAGGTCTTCGTTGATCAAGCCATCGTCACCGACGCGCAGAATTGCGGCAACATCCTTGCTGGCGTTGGCCCCTTCGCTATCGAGCGCCGCCTGGTCAAGGCGCAGGATGGGGAGACCCGCGTCGCCATCTACATGGAAAATACCGGCCAGACCGCGATCGCGACCGTGCAAACCCCGAGCCGTATCGTCCGCTATGACGGCGACGCGAAGATCGACGGAGTCCCCGGCACCGCTGCCCCTATCCCGCTGGAATTCCGCGACACCGCCGGTTCTTCCTGCGGCACCTTGCTCCCAACCGGCAATGTCTTCGATGAGGTCGAAGGCGTTCGCGTCACCCTGATCGATAACGGGATGCCTTGCGTCGTCATGAAGGCGCAGGACTTGGGCATAACCGGCTATGAAGATCGCGACGCGTTGGACAAAGACACCGCCCTGAAGGCTCGCATCGAGAAAATCCGTCTCGCCGTTGGAGAGCGCATGAACCTTGGCGATGTAAAGGAAAAGTCGGTGCCCAAGATGATGCTGGTAGCACCCCCGCGCCACGGCGGCGCGATCACCGTGCGCAGCTTCATTCCCCATCGCGCCCATGCCTCCATCGGCGTGCTGGGCGCAGTCAGCGTCGCCACCGCCTGCCTCATTGAAGGCACGCCAGCGGCAGAGCTTGCCGCCATTCCCGATGGCAGGATCAAAAGCCTTTCGGTAGAGCATCCCACGGGCGAAACCACCTGCGTCATGGAACTGGACCATCAGGACAGGGTCGTCAGCGCCGCCTTGCTGCGCACCGCCCGAAAGCTGATGGACGGAGAGATTTTTGCATGACGGATCGTGTTGTAAGCTGGCACTCCAATCCGTCAGCCCCTCGCTTCATGCCACCTCCGGGCGCAGTCGATGCGCATTGTCATGTCTTTGGACCAATGGCGCGGTTTCCATTCAGCCCCAAAGCGAAATATCTTCCAGAGGACGCAGGGCCGGATATGCTCTTCGCGCTTCGGGACCGGCTGGGATTCTCCCGCAACGTCATCGTCCAGGCGAGTTGTCACGGAACGGATAATGCCGCGACTTTGGACGCCATAGCGCAGTCAAACGGCAAGGCGCGTGGCGTCGCAGTGGTTGACCCGGAAATCAGCGACGCAGAACTTGAAACGCTGCACGAAGGCGGCATCCGCGGAGTACGGTTCAACTTCCTCAAGCGCCTCGTCGATGACGCGCCGAAGGACAAGTTCCTCGAAGTCGCCCGCCGCATCGAGCAGCTTGGATGGCATGTAGTTGTCTATTTTGAACCCGACCTTCTGGAAGAGCTACGCCCTTTCCTGGACGCCATTCCCACCCTCATCGTCATCGATCATATGGGCCGTCCGGACGTCACCCAAGGGCCAGACGGCATCGACATGCGCGCTTTTCGCGCCCTGCTCGACAGCAGGGACGACATCTGGACCAAGGTCACATGTCCCGATCGGTTAGACCCGCGAGGCCCGCCGTGGGACGATTTCGCAAGGACCGTCGCCCCTCTGGTCACGGATTATCCGACCCGCGTGCTTTGGGGCACCGATTGGCCGCACCCGAACATGGACAAGGCAATTCCCGACGACGGCGCGCTGGTCGATATGATCCCGCGCATCGCGCCCACCGCCAGCCTCCAGCATAGTCTGCTCGTCGCCAATCCCGCCCGGCTTTACTGGCCTGAGGAAGTAGCTGACGATTAGTTTACAGCCGAAATGCTCGATCGGTGCCGGTTCTCGAAATCGCAGTCTTGATCCATGGAAGTCCCCATGCACGCCCCTGACGGCGCTGCTTCCTAGTCCCAACTTTTGTGCTCTCCTGTCCGCGCAAGCCCGGACGCGCCGATCTATCCTGACAGCGAAAAACGGCCCGACGACAGGCTGAAATAATGCGGAGAGGCAGATGTTCCTTAAGAATTGCTGGTATGTAGCCGCTTGGAGCAGCGAGATCGGGCGCACCCTGCTGGAACGTCAAATCTGCAATGAATCGATCGTCTTCTACCGCACGGAAAATGGCGATCCGGTCGCTCTCGGCAATGTCTGCCCGCACCGCTTTGCCCCGCTAAGCGCCGGAAAGCTGATCGGCGATGATGTCCAGTGCGGCTATCATGGCTTCCGTTTCGGGACGTCGGGCGGCTGCACGCGAACGCCGCTGATCGACGGCGTCATCCCGGCGAAGATGCGGGTGAAGCGCTATGCCGTGGTTGAACGCTATGACATGATCTGGCTGTGGCTCGGCGATGCGGATCATGCCGACGAAAGCACGATCCCCGATTTTTCCTGCAACAATCACCCCTCCTTCCGCCGGATCGAAGGCATGATGGAGGTCGCGGCCAACTATGAGCTGATCAGCGACAACCTCCTCGACCTGACCCATGCCGAATTCGTGCATGAAGGCGTTTTGAACAGCGAGGCGCTGACCCGCAGCAAGTTAGAGACACTCCAAAGCGGCACCACGGTCTGGTCGAACCGCTGGGCGCATGACGGGGCGGCACCGCCCGCCTGGGCCGCCGCTTTCGACCATTATGCCGAGAATGTCGATCACTGGGCCTATATGCGCTGGGACCCGCCCGGTAACCTGCTGCTCGATGTGGGCGTCACCCCGGTGGGCAAGACACGGGATGAGGGCGTCTGGCTCTATGGGTGCGACCTGTTGACGCCCAAGGATGCGACCTCCAGCTGGTATTTCTGGTCCTTCGCCCGCAACTACAAGGTGGACGATCCGTCGGTCGACGAGATGTGGCGCGCCGCGATCGAGATCGCCTTCGTCGGGCAGGACAAGCCGATCCTGGAAGAACAGCAGCGCATGATGGGGACCCGGACGCTCGATGAGATGGGACCGGTCATGGCGTCAGCCGACGTCGCGGCAACCCGCGCCCGCCGGATCATGAAGAAGCTCATCGCCGACGAGGCGCAAGGCGCCCTGCCGCAGCCCGGCGCGGAATCGCCGCTCGACCTGCTGAGGCGAAAGGCTGGCACGCGACTGCCGGTCGAACCTGTGGTCTGAGGCAGGTCATGGCAAAGCTGGCTGACGGGCTGACGCTCGAAATCACCGGACGCATGCTGCTGGCTCCAGATATCGTGCAGATCGACCTCGCGCGCGCTGACGGCGGCGATATGCCGCCCTTCGCGGCAGGGGCACATATCGACGTCCTGGTTGAGGAAGGATTGGTGCGGCAATATTCGCTGTGCAACAACCCGGTCGAGCGACATCGCTATCAGATTGCGGTGCTGCGCGAACGGCAATCCCGCGGCGGATCGGCTCTGGTGCATGACGCCTTCCATCCGGGACGGCAGGTAAATGTGGGCACGCCGCGCAACCTGTTCGCGCTGGCCGAAGGAGGTAGCCGCCACATATTGATCGGCGGCGGCATCGGCATCACCCCGATCATGTCCATGGCAGCGGCACTGGCGAGCGGAGGGAAGTCTTTCGACTTGCATTATTGCTGCCGGAGCCCGGCAAGCGCCGCCTTCGGCAGCGCCGTGGACGCGGCAGGCGGACGCACCTATTTCAGTCGGCATGACGGATCGCCTCGCTTCGATCCGGCGGCAGCGCTTGGGTCGCCCGGCCCAGACACCCATATTTATGTGTGCGGCCCGGTAGGCTTCATGAACGCCGTGCGGGACGAGGCTCAGCGGCTTGGCTGGGCGGATGCCAGCATCCATCGCGAACTGTTCGAAGCCGCCGAACCGCTGGTACAAGCAGGCGACAAGCCCTTCGATGTGCGCATTGCCAGCACGGGCGCGACCTTTACGATCGCACCCGGCACGTCGGTTGCCAGCATTCTGGCCGATGCGGGGGTGGACGTGCCGATCAGTTGCGAACAAGGCGTGTGCGGCACCTGCGTCACCGGCGTGCTGGAAGGGGTGCCGGATCATCGGGACAGCTATCTGACCGACGAGGAACGGGACGAAGGAAAGCTCTTCACCCCCTGCTGCTCGCGGGCGCTATCGCCGCTGTTGCTTCTCGACCTCTAACCTAACGTCCTTGTGGCGCGTCCCCGCCTTTCCGGCTATCGTCGCGACCGAACGTGCGATCGACGGCGCGGGAAGGAGACGGACTGCGGGTGAATGGCCCCGGCTATCACGTATCGACCGCCGCGCTGGACGGCGCGCCCGCCTTTGACCATTGGCACGGGCAGGTGCAGGCGCATGTGACGCCCATCGACATTCGCGTGCCGGATCGCACCACATTCCGCGGCGAGTTGCGGCAGCAGCATATCGGCGACGTGCAATTCTCCGTCATCAACGCGACCAGCCAGGAAGGCGTGCACGACGCCAGCGGACGCCACGGCGCCTCGCCGCGCTTCGACCTTGTCTATATGCGCAGCGGCGGCATCACCCTGCGCCAGAACGGGCGCGAAGCCACGCTGGGCGCGGGCGAGGCCCTGTTGTTCAGCCATCTCGATAATTTCAGCTTTGTCACATCGGCATTTTCGGAAGCCTATCTGGTCGCCCTGCCCAGCGCATGGATCGAACGCTGGCTCGCCGATCCCTATGCCTGCACCATCCGCCCGCTGATCGGATCATCGCCCTGGGGCGCCGCGATCGACGGGCTGTTGCACAGCGTCGCCCATGCCGTGGAGGAAGGACGGCCCCTGCCCGCTCACTTGATCGCTGACCAGCTTGGCGGCTGCCTGGCGTTGATGTGCGATGGGATGGCGGGCGAGGAAACCACACATCGCCGCCGCCTGATGCACCAGATCCGACGGACGCTGACCAGCGGCTTCGCGGACCCGGACCTGACGCCCGCGACCATCGCCGCGCAGCACGGCATTTCGGTCCGCTATCTCCACAGCCTGTTCGCCGCGACGGGCAGCAGCGTCGGGCGCGAACTGCGCACGATCCGCTTGGGCCGCGTCCGCGCGATGCTGGAGGACAGGGCGTGCCGCAGCCTGACCGTCAGCGAGATCGCTTATGCGTGCGGCTTCAATGATCCGGGCTATCTCGCCCGCTGTTTCGCACAAGAATTTGGGCGTTCGCCGACGTCTTTTCGGAAGGACGGTTAGGGGCTCAGCTTCTTTCCGTGTAAATTACATCACCGTTCGCCGTGAGCCTGTCGAAGGCAGACGGTCTTCTGTGGATGGCTCCCACGTTGCAAGCGTAAAGTGATGACTGGCATTCCGTCAGGTGCAGTCGTCTGTCCGGCCTGTTGATGCAGTCGGTGTAGACTGCTGGCCCTGATGGTGTCCGCGAACAAGGTCCTATCGGTTTTGCCATCACATCCTTCGCTCTCACAACCTCGTGAAGCTGATCTCCTCAGCTAAGTTCTTGATCTATGCTGCCGCCAGCATAGGCGCATGCCCGCGTTCGAACACGCCGCCGCGCGCCATGACCGCCCATGCGATCCGCGCCATTTTGTTGGCAATGGCGACCGAGGCGACGCGCGCGGGCTTTCGGGCGAGCAGAGCGACAAAGCCCGGATCGACCGTGCCGGGTTTCTCCTTGGCGTATCGGATCAGCGCGGTTGCGCCGACGACCAGGAGCTACCGCAGATATCTGTCGCCCATCTTGGTAATGCGCCCCAACCGTTCCTTGCCGCCACTCGAACTCTGCCGCGGGGTCAGCCCCAGCCGGGCGGCGAACTGACGTCCTGACGAGAACTGGCCTGGATCAGTCACCGATGCGGCAAGCGCGGTCGCGCCGATCGGTCCGATACCACGGATCGTCGCTAGGCGCCGCGACCTGTCGTCGCTCCGTTCCAGAGCGGCGTGACGCAGGTCGAGCTTGCGCAACTGGACATGAATCTGGAGCAGTTGCCCGGCCAGCATGCCGACGACGTTCGCGGCTTCGGCTGGCAAGTCGAACTCGGACTCGCCGTCAACGATCTGTCGCGCCATCTGCAGTGCCTTCACGATCCCGACCGGATGGCGATACCCAGCTCGGCGAGCACGCTGCGCATCATGTTGACCAGTTGTGTGCGCTGCTTGATCAACAGCTGGCGCACGCGGTGCAGCGACAACGCCGCCTGCTGCTCGCGCGACTTGATGGGCACAAACCGCATTGTCTGGCGTGTGACCGCTTCGCAGATCGCCTCGGCGTCGGCGGCATCGTTCTTGCCGCGCTTTACATAAGGCTTCACGTACACCGCCGGCATCAGCCGCACCTCGTGACCCAGCCTAGTCAGTTCGCGCGCGCAGTGATGCGACGTCCCGCAGGCCTCTGCGCCTACCAAGCAAGACGGCAACTTCTGGAAGACGGCAGCATCTGGGATCGCCGCAGCGCCTTGCGAATGACGACCTCACCGGTCGCGCTGATACCGTGAACCTGAAAAACGTTCTTGGCCAAATCCAGGCCGATCATGCTAATCTCCATGGCGGGTGGCTCGGGTTGCGTGACAGCAAAACCATCTTGGCACCTAGATGCCGTGAGCGGGAGCCATCCACCTCATCCACTTGCGGAAGGCGCTTGGGCAAGATGGACATTATCTAAGCCCGCTTCGCCTCGTGTGAAGTGGAGCGGAACTGCCCGGACAGAGCGTGATAAAGTTTTTGGCGACAAATCATGGTGCTGACGGCATCCGCGATTAACGCCGTCGCGAACAAGGGTAAAATCATGGTCCGGTCGGCCGTCATCTCCATCATGATGATCACAGCAGTCATCGGCGCCCGAACAACACCCGTAAAATATCCAACCATACCAAGCAGTACTACGGCGCCTGAAGGGCTGTTGGGGAAAACGGAGGAAATCAACTGACCAAGACCAGCTCCGACCGACAGCGACGGGGCAAATATGCCACCGGGAGCACTACTGAGCGCTGTAGCAAGGGTGGAGATAAACTTCGCCGGGCCAAAGCTCATGGTCGAACCGTGGCCAACGAGAAGAAGTTTGGTGGTTTCGTAGCCGGTGCCCCATGTAAGGCCATTCGTGACGCAGCCCGTGATGGCGACGATTAGCCCACATCCCGCCGCGAACATGACGGGGCGAGACCGAATGCGGATCAGCACTGGGTGGCGCGGCCATGTAGCCGCGATAAGAATGCGGGAGAAAATACCGCCGAAAAAGCCTCCAAGCACTCCCGCTATCGGCGCAATGAGAAGCATAGCCCGGAGCGGCAGATTTCCGTTCATCGCCCCGAAATACACATAGTCTCCCGCCAGACCGAGGCTCACCAATCCCGAGATCATCACTGCGGCCATCACCATAAGGGCCACTTTCTGCTCAAACGCAGATGCCAGCTCCTCGATCGCAAACGCAACCCCGGCGAGCGGGGTGTTGAAAGCTGCCGCCACGCCTGCCGCGCCCCCCGCGATAATGATACCGCTCGAGACGGGCACCCGAAGCCAGCGATGAACCGCAACCATGAGTGCCGCGCTGATTTGTACGGTTGGACCTTCGCGTCCTGCCGATCCACCGACGAGTAGCATGCTGATCGTGCCGCATAACTTGGCCCCAGCCGTCTTCAGCGACAACAAGTCCCCCCCTGCATGCAGGTCTGGGTTATGACTGGCGGCCATCACCTGCGGGATGCCAGACCCACGAGCAGCAGGAAAGAAGCGCAGCGTGGCATAGGCGACTGCCGCGAAGACCAAGGGCGTGACGATGAGAGGCGCATAGCGCGAGATCGTCACTACTTGCAGAAAAATATTTTGAGAAAACTCACCCATCCGAGCAAAAACAATAGCCGCCAGACCGAGTATGATGGCGCCTGCAACGGCAGCCAACCGGCTGTGGACGGCAGCGATATGTTTGCCGGTCAGTGGGATACGAATAAGCTGGCGCATGGCTTGGAAATTATCTGGAATGTAGAAATCATATGCCCCCGGAGACGCCTCCCCTGCTGCGAAGCGGGCAGTTCGGCCGTGAACATCCACCTCATAAACGTCAAAGCCATGAATTGGCTTGGAATAAGGGGGGCGTGGAAGTGAACTTCGCCGATTCTGCGCCAACGAGGAAAAATGCGGCTACTCTTTGAATCGTCCAAAGGCCATTTTACGCCTTGGGATCTTACGCCCAGAGGATTCCAATCCATCGACATGGATTATCCCTTAACGGAACGTAGGCTCATTGGAACGGGAAATTGACCACGGAGCGGCAACAAATGGTCGAAAGCCTACCCTCCTCATTTCGTCATGCCAGCGCATGCTGGCATCTCGGTCGATGGCGCTCGACCTCGCTCACGAGATCCCAGCTTGCCGCTGGGATGACGGAGAAAGGACAGCTGCACGGGACCGAAACCATGCCACCGCTCGAACATGAAACATCTTAGGCCATCGATCATTACATAAGCCGTGCCATCCACAGCCATTCGCGAATTTCACTATAACGCGGCCGAACACCGGCTGGACGTCCAGTTCGTCAGCGGAAAGCGTTACAGCTATTTCGATGTGCCGGAAAATCTGGCTGCGGAGATGACCAAAGCGACCTCGAAAGGCGGCTTTTTCAACCACCACATCCGTGATCGCTTTCCCTTCACTCGACGGTGACGGACTTCGCCAGATTGCGCGGCTGGTCGACATCGGTCCCCTTCGCCACCGCCACATGATAGGCCAGCAACTGCACCGGCACGGCATAGACCATCGGTGCGATCAGTGGGTGAACCTTGGGCATGGTGATCGTAGCGATGCAGCCCTCGCCCGCCGCCTTCACGCCGTCATAGTCGGAAATTAGCACCACCTTGCCGCCGCGCGCCTGCACTTCCTGCATGTTGCTGACGGTCTTCTCGAACAGCGGCCCACTCGGCGCCAGAACGATTACCGGCACCTTGTCATCGATCAGCGCGATCGGTCCATGCTTCATCTCGCCGGCCGCATAGCCTTCGGCATGGATATAGCTGATTTCCTTGAGCTTCAGCGCCCCTTCCAGCGCCAACGGATAGTCCGGCCCCCGGCCGAGATAGAGCACATCCCGCGCGCCCGCGATAAGGTGCGCCATGCCCTCGATCGACTCATCATAGGCCAGCGCGCCATTGAGAGCCGCAGGGGCTTCGGCGAGGTGACGGACGAGTTCCTTTTCCGCCTTGGCATCCAGCCGCCCCTTGGCTCGCGCAAGATTCGCCGCGAACGCCGCCAGCACCGCCAGCTGGCACGTAAAGGCCTTGGTCGACGCGACACCGATTTCCGGCCCGGCATGGGTCGGCAGCAGCAGGTCAGCCTCCCGCGCCATGGTGCTGGTGGGCACATTGACGACCGCCGCGATCTTCTGCCCCTCGCTACGGGCATGGCGGAGCGCGGCCAGGGTATCAGCGGTTTCGCCCGACTGGCTGATGACGATCATCAGCCCGCCATCCTCCATCACCGGTGCGCGGTAGCGGAACTCGCTCGCCACATCGATATCGACGGGGACGCGGGCGAATTGCTCCACCCAATATTTGGCGACCATCCCGGCATAATAGCTGGTTCCGCACGCAACGATCGTAACGCGGCGGATCGCGCCCAGGTCGAAATCCGGAATGGGCAGCGACACCCGGTCTTCCATCCGCTGGAGATAGGATTTCAACGTCTGAGCGACGACCACCGGCTGCTCGTAAATCTCCTTGAGCATATAGTGGCGGTGATTGCCCTTGGAGATCAGCTCGCCCGTCACGCCGGAAATGGTGATCGGCCGCTCGACAGGATTGTTGTCCTTGTCAAAAATCTCCGCGCCCTCTGCGGTGATGACGACCCAGTCGCCCTCCTCCAGATAGGCAATGCGCTGCGTCAGCGGCGCCAGCGCCAGCGCGTCGGAACCCAGATAGGTCTCACCCTCGCCATAGCCCACAACCAACGGCGAACCGAGCCGCGCGCCGATCAGCATGTCGGGATGACTGCGGAACAGGATGGCCAGCGCAAAGGCGCCATGCAGGCGGGGCAGCACCTGCGCCACCGCGTCCTTCGGCGAAGCGCCCTGCTCCACCAACTCGCTCACCAGATGCGCGACAACTTCCGTATCCGTTTCGCTATCGAAACGACGTCCGCGGCTGGTCAGTTCCTCCCGCAGCGGCTTGAAATTCTCGATGATCCCATTGTGCACCAACGCCACTTCCTTCGTGGCATGCGGATGCGCATTGCTCGTCGTCGGCGCCCCATGCGTCGCCCAGCGGGTATGTGCGATCCCGGTCGTCCCCGGCAGCGGATTATTCGCCAATTCCTTCACGAGATTGGCGAGCTTCCCCTCAGCCCGCCGCCGCTCGATCGCGCCCTCATAAACGGTCGCGACCCCCGCGCTGTCATAGCCGCGATACTCCAGGCGCCTCAGCCCATCGACCAAACGCTCCGCCACATCGTCCTTACCGATGATCCCGATGATACCGCACATGAATCCTGAGCCTCAAAGCTATGCAAACAAACGACCAACCCGTTTCGCGCCCACCTATGCCATGATCCACGGATCAGCGACAGGGTAGACAGTCATTCTGGACGAATTGTAACCAGCCAGACATCTGGCGGCGAACGCAGCCTGATCGGCAGGCCACTGGTGCCGATCCCCGCCGACACGACCATGGATTTCGCATCGTCACGATAGACGCCGCAAGCATAGCGGGTGCCGAAGCGGGACGGCACATAGACAACCCCAGCAAAGGGCAGCGCCACCTGACCACAATGCGTGTGCCCCACCATCGCCAGCAACGACCTGTCGGGCAGGGAAGGGAAAACGTCAGGCCCGTGAGAAAGGAGTATCTGAGCACCGCCCATATCCTCCATCTCGTGTAACACGGCGGGGACATCCGGGCGATCGGTGTAAATGTCGCGCAACCCGCCGATCACCAGCGGCCCCCGGCGCACAGCCTGGTCGGTCAAAAGGGTGATCCCGATCCGCCGAAAAAGGGCGCGCCATTGGGTGCGACTGATCTTCGCGTAACGGCGCGCGTCGTGATTGCCAAGCACCGCCAGCACACCCATCGGCGCGCGAAGAGCGGAAAAAGACGCGATACTCGCTTGCGGATCATAAACCGCACCGCCCTTATGATCGCCGATATAATCCCCACCCAACAGGATAAGATCGGGCCTCAGTCCGTTCACCTGGCGCACGATCCGCGCCATTCTTTCGGGACTGTTATCCGGTCCCGACAGATGGGTGTCGGTCATCAGTGCGACCGTTACCGGCCGCAGCGGCGCCCCCTGCGGAAATGGTAGCGCAATGTCTATCCGGCGCACCACGGGCGTGGCCCGCGCATTGGTAAAAAGCCAGATGCAGGAGCCCGCCGCGATCAGGCCAAGAAAGAGCAGCGCCCAAAGGCACCCGGCCCGACTGAACGGGGATTTCACTTGGCCGCTTTGCGCGCCTGCATTCCAGCGCGGAACCGCGCCGCCCATCCGGACTTGCCCTCCTGCGCGGGCCGGACGAGGCAAAGAGCGTCCGCCTCCACCTCCTTAGTCACCACACTCCCTGCGCCGACGATCGCGCCTGCCCCGATCTTGACCGGAGCGACTAGCGCGCTGTTGGAGCCGATGAACGCCCCCGCGCCGATTTCCGTCTTATATTTGAAAAAGCCATCATAGTTGCAGGTGATCGTACCCGCGCCGACATTGGCGCCTGCCCCGATGGTGGCATCGCCAATATAGGACAGGTGATTGACCTTCGCGCCTTCGCCCAGTTCCGCCTTTTTGACTTCGACGAAATTGCCGACCTTCGCCTTTGCGCCAATTTGGGCTCCGGGACGCAGTCGCGCATAGGGGCCGATCTCGGCACCCTTGGAGATGGTTGCGCCTTCGATGTGCGAGAAGGCGTGGATGACCACATCGTCGGCCACCGTCACGCCCAGCCCAAATACGACATTCGGCTCGACCATGACATCGCGGCCAAGTTCGGTGTCATGCGCGAAGAATACGGTTTCCGGCGCCACCAGCGTCACGCCATCACGCATCGCCTCGCTACGCCGCCGGTCCTGCCAGGCAGCCTCGATCACCGCCTGTTCCGCGCGGCTGTTCACGCCAGCCACTTCCCACGCCTCGGTTTCGATGACGGCACTTTGAGCGCCGGGCAACATGATGATGTCGGGCAGATAATATTCGCCAGCCGCATTGTGGTTGCCGATCTTGTCGAGCAGGACGAAAAGGTCGGTCGATCGCACAGCCATCAGGCCGGAGTTGCACAGCGTCACCGCCCGTTCCGCCGCGTCGGCATCCTTATATTCGACCATCTTGCCGATGATGCCTTGGCCGTTGGTAATGATCCGCCCATAGGCGCCCGCGTCCTCGGGTCTGAAGCCCAGCACCACCGCGCGCAGGTCATCCCCCAGGTTCAGCCGGTCCAGCATGGCCCGCATGGTTTCCGCCCGCACCAACGGCACATCGCCATAGAGGATCAATATGTCACCCGCGAAACCGGCAAGCGCGTCATGCGCCTGGGCAACCGCGTGGCCAGTTCCCAACTGCTGCTCCTGCACGGCGATCACCGCGCCAGTTCCGGCGACGGCGGCTTCCACTTGCTCGCGGCCAGCGCCGACTACGACGACCTGCCGCTCGGGCTGAAGCTCCGCGACACTGGCCAACAGATGCAGCAACATTGGCCGACCCGCGACCGGATGGAGCACCTTGTGCTTGGCTGACTTCATGCGCGTACCCTGCCCGGCGGCAAGGATGATGACGGCGAGTGGGCGGGTGGCGGTCACGGCGGAACGCGTCCTCTTTAGCAGGAAGGTTATGAATCTGATCGCTCTCTGCCACGTTTGCCTTGCCTTTGCCACCGGAGAGGCCGCATGAGCCGCGCATGATCAGCATTCCCTTCGATATAGTAGGTTTCGACCTCGACGGCACCTTGCTCGACACGAGCGGCGACCTCGCCGCAGCAGTCAATTATGCGATCGCGACGGATGGCCGCCCGTCTTTTCCCGTCGATGCCATCCGCCCGTTCGTGGGCAAGGGCGCGAAAGTCATGCTGGAACGGGCGCTAACCGCATCGGGCGGCTATGATGACGCCCTACTGGCTCGGATGCTGCCGACATTGCTCGATTATTATGAGCAGAATCTCGCCATCCATTCGGTCCCCTATCCCGGCCTCATGAACACGATGGAGGCTTTGGACAAAGCGGGCGCGAAGCTTGCGATCTGCACGAACAAGGCTGAACGCTTCACTATTCCCCTGCTCCATCAGATCGGCCTTTCCGAACGTTTCGTCAGCGTCATTGGCGGCGACACGCTTGGCGTAGCGAAGCCGGACCCAGCGCCGATCCACGAGATGATCGCGCGCGCTGGCGGCGGCCGCACGATATTCCTCGGCGACACGATCAACGATATCGCGGGCGCTCGTAACGCGGGAGTGCCAAGCATAGCGGTCAGCTTCGGCTTCCTCGACGGCCCCGTCGAACAATTGGAAGCAGACGCGGTCATAGATCATTTCGATGAACTGATGCCGCTTCTCGAAGGTTGGCCAGACTGATCGTCGGCCGTTTGATCCATAGCGGATGAACATCTCGTCGATTTTGGAAGTATTTTTTAAACAAAGGCTTATACCGCCGCCCCAACGGCGGCTTCGTGCCTGCCGATCCTCCGGGTAACATCAGGTAAAGGCAGTCAGCATGGGAGAAAATTTCGCTTTCTTCCTGCCGATCATGATGGCCAGCTTTAGCATCGCGTTCCTGATCATCTGTAACTGGCATGTGCGGGCCGCTGCATGGTGGAGCGCGGCCTTCTTCTGCGTCGCCGCGGGATTTGCGGCACCCGTCGGTTTTGCCGCAATGCCGGACCCTGTCTGGAGCATCATCGCTGATCTGCTGTTTGCCACCGGGTTCCTGCTTTTCGGTCAGGCCCTGTTGCAACGCTGGCGACCATCCTGGCTTCTGACGGCGCGGCTGATGATCTGGGGCGGCTCGATCCTGCTGTGCATCCTAGCCTACGCGATGGACAATCTACCGCTCGAACTGGTCGCCTCGGACTTTGGCTGCTTTCTCCTGATCGGACTTCCCCTTGTCGCGGCGAAGGATCACTTGCGTACAGGGGCCGATCGGACGTTGTTCGCCGCTGCATCGCTCGTCGCAATGGATAATTTCGTTCGCGGCACCACCGTCCCGCTCACGCTGTCGGAGAATGGCGACTTCCTCACCAGCGAATATGCCTTTTTGATGCAGGCGCTTGCATGCATATTCGGCTTGTTTCTCGCGTTCGCTGCTCTTGCGACGCAGGTGATCGACATACTGAGTCGCTATCAGCGGGAAGCCATGGTCGATCCGTTATCCGGCCTCTTCAATCGTCGGGGATTCGATGACGCCATCCAGCGTAGGCAATCGGATAGACTGCCCGCAGGAAGTCTCCTTGTCTGTGACATCGACCATTTCAAGACCATCAACGACGAATATGGCCACGCATCCGGCGACCAGGTGATCAGGGCGCTTTCGCGTCTTCTAACCACATTGGCTCCGGAGGGCGCGGTCGTGGCCCGCTTCGGTGGAGAGGAATTTGTCCTATTCCTACCGGGCATCAATGCAGCACATGCGGCGGAGATCGCGAACAAGCTGCGCGAAGGCTTCACCGCGACGATTGCAAAGCAACTACGGCTCAGCCGTCCATTGACTGCCAGCTTTGGCCTATCGACCACTCAGCGCAGCGACACGTCAATCCACGACACCATCGCTCGCGCGGATGATGCACTCTATGACGCAAAGGCGCGTGGCCGGAACCGGGTCTGCATCCGGCGCGCGCTATCCTCACCAACCATAGCGGCGGCGTCCACGCCCCGCATCGCCAGCGCCTGAAAAGCAGAAGGGCCGCACAGCGGCGGCCCTTTCCAACTTCGCCAAAGGCGCCGATCACATGTGGATCGGCTTGCCCATGACCGCCATTGCGGCTTCCTTGATCGCTTCGCTATGCGTCGGATGCGCGTGGCAGGTATAGGCAATATCCTCGCTCGATGCGCCGAATTCCATCGCCTGTGCCGCTTGCGCGATCATCGTGCCAGCCACGGTCGCGATGATCCACACGCCCAGGACCCTGTCGGTTTCCGCATCGGCGATCACCTTCACAAAGCCATCAGGCTCATGATTGGTCTTGGCGCGGCTATTCGCCATCATTGGGAACTTGCCGACCTTGACCGCACCGCGCTCCTTGGCGGCTTCCTCGGTAAGGCCGACGCCTGCAATCTCAGGCTTGGTATAGACCACCGACGGGATCACCGCATGGTTCACGATCCCGGTCAGCCCGGCGATATTCTCGGCGACGGCAATGCCCTCGTCCTCAGCCTTATGCGCGAGCATCGGGCCGGGGATCACATCGCCGACGGCCCAAACACCGGGGACCTTGGTTGCAAAGTCATGATCGGTCTCGATCTGCCCGCGCGCATTCAGCTCAAGGCCGATCTTGTCGAGACCCAGTCCATCTGTATTGGGACGGCGGCCGATCGACACCAGCACGACATCGGCCTCGATCGTCTCCGAAGCCCCGCCTGCGGCAGGCTCAACCGTCAGGCTGACGCCCTTTTTATGTGCCTTGGCGCCCGTGACCTTGGTGCCGAGCTTATATTCGAAGCCCTGCTTCTTGAAGATCTTGTTCGCTTCCTTACGAACCTCGCCATCCATGCCCGGCAGGATCTGGTCGAGAAATTCGACGACGGTCACCTTCGACCCCAAACGGCGCCAGACCGACCCCAGTTCCAGCCCGATGACACCCCCGCCGATGACGACGAGGTGATCCGGGACTTTGTCCAGTTCCAGAGCGCCGGTCGAATCGACGATCAGGCCCTTGTCATTTTCCACTTCGACGCCCGGCAGCGGCGTCACGGAGGAACCGGTCGCGATGATGATATTCTTCGCGGTCACGGCCTTGCCCGCAACATCGACCGTGTTCGCGCCAGTAAAGCTCGCGCGCCCCTTCAACCAGTCGACCTTGTTCTTCTTGAACAGGAATTCGATGCCGCCCGTCAGGCCCTTCACGGCATCCTTGCGCTGGCCCTGCATGGTATCCAGATCAAGGCTCATCTTGTCGATCTTGACGCCCAGCTTTGCGAGCGCGCCACCTGCGGCCTCCTCATAAAGCTCCGACGCGTGCAGCAGCGCCTTCGACGGAATGCAGCCGACATTCAAGCAGGTGCCGCCCAGTGTCTCACGGCTCTCGGCGCACGCAGTCTTGAGACCCAGTTGAGCCGCGCGGATGGCAGCGACATAGCCCCCCGGACCCGCGCCGATCACCAGGACGTCATAATCGAAGTCAGCCATCTCAATCTCCGTTCGCCCTTGTTCCGAGCCGCTTGTCTCGTCCCAACCTGTCAAAGGGCATTACTTTTTCTTACGTCCCCTAGAAAGGACAGGGCTTCGACAGGCTCAGCCCGAACGGAATTAAAGGTTGATCTTACAGGTCGATCAGCAGACGGGTCGGATCTTCGATCGCGTTCTTGACCGCGACCAGGAAGGTCACCGCTTCACGGCCATCGATCAGGCGATGGTCGTAGCTGAGCGCCAGATACATCATCGGACGGATGACGATCTGACCGTCGCGGACGACCGGACGGTCCTCGATACGATGCAGACCCAAAACCGCTGACTGGGGCGGGTTGATGATGGGGCTCGACAGCAGCGATCCGAAGACGCCGCCATTGGAGATGGTGAAGGTTCCGCCCTTCATATCTTCCATGGTCAGCGTGCCTTCCTTGGCCTTCTTGCCAAAGCCGCCAATCGTCTTTTCGATGTCGGCGACGCTAAGGCTTTCAGCGTTGCGGATCACCGGCACGACCAGGCCGTTCGGGGCCGACACGGCCACGGAAATATCGGCGAAGTCGTTATAGACGATCTCATCGCCTTCGATCTGCGCGTTGACGCCCGGAATGTCGCGCAGCGCCATGCAGACGGCTTTGGTGAAGAAGCCCATGAAGCCCAAACGGACGCCATGCTTCTTCTCGAACAGGTCCTTATACTTCGCGCGCGCTTCGATGACGTTGGTCATATCGACGTCATTATAGGTGGTCAGCAGCGCCGCGTTATTCTGGGCTTCCTTCAGGCGTTTGGCGACCGTCTGGCGCAGGCGCGTCATCTTGACGCGCTCCTGACGACGGCTCGGGCCAACAGCAGGCGCCTCGGCAGCAGGCGCGGCAGCCGGTGCCGACGCCGTCGCCTTGGCCGTGCCCGCAGCCACGGCGGCCATCACGTCATCCTTCGTCAGGCGGCCGTCCTTGCCGGTGCCCTTGATCTTGCTTGGGTCGAGTCCATGCTCCAGCACCAAGCGGCGAACGGCTGGAGACAGCGTCAGGTTGCCGCCCTCATCCTCATCGACCGGCGCCGAAGCCGCAGGAGCAGGCGTGGCAGCCTCTGCCTTGGCAGCCGGAGCGGAAGCCGGGGCAGCTGCGGGCGCCGCAGCAGCAGCCGCGCCCTCGTTGATCATCGCCAACAGCGCGCCGACGTTCACCGTGTCGCCTTCCTTGGCGATGATGTCGCCCAAGGTTCCCGCGACCGGTGCGGGCACATCCACCGCCACCTTGTCGGTTTCCAGGCTGACGATCGGCTCATCGGCCTTCACCGCCTCGCCGGGCTTCTTCAGCCACTGACCAACGGTCGCTTCGGTAACGGATTCGCCCAGCGTGGGGACTTTGACTTCAGTTGCCATGAGCTGTGTCAGCCTTTCTTCTGGCGGCGGATTTCTTCACGAACGCTGTGACCCAGCGCATCGGCTACAAGGGCGCCCTGTTCGGCGACATGGCGCTTGGCGAGGCCCGTCGCAGGCGAAGCAGCAGCCTTGCGGCCCGCGTATCGCGCACGCATCGGCGCCTTGCCGGCAAGGCCCAGCGCTTCCTCGACATAAGGTTCGACGAAGAACCATGCGCCATTGTTACGCGGCTCTTCCTGGCACCAGACCACCTCTTCCAGGTTGGTCATGCGCTTGATGCGCGTGGCCAACGCTTCGGTGGCGAAAGGATAGATCTGCTCGATACGAACGATCTGAACATCCTTGTCACCCGCCGCGTCGCGCGCTTCGAGCAGATCATAGAAGACCTTGCCGGAGCACAGGACCAGCCGCTTCGTGTCAGCGTCCGCCGCTGCATGCGGATCGGACAGGATGCGCTTGAAATGCGTCTCCCCCACAAAATCCTCGGCCTTGCTCACCGCCAGCTTGTGCCGCAGCAGCGACTTCGGCGCCATGATGATGAGCGGCTTGCGGAAGGGGCGCAGCATCTGACGGCGCAGGACGTGGAAATAATTGGCCGGCGTCGTGATGTTGGCGACCTGAATATTTCCTTCCGCACACAGCTGAAGGAAGCGTTCCAGACGCGCCGAGCTATGCTCTGGCCCCTGCCCCTCATAGCCGTGGGGCAGCAGGCAGACGAGACCGTTCGAACGCAGCCACTTCGTCTCGGACGAGGCGATATATTGGTCGAACACGATCTGCGCGCCGTTAGCGAAGTCGCCAAATTGCGCTTCCCACAACACCAGACTCTTGGGGTCAGCCAGCGCAAAACCATATTCAAAGCCGAGCACGCCATATTCAGACAGCGGCGAATCCAGCACCTCAAACCGGCCATGCGGCACGGTCGAAAGCGGGACATATTTCCTCTCGCTATCCTGATCGACCCAGACCGCGTGACGCTGGCTGAACGTACCGCGTCCCGAATCCTGACCCGACAAGCGGACGCCATAGCCTTCGGACAGAAGCGAACCGAAAGCGAGCGCCTCACCAGTCGCCCAATCGAAATTCTGGCCCGACTTGAACATCTCCGCCTTGGCGTCGATCACGCGCTTGAGCGTCTTGTGGACGTTCAAACCTTCCGGAACGGTGCTGAGCGTTTTGCCCAGGCTATCGAACAGCTTCTGGCTGATCGCGCTTTCGACATTCTGGCGCGATGTTTCGGCGTCGGCCGGCTTGTGCAAACCCGACCAGCGGCCAGCGAACCAGTCGGCCTTATTGGCTTTGTAGCTCTTGGCCGCCTCAAACTCTTCTTCCAGATGATTGACGAAGTCGCCCGTCACCTTGTTGACGAAATCATCGTCAACCACGCCTTCCGCCTTCAGCCGCGCCGAATAGACGTCGCTGACGGGGGGATGCTGGCGAATCTTCGCGTACATCTGCGGTTGCGTGAAGCTCGGTTCATCACCTTCGTTGTGACCGAAGCGGCGATAGCACCACATGTCGATCACGATGTCGCGATGGAAGGTCTGGCGATATTCGATCGCCAGCTTGCACGCGAAGGTCACAGCTTCCGGATCGTCGCCATTGACGTGCAGGATCGGCGCCTGAACACCCTTCGCCACATCGCTCGGATAGGGCGAACCGCGCGAGAATTGCGGGCTCGTCGTGAAGCCGATCTGGTTGTTGACGATGAAGTGGATGCAGCCGCCAGTATTGTAACCGGAAACGCCGGAGAAGCCGAGGCATTCCCAGACGATGCCCTGACCAGCAAAGGCCGCGTCGCCGTGGATCAGCACAGGCAGGACCTGCTCATGCTTCTCCAGATCATCGCGGAAAGTCTGCTGCGCGCGGACCTTGCCCAGAACCACCGGATCGACGGTTTCGAGGTGCGACGGGTTGGGCACCAGCGACATGTGCACCTTGATGCCGTCAAATTCGCGGTCGGTGGAGGTGCCGAGATGATATTTCACGTCCCCCGATCCGCCGACATCCTCGGGGTTCGCAGTGCCGCCCGAAAATTCGTGGAAGATGACGCGGAAGCCCTTGGCCATCACATTGGCGAGTACGTTCAGGCGGCCGCGATGGGCCATGCCGTAAACGATCTCGCGCACGCCCAGCGCACCGCCATGTTTGATGATGGCTTCGAGCGCGGGGATCATGGACTCGCCACCATCCAGACCAAAGCGCTTGGTGCCGACATATTTGCGGCCCAGGAACTTTTCGTACTGCTCGCCCTGGATCACCTTGGACAGGATCGCCTTCTTGCCTTCAGGCGTGAAGTGAATCTCCTTGTCCTTGCCTTCCAGCCGGTCCTGAAGGAACACGCGTTCCTCAACGTCGGCGATGTGCATATATTCCAGGCCGACATTGCCGCAATAATTGGCACGCAGGATGGCGACGATCTCGCGCACTGTGGCATATTGCAGGCCCAATGTGCCGCCCAGATAGATCTTCCGCTCAAGGTCGGTGAGACCATGATATTCCGGGGTCAGGTCTGCGGGCAGTTCGCGCTGGGTAAGCCCCAAGGGATCGAGATTGGCCGCCAAATGGCCGCGCACGCGATAGGTGCGGATCAGCAACTGGGCACGGATCGCATCGTCAGCGGCGCTGACTGCGTCGGCGTCAGAGACTGACTTGCCCGCAGCCTTGGCGGCAGCCTTCACCGCCACCTGCATCTGCGTCGGATCGAGCGCACCGGTCAGATCATCAGTGTCCGCCAGAGGCCAATTGGGGCGTGCCCAGCTCGGCCCGCGTTCCGTTTCAAAGTCCTGGTTCTCGTAACCCATGCCTTAAGTCCCATGCCGACCGCGTGCAGTCGCGAAGCGGGGTATCAAAGACGGCCGGGGTGCAGCCCGGCCACCTTGTCTGCCTTTGCTTAGCCCTTCAGGACTTCGACAAGCGTCGAGCCCAGTTCGGACGGGCTGGCGGCGACCTTGATCCCGGCGGCTTCCATCGCCGCGATCTTGCTTTCCGCGTCGCCCTTGCCGCCCGACACGATCGCACCGGCATGGCCCATGCGGCGGCCCGGAGGCGCCGTGCGGCCCGCAATGAAACCAGCCATCGGCTTCTTGCGGCCCTTCTTGGCTTCGTCGATCAGGAACTGGGCAGCCTGTTCTTCCGCGTCGCCGCCGATTTCACCGATCATGATGATCGATTCGGTCGCGTCGTCGGCCAGGAAGAGCTCCAGCACGTCGATGAAGTTGGTGCCGTTGACCGGATCGCCGCCGATGCCGACGGCCGTGGTCTGGCCCAAGCCCGCATTGGTGGTCTGGAACACGGCTTCATAGGTCAGCGTGCCGGAACGCGATACGACGCCGACCGAACCCTTGGAGAAGATCGAACCGGGCATGATGCCGATCTTGCATTCATTGGGGGTCAGGACGCCGGGGCAGTTCGGACCGATCAGACGCGACTTCGAACCCGACAGGGCACGCTTCACGCGAACCATGTCCAGCACCGGAATACCTTCCGTGATGCAGACGATCAGGGGGATTTCCGCATCGATCGCTTCCAGGATCGAATCGGCCGCGAATGGCGGCGGAACGTAGATGACCGAAGCGTCAGCGCCGGTCTTCGTCTTGGCTTCGGCAACCGTGTCGAACATGGGCAGGCCGATATGGGTCGTGCCACCCTTGCCCGGCGTAACGCCGCCGACCATTTGCGTGCCATAGGCCAGCGCCTGTTCGGTGTGGAAGGTGCCGGTCGCGCCGGTCATACCCTGCGTAATGACCTTGGTGTTCTTGTTCACCAGAATGGACATGTCAGTCCCTTTGCATTCTGTGGAGGTGGCACTTCAGGTGAAGGCGGCACACCCCAGGCTGCTCACTCACCTGGGGTATGTCGGTGCAGCTTGTCTGTTCAGGCGAGCGAAGGGTCGATGCCCTTGCAGGCTTCCAGCAGTTCCTTGACCGCGTCCACCGACACCTGAAGGTTCGCCTTGGCCTCGTCGTCGAGTTCGATCTCGATGACCTGCTCGACACCATCCTTGCCGATGATCACGGGCACGCCGACGTAGAGGTTATCGACGCCATACTGGCCGGTCAGGTTCGCCGCGCAGGGCAGCAGGCGCTTCTGATCGAACAGATAAGCTTCAGCCATCGCGATGCCGCTGGTGGCGGGCGCGTAGAAAGCGGAACCGGTCTTGAGCAGACCGACGATCTCGCCGCCGCCCGAACGGGTGCGCTGAACGATAGCGTCGATGCGCTCCTTGGTGGAGCGGCCCTGCTTGATGAGGTCGGGGATGGGGATGCCGGCGACGGTCGAATATTCGACGACCGGAACCATGGTGTCGCCATGACCGCCGAGAACGAAGCTAGTCACTTCCTTCACCGACACCTGGAATTCTTCAGCGAGGAAGTGGCTGAAGCGTGCGGAGTCGAGAACGCCCGCCATGCCGACGACCTTGTTGTGCGGCAGGCCGGAGAATTCGCGCAGTGCCCACACCATCGCGTCGAGCGGGTTGGTGATGCAGATGACGAAGGCGTTGGGGGCGTTATTCTTGATGCCCTCGCCCACGGACTTCATGACCTTGAGGTTGATGCCCAGAAGATCGTCGCGGCTCATGCCCGGCTTGCGGGCGACACCGGCGGTAACGATGATGACGTCGGCGTCCTTGATGTCGGCATAGTCGTTCGTGCCGATGATCTTCGAGTCGAAACCTTCGACCGGGCCGCACTGCGACAGGTCGAGCGCCTTGCCCTGAGGAACGCCTTCGACCACGTCGAAGAGGACGATGTCGCCCAGACCCTTGAGAGCGGCGAGATGCGCGAGCGTACCACCGATATTGCCAGCGCCGATCAGCGCGATCTTCTTACGGGCCATATGCAATCATCCTCCAAGCACGGAAATTGGGATTGCCCGCCCGCTTAAGCCGATCTCATTAATGATTCAACCAACTAAACGGGGTTTGGAGCATTTATCTTTGCAATTCATTCGCAGTTTCATTAAGAGGCTTTTGCCCCTGTTCGTTGCGCGCTTCTACCCTGGCGCTGACTTGTCCCGCAGCGGCCACCTGCCGGGCGCTTCCTCTCATAAGGAAGCGTCCGGGCCATTTTCAATGTGATGAATGAGTGCCCCGCAGCACCGACTGGCGCTATTTCGGGCCGTGCCCGAGGGCAAGATAGTCGTCCGACTGCATTTCCATCAGGCGCGAAACCGTGCGTTCGAATTCGAACGCTCCGTCGCCACGAGGATAAAGCTGCGCGGGTTCCGCATCGGCCGATGCGAGCAGCTTGACCTTATATTCGTACAAGGCGTCGATCAGCGTAACGAAGCGGGCGGCTTCGTTGCGGTTCTCAGGCCCCAGCACCGGGATGCCGACGAGGATGACGGTATGAAAGCGCCGCGCGATCGCCAGATAGTCCGGTGCGCCGCGCGCCTCAGCGCACAGGCGTTTGAAGGAAAAGACTGCCACGCCCTTCAGGCTCTTTGGCACATGCAAGGTGCGCCCACCCTGCACCTTTATGTCCTCCACAGGAACCTTTGCCCGATCCTCCACCGGATAATCGGTAAGGCGGAAGAACGCTTCGGAAAGCGCCTTGGTCGCCGCTGGACCATTGGGCGAATGCCAAAGCTGCGCGTCTCCCAAACGATCCAGCCGGTAGTCGGTCGGCCCATCCAGGGTCAGGACGTCCAGCCGATCCTTGATCAGGTCGATGAACGGCAGGAAAAGCTGACGATTGAGGCCGTCCTTATAAAGTTCATCCGGCGCGCGGTTGGAAGTCGTGACGACCGTCACCCGCTTGTCCAGCAGCCCGGTGAACAGACGTGACATGATGGCGGCGTCGGCCATGTTGTTCACGACCATCTCGTCAAAGCAGAGCAGCCGCGCCTCTTCGGCGAGCGAGTCCACGACCGGAGGGATGGGATCCCCCTTCTCCGCCTTGCGAACCTCGGCAAGCCGCGCATGCACGTCGAGCATGAATTCATGAAAATGGGCGCGCTTCTTGCGCTTGATCTGCACGGTGTCGAAGAACAGGTCCATCAGCATCGACTTGCCCCGGCCGACGCCACCCCACATGTAGAGACCGCGTGGCGGCTCAGGCGCCTTTCGCAGCAATTTCCACAAGGTCGATCCGCGTGGCGGTGCCGCTTCCAATTCCTGCTGAAGCGCGTTCAGCCGTGCTGCGGCGGCCTGCTGATCCGGATCGGGACGCAGTTCCCCGGCCGCGACGAGCGCGCGATAACGCTCGATAACGCTGCTCATTTGGGAACCGGCACCTTTCGCACCGTGGCAGTCGAGGACGCGACCAGCCCGTCATCCTGATGCAGTATCAGCCGCATGAAGAATAAGCGCCCGGTTTCCTGCAAGACCTCAACATCGGCGCGCAGCGGCTGGCCCACTTTGCCGGAGCCGCAATATTGCATGGAAAGATCGACAGTGACGGCAGCCGCCTGCTCGGGACGCCCCATGGCCGCCAGCGCCGCAAAATAAGCATGGTCGGCAAAGGCCGCGAGAAAGCCGCCATGCAGCGCGCCATTGCGGTTGGCGTGCGACGGACGGGTTTCCAGCATCACAGTAGCGCGGCGATCACCGGCACCTTGCGAATAGCTGGGGCCGACGGATGTGCTGAGGAACGTCTCCGGAACCGGATCGCTCCAGCGCAGCCAGTCAGCCCACGGACCTTCCAGCACCAGGCTTACAGGACCAGCATTATCGCCCACTGGATTAAAGCTGCCGTTCGACCATCATCTTCTTGGTCTCCGCGATCGCCTTGGCAGGGCTCAGACCCTTGGGACAGACATTCGCGCAGTTCATGATGGTGTGGCAGCGATAGAGGCGGAAGGGATCTTCCAGCTCATCGAGGCGCTCGCCGGTAAATTCGTCACGGCTGTCAGCCAGCCAGCGATAGGCCTGAAGCAGGATGGCGGGGCCGAGAAACTTGTCGGAGTTCCACCAGTAGCTGGGGCAGCTGGTCGAGCAGCAGGCGCACAGAATGCATTCATACAGGCCGTCGAGCTTTTCGCGGTCTGCGGGCGACTGGAGACGTTCCTTGCCGCTGGGCGCGGGGCTGACGGTTTGCAGCCAAGGCTTGATCGAATTGTACTGCGCATAGAAATGCGTGAAATCGGGGACGAGGTCCTTGATCACATCCATGTGCGGCAGCGGCGTGACGCGCACTTCCTTGCCCGCGCACTCCTCGATCGAGGTGGTGCAGGCAAGGCCGTTCTTGCCATTCATGTTCATCGAACAGGAACCGCAAATGCCTTCGCGGCAGGAACGGCGGAAGGTCAGCGTCGGATCATATTCATTCTTGATCTTCAACAGCGCGTCGAGGACCATCGGACCGCAATTGTCGAGGTCAATCTCGAACGTATCATAGCGCGGATTCTGACCCGAGTCGGGATCGTAGCGATAGACCTTGAAGCTCTTGACGTTGCTCGCACCGTCAGGCGCCTTGTGGGTCACGCCCTTACCGGAAATCTTGCTGTTCTTGGGCAGGGTGAATTCGGCCATGGTTTAAGATGTCCTCCGTCCGCGCCAATAATTATATGGGGGCGCGCGCCAGAGGCCCTTAGCGCCTCGTTTCGCCATTTGCTACCCATCAAAGCAGCAAAAGCATGAAGCGATTTTTGGTGGTTAGATTAGAGAGCGTTCAATCTGAATCTCTCGACCCGTTCGGGCTGTTTGAACGAGCCGCCTGTCTCGTTCAAATGTCGAAGCCCTTTCCTTTCTGAAAAGATAGTGAAGCCGTCGGCTTCGCCGGCCTTCGGCTCGACAGGCTCAGGGCGAACGGATGAGAGGAGAGGTGGCGGTATAACAGCACGAAAGTTTAGGCGCGGTCGCTCAATATCTGTTCGATCAGCACCACATCCTCAACCTTGTCCGCGTCGATGCAGGCTTCCGCCTTGCGCATGGGCACCAGTCGGGCGACGAGGCCAAAGCGACGGCCGATACGCGCTATGCCGCCATGTAGCGTTGAGAGGCGCAGCACCGCACCGAGCAAGGCGACCGGACCGAATGCGGAAAGGATCTTCCAACCCTTTTTGCGGTCCTGCTCAACCTCTTGCCAGAGGGCGATGACGGCGCGCGCCTTGGCGCTGCCCAACCAGAAGAGGTTGGCGCCAGACCACCAGCCGTCCCTGAATTTGAGCCAGGTCCGCCGCGACGAGGGGTGGCGAGCAAGCAAGGTCGCCCGTTCGACCATCGCCACCGCGATGTCGGCCCCTTCTGCCTCGGCCACAAATTGGTCGAGCATGTCGGCGTCGAGCAGAACATGATCCGCCGTGGTGACGAGCAGCGGAAAAGGGAGGTCTGGCCGTTGCAGGAGGCCCAGCAATGTGGACGCTATACCGCTGCCGCTTTGTTCGAAGCGGACGCGCGGGTCTTCGCCAAGCCAGGCTGTGGCGGGATCGGCGCGATATAGCTCCGGCGTCTGCGTGAGAATGACGACCTGTCCGACCGATGGATGCGCGAGCAGCGCCCGCGCGGGGTAATTGATCATCGGCTCGCCCGCCACAGGCGCGAGAGGCTTTACCGCGACCCCGGCTGCCTGCGCCAGAGGATCGGAACCGGGGCGCGATCCGGCGAGCAGCAGGGCGGTGATCTTGGTCATGGAGGCGGGTTAGCGAAGCGGCCCAATTACGGGAAGCAGCTAATTGCTCTTATAGGGCGGGCGTGACGGCCTGCGGCTTGTTTTGCGCGATGGTGACCGGCACGCCGACACGCAGGCTCTTCAACTGCCTCAGCCGGTTCCGGAAAGCCGCCAGTTCTCCCCCGGCAAGCTGAGCAGTGGTGGTGAATTTGACCGAAAGCGGGTTCACCGTTTGGCCGTTGCGATACAGTTCGTAATGGAGATGCGGGCCGGTCGAAAGGCCGCTTGAACCGACATAGCCGATCACCTGCCCCTGACGGACGCGCTGACCATAGCGCGCGGCGATGCGGCTCATATGGGCATATCCGGTGGCAAGGCCGTTGCCATGTTCCAGCCGGACATAATTGCCATGGCCACCATGGCGTCCTGAATAGGACACGACGCCATCGGTCGCGGCATAGATGGGCGAGCCATAGGCGGCGGCAAAGTCAATGCCCGCATGCATGCGCGTATAGCCAAGGATGGGATGGCGGCGCATGCCAAAGCCAGAGGACATGCGGCCTTGCACCGGCGCGGACAGCACGCCGCGCCGTTCCCCGACGCCGGACGCTTCGAACCATTGGCTGCGGCCGTCGGTGGTCCATTTGAGCATGTCGATGCCCCGGCCGCTCGCACGGTGGAGGCCAGCGAACAACAGGTCGCCTACTTCGACATCCCCGGTTGCCGCCCGGCGATATTCGGTGATGATGTCGTAGCGGTCGCCGCTGTGGATCGACCCCAGATCGACTTGCTGCGCAATGACGCGCAGGAAGCTCTGGATCGCCTTGGGCGGTGCGCCAGCCGCGCGCGCGGATTGATAGATGCTGTCGCCAATCACGCCCTGAATGCGCAGCGGCGTGTCATCGACATGGATGGCCGTGCGCTTCACTTGCAGCAGCCCGCCCACGCGATTGATCTCCAGCGCCAGGTCGAGCCGGGCGCGGAAGGCGAGATGATCCAGCGGCCGGGGCATGTCGCGGCTGGCGCGGCGGCCAAGCACGATGTCGAGCGGCGTGCCCGGTTTCAGGCCCTTGGCTATATCGCCGCTGGCAAGCGCCATGACCTGAGCGGCGTCCGCATTGCTGACCCCCGCCCTCGCCAAGGCCCGGCCAAGCGAATCACTTCCACCTATCTGCGCGCGCAATTCGATCTGCGGACGTTCGGGCGTTTCGCGCAGAGGTTGGACGGCGTCGGTCGGCCCCATGCGCCGTCCGCTGTCCGCGCCCATGGCGAGCGGCGTGATCATCTGGCTGCGCACTTCCTCGAACTGCGGCTGAGCGAGCAGTGGCTCCGGTTCGCCAGGCAGAGGCTGAAAGCCGGGGGAGAGGTAAAGCGCCGATGCGCAAAGCCCAAAACAGGTAGCAAGCCCGCGAAACCATGTACGGCTGCCCACTCGCTGGCCAAGATCGGGGACCAGTTCGACCTCATCAGCCCAGTCGCGCAGGCGGGTGCGCCAGTCACGCGCATCGGCGGTCGCGAACGCCCCCTTGCCGATGGCGTCGGTCACCCAAAGGGAAGCGGATGCGCCCCCCTGCTGAGGACTGAACTGGCTACCGTGAAACACTTGAAAAAGCCCCCCACGGGCTGAAATTTCGCCCGACCCCCGCCGCGCGTTCATGGGCATTGTTGTGAACGCATAGGGTTAAAGTCAAATAAAGACGGATTTTTTAACCATATTCACGCGACGAAACGTGCCCTTCAGCCGTTGAACAACGCAAGCTGCATAGCCCAAAGGAGAATCGCGCCCTTCCCCTTGCTCTCGCTGCACTCATCCCCGACATAGAGAGGATCATGGCTCAATTTGCCCGATCGCCCGTCACAGCCGTGCTGGGTCCCACCAATACCGGCAAGACGCATTTGGCCGTCGAGCGCATGTGCGGTCATTCCAGCGGGATGATGGGCTTTCCGCTCCGTTTGCTGGCGCGCGAAGTGTACGATCGGGTTGTCGCCATCAAAGGTCCCGGTCAGGTCGCGCTGATAACGGGGGAAGAGAAGATCGTCCCTCCGGGGGCGCTTTACTATCTCTGCACGGCCGAATCGATGCCGCTGGATGGTGACTATGCCTTTGTTGCGCTCGACGAGGCGCAGCTGGGCTCCGATCCGGAGCGTGGACATATATTTACTGACCGACTGCTGCGGGCGCGTGGTCGGGAAGAAACCATGATTCTGGGGTCGGCCAGCATCGGCCGGGTGGTGAAAGCACTGGTGCCGGGTGTGGAAATCGTCAGCCGCCCGCGCTTTTCCACGCTGTCCTATGGCGGGGCGAAGAAGCTGTCGCGCCTGCCGAAGCGATCGGCCGTCGTCGCCTTCTCGGCGGAGGAAGTCTATGCCGTAGCGGAGATGCTGCGGCGTTTTCGTGGCGGCGCTGCCGTCGTCATGGGGGCGCTCTCGCCCCGCACCCGCAATGCGCAGGTGCAGATGTTCCTGAACGGTGAGGTCGATTATCTGGTCGCGACCGATGCGATCGGCATGGGGCTCAATCTGGACGTGGCGCATGTCGCCTTCGCATCGCTGCGCAAGTTCGACGGGCGGCGGACGCGGCGGCTGACCGTATCGGAAATGGCCCAGATCGCGGGGCGGGCCGGGCGGCATCACAAGGACGGGACCTTCGGTAGCCTTGGTCATGAAGATGGCGACGCGGCCTTCACGCCCGAAGAGATAGAGGCGATCGAAGCGCATCGCTTCCCGCCAATCGAGCAACTCTTCTGGCGCGAAGGGCAGCCGCGCATGGACAGCGTCAGCCGCCTCATCATGGAGTTGGAGACGCGGCCTGATCGTGACGAGTTGCGGGCGGCGCCCGAAGCGGTGGACCTGGCGGTGCTCCGGCGGCTGTCCGACGATCCGCTGGTCATCGACCGGGTTAAGGGGAAGAAGGCCGTCGAAAGGCTGTGGGCCGCATGCGGACTGCCCGATTTCCAGAAACTGGGTGCGGAACATCATACGCGCACCGTGGGCCGTATTTGGCGTTTCCTGTCGGAGGGTCAGGGCCACATTCCGCGCGACTGGTTTGCTCAGCAACTGGCGCGGCTCGATTCGGTGCAGGGCGACATCGACACGCTGTCGGGGCGGATCGCCGCCGCCCGCACATGGTCCTATATCGCGCACCGCCCCGACTGGCTGGCGCATCCGGCGGAGATGGCAGAGCGGACGCGCGCTCTGGAGGAAAGGCTTTCCGACGCCCTGCATACCGCGCTGACACAGCGTTTTGTCGACCGCCGCACCGCTATACTGTTGCGCGACATGGGGCAGGACGCCAGCAATTTGCCCGTCGATGTGGAGCAGGACGGGACGGTCTGCGTCGATGGTGAGACGATCGGGCGACTTGACGGATTTCGTTTCTCGGTCGATCCGGCTACGCGGCATCAGGATAGAAAGATGCTACTGGCGGCGGCGGAACGCCGTCTTGGAAGGATATTACGAGTGAAGGCTGACGAATTGCTGGGCGCGCCCGACACTGATTTCGTGCTGATGGACGAGCCGGGACAGGCGCCGGGTATCGGTTGGCAGGGCAATGCCGTGGCGGCGCTGCTCGTCGGCCCGTCGCTGCTGGCGCCGGAAATACGGCTTGATCGTGGCCTTCTGGCGCTTGGCCAGGATGTGCAGAAGCAGGTGACCGCGCGCCTCACAAGCTGGGTCGAAGCGCAAAAGGAAAAGCATCTTCTGCCCCTGGTGAAGATGGCGGCCAGCGCGGCCGACCCGGAAGTTCCTGCGGTGGTACGGGCGGTGTTCGCTCAACTGGCCGACGCTGGCGGCGTCATGGCGAGGATCGATCTCGATTCGGCGCTCAACCATCTGGACAAGGACCAGCGTCATCTTCTGCGTCGTGCAGGCATCGATATTGGGGTACTCGACATCTATCATCCGGGACTTCTGAAGCCCGGAGCGGCACGATGGCGCGCGGCGCTGCTGGCGGCACGCATCGCCAAACCATGCCTTCCCCTGCCCCTGCCCGGCCTGACGCTCATCCCGACGGGCGAAAAGGCGGAACAGATGGGTGCCCGCATAGCTGGCTTCCGCGGCTTCGACGATCAGATGCTGCGAATCGACATGGCGGAACGCATGGCCCGCGCCGCCCATGAAGCGATCGCGAAGGGCGAGGCCTTCACCGCGCAAAGCCCACAGATCGTCTCGCTCGGCCTCAACGAACCTGCTTTCCTGCAATTGATGCGCCTGGCTGGATTCCGCCCTGTCGAGGCAGCCACGGAAGGCGGCGCGAACTGGACCTTCCGTGGGCGGCAGAAGGCGCGGCCGGATCAGCAGCATGCCCGTGGGCCTAACCGGCGCAACGCACCTGCGCGTGGCGCGCCTTCCCGCCCCGCTTCGACTGGAGCGGCGGCGCCAGTGGGCAACAATGCCTTTGCGGGCCTGGCGGAGCTTCTTGGCCGCAATGGCTGAAGGCGCGCCCCTCGGCAATCATGGACCGAGCCTGCGCATCGACAAATTCCTGTGGTTCGCCCGGCTCGCCAAAAGCAGGTCGGTGGCGCAGAAATTGGCCGAAGAGGGTCATATCCGCCTGAATGGCCGCCGCATCGAGCGCGCCCATTCGCCCGTGCGCGCGGGCGATCTCATCACATTTCCCCACCCCAGCGGGGTACGCGTGGTCCGTGTCGTGGAGCTTCCGGGACGCAGGGGACCAGCGCCAGAAGCTCAGACCTGTTATGAGGAACTGAAGCTGGGCGATTAGGGACGCAAAAATATCCTCATTGACCTTCGCGCCCGCCGAGCATAGCAGGGCCGCCGCTGTCGAACCCCTATAGAGTGCTGATCCATGACCTATGTCGTGACCGACAACTGCATCCGCTGCAAATATATGGATTGCGTCGAGGTCTGCCCCGTCGATTGTTTCTACGAGGGCGAGAACATGTTGGTCATCAATCCCAACGAATGCATCGATTGCGGCGTGTGCGAACCTGAATGCCCTGCCGAAGCCATTCTGCCCGATACGGAGAATGGTTTGGAGAAGTGGCTGGAACTCAACACCAAATTCTCGGCTGAATGGCCCAACATCACCGTCAAGGGCGACGCCCCTGCCGACGCTGATGATATGAAGGGCGTCGAGAACAAGCTGGAGAAGTTCTTCTCGCCCGAGCCCGGCTCTGGCAGCTGATCGCACGATTCGGTGATGAGCAGGACGGCGTGTCCAGACGCTGAAGTCCTATCGTTTCCGATCATCATATTGATGCCAGATCGCCGCTGACAAACTACCCCTAGCGTTTCGGCATGAGGCTCACTCCCGGATTTTGCGTCTGGGGGTGGCAATTTTGTTACGAATCTGCTAAATAAGGGTCAAGAGGCGGAAACGGTCGCATTCCGTCCTGGAGTATTTGCTCATGTCCTGACGGTGGCGCCGTGGAATCCTCGGCTTGTGCTACTCTGCGCATCTGTGACGCGGCGATATCCGTCCCCGGTAGAATTAGAAAGGTTTCAAATGGCTGCCAAGGCGCTGTCCTTTGACGTTGGTGATTATGTTGTTTACCCCAAGCACGGTGTTGGCCGGGTGGTCGAGCTGCAAAAGGAGCAGATCGCGGGCATGGAATTGGAGCTTTACGTGCTCCGGTTCGAAAAGGAGCGCATGACGCTCCGCGTGCCGACCAACAAGGCCGAAGGCGTCGGCATGCGCAAGCTGTCGTCGAACAAGACCCTGGAAGAGGCCATCGAAACGCTGAAGGGCAAGCCGAAGGTCAAGCGCACCATGTGGTCGCGCCGCGCGCAGGAATATGAAGCGAAGATCAATTCGGGCGACCTGGTGTCGATCGCCGAGGTGACCCGCGACCTGTTCCGCGCCGACGACCAGCCCGAGCAGAGCTATTCCGAACGGCAGATTTTCGAAGCCGCTTCCAGCCGCCTTGCTCGCGAACTGGCCGCGATGGAAGAAACGGATGAGCCCAGCGCTCTCAAGAAGATCCTGCGCATCCTGAACGAAGCCGCACCGAAATATGCCAAGGTGGAAGGCTGATCTGAATTCAACCGAGCCGACAACGGCAGGTGAATATAGATAGAGGGCGCCCCGACCGGGGCGCCCTTTCTTTTGCCCGCTGGAGCTTCGAGCTAAATCGGCCCCACCTTGTTTTACCGTTCGCCCTGAGGCTGTCGAGCCGAAGGCCGGTGAAGCCAACGGCTCTACTTCTTTTAGAAAGTAGAGGGCTTCGACATTCGAACGAGGCAAATGACTCGTTCGGACAGGCCGAACGGGGTTGAGGGATTCGGATAAGGCACGCCGCTCTCATAGAGCTGTTCGGCTTATTCACCCTTCGCGCTGTCGGCTGCGTCCTTTGCAGCGCTTCCAACATCGCTCGCCGCTTGGCCGACCTGCGTGGCAGCGCTCTCAACCGCGCTATCCTTGCGCGTCTGGCTGCTGATCAGGAAAAAGGCGGCGATCGCCACCACCACTACCAGCAACAGCACCGCAATCGCCGTGCCGCCACCGCCGCGCCGTTCAACTATCGTAGTCGTCGTCGCTGGACGCTCCTGATAATCGGCCATGAATATCCTCCTCATCGTTACGCCACCCGCACGAATAATGCGCAATGACGGAGGCGGTTCCTGCATCATGCTAGGTCGACGCGACGACAGTCTCTCGCGCAGAGGCCGCAGAAGGCGCAGAGAGAAATCTGTATGCCCGCGCGCGCGCTCAGCGGGCTCTGCGCGAATGATATTCACGCGGAGGCGCGGAGACGCGGAGATGATGTTAAATATAAAGTAAAAACAACGGCTTAATTACAGCCCCAATCCCGCCTGATGCGGCAAGCGTCCGCAGCAATCCTCCGCGCCTCCGCGCCTCCGCGTGAAAAACCAAAGGCTCTGCCGCCGCTGCTCGACCAACATCGGACTGGCAGAAGGCATCGCAAAGCGATGCGGATGTCGACGCTTATCGCGGGACGAACGCGCCTTTTGCTCGATCCTTGACGACCTGATCCGCCCGAAACACCGATCCGCTCATGCTGATGTAGATACCAGGATCGGCAATCTGAGCCGTCGCGAACGCCATGCCGAGGTTGAAGCTGGCGTCGCTTTCACCAAAGCGCGCCGGGGCGAGCGCGCCGACAAGGACGATCGTCTTGCCCGTTACATCCTCAAGCGCCTTGGCGGTGTCCGTCATGGTATCCGTGCCATGGGTGATGACAATATGGCTTTCCGCCGCTGAGAGAACCCGCTCACGGATCAGCGCCCGGTCGGCATCATCCAGTTCCAGACTATCCTTGCGCGTCACCTCTTCTATGCGAAAGGGACGCTTCACCCCGCCTATCTGCAACAGTTTCGCAACGACGCTTTCGCCGACCTTATAATCCGACAAGGCATCAAAATAGATTTTGTCGATCGTTCCGCCCGTGGTGAGAACCAGGATCGGCGCATTCACAGCCAGCATGGCGAACTCCCAACTTAGAGTATCGTGCGCAAAAGTGGGAACCGGTTTTGCGCCTAAAACGATGCGAAAACGAAAAACTAGAGCGCGCGGCCTGCGTCCAATTAAACGCAGCGCGCTCTAGGCAGGTGCATTCAGTCTAAACGCGCCGCCATCGGATCGGAACCGCAGATCAGCGCGCGCGGGCGATTTCCTCGCCACGGTCGCGGGCGGCGGCCAAGGTATCGGTAAGGAGTTTCAACAGCCGATCGTCCGCGTCGAGGACGTTCAACCCTTCGCGCGTCATCCCGCCGGGGCTAGCCACGCGGTCGGCCAATATCGCGGGGCTTTCGCTTGCCTGCGCGGCAAGACTGGCGGACCCTTGGACAGTAGCGAGCGCCATCCGTGTGGCCTGATCGGCTGAAAGTCCAATCGCTTCTCCCGCGCGCGCGAACGCATCGATGAAGCGGAACAAAAAGGCGGGTCCACAGCCTGACAGGGCCGTCAGCGCGTTGAACTGGCCTTCGTCTTCGATCCACTCGGCCGCACCTAATGGCGTGATTAGCGCGTCCACTTCGCTGCGGGCTGAGTGGGACACCTTGTCGTCGGCATACAATCCCGTGACGCCCTGTCCCAAGGCGACAGGCAGATTAGGCATCGCCCGGATGACGTCCCGGACCAGCGGGAAACGCTGTCGCAGGTCCACAACCGGCGTCCCGGCCAATATTGAGACAATGCGCGTATCCGCCGCGCAAAGAGGCGCGAGCGAGGCTGCTACATCGTCAAGCTGATAGGGCTTCATGCCCAACAGCACCGTCGCGTGCGCGGGCAGCGATGCAGGATAGTCTGCTACCACCCGCACCCCGTCCGCGACAGCACGGCCGCTCGGGCGCAACACGGTGACGCTCGCCGGATTAAGGCCGCATGCCAACCATCGGGCGAGCATTTGCCCAGCCATATTGCCGCAGCCAACCATGAACAGGTGCGCGGGCCAAGCTTGCGTCATGGACAATCCTCAGGCTTCGCCGCGCGTCTCGATCAGGCTGGCGGAAATCGCCTCCGTCGGGCTCTTGCCGCCCCACAGGACGAATTGGAACACCGGGTAGAAGCGCTCGCATTCGTCGATCGCGGTTTCGACCAGTATCTGCGCCTGATCCAGCGTCAACACGCCTCCCGCGCCCAGCAGAGCGCCGTGCCGGAACAACACGATGCCGCTCGACGACCAAAGCTCGAAATGGCCGAGCCAAAGCTGCTCGTTGATCAGGCCCAGCGTTTCGTAAATCGTCGCCCGCTTCTCTTCCGTCACGCGGATGTCGGGCAGGGCGAGCAATTGCAGCACCTGATCTTCGTCGCGCCAGATGCCGCGCAGCTCATACTGCGCCCAGCTACCCTGGGTGCTGGCGACGATTTCATCTTCGCCGACCTGATCGAAACTCCACCCATTCGCTTCGAAATAGGCGGCCAGCATATCGATCGGCGCGGCCTCCTGGCCGCCATTTTCAAATTCGTCGCTGTCCATCATTGGCTGGCCATAGAGCATTTCCCGGCGGCAAGGAAACCACCGACTGAGGGAAACGCATCAAAATAGGCGATCGTTGCAGAAAACCAACGGACAGGCGGCAAAGCCTGCTTATTCCGCGTCGCCTGCCTTGGGCTTTGGCGAGCGGACGGTCTTTGTTACTGGCTCACCCGACCGGCCTTCCAGCGCGTCGATCCGGGCCTTCAGCAATTCAACCTCTTCACGGGCCGCCGCCGCCAGCGCCTTCACGGCATCGAATTCTTCGCGGCTCACGAAATCCACGCCGCCGATCCACTGCTTGGCCTTTTCGCGGGCGTTGGTTTCAAATTCCCGGCTCATGCCAGCGACTGTTCCCGCAGCGCCGTTCACCAGCTTGGCAAGGTCGTCGAAAAAGCGGTTTTCGCTCTGCATGGTCTGAATGTCCTTGTTTGCTGGCGCGCGAATGTGCGCCACGATGATGTCATATCTGGGTCTTGAGCGCGGGCGCGACAAGGGTCTCAGCATCCGGGTTGAGGCGCCCGATCTCATAATTCAGCGCCGATGCAAAGCCCAGCCATGCCAGATAAGGCAGCAGCAGCAGCCCCGCGACCCGCCTGATGCGCCAGAACAGCCATGCGGTCACAGCCACGGCGACGAAAAGGACAATGATCAACCCAAGCGCATTATCGACCTGATGCGCGCGGAAGAAAAGCGGCGACCAGACGAGGTTTAGCGCCAGCTGGATCAGGAACAGGATGATGGCCACCCCCCTGCCCCGCGCTCCCCGCGCATGAATGACGATGGCCAGGGCAAGCCCCATCAGGATGTAAAGGATCGTCCAGGCGACGCCAAAAGCCCAGCCGGGCGGCATGAAGTCGGGCTTCACCAGCGCGTCGAACCAGCGATTGCCATATCCGCTATTGGCCAGCTTGCCCGACAGGAAGCCCAGGAACACGATCGCCGGAACCGTGACCAGCGCCCAGCGCAGATAGGCCAGACGCAACTGACCGGGGGACGCGATTTCGTTCATCGTCGGCGCAGCTCCACTAATCCTCACTCGGCGGCCTCGGGCGAATCCTTCCGGGCCTTGTCAAGCCGCCAGTGACCGGTTTGCGGTGAAACACTTCATCCCGCAACCGCGAATAGAGGTGGAAGACCGGCATCTGTCACAAAATCAAACGCCTGCCGGGCTATGAGCAAGCCCGCGCCTAGCCGTCCAGCCGCGCGCCGATGAGAAACTCGACATTGCCTTGGGGGCCGGTGATGGGGCTTGGTGTCACGCCCAGCACCGTCCATCCCTTCGCAGTCAGCCACTGGCTGACCTCTTCGCAGACGCGGGCATGGATGGCGGGATCGCGCACGACGCCGCCCTTCCCGACCTCTTCCCGACCAGCCTCGAACTGCGGCTTGATGAGGGCAACGAGATGCGCGCCCGGCCGGGCAAAGCTGAGCGGCCGGTCCAGCACCTTCGCCAGCGAAATGAAGCTGGCGTCGCATACGATGATATCGACCGGCTCCGGGATATGATCGGCCGTCAATATGCGCGCGCTCGTCTGCTCATGCACGACCACGCGCGGGTCGGATCGCAGCTTCCAGGCAAGCTGGTTCGTCCCGCTGTCCACCGCATAGATCCGCGCCGCGCCGTTGGTCAGCAGCACGTCGGTAAAGCCGCCGGTCGAACTCCCGACATCAATCGCGACCATGCCAGTCACATCCAGCGCGAAATGATCGATGCCGTGGGCAAGCTTTATGCCTCCACGCGACACCCAGGGATGATCGCGCCCCTTCACCTCCAGCGCGGCATCCTCCGCAACCTGCTGCCCCGCCTTCTCGATCTTCCTGTCGCCCAGAAAGACAAGGCCCGCGAGAATGAGCGCCTGCGCGCGCGCCCGGCTCTCGGCCAGCCCGCAATCGACCAGCAACTGATCCGCGCGCAGCTTCGCCATCAGCGCACCAGCCCGGTCAGCGTGGACACCGTCAGCAACTGCGGCAGCACCTCGGCGGATTTTCCCGGAACATACCAAAGGTAGAGCGGCACGCCCGATCGTCCCTGCGCTTCCAGAAAGCGTGTGATGGCCGGGTCCGCACTCGTCCAGTCACCGACCATCACCGTCACGCCAGCCTTGGCAAAGGCCTCCCGCGTGTCGGCCCGGTCGATGGCGGCAGCCTCATTGGCCTTGCAAGTCAGGCACCAGTCGGCGGTGAAGTAAAGGAATACCGGCTTTCCAGCGGCACGCAGCGCGGCCAGCCGCCCCTCGTCAAAAGCCATAGCGCCATCCTGAACCTGCGCAGCACCAGCCATGCGCGCAGGCAGCATCACCATCCCTACGCCGAGCAGCAGCGCAGCACTCAGCATGACGATCAGCCCGCCCCGCTTGCCGCGATGCTGACGCTCCCCCAGCCACCATAGCAGCAGCGCCAGCAGCAACGCCGCGCCCAGACCGATCGTCATCCCCGGCACGCCGCGCTGTTGCCCCAGCAGCCAACCCAGCCCCAGCGCGGTCAGGAACATCGGGATCGACAATATTCGCTGGAAAGTCCCCATCCACGCCCCCGGCCGTGGCAAACGCCCCCGAAGCGCCGGCATATAGGCGAGCAACAGGAAAGGCAGCGCAAGGCCCAAACCCAACCCGGCAAAGACCGCAAGCGCAGCCGCGACCGGCAGCACCAACGCCGCCCCCATCGCCACCCCCATGAACGGCCCGGTGCAAGGCGTGGCGACGAAAGCGACCAAAGCACCAGTCCAGAATGACCCCGCAACGCCCGCCTTCCCCGCCAGCTTCTCACCACCGCCAAATGCGCTCAGTTCAAACAACCCCGCAAGGTTGAAGGCAACCGCCGTCACCAGCAGCAGCAGCAGCAAAATGACGCGCGGGTCCTGCAACTGAAACGCCCAACCCACGGCCACGCCCGCCGACCGGATCGCCAGCAGCAACCCGCCCAGCACCAAACAGGTGAGGATAACGCCAGCGCCATAGGCAAGCGCCTCCCGCCGCACCGTCCCCTCATCACCGCCCGCGCGCGCCAGCTTGAGCGCCTTCAGCCCCAGGATCGGAAACACGCACGGCATGATGTTGAGCAACAGCCCGCCCAATATCGCCCCGCCAAGCGCGATCAACACCGTGCGCAGCAGGTCTGAACTAGCTCCAGCTACCGCGCCGGGGCGAGCCGTCACCAGAAAGCCGACATGATCGCCTGTGCGGAGGACTGCCTGCACCGCATCTCCCTTGAACCCCTGCCCTGCCTCGGTTTCGATCAGCAGCCGGTCCCCCTGCCGATGGACCGATTGAGGCGCGGCATAGCGGACGACACCCTCTTCCAATGGAAAGAGGTGCACGTCAGACGCCGCAGCTTCCCCCGGAAAAGGGATCGACATCCGCAGCTTGCCATCGGCAATGGCATAAATCGCCTCACTCCCGAGCGGCCGGGGCAGATGCGCCCGCCAACCATCGAACCGGGCCTGCGTTGCGGGCGCCACCGCGCCATCACCCGCGATCAGGTCCAGCGCGATATCAGCGCTCTCAGGCACGCAAATCTTGTCTGTGCAGGCCAGCCATTCCGCCTTCCCGCGGATCGGCAGACGCGTTCCCTTCGCCACCTCAGGCGCAATATTCACAGGCGCGAGGAGCGCATAAGGCCCCTCATAAACATGGTTCATCAGCCCGGAAATGAGCAGCGTCTCAGGCACCGGATAGCGCAACGCCCCAATGCTCACGCCCTTGGGCAGCACCCATTTCACGGTCATGCCCAGACCCGCATCACCCGGATTTTGCCAATAGCCATGCCAGCCAGCCTCTGGCGTCATGGCGAAGGCAATGCTGCTGGTCCGGCCCGGAGCAGGCGCATCGCTTTCGGCAACCAATTGCGCGGCGATATGCGGCGCACCCGATCCGAATGCGCCCTGGGCGCTGGCAACAGGCGCGATAAACAGCGCCAGCGTCATCAGGAGGACATGGAAAATCCGCATCGGGCCTCTGTTCGCGTGGATCACAGCGGGCTAGGTCGGCATGGTTGCGCCGTCAAGGCACAGAAGGGCTCGAAAAAGATGTTCAGGAAGACGCTTCATACCCTCCTGCTGCTGGCACCTTTGCCCGCGCTGGCCCAACCTGCCGCGCCACCCGCCCCTTCCGATGCTCCGCCACGGCTCATCATCGCAATCTCGGTCGATCAGTTTTCGGCTGATCTGTTCAACGAATATCGCCCCTATTATAGCGGCGGCCTCAAGCGCCTGAGCGAGGGCGCCGTGTTTCCGCGCGGATATCAAAGCCATGCCGCAACCGAAACCTGCCCGGGCCACAGCACCATCCTGACCGGCAGCCGACCGTCACGCACCGGCATCATCGCCAATAGCTGGATCGATCAGAACGCCGCCCGACCCGATAAAACAATCTACTGCGCGGAGGATGAGAAGCAGCCGGATAGCAGCAGCTCCAAATATATCCCCTCCTCCGTCCATCTGCGCGTGCCCACACTCGGCGAACGCATGAAGGCAACCAATCCCGCTGTCCGCAATGTGGCCATCGCCGGAAAGGATCGCGCGGCCATCATGATGGGCGGCGCAAAGACGGATCAAGTCTGGTGGCTGGGGCCGAAGGGCTATGTCAGCTATCCCGGCACGCCAACGCCCCCGCTGGTCGCACGGGTGAATGAAGTGTTCGCACAGCGGCTGGCACAGCCCAATCCCGGTTTTGACCTGCCCCCGCAATGCGCCGCCAAGGATTTTCCCGTAAGTGCTGGCACGCGGGTTGTCGGCACCCGCCGCTTCGCAAGGCCCGCCGGTCAATTCGGCGCATTCCGTGCGTCGCCCGAGCAGGATGCCATGACCCTGGCGTTCGCCGCTGCCGTCATCGAAAGCATGAGCCTTGGCAAACAAACTCAAACTGATCTCATTTCCATCGGCCTTTCGGCGACCGACGTCATCGGCCATGCCTATGGCACGGAAGGAACCGAAAGCTGCATCCAGATCGATCGGCTGGACCGCGAACTCGGCGCCTTCTTCGACCGGATCGACAAGCAGGGCATCGATTATGTCGTGATGCTCACCGCGGATCATGGCGGCCACGACCTACCGGAACGCCATCAGCAAAATGCGATGCCAATGGAGCAGCGCGTCGATCCGGCGCTCATGCCCCGCGCGCTTTCAGAAGCCGTGGCCTCCCGCACCGGCGTAAACGGCAAGGGCTTGATCCAGGGCGATGGCCCGTCGGGCGACCTTTATTTCGACCGCAATCTCACCCGCGCCCAACGCGCCAAGGTGGAAGCCGCCACACTCATACTGCTGCGCGCCCATCCGCAGGTCGAAACCGTCCTTACCAAGGCGCAGATCGCCGCAGCGCCGTCTCCTTCAGGTCCGCCGGAAAGCTGGAGCCTGCTTCAGGAAGTCCGGGCCAGCTTCGATCCCGAACGCTCAGGCGACCTTGTCTTGCTGCTAAAACCACGCATAACGCCCATCGCCGATCCTTCGCATGGCTCTGTGGCCACGCATGGCTCGCCCTGGGACACGGATCGGCGCGTCCCGATCCTCTTCTGGCGCAAGGGCATGCGGCATTTCGAACAGCCGCTCGGCGTCGAAACGGCTGACATCATGCCGACGCTGGCGGCGCTCATTCGTCTGCCCGTTGCCCGCAATGAGATAGACGGCAGGTGCCTCGACCTGATCGCAGGCCAAGGCGACAGCTGCGCGGCGAATTAAGGGTCAAATATTCTCCGCAAAGCCGTCCCGTTCCGCGTCCATCAGGGAGTGAACGCGGTGCGGCGCGGACACTTCGACCCGGCTCGTGACCTCATATTGCGCCTTTGCCTGACGCACATTGCTGTTCGCGGGAACACTGTCGGTCAGCCAGACATTGCCGCCGATCACTGACCGGCTGCCTATGATGATGCGGCCCAAAATGGTGGCGCCCGCATAAATCACCACATCATCCTCGATGATCGGGTGCCGGGGGATAGCCTTGGCCAACGCGCCCCTCTCATCGGCAGGAAAGCTGCGCGCGCCCAGCGTTACGCCCTGATACAGCCGCACCCTGTCACCCACTATGGCCGTCTCGCCGATGACGACGCCGGTGCCATGATCGACAAAGAAACTGCGTCCGATCGTTGCCCCCGGATGAATGTCGATACCCGTGCGCGAATGGGCAATCTCGGAAATGATGCGGGCGACCAGCGGCGCGCCCAGATCATAGAGGCGATGGGCAAGCCGGTGATGGATGATCGCCAGCATCGATGGATAGCAGATCAGCACCTCATCGACGCTGCGCGCGGCGGGATCGCCCAGAAACGCCGCTTCCACATCGGAATCGAGCAAGTCGCGCAAGCCAGGCAGGCTTTGGGCGAAATTGCCGATGATGCGCGCGGCTTCGCCATCGATTTCGGCAGGCGGCCTGCCATGCATGTTATAAAGAAGCTCAAGGCGTATCTGGCCGTAGAGGCGGCTGAGCGCCGTCTGCAACGTCTGCGCGACAAAGGCATCTTCATTGTGGATGCGAATGAAGCTCGGGCCAAGGCGCAACGGAAACAGCGCGCCACACAGCGACGTCATGATCTTGGCAAGATTGGCGCGTGACGGAAAACCCTCCGCGCCATATTCGGCATGATGCTGCTGCGCCGCGCGCCAGCCCGTGCGAACCTTTCCAAGATCGCTCACCAGCCGATCCAGGTCCCAATAGCCTTCCAGCAGTTGATCTTCGCTTTCGCCGTCTGCGGTCATATGCGCCTCTTGTTCAACGAAAGCTGGCATAGACCGCCACCAGCCGATCCGATAAACGAGTTTTGCTTGTCCCCGCGATGCTTCTTTTTAACTGGAAGCGTCGGCCCGGTTTCAGCGGGTGAGGTTGGCGCCAGCTATATGCAGGCGGATTTCCACGCTCAACCCGCCTTGGGGCCGGTTTTTCAGAAGCAGGCTGCCACCTTCCTGCTCGACTGCCTTTGCCACGATCGCGAGGCCCAGTCCCAGGCCCCGGGTATAACGCCCCCGCGCTTCATCCAGTCTGAAGAAAGGCTTCAACACCTCCTCCAGCTTATCCTCCGGGATGCCTGGACCATCATCCTCCACCCGGATCAGCGCCTCCCCGTCACGGCGCTCGACGCTGACATAGGCGCGCTGGCCATAATGGAGCGCGTTCTCGACCAGATTGATGACCGCGCGGCGCAGCAGGAGCGGCCGCACATCCATTTCCAGATGATCCGGCCCCTCGTAGCTTACATCGGCCCCCTGATCCTGAAAGCTATCAACCACCGTCGCCACCGTGACAGCCACATCCGCGCGCACAGGTGGCTCGCCATTCTTCTCCCCACCGAGGAAGGCGAGCAGCGATTCGATCATCGCCCCCATTTCGCCGAGATCCCCGGCCATCGCATCACGCGCTTCCGCATCGCGAATTCCCTCCAGCCGGAGCTGCAGGCGCGCCAGAGGCGTACGCAAGTCATGCCCGACTGCGGCCAGCGTTTCGGTACGCTCGGTGATCAGCCGATGGATGCGCGTCTGCATCGCATTGAACGCACGGATCAGGTCCCGCACATCGCTGGTCCCGCTTTCCGCGACGACGACCTCGTCACTCAGGCCGATATGCTCGGTCGCCTTGGTAAGGTCTTTCAGCGGCGCCAGCGTCCGCCGGATCAGCATGCCCCCAGCCACCATCAGCGCCACCAGCGGAATGAGCGCCAGCCCCATCCGCCCGATGGTAAAGGTCCACTGCCCCCCGCTATGCCGCATCCCAAAATAGAGCCAGCTGCGATCGGGCAACTGCAAGCCGCCATTGATCTGCGACACCCGTCCCCCAGGCGACGCGAGCCGCAGCCAGAGACCGGACTGCTCCAGGCTCGGTTCCCAAGCGATGATCTGCCGCCGCATCCGCTCCAGCTCAGGCGCCAGCGTTGGCGCGGGCGGCGACGCCGGCGTCCAATGAATGTCATAGCGATCGGTGGTAAGCTGGATCGCCATCGCATGCCGGTCGTTCGGCGGCTGCTCCGTCACCAGCTTGCGCGCGATCACCAGATGCTCGGCCAACCGCCGCGCCTCGTCATCCTGCAAGGAAAGATGGCCAGCCCGCTCATAAATCAGCGTGCCCACCGCAAATTCCAGCGTGAGCGCCAGCAGCAGGATCGCCAGCAGCCGCCCGACCAGACCCAGCGACCGGCTCATATGCAAGCTCAAGCCCGGCTGACTTCCGCGTTGAACATATACCCCACGCCGCGCACGGTCGTGATCGGCGCCGCCGCGCCTTCGGTCGACAGCTTGCGCCGCAACCGGCTGACCAGCACATCGATGCTGCGATCAGAGCTGTCACCCATGCGCGTGCGCGACAATTCGATCAGCCGCTCGCGTGCGATGACCCGCTGCGGGTGGCTGAGGAAGGAGCCGAGCAGGTCGAACTCCGCGCCCGTCAGGTCAACGATCGCACCAGTTGGGGAGCGCAGTTCCCGGCGCGGGAAGTTGACGACCCAGCCGTCGAAGCGCGCCTCATTCTCCCGATGTTCGTCCGGCCCCCGCTCCACGCCTACGCGGCGCAGGATAGCCCGTATCCGCGCGATCAGTTCGCGTGTGCCAAACGGCTTGGGCAGATAATCGTCCGCGCCCAGCTCCAGACCCACGATCCGATCGGTCTCGCTGCCCTTCGCGCTGATGAAGATGATCGGGACGTCGCTCTTGCGACGTATCTGGCGGCACAGGTCGATGCCGTTGGTGCCCGGGAGCATGACATCCAGCACGACCAGATCGACCGGTCCGGCGTCAAAGGCCACCCACATTTCCGGCCCCGAAGAGGCCGGACGCACCTGATACCCATGTTCCTGAAGAGCGCGCGCGGTCAGCGTGCGCAGCGGCGGATCGTCCTCGACAAGTATGATCGTGGGGGCGGTCATGCCGGAAATGTTGCGCGACTAAAACGGCTCATAGCGCTTGAAGTAGGGGCGGCTTCCAACAGGGTCAACCGAACGTTACCGCAGAAACCCTGGGAAACAGGTTCAGCAATGATTTGTCATGCAAGGGACAATTTCGCCCCCATTACGAGCAAGAATGCCATGCCGGGCCTCGTGAAAGGCCCGGCATGATTTCCGTCAGAAAGCGGCCGACAGGGAGAATACCACCTGGCTGCGAGCGATCGACTTGCCGAAATTGTCACCGTCCTGAACCATGAAGTTCGGGCGGATGTAGGTTTCGTCCGAACGCTTGATGTCGGTATCGACATAGGCGACGCCGAGCGTCAGCGGCGTGCCGGGGATCGCCACGTCCGCACCAATCAGCCAGTCGAGATACTTGCCCGTGGGTGCGATCGACGTGCCGTTCGGACCCAGGCCGGGGTTGCCGTCCGAATAGCCCAGATGTGCCTTCAGCGTAACCGGCGTGCCCGGCACTGCGCCGCTTACGTCACCCCAGACATACAGATTGTCTTCCTTGTCGCCCGGATCAGCGACCGTGCATGCCGCGTCGCTGCACCAGTTGCCCAGCGCCTGCTGCTTGGGTGCATAGGCGACACCGAGCAGACCCTTTACCGGGCCGAGCTGGCTCGAAAGCTTCACATAAGGCTCAGCGAAGTCGGTCTTGTCCGCGCCCGACGGGTACATGTACCAGGTCAGGCCGACGTCCAGCGTCGCGCTGCCCAGCGGGATGGCATAGCCAGCGAACAGATCCAGTTCCATGTTGGAACCGCCGAACTGGCCCCAGCCGGAAAGGTTCGAGGCCCAGGTGCCGACATAGGCGCCGCTTTCATGGGTGGCTGTGATGCCGCCCTGAATGGCCATGCCCTTGTCGCTCTGCGACACGCCACGGAAGCGATAATCGGAAACCAGCGCAACGCTGCCCGAAACGGTGACGGGACCTTCGGCCTCTTCCTGAGCGAAGGCCGGAGCGCTCGACAACAGGGCAAGAGCCGCACAGGCCATCTGCAACTTAGCGATTTTCATGAACATTCCCCTTTTTCGGTAAGAATGTTCCGTCCTGCGTCCGCGCTGGCCCAAAGGTCTGAATGCCCCGGATCCCGGCGGATTGACAGCAGGCTAGGGCGCGCCCGGATGAAGGGGAATGGACTTTTACCGCAAGTGCGAAGGTGACATTCAGGCCGTGCCATCAAAGGCACGGTTATTTGCTGATGGCGTTCCAAACATGTCCATTTGATTTCCTGATCACATCCAGACATGAAAAAGCCGCCGCACCTGGAAGGGGTGCGGCGGCTAACGACGCCTGATGGAGGGGGGAGGTTCAGGCGGCGAGGTTACGCAGGCGTCCGGTTGCGCCCGCCAGTTCGACGCTGGCTCCGGTGCCACGGCGGCGGTCCATCCATTCCCGCACCATCTCGGCGCAGGTATGATCGATATGGAGCAGCCGCTCGACGTTCAGGATGACCGGACGTTCGGCGGGAACCGACTCCAGCTTTGCCGACAATTTGGGCAATGTCAGGAATGTGGCCGTGCCGTGCAGTGCCAATTCATGCGCATCATCCCGCTGGTCTTCGTCCAGACCCAGACGCAGACGGCGCGCATGGGGCAGCAGCTCAAGCAGCGACAGACCAATACCCACCAGCACGCCCGTCAGCAGGTCCATCGTGACCACCATGATCAGCGTCACCGCCCACACCACGGCGGGCAGCGGGCCATAACGGTGAAGCAGGTGCTTCACATGGTCCAGACTGACCAATCGAACACCGGTCACGACCAGAATGCCTGCCAGCGCCGCCATCGGAATCTCACGCAGCAACCAGGGCAGCAATGCCACGAAGCCGAGTATCCAGATGCCGTGCAGGACAGCGGACATGCGGGTCTTGGCACCCGCCTGGACGTTCGCGGAACTGCGGACGATAACGCCGGTCATCGGCAAAGCGCCCGCAACGCCGCACAGCAGATTGCCTACCCCCTGCGCGCTCAATTCGCGATTATAGTTGGTCCGCACGCCATCATGCATCCGGTCCACCGCAGCGGCCGACAGCAATGTTTCAGCGCTGGCGATGAACGCGATCGCGATCGCCGTCGTGATGACCGTCGGGTTCATCAACTGCTGAAACAGCCCTTCGCCCGGCAATGTCACCGCTGCGACGATCGATTCCGGCACTACGACGCGCGCCACCGGCAGACTGAACAGAAACGCCACCAGCGTGGCCAAAACCACGCCGACAAGGGCGCCGGGCAGCAGCTTCATCGACGCGGGGCGGATCTTTTCCCAACCCAGCATGCCGCCGATGGTGACCAGACCCACGGCAAAGGCGGTTGCTGCGTCCTGATTGCTGAGACCGAAAAGCTGGCCTGGCATCGCGATCAGGTTGGCAAGCCCGCTGGACAGCGGCTTGTCATCGAACAGGACATGGAACTGCCCTACGACGATCAGCACGCCGATACCCGCAAGCATGCCGTGGACGACGGCGGGCGAAATAGCGCGAAACCAGCCCCCGACCCTCATCAATCCGGCAATGACCTGAATCGCACCGGCAAGGATCAGGATCGGCCCTAGCGCGGACAGGCCCTGCTCGCGCACGATTTCAAAGACGATGACCGCAAGGCCCGCCGCCGGGCCGCTGACCTGCAAGGGAGAACCGGCCAGCAGGCCGACGACGATGCCGCCGATGATACCGGTGATCAGCCCCTTCTCCGGCGGCACGCCGGAGGCGACCGCGATGCCCATGCAGAGGGGCATCGCGACCAGGAACACGACGATGGATGCGGTGAAGTCGCGGCTGAACGTGCCGCCGGAAAGAGCCTTCAGCATAGGTTACTCCGCGGCCATGGCGATGCTGGTTTCACCAGCAAGGCGCCGCGCCTGCGCCTGTGCGACAGGAAGCGGATCGCCTTCGCGCATGGGCATGAACCGGCCGGTTTCCCCGTCGAGCCCAAGAACCTGGCCCGCATGAATATCGACATACCAGCCGTGCAGCGCGATTTCTCCACGCGCCACGCCCGCCGCCACCGACGGATGGGTGCGCAGGTGGTTCAACTGCACCACGACATTTTCCAGCGCCATGTTGCGCAGCTTTTCAGCGTCGTTCAGATCGGACGGATAATTCTCGCGGCACACCTTCTGCGCGGCATGCGAGTGACGCAGCCATGCGGCAACATTGGGCATCGACGTCAGGTCGGCATCCGTCGCCAGCGCCTTCATCGCGCCGCAATCGCTGTGCCCGCAAACGATGATGTCGCGCACGCCCAGAACCATGACGGCATATTCGACCGTCGCGGTGACGCCGCCCAACTGGCTGGCGTGCGGGGGCACGATGTTGCCCGCATTGCGGCATACGAACAGATCGCCGGGATCGGCCTGCATGATATGTTCCGGCACGATGCGGGAATCCGCACAGGAAATCATCAGCGCCTTGGGGCTCTGTCCGTGATTGGCAAGCTGGTTATAAAGCGTGCTCTTGTCCGGAAAGACCTTGCTTTCGAAACTGAAGACGCGACCGATAAGCTCGTTCATGGCTTCTATCCTTCTTTTTGGTTGCCGATCAGGGGGGCGGATCGGCGCTATTTGAAGAATAGGTACGTGCCTTTGCTGCGTCGCAGCGGTTTTGTTAAATAGTGTGTCTGACTGGATTTTCTGTCGTCACTGCCGCTCGACAGCAGCGCTCAGCATATATCCTGCCCCCCGAACGGTGACGATCGGCGCGGCCCTGCCACCAACGCTCAGCTTCCGCCGGACCCGGCTGACCAGCACGTCGATGCTGCGATCGGACGATGGCGCATCGCGCACACCGGCCAATTCCATGAGCCTGGCGCGAGGGATCACTGTCTGCGGATTTTCCAGCATGACCTGGAGCAGTGCGAATTCGGCGGCGGTAAGCTCAATCGGCTGGTCGGCCTCGTCCTTCACTTCACGCCGCGCGAAATCGACCTGCCACCCGTCGAACCGGGCGAGCGTACTGGCGCGCAGGCCGATCAGCCGCTCCTTTTTGCTGCGACGCAGCACCGCGCGCAGCCGGGCGGCCAGTTCACGGGTCGAATAGGGCTTGGACATATAATCGTCGGCCCCCAGTTCCAACCCCACCACCCGGTCGACCTCGCTGCCGCCCGCGCCGACCAATATGATCGGCACGTCGCTCCGTTCCCGGACGTCACGGCATAGGTCCATGCCATCGGGACCGCGCAGCGCCGCATCCAGCACCAGCACGCCCACAGGCGCGGTCTTGATCGCGTTCCAGATGTCGGATGCCGACGCCGCGGGCAGCGCGCGAAAACCGCTCTGCTCCAGATATTCGCGCACCTGCTGCCGCTGTTCGGGCTTTTCCTCGGCAATCAGGATCAGCGGTGAACTCATCCGCCCTTCACTGACAGGCTGCGAAGGCCATCAAGCTCACCCTGGATAACTGCGCTGTCGCCCTGCGCCGCCGCCAGCGCCTCGCCAGCGCGCGCCCGTGCGTAGCGCCCGATTGCCGCGTCGATCTGGCCCCGCGCGCTTGCACAGTTCCCGGCGTAGCTACCCGATAGCGGGGTGAAGCGATGGATGGCCTTACCCATCGCGGCAATCGCATTGCCCTCTGCCGTCACCGAGCGATTCACACCCAGTTCGGCCTGCCAGCGGCAGACGGGCATGGTCGGACGGCTGGCGAAACGCGGTTCGACCTGCCGGACATGAACCGTCGACACCGTTTCATAGCTCGTCCGATAGGCTGTGGACGCATGGTTGATGTCCGCACTGTGGACCGGAGCGACGACGGCCATGACGGCAGCGGAAGCGAAAATGGAAAGCATGCGAAGAAACTCCTTGGCATAGGAAGCGCTTGCCAAGGCATAGGCGGGGCAAATGTCTCTGAAATTTTCCGAATGTTACAAATTGTTGCTGCACACGCGGAAACGCTTCGGCGCGGCAAGGCATTTTTACGCGCCAAAATCCATCATGGTTTGAACAGCGCATGCAACTCGCCCGGCGCTCAGGCTTTTAACCCTCGTCAACGGCCGCCCGCGCCTTTGGCGCCTTCATGGCCAATGATGAGGATTGCTGAATGAAAATCGCTCAAATCGCTCCCTTGGCCGAAAGCGTACCGCCGAAGCTGTACGGCGGAACCGAGCGCATCGTTTCCTACCTAACCGAAGCATTGGTCGATCAAGGACATGACGTGACATTGTTCGCCAGCGGCGATTCCGTCACTCGCGCGGAACTGGTGCCCGTCACGGACATGGCGCTTCGCCTCAATCCCCATGTTCGCGACGCCATTCCCTATCACATGATGCTGCTGGAAGCGGTGCGCCAGCGCGCCCATGAGTTCGATGCGCTACATTTCCACATCGATCTTGTTCACATGCCACTGGTGCAGGACATCGTCGGCCGATGCGTCACGACGCTGCACGGCCGTCTGGACCTGCCGGACCTGCGCCCTTTCTACCAGACCTTCCGTGATCACAGCCTGGTTTCCATTTCCGACCACCAACGGCTGCCTATGCCCCCAGTGAACTGGGCAGGCACTGTCTATCACGGTCTTCCCGCAAACCTTCTACCGCCGAAAATCGACAGCGATGACGGCTATCTCGCCTTCCTTGGGCGCATATCGCCGGAAAAGCGGCCCGACCGCGCCATTCGCATAGCCGCCCGTTCCGGAAAGCCGCTCAAGATCGCCGCCAAGATCGACAATGTGGACAAAGCATATTGGGAGGCAGAGATCGCGCCGCTCATAAACCTTCATCCCAACATTCATTTCGTCGGCGAAATCAATGAAGCGCAGAAGGCTGACTTCCTCGGCGGCGCCAGCGCCCTCCTCTTCCCGATAGACTGGCCCGAACCATTTGGTTTGGTGATGATCGAGGCGATGGCATGCGCGACCCCCGTCATCGCCTTCCGCTGCGGATCGGTTCCCGAAATTATCGACCATGGCGTGTCGGGCTTCATAGTCGATACGGAGGATCAGGCCGTCGAAGCCGTTTCCCGGCTCGGCGAACTCAACCGTCGCGGGGTACGCGCCGCCTTTGACGCACGTTTCACGGCAGACCGGATGGCGGCCGACTATGTCTCGCTTTATCACGGCCTGCCCGGCGCGCGCACCGATGCCGCACGGCTTCGTCGCGAGCGCGGCGATGAAGCGGAGCTTCACCTTCAGGTCGTCGGATAAGGAGATTCGCATGACGGCGAGCCAGTTGCAGCCAGAAGCCTTGGCCACGGAACCGGCAAAGTCCCTGTCCCAGCAGCAGACACAGTTCTTTATCCCGGCCACCGCTTCGCTCCACGAAAGGCGTCCGCGAACGCTGAAGCATGGCGACAGCTTCGCGGTCTTCGACCATAGCGGCGATGCGATTGCCGGACCGGGGAGTCCCGAAGGGCTTTACCACCGCGACACCCGGCACCTGTCGCACCTCTATATGACGATCAACGGACTCCGGCCCATATTGCTGAGTTCCGCATTGCGTGACGACAACGCAATGCTGACCTGCGACCTCACAAATCCCGATTTTTCAGGCGACGATGGCCGGGTCGCGGTGGAACATGACCTTATCCACCTGCGCCGCACAAGGTTCCTCTGGGACTCCGCCGTCCATGAGCGGATCACGATCCGCAACTTCGATACCGACGCCCGAACGGTGAAGGTGGAGATGAGCTTCGCTGCCGATTTTGCCGATCTGTTCGAAATTCGCGGCATGACGCGCTTGCGTAAGGGGACCATGAAGCCCCCCGTCGTGGGAAGCGCCGACGTTCTCCTCGTCTATGAAGGCCGCGACGCCAAGACGCGTGAAACCCACCTTTGTTTTGATCCGGCGCCTCAAGAGCTCACCGAAAGCCATGCCATGTTCGAGGTCATGGTCCCGCCCGGCGAACGGCGCACCTTGTACATGCGCATTGCATGCGAGCGGGTCGAATTGACGCAAGAACCCTTCTCACGCCAGTTCCTCAAAACCCTTCGCGAATCCATGAAGTCGCTGAAACAGGCAAGGGCGCGCGGCGCGACCGTCCGTTCATCAAATGCTCTGTTCGATGAGGTTACGCGCAGGTCCGTTGCGGATATCACCATGCTGTCCACGGACACCGAATTTGGTCCCTATCCCTATGCGGGCATTCCCTGGTTCAGCACCGTGTTCGGCCGCGACGCCATCATCACCGCGCTCGAAACACTTTGGTATGATCCAGCGCTCAGCCGTGGCGTGCTCGGCTATCTGGCGAAGCATCAGGCCACCGCGTTCGACCCGGCAGCGGACGCGGAGCCGGGGAAGATACTGCACGAAGTCCGCCATGGCGAAATGGCGGAACTGGGCGAAGTGCCGTTCCGCCATTATTACGGCAGCATCGATTCAACGCCATTGTTCATCATGCTGGCTGGCGCTTATCTGGAACGAACAGGCGACCAGCCCTTCATCACCAGCCTGCTGCCGCATCTGGATGCAGCCCTCGAATGGGTCGATCAGTATGGCGACCGCGATGGGGACGGCTTCGTGGAATATGGGCGGCTCACCGATCAGGGCCTGACCAATCAGGGCTGGAAGGACAGCCACGACTCGATCTTCCACGAGGATGGCTCGATCGCGCGCGGCCCCATCGCGCTCGCGGAGGTCCAGGCCTATGTCTACGGCGCCTGGAGAGCCGCCGAAGCCATCCATCGGGCGATCGGCGATGCTCAACGGGGGGCGGACTACGGACTACGCGCCGACCATTTGCGCGACCATTTCGATGCGGCCTTCTTCGACCCGCAACTTGGCACCTATGTGCTGGCGCTGGATGGAGAAAAAAAGCCCTGCCGCGTTCGTTCTTCCAATGCCGGGCATGTGCTGTTTACCGGCCTCGCGCGGGAAGAGCGCGTGGAATCGGTGGTGCGCACGCTGATGGCGCCAGCCTCCTTTTCCGGATGGGGCGTCCGCACCATCGCATCGACGGAAGCGCGCTACAATCCAATGAGCTATCATAATGGCTCGATCTGGCCTCATGACAATGCCCTCATCGCGGCGGGCTTCTCCCGCTACGGCTACAAGCGTGAGGCAGCGCAGATATTCGAAGGCCTCTTCGCGGCCGCGACATATGTGGACCTCATGCGCCTGCCGGAACTTTTCTGCGGATTTCCCCGCCGCCGCGCGCAAGGACCGACCTTCTATCCCGTGGCCTGTAGCCCCCAGGCATGGTCCGCCGCAGCGCCTCTGTCACTGATCCAGTCGAGCCTGGGTATCGGCTTCGACGTAGCAGGCCCTGAAATCTCCCTGCGCGAACCAGCCCTGCCGCGATTCCTCGACGAACTGCGGCTCTATGGCCTGCGCATTGGCGAAGCATCGATCGACATCGCCTTTGACCGGATGGGAGACAAGGTCGTGGTAAAGCCGCTCGACCGAACAGGCTCGGCGCGGGTGGTGACGATCGCTTGAGGCTTTTGCCTGGCTGCTCGGCGTCATTACAGGCTGCTAAAAATGGTGCAGGACGCATTCCAGAGCGAACCCGTCTCTTCCCTGCATTTCCCTGATATTGCCGTGAACTGCATTTTCGTCTGGAAATTGTCGCCATTCATGCGAAGAAAATGGCGGAAATCTGCCGTTCTGAAGAGAGATTTCCCTAGTCTTGCCAGCAGGCATTCTCTCCTTCGATTGCAGGGAAAAGCGGCAAGTCAGCAGGGAAGCTGATATCGCCCGGCATGATCTGAAAAAAATCGTGCCGGTGTCAAACGTTGGTAGGCGCGAAAGGTCAGGACGTGGTTCTGACGCTCTCCACCAAAGGAGAACGATTATGATGCAGCGCGCAACGCGCGTACCCACTCCAAGAAGCAGATCGGCCAGATCGCCAGGAGTATCAGGAAGTTCGGATTCACCAACCCGATACTGATCGACGAGGAGGATCGGATCATCGCCGGGCACGGCCGCGTCGAGGCGGCAAAGAGCCTCGGAACGCCGGGCCTCGGCCTGGATCTTTGGCGCCATCTGCCCGGCTGAAGGAAAGGCGGCCGGCATTGTCATGCCCCACTGCAACAGCGAGGCGATGGGCTTGCACCTGGAAGAGATCGCCTTCCATGTCGCGCCTGGCGCGCACGCCGTAATCCTGCTCCACCAGGCCGGATGGCACGGCTCGAATGATCTGATCATCCCCTCCAACATCACGCTGCTGCCGCTACCACCCCGCTGCCCCGAGCTGAACCCCGTCGAGAACCTGTGGCAGTTCATGCGCGATAACTGGCTGTCGAACCGCATCTATAAATCCTACGACGACATCGTCGAGCACTGCTGCCACGCCTGGAACAAGCTTGCTGACCAGCCATGGCGCATCATGTCGATCGGCCTGCGTCAGTGGGCGCATGGGTTCTGATCAATGCGCCTTGGTATTAGCCTCACAGGAGGAACCGCCCGAACCTCGCCGATTTGCCACGGGGTGACCGCTGGCGAAATCGGCTTTCAGGCCCTTAACTTAATTTCTGCCCGCGATGTGAATGTACGGGTCGTCCCACCAAGATCTGATGGGAATATTGCGAGAGAGAGAGAGAGAGAGAGAGAGAGAGAGAGAGAGAGAGAGAGAGAGACGGGGTGCTGCCCGAGAAGCCGTATGATGGTTTGATACGTACCGAAGCGTCGGCTTTGATGGACTAGCGGATTGAAAGAAATGATTTATTTTAATGACGAGCGTCGGCCGCAAGTGGAGTCGTCCAAAGCGCGGATCTCGCAGTTGTCGGTAATCGACAACATCGGTCCGGGGGGCTCGATCGGCGCTACATCGAAATTGTAGGTAGCAAATAGCCCGCCAAACGCCACCAGGCGTTCGCAGATGCCTCTGGTGTATGATTTTTAGGCACCGCGTGATATCTGCCGTCCAATATTTGCCTTCACTTCATCTAGATAGATCGAATACGCTCGATCCGTGATCCGTACTCTTTTCGGAGGCCGAGTTAATCCAAGTCGTTGCTGTATTGGAGGGCTAGACGCTAAGCATGATTGATCCTCGCGCCCTTCGCACCTTCCTGGCCGTATGCCGGGCCAATTCGATCAGCGGAGGCGCCCGGCTGCTCAACATTTCACAACCATCCGTATCGATCACCATCGCCCAGCTGGAACAATCGATCGGCGCCACCCTGCTGGAACGATCGCGCGCAGGCATAGCGCTGACGGCGGAAGGCCGCATGCTCCTTCGCCGAGCGCAGGCGATGGAAGGTTTGCTCAAGGACGCCGAAGAAGAGTTACGCCTCTCGCGGCAGGGTATCGCCGGGCCGCTGCGCGTCGGCGGTACGCCCGGAGCATTGGTCAGCCTCCTGCCAGGCGCCGTCCGTTTCCTTGAAGATGATGCGGGCAGCTTCGCGCTTCATGTCATCGAACGGCCCGATCCCGACCTCGCCACGCTCCTCCGCCAGGGCGACATCGAACTCGCCTTCGTCACCACCGGCATGGATACGCCGCCAGACGATCTGGACGAACTCACCTTTTCCCAAGATCCCTTTTCCCTGATCGTCGGGCGGGCCAACGAACATCTGCCGAGCGAAGTGTCGTTGAAGGACCTAGCCGATCTGCGCTGGGTGTTGCCCGAAGCACGCGGCGCATTCCGCAGGCAGGTCGATGCCCTGTTCCTCGCCGCCGACGCACCCGTGCCCAACAGCAGCATCCGCTGCGACTCCCTGCTGACGACGAAGGCTATCGTGCGCAGCAGCAGCCGTGTCACCATCCTGCCAATGCAGGTCGCCGCCGCGGAACTGTCCATCGGCGTACTCCGCGCCATCGCCATTCGTGAGGCTGCATTCCCCCGCAGCATTGGCATCCGCAAGTTGAAGGGCGCCCGCCTGTCCGGTCTGGGACAACGCCTGCTCGACTATTTCATCCATAGGCCCTGACTATGGTATTAGTAAAAATGATTATTTTTCCTACGGACGAATAAGGCGCATGTAAGCCCCGGCAAACAAAATATGCCGGGAGAGGACAAGATGCGGCAGCTGATCCACAACGTGCGGATCTTCGATGGCAGCGGCGCTGCCAGCGCACCGGGCGCCGTCCTGATCGATCAGGATCGCATCGCCGCCATCTTCCCCGCTGATGCCGACATTCAGTCCATCGCCGCCGACATCCGCATCGATGGCCATGGCAACACGCTCATGCCCGGCCTGATCGATGCGCATTGCCACCTCACCTGGGGCAGCTCGGTCGAACATATCTACCACCAGTTCATCCTGCCGCCCGAAGAGCTCAAGACCGCCGCGTGGCGTAACGCCCGTGTCCTCCTCGATCATGGCTTCACCAGCGTCTATTCCGCAGGCGCGCTGGGCGAAGGCATAGAGCCCGAACTCGCCCGCGCCATCGCAGCAGGCGAGACTCCCGGCCCGCGCCTGATCCCCTCGACCTTGGAACGCAGCCCCGAAGGCGAACAAGGCGTGGAGACGGGCAACGTCTTCAACGGCCGTGGCCCTGAAGCGATACGCGCCTTCATGGACCATTGCCGCGACACGGGCGTCAAATCGGTAAAGCTCGTCATTTCCGGCGAAGATGCGCTGAAGCCCGGCTCGGCGCAGGACATCCTCTACACCGATGAGGAAATGCAGGCGGCTGGCGAAGCGGCCAAGGCGAACGGCCTCTGGATCGCCACCCACGCCTACACCCCGCGCGCCATCGACCTCGCGCTCGAAGCAGGCGCGCGCATCCTCTACCATTGCTCCTTCGCCGACGAAGCCGCGATCGATGCGCTCGCCGCGCACAAGGACGAGATTTTCTACGCCCCCGGCCCCGGCGTCTCAGTCGCAGCGCTGGAAGCAACGCCCCCACCCCATATCGACATGAGCGCGATGAAGGCCAGCGCCACCCAGCGCATGCAACTCGAAGCAAGCCTCGTCCCCGAACTCAAGCGACGCGGCGTGCGCATCCTGATCGGCGGCGACTATGGTTTCCCCTTCAATCCCCATGGCCGCAACGCCCGCGACCTCCAGCATTTCGTCGATTATTTCGGCTTCACGCCCGCCGAGGTCCTGAGCGCAGCAACCATGCTCGGCGGCCAGCTCATGGGCGAGCAGACCGGCCTCATCAAGCAAGGCTATCTCGCCGACCTTCTTCTGGTCGATGGCGACCCCACGCAGGATGTCGCCATCCTTCAGGACCCCGCGCGCCTCCTCATGATCATGCAGGGTGGCCGTCTCCACAAGTCCGTCCAGCCCGTTTCCGCCTGAAAGAACTGACCCAGTAAGATGTTCGACGTAGCGATCATCGGTTGTGGCCCGGTAGGGGCTTTCGCAGCCAATCTCCTTGGCAGGGCCGGCCTGTCCGTCCTTGTCGTGGAGCAGGAGGCGCACCCCTATCCCCTGCCCCGCGCCGTCCATCTCGACCATGAGATGATGCGCCTGTTCCAGTCCGCAGGCGTCATTGATCGCGTAGCGGGCGATATGCGCGAAACGGAGGGCCATCTTCATGTCGGCGCGGATCATGGCGTCATCCGCTACATGGGCACGGTCGGCCGCCCCCGCCCCTTCAGCTGGTCCAACGACTATTTCTTCTACCAGCCCGAACTGGAAGAGCATCTGCGCGAAGCCCTCGCCGCCTATCCCAATGTCACCCTCCTGCTCGGGACGGCGTTCGAAGGGCTGGAGCAGGACGCTCAAGCCGTCAGCCTCCACCTGTCCGGCAACCGCACCGAAAGCGCCCGCTATGTCATCGCCTGCGACGGTTCACGCAGCACCGTCCGCAAGGCGCTCGGCATAGCCCTCGACGATCTGGATTTCGAGGAACCCTGGCTCGTCGTCGATGCCGAAGTCGACGGCCCGGTCCGCTTCCCCGACCTGTGGGGCGTACCGGAAGCCGCCGACCTGCAAAAGCTCTCTGTCATGATGTGCGACCCCAAACGCCCCGCGACCATTGTGCCGGGCCGTGGCAATCACCGCCGCTGGGAGTTCATGCTCCTCCCCGGCGAGGATGACGCCGTCATGATGCAGCCGGGCAATGTCGCCGCCCTCGTCGCCCCCTACCTCACCGGCGTGCCGCACAAGATCGTCCGCGCCGCCACCTACCGCTTCCACGGGCTGATCGCGGAGCAATGGCGTCAGGGCCGCGTCTTCCTCGCCGGGGACGCCGCGCACCAGACACCGCCCTTTTTCGGCCAAGGCATGTGCCACGGCCTGCGCGACATAGCGAACGTCGCCTGGAAGCTCGAATTGGTGCTGGCGGATCGCGCCCCTGAAACCCTGCTCGACAGCTACCAGACCGAGCGCGACCCCCATGTCCGCGCCGTCATCTCCGCCGCCGTAGCCGCAGGCCGTTACATCTGCATGCTTGACCCCGCCCAAGCCGCCACCCGCGACGCCCAAATACGCGAAGCCGCCAAGGGCGCGAGCCATGGCACCGCCGCCGACCTCATCCCCGCCATCGCGCAGGGCATTGTCGCTATCGGCACCCCCGGCGCAGGCGAACGCTTCATCCAGCCCAACGTAGACGGCCAGCTTCTCGACGACATTATCGGCAGCGGCTGGCGCCTCTTCACCACCGCGCCCATTGACGTCCCTGCCGAAATCACCCTCGTCCCCGCCAGTGGCGCGATCCAAGACTGGCTCACCGCTCACAACGCGCAGGCTGTCCTAGTCCGCCCCGACCATTATGTCTTCGGCACCGGTACGCCCGCCGACCTCCTCACACAATGGCAAGGAAAGCTCCGGCCATGACCCTAACTCTCGCCCAAGCCCGCACTATCCTGGACGCCACGCTCGCCCACGCCCGCGCGCAGCAGGCGCAGCCGCTCGCCATCATCATCCTCGACGCAGGCGCGCACCCCATCGCCTTCGCGCGAGAGGATGGCGCGAGCCTGTTCCGTTTCGACATAGCCAGGGCAAAAGCCTCGGGCGCATTGGGGTTGGGGGCGGACACACGAATCATTGCGACCCGCGCCGCTTCCAACCCCACCTTCTTTCAGAGCGTGGTGGCCGTTACGGGCGGCCAACTCGCTTTGTCACCCGGCGGCGTCATCATCCGTGACTTGGAAGGGCGGATGATCGGCGCCGTCGGGACCAGCGGCGACACCGGCGACATGGACGAAGCCTGCGCCATCGCTGGCATCGCCGCCGCTGGCCTCACTCACGGAGACGCAAAATGAAACTGCGCAGCATCGAACTGGCGCTGCCCCACGCCGCAGAGGCCGCCGCCTTCCTCACCGACATCTGGGGCATGGCCCCCGCCGAAGTGCGAGGCGGCACCCATTATCTGCGCGGATCGGGCAGCTTCCCCTATCTCGTCGCGCTTGAAGAGTCGGCGGAACCCCATGTCCGCTCCACCACCTTCACCTGCTCGCCCGAACGGCTCGAAGAACTGAAGGCCAGCGTCACGAAGGCGAACCTCCCCGCCAGCCCTGTCACTTCGAACGATCCCGGCAATGGCCACGGCATCATCGTCGAACTGGCCGAGGGCGAGCTGCTCCGCTTCCTCACCGATACGAGCGAAGTCGCGCCGATCGAAGGCAAGGATCTCCCCGTCAAGCTCACCCATGTGGTGTTCAACGCCACCGACGCCGAAGCCACCGGCCACTTGATCGAGGAAGCACTACGCTTCCGCGTCTCCGACCGGACGAAGGGCATGGTCTTCGTCCGCTGCAACGAGTCCCACCACTCGACCGCCTTCGCCCGCGCGGGCTTTTCCTCCCTCAACCATATCGCCTTCGAGATGGCGGACATGGACGCGGTGATGCGCGGTATCGGCCGCCTGCGTGACCATGGCATGGTCCCCGCCTGGGGTCCCGGCCGTCACGGCCCCGGCGCGAACGTCTTCGCCTATTTCATCGCCCCCTTTGGTCCCGTCATCGAATTTTCCACCGCCGTCGAGAAGGTCCCCGACGACTACAAAGCCGGAGCCCCCGAAGACTGGACCTGGCCCGAAGGCCGCATCGATCAGTGGGGCATGTCCGACAAGGATCTCACCGGCCTCCGCGCCGCCGAGGAGAAATTCCGCCACCGCCGCGACTGGGCTCCGCAGCCCCTGAACGAGGAACAAGTCTGATGCGCTACGTGAGTTTCCGCCGCCCCGACGGCACCCCCAGCTTCGGCCGCCTGGACGGCGACGCCATCGTCGAACTGACCGGCGCCCCCAGCCTGAAAGCCGCACTCGCCGCGGGCAACCTCGCCTCGCTAACCGAGGGCGCCAGCTACAACCGCAACGACATCGTCCTGCTCCCGGTCATCCCCGACCCGGCCAAGATCCTTTGCGTCGGCCTTAACTATGCCGAACATGTCAAGGAAACCGGCCGCGAGCAGAAGGAGCACCCCGCAATCTTCGTCCGCTATGCCGACAGCCTAGTCGCCGACGGCCAGCCCATGGTGAAGCCGTCCGTCACGACCCGCTTCGACTATGAAGGCGAACTGGCCGTCATCATCGGCAAGCCCGCGCACAAAGTCGCCCGCGCCGACGCGATGGGCTACATCGCCGGTTATGCCTGCTTCAACGACGGCTCAGCCCGTGACTGGCAGCGCCACAATATCCAGTTCACCCCCGGCAAGACCTTCCCCGGCACCGGCGGCTTCGGCCCCGCGCTGGTGACGCCGGACGAGGCGGGCGACCTTGCCGCCCAGGGCGTCCAGACCCGCCTCAACGGCGAACTCGTCCAGGATCAGCCGATCAGCGACATGATCTGGGATATCGCCACCGTCATCGAATATATCTCCGCCTTCACGCCCCTTGCCCCCGGCGACGTCATCGCCACCGGCACCCCCGGCGGCGTCGGCGATAAACGCACCCCGCCGCTCTACATGAAGGCCGGCGACAAGGTCGAAATCAGCATCGGCGTCATCGGCACGCTCACCAACCGCATCATCGACGAACAGTAATCAACAAGGGGAGAGGATCAACGTCATGAGAAAGTTCACCACGCACATAGCCTTGGGCAGCGCCAGCCTGCTCGCCATCGCGACGCCTGCATGGGCGCAGGAAACAACCGCGCCGCAAGCGGCCGAGCCCGTCGCCTCGACGGACATCATCGTCACCGCCACCCGGCGCGCCGAACGCCTGCAGGACGTCCCACTCGCCGTGTCGGCTCTTAGCGGTGACCAGCTTGCCGCGACCGGCTTCAAGGACCTCACCAACATCGCCTACACCTTTTCGGGCGTGCAGTTCGGCACCACCCCCAACGACGCTGGCTTCCGCGTTCGCGGCGTCGGCACGCTCGGCGGCTTCACCAGCGCGTCCGAAGCGCCGGTCGGCCTGGTGGTCGATAATGTCGTCATCGGCTTCGGTAGCCCGGTCAACAGCCTTGGCGATCTGGAACGGATCGAAGTGCTGAAGGGACCGCAGGGCACCCAGTTTGGCAAGAACGCCTCCTCGGGCGTCATCAATATCACGACGAAAAAGCCCGAACTCGGCGAATTCAGCGGCAATGTCTTCGCCTCCTATGGCTCGTTCGACGAGCGCGACATTCATGGCGCGGTCAACATTCCGATCGGCAGCAAAGCCGCGTTCAACATCTACGCCTTCGACCGCGCCTATGACGGCTTCATCAAAAATGTCGTCCGCGATGAAACATGGGGCGGCCAGCATTATTATGGCACACGCGCCAAGCTGCTGGTCGAGCCCACCGATGGTCTCTCGGTCACCCTGATCGGCGACTATTCGCGCCAGAAGCAGAAGGGACCCGGCCAGACCTGGACCCTCAACAAGCTCTCAGCCGCTCAGACCGCTCCGGGCGGCATCGCTGGCGTGCCCTTCGTCAATCTCGCGGCGCTGGGCGTCACGCCCGGCCTGCACAATGAAGAGTCCATCGAAGACGGCGCGGGCTTCTACGACGTCGAAAATTACGGTGCCTCGCTTCAGGTGGACCTTGAACTGGGTGATCATACCCTGACCTCTGTATCGGCTTGGCGCGAATTCAATGAAGCGCCCTTCACCTATGCGATCGATGGCCTGCCTTATGAGAAGTTCTTCGCCAAGTCGAAGGGCGAAACCAAGCGCTTCTTTTCGCAGGAACTGCGCCTGACTTCACCGCAGGGCCAACCGCTCGAATATATTGCGGGCCTGTTCTTCTCCCGGCAAAAGACCGGCCTTGGCGGCGGCCAGAGCGCGATCCTGCGTCCGGCGCTGCCCTATTCGACCTTCCCGACCGTCTCGATCACCGCAGGCTATAACGTCACGCGCACCACATCGGACAGCGCCGCGTTGTTCTTCGACGGCAAATATCATATCACTGACACGCTCAGCCTGATCGGCGGTGCGCGCCTCACGCGGGACAAGGTGAAGGCGCTGAACTACTCCTATGCCGATCCGGAACTGGCGCCGTTCGATCCGCCATCTCCCGCGAACAATTTCACGCCATCGGGCACCGTGCCTTACGACGTGCGCGCGCCGCAGACCGGCCGGGCAAAGAAGACCGACATTTCGGGCCGCGGGGGCCTCGAATATAAGCCCAACCGCGACCTCCTCTTCTACGCCACCTACGCACGTGGTTATCTGGGGCCGACGGTGACCTTCTCCGGCCTCACCGGAACCCGCAGCACAGTCGCGCCGCAGACGGTGGACGACATCACGGCGGGCGCGAAGATGCAGTTCCTCGACCGCACGCTGACCGTCAACCTCAACGCCTTCTGGGACAAATATAAGGATCTTCAGACGTCGGTCTTCGATGGTCAGGAATTCCTCACCGAAAATGCCGGCGGCGCGGAGGTGAAGGGGTTCGAAGTCGAGCTGGTCGCCCGTCCTTCCAAGACCTTCTCGGTCAACGCGTCCCTCACCTATTCGGACGCGAAGTTCACCGATTATGTGACGGCCTGCCCGACCGTGTTCGTCGTTTCGGGCACCGCAGCGACGGTCTGCAACGCCTCGGCAACGCCGGGTCAGTTGTTTGACGCCAGCGGGGAAGTCCTGCCCGGCTCACCCAAATATAGTGTCGTGCTGGGCGCGAACTGGGAATATCCGGTCACCGACCGCTTGACCTTCGACGCATCCGGCAACCTGTCCTTCCGGTCCAAGACGCAAAATGCGGTGGGTGACAAGAATACAATTCAGCCCGCCTATGAAGTGGTGAACCTCAACCTTGGCATAGGCAATGCGGACGGCGCATGGCGCGTGGGCGGTTTCGTGCGCAACCTGTTCGACGTCGATTTCAACTCGGCAATCCTTGGCCTCCCCTTCTCGGACGGCGGCTACGTGAACTGGCGCACTCGTGAAGCCGAGCGCACCTTCGGCGTGTCGTTCGAAGCGCGTTTCTGATCAAAAGCTGGCGGGCGGTCCAAATGAGATCGCCCGCCTCTGTTGCCAGCTAAGGACGAAACGGATGAGGCACGATATCGCCGCCATGGGCCAAGCCCTCGGCCCTGACATTCTAGCCCGCTGCACCGCGTTATTCGATGCGGAACAGAGCACCCTCGCCGCTCGCATCCCTGCCGCCGCGACCGACATCCCCTACGGCCCCCACGAACGCCACCGCCTCGACCTCCACCGCCCGCAATCCACATCCTCCGCTCCCATCCTCATCTTCCTCCACGGCGGCGGCTTTCTGAAGGGCGACAAGGGTGGCGATCAAAGTTGGCCCAACGCCAATGTCGGCCGCATGGCGGCGCAGGCGGGTTTCATGGGCATCGTCCCCAACTACCGCCTCGCGCCCGACCACCCGTGGCCCGCCGGTCCCGAAGACGTTGCCGCCATCATCGCCTGGACGAAGAGCAACGCCGCCCAGCATGGCGGCGACCCCAGCCGCATCGTCCTCATGGGCACCTCGGCCGGCGCGGTCCATGTTGCGGGATATTTCCAGCGCCACGGCACCACCGATATCCGCGCCGCCATCCTGCTCTCCGGCCTCTATGGCTACACCCCGCTCGATGAACGCGACACGCTCTATTATGGCGACCCAGCACTCTACCCCGACCGCATGCCGCTCGAAGCCGTGGCCTCGACCACCCTCCCGCTCTTCATCGCCTGCGCCCAGCATGACCCCGCCCGCTTCCAACAGGAATTTCTCGGGCTGATGCAGGACCGGCTCAACCGCCACGGCGCCATGCCGCGAGCGATGATCGTCAGCGGCCACAATCATTACAGCCTGCCCATGCACCTCGGCACCAGCGACCGCCGCCTCGCCGACGAAATCTGCGCCTTCATCAAAGACACAACAAACTAACCCGAAAAAGGGAGAGAGACATGATCGACCGCCGGACCCTGATCGCCACCGGCGCGGCTCTCGCCGCCAGTCCCGCGCTCGCAGCCGCAGACCGGCTGAGCGGCCGCCGTTTCCCGCAGGGCTTCCTCTGGGGCGCCTCCACCGCCGGGCATCAGGTGGAGGGCAATAATGTCGCCAGCGACCAGTGGTTGCTCGAAAATATCAAGCCCACCATCTATTCCACGCCCTCGGGCGACGCCGCCAACAGCTTCGCCCTGTGGCCGCAGGACATGGACCTGGCCAAGGGCATGGGCCTCAATAGCTACCGCTTTTCCCTCGAATGGGCGCGGATAGAGCCGGAGCCCGGCCTCTTCTCCATCGCCATGCTCGATCATTACAAGCGCATGATCGACGGCGCCCGCGCCCGAGGCCTTAACCCTGTCGTCACCTTCAACCATTTCACCGCGCCGCGCTGGTTCAGCGCCATGGGCGGCTGGACCAACAGCGAAGGCGTCCAGCTCTTCGCCCGCTTCTGCGACCGCACCGCCCGGCATCTGGCCGACGGCATCAGCCACGCCATCACCTTCAACGAACCCAACATCCTCCTCGTCCTGCGCGCCGTGGTCCTGCCGCCTCAAGTCATGGAGGCGCAAAAGGCGATGCTCGACGAAGCAGCCCGCCGCATGGGCACGCCCAAATTCACCGCGCTCAACGCCGCCAACATGGACGATCTCGACGCCATGCAGGCAAACCTCGTCCCCGCACACAAGGTTGCAAAGGCTGCGATCAAGGCCGTGCGCGGCGACCTACCCGTCGGCCTCTCCCTCTCCATGTTCGATGACCAGGCCATCGGCCGCAACAGCCTCCGCGATGCCAAGCGGCGGGAGCTCTACGGCGCATGGCTGGAAACCGCGCGAGCCGACGACTTCCTCGGCGTCCAGAATTACGAACGCAATATGTGGAGCGACAAGGGCAAGCTTCCCCCGCCCAAGGGCTCGCAACTCAACTATTCCGGTGCGGAAGTCTATGCCCCCTCCCTCGCCGGGGCCGTCCGCTACGCCCATGAAGCGACCGGCGTCCCCATCTTCGTCACCGAACATGGCGTGGGCACCGATGACGACAGCATCCGCGCCCGCTTCATCCCCGCCGCCCTCGCGGAGCTGCAAAAGACCATCGCGTCGGGCGTGCCCGTCATCGGCTACAGCCATTGGTCGCTCATCGACAACTTCGAATGGATCTTCGGCTATCGCCCGAAATTCGGCCTCCACAGCTTCGATCCCACCACCTTTGTCCGCGTTCCCAAGCCCAGCGCGACCGTATATGGTGCAATCGCACGCTCCAATGCGATTTGATGCACAGAACAGATAGAGAGGAGACCCGTTCGATGAAGCGCCCGGCCCTGACCACCCTCGTCCTGACCACGCTCACCTTGGCGATCGCCGCCCCCGCAGCCGCGCAAATGCAGCTCACGCCGATCGCCAAGCCAAAGCTCGCCGAAATCCCGCTCTATCCCTCCGCCAAGGATGCCGACAACGAACAATGGGAGCATTACAGCGTCCGTTATGGTCAGCTGCACATGGAAAATGACATTGTCCGCAATGTCACGCGCCCGACGATAACGCCCTATCTCCCCAACCCTGCAAAGGCCACTGGCGCAGGCGTCGTGGTCGCGCCCGGCGGCGCTTTCCTTCAACTTTCCATGGTCAGCGAAGGCGAGGAAATCGCCCGCTGGCTCGCTGCCCAAGGCATCGCCGCGTTCGTCCTCAAATACCGCCTGAACGAATCCCCCCGCGACGCGAAGGCCTACGGCACATTCATGGGCCAGCGCATGGCGCAGGCAACCAAGCCCGGCGCGGTGGACCAGATCAAGGAACCCCGCGCGACGCAGGACGCGCTGACCGCCCTCGCGATGATCCGCAGCCGCGCCAAGGAGTTCCGCGTCGATCCCGCCCGCGTCGGTATGATCGGCTTTTCCGCCGGAGCCATGACCGCGCTCAGCGCCGCGCTGGAGGGCCAGGGCGACGCCCGCCCCGCCTTCATCGGCTATATCTACGGCCCCATGACCGTCGTCACGGTCCCTGCCGACGCCCCACCGATGTTCGCCGCCATCGCCATGGACGATGGGCTGTTCAAGAAGCAGGGCTTCGCCATCGCCGACGCCTGGCGCAATGCCCGCCGTCCCGTCGAACTGCACGCCTATGAACGCGGCGACCACGGTTTCGGCGCTGGCCGCCCCGGCACCACCTCGACCGGCGTTCTACCGCAATTCGCCGACTGGCTGCGGATGCACGGCTGGCTGGCCGCCGCCCCCGCTACCGCCCGTTGATCCAAAGGATACCGGCATGAAGACCCGCGCCCTTCGCCTTGCGCTGCTGCTCGCCTGCACCGCCTTCGCCAGTCCGCTGCTGGCGGATGATCTCGCGGACGGCTTCCATAACCCACCGCAAAGCGCCCGGCCGCGCGTCTGGTGGCACTGGATGAACGGCAACATCACGAAGGAAGGGATCGACAAGGATCTCGACTGGATGGCGCGCATGGGGATCGGCGGCGTCCAGAATTTCGACGCCAGCCTGGAAACGCCGCAGATCGTGCCCAAGCGGCTTGTTTACATGACGCCGGACTGGAAAGACGCCTTCGCCCACGCCGTCCGCACCGCCGATGCCAAGGGCCTGGAATTCGCCATCGCCTCCTCCCCCGGCTGGAGCGAGACGGGCGGCCCCTGGGTCAAGCCCGAAGACGCGATGAAAAAGCTCGTCTGGGCGGAGACCACCGTGCGGGGTGGCCGCCGCGTTACGGGCGCGCTGCCTCAGCCACCCGCAACCGTCGGCCCCTTCCAGAGCGCATCCTTGCCCCCCGCCTTCGAAGGCATGGGTGGCTCGAAAACGCTCGCCCCACTCTATCGCGACGTCCGCCTGCTCGCCTTTCCGGTAAAGCGCGCCAGCCTGCCCCGCCCGCAAATGCGTCAAGGCGACGGCACGGCTATCGATGCCGCCGCGCTAGATGATGCCGACCTCAACACCACCGCCCAAATCACCACCGGCACCCCCGATCAGCCCGGCACGCTGATCCTCGACTATGGCAAGCCCGTCACGGTCCGCTCCGCCAGCCTCTTCGTCCCCAATGCCAAGCCCCCCTTTCGCGACCCGGCCTACCGTCCGGTGCTAGAGGCGCAGCAAGGCAGCGACTGGCGCCAGGTCGGCCATTTCCCCCTTTCCGAAGCCGCTACCACGATAGCCTTCCCCGCCGTCACCGCCAGTCGCTTCCGCATCGTCCTGCGGCGCAACGACGCGCCCCGCGCGCCCGGCCTTGGCGACGGCGTGCCGGGAGCCGTCACCATCGACTTCTTCGCTGAGCCGTCCAAACCAAAGCTGGCCATCGGCGCGCTCCAGCTATCCGCCGAACCACGCCTCGACCGCTTCGAGGCCAAGGCGGGCTTCACCATCCTGCGCGACTACGCCGCCCTCCCCGCCGGATCATCCTCCACCGCTGGCGCCGTAGACCCATCGAAGGTCATCGACATCAGCAGCCATCTACGCCCCGACGGCACGCTCGACTGGACCCCGCCTTCGGGCAGCAATTGGCGCATCCTCCGCCTCGGCTATTCGCTGCTCGGCAAGACCAACCATCCCGCCACCGCCGAAGCGACCGGCCTTGAAGTCGACAAATATGATCCCGCCGCCGTGCGCCGCTACATGGAAACCTATCTCTCCATGTATCGCGACGCAGTCGGCCCCGGATGGATCGGCGCAAAGGGCATCCGCGCGCTCCTGACCGACAGCATAGAGGTTGGCCCCTCCAACTGGACGCCGCGCATGGTCGAGGAATTCACCGCCCGGCGCGGCTATGATCCCCTGTCCTATCTGCCCGTCCTCACCGGCGCGATCGTCGGCTCGCCCGCGCGCAGCGACGCCTTTCTCCATGACTATCGCCAGACGCTGGCCGATCTTCTCGCCGACGCGCATTATGGCACCATCGCGAAGGTCGCGCATGAAAATGGCCTCATCCTCTATGGCGAAGCGCTTGAGGACGTGCGCCCGGTCTTGGGCGACGACCTCACCATGCGCAGCCATGCCGATGTGCCGATGGCCGCGCTCTGGACCTGGAACCGCGATGCAAAGCCCCGCCCCACTCTGCTCGGCGACATGAAGGGCGCAGCGTCCGTGGCCCATATCTACGGCCAGAATATCGTCGCGGCAGAATCCATGACCTCAGCCTCATCTCCGTGGGCCTTCGCGCCTTCGGACCTGAAGCGTATCGTTGATCTAGAATTCGCGTCCGGCATCAACCGGCCGATCGTCCACACCTCCGTTCACCAGCCAATCGACGACAAGGTGCCGGGCCTCAGCCTCATGATCTTCGGCCAATATTTCAACCGGCATGAAAGCTGGGCGGAAATGGCGCGCCCCTGGGTCGATTATATGGCCCGCACCAGCTACCTGCTTCAGCAGGGCCGCGACCATGCCGACATCGCCTGGTTCCATGGAGAGGACGCGCCGATCACCGCCCTGTTCGCGACCGCAGAACCGGCGGGATTGCCCAAGGGCTATGGTTATGACTTCGTCAACGCCGACATCCTCGCCAATGTCCTGAAGGTCGAGGATGGCCAGCTGGTCGCGCCCGGCGGCGCCCGCTACCGCGCCCTTTATCTCGGCGGATCGAGCCGCGTCATGACCCTGCCCACCCTGCGCCGCATCGCCGCGCTCGCCGACGCAGGCGTCCCCATCATCGGCGAAGCGCCCGAGCGCGACCCCGCCATGAAGGATGATCCCGCCGCCTTCGCCGCGCTTGTCGATCGCTTGTGGAAAGGCACCACCACCGCCAAGCCGCGCATCATCCCCGCTCAAGACCCGGACGCCGCCCTTGCCCGCATCGGCATCGCCCCTGATTTCCGCGTCACCGGCGGTGCGCCCGACAGCGAGTATCGCTTCGTCCACCGCACGCTGCCGGACGGCGAACTCTATTTCGTCAACAACCGCCAGAACCGCGCGGAAAAGATCGAAGCCCGCTTCCGCGTGACCGGCCGCCAGCCCGAAATCTGGCGCGCGATCGACGGCACGGCAGCACCTGTCTCCTACCGCACCGAAGGCCAGGAAACCGTCATCCCGCTGGACGTCGGCGCGGAAGATGCCTTCTTCATCCTCTTCCGCAAGCCCGCCAGCGCCCCCGCCGCGACGATCACCGCTCCCAACCCGCGCCAGATCGCAACCCTCGACCAGCCATGGCAGATCAGCTTCCAGCCCGGCCGGGGTGCGCCCGCCACCCTGCCGATGCCCCAACTCACGCCACTCAACGAAGCGAGGCAAGAAGGCGTCCGCTACTTCTCCGGCATCGCCGCCTACACCAGCCGCTTCACTCTGCCCAAAGCCGCAAAACGCGGCCAGCCACTCTGGCTCGATCTTGGGAAGGTAGGCGACCTCGCCGAAGTCCGCGTAAACGGCCAGCTTGCCGGGACCAGCTGGTTCGCACCCTATCGCCTCGACATCGGCCGCTTCGTCAAATCCGGCAGCAACCAGCTGGAGGTGAAAGTCGCCAATCTCTGGGTCAACCGCCTCATCGGTGACAAGCAACCCGGCGCCAAACCCATAACCTTCACCGCCGCTCCTACCTATAAACCGAACGCGCCCCTACGTCCGGGCGGTCTGATCGGCCCGGTGACGCTGTGGACCAAGTGAAATCTCAGGCTCATCGCGTGGACCGCAGGGGATTTATAGGGTCGGCCGCCGCCCTATTGGCGGCGCTCCCCTGTTCGCTGCGGGCTGCTCCATCGCACCGGCCTTCTCTGGCGCGAGTCATCATCGACAATGACTTTGCCGGAGATTCCGATGGCTTGTTTCAGCTCGCCCATCATCTTCTTTCCCCCTCCGTGAATATCCCGATCCTCGTCAGCTCCCACCTGCCCCCGGCCTTCGGCGGCGCGTCGTCTGCAGCGGACGGCCTGGCGAAAGCAAAACAGCTACTCGCTGTCCTGAAAGCGCCCAGGACGCCACATCTGCTGACCGGATCGGAAAGCTCGATCGCCTCGCGTGACGCCTGGAAGCCCAGTCCCGCCACCGCCGCGATCGTTCGGGAAGCCATGCGCGAGGACACGAATGAACCCCTCGTATACGCCGCGGGCGCGGGGCTGACCGAACTCGCCCTCGCTTGGCTTGCAGAGCCACGCATCGGCCGCCGGCTGAAGCTTGTCTGGATCGGCGGACGCGAACATAGCGGTATCGCCTACCCGCCTCCTGGCCCGGACGAGCCCGAATTCAATTTCTCGATCGATTCCCTGGCAGCGCAACTGATCTTCAACGAATCCGACATTGAAATCTGGCAAGTCCCTCGCGACGCCTATCGGCAGCTGCTGTTCAGTTCGGCGGAAATGCAGGATCTCGCCGCCTCAGGGCCGCTTGGCCGCTTTCTGAAGCTGCAAGTGGACGAAATGGACTCTAAACTCGCGGCGATCCCTGCATTTTCCAGCATGCCCTCGTCAGAAGTTATTGGGCTCGGCGACAGTGCGCTGGTGACGCTCACAGCGCTGTTGCCGCCCATCCAGCCCGATCCATCGTCGAGCCGGTACATTCTCCAGCCGACCCCTCGTTTGACTTCCGATGGCACCTACATCGCCAGGCCGACCGGCCGACCGATGCGTGTTTACACCTCGATCGACGCAGGCCTTACCATTCGCGACATGGTGCACAAGTTCAGGCGGCCACAGGTTCACCGGGAGCATTGATGGGGGCGAGCGCTATGATGCTGTGCCAGAGCAGTCGAAAGTGAGACAAGGGGCGCGTGAAGGCCCCTTGCGCCTCGATTATAGCGGCTGCGCCTCTCCGACCGCATCGACGTCAGCGCAAAGCCATGTTCATGATTGGCGTAGATCAGCTCATGCTCGGATGGCGGCACATCGGCCAATATGCCCAGCCATCCGAACGGATAGATTTTCTCCTAAGTGGTCGCGAGCACTTGGTCGATAACGCGCCCAAGGACAAGTTCCTGGAAGTCGCCCGCAGCATCCAACCCTTGGGCTGGCATGTCATCGTCTATTTCGAAGCCGACATATTGGGTAAGCGTGGGCTGGAGGCCGCGGATCAGGCGGCTTCGGCGATGGGTTGCTGATCTGGACGCCAGTTCCACGGCATGAGTTCATCCCAGCGGGCAGCAGGCCATTCGCCCGCAATCTTGGCGATAACGTCGGCGATATGTGATTTGCGTGATCCGCGCGCCTTGGAAAGGCAAAGTCATCGAGAAAACCGCAGCGAAGTTCGAGCCACTTGAGCAGACTGGCGCGAACATCGTCCATCAGTTCAAACTGAACTGGGCGGCCGATCTTTTGCTGAACAACGGTGGCCCTGGTCCGGATTTTGCGATCACAAACAATGTCACTGATCCGGATTTTCACCAGGTCGCAGCCGCGCAGCTTGCTATCGATAGCCAGATCGAAAAGCGCTCGATCTCGAAGTCGTCGGTGTCGATCAAGGAAGAAACGGACTGCCCAAATCTGGCGGGGCTTGAGGGCTCGCTTGGCGCCAACTTTTCGTCCCGCGTTTCATGACACTCGCTCGCGAGCGGCGGGATCAAATTCTGATAATCCAATGACACTTCTTCTGTGGCCACGATGGCCACAGGCAAAACGCGTCAACGCGAGACCGACCCTTTGCGGTCATTCAGCCACTAACTTCCCGACCTTCGGGGCGGTCGGTCTGCTTTTTTTGATCCTGTAGGCTCAGCCAATGACGGTCTGATAAGGAAACTGAGCAGTCAGCGGACCTTCTGCCTTGCCAGGACCACTGCTGAGTTGACGTTTTTCACCAGCGACGGCTGCATCCATGATCCTGATCGGCCATACAGGCACCCATGCCACGTTTTAATGCGCGCTGACCGCGGCCCATTCGGCAATGTTTGTTTCCTGACCGATCAGCGCCAAGCCATGAGCGATCGACGTCAGTTCATCGCCACCCGCGATGCGGTCGGCCGCGAAACGCTCTTCAAAAAGGCGCCGGACGGCAGGGATCAGAGAGGAGCCTCCGGTAAGAAAGACCTGATCTATCGCCTGGGGCCCGATCCCCGCTTCGGCAAGCGCCGCGTCTACTGTCGCGCCGATGCGGTCGAGGTCCGGTGCGATCCACTGTGCGAAATCCGCACGGCTGACATCTGCCTCTACACGCACGCCAGCACGATCGAAATGAAAATGCGCATGCTCTTCGCTGGAGAGCCCGCGCTTCAATTGGGCGACCGCGTCATACAGTGGGTAACCCAGCTCATTTTCCACGACAGCGATCATACGGCCTATCGCTGCGGGATCGGCCGCGGTCCGCTTCAGCTTCTGCAATTCGGCCAGTGTGCGGCGATTATGCATCAGCGCAAGGCGAGCCCAGTCGCCAAAATCGGCGAAATGGCCCGCAGGGATCTCCAGCGACTTGCCCATCGATGCATAGGTACCGCCTTTGCCCAGCATGGGCAGCACCAGCTTGTCCATGATACGATAGTCGAAGCGATCACCCGCTATACCAATGCCCGCGGAGCCAAGCGGTATACAGCGTTTCGCCGCACCCGGCGCCTCGATCCGCACCACGGAAAAGTCGCTCGTGCCGCCTCCGAAGTCGGCGACCAGCAAGGTGGCGGGTTTGGTCAGCCGCGCGGCGAAGCTGAAGGCAGCGCCCAGCGGTTCGTAGACATAATGCACTTCGCGCTCCAAAGCGGCGAACATGAGGTCGTAGCGCTGGCGAGCCAGCATATCGTCTGGCCGTTGCCCTGCATAACGGACCGGGCGGCCAACGACGACCCGCGGTGGCAACAGTTTGAGTTCATCGGCCGCATGTGCCCGCAGCCGCTCCAGAAAAATATGGCCGAGTTCCTCGAAGCGCAATCGCTTTTCGAAGATGGTTGCGTGTTCGAACGCCTTGCTGGCAGCGACGGATTTGAAGGATTGCAGAAAGCGGCTGCCCTGAGGAAAATCCAGAAACTCGGAGATGGCCCATGGCCCAGCTTCCCGCGCGATGCCGCCCGGCACGCCGCTATCCTCCCAGAAACAAAGCGCGGAGCGGAAGATGGGACCGGCATTACCAGAGGCTGGATAATTCACCAACATCGCCTCGCCATCCGCGCAGCCTAGCGCGACAACCGAATTGGTGGTTCCAAAGTCGATGCCAATCGAACGAGGAGACGAAATCATGTTATCGCCAATGCAATTGGGGAAAGGGCAAAACCGGCCCGACCGGTGGGGCGGGGCCTATCGCAGGCACAAGCGCCCGACGCAACCTTTACGATATCGCGGACATTAGAGCGGGCGGGCCACCGCACGGCGCTGTATAGCGAGCAAGCGAACCAGCGTTTCATCCAGTGCGGAGAGGAACCGCGACCGGTCAACTTTGCTGAAAGCGGCGGGCCCACCAACATGATCGCTGCCAGCTCTCAAATCAGCCATGATCGCGCGAACCGCTATGGCATTGCCGATGGACGCGTTCGTAAAGGGCTTGCCGGTGGGAGAAATTACCGCCCCACCCATTTTCAGGCAGCGGTCAGCCAGCAGAATATCAGCCGTGATGACTACCGTTCCGGCCGTCACCCGCTCGGCGATCCAGTCGTCCGCCGCGTCGAACCCGTCGCTGACCACTGTGCGGCTGATCAGAGGATGACGGGGTATCCGCAAGGGACTGTTGCTCACGACCGTGACAGGCACGGCATGGCGAAGGGCAACCTTGTAGATTTCATCCTTTACCGGGCAGGCGTCGGCATCAATTAAAATTTGGATCATCGGACACCACACTCATGCTGCATGGCGCATCATCTTCCACCACGCTCGGCCCGGGCGAGGCGCCGTCCGGTGGTGATCGTCTGAATGATGAACAGCAAGATCAGGATCAGGCCAGCTGCTCCCACAAAAACATCAAAGCCGGACAGCGCTCCAAAGATGCCGGGACCTGACCCGAGCACCATCATCATCACCGTCAGTGCGATCAGCATCAGTCGCAATTCTGTGGGTCCAGCGGCGAGATAGGACAGCTTGAACTCCCCCAGAACACGGGCGGAAAGATAGGCATGGATCGACAGCAACAGATAACCGGCCAGGGCCACCAGCGCGACGTTCATGGTTACGAAGGGACTAAGGCCAATGCCTGCAAGGATCAGCAGTGTTGCCAACCCATCGCAGCTATGGTCGATGAAGTAACCGTAGGAGGGACGCTCAATATGGCGATAGCGCGCAATGCTGCCATCCATCGAATCCCCGAACCATTGGACTACATAGCCGACGATGGCGAGTAGCAGCCAAGAAGCTGCCAGACCACTGGCGACATAACCCACGAAGATCATGAAGGCACCAACCATACCCAGCAAAGTCAGCCGATCAGGCGTGACCCACGGCGGCATCTGGCTGCACAGCCAATTCAGCAATCGGCGTTCCCTGGCGGCTAACCAATTTCCCTGTATTCTCGATAGGGAAGGCGCGGTCTGTAATGGGATTGTCATACGGCCTTATGAGGCCGTACGCTTCTATGAGCAACGTGCGAATGTTCCGACCTGAAGGCAGCGGCATGAGCGGCAAATCTCGGCAGAGCACGCCCCTTTGTAGCCGCTCAGCAGCTAATTTCTGGCACCCAGCTGCGGACGGTCGGGTTTTCCTGCTCGACCGCCGACGATCAGCGCTTGGCAGACGCGATCGGGAAGCTGCCCGGTAGTTCAGCTCAATTTCCGTTCACAATCTTGTCGCGCTGGTCAGCGGAGAGCGCGTCCGCATTGATGTCGGACTCGTCGATCGCTTCTTCCTTGGCTTCGCCTTGTTCCCGCGTGGCGTCAGCCTTGGCCTGCATCATGTCCTCGGCCGTTCCGCTCATATTGTCGGCCATCGCGTCCATCCTGTCCGCCCTGTTTTCCATCGCTTCCTGCGCCTGTTCGCCCAACTTGTCGTCTCCTTTGCCGCCACAGGCTGCCAAAGCCAGGCTGAGGCTCGCGGCGCAGGCGAAGATAATTGTGCGATGCATGTCGTCTCTCTCATTTTCCATCCAGGCCATAACCCCTTAACCCAATGTCGGATCCCAGAGGCAGATCGGGAGGCGTGGACAATCCTTACAAATTCGGCGTAACGACCTTGAGACGGCGATATCTCGCCTCCACGAAGCTGAAGATGCCGAACAGCGCCAGGCCGGTCGCGACTATCAGCAAGAGTGATGGCCCATGATCCTGCTCACGCAGTTCCCGGAGCGCCGCGCCAAGACCGCCTGCCTCTTGTGGATCGCGGTTGAGCAGTACGTTAATCAGGAACCATGCGATCATGGCAAAGACCAGCGCCCGCGCGGCATAACCTGCTTGTCCGATCCAACGAACCTGACGGGGGGCGGGCACATCGCCGTCCAGTTCGTCGAAATTCGCCTGATACGCCTTGACGCCCTGAGCCACCGCGACGGCAAGGAGGGAAAGTGCCACGAAGGCCACCAGCAGCGGACCTGCGGGCTGCTCCAACAGCCAGCCGGACCAGCTTTGAGCGGCTTCGTCACCCGGGCTGCCCAAGGATGCGGGGGCTTTTCGCAACGCCAGGCGTGCTGCCGTCACCGCAAGACCAGCGTGGACAATGCCGCTCAAGGCATAGCCAAGTCTTTCGAACTTCCCCTTGAAATCGCGCGATCGCATTTCGGGATCGAGAATGGCCTCGGTCAGACGCCAGAAGGCATAGCCAGCAAAGCCAAGAGCGCAAAGGACCAAGAGCAAGCGACCCAGCGGCGCATCGGCGAGCGTGCCCAGGACGCCCTGATTGTCACTTGGCTGCCCCCCATCGAATGCGACGTCGATCGCGAATACACCAATCAAAACGTAAACGAGCCCGCGCGCCGCAAAACCCAGCCGGGCAAACAAGGTGAACCAACTCCCGGAACCGTCGTACTTTATTCTCATCGCGCCTCCTGGTCATGGAACGCCGGGGAGCCGACGAAGTTGCCGAGGCTGATTGCGACACCGTCGGCGCACGGCAGCAGGTCGGCCAGGCAATGTATGCCGATCATCCAAAGGCGCCAGCAAGATCGTTCCTGCTGCGATGAAACCAGAGCAGCGTGGCAACGTTACGCTGACACAACAAGGAGAGAGGCTGATGAAATGGTGCGTCTTTCTGGCGATCGCAGCGAGCGCCACATCCGCCGGGCAGGCGCAGTTGCCTGCTGCAAACCCGGTGCTCGCCCCTGAGGAAACCTTGCTGGTGGTGAGCGGAGAAGGACAGAGCCGCCGAGTGCCTGATGTGGCCGTCTTCTCAGCTGGCGTTGTTACCCAGGGCAAGACGGGCGGCGACGCGCTCAGTGTCAACGCAATGCGGATGGATGAGGTGGTCAAAGCCTTGAAACGTGCCAGCATTGCGGATCGCGACATCCAGACATCGGCGCTTTCCCTGCAGCCGCAATATTCCAATCCGGATCAGGAGGCCCAAATCCGGGCAAGAATGACGCGCGAGCCCTATGTCGCGCCGGCACAGCCCCAGGCGCCCCGGATCATCGGCTATGAAGCGCGCAACAATGTGCAGGTGCGCGTCCGCAAGCTGGGTGAAATGGGGCGGATCATCGACACTCTGGTCCAGGCTGGCGCCAATCAGGTAGACGGCCCGTCCTTCACGCTGGACGAGCCCAAGGCCGCGCTCGACGAAGCGCGGACGGCGGCGGTGCGCGAGGCCCGGTCTCGCGCCGAGCTTTACGCGCGGGCGGCGGGGTTGCGCATTTCCCGCATCCTGTCGATCAGCGAGGGCGGAGGCTATTATCCCCAGCCGATCATTGTCACGGGCCGCATGGCAGGAGCGCCCCCCGCGCCGCCGCCGCCAAGTCCAGTGGCACCGGGCGAGTTGATGCTCGGCGCAACCGTCTCCATCCAGTTCGCGCTTCGACCCTAGGCGTGAAGCTGACGGCCTGGCCCGCGATGATCGCCGGGTCGCTCCTGCTTGCAGGCGGGTCCGCTGCAATCCATCGGCATGGGCCTGATCAGGCGGTCTTCTGTGCGCTGGGCAAGTCAAAGGACGGGTTTGACATCTATTGCCCACAGCCAGTGCTCAACGCCGGGTGGCCAGCACCCTATCTGTTCGACCGGCCGGGTATCTCGGTCGAGAACAGTATAGGCGTTGTAGAGGATGATTTTCGGTTCTGGCCGTTCGTAGCAGACATGGCCTTTTATGGGCTGCTGCTCGCCGGATTGGGGAACAGAGGGCGGCAAGTCCGGTCTCGGCGGAAGCGAGGATAAGGGGCGGCGGGTTCACGACGGTCATGTCCGCGCGGCACAGCGTCAGCATTCCTTCATCTTGCGCTCGGATGTTCGCTTCGGAACGATGATGGTGGAGAGATGATGTGGCGAGATTGGCCTTCGCACTGAGCGCGCTGATGCTGCTGTGCGCTTGTGACCGGGGCTCCCATGACCCGCGCGGCATCGACCGCGACGAAACTCTTCTCTCTGTCAGCGCGACGGGCCAGGCTGATGTCCGTCCGGACCAGGCGCAGTTCCAAGCAGGCATCAACACATGGGCCATAGCAGCGGAGGATGCCAGCGCTGCGAACCGGCAGATGATCGCGACGATCGTGGATGCTCTTGCCCAGGCGGGCATCGTGGAGAAGGACATTCAAACCCGATCTCTGAACGTGCAGCGAATTGATTGGGGCGATCGCAAGGGTCAGTATCAGGCGAGTAACGTCATCAATGTCACGGTTCGGGATGTGGATCGCGCCTCCGCTGCCATCACGGCGGCTACGGCTGCTGGAGCCAACATCCCGAGCGGTCCCGACCTGCGCCTCGCGGACCCGGAAAAGGCAGCCAACTCAGCCTACACAACGGCGTACGAGGCAGCCCATGCGCGGGCGCAGGCCTACGCCGATGCAGCGGGCATGACGATCGCCCGTGTTCTGACCATCCGCGATGCGGGCGGGACGCAAGGCAATCGCTACCTGCCCGGCGCCGTACCCGTCGCGCCGCCGCCTGTCGCTGTCGAGCAATCCGCCGCCAACGCCTCGACAGTTCTGCTCATGCCGGGGCAGACAGCGAGCACCGTTTCAGTTCAGGTCGATTTCGCGCTGGTGCCAAAAGCCGCCCTCTAACGAGCCGCGTCTCGTAAAAACGATTAGTTCGGGTGGCGACGCTTTGCGGCCGTTCGGAAGCCAAATTTTACATCCCGGATGCAGACGCCCAGCTATCCCGTTTAGGTAGCAGGAGGCTTCCGATGTTGAACGCCCACCGTGATAAAATCTCGGCTTCCCGCACAGGAAAGTCGCCCCTCATTCCGCGATGATAAGTTAAACAGGCAAGTTTCGTCAGGACCGCCTGTCACTGGCACCTTGTAGATGATCAATGCGGCCAATCGGCTGGTTTCTTGCCGGTCCGGCCCGCTTGCAGGGCATCCAGCGCTCGCTTGAATGCCGGGCGTGCCATGCCCCGCGCGACATAGGCGCCGAGCGTAGGATAATCTGCGAGGATCGCGCCATCGACATGACGCAGGACCTGAACCATGAGCAGATCGCCCGCGCTAAAATCGCCATACAGCCAGTCCCGATCACCCAGCGCGGCAGCGAGTTCGCCAAGACGCACCTTCAACCGTTGCAGCACGCTTGGCCAGCGATCTTCAGCCCAGCTTTGCTTCGCGTCTATAATGCGAGCGATCACCTGATCCCATACTACTGGCTCGACGGTATTGAGCGCTGCGAAAATCCAGTCAATCGCGCGTGCCCGATCGGCCGGATCGTCGGGCAGCAGGCCCGGCCAGCGCTGCGCGATGTGCAGAACGATTGCACCAGATTCGAACTGAACGACGTCGCCCTCTTCATAGGCGGGCACCTGTCCGAACGGGTTGCGGGCACGATGCTCCGGATCCTTTTGCTCACCCCAGTTCAGATAGCGCACGTTATAGGCCTGGCCGACTTCCTCCAAAGCCCAGCGGACCCGCATGTCGCGTACAAGGCCGCGCCCTTCGTCGGGCGCCCAATTGTAGGCGGTGAGTACAGGTCGGGTCATGCCGATTGGTCCGGCATGTTGTTCATATTTTCCCTCCATTCGTCATAGGCCGCAGGGGGAGAGCCGGTGAAGCCCTCCAACTGGCTCGCGAGCGCTCGCTGAAACGCCGGGCGCGCCGTGCCGCGCTTCACATAATCCACCAGCCTTGCCTGTTCGGTCAGCAGCGGATCATGCTCGATAATACGAAGCACCGAGATCATCATCAGGTCGCCTGCCGTGAAAGCCCAGTCAAACCATTCTTCATCGCCCAGTCGGTCAGCGGTTTCCTGCAACCGCTCCCGGATGCGGGTCTCGACGGCCGGGCGGCGCGGGCTGGACCAGGGTTTGTCGGCTTCGAACAGGTCGATGATGGACAGGTCCATGATCAACGGCTCGACCGTATTGAGCGCAGCAAATATCCATTCCGTTGCCCGGGCTCGGCCGGCGGCGTCGGCGGGAAAAAGGCCATCACGTGTGCTCGCAATGTGGTGGACGATCGCGCCGCTCTCGAACAGCGTGAGGTCACCCTCCTCCAGGGTCGGAACCTGTCCATAAGGTTGACGTCTGCGGTGCCCGGCTTCCTTCTGTTCGCCCTGGCGCAGATAGCGGACATGATATTCCTCGCCGACTTCCTCCAGCGCCCACCGTACACGCAGGTCGCGGACTTGCCCTTTCGCGAAATCGGGCACCCAGTCGAACGCAGTGATGGTAACCGCCATATCGTCCTCTCTCGGAATCCGCCGCTCGGCCGCCGACTTTAGCGGGATGCCGCCGTCATCGCGACAAACAATGACACACAAATATGATTTGAGTCGGCATAAATATTCAGAGTTCGCCGACGCATATCAAGCATCGCGCACGGATCGGCGCATCGCGCCCAACCTACCTCACTAAATGCGACTGACTTGCATTAGTATCAAACATTCAGTAGCGAGCCCCAGGAAAACGGGGAACTCGATGCAAAAGACCATTCACGCTCTTCTGACAACCTGTGCGCTTGTGGTCACGGGCTCGGCATTCGCGCAATCGCCAGCCGGGTCGGACGGCGAGGCGGCTGCCCCGATTATCGTCACCGCCGCGCGCAGCATCCTGCCTGTCAACGCCCTGCCGCTGACGATCGACGTGATCGATAAAGAAATGCTCGACCAGCAGATCGCCATTTCCGGTTCGGTCACCGATGCTGTGGCGACGCTCACTCCTTCCTTCTCCCCCACGCGCCAGAAGCTGTCTGGCGCGGGCGAGACATTGCGCGGTCGATCGCCGCTTTACGCGATCAACGGCATCCCGCAATCGACGCCGCTACGCGACGGCGGGCGCGATGGCTACACCATTGACGGTTTCTTCGTGGATCGCGTCGAGCTGATCTACGGCTCCAACGCGCTGCAGGGGATTGGCGGCACCGGCGGTATCGTCAATCAGGTCACCGTCGGCGCGCCCAAACAGGAAGGCCTCAGCAGCCGGGTGCTGCTGCAAGGGACGGCGGACAACGGGTTCCACTCCAACGGCATGGGCGGCAAAGCGGGCGGCCTGTTCCAATATAAGGCGGGCGATTTCGACGCGACAGTCGGCGCGACCTACGAAAAGCGTGGCGTCTTCTATGACGGGCAGGACCGCCGCGTCGGCCTCAACCTGACGCAGGGCGAGACGCAGGATTCGCAGGCGACGAATTTCTTCGCGCGGTTGGGCTATGCCGTCTCGGCGACCGGCCGCATCGACCTCATCGCCAGCCGCTTCGAGCTGAAGAGCGACGGCGATTACATTGCGCTCCCCGGCAACCGCCCGGCGGGCTTGCCGACCAGCGCCACACGGGGCGCTTCTCCCGGAGATCCTGCCGCCAACCGCACCGAAAGCGTGGCCCTGTCGTACACCGACAGCGCGCTTTGGGGCGGCAATTTCGTCAGCCAGCTTTTCTTCAACCGCTCGCGCGACACCTTTGGTGGTGAAAACCGCGATGCTACCGGCAAATATATCGCCTCCTTCCAGGACCCGAGCATCGCGCCTGTCGGCGATCTGTTCGACCAGTCGCAGAACCGCTCCCGCAAAATGGGCGCCAAGTTCAGCTATGAGCGCGCCGTGCCGGGGTTAGAGGCTCTCACCGCCACCCTCGGCTTCGACACGCTGTGGGACAGGACGCAGCAGCGCCTGATCGCCACCAACCGCGTCTGGGTGCCGCCCGCCGAGTTCCGCAGTCTCGCCCCCTTCCTGCAGACCAACCTCAAGCTGTTCGACGGACTGGTCCGCGTCGCGGGCGGGGCGCGCTGGGAAAATGTGCAGATCAAGATCGATGATTTCCACACCCTGGCCCAGACCACCCAGACGCTTCCGCCTGCTCAGCGCTATTGGGGCGGCGTCGATGTCGCGGGCGGAAAGCCCAAGTTCGACGACCTGCTGCTGAATGGCGGTGTCATCCTCGAACCGTGGGACGGAATCCGCGCCTACGCCAGCTATGCCGAGGGCTACACAGCACCTGATGTCGGGCGGATCACGCGCTCGATCAATCTGACCGGCATCGACATCGACAGCTATCTTGCGATCGAACCAATCGTCTCCAACAATCGCGAGATCGGTGTTGAAGTGAAGCGCGGACCGTTCGACGGGTCCGCCACCTATTTCTGGTCATCCAGCGATAAGGGCCAATTGCTCGTGCCTGGCACCGGCCGCAATTTCGACGTCCAGCGGCAGCGCATCGAGATTGAGGGGATTGAGGTCAATCTGCGCAGCCAAACACCGATCTCGGGCCTGAAGCTCGGCATCGGCTATGCCCATATCGAGGGCCGCTATGACAGCAATGCCGATGGTGCGGTCGATATCGATCTGGACGGCGTCAATATCTCACCTGATCGCGTAAACCTGTCCGCGACCTATAATCGTGGTCCAGTTTCAGCGATCCTCCAGACGCAATATTATCTCTCGCGCAGCTTCCATGCCGACGCTGGTGTGACGCAGCCCGATCCGCGCAACAACTTCGGCGGCTACGCCGTTACCGATGCCAGCATTCGTTACCAGACCGGTTTCGGCGGCGTCCGGTTGAGTGTGCAGAACCTGTTCGATAAATTCTACATCGATTACAGCAGCGACACGCGGCTGCCGTCCGACAATCTCGCTTATTTCGCGGGACGAGGGCGCAGCTTAACACTGAGCTGGGATTATAATTTTTGAAGATCCTCGACATCCTGCACCGCTGGATCGGCGGGTTGATCGGCGTGGTACTGGCGGTGCTGGGACTGTCGGGCGCGCTGCTGGTGCACAAGGATGCCTGGGTGATGCTCCCCCATGCATCCGATGTACTGGTGCAGGACGGCGCGGTCATCGCCCGGACGGTCGAGCGGGTCATGGCCGATCCCGCCCACCGACCGGAGATGATAAGCTTTGCCGGGCCGAATTTCGGCCTCGACCGACTACGTTTCGCGGACGATTCGGGCGCATATGTCACTCAGACAGGGGATTTGGTGACGCGCTGGGACAGCCAGTGGGAGCGGCCGGAACTTTGGCTGTTCGACCTCCATCACCATCTCTTCGCTGGCGACGTGGGCGAGACGGTCATCGGCATCGCCGCGCTGCTGGGGATGTTCTTCGTGGTATCGGGCGTCATCCTGTGGATCCGGACGCGCAAGACCTTCGAATTTCGCCTTTTCCCCAGGCGGCTCACCCGCCCCGCAATCGTGCGCCAGCATCGCGATCTGGGCGTGATTGCTGCGCCCTTGCTGGTATTGGCGTTTCTGACGGGCTCCATATTGGTTTTCCGTCCCATGGCGGCGCTGATCCTTGGCCCCTCCGCGCCCGCGCAGATCGATGCCAGCCTGAAGCCACCCAAGGCCACTGCTGTACCGCTAGGCTCAAACCTCGACTGGCGCGCAATGATCGCCACGGCGCATGCGCGATTCCCCGATGCGGAGCTGCGCAGCCTGTCGCTGCCTCGCAAAAAGAGCGGCCTTATCACCCTGCGCATGAAGAAGCCGGAAGAATGGCTACCCAACGGCCGCACCACCGTGTGGTTCACGGCGGACAGCGGCCGGCTGATTGCGGCGCGAGACGCATCGCGTCTGCCTGTAGTCGTGAAAATCTATAATATGCTCTATCCACTACATGCGGCTAAAGTGGGTGGTTTGGCCTATCGGCTGGTGATGACCTTCGCCGGTCTGGCTCTCACGCTGTTGGGAAGTCTGACCCTCTGGTCCTTCTGGTTCGCTCGAGGCCGAACCCCAAACATGCTTCCGCGATCCGCCGACAATCCCAAACCTCTTGTTACCAACGCCAGGTAAGCCACGTATCTCGGCCTGCGTCACGGATACTGGTACTGGAATTCCAAAAGACATCGCCGCTCGCATCTTCGATCCCTTCTTTACGACCAAGCCAATCGGCCAGGGCACAGGGTTGGGTCTTTCCATTATCCACGGCTTCGTGCCGCAGTCTGGCGGGCAGGTTCGGGTGTACAGCGAACCCGGGGATGGCACCACAATGTGCCTGTACCTTCCGCGCTTCTTGGGTGAGTTCGTCGATGATGTCGCCGAGATGCAGGAAGAAACTCCTGAGGTCGGTGCTGGCGAAACAGTGCTTGTGATTAATGACGAACTGACCGTTCGCATGCTGATCGTGGAGGTCCTGGAAGACGCGGGAAGACCCTGATCGAGTCTCTGGGCATACCCAAGTTCCTGCGCACCAAGGGGGCTTCCGGCTATCCAGATCTGCTGGTCGGCGGGCCTGGCTTTTGCTTCCCTGTGTTGCGGTGGAATGGTCGAGCATACAGCCGACATCATTTCGAATATGAGGGCAAGTCTTGCCGAGCGCGGTCGTGATGGTGATGGGAAACTCGACCCTTCTTTGCCGTTTAGGAGAAAAATTTCGCTGCTCCGGTGCGGACTGTCCGCTTGTCCATGCTGAGCACCCCGAAACTGGCCACTCGCTGGCGGTCAGGCTCGTTCCGCCGCTCGCAACGCAGGCAACAGTGCCGCTGGTCATTAATCTGATGTGCTTTGCAAAGTGTGGAAGTCCACATTGCCAACGTCGCCTGGGCCGTGATTAGCTGTGACTGGTCGATCACAGGATGGACCATTAGCGACGAGGGACTCGCCAAAGCAGCTCTCGAACAATCAGGCTAGCCTGTCGCGCGACTACCCTTGCACCGGATGATGAGGATGCTAAACCTTGGACCAGCCCGTCTCCGATCCCATAGGCGTATCGCGGTCCCAGGATCAAAGCTATCTCGAACAGCCGCCTCCCAGTTGCCGATGCTGGCACATTGCAGTCCCGCGAAACGCTGCTGAACGCGCTATACGCTAGTGCGTCGGAGGTCCCCGCTTGGGTCAGCTTCACGCATGCTGCGCGCGAAGTTTTCGGCTGTGAACATGCAGCGGTGATGGTGGGCGCATCCGGCGCTGAGGTCGCTGTCGGCGCCTATTCAGATGACGCGGTGGCAGCGGAGATCGAAGCGTTCTTCGCAACCACAACGCTGGAACCAAACAGCGGCGTGCACAGCCTCCCGGCCCTTGGCGGTGCGCATGTCACGCTCCTGCCCGTCGCCGATAGTCAGAAGCGAAGTGCAACGATCATATTGTGGCGGCAGAGTGAAAGTGCGCCCCTTTCCGCGCCGCAGGAACAGCTGCTTGCGTCCCTGTCGGAACCTTTGCGCCGCAGCTTGCAGATTTACTACCGGATCATGGATCTGGCGCGGCGCGGCATGTTGAATGATCTTGCGCTCAACACCAGCCGCATCGGCGCTGCTCTCGTAAGCAGTGATGCGGAGCTGATGCTGGCCAATGATGTGGCGGAGCATCTGCTTGCGACCGGCGGCGGCTTGCGTGTCGTAGGCGGCCGATTGCAGGCGGAAAGCGGAGAGGAAACCCGCGCGCTGCTTGCCGAAATCAGGCGTTGCGCGCTGGCCCAGGCGCCCGAGCCCGATCTGCAGAATTATGTGCCCATGGCCTTTTCCCGCCGCGACCATGACTTGCCGCTGACGATCATCGTCCGGCCAGGTCCCGGCTATTTCCCGCTGCGCCAGCCCAACCGGCGGACGGCCATCCTGGTGCTGCGTGATCCGGCAGCGCAGGCTGCCTGGCCAGCAGAGACCCTCGCCCGCCTCTTTGGCCTTAGTGCGGCCGAGGCGCTGCTCGCAAGCAAATTAGCCAAGGGCGCGAGCCTTGAGGAAGCAGCGGCAGAACTCGGCATCAGCCGCAACACCGTGCGGTCGCAGCTGCAAAGCATCTTCCTCAAGACTGGCATCAATCGCCAAAGCGACCTGATCCGGGCACTGCTGAACTCGGCCGCGACCTCAGCCTAAGTCAGGCTTAGCACGGCCACCGCGCACGAGGCGGCCCGGCAGCACGCCAGTGGGCTGTCCATCGCGCAGCACAATCTCGCCCGCCAGCATGGTGACATGATAGCCATCGGCCCGCTGCGTCAGCCGCCGTCCGCCTGCCGGAAGATCGAACGTCACCTCTGGCGCGTGCAGGCGAAGCGATTTCAAATCGATGACGTTGATGTCCGCACGGTATCCGGGTGCCAGCACGCCGCGATCGTTAAGGCCGATGAGCGAGGCCGGGCCGCGCGTCAGCGCAACGACCGCCCGCTCCAGCGGTACACGCCCGTAGGCGCGATCCCGCACCCAGTGGGTCAGCAGGTGCGTCGAGTAGCTCGCGTCGCAGATCGCGCCATAATGCGCGCCCCCGTCGCCTAACCCCATCACCGCATCGGGGTGCATCAATATCTTTCCCATCCCGTCCAGATTGCCTTCGGCATAGTTGGAGATGGTGAGGTACAGTTGCCGCTTGCCATCCCGCTCCAACAGCATGTCGTAAGCAAGCTCGGCTGGCGTGATGCCCATCGCCTCTGCCCGCCCCGCCATGCTTTCATCCAGCGATGGTTCGTAATTCGGCGTGTCGGCAAGCGGGAAGATACGGCCAAAGTCATGGACGAAGTTGGTCAAGGCATTGCCCGGGTCGGGCGTGAGCGGGTCCGAGAGGATCGCGGCCCTCACCTCCGGCCGCCGCAGCTCCGCTATCTTGGCTTCGAACGGCAGCTTGGCGAGCGATCGGTAGGTGGGGCTGGTACAGAAGGGATGCAAGGTGAGTTGGTGCCCCATCACCGCGCCCGTCGCCCGGCCCAGAACCTGTACGCCGATGCGACAACCGGCTGCGTTGGCGGCGCTGATGCGTGACATCAGCTTGCTGCGTTCCGGGTCTTCCACCGTACCGCTGACGGGGAAAGTGATCGGCCGACCCGACTTTTCGGCAATGCGGGTCAGCATGTCGAATTCCGCCTCTTCATCGGCGAAATCGCTGACGAACTGGAAGGTGCCGCCACCCGCCGCCGTCATGGCGTCCGCCAGCGCCTGGAGCTCGGCTTCTCCAGCTGTCAGCGTGGGAATGAGATTGCCGTCGATCGAACGGTGGAACATCGTGCGGGATGTGCCGATGCCCATCGCGCCCGCCGCGATACCCTCCTTCACCAGCGCGGCCATGCGGGAGCGGTCCTCCGCCGTAGCTGGCTCGCGCGCTTCGCCCCGCTTGCCCATCACATAGACGCGCAGCGCTGCGTGCGGGATAAGCGCGGCGACATCCGCGTCGAATGCCTTGTCGCCAATGCTGTCGAGATATTCGGGGAATGTCTCCCAATTCCAGGGCAGGCCCTCGGTCAGCACGGGGTTCGGAATATCCTCCACGCCTTCCATCAGCCGGACGAGCCCCTCGCGCTGCTCCGCGCGGCACGGGGCAAAGCCAACGCCGCAATTGCCCATCAGCACCGTGGTCACCCCATGCTCGGTCGATGGGCGCAGCCGGGAATCCCAGGTTACCTGGCCATCATAATGGGTATGAATATCGACGAAGCCGGGCGTCACGATCATGTCCGTAGCGTCAATCTCTTCGACCGTTTCGCCCAGATTCATGCCCACCGCAGCGATGCGGTCGCCGATGATCCCGACATCGGCCCGCCGGGCTTCGTTGCCCGCGCCATCGACCACCAGGCCATTGCGTATCAATATATCGAAGCCGCTCATTTCATTGCTCCTCGCCGTCGCCGTCTTTGCGGCGCGATCATGCTGCTTGTCCTATCCACTGATGTTAACAACAGAGGGCGTACCCGCCTTCATCCAAACGGATGATCGCCAGTCTTCACGCCGTTTTTCGCGCCGTCGTGCCGATCATTCATTTGCATGATGACAGTCGTGAAGCGTCGATTGAGAATAGCGCCATCACAACAGTTCGGCGGTCACCGGCCTGCATCAGGCAGTCGCAAAAACGGGATCAGGCTGAATCAGAAGAGGTGTTTGCAATGATCGAAACAAGGAAGCTCGGCGCGATCGGGTTGGAAGTCATCGGTGTAGATGCTTCCGGAGCGATCGATGAGGATACAGCCCGGCAACTTGTTGCGCTGTGGCGGGAAGAAGGCGTTCTGTTGTTCCGGGGCGTCGGCGTCGCGCCTGAACTTCTGCTCAACCTCAGCCGGTGCTTTGGCGAACTGGAACCGCATCCCGTTCCCGACCTGCGCCTGCCCGAACATCCCGAATTGATCCTACTCACCAACAAGGGTGGGCCGCGCGGGCCGGTCTATGCGTTTGACGGCGTGCCGACCTACGGCCGGATACCCTGGCATACTGATCTTGCCTTTCAGGAAGTGCCCAATGCCGGGGCGCTGCTCAACATGGTGGAGAAGGCGACGATCGGCGGCCACACCGCCTGGCTCGACACCGCAGCGGCCTATGACGAGCTCGATGAATCGCTCAAGCGCCGTATTGAGGGCCTCGAAGTACGCTTCGAATTTTGCACCGACCTCAGCCGCGTTCGCTTCGGCAATGAAAATGGCACGCGCGTCGGCGAAATGAAGATGAACTTTCCCGATTATCCGCCACAGGCAAGGCCGCTCGTCTGGAAGCATCCGCAAACCGGCCGCACGATCATGAATATCTGCCCGCTGAACCTGCAAGCCATTGTTGGCATGGATCAGGCGGAAAGTGATGAACTGCTCCAGACTCTGATCGGCCAGCTATGCCAGCCGCGGTTCATCTACGAACATGATTGGGCCGAGGGTGACATCATCCTATGGGACAATTACCGGATGATGCATCGCGCCGAAGGACATCCGCTGGACGTCATCCGGGTCGTGCACCGGACGACATTGCGTGGATCGGCGAAGGTCGGGCGAACGATCGCTCCACACGCCGCGCTCGTCGCTTGAGGCGGTGCGCGCCGCCTGCCCTGACAACAGAAATTTGACACCGTGATCAAGGGCTTGGGCTTCGCCGCAGCGACAAAGGAACGAAGATGAAGCACAGATCCTCCTTGGAAAATCGTGGCAAAAGGTCGGAAGTTCCGCGGTTAGCGGAAGCAGAAACCGCCTCGTAGGCTGTTAAAACTTGCAGCCTGCATGTTTACGAGCTGCTACCGGCAGCAACCTTGCGCCGTCCCTTCATGATGATGGCCCATCAAGGGACCTCTTACACGCGTTCGATGCTTAGACGGTTTCAGTGCAATTCACTCGTGGCACGATCGCACTGGCTTACGAGCAAATAGGCTCTCACCCTCCCCTCTTGAAGACTGCAGTTCCCGTGGCGACCATCGCCAACCATCGCCAACCATCGCGGCTGCGTTCGGCGGCGATCTAGGCGAGTTCGGCGTAAAAGAGAAACAACTTGCGTCAAATGTTATCAGGTCACACCTGGGGCTGGGTGCCGGACACCTGATCATCTGAGTGCTTGTGGCAGTATCGACCGAAGCGATAATCCGACGATTGCGGGTGCCGAGCCAAAAAATCAGTCTCGACACCGCGGCATCGTTCAATACTCAAACGTAAGTTCAAGCCCATAAGTGCGCGGATCGCCGAAGATCGCGCTTGGCAGGCCGCCGTTGAAATGGGCGATATAATATTCCTTGTCGGTCAAATTCTTGCCAAAGGCCGACAGACGCCAGTTGCCGAAGCCCACCGGAATATCGGAAAGGGTGAGGCGGGCGTTGAGCAGTCCATAGTCTCCGATCACATAACGCGGATCGGCTGTGGACGTCGAAACCTTGCTTTTGAGGAAATAGTCGACATTCGCCGTGAGGACGCCGATGGGCGTATCGGGGAAGCGATATTCCAGCGAAGTCGTCAGCGTATGTTTTGGCGCTTCGACAAAAGTATAGCGAGACGTGATGTCGTTGCCTGTTTGATCGAGGATCTGCTGGAACTTGGCGTCCAGATAGGCATAGTTGACTGAAAGCGTCAGCGCATCGGCCGGCTTGGCGATCAGGTCCAGTTCGAAACCCTGTATCCGGGCCTTGCCTGCATTGAACACATCGGTGATCGCGACATTGGTCGGGTCGGACTGAAGATTGGTCTGGATATCCTTGTAGTTCGACCGGAACAGGGCGAAGTTTGTCTGGAGATGATTGTCGAGCCAGCTCGCTTTTACGCCGAGTTCGAAGGAGTCCAGCGTTTCGGGACCGAAGCCTTCATTGAAGCGCGTGATGCTGCTGGCGCGGATATTGTAGCCGCCCGTCTTATAGCCACGCGCATATTTGGCGTAGATATTGAGGTTGGGGGTGGCGTTGTAGCCGATGACGAAGCTGGGGCTGAGGTTGGAGAAATGATTTTTGCCCTCGCCATGGGGTAGCACGGTCGGCGCGCCTGACGCGGGAACGATCGTCTGATCCAGCGTTGCTTCACGCTCGTCACGCGACCAGCGCAGGCCACCGGTCAGGTAGAGCCCCTCAACGAAGGCAGGGCGCAAGGTCGCCTGGCCGTAGAGGGCATAGGCGCGGTTGTGGATCGTCGCGACGCGATCCACGCGGGGACGGCCCGTTATCGCCGAATAATCGGTGCTTTCGCCATTTTCGTCGAAATAATAAGCGCCAAGGACATAATCCAGCCGGCGATCGAGAGCGGAGCCGACAAGTTGCACTTCCTCGCTCCATTGATCCTGCTGCTGGTCAAAGCCGGTCAGGATCAATGGGAATGCGCCGACGACGCCGGTCAGATAATTTTGATTGGTGACGCTGGAGAGCTTCCGATAGCCGGTGAGCGATTTCAAGGTGACGTCGTCAGCCACTTCCCAGCTGATGGTGAGGTTATGACCTTGAGACGTGGCATCGTTCGGCATGAGGTTGCGCACAAAGGGCGACCCCGCCGTTGGCCGGCCGGCCTTACGCGGGTAGAAAGGCGCCGCGGCCATGAAGACGGGTGTGTCGTTGATGTCGGAACGGTCATAGGTGTAGCGCAGCTGCAGAGCATCGGTCGGCTGGAACAGAATGGCCGCGCGATAGGCGTCGCGGCGCTGATCGCCCCAGCGGTCGACGCCGGTGCCCGGATTATCGACAAAGCCATCCTTCTGGCTGTGCAGATAGCCCAGTTCGACCGCCAGCTTGTCACCCACCGGGATGTTTACGCGGGTGCGCGACCGAAACTGGTTGTAGTTGCCGACGGCGAGGGTTTGCTTCGCGGAAAACTCGTCCAGTTCAGGCGCGCGGGTGATGTAGTTGATCGCGCCGCCCGTCGCATTGCGGCCATAGAGCGAACCCTGCGGCCCGCGCAGCACTTCAATCCGCTCGACCTCCGCAACTTCGGCAGAGAGGCCCTGGTTGCGGGCGATGTAGATGCCGTCCAGATAGACTGCGACGCTGGGGTCCACGGTGATCTGGTCGTCATTATTGCCGATCCCGCGAATGAAAACGCGAGCCGTTGTCGCGCTGTTCGGATGGGGAGTCACGGCAAGGCTGGGGACCAGCGTGCGCAGGTCGGTGATGTCGGCAATGCCCTTCTTTTCAATGTCGGCGCCGGTCATGGCCATCATCGATATGGGCGTTTTCTGAAGGGATTCAGATCGCTTTTGGGCGGTGACGACGATCTCCTGGATGCCCCCGCCATCCTCTTCCTGGGCGAGCGCGGGTGAGGCGCAGGCGAAAAGGCACAGTGCCAGGGCGTGGCGTGAAATAGCGTTGTTCATGATAGTTCCTCCCTGTTGTACGATGTTGTTTCGTACTGGTTAGCGTATGACGAGATTGATCGGGGTGACGGTGAGGTCGAGCGCGGCGAATATCTGCCCGAGCGCGGACGACCCTGCGCCGGAGATTGCGCCTGTTTTCACCAACGCGTCGACGGACTGGCTGCCGGAGACTAGATCTCCCAGCGCAGTGCGCTCCAGATTCACGACGGGCATGGTCCCCGCCTGGCCCCGCCGAAACTTCAAGGTGCTGTTACGCAGTTCGAGAAGCCATGGGTCGCCTTCTCCAGCGATCGCCAAGGCGACGGCATGGTCGCCAGCCCCGGCCCGCTTCGGATCGACCTTGTAGCGGATTTGTTCGAGCATCAGCGCCACCGGCATCTTACGGATATTGTCCGGGTTCATGTAGCGCGCGGTGAGGCCCGCCTGCTGCAGCTTTCCTTCCAGCTCCAGCGCGCCCATCAGGTAGAAGCCGCGCCGGTTGCTGTTATAGTTGGCGTAGCCCAGCTTGCGGAAAGCAGCGGCCTTCAGGCGACGCGCGTCCATATCCTGATGATCTATGGCGATCAGCAGCGTGGCAAGCTCCGCCGCCCATTGCGCGTCGCCCTGTGCAAAGGCGCGGTTAGCAGCGGCGAGGACCGGCGGTCGCCCGCCCATCAACGCCACCTCCCGCCGCGCGCGCTCCACACGCGGCGTGGGCGCAAGATCGGTCGCATCGCCGGAGAACCAGCTGATATAGCCGACATAATAACTGCGCGCGGCATCGGCGACGGTGCCATAATATTCGGTCGTATAGGGTTCCGAACGCAGCCATTGCGGCAACGGTCCCAATGCATCGGGTAGTTCATCCTCCGTGACGCCCTTGTTGATCAGGCGGATCGTCTGGTCATGCGTATATTGGATCGCATCCTCATAGCGGGCCAGCAGAGCCTTGATCTGCGGCGCGCCCTCCACGACCGGCCCATGCATCGGCACCATCCAGGCCGCGTCATAGCGCTCCATCCGGCGCAGCGCCTCGATCCAGCGGTTGGCGTCGCGCATCTTGGTGCCGCGCATCGAATGGAGGTTGGGGAAAGTCGGCCCCTGCACCTCGTCGCCCGAAATCAGCACCTGATAATCGGGGAGCCATGCCGCGATATGCGAGGCAGCCTCCCCGCCAGTGTGGAACAGGTGCAGCTTAACCCCAGCGATTTCGATGTCGCGCGCCCCGTCCATATCGACGAATTGCGTGGGTGGGATATAGGCGGACTCATTCTTTCCAGCCGCGCCCAAGCCGCCACAGCAGCCGACATGAAAATCCTCAGCCTCCTTCCCGGTCAGGCTGAAGCCGAACATATAAGCGGCGCGGGTGGCGACGATCGGCAGCGTCGCAACGCCTTCATCCGACAATTCCTTCAGGAAATTGGAGGCGGCGTAGATCGGCACCTTGCCGCTGGCGACGTCGGCCGGGGTTGCGAAGACCCCTGCTCCATTCACATGATCGGGATGATGGTGCGTGTAGATGATCGCCTTGATCGGCTTGGTCGAGATCTGCGCCCTTATCTTTGCAAGGGCGGCGGTCGCGACATCGCGGTTCATGCCGGTGTCAAGGAGGATCAGCCCGTCGCTGCCTTCGACGACGACGATGTTCATGCCCTGAAATTCGATCTGCCAGACCGGCGTCTTTCCTACATGCGTAACGCGCTCCTGAAACAGGCGGGCATGCGCGGTGTAATTGGACGGCGCGGAAAAGGGCACGTTCAGGTCTGGCGCATGAGCGAGCGCAGGGGTGGCTGCGCCGGCCAGCAGCAGGGCTGTCAGGATGCGCATCAGATCGACACTCCCGGCGCATACGGCGATTGTCGAATGCGCCGTCGATCGGCGCAGCAGGTCGAAACCCTGCGGGTCATATACTCTCCTATCGTTCATTTTGTCGTTTGCTAGCTTGTACTGTACGAAACTCTTCCGTACAAGATACAAAACAGGATGGAGTGGATGAGCGATGCCAAGACGTTCGGAAATGAGAGTTGGCGCGGGATTTCTGGCGGTTCTGCTGGCTAGTGCAGCGCCTATCGCGGCGCAAACCGTGCTACCACGCGCACCCGAACCATTTGCGGGCAAGATCGGGCAGACCTATGCCGATTCGGTCGCGGCCTTCCCCAAGCCGGTGACCGCGCCTGCGGGAGCACCCAATGTCCTGCTGATCCTGACGGACGATGTGGGCTTTGGTGCGGCGTCGACCTTTGGCGGGCCGATACCTACGCCCAATCTGGATCGGTTGGCGGCGAGGGGCCTAGTCTATAACCGCTTTCATACCACCTCGATGTGTTCGCCCACGCGCGCTTCGCTGCTGACCGGGCGTAATCACCATGCGGTGGGCAATGCGGTGGTCAGCGATATCGCCACCGGATATCCCGGCTATTGGTCGATGATCCCCCGCAGCGCAGCCACGGTCGCCGAGGTGCTGCGCCAGAATGGCTACAACACGGCGATGTTCGGCAAGCATCATAATATCCCGGCGCAGGAGGGCTCCATCGCAGGCCCCTTCGATCAATGGCCGACGGGGCTAGGCTTCGAGCAGTTTTACGGCTTCCTGGGCGGCGACACGGAACAATGGACGCCCAAGCTCTATCGCGGCAATGCGCCCGCCGAGCAGAAATATGACAAGGACCCGACCTACATCCTGGACCGTGATCTGGCGGACGAGGCGATCGGCTATGTCCACGCGCAGAAGGCAGCGGCGCCCGACAAGCCCTTCTTCCTCTATTATGCTCCCGGCACCGCGCACGCCCCGCATCAGGCGCCAGCCGACTGGATCGCGAAGTTCCGGGGTCAATTCGACCAGGGATGGGACGCGGTTCGCGCCGAAACCTTGAAGCGCCAGATCGCGATGAAGATCGCTCCGCCAGGCACCAAGGCCACGCCGCGCATCGGTGATATTCCCGCTTGGGACAGGCTGAACGCCGACCAAAAGCGCGTCTATGCGCGGATGATGGAAGTCTATGCTGGCATGCTCGCCTATCAGGACGCGCAGATCGGCCGCCTGCTGGACGAGTTGGACCGCATGGGCGAGAGCGGCAACACGCTCGTCATGTTCATCGAAGGCGACAATGGCGCGTCATCCGAAGGCGGAATGGCGGGGAGCACCAATGAGCTGGGCACATTCGCCAACGGCGCGACAGAGGACATGGCCTGGCTCAACAGCATGATCGACAAACTGGGCGGCAAGGACAGTTACGGTCATTTTCCGGTCGGCTGGGCCTGGGCGACCAATGGACCCTTCCCATGGATGAAGCAGATCGCCTCTCACCTTGGTGGAACACGCAACGGCATGGTCGTGTCCTGGCCCGATCATATCAAGGCGCGGGGCATCCGTTCGCAATTCACCCATGTGAATGATGTGATGCCGACGATTTTGGAAGTGGCGGGGATCAAGGCGCCCGAGAGCGTCAATGGCATCGCGCAGCAGCGGATCGACGGCGTCAGCTTTGCCTATAGCTTCGATGCGCCCAAGGCTGCGGAGCGGCATGATACCCAATATTTCGAGATGATCGGCACGCGGGCCATCTATCACAAGGGCTGGATGGCCAGCACCACGCCCGCCCGCATGCCATGGAAGATGGGCGAAGTTCTCAGTTCTCCCCTCGATTATAAATGGGAACTTTATGACCTGAACAAGGACTATGTGCAGTCCCGCGATCTGGCGGCGCGCTATCCGGAGAAGCTGAAGGAGTTGCAGGCGCTCTGGACGGCAGAGGCGCAAAAGAACAACGTGTTCCCGCTCGATGGGCGGCAATCGCTCGACCGTTCCTCCGCTTCGAAGATCGCCTTCGCGCCGCGCCGCAAGAGCTTCACCTATTGGGGCAAGGGGATCAGCGTAGCTGAAGGCGCGGCCCCCATGATCCGGGGGCGTTCCTTCGAGATCGTCGCCGATATCGACATGCCCTCGGGCGGCGGCAACGGCCCGCTGGTCGCGCAGGGCAGCAAGTTCGGCGGCTGGAGCTTTTACCTGAAGGATGGGAAACCAGCAGCGCACCTGGCGTTGACGCAGCAGCCAAGCCATCAATGGGACGTCGCGGCGGCCACACCGATCCCGGCGGGTCCGGCCAAAATCAGCTATGCGTTCGACTATGACGGCGACGGCTTCGGGCGCGGCGGGCTGATGCGCATCAGCGTCAACGGCAGCGAAGTCGCGCGCGGGCGGATCGAGCGGACCTTCCTAATCCCCGCCGGGCTCGGCGAGACCTTCGACATTGGCGACGACACGGGGGCGACGGTGATCGACTACCCGAACGGCCATTCATTCAACGGCGAAGTCCGCAAGATCGAGGTATTTCTGAAATGAGAAAAATGCTTGCCGCAGCTTTGCTTGCGAGCGCGTCGCCGCTTGCCGCGCAAACGGTATTGCCTGCCCCGGCTGCTCCGTTCGCGGGGAAAATCGGGCAGACCTATGCCGATTCCACTCCCGCCTTTCCCAAGCCCGTTACCGCGCCCGCCGGAGCGCCCAACGTGCTGCTGATCCTGACCGACGATGTGGGTTTCGGCGCGGCATCGACCTTTGGCGGGCCGATCCCGACGCCCAATCTGGATCGGCTGGCGGCGCGGGGCCTAGTCTATAACCGCTTTCATACCACCGCCATGTGTTCACCAACGCGCGCCTCTCTATTGACGGGGCGCAACCATCATGCGGTGGGCAACGGCATCGTCGCCAATCTGTCCACGGGCTTCCCGGGTTATACCAACATATTACCGAAAAGCGCGGCGACAGTGGCCGAGGTGCTGCGGCAGAATGGCTATAATACCGCCATGGTCGGCAAGCATCATAATGCGCCGGAAGCTGATGTGTCGCCAGCAGGGCCGTTCGACATGTGGCCAACAGGGCTTGGCTTTGAACATTTCTACGGCTTCATGTCGGCGGAGACCAACCAGTTCACCCCGGCCCTGTATCGCGGCATCACGCCCATACCCACGCTGAAGGAAGGGGTGCTGGACAAGGCGCTCGCCGACGAGGCGATCCAATGGATCCACAATCAGAAGGCGTCCGCGCCAGACAAGCCCTTCTTCCTCTATTATGCGACGGGCTCAGCGCACGCGCCGCTTCAGGCCCCGGCGGACTGGATCGCGAAGTTCAAGGGCCAGTTCGACAAGGGATGGGACGCCGTGCGGGCGGAAACAGTCCGCCGCCAGAAGCGGCTCGGCATCATACCCTCCGCCACGCAGGACACCGCGCGGCCCGACGGCCTGAAGGCGTGGAGCGAACTGACCCCCGACCAGCGTCGGATCAACGCGCGCTTCATGGAGGTCTATGCGGCGATGCTCGCTTATCAGGATGCGCAGATCGGCCGCGTCCTCGATGAACTCGATCGCATGGGGGAAAGCAACAACACGCTGGTGATGTTCATCGAAGGCGACAATGGCGCTGCCGCCGAAGGGGGAGAAAATGGCAGTTCAAACCCCATGTCCGCCTTCGCCAACGCCATGCAGGAGGATGATAGGCTGCTGCTCGCCAATCTCGACAAGATCGGCAGTCCAGATGCCGTCGCCAACTGGGGTTATGGCTGGGCCTGGGCGACGGACGCGCCGTTTCGCTGGTTCAAGCAATATGCCTCTCATCTTGGCGGCACCCGCAACGGGCTGGTCGTGTCCTGGCCCGATCATATCAAGGCGCGCGGAATCCGGTCGCAATTCACGCATGTGACCGATGTGATGCCGACGATATTGGAAGTCGCCGGTCTGAAGACGCCTGATGTCGTCAATGGCGTGGCTCAGCAGCGGATCGACGGCGTCAGCTTCGCCTACAGCTTCGCCGCGCCCAAAGCGCCCGAGCGGCACGACACCCAATATTTCGAGATGATGGGCAATCACGCCATCTACCATCAAGGCTGGCTGGCGAGCAGCACGCCCATCAATCTGCCGTGGCAGCGCGGCGACGGCTCGGTCCTGCCGAACCAATATAAGTGGGAGCTATACGATCTGCGCAAGGATTTCTCCCAGGCGCATGATCTGGCGGCGAGCCGAGGCGCGAAACTGAAGGAAATGCAGGCACTTTTCCAGAAGGAGGCGGAACGGAACCAGGTTCTCCCGCTCGACGACCGGCTGACGCTCGCGCGGTTCCAGGCAGCGGAGAGCCAGCGGCCGCATCGATCGACCTACAGCTATTGGGGGGCGGGCATCAGCATCCCCTCGGTCAGCGCCGCGCCGTTGTTGGCGCGCAGCTTCCGCATCACGGCCGATATCGACGTGCCGAATGAACCTGCAACCGGCGCGCTCGTGGCGCTGGGCAGCAAATTCGGCGGTTGGAGCTTCTATCTGAAGGACGGTCTCCCCATTGCCCTGATGGCGGCATCGCAGCTGGCTGACGACCAGTCGCAGGTGGCTGCGGCGCAACCGCTTGCGGCCGGGCAACAGCGGCTGGTGTTCGACTTCCGCTATGATGGCGGCGTCAATGCCGGGGGCGAGATGACGATCAGCGCCAATGGCGACATCATCGGACAGGGCCGCATCGCGCGCACCATCTCGAAACTGCCGGAGATGAGCGACACGCTGGACATCGGCTTTGACGCCGACACGCCGGTCACGTCCGGCTATGCGGCGGGCGGGCATTTCCCCGGCCGGATCGGGAAGGTGGACATCGCCGTGGGCAAGCCGGGCGCTGGCGGTGAAGCGCCCTGAACGGCGAGCCCCTGACGCTTGCAGTCCCGCGCGACCGCAGGCGTCGGGAGGCGCTTTTCGGCTTTGCCCGTTGACGTCGCGCCCTTTCCCGCCGTTAAGATGATCCCGCATGGTCGAAATCACTCTTCATCCCGATAGCGCCGAGCGCGACGGCAGGACGCAAATCCTTGACGCAGCCGGTGAAGTCTTTCTGTCCGAGGGCTTCGAACGCGCAAGCGTCGACCGGATTGCTGCCGTCGCGCACATGAGCAAGCAAAGCATTTACGAGCTTTATCCCAACAAGCTCGCCCTGTTCGAGGCCGCCGTCCGCAACAAGTTGAACGGCGCGTGGCTCAGCATGACCAATATCGACAACGGCATGGATGCCGAGGACACGCTGACCCGGTACGCCATGCGCCTGTTCGAAGGTTTCGCCGAACCGGTGAATTTCGGACTGTTCCGCGCCAATATCGAAGCGGCGAACCATGTGCCGGAATTGGCGGCGGAATTGCACGAAAGGCGACTGGCAGCGTCTCAACCTCTCGCCTTTTACCTTGAAGCGTTGATCGAGGGCGCGGTGATCGTGCCGTGCGATCCACTCGCCATGGCTATCCGCTTCGGCGGCGTGGCGGTGGAAGGCGCGCGCTATTTTCTGGGCAAGCAGTTGCCGGGCAAGGCCGCGCAGAAGCGCATCGTGGATCAGGCCGTGCGGATGTTCCTGGACGGATATCGCAGCGTGCAGGACGCGGCCGGGGACAAGGCCCCCTCCACGCCCATCGAGCCGCCCGCCCGCGAAGGCGTCACCGCGCTGCGGCTGCCTGCGGAAAAGCTGTTGGCGCTGCTGGATGCAGCGACGAGCGAATTTCTGGAATATGGCTATCGCCGCGCCAGTATCGACCGCATCTCGGCGGCCGTAAGGGTCAGCAAGGCGACCATCTACCGGCAGTTCGGCAACAAGGAAAATCTGCTGCGCTACATCGTTCAGCGCGAAATTTTTGCCGCCAGTCATCAGCCGTTCGAGCTGCTGCCCGCGAGTACGGACGCGGAAATCGCGATTGTCGCTCTGGCGCGTCAGGCGCTGGACCGTCATCTGGAACCGGCAAATATCCGCATGCACCGGCTGCTGATCGTGGAAGCCGATTTCATCCCCGACCTTGCCCAGCTATTCTATGAAGGCCGGGTACGCCGCCTGGGCGATGCGCTGGAGCAGCAACTGGAAGCGCTGGGCCTGGCTCGTCCCAGCCAGTCAGCGACACGCATGTTTTATACGCTTGCGACTTTCGCCGTTCGCTTCTTCACCGCCATGACGCCGCCGTCGGAAGCAGACCGCGACATTTACGCTAGAGAGTGCGCCGGGCTGTTCCTGAATGGGCTGCGCGTTGGCAGTAGGCAAAAGGCGATCGCGCAAGCAGATTGAGATTCGGAGCATCGATGCGTCAGTTTTCCAAGCAAAAGGCGATGCGATCGTCACGGGCAGCTCAACCCGACACCAGTGGCATGCGCTGGGTGGAAGGGGGCGTGTTCGCGATGGGGTCTGAGAATTTCTACCCCGAAGAAGCGCCGGTGCGGCCCGTGCGCGTCGATGGCTTCTGGATCGACGAGACTCCTGTCACCAATCGCGAATTCGCCCGCTTCGTCGACGCCACGAACCACAAGACGCTGGCTGAAATCGCGCCTGATCCCAGAGACTATCCGGGCATGCCGATCGACATGGCGCGGCCGGGATCTTTGCTGTTTCACCGTACGTCCGGGCCGGTTGACCTGCACGATCCCAGCCAGTGGTGGGACTTCGCGTTCGGCGTGGACTGGCGGCATCCGCATGGCCCGGACAGCAATCTGGACGGGCTGGAGGATCACCCCGTCGTGCATGTCGCATTAGAGGATGTCCGTGCTTATGCGAAATGGGCAGGCAAGTCGCTGCCGACCGAGGCCGAATGGGAATATGCGGCGCGCGGTGGGTTGGACGGGCAGGATTATGCCTGGGGCGATCAACTGGCGCCCGATGGAGCAATGCTGGCCAATTATTGGCAGGCCGCTTTTCCATTCGCGAATACTCTGGACGATGGATGGGAAAGGACTTCCCCCGTCCGCAGCTATCCGGCGAACGGTTTTGGCCTTTACGACATGATCGGCAATGTCTGGGAATGGACCATCGACTGGTATGCCCAGCCAAAGATTGAAAGCAAGGCGCGCGGTAGCTGCTGCATACCCGCAAATCCACGCGGTCCGACGCGGCGCGAGAGCATGGACGCAGTGAATGCGATCCCGCGAAAGGTCGTGAAAGGCGGTTCGCACCTTTGCGCATCCAATTACTGCCAGCGCTACCGCCCGGCGGCGAGACATGCGCAGGCAATCGATTCATCGACCAGCCATGTAGGTTTTCGCTGCGTGGTGCGGGCGAAAGGGTGACGCCACCGACAACCTAACCGTCCGCGACGGGCTACAGGCTTTCGGCATCGCGGAGCAGGGCTATGCCCACCACTGCTATGCGGCGGCAGTCTTCGACCGATCCGGCCGTGGCCGCACGCAAGCCTATCATGGACCTGCCGCCTTCCGACAAGCTCAGCATCGTCAAAAACGGTCCGGGTAGTTTTCGCGGTCGAAAGCTGGGCATCCTGCTGAGCGACGGAGCGGACGCAAAATTGCTCAAGGCGCTGATCGATGCAGTGGATGCAGAAGGCGCCATGTTCGAGATCATCGCCCCGAAGATCGGCGGGGTAACCCTGTCCGATGGGACGCGGGCAGCTGCCAAGCACAAGATTGACGGTGGGCCGTCGGTGCTGTTCGATGCAGTCGCCATCATCGTGTCCGCCGAGGGGGCAGCGCTGCTGTCGCTCGACGCGGCAGCCAAGGATTTCGTCACCGACGCTTTTGCCCATTGCAAATTCATAGGGATCAGCGCCGAGGCAGAGGCGATCTTCGCCAAGGCTGGCATCGCCAGCGATCTGGACGAGGCCTGTCTGCCGCTCGGCAAGACCGACGACGCCCGCACGTTCATCGCGGCGTGCCGCCCGCTTCGCTACTGGCCACGTGAACTAAATGTCGACCTTGACGCGAACCCATAGCCCAAAGCGCAGCCTGCGCAGTCTTAGCGCTCAGCGCCCACTTTCACACGCCGTTATGCCGGGAAGGACGCAGAGTCAGGTGCAGGTTGAAGGCGTCACGTTTTCGCTATTATAAACTTGGGTAATATCGCGACTGTCACGAACATTAAAGGCTGAAAGCTCTGTAATATCGTGAAGTGGTAAAGAAACAATCGGCATCAAGCGCTTGTAGGTATAATGGATTTCCACCACCATCACAGCTGTTCCCGCAGCTGCCTTGATCTCCTCACCCGTCGGCCCCATGCCCGCAAAGCTCGTACCCGTAGCCCCCGTGCCTTGTGGCCCATAAGCGGAGTGATATGCATCGCCGCCAAAGCACCGTTGCCATTTGATGGTCTGACCACCATCGGGGTTGGTCTGCAGGCTGGAAAGCACGATCTTACCATTTTGGCCGAGGCCTAGTTCAGACGCCTGTAAGTCGGCACCGATAAAAACGTCATTAATCTCTGCCTCGCTGACCGGCTTGTTATTAATAGCGCTTTGAGAGCCCATGCGCGATGCATTGTCCGCCACCATTCCGGAGATTTCGCCTATCTTCTTGACCGTCAGAGCATAGTTGATGAGTTCAAGGCCTGAAGTGGCAAGTATCAGTAGCAAAGGAAACGCTATTGCAAACTCCGTCAAGGCTATTCCGGATTTACAACGGACCAGACCACCTAGTCGATGAGCGATCGCATCAATCACGCTTTGTACCCGCGAGAGAAGAATATTCATCAACAAGATCCTCAACATTTTCCGATCAGCGGCTCTGCCTGCTTATCAAAGGGCTGGTTGTGCAATATGGTGCGAGAGGTCATACTGACCCTGGGGCTCCATCCCAAAAGTGTGGCCATCGGGAAAACGCGATCATATTGCAGGGTTACCGAATAGATGGTGACATCCTTGGCGCCGCCTTGACCCTGTACCCCGGAATCTGCATCCCTGACACCGTTGCGGTTGGCGTCGTCGAAGCCCTCATTGTTGTTGCAGATGCCGTCACCATTAGAATCAATAAAGGACTCAACCCGGGATTGCGCTCGGCCATAGGATTTGAATGCGAGCCGTTCAAAACTGAGCATACCTCCGCTCACCAATTTCTTTACGGCCCCTTCAACGCCCGCATCCAGCAAGGCACGATTGGTGTCGGTGGCAGTCTCCAGTGCCGACGCTCGCCCCGCGGCCTGAACCTCTCCGCTCAAAACCGCACGGGCATAAAAATAATAGCCCGCGTCAAACAGGAACATCAGGATAAGGACAAGGATCGGCGCGACAATGGCGAATTCGACCAGAGTGGCACCAGTCTCATCCAACGCCGCTGCTTTCCGACGTCCCTTGACGAACTTCTTGCCTCCGCACATTATCGTGTGATCCGCAGAGAGGCGATCTGCGACGCAATTTGACTGAATGTCGCGTTGAGTTCCGCAGCATTGTTTGCCTGATAAGACTTGCCGGGCGATCCGCAATCGCTAAGCAACTGCGTCAGGGTCGTTCCAAAGGCGATCACCCAAACCGTGATATTCTTTTGATCCTTCGCGATCGAGCAGAGTTCCAGAAGTCGGCTTTCCGTGAGCCCATTTTGTTCAGTATCGGTCGGGATGGATGCAGAAGCGGTGCGCCGTCTGGCTGTTGCAGACAATCCCCACGCATCATAGGCACCAATATGCGTTTCGGTCTGGCCGTCGGTCATAAAGATAATGTGCCGCGCTATCTTGCCGGTCGCTTCGGCCGCCTGGTTTTCAGCGCTGAAGATGCCATCACGCGACATCAGGCGAAGACCCCACAACATGCCGATGTCATGATAGGTAAAACCAGCTGGCGACAGGGCGTTAAGATAGGTCGTCAGCGCAGACGAGGTTATCGAACCTAGCTTACGCGCCGGTGATGGACAGGCGCCGTAAAAGCTTGTGTCGCCGGAAGGGGTATAATAATTTGCGTTAGTCAAAGTCGCAGCAGAGCCACTCCAGACCCAGCCGCTGGCCGCCGTCGCGCTGGCCGCGTTACGTCCATAGACGATGCCGGGGATATATGGCTTCCACTGTGTGTCGGGACTGGCAGCATTGGGGACCAGGTCCACGTCCATATCATTGCGCGGGACGGTGGAGCCCTCATTGGATCGACGCGTCGAGCGTTCTTCAATGCATGCATTTGCTGCGGTCCAGTTGATCGTACGGCTAGTGTTTTTGTTGGCGACGGTCGCAGTGAAGCTGCCTCCGGTCATCAGGCCGTTCGCAGCGTTGCCCTTGAGTGTGGCCATCGAATATTGGACGGGCTGATAGTACCAATTGTACACTGGTGTTGTCGTGGTGGTCGTTGTCGTCTGACCAGCGTTGGGATTGTTTGTGACGGTTTCGGTAACCGTCTGGGCATAATTATTGTAGGTCGTGGCGGTTATAGTGCAGCCACTGGCGTTTGAGGATGCCGAATAGGTCGTTCCATTTCGGGTCCGTGTCCGGGTCCGCGTCCGGGGCGAAGCAGTGGCGGAGGGGCTGTAGGCCGACCAGCCGCTGTAGACATCCGTATAGTTGGAATTGGCCGGCGCGGCGCAGCTCTCTGCCTGCCCAGGGGAAGTCGAAGTCGTGATGCTTCCGCTGTTAAAAACTGTGCTGGAAGACGAATTCGTCGCCGGCTGCGTCGTGGTCGTGGTCACAGTATTCGTCGTCTGAGGCGCCGGTTGCCTGGAGTCATACCAAGGATTGTCCTGGACCCACTCGCGCTTTAGCAACATCCCGACATTCACTGTCGACGAATAGGGCACAAATCCGTAGCGGATGGCGCTGCCGACGGGCTTCACCTGCTCCAGCAAGTTGTAGAAGTTCGTCACCGCGCTGCGCAGTCCGACGATCTTGCTTGAACTGTCGCCGCTGTTTGTATCCAGCATCGACCGAGTTGTGTCGAGGACGAACATGACGTCCGTATTCGGCAATTGAAGATCCGCCGTACAGTTCGCCGTTATGGTTTTGTCTGGAATATTAAATAGCGACATCAAGGTCATCGGCACCACTACGGAAGCTGTGCCCGTGACAGCGCCTGTGGCGCTTGCAGAATAGACCCCCGTCGCCAAGCTGGTCCCATATTTGTGCGCTGGAAAGTTGACATTGAAGAACTTGACTGCAGTGTCTTCTGTACTGCCCGCGCCAGTCGTCCAAGTCAGACCCGTCATCGCCCGCCGTCCGGCAAGAGCGCCAGCATCGCAAGCTTGCTGAAGCCGAGTCTTCGTCAAGTAGAGGCGGCTGATGTCTACTCCGCCTCCAATTAGGCCCGCTAAGGGGAAAAACGCCGCGGCAGTGATTGCCAGTGTGTTGCCCGCCTCATTCCGTCGAAAGCGTCTTAAAAAGGAATGTTGTTCTTCGAACAAAATTTTCCTCCCCGATTTTTATACTTTCTTTCAATTAGGAGGAGATCGTTAAGAACAAATTTCTGGAATTTTACGTTCTGATTGATCTAGATTTACTTTCTTCAGAAAAGATGTTGCTTAAGCAGCATCGTCGCGCCGTAATGGATCGTAAGATATAGGAGCATTGAACCGGGCCGGGTTTGCCGGAGGCTCCAACTCTTGAGTAGATGGAGCCGATATGAGCAAGACGACGAACAAGTTTGCACCGGAGGTGCGCGAGCGAGCGATCCGGATGGTGCTGGATCACGAGCGGGATTATCCTTCGCGCTGGGCAACGGTGGTATCGATTGCCGAGAAGATCGGCTGCTCGCCGCCGACCCTGCATGATTGGGTGAAGAAGGCTGAGGTCGATAGCGGCAAGCGGACGGGCGTCCCGACCGAGGTAGCCGACAAGATGAAGGCGCTGGAGCGCGAGGTCCGCGAGTTGCGACAGGCCAATGAGATCCTGCGCAAGGCGTCGGCTTATTTTGCCCAGGCGGAGCTCGACCGCCCGTTCAGGCGATGATCGCTTTCATTGACGATCACCGCGATGCCTTTGGGGTCGAGCCGATCTGCCGCGTTCTGCCGATCGCCCCATCGACATATCACGAGCGCGTCGCGCAGCGTCGCGATCCGACACGCCTGTCGGCGCGGGCTCAACGGGACCAGTCGATCAAGCCTGAGATTGCCCGCGTGTTCGCCGAGAACTTTGCAGTCTACGGCGTCCGCAAGGTCTGGCGGCAGATGATGCGGGAGGGCTTTCCGATCGCCCGCTGTACCGTTGCGCGACTGATGCGTTTGGCAGGGGTGATCCGTGGCAAGCCGATGCGCACGACCATCAGCGACAAGGCCGCGCCGTGCCCGCTCGATCACGTCAACCGCAGGTTCTACGCGCCAGCGCCGAACATGCTGTGGGTGTCGGACTTTACCTATGTCGCGACTTGGGCGGGGTTCGTCTACGTCGCCTTCGTCATCGACACCTACGCCAGGCGGATCGTCGGTTGGCGGGCCAGCAGGACGGCTCATGCCAGTTTCGTCCTCGATGCCCTGGAACAAGCGCTTCACGATCGACGGCCGACCCATCGGGGCGGCCTCATCCATCATAGCGACCGCGGGTCGCAATACCTGTCTATCAAATACACCGAGCGCCTCGCAGAAGGGATCGAGCCCTCGGTCGGCAGCGTCGGCGACAGCTACGACAATGCTTTGGCCGAGACGATCAACGGCCTTTACAAGGCAGAGGTGATCCACCGGCGAGGACCGTGGCGCAGCTTCGAAGCTGTCGAATATGCCACGCTCGAGTGGGTCGATTAGTTCAACCATCGCCGACTGCTGGAGCCCATCGGCAACATCCCGCCTGCCGAAGCCGAAGATCAATATTATGCTGCCGCAGACAACATCGGTAGGGCAGCGTGACTCACAACCCTATGCCTCCGGCAAACCCGGCGCGGTTCACTTGGATTTGGTGGATAGGCTATAATCTAAACCGTGCGCCACCCGAAAGGGGCCCGTGAGACACGGGGCCTTTTTTGCGGTCCTGAGGTCTAAAATTGAGTCTCTGTGGCACCCGATTCGCTAGCGCGTCGGCAAAATGGCGCGGAACTGCGCCATTCTAAGGCCACGACAGGACCAGGCCTTTAAACGCCGCGCAAGGCGAGAATGCGTGGTGCACCCGACGGGATTCGAACCCATGGCCCTCAGATTAGGAATCTGATGCTCTATCCTGCTGAGCTACGGGTGCCCGGTGACGGCTCTATGCTGCGTCGCAGGCGCGGTCAATTCTTCGCTTCGGGCGGCACGACCGGAAACAGCAACGGAGCAACCTCCACGCCTTCCGATATCAAGGCGCGGGCTTCCTCGGGCGCCACTTCGCCGTGGATGCTTGCCCGGTCCTTCTCACCATAATGCATGGCGCGGGCATGTTCGGCAAAGCCCCTGCCGACCCAGGTCGAATCCTCCAGAACCTTTGACTGCGCCTGCGCCAGCGCCTGCATCATCTCACGCATCCGACCTTCGTCGCCCGCCATGGCCACCGGCGCGGTCGAGGTAGCAACCGGCGCTTCCGCCCGGCGGCTGTTTCCTTTGGCGGCGATAGCGGGCGCCATCAATGCCTTCGACACCTCCGCATCGCCGCACATGGGGCAGGCCAGCAGGCCGCGAGCCACCTGATCCTCATAGTCCGCGCTCGATCCGAACCAGGCTTCGAACACATGGCCATGGGCGCCGCATTTGAGGTCGAAAACAATCACGAAATGGTCACATCCGCTGGAAGGTTGCGCCGGTTGGCAATCGCAGGCACGCGCCCGCGCACGTCCTCTACGCGCGACAGGTCGATCTCGGCAAGGGATAGTCCCGCCGCCTCTCCCATGTCGAGCAAGACCTCACCCCAAGGATCGATGACCAGACTATGCCCGTAAGTTTCGCGCCCGTCCTCGTGGCGGCCGGTCTGCGCCGCCGCGATCACGAAGCACCCAGCTTCGATCGCACGGGCGCGCAGCAGGACATGCCAGTGCGCCTGCCCGGTCGGCACGGTGAACGCGGCAGGCATCAGCAACATCGTGGCGCCTGCATTGGTCAAGGCGCGGTAAAGGTCGGGGAAGCGCATGTCGTAACAGACCGACAATCCGATCCTTGCCCAAGGCGTATCGACCGCCACCACCTCTTCCCCCGGCCGATAGACCGACGATTCCCGCCAGCTTTCCCCGGTCGCCAGATCGACATCGAACAGATGGATTTTGTCGTAACGCGCCCGAATGCCGCCCTTGTCATCGATCATGAAGCTGCGGTTGACCCAGCAGCCATCGCCACCTTCTTCCTTGAGCGGCAAGGAACCAAGATGCACCCACAGGCCATGCCGAGCGGCCGCCTCGCGAACGGCGTTTAGCACCGGATCGTCAGCCTCACTGCGCAGGGTATCCGCAGCCCGCGCACGGTTCCGATCCAGATATCCCGCCATTTCCGGCGTAAACAGCATGTCCGCGCCCTGTTCGGCCGCGCGTCCCGCCATCTCGACGATGGCGGCCGCATTCGCGGAGGGATCAATCCCGCTCGTCATCTGGAAGATCGCGGCCCGCATGACGCTTATAGTCCCAGCAACGGGTTCAGCTTGCCCTGACGATCCAGCGCCGCCATGTCGTCGCTGCCGCCAATATGCCTGCCGTCGATGAATATCTGCGGCACCGTGGTCCCGCCATTGGCGCGATCCAACATTTCGCCGCGCTTCGGGCCGCCCATCGTGATGTCATATTCGTCAAAGGCCACGCCCTTGCCTTCCAGCAGCGCCTTTGCCCGCGCGCAATATCCGCACCATGCCTTTGTGTAGATTTCCACCTTCGCCATTCGATACTCCTTGCGCGCTGAAATTGTGGCTGAACGGAGCTTTGTCAATCAGTGCCTTCCGCGCCTTCCGGCAAAGCCCGCGCCCAGCACAACAGATGAACGCTGGACGCCCCGCCCCGTTTCAGCACCCGCGCGCAAGCAGCCGCAGTCGCGCCGCTGGTATGAACATCGTCGATCAGCAACACCGCCCTGCCTTTGACGCCATGATCCTTAGCCAGTGCAAAAGCGCCCGCGACAGCCTTGGCCCGCTGTCGCGCATGCATACTCCGCAGCGGCTGCGTGGCACGGACTCGAAGCAGCGCATGCTTGTCCACCGGCAGCCCTGAAGCCCTACCAAGATGATCCGCGATCAGCGCCGCCTGATTGAAGCCCCGCCACCACAGCCGCCACCGATGCAACGGCACCGGCACGACTAACGGCGGTGCATCGAAGGCGGGCAAGCGCCGAGCCATATGCCGCGCGATCAGGCGCGCCAGACTGATGCGCCGCCCATATTTCAGCCGCAACGCCACCGTCCGCGCGACATCGCCATAGGCCAGCACCGCCCGCGCGCTGTCGAATGGCGGCGGATCGGCAAGGCAGGCGCCGCATGCCGCGTCCCCGCCCCTATCATGTTCGAACGGCACGCCACATCGCGCGCAGCATGGTTCGCCCAGAAAGCGCATCCCGCTCCAGCATGTCAGGCAAAAGGCATCGTCGGCATTAACGATGACGCCGCATCCGGGGCAACGCGGCGGCAGCGCATAGTCGAGCGCCGGGCGAACAGCGCTCTTGAGAAGAGAAGCGAGATGCATGATCGCCCTTGTTCCCGCTCCGGCACCGATGCACAAGGCCCGCCATGAGCCAGCCCGACATCTTCGACCGCACATTGCGCGCCAGGCGGCGGGACCGGATGATGCCGCACTTCGCCGAGCATGACTTTCTCTATCGCGCGATGCTGGACGAATTGCTCGACCGGCTGGCGGATGTTCAGCGTGACTTGTCCGAAGTTCTCGTCATCGGCTGCCCCGACGGCAGCGCTCGCGCCGCGCTTGAAACCATGGGGAAGACGGTAATATGCACCGACCCCGGCTTCGCAGCCGCGAGCGCGCAGGGCGGCGTGCAGGCGGAAGAAGACGCGCTCCCCTTCGCCGACGACAGTTTCGACCTCATCATCGCATGCGGCACACTGGACAGCGTCAATGACCTCCCCGGCGCGCTCATCCTCATGCGGCGCATCCTGCGGCCCGACGGCCTGCTGCTCGCGGCCTTTACCGGCGCGGGCACCCTGCCCCGCCTGCGTACAGCGCTGATGGCCGGAGAAGGCGACCGCCCCGCCCAGCACATCCATCCGCAAATCGACGTGCGCGCGGCAGGCGACCTGCTGAGCCGGGCAGGATTCGCCATGCCAGTGGCGGACAGCGAGACGCTGACCGTGCGCTATGGCGACATATTGCGTTTGATGCATGACCTGCGCGGCATGGGCGCGGGCAATGTGCTTGCGTCCCATCCCCCAGCCCTGCGCCGAGACGCACTGATCAGGGCAAGCCAGCACTTCGCCGCCGCCGCCGATCCCGACGGCCGTACCAACGAAGAAATGGCTATCCTGTATCTAAGTGGTTGGAAGCCCGACCCCAGCCAGGCCAAGCCAGCCCGGCGAGGCAGCGCGACCGTTTCGCTGGCAGAAGCGCTCAAGCGGAAGGAGTAGCCGCTCGTCCCTTTATTGGGTCGCGAATAGGAACGGCAAATTTTTGAACCAGTCGCGTCGCTCTAAGCCGCCAGCCGCAGGAAAGGCACCGGCTCCGTCGATCGCAACACGATCGGCTTGCCCTCCGAAGCCTCAAACAGCTCACCGTCCAGGATGACGCTGCTTCGGTCGCCCTCGATCCGGATGATATCGCCCTGCTCCAGATGCACGCCCTGCACCTGCGACTTGCCGACCCGCCGGGTGATGCTCGCCCAAGCCAGCCGCAAAAGCGCGGCCAGGCTCTGGTCCACCGCCATCAGCTTCATGTTCCCGCGACGGCTGTCCCCCGCCTGCACGCCCAGCAGCAGCCGGTCGAGCGTCGTCACGATAAGCACGGCAAAGCGCCCCGCCAACTGCCCTTCCCGGATCAGCGAGATGCGCACCGGATGGCTGGATTGCGGCAGGAACCGCGCTCGAATGCCGAAAACCAACGACACCAGCACCGCTATCACGGTCAGGAAATGGCTAAGCCCATTGGACAGGCCAAGCGGATAAATCTGGTTGCGGCAGTAAAGCATGTAATCGGCAAGCCCCGCGCCGCCCAGGAACATGCCCAGCACCGGCCGCGATTCCGCCCCTCCGTCGGACAGCGCGATCAGCTCACGCGCCACGACATGATCGTCCACGCCCGCCTTGGCGATCTGAACGATCCGCTCCAGCGCCTTGATCGGATCGCCATGGATGCCAAGGTCGAGCGCGATCAAATTGGTCTTGCCGTTGGGCAGCACCGCGATAGGCGGCACGCGGCCCTTGAAATGCTCACCCTGATACAGTTCCGTCAGCGCCGCCTGCACCGTCCCGTCGCCACCATTGATGACGATGACCACCGGATCGACGCGCGCGATGGTTTGCAACGCGCGGCCGATCTGATCGACATGCTCCACCTCATAATGGAAGATGTCGGGATTGCTCGCGCAGTAACTGCGCACGCGCGGCAGCGTCTGCCGGTTGCCCGTCGACTTGGGATTGGACAGAAGCGCGACCCGGACCATCAGAACTCACATATATTGAAGTTTAATGGTGATCCGCGTCACACCCGGACCAACCTTCACCGCAGCCTTTTCGACCGACGGCTTGCCCAGGTTGAAGATGCTGATCGACGGATTGTTGGAAAAACCGCCGCCGTCGCGCGAAATGCTCGTCTTGCCATTGCCGTCCCGGTCGTGCCGGACCGCAATCGCGTATCTGCCCGGTTCGGGCACCGGCATGCAGAATCGCATCCCGTCGCTGCCGGAGCGAACCGCCGTGTCGATCCGGTTCAACCACGCACCCTTCGCCAGCCAGGCACTTTTGGTCGCGGGATAGGATTGCACGCGGACCTTGCCCGTCGCGGCGGCAAAACCCCGAACGTCGATCAGCAGCGCCGGACCCTTCGCGGACGGACCACAACGATCCAGCTCGTTTCCGATTTCCTGCCCGTGAGCCAAGGCCGGGATAGAGGCAAACACTGCCCCAGCCGACAAAAGGCCCATCGCAACTTTGAACATGACCATCCAACTCCGTGAAGCTATAGCCGCCCGATGAAACCGGACGGCGAGCCCCTGTTCGCCCCCGCGAACTTCATTTCCTTGACTCTGCTATGGGCGGGGTTTGCGGCCAAATCATGGTGATGGGACGACCACATAGAGAATGCTGACCGCCACCGACCGATATCTCGCCCGTCTGATTGCGCTGCCGATGCTCGGCACGCTGGTCATTTCCGCGATGCTGCTAGTGCTCGACAAGATGCTCAGCCTCTTCGACTTCGTGGCGGCGGAGGGCGGCCCCGTCAGCGTCGTGTGGCGCATGCTCGCCAACATGATGCCCGAATATCTGTCGCTTGGCATTCCGATCGGCCTGATGCTGGGCATATTGCTGGCGTTCCGCAAACTTGCCCTGTCATCGGAACTGGACGTCATGCGCGGCGTCGGCCTGTCCTACGGCCGCCTGCTGCGTGTCCCCTATATGTACGCGATCGCGCTCGCCCTCCTCAATTTCGGCATCGTCGGCTTCGTTCAGCCACTCTCCCGCCACGCCTATGAAGCGCTGCGCTTCGAACTGCGCTCGGGCGCTCTAGGCGCATCGATCAAGGTCGGCGAGTTCACCAGCCTGGGCAAGCGCATGACCCTGCGCATCGAACGCAGCCTGGATGAAGGCCGCAATCTTCAGGGCATCTTCGTGCGCGCCGCTGGCAAGGATGGCCAGACCGTCGCGGTGACCGCCGCGCAAGGCAGCTTCCTGGCGACGGACGATCCCGATACCATCATCTTCCGCTTGCGCGATGGGGTGCTGGTCAACGACGCGCCCAAATATAAGTCCCCGCGCATCCTTTCCTTCTCCAGCCACGATCTGCCGATCGACCTGCCGCAGATAGAGCGTTTCCGTGGCCGCAGCGTGGACCGGGAAAAGACCATCCCTGAACTTGCGGTGATGGGTCATGACCCCACGACACCCGAAAAGCTGCGCTATGAAATTCGCGCCAACTTCCACTTCCGCCTGGTGGAGGTGGCGATGATGATGCTTCTGCCGCTCGCGGCCCTCGCCTTCGCCATCCCGCCCAAGCGCTCGACCTCGGCCCTCGGCGTCTTCCTCTCGATCGTCTTCATCGTGACCTATCACAAGATCAACGAATATGGCCAAGGCGTCGGCTCGCTGGGCAAAGTTGATCCGATCATAGCGCTCTGGACGCCATTCCTGCTGACGGCCGTACTGATCATGTGGATGTATCATGTCGTGGCGCACCGCCCTGGCGGCCAGCCGATCGGTGCCCTGGAATATGCCTTTGCAAAGCTCGGCAAGCAGATCGCGAAACTGCTTCGCTTCGGGCGAAAGCGGGTGACCACCGCGCAGGGAGCAGCCTGACCCATGCAGTTCGACTTCTTCCCCTCGCCCCAGATCAGCTGGTACATGGCGCGCCTGTTCCTGACGCGGACCTTCGCCGTGCTGGCGCTGCTGGTCGTCGTGCTGCAAACGCTCGACCTGCTGGGCGAGTCAGGCGATATCCTGGCCTATGCCGGTAACGGCGATGCGCAGCTGTGGCATTATGTCGGCCTTCGCATACCGCAGATCATAGCGCGCTTCCTGCCCTTCTCCGTTCTTCTGGGCACGCTCATCATGCTTGCGGGCATGAACCAGAATAGCGAGATCGTATCGATGAAGGCGGCGGGCCTGTCCGCGCACCAGATATTGGCGCCACTGATCGCCTCCGCACTCGGCGTCGCCATCATAAGCTATGCTTTCAACGAACGCGTGGTAGCCCGCGCAACGGCTTCGCTCAGCGCTTGGCAGGCCGTTGATTACGGCCCCATTCCCGCAGACAGCGGCGTAAAGTCAAATCCCTGGGTCCGTGACGGCAACAACCTCGTCACCGCCGCGATCGTCGCGGGTCGAGGCAATAATGTGCAGCTACGCAAGGTCGAGATTTTCAACCGTGTTAACAATAGCCTGACGACCATCGTCCAAGCTCCGCGCGGCCATTATGACGCGGCGAGCAAGAGTTGGTTGCTGGAGGATGCGCGCCAGTTCGACGTTGCGCGCGGCACGGAACGGCAGGTTGGCACCGTCCGCTTCGGCCATGCGATCCGGCCCGACCAGTTTACCCTGGCAAAGGTCGATCCTGACGCCCTGACTTTCTCGGAACTACGCGCCGCCATCGCCGACCTGCGCGACGCCGGACGTCCAACCGCCGAACTGGAAGGCAGCCTGTGGCACAAGCTGTCCGGCCCGCTTTCGGCCCTGCTGATGCCGATCCTGGGGTCCGTCGCCGCCTTCGGCCTTGCTCGCTCGGGCCAATTGTTCGTGCGCGCAGTGCTGGGGATGGCACTTGGCTTCGCCTATTTCGTCGCGGACAATTTCTCGCTCGCCATGGGCAATCTCGGCGCCTACCCACCCATCCTCGCGGCATGGGCGCCCTTCTTCCTGTTCCTGCTCGTGGGCGAAACAGTCCTCTTCAGAACGGAAGAATAGGCGTCACCCTCATCCGTCATCCCAGCGTTGAAATGAGGCGCGTGACTCATTTTAACTGGGATCTCAGGCCCAACGAGGCGGCTTAACGCCGAACCATAGTACTGCGCGCAATCTTCCCCACCAGCGGCCACATGCCCGCATAATTGCCGCGATGATAAGGAGACTCCTCGCCCAAGGCCGCGATCAACCGCGCATGCGCCTTGCCCAACGCGTGATAAGGCACACTAGGCAGCAGGTGATGCAGCGCATGATAGCGCAGCCCCACCGGCGCCCAGATCGCGGCCAGCGGCGAAGGCGGCGGCACATTCACCGAATCCAGATATTGCGCCGTCACAGTCATCGCATCGCCCTCATTCTCCCAAAGGTGCGCGACCAGCGTACGAAGCTGGTTGATGACGGTCATGCCCGAATGCACGGCCATATAGACGAGCAAAGGCTTCCATCCAAAAACGAACACGCTGGCGACCAGGGCAAGCGCAAACAGCGAAGCGCCCGCCTCCTGCCAAAGCCAGCGGCGGCGGAACTCCCCTTCCGGCGCGCGACGGCGATAGGCGGGGTTGATCGACAGCGCCGAAAACTCCGCAACGACCTTGCGCCGTAGCGCGGGCACGAAGAGGCTGAGCGGCGCCAACACGCCATAGCGCAGGATCAGACCCACGGGCGCAAGCGACGCGATCAGGATGAACAAAGGCAGCGACCACGGCTTCATCAACGCCAGCGGCAGATATTCCGGATCATTCGCCGTCCCGTAGCGGGTGCGCGCATGGTGCTGCGTATGCACATCCTCATACATGAAGGACGGGATCATCAGCGGAATGCCGACCAGCAGGTTCCAGCCCAGCCGGAAACCGGGAAGCGCGTCCCTGCGGATATGCGTCAGCTCATGGATGAAGCTCGCCGCGCGATAAAGCGCCAGCATCGCCACCAATCCGCACAATAGCGCCAATGCGACACTGTTCGCCACGATCGCCCCAGCGAGCGCCGCATAGCCGATCAGCGCCGACGCCAGCAGGTCCGGCCAGTAAATCCTCGGGTTCGCCACCGCAAATTCGCGCGACAGTTCCGCTGCGGCGCGCAGCATCGCGGCGTCATCCGGAATCGAGGCGCGCTTGACGGCCGCGCCCGCTATGATGGGATCATGCACAGTCATGCAGGCGCTCCTAAATGGTAAATGCGCTGAAATCGTGGCAGCGGCATGACAGCTTCGCCTTGGTACGTCATCAGGCGCGCACCGGATTGACAATCCCGTAACAAGCGCCGAACTGCTCCGGTCCTTTAGCGAAAGCTCTGCCGTGGCTCACTCGAATCTGGTAATAACCCTCGTCACTTCCAAGGCTGACAAAAAGGCGTTCGTGGACTTGCCATGGCGCCTGTACGCCAATGACCCCAACTGGGTCCCGCCTCTCAAGAGCGAGGTTTACGGCGTCATAGAGTCCAGCAAGAACCCGTATTTCGGCCATGCCGAGGCGCAATATTTCCTGGCCCGCCGCGATGGCCGGGTCGTCGGCCGCATCTCCGCCCATATCGATCATCTGGCACTCGCCCAGCCGGTCGAACAGGGCATGGGTCCGGGCACCGGCAATTTCGGCTTTTTCGAAGCGGAAGACGCCGAAACCGGCAAGGCGCTGATCGAAGCGGCGGAAAGCTGGCTCCGCGCCAAGGGCATGACCCGCGTTCTAGGCCCCATTTCGCTCTCCATCTGGGAAGAACCCGGCCTGCTGATCGAAGGCCACGATCATCCGCCCACGGTGATGATGGGCCACAACAGCCCCACTTATCAGGCGATGATCGAGGGTGCGGGCTACCAGCCCGTCAAGCAGCTCAAGACGTACGAACTCGACATCACCAACCCCTTCCCACCCCTCATCCAGCGGATCGTCTCGTCCGGCGAAAAGAGCGACCGCATCCGCATCCGCCAGGTCGACAAGTCGAAATTCGACGCCGAGGCGGCCATCCTGCTCGGCATCCTCAACGACGCCTGGGGCAGGAATTGGGGTTTCGTCCCGATCACCGACGCCGAAGTCGCGCATACCGGCAAGAAGCTGAAGCCCATTGTGTTCGAAGACCTGATCATGATCGCCGAACTCGACGGCGAGCCGGTCGCCTTCATGATGACCCTGCCCGACCTCAACGAAGCGACCGCGCCATTGAACGGCTCCCTGCTCCCCTTCGGCTGGGCCAAGCTCCTCTGGTGGCTGCGCAAACCGCAAGTCCGCACCATGCGCGTACCGCTGATGGGCGTGGTCCAGAGGCTCCAATCCTCCCGCCTTGCCAGCCAGCTCGCCTTCATGATGATCGAATATATCCGCCGCAACGCCGTCAGCCGCTATGGCGCAACGCGGGGTGAGCTCGGCTGGGTGCTCGACGACAATCAGGGGATGAACGCCATCGCAGATGCCATCGATGGCAAGGTGAACAAGATCTACCAGATCTACGAAAAGAACCTCGCCTGAAAGCCTAACCCGGCACCGCCACATCAATAGCGCCCGCCGCGACCTTCACCGTCGCGGGCGTCCTCGCGACTACTTCGCCGTCGATCGATATCCGCTGCCGTGGCCGCGTTTCGATGCGGAAAGACTTTCCCCGAAACTCCTCCGTCTGCGCATCCCTGTCGCGCAGCTTGAAGAATTTAGCGTACCAGTCCCACGCCAGCCGCGCATGGCTGCGTCCCACCACCGCCTGAACCACGATCTCGCCGCTATCCACGTCGGCCCGATCGGACAGTTCAACCCCGCCATGATAAGGTCCGTTCAATATCCGCACTTCCGTCGACCACATGCGCTGCTCGGCCTGGCCGTCATTGATCATCAAGCGGAACGCCCGAAACCCGACCGAACATTTCACCGCCCAGATCAGATAACCGATCCGCCCCAGATAGCGCTTCAGCTTGTGCGGCACCGTCTTCCCGATCATCGGCGACAGCCCCAGCGACGCCGCGTTGACGAAATAATCGTGATCGATCATCCCGAGGTCAATGCGCCGCCGCTTGCCCTGCGCGATCACCTGCACGGCCCCATCCAGATCCAACGGAATACCAAGCGTCCGCGCAAAGCTGTTGGCCGTGCCAAGCGGCAACACGCCAAAGACGCAATCCTTCCCCACCAGCTCATCCACCGTCCCAGACAAAGATCCATCGCCGCCACCCACGATGACCATCGGGGCGCCACTGCCCACCGCCTCGCGTACCGTCTCCTGCAATCGCTCCGGATCGCGCACCGCATGGGCCGCAATCAAGCGCACCCCCGCCGCCTCCAGCTTCTCCCGCGCCTGTTGGAAAAGCGCCTCTCCCTTCCGGCTGTGAACATTGACGATCAGCGCCGCATCGCGCGGCAGGGAGTTCGTTTCCATGCCCCAACAACTCGCCAGAACCCCATCGGCTCCTCACCGCAACAAATCCGCGTGAACAGTCGTTGGAAAGCCATGGCTCGCATCGCTCACCTGTCCGACATCCATTTCGGCGCCAACGATCCCAAAATAGTATCCGCCACCGAAGCTTGGCTGGAACGCAGCCAGCCCGACCTGGTCATCATCAGCGGCGATTTCACGCAGCGCGCCCGCGTCGATCAGTTCCGCGCCGCCTCCGCCTGGCTCAATCGGCTACGCGCGGCGGGCATGCGCCTGCTCGTCATTCCGGGCAATCATGACGTGCCGCTCTATGACGTGGTCCGCCGTTTCGCCGCCCCCCTGAAACGCTACAAACGCTATATTAGCAATGAGCTTTGCCCTTGGTATGAGCATGAAAAGGTCGCGATCCTGGGCATCAACACGGCCCGTTCGCTGACGATCAAGGACGGGCGCATCAATCATGACCAGATGAAGATGATCGAAGAGCGCTTCGCCCCGGTCGCACCGGAAAAGACGCGCATCCTCGTCACTCACCACCCCCTGTTCGCCATGCCCATCGGCAAGGGCGGAGAGCTGAGCGAAGCGGTCGGCCGCCATGATGACGCGGTCGAAGCGGCGGCAGAAGCCGGAATCCACATCGCCCTCGCAGGCCATTTCCACCGCACCTATGCCGAAGCAGCGCAGAAGATGGTCGCCGACGCAGGCGGCGCGCTAGTAATTCAGGCAGGCACCGCGACATCAACCCGCCTGCGCAACGCCGAACCGCAAAGCTTCAACTGGCTCCACGTCCACCGCAACGACCGGATCGAACTGCAAGTCATCGTCTGGGACGGCGCCAGCTTTCAGCGCGGCCATCATGTCGAATATAGCCGGGATGCCGCCGGATGGCAGGCACATGAGCTGGCCGACCCGACCGCTCGCCCCGGCATCCGCGTGGCGCAAGCCGCCCGCGCCTGAGCGCCCGACGCTGATCAGGCGAATGCAGGGGCAGCCAGCCCCAACGCATGATCGCGGATCGCGACCGGCCAATCCGCACACAGTTCCTCGAACGCAGCCTGATCCCCCGCATACAGCGCGCGAATGGCCGCTTCATAACCGGGCCGGTCCCCTGCCATCACCGTCAGGAAATGATAGGCGGCGTCCATGGCGACGCGCGGCGTTATCAATCCTTCTGAAGCCTTTCGCGCCTGCTCCACCAATTGTCGCAACGTCGCCGACGCTCCGCCGGGCTGAGCCGCCAGCCATTCCCAATGACGCGGCAACAGCGTGATCTCCCTCGACTGCACGCCCATTTTCGGCCGCCCTCGCCCCCGTTGCTCCTGATCGGCGGAAGCATGGAGGTCGATATCGACCTGGCGCCCGGTCATGTCATCGAACAGCAGGACGCCTTGCGCATCGTCGGCCATGGCCTTCAGCGCCCGCCGCATTTCCCCTTCGTCGCCAGCGGCGACCACATGTTCACCCGCAAAGGCCGTAAAACGCCGTGTCACATCGAATCTCCTTCGACGCGACAAATATTACCCGGATAATATAGAGTCAATTATTCCCGGGTAATATTACGCGCTCAGTTCAACCCATGTCGGCGCATGGTCGCTCGCCTTCTCCCGTCCGCGAAAATCCTTGTCCACTTGCGCGTCGATCAGGCGATCGGCCGCCGCCGGGCTCAGCAGCAGATGGTCGATCCGGAAGCCAGCGTCACGCGGCCAAGCGTTCATCTGATAGTCCCAATAGGTCCACACCCCGCCCGCCGGATGGCGGCTGGCAATCGCGTCGGTCCACCCGTCGCCCAGCAGGCGGCGGTAAGCGGCCCGGCTTTCAGGCTGCATCAGCGCGTCGTCCGCCATGGCCTTGACCGAATAGACGTCCCGGTCGCGCGGGATGACATTATAATCGCCAGCAAGAATGGCGGGCACTTCCTCCGCCCAAATCTCCGCCGCCCGGTCGCGCAGACGTTTCATCCAGCGCAGCTTGTAATCGAATTTCGGCCCCGGCTGCGGATTGCCATTGGGCAGGTAGATGCTGGCCACCCGAACGCCCTTCACATCGGCTTCGATATAGCGGCTATGTTCATCCTCGGGTTCACCTTCCAGGCCCCGCCGCACCTCGACCGGCGTCTCGCCGCGCGCCAGGATGGCAACGCCGTTAAAGCCCTTCTGCCCGTGCCAGATCGCCCCATAGCCGACATCCTCAATGTCCTTCAGCGGGAATGTCTCGTCCGAAGTCTTGATTTCCTGAAGGCAGGCGACATCCGGCTGCGTCTCGCTCAGCCATTCCAGCAGGCGCGGCAATCGCGCCTTGATACCGTTGATGTTGAAGGTCGCGATGCGCATGGGGCTTTTCTCCTCCCGCGCATCCCTAGAGCATTTTCGAAGCAGGTGGTATCACCTGCTGGCTCGGAAAATGCGGAAAACAAAAGCTAAATGGAACATGGTCCGATCCAATCGGGGCGGGTTCCAAAGAGAAGAGCCGCCCTTAGACAAGGGACGGCCCGTGCTTAAATCGAAAAGCTCGACCCGCAACCGCAGCCAGCAGTGGCATTGGGGTTCGTCACCTTGAACGCCGATCCGCCAAGGTCGGAAACAAAATCGACGGCGGCGCCCCGCACCAGATCCAGGCTCACATCATCCACGACCAGCGTCACGCCATCCCGCTCCACGGCCACATCCTCCGCCTCCACCGCATCGGCCAGTCCGAAACGGTACTGAAAGCCCGAACATCCGCCACCCTCGACGGCCAGCCGCAGGATCGCGGGCTTGCCTTGCTTGGCGGCAATCGCAGCCACGCGGGCAGCGGCGGAAGGGGTAAGGTCAATGTCAGCCATGGCGCCTAGATAAGATCAAGCAAAAGGCCCGGCAACCCATTGGTGCCGAGCCTTTGCAAAGGATAAGCGGCGTAGCGCGGATTATTCCGCGTCATGCTCCTGCGCTTTCGTCGGGCCGCCCATGGCGATCGGCGGTTTCGTGTTCATCGCCACGAGGACATCGGGACCGACGACGAACGGCATGGGGTTGATCGCCTGGCCATCCACGCGGACTTCATAATGAAGGTGGCTGCCAGTCGAACGCCCGGTCGATCCCATCAGGCCGATCAACTGGCCACGATGCACATAGCTGTTGGGGGCTGCGATCAGCTTCGACATATGGCCGTAACGGGTCTCAAGACCGCCGCCATGGGAAATCTGCACCAGATTGCCGTACCCGCTGGCCCAACCAGCGCGGCTGACGATGCCGTCTGCGGTGGCGTAGACCGGGGTGCCGACAGGGCCAGGAATATCGATGCCCTTGTGCATCCGCGCGCCGCCGTTGAACGGGTCGGAACGAACGCCAAAGTTGGAGGTCAGCGACAGTCTTTCGACAGGCCGACCGGTCGGAATATTGTTGCTGGCCGCCTTGACGCCGCCGTCCAGCCGCTGAAGGCTGGAGAAAAGATTGGAAAAGCCGATATCTGCCGGGCCAAGCCCGCTGGTATTAATTTCCGTTGCATCGCCATAAGGATCGTCGGCGACAGGCTTGGCCTGCGCAGGCATTGCGGCGCACAATGCGCTCACTACGCCTATAGCCCCAATGGATTTACACGCAGACAGGAACCATCGCGCGCTACGCGCATTATTCGAACGAAGAAACAACATGCCGACCCCGACTTATCCTCCGGAGGCTTTTTGAGCCTCTCGGCGCTCCCCGTGTTGACCAAATGCGACCTAAATCGCCACCCGCGTCATCAAAAGGACATTTCCCGCTTCATTGTGCAAGCGCGCCGTAAAAATCCAGCGTTAAACCGGCTTGTCGACGCGCCGAGTCGTTGAACGGCGGTTTCAGCGACCCGCGAAAATGGCGTTTTACAAGGATTTGGTAATGATTTGCGGGGGTCAGCCCCTCTCGGTTCGCCGCATGACCAAACCAACTTGTCCCGGCTCTAACGTGGCGAATCTCATCTGTCATAATGCGGCGCAACATGCGCGCGGATGCCTTGTCCCCCACCCCTTCGAACCGTGCGATCGTGGCGGGCGTGATGTCCAGCGCGCGCGCTTCCAGCACCATCGGAACGATGGCGAGCCGCGCCATGGCATCCCCTGCGGTTTCGGTAGCGGCCTGCCACAGCCCGTCATGGGCAGGCAGTTGGCCATAAAAGCTTCCCATTTGCCGCAGACGCCGGTCCAGCAGCGCGAAATGCATCGCCTCTTCGGCGCCGACCTGCATCCAGTCATCGACAAAGGCTTGCGGAAACTCGCTCCCGAACCGGCCGATCAGGTCGAAGGCAAGGTCGATCGCGACGAACTCGATATGCGCCAAGGCATGCAGCATGGCGATCCGCGCCCGGTCAGAACCCATCTTGCCGCGTTTGGGCATCTGATTGGCTGGCAGGAGGGCGGGAGCGTCGGGCCGCGCGGGCGTGTCGGGCATCGCGGCATCAAACTGATGCGCCAACCGGCCCTGCCTCCAGGCACGGGCCACCGCGCGCGCCGCCATCAGCTTGTCCCGTGGCTCCGGCGTCATCAGCACATGAGCGCAGGCTTGCCCCACACTCTCAATCTCGACCGGCAAATTCAAAGCGCCTTCACGGCCTCCAGAACTTCGGCAGCATGGCCCTTCACCTTCACCTTGGGCCAGACGCGCACAATCTTGCCCGTTCCATCGGCAAGGAAGGTCGCCCGCTCGATCCCCATATATTTCCGGCCATAAAGCGACTTTTCCACCCAAGTGCCGAACGCCTCGCACGCCTCCCCCGGCTCGTCGGATGCGAGCGTCACGTTCAGGCCGTATTTGTCCGCGAATTTCTTGAGCTTCGTGGGCTTGTCCTTGGAAATGCCGACCACCGGCACGCCCAATGCCGCATAGTCACCCGCCAACTCGGTGAAGTCCTTCGCCTCATTCGTGCAGCCGGGCGTATCGGCCTTGGGGTAGAAATAGACGACCACCGGCTTCCCCTTGAACCGGTCCAATGTGAAGTCGACGCCGTCGGCATCCTTCAACGTCACGCTCGGCAGGGCATCACCGGCTTCCAGCATCTTCTTCCTCCGAATAGGGCGCGGACAGCTCTGCCCAGGCATCGCTCACCCTTTGCCGGGCCTGCGCATAGCTTTCAAGCAGCGCGTCCCAGCTTTCCACACCACATGCCCGTGCAACGACCGGCCGGGTGGCCTCCGGCGGCTCGGTCGATTTGGGCGAAACCAGCCGCGACACGATCAGGAAACGCGTGATCAGGTCATGCGCATCAATCAGGTCGGCTGGAAGATGACCCGCCTCGACCAGCTCATCCAAAGCGGCGCGCAAATCAGGACTGAACGCCATATTATGCTTGAACTGCGACACATGGATCAGGAACTCCAGATCGACCAAGCCCCCCGGCACCAGCTTGACGTCCAACTCGCTGGCAGGCGGTTTATGCGCGGCGATATCCCGGCGCATCTTCACCGCCTGACGCGCCAGCTCCGGGAAATCGCGCGGCCGTTCCAAAGTCTCGGCCAATATCGCGCTCAACGCAGCCCGACCGCTATCCGACCCGAAAACCGGCCGCGCGCGCGTCAGCGCCAGATGCTCCCAGGTCCACGCTTCCTCGCGCTGATATTTGGCAAAGCTGTCCAGACTGACCGCCAGCAACCCCTGCGCCCCCGACGGTCGCAACCGCGTATCCACTTCATAAAGCGGCCCCGCTGCCGTCTGCACCGATAATGCATTGGTTATGCGTTGCCCCAGCCGGTTGAAATACTGCGTAGCCCCCAACGGCTTTCTTCCATCGGATTCCTTCATGAAATCGCCGGAAAAAAGAAAAACCAGATCCAGATCCGAAGCATGCGTCAAAACGCCGCCACCCAGTCGGCCAAGCGCAAGGATAAGCATCTCGCCACCCTGCACCCGTCCATGCACCGTTTCGAATTCCCGAACGGTCGCACTCGCCAACGCCTCGATCGCCGCCTCAGCCACCCGCGAATAGCCACGCCCTGCTTCCAGGGGATCACCGCCGCGAATAATCTGCGCACCCAGCGCAAAGCGCCGATCATTGACCCGCTGCCGCACCCGATCGAGCAGCGCCTGATAATCCTCGCCCGCTTCCAGCTGCGCGAACTGTTCCGCAAGTTGGTCCACGGCAGGCGGCGGATCAAAAGCGGAGGTATCGATCAGCCCATCGAGCAGTTCGGCCCGTCGACCCAACGCATCCGCCAGCGTCGGCGCATGACTGAGCAACTCCGCCATCAGCTCTGCAAGCCCCGGCCGCGCGGCAAGCAGCTTGAAGAAGTTGATGGCGCTCGGCAGCCTGCCGATCAGGTCATCAAGGCGGTTCAGCGCCCGCACCGGATCGGGCGCCGCCGCCAATGTGCGCATCAACCCCGGCAGCAAATCTTCCAGCGCTTCCCGCGAAGCCGTGCTGCGCAACGCCCTGATGCTGCCCGTGCGCCAGCGAGCGATCCGCGCAACCGGAGCCTGCGGATCGACAAAGCCCATTTCCGCCAGCTGCGCCGCCAGCCGGTCCTCGTCATGCGAAAGCGACTCTGATTTTTCAGCAGGCGTCAGCTGATCGTAATTGGCGCCCACCCATTCCACCTTAGGACGAAGCAGCTCGATCAGTTCCGCGCCATTCTCCAGTCCATGCAGCCGCGCGACATTGTCGATTGCTTCGGCGGTCTTGGGCAGCTCATGCGTTTGCCGATCCTCGACCATCTGCAATCGATGCTCAATCGTGCGGAACAGCACATAGGCTTCGTCCAGCTTGCGCGACACTTCCGGATCGAAGACCCCTGCCGCCGCCAGCGCTCGAAGCGCCTCGCGCGTATTGCCCGATCTTAGCGCCGGATCGCGCCCACCATGTATCAATTGATGGGTCTGCGCGAAAAACTCGACTTCCCGAATGCCGCCACGTCCCCGTTTCAGATCATAGCCCGGCCCAAAAGCCTGACCCTGCGCATAATGGTCGCGAATTCGCCGCGAAATGTCGGTGATCGCGTCGATCGCACCGAAATCCAGGTTCCGCCGCCAGACGAACGGACGGATCTGCTGCATGAAATAATCGCCCAGACCAAGGTCGCCTGCCGCAGGGCGCGCGCGGACAAAAGCGGCCTGCTCCCATCCCATCGCCGTCGATTCATAATAGCCGATCGCCGCCTCGACCGGCAGCGCAATGGGCGTGGCTTCGGGAGAGGGACGCAGCCGTAAATCCACACGAAAGACGTAGCCATCACCGTCCCGCGCATTCAAAAGCTCGCTCACTCGCCTGCCGATCCGCACTGCCGCATCAGCCGGGTCTTCCCGCTCCCCATGCGGCAGGGTCGTCGGATCATAGAGCAGGATGGGGTCTATATCGGACGAGTAATTCAACTCGCGGCTGCCATGCTTGCCCAATGCCAGCACGACAAATCCCTTCGGCTCCACGCCCGGGTACCGCTCGGCAAAGGTGGCGCGCAGTGCTTCTTCCAAAGCCTGATCAGCAAAATCCGACAAAGTGCGCGTCACCCGGTCCAGATCCCAGGCGCCCGACAAATCCGCCGCCGCCGTGACCAGCGACAGCGCGCCCTTTCGCCGCCGCAGCGACCGGGCGATCCCCTCGTCCGCGTCCGATACGTTTTGGGCCGCCTTCAGCGCCGCTTCGACCTCTCCACCTTCGAGCAGGTCAACCACTTCGGGAAACCTGTCCATCTGTCTGGCGAGGAAAGGCGAATGCCCACGCATCCGCGCCATTGCCGCCGTCCAGTCCGCCACCGCAATCTCTCCTGTCATACCGCCGCTATCGCCCGAGGCTCAAATGAATGCCAGAAACTTTTCCCGTTGCCGCCCGTTGTAGAAACATGGAAATGCAGCGTAAATCGGTGAGCCGATCTGGCAACGGGCGGAAGGCCACTGATCGCAAATTCCTGACGGTTGGCGTTCCTCAGCCCTATGAAGGCATCGGCAACGCGTTGCAGTCTACCTTCCGCGCCAAGCGCGATAGCTTGCCATCGGATATGATGGACCTACTGAAAAAACTGGACCGTAATTAGACCAGATGCGCAGGATTTTATTTACCGAGAGCCACTAGAAACAGCGCGTCTTTGGTTCAGGATGTGCCTGCATGCTCTACAAGGCTTTCGCCGCCATCACATTGGTCAGCGCCCCAATAATCGTTCTGCTGGTTCAGGGCATCACGCCGCACCCTTCGGCGACACCCTCAGTTCCGGTGGTTCAACCCATGGTTCCGCAGCTCCCGGTTCAACAGCCTTTGCCCACCCAACAAGCTGTCGTAGCGCCAGTGCCGATGGAGCAGGCCCCTCCTGCCGTATCCTTTGGCCAGCCTATGCCGGAAGCGGGCAAGCCCTTCCTCGCGCCAGGCAACGGCCTTCCCGGTGAACCGCCGACCGGCGCGAGCGAAGCCGGTAATAGCGATACTGCAACAAGTTCGGAAGCCCGCCCCCTCTGACAGTTTAGAGCGCTTTTTAACGCGCCGCCCCGGCAAAAGTATCGCATTGCGCCGGGTCACCGCTGTCCAGCCCCTTGCGCAGCCAGATCATCCGCTGCTCGCTTGACCCATGGGTAAAGCTTTCCGGCACGGGTCGCCTCCCCGCCGCCTTTTGCAATGTATCATCGCCGATGGATTGCGCGGCGGTCATGCCTTCTTCCAGATCGCCCGCTTCCATCAGCCCTGTGCGTTTCGCCCACACGCCTGCATAGCAATCGGCCTGCAACTCGACACGCACTTGCAGCACATTGCCTTGCTCTTCGCCCACGCTGCGCTGACGCTGCTGCACCTGCCCCAACGTGCCTTCCAGATCCTGCACATGATGCCCAACCTCATGGGCGATCACATAAGCTTGGGCAAAGTCACCCGGCGCGCCAAAGCGCTGGCGTAGTTCATTGAAAAAATCGGTGTCCAGATACACCTTCTTGTCATTGGGGCAGTAGAATGGACCCATCGCGCTTTGCGCGGCGCCGCAACCCGACGCGCCAGCCTGCGAGTAAAAAGACAGGACTGTCGGCTGATATTGCTGCCCCGATTGCTGGAAAATCTGGCCCCACACCTTCTCGGTCGATCCCAGGACCTTCAAAGACCAATGCTGAATTTCCGACAATTTCTGCGGATCGCGACTGACGGACGCATCCTGCTGCACGCCGCCTCCGCCACCGACCAGGCTCAGCGGATTGACGCCCATCACCATCAGGATGATGAGCGCGACGACGATCCCGCCGCAACCAAAACGGCTGCCGATAAATGGCAACAGCATGCCAAGGCCACCGCCTAGCCCGCCACCAAAGCCGCCACGGCCGCTTTGCACCTCGAAATTGGAGCTTTCCCGTTCGTCGTCCAGCCGCATGACGCCCTCTCTTTCATCCCATGCCTATCCGATCAGCGTGAAGGTTGGAACGGCTGCGATATGGAGTTGGTTGCTTTCAGCTTATCGGATTGTTGCAGCACATTAAGTTGGCACCCGCGCGCTAGTCGTTATATTGCACTGCGACATGGCCGATATCGATCCTTCCATTCCGCGCCGGGCGAGCACGCCGCTCCCCTTGCCCCACGATGTTGCGCTGCTGCTTCAAGGCGGCGGCGCCCTTGGGTCTTTTCAGGCCGGGGTTTATCAGCGCCTCGATGAACTTGGCATCGACGTCAGCTGGGTCGCGGGCATTTCGATCGGCGCTGTCAATGCCGCGATCATAGCGGGCAATCCACCGCACCGCCGCATCAGCAGGATGAAGAAATTTTGGCTGACGGTTTCCGGCGGCCTTCCCAATATCGTCCTGCCCGAAATCGATCATATTCGTGAAGCGGCACATTTGATGGCGGCGGGAGCCGTTGCGACCTTCGGCGTGCCCGGCATGTTCCGCCCTCGCCTCTGGCCATCCGTGATGATGCCCGAAGGCACGCCGGGGGCGATCAGCTTCTATGACAGCGCGCCCCTCAAGGAAACGCTCGACGCTTGTGTGGATTGGGACCTTCTGAACGACGGCCCTGTCCGCCTCTCGGTCGGAGCGGTGGATGTAGAAAGCGGCAACTTCGCTTATTGGGACACGCGAGGCCCTGACGGGCGGACCCGCATCGACGCCCGCCACATCATGGCTTCGGGCGCGCTTCCCCCCGGCTTGCCCCCGGTGGAAATAGATGGGCGGCATTATTGGGACGGCGGTCTCGTTTCCAACACGCCCCTAGCTCATGTGCTGGAACATCAAAATGACGACATGCTCGTCTTTCAGGTCGATCTTTTCCCCGCCGAAGGTCCGATGCCGCGCCAGATGACGGACGTCTATTCCCGCGCCAAGGACATTCAATATTCCAGCCGGACGCGTCAGGTCACTGATCAATATTTACGTCTGCGCCGCGAGCATAAGGCGATCAAGGCGCTGCTCGACAAACTGCCGCCAGATCTCAAGGACGACGCCGACGCCCAGCGCCTGCGCGAATATCTCGACCGTGGCTCGGTCAACATCGTCCACCTCATCTACCGCAGTCGCGCCTGGGAAAGTGGCGCTCGCGACTTTGAATTTTCCCGTTCCACCATGCTGGATCATTGGAGCCAGGGCCGCGACGCCGTCGAAGAAGTGATGCACAAGGGCGACCTTATCGCCCGCAACATCACGAACGGCAAAAGCGCCACCTTCGACCTCCAGGCCCCCGATACTCTCAAGGAGAAAAACGCATGACCAAGTCCCTCGCCGGAAAGACAGCGCTGATCACGGGCTCCACCTCCGGCATCGGCCTTGCTTATGCGAAGACCCTCGCGGCCGAGGGCGCGAACATCATCATCAACGGCTTCGGCGACAGCGCTGCGATCGAACAGGAACGGCAGGCGTTGGAGCAGGCGAGTGGCGCCAAGGCGCTCTACAGCGGGCATGACCTCACCAAGGCTGCCGAGATCGAAGCGATGATGCAGGAAGCGGCCAGTGCTTTTGGCGGCGTCGATATCCTCATCAACAATGCCGGTATGCAGCATGTCGCCCCGGTCGAGGATTTCCCGGTCGACAAATGGGACCTCATCATCGCCCTGAATCTGACCAGCGCGTTCCACACGTCCCGACTCGCGATTCCCTATATGAAGTCGAAAAAGTGGGGGCGCATCATCCAGACCGCCAGCGCCCATTCGCTTACAGCCTCTCCGTTCAAGAGCGCTTATGTGACCGCAAAGCACGGCCTTGCCGGGTTTACCAAGACGCTGGGCCTCGAACTCGCCACGTTCGGAATTACCGCCAACTGCATCTCACCGGGCTATGTCTGGACGCCGCTGGTCGAGAACCAGATTCCCGACACTATGAAAGCGCGGAACATGACGCGCGAGCAGGTGATGAATGATGTGCTGCTCGCTGGACAGCCGACCAAGCAATTCGTGACCGTGGATCAGGTTGCCGCCATGGCGCTCTTCCTGTGCAGTGATGCGGCGGCCAATATCACGGGCGCCAACATGAGTATCGACGGCGGCTGGACTGCCCAATAAGAGCGCGTTGCAATTTTACCACGCAAGGACTGGATGCACGGCGTCGGCGTTGAAGTTGGCCCGAAGAACATCGGCCTTGGCGGCATCACCGGCAACAGCGGCATTCGACTGCGCTTCCAGACCGAAACCTATGATTTCGACAGCTTCCGTCCGACCGCGGGTGTGATCTTCCACTTCTGATCCCGTCGCGACGGGTCATGACAGGCGCTCGTCCTTCAATGGACGGGCGCCTTTTCATATCTGCCACTTTCCTTGCGCCGCCAAATCTTCCTATGCTCCCATCCAACAGGGAGAATAGCCGATGCGTCACGCGTTCAAGCTCATCATGGCCGCCGCCACTCTTTCGTCCGCCGCCACGGCACAGACCGACCCCGCCCCCGCTCCTGCATCTCCAGTTCCACTGGCACAGGGGATAGCCGCCCAGATCGATCGCGACATGAGCGACCTCATGACGCTTTACCGCGATCTCCATGCCCATCCCGAACTGTCGGAACAGGAGACGGCAACCGCCGCAAAGCTCGCCCGCCGCCTTAAGGCGATGAAGTTCGACGTGACCGAAAAGGTGGGCGGCACCGGCGTCGTCGCAGTCATGAAAAATGGCGAGGGACCGGTTCTCCTCATCCGCGCGGACATGGATGGCCTGCCGGTTACTGAGCAGACCGGCCTCCCCTTCGCCTCGAAAGTTCGTACCAAGACGGCTGAAGGCATCGAAACCGGTGTCATGCACGCCTGCGGCCACGACACGCACATGACCGCCTTCATCGAAACCGCTAGGCTGCTGTCATCAAGGAAGGACAGCTGGCGCGGCACGCTGGTCATGATCCTCCAGCCAGCCGAGGAAGTCGGCCGGGGCGCGCGCATGATGCTGGACGATGGTCTCTACACCCGCTTTCCCCGTCCCACGCATGCCATCGCCTTCCATGACGCCGCCAATCTTCCGGCGGGCACGATCGGTTATACCCCCGGCTATACGCTCGCCAATGTAGACAGCGTGGACATAGTGGTTCGGGGCACTGGCGGTCATGGCGCCTATCCTCAAACGACAAAAGACCCCATAGTGCTGGGCGCCCGCATCGTCGGAGCTCTTCAGACCCTCATCAGCCGTGAACAGGACCCTCTGGACCCCGCAGTCGTCACGGTCGGCAGCTTCATCGGCGGCGCGAAGCATAATATCATCCCTGACGAGGCAAAGCTGCTTCTCACCGTCCGCAGCTATTCCGACGAGAATCGCGAACGGCTGATCCACGGCATCGAACGCATCGCGCGCGGCGAGGCAATCGCGGCGGGCATTCCCGACGATCGGATGCCGATTGTCTCGCTAAAGGATGAATTCACGCCCGCCGCCTACAATCCGCCAGCCTTCGCCAACGAAATGGCCGGACTGCTCAAAGCGCATTTCCCCGAAGGACGCGTCATCGAGACGAAGCCATCGATGGGCGGTGAGGATTTCGGCCGCTATTACCGGGCTGACAAAAGCATCAAAAGCTTCATCTTCTGGGTCGGAGGCGTTCCCGCCGATCAGATGGCAAAAGCCGCCGTTGGGCAGCTCACCCTTCCCTCCCTTCACAGCCCCTTCTGGGCGCCGGAGGCCGACAAGGTCATCGCCACGGCAAGCGAGGCCATGACGGTGCTCGCGTTGAACATATTGAAGCGATGAGCCGCAGCAATCCCTCTGTTCCCCCTGTCCCAACAGGATTCATGGCATGACGGCAATCATAAGAACGGCTGTTGAGGACGATGCGCCTCACCTCGCGGCAATCTACGCTCCTTATGTCTTGAACACCGTAATTTCGTTCGAAAGCGTGCCTCCAGACGCTGAGGAATTCAGCTTTCGGATGGCCGATTGCTTAAAATATTACCCATGGCTCATCGCGGAGGTGGATGGTCAGATAGTGGGATATGCCTATGCCGGACCCCATAGCGGCCGGGCAGCTTATGATTGGTCGGCGAATATCTCCGTCTATCTGACGGCTGATCATCATCGTCGCGGGATCGGGAGGCGTCTCTACGACATATTGATCCAGATATTGCGGCATCAGGGCTATCACAGCCTCTTCGCGGGCATAACCCTTCCGAACAGCGCCAGCGTGGCCATTCACACGGCGTTGGGTATGAAAGAGGTCGGCATCTACAGGGAAGTCGGCTTCAAATTCGGTCAATGGCATGACGTGATGTGGATGGGGATGGCGATTTCCCCCTCTACCGAACCTTCCGGAAAGCCGACGCCTTTCCCCTTACTCGGCAATCTTCAGAATATTGTTTCCGATCTGCATGTCACGGCCAGGCGCTAGGCGGGCCGGTGCCCTTTGCGCCACTTCGTCAGCAAATGCCGGGCCAGCATCATCGGGGGCATGCGCAGCCAGTGTGACCGAACGTAAAATGCAAAGCGCAGCAGCTTGCGCCTTTCACGCCCCCAACCGTCCCGAGCCAGCAGACGCGCGATGCAAAGGCGGTCGCTCCATCTCAGGCGATAGTCCACCTGAATGGGCGAGCGAAGGGGCCGGACAGGAGTGCCAAACAGGAAGTGCGCCAGCCTCAGCGCGCGCAACACCACCGCATACAATTGATGCTCCGCCGCCCTTTCAAGCAAGCCAAGATCAAAATCCTGCTGGTTCTCCCCAAATTCGCGGCACAGGCAGTGAATATCCCACAGGTTGCGCAAACCACCCGCCAGATCGCCATCCGCAAACAAGTGCGCGGCGGAATGGCAGATCATATCCTCCGGCGACAAGACCGATAACCGATCAGTCACCGGCACCGCATCCGCCAGCATCGCCTCCGCGTTCGGCCTCGGCCGCGCGGTCAGCGGCAGGATCGTATGATGCACATCGATCATCCGGTCACGCTCGCGATGGATCATCGGCGGCAGTTCATGCATCCATTGCCGGTAATAGGCGTCGTCATAGGCGTCTTCCTTGACCCACTCCCACCCCGCCGCGATCAACCTGTCCTCGACCTGCTTCAAACGGCCGTGCAGAACCAGAATGTCGAGATCGCCGATAAATCTTCCCTCGCCTGCCTTGAGCCCAGCTGCCGCATAGGCAGTCCCCTTCAACAGCAGCACCGGCTCGCCGAGCGCTTCAGCAGCCCGATCGGCTTCCCATAAAGCCTGCCGGGCTTCCCGTGCCGCATCCAGCCGAGCATCTGCGAGAATCGGCCGCACCCGCTCGGGCGCCAATCCCTCATCGATAACCATAGCCAGCGTTCCGACCAGCCGTTCAGCCCGAGCCGCCGCGATCAACGCATTCCACCCGGCACTGTCCAGACGCCTGACCGACGCCGGATCGCGGAGCGACCTGACCAAAAGCGCGGCGCTCATGTGAGTTCTTCCCACAACCGCTCGACCATCGCGATGGCTTCGTCCCCCGAGGGAAAGTCGATCGCCCGCGCGGGTACATGCTGAACGAACCGGGTTAGCGCACCGAACCCCGCCTCTCCCAATGCGACATAATTGGTGGACGCCTGAGTCAGGCGCATGAAAACCTCGCCCTGCCCCACCGGGCGAACGTCGGCGGCATGCCCGAAACGCGGAAACAGCAGCAGGGCGGGCTTCGCCGCTTCCGTCATCCGCGCGGCCGCATCGGGGCGCGGCATGAGGTGTCGAATATCCCCCTTCGCCGTGCCAGCCATCAACGGCCCCATCCGCTCGGCCGAAACCTCCCCCACGATCACGTCAATGGCGCCGTTCTTAAGCGAAACGAGCCGAGGGAAAGGCAGTAATTCCCCGGTGGCCAGGTCCAGCAGAGCGAATTCATCGCCCATGAGCCGCCAGCCGCGCTCGCCAAGCTGGGCCGCGAGCGTCGACTTGCCCGATCCGGACTCCCCGGTCATCACAAGGGCACGACCATCCTTCTCCACGCTCGACGCATGGAGCAGCAGGTGCCGCCGCCAACCCAACGCCATTTGCAGGTTCATGCCCATTTCCGCCGCCAGCAGCCCATGGGTCAAGCTCATCGGCGCCGCGTCGGCCAGGCCATGGTCACCGGTGATGAAGATGGACGGCCTGACCCATCGTCGGACCATGCTCGTCGGCTCAAGCCGCACGGTGAAGTCGGCCACATCCTCCCTTGGCTGGGGATAGCTGGCGTACAGCTTCGCCAACAGTTCCAGCGGCTCCCGCCACGCTGAACCAATCCGAAATGACGCTGGGCCGATGGACAAGGAAAGCTGGTGCCTCATGAACAGCGCACCAGACCCAGCGCCGTCAGCCCTTCCAGATGCGTCTCGATTTCCGCAATCGCCTGCGTCCGCTCGCCCAGATCATAGTGGCGTTCCAGCCGCGCATGCAGTTGCGCGGCTGTGGAGACATCTTCGTCATCCAGCGCCTCCAATATCTCTGGAGCAGGGCTGACCATCATATGCGTCTGGCCCGACGCGCGATGGTAAAGGACGATGATGTCCTCCAACACGCACGCGGCAATGTCCCTGTCTCTACGATAACGACGTTCTACGGTCACAAACTGCTCTCAAACTCACTGGCGACGCTCCGCTGTAGCGCACAGGAGTAAGCAGGTGCCTAACGCGGCATTTGCAATGATGCGTAGCAGGTGAAACCGCTGGTTCCGGACTGAAGGCGCCGGATATAGTTCAGATACGCCTGATTCTGCTCATAGCTTGTGCCCGGCAACCTGCCGCCACGCAGAGCCTGCCGGACCTGCTCACCGCTATAGCTTGTCCCTTGCGCAGGCACGGCGCCCGCTGTCCCTGCCGGTACAAGCTGGCCATTGGGCGCGATATATTTTCCCGCACGCGCCTGATCGGGAACCGGAATGGTGCAGTTCAGCACCGACGCGGCGGTATTGGCCAGAGCCGGACGGATGGACACAATCGCTGATGCGGCAACGGCGCCACCCATCAGCAGCTGGCGGCGCGAAGGCGCGATCGAGTCGACATCCCGCTCCGTGGCCTCTGAAGGCACGGAATCGGAAGCATGCTGTCCGGGCGATTGATCTTTCATACCGTCCTGATCCGCTATCGCGCTTGCCAAAGCGTAAAGAATCCACGCTATTGCGCCAGCCATTGCAGCAAAGCAGCCAATAATCCAGCGCGGTAACCATGAATCGACTGAGCATTTCCCAGATCACGGCGTCGCTCGCCATGCTGTTTTTGGCTACCGGAACCGCATTGCTGATGGGCGCGGCGCTCTCAGCCATCGCTCTTCCTGTGCTCGCGGGCATCGCCGTCCTGCTCATCGCTGCCCAATCGCCCACGTCCCGCCCTGCCGCATCTCCCACGATCGAACCTGTCACCGACATAGTCGAACATCCCGACTTCACCGACATGATGGAGGCGATCGCGGACCCCCTAATGCTCATTGAACGGGGCCGGATCATCCGGGCCAACCGGGCGGCGCAACGATTGCTCGGCGCGCATATCGAGGGTGAGGATGCCCGCATCGCCATCCGCCATCCCGCCGCCGCCGAACGGCTCGCCAGCCTTGCGCCGATGAGCGAGGCGGTGATGCTGGAGCTGGTGGGTCTCGGCACACGCGATCAACGCTGGCAGATGCGCATTGCACCGGTCGGCGACGATGACGCAGTGCGTCGGCTGGTGCATCTTGCCGACCATAGCGGCGCCTATGCCGCCGAAAAGATGCGCGTCGATTTCGTGGCCAACGCCAGTCACGAGCTTCGCACGCCCCTTGCGGGCATATTGGGCTTCATCGAAACGCTGGGTGATCCGGACCTTGGCCGCGACAATGATACGCGGCAACGCTTCCTCAAGATCATGGACGGTGAGGCGCGCCGAATGCAGCGGCTGATCGATGATCTCATTTCCCTTTCCCGCATTGAGGCGGAAAAATACCGCGTCCCTGACAGCCCGGTCGATCTTGGCGCCTTGGCTGCCGAGGTGGTAGGCGTTTTCCGAACGAGCCATGGCGACCGGGGCCGGGAAGTGGAGTTGGACGTCACGCCCGGCCTGTCCGAAGTCGCGGGAGACAGGCCGCAATTGTCACAGTTGCTTCACAACCTGATCGGCAACTCGGTGAAATATGGAAAGGCCGGAACACCGATTCGCGTCAGCCTGACGGAAGGCCCTGGCGGGATGACCCGGCTCGTCGTCGCTGACGAGGGCGAAGGGATCGGCCCGGATCACCTGCCCCGCCTGACCGAACGTTTCTACCGCGTCGATTCCGGGCGCAGCCGGGCTGTGGGCGGCACCGGCCTTGGCCTCGCCATCGTGAAGCATATCGTGGAGCGGCACCGTGGTCGGCTCGACATTGTAAGCGCGCCGGGAAAAGGGACCACGATCACGGTCCTGCTGCCGCCGATGCCCGCTGAAGAGAGGCTGTCAGTGTCCAAACATTGAATAAATTCTGCTCATCTTTTGAGCTTCCGGCCGCAATGTCATAAAAGTGCAATTGGACTGTCACAAAGGCGCGACCTACCGCGGCTACTGCGCGCCAAGGGGGGCAGCGATTGCGAATCGCGGCCTTTGATAAAGGAGACTATCCGTGAAGCATTTCGCTCTGATGGCTGCTACCGCAGCGGCCGCTCTTACTCTTGCCGGTTGCGGCGACCAATCGGGCGGCAGCGCCGGTGGGACGCGTGACCAAATCCGCGCGGTCGGTTCCTCGACCGTTTATCCCTTCGCGACGGCGGTCGCCGAAATGTTCGTCCAGGGCAATCCCGGCATGAAGTCGCCGATCATCGAATCGACCGGCACCGGCGGCGGCATGAAGCTGTTCTGCGCGGGCGTCGGCGCACAGCATCCCGACATCGCAAACGCCTCGCGCCGCATGAAGAAAGCCGAGTTCGAGGATTGCCAGAAGAACGGCGTCAAGGACATCATCGAAGTCCAGGTGGGCGTCGATGGCCTCGCCTTCGCCGAGTCAAAGGACGGCCCGGGTTTCAAGCTGACCCCGAAGATCGTCTATGAAGCGCTCGCCGCCAATCCTTATGGCAAGGGTCCGAACAAGGCGGAAACCTGGAAGGACGTTGACCCGAGCCTGCCCGCAACCGCGATCAGCGTATTTGGCCCGCCTTCGACCAGCGGCACCCGCGATTCGCTTGCCGAACTGATCCTGACCAAGGGCTGCGAAACCGATCCGGCCATGAAGGCACTCAAGGAAAAGAGCGAGGACGAGTTCAAGGCAACCTGCACCCGCATCCGCGAAGACGGCAAATATGTGGATTCGGGCGAAAACGACAATCTGATTGTTCAAAAGCTCGCCGCGAACCCCAATGCTCTCGGCGTGTTCGGCTTCAGCTATCTTGAGGAAAACAAGGACAAGCTGAAGGACGTGTCGATCAACGGCGTCGAAGCGACCTATGAAACAGTGTCGACCGGCAAATATCCGGGCGCTCGCCCCCTCTTCATCTATGTGAAGAAGGCGCACATGACCGCGATCCCGGGTCTTCAGGCCTATCTCAACACCTTCGCCGCCAACTGGGCGCCCGACGGCGCGCTGACAAAGCGCGGCATGGTTGCTGCACCGGAAGACGTGCGCAAGACGAGCGGCGAAACGATAAAGTCGCTGGCTGTTCTCGACGGTTCGCAGCTCAAGTAAGCGGAAAATATGACAGGTCCTGCAATCTTCCTGCTGCTGGCAGGCCTGGGCGCCATCGCCTGGGTCAGTGCCCGGACGCGCGCGCTGCGGCTGCAAACCGCCGCGCGCGCTTCGGGCCGCCGCGACGCCGTGCATAGCCTTCCTGGCTATCATGGCTGGTATGTCGCGCTCTGGACGCTCATCCCAGCGGCGATCTTTCTCGCCGTCTGGGCGAACGTCGCCCCTGGGCTCGTCACTCAGCAAGTGTTGAGCAGCCCGGCCGCGCACAGCCTGCCAGCAGATGATTTCTCGCGCTCGGCCATATTAGGCGAAGCGCGAGCGATCGCCAGCGGTTCGCAATCGGGAGCGTTCAACCCGCTCTCGCAGGGCCTTGTCCAACCCTATAAGGACGCCATCGGCAAATATGGCATCGCGGGCGCAGCGCTCGCACTGGTGCTGGCCTTTGCCGGGGGCGCCTATGCCTTCACTCGCGTGCGGCCTGATTTCCGGGCGCGCACGCGGGTCGAAAGGCTCGTGATGGCGGTGTTGCTTGTCGCATCGCTCCTCGCGATCGTTACCACATTGGGCATCGTCGTGTCGCTGCTGTGGCAGAGCCTTCGCTTCTTCTCGATGGTGAACCCGTTCGATTTCCTCTTCGGCACCAAATGGAGCCCGCAATCGGCGGCGCTGGGCTACGGCAATGACGACGCGTTCGGCGCTGTCCCCCTATTCTGGGGCACGATCTTCATCGGCGCGATCATCGCGATGGTCGTCGCCATCCCGCTTGGCCTGATGAGCGCCATTTATCTGACCCAATATGCCAGCCCCACGGTACGCAAGTGGATGAAGCCCATCCTTGAGGTGCTCGCGGGCGTCCCGACCGTCGTCTACGGCTATTTCGCCGCATTGACAGTGGCCCCCGCATTGCGCGACCTCGCCGTGGCGATCGGCATTCAAGGAGCCTCCTCCGAAAGCGCCTTAGCCGCCGGCTTGGTCATGGGCGTGATGATCATACCCTTCGTATCCTCCATGGCGGACGACAGCATCGCAGCCGTGCCGCAATCCATGCGCGACGGCAGCCTCGCCATGGGCGCAACCACCAGCGAAACGATCCGCCGCGTGCTGATCCCCGCCGCCCTTCCCGGCGTCGTCGGCGGCGTGCTGCTGGCCGTCAGCCGCGCGATCGGCGAGACGATGATCGTGGTGATGGCAGCCGGTCTGGCGGCAAACCTCACCTTAAATCCCTTCGCCAGCGTCACGACTGTAACGACGCAGATCGTCCAGCTTCTGACCGGCGACCAGGAATTCGACAGCGCAAAGACGCTGGCCGCCTTCGCCCTTGGCCTCGTCCTCTTCGTGGTAACACTGCTGCTCAACATCGTGGCCCTGCGGGTCGTGAAGAAATATCGCGAGGCTTACGAATAATGGCACCCGAACGCCTCCCCACCGACTGGAAGTCGGACGCGATGCGCAAGCGGATCGCCCGGCGCTATGCTTCCGAACGCCGCTTCAAGGCGGCTGGCCTTCTCGCCGTGGCACTGTCGGCCGCCTTTCTTGCCTTCCTGCTCTTCAACATGATGGGCAATGGCCTGCGCGGTTTCACGCGGACGGAAATAGCGGTGAAGATCGACTTCCCCGCGTCGCCGCTGCTGCTCGATCCGAATGCGATTACCGATCAGTCGCTCGCCAACGCGAACCTGCCGATGGTGACGGGCGACGTCGTGAAAAAGGCGCTGGGCGCGGATGCCGAGGAATGGGTGTCGCCCACGGCCTGGGTCGTTCTGCGTGACGCTATCAAGGCCGATCCCGGCATCCTTAGCCGTACTGAGACCATCAAACTGCCCGCATCGACCACCATCGATCTGGCGGCAAAGAGCGAGGGTTCGCCCGAGGCCGAAGCGGCTGTGGAGCGCCTCAACAAGGCAGGCCTGCTCACGACGGGCTTCAATATGAGCTTCCTGTCCGCCAGTGACGGCACCGACCCGACACAGGTCGGCATCTGGGGCGCGTTCAAGGGATCGCTTCTCACCATGCTGGTGACGCTGGTGCTCAGCTTCCCGATCGGCGTCGCTACCGCCGTCTATCTGGAGGAATATGCGCGCAAGAACTGGCTGACCGACATCATCGAAGTGTCGATCAATAATCTCGCCGCCGTCCCCTCGATCATTTTTGGCCTGCTCGGTCTGTCGATCTTCTTGAACTTCCTGCACCTGCCGCGCTCCGCCGCGCTGGTCGGCGGCATGACGCTGGCGCTCATGACCATGCCAGTCATCGTCATCGCCGGGCGCAACGCCATCAAGTCGGTCCCGCCCAGCATCCGCGACGCAGCGCTCGGCATCGGCGCTTCGCCTGTCCAAGTGGTCTTCCACCACGTCCTGCCGCTCGCCCTGCCCGGCATCCTCACCGGCACGATCATCGGCATGGCCCGCGCGCTCGGCGAAACGGCGCCGCTGCTGATGATCGGCATGCGCGCCTTCATCGCCACGCCGCCGGGCGGGATCACCGATCCAGCGACCGTCCTGCCGGTGCAGATTTTCCTGTGGTCCGACGAAGTCTCAAAGGGCTTTGTCGAAAAGACCTCCGCCGCCATCATCGTCCTGCTGATCTTCCTGCTCGCGATGAACGGCCTCGCCATCTACCTGCGCAACAAGTTCGAAAAACGGTGGTAACAATGATGCACGAACCGCAAACACTGGTGCCCGCCACCCAAGTCAAGATGACCGCGCGCGACGTGAAGGTCTTCTATGGCGAAAAGCAGGCGATAAAGGGCGTCTCCATCGACGTCGACATGGATAATGTCACTGCCTTCATCGGCCCGTCGGGCTGCGGCAAGTCGACCTTCCTGCGGACCCTCAACCGCATGAACGACACCGTCGCTTCCGCCCGGGTCGAAGGCGCGATCACGCTCGATGGCGAGGACATCTACGCCCCCTCGATGGACGTGGTGCAACTGCGTGCCCGCGTCGGCATGGTGTTCCAGAAGCCCAACCCATTCCCCAAGTCGATCTACGAGAACATCGCCTACGGCCCGCGCATCCACGGCCTGGCCCATGCCAAAGCGGATCTTGACGTCATCGTCGAAAAATCGCTCCGCCGCGCGGGCCTGTGGGAAGAGGTGAAGGACCGCCTGCACGACAGCGGAACCGCGCTTTCGGGCGGCCAGCAGCAGCGCCTCTGCATCGGCCGCGCCATCGCGGTCGAGCCGGAAGTCATCCTGATGGACGAGCCCTGCTCGGCACTCGACCCGATCGCGACTGCGAAGATCGAGGAGCTGATCCACGAACTGCGCGGTCGTTACGCGATCGTCATCGTCACCCACAATATGCAGCAGGCCGCCCGCGTGTCGCAGCGCACCGCCTTTTTCCATCTGGGCGAACTGGTCGAATATGGCGTGACCTCGGACATCTTCACTAATCCCCGCCAGGAGCGGACCAAGGACTATATCACCGGTCGCTACGGCTGACCCGAGCGATTTCGAGCCAGATGGAACATCTGGCGGCTCGGAAATCGCGCAACAAGATCCAGCATCGATCAACGATCGATGCCTGCGGAGAGACGACATATGGCTGAACATACGATCAAGGCGTTCGACGAGGAAATCGACAAGCTGCGCGGCCTTATCGCCGAAATGGGCGGTCGTGCCGAAGCCGCCATCGAGAATGCAATGGTTGCGCTCCAGCGGCAGGACAAGACGCTCGCCGCGCAGGTGGTCACCGACGACAAGCGCATCGACGCTATCGAGGCGGAAGTTGAAAAGCTGGTGATCCAGGTCATCGCCCTGCGCGCGCCCATGGCCAACGACCTGCGCGATGTCATTGCCGCGCTGAAGATCGTCGGGGTTGTCGAACGGATCGGCGACTATGCGAAGAATATCGCCAAACGCGTTCCCCTGATCGCCACCAACCAGCGCACGCTGGAGCCCGTCTCGCTACTGCCCTCCATGGGTCAGGTAGCGGCCGAGATGGTGCATGACGCGCTCAACGCCTTCGCGGCCCGAGACGCTGATCTCGCCACGGCGGTGATCGAGCGCGACACGGTGGTGGACGATTTCTACAACAGCGTCTTCCGCAGCCTCGTTACCTACATGGTCGAAAATCCCAAGACCATCAGCGAGTGCGCGCATCTGCTCTTCATCGCGAAGAATATCGAGCGGATCGGCGACCACGCCACGAACGTCGCGGAGATGGTCTATTACGCCGCGACCGGCCAGATGGCCCCGGAACGCGAACGCGGCGGCACCCAGCCCTTGGAGGACTGAATATGGCGAGAGCCAAGATGCTTCTGGTTGAAGATGACGCGGCCCTCGCAGAACTTCTCATCTGGCATTTCAAGCGCGAGGATTTCGAGGTCGCCCATACCGTCGATGGTGAGGAGGCCTTATTGCTGGCGCAGGAAAATGTGCCCGACATCGTCCTGCTCGACTGGATGGTGGAAAGCCTGTCCGGCATCGAAGTCTGCCGCCGCCTCCGCCGCATGAACGGCACGGCCAATGTGCCGATCATCATGCTGACAGCGCGCGGTGAGGAGGAAGATCGGGTTCGCGGCCTGGAAACCGGCGCCGACGATTATGTCACCAAGCCCTTCTCACCCCGCGAACTGGTGGCCCGCGTCGGCGCAGTCCTCCGCCGCGTGCGCCCGGCCCTCGCTGGCGAGACGCTCACTTTTGCAGACGTGGAAATGGACACCGTCGGTCACAAGGTCCGTCGCGGCGGCCAGGTGATCCCCCTCGGCCCCACAGAATTCCGCCTGCTCAAGCATTTCCTGGAGCATCCCGGCTGGGTCTTCTCGCGCGAGCGGTTGCTGGACAGCGTGTGGGGCCAGGACAGCGACATCGAACTGCGCACCGTCGATGTCCACATCCGCCGCCTGCGCAAGGCAATCAATGCCGACGGCCAATATCGCGACATCATCCGCACCGTGCGTTCAGCGGGTTACGCGCTCGACACGGATGGGGTGGGTTAATCCTCCCCATGGCACATGGGGAGGGGGACCAGCGAAGCTGGTGGAGGGGAAATGGCACGACCTCCGCAGCTTCTCCTCCACCATTTGCTGCGCAAACGGTCCCCCTCCCCACGCTTCGCGCAGGAGGAATTTCCATCCCAATCAACCAACTCAAAGCAAAAGCGCCCCAGTCTTTCAAGCCAGAGCGCTTCCCTGACCTCTTACAGGCGTCTCAAGCCGCCTTGCGCGCCTTCACCAGCTTCTTCATCAACATGTCCCGCTTCAACCGCGAGAGATGATCGATAAACAGCACGCCCTGCAAATGATCCATCTCGTGCTGTAAGCAAGTGGCCAGCAAGCCCTCAAGCTGCTCCTCATGAATACGCCCTTCGCGATCCATCCAGCTCGCCCGGATCGTCGCGGGCCGCTCCACCTCGGCATATTGGTCTGGCACCGACAGGCAGCCCTCATTATAGACGGACAGGTCCGCCGAACCCTCCAAAATCTCGGGATTGATGAACACCATCGGCTTTTTCACCGCCGGTGCCCCTTCCTCGTCTGATTCGGGCTCCTGCAAATCCATCACCAGCACGCGCTTCGGCACGCCCACCTGGATCGCCGCAAGGCCTATGCCCGGAGCGTCGTACATGGTCTCGAACATATCATCGATCAGGCGTTGCAGATCGTCATCGATCGCCTCCACCGGAGACGAAATGTTACGCAGGCGCGGGTCAGGCGCCTCAAGGATTGGAAGAATGGCCATGTGGTTAAAATAGCCGCAATGACGGGCTTTTTCAAGCGACCGCCAAATTCACCCAAGAGGCCGCCGCGCCCGCAAAGCCTGCGCCAATGTGCCCTCATCCAGATAGTCGAGTTCACCGCCCACAGGCACGCCATGGGCCAACTGCGTCAGCCGCACCGGAAAGCGCTCCAGCCGTTCCGCCAGATAATGCGCGGTGGTCTGCCCCTCCAGCGTCGCGTTCATCGCCAGCACCACTTCATCAATGCCGCCCGCTTCGACTCGCGTCACCAGCGCATCGATGGAAAGGTCTTCCGGCCGCACCCCTTCCAGCGCCGACAATCGCCCACCTAATACATGGAAACGCCCCGGAAAAAGCCTCGACTTGTCGAGCGCCCACAGGTCCGCCACATCCTCCACCACGCACAGCGCGCGAGCGTCGCGGCGCGGGTCGGCACAGATGCCGCAGGGATCCACCGTATCGACATTCCCGCATAAACCGCACGTAACCAGCCGATCATTCACCGCATCAAGCGCACGCAGCAGCGGTTCCAGCGCGCTTTCCCGCTTCTTCAGCAGGTGCAACACAGCACGCCGCGCCGAACGCGGGCCAAGGCCCGGCAGACGGGACAGCGCCTGCGTCAGCGCATCAATCTCGAGAGAAGCCATGGAACCGAGATAGGGGCTTGCAAGTCCGGGGTCAAAAGAGTTGAGAGGCGACTATGCGCATCATCTATATGGGAACTCCGGATTTCGCCGTCCCCGCCCTCGTGGCGCTGGCCAAGGCCGGGCATGAGATCGTGGCGGTGTATAGCCAACCGCCCCGCCCCGCCGGGCGTGGGAAGGCGCTACGCCCCTCCCCCGTTCAGGCTCAGGCGGAGCAGATGGGCATCGAGGTTCGCACGCCGATTTCGCTCAAGGACGCGGAGGTGCAATCCGCCTTTGCCGCATTGAACGCCGATGTCGCAGTGGTTGCCGCCTATGGACTGATCCTGCCGCGCGCTGTGCTGGACGCCCCCCGTTCCGGCTGCCTCAACATCCACGCCTCCCTGCTTCCCCGCTGGCGCGGCGCAGCGCCGATCCAACGCGCTATCCTCTCGGGCGACAATGTCACCGGCGTCACGATCATGGATATGGAAGCGGGCCTCGACACCGGCCCGATGCGCGCCAAGCATGTGACCCCGATCGAGGACAAGACCGCAGGCGCGCTCACCGCCGAGCTGGCGCAGGCAGGGGCTGAATTGATGATCGAGGTCTTGGACGACCTCCCTGCACACCCGGCTGTGCCCCAGCCAGAAGAGGGCGTCACCTACGCCGCCAAGATCGACAAATGCGAAGCCCGTCTCGACTTCACCCGCGACGCGCATCAGGTCGAACGGCAGATACGCGCCTTCAACCCCTTCCCCGGCGCATTCCTGGAATATCGCGGCGAACGCTTCCGCATCCTCGCCGCCCATGTCGAGGAGCATGAAGGCCCGCCAGGCGAACTGCTCGACAACAGCCTGCTCATCGGCTGCGGCCACGGCGCGATCCGTCCGACCCTGATCCAGCGCGCCGGCAAGGGTGCGATGTCTCCGGGCGAACTCCTGCGCGGCTACGACATGCCCGCCGGGTCGCGCGTCGATGCCTAATCCCACTTCACCCCACAACCGTCATCCCAGCGAAAGCTGGGATCTCAGGGGACGGCATGCCACATGGTCCAACATCCCAGTTTTCCCTGGGATGACGGCGTCAATATTTTCGCTGATATAGCCCCCAATGACCCGCTTCGCCTTCACCGTAGAATTTGACGGCCGCCCGTTCATGGGCTGGCAACGGCAGGCGCACGGTCCCAGCGTCCAGCAGGCGCTGGAATACGCCATCCACGCCATCACCGGCGAGCGCGCCGTGATTCACGCAGCGGGCCGAACCGACGCCGGGGTCCACGGCCTTGCCATGCGCGCCCATGCAGACATTGAGAAGCCGATCGCGCCCTTCCGCCTGATGGAAGCGATGAACGCGCTCTTGCGTCCCGACCCCGTCGCCATTCTCGCCTGCGAAACCGTGCCCGATGACTGGCACGCCCGCTTCTCCTGCATCGGCCGCGCCTATGTTTACCGCATCGCCAATCGCCGCGCGCCGCTCACATTCGAAAGCGGTCTGGTCTGGCGCGTTATCCAGCCGCTCGACACCGACGCCATGCAGGAAGCCGCACAATTGCTCGTCGGCCGTCACGACTTCACCACCTTCCGATCGGCCCATTGCCAGGCGGAAAGCCCGCTAAAATCCCTCGACCGCCTCGACGTGGAACGCGAAGGCGACCGCATCGCCATCCATGCCGAGGCGCGTTCCTTCCTCCACCATCAGGTGCGCTCGATGGTCGGTTGCCTGGCGTTGGTCGGCATGGGTCGCTGGTCGATAGCCAACATGCGCGCTGCCCGAGACGCGAAGGACAGAGCCGCGCTCGGCCTAAACGCTCCGCCAGACGGCCTGTATTTCGTGCAAGCGCGCTACTGAACCCCTCGTCATCCCAGCGAAAGCTGGGATCTAAGGCCCCCTAAATCCGCGTCCGGAACGGCGTAAAGTCCGTCCCCTCATCATAGACGTCCAGCCCCTCGGCGCGCTTCAGGCTGTTCACCACCAGATAGGTCAAGGGCGTCAGCACCGCTTCCCACGTCACCTTCAATATCCAGTTGGTGGCCATCACCGTCAGCACCTGCGCATTGCTCCACACGCCAACAAAGGCCAGCGGATAGAAAAGCAGGCTGTCCACTCCCTGCCCCACGATCGTCGACCCGATCGTCCGCATCCACAGATGCTTGCCCTGCGTCAGCAGCTTCATCTTGGCCAGCACGAAACTGTTGGCAAACTCCCCCGCCCAAAACGCAGCTAGCGAAGCAAAGACGATGCGCCATGTATTGCCGAACACCGCCTCATAGGCCTTTTGGTCCGGCCAGCCTTCCGCCGGAGGCAGCTTCACCACCACCCAGCTCATCAGCGCCATGAACAGCATCGCGCCGAAGCCAGCCCAAACGCATCGGCGGGCACGGGCGTAACCATAGACCTCGGTCAGCACGTCCCCCAGCACATAGCCAAGCGGAAAGAAAAGAATGCCTGCGCCAAATGTGAAGCCGCCAACCGTCGACAGCTTCGCCGCCCCGATCAGGTTCGACAGCAGCAATATGGCGACGAACGCCGCGATGAAGAAATCGAAATAGCGCATCGGCCGCCCAGAGAGCGCCTGTGCATCGATTTTCCGAACCCCCAAATCGGTCATGCGCCCTTGCATATCGGCTGCCCAAGCAAATGCAATGGCAGGCATGATTGCGCGCGGGCACAAGCCCCGCTATCGAAGCGCCGATGCGGCCCCGTAGCTCAGCTGGATAGAGCATTCGCCTTCTAAGCGAATGGTCACAGGTTCGAATCCTGTCGGGGTCGCCATCTTCCCTACAAGCGCCAGCCGAACAGCAGCATCAATAACCCGGCGATCAGGATCGCCGCCGCCAGAAATCCCCAGCCAAAATCCAAGCCGTTCCTATTCGCCATCGAGCGGACTGTCTTGTGGCCGCGCCCGCATCAGCAGGTCGTCGGTCACCGTCATGGTGAAGATTGGATCCGCATCAGGCGGCACTTCCGCAATCGCATCGACAAAGGCGGCACGCGTTTCCGGCTCATCATAGACCATCTTCTGGTCGAAAGCCGCCCGCCATGTCTGTTCATCCGGCCACTCCGCATAGCCGACAAAGCGCCCATCGGCATCCCGGTGGAGCCGTGAACCGAAGCTGCCATATTTTTCGCGGATCAGGTCAGTCCCGCGCCGCCACGCCGCGCGGAACTGATCTTCTTTTCCCGGATGCACCCGCCACCAATAGACCGCGACGAACATCGCATCTCTCCTTTGTGGAGAGAATGATGCAGCGGGGAAGAGGTTGCGAGCACCCTCCCATTAGGACCGAGCTTCTGCCACATCCCGTTCGTGTCGAGCGAAGTCGAGACACTCTATGCTAGGCTTCTCGACTTCGCTCGAAGCGAACGGAGGTTATCCCTTACTGGATCAGAGAACCGACTGCCCGGTCTTCTCCCAGTCCGCCAAGAAGCCCGCAATCCCCTTGTCGGTCAGCACATGGTTGAACAGGGCCTTGATCACCGAAGGCGGCGCGGTCATCACGTCGGCGCCGATCTTCGCGCTTTCCAGCACATGGACAGGATGCCGAACGCTCGCCACCAGAATCTCGGTGTCGAACGCATAATTGTCGTAGATCAGGCGGATATCCTCGATCAGCTGCATGCCATCAAAGCCGTTATCGTCATGCCGCCCAACGAAAGGCGAGATGAAGCTCGCGCCCGCCTTGGCCGCCAGCAGCGCCTGATTGGCCGAGAAGCACAGCGTGACGTTCACCATTACGCCATCACTGGTCAGCGCCTTGCAGGTCTTGAGGCCGTCGATGGTCAGCGGCACCTTGATGCAGACATTGTCCGCGATCTTCCGCAGCACGGCGGCTTCCTTCATCATCGTCTCATGGTCGAGTGCGACGACTTCGGCGGAAACGGGGCCATCGACGATGCCGCAGATTTCCTCGACCACTTCCATGAACTTGCGGCCTGATTTGTGGATCAGCGACGGATTGGTCGTCACGCCGTCCAGCAGGCCAGTCGCGGCAAGGTCGCGGATTTCGTTGGTGTCGGCGGTATCGACGAAGAACTTCATGGGTCTGCTCCGGGGCGGGATGTGCGAATCGGCTCCCCTTTAGCGGCTGATCGCCGGTTTAGCCATTATTGCCAGCGGCGGGCTTTACGGAAACAGGTCCGTAACATTATGAGCGCTACACCGTTCCAAGGATTCCGCATGCCCGTTCCCACGCCCGGCCGCAGCGCTCTGGCAGCGCTCGCGCTCATTTTACTCGCCTTCAGCCCCGCTGCGCAGGCGGCCGAAGAGGAAACGCAGCTATGGCTCGGCGCATCGGCAACGATGAAGGCCAGCCCTCACAACATCGTCCTGATCGACATCGGCCACCGCTTCCGTCGCGATGAATCGGGCGGCGAACAGCAACTCGCCCGCATCGCGCTAGATCATGCGCTTGCTAAAGATGTCCAGATCGGCGGCGGCTTGGCCTTCTTCCATTCCGGTCCTGAACAGGAATTGCGCACGTTCCAGCAGTTGACCCTCACCCACGGCATCTGGCAAAGCCGCACCCGGCTGGAGCAGCGCTTCTTCGACACGACTGACGAAGCAAGCTGGCGGCTACGGCAGCGAGTGCAGGCCTCCATTCCACTGGACGCCGCGAAAAAATGGACGCTGGTCGCAGCAGGCGAGCTCTTCTTCCACCTGAACCGGGCCAAGCCGAGCGACAAGACCGGCCTTGCCGTCATGCGCCAGCAAGCCGGGCTGCGCCACGCGCTCAGCAAGTCCATCGATATCCAGGCACTCTATATGCGCCAGCAGACCTTCCGCGACGACCGGCCCGACGCGGTCGCCCATATTCCCTGGCTGACGCTCAGCTGGAAAATCTGAACGCGCCACCTTGCCTCGCGCCCTTGAAGCGATAGGGAGAGGCGGATGAGTTCGCGCGCCCGTGTCATCCTGCTGAACGCCGCCCTTGGGCCGCTCGACTATCGCGTGCCCCATGGCATGAACGCGCAGCCGGGCAGCATCATCGTAGCGCCACTCGGCCCACGGCAAATCATCGGCGTGGTGTGGGATGAGGACAGCTTCCCCGAAGTCGAAAGCGTTGGCGACAACCGCCTGCGCAACATCGTGGGACCCGTGGACGCGCCGCCGATCCCCGAAACCCTCCGCCGCCTGATCGAATGGACGGCGGACTATTATCTCGCCCCCATCGCCTCGGTCCTGCGCATGACGCTGGCATCCATGTCGGCGCTGGAAGGCGCGCGCACCATCATCGAATATCGCGCCACCGGCGACCTGCCGGACCGCATGACCGAACAGCGCGCCCAGGCCATGGAGCGCATAGGCGATCGGCAAGGGCTGATCCGCGAACTGGCGCTGATCGGCGGTGTCAGCGACGCCGTCATCCGTGGTCTGGTAAAGGCAGGCGCCTTCGAAGCGGTGGAAGTGAGCATCGACACGCCCTTCCCCCGGCCCGACCCCGACCATGCCCCGCCCCAACTATCCGACGGCCAAGCCAACGCCGCCGCCGAGTTCGTGGACGCGGTGCGCCAGCGCGACTTCGCCCCTTTCCTGCTCGACGGCGTCACTGGCTCCGGCAAGACCGAAGTCTATTTCGAAGCCATCGCCGCAGCCATCCGCGAAGGACGGCAAGTGCTGGTCCTCCTGCCCGAGATCGCGTTGACCGAACCCTTCCTCGAACGCTTCGAAAAGCGCTTCGGCACCGTCCCCATCAGCTGGCACAGCGGCCTGCGCCAATCCGAACGTCGCCGCGCCTGGCGTGCCATCGCCTCAGGTGAAGCAGCGGTCGTCGTCGGCGCCCGCTCGGCCCTCTTCCTCCCCTATCCCAATCTCGGCCTCATCGTCGTCGATGAAGCGCATGAGGCAAGTTTCAAGCAGGAAGACGGCGTCCACTACCACGCCCGCGACGTGGCGGTGATGCGCGGCCTCATGGAAAAATTCCCTGTCATCCTCGCATCGGCCACACCGGCCATCGAAACGCGGCATCAGGTCGAACTTGGCCGCTATCGCGAAATCAAGCTGCCCTCTCGTTTCGGCGGCGCGGAAATGCCTGGCATAGAGGGCATCAACCTCCTCACCGATCCACCAGAACGCGGACGCTGGATCGCGCCGCCCCTCATCCGCGCGATTGATGAGACGATGGAGAAGGGCGAACAAAGCCTGCTCTTCCTCAACCGCCGGGGCTATGCGCCGCTCACCCTGTGCCGCCATTGCGGCTATCGCTTCCAATGCCCCAATTGCACCGCATGGATGGTCGAACATCGGCTGACCAAGCGCCTCGCCTGCCACCATTGCGGCCATGTCATCCCCTCGCCGCGCTTTTGCCCGGAGTGCAAGGAAGAGGACAGTCTCGTCGCCTGCGGTCCCGGCGTGGAACGCATCGCGGATGAAGTGAAGACGCTCTGGCCACAGGCACGCACCGCCATCGTCACCTCCGACACGCTCTGGTCCCCCGCCAAGGCCGCCGAGTTCGTGAAGTCGGTCGAGGCAGGCGCGGTCGACATCATCATCGGCACCCAGCTGGTGACGAAGGGCTATCACTTCCCCAACCTGACGCTGGTGGGGGTGATCGACGCCGACCTCGGCCTTGAAGGCGGCGACTTGCGCGCATCCGAACGCACCTTCCAGCAGATCGTCCAGGTAGCGGGCCGGGCAGGCCGGGGGCAGAAACCGGGCCGAGTCTTCATCCAGACCCGCATGCCCGAATCAGAAGTCATCAAGGCCCTCATCGCAGGCGATTCTGAACGCTTCTATGAGGTGGAGACAGAGAATCGCCGCCGCGCCAACGCCCCGCCCTTCGGCCGCTTCGCCGCGATCATCGTCTCCAGTGAGGATGCCGATGAAGCCGCGCAGGTCGCCCGCCTGATCGGCAAGTCCGCCCCGCTGATCGACGGCATGCGCGTCTATGGCCCCGCCCCCGCGCCACTCTCCGTCCTGCGCGGCCGCCACCGCCATCGCCTGCTGATCCATGCCAGCCGCCAGATCGACGTGCAGGCGGCAATCCGCGAATGGCTGGACAATATCAACTGGAAATCAGGGACGCGGGTCGCGGTGGATGTCGATCCCTACAGCTTCATGTGATGGCCTGAACGCCCATGGAAAGCCCCTGCGTTAACATCTGCAAGCTGGACAAGGCAGACCGCATCTGCACCGGCTGCGGCCGGACGGTTCAGGAAATCGCCCGCTGGCGCGGCATGAGCGAAGCGGAGCGCCGCGCGATCATGGAACGGCTGAAAAGGTCAAGAAGCTAAGAACACATTCCCCTCCCGCAAGCGGGAGGGGTTAGGGGTGGGCGCGAGCAAAGCGAGCTTCAAGGTTCGCCATTGAAGAACACCGCCGATGTTGCAAGGCCCACGGCCGGCCCTTCAAAGGAGTCACGTGCCTCGTTTGAACGCTCGCGGGAGGGGAGTATCTTCACTCTCCCCCACGTTCCCGCTCCAACAAAGCCTTTTTCCGCTCCAACCCATAGGCATAGCCACCAAGGCTACCATCACTCCGCAACACCCGGTGGCAGGGAATAATCACAGCCAACCCATTATCCCCACAAGCCGTCCCCGCAGCCCGCACTGCCCCCGGCCGCCCAATCGCCGCCGCGATCTCGCCATAGCTCCGCGTCTCTCCCGCCGGAATCGCCCTCAACGCCGCCCAGACCGCCTGCTGGAAAGCCGTGCCATTCACATCCATCGGCAAATCCAAAGGCTCAGCCGGATTCTCGATCAACCGCACCACCTGCCCCGCCAACGCTTCCAGCGCCGCATCTCCCGGCACGATTTCCGCCTTGGGAAAGCGCCGCCGCAGATCACCCTCATCCTCATCAAAGCTGATCCGGCAGAGCCCCTTGGCCGTCGCCGCCACCAGCACAGGCCCAAGACTCGACCCCACCACAACGTATCGGATCGCAACGCCGCGCCCGCCATCCTTCCACGCACTCGGCGTCATGCCCAAATGCCGATCCGCATCGGCATAGGCCCGGCTCGGCGCATTATAGCCCGCGTCATAGATCGCGCTGGTCACGCTCCCTCCTCCCTCCAAAGCCGTCTTCAGCCGCTCAGCCCTCAGCGACCGCGCATAAGCAGCAGGCGTCAGGCCCGTATCCCGCTTGAACAGCCGATGGAAATGATGCGGTGCATAGCCCGCATGCGCTGCGACCTCGTCCAATGAGGGCACTGCCTCGCACCCGGCAATGAAAGCCTTGGCTGCGTCAACCGCCAACCGATCCCGCCCGACCTCATCCGGCCGACAACGCAGACAGGCGCGAAAGCCCGCCGCCCTCGCCGAAGCAGGATCGGGCAAGAAGATCATATTCTCCCGCCGGGGATGCCGCGCCGCGCAGCTTGGCTTGCAATAAATGCCGGTCGTCAGCACCGCGCCCACAAACTGCCCATCCACGTCCCGATCGCGCCGCTGGAACGCGTTCCAGCAGGCATCGTCATCCATCGGTAGCGGAGTCGAGGCGGAAACTTCGGTCATCTGGTTCATGCATATGGGATAACAGGCGCGATCGGGCCAGCCTTCCCGCCACTTGCGCTCAAAGCATTTCCCGATTGCCTCAGCCAGACTTTACCATATGAATGCGCCGCATCATGGTCGAATTCTTCCGCCCCCTATGCCTTTTGCTCGCCCTCGCCTTGCCCGCGACAGCGCGCGCCGAACAGCAGGACATCGCCGCCGCCGCGCGCGGCGTTGTCCGCATCGCCATCGTGGCGACGGACGGCAGTGAGGCCTATTTCGTCGGCCATGGCAGCGGCTTTGCCGTCGCGCCGGATAAGGTGCTGACCAATGCCCATGTCGTCGAACTGACCCGCGAAGAAAAGAACCTCGTCATCGGCGTCGTCCCTTCCGAAGGCCGCAAAAGCTACGGCGGCCGCGTCATCGCCTATTCCCCAGGCAACGACCTCGCGCTCATCCAGCTTGAGGAAGGCCACCTGCCCGTCAGCACCTTCTACGCGGGCGCCGTCAGCGATGGGCAGCATGTGACCGCGATCGGCTATCCCGGCACGGTCGATCGGGCGCAGGGCCTTGGCCTCAAGGAAATGGTAGAACCGCTCGGCACGGTAAAGACCAGCGGCAACGTGTCGTCGGGCCGGTCAAGCCACAGCTTCGACACCATCCTCCACACCGCCCCTCTCGCAGCCGGGAACAGCGGCGGGCCGCTCGTCGATGATTGCGGCCGGGTGCTGGGCGTCAACAGCTTCGGGTCCATCTCGGACGGCAATGATGCCGAGTTCGGTTTCGCCGTGTCCTGGCGCGAGGTAGCCTCTTTCCTCCGGCAGGCAGGCGTTTCCTCCCTGCGTACCGTCGTTCCCTGCCGCTCCATGGCCGAAGCCGACGCCGCAGACGCCGCGCTCACCCAGCGCGCAGCGCAGCAAAGCGAGCAGTCGGAGCGCGCCCGCGCCGACGCGCGCGAAGCCGCGCTTGGCAAGGCGCGCGACGCGGCGGAACGCGAAGTCATCTCCGGCCGCGAAAATGCGATGGCGGGCGCGGCCGTGCTTCTGGCGCTGGCAGTGCTTGGCCTCGGCGCGGGCGGCCTCTTCTACAGCCAGGGCCGCGAACGCCGCGCGACATGGTCGCTCGCGGGCGGCGGCATCTTGCTGTTGGGCGCCGTCGCGCTGTTCCTGCTGCGGCCGAGCTTCTCCAGCGTGGATGAGCGCGTGAAACTGCCCGACGACGGCAGGGTGGCGGGCAACCATGCCTATGCGTGGGAAGGCGACAATGTCTGCGCGATCGACCTCAACCGCAGTCGCCTCACCGTGTCGGAGGCCAACGACATCTCCTTCAACTGGACCGGCACCGGCTGCGTCAACGGCAACAGCCAATATGTCAGCGCAGGCAATGAATGGGAACGCGCCGCCGTCCCGGATTCGGGCAACTTCATCACCGTCAGCCGCTTCGACCCGGCAACGGGCACCTTACGCGTCCAGCGCTGGCTGCCGGATGGCGATGCGATGGACAAGGCTCGCGCCTTGCTGAAGGACGGCCCGATCAAGGCGTGTGGAACCGATCCCGATCTGCTCGCCCGGATCGCCGCCCTGCGAAGCGATCTTGCCTCCCTGCTGCCCGCGCAGCCCAACGAACGCCTGGTCTATCATTGCCGCAAGGGCCGCCTCGCTCCCCCCGACCCCGCAAACTGATCAAAATCGCGCGGCGGAAAGCGCCGTCTAATCGTCTCCATTCCATCCTTGCGACGGAATCGCGTTCCATGACTTGCATAGTCATAAAGCCGCTGCTAACCGGCCGGGCAACAGGGGATCGGGACGGATAAGACCGCGCCCCTCTTTTCGCATGACCGGCAAATCAAGTGCCAGTGACAGAAATTGGAGGACGGTAAGCGCGTGGAGACTACCGGCGGCATTCAGGCTAGCCTCAGCGGACGCTACGCGCTTGCGCTGTTCGATCTGGCCCGCGACGGCAACGCCCTCGACACCGTGGCGGCCAGCCTCGGTGCGATCAAGGCGGCGATCGCCGAATCGGCTGATTTCAAAAGCCTCATCAACAATCCGGTGCTGAGCCGCGAAGCGTCTGGAAAGACCATTGCGGCGGTGGCAGCATCCATCGGCATCGACGCGCTGACGACGAAGTTCCTGGGCGTCCTCGCCGCGAACCGCCGCCTGTCGCAGCTGCCCGCCGTCATCCGCGCCTATGAAACGCTGCTGTCGAATCACAAGGGCGAAGTCCGCGCGGAAGTGACCAGCGCGCATCCGCTCGATTCGAACCAGATCACCGCGCTTGCGCAAAACCTCCGCACCCGCGTCGGCCGCGACGTCGCGCTCGAAGCCAAGGTCGATCCCGCGATCCTGGGCGGGCTGGTCGTCAAGATCGGCAGCCAGATGATCGATTCCTCCATCCGCACCCGTTTGAATAGTCTCGCCCAGGCGATGAAAGGCTGAACATGGATATCAACGCCGCAGAAATTTCGAAGGTCATCAAGGACCAGATCGCCAATTTCGGCACCGAAGCGCAGGTGAGCGAAGTCGGTTCCGTGCTGACCGTGGGTGACGGCATCGCCCGCGTCCATGGCCTCGACAACGTCCAGGCGGGCGAAATGGTCGAGTTCGCCAATGGCGTGCAGGGCATGGCGCTCAACCTCGAAGCCGACAATGTTGGCGTCGTGATCTTCGGCTCGGACGCCGAAATCAAGGAAGGCGACACCGTCAAGCGTACCGGCACCATCGTCGACGTTCCGGTCGGCAAGGGTCTGCTGGGTCGCGTGGTCGACGGCCTCGGCAACCCCATCGATGGCAAGGGCCCGATCCAGTATACCGAGCGCAAGCGCGTTGAAGTCAAGGCGCCGGGCATCATCCCCCGCAAGTCGGTGCACGAGCCCGTGCAGACCGGCCTGAAGGCGATCGACGCCCTCGTCCCCGTCGGCCGTGGCCAGCGCGAACTCATCATCGGCGACCGTCAGACCGGCAAGACCGCCGTCGCGATCGATACCTTCATCAACCAGAAGGGCATCAACGCGGGCGACGACGAAGGCAAGAAGCTTTACTGCATCTACGTCGCCATCGGCCAGAAGCGCTCGACCGTCGCGCAGATCGTCAAGCAGCTCGAAGAAAATGGCGCGATGGAATATTCGATCGTCGTCGCCGCGACCGCTTCGGAACCCGCTCCGCTCCAGTATCTGGCGCCCTACACCGGCGTCACCATGGGCGAATTCTTCCGCGACAACGGCATGCACGCCGTGATCGTCTATGACGATCTGTCCAAGCAGGCCGTCGCCTATCGTCAGATGTCGCTGCTGCTGCGTCGTCCTCCGGGCCGCGAAGCCTATCCGGGCGACGTTTTCTATCTCCACAGCCGCCTGCTGGAACGCGCTGCGAAGATGAACGACGCCAATGGCAATGGTTCGCTGACCGCGCTGCCGATCATCGAAACGCAGGCGGGCGACGTGTCGGCCTATATTCCGACCAACGTGATCTCGATCACCGACGGCCAGATCTTCCTCGAAACCAACCTCTTCTACCAGGGCATCCGTCCGGCCATTAACGTGGGCCTCTCGGTGTCGCGCGTCGGCTCCGCCGCGCAGACCAAGGCGATGAAGAAGGTGTCCGGCTCGATCAAGCTGGAGCTGGCGCAGTATCGCGAAATGGCGGCCTTCGCCCAGTTCGGTTCGGACCTCGACGCTTCGACCCAGAAGCTGCTGAACCGCGGTGCGCGCCTCACTGAGCTGCTGAAGCAGGCCCAGTTCTCGCCCCTGCCCTTCGAAGAGCAGACTGCGTCGATCTTCGCTGGCACCAACGGCTATCTCGACAGCGTCGCCGTCAAGGACGTGACGCGTTATGAAGAGCTGATGCTCGCCTATCTGCGGCACGACCATGCCGATGTTCTGGCGGCCATCCGTGACAGCAAGGATCTTGGCGACGACGCCAAGGCCAAGCTGAAGGCCGCGCTCGACAGCTTCGGCAAGACCTTCGCCTAATATTTAGCCGTCACCCCAGCGAAAGCTGGGGTCTCAGGCCGGATAGGTCCGACCTGACGGCCTGAGATGCCAGCCTTCGCTGGCATGACGGAACAGGATTAAACGAGACGGTATATGGCCAGCCTCAAGGAACTGAAGATCCGCATCGGGTCGGTTAAATCGACCCAGAAGATCACCAAGGCGAAGCAGATGGTCGCCGCCGCGAAGCTGCGCAAGGCGCAGGCTGCCGCCGAAGCCGCGCGCCCCTATTCCAGCCGCCTGGAAGCCGTCGTCGCCAGCCTCGCGTCGAAGATCGCGGGCGGTTCCGGCGAAGGCGCTTCGCCGCTGCTCGCTGGCACCGGCAAGGATGAGGTTCACCTGCTGGTCGTCGCCAACTCCGACCGTGGCCTTGCGGGCGCGTTCAACGCGAACATCGTCAAGGCGGCGCGCGCCAAGGCAGACGAGCTGATCCAGCAGGGCAAGACCGTGCGCTTCTACCTGATCGGCCGCAAGGGCCGTCCGGTCATCAACCGCACCTTCCCCGGCATGATCGTCGCACAGTTCGACACGACCGGCGCGAAGGAGCCGGGCTATGCTCAGGCCGAAGCTATCGCGCATGAGCTGACCGACATGTATCTGAACGGCAAGTTCGACGTAGCGCATCTCTTCTTCTCGCGCTTCAAGTCGGCCCTCGCCCAGATTCCGACGGAGCAGCAGATCATCCCGGTCAAGATCCCCGAAGACGCGGATCGCAACGCTATCCCCGCGACGGTCGAATATGAACCGAGCGAAGAAGCGATCCTCGACGACCTGCTGCCGCGCAACATCACGGTGCAGATTTTCAAGGCGCTGCTGGAAAACAACGCGTCCGAACAGGGTGCATCGATGACCGCCATGGACAATGCGACCCGCAACGCAGGCGACCTCATCAACAAGCTGACCATTCAGTATAACCGCAGCCGCCAGGCCGCGATCACCACCGAACTGGTCGAAATCATCTCGGGCGCAGAAGCCCTCTAAGATCACGCACGCAAGGAAGCAGTCATGGCAACCACCAACAATGTAGGCCGCATTTCGCAGGTCATCGGCGCTGTCGTCGACGTGACCTTCCCCGATGCGCTCCCCGCGATTCTCTCGGCGCTGGAAACCAGCAACAACGGCAACCGCCTTGTTCTGGAAGTCGCCCAGCATCTGGGTGAAAACACCGTCCGCACCATCGCGATGGACTCGACCGAAGGTCTGACCCGTGGTCAGGAAGTGACCGACACCGGCGCACAGATCAGCGTTCCCGTCGGCCCGGCCACGCTCGGCCGCATCCTGAACGTCGTTGGCGAACCGATCGACGAACGCGGCCCGGTCGCGACCACGCTGACCGCGCCGATCCACGCCAAGGCTCCCGAGTTCGTCGATCAGTCGACGGAAAGCTCGATCCTCGTCACCGGCATCAAGGTCATCGACCTTCTCGCCCCCTACGCAAAGGGCGGCAAGATCGGCCTGTTCGGCGGCGCGGGCGTCGGTAAGACCGTCCTCATCCAGGAACTGATCAACAACATCGCAAAGGGCCATGGCGGCACCTCCGTGTTCGCGGGCGTCGGCGAGCGTACTCGTGAGGGCAACGATCTTTATCACGAATTCCTCGACGCTGGCGTTATCGCCAAGGACGCCGATGGCAACGCGATCAGCGAAGGTTCCAAGGTGGCGCTGGTTTATGGCCAGATGAACGAGCCCCCGGGCGCCCGTGCACGCGTCGCCCTGTCGGGCCTCACCATCGCGGAATATTTCCGCGACCAGGAAGGGCAGGACGTGCTGTTCTTCGTCGACAACATCTTCCGCTTCACCCAGGCGGGCGCGGAAGTGTCGGCTCTGCTCGGCCGTATTCCTTCGGCCGTGGGCTATCAGCCGACCCTGTCGACCGACATGGGCGCTCTCCAGGAGCGGATCACCTCGACGAACAAGGGTTCCATCACCTCGGTTCAGGCCGTCTACGTTCCCGCGGACGACTTGACCGACCCGGCGCCTGCAACCTCCTTCGCGCACTTGGACGCCACCACCGTTCTCAACCGCGCCATTTCGGAACTCGGCATCTATCCGGCGGTCGATCCGCTGGACTCGACCAGCCGCGTTCTCGAACCCCGCACCGTGGGCCAGGAACATTACGACACGGCTCGCGCTGTCCAGTCGATCCTGCAGAAGTACAAGTCGCTTCAGGATATCATCGCGATCCTGGGCATGGACGAGCTGTCGGAAGAAGATAAGCTCACCGTCGCCCGCGCCCGCAAGATCCAGAAGTTCCTGTCGCAGCCCTTCCACGTCGCCGAAGTCTTCACCGGCATCTCGGGCAAGTTCGTCCAGATCGAAGACACGGTGAAGTCGTTCAAGGCTGTGGTCGAAGGCGAATATGACCACCTGCCCGAAAACGCCTTCTACATGGTCGGCGGCATCGACGAAGCCATCGAAAAGGCGAAGAAGCTGGCTGCGGAAGCGGCGTAAGCTTCCAAATGTTTCCCCTCCCGCAGGCGGGAGGAGATTAAGGGGTGGGCCGCGAGCGCAGCGAGCTCCTGACCTATCCCGAAGCGTTGCAGGCGATTGCTAACGCAATCGCACCCACCCCTGCCCCTCCCTTGAAAGGGAGGGGGGAGAGATACAGATGGCACTGCATTTCGAACTCGTGACCCCCGAAAAGCTCGTCCGCTCGGAAGAGGTCTATCAGGTCGTCGTCCCCGGCACCGATGGCGACTTCGGCGTGCTGGAAGGCCACGCGCCGTTCATGTCCACCGTCCGCGACGGCGCGATCCAGATCTTCGCCAGCGCGGGCGCCGCGCCCGAAATCATCCCCGTCCAGGGCGGCTTCGCTGAAGTCAATGAAAAGGGCCTGACCGTCCTCGCCGAGCATGCGGGCTGAAGCAGCTAAGGCGATCCCGCCAATAAATTAAAAGGCCGCCTCCCAACAGGAGCGCGGCCTTTTCCTATCAGGGGGCAGGCTGACCCCCACATAGGTCACCAAGCCACCTTGCTCAGCGCCATTAGCCATTTGTCAAAGTTTCCGCCTTATTCACCATTGCAGCCAATTCGGATCAGCCTGTTCCGGCAGGGAAATCCTACGATATCGCGGCGGAGAATTATGAGCGCGTTTGGACGGAAAAATGGACCTGCCGGCATCAAGCCGGGATTCGGTGTAGCCCGGCCAATGCAGGGCGGCGCCCCGCGTGAGGAAGCGCGAGGCGGAGACCAGTTCCCCCCGCTAGACATGGCTCCCCTGCCCGCCGCCGACACCCCAATCGATCCGCTGTCCGCGCCCACCAGCCAGATGCAACGCAACGCCGACGCCTTGCAGCGCTTGTCCGATCGCGCCAACGCCGAGCATGTCGCCGATGCGGGGCCGCAAGGCTTCGAAGCGTCAGTCCACAAGATCAAGGAACAGGTCCTCCCCCGCCTTCTCGAGCGCGTCGACCCCGAAGCCGCCGCGACGCTCAGCAAGGATGAACTGGCCGAGGAATTCCGCCCGATCATCATGGAGGTGCTGGCAGAGCTCAAGCTCACCCTCAACCGCCGCGAACAATTCGCGCTGGAAAAGGTGCTGGTCGATGAACTGCTCGGCCTCGGCCCGCTAGAGGAGCTGCTGGCCGACCCCGAGGTCACCGACATCATGGTCAACGGCCCGGAACAGACCTATATCGAAAAGAAGGGCAAGCTCCAGATCGCGCCCATCAAGTTCCGCGATGAGGAGCATCTGTTCCAAATCGCCCAGCGCATCGTGAACAAGGTCGGCCGCCGCGTCGATCAGACCACGCCGCTGGCCGACGCCCGCCTGCCCGACGGCAGCCGCGTCAACGTCATCGTGCCCCCGCTCTCGCTGCGGGGCACCGCCATCTCGATCCGTAAATTTTCGGCCAAGCCGATCACCATCGACATGCTCGCCCAATGGGGCGCGATGAGCCCGAAGATGGCCACCGCGCTCAAGATCGCTGGCGCATCGCGCATGAACATCGTGATTTCGGGCGGCACCGGCTCGGGCAAGACCACGATGCTCAACGCCCTGTCGAAGATGATCGACCCGGGCGAGCGCGTCCTGACGATCGAGGACGCGGCCGAACTCCGCCTGCAACAGCCGCACTGGCTCCCGCTCGAAACCCGCCCTCCGAACCTGGAGGGGCAAGGCGCCATCACCATCGGCGACCTCGTCAAGAACGCCCTGCGTATGCGTCCTGACCGCATCATCCTGGGCGAAATTCGTGGCGCGGAATGTTTCGACCTGCTCGCCGCGATGAACACGGGCCATGACGGCTCCATGTGCACGCTCCACTCCAACAGCCCGCGCGAGTGCCTGGGCCGTATGGAAAACATGATCCTGATGGGCGACATCAAGATCCCGAAGGAAGCCATCTCCAAGCAGATCGCCGACTCCGTCGACCTTATCGTACAGGTAAAGCGTCTGCGCGACGGTTCGCGCCGCGTCACCAACATCACCGAAGTCATCGGCATGGAAGGCGACGTCATCGTCACGCAGGAACTGTTCAAGTTCGAATATCATGACGAGGATGACAGCGGTAAAATCGTTGGCGAATACCGCTCCATGGGCCTGCGCCCCTACACGCTCGACAAGGCGCGCCAGTTCGGTTTCGACCAGCCTTTCCTGGAAGCCTGCCTCTGATCTTGTCATCAGGATAGCGGCGGAACGACCGCCGCTACATTTTCAAAGGCGGGTCGATAATTATCATGGGGTGGTTGCGTCATCCTGTCCGCCGGTTAAAGCAACCCGCGTGCAACCCCCCGCCCCCATCAGCCCCCCGGAAGAACTTCCGCCACCGCCATCTGCGCGTGACGAACATGCGCTGACGGGTATCGGCCTGCGTCTGCTGGCGATGTTGTTCATGGCGGTCATGTTTGCCCTGGGCAAGCTTGTGGGCACGCGGGGCGTCAGCCTGGTCGAGCTGATCTTCTACCGCCAGGCGCTCGCTCTGCCGCTTATCGTCACCTGGGTTGCTATGACCGATGGCCTTGCCTCTGTCCGCACGAACAGGCTGGGCGCGCATGTCAGCCGGACTGTGCTCGGCCTTACCGGCATGGTCCTTAATTTCGGCTCCTATCTGCTTCTTCCGCTGACCGAAGCCACCGCGATCGGCTTCACCATGCCCATCTTCGCCACGCTGCTGTCGGCCATCCTTTTGCGCGAAGCGACCGGCCCCCACCGCTGGGCTGCCATCATGCTGGGCTTTGTCGGGATCATCGTCATGGTCCGCCCTGATGGCGCGCATTTCCCGCCGTTCGGCCTTGCCATCGCGTTGTCCGCCGCCATCATCACGGCCTGCATCGGCTTGCTGTTGCGCGACCTTGGCCGCACCGAAAAGACCGGCGTCATCGTATTCTGGTTCACCATCCTGTCCGTGCCGCCGCTGGGTATCCTGATGCTGTTCGTCGGGAAGGCGCACGATCCCATGACCTGGGCCATGCTCGTCGGCGTCGGGCTGACAGGCGGTATTGCGCAGCTCTGCATGACCGGCGCCCTTCGCCATGCGCCTGTCTCCGTGGTACTGCCGATGGACTACAGCACCATCATCTGGTCCACGCTGCTAGGCCTCCTGATCTGGGGCGAATGGCCGATGCACACCACATGGGTAGGAGCAGCGTTAATCATCGCCAGCGGCCTCTACATTGCGTGGCGGGAGCATGTCCGCACCCGCCGTTTCGCTTCAGCCTAGCAATTCCGCGTCCAGGCTGATCTGCGCGTTCAGCAGCTTCGACACGGGGCAATTTTCCTTGGCTTTGGCGGCCAGCTCCTGGAATTTGGCGTCGTCAGCACCGGGAATGGTCGCCTTCAGCGTCAGCTTGCTCGCCGTTATCGCAAAGCCGCCCTCCTGCTGCTCCAGCGTCACGACCGCGTTCGTTTCCATTTTCTCCGCCGTCAGCCCGGCCTCCCCCAAAATGAGAGATAGCGCCATGGTGAAGCAGGACGCATGGGCGGCGGCGATCAATTCTTCCGGATTGGACCCCGGCACCCCTTCGAACCGCATGGCATAGCCATAAGGATGCGCGTCCAAGGCGCCACTTTGCGTGGAGATCGCGCCTTTGCCTTCTTTCAGGCCGCCGCTCCATACCGCCGAACCACTGCGATTGATCTTCATGTCATCCTCCTGCGTGAAGAGTGGGAACCCCGCTGATCCTGCTCGGTTTCATCATCATAGCCTGATTCCTGTTCAGGAGGGTGACAATGACTGACCCGGCAGTGGAAAATCCCGGCGACCTGATCGCATCCGACCGGGTCGAAGGAACAGCCGTCTACAACCGCGAAGGCGAACGGTTGGGCCATATCTCCAACTTCATGGTGGAAAAGCGCAGCGGCCAGGTCCGCTACGCTGTGCTGTCCTTTGGCGGATTTCTCGGCATCGGCCATGACCATTACCCCATCCCATGGTCGATGCTGAGCTACGACACCGACAAGGGCGGCTATATCGTCGATCTGAGCAAGGAGGTGCTGGACAGCGCCCCTCGTCATCTGGCGGACACGCGGCCGGAATATGACGAGGCCTATGGCCGCAACGTCTACTCCTATTACGGCCTTATATATCCTTGGTAACAGGCGAAGTTGTTGCCCTGACGGCGCCCTTCCAATGCTGAACCCCAGATGAATCCAGTCGCCTAAATTTGGACACATTTGGTCGCTGAAGTATTGTCTACCTAAAGAATAGAATATACATTCCGCATGTAATTGGACGAGGATCAGACCATGGACCGATTCGGACATCTGGGCGATGCGCGCAATCCTGTGGTGCTGACCATACCGGGTCTCAACAACAGCGGCCCCGGTCATTGGCAAACCCTTTGGGAGGGCATGCGCGGCGATTGCGAGCGTGTCGATCTGGGCAGTTGGGCGAGCCCCAACCGCAATGCATGGGTCACCCGCCTTGATGCGGCGATCCGCGAAGTTGAAGGACCGATCATCCTGGCCGCGCACAGCCTGGGTTGCCTCGCCGTCGCCTGGTGGGGCGCGTTGCAGAGCCAGGCTTATGGCTGGCCGGTGACGGGCGCATTGCTGGTCGCCCCGCCTGATTGCGACCGGATGGAAACGCCCGAAACGATCGGCGGCTTTGGACCGACGCCACGGGCACAGCTGCCCTTCCCGTCGATCGTCGTCGCCAGCCGCAACGACCCTTATATCTTCTTCGAACGCGCCCACAGTATCGCCAAAAACTGGGGCAGCAGCTTTGTCGACGCGGGCTTTAGCGGACATATCAATGCTGAAGCCAATCTTGGCACATGGGATTTCGGCGAATCCCTGCTGGAACGGCTGGTCGACAACGCACATGAACAGGCTTCGCTCATGCGACAGATGCGGCCAGCCATTCCCCTGGCCCATCATCAACATGACCGCAAACTGGCGGCGATGCGGTTGATCGGCTGAATTCCAAAGGGGCGCGACAAGGCAAACTTGGGCGCCCTATATATTTGCTTTTTTGTCTATGGAATTAGTTGAGATAAAAGCGGGCCATGAGGTGCTTATGAGTGACAGCCCATCAACAGAATTTGCCCGCAACGGCCGCGCAGATGGCCAGCGGGCGGACATTTCCGTCAGCATCGAAAAGGTTCGCGGCGTTCTTGAAGCGCTCCGTTTCGGGTCGATCACATTGACCGTGCATGATGCCCGCGTCGTCCAGATCGACGTGACGGAAAAGACTCGTCTCACCGCCTGAAAAAGGCGGGGGCCTTTAAGGGTTGCAAAACCGAGCCGCCGGACAGGCGGTTAATGATAGGCGGCAGGGGTGGGCCGCCAACTGTCCAGTACCATTCTCAGACCATCGGTGTTGACCGGCCAACCGGAAACGCCGCGATCAACATTCACCGGACCTCCGGAAGGGGAATTTTTATGATTGCGCGTTCTCTGTTGCTCGCCGGTGTGGCGAGCGCATCCATCTTTGCGTCCAGCGTCCATGCCGAGGAAGCGCCTGCGCCAGCCGCCGACGCGGCCGAACAGCCTGCCAATCCTCGCGGCGACGTGATCATCGTCACCGCCCGCCGCCGCGCGGAAACGGCGCAGGAAGTGCCGCTGGCGATCTCCGTCATTCGCGGCGACAGCATCGAAGCGACCGGCAATTTCAACGTCGTGAAGCTTCAGCAGCTGGCCCCGACCTTGCAGGTATATACCACCAATCCCCGCAACACCTCGGTCAACATCCGTGGCCTTGGCGTCCCGTTCGGCCTCACCAGCGATGGCTTCGAGCAGGGCGTCGGCATCTATGTCGATGACGTCTACAATTCCCGCGTCGCCGCCGCGACTTTCGACTTTCTGGATGTGAACCAGGTCGAAGTGCTGCGCGGCCCGCAGGGCACGCTCTACGGCAAGAACACGACGGCGGGCGCGATCAACATCACGACCAACCAACCGACCTTCGATTTCGAAGGCCGTGCGGAACTCAGCGTCGGCAACCTCAATTACCGGCAGGCAAAGGCCGCCATCTCCGGCCCGCTTTCCGACACAGTCGCCGCCCGCCTCGCGGTCGCCGCGACCAGCCGCAGGGGCACGCTCTACAACGTCACGTCGCAGCGCTGGATCAACGAGCAGGACAATCTGGGATTGCGTGGCCAGTGGCTGTTCCAGCCCAACGACGATTTCAGCATCACCCTGTCAGGCGACTATAGCAAGCAGGACCCCGAATGCTGCGGCACCACCTTCGTCCGCGTCGGCCGCACGCAGCGCCCGCTCAACCGTCAATATGACGCTCTGGCCGCAGCGCAGGGCTATGTCGTGCCCAGCCGCAATCCCTATGACCGCCTGTCCGACCTCGACAGCAATCTGAACGCTGGCAACAAGATCGGCGGCGTTTCGGCGCGGGTGAAGTGGGATGTCGGCCCCGGCACGCTGACCTCGGTCACCGCCTGGCGCTTCTGGGATTGGAAGCCGGAGAATGACCGCGACTTCACAGGCCTGCCCATCGTCTCAAAATCGCAGAACCCCTCGCAACAGAACCAGTATAGCCAGGAATTCCGCTACAATTACGAAAGCCAGAAGATCGACTTTGTCGTCGGCCTCTTCGGCTTCAAACAGCGGATCGACACACAGGGCACCGAACAGCAGGGGGCAGCAGCCGCCAAGTGGAGCCTTGCACCCTCGGCCGATCCTTTGAATCCCGCCAACAACCCCGCGACGCTTGCGGGCCTCACCGCCAGCAACACGCAGTGGCTCAAGAGCGAGAGCGCCGCGCTGTTCGGCCAGCTCAGCTGGAAAGTCACCGATGCGCTGACGATCCAGCCCGGCCTGCGGCTCAACTACGACAAGAAGTCAGGCTTCTACCAGCGTGTAGTGACGAACGCGCTGGGACAGGCGATCAGCTGCACCACGCCACCGGCACCCGGCACGATTGCGGGCACCTCACAGCAGTGCGGCATCTATCAGCCGCAGGTAAGCGCCCCATCGGACAGCGCGTGGAACTTCACCTACGACTTCAACGTCAACTACAAGTTCGCGCGGGACGTCCTCGCCTATGCGACCTATGCCAAGAGCTTCAAGACGCTGGGCATCAACCAGAACGGCTTGCCGCTCAACCTGGACAATACGGTCAACTATGACGCCGCAACGGTGAAGCCGGAATCGGTCCAGCATTTCGAAGTCGGGCTCAAGACCCAGCTGTGGGATCGCCGCGCGACCTTCAACATCTCGGCCTTCCGCACCACGATCGAGGACTTCCAGGCGACCGTGAACGGCGGCCAGTTCGGCACCATGCGCGGCTACCTCGCCAATGCCGAAAAGGTCCGGTCGCAGGGTATCGAGGCGGACTTCAAGGTGGTCGCCAGCGACCGCTTCACCGCCTATGCCAACGCCGCCTACACCGACGCCAAGTACAAGAAGTTCACCAACGCACCCTGCCCGCCTGAACTGTCCGGTGGACCCTCGCAACCTTCCGGCGCGACGCCCGATTATTCGCAGCCGGGCGTGCCGGGCGCTGCCAGCCCTCGCCAGTGCGACATCTCCGGTCAGGACCTGCCCGGCGTGTCCAAATGGGCTTTCTCCTACGGCGCGGAATATAACATTCCGGTGACGCTGCTGGCGAAGGAAGGTCAGGTCTATCTGGGCGTCGACGGCAACTACCGCTCCCATTGGAACTCGAACGCCTCACCGTCACGCTATACCGAAGTGAAGGGCTATGCCCTCACCAACTTCCGCGCAGGCTTCCGCGGCGAGGGCTTCGATGTATTCGGCTGGGTCCGCAACGCCTTTGACGTGAACTATATCGAAAATCTTCAGGTTGCTCCCGGCAACACCGGCCTGATCGCTGGCCAGCCTGGCGATCCCCGGACTTGGGGCGGGACGATCAAATTCTCGTTCTGATCCCGTAACGATGTTCTCCCCCTGCGGGAGCGGCACAGGCCCGCCGCTCCCGCATCTTTTTCAATTCGCCATTTCCTTCTCTAATTCCACTTCGCCAAAACCGGCCCGCCACCCGATTTGCGCCCGCCACCCCACTGGGGTACATCGCCTTCATGTCCACCACCTTCACCCTCGACACCTCCACCAGCCGCGCCAATCCCACGCCCGCGCCAATGAAGCGCCTGACCGTCCCCGCCATTCAGCGCCGCAAGGTCGAGGGCAAGACGGACGAACCGCTGGTGATGCTGACCGCCTACACCGCCCGGCAGGCACAGCTCCTTGATCCCCATTGCGACATGCTGCTCGTCGGCGATTCGCTCGGCCAGGTGATCTACGGCCTGCCCTCGACCCTTGCCGTCACGCTCGACATGATGATCGCCCACGGGGCCGCTGTCGTCCGGGGCAGCTATCACAGCCTCGTCCTCGTCGACATGCCCTTCGGCAGCTACGAAGCCTCCCCCGCCCATGCCTTCGCCAGCGCCAGCCGCGTCATGGCTGAAACCGGCTGCGCAGCCGTGAAGCTGGAAGGCGGGCAAGCCATGGCGGAAACCATAGCCTTCCTTACCCAGCGTGGCATCCCCGTCATGGCCCATGTCGGCCTCACGCCTCAGGCCGTCAACGCACTGGGCGGCTATGGCGCGCGCGGCAAAAGCCAGGAAGAACATGCCAAGATCATGGACGACGCCCGCGCCGTCGCGCAGGCTGGCGCCTTCGCCGTGGTCCTTGAAGGCGTGATGGAAGACCTCGCCGTCGCCATCACCGACAGCATCGACATCCCCGTCATCGGCATCGGCGCGTCGGCCCATTGCGACGGCCAAGTGCTGGTCGCCGAGGACATGCTGGGCATGTTCGAACGCGTGCCACGCTTCGTGAAACGATACGAAAACATTGCCGAAACCATCAGCAATGCAGCCGAACGCTATGCCGTCGAAGTACGCAATCGCAGCTTTCCCACCGCAGATCAGGTCTATCGCCCCAAAAAGTGATTTGCGCTAAGCGCCACCGCCGCTATTGATCGCGCCTTCCGCGAGCTTTTTCTGACGCATATCTGGAGACCCACGTGGCCCTGACGCCGCAAAATAGCGAAGCATTCATGCGCGAGGTCGATGAGGCCGTGCGTCAGGACCAATTGCTGACCTTCTGGCAGCGCTTTGGCCGCTGGATCGTCGCGGCCGTGGTCATCGGCCTTATTGCCTTTGCGGCATGGCTTTATTGGCAGCATTACAGCGCCACTCAATCGCAAGCCGTGTCCGAGGAAATGGACAAGGTCATCTCGGCCGCTGCGGGCGGCGGGACGCCCGATGCCAAACAACTCGACACGCTGACCGACGCCAGCCAGCCCGGCTTCCGCGCGTCAGCCCTGCTCGTGAAGGCTGGTGTCGCCGCGCGCAAGGGCGACAACAAGGCCGCGATCGCCGCTTACAAGGCAATGGCAGCGGACAGTTCGCTTGATCAGCCCTATCGCGACCTCGCCCTGATCCGCCAGACCACGCTGGAGTTCGAGACGCTTCAGCCGCAACAGGTGGTCGATCGCCTCAAGCCCCTCGCCGTTGAAGGCGCGCCATGGTTCGGCAGCGCGGGCGAACTGGTCGCCATATCCTATATGAAGATGCGCAAGCCCGATCTTGCTGGCCCGCTGTTCGCAGCGATGGCAAAGGATGCCACCGTGCCTCAGTCGATCCGTTCACGCGCGCGACAGATGGCGGGCTTATTGGGCATAGATGCAGTCGAAACGCCGACCGTACCGGGACAGGGATGAAGATAAGCGCATGGGGATGCACAGCATGACGAAATTTGCGGGCACGCGCCGGGTCCTGACCGTCGCCGCGATGGTCGCGCTACTGGCGGGCTGCGGCGTCATCGGGGGTAAGAAGGGTGGGCCCAAGACCCCCGTGGTCGGCAACCGCGTATCCATCCTGACGAACGAGCAAGGCGTGGAGGTCGACCCGACCCTGGCCGATGTGCCCGTGTCGCTTCCCGAAGCCTATGCCAACGACCAATGGTCGCAGCCGGGCGGTAGCCCTGCCAAGGCGATGGGCAATCTTGCGCTGAGCACCTCGCCCGCCACGGCCTGGACCAGCTCGATCGAGGGCAGCACGCCTCGCGCGCGCCTCGCCTCCTCGCCGGTGATCGCCAACGGCAAGCTCTACGTCATCGACGCGGGCGCCCATGTCATCGCCTTCGATGCGGGGACTGGCGCGAAACTCTGGCAGACTGCCCTGCCCGCCGAAGGCAGCGGCCGCGCCTTGTTCGGCGGTGGCGTCAGCATCGTCGATGACAAGGTGTATGCGAGCACCGGCGTGGGCGACGTAGCCGCGCTCAGCGCCGCAAACGGCTCTATCCTGTGGAAGAAGCGCCCCGGCGGCCCGCTTCGCGGCGCACCGACGCTCGCCAACGGCCATGTCTATGTCATGGGGCAGGACAACCAGATTTTCGCGCTCAACCAGAGCGATGGCGAAGTGCAGTGGACCGACAGTGGCACGTTGCAGGTGACCGGTGTGTTCGGCGTCGCCGCCCCCGCCGCTGCGCAGGGCACGGTGATCGCGGGCTATAGCTCGGGCGAGCTCACCGCCTACCGCTATGAAAATGGCCGCACGCTGTGGGGCGATGCCCTTTCGCGCACCAGCATTTCAACGGCCGTCGCCTCCCTCACCGACATCGATGCCAATCCGGTTATCGACCGTGGCCGGGTCTTCGCCATCGGTCAGGGTGGCCGCATGGCCTCCTATGAACTGGTGAGCGGCCAACGCCTGTGGGAAATCAATATTGCGGGCATCTCGACGCCGTGGGTTGCGGGCGAATGGGTATTCGTCGTGACCAGCGATGCAAAGCTGCTCTGCGTCGCCCGCGCGACCGGCAAGATTCGCTGGATCAGCCAGCTTCGCCGCTGGGAAAAGGAAAAGAAGAAGGCGAACGCCATCCGTTGGACGGGTCCCGTTCTGGCAGGCGGTCGCCTGATCCTGGTATCCACCCATGGCGATCTCAACTATGTCGATCCGGCAACGGGCGCCGTTCAATCGGCTGTTGATATGGACAAGTCCATGTCGCTGTCGCCCGTTGTCGCCAACAACATGCTCTATATTCTTGCTGACAACGGCAAGCTGACGGCGTTTCGTTAACGCCTTAGATGATGTTAGATAAGCGTGCTCCTGCGCAGGCTGGAGCCCAGATCCGCCGTTTGGACTGGGCTCCAGCCTGCGCAGGAGCACCGTCATTTTAAAGGAAACGGGCTATCATGCTGCCCACAGTTGCCATTGTAGGGCGGCCCAATGTGGGCAAGTCCACCCTCTTCAACCGGCTCGTCGGCAAGAAGCTGGCGCTGGTCGATGACCAGCCCGGCGTCACGCGCGATCGGCGGGAAGGGCAAGCGAACCTGCTCGGCGTCGATTTCACCATCATCGACACCGCCGGTTATGAGGACGAGGATCCTCAGACCCTCCCCGGCCGGATGCGCATGCAGACGCAGGCGGCGGTCGAAAATGCCGATGTCGCCCTGTTCGTCGTCGATGCACGCGCTGGCATCACCCCGTTGGACGAGGAAATCGCCCGCTGGCTACGCGAAGGCGACGCGCCCGTCGTGCTGATGGCCAACAAGGCCGAGGGCAAGGCCGGTGACGACGGCGTGATGGAGGCATTCAGCCTAGGCATGGGCGACCCCATCCCCTTTTCCGCCGAACATGGTCAAGGACTTGCCGACCTGTTCCAGGCGCTCCTCCCCTATATCGACCGGGAGGATGAGGAAGAAGAGGAAGCCGAACCGAGCGAGGCCGATCTGGAGGCCGCTCCGCTCAAGCTCGCCATCGTCGGCCGTCCCAATGCGGGCAAATCGACCCTCATCAACCGGCTGCTCGGCGAAAACCGTCTGCTCACCGGCCCCGAAGCAGGCATCACCCGTGATAGCATCGCGGTGGACTGGACTTGGACAGACCCCCGCAATGAGGAGGCTGAACCCCGCCCCGTCCGCCTGATCGACACCGCTGGCATGCGCAAGCGTGCGAAGGTGCAGGACAAGCTCGAAAAGCTCGCAGTTTCGGACGGTCTGAACGCTGTGAACTTCGCCGAAGTCGTTGTGCTTCTGCTCGATTCCACGCGCGGGCTGGAAGCGCAGGACCTGCGCATTGCCGACAAGGTGCTGGAGGAAGGCCGCGCCCTCGTCGTCGCGCTCAACAAATGGGACACGGTCGAGCATGGCTCCGCCCTGTATCAGGGCATCAAGCAGGCGCTGTCCGACGGCCTGGCGCAGATACGCGGCGTGCCGATCATGACCGTGTCAGGCGCGACAGGAAAGGGTCTGGACGACCTCATCCGCGTCGCCTTCGAAACGCGCACCGCCTGGTCGCAGCGTGTCTCGACAGGCATCCTCAACCGCTGGTTCGAACGCGCACTGGAGGCCAACCCGCCCCCCGCCCCCGGCGGCAAGCGGATCAAGCTCCGCTACATCACCCAGAACAAGACCCGCCCGCCCACCTTCGTGCTATTCGGCACCCGTCTGGACGAACTACCGGAAAGCTACCGGCGCTATCTCGTCAACGGCATCCGCAAGGAACTGGGCTTCGGCGCGGTGCCCGTGCGCCTTACGTTGCGCAGCGCGCGCAATCCCTATGCCACCAAATGATACCGCCTATGTGAATGCCAGGGGAATGAAATGCCCCTGGCCCGCATTGCGCGCCGCCCGCGCGATGCGGTCGGCCAATGCGGTAACGGTCGAAGCGGACGACCCCAACGCCGCCCGCGAATTGGAGGCGCTTACCCGGCAGCATGGCTGGAATTTCTCCGCCGCTGCTGGCGATCGCTTTGAATTGTCGCGTAAATCCTGACGCCAACCTTGTTCTGACGCCTCCGCTTAACCTGCTGTTTACGCGCGGCTTCTATGCTGAAGTCGAAACAGGGAGTGTGACAGGGTGTCGTATCAAGAGGCAGAACTGGTCAATCAGGCCGATCTGGCAAAGTCCCGGTCGGAACTGGGCAGCGCATTTCTCCGGATTCTCAGCTATTTTCGCGAGGATGGCGACAAGGCCATTGGCGCGATCGAGCAGGCGATCCGCGAACGCAATGCCATCGCGCTCGTCACGCCCGCTCACACATTGAAGGGCGAATCGGCTCAATTTGGCGCCCATCGCTTGAGCAGCATGGCCGAACGCATTGAAATGGTCGCGCGCCGCTGCGTCGAAACACGCGAGGGTCCTGACGAATTGATCGAGGTTGTCGTCAGTTTGCGGCCCTGCTTTACCGAGACAATGTCCCTCCTCGATCACGACTCCAATCCGTTAGTCGCACGTCGCCCCGCCACATTTGGCCGCCGATCCGAACCACCGTCGCAGGGGTTCGGCCGCGTAGGCTGATCTTAGCTAACATCTAGGTATTGAAATAAAACGGATCATCGCCCCATATCCGGGCAATGATCCGTTTTTCCGTTCTGGACCTCGTCCCCGTCATTGAAGGAAGCACCGTTGGCAAAGCCCTCGTCAACGCCGCGGCCTTCGCCGTTCATGCTGAACAACTCGGCTTCCATCGCTATTGGGTTGCCGAACATCACGGCATGCCGGGCATCGCATCGGCCGCAACTTCGGTAGTGCTGGCGCATATCGGACAGGCGACATCGACCATCCGCATAGGTTCGGGCGGCATCATGCTCCCCAACCATGCCCCCCTGCTGATAGCCGAACAGTTCGGTACGCTCGCAGCGCTTTTCCCCGGTCGAGTAGACCTTGGGCTAGGCCGCGCGCCCGGATCGGACCAGCGGGTGGCTCAAGCCATGCGCCGCACGCTTTCCGGTGGGCCGGATGAATTTCCGCGCGACGTGCTGGAATTGCAGGCCTATTTCGCGGGTGACGGAAGGCTCGGCTTTCAGGCGACGCCCGGCGCGGGCGAAGATGTGCCACTCTGGATCCTCGGGTCCAGCCTCTACGGCGCCCAACTCGCCGCCGCGCTGGGCCTGCCTTATGCCTTCGCCTCCCATTTCGCTCCTGGCGCGCTTGAGGACGCGATCGCGGTTTACCGTCGCGACTTCAGACCCTCGGCCCAGCTTGATCGCCCCTATGTGATGGCAGGCTATAATATATTCGCGGCGGACAGCATGGAAGAAGCGCGACTGCTCGCCACCTCCATGCAACAGGCCTTCGTTCGTCTCCGCACGGGGCAGCCGGGTAAGTTGCAGCCACCCGTGCCCGGCTATTTCGAAAGCCTGCCACCCGGCGCGCAGGCGATGCTTTCGGATGTCCTGAGCGCCACGTCGATCGGCACGCAGGACAAGGTCCAAGAGGATCTTGCCGCTTTCGTAGAGCGGACGGGTGTCGATGAATTGATCATCGGCGGGCAAATCCATGATTTCAGTGCCCGCAAGCGTAGCCTGGAAATCGCCATGGCCGCCGCCAAGGCGATTAGCTGACCGCCGAAGCTCCCTGCAACCGTCCGCCACTCAGCACCTTGGCCAGTCCCGGCCAGGCACGGCTGAGAATCGATCCCAACAGCAGAACGGCGATCAGGACCAGCAAGGGCTGGATCAGCAGATAAGCAGGATAGAAAGGCGAACCGAGCTTCCCGAACAAAACACCCAGTAACGGCCCGCCCAGCCAGATCAGGATCAGATGCGAACAGAATAACAGAAAGGCGAAAGGCTCGATCCTCAGCAGCAGTCCCCGCACAGGGCTTCCCGCCAGCCCCCAGGACAGCCGCCAGAAGCAGGTGGCCGCCGCAACACGCACGGCAAGGTCAAGCAAGCCAACGCCTATGGCCGATCCCTGCGCCGCTTGCAGGGAAAAATGAAGCTGCACGGCCATGAGCAACAGGAAGGGCATGGCCGCTGCGGCCCAACCCAGCCCGGCAACCCGCTCCGCCAGCCCGGTTCGCCGGGCCATCATGCCCACGACAAAGAAGAACAGGATCGCCGGGCGCATCAGCACCGGCGGCCCCCATCCCGCAAGTTGGGCGACCGCTGCGACAGCAGCAACGCCAATCAGCACGCGGTTGGGCAGGCGAAGCAACAGCGGAGCAATGACCATGCACAGGAACAAGTCGCGCAAGAACGGCATCTGCACATTGATGTCCGGGTTCCGGGTCGCGACGAACAGCTCCTGAAACAACCAGTCGAACGAGACCGGCACAGGCGCTGACAATCCAAGGGACCAAGCCGCGCCGGATACCAGCAGGATGCCAAGGCCATTCCACAGGATCATCGGCAACAGGATCGTCCGCGCCTTTTGCAGCACATGACGGAACCAGTTCTGTGCGCGGGACGATCCCGCTACCAGCCAGCCGGAAATGACGCCCAGCAGCGGCACTGCGCTGCGCCCGAATATTTCCATGAGCAGCCAGCGCAGATTTTCCTGCGGTGTGCCGCGCGCGATTTCCAGGTCATGACCGTTCAACCCGGTCCAGGCGTGCACATAGACCACACCCAATATGCAGATCACCCGAGCTATGGAAATCGCATCGGATCGGCGTGCCGCATCGGCCGTCATCAACTGGGTCAAATGCATATCCTGATCTTACGGCAGTCAGCGGCCGATACGCATGGCGAACGATTCGCGCCAGAGCAGGTGCCCGAACGCGCGGCGGAATGTGGCGATAGCGGGGTTAACAGGGTCGCGCGATCGCAGGCGCAAAACGTCGGCGATAAGCCATTTCTTTACCTATGTACGGCTACACAGGCAGGCCGAATTCCGGCAGCGCGCGCCGGAAATCAGATTCAAGGGGGGTGTATGAGCCACATGCCGGGAGCTGCCGAATTCACGCACGGCCAACCGAAGCCTGCCGCAGCCAACGCCATGGGCGCGGTTTTTCAGATAGCGGGTTCCAGTTCCAAGGTGCTGATCGACGCGGCCTCCATCGCGACGCTGGCCCATGACAGCGACCCCTGCACGGCAATGGCGGGGCAAGTCGGCAGCCAAGTGAAAATGCGTGTGGGCAGTGCATGGCTTATCGCCAGCGTGCGCTCCATGACGATGGATCGGCAGGACAGCGGCCTGATCATCGCTGACGTCGATTTTCTGGGCGAAGGTGACGAGGAACCGCTTACCGGTCGCATTCATCACTTCCGTCGCGGCGTCACCCGCTATCCTGCACCGGGCACAGAAATTTTCCCCGTATCCAGCGCCGATATGCAGCAGATCTACGCCGCCGATGACCGGCCCCATGTGCAGATCGGCACCGTCTACCCCACGACAGACACGCGCGCCGCCCTCTATGTCGATTCCATGCTCGGCAAGCATTTCGCCCTGCTGGGTTCGACCGGTACGGGCAAATCCACCAGCGCCGCTCTCATTCTTCACCGCATTTGCGACCTGTCGCCCGAAGGCCATATCGTGATGGTCGATCCGCATGGCGAATATGGGGCGGCCTTTGCCCAGAATGGCGCGGTCTTCGACGTAGGCAACCTCGCTCTGCCCTACTGGCTGATGAATTTCGAGGAGCATTGCGAGGTTTTCGTCACCTCCGAAGGCTCCGATCGCACGGTCGACTGCGACATTCTGGCAAAATGCCTGCTCGCCGCGCGACAGAAGAACCGGCTGGCGGAAAGCATCGGCAGGCTGACCGTCGATTCGCCGATCCCCTATTTGCTGTCGGACCTCACCAACATCCTGCAAAATGAGATGGGGAAGTTGGACAAGGGCACGGGCGCCCTCCCCTATATGCGGCTCAAGACCAAGATCGATGAGATCAAGGCGGACCCGCGTTACAGCTTCATGTTCTCAGGCATGCTCGTCGCGGACACGATGCAGGAATTTCTGGCAAAGATCTTCCGCCTGCCATCGGGCGGGAAGCCGATTTCGATCATCGACGTGTCGGCCATGCCGTCGGACATCACCTCCGTGGTGGTATCGGTACTGTCCCGTCTGGTCTTCGATTATGCCATTTGGGCGCGGGACGAGGCTCAGCGGCCGATCCTGCTCGTCTGCGAAGAGGCGCACCGCTATATTCCGAGCACAACCACCGGCACCGGCCAGGCCGTCCGCCGCATCCTGGAGCGTATAGCCAAGGAGGGCCGCAAATATGGCGTATCGCTTGGCCTCATCACACAGCGACCGTCGGACCTTGCCGAAGGCGTGCTGTCGCAATGCGGCACCATCATTTCCATGCGCCTCAACAATGATCGCGACCAGGCATTCGTGAAGGCCGCCATGCCCGAAGGCGCGCGCGGTTTCCTCGACTCCATTCCCGCGCTCCGCAATCGAGAGGCGATCATCTGCGGTGAGGGTGTCGCGGTGCCCATCCGCGTCGCGCTGGACAATCTGGAGGAGCACCGGCGGCCCGCATCGGGCGATCCGAGCTTCACGGATCTTTGGCGTCAGTCCGGTGGAGAGGCAGACATTCTCGACCGCACTATCACCCGCTGGCGCAGCCAGGGACGATAAGCGTCAGCCCGCAGGTGCGAACCGCCCTGCGGGTTCGCTCTCCGCGCTGATGCTTTCCCGGCACTCTTCCTCATGCACGGGGACGAGCAGCGTCGCCTTGCGCCAGCCGCCCTGCAGATAGGCGAGACCTGCAATCAGAAGGGCTGATCCCGAACTCACAGGGAAGCTCAACCACAAGGCATTGGCGCCCAGATACGGATAGCTGAAGTGATAAAAGCCAAGGCGAACGCCGAACAACGTGACGGTAAGGATCAATAGCGGCCTCACCACGACGCCATTCGCCCGCATCACCCCGAACAGGATCATCGTCGCGCCGAACAGCATATAGCTCCAGGTCGCAAGCAACTGCATTTTCCAGGCGGCATCGATCGCGGCCCTGTTGTCGCCAAGGAAGAGCGAGAGCAGCGGCGCGTGAAACAACAGGATCACGCCAATCATCGCGCCCGTAATCAGCAGCAGATAGCCCAATCCATAAGCGGTAATCCGGCCAATCCTGTCCCACCGGCCCGCACCGATATTTTGCGCCGCCATGGCGCTGACAGCCGCACCCATGGCCATCGCAGGCATCTGCAAATAGGTCCAGATCTGCTGCGCCGCGCCATAAGCCGCCGTAACGATAAGCCCTTCGCGGTTAACCAGACCGATGATCATCAGGCCAACCGCCGACATGACGATCATCTGAAGCCCCATCGGCAACCCTTTGCCCAGCAGGATACGCAATTGGTCCGGCGCCGGGATCAGATAGCGCAGCTCCTGCCCTCGCAAACGCAGCGGCAGGTCCTTGGCATAGACATAGAAGATCAGGCCAAGCAGGCTGGCGATGCCGGCGGCCGCCGTGGCCGCCGCTGATCCGCCGATGCCCATCGCCGGAATCGGCCCCAGCCCAAGGATGAATACCGGGTTCAGCACCAGATCGATCCCGACGCTGACGAACATGAAGATCAACGGAGTGCGCGCGTCCCCAGCGCCCCGCAATCCCATCATCATCATGACGCTGATCAACGTCGCGGGCATCGCAATGAAAATCACGCGCAGATAGATCAGCGCCATGTCAAATGCTTCGGCAGGCGTTCCCAGCAGGTGCAACATTGCGGGCGATGCAGCCCATCCGGCCGCAGCGACAACGGTGCCCAATATGGTGCAAAAGCCCGTCGCTGACCCGAAGGACCGGCGGGCGGCATCCATATCGCCCCGACCCGCCGCCTGGGCGATCACCACGGTCGATGCCATGCCGAATCCGAACACGATGGAAAACATCAGGAACATGGTGATGTTCGCGTTGGCCGTGGCGGCAAGAGCCTGCGCGCCCAGAAAGCGGCCGACCCAGATCGCGTTGATCGATCCATTCAACGACTGAAGCACATTGGACGCCAGCGTCGGCACGGCAAAGACCAGCAAGGACGACGCGATAGGCCCGTTTACCAGGTCCCTTGTTTCACGCTTCCCTGCCGCCATTCTTGCCCTCCCCTAAGCGCTTCATCATTAACCGATCAGGCCAGACGATCCAGCGCCGCCGCCAACCTGTCCGCCTCCGCGGTTTTCTCGGCATGATCTTCACGCGCCTTGGCCACCGCCTCGGGCTTGGCCTTTTCCACGAAACTCGGATTGGAAAGACGCCCGGAAAGCGAATCCCGTTCCTTTTCCGCAGCGGCGAGAGCCTTTGCCAGCCTCGCCTTTTCCGCAGCGATGTCGATCACGCCCTCCAGCGGGAGGATGAAGGTCGCCTCATCGACAACGATCTGCGCCGCGCCACCAGCTACGCTATCGCCAAAGGACAGGCTCTCCACCCGTCCCAAGCGCGCCAGGGCCGCCCCCTGCCGATCGATGCGGCGTCGCGTTTCTTCCGACGCTTCGCTGACAACGACCTTCAGCTTGGCGCCCGGCGGCACGTTGAGTTCCGTTCGCGCCGTGCGCATCGCGCTGATCAAGCGGATCAGCCAGTCAATCTCTGCCTGCGCCTCGCTATCGACGGCATAGAGCGCCTGCGGCCAGCGAGCGACGATCAGTTCCGTCTCGCGGGTGCCAGTCAGGTTCCACAGCTCTTCGGTGATGAAGGGCATGAAGGGGTGGAGCATGACGAGGATCTGGTCGAACGCCCAGCCCGCGACAGCCTTTGTCTCCTCATCCATCGAACCCTTGGTGAGTTCGATGTACCAGTCGCAAAACTGGTCCCAGACGAAATGATAGATGGCGTTCGCGGCTGCGTCGAAGCGCAGCTCGGTCATGGCGGTGTCGATCGCCTGCACGGTCGCCACCGTCTCGGCAACGATCCAGCGGTTGACCGGCGCGGCGGCGGCAGGCGCCTCATGGCTGGTCGATGCGGTGACGCCGTTGGATTGCAGGAAGCGCGCCGCGTTCCAAAGCTTGGTCGCGAAGTTGCGATACCCCTCAACCCGCTTCTCATCCATCTTCACGTCGCGGCCCTGGCTTTCCATGGCGGACATGAAGAAACGCAGCGCGTCCGCGCCGAACTTGTCGATCAGGCCCAGCGGATCGACGACATTGCCCTTGGACTTGGACATTTTCTGCCCGTCCGCCGCACGCACCAACCCATGGAGGTAGAGCTTGCGCCACGGCACATCGCCCATGAACTCCATCCCCTGCATCGCCATGCGCGCATCCCAGAAAAACAGGATGTCGAAGCCGGAAATCAACAGGTCGTTGGGATAATGGCGCTGGAGCAACGAGCCGGGACGAGGAATCAAGCCCCTCCCCTTCAGGGGAGGGGTTGGGGTGGGGGATTGCCCCAAGCGCTGCGTATGATCGAGAGCCCCCACCCCCGGCCCCTCCCCTGAAGCGGAGGGGTGCGTGAGGTTGTCCGGCCAACCCAGCGTGCCGAAAGGCCAGAGCGCCGAGGAAAACCATGTGTCGAGCACATCGGGATCGCGAACCAGCTTTTTGTTGCCGGCAAGCGCCTGCGCTTCCTCCTCGCTTTCCGCGACATAGGGCTTGCCATCCTCATCATACCAGGCGGGAATCTGATGCCCCCACCAAAGCTGGCGCGATACGCACCAGGGCTGGATATTCTCCATCCAGTTGAAGAAGGTCTTTTCCCAAGTCTTGGGCACGATCTCGATCCGCCCGTCACGCACGGCCTGCATCGGCGCGACCGCCAGCTTCTCGGCATCGACATACCATTGGTCGGTCAGCCAGGGTTCGATCACCACGCCCGAACGATCGCCAAAAGGCGTCTGGATGGTACGCGGCTCGAAATCGGCTTCGACCTCCTCGCCGTCCTTGTTCTTAGTGACATGCGGCACCAGCATCCCCAGCGCCTTCATCTCCGCCACGACCAGTTCGCGGGCGCCATCGACGCCATCGCGCTTGAATCGGTGTAGCCCCAGGAAGCGCTCCGGTATCAATCCATCTGCCGTCTGCACGACATTGGCATCGGCATCGAACATGTTGAGCATCTCGGCCGCGCGGAAGCCCGCCCGCTTGCCCACTTCGAAATCGTTGAAGTCATGCCCCGGCGTGATCTTGACCGCGCCAGACCCCAGTTCCGGATCGGCATAGTCGTCCGCGACCACCCTGAACCGTCGCCCCGTGATCGGCTGGAGAATATCCTTGCCAATAACGTCCCTGTAGCGTGGATCGTCAGGATGCACCGCCACCGCCATATCGGCCAGCATCGTCTCCGGCCGGGTTGTCGCGACGACGATATGATCCGCGCCGTTGGCCAGCTTTACGCCATCCGCCAGCGGATAGCGGAAATGCCAGAAGCCCCCCTTCACTTCCTGCGTCTCGACTTCAAGGTCCGAAATCGCGGAGCGAAAACGCGGGTCCCAATTCACTAGCCGCTTGTCGCGATAGAGCAGACCGCGCTCGTGGAGTTCCACGAACACCTTGATGACGGCTTTCGAAAAGCCCTCGTCCATGGTGAAGCGCTCGTTGGCCCAGTCCATCGAGCAGCCGAGCCGCCGCAGCTGGCGCGTAATCGCGCCGCCGCTCTCGGCCTTCCACTCCCAAACCTTCTCGATGAACTGCTCGCGCGTATAGTTGGTGCGCTTGTCCTGCCGCGCCTCCATTTGCCGCTCGACCACCATCTGCGTCGCGATGCCCGCATGGTCGGTGCCCACGACCCACAGCGCGTCCTTGCCGCGCAGCCGTTCGTAGCGGATCACGATGTCCTGCAACGTATTATCGAGCGCATGGCCGATATGCAGGCTGCCGGTCACATTCGGCGGCGGATTGACGATGGTGAAGGGTTCGGCGTCGGGGCGTTCCGGGCGGAACAAGCCCTTTTCTTCCCAATGGGCATACCAGCGGGATTCGATTTCGGCGGGGTCGAAGGTCTTGGGCAGTTCGGTCATGGAAAGGCGCCTTAAAGCCCCTTCCCTGACCATTCCAGCGCTTTTACCGCCTTGCAGGCGTCAACCGAGCCAATGCGCGATAAGTTGGAACGCGGAGAGCCTGCGAGATCAGCGGCCAGTGATGCGGGCGATTTCCTTTGCCACCATGTCTTCCACCAACGCGGGAAGGCGGGCGTCCAGCCATTCCTTCAGCATCGGCTTCAACATGGACCGGACCAGACCATCCAGCGTGTTATCCTCGCCATCCTTGGGCGTTACCAGCATGGACGACAGCGCCGAAAGCGAATGCCGCGCGGCCACTTCGCTTTCAACCGAGAGGATTGAGCTTTCCTCAACCGGCGCTTCGACCTGCGTTGCACGGCCAGTCTTGTGGGCAGGCATCGGCTCCTCCGCTCCAACCTCGTCAGTCAGTTCCAGCACTTCCTCGACCGCAGGGTCGGCGGGTTCGGCAGCCTGCTTGGGTGCGGCGTCGGATTTACCCCGGCGCGACACCGCCTGCGCAGCCTCCTCGCCTTCCTCGGCAATGATGCGCTTGATGGACGAAAGAATGTCCTCCATCGAGGGTTCCTTGCTCATGTCGCCCATGAATAACCCCTGTTAACTTTAAGGTTGTTGCGCCAAACCAGCAGGCACATTGGCATTTTGTGCAGGCGTGTCAACGGTTCTGGTCGCTTCCGGCTTGGGTGCGGGACCGAAATCCCAATCGAACCACTTGCCCTTGACCCGATCATAATTAACCATGGGATCATAGAGCGTGCCTGCTTCCAGGCTGAGGTCGTCCGCTTCCGCATGGCCCATCGCGGCCAGCAGACTGAAGCCCGCGACATAGGCGTTACGGCGAGCAGACACCAACTGCACCTTGGCGTTGAGCGCTTCCTGTTCCGCATTCAATATGTCCAGGATGGTGCGGCTGCCCACGGAATTTTCCGCGCGCACGCCTTCGAGCGACAGATTGGCCGCCTCGACCGCCTTCTGGTTGGATTCGATGCTTTGCAGCGATGCCTGCCAGCTCGCATAGGCTGACCGCGTTTGAGCGATGACGCCACGCTCAACCTCAATCTCCTGCTCCATCGCCCGCGATTCGAGCGCCTGGTTCTGGCGCACCTGCGCGCCGGGCCGGCCGCCCTGATAAAGCGGAAGGCGCAACGTCGCTCCCGCAACCACCTGCTTGTTCAGCTGCGACGGATCGGTCGGGTCATCAAGTGATCCCAGATAATGGGTATAACTGCCCTGCGCGAAACCGGACAGCGTCGGGAGGACGCCTGCCTTCGCCACCCGCACGTCATAGCGAGCAGCTTCACGCGCCTTTTTCGCGGCGACGAGGTCAGGATTGTCGGCAAGCGCCACCTGCACCGCCGTTTCAGGCGTAACAGGAAGGCCGGGGAGCGGCGGCGGCGGCTGCAAGTCGTCCGGCGTCGCACCAACCAGGGCGATGTAATTTTCGCGGCTGGTGATCAGGTTCGCCTGCGCCGTCTGAAGGTTGGATCGGGCCAGCGCGAGCCGCGATTCGGACTGGGCGACGTCCGTGCGCGTCAGATCGCCCACTTCGAATCGGTCGTTCGTTGCCTGCAAATTGACGCCGAGCGCGCTGACATTCGCCAGATTGAGCGACACGACCGCGCTGTCGCGGATAACGTCCATATAAGCGGCGACAACCTGGGAGAAGATCGATGCCTCGGTCCCGCGCAGATTGGCCTGCCCCGCCTGCACGCGCACCTGGGCAGCCTTCACCCCGTTACGCACTGCGCCGCCCTGATAAATTGGGACGTTCACCGTAGCGGTGCCGACGAGCGAACGATCAGGCGCGAGGAAGGACCGCGCGGGCTTTACCAGCAACTCCTGATATTCGGTGGTGGTGCCAATATTGGGCCGCCCATCCGCCTTCCGGATCGGCACAGTCTCATCCGTCGCCCGTTGCTGCGCCCGGGTGCCGGTGAGCGTGGGGTTGGAACGATAAGCCTTTGCCAACGCGCCCTGCAGGGTTTCGGCCTGCGCGATCCCAGCGTTGAGGAGCAGCAGAGCCGTGGCGGCCGAGTGCCGAAGAAACACCTGCTTTGCCGTCATGACCCCCCCAGCCGGTTAAAAGACGAAACGCTCCGGCGCCGCAAAACCGGGCAGGATGACCATCTCAAGGTCGGTCAGGCTGACAAGACCCAGAATACCGGAAACCACCCGCCCGCTGCACAGACGTGTAACGCCGCGCTCGACAAGACCGGTTACCACACGCGCACCATCGGCAAGCTGCCCGACAAGCGTCGCGGGCACTTCCTGCACCGCCCCATCAATGAAAAGTATGTCATAAGGCGCGCCCTGCGGATAGCCCGCTTCCAACGGGCCGCGCATGACCGTGGCGCCATTGCCTAACAATTGCGGACCATCCTCAGTCTCGACTGCCGTCACCTGGGCGCCAAGAGCGGCCAGAAGTGCCGCGCTATATCCCGTGGCCGCGCCGATGAGCAGAACGCGATCACCCTCTTCTACCTGCGCTTCCTTGAGCAGCCGTCCGGTGGCCAGCGGCGGATTGAGCGCACGGCCGGAAGAAAGCGGAATCGAACGATCGACATAGGCCATGGCGCGCCGTTCAGCAGGCACGAAATCTTCCCGCGGCACGCGCGCCATCACCGCGATCACCCGTGGGTCATCGACATCGCTGGTGCGAAGCTGGCTTTCGACCATGGCGGCCCGCATCGATGAAAAATTCTGCTCGGTCACGATACTACCTCGATTGGCATAACTGTATTGGTATAGCAATACAGCGCTGACATTACCGGAACGTCTAGATCACGCGACAAGCAACGCCAAGCGGCTTTCCACACCGTGAGCGATAATCTTGGGATCAGGGAACATGGCCGCGCTTGACTTTGCATCAAAAGCCGCACATTTGCGGCCACCCACGCCGAGGCCCGATGGCGGAGTGGTTACGCAGAGGACTGCAAATCCTTGCACGCCGGTTCGATTCCGGCTCGGGCCTCCAAAACCGCCTCATCCTGCGATAAGGCGCCAGCCCACCAGAACCAGAATGATCGCCAGCAACGGCTGAAGTACGCGGTCTGATGCGCGCGTCGCCAGCAGCGATCCGATGATGATGCCCGGGATTGATCCGATCAGCAGGTTGGCGAGCAGCATGCCGTTCACATTGCCGATCCACAAATGGCCAAGCCCGGCGATCAGGGTAAGCGGCACGGCGTGGACAATATCAGTCGCCACCAACCGTTGCAGCCGCATGCGGAGGGGATAGAGCGCAAGGAGCAAGGTCGCGCCGATCGCCCCCGCACCCACGGACGTCAATGTTACCATCGCCCCTAGCAGCGCACCCGCGGCAACCGTCAGCGGAGGCTGCCAACGCGTAAAGCGATCGGCGGTGCCAACGCGACGAGCCAAGGCCCAGCGATGGAATCGCCCGCGTAGGAGGGTTGCGATCGCCGTGACGACCAAGACGCCACCTAGCGCGCTAGTGACAATGCCGCTCTTGATCTGCTGCATATGCGTCTGGGAAAGGATCAACAGCGTGATCAGCGCGGCCGGAAGGCTCCCCAAACACAGGCGCTTCACCACCTGATAATCCGGGCCGCCATCTGGCCCGCCGTGACGGTGATGGATCGCACCGCCCACTGACTTGGTGATGGCCGCGAACCAGAGGTCGGTGCCGACCGCCGTCGCCGGTGCGACGCCGAACAGCAGGATGAGGATTGGCGCCATCAGCGACCCGCCGCCAACACCCGTCATTCCGACCATGATTCCGACGAACAGGCCCGCTATTCCATGCAGCCAGTCCATAATTCCCCCCACTCGGCGTTCAGTTCGCCGTTGGGCCATACGACGGCCCCCATGATGCAGCCAAGCCCTGTACCAAGGATTTTCTACCAAAATAATATAGAAAGTGATTCGAATGCGCCATCCGGTTGCTCTCGACACCCCTTCCTTCGCCCGTCTAAAGAAGGGCGATGATGAAGCTATTCATAGGCAACAAGGCATATTCCAGCTGGTCTCTGCGCGGCTGGCTCGCCTGCAAGCTCAGCGGGTTGCCGTTTGAGGAAGTCGTGGTCCCCCTCTATGATGAAGCATGGGAAAGACGGCGCGAAGGCGATGAATTCGCCCCTTCTTCAGGTAAGGTGCCCATATTGTGGGACGGCGACGACACCGTTGTCTGGGACAGCCTGGCGATCATTGAATATCTGAACGAGAAGGCTGGCGGCGACAAATTCTGGCCCACCGACACGGCGGCGCGGGCGATGGCCCGGTCAATGGCGGCGGAAATGCATTCCAGCTTCGCGGCGCTGCGCCGCGAGCACAGCATGAACATCCGCCAGATTTACGACGCCGTGCCGCCCTCCGAAGCTGTCGCGCAGGACATCGCCCGCATCATGCAGCTATGGGCACAGGCCCGGGCTCGTTATGGCGGCGTGGGCGACTTCCTGTTCGGCGAATTGGGTGCAGTGGATGTGATGTTCGCCCCGGTCGTGACGCGCTTCATAACCTATCAGCTGCCCGTCGCACGTTTTGCCGAAGCCTATATGCAGGCGGTCGTCAATCATCCCTGGATGCAGGAATGGATCGGCGGCGCACAGGCTGAGGAATGGGTGATCGATCGATTCGAAGCACCGCCCGTTTCGAATTGAGGTTGCGGCGAACCCTTCCTAAATCCTCCCTGCGCGAAGCGTGGGGAGGTGGCAGCGCGTAGCGCTGACGGAGGGGAAAATGCGCGGCGTCAGTCCATTTCCCCTCCATCATCGGCTACGCCGACGGCCCCCCTCCCCATCTGCCCGATGGGGGACTTCAATGTCCGCAATCCAACCAAATCCGATCACAAAAAAGGGCCGGCGGACTTGCGTCCCCGGCCCCTCTTTCATCCTGATCGATTAGATCAGCCGACGATTTCTTCGGGCTTGAAGAAATAGGCGATCTCGATCGCGGCATTTTCTTCGCTGTCCGAACCATGGACAGAGTTGGCTTCGATCGACTCGGCATAATCCTTGCGGATGGTGCCTTCGTCGGCGTTGGCCGGGTTGGTGGCGCCCATGATGTCGCGGTTGCGCTTCACGGCGTCTTCGCCTTCCAGAACCTGGACGACGACCGGGCCTGAAATCATGAAGGCCACCAGATCAGCGAAGAAAGGGCGTTCCTTGTGAACGGCATAGAAGCCTTCGGCCTGCTCGCGGCTCATGCGGATGCGCTTGGACGCGACAACGCGCAGGCCTGCTTCTTCCAGCTTCTTGGTCACAGCGCCGGTCAGGTTGCGGCGCGTGGCGTCAGGCTTGATGATCGAAAAGGTGCGGGTCACGGCCATAAGGCTCAAAAGCTCCGGATTGTTGGAATTGGCGCGCCCTTTAGACCGCGCCGCTTCGCACCGCAAGGGGGCGTGGCCGCCCCGCTTGCTCACGGACCCTGCACCCATTTCCCCTGCTCCTGCCGCCAGAAGCGGGGCGTCACCCCCTCCCGCTTCGACAGGGCACGCCAGCTTTCGCGCGCGCCATCGACGGTCAGCGTGTCGAAAAAGTAGAAAGCGCGCTCGAAATCGAGCGCCTCTTCACGCCATAGGCCATCGGCAATCGCGACGTGCCGGGCACCGTTCGCAGGGCTGCAATCCTGCGCCAAAAGTACCGGCTGCATCGCCTCGCCGCCCTCCCCCGCCCGGCCATGGGCAAGGAAGCTTTCCGGCGGCCCGTTCCACAGCCCAGCCGAAATGCGTTCCAGCTGTTCCTCGTCCTGCGCGACCACCAGCAACCGTTCACCCAGGCCGAGTATGCGCGCCGCAATGGCGGGCAGCACCCGGTCCACAGGATCACGGCTAAGCTGGTAGAAATCGACCTGCATCAGCGCTCAAACTTGTCCGCCACCAGACGATCGATCAGGCGCACACCATAGCCGGTCGCACCCTTGTCCCAGGTTGCGCCGGGCTTGTCGGCCCAGACCATGCCTGCAATGTCGAGATGCGCCCACTTGACCCCATCATCGACGAATCGCTTGATGAACTGCGCGGCGGTGATCGATCCAGCATAGCGCGCGCCCATATTCTTCATGTCCGCGATCGGGCTGTCGATCAGCTTGTTATAGGCATCGCTCAGCGGAAAGCGCCAAAGCTGGTCCCCCGCCGCCTTGCCAGCAGCGAGCAGATCCTCGGCCAGCCCTTCGTCATTGGCGAACAGCCCGGCATATTGATCGCCCAACGCCACGATCATCGCGCCGGTCAGGGTGGCCAGATCAATGATGACCTCAGGAGAATAGGTTTTTTGCGCCCAGGTGATGACGTCGCACAGCACCAGCCGCCCTTCGGCGTCGGTGTTGATGACCTCGATCGTCTGGCCCGACATGGACGTGACAATGTCACCGGGACGCTGCGCGTTGCCGTCCGGCATGTTTTCCACAAGGCCGCAAACGCCGATGATGCGCGCCTTCGCCTTGCGCCCCGCGAGCGCCTTCATCGCGCCCGCGACCGCGCCTGCGCCGCCCATGTCCCACTTCATGTCTTCCATGCCCGCGCCGGGCTTCAACGAAATGCCGCCGGTATCAAAGGTGACACCCTTGCCGACAAAGACGATGGGCTTGTCGCCCGCGCCGCCCGTGCCATCCCACTCCATCGCCAACAGGCGGGGTTCGCGTACCGACCCCTGCGCAACGCCGAGCAACGCACCCATGCCCAGTTCCGCCATCGCCGCCTTGTCGAGAACGGTGACCTTGACGCCCAGCTGCTCCAGATGACGGCAGCGTTCGACGAAGCTTTCCGGATACAGAATGTTCGCCGGTTCAGAGACCAGCTCGCGCGTGAAGGTGACGCCATCAGCCACCGCCGACAGCCTTTGCCAATGCGCATCCGCGTCATTCGCAACGACCGACAGCTTCATCAATGTCGGCTTTGTCTTTTCCGGCTGTCGGGTGCGATAGGTGTCCATCCGCCAGGCGCGCAGGGATGCCCCAAAGGCAAAATGAGCCGCCTTATCGCCGGTCGTGCCGCCGAAAAATTCCACCGCGGCGTGGCTCGCCCCGCTCGTCAGCAAGCGTGCAGTCAGCGCCGCGCCCGCCCGTTCATAATCCGCCTCGCTCCCGCTGCCGGTGCCGACGAGAACGATGCGCAGCACCTTACCACCCTCTTCGACGAAGCTTTCAAAGCTTCCGCCCGCCTCGCCCGTGAAGCGCGCCGCCGCAGCACCCGCCGCCAAAGTAGGCGCCGCCGCGATCGGCAAGGCATCGAAACCGCCCTTGGGAACGGCAAAGACCAGCGTGTCGGCGTCGGGACGCACCGGGGTGAATGCGATTTCCATCAAGGGTCCTTCTTCTGCTTTTCTGATCGTGTGGCGCTAGGAACGCTCCATGCCAGATAATGTCGCTTGCCCCATCTGGCAAAGCCGTTCGACCGATTTCCCGCAAAAGAAGCGTGACGAAAGATTGCGGCGCGCGCAAAGCAATGCGATAGGCGGGCAACGAAGCGCCCCTGAAGAGGCACGATCCCCTTGCAGAATTTTTCCCGTTCCTCGCGTCTGAAACATATGCTGGCCGCAAGCGCGGCGCTCGCCTGCATGGGCGGGATGCCGCATGCCTTCGCGCAGGAACTGCAATCACCGCCGACGCCAGTCAGCGCGCCCGACGCTCCCGTGCCCGCGACCGACGAGCAAATCGGCTTTTCGGCCGACGCCCTGGAATATGACAATAATACGGAGATTGTGACAGCCACCGGCAATGTCCAGCTGCTCCGGCAGGGCAACCGTCTGCGCGCGGACAAGGTGGTGTGGAACCGGACGACCGGCGAGGTGGAAGCGCGCGGCAATGTCTCGGCGACTGATCCTGAAGGCAATATCGCGTATGGCGACCGCTTCCAGGTGACCGACACGCTGAAGGACGGCACGGTCGAAAACATGCTGCTGGTGCTCCAGTCGGGCGGCCGATTGGCGGCGGTGCAGGGCGTTCGGGTGAACGGCGTCTATACGCTGCACAAGGCTGCCTACACCGGCTGCAGCGTAGTGGACAGCGACGGCTGCCCCAAGGAACCCACCTGGCAGATCAAGGCGGTCAAGGTCGTCTACGACCCCGTCGCCGCCCGCGTGCGATACCGCAATGCCAGCGTGGAAATATTCGGCCTGCCGCTCATTCCGCTGCCCGGCTTTTCGCACCCGGTGGGCGACACGGGGGGCACGGGCCTTCTGGTGCCGAACCTCCGCTACGACCGGAATAACGGCCTCGAAGTCGCCCTGCCTTATTATATCAAGCTGGCGCCCAACCGCGACCTGACGATCACACCGCATGTCTATTCCAAGACGCTACCGATGCTGGAGGCGAATTTCCGCCATCGCTGGGACCGTGGCGCCTATCAGATCACCGGATATGTGACACATGCGCGGCGCATCGACGCCAGCAGTTCCCTGCCCAGTTCCACCGGCCCAGCGGGATCGGAAAAGGATTTTCGCGGCTATCTGGATGCCAGCGGCGCCATGCAGCTGACACCGGAATGGAGCGTCAACGGATCGCTTCGCGTTGCGAGCGACCGCACCTTCCTTCGGCGCTACGACATCAGCCGCGACGATCGGCTGCGTTCGACCCTGGGCGCTCAGCGCATCGGCGAGAATAGCTATTTCTCCGTCGCTGGCTGGGCCGTCCAGACCCTGCGCCTCGGCGATCCGCAAGGGCAAACGCCGATCGCGCTGCCCGTAATCGACTATCGCCTGCGCCTGATCGACCCCCTGCTCGGCGGCCGAATTCAGTTTCAGGCGAACAGCCTCGCGATCACCCGCACCCACGGCCAGGATACGCAGCGCGCCTTCGCTGCCTTTGAATGGAACCTGCGCAAGCTGACGGGCATGGGTCAGGAGGTGAATTTCACCACCTATCTGCGCGGCGACGTCTATCACAGCAGTGACAATCTGCAGAACAATATTGCCCGTTATGCCGGCGATCCCGGCTGGCAGGCGCGCGGCATCGCCGCAGCCGCGATCGATGTCCGCTGGCCCTTCATGGGTGAGGCGTTCGGCGGTGTGCAGCGGATCGCGCCCCGCGTGCAGATCGTAGCAGCGCCCCGGCTGGCAAATCTGTCGATCCCCAATGAAGACGCGCGCGCCATCGATCTGGAGGACAGCAACCTCTTCGCGCTCAACCGCTTTGCAGGCTATGACCGGTTCGAAGATTCGACCCGCATCACCTACGGTCTGGAATATAGCCTCGCCCTACCCGGCTTTTCCTTGGAAAGCGTAGTTGGCCAGAGCTACCGCCTCAACAGTCGCGAAAGCATCCTGCCCGACGGCACCGGCCTTTCCGATCGCATGTCCGACATTGTCGGCCGCACGACCGTCCGTTTCCGCGATTTCGTCAGCCTCATCCACCGTTTCCGCCTGGACAAGGACGGGCTGGCGGTGCGCCGCAACGAAATCGACGCGACGATCGGCAGCCGCAAAACCTATGCCATGGTCGGCTATCTCCGGCTCAACCGGAACGCCGCGACGGGGCTTGAGGATTTGCAGGACCGCGAGGAACTGCGTTTCGGCGGCCGTGTGCAGTTCGCCCGCTTCTGGTCCGTTTTCGGGTCCACCGTCGTCGATCTGACCGACCGGAAAGAAGATCCGCTCAGCGTCTCCGATGGCTACGAACCCGTCCGTCACCGGCTCGGCATCGCCTATCAGGATGACTGTCTGACGCTGGGCCTAACCTGGCGTCGCGATTATCTGGCCGCTGGTGACGCGCGAAAGGGCAATAGCTTCCAACTACGGCTGGCTTTTCGGAATATCGGCATATAAGGATCAGCCTTCCCGTTCAGGACCGGTTCTGGCCGCTCAGGACCGGTTAAGGCGGACCGGCGCATCACGCGCTGGACCGTAATGGAGAGTTTTGTCGACGATGCAGCCTGTCGTTTCCCCGCCTTCCCGCCTTGGACAATCGCTTCGGACCAGCGCGCGCGCCCTGCTCCTGTCCTCAATCCTGCTGGGATCGATCGGCAGCCCTGTCGCCGCCCAGACCGTCAATGACGATGAAGGGGTTGCCGCACAGCAGTTGAACCTGCCCAAGGACGTGACCGTCTTTGGCAAAAGCGATCCCAACGTCCGCAAGGCTACGGCCATCGTCAACGGCCGCATCATCACCGGCACGGACGTTGACCAGCGCCTGGCGCTCATCCTCGCGGCAAATGGCGGCAAGGTGTCGCCAGAGGAACGGGAGCGGCTGCGCGTGCAGGTGCTGCGCAACCTCATCGACGAGACGCTTCAGATTCAGGAAGCCGCCGCCCACGACATCAAGATCGACAAGTCGGAAATCGACCAGAGCTATGAACGTGTCGCGGCGAACTTCAAGCAGTCGCCCGCCCAGTTCGACCAATATCTGCGCGCTCAGGGTAGCGCGCCCGCCAGCATCAGGCGCCAGATCGAAGGCGAGCTGGCCTGGAGCCGCCTGCTCCGCCGCAACATCCAGCCCTTCGTCAACGTTTCCGCCGATGAAGTGAAGTCGGTCGTCGATCGCATGAACGCCGCCAAGGGCAGCGACGAATATCGCATCGGTGAGATTTACCTGTCGGCTACGCCCGAAAATGAGGCTCAGATCGTCTCGAACGCCCGCAACATCATCGAACAGATCAAGCAGGGCGGCAGCTTCGCCGCCTACGCCCGGCAGTTTTCCGAAGCATCGACTGCTGCGGTTGGCGGCGACCTCGGCTGGGTACGCCCGGCGCAGTTGCCCGATGAACTGGCCAAGGCCGCCAATGAGATGCAGGTCGGGCAGCTCGCTGGTCCCATCCCCGTTCCGGGCGGCATCTCCGTCATCTATGTCATGGACAAGCGCAAGGTGCTGACCGCTGACCCGCGCGACTCTCTGCTCAGCCTCAAGCAATTGTCGATCAGCTTCCCGCCCGGCACGACCAAGGAGCAGGCGAGTGCCAAGGCGGCCAGCTTCGCCGCGCAGATCAAGACGATCAAGGGATGCGGCCAGGCGAATGAACTGGGTGGCAAGATCGGCGCCGATGTCGTGGACAATGACAATGTGAAGGTGCGCGACCTGCCGCCGCAGTTGCAAGAAATCCTCCTCGGCCTGCAAGTTGGTGAAGCGACCCCTCCCTTTGGCTCTGTCAATGACGGCGTGCGCGTTCTCGTCGTTTGCGGCCGTGATGAAGCCAGCAGCGCCGCCGCGCCGAACGCCGAACAGATCATGGCTCAGCTGGAGGAAGAACGGGTCAACAAGCGCGCTCGCATCTATCTGCGTGACCTTCGCCGCGATGCCATCATCGACTATAACTGATCCAGCCTCGGTTCGACCGGAGCTGGCACCTTTTGCCGTCCCGCTGGGCGACCCGGCGGGGATCGGGCCGGAAATCGTAGCGAAAAGCTGGGTGATGCGCGAAGCACGCGGATTGCCCACCTTTTTCGCCGTGGGTGATGCTGCATCGTTGCGCCGGGTCTGGTCCGGCCCTATCGCCCCCATCGCCACGCCGCAAGAGGCAGCGGCGCTGTTCGACACCGCGCTTCCCTGCCTTCAGGTTGCCGACGCCGGTGACATCGTACCGGGCTCCCCCAGCATCGACGGCGCGCGCACTGCGTTTCAGGCACTGGAAGTGGCGGTCGGCCTCGCCCGCACCGAATCGGCCGCCGGGATCGTCACCGCCCCTGTCGGCAAAGAGCAGCTTTACGGCGTCGGCTTCACCCATCCTGGCCAGACCGAGTTCATCGCCGAACGTTGCGGCGTAGCCCCCCACAATGCGGTGATGATGCTCGCCGGTCCTTCATTGAAGGTCGTGCCCATCACCATCCATATCCCGCTGGCAGAGGTGGCCTCGGCCCTGACCATCGACCTGATCCGCGCCCGCGCCACGACCACGGTCAAGGGATTGCAGCGCAATTTCGGCATCCCCCGCCCGCGCATCGTCGTCGCCGGACTCAACCCCCATGCGGGTGAGGGCGGCGCGCTGGGCCGGGAAGAAATCGACATCATCAGCCCCGCGATCGAATCGCTGCGGGCGGAAGGCATGGACATTGTCGGCCCCCTTTCCGCCGATGGCCTGTTCCACGCCCGCGCCCGCGAAACCTACGACGCGGTGCTGTGCATGTATCATGACCAGGCGCTGATCCCGCTCAAGACGCTGCATTTCGATGAGGGCGTCAACATCACGCTCGGCCTGCCCATCGTGCGCACCTCGCCCGATCATGGCACCGCCTTCGGCATTGCCGGAACGGACAGCGCAAACCCCGGCGCGATGATGGCCGCGCTCAAGATGGCGGCGGAAGCTGCGCGATCCCGGTTAAGCCATGGGAACTGATACGCGGCCGGTCCTGCCGCCGTTGCGTGAAGTCATCGCTGCGCACGGCCTGCAGGCGAGCAAGGCGCTCGGCCAGAACTTCCTGCTCGACGAACAGTTGCTCGATCGCATTGCCGTGATCCCCGGATCACTAAAAGATCAGCCCGCGTTCGAGGTTGGCCCCGGCCCCGGCGGTCTGACCCGCGCGATCCTGCGCGCTGGAGCGCGGCTGGTCGCCGTCGAAAGGGATCATCGCTGCCTGCCCGCTCTTGCTGAATTGTCAGACGCCTTCCCCGGCCAGTTGCGCGTTATATCCGGCGACGCCATGCAGGTGGACGCGCATGCCGAAGCGGGCGAACATGCCCACATCATCGCCAACCTGCCCTATAATGTTGGCACAGCGCTACTTATCGGCTGGCTGTCTGTGAAATGGAACCCGCTGCCCTGGTGGTCTTCCCTCACGCTCATGTTCCAGATGGAAGTCGCCGAGCGCATTGTCGCGAAACCCGGCGGCGACCATTATGGCCGCCTAGCCGTCCTGTCCCAATGGCGCAGCGACGCCCGCATCGCCATGAAGGTCCACCGCAGCGCCTTCACCCCGCCGCCCAAGGTCATGTCCGCCGTCGTGCACATCACGCCCAAAGCAGCGCCAGAGGGCGTGCAACTAAAACATCTTGAACGCCTCACCGCCGCCGCCTTCGGCCAACGCCGCAAGATGCTGCGCCAAAGCCTCAAAGGTCTACCGGGAGCGTTGGAGGCGCTGGATCAAATCGGCATAGATCCACAGCGACGGGCCGAAACGGTCAGCGTCGAGGAATTTGTTGAAGTGGCCCGGGTGATGGGAGGGGGCGGATCATAGATCTGCTTTGGATGGATTGCGGACAGTCTGCTTTGACAAGCGATGTTGAGAATTAACCTATTTTGACAGGAGTCAAACTGGTCCCTTCAAAGCTACTCACAAGGTGAACTGTGAGCCCAAATAATCGATCACATCTTGTGCGTTTTGATCCGGCGGAAATACCGGGTAGAAGACTTTTGAAATTAAGCCATCGCGAACGATCAGCGTACACCGCTTCAACAACCGCATCCCGCTGGTTTCGAAGTATGGCAGTCGCATGGCATCAATCAACACATTGTCTGCGTCAGACAAGAGAGGGAACGGCAGATGCAGCCGTGCCGCTGCCTCTGCTTGATAATCTGTGCTCTGGGTTGAAAGCCCAAACAAATTCCTGACGCCAAGCGCCCGAAGCTCTGCGAAATGGTCGCGAAAGGCGCAGGATTGTGGAGTGCACCCCCGAGCGCCGGGGATCATATCCCAATTTGGGGGCAACGGGACGTCAGGTTGCCCCGTCATCGGATAGGCATAGATAACCGTCAGTCCAGCCAATGCTGCTACGTCGATCTGCCCGCCTTCGGTAGATGAAAGCAAAACAGGCGCGAACATAGTGCCCTGTAAGTGGTCAGCAGTACCATCATTTTCCGGCGTGGGTATCGCCGTCCAATCGACTGCCAACAAATTTGTCATGGCGACTCCTAGTTCGATGCACAAATGGCAGGCGGGCGTATTTCTGGCAAACGCTGATTTTCCGGACAAAGTGGCCCTACCCGCATCTATAAACCTGTATCAGAATCTACGTCTGTAAATGGATTGCCGACCCTATCGACCGAACGACAATTCTGATCGCTTGCAGCTGGGCAGCTTGCCTCTCTCCATCCGGAAGGCGCTGTAGAACGCAGCGCCCCACGATCAGCACCGTCGATGGCTGGCGAGCGTGAATTTCAGTCATCCCCCCTCCCGCAGGCGGGAGGGGGCTAGGGGGTGGGCCAGCGCAACGCCCGACCTTATTCTTCAACGGCACGCCAGCAGGCTCGTTTCGCTCGCGTCCAACCCTATTAAACCCCTCCCACCTACGGGAGGGAATGTCTTAGGTAACCCCTTCAAGAAGCCTCAGGGCGTCTCGGTCTCCACCGCCTTAGGCACCACGACAGCATCCTTCGCACTCAGCACAGTCGCAGGCGGCCCCTTCTGGATCGCGGCGGCGAGCTTGCCGACAGCCGCGCAGTCGGACTTGCAAGCGCTCTGCGCCTGAGCGAGATTTTCCTTTGCCTTGGCGATCGCACCCTTCTCGACCATCGCCTCGCCCTGCCCAACTAGCGCATGCACATCGTTCGGGTCGAGCAGCAGCGCCTCGCGATAGAGGCGGATGGCCTTGCCCTGAAGGCCCTGCGCACGGGCTACTTCAGCGAGCTCAATATAGGCCGAGCGATTGCGCGGATCGACCGCCAGCGCCGTTTCCAGCGCATCGTTCGCCGCATTGAAATTCCCCGCCCGGCGCGCGGTGACGCCCGCCTGCTGCCATTCGATCGACAAAGGCGAAATCTGGGCATCCGGCCGCTGCGTCAAACCGGCGCTCGACACGGTGGTCAGCAGGGCGGCAAGGGCGATCGAAGCAGGGGTAAAACGCATGCACAACTCCAGCCATGTTTCAGGCGTTGATTCTGCCCGAGTGTCGTCATTTTGGCGGGGCTTGTCCATCGCCTCTTTCATGCACCGCGCCGAAGCCGGGCGAAATAGAAACCGTCCGTCGCGTCATGGCCCGGCGTCAGCAAACGGCCATGCCCATGCACCCGCCCGGCCATGATCGGGATCGCCTCAGCCGTCCATCCCTGGTGGCGATCGAGAAACGCCTGCACCTGCCCTGCCCCTTCCTGATCGGTCAAGGCGCAGGTCGCGTACACAAGCACCCCACCGGGCGCCACCAGCGGCGCCGCGAAGTCCAATATGCGCGCCTGCTCGCCCACCAGCCGTTCGAGCCGCGCGGGTGTCAGGCGCCAGCGAGCCTCGGGATTGCGCCGCCAGGTCCCGGTCCCGGAACAGGGCGCATCGACAAGCACGACGTCCGCTTGGCCCTGCAGGCTCTCCAGCCCGCGCGCCTCATGCCCCTGATCCAGCAGCAATGTCTGGATGAAGGTCGCCCCCGCCCGCTCGGCGCGCGGGTCGAGGCGTGAGAGGCGCGAGCGGATCGTGTCCGCCGCGATCAGCGTCCCTTGTCCCGCCATCGACGCCGCAAGCGCCAGCGTCTTGCCGCCCGCGCCCGCGCAAAGGTCGATGACAGTCATGCCGGGCGCAGCGCCGCAAGCCGCCGAAATGAGCTGGCTGCCCGCATCCTGCACCTCGACCAGCCCCTGCTTCCACGCATCGCTCTGCTCAACCGGCCAACCCTCCGGCAGGCGCAGCGCGTCAGACAAGCCGTCGATCGGCACCGCTTCGGGAAAGATCGGCGCGGCATCCTCCGGCGTAGCTTTCAACGGGTTCACCCGCAAATCCACAGGCGCCCGGCCCAGCAACTCCTCCTGCTCGACAGGCGCCGCAAACAGCGGCTTGAGCCAGACGGGCACCGCTCCGGCTATCGCACCCGCCTCATCGGCGAGGATGGGCGCAGGAGCATGGCTCGATCCATCGAACAAGTCCGCGATATCCGGCCGCTCCAGCGCCAGTCCGATCATCGCCGCACGGCCATTTTCCGGCCGCTCCGCAGCCCGGCGCACCGCATCATAAACATGATCGCGCACCGCCCGTCGGTCGCGCGAACCGGCATAGCGCCGTTCCTTGAAATAGCGTGCGATCAGCGTATCGGCAGCCGGTCCGCCATCGCGCGCCGAAGCGATGATGGCATCGAGCAGCTCGATCGCAGCCTGAACACGCGCGGAGGGGGTCACCCCGCCTTACCCTCAACGGGTGGGATAGTTGGGCGCTTCCCGCGTGATGGTCACGTCATGGACATGGCTTTCGGACAGGCCCGCATTGGTGATCTGAACGAAGCGCGCGCGCTCCTGAAGGTCCTTGATCGTGCGGCTGCCGGTGTAGCCCATCGCCGCCTTCACACCACCGACCAGCTGGTGGATGACGTCCTTCGCAGGCCCCTTGAACGGCACCTGCCCCTCGATCCCTTCGGGCACCAGCTTCATCTGGTCCTTGATGTCCGCCTGGAAATAGCGGTCGGCAGAACCGCGCGCCATCGCGCCGACGCTGCCCATGCCGCGATAGCTCTTGTAAGCGCGGCCCTGATACAGGAAGGTTTCACCCGGTGCTTCGGCCGTGCCCGCCAGCAGCGATCCGACCATGACGCAGCCCGCGCCAGCCGCCAGCGCCTTCGCAACGTCGCCCGAGGTACGAAGCCCGCCGTCGGCAATCACAGGAATACCATGCTTTGCCGCTTCATTGGCGGAGTCCATGACCGCAGTCAGCTGCGGCACGCCCACGCCCGCCACCACGCGCGTGGTGCAGATGGAACCAGGCCCAATGCCGACCTTCACGCAGTCCGCCCCGGCGTCGATCAAAGCCTTGGTCGCTTCAGCGGTCGCGACATTGCCCGCTACGACCTGAACATGGTTGGACAGACGCTTCACCGCCTCGACAGCAACCGCGACCTGCTTGCTATGGCCATGCGCGGTATCGATGACGATCAGGTCGCATTCGGCGTCGATCAGCGCCTCGCTGCGCTCCAGCCCCTTGTCGCCCACTGTCGTCGCCGCCGCCACACGCAGGCGGCCCGAACCGTCCTTGGTCGCCTGCGGATAGGTAACCGCCTTCTCGATATCCTTGACGGTGATGAGGCCAACGCAATGATAGTCATCATCGACCACCAGCAGCTTCTCGATCCGCCGCTGATGCAGCAGCCGCTGCGCTTCATCCTGCCCCACGCCCACCTTGACCGTGGCAAGATTATCTTTCGTCATCAGTTCGCTGACGGGCTGATTGGGGTTTTCCGCGAAGCGCGTGTCACGATGGGTGAGGATGCCGACCAGCTTGCCGCTGTTCTCAACCACCGGAATGCCGCTGATCCGGTGGCGCTCCATCAACATCTGCGCGTCAGCCAGGGTAGCGCGCGGCGTGATCGTGATAGGGTTCACCACCATGCCACTCTCAAAGCGCTTGACCGCACGCACCGCGTCCGCCTGCTCTTCGATCGACAAGTTGCGGTGCAGGACGCCGATGCCGCCCAGCTGCGCCATGACGATCGCCATGTCGGCCTCCGTCACCGTGTCCATCGCAGAGGACAGGACCGGGATGTTCAGCTTGATCTGCTTGGTCACATAAGTGCTGGTGTCCGCCTGGCTGGGCAGCACATCGGACTCGCCGGGCTGCAACAGCACGTCGTCAAAAGTGAGGCCGAGGCGGATATCCATGTGAAAGCCACTTTCTTCTGTGCGACCTGCCAAGGGGCATAGCGCGATCGCTGGGGATTCGTGGCGGCCCATGTAACCATTAACCAGCGAAACGGCCAGACCTTAGGCGCATTTTGTTGCTGGCCGCCTCACGGCACAGGAGGACGGGCGCTTTTCAGGATTTGGCAGTCGCGCCCACAAGCCGATCCAGCCATGCCTGCGCCTGCTTCGGCTCCCCAACAGCCTGCGAACTGACCGGGCCGCGCGATGCAAGAAACTCCTGTTGCAACTCAAACTGCGGCATCAAAAGTTGCTCCCGCGCCTTGTCGATGGCTTCCCCGATTTCTGCCAACTGTTCGATGACCGGAGCGATCGCGGCGCGACTTGCCCGGTCCTCCTTATGCCCGAACAGACCCCATTTCCCCGAAGCAGTCACGCGCAATGCGTCGATGAGCTTCTCGGTATATTCCGCCTCCAGTTCCAGGCGGCGGGAGTCCAGGCGTTCCAGTCGGTCAGCTTTTGCCATGACAGTCCCTATCTCACCACGATGAGATCGCCGCAAACAAAAAGGGGCGCCGCCCGACGGCAGCGCCCCTTTCAAACCATAGACCGCAGATCAGATTCCGGCAGGCGAAGGATCGCCGAACGGCCCCTTCCGCTTGCGCGTCTTGGGGATAGACGAACCCGCCGCCGGAACCACCGAAGGCTTGATCGTCGTGCCGTCGTCGCGGGTAATCTCACCCTTGTCGAGCAGCGTCTTGATCTCCTCGCCCGACAACGTCTCATATTCCAGCATCGCGTTGGCCAGCAGGTGCAGCTGGTCCTCATGACCCTTCAGCACTTCCTGCGCCCGGGTATAGCCCTGCTCCACCAGTCCGCGGATTTCCTTGTCGATCAGCTTTGCCGTCTCGTCCGACATATGAACGCGCTGGCTCTGCGAATAGCCGAGGAAGGTTTCGCCCTGCTGCTCCTCATATTGGAGCGGCCCCAGCTTGTCCGACATGCCCCACTGAGTGACCATGTCGCGCGCGAGCTTTGTAGCATATTGAATGTCACCCGAAGCACCCGACGACACCTTGTCATAACCGAAGATGATCTCCTCGGCGACGCGGCCACCCATGGCGACAGCCATGTTCGCGTGCATCTTGTCACGGTGATAGCTGTAGCTGTCCCGTTCCGGCAGGCGCATCACCATGCCCAGCGCACGGCCGCGCGGAATGATCGTCGCCTTATGGATCGGATCGGACGCCGGTTCATGAACCGCGACGATGGCATGGCCTGCCTCATGATAGGCGGTCATCTTCTTCTCGTCCTCGGTCATAACCATGGAGCGGCGCTCGCTGCCCATCATGACCTTGTCCTTGGCCGCCTCAAACTCATCCATCGCGACCAGACGCTTGCCCCGCCGCGCCGCCATCAGCGCCGCTTCGTTGACGAGGTTTGCCAGATCAGCACCCGAGAAACCCGGCGTACCGCGCGCAATCGTGCGCGGGTTGACGTCGGGCGCCAGCGGCACCTTCTTCATGTGCACGGCCAAAATCTTCTCGCGGCCCTCGATGTCGGGACGCGGCACCACGACCTGACGATCGAAGCGGCCCGGACGCAACAGCGCAGGGTCCAGCACGTCGGGGCGGTTGGTCGCCGCAACGATGATGATACCCTCATTCGCCTCGAAACCGTCCATTTCGACCAGCAGCTGGTTCAGCGTCTGCTCGCGCTCGTCATTGCCGTTACCGAGGCCCGCGCCGCGATGGCGGCCGACCGCATCGATTTCGTCGATGAAGACGATGCAAGGCGCGTTCTTCTTCGCCTGCTCAAACATGTCACGAACACGGGAAGCACCCACGCCGACAAACATCTCAACGAAGTCCGAACCGGAAATGGTGAAGAAGGGAACCCCCGCCTCACCCGCAATCGCGCGCGCGAGCAGCGTCTTACCCGTACCCGGCGAACCCACCAGCAGCGCGCCCTTGGGAATCTTGCCGCCCAGCCGCGCAAATTTGGTCGGGTCCTTCAGAAACTCGACGATTTCCTGCAATTCCTCGCGCGCTTCATCGATGCCCGCAACGTCATCAAACGTCACTTTGCCGTGCTTCTCGGTCAGCAGCTTTGCCTTGGACTTGCCAAAGCCCATCGCACCGCCAGCGCCGCCGCCCTTTTGCATCTGCCGCAACACGAAGAAGGCGATACCCAGGATCAGCAGGAATGGCAGCGACTGGTAGAGCATGATTTGCCAGAAGCTCGGCTGCTCCTCAGTCTGTCCGGAATATTTGACGTTATAATCGTCAAGCAGCCCGGTCAGCCCCGGATCATTCACGGGTACGGTGTTGAATCGCTGTCCGCTGGTCAGTGTGCCGGTAATCTTGTCGGTCGCGATCGCGACGTCCTTGACCTGCCCCTCCTGAACCTTTGATCGGAATTCGGAATAGGCGAGGCCGCTACCCGCCTGCGAGGCGGAACGGCTGTCGAACATCGAGACGAATAGCAGCAGAGCGACAATCACCCCCGCCCAAATCATCGCGCTCTTGATCCAGGGGTTACCCTGCGGGTCCTTCTCGTCGTTCATCATCACTCTCTTTCACCGGGCAAGATAGGATGCTCCGGCAAAATCGCAAGTTGGGTGCAACGGTCTGCTGACGTTATCCGCCCACGAACTGCGACAGGGCGATATAGGCCAGGATCATCGCCAGGCCCGCCGACACGCCGCACAGCAGATATCCGACATACAACAACAACGGCGGATGCGGGCGGGCCAGCTTCCGGTTACGTTGCGCCGCCGAAAGGATCACACTGGCGAGCACACCATAGGTCAACGCCGCAAATTCGAACATAAATGACTTTCCATGCCTGAGTGCCGACCCCAATACGCCTGAAGGCTATTAAGGAAAGGTCATTGCGCTGCAACAATTCGACGGAGCGAGGCGTCGGCGCGTTGATCCGTGGAACCTTTCCGTAACGATCAATTCAATGCCCGAAGTCGTTTCGGACGAGACTCATCATCTCGCTTAACGGTCGGCCTTCGCACCCAAGATCGATTCTGATTCAGCGTCGCGGCGGCGCCACGCTGATTTTCCAGGCGGAGCCTCCTGTCAGCAGCAAACTGCCAAGGCTCGCCTGCCCGCCCCGCATTGCCACCGCGATGGCCCGGTCAAGCGTGTCGCCTCGCGGCTCCGAGTCCGGCTCCGCCTCGGCGATAATGCGCAGCAACAAGCGCCGCAGCAGCTCACGGGGTAAATCCGTGCGGGTCAGCAGCCACGCCCCCCCTTCCCTGCGAACATGCGCCGCCGCGATATCCTCGACCGTCCAGTCCAGCGCTTTCTCGCACTCCGCCAGCGCCGCCGCACTGCGGACGGCACTTTGCGGGTCGAGCCATTCGGCTTCCTTCAGATGCCGTCGAATCACCGCCCGATCAAATCGCGGATCGACATTGGAAGGATCGTTGACGAAGGGAAGCCCGCGCTCACGCGAATAGTCCAACAGTTGCGCGCGTCGCACGCCAAGCACGGGCCGCAATACCCGCCCTTGCCGCGCGCGGATTCCGGCCAGACCATTGACCCCGGCACCCCGGTTAAGCCGCATCAGCACGGTTTCCAGCTGATCATCGGCATGGTGCGCGGTGAAGATCCAATCGATCCCGCGATCGGTCCTCCATTGTTCCAGCGCCGCATAGCGTTGGGTCCTCGCCCATTGCTGGACATTGCCCGTAAGAGGCTGGGGCGGATGCAGAACGGCATGCGCGACACCGTTGCTACGGCACCACTGCCCCACCATTGCGGCCTCTTCCGCGGACTCCGGCCTCAATCCATGGTCAACGGTGGCCGCTTCCACCCTGCCCGCGAAGGCATGCGCAGCCATGGCAAGCAAGGCCATGCTGTCGGGACCGCCCGACACCGCCACGCCAAAACGCAGCGAGGCATCGTTCCCCGCCAGCGCACCAACCGATCGCGTCAGCAGCGCTTCCAAGTCAGGCTGAGCCGAATGCGGCGCGGCCATGCGGGTGCCTTAGCTGCACTTCGCCTTGGCGCGTCCCTTGTCCATCATGCCGCGCTGGCTGGCCGACATGGTGGTGCCATAGACCTGTTCCAACTCCGCATAGACCTTGCACGCGTCGGCAGGCTTCTTGAGCTGGATCAGCGCCTCACCCAGATAGGCAAGGCTGTCGGCGGCGCGATCCCCCTTGGGGCGCTTCTGATAATTGTCGTAAAAAGCGACGGAAGCCAGCGCGGGCTTGCCATCGTCCAGATAGGCACGACCCAGCAGGTTCGAAGCGCGGCTCGCGACCGGCGCAGTACCATATTTATCCACCGTCGCCTTCAGTTGCGCCTGCGCCTCGGGATAGAATTTTGCGTCCCACAGACGAAAGCCATAGCTATAGGCGTCGGCCGCCGCATCGCCGGTCGATGGCCGTTCGATCGCCGCCACGGCCGCCTTGCGCGCCTCGGTCGCACCACCATTAGTGCCCGGCTTTGGCGTGGCCGGGGCTGCATTATCTGCAGGAGCCACGGGGCGCACGGGCGGCGGAGCAACCACTTCGGCGCGGCTCTGCGCCTCAGCCTTATATTTGTTGAACGCCTCTTCCAGCTGACGGATCTTGAAGCTGTTTTCCTCAACCTGTCCGGTCATCGAGGCGAGCTGCGATTCCAGCGCGCCCACCCGCGCCGTCAGATCGGCGACGGGCGATGATGACGGCGTGCCGGGCGGGACGGTGGGCGTCACCGGGCGATTGATTTCCGCCTCCAGAGGAGCGCCTGCGGGAAACACCTTGCGCTGTACCGCGCGCATTTCCTTTTCCAGCCGGTCAACGCGCACATCCAGCGCCACATTCTGGGCGGCCGCTGCTGGCGCGAGCGCAACCATAGCGGGCGCCTCCAGCAGCAGGGCGGTTGTCGCAAACAAGGCGTAACGCATGATGATCCCCGACTAAAACTTAAATTCACCGACGATACGGCCCGCAAAGGCCGCGCTCCCCGCTCTTAACCATAAGGCCATATTCGCCGCCGTAAAGCAGGACGTGCGACCCAAACAGGGATTGGAGACGCGTTAATCCGCCGTGGACGGAGCCGCTGGTGCGGGCTCCGCAGGGATCGCAGGCGCCACGCTCCCGGTCACAGGCCGCGCGGCAGGTGTTTGCGCAGCCGAGGGGGCGGCTGAGGGGACCGCCGCAGGGGCAGGCGAATCGGCCGAAGCGGCAGGCGCCGGAGCAGCCCGCGCCAGCAACGCCGCCGCCGAGACAGGCACATCGGAGATCGTGCGATCAGGTGCGCCAAGCGGCGCAATAGGCTTGCCACCGACCGTGACCGTCAACGCTTGCGGACGGCCGGTCAGGATCATGGGGTTGCGAGCAGTGGCAGGCAGGGTGAAGCTCTCACCCTTCTTCATCAGGCCATCCTTCAGCCGATCACCAGCCTCGTCATAAATGCGCAGCCACACATCGTCATTGGCGGTGAACACCACCGTCTGCGCCACCGGCGCGGCGGGACGCGCGCCCGGCGCCGGTTTCGCGGCAACGGCGGGCTTGGCCTGTTCGGCGGCGATCTCCTGCCCTGTCGGCGGAGTCAGCATCTGCGTACGCCAGATGGTGAAGCCAGCCACCAGCACAATCACGATCGCCGCGGCCGTCCAGGCAAGCAGGCGCGACGGCACACGGGCCGGATCGGCCGGTTCGAACGCCTCGTAGCGATTGGCGCCTAGGTCGGAATTATGGACGGCATGGCGCACATCGGCGGCAATGGCCACCTCGTCCAGATCGACCGCGCGGGCATAGGCGCGGGCAAAGCCGACCGCATAGGGAATTCCCGGAAGCGCAGAATAGTCGTCCCGCTCTATCGCTTCCAACTGACGTTGCGCGATGCGCGTGCGCGTCGCCACGTCCTGGATCGACAGGCCATGCGCCTCACGCGCCGCGCGCAGCTTTGCGCCCGGAGTGCCCAATTGCACGTCCGGCGCCGTCGCGCCGCTTTCCACTTCGGGTTGTTCTGCCATGCTGCTCCGCGATCTTATAAGCCGGTCTTGTCTCATTCCGGCACAGGGATTGTCAACGCCGCCGGGGTCGTGCCTGACCCATTTTCCGGTTCAATTCAGTTCGATGCCCCGCTCATCCGCCCATTGCGTCAGCGCGCCACGAATATCCACGATCCCGTCGTCCAGCAGCTTGCGCATCAACGCCTGCAATTCGGCGGCATCGATAGCCCGGATCATGGCCTTGACCGGACCAACCGACGCAGGCGTAATCGACAAGCGCCGAACGCCCAGGCCAACCAGCGCCATCGCTTCCAGCGTCCGCCCGCCCATCTCTCCACAAACGCCAACCGGCACCTGATATTCTTCGCAAGTCCGCACCACCCGGCTGAGGAAGCGCAAGATGGCGATGCTCAGCCAATCATAGCGCTCCGCCAACTTCGGATGCGCCCGGTCGGCTGCAAAGAGAAATTGCGTCAAATCATTGGTGCCGATCGACAGGAAATCGAGCTTGGGTAGCAGCAGGTCCAGCACCTCCGCCAGCGCAGGCACCTCCAGCATCGCGCCATAGCGTACCGCCGTCGGCACCTTCTTGCGCTGGGCCACCAACCATTCGCGCTGATGCTCCACCAGAGCGCGCGCCTTCTCATATTCCCACGGCTCCGACACCATCGGGAACATGATGTTGAGCACCTTGCCCGCCGACGCTTCGAGCAGCGCCCGCGCCTGCGCCTTCATCAACCCGTCGCGGTCCAGCGCCAGCCTCAGCGCGCGCCAGCCCATCGCCGGATTGTCCTCCAGCTCCTCATCCTCATCGCGCTGCATATAGGGCAGCGCCTTGTCACCGCCGATGTCGACGGTGCGGAAGATGACGGGCCGGTCGCCCGCTGCGTCCAGCACATCCTTGTAGAGCCGCTGCTGCTTTTCCCGCTGCGGCAAAGTCGCGGACACGAGGAACTGGAATTCCGTCCGAAACAGCCCGATGCCGTCAGCGCCGACCAGGTCCAGCGCCTGCGCGTCCTCACGCAGGCCCGCATTCACCATCAATTCGATACGCTGCCCGTCCGCCGTCACCGACGGCAGATCGCGCATCGCGGCGAACTCCGCCCGGCGCTTCTGCGTGACATGCAGCTTGTTCTCGAACGCCTCGTCCATGTCCGCCGTCGGACGGATCAACAGGTTGTTCGACACGACGTCCATCAGGATGAGGTCACCCTCATTCACCTTGTGCCGGATTTCGCGGACGCGGCCCAGCACCGGCACGCCCATGGCGCGCGCCACGATAGTGACATGCGCGGTCAGCGACCCTTCCTCCAGGATCACACCTTTCAACCGCCGCCGGTCATATTCCAGCAGTTCCGCCGGACCCAGATTGCGCGCGATCAGGATGGCGTCCTGCCGCAGGCCCATGGTCGCGGCCGTCCCCAGCTGCCCCGACACGATCCGCAACAGGCGATTGGCCATGTCCTCCAGATCATGCATGCGATCCTGCAACAGAGCGTCATCGATCTGCCGCATGCGCATGCGGGTGCGCTGCTGCACGCGCTCGATCGCCGCCTCGGCGGTCAATCCGCTGTCGATCGCCTCATTGATGCGCCGTATCCAGCCTTCATCATAGGCGAACATCTTGTAGGTCTCGAGCACCTCCTGATGCTCGCCCTCCATCCCGAACTCGACAGCGCCCGTCATGCGGTCGATCTGTTCGCGCATCTTGGTGAAGGCGGAAATGACGCGCTGCCGCTCCGCCTCGGTATCCTCCGCCACCGTATGCTCGACATGAACACGCGGCTGGTGGAACACCGCATGCCCCCGCGCCATGCCCATGACCAGCTGCAAGCCTTGCAACATGATCGTGCCCGTATCCTGCACGCGCGAATCCGCCGGGCCATCATCGGCCAATTCAGCATTGGCGATCAGTTCCGAAAGCACCATGGCCACGGTCTGAAGCGCCTCGATCTCGACCTCTTCATAACGGCGCGGTTCCACATGCTGCACGCACAAGACGCCGATCGCGCGCTCGCGCCGTACAATCGGCACGCCTGCAAAGCTGTGGAACAATTCTTCGCCCGTTTCCGGCCGATAGCTGTAGTCCGGATGCGCCGCGGCTTCGTCCAGGTTCAGCGTTTCCACATTGGTGGCGATCAGGCCGACAAGCCCCTCCCCCATCGCCATGCGGGTGACGTGGACGGCCTCCTGCTTCAAACCGCGCGTCGCGAACAGTTCCAGCAGCCCCTCGCGCACCAGATAGATGGAGCAAACCTCGCTCGACAGCGCCTGGCCGATAATGTCCACGACCTTGTTCAGCTTGGCCTGCGCGCTCGTTCGCGCAGCCATCACCTCCTGCAAACTGGTGAGGATGTGGCGGGCGGCTGCGGCGGGCGTCGTGGGCATGATCAAGCGCTAACAGATCGCAGCCCCCCTTTCCAAGAGGAAGTCAGGGTTAATCTGGAGAGAACCCCATCAAATCGTCAAAAGACGAGCGCCTTCCCCCCAAAATCCTCCCCATCGCCAGATGGGGAGGGGGACCCCATCAAGCCGTCGCCGCCGAAGTCTCACACAATTCCTTGAACTGCTGCGCCATCTGATCCCATCCCGGATGAAACCCCATTGCCTCATGTCGCTTCAGCGCTTCGTCGCTCCAATGCCGCGCCGTCGCGGTAAAACGCGTGCCCTCACCCTCTTGCGCGAAGCTCCAGATCGACGTCAGGAACGGCTCCTGCGGTATCCAGCCGGACGCATAAGCATCGGTCGACACAACCCGCTCTCCCGGAACGACCTCAAGGAAAATGCCCTCCATCGGCCCGGTATCCTCGCCATCGGGGCCGAACATGCGCACTGCACTGCGGCCACCGGGGCGCAAATCTTCCTCAATCACCTCGGCCCGCCACGGCTTGGGGCAAAACCATTGGTCCTTCAGGTCCGTCCACACCTTCCACACAATCTCGCGCGGGGCGGCGATGTGACAGCTGACCGACAGCTCATGTTGCGCGCTGCTCATACCGTCGCTCCCTCATAAGCCGCCTTCATCCGGGCAAGGTCCAGCTTTTGCATGGTCATCATCACCGCCATCATGGGCTGGATGCCGGGACCGCCCTTCCGGTGCATCTCCATCACCTCTTCAGGCACCAGCTGCCAGGACAGGCCATATTTGTCCTTCACCCAACCACAGGGACCGGGCGAGCCGCCATCGGCCGTCAGCACATCGAAATAGCGGTCCAGTTCCGCCTGATCCTCGCAGGACACCGACAAGGACACCGCTTCGGTAAAGGGAAATTTCGGCCCACCGTTCAGGCCCTGATAGCTTTGCCCGAACAGGGTGAACTCGACCAGCAGCACGTCCCCTCCCTTGAAAGGCGCAGGACTGGGGACATCATCCGGATAGCGGCTGATCGAATCCACCGATCCGCCAAAGACCGAGACATAGAAGCGCGCAGCTTCCTCGGCCTGCCCATCGAACCACAGGCAGGGTGAAATCTTGGACATCGTTCCTCTCCTTACGCTGCGGTCGAGCGCATGCCGACCAGCGCGAACATCGCGCCTTGCGGGTCGGCAGCCTGGATGATCCAGGCGCCGCCCGGCACTTCGGCAGGGCCATTAAGCACCGTGCCGCCGCCTGCCCTCACCTTCTCAACGCCCACATCAATGTCGGGCACGACGAAGTAGAAAAGCCATTGCGGCACCGGCATTTGCTCGGGCTTGCGCATCATGCCGCCCTCCATCGCGTTGAATTCGGTGGAGCCTGACATGGAGAAAAGCTGATAGCTTCCCATCGGCCCCATATCCATCGCCTCACCCTTCCCCCAGCCAAACTGCGACGTGTAAAAAGCCAGGTCCGCATTGAAATTGCCGCTGTACAGCTCGTGCCAGCCGACATGGCCGTTCGCCATCGGCGGCGCGGCGTCCATGCCATCGGGGCTTGATCCCTTCAGCAGCATGAAGATCGCCCCGCCCGGATCGCTCATCACGGCAAAGCGGCCGACGCCGGGAATATCTTCCGGCGGCCGCTTCACGCTTGCCCCCGCACCGCTCAACCGCCCGGCATCCGCATCGACATCGGCCGATCCGACATAGCCGCCCCACCAGGGCGACATGCCGCATTCCTTCGCTTCGGCCGGAATCCGCATGATGCCACCCACCGGACCCGCGCTGCCGGACACGACATTATAGGGATCGTCCGTCCGCTCGCCACCAAAGGGCTGCGCCGTCCAGCCTACCACGTCGCCGTAGAAGGCGATCGCTGCGTCAGGGTCGCTGGTCATCAGTTCGTACCAGAAGAATTTGCCGGTGAGATCGGTCATCATCCGTCTCCTCTAAAAGGAAGTTTCAGGCCTTTTGGTCGAGCATCACGTCGAACCCGCCATAGATCATCCGCTTGCCGGAAAAGGGTATCTCCCCATCTTCCTGCATGCGGGGGTCCTTCATCGCTTTTTCCTGCCCCGCATCACGGGTCGCCTTGTCGGGCCATTCGATCCAGGAAAAGACGACATCCTCGTCCTCTTCGGCGATCACGGATGTCCGGAAGTCATTCACCTTCCCCACCGGGACATCATTGCCCCAGCATTCAACCATACGCAGCGCGCCATGTTCCAGAAAAACGGGCGCGGAACGGGCGGCAAACTGCTGATACCGCTCCTTCTGCCCCTTGGGCACGGGAACCACGAAGCCATCGATATAGCTCATCATCTCTCTCCTTATATCTGTCAGGACGAAGTCAGGCCGTCGTTTCCGGCTGATTCACAGCCAGGGCCGCCTCCATATCCATCCACGCGAGTTCCCAGATATGGCCGTCCAGATCGGCGAAATCGCGGCCGTACATGAAGCCATGATCCTGCAACGGATTGGGTTCCGTCCCTCCCGCCGCCAGCGCCTTGGCCATCGTCGCATCGACCGCAGCCCGGCTTTCCTCGCTGAGCGCAAGCAGCACCTGCGCCGTTTCATGCGCATTGGGAATGCGCCGCGCCGTGAAGCTGGAAAAACGTTCATGCGTCAGCAGCATGACGTGGATTGTGTCGGAAAAGCTGACCATCTGCGCGCTGTCATCGGCAAAGTCATTGTTCCGCACGGCACCGACCGCTTCGTAAAAGGCGATGGAAGCGGATAAGTCCTTCACCGGCAGGTTAACGAAAATCATCTTTGGCGCGGGGGCATTGGGCATCACGCATCTCCTTGAGCTTCGCGGCAAGGAACTGTCGCTCTCGACTCACCGCCTTGAACTTTGTGGACCCATAGATTATCTTCTGCAACATATAAGTTATAAAAAATAACTAAGGACTCGCAATTGAAAAAGCGCGCCTATCAGGATGGCTGTGCAGTCGCCCATGCGCTGGACCTTGTCGGGGACCGCTGGGCCATGCCCATCATGCGGGAATTGATGCTGGGGCCAAAGCGCTTCACCGATCTGCGCGCCAGCCTGCCCGGAATCAGCGCCAACGTGCTGACGCAGCGACTGGAGGAGCTGGAGGCGGCCAGCGTCCTCATCCGCCGCCGCCTGCCCCCACCGGCCGCCAGCCAGATTTACGAACTGACGCAATGGGGCCGCGAGTCGGAAATCCTTTTCCAGGTCCTCGGCCGCTGGGCCTGCCGCTCACCTACGATGCAACCCGGCCAGCCAATGAGCAACGTGTCGGTGGTCCTCTCTATGCGCACCATGATCGACCGCAGCCGCATTGGCGATCTGGACGCCGTGATCGGCTTCCGCTTCGGCGAGGAAGAATTTCGCGCGCTATTGAAGGATGGCGACTTCACCATCGATCGCGGCTCAGCCCAGGACGCAGACGTGCTGTTCAGCGGCGATCAGAACGCCTTGGCCGCCGTCGTCTATGGCGGAGCCAGCTTCAAGGATGTCGCCGACGCGCTCCAGGTCCAGGGCGACCCCGCATTGGCGGAACGCTTCGTGCGCCTGTTCCCCCTGCCCGCCAAGGCCCCCGCGACCTACCCCTCCGCTTAGCGCGTAATCGGGAAAGTCGGCACAATCACACGGGGCGCGGATGTAGCGCCCGGCACCAGCGCCTGCCCGCTTTCCTCACGCAACCTTGGCAGCGCGGGCGGCGGGACGAAGCCCGCTCCGATTTCCGCAGGCGGCTTGGGCGGCGGCGGCAAAGGCGTTGGCGACACAATCACCGTCACAGTCCCGCCAAAGCGCGACTGCCACTCCGCCAGCCGCCGCAGATAGTCGGCATAAGCCTCGTAAAATTCCTGAAACGGCTGCTCAAGCGCGGTCAGCGCCTCCGGAGCGTAGCCCAGCAGCTGGCTCGACGGCATCGCAAGCACCTTCGCCCCGACCTCAATCGCGGCCTTGCAGAAGGTCGGCTGAACCGGCGGGAGCGAGAAGAAATTATAGACGACCGTATTCAGCAGTTCGCGCGACTGAAGGCCCCCGCTCCCATAAGCCGCCGTATAGTTGCGATCGACCGCGGCATTGGCCTCCCGCAGCACGTCCTTATGAACCCGCAATATCTGATTATATTGCACCCGCGCCGGTTCGTTCACGCCATGGCAGGACAGCGCCGCCACATTCAACGCCATCCGGACATGCCAAAGCGCCGTATTGGCCGTCACCCCGCGATTGGGCGTCAGATATTTGCCCTCCGGATCAGCCTCGGGAATGCTCATATCCTCTACCGCGCCCATGGGCGGCAGCGGCTTGATCGTCCGAACGACCGGCGGCGGAGGCGTGGGCGGTGCCTTGGGCGTGGAGCAGCCTGCAACCAGCGCTAAGGCGCCCACCGAAGCAATTGTCCAGACGCGACATGAAACAGCACGCAGCGGCAACCCGATATCCCTTATGATGAATTCTCTGCGCAAAAACTCATGGCAAAGCCGCGCGTTCCTGGCGATGACCGCCCGGATCACTTCATCCCTCAGGAGATTCGGCTCATCCCGATATCGGGACCGGGTACACTTCAGGCGCTACGCCGCTCCAGCGCAACCGCCGCCTCGGCCATCAATTGCGCGATGATCTCCGCGACCGGCTCTTCCTTGGTGACCATGCCAACGGACTGACCCGCCATCAGCGACCCGCCTTCGACATCACCGTCAATCACAGCGCGACGCAGGGCACCTGCCCAATAATGTTCGATCTGCAACTGCGCCTCGCCCATGTCGACCGATCCGCTGTCGAGCAGGTTGGCGACTTCACGCTGCTTGGCGGTGAATGCCTCCGTGCCGTTATTCTTGAGCGCGCGCACGGGGATGACCGGCAGGCGCGGGTCGATCTGCACACTCGCGATCGCGTCGCGAGCGGACGCGCGGAAGAAGGATTTCTTGAAATTCGGATGCGCGATGCTCTCGCTGGCGCAGGCAAAGCGGGTGCCCAGCTGCACGCCCGCCGCACCCATTTCCAGATAGCCGGCGATCGCCTCGCCGCGCCCGATGCCGCCCGCGACGAACACCGGCACCTGCGAAGCCATTTCGGGCAAGATTTCCTGCGCCAGCACGCTGGTCGCCACCGGGCCGATATGACCGCCCGCTTCCATCCCCTCAACCACCAGCGCGTCCACGCCCGAACGCACCAGCTTCTTCGCCAGGCTCAGCGCCGGGGCAAAGCAGATCAGCTTCGCGCCCTTCGCCTTGATCGCCTCGATGCTGCCCTTGGGCGGCAGGCCACCTGCCAGCACGACATGACCGACTTCATGACGCGCGCACACTTCGATCAGGTCGAACAGCTGCGGGTGCATGGTGATCAGGTTGACGCCAAAGGGCTTGCTCGTCAGCGCCTTCGTCGCCGCGATTTCCTTGTCCAGCAATTCAGGCGTCATCGCCCCACAAGCGATCACGCCGAACCCGCCAGCGTTGGAAATGGCCGCAACCAAATTCCGCTCCGACACCCAACTCATCGCCCCGCACATGATCGCGACCTCGCACCCGAGAAATTCGGTGCCGCGAGCCATCAGGGAAGTGAGTTTGGCGTTGGTCATATGCATATTCCTAGAATCACAAAGCCCCTCCCCTTCAGGGGAGGGGTTGGGGTGGGGGGCTTCCCCACGCATTGTTCTATGGGGCACGGCCCCACCCCCGACCTCCCCTGAAGGGGAGGGGAGAAAAGGTCAAGCGACCGGCGCGTCGAGCCCATAAGCCGTGTGCAACACACGCACCGCCAGCTCAGTCTCATCCTCGTCGATCAGCACCGAAACCTTGATCTCGCTGGTCGAGATGGCGAGGATATTGATCCCACGCTCCGCCAGCGACTTGAACATCGTCGACGCGACACCCGCATGGCTCTTCATGCCGACGCCCACGACGCTAATCTTCGCGACCTTCGTATCGGGGATCACGCGGTTGAAGCCGATCTCGTCCTTCTGGCTTTCCAGCACGTCCAGCGCGCGGGCCAGATCAGCGCCCGGCACGGTGAAGGTAACGTCCGTCTCGCCCTTGTCGCGGCCGACATTCTGGATAATCATATCGACGTTGATCGCCGCATCGGCCAGCGGGCCAAAGATGTGCGCCACCGCGCCCGGACGATCCGGCACGCGGGTCAGGGTGATCTTCGCCTCATTCTTGTCATGGGCGATGCCGGTGATGAGCTGACGTTCCATCTTGTCTTCCTTGAGCTTGGCTTCCAGTTCCTCTTCGCTGACGATCAGCGTACCGGGGAGGTCGGTCTGGGTGGGATCATCGAAGGAGGAAAGCACCTGCACGACCACGCCTTCCTTCATGGCGAGGCCGACCGAGCGGGTCTGGAGCACCTTGGCCCCGACCGATGCCAGTTCCAGCATTTCCTCATAGGTAACGAGGTCGAGCTTGCGCGCCCTCGCCACAATGCGCGGGTCGGTGGTGTAGACGCCATCGACGTCGGTATAAATGTCGCAGCGATCAGCCTTCAGGGCCGCCGCAACCGCGACCGCCGAAGTGTCCGAACCACCACGACCCAGGGTCGAGATGCGGCCATCCTCCATCATGCCCTGAAAACCGGGGATAACCGCCACGGTGCCGCCGCGCATGGACGAAAGCAGATCGATCGTGTCGATCTCACCAATGCGTGCCTTGGCATGGGCTTCATTGGTACGGATCGGCAGCTGCCAACCGAGCCAGCTGCGCGCGTCCACACCCATGGCCTTCAACGTCATGGCCAGCAGACCGCTAGTCACCTGCTCGCCGCTTGCAACCACGACGTCATATTCCGCCGGATCGTAAAGCGCGGAAGCTTCCTTGCAGAACCCCACCAGACGGTCGGTCTCGCCCGCCATCGCGGATACGACAACAGCGACTTCATGCCCCTGTTCGACAACATGTTTCACGCGCGCGGCCACGTTGCGAATTCGCTCCATCCCCGCCATGGAGGTGCCGCCGAATTTCATCACGATGCGCGCCATTTGCCTGTCAAACCTGTCTGCTGATCTGGAAAGCGTCCGTCCCCCTCCGGGGAAAAACGGCGCCGCTATAGCAGCAGCGGCGGATATGGCAAGCAAGCCATCGGCCGGGGCGGAACACCACGGCTCACCCCTCATTCCTTTCACTCGAAGAATGGAAGGAAGAAGCCATGGACGGAATCTTGTACGGGCTCATCACGATCGGAGGCCCGATCCTGCTGGCGGCGGTGCTGATCTACGTGATGATGAGCAACCGTCGGCATAGAAGCCCCGAAGAATTGGCGAGGACGGAAGCGGCTACGCGCGAGCTGCGCCGCCAGCTGGACGCCGAGGATAAATATCTTGACGGCGAAGGCCCGCCACCGCGCAAGACATAAATGCCCGTGGCGCGCAGTCGCGCAGCTTGATAGTCAGGGCGCATGGCCAATTCAGCGACAAGCACGATCGATCCCCGCGAAGCCGCGCACTTCGGCGCAATGGCGGCCGACTGGTGGGACCCCAAGGGCAGCAGCGCCATGCTGCACAAACTCAACCCGGTAAGGCTGCGCTATATTCGTAGCGCGATCGACAGACACTGGCTTGGCGAGGAAAGCAGCTTCCTCCCACTTGAAGGCAAATCTGCGCTGGATGTGGGATGCGGCGCGGGCCTTTTGTCCGAACCTCTGGCACGGTTGGGCGCTGCGGTCACCGCGCTCGACGCGGCGGAAGAAAATATCGCCATCGCCCGCGCCCATGCGGACGGTCAGGGTCTCCTGATCGACTATCGCGCGACGCCCGTCGAACAGCTCAACGCCGGAAGCTTCGATCTCGTCACCTCCATGGAAGTCGTGGAGCATGTCACCGACCCCGCCGCCTTCGTCCGTGCGCTGGCGGACAAGCTCAGTCCCAACGGCCTGCTCGTCATGTCCACGCCAAATCGCACACCACTCTCACGCCTCGCCATGATCCGCATCGGCGAAGGTATCGGCGGCATTCCAAAGGGAACGCACGACTGGGACAAGTTCCTGACGCCCGAGGAGCTGAAAGACATGCTGGTGAAGGCCGGACTGGAGGTGACGGATGTAACCGGCCTCTCCTTCGACCCGCGCAAAGGCTTCACGCTCTCGTCGAACAAGGCGATCAACTATCTGCTGACCGCCCGCCACGCTGGCGATGGACGGCGCGCGTTGACGGGATGAACAGGCGCGCCCGGAATGAGATGTAGGGCTCACGAGGGGCGCGGAGCTTTGTGCTTAAGATCCGTACCATCTCTCATCCGTTCGCCCTGAGCCTGTCGAAGGGCTCTACTTCCTTTTAAAAAGGAGAGGGCTTCGACAAGCTCAGCCCGAACGGGGTGAGGGATTCAATCAAGAGGTACGGCCCCCTCAACCCAACACACTAAGAAGCGGCCGCCACCGGGCCTGGGGGCGACCGCTTCCCAATCCCCCGCTCGGAGGGTTGTCTCGTCAGGCTGCTTGCGCCGCCTCTTCCGAAGCGGGCAGGCGGATAAGATAATCGAAGGCGGAAAGCGCCGCTGTCGATCCTGCTCCCATGGCGATCACGATCTGCTTGTAGGGCACGGTCGTGCAATCGCCCGCAGCGAATATACCTGGCTGACTCGTTTCGCCCCTGGCGTCAATCTCGATCTCTCCGCGTGGCGACAGCGCGATCGCGTCCTTCAGCCATTCCGTGTTCGGGACCAGCCCGATCTGCACGAAAATGCCCTCCAGCTCGACATCATGCTCGGTGCCATTGTTGCGGTCCTTGTAGGACAGACCCGTAACCTTGGCTCCATCGCCGTCCACCTTGGTGGTGAGCGCCGAAGTGATGATCCGCACATTGGGCAAGCTGGCGAGCTTTCGCTGCAACACCGCGTCGGCGCGCAATTGGCTGTCAAACTCGATCAGCGTCACATGGGCGACGATACCGGCCAGGTCGATCGCAGCTTCCACGCCGCTATTGCCGCCGCCGATCACCGCCACGCGCTTGCCCTTGAACAAGGGGCCATCGCAGTGCGGGCAATAGGCTACGCCCTTGTTGCGATATTCATCCTCGCCCGGCACGCCCATCTGCCGCCACCGCGCGCCGGTGGACAGGATGACGGTGCGCCCCTTCAACGAAGCACCACTTTCCAGCACGACCTCATGATAACCGCCCTCACTCTGAGCCGGGATCAGCTTGGCCGCCTTTTGCAGGTTCATGATCTCGACATCATAATCCTTCACATGCGCTTCCAGCTGCGCGGCAAGCTTCGGCCCCTCGGTATGGCTTACCGAGATGAAATTCTCGATCGCCATCGTGTCGAGCACCTGCCCGCCGAAGCGTTCCGCCGCGACACCGGTACGGATACCCTTGCGCGCCGCATAGATCGCCGCCGCCGCACCAGCGGGGCCGCCGCCGACCACCAGCACCTCGAACGGCTCCTGGGCCTTGATCTTCTCCGCCGCGCGATCCGCCGCACCGCTGTCGATCTTCGCGACGATCTGCTCCAGCTCCATGCGCCCCGAAGCGAAGGGCTCGCCATTCAGGAACACAGTCGGCACCGCCATCACCTGGCGCGCGTCTACCTCTTCCTTGAACAGCGCGCCGTCGATCGCGACGTGCTTGATCCGGGGATTGAGCACGCTCATCAGGTTCAGCGCCTGCACCACGTCGGGGCAGTTCTGGCACGACAGCGAGAAATAGGTTTCGAAACTGAAATCGCCGTCCAGATCCTTGATCTGCTCGATCAACTCCTGCGCCGCCTTGGACGGATGGCCGCCCACCTGCAACAGCGCGAGCACCAGCGACGTGAACTCATGCCCCATCGGAATGCCAGCGAAGGTCACGCCGATATCGGTCCCCGCCCGCCGGATCATAAAGCTCGGCTTGCGCTTGTCATTGCCGGAAGTGACCGTCACCTTGTCCGACAGCTCGGCAATCTCGTTCAGCAAGCCTTCCAACTCGCGCGACTTCGCGCCTTCGTCCAGCGACGCCACCAGCTCGATCGGCTGCGTGATGTTCGCCATATAGGCCTTCAACTGGCCTTTCAGATTTGCGTCCAACATCTATCGTAGCTCCATTGAATTGGCGCGCCTCCCGTGGGCACGCGGGTCCGCTTGCCGGACGATACGACCCGAAGGTCCGGCATGTCAGCGGTCAAATTGTCAGGTAAAACCCCCGCCGGGCCGGGGAGTTGCTCAACCCGGCCCGGCGAAAGGTCAGGTTTTGCTTAGATCTTGCCGACGAGGTCGAGCGAGGGAGCCAGGGTTTCTTCACCCTCTTCCCACTTGGCCGGGCACACTTCGCCGGGGTGAGCGGCGACATATTGCGCAGCCTTGACCTTGCGGAGCAGTTCGGTCGCATTGCGGCCGACGCCTTCCGAAGTGATTTCCATGAACTGGATCACGCCTTCGGGATCGACCAGGAAGGTCGCGCGGTCAGCCAGGCCAACGCCCGGACGCATTACGTCGAAATTGTTGGTGATCTGGCCCGACTGGTCACCCAGCATATAATAGTTGATCTTGCTGATCGCGGGCGAAGTGTCGTGCCATGCCTTGTGGCTGAAGTGCGTGTCGGTCGAAACCGAATAGACTTCCACGTTCAGCGACTGCAGCGTCGGGTAGATACCGGCTAGGTCTTCAAGCTCGGTCGGACACACGAAGGTGAAGTCAGCGGGGTAGAAGAAGAAAATCGCCCACTTGCCCTTCACGTCCGCGTCGGTGACGTCGACGAACTTGCCTTCCTTGAACGCGGTGGCTTTGAACGGCTTGATGCTGGTGTTGATGAGAGCCATGGGCTTTCCAGTTCCTTCTTAGGGTTGCTGTTGCCCGGCCTATGTAGGGAGGTAGCAGGGTAAGGGGAAATTGCTTTTCTTCACACCACTGATTGAGAAAAGCGATCAAGCTCCCAATGATTGATCGACCGGCTCATCCCTTGGCTTCTGAAGGACATAGGTCATCGCTTCCCTGGCCATCTCCAGCGCCTCATCGATAGTGAAGGTCGAGGAATCCAGACAAAGCTCCAGCCACAGCCCATCCAACATGGCCGTCAACCCGATAGCCGCGATCCGCGCAGCCGGACGCGGTATCTGCGGCGCCGCCTCGCGCAGCAACACCTCCAACCGCTCGCGCGACCCTCCATAGGTCTCCGCATGCGTCGCAGCGATCTCGGGACTGGTCTTCACCAGACTCCAGAAGGAAATCCAGGTCGCCAGCAAATTGGGGTCCAGCACCGGCGGCTGCAAATTCGCCCTTATATAAGCCCACAGCCGGTCAAGCGGATCAGGCCCCGCCTCCGCCACGGCCTGCTCCAGCGCCGCCGCCACCTTATTTCCAACCTCGCGGTAGGTGGCGAGGATCAGGGCATCGACACCATCGAAATAATGCGTCAGCAACCCCGCCGAAACGCCCGCCCGCGAACAGATCGCCCGGACGGAAGTCGCGGCCACGCCCTTCTCCGCAAGGCACTGCGCCGTCGCTTCGATCAGCGCCTGACGCCTGACATCGGGTGTTTCCCTGACAAAGCGCGCGCGCCCCTCTATCCTACCAAGGCGGCCTGCAATCTTATCCACGTCTCGTTTCCCGTCACCATGCCGCATGCCCTTAGGGCGGCACATCCCGCCCCCTTCCCGCAACATGGATCACCGCGCCTTCGATCACCATTTAGGCCAGCAATGCAAGGGGAATTATGGCGCGCAGCCCCGTCAGGCGGGCTCGCTCAATTCTTCCAAAGCGGTAAAGCGTTGCGACCACAGTGCCCCATAAATCGCCATCCACTGCACGACCGGAGCCAGGCCCTTCACCCGCGCCGCATAATAGGTCTCCCGCCCCGCCCGGCGAGCCGTCACCAAACGTGCGCGCTTCAGCTTCCCCAGATGCCGCGACACCATCGGTTGCGATACATCGGAGACGGCCGTCAGGGCATGCACGCTCTGCTCGCCCTCCTTCACCAGATATTCCAGCAAGGCCCGCCGCGTCCCATCGGAAAGCGCCTTGAAAAGTTCGTCACATGCCGCCGAGCGGTCGCCACTTGAAACAGGATCATTCATTGCGAACTCATAACCAAATGATTATGAGAAGATCAAGCGAAGACCGTTTTTGACGGATCGAAGCGACGTTAACCAAAAAAAGTTGGCGGGGTCCAGCAGCTGAGTCTTTTGAGTCACACCACCTGATATTGAGTCCCTTGGCTAAATCCGGACTCAACATGTCGTGTCTACCTCTTTCGTTCTCACGCTGTTAACTTTTGTCTGAGGCTCAATGGCTAAGCCGTTGATCTTGACGCCGGACTCTCGACGACTCAACGCTGGTCCTCGAAACGAATGGGGGTCACATAATGGGTGTCATGGAACGCGTCGCACCGCGGCGTAAAAGGGCGGTTGCGCCGATCGAAAAAGAGGCGGTCAACGTCCCGGCAAACTGCCTGCTGCGCGGCGACTGCATCGCCGAAATGGCAAAGCTGCCCGACGCCTGCATCGACATGATCTTCGCCGATCCGCCCTATAATCTTCAGCTGGGCGGCGACCTGTTCCGCCCCGAAGGCGGCCGGGTCGATGCCGTCGACAATGACTGGGACAAATTCGATACGCTCAGCAGCTATGACCGCTTTACGAAGGCATGGCTGGCGCAGGCCCGCCGCATCTTGAAGCCCAATGGCAGCATCTGGGTCATCGGCAGCTACCACAACATCTTCCGCGTCGGCACCGCCCTTCAGGACGAAGGCTTCTGGATCCTCAACGACATCATCTGGCGCAAGTCGAACCCCATGCCCAATTTCAAGGGCACCCGCTTCACCAACGCGCATGAAACGCTGATCTGGGCCAGCCAGGGCGAGGACGCCAAATATACCTTCAACTATAAAGCGATGAAGACGCTCAATGACGAGCTTCAGATGCGCTCCGACTGGGTGTTGCCGATCTGCGGCGGGCAGGAACGGCTGAAGCGCAACGGGACCAAGGCGCACCCAACGCAAAAGCCCGAGTCCTTGCTCTATCGCGTGCTTCTGGCCTGCACAAAGCCGGGCGACGTCGTGCTCGATCCCTTCTTCGGCACCGGCACTACCGGCGCGGTCGCCAAGCGCCTCGGCCGCAAATGGATCGGCATCGAACGTGAAGACAGCTATATCGAAGTCGCCATGGAGCGGATCGAAGCCGCCCTGCCGCTGGACGAATCCGCCCTCACCATCATGCAAAGCGCCAAGAGCCAGCCCAAGGTTGCCTTCGGCACGCTTGTCGAAACCGGCTATCTCCAGCCCGGCGCGATCCTGACCGACGCCAAGCGCCGCTGGCAGGCCACCGTGCGCGCGGACGGCTCGCTCAGCGTCGGCACCGACACGGGTTCGATCCACAAGATCGGCGCAACCCTGCAAAATGCCCCCAGCTGCAATGGCTGGACGTTCTGGCATCATGAGGTTGAAGGCACACTCAAACCCATCGACACGCTGCGCCAGACTTACCTGCTGGCAAACGAACCCTGATAGCGCCCATACCAAAACTCCAAACCAACCTCCGTTCGGGCTGAGCCTGTCGAAGCCCCTTCCTTTCCTTTAACAAGGAAAAGCCCTCGACAGGCGCAGCGTGAACGAGACCAGCATGACCCTCTCCACTCTCCCCCAGGGCGCCCGGCTCTACCTGAAGCCCACATGGTTCGTCCCCTCCCCCATCGGCCTGCCCGATGGGTCAGCGGCACGCATGGCCAACGGCCTCATCTGGTTCCAGGCCTATGAGCTAACCGCACTTCAAGGCTCCCAACGCCTCGCCCGAACCACAATCCCGGTCGCCCAGTTCGCCCAAACCATCGCCACCCTCCCCGACGCGCTCGCCGAACGAGCGCAACGTCTCGCAACAAACATCTCCGCCCAACGCCAGCCGCTCGCACTAGGCGATCGCACCATCCGCTTCGACGCGCCGCAAGTCATGGCGATCCTCAACGTCACGCCCGACAGCTTCTCCGATGGCGGAAAGCATATGGACGACCCGCAAGCCGCAGCGGACGCAGGCTTCGCCATGGCGGCCGCAGGCGCCGCGCTTATCGACATAGGCGGGGAATCCACCCGCCCCAAAGCGCCCAAAGTCTGGGAGGGCGACGAAATCGCCCGCGTCGTCCCCGTCATCGAAAAACTGGCCGCCGCAGGCGTCCCGGTCTCCATCGACACCCGCAAGGCGTCCGTCATGGAAGCGGCTCTTGCAGCAGGCGCAAAGGTCATCAATGATGTCAGCGCCCTCGCCCACGATCCCCGCGCGATGGAAGTCGCCGCGCGGTCAGCCTGCCCCGTCATCCTGATGCATGCGCCCTCCTCCGGCGATGACCCGCACGACAATCCCGACGGCTATGGCGATGTCGTCGCCGATGTGTTCGACATGCTCGAAAGCCGCATCGAAGCCTGCGTCGCCGCAGGCATCGCTCGCGACCGGATCATGGTCGATCCGGGCCTGGGCTTCGGCAAATCGCTCGCCGACAATCTCGCGCTGGTCAACGGCCTGTCGGTGTTTCAGGGCCTCGGCGTGCCCCTGCTCTTCGCCGGAAGCCGCAAGCGTCTGATCGGCGCCCTCTCCAACGAAGCCCCCGCTCCCGACCGCCTCGGCGGCTCCATCGCCCTCGCCTTCCGCGCCGCGCAATCCGGCGCGCAGATGGTGCGCGTCCATGACGTAAAGGAAAGCGTGCAAGCCCTGCACCTCTGGCGCGGCCTCGCCGACGCAGGGCTGAGCGCGGTCTGAAGCATGATCATGCTTGAGTGATCGTCACCCCGGCCTTGATCCGGGGTCCCGCTTCTTTTCTGACGCTGCCGATGCAGCGGGACCCCGGGTCGAGCCCGGGGTGACGGAAAATCAGCCTTAATGCGATGCTTCCGTGTAAAACGATCAGCCTCTAAGGATCGCAAGCACTCTTAACCCGGTTCACCCTGAGCCTCAGCCCAACAACCCGCCCCCCGTTCGGGCTGAGCTTGTCGAAGCCCCTTCCTTCTCTTCAGCAATCAACCCGGAAAGCTGCAAAGGCCCGCTATCAGTGCTAAGCCGTCCCGTTCAGGCTGAGCAGATCGAAGCCCTCACCTGTTCAAAACGAAGGCCCCAGACCTCCGGAAAACAGGCACCAACCCTACCACCGCCGCAACCTCGGCCGAAACACACTCGGATCAATCGCGAGCACAGGAACATCCCTAGCCGCCAATTCAACCTTCGCCTGCTCCACCCCCGGCGGCTTGCCACCCGGCGTGAAAGTCACCACCGCCGTCCCCGGATCATCCAGCACCAGCCGATCGAGCATCAACGCAGGCCCCAACTCATCCGCATTCACCCGCACCAGCGTCCCAAGCTGCGTCATCCCGAACAAGGTCCGGGCAAAAGCAGTAGGCAACCTTATGCAACCATGGCTCGCCGGATAACCCGGATTATGCCCGGCATGCAGCGCCACCCCATCCCATGTCAGCCTTTGCATGAACGGCATGGGCGCATTGCTGTAGAGGTTGGACCGATGCCATTCCCGCTTTTGCAGGATCGTGAACTCGCCGGTCGGCGTCCGATGTCCCGCCGTGCCCGTTGACACGCTCGCCACGCCCACCAGCCGGTCGCCGCTATAGACATGCACCATCTGCCGCTGAAGGCTGATGATCAGATAAAGCGGCCCATCGAACGGCCCTTCCTCCAGCCAACGATAGCCGCCCGGCTGCACCACCCCACCATCCGGAATCGCTGGCGCAGCAGCAGCATCACACGTCGGCGAAAGAGAAGCTAGGGCGACCAGCGCCAGCAGGAACGGCATCACGCGCATAAAGACTTTCTTAGCCATAATGCGCGACTGTACCAGTCGGGAAGCGGTCAATTGCTCGCTATTCTTAATCCCATTGCGAAACAGGTTAAGAATGCTGATCCTTTCCGCATACGGCGCACTAGGATGTGTGGGGATTCAGTTCAGGGCGAGGCGAAAATGGCGAATTTCGAGAACCTCGAAGCGAGTCACGTGCCTCGCTTCGACGCAGCGTACTTCAGTACGTGAGCACCGGAAGCGCAGAAAGTCGCCATTTGCAGGCCGTCATGGGCTAAATCCCCACACATCCTAGAACATTGTTTAGGCAACCGGCGTCTCTGCCGGTTCAGAAAATGCGGATGACAAGCGCAGTGACTGATCTGCTGACGCCGGTAGAATATGGAAAGGGCTGAAACCGTCCTTGGGCGTGGTCCAACCCGATCTGATCGGGTGCCTTAGCCGTTCGATCGGCCGCCCGATCCTCTTCGATGCCAGTGGGATGAAGCGACCAAGCGCCGCACCGTTAATTTCGCCCTATCGATCCTACAACAGGACCAGCTGAGCGACCGGGGCAAAGCTGCGGCGGTGCAGCGGCGTCGGACCATGTTCCCGCAACGCCGCCAGATGCATCGGGCTACCATAGCCCTTGTTGCTTTCCCAGCCATAATGGGGATGCACCGCCGCCGCCTCTATCATCATGCGGTCGCGCGCCTCCTTGGCCAATATCGACGCAGCGGCGATCGACAGGCATTTGGCGTCGCCCTCCACCACAGCCGTCGACGCCCAGCGCCATTGCGGGCAACGATTGCCGTCCACCAGCACATGTGCGCAATCATGCGCCAGCGCCTCCACCGCCCGCGTCATCGCCAGCATCGTCGCCCACAGGATGTTGATCTCATCAATCTCCTCGACCGACGCGACCCCGATCCCCCAGCACAGCGCCCGCGCCTTGATCTCGACCTCCAGCACGGCGCGCCGAGCGGCGGTCAGCTGCTTGCTGTCGTTAAGGCCATCCGGGCAATCCTCCTGCCGCAGGATGACGGCAGCGGCCACCACCGGCCCCGCAAGCGGCCCCCTGCCCGCTTCGTCCACCCCGGCGACCAAGCCCGGATGATGCAACCGCTCATGCGCAAAATCAGGCATGCTGGTGAAACCCGAACGGCGCCCCCATAGGCCCATGACCCTGCCCCAGCCCCGGCGCCAACATCAACGCCTCTCGAACATATTTACGAGCAAATTCAATAGCTTCTGTTAGTACTGAACCCTGCCCCAGCCGAGCAGCAATAGCACTGGCCAAGGTACACCCGGTCCCATGCGTATGAATCGTTTCAATTCGCGCATTGCTCCATGACTTTACCAACCCCCGCGGCCCAATCAGCCGATCCGTCAGCATCGCCCCCTCGCCATGCCCACCCTTCGCCAGCACATGCGTGCCGAAACGGATCGCAATCTCCTCGCTCCCCAACGCCTCCAGTTCCGGAATATTCGGCGTCACCAAAGTCGCCAGCGCCATCAACCGCTCAAACGCCGCAATCGTCGCCTCGTCCGCCAGCACCGATCCACTAGTAGCGACCATCACCGGATCGAATATAATCGGCACATCAGACAACTGCGCAAGCCGATCAGCAACGGCCTGAGCAGTCTCAGCCGAACCGATCATCCCGATCTTCACCCCATCCACACCGATATCGCTGATGACGCTATCCATCTGCCGCAGCACCATATCAGTGGGCACCGCATGCACGCCCTGCACCCCCAGCGTATTCTGAGCAGTGATCGCAGTGATCGCCGTCATCGCATGCCCACCCAGCAGCGTGACTGTACGGATATCCGCCTGAATGCCAGCCCCCCCGCCACTGTCCGACCCGGCGATGATCAAAATGCGCGCGGGCTTCATGCCTTGTAGTGACGCTCGGTAGAGGCGGGATGGCACGCAAGCGCATCGCCTATGCGTGTCGGCCGGTCCATCAGTTCCCCGCTGCAATTAGGGCAACGGTCATCAAGCGCCTCGGCACAGGCAGCGCAAAAGGTGCATTCGAATGAGCAAATGAACGCACCCGGCTCCGCAGCTGGCAGATCCTCGCCGCATCGTTCGCAATCAGGACGCATATCCAGCATCAGGCTGCCACCCTCGCCACCGCGTCGCATATCCGTTCGACGACGTCCTTCACCTGATCTTCCCGATCGCCCTCGGCCATGACACGGATCACAGGCTCCGTGCCGGACGGACGAATGACCAATCTGCCGCAACCATTGAGTTCACTCTCCGCCTGCGCGATCACCCGCTTGACCTCCTCATGCTCCAGCGGCTTGCCACCGGAAAAGCGGACGTTCTTGAGCAGTTGCGGCACGGGATCGAACTGATGCAGCACTTCGCTGGCGGGCTTGCCCGCGCGAACAAGCGCAGCAAGCACCTGAAGCGCCGCTACGGTCCCATCGCCGGTCGTCGCATAGTCGGACAGGATCATGTGACCCGACTGTTCACCGCCAACATTGAAGCCACCCTCACGCATCCGCTCCAGCACATAACGATCCCCAACCTTGGTGCGCTCGAGATTAATGCCTCGCGCAGCCAGAAAGCGTTCCAGGCCGAGGTTGGACATAACCGTCGCAACCAATCCGCCCCCCCGCAGCAATCCGTCGCGTGCGAAATTGCTGGCGATCAGCGCCATGATCTGATCGCCATCAACGATCTGGCCCTTCTCATCCACGACGATCAGCCGGTCGGCATCGCCGTCAAGAGCGATCCCGATGTCCGCACCGGACGACACGACCGTTTCCTGGCACAGAAGGGGAGAGGTCGATCCACAACCATCATTGATATTGATGCCGTTCGGCGTCACCCCAATCGCGATCACCTCAGCGCCCAATTCCCACAGAGCCGACGGCGCGACCTGGTAAGCGGCGCCGTTCGCGCAATCGACGACGATCTTCAGCCCGTCGAGGCGAAGGTCGGCGGGAAAGCTGGATTTGACCGCATGGATGTAGCGGCCCCGGGCATCCTCGACCCGGCGCGCACGTCCGATGTCCGATGATGCTGCAAGCGGAATATCCTGCTCCAGCATCGCCTCTATCTTCATCTCATCTTCGTCGGAAAGTTTGTAACCATCGGGTCCGAACAGCTTGATCCCGTTGTCCGCATAGGGATTGTGACTGGCCGAAATCATGACGCCCAAATCTGCTCGCATCGAATGAGCAAGCAGCGCCACGGCAGGCGTTGGAATCGGCCCGAACTGAACAACGTCCATCCCCACCGCAGTGAACCCCGCGACCAGCGCGTTTTCGACCATATAGCCGGACAGGCGCGTGTCCTTCCCGATCACAACCCGATGCCTATGGCTCCCCCGCTGAAAATGCTTCCCGGCGGCCATGCCGACCTTCATCGCCAGTTCGGCGGTCATCGGCCATTGGTTCGTACGGCCCCTGATCCCGTCGGTGCCGAAATAACGCCTGCTCATGATTCTGTCCTGCAACGCGACCTAAGTTGCCGTCGTCCATAGCAATCTTTGTTCGACTTTCCACTGGCCGACAGTCATCCCATAGCAGATGGACGGTTTCAATGCAGCGGTGGACGCGCTTTCAAGTGCGGTCTTCTTCAAGCTACCCGTTCTGGGTGTCCGGATCGAACTGATCGTCCTTTATCTTGCGGTCCCGATGTTGTTTTTCACCATCTGGCTAGGCTTCCCCAATGTCCGCGCCGTGGGACGAGCGTTAAGAATATTGCGGACCCAGCCAGGCGTAGGCGAGGCCACGGGCGACGTCAGTCAGTGGGGCGCTTTGACTACCGCGCTCGCCGGAACGATCGGCCTTGGCAACATCGCCGGGGTCGCGGTTGCGTTGACCATGGGCGGGGCGGGCGCGATCTTGTGGATGTTCGTGATCGGCTGGTTCGCAATGACCGTGAAGATGGCCGAAGTAACGCTCGGCCTTAAATACCGGACGTTCGATCAACGCGGCCATGTGCATGGTGGCCCCATGTATGTGCTCAAAGCCATAGGCACGGCCCGAGGCTGGCCCCGTCTAGGACTTACGCTCGGCGGCCTTTACGCCTTCTTCGCCCTGTTTGGCGCGATCCCGATGGTGCAGGTTAACCAGAGCTTCGCGCAGGTGAAGGTTGTGACCGGTCTCTCTAATGGTTGGGCCTATGGCGTGCTTCTGGCTGCCGCCGTGGCGTTGGTGACACTGGGCGGCGCGGCGTGGCTTGGCGAGGTCGCGAAACGGCTCACCCCGCTCAAGGTGGCCGTCTATCTCATTGGTGTCGCTGCCGTCCTCATCATCCACGCGCCAGCTATACCCGACGCATTGGCCCAGATATGGCACAGCGCCTGGAATGGAAGCGCGGCCACAGGGGGCGCTGTCGGCGCCTTTGTCTCGGGAATGAGGCGAGCGGTCTTTGCGAGCGAGGCGGGTGTCGGCTCCGCAGTGATGGCACACAGCCTGGCACGAGTGCGCCATCCGGTTTCAGAAGGACTGGTGGCCCTGCTTGAACCGCTGCTCGGCACAATGATCGTCTGCTCGGTGGGTGGTCTGGCGCTGGTGGTCGCGGGCACTTGGACATCTGGATTGGAGGGCATCGCAATCACATCTGCCGCCTTCGCGCAGGTATCACCATGGTTTCCATGGCTACTAGCGGCCGTCGTTGTGCTGTTTGCCTATTCGACGCTTGTGGCGTGGGGCTTTTATGGTCTTCAGGCGTGGGGATACCTGTTCGGTCATGGTCCAAAGGCGCAGTGGAGTTACAAGATCCTCTATATCGTCGCGCTGCCTCCTGCGGCCGCGATCGACCTTGGTCGGGTCGTGGACATCGTCGATAGCAGCTTCTTCCTGATGGCGATTCCCAACGTCATTGCCCTCTATCTCTGTGCGGGGGAATTACGGCGAGACGTGCGTGCCTATCTAAGCGAAGCGGAAGAACATGCCTCACCAAGCGGATTTAAGGACTAACCGATAAGCGAAAGGCCCCACCAGTTGGCGAAGCCTCTCTTAAATTATATCAGGTTAGGTTGGTTCAGATCTTGTCGCCAAGCGCACCCTTCACAGACCCTTTGATGTCCTGAGCGGTGCCCTTAGCCTGCTGCGCCTTTCCCTCTGCGACCAGATCGGCATCATTCTGGTTCCGGCCCGCAGCTTCCTTGACCGCTCCAGCAATCTTATTGCCTGCCGCTTTAACCTTGTCAGTCATTTCACCCATAACGTCCTCCTATCGAAAGCTACGATGGGTCAACAACTTGGAGTAACCGAAGGTTGCCACCGGTACGATTGCGCAACGGTTGCAGACAAAGAAAAAGGGGCCGGAAAACCGGCCCCTTCCAAAATAATGGTAGCTGACGCTTAGCGCTTCGAGAACTGGAAGCTGCGGCGAGCCTTGGCGCGGCCATACTTCTTACGCTCGACGGTACGGCTATCGCGGGTCAGGAAGCCTTCGGCCTTGACTGCGCTGCGCAGCGCCGGCTCATACTTCGTAAGAGCCTGGGCGATGCCGTGCTTGACCGCGCCGGCCTGGCCAGACAAACCGCCGCCCTTGACGGTGGCGATCACGTCATACTGACCTTCACGCTCAGTGATGCCGAAGGGCTGGTTGATCACCAAACGCAGGGTCGGGCGAGCGAAATAGATTTCCTGATCGCGGCCGTTGACCGTGATCTTGCCGGTGCCGGGCTTCACCCAGACGCGGGCGACGGCATCCTTACGCCGGCCAGTAGCGTAGGCGCGGCCGAGGCTGTCGATTTCCTGGGCGCGCAGCGGAGCCGAGGGCTGAACAGGGGCGATCGGTGCGTCGGCAGCGACGGTCTCACCAGCGGCGGGAGCGTTGGCGGTCAGCGACGCGAGGTCGGACAGGGACTGGCGGTTATCGGACATTATGCACCCACCTTGTTCTTGCGGTTGCGCGATGCGAAATCGAGCACTTCGGGGTTCTGCGCTTCGTGCGGATGTTCAGCGCCGGCGAAGATGCGCAGGTTGCGCATCTGCTGACGGCCGAGCGGACCACGGGGGATCATGCGCTCAACGGCCTTTTCCAGGACGCGCTCAGGGAAACGGCCTTCCAGGATCTTGGCAGGCGTGGTTTCCTTGATGCCGCCGGCATAGCCAGTGTGCTTGTAGTACACCTTGTCTGTCAGCTTGCGGCCGGTGAACTTCACCTTGCCAGCGTTGATGATGATGACATTGTCACCGCAATCGACGTGGGGCGTGAAGCTGGTCTTGTGCTTGCCGCGAAGGATGTTCGCGACGGTCGAGGCGAGGCGGCCGACGACGAGACCTTCCGCGTCGATCAGGATCCACTTCTTTTCGACCGTTGCCGGGGTTGCCGGCTTAGTGGTCTTCATCAGCGCCTTCATGGTGCCAATCTCCAGAATGAAATAGTGAATTGAACGCGTTTTGAGGGCGTTCAAAGATGGGCGCTAATGACCGGCGAGGTTCAAGAAGTCAAGAGATTCGGCGGGTTTCCTGACGGGTAAAATAATACCCGTCACTTTGCGATCTGTTCGGCAACCCATTTTGCGTAGCTTAGATCGGCGCTTTCCACCGGTAATGCGAGGATTGCGGGCACTTCATAGTCGTGAAGTTCTGCGATCCGCGCCATCAGCGCGTCGCGGCGCGAGGGCGTGGTCTTGAACAACACCGGCACCTCCGCCGCGCTTTCCAGCACGCCGTTCCATTCATAGAGGGACGTCGCAGCTCCGAGCATGTTGGCGCAAGCAGCAAGCCCTTCCCCGATAAGCTGGCGCGCGACGCGGTCGGCGGCCTCCGCGGAGCCGAAGAGCGTGTAGACGAGCGCGACGCCGCTCACCCCCGGCGCGACCCGACCGCATGCGCGCCCCAGGCGGCGGAAGCGACGACGAGGGCGCCGACCGCCTGATGCAGCACCGCGAGCGGCAAGGCGATGCCGCTGACGACAGTGGCGATGCCCAGCGCGATCTGCGTGCCGACGGCAGCGTTGATGGCGATCGAGGGACCGCGCCGCCCCGCCCGCTTTGCCTTACGCGCAAGCAGGACCAACATCGCGGCGGCAACCCATGCCCACCAGCGATGGATGAAATGGACGAGATAAGGGTCGCTGGACAAGGTCGCCCAAAGCGATCCCAGCCACGAAATCCCCTCCGGCACGAGATGGTCGTTCATGAGCGGCCATGTGTTCGAGACATAACCGGCGTCGAGCCCAGCGGTGAACGCGCCGAACATCAGCTGGACCAACAGCACCAGCAGGGCGACCAGCGCAAAGGGCTTCAGCGCAGCAGGACGGGCGGCAGGGTTCCGCGCCAAGGCAAACAGATCAAGCGCGGTCCAGATGAGGCCGCCGATGATGAAAAGTGCCGTCAGCAGATGAACCGCGAGCCGGTAATGGCTGACATCGGTGCGCACGGACAGGCCAGAAGTCACCATCCACCAGCCGATCGCGCCCTGAAGGCCGCCGAGCGCCAGCAAAGCGACCAGACGCCAGCCGTAGCCGTATGGGATAGCGCGGCGAAAGGCGAACCACAGGAGCGGCAGGGCGAAGGCGAGGCCTATCAGTCGTCCAAGCAGCCGATGCACCCATTCCCAGAAGAAGATGAACTGGAAATCGGACAGGGTCATGCCCTGCCGCAATTGCTGATATTCGGGGATTTTCTGATAGAGGCGGAAGGCGTCCATCCACTGATCATGGGTCAGCGGCGGAATGGCGCCGGTGATCGGTTTCCACTGCGTTATCGACAGGCCCGATTCGGTAAGCCGGGTAATGCCGCCCACCACCACCATGCAGAAAACGAGCGCTGCCACCGTGAGCAGCCAGCGGGCGATCGCGACGGGACGGGAAACATCCATGGCCGGGCGAAGGGCAAGTTCAGTCATGGCGCCGATCCATGCGCCGATGCCCGGATTGTTGCAAGAGGGCGACCATAGGACAAAAGGTCGCAACGCTCCGTAACGAGCGGATACAAATCAATGGACAGGCGTATCCCGTCTATGCACTTCTTAACAGAGGATAATCGATGAGCGCCCCGGCGACCCACATTGCCGGGATGATCGCTGCACATGGTCCGATCGGGGACCTGACGGCGCGCATCGGCCACGCGTCCCCTCTGGGGCCGGTCAGCCGATGGTCGCCTGCACTGATATCAACGGTGCGGCTGATGCTGTCTTCCAAGGCAGAAATCGTTCTGTTCTGGGGGTCGGACCTCTGCGCGCTCTATAATGAAGCCTATGCGCCGACGATCGGCGACAAGCATCCGGGGGCATTGGGCCGTCCGGCGCGGGAGAACTGGGCCGAGCTGTGGGACGATCTGGAGCCGCTGCTGCTGTCGGTGATCGAGCGGGGCGAGACGGTGCATGCCAAGGACCGCCCCTTTTACATCGAACGCGACGGCGGCCGTGGCGAGGAAGTCTATTTCGATATCAGCTATTCACCCGTGTTCGAAGCGGACGGGTCGATCGGCGGGGCGCTGTGCATCGTCAGTGAGACGACGCAGCGCGTCCGAACCGAGCGCGAGATGCTGGCGGATAGGAACCGATTATGGACGCTGGCCCGCGACCCATTTCTGATCGCCGACATGGACGGCACATGGCTGTCCGCCAGCCCCGCATGGACGGACATATTGGGATGGAGCCAAGAGGAGCTGATCGGCCGCACGTCGGAATGGATGGAGCATCCCGATGATGTCGCACGCGTCCGGAAAGAAGTTGACACGCTCCAGCAAGGCGTTCCCTCGCTGCGGTTCGAAAACAGGTTCCGAACAAAGGACGGCGGCTATCGCAACTTCAGCTGGACGGCCGTGCCGGACAATGGGCTGATCTATTGTGTGGCGCGGGATGTCACCGAACAGCGCGCCCATGCCCGCGCGCTTGCCGAAGCGGAAGCCGCGTTGCGGCAAGCGCAGAAGATGGAGACGCTAGGCCAGTTGACCGGCGGCGTGGCCCATGACTTCAACAACCTGTTGCAGGTGGTGACGGGCAATCTTGAACTGCTCCAGCGCGGCCTCAAAGATAATGAGCGGATGCGCCGTGCGGCGGACAATGCGATGGCGGGCGCCGAACGTGCGGCCATGCTGACGCAGCGGCTGCTCGCCTTTTCCCGCCGCCAGCCATTAGCGCCCGAGCGCGTGAACCCCAACCGGCTGGTGAGCCGCATGTCGGAGCTGTTAAGCCGCACTTTGGGCGAGCGGATCGAGGTTGAAACGATCCAGACCGCGCGGGCCTGGCCGATCGAGGTCGATCTTAATCAGATGGAAAATGCGCTGTTAAATCTGGCGGTCAATGCGCGCGATGCGATGCCCGATGGCGGCAAGCTGACCATCGAGGTCGCCAATACACATATAGATGACCGTTACGCGGCGCAGGAAGAGGATGTGCAGCCCGGACAATATGTGCTGATCAGCCTGTCGGACACGGGACAGGGCATGGATGCGGAGACGTTGAGCCATGCGATCGAGCCGTTCTTCACCACCAAGGAGGTGGGTCGTGGCACCGGGCTTGGGCTGTCCATGGTCTATGGTTTCATCAAGCAATCCGGCGGCCACATCCGGGTGTATTCGGAGGTCGACGAAGGGACGAGCGTCAAGATTTACCTCCCTCGTTTCCATGGCCTGGTGCCAGCCAATGATCAATTGGAGGAGGCACCGGCCCCGGTCGTAAGCGGGGGCGATGAGACGGTTCTGGTGTGCGAGGATGACGATAAAGTCCGCGCCTATGCGGTCGAGGTGCTGAACGAGTTGGGATATCGGGTGATCGAAGCCAGTAACGGAGCGGCGGCGCTAGATGCGCTGGAGCAGGCCCCGGTGCCGGTCGATCTGCTATTCACCGATGTCGTGCTGCCCGGTGGGATGACCGGCGCCGACGTTGCGCGGGAAGCGGCGGTGAGGCGGCCAGAGCTTAAGATCCTGTTCGCGACCGGATATGCGCGCAACGCTATTTTCCACCATGGGCGGTTGGACCCGGGGGTGGAGTTGCTGACCAAGCCTTTCACTTACGCGGAACTGGCGGGGAAGGTGCGTGAGGTGTTGGACCGGCGGGAAGAGCAGCGGGTGGGGTAAGGTTGAGCTTTGGAGTGGCTTCGCTTCGCTCGGCCTAAACGGGGGTGGGGCAGTTCAGCCCCGTCAAAGCCTCGCCTCGATCCAATCACTTTAAATCCGTTCGGGCTGAGCTTGTCGAAGCCCTTTCCTTTCTTGAGAAGGAAGTGGAGCCCTTCGACAGGCTCAGGGCGAACGGAGATAGGGGTTAGCGCACTTAGCCAATGGCGCGCCATGCCGTGACCAACGCCCTCGCGCGTTCCGCCACCGTCGCGGCATTGTCGCCGGGGCGGTATAAAGCGCCGCCGACGCCAATGCCTTCGCAGCCTGCGCCGAGCCATTGGCCGATCGTGTCGGCGCCAGTGCCGCCCACTGCCCAGAGGCCGACATGGCGCGGCAGCACTTCCTTGATGGCCTTTATATAGGCGGGGCCAAGGCTGGCAGCGGGGAACAGTTTCAGGCGGCGGGCGCCAGCGCGGACGGCGGCGAAGCCTTCGCTGGGGGTCATGAAGCCGGGCAGCATGTCGAAGCCATATTGCGCGCCACGGGCGATGACGGCCGGGTCGGTGTTAGGCGTGACCATGATGCGTCCGCCGGTGCGACGCAGATCGTCCACCGCCTCTACCGTCAGCACGGTGCCGCCGCCGATCAGCGCGGTGGCGCCGAACGCCTGTTGGAGCGCGGTGATGCTTTCGAAGGGTTCGGGCGAGTTCAGCGGTACTTCGATGATGCGGATGCCCGCATCGATGAGGGCCGCGCCGATCTCCACCGCCTCTTCGGGGCGAAGGCCGCGCAGGATAGCGGCGATGGGGGGTGCTCCGGCTGCAAGAAGGGAATCGAGGGTCATGCGGCATTCTCCGGAAGGGTGAGGCCAGCGAGGACGCAATCGTCGCCGCTCAAGGATCGGGAAGCAAGGCCTTGCGCCTCCAGCGCCTCTGCATAGCGGGCGCAAAGGCGCTGGTCGCCGATGAGGGTGATGCCGCTTACTTTGCCGAGCATGGCGCGCACTTCCGCGATTTCGCAGCCGATGAGCAGGCCGGAGAGGTAGCCAGCGGCCCAATCGTGGGAGCGTCCGGCGCGCAGGCGTTTGGCGCGGGCGGCGAAGAGGTTGGTGAGGAGGCGGCCCTCCCCTGCCCGGCCGAGGCCTTCGGCGAAACCTTCGGCTTCTTCGGAAGCTTCGGCGGGGGCGGCTTTGGAGCCGAGGGTGGAATGATCGCGCAGCAGGGCGAAGAGTTCGCCGGTGGGCACGGTGCGAAAGCTGACGATGCGGCCGTCCTCCACCAGCGACCATTTATTGTGGGTGCCGGGAAGGACGATGAGGTGGCGGCCCTGCGCAAGGTCGGGATGGCGATGCATTGCGCCGAAGATTTGCGTTTCTTCGCCGCGCATGACATCGGGCACGCCGTCCTTGTCGGTGCAGGCCAGGCCCGCGAGGATCGTGACGGGCGTGCCTTGCCAGTCGAAGCGCATGGCGGCGGCGCGCCATTGCTGCGCGGTTGCGGGGCAGTCGGCATAGGGCGCCTCGACCCAGCCATCGCGCGCGCCCGCCATGCCGCACAGGCGGATGCTGCCGGGGGTGCCGTCTTCCAGCCAGGGCGCGATGGTTTGCGCGAAGGCTTGCGTGGCATTCGCGCCCGCTTCGGCAATGCCGGGACCTTCGCGGCGGGCGGTGACTTGCCCTTGCTCCATGCGGAAGAGGCGCAGGCGGCTGGTGCCCCAGTCGCCGACGACGTCATAGCTGCTCATGCCGAAGTCATTTCCGTTCTTGTCTGCTTATTTGTATGAGTATATGCAACGGCCGATAGCGTCAATGCGTCGCGCACCTCATGTCTTTCAGGAACTCTCATGGCCGCTTCGTCTCAGCCCAACCGGAAATTGCGCAGCCGCGCCTGGTTCGACAATCCCGACAATATCGACATGACGGCGCTCTATGTGGAGCGTTACCTGAACTTTGGGCTCAGCCTGGAGGAACTGCGCAGCGGAAAGCCGATCATAGGCATCGCGCAGACGGGGAGCGACTTGTCGCCCTGTAACCGGCACCATCTGGTGCTGGCCGAGCGCATCCGCGAGGGGATTCGCGAGATGGGCGGGATCGCGCTGGAGTTTCCGGTGCATCCGATCCAGGAGACCGGCAAGCGGCCGACGGCGGGGCTAGACCGCAACCTTGCCTATTTGGGGCTGGTCGAGGCGCTGTACGGCTATCCGATCGACGGCGTGGTGCTGACGACGGGCTGCGACAAGACGACGCCTGCGCTGTTGATGGCGGCGGCGACGGTGAATATTCCCGCGATCGCGCTGTCGGTCGGGCCGATGCTGAATGGCTGGCACAAGGGGCAGCGGACGGGATCGGGCACGATCGTCTGGCATGCGCGGCAGCTGCTGGCGGCGGGGAAGATCGATGATGAGGGCTTTATCAAGCTCGTCGCTTCGTCGGCGCCTTCGACTGGCTATTGCAACACGATGGGCACGGCTACGACGATGAATTCGCTGGCCGAGGCGCTGGGGATGATGTTGCCGGGGTCGGCGGCTATCCCTGCTCCCTATCGCGACCGGCAGGAGGCGGCGTGGCGCACTGGCAAGCGGATCGTGGAGATGGTGGCGGAGGATCTGAAGCCGTCCGACATATTGACGCTGGATGCCTTTCATAACGCGATCTTGGTGAATTCGGCGATCGGTGGGTCGACCAATGCGCCTATCCATCTGGCGGCGATTGCCCGGCATGTCGGCGTTGAATTGCCGCTGAAGGATTGGGAGACGGTGGGGCATGACGTGCCGCTGCTGGTGAACCTGCAACCGGCGGGCGAATATCTGGGCGAGGATTATTATCATGCCGGGGGCGTGCCTGCGGTCGTGGGGCAGCTGATCGCGCAGGGCCTGATCCGCGAGGGCGCGATGACGGTCAACGGGCGGACGATGGGGGAGAATTGCCGGGATGTCGCGATCGAGGATGAGAATGTCATCCGTCCTTTTGCCCAGCCGTTGAAGGAGGAAGCGGGATTCCTGGTGCTGTCGGGCAATTTGTTCGACGCGGCGATCATGAAGACGAGCGTCATCAGCGAGGAATTCCGGCAGCGATACCTGTCCAATCCTGACGATCCCAATGCCTTCGAGGGGCCGGCGGTCGTGTTCGACGGGCCGGAGGATTATCATGCGCGGATCGACGATCCGGCGGTGGGCATCACGCCCGAAACGCTGATGTTCATGCGCGGCGCGGGGCCGATCGGCTATCCGGGCGCGGCGGAGGTGGTGAACATGCGTCCGCCCGCTTACCTGATCACCGAAGGCGTGTCCGCCCTGCCCTGCATCGGCGACGGGCGGCAATCGGGGACTTCGGGGAGCCCGTCGATCCTCAACGCTTCGCCGGAGGCTGCGGCGATGGGCGGGCTGGCGCTGCTGAAGACCGGGGACTGGGTGCGGATGGACCTGGAGGCGCGGACGGTGAATGTGCTTATTCCCGAAGAGGAACTGGAAGCGCGGCGCGCGGCGCTGCGGGCCGAGGGGGGGTATGCTTATCCCGCTTCGCAGACGCCGTGGCAGGAGATTCAGCGGGCGCTGGTGGGGCAGTTGGACAAGGGCGCGATCCTGGAGGGTGCGGAGAAATTCCAGCGGATTGCCCAGACTCAGGGCCTTCCGCGCGACAATCACTAAGAGATAAGGGAAGCGGCATGAGCGGCATCATCAAGGCAGGGCTGGTTGGCTTGGGCAAGATCGCCCGCGATCAGCATCTGCCCGCTATCGAACAGACAAGCGGCATCGACCTGATTGCGGTCGCCAGCCGGAATGCGCAGGCGGAGGGGGTGAACAACTACCCGACGCTCGACGCGATGCTGGCGGGAGAGCCTGACATGAATGCGGTGATCCTGTGCCAGCCGCCGCAGGTGCGGTACGAGGCCGCGCGCAAGGCGATCCTCGCGGGCAAGCATGTGTTTCTGGAAAAGCCCCCCGGCGCGACGGTGACGGAGGTCGAGGCGCTGATCGCTCTGGCGAAGGCGCAGGGCGTGACGCTCTATGCGAGTTGGCACAGTCGCCATGCCGCCGCCGTGGGACAGGCGAAGGCATGGCTCGCCGTGCGCAAGGTCACGCGCGTGTCGATCGAATGGCGCGAAGATGTGCGGCACTGGCATCCGGGCCAGCCGTGGATTTGGGAAGCGGGCGGCTTTGGCGTGTTCGATCCGGGCATCAATGCGCTGTCGATCCTGACCGAAATCATGCCGGAGCCGGTGACGATGCTGTCCGCCAGCCTGGAAGTTCCATCCAATAAGGACGCCCCGATCGCCGCCGCCCTGAAGATGGCCAGCGCGTCGGGCGCGCCGATCGATGCAGCGTTCGACTGGCGGCAGACAGGTCCGCAGACATGGGACATTGCGGTCGAGACAGACGATGGCGCGCTGATCCTGTCAGAGGGCGGAAACCGCCTGACGCTGAACGGGGACGTGATGGTGCAGGCGCCCGACCATGAATATCCCGATATGTACCGCCTGTTCGTCGAGCTGGCGGGGCAAGGCGCGATCGATGCGGATACCAGTCCCCTGCGACTGGTGGCTGACGCCTTCCTTTGCGGCAAACATTGCCCTACGGCGGCGTTCGACGATTAGACCAAAGGAGCATGGCATTGGGGAGGGAAGACCGGCGTCCAGCCGAACGCAAGTTCGGACATGAGGAAGGCGGGCTTCGCATCCATCAGGCCATTGCCCGGCAGCTTGGCACCGCCATCGTCGCGGGAGTCCACAAGCCCGGCGATATTTTCGAAGGCGAGATCGAGGCCGCCGAACGGCTGGGCGTATCCCGCACCGCCTATCGGGAAGCGGTGCGCATTTTGGTGGCCAAGGGCATGCTGGAAAGCCGGCCCAAGGCGGGCACGCGCGTCCTGCCGCGCAGCCGCTGGAATGTGCTGGACCCGGAGATGCTCGCCTGGATGTTCGCGGGGGAGCCGGACCCGGCCTTTGTCCGCGATCTGTTTGAACTCCGCGGCGTAATAGAGCCAGCTGCGGCGGAACTGGCGGCGCGGCGGCGCACCGATGCGCAGCTTTTGGCGATGGAACAGGCGCTCATGGGCATGCGCGATCATGGCCTTTCGTCCGAAGAAGGACGCGCGGCCGACCAGCGTTTTCACCATGCCATCCTTGCCGCGACGCGAAATGACGCTCTGGCTGCGCTGGCGAGTTCGGTGGGCGCGGCGGTCAGCTGGACCACGACATTCAAACAGCGCAAGAAGTCGCCGCCGCGCGATCCTTTCGCGGATCATCGCGCGGTGTTCGATGCGATTGCTTTGCGGGATGCGGACGGGGCGCGATCGGCGATGGCGGAGCTGCTGCGGCTGGCGCTGGCGGATATGGATGTTGCGCTTTCCGGGCCGGGGGTGGGTTCTTGATCGACGCTATTGGGAGGGCAAACGGCATTTTTGCGATCATGAGCCTGGGCAATTTTCTGTCATGCCAGCGCAGGCTGGGATCTCGGGCAAGGCCGTACTGCACCTCCTGAGATCCCAGCTTCCGCTGGGATGACGGGACGGGGGTGTCTTGTTGTGAAGCGGGCCGTGACGCCGATCGGATCAGCTTTGATCGATGAGGTCCCGAAGGCGGCTTGCCAGTTCCTGTAGCGTGAACGGTTTTGCGAGCAAGGCGATGTCCGGGTCCAGCTTTCCGTCGCGTAGGAAACCATCGCGTGTGTAGCCGCTGGTATAGAGAATCTTGAGGTCGGGCCTTAATGCGCGGGCCTTTTCGCTCAATTCCTTGCCGGACATTCCCGGCATGACCACATCGGTGAAAAGCAGGTCGATTGGCTGATCATCCGCTTCGATCAGGCGCAGTGCGGCGTTGCCGTCGGCTGCCTCCAGAGCTCGATAGCCAAGTTCGCGCAGAGTCTCGACGGAATAGGCACGCACGCCGTCGTCATCTTCCACCACCAATATGGTTTCCCCATTGGCTGACAGGTCGTGCGGGGCGGCCTTTTCTTCCTGCGCCTCATCCGCCTCTCCGATAAAGCGCGGCAGGTAGATTTTTACCGTGGTCCCCTGCCCCTGTTTCGACAGCACTTCGACATGGCCGCCCGACTGCTTGACGAAGCCGTAGACCTGACTGAGGCCGAGCCCCGTGCCCCGGCCGATTTCCTTGGTGGTGAAAAAGGGTTCGAAGATGCGCGTCAGCACGGGGGGCGCCATGCCCGTGCCGGTGTCGCTGACCGCAACCATCACATAATTGCCCGGCGTCACGTCACCACAAGCGGCGGCATAGCCGCTGTCCAAATGTGCGTTGCCGGTTTCGATCGTCAGCGTCCCGCCGTCCGCCATGGCATCGCGGGCATTCACCGCGAGGTTCAGCAGCGTGCTTTCGATCTGGTTGGGATCGGCCTCTACCAACCATAGATGCGGGCCGTTCACCGTTTTCAGCTGAATAAGTTCGCCAAGGGCGCGCTTCAGCAGATCAGAAAGCCCGTCCACCACCCGGTCCAGGTACAGCGGCTTGGGCGACAAGGGTTGCCGCCGGGAAAAGGCGAGCAGCCGCTGGGTGAGCGACGCCGCACGCTCGGCCCCCTGCCGCGCATTGGCGATCGCACGGCTGATCTTGGCCGGGTCCGATCCCTTTTCCAGATTGCGTTCGGCCAGTTCGATATTGCCATTGATGACGGTCAGCAGATTGTTGAAGTCGTGCGCGATGCCGCCGGTGAGTTGTCCCACCGCCTCCATCTTCTGCGCCTGACGCAGTTGTTCCTCGACCGCCCGTTTTTCGGTGAGATCGCGCGTCACCTTTGCAAATCCGATCAGACGGCCCTGATCGTCATGAATGGCATCGACGATGATGCTGGCCCAGAATTCGGACCCGTCCTTGCGCACGCGCCAGCCTTCAGCCTCAAACCGCCCGGCGCTGGCCGCGACCTGAAGGGTGTGGGCTGGCATGCCCGCTTGCTGGTCCGGATCGGTGTAGAAGCAGGAGAAGTGACGCCCGACGATTTCATGGGCCGTATAGCCCTTGATCCGTTCCGCCCCAGCGTTCCAGTTGGTGATCGTGCCGTTCGCGTCCAGCATGCACATGGCGTAATCGGTCACGCCCTGGACCAGCAGGCCGAAGCGCCGTTCGCTTTGTTCCAGTTCGCGGAAGGCGGCGCGAATCTGTTCGGTGCGCTGTTCGATCCGCTGTTCCAGCGTGGCGTTCAGCTGGCGCAATTCTCCTTCCGCCACCGTTCGCGCCGCGATTTCCCGCTGCGCCTTATGATGGAGGCGGGCATTATCGATGGCGATCGACGCGTGCCCGGCGACACCGGCCATGATCTTTTCATGTTCGGCGGTGAAGCGGCCGGGCAGATGATGACCGAAGAAGAGGCCGCCCTGCACTTCGCCGCTTTGCGAGATGACCGGCACCGCGAGATAGCTGGTGACGGGCAAGTGGCCGGGCGGCATGCCCTTGTGCGGGGCGTTATGACCATAACGGGCGTCCTGCCGGATGTCATCGGACCGGACGATGCCCTCGCCCAGGAAAGTGGGTGCGAAAACGGCCGTGTTGCGCGGCATGGGAAAGTCGGCAAAGGCTTCCCTTGGAACGCCCGAAAGGCTGTACAGCATGTAGCTCTCACCATGCTGGTCGATCAGATTATAGAAAAAGGCGCCGAATTCAGCGCCGGTCAGTTCCACGGCGGCGTCGGTGATCGTCTGAACGACTATGTCCAGATTCGGCTCGGCAGCCACGGCGGCGCCTATGCGATTGATGATCTCGAACGAGGTCTGCAACGACACGTTGCGCACGGCGGCACCGACAAGCCGGGCAAGCTGGCCGAGCAATTCGACCGAAAAATCGTCCGGCGCATTTGCCCGTGACCAATAGGCGCCGATCGCCATCGGCTGCGATCCGGTTTCGACCGGCGTCATCACCATGCTGCGGACGAAGCTGTCCGCGTACAAATGGTGAGGGACGCGAGCGTCTGCGAAAATATCGGGGATGACCGCCGCCTCCCCATGCGCCATCACCCAGCCGGAAACGCAGGCCGAACGTGGGAACCTTTGCCCCTTCCAGAGGGGTTCGACGGCATCTTCGGCGACGTAGAGGCAGTCATCGCCCTCCGCCAGCACGACCGTGATGCCCTGCGCCCCTGCGATGGTACGCGCCGCCGTCCGCACGACTTCCACCACGTCCTCCAGCGAACGGGCGTTCGCCAGACGCTCCGCTGCCGCGAACAATGGCGTCCATCGGTGAGGAGCGTCTTGAGCAGGCAGCAACGTGTCCAACAAAGCAGCTTTCGGAAATTGGGACGCCCCAGCATAACGCTTTGTTTTTGAACCGCCAACCGCCCGAATTGCCGCAAGATGGTGAAAAGCTCTTAACCCTGATTGCATAAACGGGGGTTGATGAAGGTCAGGGCGGCGAGGCGGGCAATCGGTTATGATCACGCCGAGGCTGCACGATCGATTCGCGTCGTTCAGCAAAATGGCTGGGAGGCGGCAGGGCGGACATGGATCGCCTGCGCCAGATGCCCGCCGAGGTTTTCGGTAATGAAGGGAAAGCGCATCCCGGACAGCCGCGTGCTCGTGCAGTTAGCCCATAGCTGTCCGGGATGACCTCATCGCCATTCAGGGAATGACAACGCTGTCTTTCTTTAGACATTTGCGATGATCGATCAAGTCCCTTTTTGCTGTCTTGAGCCGAAAATCCGGACGCGATCCTTGGCCCCTGCGCCTCAGCCTTGTGCTGGGCGGCATTTCCGTGCCAAGGCCGGAAAAATGCGTCGGGGCTGTCACACAGGATTGGGCGAAATTCGCCGGGAGTTTCATGGCCAGCATCCATGACGTGGCGGCACTGGCGCGCGTTTCGATCAAGACGGTCTCGCGCGTGGTTAACAAGGCGCCCAATGTCAGCGAGGAACTGCGGGACCGGGTGACCGCGGCGATAGCGGAGCTGGACTATCGCCCGAACCAGTCCGCGCGGAGGCTGGCTGGCGGACGGTCGTTCATGATCGCCTTCCTCTACAATAATCCGGTGGCAAGCTACATCAGCGGCATTCAGGCAGGCGCCGTCAACCGGTGCCGGGAACTGGGCTATCATCTGGTGGTCGAGCTGATCCCGTTGGCGGGTGAGGAGCGGTTCGACATATTGGAGGGGCTTGCGGCGGCGCTGCGTCCGGATGGCGTATTCCTCGCGCCTCCCCTGTCCGACGATCCCGCAGTGCTGGAATGGCTGGCCCGCAAGAAGCTGCCCTGCGCCCGGATAGCGGGGCCGAATGGGGCGCAGAGCCTGAATATCGTTACGCCGGAATGGGCTGCGGGGCGGATGGTGGCCGATCATCTGCTTGGCCTTGGTCATCGCCGGATCGGCGTCGTCACGCCGCCGTCCGGCCATGAGGCGGCGACGCATCGCGTGGACGGGTTTCGCGAGGGGCTGGCGGCAGCGGGGCTGGCGGAGGAGCCTGAATTGTTCGTCGAGGGCGGGTTTGACTATCCGTCCGGGATCGCGGCGGGCGAGATGCTGTTGGGGCTGGCCGAGCCGCCGACCGCGATCTTTGCGACCAACGACGACATGGCGCTGGGCGTTCTGCAACTGGCGCGGCAGCGGGGTTTGAGGGTGCCGGATGATCTTTCGGTGGTGGGATTCGACGATACGCCCGCCAGCGCGACGGCCTGGCCGCCGCTCACGACCGTGCGGCAGCCGCTGGCGCAGATGGGCGCGGCCGTGATCGACGCGCTGATCAACCGGCCCGCAAAGGCGCCGCAGTTCGATTTCGAGCTGGTGCGGCGCGAAAGTTCCGCGCCGCCGACTGCCTAGGGTGTGTGGGGATTCAGTTCAGGGCGAGGCGAAAATGGTGAATTTCGAGCACCGGCGCGCAGCGTACTTCAGTACGTGAGCACCGGAAGCGCAGAAAGTCGCCATTTGCAGCCCATCATGGGCTGAATCCCCACACACCCTAGCCTGCGTAGAGCGGCGTCGGCATGCCCTTCACGCCGGCATCGACCTCAAACAGGCCGCCATCATAGTCGCTGTCGGGCAATCCAACGGCCGCCGAACTCACGAACATGCGATCGAGCGCGGGGCCTGCAAAACAGATGTTCGTCACCTGCTGCGCGGGCAACGCGATGGCACGGTCCAGCTTGCCATCCGGAGTGAAGCGGCTGATGCGGCTGCCGCTCCAATGCGCGATCCAGAGATGTCCTTCCGCATCCACCGTCATGCCGTCGGGATAGCCGTCCGCGTCGCCGAACTGGATGAAGACTTCTCGCGCGGAAAGGCCGCCGCCTTCGGTGCGGGCGAAGCGGTAGACAGTGCGGCGCGCGCTGTCGGTGTGATAAAGCCAGTTGCCGCAAGGGGAAAAGGCAGGGCCGTTGGGCACGCGATAGCCACTGTCCATCTGCGTCCAGCGACCGTCCGGGTCCAGCCGGTAGAAGGCCCCGCTATCCTCCTTCTCCGCCATGTCCATCGTGCCGCACCAGATGCGTCCTTCCGCATCCGCCTTGCCATCGTTCATGCGATTGCCGGGCAAATGCTGTTCAGGGTCGCCGAACGGCTCGATCGTCAGCGGATCGAGAGAAAGGCGCGCGAAACCGCTCTGCAATCCGGCGATGAAGCCGCCCCCCTGCCGCTCGGAAACCCAGCCGATCGGCTCCGGCATGGCCCAGCGGTCGATGCGGCCATCCGTCAGCGACAGCCGATTGAGCGCGGGTGCGATGATGTCGGTCCAATAGACCGCATTGTCGCGCGCCGACCAAAGAGTGCCCTCGCCCAGCTGATCGCGAATGTCGCGCTTGATGAGTTGCCACTGCGCCATGGGTCAGCGCTTTACCGAGAGGCGATAGATCATGACGTGGCGATAGGGCTTGCCGGGATCGACCCGAGCCGAAGGGAAATTTGGGTGATTTGGCGCATCGGGGAAATTCTGTGGCTCAAGCGCGAAGCCGTCGCCCATGCGATAGAGATGACTGTTTTTACCAAGGAATGTCCCGTCGAGAAAATTGCCGGAGTAGAATTGAAGTCCAGGCTCCGTGCTCAGCACTTCAAGCACGCGTCCTGACTCAGGGTCCTCAAGACGCGCAGCCAGTTCCGGCGTCGCCGTCTGCCCCTTGTCCAACACCCAATTATGATCATAGCCCCGCCCGAAACTGATTTGCTGATCGGCGCCGTCGCGCACGGCATCGTCCACGCGGCGAGGGACGCGGAAGTCGAACGGCGTTCCCGCGACCGGCCTGATCTCGCCGGTGGGAATGAGTCCCGCCTCGACGGGCGTGTAGGCTTTGGCGGGTATCGTCAGCAAATGACCAAGGGCGCCGCCCGGTGCCCCCTCGCCCGCCAGATTGAATATGGCATGGTTAGTGAGGTTGACGATCGTGGGCTTGCTCGCCTTCGCCTCGAAACTGATGGTCAGGCCGCCGCTTTCGTCCAGTGCGTAGCTGATGCGGGTGTCAAGCTGGCCGGGATAGCCCGCCTCCCCATTCGGGCTGCTGTAGGAGAGGACGACTTCGGGCCGCGGTTCGCGGCGAACCGACACGACCTTCCAGACCTGCTTGTCGAACCCCTTGCCGCCGCCGTGCAGCGTATTGCCCTTGTCATTGAGGGGCAGCTGGTAGGTCTGACCATCCAGAGTGAACCGGCCATGCCCGATGCGGTTGGCATAGCGGCCAACGGTCACCCCAAAATAATCGGGCCGAGCCAGATAGCCCGCCAGATCATCATAACCGAGCAGCACGTCGGCCTGCTTGCCGTCCCGATCCGGCCCCGTCAGCGATTGCAAAGTCGCGCCATAGGTAAGAATGCGGGCCGAAACGCCGTGGTCGTTAGAGAGCGTGATCGCTTCGACCGCCGTGCCGTCTGGAAGCTGTCCTGCGGGGGCGCGGCTGGCTTCACCCGCCCATGCTGACGTGCTTGCCATCAGACACGCAAAATAATAGGACGACGATGTTCGAAAAGCGTGGCTGATCCAGCCCCTCTGCATACGATCCCCTTACCGCCGGAGTATATTGACGCCCGACCGGCAGCTATATACTCGGACAAATTGAAGCAGCACAAGCCTGTTGGCGCCTGTTGGAGAAGATGAATGCCTGCACCTCCCTCATCATCAGCCACTCTGACGGCGGGCGACCACCCCGCCACCCGGTACGGGCCTGCCCTGACGCTGCTGGCCAGCCTGTTCTTCATGTGGGGCTTTATCACCGTCATCAACAACACGTTGCTGCCGCATCTGCGCAGCGTGTTCGAACTGAACTATACCCAGACAACGTTGATCGAGTCCGTCTGGTTCATCGCCTACTTCGTGGCATCCATCCCCTCGGCCAAGCTGATCGAACGCGTCGGCTATCAAAAGGCGCTGGTGATCGGGCTGCTGATCATGGCGGCGGGAGCATTGGGCATGATGCTGGCGGCCAGCCTGCCATCCTATGGCGTCACCTTGGCCATGTTGTTCATCATCGCCAGCGGCATCACGCTGTTGCAGGTGGCCGCCAATCCCTATGTGGCGGTCGTCGGCAAGCCGGAGACAGCGTCGTCACGCCTCAATCTGGTGCAGGCGATGAACTCGGCTGGTACGATGCTCGCTCCGCTGTTCGGCGCCTATCTGATCCTTGGCCGATCAAAGGGCGGCACGGCGAGCGCGGACGTCGTCCTGACCCAGGCGGAACGGTTGGCCGATGCGCAATCGGTGATCCTGCCCTACGGCCTCGTTGCCGCGGTCCTGCTGGTGCTGGCGATCGTGATCGCTCGCTTTCCCCTGCCCGCCATGGGTTCGTCCACCTCGCGTCTGGCGAAGGAGGACCGCAAGAACCACTCGCTCTGGGCGCATCGCAACCTGGTCTTCGGCGTCCCCGCCATCTTCATTTACCTGATCGCGGAGATCGGCGTCGCCAACCTCTTCGTGAATTTTGTCAGCCAGCCTGACATCGCCAACCTGACCCATGAGCAGGCAGGCCGCTATCTGAGCTTCCTGTGGGGCGGCATGATGGTCGGCCGTTTCGTGGGATCGGCGATCATGCAGAAGGTGGACGCGGGCAAGGTGCTGGCGGCCTTCGCGACCGGATCGTTCATCGTGATGCTTGTCGCGGTCTTCAGCCACGGGCCGGTCGCCATGTGGGCGCTGATTCTGGTGGGCCTGGGCCATTCGATCATGTTCCCGACCATCTTCACCCTGGGCATTCGTGGCCTGGGGCCGCTGACCGAGGAAGGATCGGGACTGCTGATCATGGCGATCGCTGGCGGGTCGCTGGTGGTGGTGCAGGGATGGCTGGCCGACAATTATGGCTTGCAAAACAGCTTCCTGCTGACGGCCGTCTGCGAACTCTACATCCTCTTCTATGCCCTTTGGGGTTCAAGGCCCACGCACGCGCTGCCTGATCAGCATCTGGAATGATGCGCGCATAGCGGTATCAAGCGAAGGCCGGGGTGCAGGTAGCGCCCCGGCCTTCTGCATATCTGGCTATTCAGCGGCGAGTGGATAGGCGGCGCGTGGCGCTTCGCTGGCCAGCGCGTCGATCAGGGATCTGATGGCCGTCTGAACCCTTGGCAGGCCGGGGCCGGGATTGTCCAGGGCGGCATCGAGATAGAGACTGCGGTCAACCTCCACCTGCAAGGCGTAGAAGTCATGGGCCGGATCCCCATGGCGTTCGATCATATGGTCGCCCGCATAGGGATGATTCTGCGCCACCGTCAGCCCATGCCCCTCCAGCACATCGGCCGCCAGCGTCATGAGCCGCGCCGACGCAGCCCGGCCGAAGCGATCCCCCAGCACCACGCTGGGCGCAGGCTGTCCGGCAGCAGCAGCGGGAAGCGGCGGCATCGAATGAAGATCGATCAGCACGGCGTGGCCATGGACTTCCCGAGCCGCCCGCAGCATCCGCGTCAATGCCTCATGATAGGGCCGATGGATCGTGTCGATCCGCCGACGGACTTCGTCCCACCCGATGGGCCGCTGCCACAGTTCATAGGCGCCCGGCAGGCGCCGGGGTAGAAGGCCAAGGCCACCACGCAGCTTCGCGCTGCTTTGAAGGGGGACGTCGCGGGGCAGGCCCGTCACCATCGCGGGATCGATTTCCCGTTCATGGCGATTGAGGTCGATCATCGCGCGGGGCGCGCGCGCCACCAGCACATGATAGCCGCGTTCGATCAACGGATGGGCCAGCAGGTCCGCCCAGCGATCCTCCAGCCGTCGCAATATGTCCGGTGCGACTCTGGCGGTGCCCAGCAGAGCCGGGGCATATTCGCGCCCGGCATGGGGCACCGAAATAACCACCGGAGCGATCGGGCGGTCCGGTCCGTAAAGATCATGAGAGGCTGTGGATTGGGCCGGAGCGCGCGGTGCGGAATAGCTCAAATCATCTCCTTCCACAGGGCGCGGCAAAAATGGTTACCCGGCTGGATATATATACTGGTTGTCGCATATAATGGCATACAGCGCCACCCGCGAGGGGTGCCGCACGAGATCGGCCGACACCGGCCAGAGACGAGATTGATCCAAGCGATGGTTCGAATTTTGCTGGCCGAGGATGATGACAGCATGCGCGTCTACCTCGCCCGCGCGCTGGAGCGGTCGGGATATGAGGTGGTGGCGGTCGCCACCGGCGCGCAGGCCGTGCCGCATATCGACGACGATCATTTCGACCTGTTGCTGACCGACATCGTCATGCCCGAGATGGATGGCATCGAGCTGGCCCAGCATGCGGCCACGGTCGCGCCCGATATGCGGATCATGTTCATCACGGGCTTTGCCGCCGTGACGTTGAAGGCTGGAAAAGCGGTGCCGCAGGCGAAGGTGCTGTCCAAGCCCTTCCACCTGCGCGACCTGGTGCTGGAGATCGACCGGCTTTTCGGCAGCACCAGCATGAGCGAGCTGAACTGAAAGCCGCTTAGCCGGGGACGACTTCTTCCATGTCGGGGGTCGGGGGCAGCGGCTTGCCCGCCATGGCGGCGGCGAAACGCTCGCGGTCGAGCCCCCTCTCCCACGCCGATACGACCACCGTCGCGACCGCATTGCCGACGAAGTTGGTGAGGCTGCGGCATTCGCTCATGAAACGGTCGACGCCGAGGATCAGGGTCATGCCTGCGACCGGCACGGACGGGACGATCGAGAGCGTGGCAGCGAGCGTGATGAAGCCCGCGCCCGTGACGCCCGCCGCGCCCTTGCTGGACAGCATGGCGACCAGCAGCAGCAGGATCTGGTCGCCGATGCTCAAATGGACGTTGGTCGCTTGCGCTATGAACAGCGCCGCCAGCGTCATATAGATGTTCGTGCCGTCGAGGTTGAAGCTGTACCCCGTCGGCACCACCAGCCCGACGACGGACTTGCGGCACCCTGCCCGCTCCATTTTCTCGATGAGACTGGGCAGCGCAGCTTCCGATGAAGATGTGCCGAGGACGAGCAGCAGTTCCGCTTTCAGGTAGCGGATGAGATGCAGGATGTTGAAGCCGATCAGCTTGGCGACGAGGCCCAGCACGACCAGCACGAACAACAAGGATGTGAGGTAGAAGGTCGCGACCAATTCCACGAGGTTCGCCAGCGCCCCCACGCCATATTTGCCGATGGTGAAGGCCATGGCGCCGAGCGCGCCGACGGGGGCTGCCTTCATCAGGATCGACACCAGCTTGAAAATGGCGTGGCTGGCGGATTCCAGGACCTGCATGAGCGGGTCCGCCCTCTCACCAATCAGGGTCAGGGCGATGCCGAACAATATGGCCACGAACAGCACCTGAAGGATGTTGTGGCCATCCGCGACGGCCGAGATCAGCGTGGCGGGGATGATGTCCATGAGGAAGCCGATGAGTGACCGGTCATGCGCCTGCTGCTGATATTCCGCGACCTTGCCCGCGTCGAGCGTCGTCGGGTCGATGTTCAGCCCCGCGCCCGGATGCACGACATTGGCGACGATCAGCCCGACTATCAGCGCAAGGGTGGAAAAGATGAGGAAGTAAGCAAATGCCTTTGCCGCCACCCGCCCGATCGCGCCCAATTCCTTCATGCCCGCGATGCCGGTCACGATGGTGAGGAAGATGACCGGCGCGATGATCATCTTCACCAGCTTGATGAAGGCGTCGCCGAGCGGCTGGAGCGCAACGCCGGTCTGCGGGAAGAAATGGCCGATCAGGACCCCGATCGCGATGGCGGCGAGCACCTGCACGTAAAGCTGCCGGTAAAAGGGCAGTGGCATCGTCGCTCCGCCCGCTGCGTTGTGGATGTCGTTCATGCCGACGGCGCCCCCTGTTTTCCCCGCACAATATGGGCTGCGCTCCCTCTGTCCAGAGAATTAGCTTTTAAGCGAATTTCGCGCTTGCACACCCCACCACCCCCCGCTATTGGCCCAACTCCCGTGGGCGTGTAGCTCAGTGGTAGAGCACTGTGTTGACATCGCAGGGGTCGCAAGTTCAATCCTTGCCACGCCCACCATCGAAAACCCCGTCAAATCAACGATTTGGCGGGGTTTTTGTTTGCCTGATGGAGGTCGCCTCCCCCGCATTGCCCAAGAGATTTTTGGGCAAATTTTGGGCATATCGACGCCTCTTTGGGCAAATTCTGGGCATGAAAATGCCGGGCGAACCCAGCGAGATTCCGATTCGCTAGCGCCTCGCCGACATGGTCTCGCAAAGCCTCATGATGCCCCATCGTCGACCCACGGACAGGTCGTCACCCCATTCGCGCGTGAGCCGCATCTTGCGGCAGAAAAACGGTGCTGCGCCACGGCAGAGCAGGCAATCTCGTCAGCAAGCAAAAGACGACACGCCGCCTCCGCCCCCCATAGAGCCCGCGATCCCCCGAAACAGACACAAGCCCCTTCGGGTCTCGCGACACTCTGCACCAGCCCGGCATAGCCACCGCCGTGCATGCACCGGAATGCGCCAGACCTTCACGAAACATGGCGTGCCCCACGTTCAGGAATGCGGATAAAATCCGTGCGGGGAAGGCGCAAAATCACATGCGACTGGAAAAGATCACATGCTCTCAATCCGTACCCGTGGGAAGAAAGGCATATACTACATCCGAGGCTCGGTTTCGCTTGGCGACAAGCATATCGAGGTCCAGGAGTTCAGCCTAAGAACAACCGATCGCGATGCGGCCGCCCATCTGATGGCAGAACATGAAACGAAGCTGCGCCACCAGCTCATGTTCGGTCCCGCAGCGCTCGTCGCCCAGGGAACCATCGCCGATGCCTTCAACAGCTATCTGTCAAAAGCCAAGCCTCCTTGCGCGTCCGACATCCTGCGCATCGGCAAACTGAATGGCATCATCGGCGACTTCAGCCTGCGCGAGCCGAAGCAGGCGTGGGAGCATTTTCGCCGGGCTTACCTGACCGGCCATGACCCGGGCGGTCAGGACCGCTATCGCTCGGTTTTCCAGGCGGCGATAAACGTCCATCACGATCTGCATGACCTTCCACCGCTCCGGATCAAGGCGATCCCGTTCAACAATGAGCGGGTGCGCTTCCTCAGCAAGGAGGATCGCGATCGGCTGATCGCCGCCTATTCCCCTCACATCCAGCCAATCATCACCATGCTGGCTTTCCAGGGTCCGAGGATCCAGACGGCATTGCAGATCCCGTGGGGCGTCGATGGGGTCGATATGAAAGAGAGATCGATCCGGCTCAACCACAGCAAGAACGCGGTCATCAAGTCGGTGCCGATGCATTCCCGCGTGTTCGATGTGCTCTGGCCGATCTGGGAAAAACGAGGACAGCCGACAAATGGCCATGTCTTCCTCAACCGGTTTGGCAAACCTTATTCGGACACGCGCAAGGCGAAGATCCCCGGTGGCAACCCGATCAGGAACCAGCATGCGACCGCCTGCACGCGCGCGGGGATCGAGGATTTCACCGTCCATGACTGGCGCCACCATTGGGCGTCCCACTGCGTGATGGCCGGGATAGACCTTATCACCATCATGAACATGGGCGGCTGGAAGTCACTGCGGATGGTCCAGCGCTATGCGAGCGTGGGCGTGGATTACACGCGGGCGGCGATCAACGAGATGGACTGATTTCGAACGAATTTAACCGGGCGACAGCGATTGCCGATCCATTTCAGGCCCAGATACCAGTATGAACAATCGCACTGAGCAGGGTCGGATAAAGTGCCAACATCCTATCACAATAAGTCATTTATTACAGTCGGCTACCAGCATTCCGTTGCCACTCCGCCCCAACCTTGCCCATCGTTGGTTACCGAACGTTCTTTACGATTTGTAAATTGGGCGTTGTTATGGGAAATTCCTATGAGGGTGGGAAGCGGCATGGATCAGCAACATTGTGATACAGTACCGGCGATCTCCATCGTCGTGCCCTGCTTCAACGAGGAAGAGAGCCTGACGGCGCTGGTCGATCGGGTATCGGCGGTCTGCCATAGCGCCGCATCCGGCGATTACGAAATCGTCCTCGTCAATGATGGTTCGCGCGATCGGACCTGGGCCATCATCACCGATCTAACCGAGAAATTACCTCAGGTTGTGGGCGTGAATCTGGCGCGCAATTACGGTCATCAAATTGCGCTCAGCGCCGGTCTCCAGATTTGCCGGGGTGACAGGGTGATGGTCATGGATGCAGATCTGCAGGACCCTCCCGAGTTGCTGCCCGCGTTGCTTGCAAAAATGGAAGAGGGTTACGATGTCGTTTATGGGCAGCGTCTGAGACGTGCCGGAGAAACGATGTTCAAAAGAGCGTCGGCAAAACTCTTTTATCGGCTGCTCGATCGGATGGTCGACGTACCTGTGCCACGCGACACGGGCGATTTCCGCGTTATGAGCCGCCGCGTCGTGGACCATCTGAACGCCATGCCGGAACGGTATCGTTTTGTGCGCGGCATGGTCAGCTGGATAGGGTTCCGACAGGCAGCGCTACCTTATGAACGGGAGGCGCGCTTCGCCGGGGAGAGCCATTATCCCCTTCGAAAAATGCTCTCCTTCGCGCTGGACGCGATAACGAGCTTCTCGACATTGCCGCTGCGCATGGCGGCACATCTTGGGCTGGCTGCCGGTCTGTTAGGTATGCTCATGCTTGGCTGGGTCTTGATATCCTATGCTATGGGCGACACGCTGACCGGATGGGCGAGCATTGCCAGCATCGTCCTGATCCTCGGCAGCATTCAGTTGCTGATGCTGGGTATATTCGGCGAATATCTTGGCCGCATGTACATGGAATCCAAACACCGACCGCTGTTCATTGTGCAGGAAGTCCAAGCGAGACCAACAGCGTCTGCGGAAAGAAGCCCAGCACACGAGATGACTGCGAAGATCAAGCGAGCCATGCATGGCTGAAGCAGAGTTCGATCTGGTCGCAACCGACTATACCGCGCAACATGCCCGTTCCATCCGGCTCAGTGGGGAGGATGTTGGCTTTTTCGCAGAGTATAAGATCGCCGATGCGCGTCGAGCGGTCGAGCAGAGTGGCCTCACGATCAAGAGGATTTTGGATTTCGGGGCAGGCATCGGCAATTCGTTGAAGCCCTTGCGGCAAGCCTTCCCGGATGCACACATCAGCTGCCTCGATGTCTCGGAACGCTCGCTGGACCTATGCCGTGAACAATTGTCGGATCGGGTCAGCTTCCATGTCTATGATGGCCAGCATATGCCGGCCGCCATGGGTTCGTTCGACTTGGTCTTCACCGCCTGCGTCTTCCACCACATCCCCGAAAATCTGCATGCGGGCTTGCTGGGGCAGATTCGCCAGCATCTGTCTCCTGACGGAACGTTCATGCTGTTCGAACATAATCCATGGAACCCCCTCACCCGATATGCAGTCGCCAATTGCCCGTTCGATGAAAATGCGGTGCTGATCAGCGCGCCCGAGATGAAGCGACGTCTGTTGCATGCCGGTTTCGATCGTGTGCGCACGAATTACCGGATCTTCTTTCCAGGCCCGCTGGCTGCGTTACGGCCGTTGGAACGTTCGTTAACATGGTTGCCGATCGGCGCTCAATATTCGCTGATGGCTTCCTGAGCGCGCTCGCCCACTTATGACAATCATCAAATTTGGCCTGGTAGGGCTGCTCAACACCGCTTTTGGTTTTTCCATCATTTTATCCGCCTTGGCCCTCGGGCTTGGCGACTACGCAGCCAATGCGTTGGGCTATGGTTTCGGCCTTGTCCTTTCGTTCGTGGCAAATCGCTACTGGACATTCGCCGTGCGCGAACCGATGTCAGCCACCGAACTGGCGCGGTTCGGCGCCGTGGCCGTCCAAGCCTACGCCGCGAACCTCCTGGTCGTCGGCGCCTTTCGCATGGCGGGATGGATCGACGAGCCGGTCGTACATCTGATCGGGATAACGCTCTACTCAGCGCTATTCTACGTTCTATCACGCCTTCTGGTGTTTGGGGGCGACGCGGCTGAGCGCTGGAGGCGAGCCGTTGGCGTTGCAACACATCGCCTGCCGGATATCGCATTGTGGGCGACGGCTATTGTCACGTTGATCCTGCTGCACGACATTCCGATCACCCATGATGTGGTCTGGCAATTTTGGATCGCCCGCCAGATAGCCAATGGTGCGGTGCTGTACCGGGATATATGGGAAATCAATCCGCCGCTCTGGTTTTGGTCGGCTGTACCGATCCATAATTTGGCACATTGGTTTCATGTGCCGCCGCTGCGGCTGCTAGTCACTGCGATTGTCGGAGCCGGCGCGACGTCCGCTTTGCTCGTGGCGCATCTGGCAAATCTTTCATCACCGATTACGCGATTGGCGACGATGCTCCTTGCCTTCTGGCTGACGGTGATCACGCCGCTTTACGACTTCGGCCAGCGCGAACAAATCGCGCTGATCTTAACTCTTCCATACGCCGCCTTGATCGCTCGTCGATCGGCGGGAAGTGCGATTCCAGCTCTCTTAGCGCTGCTGGTAGGAATGGGCGCAGCCTATGGCTTTGCGCTGAAGCATTATTTTGCCGTTATCCCGGTCATGTTGGAAGTCTGGCTGATTACCGTTGTCCGCCGGCAATGGAGTGCGGTGCGTCCAGAAACCCTCGCATTGGCAGCAGGCGCACTGCTTTACGGGGTGGCTGTCCTCGTATTCGCGCCTGACTTCCTGACCCGTGCCGTGCCAATGGTCCGGACGGCCTATCATGGTTTCGAAACGTCCTGGGACATGATGCTGATACGGCCTTGGGTTGTGATCTGGGTCGCCATCCTTGCCTTTTTCCTGACCTACGGCGGAGCTTTCGGCGAGACGGCCAAGCCGCTGGTGTCCACCTTGCTAATTCTGGCGATCGGATTTGCGGTTGCCTACTTTTTGCAGCGAAAGGGATGGCTTTACCACAGCGTGCCGGTTACAGGCGCCGCCGCCCTCGCAATGGGCTTGCGACTGATGTCGGCGGACATGCGGCGCTTGATACCGATCAGCATAGGACTGGCGATGCTCTCACTGCCAATCTTGTTGCCGTTCAAGACCGGCCCGTATCTTAATTTCTTTCGCACCGAAATAGATCCGATCCTAGCCAATACGCCGAAGGGCAGCCCGGTTTTCATAGCTGCAGCAGATCCCATGTGGGGCTGGCCGATTATTGAGGATCATGCCCTTGCCTGGCCGTCGCGCCTCTATGCCTACTGGATGATACCCGCAATCGCCCATGCGGAGGTGATCGGTCCCAATCCACGGCCGTTGCAGATAATGGCAGAGAAGGTGCGGTCCGAAGCCGCGATGGAAATAAGCTGCTCTTCGCCCACGCTGATCCTGTTCGAACGGCGCCGCAACTATATTTATCAGCCCCCCTCATTCGATGTGCGCGGGTTCTTCCTGCGCAGTCCGGCCATCCGCTCTTATCTCGTACGAAATTATCGCGAAGCGAGTCCAACCCCTTCCCTTCATGTCTATCGGCGGATCACTCCTCCCGATCCGATACCTCACAGGCCTGAATGCCCAACATTCATCCAGGCGACCTCATGATCTCCTCCCTCAGCATTGATCCGGCCTCGCACCACCGACGGTCGAAATTCTTCATGCAGCTACTGGAGCGCTATGCCGGGTTGCTCATCATGGTCACAACCGCCCTACTGTGCATACCTTTCACGCGATCGATCTGGTTGCTCGCAGATGAAGGTATATGGCTTCACGCCGCCCAGCGCATGATTGGCGGCCAGATATTATATCGTGACTTTTTCGAGTTCCATCCGCCGCTGGGATTCCTCATCACGACTGGTTGGCTGACTCTTTTCGGGCAGACGCTGCTGGCAGCAAGGTTGCTCATGGTACTGGTGATCGCGCTGATCGCCGGGCTTGGCTATAGCTGCTGCCGAATGGTGTCAAACCGACCCGGCTTGTCCGCCATGTTGGTGCTGGCCTGGTCGGTGTCGGTGCCGGGGCCGTGGATGCAGGTCAATCATCACTGGTTCACCAGCCTGTTTTCCATTCTGACCCTTTGGACGATCCTATGGGCCGACGGAAAGGCCACTCGTTTGACCGTGGCGGGATTTGCCGCGTGTGCGGCCGCACTGGTAACGACGCATCGTGGCGGAATGATCGCTGTGGCCGGGCTGGTGTCGATCCTGTCGACCCGGTCAGTGAGATCGCTGGCCGTCTACATCTCCAGCGGTTTGGCGCTTTCACTATCAGCGCTGGGCTACCTTTGGTGGCAAGGGACGATGATGGCGGCTTTCGATCAGGTCGTCCTTTATGCTCTGAACCATTATTCGAATATTCAAGCCCTGCCCTACGGCGCCTTCATGAACGTGCAGATGATATTCGGGGTGCTGACCTTCCCGCTTGCCGCATTATTATTATTGCTTCTGGTCTGGAGGAAGGGAGCTGCCTGTTTACTTCAGCAGCCCTGGCCCACTCTCCTGCTGTTTGCCGCTGCCGGGTTTGGAGGATGTTTTCCTCGACCCGACGCTGTGCATATCGCTTTCTGCGCAGTACTGGTCCTCCCGCTGCTGGCTGCCGCTCTGGGACAGCTGCTGCCCCATGAAAAAAGCAAACCTCTGTGGCGAACGGTCGGCCTTGTGGCGGTCTTCATGCCGCTTCCTTCGCTGATCGTCGCAGCGGTGCGTAGTGTCAGTTCGCCACAGGTGGAAACAAGGGCGGGCGTCTACGGCGTGGTGACCAGCGGCGATATTCTCCCGCTGCTGAAACGGTTGCAGACGCTTCCTCCGAGTGCCACCGTGTTCTTCTATCCTGCCGATCCCATGCTGCCTTTCCTGACCGGGCATCATCACCCCGCCCGTCTTGACATGTTGCTGCCGCAATATTCGACGCCAGCACAATACAAGGAAACGTGTCGCGAGGTTATGCAGAACGCACAATGGATTGTATCGCATGTCGAAATCACGCGACCAAATTTTTATCGTACTGTGTTCCCGGCTATGACCAACCCTTCTCCGCACGAGAAAATAGCCTTTGAGGTCGTGCTCGACAAAGCTTTCATGCCAAATGGCACTTATGGCGGCTTTCAGATCATGCGAAGAACGGCAGCCAACGTCACGCTATGCAACGCCATCGCGCCGACAATCCGCAATTAGTCATCCTCTGCGCTGCCCTCGTATTTCTGTTCGTCCATCGATGAGGTTTCTCCGATCCAGCCTTTTGGCATTGGCGATAGCCGAGGATTTCAGCGTAGAAATGGGCTTTCGACGCAGAGAGTCTTACATTAGCAACATCATGGCGAATAAGGCATAAGGTGACGGTCGAGCGAGGTTTGCATGTCCGGCCGACCGTCAGTGATGATCAGGTGAAAGCTCTTGTCTTGGAGATGGGATAAATCTGCCAGTACTGCCGCAGAATGATCTGCCCGAAAGCTCCCAAACCCCCAATGCCTTAAGCTCCTCGCCACGGCACCTCGTGCGGGAAGGTTTCCAGGGTTTCTAAAGTGCTGATAATTGGTCCAGCAGCGCGTCGGTGTCCTCAGCCGAAGATTTTCGACCAGAAGCGCGTCGCCATACGCGTCTGCAAAACCGACCATAGATTCGAAGCCATGATCCGCCTCGCCGCGGCCGTCATCAACTCCTGATGAATCCCACAAGCCTTAGTCAATCGACGGACCGGAACGACCCCGCCGGAATTGCCAGCTAACACCGTCCGTGCGCATGATCCCAGACGCCGTCTTGCCGGTATTGCGCTCAAACATACCGCGCCACGGTACCAGCGTGAAATCCCGCGCACGCTCGACCACCGCATACGGCCCATTCTCAAGGTCCAAACGCCGCCCAATGATACCCTCCACTCGCTCGCCCACATTGATCGACTCAAATCGCTTGCCGAGTTCCTTGCCAAGCCTGTCGCCAACATCGCGAAGCTCGCGCAAGCGGAGGGCCTCCAATGCGCCGCGCCGCAACTGGAAAACCTGGCCTTCGCGATCGGCCAATTGCTGCTCGATGAGCCACTGACGCCTGGCCGACATTGCATCGCGTACTTCGCGACCAAAGCCCGCATCGCGGACCGCGCTCGGTGTACCTGATGCCAGTTCGCGATCGAGCTAGGTCGACGCCTCCTTTGTCCGCAGGTCGGCGACAGGTGTTCGCGAGAGGATCGAGACCGCCACCGGCCGGTCACGTTTCTGTCGCTGGGCATAGGCCTCGGCGCGGGCGAGGTGATCGTCGGGAATGACCCAGCTCCCATCCTCTGATCGCTCCGGCCCGGCCCCGGCCCGTCGCATAGCTTCCAGCCGCCGGACATGGCTCGCGGCATAAGCTTCGCTGGCCCGAGCATCGTGCGCCAGATGGAGGTCGACCGAATAGCGTCCACCGTTGGCGCGAGCGACAGCATCGACGGTACGATCCGCCTGCATCACGCTCGCCCTTGTCGGCTCTATCCGCACGGTCGCATTCTCTGGAACCGACGGCACACCATCGCCCCGACCAAGGTCTATATAATGGACCCGGCCATCGACACCGTCGAGCATCGCATAATGACGGTCGCGATGCTCGTCGGAGAAGCCTCTATGGATCAACCGGCCAATAATGGATTGTTGGATCTCTGTCGCTACCAGCCGCTCGACGCCGGGTCGGTCAAGGCGGCGTGCCGTCAACTCGCGCTGCATGAGGCGGATGATGTCGCCGCGCTCTCCCATGCGCCACAGCGTGTCCTCCATTCCATCGACCAGCTGATAGCGCCCGCCGCCGATATCTTCGGCAAGTTCCATCGCCTTCAATTTGCGAAGCCGACCGGCCGCCACCGATTGCTGGAAAGGCTCGTTGTCGGCGGGCGATACGATTCGATCGGCATCCATCCGCCGCAGCAGGCGACGGTCGATCGCGGTCAGCCGCTCCTGCTCGACATCATGGCGCAGGCGGGCTTCGATTTCGTGATCGGTTCGCGGCCCCAGGTCGAGCGTCACCAGTTCGGACGCGCGCTCGCGCAGGCCGTGTGAAATATATTCGCGCGCGATGATGAGATTATCGCCACGATCATCGACGCCGCGCAGCACGATATGCGTGTGCGGTCGCTCGGTGTTGAAATGATCAACCGCGACCCAGTCGAGCTTGGTGCCGAGGTCCTGTTCGACCTGAGTCATGAGCAGCCGGACATAGGGCTTGAGGTCGGGATATTCTGCCCCATCTTCTGCAGAGATTATGAAGCGGAATTGGTGGCGATCACCAGCCGTGCGCTTCAGGAAATCGTCGCCATCCGCGCGGTCGGTCGCCGGACCATAGAGCTCCCCCGGCAAACCCTCGCGCGTGACGCCGTCGCGCTGGATGTAGCGCATATGGGCACGGGCTGCCTGGCCAGCCTTGCCACCGAGCCGGATGAGGCTCGCCTTCACCGCCGCGCGGCGTCCGCGGAAACCGCCCAACCTGTCGCGACTGGCGAGAAGCCGTCCCATGCTCGCGCGCCGGCCCATCCGACTGCCATCAAAGCGCCGCGACCTTTTGCCTGTCTTGTTACCAGCCAGCCGCGTCGCCGCGAGGATGCGCCCGCCATATTTGACGGTGCGCTTGCCATCATTGCCCCGCATCCTGCCGAGCCTGGGCGTGAGGTCGTCGTCAGACATGGTAACGCCGCCCCATCTCGCGAATTCGGCCAGAAACTGGCGGATTTCCGCCGTTCCCGCCCGTCCTGCCTCTCGAAGTCAGGGCACGATCTCGTGAAAAAAGGATGTGCAGACAAACACTTAAGCCGGGTCGCGAGACACTGCCTTTATCTTGTTTCCCCTTACCCCCTCTCTCGACACCCCCTCGGCTCGAAAAAAGGGGAGAGACGGCGCCGGTTCGACGCCGCCTCTCCCCGCCGGCCAATGCGTCCTTAGCGCGCACCAGCCATAGCCTTTCGAGCAGCGTCGCGACTGTGGCAAATGCGCTTCGCAATCGTTCCATGCGGCATTCCCTCGCCATCCACGAGGATGATGGCCATGAACCAGCGGCCATCCAGCCGACCCCAGATCGCGATCCGGTCGAGCTCCAGATCATCCTCGCCAAGGCCCTCATAGGAACCCAGCCAACGCTCCTCGCCGCGCCCATCCCAGTGGAAATCGCTCTCCTCCGCGTCCAGGAAGCGCTGCGCCAGTGCTTCTCCCGCACCCGTCCCAGCTCGATTTCAAGTCCTGCTACCAGCGTTGCTACGACGCTGTCCGACGCCGTTCCGATGCCCTGAACCATGCCCATGATGACCTCCTTGCACTTCGTCCTCACCATCGAGAACGGCGTCCGGGGGACGGGTGGCGGGGCGGCTGTCAGGGCCGCGGCGCGTAGCGCGGCGCCGCGAAGCGGACGCGGGGGGAACCGATTTGCGCAGCAAATTGGGGGGCGCCCGCGGGCCTTGATAGGCGCTTCGCCACCCGTCATGCTGGGTCTGTCGAGACGAGCCTCCACCCTCTCCTGGACATGCGGCATCACTTCAATTTCCCTTGCGACAGAGCGACAAAGATCGGGCTTGGCGATGGTGCGCCGACGGCGGCGGCCGGGGCCAATCCGCCGCCCTTTTGTATGGCGAACAGCGGCTCGACCGGTGGTGATGCCGTCGCACTGACCCCGCCCATCTGCCGCTCCGGCGCCACGCTTGCGAGATAGCCGATGGTCTCGCCCGGCAGCGGACGGCGGCCCGCAAGATGTTCGGCATAGCGCCCCGGCCCGGCATTATAGGCGGCGAACAGCCCGGGATATCCGAACCGGTCATGCATCAGCCGCAGGTAGAAGGTGCCAGCCAGGATATTGTCGCGGGGCTCGTCGGGATCATGGCTGAGCCCGAGCCGGGCGCGCATTTCCGTCCAGGTTGCAGGCATGAGTTGCATGAGACCTATGGCGCCAGCGGAAGAGCGGATGGGTCGGCCGTTCCAGCGAGTCTGCCCACCGCTTTCGGCGCGCATGACCCGCTCGATCCAAACGGTGGGGATGCCGAACCGCAGCGATGCCTCGCGGATATAAGGCTGCCATGTGGCGACCGATTCAGCTTTGGCAGGCGTCGCTAGGGCGAGCGCCAGCAGGATGATGGCGCGTTTCAACGGCGCCACAGGAGCGTCGCCTTCCCGATCACATCGTCGCCATCGGTCGGCCCGAAATAGCGGCCGTCGAAGGAGGCCGGACTGTCCATCAGTAGGAAAAGCTGTCGTCCCCGCAGCACCATGCAACCGCTCCACCAGGGCATCGGGAGACCAGCGGCATCAGCTGCGCGGCGGCTCGCAATCCATCGCCCGTTGAGAAAGATGTCCTCGGCCAGCGCGCAGACCTTATCGCCCGCATAGGCCACGGCGCGCTTCACCAACGGCACGTTCATCGGGAGGTAGCGACGGGACGCACCGAGCAGCCGATAGCGCCTGGGCACGCGAGCGATGACCATGTCACCCGGCTCCACCACGGCGCCGGGTTCTACCCTGTAGAGTCCGATCGGCGCGCTGGCGCTCGCATTCCAGACGAGGCGCGGCGTGGACGGAAGCGCGGCGGAAAGGAGGGGGATGAGAGTGCCAGCACCAACGCACAAGATGCGCCCGCGCAATCGAACGTGCCTCCGCTTTTCCGTCCGCAAGGTCTCGCCCCAGGCGAGCAACGGCGCATCGGCGGCAGGGCTGCGACGGCGGCTCACGCGCCCAGATCCCGCGCCGAATGCTCGGCGGACCAGCTGTCCAGGTCATCGATATGATATTGGACGAAACGGCAATGGCGGCGGAAAACCGGCCCCTTGCCGTCGCGGCGCAGGCGTTTCAGCAGGCGGCTGGAGATCTTGAGATAGGCGGCGGCCTGATCGGTGTTGAGGAAGGGCGAGCCGCGTTTCGCGCGGTTCGCGCGGGCAATGTCGTCGTCGGTGTCCATGGGGCGCTATCCTGTCTGTCGAGATCACAACGGCGCGATCGCGGCACCCAGGATGCGGACAGGGACACCCCGGCATCAGTGTCGAAAACCACTCCCAGGCTTTCGACACCCCAGGAGAAAAAGAGGCTCCGCGCCGATCTGGCGCGGAGCTTCTTCATTTCAGCGGGACCAGATGAGCTTGTGCTCGCCCTCGTCGCCCTGGGTGAGAGTCGCGTAGATGGGCGCGGGGAAGGATGGATCGTCGAGCTTGAGGCTCAGATATTCCGCGCCGGCCTCGCGCGCCGCCTTGGTCCAGCCCGCGCCGAACTCGACGCCACCGGCGCTGACGCGATGGTCCGGAGCCTTGTCATGCTCGCGTTCGACAGGCCGGATCGTGGCCTTGACGCGAAGGGTGAGGGTGCGGATTTCACCGGTGTAAACGCCGTCCTCGTTGCGGGTGAAGCTGCCGATCTGTGCCATGGAAAGTCTCCTTCTGCTTGTTCGAATGCCGCCCCTGCGGCCTCGATGGCAGTCGATGAGGCGATGGCACGGCGCTGTGCACCCCTGGGCCGAAGCGCCAGCGAAGGACGGCCGGAGCCGGTTTTCTTGCCTCGCGAGGAAGCCCGCAAGGGCGGGGAAGAAAGCCGACGAAGCCGTTGCGCGGACAAGCCGTGCCGGCGCCAGACCTGCCATGAAAGAGAGGCCGGTGCGGCATTGCCACCAGCACGCGAGGATCTTGGGACAGGACCGAAACGCAGGATTTCGCCCAGCGATGATCGATATTGGAGGCGATATCCAAGCCCTCCTTGACTCGGATGCCCCGGCTCTCCCCTAGCGCTCGACGAGCTTCCGGTTCATCAGCAGGACGGTCGCACAGGCCGGGCGACCATATTTGCCGGTGCCGCACACCGTGGTCATGACGACGACGTCAGCGTCCGCTGGAGCCGGCAGTTCACAAACAAGGGACTCCTGCCTGAGTGCCATTGTTCTACAATTGTACAGCTAATCTTTAAATCGACTGAGTGGCCCGAATATTTAGTTGACCTTATTCATATTCCCCGCTTGATCGCAAAGGCCTTTTTAACCAACGATATATATCGCACGAAGGCATCAAAGGGGATTCTTTATGCGATCAGACGCCGCCAACCTGCTCGCCCGGCTCGGGCGCAGGGATTTCAGATACCGTGAATTCACCGACAATTTTGCGGATATGGAGCTCTGGCCCATATTCGAAGCCCTGCTGACAGACGATCGCGTTGTAGGCAAACCCGTTTCCGCGCTCGCAGCCCGCAGCGTCGAAGATGTGCTTCCCACAGTCAAGGCGGCACCAGCAAAACCGGCAGTGTCACAGTCGGACGCAGGTATTTTCGGCGGCTATTCTTCCAGTCGACAGAATACATCCTCAGACGAAATGAAAAACGACCTGCGGTCCTTTTTCCAGCGCATCTCCGACAATGATGAAGGGGGCCGCGCCTGATGCCCCTGATCCTCTGTCATTCCCCCAAAGGCGGAACCGGAACGAGTTTCATCGCGGCTCATCTCTCGATGCATCTCGCGCGGAAGGGGCATGATGTCGCTGCAATCGATTTTACCTATCAGGACACGCTCAAGCTGTTTTTCGGCCTGCTTCCAACGCAGGCACTTGCCGAATTTCATGGCGGCGGATCAGCCCTTGCTGTCGCGGGAGTAGAACTTTTCTCCGCTTATCGCCTCAGCAGGGAGCCTGATTTCATCGAGGCGCTCCGTCATGGCAAATCGCCGTTCCGCTCGGGCAAGGTCTACGTTGCCGACGTTGCGGCGGGTGATCGGGAAACCAAGGATCTTTTGCTCCCACATACGGACCTGCATGTCTGCACGCTGCTACCGCAACCTGTCTCCCTTGCGGCGCTCAGCAAGGTACAGGCGGGTGTTCCTACCATCGAGTTGAGTAGTACCGCCTTCATCCTCAACCAGCTGGATGACACGCACCGCTTCTCGCGGCACACGCATATTTTCCTGCGCGAACTGGTCGGCGACCGGCTCGTGGGTACGGTCAGGCGAGACGAGGCCGTGAACGAGGCGGCCGCCATGTTCGAACCGATCAGCAAATATGCTCCCGCCAGTGCAGCTCTGGCCGATATCCGGGCAGTCGCCCAGCATATCGAGGCCAGGCTGGGGCTTAACGCCAATGCGGAACAGCTGTCATGAAGCTGCTGTCCTCGCCTATCGCCAAATGGGGCATCTCAGTTTTCGCGGCCCTGCTGGTTCTGCTGGTTATCGGCGTGCCGCTGGACCTCCAGGCCCAATGGCTATTCAGTGGCATTACGATTGGCGGTGCGTTGATACTCGGCCGATCCCGCACGCGGAAAGCGACGCTTGCGCTCGGCCTCCTGTCGATCCTGGTGTCTACCCGTTACATGTTCTGGCGTACGACGCAGACGCTGGAATTCGGCACACCGCTGGAATTCCTGCTCGGCGCTGGCCTTTACCTGGCGGAAATCTACGCCTGGATCATCCTGCTGCTTGGCTTCCTGCAGACCAGCTGGCCGCTTCATCGCCCGGTCGTAGAGCTTCAGGGGGAACCTTCACAATGGCCCACGATCGACGTCTTCATCCCCACCTATAATGAAAGTCTCACCATCGTGCGTAACACGGTGTTCGCGGCGCTGGACATGGACTATCCCGCTGATCGCTTCAGGGTTTTCATTCTGGACGATGGTCGCCGACCCGAGTTCCGCGCCTTTGCCCGGCAGGTCGGCTGCGGATATCTGACCCGGCCTGACAATCTGCACGCCAAGGCAGGCAATCTGAATGCCGCCATGAAGAAGACTGCGGGCGAACTGATAGCTGTGTTCGACTGCGACCATGTACCGACACGCGCTTTCCTGCAAATGACGGCCGGCTGGTTCCAGAAAGACTCCAGGCTCGCTCTCATGCAGACGCCGCACCATTTCTATTCCCCCGATCCGGCGCAGCGCAACCTGCGTACAGTAGAGGACCTCCCCGGTGAGGGAGACCTGTTTTATGGCAGTGTCCAGCAGGGTAACGATCTGTGGAACGCGGCCTTCTTTTGCGGTTCCTGCGCCATCATCCGGCGTGAGGCGCTCATGGAGACCAATGGGTTCGCTGGTGAAACAGTGACTGAGGACGCCCACACGGCGCTCAAGCTCCAGCGCATGGGGTGGAACACTGCCTTCATCAGTGCCCGCCTCTCCGCAGGTCTCGCGACGGAACGTCTGGTGCTGCATATCGGCCAGCGCATACGATGGGCACGCGGGATGACCCAGATCCTGCGGATCGAAAATCCACTGCTGGGGCCAGGCCTCAAATGGCAGCAACGGCTCTGTTATCTGAATGCGATGCTGCATTTCCAGTTTCCGCTGCCGCGCATCGTGTTCCTGACGAGCCCGCTCGCCTATCTCATCTTCGGGCAGAATATCATCCACGCCTCTGCATCGCTGATTTTCGCTTATGCAGCGCCCCACCTTTACTGTTCGATGGTGTCGGGTGCGCGGTCGCAAGGCGGTGACCGGCGCCCGTTCTGGGGCGAGATCTATGAAACGATCCTTGCCTTCCATCTGGTGCCGGCAACTGTCTTCACGCTGTTCAATCCCCGCAAGGGCAAGTTCAACGTCACCGACAAGGGAAGCCTTCTGGATCGCACCTATTTCGATCTGGGGACGGTGAAACCTCACTTGCTCTGCATCGCGCTGATGCTCTTTGGCATCGCACTGGGCGTGGTGAAGCTGATTTTCTTTCCGCACCTTTTCAACATCCAGGCCGATACCCTGTTGTTGAACGGAGCATGGGCGCTGTTCAGCCTCATTATCCTGCTGGCCGCTGTGTCCGTCGCTCGGGAGACAAAGCAGGCGCGCGAATTCATTCGCATCGAAACTCAGGTTCCGGTCACCATCTATGTCCAGGATGGGCATGTTTTTGATGCCGTCACAATCGACCTGTCGATGGGCGGCGCCGCCATACGCCTGCCGCAGGACATATCTTTGCGCGACCGGGTCGTCACGCACATCTCGCTGCCCATGGGTGACGAGAAGCTGACATTACCTGTCGATACCATTCGAATTGAACATGGGGAGGCGTTTCTGCGTTTTCAGCCGCTTGATATGACGCTGTCCCGGCATCTTGTCCGGGCCATTCTCGGCCGTGCCGATGCCTGGGAACCGGTCGCCCCGCAACCTCCGGTCTCTGGCCTCAGGTCCTTGTGGGACATCATCGTCGTCGATCTTACGACACTCAAACGGCTGTTTCGTCTGAACAGGACCGAACGCCGGAATGTGAAGCGCACGGCTGCAATGACCGGGCTAAAGGCTTCCGCCATCCTGCTGGCGACCGGCGCTCTCATGAGCGGCACACCGCAAGCGGCCAAAGCTGCTCCGACTCCCGCTCCCGCCGCAAGCGTGAGCACGGCGTCAGCGAGTGGAACCCGGCAGCAGCGGCTGACCTTCCGCGATCTTCAGGTAAAGTCGCCCATCCGTCTTGAAGGCACGAGGGGCGAAATCGGCATTCCTTTCGGCATGCGGCGTAGCGACGTGGTGACGAACGCCACATTGAGGCTGAGTCTGGCCTGGTCGCCGGCCATGATCGGCGACCTCAGCCAGTTGGTCGTCTTGCTGAACGGCGAGGTTGTGCAGGTGGTCCCGCTTCGCTCCAGTGATGCACGAGGGCAGATTCTGAACATCCCGGTCAACCCGGCACTGTTCCTGCCGGGCGACAACCGCCTCAACCTGCGCCTGCTCGGACATTACACGCGCGATTGCGAGGACCCGTTCCATAGTTCGCTATGGGCCAACATCAGCAATGTCCGCTCCTGGTTTGACCTTAGCGTCCAGAGCCTGCCGCTCACGCCCGACCTGTCACGTCTGCCAAGTCCCTTTTTCGACCGGAACGACAATCTGCCTCTCCGCCTACCCTTCGTATTCGCTGGCAGGCCCAGCAACGGCGAACTGGAAGCAGCCGCCAGCGCGGCGTCATGGTTTGGGGGACTGGCAAGCTATCGCGGCTTTTCATTCAAACCGATGTTCAATCAGCTTCCCCAGGGAAATGCCGTTGTCTTCCTGTTGGGCAATCGGCCCGTGGGGGGCGTAACCATGCAGGTCCGCGGGCCATCGGTTGCCGTCATCCGGAACCCGCGCGACACCTTTGGCAACCTCCTCCTAATCATGGGCCGCAACACGCAGGAACTGAAGCTTGCGGCGGCGGCCGTGGCCAGCGGGCGCGGAGTATTCGGCGGCTCACAGATGGCATTCGACAATGTGCGCATCCCTGCACATGGCCGTTATTCTGCTCCGCGCTGGATCAACACGAACCGGCCCGTCCGTCTGGGCGAGCTCACCGACGCTTATGCCTTGCAAGGTCTGGGGCTGCCGCCCGGGCCGCTCAGCGCGCGCTTCCGCATCGCGCCCGACCTTTTCTTCTGGCCTCGTCAGGGCGGCAGGCTGGACCTGCAATATCGTTACCCGACAGCAGACTGGCTGGACAAGCGGGGATCACGCCTCGATGTGTCGATCAACAATCAGTATCTGCGCACGCTGCCCCTCGCCGGTGGCGATTTGTGGGACCAGGTCTTTCGCGGTCGCGGGCCATCATCGCAGGACAGCAAGGCTTCGCTCGTGCTGCCGCGTTATAATCTGTTCGGCCAGAATGAGTTGGTGTTCGACTATAATCTGATCCTGGCGAACAAGAAGAAGTGCGAAGGCACATTGCCGGAAAATGTCCGCGTCAGCATCAGCCCGACCAGCACAATCGACTTCAGCCATGCCTATCATGCGCTGCAGATGCCCGACCTCGCGACGTTCGCGGGGGCGGGCTATCCCTTCACGATCCGGCCCGATCTGGCGGAAACGGCCGTTATAATGCCGCACGGGGCCACTGCTAGCACCATCGAGGCATTTTTGGCCATGATGGGCCGCTTTGCTGACTCGACCGGCCTCCCCGCTACCCGCGTCACGGTGATGGACAGGATCGACCCGATCGCCTTGGAGGGGAAGGACATATTGATAATTGGCGCCAGCAGTGTCGCGGGGTCGGGCCAATTGTTCGGCAACGCCCCGGTTCGCTTCAGCGATGGCGCACTCCAGGTGGCTGAGCGATCTCCATTCCAGAACGCCCAGAATTTCTTCTCGCTCGGCGATCGATCCAATCCTGAAGAAGCACAGCAGATCATCTATAACGCACGCGGCTTTTCCGGCATTGTGGGCTTCCGCTCCCCCTTCGACAGCGACCGCAGCGTAGTCGCTTTGCTCGCGGACGACCCTAATGCCTTACCGCAGCTGGTGAACGGCATGGCCGATACGAAGATCAATGCACAGATCCAGGGTGACCTTGCTGTCACCGATGGTGAAGGCATGACCAGCTTCGCGGTCGGACCTACCTATTGGGTGGGCTCCCTGCCCATCTGGATGCGTATCGCCTACTGGTTCAGCCTGCGACCGATCCTCATGGCGGCCAGCGGCCTGCTGCTGGCATTGCTTCTCGCAGGCCCTGCATATCTCTATTTCAATTCACAGGCCAAACGCCGCCTCGAAGGGGCTGACGAGGCATGACCGGAGCGATAACGATGCGAAAATTCCTTGTCGCTGCCCTGCTTGCATCAACCGTCACGCCCACCATCGCCGTTGCGGAGGTGCCCGGTGTCGCCGCGCTGATTCAACAGGGCCGCTATTGGCGGGCGAAGGGGCGAAATGACTTGGCAGACCAGGCCTTTCGCAGGGCGTTGGTACTCGATCCTGTCAATAGCGAAGCGAGACACGGGCTGAGTGGCGCGCAATCGCGCCCCGCCAGGCCGCCAGCGGCAAAAACCGGGGCCAAACCAGGGTCCCGACCTGTCCCGGAATTGACACGACCGGCGCAGGCCGCGCGATCCGCCCCGCCCCGCCCTGCCCCAGCCGACCGCGGCGGCGACGCCCGCGCCGCGGGTTTCAAGGCTTTGAACAAGGGTAATCTGGGCGAAGCCGCGACATCTTTCGAACGAGCCCTTGGCCGCAACAGCTACGATGCCGACGCGCTAGGCGGCCTCGGAATCGTACGACTGCGTCAGAACCGTTTTGCCGAGGCCCGCGACCTGCTTGAACAGGCTTCACGCCGGGGGACACCGTCCAAATGGGTTGAGGCTCTCGCCTCATCGCGCTTCTATGCCGATTTGGGTGAAGCCCAAGCGGCCCTGTCCGAAGGACGGCTCGGGGAAGCGCAGGCAAAAGCCGAAGGGTTGGTCAGGTCTGGCTTTTCCGATCGACAGCCTGCTTTTGAGCTGCTCGCCAATATATTCGAGCGGCAGGGGCGCTATGCCGACGCCGCAGATATTTTGAGACAGGCATCGGGCAGTGCTGGAAGTGAACAGTCCGAGCTTCGACTGAAGAGCCGGGCGGCACGCGGACGGGCGCTCGCTGCAATCGGGCGCGGCGACGAAGTCACTGCCGAACAGGAGTTTCAATCCGGCCTGCTCCTCGATCAAAATGATCCCTGGATTCGGTATGAATATGCGCATTTCATGATCGACCGCGGTCGGGTGTCAGACGCTGACGCCTTGTTGCGGTCACTATCGTCCTCATCCAGCCCGGACGCACTCTACGCAGCGGCTCTCCTCAATAATTCGCTCAAGCGCTTCAGCACGGCCGAAGCATTGGTCGATCGCATCCCCGACGATCAGCGCACCTCGCAGATGCGGAACTTCGCCATGGGGTTGAAGGCCGATCAGGCCATCCAGAGGGCGCGGGATATCGGCGCGATGGGCCGTCAGGCCGAAGCACGCGCCGCACTGAATCAGTTAAGCGGAACGGCAGGATTGCCCGCGGCCAAACAAGCTGCGATCGCCGACGCGCTGTATGATCTGGGCGATACGAGCGGTGCAGCTCAACTCGCGGAGCAAGCGCTTTCCGGTGAGATCAGCGATGTAGAAGGCTATGAGCCTGTCGTCCGCGTACTTGCCAAGACAGGACGGGATGACCTCGCGGCAACAGCGTTGCAACGCGCCAGCCAGTTCGCAAGTTCGTCCGCCGATGGTCAGCGCACACTCGCTCGTATCAACGGAGGCATGGCGGCGGCGCAGGCAGACCGGCTCAGGCTGGCGCAACAATATGCACCTGCTTTCGACCTGCTCCAGTCCGCCTGGAATGCAGCACCAGGAAATCGCGAAGTCCTGTCGGCGCTTGCGCGGCTTTATCAATCAGGTGGCATGCCCGCGCGCGCGGCCCAAAGCTACCAGCTGATCCTGGCGCAGTCGCCCAAGGATCGTGAAGCCCAGTTGGGGCTGATCGAGACAGCGGGGGCTGCGGGTGACCGGGTGCTCGCCGCTCAAGCGGTCGATCGCGCGATCCGGACCTGGCCCGAGGACCATGAAGTCTACATGGCCGCCGCGCGGATGGAACAGGCACGCGGGAATGAAAGCGGGGCAGTCCGCTATCTAAAACGCGCTCGGGAAATCTATGCCCGGCAGATGGGCGGCAGCAATGTCCAACTGACAGCCAGCAACCCCTTCGGAAGTATCGGTGGGACAAATGGCAACATGGGTAGCAATCCATTCCGTTCGCAGGCGTTTGCTCCCCCCCCTCCACCGGTTAACCCCTTTGCACTTGAAGGCGGCGCACGCCTGCCTTCCTATCAGGCCGCACCGGGCTATGCGGCAACTACGCCCCTGCCTGCAGGTGCTGCTGCAATCGGCGTTCCGGCAGCTTTTGACAATAATGGCTACGCCTCCAGTGCTCCGACGATGGCGCAAGGCGGAGTCGTTGGAGATCCTGTCCTTGCCCGACTGGAATCCGACATCCGCACGCTTGCGGGCGAGAGTGGTCCACGGGCCGACGTCGAAACCGGATACCGTCAACGTTCCGGCGAACCGGGGCTGAGCGAGCTGAAGGAAATCACCGGATCGGCAAGTATATCGACAGGCGTCGGTAACGGCCGCCTTTCAGTAAAGGCGGAGGCAGTGGTGCTGGATGCCGGGGCACCGAGCGCGTCGGGCGCGGCACGCTTTGGCGGCAATGGAATAGCGGAGGCGGCAGCGATCGCCGGCCAGGTCGCCTCGCGCAATTTCGGCGTTGATGCGCAACACGCTGCGGGCGTCGCCCTGTCGGCATCCTACAAGAGCCCTCTGGTGGAGCTGGAAGCAGGTGTCACTCCGCTTGGCTTCGGCAATACGAGAGCGACCTGGCGCGCTGCGGTCACGCCACGCTTTTCCTCCACGGCTTCGGCGAAGCTATGGTTTGAACGGCAGCCGGTAAAAGACAGCATCAGTTCCTATGCAGGCGCCCGTAACCCCGCGACCGATGCCAGGCTGGTCGAGGCGGCAAGCGCGATCGTTATGGCGGCAGGCGCGCGCGACCCTGTAACCGGACAGCGACTGCTGGATGTCCCCGGACTTTTCGGCCCCTACGGCATGGGAGAGCGATGGGGACAGGTCATGAAGACGGGCGGCGGCCTGTCCTTCAGCTATGACCGCAACGGCAACGGCTTTTACGGCGACGGCAGCTTTCACCGCTACCGCGGTGAAAATGTCCGTCGCAACTACGGCATCCAGCTGAACGCGGGCGGCTATATGCGGTTTTATCAGGGTGACAATTCATCCCTGACTGGCGGCATCAACGTCAATTATCAGGATTTTGATAACAACCAGAATTTCTTCACTTATGGCCATGGCGGCTATTTCAGCCCGCAAAGCTTCATCAGCGTCAGTTTCCCCGTGCGTTACGCCTATGACGACAGCCGTTGGGAAGTGAGGGGGAATTTCGCCCCAGGTTATCAAAGCTACGATCAGGAAGCCGCGAACCTCTATCCTACCAGCGACGCCGCGCAGGGGCTGCTTAACAATCTGAAACTCCTGAACAGTGATGTGCGTTCAACCTACGACGCCATCAGCAAAACCGGCTTTGCCCTCTCTGCCGACAGCGCCATTTACTATCGCGTAAGCCCTTCCATGCGAGTGGGGGGACAAATGGGAATCAATACGTTCGGCAACTATGATGAATTCCGGTCCTTGATCGGCATTCGCCAATCACTTGGAGGTGGGCAGTGAATAACGCCACGCGGCAACTGATGCCGGTTGACAGTGCCTCGGCCGATCCAAAGGGCCTGGCGCTGCTCGTCGCTATGATTGCCGCCGAGATAGGGAGCACGGCGACGCCTGCTCAGGCCTATAACTTTTACCTGGCCGTCGGGCGGAAACTCGCCGCTGCAGAGCCGATGGAAGACGCAGCCGATCTGACCTTATTGGCGACACGCGTCAACAAGCTTTGGTCGGCGCTTGACTGGGGTCATGTCATTTTCTGCATGGAAGAGGAAGGCATAGCTATCCGGCATCAGGGCCTGCCACCTGCACTGGATGGCGATGTCGAAGGGCTGTGGGCTGAGATCATCTCTGCGGTGCTCGAAGGCGCTTATGACAGCTGGTTCCGGACACTCGGCAGCGGCGCGGCGCTGATGACCCGGCGGGTAGATTTCAATGGCGGCACACTGGACCTATGGCATGGCCGTTGATCGAAGGTTTTTTTCGCTTACTGCTTTGGCGGCGCTGACCATATCCTGCGCCAGAGCTGGCGGGCGACCGCCGTTGACGAACAGCTTGTGGCCCCGTTTCAAATCCGCCTTCCTCGATCCGTCCGGCCGCGTCCTGGACAACGGCAATGGGGGAATCAGTCACAGCGAAGGCCAGGGCTATGGTCTATGGCTGGCGCTGACTGCGAATGATCGTGACGCCTTCGAGAAAATGCACCGTTGGACCGAAGCCACCCTCGCCAGGCGCGACGTGGCGCTCTACTCCTGGCGATACGATCCGCGCCAGGAAAATCCGGTGGCAGATCGTAACAATGCAACAGATGGCGACATCTTCATCGCCTGGGCTCTGGGCCGTGCAGGTGAGCAGTGGCAGGACGCCGCTCTGACTGCACGAGCCGAGGAAATCAGGGCTGCCATTCTCTCTCATCTGGTCATCGAGCGATTTGGTCGGCGCCTTCTCCTACCCGGCATCGACGGCTTTTCCTCACCCAATGTCGTGACGGTCAACCCCTCCTATTTCGTCTGGCCGGCATTCGACCAGTTCCGGCGGCTGGATGGTGAAGCCGTCTGGGGAGACGTGATCCGCGACAGTGAAAAGCTGCTGGCAGCGGCGCGCTTTGGCCCGCGCCGCCTACCCACGGACTGGATCGATGTAACCGCGAACGCGGCGATCGCGCCTGCGGCAGCCAAGCCGCCCCGGTTCGGCTTCGACGCTGTACGCCTGCCTCTTTATGCACAGGCGGGAGGCAGGCAGCAGCTGGTCAGGCCGATCATTGATTGTTGGCGGGGCTACGTCCGTGCTGGACGAGCCATTCCCGCCTGGATCGACATTCAAACGGGACAAGAGGCCGACTTCGCGCTCTCACCTGGGGGCATGACGATCGCCAACCGCGCGCTTGGAATGCCTGCGTCCCTGCCGTTGTCGACCGATTATTATGCAGCAGCGCTGCAGATGCTGTCGCAGTCACTTTGATGTTTTTCTATGCCACCGCCCGCCCAGCATTAGACACGTCCTCTGGCGTACAGAAATATAACTGGGCCTTGCCGCCTCGTTTGGAGCGATAGAGCGCGGCGTCCGCACAGGCTGTCAGATGCTCAAGATCGAGCCCGTGACGGGGCGCCATCGCAATGCCGACGCTCACGGAAATCCGGATCTGCTCGTCCATCAGCAGATAGGGCTCACTCAGTTGCCTGATAATACGGCGGCCCAGCATCTCTGCTTCGCTCTCATGCTGAACGCCTTCCTGGACGACGATGAATTCGTCACCGCCGATGCGCGCGACCGTGTCCACCGAGCGAACAATTGAACGCAGCCGGGTGGAAACCTCGCGTAAAACGGCGTCACCCATGGGATGGCCGTAGCGGTCGTTGATAAGTTTAAAGCCGTCAAGATCGAGGAAATGGACGGCGAGTTGACTGTTCTCGAACGCTGCGGTGCTCATGCTGTTCTGGAAACGCTCTCTCAGGAGCAGCCGATTAGGCAGTCCGGTCAGCGCGTCCTGCCGCACAAGGTTGGCCAGATCATGCTTTGTCGTGAGATGCTCAACGTCCGATCGATACAGATGACGAACCGACTCAAGGCTGAGCAGCGTCACGACGCTGACCAGCAGCGCCTCTATCACGAAATATTCCGCGTGCATCGCACCGGCATCGCCAGCCCGAGCGTGCAGGGCAAGGGCGACGACAGTTGGGACAGTCGCAAGCAACAGGCTGGTCACGCAAATGCGTGGCCTGCCACCTATCCGTGACACGAGCCCGGCGCCGAACGTAAAAATGAGGCTGACGACGACAAGATGGTTGAGCGGAATATGTGTACCGAGCACAGTCGCGCTAAGCGCGCCCAACAACCCAGCGAAAATGTAACTTCCTGCTGCATAACGCCGTTCCCATTGTTTCACGCGATCGATGGTCAGGGTCGTTCCACATGCCTCCCGCTGATAGGCGGTGATGAGGGCCAGGCGCGCGATTGTCACTACCACTGCAATCGCGGTTATAAGCCCGATCGTGGCATCGCGATGTTCTATGAAAATTGTTGTTCCCGCCACGCCGAAAAGGACACCCATGCCGGCGATGGGCAGGCGCATGGCGAAGAGGGACTGCACGAGTTCGCAGTGGACAGCATCCGGGATTGGCAGGGTCGTGAAATGGTTGGAGAATGCTAGGACACCTCTTCTCATCTTCACCATCCAGTCTGGCATCATCGTAAACCGTTTCAAATCCTGCTCCCGGCAAAAGAAGGGCTCACCACCCAACGCTCCAAAGCCGTAAAAAATGTCAAAACCCGCTTGACGGATCAGCCCATTTTTTGAGCTTTTATCTCCTTTAGCGACAATGGCGCTGTCGGACCAAATCCAAATCCGCCAATCACTATGGCGCTGGCAAGCAGGTTCTATGCACCACCCCCGCCAGCCTCCCAGCTCGTTCCGCTATCACCCACGCGACGCGCGATTTTTGGCCCGCTGGCGGGCGGAAGGTTCGCACCTCCCGCCCTACAGCCTCATGCGGCTTCTGCGAACGGCTCCCCGCTCGCATCGGCTGTTGTCGTGGCAGCAAGATCGCGTGCGGCAACGACTTTGCCATGGGCCGCAACCGTGCCCACCCCACCCCGTTCGGTGTAGGCGCTCGGTGGAAAAGCCATCCAGCGCGGCACCCAGCGCTCGACCTTGGCGCGCCCATCCGCCCCCGACAGATGGTCGGCAATCATCTGCTTCAAGGTCTTGACCTTCTCTTGGCCATTGGCTGTCGCGACCGTCTCGCCCGCGACCTCCGCGACCATATGGCCGAGCAGTTCACGGTCGCGCAGCAGGGAAAAGAGCGCCTCGTCGGCCTGCCACCATGCGGCCATGTCGATGCCGATCTCGGCACCAACTGCCTCGACGGCGGCGCTGCCCGCCGCCAGCGTCTCGCCCATCACGACCGCGATCACGTCCATGAGCGCCGGGTCCGGCAGCGCGATCAGGCGCAGAAAGACGCCCGCGACCCCCTGCTGGGAGTCACCTGCCTCCCAAGCAGCATCGCCATTGCCGCCCGTGACTGTCGGCTCCTCGGAGGAGAAGCCGAGCAGGTCGAGCACGGCGCGGCGGCGCTCGTCGAACAGCGCCTCGCCCCGCGACAGTTCGACGCTTTCGCGCACTTCGTCGTTGCGCGTTGACTGCGGTTCGGGCCGTACTGTCCAGAGGGGCGAACCGACGATGGCGTGGGCGACCATGAGCCGCAGCGCCATGCCCGGATGACCCAGAAGCGCGGCGCGCACGGCGGCATGGCGGTGCAGGTCTACATAGGTTTGCAGCGTCGAGGTGAGCTCAGGCCGCTGGATTTTCCCGCCACCTGACACCTCGCCGCGCTCTGCCTTCCGCGCTTCCTTCCGCGTCAAATAGCCTTCGTGGAAGCTGACCTCGCCCGTCGCGCGGACATCGACATAGACCCGGCCGCCCCTGCGCTTGGCGACCTTCTCATATTCCCAGCTATGGAAATGATCTGATGGCGGAACGATGACGACATCGCTCCAGCCTTGATCGAGATAAGCCTCGCTCGCAGCCTCGATGGCCGCATTCTGGGCGATCCAGAAAGCATCGGCATCCGCGAAATAGCGGTCGTCGCCGAACAGGTCCGCGACCGTTACGCCCTTATACTCTGCCAGATCGAAGAGGGCGAAGCGCGCCGGGATCGACTGGCCGCCGAATAACCATGCCTTCAACTGGTGCTCGATCGGCACATAGCTGTCCGGGTCATCATGGAGCGCAAGCCACGCCTTTTGCTGGCTCTTGCTGGCAAGGGTCAGGTGGCGGACGGTGGTACGGTCGAGCTTCTCGGCCCGGTAGAGATCGCGGATGCGTGGCAGGAGATTGCCGAGCGCGAGGATGCGGCGGATGGTGAGGTCAGGAAATCCGAAGGTCGCGGCGATATCATCCACCTCGCGGCCCTCCTTCACCAGCCGGGTGAAAGTTCCCATTGGGTCACCTTGGACTTGATGGGGTGGACGCCCCCCGAGGCATCGATGTGCCATAGTGGAGGTGTTGAACACCACTTGAGGAGGCGTCCATGTCGGAGATTAGCATGATCGGTTTGGATATCGCAAAGAATGTGTTCCATGCGCACGGGGCCGATGCGAACGGGCTTCAGGTTTTCAGTCGACGGGTTACGCGTGGTAAAGTGCTGTCGTTCTTTGCTGCTCAGCCAAAGTGCCTAGTGGCGCTGGAAGCTTGCGGCGGGGCACATCACTGGGCTTGGGAACTGATGCGTATGGGACATGATGTTCGGTTGATTGCGCCAGCCTACGTGAAGCCGTTCGTAAAGCGACAAAAGAACGATGCCCCTGATGCCGAGGCCATTTGCGAAGCTGCGCAGCGCCCGAACATGCGGTTTGTGACGGTGAAGAGCGAGGAGCAGCAAGCCTCGGCACTGGTGTTCCGGACCCGCGATCTACTTGTCCGGCAACGCACGCAAACGATCAATGCGATTAGGGGGCACATGGCTGAGTATGGCTGGGTTGCTCCGAAAGGGCCGAGCTGGGTAGCGCAGCTTGGCGAGCTGATCGATGATGCGGTCACTGCGTCGCTACCCTCGGCTGCGCGAGAAATGTTCCGCGTCATGCTCGGCATACTTGAGGAGTTTGATCACCGGATAGCGGAACTCGACAAGGAAATCGCGCGGCGAGCCCGCGAAGATGAAGTCGCTCGTCGGCTGATGACCATCCCCGGCGTTGGACCGATAGCTGCGACAGCGATCGCAGCACTCGCACCTGCTGCAGCGACATTCAAACGGGGGCGTGACTTTGCCGCTTGGCTTGGCCTTACGCCCCTGCAGAAATCTACAGGCGGAAAAACCAAGCTGGGGCGGACATCCAAGATGGGCGAGCGCACACTGCGGCGATTGCTGATCATTGGCAGCAGTGCTGTTGTGCGTCAGGCCAGTAAACGAGGTGCGACTGAAGGTTCGTGGCTTGCTCGAATGCTGGCTCGAAAGCCGCGTATGCTGGTGACCGTGGCCCAGGCGAACAAGACAGCGCGGATCGTTTGGGCACTGCTCATGAAGGAAGAGGATTACAAAGCTCCGGTGATAATGGCGGTATAGCGCCGCCAAAGTCACCAGAGGTCGTCGGAAGACGCAGTCGGTCGAAGGAGGGTATGGCACAACAGTCGGCGAGACGAGGTCAAAAAACCAGACCGTTACAATGTGCACAAAGCACGCGGACTTGATTTGGATTTCACCCGCGGACTCCCATACAGGCCCGCAGTACATCCTGCATAACGAGGCCGGACAGATGGCAGCATCCGACTACGCGCCGAACCCAATTTTCCGCTTGCGTCTGAAGGGGCGTCTGGACATGTAACGGTTTTGTGCCGGTCACTTGAGAGTTTAAAGCTCGTTCAAGGAGACCGACGAGATGATCAAACATAGCGAGGAGTTCAAGCAGGAGGCGGTGCGGATTGCGCTGACCAGTGGGTTGCCGCGGGAGCGGGTCGCGTTGGATTTGGGGGTTGGCAAATCGACGCTGAACAAGTGGGTGTCGCAGTATCGGCCCAGTGATCTGGTTTCAGCGCCGCAAGCAGATCTGGCGCGCGAGAATGAACGGCTTCGCCTTGAGAACCGCGTGCTGCGGGAGGAGAGGGAAATCCTAAAAAAGGCCACGCAGTTCTTCGCGAGCCAAAGGCCGTGAAGTTCGCTTTCGTGCATAGCTGGCGGCAACTGCTCTGCCGTGTCATGCTTGTCAGTGAACGCGGCTATCGTTCCTGGCGCTCGCGCCCGATCAGTTGCCGGGACCGGACGGACATGAAGGTGTTGGCTCATATCCGCGAACAATACAGGCTGAGCCTTGGCAGCTACGGCCGTCCTCGCATGACGATGGAGTTAAAAGAGGTGGGGCTCGATGTGGGTGAGCGCCGGGTCGGGCGCCTTATGACCCGAAGGGCGGCGTAGCCAACATCAACGGGATCAGGCCGGTCCGCACGCGCAAACACAAGGTTACGACAGACAGCCACCATCGCCTGGGTGTCGCGGCAAACTGGCTGGACGGCGATTTCGCCGCCGATGCGCCCAACCGTAAATGGGCCGGCGACATCACCTATATCTGGACGTCGGAGGGATGGCTCTACCTCGCTGTCATCCTCGATCTGCATAGCCGCCGCGTCGTGGGCTGGGCTGTCAGCGACAGGATGAAGAAGGATTTGGCGATCAGGGCACTGGATATGGCGGTACGCCTGCGCCAGCCACCAGAGGGCTGCCTTTTCCATTCGGATCGCGGCAGCCAATATTGTTCTTACGATTATCAGAAAAAGCTGCAGGCCTATGGCCTGCGTCCATCAATGAGCGGCAAGGGTAATTGTTACGACAATGCCTCCGTCGAGACGTTCTTCAAATCCCTGAAGGCGGAACTCATCTGGCGGCAGCGCTGGCCAACGCGACGGCAGGCAGAAGCTGCCATCTTCCAATACATCAACGGCTTCTACAACGCCCGTCGTCGCCATTCATATCTGGGCGGCATTAGCCCGCTCGCCTTCGAAGCCAAGGTGGCATAATGAGATAAGTGACCGGCACAAAACCGTTACATGTCCACTCGGACCGGCGGCCGAAACGGTGCCGCATGAAGGCATCGATGATCGACTGAAGACGCTCGATCTCGCGTCTGCCTCACCCTTGGCAACGCCCAGTTCTGTCAGCCTGGCCTCAGATGCTGCCCGCTCCTCCACCAACAGCCGGGACTGCTCCAGAACGAGCGCGCGGAGCGCGTCCATATCGTCAGGCAGGTCCGCTTGCGTCAGCATGGAAAGAGTGAATCAGTAGGGCAGAGCCCCGTCAACCGGCAATCTGCGGGGCCTGCGGCCGACGGCCGCCATGGACCCGGCGCCAGTCCAATCCCTCCAGAAGCGCACCCAACTGGGCGGCAGAAAGGCGCATCACGCCGTCCTGGATGCCAGGCCACTTGAAGCCGCCTTGCTCAAGACGCTTGTACCTCAGTTGGAAATGCGGGCGGTACATCTGCGCCATTGCAGCTTGTGACTGTGACCCACCCTTTCCATCCATACTCCGGACAGCAAGGGGAGTGCATTGCGAGACGTGGCAATCGATCGGGCAAGCGGTGGTTGCTGCGCTTTGCCGATGGTCAGATTTGTTCTGTTCCGCCGCAATGGACGGATGCGACATCTCCTGATCTTGAGGTCAGGCGTGTCCTTTGCAGCCTTACCGATCTGTTGGAGCTCAATGAACTGGTGGGACTGCTGATGGCGCGGAAAAGAGCTTCCGGGACAAAATCACGTAAGCATAATTATGCCGCTACTGTAAAGGAAAAGACGCCGCGATATCCGTGGAGGTTGCGATGAATGTTGTGCAATATGGCAATTTACTTGCGAGTCTATGGGTGCAATAGCCTTGACGAATGCGCCATATACGGCATATTATACATTACATATACAAAGCGGGTAGCGAGGGTTGCAGGTGCCGGACAAGATCAAGCACAAGCGATCGAAGGCGAGTGTTTTGGCCGCAGATGGCACGCTCAATCCGGCGCCGGAGAAGGTGGGCGATCCGAAATTCCAGAAGGACGGCTTCTTCGATCCGCGCGACATTGTGCAAGTGAAATACGAGATGCTGCGGCGCGTATCCGTCGACAAAATGTCGGTGACCGACGCATCCGACGAATATGGTGTCTCCCGGCCAACCTTCTATCAGGCCAAGGCGGACTTCGAGGATGCGGGCTTGGCCGGCCTAGTCCCGAGGAAGCGTGGTCCTCGCGGACCACACAAGCTCCAAGGCGAAGTGATGACGTTCCTCAAGGCGCAGGTGGACCCTGGCGAACCCATTCGGGCGCGCGAACTGACGGATCGTGTCCGGGCAAAGTTCGGGCTCGATGTCCACCCCAGAACGATCGAGCGGGCGCTCGGTGTAAAAAAAACTGCGTGATCGGCGCCGGCGCGCAACTGCATCCCGCGATGCAGTGCCGCGCCATGGAGCGATACGAAATATTGCGCGCTGCCGCGCTTGGGACCGCGCTACCCCCGGAGGCGCGCAGCGGCCTTACTATCCTTCTGCATCAAGGCATGTTGGCTTGGGCTCGCGCGATTTTGCGGGCGCCCTGCCATAGCCCATCCGCTGCCGTCCCGGCAGTTGGTCTGCCGATCGCAGATGCAACTTCCGAACGACGCACAGTCATCCACCTGCTCGCCGCCATGGTGATGGCAGCCCCTGAATGGAGGAGATCGGCATGAACGAAAATCTCAAGGTCCAATCGCGCCATCTCGAGCGAGGGGCCTATCTCTACATCCGGCAGTCGTCGATGCGGCAGGTCATGGAGAATGTCGAAAGCACCAAGCGCCAGTACGACCTTCGCGGGCGTGCGGTCGGGCTGGGATGGCGCGACGACCAGATCATCGTCATTGACAGCGATCAAGGTGAATCCGGTGCGTCGGCGTCATGGCGCGAAGGGTTCCAGAAACTGGTGTCCGATGTCGGTATGGGGCGTGCGGGGATCGTCATGGGCCTGGAAGTATCCCGTCTCGCGAGAAACAATGCGGACTGGCATCGGCTGCTGGAAATCTGCGCTTTGGCCGACACGCTCATCCTCGACGAAGATGGCGTGTACGATCCGTCCAACTTCAATGATCGCCTGCTGCTCGGACTCAAGGGCACGATGAGTGAAGCCGAGCTGCATGTCATCAAAGCGCGATTACGTGGCGGCATCCTCAACAAGGTGCGCCGTGGTGAATATCATTGTCCTCTGCCAACCGGCTTTATCTATAATGAGGTTGGCGACGTCGTGCTCGATCCTGACGCCCAAGTCCGGGAGATGATCGCCCACTTCTTCGAGACCTTCTCGCGGGTCGGATCGGCCGCGCAAACCGTCAAGGCGTTCGCCAGGGAAGGCCTGCTCTTCCCATCTCGCCTTCGCAATGGCAAACAGGTGGTCTTCCAACCGTTGACCACATCGACCACAATGCGCACGCTGAAAAATCCGCGCTATGCGGGTGTTTACGCCTATGGCCAGCGTCTTTACCGCCGGACCGTCGACGGAAGGATACAACTCCGCAAACGTGATCCCAAGGAATGGCTCGCCTGCATCCCTGATGCCCATCCTGGCTACATCAGTTGGGAACAATATCAGCATAATCTCAAAATACTTGAGGCCAATGGGCGAGGATACGATCCCGCGCGCGCCTCGCCGCCTCGCGAAGGCGCAGCCTTGCTGCAAGGGCGCGTGATCTGCGGACGCTGCGGCAGTTATATGAAAGCCCGCTACGCCGATCGGCGAGGACAGGTGGATACGTGGTATGTGTGCAGCCAGGCCTACGAGACTCGCGGTGAACGCCACTGTCAGTCGATCGCAGGCTGGCCCATTGACGGAGCCATCGGCGAACTGATCGCTGCTGAAATGACGCCCGCCGCCGTGGAGTTGGCGCTGGAGATCAGAAAGGAGATAGAGGCGCGCCATGACGAAGCGGATCAACTCCGGCTTCGCGCTGTCGAACGAGCCCAGATCGATGCCGATCTTGCGCAGCGGCGGTTTATGCTGGTCGATCCGAACAATCGCCTGGTGGCCGACACTCTTGAACGAGAGTGGAACGACAGACTGCGCTTGCTGGCCGACCTGCAGGAAGAAAGGGAGCATGCTCTACGCGAAGAACGGGTGGCACTCGACGATGGAGTCCGCGATCGGTTGACCGCCATGACGACCGACTTCAAAACGGTCTGGCACGACCCGACGCTGCCGAACCGTGAACGCAAGCGGCTTCTTGCCTACCTCGTTGAAGACGTCACACTGCTCAAGATCCCAGCTGAGGGAGAGACACGGGTGAATATCCGCTTTAGGGGCGGAAGGACCCAAACGCTCACGACCCAAAATCCTAAATCTTCTGCACAGCAGGTAAAGACCCGGCCCGAGGTCGTCGCACTGGTCGACAAGCTGCTCGACGACCATATCTGTGCCGAAATCGCGGACATACTGAATGCAAAAGGGATCCGGCCCGGCGGTTCAGCGCGACGGGATCAGGCCGACGCCCAGTTTACCGACATGCGCGTCATCTATCTCGTCAAGACATATGGTCTGCGCCCGCGCTACGACCGGCTGCGCGAGCGAGGAATGCTGACGAAAGCCGAGGCCTGCGCCAAACTCGGGATCACCGAGTGCACTTTGGTCCGGTGGGCGAAATACGGTATCGTGAAACGACATCCCTACAATGGCTATATCAGCCTCTACGAGCCGCCAGGACCGCATGTCCCGGTCAAGCAGTGCAGCAGATGGAACCAATTAGCCCATCGGGCCGAGACAATCCGTCGGCTCGACGGCTCTAAATGCATGGATCTCGACGAAAGGGCTGTAGTATGAAACCAGTTAGTTCGCCATCAGGCACAGGCCGGTCCCGTCCCACCAGATCAGCTTGATCCGGTCGGCACGCTTGGCCCGAAAGACGTAGATCACGCCAGAAAATGCATCGCCGCGATATTGCGCGCTCACCAGCGCCGCCAGGGCATCAGGCCCTTTGCGAAAATCGACCGGGCGTGTCGCCACCATGACCCGCGTGCCCGGACCGATCCCGATCATCGCTGTACCTGCAACGCCTGGATCACCGCCGCCACCAGATCGGCCTTAGCCATACGTCCAATCCGAACGACGGCGCCTCCTACCTCAACCTCTATTGCGACATCGCTCGACAATGGCTTGGGACTGTCGGCCATGACCGGCACAAACATCGGTTCCGCATGGCTGGCGGCCCGACCCGCTTCCAACGCATAGCGCAGCTCCCGGCGCCAAGTGTAGAGCAACGATGTGCGAATGTCGTGCTGGCGGGAGAACTCGGCGATGTTGCCGCAACGCGCCATCTCCCCGACTATCGCCAGCTTCTGCTCCAGCGTCCAGATCCGTCGCCGACCTGCCATGCTGCCGAGCACCTCAGGACGTGACCCCAATCTCTCATCCAGCGGCAACCAGAGAGCGACCGGTGTTGTCGCGCATGAGCGCAGGTGAAGCAACGGGCGGGGTTAACCCCGCCCGTTGCTGATCAAGCCCGGCAGCGAATGAGGCCGGGGTGGCGTAGCCGAGCGACGAGTGCGGCCGCTCGGTGTTGTAGTCGTCCACCCAGCGAGCCAGGATCGAGCGGGCCTGACCGATGGTGAAGAACAGCGTCTCGTTGAGCAGCTCGTCGCGCATGCGACCGTTGAAACTCTCGACGAACCCGTTCTGCGTCGGCTTGCCCGGCGCGATGTAATGCCACTCGACGCCTGCATCGCCCGACCAGGCGAGCACCGCGTTCGACGTCAGTTCGGTCCCGTTGTCGCTGACTATCATCTTTGGCCTGCCACGTTCGGCGATCAGATCGGTCAACTCGCGCACGACCCGCCGGCCCGAGATCGACGTGTCCACCACCGCCCGGAGGCACTCACGCGTCACGTCGTCGACGATGTTGAGCACACGGAACCGTCGGCCGGTGACGAGCTGGTCGTGCACGAAATCCAAGCTCCAGCGCTGGTTGGGAAGCGCCAACACCGGCGCGGGCGCCCGCGCGCCAACCGCGCGCCTTCGGCCCTTCCGGCGCCTGACAGTCAAACCCTCCTCACGGTAGAGCCGCTGGGTCTTCTTCCGGTTGATCGTGATGCCGTCCCGGCGCAGCAGGATGTGCAGACGCCGATAGCTAAACCGCCGGCGCTGCTGCGCCAGCTCACGCAAACGCGACCGCAGGTCGCCATCATCTCCCCGACACGAGTGATACCGCATGCTCGTGCGATCCGCCCCGACGACCATGCACGCCCGCGGCTCGCTCATCCCCAGCGTCGCCTGGAGATGAGCGACCGCTTGCCGCTTCGCGGCGGGCGTCACCATTTTTTTGACAGCAGATCCTTCAGACCCGCGTTGTACAACATCGTGTCCGCGAGCAGCCGCTTGAGCCGGGCGTTCTCCTCTTCAAGCGACCGCAGGCGCTTCGCGTCGGATACCTCCAGGCCGCCGAACTTCGCCTTCCACGCATAGTAGGTCGCGCTCGACATGCCGTGCTTGCGGCACAGCTCCGTCACCACCGCACCCGCCTCGGCCTCCTTCAGAATGCCGATGATCTGCTCTTCCGAAAACTGCTTCCGCTTCATTCCGTCCGTCCCTTCAAGGGCCGGTCTCTAGTTCCAAGTGGATGAAGAAATGGGGGTCACGTCACCTCACTCCCATCAAGTTGAAGGCCATTCCCTTCGACAACCAGCGCGTTCGCTTCCTGAGCAGAGAGGAGTGCGACCGCCGACCTCATCACCATCATGCACATGTGCGGCTGGAAATCACTTCGCATGGTCCAGCATCACGCCAGCGTGGGCGTTGATCACATGCGGGCGGCGATTCAGAAGTTGGACTAAAGGGGGATCGACCGGGCTCAACGGTGTGGCGGCGATGACCGACTAAATCCAAGCGATCTTTACACGTCCAAACTTCACAATAGCTGATTGGAGCTATTGACGAATGCCCTTGAAAGATGGCAGGGCGCTGGCCTCGTACGGGCGGGTATAGCTCAATGGTAGAGCACTAGCCTTCCAAGCTTGTGATGCGGGTTCGATCCCCGCTACCCGCTCCACAGTTTTCCGTCAGTTTCCGCCCTTGACCCGTACGGCCTAGACCCCGGATAAGCATCCGGCGGAAATACAGTCAGATGGCCAATATCCTTTCCTGAAATTACCGCAAATCCTTCACGCGACATTGACACAGGGCGCCAATGAGCGCGCTCCCTCCAATGAGAATGCAGCAGATCGATCGGATACGTCAGTCGCAGGGTTTTACACGCACACCCGTCTTGCCCTACCCTCTGCCACAACCGTCAGAAATTTCGCATAGGTACTGACCGCGCGTCGGTCGTATTTGCCTCAGCTACTCCGAGTTAAGGAAGGCTGGCGAAATTCATTTGCGCGAAGCACGCTGCTCTAGGTTTCGTTCAGTCCCTGGTAGAGATGTCTTTGCCGATCGCGTCCATCATGAAGCGCCAGACATTGGCAGCATCCCCCGTAAAGCCAAGCGTAGCTTCTTCTGGATTAGCGTAGCGTATCACCTCTGCCCCCGCCTCTGCCATTTGCAGACTTGGTTCATGGATAGCGTCCAGCACGACGCGGACATGCGGCAAATAACTTTGCCAGCGGGGCTTACCCGCCAATTCCTCATCCTCGGGCCGACCATCTAGCAGACAGAGGGCCCGGGCAGCTCTTTCGATCAGCATCATATCAGAAGGTTACGCTCAGAAATTAGTTTGTAAACAGCAGGATTACAAGGATAGGTTTAGCCAGCGGCTGGTGAAATCCGAGTATCATGCAAACACTGGCAAATCGGTCTGAAGGGGTAAACTAATGGGATTGCTTGCCAAGGTCGGGGATGCACTGGCGCCGCGCGGAAATATAGACGCGGCCGCTGGCGGCAGAATAGCCGGATGGGCCCTTGGCCGAGGGCCAGTGCACGTGGAAGCGTGGTTGGACACCAACCGCATTCTTTCCTGCGAACCATCGATCACCAGGGCCGACGTGGCCGCCGCTTATCCCGACATTCCCGGCAGCAATAGTTGTGGCTTCGCTTTCGACCTACCCTATCGGGAAATGGGGGATGATTTTCTGGGGGAACTGCGCATCGTCGTCCGACCGACCAAGCCGTGGTTGCCCAGCACCACTCTGGCGACCTTACACCTAGCCGGGCCAGCGACGATGCTTAAGTTGGCCTCGCCTCCGGACAGCGGCATAAGCGGTCCTTTCCCGCGCTGCGTGATCGATGCCGTCGCCTTCCATTGGCCTGAGGATTGCGCCGATTTGCTGACGAGCGCCGGTCAAAGGCGATTTGCCGACCGCCTGCTTTGGATCATGGCCACGCCGGATCTCAATGCCATACCGGTTTTCGCCGACTATGCGCGTTATCTGTCCGCGACCTTCGCCCATTGCCGCTTCGTCGAACGCCACTTCCCCCAGACCAACAGGACAGCTACTCTTGGATCGACTGACTTCCATTGCAAGCCTAATTCCATTCGCGAACTGTTCGCCATCATCCACCAGCTCTACGTGCTGAAAAGCTGGGGCGTGGAAGGCGAATTCGCCGAATTTGGCTGCTTCAAGGGCTATAGTTCGGCCATGCTGAGCTATGCCTGCCGACAGCTGGGGCTGAAGATGCATATTTTCGATTCCTTCGAGGGTCTGCCCCCCTCGGCGGGATCGGGCTACGAAGCCGGGCAATATGCAGGCAGCCTTGATGAAGTGCGCGATCATGTGACGCGCTTCGGCGCCAGCGAGGCGGTGGAATTTCACAAGGGCTTCTTCGCCGACACCTTCCGTGACTGGCAGCCACCGCAGCTGATGTGCCTGTGGATGGACGTCGACCTTGAAGTATCTGCGCGCGACCTCATGGTGGTGGCCGACCGACTGAGCCCGGAGGCAACATTGTTCAGCCATGAATGCACCGCCGACATCTTCCGGAACGGCTCTATCGTGCGATCACCGTCGCCAGACAATCCTATCCCGCCAATGCTGGAGCGGCATGATGAGATCGGCCGTCCGCTGACAGGACGCTATATCGCGGGTTACACCGGGGCGTTCTGGCCACGGCGTGGCGGCATACCGGTTATGGACAGCGATGTGTTGATGCGCCTCGTTCAGAAGCTAGCGTGACAGAAGTCTGGCGCCGTCGCGGCGGCACCACTCTGCTCACCCCTCTGCCAAAATCCCGCGCAGATAGCGGCCATAATCGGACTTCCCGAGCTTGGCGACCACCTGCTCCATCTCCGCCGCGCCGATAAAGCCCTGCCGGAAAGCAATTTCCTCGGGACTCGCGATCTTAAAGCCCTGTCGTTTCTCCAGCACACGGACAAATTCCGCAGCATCGAGCAAGCTGTCAGGCGTTCCCGTGTCGAGCCAGGCATAGCCGCGCCCCATAATCTCGACATTCAGTTCGCCGCGCTCTAGATAAACGCGATTGACGTCGGTGATCTCCAGTTCGCCGCGCGGTGAAGGTTCGAGATTGGCCGCGATATCGATCACCTGCTCGTCGTAGAAATAAAGTCCCGTAACCGCCCAATTAGACTGCGGTTGCTCTGGCTTTTCCTCGATCGAGACCGCCTTCATGGCACTATCGAAGCTAACCACGCCATAGCGTTCGGGGTCGTTAACATGATAGGCAAAGACGCTTGCCCCAGCCTTGCGCGAGGACGCGCTGGCCAGCAGTTCGGGCAGGCCGTGGCCATGATAAATATTGTCGCCAAGGATTAGCGCCGACCGCTGCCCTGCTACGAAACCTGCGCCGATGATATAAGCCTGCGCGAGGCCATGGGGGCTGGGCTGCTCGGCATATTCGAAGTGCATGCCCCATTGCGACCCATCGCCCAGCAGCGCCCTAAAAGCGGGCAGATCACGCGGGGTGGAGATGATTAGAACTTCGCGGATGCCCGCCAGCATCAGGGTGCTTAGCGGATAATAGATCATCGGCTTGTCATAGACCGACATCAGCTGCTTCGACGTCGCCAGCGTCATCGGATAGAGGCGGGTGCCGCTGCCCCCGGCGAGGATAATACCCTTCATGCGTTCTCGTTCCTCTGAGCAGGTTGCAGGCGGCCCATCACAGTTTCCAGTGACTCCCGCCAGTAAGGCAGCCTCACGCCATGAACCCGGGCGATCAGACCGCAATCGAGCCGCGAATTGGCTGGGCGCATGGCCGGCGTCGGATAGTCGGCGGTCGTGATCCGCTTCACCCGTGCCGACGGGCCGCCGCCCGCTGCGGAGGTGGCGAAGATCGCCTCAGCAAAGTCGGCCCAGCTCGCTTCGCCCTGCGCTGTCATATGAAAGACGCCGCGCAAGGAGCGGCTACCATCGGATACCATATTGGTCGCCACCCGCAGGATAGCGTCGGCGATATCGAGAGCGCTAGTCGGATTACCCACCTGATCGGCGACGACGCCAAGCTCGTCTCGGTCGCCCGCAAGCCGCAACATGGTCTTCACGAAATTGGCGCCGAAGGGACTGTAAACCCAAGCCACGCGCAGGACCGCGCTATTGTCGCCATGGTCGGCAAGCACGGCCCGCTCGCCCCCCAGCTTGGACACGCCATAGACTCCGGTCGGCCCGGTCGGATCGCTTTCGACATAGGGCCGGTCCAGCGTGCCGTCGAACACATAGTCGGTCGAGACATGGACCAGCGGCACGCCCAGTCTATGGGCTACCTGCGCCATCGCAGCGGCGCCCGCTTCATTGACCGCATGGGCCAACTCGCTGTCGCTCTCCGCTTTGTCAACCGCCGTATAGGCTGCCGCCGAGACGATGACATCGGGCGCCACCGCCTCCAGCGCGTGGGCGACAGAGGCCGGGCTGGCAAGGTCCAGCTCTGGCCGCCCCAACGCGATCACCTCATGCCCGGCAATCGCACCGCGTTCGAGCAGGCTGGAAACGATCTGCCCGGTCTTACCGGTGACAGCAATCCTCATGCAGCAACCCCGGTGGATTTCGCCAGTCCCAGTCTCTGGCCGTCATAACGATCCCGCAACGGACGCCACCACCATTCATTTTCGAGATACCAGCGCACCGTCTTCTCGATGCCACTGTCGAAATCCTCCTGCGCGCGCCAGCCCAGTTCGATCTCAAGCCGGGTCGCGTCAATAGCGTAACGGGCGTCATGTCCAGGGCGGTCGGCGACGAATTCAATCAGCCGTTCGCGCGGAGCGGCGTCGGGGACGAGATCGTCCAGCACCGCGCAGATCCGGCGCACCACATCGATGTTGCGCCGCTCGTTGCGGCCGCCTACATTATATGTTTCGCCTGGGATGCCCTTCTCGATGATGAGGTCGAGAGCCCGGGCATGATCGTCGACGTAGAGCCAGTCGCGCACATTCTCACCCTTACCATAGACCGGCAGCGCGCGACCCGCTAGCGCGTTGAGAATGGCGAGGGGAATCAGCTTTTCGGGGAAATGATAGGGGCCGTAATTGTTCGAGCAGTTCGACACCACCACCGGAAGCCCATAGGTGCGCTGCCAAGCCTTGGCGAGATGGTCGGACGCGGCCTTGGACGCCGAATAGGGCGAGCTGGGGTCATAGGGCGTGCTTTCCTGAAACAGCCCTTCGTCGCCCAGCGAACCATAGACCTCATCGGTCGAGACATGGAGAAAGCGAAAGGCGTCCTTAGCCGCCTTCTCCAGTCCGTTCCAATAGCCGCGCGCCGCCTCCAACAGTGTGAAGGTGCCCACAATATTGGTCTGGATAAAATTCGCCGCCTCCGTGATCGAGCGGTCGACATGGCTCTCAGCGGCAAGATGCATGATGCGATCGGGCCTGAAACTGACGATGGCTTCTTCCATCGCAGCGCGGTCGCAAATATCCGCCTTGAGGAAGTGATGACAGGCCTTTCCCTCCACCTCTCGCAGCGATGCTTCGCAGCCCGCATAGGTCAGCGCATCGATATTGAGAACCTCATAGCCCTTTTCCAACATCAGATGGCGGACCAGAGCGGAACCAATGAAGCCGGCACCGCCGGTGACGATCACGCGCATGCCTTCAGTTCCTCCAAGCGAAATATTCTGGAAGATCGACCAACCGGGGTTGCTGGCGATCCTTCGGTGAAAGTGTATCAGGATCAGCGCCTTCGGGCCAAGCGATGCCAATCGCCGGATCGTCCCAGCACAGCCCCTTGTCGCATTCAGCGCTGTAATAGTCCGTCACTTTGTAACAGATGACGGTGTTTGGCGCGACGGCGCAAAAACCGTGCGCAAAGCCTGCAGGAACCCAGAGTTGTTTTCCATTATCCGGCGTAAGCATCTCGCCGACCCATCGCCCGAATGTGGGAGAGCCGCAACGGATATCCACTGCTACATCGAAAAGTGCGCCAGCGGTGCAGCGCACCAGCTTCCCTTGGGCGTGCGGTTCGCTCTGAAAATGGAGACCGCGAATCGTGCCCTGCCGAACGCTCAGGGATTCATTGTCCTGGACGAAGGCGAAATCACCGCAATGCTCAGCAAAGAGATCGGCGCGGAAGGTCTCCGCAAAATAGCCTCGCTCATCGCCGATATGCTTTGGGATAAAGAGCTTGACGCCGGGAATATCAAAGGACTGAACTAGCATTTTCCCTCGTCGTTTCCATGGCCACGATTCTGTAGACGAGCAGCAGCAACAAAGGCTTAATTGTTCAACGCATTTGCTGTGTTGGTGACAGTGATGATCGGTGAGAATAATTGACTGATGAGCTGCACCAGCTTGCTCGGCTGATTAGCTAGGGCATTGCCGAAATAAAGAACGTCGCCATCATGCAAAGCAAATTTTTGCGCGAGGAAATAAGATCCTGTTTTCATCATGTTAAAATGATAGACGACCGGCTTGGATGCTCCCTCCTCATCCTTTTGATAGCGCAGGACGAAGACGGCTTTCGGATCGCCATGATTGCTGTTCGGCCCTCCCGCCGCGGCGATGGCCTCCACCAATGACATCGTTCCCCGGCTGAACGGCATCTGCTGAACCCGTCCCGAAGCTCCCAGAACGGAAAACAACAAAGGGTCCTGAACCAGCGTTACACGATCTCCTGGGTAAGCAGGGACGTCCACTTGCGGATTATCCAGTACTTCGCTCAGGCGTAATTCGGCGACGTCCGGCCCACGCCGTACGCGCAGCAGCAGGTCTTTGGCGCTGCCGCGATATCCGCCTGCCAGCGCGATCACGTCGGACAGTCTTTCCTTGTTGGTTTGCAGGACAAGCCGCCCCGGTTGCCCTACCTCGCCCCCCACGATCACCGAATTGTTGATGGCCTGCTGCAGCGTCACCAGAACTTGTGGACTTTGGGACAGCCCGCGCAGCGACTTTCGGATCAGGTTTTGGACTTCGAGCAAGGTCAATCCGCTGACATGCAGCCTGCCCGCATAGGGGACGACAATATCGCCATTGTCGTCGATCCGGCTGGGCGGCAATGTCTGAGCCTTCACGGACGGATCAAAGTTTCCGGCCAGTTCCATGGTCGTCCCGCCGAACAGGGGAACGCCCGCTTCATATACGACAATGGAGATGACATCGCCCGGACCGATCATGTCCGTCGGCGGAGGCGTGAGCGCAGGCAGGGTCCACTGACCATGTTCAGGCGGCGGCGGAAGCAACGAAGCGTCATCCACCTCGACGATTGTGATGTTCGCTTGGGCCGTTTCCGCGGATTTGACGAACTGTGACCCCGTAGGCCCGCTGCTCGGGAGAGTGGAGCAAGCACCCAGAAGACAGGAGACTGCCAGTGTTATTTTTCGTTTTTGATGCATAACCACCAGTAATTAGCCATGTCTTGCGTAGGCTTGGCCTCGGAACAATAGAGGCGGTTACCCAAGTCAGACCGATACAGCAAGCCCAACCCAACGCAAATTTATAGAAACGCGAGCCCATGGCGCTTCCTCCAAGATGGCAGATGAAGGAGATTTCAAAAAAAGGGCGTGCTAGGTGGTCTCGCCTTCTTGGACAGTTTGGCAGCTAAGTTATGCTGATCCTAGTTATCGTTCATGCCGTCTGCTCCCGCTCAATGACCGTTGCCCGATACTGGCATGCAATTTCTCAACCTCGCGCTCCCCGGTATCCTTTGCCACGCCGCCAGCCCCGGAGAAGATGTCCGCCATCCCGCCAATGGCCTGCCGCTTCCAAGTCGCGATCATCTGTGGTGGGCACCGTGCTTGGCGGCGAGCCGCCAGCATCAGGTCACCCTGATCGCCTCCAGCGCTACCTTCACCTTGAAATCCGCGCTGCAGCGCGTTCTCGTCGTCGTCATTCCCAGACCAATCCATAAGGTCGGGACCAGCTTAACACCCTGTCCAGCAAACCGATACTACCTCAACGAAAGGCCAACGCTTCACATGGGAGGCTTAACGAGCTCTTCTTGAAACCAAACACATAGTGTGGAAGACAAACCCATCGTTTTGCCGCTAGAGGGGAGGCAGCGCTACCGCGCTCGAAACTCAATCTGACATCAGGTGAGACAAACTGAATATGGATCCAGACAAACTAAGCATCGAAGAGATCAGGCAATCCGGCTTTTTCGACGAGAATTGGTATCTGCGCAATTACGAGGATGTGGCTGAACTAGCAATGTCCCCGATCGAGCATTTCACCTGGATCGGCCATCGCCTCATGCGCAATCCCGGCCCCAACTTTTCAGTAGAACATTATTTGACCGACCATCCGGATGTTCGCGCTGCCGGTGTCAACGCCCTTCTCCATTATGTGCGCACGGGCAAGGCCGAGGGCCGCACAATCAAACGCGCGGACGGGACCTCCTTTTTGCAGGCGCAGAAATCGCCTTTTCCTGCTAAGACCAAACCTCACCAACCCCTTCCCGATACGCGGTCGAGCATCACTCAAGCTGCTTCGATTCTGCTTGTGTCAGGTGAACCGCTCGATCGACCAGGCGCGATTTACCGGATCATGCGTTTCGCGGAATCCTTCCGCGCATCCGGATGCAAGGTTGAGGTGATGGACCGCGAGAAAGCCGCCAAAAAGCTCGACCGCCTCGAGAATTTCAACATGCTTTATGTTTGGCGGGCCCGGTGGCCGGACATCAAAGCAGTGTGCATGCAAGCGCGCGCTTTGAAAATCCCCTATGTTTTCGATGTCGATGACTTGATGGTCAGGCCGGAACTGGCGACAGCGGAGTTCATCGACGCCATTCGTTTCAACAAGCACAATGAAGAGAATGTTAAGGCCCATTATAGCGATGTCCGCGATGCCATGCTGCATGCGGACTATTGCGTAGCGAGCACGCGAGAGCTAGCATGGCACATGCGCACACCGCCGGGAAGACGCCCTACCTTCGTCATCCCGAACACTTATGATCGGGCCGCCTATCAAAAATCGCGCGTCGCAGCACGGCGCAAACAGACCGCCCCCGACGATGGCAAGATCCGCATAGGATATGCCAGCGGCAGCCGGACGCATCAAGCCGATTTCAAGCTATGCTCCCGCGCAGTCGCGGATATCCTGCGCGCACATCCTGAGACTTGCCTGGTGCTGTTCCGCCGTAACGATATGGTGACGCTGGATGTCTCGGAGTTTCCTGAATTCGTGGGTCTGGAAAGCCGCATAGAATGGCGCGAGTTCGTCCCATTGATCGACCTTCCGAACGAGGTGGCGCGGTTCGATATCAATTTAGCGCCGCTAGAAGTCGGCAACCCCTTCTGCGAAAGCAAATCCGAGCTGAAATATTTCGAGGCGGCGATCGCGGATGTTCCGACCATCGCCTCTCCCACCGGCCCCTATCGCTGGGCAATTGATCATGGGCGAACCGGCTTTCTCGCCAACGACCAGAAGCAGTGGTCATCAGCCCTGGAAGAACTGGTCCGTAGCGCCGATCGCCGCAGAGAAGTCGCGCGGCAAGCCCATCGCGCTGCATTGTGGGACTTTGGCCCGGTGCGTCGGGCCGAGTTGGTGGCCTCATTGCTCGATCACGTTTACTCACCCCGTCGGGCAAGCCGGGCCATGCATTTCGAACAACATATTCAGTCCTTTCGTCCCCAGCCCATCCACTTACAACCCCACAGGATCTTGGCGACTTATGACAAAGGCGAGATGTCGCGCGTCACCGTCGTGATCCCACTATATAACTATGAGAATTTCATCACTGAAGCGCTGGACTCAGTCAAGACGCAGATCATGCGTGAACTAGACCTGATCATCGTCGATGATAAATCCACTGATAATTCAGCATCGATAGCCCAAGCTTGGCTAGCCGAAAACCATGCCCGTTTCAACCGCGCCTTGCTGGTCCAACATAACGAAAATAGCGGCCTAGGTAACTCGCGCAATACCGGCTTTGACCTGTCTGACACGCTCTACATCATGGCGCTGGACGCAGACAACCGCCTGCTGCCCGACTGTTGCGAACGGCTTATGAGCGCAATCGAGCGCACTAAGTCAGCCTTTTCCTACAGTGTTATTCAGCAATTCGGAGATGCCACTTCCCGAATGGGCACACGACCCTTCGATCCGGCGGATTTCATTCCGGGCAATGTCATTGATGCCATGGCCATGATTTCAAAGGAAGTTTGGTCTCTTGTAGGTGGTTATGCCGATCACCGCATGGGATGGCAGGACTACGATTTCTGGTGCCGGATCATCGATGCCGGGCTGTCTGGACAGCATGTCGACCGCATCCTCAGCGAATATCGGGTTCATGGCAATTCCATGCTGCGCACCGCCACCGATCGCGCCAAGAACAAGGCGGTCCTGATCGATCAAATGGAAAAAGACTTCGCCTGGATCAGCCCTCTCGACATGCGGGTTGGCTATCGTGTTCCCGCACCCACGCCGCAAAACAAATGAGGATCTCGGCTCGACCGCACAGAAACGGTCGAGCCAGCCGGTCAGGCATTGCGCCGAGTAAAAACAGCGTAAAATTCTGCGGCGCCCTGCGCCGTTCGAGACACCGCTTCAAGTCGAAGATCGATATAACCGAGCCGATAACCGACATCCATGATATCCCTGAACGTATCAGGCGTCAGGAACCATAGATGCGGCGCCATCTTCGCAAGTCGGTCCGGGCTGTTGAATTCCCTGAGCGCAGTCAGAATCTTGTCCATCTGAACGGACGGCGGTGGTGGCCCATGATCGCCAGCCCAATGCCGGGCCGCATCATTGTGCGTGCCCCGGACATAACGATCGATCCATAATCCCAGCGGGCAATCGACGCGCTGTTCGTGATAGGCCGCAATGGCATCGCCTATCGATGTGCTTTGTTTGAAATGATCGAAGCAATATCTCTTATCCGGTATCGCCAAATAATAACTTCCATCCGGCTCGATAATGTTCGCTACTTCGTTGATATGTCTATAAATATCGGTCGTGTGCTCTATAACATGACTACTATATACTAATGAGAACTTCTCTGGAATTTTCCCTATAGAAATTTCTCCGGAAATATAGTCTATTTTTTCCGGGGTGAATTCGGAAGAAATGCAAAGCCTTCTACATTCTGCCTTGATCTGCTCCGCATTCAACACATCGAAATATCTTACGAGTTCACCGTGAAACTTTGGAAAAGCAAATGGACCTATTTCGAGCATGCGCACACCGGTTGGAATGCTGCCGATGAAGTCCTGCCTCGACATAGATTCGAGAAGTCTGATTTCTATCCGGTCTTTGACATCTGCTGGCATGGCTAGATTCCTTGAACCTATTTAGGCGGAAAACGAAAAGAACGAGCGAGGCGCCGCAGCCCTCTTTTCCATCCGCGAGCCTTTCTTGTTAAGGCCGCGAGCGCTTCTGCTTCGGCCATCGCCCCGACATCCTCACCCAGATAGCGGTTTGGTCTCGGACGACCGTCATGGATGGCAACCAATTCGCGTGTTGCCAGCTTTCCGATCGCCTCATCGGAAAATGCTGGCGTGTAATAGATGCAATCCTCGAAAAAATAATGCGTCACCTGGGACCAGCGCGTCAATGTGGCATTGGTCTGCCGACTGCCGCCATGTAGCAGATTGGCGCACCAGATCAGCGCCTGTCCCTTGCGGGCAAGAAATGGTTCTTCCCGGCCCCCATTGACCCGGCACAGCGCTTCCCATGCCGGACCATAAGGGTCCTGCGCCGACGACAGATCGCTGCCATGCCCCTTGCGGCCGATCAGCACATTGCTCATGATGGGCCAGCGGTGGGACCCGCGCACATAAAATAGCGGCCCGGCTTCTGCCGAAACATCTTCCATGGCCAGCCAGACGCCGCACATGAAGCGTTCCGGCAGGCTCGAAAAATGCACTGAATCCGAATGGGCGCGCTGCTGCGTACCAACTGGGAAATTCAGCGTCTGAAAGGGAAAGGCGGCGCGACCATAGAGCTTGCTGAGCAGATCAAGGATCGCGGAATTGCATGCGATCGCACGCACATCATCATCGAAGGACCATGCGTCCTGTATACGACGCGAGCCACCCGTCTTGTTGCTATGGGGATTGTCTAGTTCCAGATTGAACCGCGGGCCAAGGCTGCGTTTCACCCGATCGATCCGCGCGCCAATGTCCGGATCGGGAAAATCGATAACCGCAAACCCGTTCTGGTGAAGGCGACGCGCCACAAACTTCTCTTCCGCCGACCAGTCCGACGGCAGAGCATCGGGCATGAAGATCGGAGACTCGATTAGAGGTGTGCCGGGGAAGAGATTGTTGTCCATGTCCAGCAGTCACAAGTCGGCATAAACGCCGAGCGCTTCGCCCACATCTTCATACATGGACGCGATGCCATCGTGTAGCACTATTGCACGGTTGCAATATCTCTTAATAAAATCCGGACTGTGTGAAGCGAGCAAAAGTGCCCGGTCCTGCCGCCTCTCAAAGAACTCGCGCTGGCATTTGAGCTGAAAATTTCGATCGCCCACCATGATGACTTCGTCGATCAAATAGCATTCGAATTCGATGGCCAACGTTAGCGCGAACGCAAGCCGGGCGCGCATGCCGGAAGAATAGGTCTTTACGGGCATGCGCAACTGTCGACCTAGCTCCGTGAATTCCTCAACGAAACCGCGAATCTCTGCATACGGCTTGTTGTAGATCCGCGCAATAAAGCGCGCATTATCATAACCCGTCAGACTGCCCTGAAACCCCCCGTTAAATCCCAATGGCCATGAACATCGCATCGACCGAACGATCTTGCCCGACGTAGGCATTTCTACCCCGCCTATCAACTTGATAAGCGTCGATTTGCCCGCACCATTACGGCCGAGCAACCCAATACGATCATGCGGACTGATGGTGAAATTCACGCCGCGAAGAACAGTCTTCACAGCATGGCCGCTGCGATACTGTTTGTGTATGTCGCGGCATACTATCATCCGACCACCAAGACCCGCCGCACGTAACGGCAAAGGATGAGACCGATGATCAAGCAACAGGTCGACACAACCATCGCCTTAAAGACATCATAGTAAGGCTGCACTGTCGCGCCGTAAAGCCCATGGCGCATCAATTCCATGCCAGTCACCATTGGCGACCACATGAGAACGGAACGAGCCTCCGGTGAAAGCCACGAAGCCATGTTAAATGTTCCAGAAAAGGGAATGGCGATGTAAACGCTAACCGGTAGCAACTTCTCGACTAATTCCGAAATTTCGGACAGAGGCGCCAGTATGGTACAGATCGCAAGAACGAAGAAGAAATATACTCCCCACCCCAATAGTATTGATCCAAAATCTTCCGGGAAAGGAAATAAGTTAAAATAACCGAATACGGCCATGATGAACAAGTAAGCCATCATTGCACCAATTGCTTCAATCAATACACGGACAAAAATGAAATCAAGGACCTTGACCTGACGATGATACAGCAAAGCGCTATTTGCCATGAACATGCTAGCGGATTTATTGAAGCAATGGCGCAAGAACGTCAGGGGAATATAACCACTGGCGACGAAGGATACAACGCCTATACCGTGACTTTCTGTGCCCTTCATGAATGTCCAGACGACGCCCACTAAGCCCGCAAACATAAGCGGTTCGGCCATTAGCCATAGGAAGCCAATATTTTCCCGCCCAAAACGCGTAGTGAGTTCGCGTATCATCAATGCTTTCAACACGAGCAACTGAATGCGCAGACCGCTTCTAAATCTTGCCATCAGTTTTCCGGCGCATGCTCGAGAATGCCAACGACAAGCATCCACCCGACCAAATACAGACAGAGACAGCCGAAGAGTACTGTCAAGATTTTCTTTATCCGCGCCGGCAAAAGCGCTTTGTCAGGCTTGTTCGGTTGCACAACCCGTTCCAGATAATATTGCTGCTTTAATGCCTCCGCCCGCGCTTGTTCGAGAGACGCATTAGCTGCCGTTAACATCTGCGTTGCAAATTCCTGCTCAACGGCCAGTGTTTCGTAACCACTCATTTTCGAGGCGATGCCGGAGGGCGTACCAACAGCACGCCCCGTCTGCGCTGCAATCTGTTCGGAAAGCGCCGCGATCCGCTGACGAAGGGCTGGAATGGAGGGATGGTTAGGTGCCGCCTGCTGAATTTCCACCAGCTTGGCACGAAGCGACGCCACCTGTCCGATCAGGCCGTTGGACAGCTCGAGAACGCCCATGCCCTGCTGCTGGGGATCAAGCAGCGCCGAACTGTTCCGATATTGCCCAAGATCCTCGCGTGCCTTGCGGACACGATTCTGTGCCACTTCGACGCGGGCTTCCGCTTCCTTGATCGTTTTGGAATTTGCCCTCGCATTGAGGCTATTAACCAACGACTCGCTCAATTGCAGTAGGTTTTCGTTTAACTTCTTGGCCTCCGACGGTTCGAATGCGTTAACATTCAATACAGCCATGCCGGTTTCATGGTCGAGATGAACGTCCACCATGGATCCATAATAATCGTAGAGATTTTCAAAATTGTCCTGACGAAACAACCGAGGAAAACGACTAAGTCGATCGGCCGCAGAAGACATGAACGCGTCCCGCACGTTAACACGTTTTGACAAATCCTGCAAAGCATCACGCGAACGCAGATAATCCATTATCTCCTTGGTTTGCTCCTGACCTGGAGAAAGCCCCGTGGTTTCAATTAAACCGGCAAGTGAAGACATGGAAGCGGCCTTGCGTTCAGGCGACTTGATGATGAATCGGGATTCCGAAACATAGATGTCCGACGCAATCATCCCATAATAAATTGTCGTCAACAGGAATGGCAGAATCACAAGCAGCGCAAACCAGCGCCAAGCCTTGAGGCGCTCGTAAATCCAAGAGCGCTCCTTGGCGCCGTCGGATTCAACCGCACGGTGAAGTTGGGTATCGTGTTGCATGTCCAAACTCTGAATTCCTCGACGCGGAAAATCGGGCCATGCCCTTTAGCCGCTTAACGTATCAACGGGCAAGCGTCCGCCCTTCTAGCATGCCATGCAGGATATAATGGCGAACCGGATCCATGCCGTTGGATGCAACATCCGGGTAAAGTTCAAGATAGCGTCGGGCATCGAAAAGCCGCTTCCGCTTCAATCGATCATGTTCGCGACGGCGACCCCACTCTCGAGGCATCAGTGACCACCACCAAGGACGGTTGGCCAAAACGGAATATGTTTTGACGAGCCATTCCCGCTGGCTGGCGGCCGCAACGCAATTCCTTTCTGCGCTTTCGAGCAGTTCCGTCAGTATTTTCAACTCATGAAAGCGAGCTTTAACGCTTGACTCCGCCCTTTGCAGATCAGCCTTTGTGCGGGACGATTCCAGTTCCATTTTCGAAAAATTGGAAAGCATTTGACCGAGCTGTCGCTCGGCGTTCCGGCGCTCAACAGCCTCATCATGCAGCCTTCGCAAGGAAGCTTCCTGGGCGGCCGCCTTGGCTACCGCCCGGTCAGCACGTCGTTTTTGCAGAGCCGCCGATTTCTCCGCCGCCTGACGCTCGCCTGCCAATCGGAAAACCCAAGCATCGGCCTCCTTCAGCTTGTCGCGCAGGACCATTGCTTCCTGCGCATCCCTCTTGGCAGCCTCCATATCTCGGTGAGTCTGCTCGATTTCCTCCTGACGTTGGCGCAATGTGCTTTCCAGCACAGCGATGCGACCCTTTGCCTCTGCAATTTGAGCTTCCAGCACTACCGCTGCCTTATGCCCCCTATCTATTAATTCCATATCCTGTGTAGCGGCTTTCGGATTTGCGAGCTGCGTCGCTCCCAAAGTCCAAACATTCGTACCCTTTACTTCGGCATGAAGACTGCGCGCGGGCAATTCTCCTTCCCAAGTTCCCTTACGGAATACCGCAACAAAATCGTTCCAAATGTCATCTATCCGGGGAGCGGTAAAACTCTCAATCAACGTCAGTTCCATCTGCTGGCTTTTCGCCCATCTCTCCAATGCGAGACCGGAATCGGGATACAAGCGCCAATGATCTTCCGGATAACGATGCACCGCCCCATTCGAGGGCGTGTTAACATACAGATAGCCTCCATCGCGCAGCAACCGACCGAGTTCGAGAAATGTCATCCAAAAGGCAGGATCGTGCTCAAAAACAGAAGAGGCTATGGCCAAATCGAATGACTGGGGATTAAACGGCAGTGGCTTTCTGGGATCGACAACAATGTCAACCCCTTTGCCTTCCACTATATCAACACCCACATATTCACTGCCCTCTGGGGCAAACTGGCGCAGCGATCCATTAACATCGAGCGATCCAATCTCTAAAATCCGTGCGCCCACTCTATCGGCATAAATCTCGATAGTAAGCCGTCCAATTTCTAGAGCCGTGTCATGCATCTCCGACCGCTGCCTCGCACCTTGAGTTCAAATGAGCGCTTTGTGGCACCGCTTAATCAAATACTCCAGCAGTTCAAGTCGCAACGGCAAACTCGCTCTCCAAAATGGCATACTTACATCCTCACCTTGCCCGCACCGCAACATCGTGTAGACGATCAGCGATCATCCTTGCCGCTCGGAAAATGTAATTCCGCCCCTCGCGCAAATGCTTCAAAATATCGGGCAGATCCCTACCAATGCTCGATCGATCATCTAGATCCCTATAGACTTGCCAAAATGATTCATTGCCAAGAAAACGGGGCATGTTGAAAACGCCATGATAGCCGAAGCTCACGCTGCATTCGCTCACACGTTCAATCGCGAAGAGATCAGCCAGCTGTTTTGAAGCAAATTGCATCCCTTGACGTTCCAGCCAAGGCCGGTTCGTTCTTCCGATGGCAATGTCCTCGGGATGCGACGGACGAAATTCTGGGTGTCGGCACGCTTCCATCAATCGGCGCGTGCGCAAAGAAAAGCCTCCGTTGCCTACGTCATGTCCATCACCGAATTGCGGCCAACTCGCACCGATATAATCATAGTTCAGGAACTCAGAACGCCATTGTTTAGCATCGAGCACATGGCCGTCCCATTGCGCTATGAGACAATGCGAAGTCTCAACATGATCAACCATGTGCGACAGTAGAAAATCAGAATATGCGGCGGAAGAGCTGAGCCGCGGGATCGGCACAACAGAGATGCCGGGATGATTGGGTCGGACAGACACATCAGTAAATAGCTTGCAGCCAGCAAAATCGATCTGCGCTAGGCTCAATTCAAGCGCCCGCAGCGTCGCTTTCACATTAACCGAAGTGGCTGCGCACAGCGTCACCTGCGGTAGTGAGAGCCGAGGAGGGCGGGTAGCTGTCATACCCCACCTATAGCCTCAACACGAAACGTTCGCTCGCACGGCTCAGCTCAGGGTGATGAAAGGGATCCACCACCTCCGTCGTACCCCATCGCCGCTGAAGAGCGGATAGCTCCCCGGCGAATCTAGCTGCGCCCACGGGATCTCGGTCCAATCCTCGCGAAACCGATTCATGATGAATTAATGTAGCGCGCGGCTCGTACAAGGATTGCCACCCCCGCATATTTAGCCGCATGCATAGGTCTACATCGTTGAATGCTACCGGGAACTTGCGTTCGTCGAGGCCCCCGACGGCTAGGAAGCGGTCACGTGCAACCACAAGGCACGCCGCCGTCACCGCCGATGCGAATTGCGGTAGTGAGTGGCGTTGAAAGTAGCCCTCTTCATTTGGCTGAAGAAAGCGATGGGCATGACCCGCCGCATTTCCCACACCAATTACCACGCCGGCATGCTGGATGCGCCCATCGGGGTACAGCAGCCGCGCGCCCACCGCACCGACATCTTCTCTTACGGCTTGTGTCGCCATCGCAGCCAGCCAAGTGGGCTCAATCACTTCAATATCGTTGTTGAGGAGGCACAGCAACCGTCCTCGCGCCTTCTCCACCGCACGGTTGTTGATAGCAGAATAATTAAATTCGCCCTCATGCCGTAGCACTCGATGGCGCGCAGTATCGAGACTCGTGAGAAAAGCCAACGTCTCCGGATCGTCGCTGTCGTTATCGACGACGATCACCTCTATGTTAGGGTAATCTGTGGCCGCAATGCCCTCTAAGCAGGTCCTCAGCAGGTCCATTCGATTACGCGTCGGCACAATGATGGTGACAGAGGGCAAATCACTGCAACGTGCACTTAAAATTGCCGGCACGCACGGAGACGGACGAGCACGCCGGTGGTGAAGGATCTGGCGGATGTGCAGGGGAGGCTCTTCATTCGTCCTATTCTCGACGATTTGTCGAACCAGGCCGGCGAAACCAGTCTGCGTTTCCAGTTCTAGCGGCGAGCAACGAAAAATGCAGGAGCCCGTCAAGTAATCGAAATAGCGGAATAGTTCGCTATTCCAGTCAGGCTTAAAATGCGGCGCCGTGCGTCGACCTCCTTTATCGAGCAAGTCATCATCGCCATAGGCAATCTGCGCTTTTGTATTTGTGACAGCAGAACGGTATACGCTTGCCGCTCCCCGCGCAAGCTGATCGCCGGCGATCATAGGAATCAGCCAAAGATCTTCGCTCCAATCGATCTGTCGAGCTGCTTGGGCGAGACTCGGTACCTCATCGGTGCCGATCACCAGCGCACGTATGTTTTCAGCCGCCAGATTGCTTAGAGTTTGCTCTATCTCGCCTCCCATAATATCGACAAGCGCCAGAATAGGCGAGGCCGCATCGGTTCTGACAGTAGGAACAAACTCCTTTTCCCACTTTACCCACATGTCATAGGCTCTACGCGAACCGCCCAGCAAGCGGGCAAACTGGTTACGGGATCGAACCCGTTTACGGCATAGTCGCCACCATAAAGCTGTCAGATAGCCACGAGGTGATCTGAGAAACGCGTCACAGTGGACGGCGATCGTGGGCCATGGGCCAATATTTTTGCCTGGATACGGCACTCGCCGACGCGATAACATGGTAAGCCGCGATAGCGGCTTAAGGCCGACGGGCAAAGAAAAAATCTCACGATGGTGTTATCCCTGAGGTTGCGATGACATTCGAAGCGGCAGTCGGATCTATGTGTCCGACGCCGTTGCGCATAATTGTTCATCTTCTGTTACGGATCGAAACGGGCGGGCGGTGCACCACCAAGAATGTTCTAACTATACCGGCCGTTTCGGTGCCGAATACCCTTTTTCAAGCTTAACAGAGCCGCCGCCGCATCAGTGGTGAGGAGACATGGAAAAATCTTCTCGATCCGTTATAGTGAAGCCCAGTTGGCAGGCGGCGCATTCGAGTGGAACTGGACTATGACAGAGGTGGGCACAATGTGGGCAAGCCCACCTTATCAATGGTTTATACATTTGATTTTCAATGGAAATTTTGCCCACCTCCGCCGCCTTGACATCGCAGGTGTTCCAAATCGGTCTGGCACGCCCAACACTGACGTTCGATTCAGCGAATGACTGGTGGGCTTCGCATGTCTCTGCTCTCTTTTTGCGAAATTAGCTGCTCACCTGGTTCAACGTGTCGGCCAGTAAATCAACTGTTACCGCCAGCCGCTCGTCTAGCAATGCGAGGAGTTGTGTCCAACCGAGCATATCGTTCAGTTCTCCTGGGCCGTCGGATATGCCGCGCAGTCCCATCAGGGGAACAGTGAAGCGCTGGCAGGCTCGGGTAATGGCGAAGGTTTCCATATCGACCATATCGGCGTCTATCAGTGCATATTCCTCGCCGCCTACGATGTTTGCGCCGGTTGAAAGGCGCGCCGCGGGAATGTCGAGAGGTGCGTGCAGCGGTAGATCGACGGGGTGATCTATGAACGGAGTCACTCCCTTTGCGAAACCAAGGCGGGAAGCGTCCATGTCACGCCAGGATACGCTTGCGACCTGATAGACCTCCCCCAACTGACAGGCGCGGGAGCCAGCTGAGCCCAGTGACACAACAAGGTCAGGCAGAGCATCATGCTGGTGAAGGTGCTGAAGCGCCAAGCTGGTTGTGATCGCGGCTTCTACGGGACCGACACCTGTCATTAGTGGCGTGAAGCGGGAACGCAGATGCGGACCGTATTCATCCTCTATCGCCATTAGGAAGAGGATGCGTTTTCCCGCGATTAGCTCGCAATTTGGTTGGCGGGGGAAATTCATGAAGGAAACCGTTAATTGCCGGGGAATTTGAGGAGGGCGGCGGTGGCGATGCCGTCGGCTTCGAGGGCGGAGCGGCCGCCGAGGTCCGGGAGGTCGATGGCGAAGAGGGCCAGGAGCAGAGTGGCGCCTTGTTCGCGGAGGAGCTCTGCGGCGGCGAGAGCGGTGCCGCCTGTGGCGATAAGGTCGTCGATCAGTAGGACGCGAGCGCCCTGGCCTATCTGTCCTTCATGCAATTCGAGGCGGTCGGTGCCATATTCGAGCACATAGTCGATGCCGACGGTCTTGCCGGGTAGCTTGCCCGACTTGCGGATCGGAACGAAGCCGAGACCGAGCGCGTGAGCGAGTGCCGATCCAAGCACGAAACCGCGCGCCTCGATCCCGACGACGATGTCCGCGTCGAGCGGACGGGCGATCGCGGCAAGGCTGCTGACGAGGGAGGAGAAGCCTTCAGCGTCGGCGAGTAAAGTCGTGACGTCGCGGAACAGGATGCCCGGCTTCGGAAAGTCGGGAATGGTCCGGACCAGCGCGGCGAGTTCATCTAGATCCATGTAAACTCCCAATGAAAAAGGGGCGCGGTGTCATCATGACGCCGCGCCCCTTCCCTATTCATTCCCTTGGCCGAAAGGCGGTCAGGGGGCCTTTTTCTTGTCGGCCCAGATATTCTGGTAGGACATGTAGGCCAGCGCCGTTGCGATCAGCAGGAAGACGATGGTCGCCAGACCCGCGCGGCGGCGGTTCTCAAGCTTGGGTTCGGCGGTCCAGGTCAGGAAGGCCGAAACGTCCTTCGCCATCTGGTCAACGGTCGCCTTGGTGCCGTCGCCATAGGTCACCTGACCGTCAGCCGTCAGCGGCGGGGCCATGGCGAGGTTCAGGTTGGCGAAATAGGGGTTGTAGTGCAGCCCCTGCGGCGTCTTGGCATCCGGGAAGTGCTTCAGCAGCTCGGCAGGCTGGTTCTGGAAACCAGTCAGCAGCGAGTAGACATAGGCCGATCCCTCATGGCGCGCCTTGGTCATCAGCGACAGATCTGGCGGGATCGCATTGTTGTTCGCCGCCATCGCCGCGACATTGTTGGCGAAAGGCTTGGGGAAGTAATCCGCCGGGACCGGAGCACGCGTCGACATTTCACCCGTCTTGGGATCGACGTCAGGCGTCTTGATCGCCCACTGCTTGGCGATCGCCTTGATCTCCGCCTCGTTGTAGCCAATGCCCTTGAGGTCGCGGAAAGCGACGAACTTCAGGCTGTGGCAGGCCGAGCAAACTTCCTTGAACACCTGGAAGCCGCGCTGCAGCTGGGGCTGATCGAACTTGCCGAACGGGCCGTTGAAGGAGAAGTCCACTTCCTTGGGATGCTTGTGGAATTCATGCTCCACCGTCGCAGCGGGCGGTTCGGAGACATAGGCCACAGCGCCCACAAGGAAGGAGATCAGCAGCCAGCCAGCAAAGAAGAGGCCGACGAGAAATGCGCCGATGCGAACCATGTTGATCTTGTCCCCTATTAGCCGGCGTTCGACGGCTGCGGATCCGCGCCCATTCCGGGAAGCGCATCCTGTTCGCCCTTGATGTTATAGCGGTTAAGCACCGATTCCGTGATCGAGCCCGGCAGCGGCAGCGGCCGTTCAAAGCGCGAGATCAGCGGGAGGATGATCAGGAAGTGGGCGAAATAATAGGCGCCCGCAATCTGGGAGATCATCACATAGGGTTCGGCAGCAGGCGCGCCGCCGCAATAGCCCAGGATCAGCACGTCAACGATCAGGATCCAGAAGAACTTTTTGAAGGTCGGACGATAATTGCCCGAACGCACCGGCGAGGTATCCAGCCAGGGCAGGAAGAAGAGCATCAGGATCGAGCTGAACATCGCCAGCACGCCCAGCAGCTTCGCGGGGACAAAGAAGAAGTCCACGGTGAAGGCGCGCAAGATCGCGTAGAAGGGCCAGAAATACCATTCCGGAACGATGTGCGCAGGCGTCGAAAGCGGGTTCGCTTCGATATAGTTGTCGGGATGGCCGAGATAGTTCGGCGCGAAGAACAACAGGATCGCGAAGAGGATCAGGAAGACGCCCGCCCCGAAACCATCCTTCGCCGTATAGTAGGGATGGAAGGGAACGGTGTCCTGCGGACCCTTCACTTCCACACCGGTCGGGTTCGACGAACCCGGAATGTGCAGCGCCCAGATGTGCAGGATGATGACCGCAGCGATCACGAAGGGCAGCAGGAAGTGCAGCGAGAAGAAGCGGTTGAGCGACGCATTGCCAGGAGCAAAGCCGCCGAGCAGCCAGGTCTGGATCGGCTCACCCACGACCGGGATCGCGCCGAACAGGCCGGTGATCACCTTTGCACCCCAATAGGACATCTGCCCCCAGGGAAGCACATAGCCCATGAAGGCGGTCGCCATCATCAGGAGGAAGATGACGATACCGAGCAGCCAGACCATTTCGCGCGGCGCCTTGTAGGAACCGTAGAAAAGGCCGCGGAAGATGTGGAGATAGACGACGATGAAGAAGAAGCTGGCGCCGTTGGCATGCGCATAGCGCATCAGCCAGCCCGCATTCACGTCACGCATCGTCTGTTCGACGGTGCTGAACGCGACCAGCGTGTTGGCGCCATAATGCATCGCCATGATCACGCCGGTGACGATCTGGATCACCAGCGCGAGGCCAGCGAGAACACCGAAGTTCCAGAAATAGTTGAGGTTGCGCGGGACCGGGTAACCGGCGCCGATCGCGTTGTAGACGAGGCGCGGAAGCGGCAGCTTCTCGTCGATCCACTGCATCGCGGGATGCTTGGGAGTATAATGCTCAGCCCAGGGAAAGCTCATGGTTTCTTACCTCAGCCTACGAGAATGGCGGTGTCGGAAGTGAAGCTGAACTTCGGCACTTCCAGGTTCTTGGGCGCGGGGCCTTTGCGGATGCGGGCCGCCGTGTCGTAGGACGAACCGTGGCAGGGGCAGAAATAGCCGCCAAATTCACCGCGATTCTCGCCCTCGCCCGCACCCAGCGGCACGCAGCCCAAATGGGTGCAAACACCCATGGTGATCAGCCACTGCTTCTTGCCAGCGACGGTGCGCTGTTCCAGCGTCTGCGGATCGCGCAGCGAGGAAACGTCAACCTTGTCGGCTTCGGCGATTTCCTTGTCCGTCAGATGACGCACGAAAAGCGGCTGCGAGCGGAAGGTCGTCTTGATCGCCTGACCCGGCTGGATCGAAGAGATATCAACCTCGGTCGATGCCAGCGCCAGCACGTCCGCGCTGGGGTTCATTTGATCCACGAGCGGAATGACGACGGCGACAGCCCCGACCCCCGCGAAGCTTACTGCGGCGATATTGATGAAGTCGCGACGACGCACTCCACCTTCGCCGGATAGACCTTGGCTGTCCGTATGTTCAACGCTCGCCATGCACCTCAACCCTTGCAAAGACGTCCCTGTTACCCGCCGCATTGCCGTCACCGGCCCTGATTATCGAGAGAGTAGCGCCGCCCACGGAATATGGGCCTCGCCTTTCCCCCTGGCGTGGTTCGGGGGCCTGATAGACCCACTGTAGCTTCTTTGCCAACAGCAATTTGGCCATGGCTATGACAATTTGCCCCGCTGCTTTATGCGCGGGGCATGCGTATTGCTCTTTATCAACCCGAGATTGCCGGGAATGTCGGCGCCATATTGCGGCTGGCCGCCTGTTTTTCCGTGCCCGTGGACATCATCATGCCGATGGGATTCGCCTTTTCCGACGCCAAGTTGAAACGCGCCGCGATGGATTATGGCGCGGCGGCGGAGGTGACTCGCCACGCCAATTTCGAGGCATTTGACGAGGCCCGGCGTGCGGAGGGCCGTCGTCTGGTGCTGATGAGCAGCCATGCTTCACAGCCCCTGCCAGAGGTGCGTTTTGACAGGAATGACGTGCTGCTGATGGGATCGGAAGGTGCGGGCGTGCCCGACGCGGTGCGCGACATGGCCGACCTGCGCGTCCGAATCCCCATGGCTGCGGGCTTCCGGTCCTTGAACATTGCCGTTTCCACGGGCATCGCGGTTGCCGAAGCCCTTCGCCAGACTGGACAATTTCCAACATGATCGAGATTTCCCAATGACCTTGGTCCTCAATCCCCAACAGCAGGCCGCCCGCAACTGGTTCGAATCGCTGCGCGACCGCATCTGCGCGGAATTCGAGGCGATCGAGCGCGAGGCGGGCAGCGATGCCTCCTTTGCCTACACGCCATGGGACCGCGAAGCGCCGGGATTGACGCCGGGCGAAGGCGGCGGCGGCGTGCGCGGCGTGATGAAGGGCAAGATATTCGAGAAGGTCGGGGTCAATGTATCCACCGTCTCGGGCGAGTTCGCGCCGGATTTTGCCAAGACCATCCATGGCGCGGGGGAGAATCCGGCCTTTTTCGCAACGGGGATCAGCCTGGTCGCGCATATGGCCAATCCGCATGTGCCCGCCGTGCACATGAACACGCGCTATCTGATTACGTCGAAGAGCTGGTTCGGTGGTGGCGCGGACCTTAACCCTCCCCTGCCCCGGGATGAGGACACGGCGAGCTTCCATGCGGAATTCAAGGCGGCATGCGATGCGCATGATGCAGACTATTATCCCCGCTTCAAGGCGTGGGCCGACGACTATTTCTTCATTCCGCACCGGGGCGTTCATCGCGGCGTTGGCGGCATCTTCTACGATCATCTGGAGTGCGAGGATGATGCAGGATTTGATGCGAATTTCGCCTTTACCCGGTCGGTGGGCGAGGCGTTTCTGGCGGCCTTTCCGCCGATTGTCCGGCGGCGGATGGGCGAAAGCTGGAGCGAAGAAGATTACGCCAGGATGCTGGAATGGCGCGGCCGTTATGCGGAATTCAATCTGGTGCATGACCGGGGCACGCTGTTCGGGCTGAAGACCGGCGGCAATGTCGATGCGATTTTGATGAGCCTGCCGCCGATGGCGAGCTGGAGCTGAATCCATGCCGCTGACGCCGGTGGCCAATGATCAGATTGCGACGATCGTGACTTATCTGGAGATGGTGGAGCGTCCTCGGCCTGCGCCGATTCCGCCTGCTCCGTTGCGGCTGGTGCCGTGGAAGGCGCCTGCGCTGGATGCCTATCGCGCGCTGTTCCGGCGTGTGGGGGAGCCGTGGCTCTGGTTCTCACGCCTTGTCATGAGTGATGCGGAATTGATGGCGATCATCCACGATCCGGCAGTGCAGATTTTTGCGATCACCGATCCGCGTGGCGTGGAGGTGGGCTTGCTGGAGCTGGATTTCCGGGCGCTGCCGGACTGCGAGTTGAGCTTCCTTGGCCTTATACCTGAGCTGACCGGCAAGGGATTTGGGGCTTGGCTGATGGCGCAGGCGAAGTCGCTGGCATGGCGCAAGGAGGTGCGCCGGTTCTGGGTGCATAGCTGTACGCTGGACAGTCCGGGTGCGCTCAGCTTCTATCAGCGGGCGGGATTTGTGCCCTATAAGCGGGAGGTCGAGGTTTTCGCTGATCCTCGGCTCGCCGGTTTATTGAGCGCCGATGCGGCGCCGCATGTGCCCATGCTGGGTCAGCCCGCCTCCGCCTGACGATAAAGCCGGGCGAGCATGACGAGCATATAGACCTGCACCACGGTCGAGACGACGGCCGCTGCGACGCCGCCGACGAGCCGCGCGCCTTCCGCTCCGGCGATCAGGCGACCGAACAGGCCGAAGATGACTTGCGCGGCTGAGCCGACGATGGCGGAGAGCAGCGTCAGCACCAGGATGAAGCCGAGCAGCCGCCAGAAATGGCCGCGTGTCAGCGCCCAGCTATGCCGGAGCGAGGCCATCACGCCTTCATGGCCGTCGATCACGACGGGATTGAGCAGCAGAAGCCGCACGCTGGCGAAGAGCATGACGGCGCCGCCAGCGGTCACCAGCAACGCGGCGAGGGCTGCGGCAACAGGCTTTGCCACCATGGAGAAGGCGACGACCACGATCATGCCGACGATGGCTATGCCAAGCAGGGTGCCGATCACGACAAGCGCCGTGCCGAGCAGCACGGGCAGGCGGGAGAGGCTGAGCCGCAATGCTTCGCCGACGCTGATGCCGGGCCTTAACGCCAGTGCGAACAGGGCGAGTGACCCGAACCAGATGATGATGACGCCGATCAGCGTGGACAGGATGAAACTGGGCGGGATGTCGGGCATGGCGCCCTTGTCCATCGTCCAGGTAGCGAGTTCGGGCGGCGTCATCTCCTGAAGGATGAGGCCGGGCAGCGCGACGAAGAGCAAGGCGACGGGGAAGAGCAGGCTGCGTTCGCGCGCGACGAAGGCGACCGCTTCTTCCCATGCCTTGCCGATCGACATCGCCGCCATATCTTCGCCTTTTCCCGTACTTAAAATCGGGGAGGAGACTTGATCGCTCCCCTCGCGCAAGTCAAGGAAGTGCCATGTCATCCTCTTCCCCTTCGCCTGCTGTCGCCGACCAGATCGAATGGCGGGTTGATTCGGCGCTTGTGGACTATCCCGAAGCGCTCGCCGACATGGAGGCGCGGGCGGCGGCGATCTTTGACGGTGAGGCGGGCGAGCGGGTGTGGCTGCTCGAACATCCGCCGCTGTATACGGCGGGGACGAGCGCCGATCCGGCGGAACTGATCGACCCGCGCTTTCCGGTGCATGATGCGGGGCGCGGGGGGCGCTATACCTATCATGGGCCGGGGCAGCGGATCGGCTATCTCAACATCGATCTGCGCGAGCGGGGCAAGGATGTGCGCAACTTCGTCCATCATCTGGAGGGGTGGATGATCGACGCGCTGGGCGACCTTGGCATCGCGGCGCGGCGGGCGGAGGGGCGGATCGGTATCTGGACCGATGACCTTGACGGGCGCGAAGCGAAGATCGGCGCGCTGGGCATCCGGGTGCGGCGATGGGTGACGCTGCATGGCTTTTCCATAAATGTGGACCCCGACCTGTCCCATTTTGGCGGCATCGTGCCGTGCGGGCTTGCGGAATATCCCGTCACCAGCATCGCGGCGCTGGGCAAGAATGCCTCAATGGCCGATCTCGACGCGGCATTAAAGGCGCATTTCCCTGCCTTTCTGGGCCGGTTGCGGCGCTGTGGCGCGGGGGTTGAGCAATGCGGATCGGGCGGCTAGGGTCGGCGCCTTCGCCGGGTGGGGGCCGCCGGGCATCACATGTTTGGGAGACCCGGATGCGCTGCAAAGCGAGGATGATCTTTACCGCCTTGCTGCTGACCGGCTGCACCGCGCTGGCGGCCTGCGGCAAGGACGACAAGGGGAGCAACACGGTCCAGATGAAGGATCTGGAGGTTGTCGATGGCACGACCACCGACGCCATGACGGACCTGGACGGGGTGCAGAGTGAAGCGCCGTCGGCGGCCCTGCCCTCGGCTGGAGGGAATAACAGCGCCGCTACCGCGCCTCAGCCGGAACCTGCCGCGGCCAATGCGGCGCAGGGCGAGGCTGAGATACTGTCGGATCAATAGACGGAGCGAGGCGTTCAGGCGCAATACAGGCGCCGGACGCGAGGCATATCATAAGAGAAGCCCTGCCCGATCGTCATTCACAAAGGCCGCCATTCTTAAAGGGGAAGTCATGACATCCTGTTCCACGCTGCGCCGGGTCTGTGCCGGGTTGATGATTGCCGCCGCGCCGCTGTTGGCTCAGCCGGCCGCCGCCCAGTTTTTCTGGTCGCCGCCCGACTTTTCCAGCCCGCCGCTGACGGACGCGGACGCGGCGATCGCGCTCGGCCTGCCCGGCGCCACGGCGGAGGAAATTCGCGCGGGCCTCGTGTGGAACCTGCGCGCGGCGCTCAACGTCGCGGCGCTTCAGTGCCAGTTCGAACCGACGCTGCTGTCGATCAGCAACTATAATGCGATGATCGCGCATCATGACGCGGAACTGGATGCGGCCCAGTCGGTCCTGCTCGGCTATTTCCAGCGCACCGTTGGCAAGGGCAAGCCGGGCCAAGCCGCAGCCGACAAATATGGGACGCGCATCTATTCGGGCTATTCGACCGTCCAGGCGCAGCGCGGCTTCTGCCAGGCGGCGGGTCAGGTCGGGCGGCAGGCAATCTTCGCCAATCGCGGTTCGCTGCATGAGGTGGCGCGCACGGGGCTGGGGTCGATCAAGAAGTCGCTGGTGCTGGCGGGTGAGCAATTTTACGGCGACCCGGGGCGGAGCTATGCGCTGACCCTGCCCTCGTTCGACAAGAAATGCTGGAAGAAGGACAAGCTGCGGCCGGAATGCCAGGTGGCTTATGAGCAGAAAGTGGCAGCTAAGTGATGGTGTGATGGCGTGATATGTGAGGAGCGCGGTTGTCGGGGCTCCGATCAATAAAGCATGATCATGTTTGAGTGATCGTCACCCCGGGCTTGACCCGGGGTCTCGCTGCCTCGGCAGAATTCACGAAGCGGGACCCCGGATCAGGTCCGGGGTGACGGAAAAGAAGCGTTAGTGCCGATAATTCTGTATCAATGACGCTGCAACAAGCGTGGGGCGAACAGTGGAGGGGCGGCTCGGCGTTTGATCGCCTATGCTTTCACCTAAGCCCCAGATATTTATGCGATTGAAGGCTTAGCCGCCATTTCGGCCGCGCCATGACCAGATCGATCGCCGCCTGCATGTTCGCCGCCGCGTCCGCGCTGTCGAGGGGTTGGATCAGCAGGTTGTCGAAAGCCCAGCCCTCCATCGCCTCCACATCGGCGATGCTATGGCCCCTGCCCGGCTGCGGCCAGACCAGCTTCAGTTCATTGCCGCTGCGTTGCACGACATCGCTGCCTGCCTTGGGGCTGATGCAGACCCAATCTATGCCGGGATGCGCCGCGATCGTGCCGTTGCTTTCGATGGCGATGGTGAAGCCACGGGCGTGGAGCGCGTCGATCAGGGCGTCATCGACCTGCAACATGGGTTCGCCGCCCGTCATGACGATGTAGCGGCCTTCGTCACCCGTCCCCCAGAAGGCGAGAGCCGCGTCGGCAAGGGCCTGCGCGTCGGCGAATTTGCCGCCGCCGTCGCCATCCGTGCCAACGAAATCGGTATCGCAGAACTGGCAGACAGCCTTGCGCCGGTCCTCTTCGCGGCCGGTCCAAAGATTGCACCCGGCAAAGCGCATGAAGACGGCGCGGCGGCCGCTATGGACGCCTTCGCCCTGAAGCGTCAGGAACATCTCCTTGACGGCATAGCTCATCCGCTTGTCCTTTACGGCTTGGCTGCGTAGCGGGTTGGATCGGGCAGGCCCGCTTCCTCAAAACCCCTGGAGCGAAGGCGGCAGCTATCGCAAAGCCCGCAATGCTGGTCGCCCGGCGCGGGATCGTAGCAGGACCAGCTCATCCCCGCATCCAGCCCCAACCGGTTCGCCTCTCGCGCGATGTCGGCCTTGCTCATATGCTGGAGCGGGGCGTTGATCCGCACGGGATGCCCTTCGACCCCCGCCTTGGTCGCCAGCGCCGCCATATTCTGGAAGGCGTCGATGAACTCGGGACGGCAGTCGGGATAGCCCGAATAATCGAGCGCGTTGACGCCGATGAAGATGTCATTCGCGCCCGACACTTCGGCAAGGCCAAGCGTGAGCGACAGGAAAATGGTGTTGCGCGCGGGCACATAGGTGTTGGGAATGCCCGGCCCCACCCCGTCCTTCGGCACCGCGATGTCCGCCGTCAGCGCCGATCCGCCAAAGGCGGTGAGATCGAGCGGAAGGACGATATGCCGTCGGACCCCGAGAACAGCGGCGATGCGCGCGGCCGCGTTCAATTCGACGCGGTGCCGCTGATTATAGTCGATCGTCAGCGCGACCAGTTCATAGCCCGCCTCGCGCGCGAGGCCGCCCACGACCATCGAATCCAACCCGCCCGACAGCAGGACGACAGCGATTTTCCCATCATTGGCAGTCATGGGCGCTCCGCTACCGCCACAGGCGCGCTGGCGCAAGCGGTGCGGTCAATGACAGGCGCCGATGCGCCGTCCTTCCATGCTGAAGGAGAAGGGCGCGCCGCCCGCAATCCCCTGAGCGTGGATTTGCACCAGCCTGGACGTTTCGATGCGCAGATCGGTGCGCCCACCCCCTGCCCCGGCGCAATCGTAGCTGACCGTCAGCCGTTTGGCGCTTTCGTCGATCGTCAGCCTTTTGCAGTTGTTGCGGCCATGGCGAAGCTGGATCAGCTGGCGAATATCGGCAAGGCAGATGCGGCGTATATCGCCCTTCCCGCCTTCCTCCGGCCGTTCGCGCAATTCCCATTCGCCCGGTTCCAGACCCCTGAGCGGCGGCTCGGAAAGCGCCTGCGACCCGACCGGCGATACAGCGATCAGCACCGCAATGGCCGCGCTCAAGACGTGCAGACCTGACGTCATTCAATAGCCCCCGTATTTCATCGCGGACTCCGGAGCGGCTCGCCGCGTGCATGGCGGCACGGCCTTCATGCACCCAAATCCGGCGGGTTGATAGCGCCAGCCCCCGCTAACGCCCCAACCTGTTCCGAAGTCGCAATAAATTCGTGTCAGCCTTGCGCGAAACTGTCCAGCGAAACTGGAAACAAGCGCGAACAAAAGGCGCAATCTACCCCAATGACCCCCTGTTCATCAGCCATTTGGGCACGTTCTTCGGCGGGGAAACGGCCGATGACGCTGCGGATATGGGCCAGATCGCAGCGGCAACCCTTGGTCAGGTTGACCGGATCGGTGACGCGCACCACCTCTTCCTCATGGAACAGACGCCAGACGATATCGGTCAGCGGCAGCGCTTCGTCGGTTAGTTCATTATCGCTGAGCGTGACGGCCAGCGCCTGGACATGTTCCCATTCGGGATGGTCATGCCGCGTGTGGAGACGTTCGCGGCCCACTTCACCTTCGGGCAGATGCTGGAGCAGCATGCCTGCGGCAAAGCAGCCCTGCCCCGCTTCGTGCCGGACGGCGATCTGGACGACGCTGGGGATTTGTTCGGACTGGAAGAAATAATGTTCGGCCGCCTGGGCGAGCGAATCGCCGTCGAGCGGGACGATGCCCTGATAGCGCTCACCCGTGACCGCCTGGTCGAAGGTGATGGCGAGATAGCCCTTGCCGAACAGGCCGAAGAGCGTGGGGTCAGGCCCAAGCTCCGCCAACCGATCGGCGTCGAACTTGGCGTAACCGCGCACTTCGCCGCCCTTGTAATCGGCGACGAGCAGGCTGACGACGCCATGTTCGTTATGCGCCTGTAGCGTCAGCTGTCCGCCCGCATCCTTGAGCGTCGAGCCGAGCAGCGCGGCGAGGACCAGCGCGGAGGCAAGCAGCCGTTCGACTGGCGGGGGATAGGCATGGGCGGCAAGCACCTGATCCAGCACCGGCCCAAGGCGAAGGATGCGCCCGCGCGCGTGACGCGACGGGATGGTGAAGCCCAGGGCCTGATCGATATCGGATGCGTTCAAGACAAGCTCCGTTAGTCCCGGTGCAGGGCGGGAATATAGCGGCGGCCGGGCGTTATCGCCCGGCCGGTTCGCTGCTAGATAGGAATATGTCCGGCAAACTCAACCAAGGCGGCCCGCCGCCCAGAGCAGCACGGACTTTTGTGCGTGGATGCGGTTTTCCGCCTCGTCCCAGATCAGCGATTGTGGGCCGTCGATGACCTCCGGCACGACCTCTTCGCCGCGATGGGCGGGCAGGCAGTGCAGGAATTTCGCGCTGGGCTTTGCTTTTGCCATCAGGTCTTGCGTGACCTGATAGGGCATCATGGCCTTCAGCTTTTCGTCCGCATGCGCCTGACCCATGGAAATCCACGTGTCAGTGACGACGGCGTCGGCCCCCGCTACCGCCTCGACAGGATCACGGGTGAGCGTGATGCCAGCGCCCAGCGCCTGCGCCTCCTTGATGAAGGCGTGGTCGGGCTCATAGCCTTCGGGTACGGCGATGCGCAGGTCGAACTTGAAGAGGCCCGCCGCTTCGATGATCGAGTGGAGGACATTATTGCCATCACCCAGCCATGCCCACTGGCTGCCGGGCAAGGCCACGCCATGTTCGACCAGCGTCAGAAGGTCGGCGGTGATCTGGCACGGGTGCGACAGGTCGGTGAGGCCGTTGATCACCGGAACGGTGGCATAGCGGGCCATTTCCTCGATCTTGGCATGGTCATCGGTGCGGATCATGATCATGTCGCACATGCGGCTGAGCACGCGCGCCGTGTCCGCCACGGTTTCGCCCCGGCCAAGCTGGCTGGTGGCGCCATCGAGGATCAGCGAGGTGCCGCCAAGCTGGCGGATCGCCATGTCAAAGCTGACGCGGGTACGGGTGCTGTTCTTTTCGAAGATCATCGCCAGCGTGTGGCCAGCGAGCGGCGCGTCGGCATCGGCCTGGCCCTTAGGCAGGGCCTTGCGGGCGGTTTTCCGGTCGATGGCGTCGGAAAGCATGGCGGCGAGCGCGTCGGCGCCAGCGTCGGAGAGATTCAAGAAATGTCTGGTCATAGGGAGTAAACCTCCAACCCGTTCGGGCTGAGCCTGTCGAAGCCTTCTCTTCTTAAGAAAGGAAAGCCCTTCGACAGGCTTAGGGCGAACGGTGGTTAGTGTCTAAGCCGCTGAAGCCTCCGCGAAGCTGCGGGCACCAGCGGACAGTTTTTCGATGCATTCGGCGACATGCTTCTCGTCAATGATGAGCGGCGGCAGAATGCGGACGACATTTTGTCCGGCCGACACTACCAGCAGCCCATGATTGTCGCGCAGATGCGCCACGAAGTTTCGCGCGTCGCTGCTGTCCTTGAGCTTGACGCCGAGCATCAGGCCAAGGCCGCGCACATCCTCGAACATGTCGTGGTTGGGGATGAGCTGCTCCAGCGCGGAACGCAGGCGCGCGCCGATGCTGTTCACATGGTCGAGGAAGCCTTCGCCCAGCACTTCGTCCAGGACAGTCAGGCCGACCGCCATGGCGAGCGGATTGCCGCCATAGGTGGAGCCATGGGTACCGAACACCATGCCCTTGGCCGCTTCTTCCGTCGCCAGGCAGGCGCCGAGCGGGAAACCCGCGCCTATGCCCTTGGCGACGGCCATGATGTCGGGGTTCAAGCCATATTGCTCATGGGCGAAGAAGGTGCCGGTGCGGGCATAGCCGCACTGCACTTCGTCGAGGATGAGCAGCATGCCCTTGTCATCGCACAGCTTGCGCAGGCCGGTGAGGAACTCTTGGGTCGCGGGCGTGACGCCGCCTTCGCCCTGCACGGTTTCGACGAGGAAACCGGCGGTGTTCTCATCGACGGCAGCGGCGGCGGCTTCCAGGTCGTTGAACGGCACGACGGTGAAGCCGGGCAGCAGCGGTTCGAAGCCGTCGCGCATCTTGGGCTGGCTGGTGGCCGAGATGGTCCCCAAAGTCCGGCCGTGGAAGGCGTTGTCGAAGCTGATGATATTGTGACGGTGCGCCTCGCCATTGGCATAATGGTAGCGGCGCGCGGTCTTGATCGCGCATTCGACCGCCTCCGCGCCCGAATTGGTGAAAAAGACCGTGTCGGCGAAGGTCGAATCGACCAGCCGCTGCGCGAACTTTTCCCCCAGCGGCATGCCGTAGAGGTTCGACGTGTGCATCAGCGTCGCGGCCTGATCCGCGATCGCCTTCACCAGTTTCGGGTGGCCATGGCCGAGCAAATTGACCGCGATGCCGCTGGCGAAGTCGAGATAACGCTCGCCACGCTCGCCGATCAGATAGCAGCCCTCGCCTCGCACCGGGCGGACCTCGCACCGGGGGTAAACGGGCATGAGCGGCGTAATCGACATGGTGGCCCTCCCTTCGCTGGGGCTGATGAAAAAAGTCTCAAAACGCAAAAAGGCGGCCCCCGCCGGGCCGCCCTTTGCGAGCGCTGCCTATACTAGGGGCGCTGGAGTGGCGCAAGCCATTCTACCAGCGTCGTCCCAGCGGACGCTGGGATCTCGTTAGGCTGGGTTGTGCCCTCTCGCCTGAGATCCCAGCTTTCGCTGGGATGACGGCTGTTGGAGGATCGTCAGGCGATCTGGTTCCAGGCGTCGGCGATTTCGGCGATGATGTCGCGGGCCTGCTCGGCATGTTCGGGCGAGCGTTCCTTGGCGCTGAGCAGCAGCAAGCGGCGCGCTTCGCGGTAGATTTGGGCGAGACCCATGGCGATGTCGCCGCCCTTGTCGAAGTCGAGGCTGGATTCGAGCGCGATCAGGATCGACATGGCGCGGGCCTGCTTGTCGGAAACTTTCAACCGGTCGTTGTTGCGTTCGGCCAGCGCGGTGGCTTCGAGAGCGATCAACAGTTCGTCGAACAGCACCTTTACCAGCGCATGGGGCGTGGCGCCTTCGATCCGGCTGCCCGAATGCACGGCCGCATAGCCGCGTGCCGCGCGATTGCCTGCATAGCCCTGTTGAGAATAGAACATCTTACCTGACCCCTGTTATCAATTATCGCTCTTGGTCCACATGGCGACCTGCTGTTCCAGATAGTTCTGGGTCGCCTTGAAGGCCGCCAGACGCTTGTCCATCGCCGAATAGACCTTGGAAAGCTGCGCCTGATAGTCGGTCATCTGGTCGTTCAGCTTTTCCAGCTGCTCGGTCAGCGCCTCACCCAGCTTTTCATATTTGCTTTTTGCCGCAGCCAGCGGACCATCCGTCTGCTGAATCTTGTCGCGCACGCTGTCCATCAGACCGGCGAGGCCGGGCTTCGTGTCCGACTTGACCGCCGGGTTCAGCATCTGGGTGATCCCGGCGGGGTCGGCGAGAAGCGCCTTGTCGAGCGCGGCGGTGTCCAGCTTCAGCGTGCCGTCGCGATTGGTGCTGACACCGATGGACGACAGCGTCGTATAGGTCCCCGTGGGCGCCAGCACGGCCGACGTCATCTGCGACAGCTGCCGCTTCATGTCGCGGATCGATGCTTCACCGTTCAACGCGCCCGCGCTGGACGAATTGCCACCGGCCGCCGTGGCGGTGTTCAGCGCCTTCATCAGCGTATTATAGGCGTCCACGAACTCGACCATCAGGTCGCGCATCGACGTGGTCGGCTCGGTCGATGCCAGCGTCACATTGGTGCCCGGCGCGGCCTTGTTCAGGTCAATGCGCAGGTTGGCGATGGCGGTGTCGATCGTGTTGCTGCTGTAATGCTGCTCGACGCCGTCCAGAAGGATGATGGAATCCTTGGCCTGCACCTGACGCGTCATCCCGCCGGTCGCGCCGTCCCACGTGAAGGCATCGAGCGCCGCGTTTGCAGGCGAAGATGTGTTGGTGAAGGTAAAGCTGTTCGCGTCGCCCGTCGCGCCCTTCATCACCAGGCGCGTGCCCTGATTGTCGGTGATGACACTGGCGCTGACGCTTGTCCCGGCTGCGTTGATCGCCGCTGCAAGGTCGGCATAGGTGGCACCGGCACCAAGCGTGATGGGGACGGCGGCGCCGCTACCCACTGTCAGCGAGAAGCTGCCCGCGCCAAGCACGGTGGCGGCGGTTGCGCCTGAAACGGGTGCAGAGGCAATGGTCTGCGCAGAGGCAAGCTGCTGCACCTGAAGCTGCGCTGGCAGCTTTGGCACACCGCCCGGCAGCAGGCTGACAGCCGCAATGCTGGGATCATTGGAGGCGGGCGAACCCGCGAAACCCGTTCCGGCGAGCAGGCTGTTCAGGGCGTTGGCAAAAGTATCGAGCGAGCTGGAGGCCGATGCGAGCGCCGAAATCCGTGCATTATTGGTGCTCTGACGATCGGTAATCTGCTTCTGCTTCGGGTCGCGGGCAGCGCTCACCAGGCTGGTGACCAGCGCTCCGGTGTCGATGCCGGACCCAATGCCGAGCGCTGTTGAAATGCTGCTGCTTACCGAGGTCATCGTCCGTCCTTTCGAGGATGAGAACGGCTCTAGGATGAAGACCTTTAGGAATGATTTTCATGGGGTAGAGGAAGATCGCGCGCGGCGATCTTTCCTCAACCGTCGATTGAAAGCAGCTGATCCACCGTGCCACGGCGCAGATGCGCCTGCGCGGCATGGGCATAGCTTGCCTGCTCCGCGATGCGTTTGCCCAAGGTGACGGCGCTTTCGACCACTTCCTTCGATGCGGGCGGCAAGGGCACCAGGATCATCGGCGCGGGCAGCAGCGACTGAATTTCGGCCTCCGCCCCTTCAACCGTGGGTCCGGCCGAGGCCGATCGCAGTTGCGCCAGTATGTCAGCCACGCGGGCATGCACCTTGGCATATTCTGCCGCGCTGGCGAGATCATCTTCGGACAGAGTGGAGTTCGTGTCGCCGCTCTGGGGCTTGTCCGCATGCGGATCGACGCCCTGCTGGGCTGCAATCGGCTGGACTGCGGGCACGGCCGAAGGCGTTCGAGATGATACCCGATCAACCTGCGTTACATCGCTCCGCGAAACATATTCGTTCATGACGCACTATCCTAATGCGTCCCCATGAATATATTACGGCCAGCAATGCCTAAGATTTAGTTCACCTTGAGAATTTTCTTCAGAGCTTCTGGCCATCGGCGTCGAAGCGCAGATCGTCGGGCACGCTGATGAAGGGCCGATCGATCTCGCTCGCCATCCGGTTTTCCACGCGGAACACGAAGGCAAGGACGGTCGCGACCGCCATGTAGAGGCCTTCATTGACGATCTGCCCAGCGCGCGAGGTGAAGTAGATGGCGCGGGCAAGGTCGGGATATTGCAGCACCGTGACGCCATTCTGATCGGCAAGCTCACGAATGGCGGCGGCGATCGCATCGCAGCCCTTGGCTACGACGATGGGCGCCGCATCCTGCCCCGGCTTGTAGCGCAGGGCGACGGCGAAATGGGTCGGGTTAGTGATGATCACGCTGGCTTCGGCCACGGCCTTGCGGGTCGATCCGCTCAGCACTTCGAACTGACGGCGGCGGATATGGCCCTTGAGTTCCGGCGAGCCTTCGCTTTCCTTATGCTCGTCCTTGATGTCCTGCTTGCTCATGCCGAGCCGCTTGGAACGCTGCATGATCTGCGCCGGGACGTCGATGCCCGCGATCAGGAACAGCCCCCCCGCCATGATGAGGCAGGTCATGATGAACATGTTGCCAAGGTCGGACATGGCTGGCGCGAGGCCCTGCGAGCCGAGACCGATGATCGCGGTCAGCCGGTCCCAGATCAGCCAGACGCCGATCGCTCCGAGCAGCGTTACCTTGGCGATCGACTTCATCAGTTCGATGAGGCCCTGCATGCCGAACATGCGCTTGAGGCCCGCCGCCGGATTGAGCTTCGACGCCTTGGGCGCGAAGGCGCCGGGGCGGAAGCCGAGCGAGCCGAGGATGGCTGGCCCGGCGATTGCCGCCAGTGTCGTCGCGAGCAATATGCCGCCGACCGGCAGCGCTATGCCGGTGAGCAGGCTCATGCCGCGCGCGGCCGGAGCGAAATCGGTAATGTCTTCCCGGCGGAAGCGCAGCGCTTCGATCAGCATCTGCGACAGGGATTCAACGACGGACGGCCCCGTTGCCGCGATCCAGCCGATCCCGGCCATCACCACCAGCGCGGTCGCCAGTTCCTTGGACTGGAGGATGTCGCCCTTCTTGGCGGCGTCCTGTAATTTCTTTTGTGTTGGCTTTTCGGTCTTTTCGCCGCCACCATTGCCGCCTGACATATCAGCGGCCCTCCGATATCGACTGGGCCTGATCCAGCCCGGCCTTCAGAGCAGCAGTCAGCCCCTCGCCCATCACCGGCGCGGCGATCGCCAGCAGAATGAGGCCCGTCATGACGGCGACCGGCATGCCCACGGCAAAGAGGTTGAGCGAGGGCGCGCTGCGGGCGAGCATGCCCATGATGATCTGCACCAGGATCAGCGCGAAGCCGACCGGCAGCGCGACGGTGACGCCCGCGCCGAGCAGCGAGCCGCCGAACTGGACCAGATGCCAGACCGCGTCATTGCTGAGCATCGCGTCGCCCGGCGGCAGCGCCTTGTAACTTTGCACCACGAAGCTGGCGAGCATCAGATGACCGTCCATGCCGAGTAGCAGGAAGGTGGCGAGGATCGAGAGGAACGTACCGATCGCCTGCGTATGCTGGCCCGAGGAGGGATCGACCATGGCCGCGAAGTTGAGGCCCATGGCGTTGCCGATCGTCTCCCCCGCGACGAAGGCGGCGGCATAGCCGATCTGGACCGCAAAGCCCATGGCGAGGCCCGCCAGCACTTCGCCCATGACGAGCATCACGCCTGCGAAGCTGGCTACGCCGTCCTGCGGCAGCTGGATGGTGACGCTGTTGAGCGCGGCCATGCCAAGGGCAAGCGACAGGATGAAGCGCAGCGGCAGCGGCACGGAAGGCGCGCCGAACACGGGCGCCGCGATGAAAGCCGCACCCGGTCGGATCATGGCGATGAGCCAGATCCACAGCTGCGTCTCCACATTCGCGAAGCCCGGTGCGATCATTGCAGCAGGTCCGGGATGCGTTCGAATATCTCGCGGGTGAAATCGGCGATCAGGACGAGGATCGACCCGCCGAACAGCACCAGCATCGCGCCGACGACGATGATCTTGGGGATGAAACTGAGCGTCTGTTCGTTGATCGAGGTGGCGGCTTGTACCATGCCGATGAGCACGCCCGCGATCAGTGCGGGGATCAGGATGGGTGCGGCGGCGAGCGCCGTGATCCAGAGCGCCTGTTGGGCAAGGCCCATGAAGAAGTCGGCATTGTCCATGCCTACCCCCTCCCCCGTAAGTGCAAAAGCCGCCTCACGTCGCGAATGACCCGGCCAGCGATCCCATGGTCAGCGCCCATCCATCCACCAGCACGAACAGCAACAGCTTGAACGGCATGGAGATGATCGTCGGCGACAACATCATCATGCCGAGCGCCATCAGCGTGGAGGCGACGACAAGGTCGATGATGAGGAACGGCAGGAAGATCATGAAGCCGATCTGGAACGCGGTCTTCAATTCGCTCGTGACGAACGCGGGCAGCAGGATCGAGAAGGGAATATCGGCAGGCGATCGGAAAGCGGGTGCCTCGGCGAGATTGGCGAACAGCTTGAGGTCGGTCTCGCGCGTCTGCTTCGTCATGAAGCCGTGCAGCACCTTGCCCGAGCGACCTACGGCTTCCTCGATGCTGATCTGGCCCTTGCCATAGGGGTCGAAGGCCTGCGCGTTGATCTGGTCGATCGCCGGGCGCATCACGAACAGCGATAGGAACAGCGACAGCCCCACCAGCACCTGATTGGGCGGGGTCTGCTGAAGGCCAAGCGCCTGGCGCAGCAGCGACAGGACGATGATGATACGGGTGAAGCTGGTCATCATGAGCACAAGTGACGGCAGCACCGACAGCAGGCTCATCAGGACGAGGATTTGCAGCGACAGGGACAGCGAGCGGCCGTCGCCCGAAATCGCGCCCATCGCCTTGGTCAGCGCGCCGCCATTATCGACGGGCGCGGCCGGAGCGGCGGCTTGGGCCAGCGCGGGGGTCGTTAAGAACAACCAAGACAGCAGCCCTGCGACCAGAAGGGCGATCACTAGACGCCCTGACACCCGTTCGGGCTGAGCTTGTCGAAGCCCTTTACTTCTTGAAGAGAAGGGATGCCCTTCGACAGGCTCAGGGCGAACGGAGGGGAGAAGCTCAGCGCCCCGCACGATAGGGATCGCCTTCCGCGATCTTCTCGATGCGGCCGCGTGTGACGGACAGCAGGATCTTCTTGCCCTCGAACTCGACAACGGCGAGCTTGCCGAAGGTGCCGAGCGGCAGCGCCTCCAGCATCTTCAGGGACCGGCCATCCTGCCCCACCATCAGGCCGGGCTGATATTTGCGCCAGAGCCACAGCGCCCCGAAAGCCATGCCGCCGACCAGCGGCAGGAGGATCAGCAGTTTGACGAAGTACCAGAACATGGGGCGCGATCCGCTTTCATGGTTAATCGCCTTTCCGAATCAGAAAGATCGGCGCGCAGCAAGAGAAAAAGGCATTGAGCGCGATCAGCCGCGCCGTTCGACCCCGGCAAGGCGGCTTTCGGCGGCGGCGATATCGACGATGCGGATGCCATAGCGGCCATTCACCGTGACGACCTCGCCCTTCGCGATCAGGGCGCCGTTCACCATGATGTCGAGCAGATCATCGGCCTGACGGTCGAGTTCCACGATGCTGCCTTCGGCCAGGTCCATGACCTCCGCCAGACGCAGCGAAGTGGAGCCGACCTCCACCGACATGCGGACCGGAATGTCGGCCAGCAGGCGGAACTGGCGGTTGCTCGCCATCCGGCTCAGCCCTTCTTCGGCAAAGCCGTCAATCCGCGGCGCTTCGCTCATGTCACTCATTGTTCTGGTCCCTGTGCTATCTTTTCGATCTGGAATGCGGCGCGGCCGTCCTGCTCGCCGATTGATCCGTGAGCGACGATGCGGTCGCCCACGATCAGTGGCAGGCTGCGGCTGATGTTTACTGGAATGATGTCGCCGGTCTTCAACTGCATGAGGTCGGCGAGCGAGAGATTGGGGCGTGCCAGCACGGTGCGGGCGGGCAGGCGGATGTCGCGCATGCGGTTGGCGATGCGCGCCTGCCACACAGGATCGATGCGTTCTTCATCGACCGTGGCCTTGGCGCCCATGAGCGGCTCCACCGCGCGCAGCGACGACAGCGGGAACAGCAGGTCGATCGGCCATTCCTGATCTCGCGCGATGCTGAGCATGAAGCGTTGCAGCACCATCTGTTCGCCCGGCTGCGCGGCCGACGCGAAGCCGATGCCCGCTTCACGGATGATGAGGCCAATTTCCAACGGCAGAATATCGGTCCAGCTTTCGACGAGGCATCCAATCACACCTTCGGAAATACGGCTGATCAGGCGGTCTTCGGTCGGTGTGAACTCGCCGCGTGCGGGCAGCGGGCGATTGCCGGGGCCGCCATAGAAGCAATCCACCAGGGTCGAGATCATGGCTGCGTCCATGCGCAGCAGCATCTGCCCTTTCAGCGGGGTGATGCGATAAACGCCGATGCTGGAAAAGGCGGGCACTTCGGCTGACCATTCGCCGAAATCGAGCACCCGCGCGTCAAGCATCGCGATGTGCGGGCGCACGCCGGAGATAGGCTCAATCAAGGCACGCAAACGCCGGCCGAGCTTTTCGCCCAGCCGGTCTAGTCCGGACAGCAGCTGTGGTGTCTGCGATTCCCCGCGCCCGAGGGCGTAGGTCTGAACGTCGGTCATGATAGTCCCCTGCCCTAGTGGACGGGGGACTTCCCGACCTTTCAGGCACCCCTATTGAATAACGAAATTGGTAAAATAAACGTTATCTATGCCGCCATAACCCGTCTTTTGCTTCAAAATATCGTTTATCACGCCCTTTATGCGTCCCTGGAGCTGGCGTTTGCCTTCGGGCGTCGCCAGCATCGTTTCGGGCTGCTGCGCGAGCATCATCAAAACCTGACTGCGAATCGCCATCTCATGGGTCTTGATCGCCTCGATCACGCGCAGGTCGTAATAGGTCGATACCGCGACGGAGATCTGGGCGAAGGCGTCCGTGTCCGACATGTTGGAGGTGAAAGGCGCCTGCAACTGGAAATAGGTGGCCTGATAGGCGGCCGGATTGGCAGGCGTGGGCAGGTCGATGCCCTTGCCCGGATGCGCGGGCGCATGCGTGCCACCGCCACCTCCGCCTTCGCCGCCTTCGCCATGCCCTTCACCAGCCATGCCATGGGCCTTGGCCACTTCCTCGGCGCTCTCGCCCGCCAGAACGAGGACCGGTTTGTTCGGGTCTTCCTTCGGCCCTTCTTCCTTGGCGCTGAAGAAACCGGCGGCATATAGCCCGCCAGCCGTCCCCGCACCACCCAGAACGAGCGCGGCGGCGACGAGGAGGATCATCTTCTTGCCCCCGCCCTTTTTCTTCTTCGCCTTCGCCTCGTCGCTCATCTGCCGGTCCCCCGAATAACCTTAAATCCTATGCGTACCGCGCGCGCGCCCTGTCATGGGCGGCAGGCTGCGCATCCGCATGGTTAAGAACGGCAGGATCGCCGGAGCCTTTAGGGCCAAAGCCGTTATTTTCGCGCCCCTGCCAGCGATTTTGCTGACTCTGGGGCTGACCCATATTCTGGCCGCTATTCTGCGCCCAGGCGGACGTTTGAGAGCCCTGCTGCGACTGTTGCTGCTGCTGAGACGAGGACTGGCCAGTCGTTTCGGCGCGATGCGCTTCGGCGATAGCGGGTGCGCGTTCTACCTTCACCTCGGCGATGCGCACGGCGGCAAGACCCGCGTCGAGCTTCAGCCGGTCGCTATCCTGACGCAAGGCCATTTCCGCCGCCTCGCTGGCGACGGTCAGGCTGACGGCGGCGCCATCCATGTTATGGCGGATGTCCACCTGCACAGCGCCAAGATGGTGCGTATCGATCTGGAAACGGCCCTGCGCGCCATTGGCGGACAGCCCGGCGATGTCGCGGGCCAGCCCGTCGATCCACTGGCCCGATACGCCCATGTCGATGACCTGAGCGCCAAGGCTGGCAGACAGGTCCGGCGAGGACGAAGCGATTGGCAAGGACGGCGTGGTGCCCTGCGGCGCGGAGGCGGCAGGGACAGCCGGAACCGTGTCAGAGGGCGGCGGAAGGATGGAGGGGTCGAACGTCGTGTCAACAGGACGAGCGGACGCATCGGCTTTCGCATGAGCGGCGGCCGAGACCTGTTCGCCAACCCGCACCGGCGCGCCCGTCTGGCGCGCGGCCACCTGTTCACGCACGATTTGCAGCAGGGCGATCGCTTCTGCCTTCATTGGCTTGCCATTGAGAACAGGCGCTGCTGCCACGGTGAGTTCGGGCGCTGGGCTTTCGTTTTCGGCAGTCGCAACGGGTGCATCGGGAATCGCTGACGGAATCTTGCCCTCGCTGCGCGCAGCCCGCTTGTCAGGAGCGATCCCTTCAGGTTCGCGCGGCAGCGGCGAGCGGCCTTTCGGCGCTGGTGGCATTGCCCCCGCCATCGCGGTCATGCTTGACATAGCGGCGGTGGCTTGCGGGTTGTCTGCTGACACCTGTTCTGGCGCCGCTGGCACGGAAGCAACCGGCGGAACATCCGCAGCAGCCGCGACGGGTTGCGGCACTGGCGCCACAGTCACGGCATCCTGCTGCGGCAGTTCAGTCTTCGCCTTTTCCTTGCGCGAAGATTTTGTGGGGGCCGGAGGAGCATCCTGTACCACCGGACTGATCACTTCTGGCGCTGCGTCGTCCTTACGGATGTCCGGGCGCGGCTTGGGCAAGTGAAGGGGTTCGGCCACTTGTTTCGGTTGTTCCGGTTGTTCTGGCAATGCGGTTTCAGGCTGAATAGGCGCTTCGTTCGGCAAGCTTGCCTCAGCCTGCGCGGGGAGTCCGGCAGGCTCAACCGGTGCCTGCTCATCCACTGGCGCATCAGTAGCCTGCTTGATGAGACCCAGCGCTCGGCCGGGCGGCAATGATGACGGCAAATCCTTGCCAGCGGCAACCGCTATGGCAAGCCCGTGCGGCACATGACCATGCGCAGGCGTGGCCTCTGGCTGACCGATATTCATAGGAAGAACCGGGGTGGTGGTGACAGCATTCTGCCCCTCGACGCCGGGAATCTCTGGCACGGCGGCAGCGGCACCCTGCCCGTCAATCTCCGGCAGGGCTGGAGACACAACAGCCTCTTGCGCCATGGTGCCATTGAGCAGCGCGGCGAAGTCCGCCGTCTCGCCCGGCACGGCAGGCTGCGACGCAGCCACACCCTGCGAAGCCGAGGAAAAGAGCAGTGCCTTCAGGCTGGAAAGCATGTTCATCTCATACATCTCCTGTCCGCTGCATCCGGCGGTAGCGCGGCAAGGCCGCCAGCTTGTTCTCCCGCCATTCCTCCAGGTTCGCGTGGGCGCGATCCTTGAGCTTTTCGGCGATTTCGCGATCGCGATTGGTCACTTGGCTGAGACCTTCCTTCACTTCTACCTTACGGCGCGCATCGTAGAGCGCACCATCCAGCTGACGGCCGGCCTGCTCCAGCCGACCAGCAAGTTCCTGCATCGCAGCAAAATTCGCGCCAATTGCCATGCCGGGGTCGGAAAAAAGATCGCTCCGCACCTTGCGCAGCCTGTCGGCGTTGCGTTCGATGCCGTCCGCCTCGTCCTGAGCGCGGGCGGTTTCAGCAACGGCCATGGCATGTTGCACATGGCGGACGCGCAGCACGCGCTGGCGGGTCTTGAGCGCACCCTTCACGCGCCAAACTCAGCGATTAGCGCACCGGCGCTGGTGTCGAGGTCGATGCGGCTCTTCTGATCCTGCCGGATGAAGTCGAGGATTTCCTGACGGCGCTGAACCGCTTCATCGATCACCGGGTCATTGCCGGGGCGATAGGCGCCCATCAGGATGAGGTCGCGATTTTCCTCATAGGCTGCCCAAAGGCGACGATAGGAAGCGGCGGCCATGCGATGCTCGTCCGGCACCACATCGGCCATGACGCGCGAGAGCGACTTGCCGATGTCGATGGCGGGAAAGATCGCCTGTTCCGACAGATGGCGCGAGAGGACGAAATGGCCGTCCACGATCGCGCGGGCGGCGTCCACGATCGGATCATCCGTATCGTCGCCGTCTGCCAGCACGGTGTAAAGCGCGGTGATGGAGCCGCCGGTGCGGGCATCGACGCCAGCGCGTTCAACCAACCGGGGGATCAGCGCAAGGGCCGAGGGCGGATAGCCCTTCATCGCGGGCGGTTCGCCCAGCGCCAGGCCAATCTCGCGCTGGGCATGGGCGCAGCGGGTCAGGCTGTCGATCAGCAGCAGGACTTTCTTGCCGCGTGCGCGGAAATATTCGGCGATGGCGGTGGCGCGGGCGGCGGCGCGCAGGCGCAGCACCGGGGGATGATCGGCGGGCACCGCGACGACGATCGACTTGTGCATCGAATTTTTAAGCTTGGTTTCAAGGAAGTCGCTGACTTCGCGGCCACGTTCGCCGATCAGGCCCACGACGACGATGTCGGCTTCGGCCCCGGCGATCATCTGGCCCATGAGGACCGACTTGCCAACGCCGGAACCTGCGATGATGGCGATGCGCTGCCCGCGCCCCGCGGTGAGCAGCGCGTTGACCGCGCGCACGCCAAGGTCGAACGGTTCGGTGACCCGGCCACGGTCAAGGACGTTGCCCTTGACGCCGTTGAGCGGCCAGCTGCCGCCCGCGATGATCGGCCCCTTGCGGTCGAGCGGTTGGCCCATGGCGTCGATGACGCGGCCGATCAGCCCCTCGCCCACCTGCACCATATTCGCCTGGCTGTCCGGTTCGACGCGCGCGCCATTTTCCAGCGGCACATCATTATCGAGCGGCACCAGCAAGGTCTTGTCGCCACGAAAGCCAATGACTTCGGCGCGGCAGACCGTGCCGTCCGATGCGATCACCCGCGCGCCTGCGCCGATCGGCTTGCGGAAGCCTGTGACCTCCAGCATGCCTGCGTCGTGACTGACCAGTCGGCCAACATGGCGGGGTGCACGGTTTTGAACCTGAAGGTGGTCGAACAGGCTTTCGGCCTGGGCAAGCGAGGCCTTGATCATGCCCAAATCCCTTTCATGAACGGCCTTCCATGTCGTCCATCAGCGCGCGCAGGCGCGACAGGCGCACATCCGGGCCATCCTCGACCCAGCCGTCAGCGGTTTCGAGACGTACGCAACCGCGATGCATGGCGGGGTCGCCGACCAGCTTGAGGCCGATCGCTTCGCCTTCCAGCATCGCCACATCCTCAGGATGCAGGTGCAGCGCGCTCTTATCCTCATTATCCTCGATGAAGGCGGCGACCGTGTCACAACGCTGGACCAGCCGTTCGATGTCGATCTCCACCTCGCCCACGATCTGCTCGACCAAGCGAACGACGGCAGCGGACAACATGGTGGACAGCATGCCACTGGGAGCGGGGGTCAGCAGTTCCAACGCTTCAGCGAGGCGAGCGCGCGCTTCGGCATCGGCGGCGGAGGCGTCCCCGACCACCCGGCATCCTTCATCGAAACCGAGGGTGAAGGCTTCCATCCGCGCCTGCTCCAGCAGGTCTTCGTCGGTCATCGCGGGCATGGCGCTGTGCATCGTCATGCCGGGCGAAGCCGCCCCGTCGGCATAAAGGCTGCGAAAGCTTCCGCTCTTCACCTGCCCCATGCCGCCCAGCGGAATGCTGGAGAAATCCTGACAGCTGCCTGCGTCCCAGACCTTAAACAAAGTCGTTCCCCTTGCCGCCCAGCATGATGGTGCCTGCGTCCGCCATGCGGCGCGCGGTGGCGATGATCAGCTTTTGCGCCTCCATCACCTCGGCAAGGCGAATGGGTCCGCGTTCCTCGATCTCGTCGGCGATGGCCTGAGCCGCGCGCGCCGACATGGCGCCGAAGATCTTGCCCTTCAGCATCTCGTTCGCGCCCTTCAGCGCCACGACCAGCACGCTGCTGTCGATGGTGCGCATCAGCGTACCCATATTCTTGTCATCCATGTCGATCAGGTTATCGAACACAAACATCTCTTCTTCGATGGTCTGGGCGATCATCTTGTCGCGCTTGGCGACCGCCTTCATGATCCGCTGTTCATTGTCCTTGCGGACATTGTTCATGATCGCGGCGGCTTCGATCGTACCGCCGCGCTGCGACGCCGCACCCTGCTTCTTGGACGTGGAACCGCGCAGCAACAGCTGCTCCAGGTCGTCCAGCGCCTCGTTCGACACGGGGCCGAGCGTGGCAATGCGATAGACGATCTCTTCCTGATATTCTGCCGGAAGCAGTTGCAGGACGTCGGCGGCTACCGGCGCTTCCAGATGAGCGAGCACGATCGCCATGATCTGCGGATGCTCCGCTTCGATCAGGGAAGCCACTTCCTTGGCGTCCATCCACTTCAGCATTTCGAGCTGGGTGGAGCGGGTCGGCGGCGTGATGCGGGCCAGGATCGTTTCGGCGCGCTCCTCACCCAGCGCCTTGGTCATCGCGCCGCGGATGTGGCGGGTCGCGCCATAGCCGATGGTGGTGCGCTTCTTCGCCTTGGTGACGAAATGGTCGAGCGCTTCATTGACTTCCTCGACCGCGACGTCGGCGACGTCGTACATCGCATAGCCAAGCTGGCGGACTTCGTCGGGTTCCAGGCGCGACAGGATCTGCGCGGCTTCATCCTCATCGAACAGCATCAGCAGGACGGCGGCGGCGGCGCTGCCTTTGATCGCGGCAGGAGCGGTTGCGGCCTCAGCCATTGTCCTTCTTCCCTTCCTTCAGGAGGTCGCGGACGACAAGGGCGGCACGATCCGGGTCCTGCTTCACGAAGTTGCGAATAAGGTCGGCGCGCTGCGCATAGTCATAGGTGGACGAGATCATGTCGAGCGTGATCGGCTTTCCTGCCTGCGGCGTCGCAGCGGCATGGCGGCCGATTTCGCTTGAGATTTCGCGGCCGATCTTCTGGCCCTGGGCGGCCATGTCGGCAGCGGCAGTTTCCTGAGCGGCGGCGCGGCGCTTCAGAAGGGGGCGGCCGATGCCGAAGATGACCAGCAGCGCGACGGCAAGGGCCGACAGGTTACGCACCAGAGGCGAAATCCAGTCGGCTTCATACCAGGGGGCTTTCACTTCTTCGGCCTTCACGAAGCTGCGTGAGGACAAGGCAACCACGTCGCCGCGCGCCTGGTCGAAACCGACCGCGCCCTTCACCAGTGCTTCGAGCGCGGCGATTTCCTGCGCCGAGCGGGGCTTGCCGTCCGCGCCATTGTCGAGCGCGACGGCGACCGACAGGCGCTTGACGGTGCCGACGGCATCCTTGGTGACCGACACTTCACGGCCCAGCTCGAAGCTGCGGTTGAAGGTTTCCTCGGTCTTCATCGGCGCGCTGGCCGGGGTGGCTGGCTGGTTTGCCTGCGTGCCCTGGCTGACGGCCTGACCATTGGGATTGGTCTGCGTGACGGTCGGGTTGACGGGCGCCTGATTGCTGAGCGCGCCGGGAACGCCGCTGGCCTCACCGCCAGCACCCTGGCCACGCGGATCGGATGCCCATGTCCCCTGCTCGGTGCGAAGGCGCGCTTCGTCCTGCGGGAAGCTTTCGCGGGTCGCCTGACGTTCGGCGAAATTCAGTTCAGCCCGGACTTCCGTCGAGAATTTGCCTTCGCCCAGGATCGGGGTCAGCAGCGCGATCACAGACTGGCGATAGCGGTCCTCGATCTTCCCCTGGACAGCGAGTTGGCGATCGTCGGCGGCATTGCCGTCATTATTGCTGAGCAGGCGGCCATTCTGGTCCACCAGCGAAATCTGGTCGGGGCTGAGTTCCGGCACCGATGATGCGACGAGGTGAACGATCGCGCTCACCTGCGCGTCGGCCAATGTCCGGCCCGAAGCGAGGCGGAGCATGATCGATGCCGAAGGCTTGGCCCGATCCCGTAAGAAAACGCTGGGCGGTTCAACGGCGAGGTGGACCTTGGCGCTCTCAACACTGTCGATAGCCTCGATCGTACGGGCAAGGTCCATTTCGCGGGCGGAGCGGAGCTTTTCGCCCTCGACCGCGCGGCTGGCGCCCATCGGCAGGCTGTCGATCATGCTGTTGCCGTCAGGCGCGCTCTTGGGCAGGCCCTGCGCGGCGAGCATCATCTTCGCCTTGAAATAATCGTCTTCGGCCACGGTCATCGCGCCCGACTTGTCGAAGTCATAGGCGAGGCCGCTCTGGTCCAGAACCTGCGCAACCGCTGATTTGTCAGCATCGGGCAGGCCACGGAACAGGTCGCGCTGCGGCGGTTCGCGAAGCGCGAGCCATGCAGCACCAGCGGTAGCAACGACGCCCAGCAGGCCGAGCAGCGGCAGGCTTTTCGCTACCGCTGGCTGCTTGATGAGGCCGGTGAAGCGCGCTTTGAGCGCATCGGCGCCCTTCGCACCGCCGAAACCGGCGCCGCTGGTGGCGGGGAGAGCGGCAGCGCCGCCATCGAGGGTGAGTGCGTTCTCGCTCATCGTTTATACCGGCATGCTCATAATGTCCTTATAGGCGGACAGGAGTTTGTTGCGGACCTGAAGTGTCGCCTCGAAGCTGACCGACGCCTGCTGCTTGGCCAGCATGACGGCAGCGATATCGGTAGTCTCGCCACGCTCGAACGCGGAAGCCGCCGCGCCCGCCTGGCTCTGCAAGCCGTTGACCTGTTGCAAGGCAGAGTTGAGCGCCTCGGTGAAGCCGCCGGGCTTGGTGCCCTCGGCCCCGCCCACACCCGCGCCGCCACCGACCGTCCCGGTCTGGGCGACGTCGCGCAGGGCGGCGTTCTTCTGAAGGATGGCGTTGCGTATCGCCATCACGCTGTCAGTCGGGGAAATGCCGGTCATGCCCTACCTCCCTCAAGCCGCTGCAAGTTCGCGCATCTCGGCAAGCCGATAGCGCAGGGTGCGTTCTGAAATGCCGAGTTTGCGGGCGGCGGCGGCGCGGTGGCCGTCCGTTTCACGAAGCGCGGCGCGGACCGCCTCCAGTTTCGACTGGTGAGCAACGTCGCGCAAGCGGACCGGCTCGGCCGGGGCAGGCGCGCCCACGACACGCAGCTGCGGCGCACTGGCGATGTGCAGGTCTTCGTCCTCGATCCGGTCACCTTCACGCAGCACGATAGCGCGCTGAAGCACATTGCCGAGTTCGCGGGCGTTGCCCGGCCAGACATGGGCGGCGAGCTTTTCCAGCGCGGCGGCGGTCGGCCAGACGAAATCCTGATGGCGCAGCAGCATGGCGGCGGCGATGGCGGTCACGTCGCCAGCACGCTCGGCCAGCGGGCGCAGTTCCAGCGGCATGACATTGAGCCGCCAGTAAAGGTCTTCACGGAAGCGTCCGGCGGCGACTTCGGCGGCGAGGTCGCGGTTGCAGGCGGCGATGATGCGCACATTGACCGGCACCGGATGGGTCGCGCCGACGGGAAGGACTTCGCCTTCCTGCAACGCGCGGAGCAGCTTGGCCTGAAGCGGCAGCGGCAGTTCGGCGATTTCGTCCAGGAACAGCGTCCCGCCGTCAGCGGCGAGGAACAGGCCATCCGAGGCGTTTGCCGCGCCGGTGAAACTGCCCTTCTTATGACCGAACAGCATCGCTTCCATCATGGTTTCAGGAAGCGCGGCGCAGTTGACTGCGATGAAGTCGTGGGAAATGCGGCCCGACTGCGCATGAAGGAAGCGCGCCATGCCTTCCTTGCCCGTGCCGGTGTCGCCCTGGATCAGGACGGTGGCGTCGCTGCGGGCAACCCGGCCAGCCAACGTCATCAGGCGGGTGCTGGCGGCGTCGCCTACTGCCGGGACGCTCGCGGGGCGGGCCAGCTCAGCGATCAGCGCAAAGGCAAAGGCCATGTCTTCAAGGCCGAAAGCCACGCGGGCGGGCAGGCCGTTGGCGGCAGGCACCAGCGAAGGCGCGCCGTCGATCATGTTGATCAGGATGTCGCGATGGGTGGCATGGCCGATCTCGGTCGCCAGAAGGACGCGGCGGTCCTCCCGCTCACGCGGGCTCTGCGCATCGACGATGCGTACCATGTAGTAGGCATTTTCCAGCCAATGTTGCAGGCCCGGAACGAGCGCACAGACACCTCGGCTGACGTCTAACGATGCCATGAAAGTCCCCAATCATTTTGGCCGGATTGTGCCCCCGCACATTCCAACCCCCCTTCGATGCTCTGACAAATGCCCTTCTCATGGTTATCATCTGGTTAATGCGGCAATAACCCTGCCGGTCGGCGGCAATTTTCTTCCGCTTTCCCGCCGCACGAAGTCGGCTTCTATTGGACGCGCGCGCGTGAAAGCCTTGATTTCCGGGCTTTTTGAACTTTTCTCAAAAAAATCGCGCTCAGGCCTAAAAGCTTTTTCCGCGCCGCCGTTATCCCCTTTCGAGGCCGCAAGCAGCCTGATGGCAGCGACCTGATAGGACATAGAAAGGGAATATCATGACTGTTATCGGAACCAACTCTTCTGCTCTGCGCGCCGCCAACGCTTCGGCTCTCGCTGGCAAGTCGCTGAGCACCGCCATGGAGCGTCTGTCGAGCGGCAAGCGCATCAACAGCGCCAAGGACGACGCAGCGGGCCTCGCGATCGCTTCGCAGATGACCTCGCAGATCAAGGGCATGACCCAGGGCATCCGCAACGCCAATGACGGCATCTCGCTGGCTCAGACGGCGGAAGGCGCTCTCGGCGAAGTCGCCAACATGCTGCAGCGTATCCGCGAACTGGCCGTCCAGTCGAAGTCGGAAACCTACTCGGCAACCGACCGCACCAACCTGAACGCTGAAGCGACCGCGCTGAAGACGCAGATCACGAGCGTCCTCGCCACGACCGAATTCAACGGCGTCCGCATCTTCAACAGCGCGGCCGGCGCAACCTACACCGCCAAGGCCGGCGACGTGGACATCCAGGCCGGCGCCAATTCCGGCGACGTCGTGAACATCGCCTTCGCAGCGCTGACCAACCTTGCTTCTTCGGACGTCAGCACGACGACCGGCGCTGCAACCGCCCTGACCGACGTTGACACCATGCTGAAGGATGTGGCGACGACCCGCGCTTCGCTCGGTGCCGCCCAGAACCAGCTGGAATCGACGGTCAATGGCCTGACCAACAACATCACCAACCTCTCCGACGCCAAGAGCCGCATCGAAGACGCCGACTTCTCGGCCGAAACGACCGCGCTCGCCAAGGCGCAGATCCTGAACCAGGCTTCGACCGCGATGCTCGCCCAGGCGAACCAGAGCCAGCAGAACGTCCTGAAGCTGATCCAGTAATCTGGAATAGCTGAACTGAATTGACCGGCTGGGGTATTGGTCACCTTACAGTCAGTCACGGGAACCCGGCACATCAACAGTCCCCACCGCGCCGGGCAACCAACCTTCGATCGAACGGCCAGCATATCGAAGCCTCCGTCCCCCCGGGCGGAGGCTTCACCGCATTTTGGCCTGCCAAGGCTTGCAATGTGCGGCCATGCGCCCATCATTACGGCCATGATGAAGATTGACCGGCGCGCAATGATCGCCGCCTCAGGCGCCACCCTTCTCCTGCCCGGATCGGCCCTGGCCCAGCAGGGTCGCGGGCGCTTTTCATGGGAAATGGTGATCGCCCGCGCCCAGCGGCTCTCGCGGCAGCCTTATAGGGAAACGCCTCATCATCCCGGCGCCCGCAAGGTCGACTATGATGCCCTCTACAAGGCGCGCTTCCGCGAAGACCGGACCATCTGGGGCAACCTACCCGGCGACACCGGAGTGCAACTTTTCCCGTTGAGCGCTTCGGCTGAACAGCCAGTGGAAATCGAGCTGGTGGAAAATGGCCGCGCCGTCCCGCTGCGTTATGATCCGACGATGTTCGACGCCCCCGCCGACAATGCGGTGCAACAGCTGGGGCCGGACGCTGGTTATGCCGGGTTCCGCGTCATGAATGCGGCGCGCAATGGCGACTGGCTGTCCTTCCTCGGGGCCAGCTATTTCCGTTCCCCCGGCGCCACGAAGCAGTTCGGCCTGTCCGCCCGTGCGATCGCGATCAACACCAGCATCCAGGGCAAGGAGGAATTCCCCCGCTTCACCCATTTCTGGCTGGAGCGCACCGGCCGCAGCAGCCTCACCATCTATGCCCTGCTGGACGGCGCATCCATCACGGGAGCCTATCGCTTCGTAAGCGAGCTGACCCCACAGGGCGTGCGGCAGGATGTGGACACCGCCCTGTTTCCCCGCCGCGCGATTGCCGAACTGGGGTTGATGCCGATGACCAGCATGTTCTGGTATGATCAGGCAAGCCGCGCGTCGCGCACCGATTGGCGCCCGGAAATCCATGATTCCGACCTGCTGGCGATCGGCAGCGCCGACGGGACAACCCATGCGCGTCCGCTTATCAACCCAACTGCTCCACGCGTCGATGCCTTCACCGAACGCAATCCCCAGGGCTTCGGCCTGATGCAGCGGGACCGGAATTTCGACCATTATCAGGATGATGGCGTTTTCTACGAGCGCCGTCCCTCGCTCTGGGCAGCTTCGCGCAAACCATTGGGTGCGGGTCAGGTGCGCCTCTATGAATTTCCCACCACCAGCGAATATGTCGATAATGTCTGCGCCTATTGGACCCCGGCGGCGGCGGTGCGCGCGAGCGGCAGGATCGACGCCAGCTATCGGCTGGACTGGTCGTCCGCGGGTGGACCGGCGAAGAACGGCGCGGTGCTCTCCAATATCTGGACCGGACAGGCTAATGAAGCGGGCGTCGACCGCCTGATCCTCGACTTTTCCGGCGTTGCGCAGGATGTGCGACCGGACATTTGGGTCGATACGGCTGGCGCTGCATTGGTCAGGAAAGGCGGCTATCCCGTCCTGCATCAGCCCGGCCTTTTCCGCGTCGCCCTCGATCTACGGCGGGATGGCGGGAAAGCGGCCGATATCCGGGTTCAACTTCGCTCCGGCAATACCGCGCTCAGCGAATATGTGCATTATCCGCTAGGCACTTGAAGAAACCGGCGGAGACCGGGCGCGTTGCGTCCGTTACGATGACAGAACGGAAACACAAGATGGCGATCAGTGGCGGACAGACGAGCGGCGAAGCGGCGCAAGCCGTTGCGCGCGGGTTCGAGCATGTGCCCGCCGAAATGCCCCTCGCCATGCCGGAACAGGATTTCCGGGAGCATCCGCGCGACTTCCCCCATCGGCCGCTGAATATCGACCAATGGGCGCGGCGCATGCTGGTCGTGCTGCTGGCTTTGCTTCCCGCCTCCATTGCGGCTCATGAGATGCGGCGGTCGATTGGTCTGGACGGCATTTCGCTATGGGAAGGCGTCTATCTCGCGCTCTTCATTCCCCTGTTCGCGTGGATCGCCTTCGGCTTTGCGACCAGCCTCATCGGCTTCCTCACGCTTACCTTGGGCAAAGGTCCGGGCGCCCACCCCCATCGCGCGCTGTTCGCTAGTCCGATCCGGGGCCGCACGGCCGTGCTTCTACCCGTCTGCAATGAGGATTTCCTGGGCGTCATGGGCCGCCTGTCGTTCATGGAGCGCTCGCTGGCGCAGGTCATGGGCCATGAACGCTTCGAATTCTTCATCCTGAGCGATTCCAACCCCGCCAATGGGGAGATTGAGCGCCAAGCCTATATGGAAATGCGCAAGGGCTTCTCGCGCCCTGTCCATTATCGCCGACGCGCGCTGAATATCGGGCGTAAACCGGGCAACATCGCCGAATGGGTGCAGCGTTTCGGCGGCGGCTATGATTATATGATCGTCCTGGATGCCGACAGCGTCATGAGCGGCCAGACCATGGCGCGTCTGGCGCTCGACATGGAACGGCACCCTCATGTCGGCCTCATCCAGACAGTGCCGACGCTCGTAGGCGCGACCACCTTCTTCGCACGCTGGCAACAGTTCGCCAGCCGCCTGTTTGGCCCCATCTCTGCTGCGGGCATGATCTGGTGGGCAGGGTCCGAAGGCATGTTCTGGGGGCATAATGCTATCCTGCGGACCAAGGCGTTCGCGCAAAGCTGCGGCCTTCCCGAACTACCGGGACGCGCGCCTTTCGGCGGCCATATCATGAGCCATGACATGATCGAGGCCGCGCTGCTGCGGAGGCGTGGCTGGGACGTTCACATGGTCATGGCGGACGACAGTTTCGAGGAGTTTCCGCCTTCCCTGCCCGACCTAGCCACCCGCGACCGGCGCTGGTGCCAGGGCAATATCCAGCATGTGCCGCTCATCCCCAAGATCAGGGGACTGCATCTGGTCAGCCGCTTCCAGTTGCTGGTCGGCGCATCGGCCTATTGCACGTCACCGCTCTGGCTCGCGCTGATGCTGGTGGTGCTGGGCGGCGCGCTGGCTGGCGTCTGGCCGCCCAGCGCCATCCTGCCATCGGGCGGCCTTCTGGCGCTGACGGCGGTGCTATTGTTCGGTCCCAAGTTGCTGGCGATGGGATGGGCGATGGCTGATCCCGCCCGGCGCATTGGCTTTGGCGGAGCGGCCCGCATGAGCCGCGGGGTCATCGCCGACATCGCGCTTTCGATCCTGATGGCGCCCGTCAGCATGCTCACCCAGACGATCAACCTGTTCGGCATATTGATGGGCCGGAAAAGCAGCTGGAGCGGCCAAATCCGCGACCGGGATGGCATGTCAATCACCAGCGCCATCTGGCTGTTCAAATATCATATCATGCTAGGCGGCTTGCTGACCGTGCTGGCGATCAGGGGCGGCACATCGGTTGGATGGATCATGCCGGTCGTCGCGGGCCTGGTGCTTGCCCCCGTCCTTGCCGCTGTCACCGCCCGCAAGGATTTGGGGCAGAAGGCCGAACGCAGCGGACTATTCCAGGTGGCCGAGCCATGGTGGCGGGCACAAAGCTATCGTCCACCGCACTATCCCGAGCAGGTTCGCGGGGCGGCTCCGCTTCAGCAGGCAGTCGCGAACGATAGGTGATGAACACCGTCATGCCAGCGAAAGCTGGCATCTCAGGCGAGAGCAAGCGACATAGCCTCACGAGATCCCAGCTTTCGCTAGGATGACGCCTCGGTCAGTCCCACTCGCGTAATTTCTCGCGCAGCTTATCCAATGCAGCCTTCTTGATCTGGCACACCCGCGCCGCGCCAATGTCCAGCGCCTGGCCGATTTCCTCCAGGTTCAATTCCTCGACAAAATACAGCTGCAACACCAGCGCCTCACGCTGCGGCAGTTCGCCGATGCACCCGGCGAGCGCAGCCTTGAGCGACTCCCGCTCCATGACGTCATCGGCGCGATCTTCCACGTCCGCAAACCACATGGACTGGTCGGAATAGACCTCATCCATGCTGGTGTGCTGCACCATCTCACAACTGTCGGCGAGTTCGCGATAGGCGGCCGCCTCCATACCCATCTCGCTCGCCATTTCGGCTTCGAGCGGCGCGCGGCGCAATTGCTGTTCCAGCCGGTTGCGCACCGCAGCCAGCTGCTTGCGGTTGGCCATGGCCGACCGGGCGATCGTCGCTCCTCGCCGCAGATGATCAATCATCGCCCCACGGACGCGCATCTGCGCATAGGAGGCAAAGCCAAAGCCGCGATCTTCAAAACCGTTTGCCGCCTCGACCAGCGCGACCATGCCGATCTGCAACAGGTCTTCGACCTCGACCGCGCTCGATACCCGGCCATGCACATGCCAAGCGATCTTGCGCACCAGCGGCATATAGCGGCGGGCGAGTTGTTCGGGGCTATTGTTCGACCGGCCGTAGGTATTGGCATCGGAACCGGCGACGACCTTTTTCATGAACATGGGTCAGGCTCCTTTAGGCCACGCGTTCGCGTGTTGGCAGCGGATCGTGGCGCGGCGCAGGCCGCTGTTCGCCGCCGACGACAGCGACGACCTCCACACCCTTGCCGTCGGGAATTTCCAGGAAGGACAGCACCGGCGTTTCGGGCAGATGCGGCTTGAACAGGCGGGCAAGCGCGCGGCGCGCCACCGGCGACGTCACAATAGCAAAGTTCCGCGCCTGACCCATGATCGGCCGCGCAGCCTGCACCACCGCTTCGATAATGCGGTTTGCCAGCGCGGGTTCGATCGGATGCTTGGCATCGCCCGCGACGCGCATCGCCTGGGCGAGCAGTGCTTCCAGATCGCCGTCCAGCGTGATGACCGGCAGCGGCATCTTCACCGGGACAAGACCCTGAATGATCAGCGCTCCAATCCGCTGGCGGACGGCTTCGACGAGCTGCTCATGGCTCATGTCGGGCCGTGCGGCATCGACCATCGCCTCGCAAATGCGGCGGAAGTCCTTGAGCGCAATACCTTCGGACAGCAGAGCGCGGCAGAGCGCCGAAATCTGCACCAGGCTGAGAGTGCCGGGGGTCAGGCCATCGACCAGTTGCGGCGCGGCGTCCTTCAGATTGTCGAGCAGCTTGCGCGCTTCGTCCAGACCGAACATTTCGCTCGCGTTCATGGCGATCAGCTGGTTGAGGTGCGTCGCGACGACCGTCGGCGGATCAACGACCGTATAGCCGCAGACCACCGCTTCGCTGCGCTTGGCGGCGGAAATCCACACGGCGTCCAGACCGAAAGTCGGGTCCTTCGCCTCGCGGCCAGACACCACGCCTTCCAGCGCGCCACTGTCGAGGGCCAGCAGATCGTCGGGATAAATCTCGTCCTCGCCCACGACCACGCCAGCGATGGTGATGCGATACTGGTTGGGTTCCAGCGCCAGATTGTCCTTCACACGGACCATCGGCACGACGAAGCCCAGCTCCTTGGACAACTGGCGGCGGATGCCGGTGATGCGGGCCATCAGCGGCGCGCCCTTGCGCTCATCGACCAGCGAAATGAGGCCATAGCCGATCTCTAGGCCCAGGATCGCGCCGTCCGACACGTCGTTCCATTCGATGAGCGCAGGGTTAGCCGGTTCCGGCATCGGCGCAGGCTCGGCGGCCTTGGCCTTCGCCGTCTTGCGCAGGTGCCAGGCGATATAGCCCGCAAGTGCTGCGGCGGGCAGGATAATCATGTGCGGCATACCGGGCAGGATGCCGAGGAAAGTCAGGATCGCGGCGACCGGCGCCCAGGCCTTGCTCGATCCGAACTGGCCGGTGATCTGGTCCGAAAGCTCCTGCTCACTGCCGACGCGCGTCACGATGGCGGCGGCGGCGATGGAGAGCAGCAGCGCGGGAACCTGCGCCACCAGCGCGTCGCCGATGGCGAGGACGATATAGGTCTGCGCCGCCTCACCCATCGACAGGCCGTGGCTGACCACGCCCAGGATGATGCCGCCGACGATGTTGATGGCGAGGATCAGGATGCCCGCAACCGCGTCACCCTTCACGAACTTGGACGCACCGTCCATCGAACCGTAGAAGTCGGCTTCGGTAGCCACTTCGCGGCGGCGGACCTTGGCTTCTTCAGGCGTCAGCAGACCGGCGTTCAAATCCGCGTCGATCGCCATCTGCTTGCCCGGCAAGGCGTCCAGGGTGAAGCGCGCGCTGACTTCCGACACGCGGCCCGCGCCCTTGGTGATGACGACGAGGTTGATGATCATCAGGATCGCAAAGACGAAGATGCCGACGACATAATCGCCGCCGATCAGGAAATGACCGAAGGCCTCGATGACATGCCCCGCCGCGTCCGATCCCTCATGGCCCTGCACCAGCACGACACGCGTCGATGCGACGTTCAGCGCCAGCCGCAGCAAGGTCGCGAACAGCAGCACCGTGGGAAAGCTCGAAAAATCCAGCGGCTTGGCGGCATTCAACGCCACCATCAGCACCGCCAGCGAAATCATGATGTTGGTGATGAAACCAACGTCCAGCATGAACGCGGGCACCGGCACCATCATGAACAGCACGACCATCAGCGTCGCGATGGGCAGCACGGCCCCCTTGGCGGCGCTCATCCAGATCTTCGCTTTGACTTGGGCGGGAGTCATATCGGGCCGTTACCTTCCGAGGGTGGCGAGCATGAGATAGGCGAGACGCGCAGTTTCCGGCTGCGGCTTGATGCTGACATCGGCCGCAGTGGCGAGGCGCTGGGTTTCGATCCGCACATAGTCGGCGGGCTGCACCGTCTTCGCGCCTTCGGGCAGTGAAGCGGCGGCATATTGGATGGGTCCGGTGTTGATCGAATCGACGCCGCGCTGGAGCTTCGACGCAAAGCGGTCGCGAATTTCGGCAAAGCTGCGGGGACTGCCGGAGCGATCGTAGAAAATGGAACGATTTGCCCGCGCAGCAGCCGGGAACATAGACGCGGCGGTCGCACCCGGCGCGCGATCATGCACAGACAGGAACTTGCTCGCCCCACCGACGCCCAAAAAATGAGCGAGGTAAAGATCGACCGGCTCAGCCTCGCGGCCAAGCCGCTGTTCCAGATAGGCCTTGTTGTCGGCGGCATGCTGCGCGGCCATGACGGAGGCGGTTTCGGGGTGGTTGCGCAGGTCCAGTATCTGCTGGCGCATGTCCGGATCGGCGACATAATAGCGGCCATTCTGACCCCGGCTGATCATGTCGGCCGCCCAGCCCAGCCCATATTCGCTGCCATGCTTATCGACAACGGCAAGCCAGCTCTGGTCAACAAACTGATAAAGACCCCGCGCCGACGAAGTGCTCGCACGCGCCGTGGGATTGAGGCTGCTCTCGATCTTGGCCTGGCCCAGCAGATAGGCGAAATCGACGCCCGTCCTGCGGCTCGCCATCGCAATCGCGTTCGTCACGCGATTGCCGGTCGAAGCGCCTGTCGCTGATATGTCTGCAAAAGCCGACAAATGAAAAATCCCCGTTGGTACCGGAGACCATTAGAGCAAGGGTTATGCCAAGATTTGGTTAACGCGCGCTCCATAAATGTTGATGGCGCGTTCAGCATGCATGAAAAAAGGCGCCTCTGGGGCGCCCTCGTTTCCAACATCAAAACTGTACAACCGTTCGGGCTGAGCTTGTCGAAGCCCTTTCCTTCTTCAAGAAGTAGAGCCCTTCGACAGGCTCAGGGCGAACGGAAATAAGTGTAGCTCGTTACCGCCCGTAAACCAACGGAGCCTGCGTCGACCCATGCGCCGCCAGCAAAGACAGACGCTGTCCGGCATGATCGGTCAGCACATTGATTCGCACCCGCGCCGCTTCGATCAGGGGAAGCAGTGCCGTCACCCTCTCACGAATCGCGTCATCCGCGCGCCATGCGCCGATCGCGCGCACTGCGGCGGCGCTCCTGCTCACATGAGATGCGGCGGCATCGATCGCCGCCACGTCGGTGCCATCAAGCGCCGCGCGCAACTCCTCGAAGGCCGAGAAGAGGTCATCCAGCGCTGCAAGCCCGAGCGGCATCGACTATCTTACCCGTTAACCGGCAGGTCGAGCGCGAGCATCTTGTCGGCAATCGCAGCCGCATCGACCGGATAGTTGCCCGAAGCAATGGCTGCCTTGATCGCGGCAACGCGGTCCATATCGACCGGCGCGCCTTCTGAAGCCATGCGGGCAGCCGGGCTAGCCGATGCTGAAAATGACGACACGCCTACCGATCCCTTGTCTGAAAAGGTCCGCGCCTTGCCCCCTTCCCGCAAGCGGGAAGCCTCTATGGCGGCGCTCATATTCTGGCCGACAGATTTGATCATGGCTTACAATCCTTCACTCGTCCCGCCCTATCTATAACGGCCGGGTTCAAAAATCATTAAATCCCGGAATGCGCACAGTGCCCATTTCCACAACCTGCGCCAGAACCGGCGCTGCTTTCTTGTCCTCGCGCACGCGGATGGTGTCGCCCACGGCGCCATCTTCATCCGCGATCATCACGCGCGACACGCTGAAACTCGCATTGCCAGCGATCAGCTGGACGGGGTCGCCGCGCTTGACCACCATGTCGCGCTGCGCCGGGCGAGCAGGTGCACCATAGCGGGCGACCGGCGTCACAGCACCAGCCCCACCACCGCTCAGCGGCACGCGTATGCGCCAGCCAAGGGGATCGCACTTCACGATCGCCGCGCCGAAAGTCGGCCCTTCGACGCTGGGCGTCACCGGACAAGCCGCCAGCCGCAGCCGCCGATCGACCGGCGCGACAGGACCGCCCGGTTCACCGATATTGGCGCCCACGGTCATCGCGACCAGCCCGTCCAGGCGATCGAGATTCTCGAATTTCTGCTGCGCCAGCGCAGGCTGAGCAGACGCTGCGGCCAGCACCATAGCGGCAATGAAGGGCAGCTTGTTCACAGAAGGTCTCCGGATGCAGGCAGATTCATGCCACGCATTAAGCATCCGACATGGCTAACAAGTCGTTAACGCCGCCGGACATCTTCGCCGATGCGGATCACCTGCCCCTTGCCCGTGCCGCCATCCATCTGATCAAGGCCCCGGATGCGCAGCCGGTCATCGGCCAGCCCCTGCGCCTTCAACTCACGCGCCACCGCGCCCAGTCGTGCCGCAGCCAGATCCCATGGATCGAACCGCCGCCGCGCTGGATCGGTGCCGATGCTGCTGATGTCGATCCTGCCCGTTCCTCGCCGCAAGCCAGCGCCAACCCTGGCGACCGCCGCCCTGCCCCGATCGGACAACAAAGCCTCGTCCGGCAGAAACAGCTCCCCCGCGCGCAGCTCCATGTCCTTGGCAACCGCGCGCCCACCAAATTGCTGACGCACCTGCGCGAGCATGGCGTCGCGCTTTTGTCCGCTCGCCTGCAAGAGTATGAAAAAGCCGAGTAGCAACAGCAGCAGGTCGGCGAAACTCACCGCCCACCGATTACGCCGGGCTTGCGACGCAGCGGCGGTCATCACGCGACCTCGCGGATGGATGCCCGCAGCGTCGTCACATTTTCGCGCCGGGCGATGGCGACCATGCGGGTGACCGCTTCTTTCTGCCATGCCAACTCGCGCTCCGACAGGTCGGCCAGGCGGCTTGCGATCGGAGCGGCGATGACATTGGCGATCACCACGCCATATAGCGTCGTCAGCAGCGCCAGCGCCATGGACGGACCCAGCGCCGCTGGGTCATCCATCGCCGCGAACATGCCGATCAAGCCCAATATCGTGCCCGCCATGCCAAGTGCAGGCGCGGCATCGGCGATCGACAGCCATACGTTGCGCGCACCGCCATGACGGCGCGCCCGATCGGCCAGCGCCTGCGCTGCCCAAATCTCGAACTGCTCGGTCTTTTCGCTGTTGGCGAGGCGGCGCGCCGCTTCGGCCAGAAAGGGATTGGCCGTCTTCACCCGATCGGTGCAGGCAAGGCCGCGCAGCTGCGCAACCTGATCGATCTTCAGCAGCGCCGCGCGCGCTGTTGCCTGATCCTTGTCCGGATCGGCGCGCAGCAGCGGCACCAATGCCGCGAACCCTCGCCCAATCGCCGGGCCGCCATTCTGAAACAGCGCCACCGCGCCCACGCCCGCAATCATGATGATCAGCGTCAGGGGATCGAAGAGTTGCGCCAAAATCCCGAACATCAACCAATCCCCCATTCACCCGGATCACCTGCGGCAAAGTCTTGCCAGAGACCGGCAAAATCCTGCCGCCCCTGCCGTCTCTTTCACCCGAACCCACGGATTTCCGCCATTCTCGCCATTGCCGATGCGTCACCCACGCAAATTGGCACGGCTCTTGCTAATACCCGTTCGGATCACCCGCGGTTCACGCCATCAGGCTTCAGAACGGCGGATGACCCACAACTTTTAGGCCCCTCGGGGCAAAAAGACGGAAAGACGGAAATGTCGCTGGAAGACGGACTGTTCGGGATACATGGAAAGGCGCTGGCGCTTCGCTCGCAACGCCTGTCCCTGCTCGCGTCCAACATCGCGAACGCCTCGACCCCCGGGTACAAGGCGCGCGACATCGATTTTGAGTCAGCGCTGAAGGAAGCGACGACGCGCCAGCAGGGCAGCGGAATCGCGGATGTCGGCAAAGCGGTCGATGACAGCATGGGCTATCGCGTCCCGCTTCAGCCCAGCCTTGACGGCAACACCGTCGAACTCAGCACCGAACAGACGCTGTTCGCCGAAAACGCCGTCAAATATCGCACGACCCTCTCCTTCCTTGAGGGCCGCATCAACACCGTCACTCGCGCCCTGAAGGGAGAATGAGCATGAGCGGTTCTGGCCCCATGAACGTCTTCGACATCGCCGGCCGCGCCATGAGCGCGCAGCTTGTCCGCCTGAACGCCACCGCTTCCAACATGGCGAACGCGGGCAATGTCACCGGCAGCGAGGCATCCGCCTATCGCGCCATCAAGCCCGTTTTTGAGTCGGTCACCGACAAGCCCGGCGTGTCCACGGTGAAGGTCGCCAGCGTCCTTACCACGGACGCCAAGCCCACCAAGCGCCACGATCCCAATCACCCGCTCGCCGACAAGAATGGCGACGTATGGGAATCGGCCGTGGATAGCAGCGCGGAGCTGGTCGACATGATCGAGACCGCCCGCATGTATCAGAACAACGTGCAGGTGCTGAACACCGCCAAATCGCTGATGCTCGAAACCATAAGGATCGGCAAATGAGCACGACCTCAACCGTCACCGACAGCGCGGGCCTTACCGCCTATAACCCTTACAAGAATGTCGGCACCGGCAAGGCGGAGATGGGCCAGGCGGATTTCCTGCGCCTGCTCACCGCGCAGATGCAGACGCAGGACCCATTCGCGCCGATGGATAACGCGCAGATGGTGGCCCAGATGGCGACCATCACCAACTCCAGCGGCATCGCGGAAATGAACCAGACGCTGAAGGGCCTCGCCTCGCAGCTGACCGGTTCGCGCCTGGGCGATGCCGCCAGCTGGATCGGCAAGTCGATGCTGGTCCAAAGCAACATCGTCGCGCCTGATGCCGCTGGCCAGTATATCGGCCAGGTCACGTTCGCCGACGCAACCAGCGGCGCGAGCGTCGATCTGATGGACGGCAACGGCAATGTCGTGAAGACCATCGACCTTGGCAACCGATCCGCAGGCGACGCCAATTTCTACTGGGACGGCAAGGACGAAGCCGGAAACAGGGTCGCCACCGACGCGCTCAAGATTCGCGTCAACGGCGCAACCCCTTCCCGCGTCGCCAGCTGGGCCACCATCGCCGCCGTCCAGTCACCCGCTGACGGCAGCGCCTCCAAACTCATCACCGCATTGGGCAGCTACAGCCCGTCAGACGCCATTTCACTCTCCTAACCTCGTCACCCAAATCCTTTTCACCCAAGGAGTAACGCCATGTCCTTCTATATCTCGCTTTCCGGCCTGAAGGCCGCACAGACCGATCTGGCCACCATCGCCAACAATGTGTCGAACGTGAACTCCACCGCTTTCAAGAAGAGCAAGGCCGTGTTCGGCGACATCTTCGCCGCCGCGCCGATGCAGACGACCACGCAGGTCGCTGGTCAGGGTGCGCGCGTGCAGGGCATCACCCAGCAGTTCACGCAAGGCACGATCGAGGGCACGGACAAGACGCTGGACCTCGCCATCACCGGCGAAGGCTTCTTCACCGTCAAGCGCACCGGCGACAGCCAGGTCAGCTTCACGCGTAACGGCGCATTGTCGCTGACCGAGGACCGCTTCGTGGTCGATACCACCGGCGCCCGCGTTCAGGTCATCCCGGTCGATCCCACCACCGGCTTGCCTTCCGCAGCGACCGCTGCGGGCCTCGCCGCTGGCACCCTGACTTCCGGCGACCTCGCCGACCTTCAGGTCCCCACGAACTGGCCCGCAGGCGGCACCGGCAACCAGCTGAACAGCGTCGGCGTGGGCAAGGATGGGCAGATCACCGGCGTCTATGCCGATGGTTCGACCGTCTATCTCGGCACCACCGCGATGGCAGCTTTCAACAGCCAGGACGGCCTGCGCCAGCAGGGCGACGCGCACTGGACATCAACTTCGGCCAGCGGCGCGCCGCGCTTCGGCACCGGCAACAGCGGCCTCTACGGCTCGGTTCGCTCGGGCGCCCTCGAACGCGCCAACGTGGACATCACGGAAGAACTGGTCGCCCTGATCTCGGCCCAGCGCAACTTCCAGGCGAACTCGAAGGCGATCGAAGCGGCCAACACGCTGTCGACCACCATCGTGAACATGCGCACTTAATAGCAAGGCGCAGGGATGCTCACGCATCCGCGCCTTGGCTACGCTCAGGCCCCGCGCGGGCTTTACCGGGTTCCACAGAACCCGGTCAGCCCGCCGCGTTAGAAACAGGACAGACCCATGGACCGGCTCGTCAACACGGCACTCACCGCAATGCGCGGCGCGATGGCGCGGCAGGCGTCGATCTCCAACAATCTCGCGAACGTCAACACGGTTGGCTTCCGGGCGGAGATCGCCAATGCAGAGACGCGCTGGATCAAGGGCGATGGTTTCGAAACGCGGGCGCAGGCGTCCGAACAGGTGATCGCGTCCGACATGGCGCAGGGCGCGGTCGTCGAAACCGGCAATCCGCTGGACGTGGCCATGAACGGCGATGCACTGCTCGCCGTTCAGGCCGCGGACGGCAGCGAAGCCTATACGCGCCGGGGCGACCTTAAGGTCTCCGACAGCGGCCTCCTCACGACCGGCGACGGCCTCCCCGTCCTGGGCGAAGGCGGCCCCATCACCCTGCCGCAGATGGACAGCGTTTCCATCTCGCAGGATGGCAGCATCTGGGGCGTGCCGCAGGGCGGCGACCCGGCAAACCCGCAGCGCGTCGATGGATTGAAGCTCGTCCGCCCCGTCGGCTCCAGCATCGCCAAGGGCACCGACGGCCTTTTCCGCGAAACCAATGGCGGCGTCCTGCCGACTGATCCGCTGGCGACCGTTACCGGCGGTTCGATCGAAGGCTCCAACGTCAACGCGACCTCAGCACTGGTCGACATGATCGAAGCCAGCCGGGCGTGGGAAACGCAGGTGAAACTGATCGACACCGCCAAGCAGCTCGATGACGGCGGCGCATCGCTCATGCGGCTTGATGGTTAATTTGGCACGAACCTTGCTTCTCGTTGAGCATAGCCATTGGGCAAGCCTGACGGCATCACGGAGTTAGACCATGACCAACGCAGCCCTTCACGTCGCCCGCACCGGCCTCGACGCGCAGAACACGAAGATGCGCGTGATCGCCAACAACCTGGCGAACGTCAACACGACCGCCTTCAAGCGCGACCGCGCCGATTTCGAAACGCTCGCCTACCAGCAGATGGTCGCGGCAGGCGCCAATTCGGACAGCGAAAACAAATTCGCCACCGGCCTCAATCTCGGCTCCGGTGTCGCTATGCAGGGCACCAGCAAAATCAACACGCAGGGCACGTTGCAGCAGACCGGCAACGCGCTCGACATGGCGATCGAAGGCTCCGGCTTCTTCCAGGTCCAGCGCCCGGACGGCACCATCGCCTATACCCGCGCGGGCAATTTCAGCACCACGGCGGAAGGCGCGATCGTCACCAGCGACGGCCTGCCCCTCATCCCGCAGATCACCGTGCCGCAGGGCGCGACCGGCATCACCATCGGCAATGACGGCACCGTCACCGCGACGCTTCAGGGCCAGACCGAACCGACCCAGCTGGGCCAGGTCGAACTCGCCAGCTTCATGAACCCTGCGGGCCTTCAGCCCATCGGCGGCAACCTGCTCACGGAAAGCGCAGCCAGCGGCACCCCGCAGGTCGGCGTCGCCGGCCTCGACGGTCGCGGCATGATCCGCTCGGGCAACCTCGAAACCTCGAACGTCAATGTGGTCGAGGAACTGGTCGACATGATCGAAACGCAGCGCGCCTATGAGGTGAACAGCAAGATGATCAAGGCGACGGACGAAATGCTCCAGTACGTCAATCAGCAGCTGTGAGCGGACTTATGACTTCCCCCCACACACCGTTCGCCCTGAGCTTGTCGAAGGGCTTCACTTCTTCAAAAAGAAAGGGAAGGGCTTCGACATTCGAACGAGACAAGCGGCTCGTTCGAACAGCCCGAACGGCTGTTTTATTCCTCACGGCAACCGCCCTTGCCGCCACCCCGGCAATGGCCGGCAAAAAGCGCGATGCCGAGCGGCAATTTTTTGCCCCCACCATCGTTGCCGCCCCTGCCGCTCCGGTGGCCAACGGCTCGATCTTCCAGGCATCGATGGGCTACACCCCGCTCACCAGCGGCGCGCGGGCGCAAAGCGTCGGCGACATCATCACCATCGTGCTGGTCGAACGCACGCAGGCAACCAAGACCAACTCGGCCGACACGAGCCGCAGCGGCAGCATCGGCCTGACGCCGCCCAGCACCGGCCCCCTCTCCAAGCTCTTCTCCGCCAGCGACATCGCGGCAAGCGGCGATCAGGGCTTCACCGGCAAGGGTAACGCCAGCCAGTCCAACGCGCTCAGCGGCGAAATCACCGTGACGATCGCGGCGGTCTATCCCAACGGCACGATGCTGGTGAAGGGTGAAAAGGCGCTGACGCTCAATCGCGGCGACGAATATATCCAGATCAGCGGCCTCGTCCGTCAGGCCGACATCAGCCCCGATAACCGCATCGCCTCGACCCGCGTGGCCGACGCCAAGATCATCTACACCGGCAAGGGCGAGATCGCCCGCGCGAGCCGCCAGGGCTGGCTGCAGCGCTTCTTCTCGATGATCAGCCCCTTCTGATGGAGCGCGCCTTCATGACCCGCCTGTTCCGTATCCTTCTTCCCCTGCTCGGCCTGCTGGCGGTCCCCGCCCATGCCGAACGGATCAAGGACCTGGGCACCTTCCAGGGCGTGCGCCCCAACCAGCTAACCGGCTACGGCATCGTCGTCGGCCTCGCTGGCACCGGCGACGATAGCCTCGACTATGCCACGCAGGGTGTGAAGGGCATGGTCTCGCGCTTCGGCCTGACCTTGCCGCAGGGCATCAACCCCGCGCTCAAGAACGCCGCCGCTGTGCTGGTCACCGCCGACCTCCCCGCCTTCGCCAAGCCCGGCCAGCGCCTCGACGTCACCGTCTCGGCTTTGGGCAAGGCCAAGTCGCTGCGCGGCGGCACGCTCATCATGACGCCCCTGCGCGGCGCGGATAACGAAATCTACGCCATGTCGCAGGGCAACCTCGCGGTCGGCGGTCTCGGCGTGTCAGGCGCGGACGGCAGCCAAGTCTCCGTCAACATCCCCTCGGCAGGCCGCATCCCCGGCGGCGCGACGGTCGAGCGCGCGGTCGCAACCGGCTTCGACACCGCGCCCACCCTCACCTTCAACCTCGCCGAAGCCGACCTCACCACCGCCCTGCGCGTGGCGGACGGCATCAACCGCACCTTCGGCGACCAGCGCGCGCGCGCCACCGACGCGGTTTCGGTGAACATCGACGCCGCCCCCGGCGCGACCGACCGGATCATGATGATGGGCATGATCGAGAATATCGAGATCAAGCCCGCCGATGCACCTGCCAAGGTCATCGTCAACGCCCGCACCGGCACCGTCGTCATCAACGGCGCGGTCAGGATCCATCCGGCCGCCGTCGCGCACGGCAAACTGACCGTCAGCGTCAACGAAAGCCCGCGCATCGTCCAGCCCGCGCCCTTCTCTCGCGGACAGACCGCCATGGAGCCTTCCAGCTCGATTTCGATCGATCAGGAAAAGAAACCAATGGTTAATTTTAAAGGTGGAGCCTCGCTGGCCGATATAGTGAAAGCGGTGAATGCCATTGGAGCCTCTCCCGCCGACATGGTCGCGATCCTCGAAGCCTTGAAGCAGGCAGGCGCGATGAAGGCTGAACTGGTGGTGTTGTGATGCAGATAAACGCGATTTCCAAAGTGGTTCAGCCCACCGCGTCGCCCGAAAAGGCGCAGCTGGAGAAGACCGCCAAGCAGTTCGAGGCCATCTTCCTGCGCCAGATGATCGGCACCATGCGCCAGTCGGGCGGCGGCGAAGGCATCTTCGATTCCAGCACGACCGAACAGTTTCGCGACATGTCCGACGCGCGCACCGCCGACACGATGGCGGAAAAGGGCGCACTCGGCATCGCGGAAATGCTGCTGCGCCAATATGAAAGCCGCATGCCGAAAGCCCCCGCCGCTCCGGTAACACCGGATAAGGGCGCATGAGCGATCTCTTCATCATCGGCGCCTCAGGCACGAAAGCCTACCGCCAGGCGATGGCCGCGATTTCGGAAAATATCGCGAACGCCAGCACGGAAGGCTATTCGCGCCGGTCGCTGACGACCGTTGAGTCCGGTTCGTCCACGGCGACGATGGCGACCTATATCGCCCGCGCCAATTTCGGCGGCACCGAAGTGTCGGGCGTCGCCCGCGCCGCCGATCCCTATCTGGATGCCGCCGTCCGCTCCAGCGGCATGGCGCTTAGCAGCTCTACTGCCCGGCTGCGCTGGATGACCGATCTGGAAGGCGCGCTCAACGACACGGATACCGGCATCGGCAAGCTGATGACGGGCATGTACCAGAATATCGACAAGCTCGCCGCCAGCCCCAGCGACCGGTCGCTCCGCGTCACCACGCTCGACAGCATCAATCGCGTTGCCGAGGCGTTTCAGCGCACCTCGGCCGACCTCTCGCAGGTATCCAGCGGCATCGCCACCGAAGCGACAGCGTCTGTCGAAACCATCAACCGCTCGCTGTCGCAACTGGCTGGCATCAACAACAGTCTGCTTCGCGCGCAGCCCGGCACATCGGCCTATGCGCAGCTGCTGGACGGCCGCGACGCGGCGCTGAACACATTGTCGGCCAATCTCAATGTCGACATCAGCTTCGGCGCGCATGACGTGGCGACGATCAACTATAATGGCACGACGATCGTGCAGGGCGACAATCCGACCGCGCTGGCGCTGACCGTCAATGCCAATGGCACCCTGGCGCTAGCCACCGCTGGCGGCACGGCACTGCCCGCACCCTCCAACGGGACGCTCGGCGGCCTCTTTTCCTCGGCCGACATAACGGCGCAGCGCCGCACCAGCTTGGACACGCTGGCGCAGCAGTTTGTGACGGACGTGAACAACTGGCACGCGCAGGGCCGTACAGACGCGAACGTGGCGGGCGCAGCGCTCCTCTCCGGCACGACAGCGGCGAGCGTCACCGCGCTCATAACCGATCCCGCCGCGCTGGCGACCAAATCCACGGACGGAAGGCTCAACGGCAACTTGCTGGACGCGGGCACCGTCCTGCGCGGCAATGGCAGCGTCGAACAGGGGTGGACGTCGATCATCGCGACGCAGGCGAATTTGCTCTCCTCCATCAAGGCCGAACAGACAACCGCTCAGGGCCGCAGTGATCAGGCGATCGCCGCGCGCGAAGCGGTCAGCGGCGTCGATCTCGACATGGAAGCGGCCGAACTGCTCCGGTTGCAGCAGGCCTATTCCGGCTCGGCGAAAATCCTTCAGATCGCGAAGGAAACTGTCGACGCCATTCTGCAGATCATTTGAAAGGGCTGACCCATGGTAGGCATCACCAACAAGACGCTGATCGCCGAAATCCGTCGTCAGCAGACATTGTCTCAGGGCATCATCGAAGGGCAGACCGCCATTTCGACCGGCATCACACTGAACAAGCCATCGGACAATTCCCTGGCTTGGGTGCAGGTGTCGGAAATCGGCAAGGAGCAGGCACAGCAATCGGCCTGGCAGGCCAATGTCAGCTATGGCACCGGCCGCGCGGCCAACGCCGAATCTAATCTGGACGAAATCAACACCCTGCTCATCAGCGCGCAGGAACTGGTGACCTCCGCCCGCAACGGATCGCTCAACGACGCGCAGCGCACCGCGATCTTCGAAGATGTGAAGGGCATTCGCGAGGCCATCGGCTCGCTGCTTAATCAGACCGACTATCAGGGCGTGCCGGTATTCGACGACACCCAGAGCGTATTGGTTCCGGTGAGCCGTGGGCTCAACCTGGCAGTGGTCGGCACCCGGCAGGAGGTTTCGGAAGGGATCGACGTCGGCGGAACGCCCATGACGCTGGACGACATATTGGGCCAGGCGCTCACCGCCTTGCAGGGCGGCACCGACGCTGACCTCCAATCGGCGCTGTCCGCAATCAAGGCGGGGCAGAGCCACGTCACCATCGAACAGGCCAAGCAGGGCGTCCGTAGCGACCGGCTGGACGTGACCGGCAACCGGCTGACCAGCGTCGATCTGGACCTGAAGGAACGCCGTCAGGGCCTCGAATCGACCGACCTTTCCGAAGTCATCTCCTCCGTGAAGAGCAAGCTGCTGCAACTGGAAGCCGCCCAGTCTGCCTTTGCCCGGATCAACCAGCAGACGCTGTTCGACCTGATCCGCTAAGTTTTCAGGCTGCGGCGCTCCCCTACTCCGTCGTCCCCCCTCACTCCGTCATCCCAGCGAAAGCTGGGATCTCAGGAGAGGGCGCGCAACCTGGCCCAAGATCCCAGCTTACGCTGGGATGACGAAGAAGAGGCGGATTTGGTGCAAAAAACCTCCCATCCTAAACCTCCCGCTAACCATTAGGCGTTAACCATCTGACGAAAGCGCATCTTGCGTCGTCGGGTAAAAGCCCAGCGGGCAGAATTTTTCAGGGGTACTCATGTTCGCACTCATTGGCCTGGTCGTGCTGCTCGTCATGGTATTTGGCGGCTTCATCTTCACGGGTGGCGACATCGGTCCCGTTCTCCACGCCCTGCCCCATGAAATGCTCATCATCGGCGGCGCCGCCGTCGGCGCGCTGATCATCGGCAATTCTGGCGCGGACCTGAAGGCGCTGGGCGGCGGCGTCGGCAAGGTGTTCAAAGGCCCCAAATATAAGAAGCAGGATTTTCTCGACTGCATCTTCCTCGTCTCCCGCCTGATGAAGACGCTGCGCGTCGAAGGCCCTGTGGCGCTGGAGCCGCATATCGAGGACCCTGCCAGCTCGACGATCTTTTCCGAATATCCCCGCCTGATGGCTGACAAGACGCTGATCCACCTGATGAGCGACACGCTGCGTCTGGTGGTCGTGTCCTCGGGTACGCTCGATCCGCATGCGGTCGAAGAGGTCATGGATAACGCGCTCAAAACGCACCACCACGAAGCGTTGAAGCCCGCCGACAATCTTCAGGGTCTGGCTGACGCCCTCCCCGCCCTCGGCATCGTCGCGGCGGTTCTGGGCGTTGTGAAGACCATGGGCTCGATCGACCAGCCCCCGGCAATCCTGGGCGGCATGATCGGTTCGGCGCTCGTCGGCACCTTCCTCGGCGTGTTGCTCGCCTATGGCATGGTCGGTCCCTTCGCCAATCGCTGCCGCGCGGTGATCGAGGCGGATGGCTCCATGTACCATGTCGTCAAGCAGATCATCATCGCCTCGCTCCATGGCCACCCCCAGCCGCTCGTCATCGAAGCGGCGCGCTCCAGCCTGACCCATGCGAACCAGCCGGCCTTCGCCGAAGTGTTCGACGGCATGCGGGGCAAATAAGCCATGGCCGAAAAGAAGCGCGGCGGGAACGAGCCCGAACCCCGGCCGATCATCGTCAAGAAGATCATCGTCGATGGTCATGGCGGCCATCATGGCGGCGCGTGGAAGGTCGCCTATGCCGACTTCGTGACGGCAATGATGGCCTTCTTCCTGCTGATGTGGCTGCTCGGCGCAACCACCGAAAAGCAGCGCAAGGGTCTCGCCGACTATTTCACGCCGACGCTGGTCGAACTGAAAATGTCCTCGGCTGGTTCAAGCGGCCTGTTCGGCGGCGACTCCATGGTCAGCAAGGAAAATTATCCCACGACCGGCGGTCAGGGCAACCTCGCCATCACCATCCCGCGCGACGCGACCGGCACCAAGGATCAGGGCGGCAAGGCCACCCGCGCCGCCGATCGCGCCAAGTTCGAGGCGGTGAAGAAGGAACTGGAAGCGCGCATGGCCCGCAAGAAGGGCATGGACAAGCTGCGCCGCAACGTCCGCTTCACCGAAACGCGCGAAGGGCTGCGCATCGACCTGATCGATGAATCCAATTTCGCGATGTTCGCCATGGGCACCGACAATCTGCTGCCTCAAGCGCGCGATCTGGTCAGCGAAGTCGCCGGGGTCGTGCGCGGCATGCCCAATCCGCTGATCGTGCGCGGCCATACCGACGGCCTGCCCTATAGCTCGGGCCAGAGCATGAATAACTGGATGCTATCCTCCGCCCGCGCCGAAGCCACGCGCAAGACGCTGGCGGCCAGCGGCATCGGCAACGACCGCTTCGCCCGCATCGAAGGCGTCGCCGACCGCGAACCCTTCGCCAAGGGCAATGTCTACGACCCGCGCAACCGCCGCATGTCGATCATTCTCGGCTGGACCCGTGGCAGCGACAGCAGCGACGACGAGGCGCCGGACGAGGCGACCAAGGCCGCTATCAAGGAACGCGACAACCCGGCACGGATAGCTCGCGAAGAGGTGACCAGGATCGACATGGGCGGCACGGGATTGCCTAGCGGGGTCCAGTTGCTTAACCCAACCGCCCCCGGCACCTCGAGCAAACCGGGTAAGCACTGATCGAAGCAGAACTTCTCCTTCTCCCTCTCTCCTTCAGGGGAGAGGGCCGGGGAGAGGGGAGCAACGGGAGATCAATATCGGTCCCCTCTCCCGCCTTCGCTACGCTCGGCACCCTCTCCCCTAAAGGGGAGAGGGAAATTCGTATCTGCCACCATCCCCGCTCAAACCGGCAACACCAAACTCGCCTCCAACCCGCCACCAGCCCGGTTCACCAGCCTCAGCGCGCCGCCATGCTCCGCCATGATCGCCCGCACCAGCGCTAGCCCTAGTCCAGCCCCGCCGGTCTCCCGGTTCCGCGACCCCTCCAGCCGCGTAAACGGCTCCATCATCTCCTCCATCCGATCCTCGCTGATACCCGGCCCATCATCCGCCACGACGATCCGGATCGCGCCATCCTCGCGCACCACGGACACATGCGCCCGCTCGCCATAAACGATCGCATTTTCGATCAAATTACGCAGCGCCCGCCTGATCTGCTGCGGCCTCACCGAAGCCACCGCCCGCGCACTATCCGCCATCTCCGCAGGCGAACCCAGCTCTATGAAATCCTCCACCACCGCATCGGCCAGCGCGGAAAGATCAACCTTCTGCGCCGCCTCTGTGCTCCGCCCCGCCCGCGCCAGCGACAGGATATCCTCGAGCATCCGGTTCATCTCGTCGATGGTCTGCGACATGCGCGCCCGCTCGCCCTCATCCTCCACCGACTCCGCCCGCACCCGCAGCGACGCCAGCGGCGTGCGCAAATCATGGCCGATCGCGCCGAGCATCCGGTCCTTTTCATCAAGCATCGCAAAGATCCGGCCGCGCATCGCATTAAAGGCAGTGGTCAGCTCCCGCACATCGCCCGGCCCACGCTCCTCCACCGCATCGGCCGATCCCGTGCGCGCGAACTGCTGCGCCGACCGCGTCAACTGCCCCAAAGGCCGCGCCAGCCGTCGCCCGACCCACAGCAGCGGCAGCAGCACGATCACATAAAGGGTCAGCGTCTGCCAGGCGAGCCAGCCGCCAAAGCGCGGCGCCCGGTTGCCCGCCCGCGTCTGGGTCACGACCCATTGTCCGGGGGCATATTCGGCCGCCATCGTCAGCCGCCCGCCGCGCGCCGCGCCACGCATGTCGTCCATGGCGCGCATCCTGACGCTGTCGATCCGGCGCATCGGCGGCGGCCGGTCCTGCTCGATCACCCGCACCGATCGCACGGGCAGCCCCACATCCGCGAACATCGCCAGCGCACGCCGCTCGACCTCGGGCCGCCGCTCGCCCGTCAACGTCGGCGCAGCATCAAAGAAGCGCGCCCTCGGCGGCCGGTTGCGCGCAGGCGTCTCACCCCGGCTGTCCAGCGCATCGACGATACGATAGACGCCCGGCGCCGTCTGCGCGGTCAGCGTCAACCTATTACGCTCCCGCAGCAGCAGCCCGAAATTGATCGCCTGCGCCACGAACAGCGCGATCGCCACCAGGACGATGATCTGCCCGACCAGGCTCTGCGGCCAAAGGCGAAAGCGCCTCACAGCTTCCTCACATCGGCGGACAACGTATAGCCGCCGCCCCACACCGTCTTGATCAGCGTCGGGTTCTTGGGATCAGGCTCGATCTTCTTGCGGAGCCGACTGATCTGATTGTCGATCGCCCGGTCGAACGCATTGGCCTCCCGCCCCTGCGTGATGTCGAGCAGCTGGTCACGGCTCAGCACCTGATTGGGCCGCGTCGCAAAGGCCATCATCAGATTATATTCCGCCGTCGACAGCGGCAGCGCCACGCCTTCCTGATCCACCAGCACCCGCTCCTGCGTCTTGAGCAGCCAGCCCGCAAAGGCATAGGTCGCCCCATCGGGCGCCGTCACCCGCTGGCCGCCCGTGGCCACGCGCCGAAAGATCACCTTGATCCGCGCCACCAGTTCGCGCGGGGAAAAGGGCTTCAGCACATAATCGTCCGCCCCCATCTCCAGCCCGACGATCCGGTCAGTCTCTTCCGACTTGGCGGTCAGCAGGATGACGGGAATCTCGCTCGTCTCGCGAATATGGCGGCAGAGCGACAATCCATCCTCGCCCGGCATCATGATATCCAGGATCACCAGATCGATCGCATTGGCATTCAGCCGCAGCCGCGCCTCCGCCGCGCTTTCGACGGCAGTCACGCGAAATCCGTTGCGCGACAAATATTGCGCCAGCGGCTCGCGGATCGAACGCTCGTCGTCAACGAGCAGCAGATGGGGTTTTTCACTCATGGGGAATATCTGTCACGACTATCAGCAGCTTGGAAGGGTGAAGGACGCATCCCCCACCCTTCCCCTATGATCAGTTCTTCGGCGCGGCGTCCGCACCACGGCGGGCCTGCCAGGCTTCACGCATCGCCTGACGCGCGGCCTTCATTTCATCCGCCGTCACAAAGCCGTCCTTGTTGCTGTCCGCCTTGTCGAACATCGCGAGCGGCCGGGCCATGAACTCGGCACGCGTCAGAACGCCGTCCTTCATCGCCTTGCCACCTCGGCCGCCACGCCCATGAAACATCATGCCGCCGTCAAAGCCGTGATGACCGCGCCCGCCAAACCCGTGACCTCGACGCCCGTCGCGCCCCTCGCGATCGCCATCCCCGCGACCCCAGCGGCCCTGGTGCCCGGCGACGAACTCGGCCTTGCTGATCTGCCCGTTGCGATCCGTGTCCAACGCGGCAAAGCGCTGGTCCAGCCGCGCCTGACGGCTGATCTCCCGATCTTCCTTTGTCAGCTTGCCGTCGTGATTGGCGTCCATCTTCGCGAACCGCGCATCAAGCGCTGCGGTCAGTTCAGCCTTGCTGATCTTCCCGTCCTTGTTCGCGTCGGCCATCGCCATCATGCTGCCATGACGGCCGCCCGGACCAGCATCGCCCGGCTGCGCCAGCGCCAGATGCGAGGCGGCCAGCCCGCCAACGAACAGCGCGCCGACAGCAGCGGTGCCCAAAAATTTGCGAATCATCTCGTCTCTTCCTTCCAAGGGGTCACGAACGGCGTGTCGCCGCTCCTGAAACCCCTTATGAGGAAGACTTGTCCCGCAAACTTGTCATGTCACGGGCTAAATTGTCGCAATATGTAACGAGGGCGAGCCTCCCCACCCCCGTCATCCCAGCGCAAGCTGGGATCTCAGGAGGCAAGGCGCCAGGCCGCATAAGATCCCAGCTTGCGCTGGGATGACGAGTTCGTCAGCCGTCCCGCCGCCCCAGCAACCGCAGACGCAGCGCATTCAGCTTGATAAAGCCCGCCGCATCGCGCTGATCATAGGCGCCCGCATCATCCTCGAACGTGACAACCTTCTCGCTGTAGAGCGAATAAGGCGACTTGCGACCAACGACCTGAACGCCGCCCTTGTACAGCTTCAGCCGAACCGTCCCCGTCACCTTCTCCTGGCTATGGTCGATCGCCGCCTGCAACATCTCACGCTCGGGCGAGAACCAGAAGCCGTTATAGATCAGCTCGGCATATTTGGGCGCCAGCTCATCCTTCAGATGCGCCGCACCGCGATCCAGCGTCAGCTGCTCGATACCGCGATGGGCAAGGTGATAGATGGTGCCGCCCGGCGTTTCATACATGCCGCGCGACTTCATGCCGACGAAGCGGTTCTCCACCAGATCGAGGCGACCGATGCCATGCTTGCGGCCATATTCGTTCAACGTTTCGAGCAGCGTCGCCGGGCTCATGCCCACGCCGTTGATCGCCACGCCATCGCCACGCTCGAAATCGACCGTGATATATTCCGGCGCGTCGGGCGCGTCCTCCGGGTTCACCGTGCGCGAAAAGACATAGTCGGGCACTTCTTCCCACGGATCTTCCAGCACCTTGCCCTCGGAGGAGGTGTGCAGCATGTTCGCGTCGGTCGAAAACGGGCTTTCGCCGCGCTTGTCGCGCGGAATCGGAATCTGGTGCTGCTCCGCGAACTCGATCAGCTTGGTGCGGCTGGCCAAATCCCACTCCCGCCAAGGGGCGATGACCTTGATGTCGGGCGACAGCGCATAATAGCCCAGCTCGAACCGCACCTGATCATTGCCCTTGCCGGTCGCGCCATGGCTAACGGCATCCGCGCCGACCATCTTCGCAATCTCGATCTGCCGCTTGGCGATCAGCGGGCGGGCAATCGACGTGCCCAGCAGATACAGCCCCTCATACATCGCGTTCCCGCGCATCATCGGGAAGACATAGTCCTTCACAAACTCTTCGCGCAGGTCGTCGATGAAGATATGCTCATCCTTGACGCCCATCAGCTTGGCCTTCTGCCGCGCAGGCTCCAGCTCCTCGCCCTGCCCCAGATCGGCGGTAAAGGTCACGACCTCACACTGGTAGGTCTGCTGCAACCATTTCAGGATCACGCTGGTGTCGAGCCCTCCCGAGAAGGCAAGGACAATGCGGTTGATCTTATCGGACATGGGTGGAGCGACCTTCCTTCAAACTTGGCCTGCAAACTGGCGCGAAATTACCGGCGCGCCGGTATCAGGGGTCGGCCCCAAGTGCAACCGAATCGACGTGCGCAGGTCACGCAAACGGGGCGGCACCGTGCGATGCCGCCCCTGTCTGACTGACTGTCCGGTGACTTAGGACCAATCGACATTCAGTTCTGGCGGTCTGCAAATGGCGGTTGTCCGCGCTTCCGGTGCTCACGTACTTTGAGTACGCTGCGCTCCGGGTCACGGAAAACCACCATTTTCGACACGCCATCTCCTGAATGTCGATCGGCCCTAGCGCGTTTGCGGCTTGAATGTCATCCGGCGATTCCGATCCGCGCCCATCCGATAGACGGTCTGCACCTGCGGTTCGGCATGGATGGTCTGCGGCGGCATATGGGCACGCGCATCGGTAAAGGATGCTCGTTCGCCCTTCTCCTGTTGCGCCAGCAGGAACCGCGCCCGGGCCAACCGCTTGCGGTGCGTGCGGAAAGGATTCTCCGCGCTCGGGGCGGCGGCGACCATCGCCTCCAGACTGGAGCCGTAAGCAGCCCGGGCCGCAAGGGGCGCGCGCATCGGCGCACGCACGACGGCAGGCTTAGCCACCGGTTCCCGCTCCATAAAGGTGGGCGCGACGGCGACAGGCTCTTCTACTAGCGGAGTAACTGGGGTCGCAACGACCTCCTCTTCCTCGACCCCCGCAATGTTGCGGCGACGACGAACAGCGGCAGCCCCGCCCATCCCCGCGAGTAGCAACACGCCACCACCCAAGGCCCACAGGAGCGATTCCTTTGTGCCAGTATCGGCAGCACCAACCTCGCGCGCCTCAGCGACAGGCGGTGTGGCGGGTACAGCTTCGCTCACGATAGGCGGCGGAACAACGGCAGCTTCGCGCTCAGGCGATGCCGCCACAGGCGGCGCCTCCGCCCGTTCAACCGACGGCGCAGCAGCAGACCGCTCGACTTGCGTCCGTGGTGCAGTTCGAACCGACGTGGAAGCCATCCGCGCGTTTGGCCGACTAGCAGCAGGTTTCACCGCAGTCTCGGCTTCCGAAGCAGCCACCGCAGCATCCAGTCGTTCCTCAACCGAAGCGGTCGGCTGGACCATCGGCTGCGGGACCGACGCAGCAGGGGCTACAACCGGCGGCGGCACGACAACAGGCGGCGAAACCGCGTCAGGAACAGTTTCCTGCGCGAAAGAACAGGTTGAACCAAGGGCCAGAACAGCGGCAATCGCGGCACCAGCCGGGCGAACAGATTGAATATATCCTCTCATAGCCCAAGCTGAACCAACGAACTTTTCAATTGACCGCAGACATGGTCACGGATTCACGATGAGTTGATTTTCCGAAGAGACGAATTGTTGCAGACGCGAGAGAGATGAACATCCATTCATCTCATTTGACCTAAAAAGCCTGGAAGATTGCTTGCAGTCCTAAACACTATTCAACCGGGTCGACGTCACCATCCCGTCGGCTACCGTCCAACAGCCGATCCTGCCGCGCCTCATCGATCCGCCGCACCGCACGCTCAGCCTTAGTCTGGCCGAACTTCGCCCGATTTGCAGCCGCCACCTGCTCCTTATCCTTCCGCACCTTGGCCTTGCGCGCCTGCCGCAGATTGATGATGTCACCCATAGCTGGTCAAAACCCTATATGTTCGCGCCTTTTGATCTAAACCCCAAGACTAGGCCAGCAACTGCCGACTTGCCAAGACAACGCCCCGACGGCTCCTTCGGAACCCGGCCATGGCATCTTGTAAACATGCAGAAACCATCTAAGGGCTCAAATGCGAGGCAGGCCGCTCGGGATCGGCAATAAGGGAACTGCTATCTCGCATCTGCTTGGGAGCAGTGGTTTGCGCGTAGGTTTCCTGTTCAATCACGATCAGATACACCAGATTGCCCACAGCCTTCCTGTCGCCATAGCGATGGCCAAAGGCGGTTTCCCTGGCGAAATCATCGTAGCCACGACCAACCCCCGTTTGTCAGCGGAAGTTCAGCGGATCGCCGGGGCATGGCTGGGGACGCGCATCCAGCATGTCGAATTGAAGCTGGCGCCGCGTTCCCTGCGCCTGTCCCGACTGTTCGGCCGCCTGGTCCCCGCCTCCAAACTCCTCGTCTATCGCGACAATCTCCCCTTTTTTCGCAGCCTCGACATGCTGATCGTGGCGGAAAAGACATCGCTTCTGCTGAAATCGCGGTACGGGCTCAAAGACCTTTTCATGGTGCACACCAGACATGGCGCCGGGGACCGCGCCATCGGGTTTGACAAGGCCAGCGCCGGTTTCGATCATGTCCTTTGCTCAGGCGAGAAAATTCGCCGCCGCCTGATAACCGAGGCGCAAGTCGACCCCGCCAGGATCAGCATCGTAGGCTATCCCAAGTTCGACATGGTGCCTCAACAGGGCATAAGCCACCCCCTCAACCGAGGCAGGCCGGTGGTCCTCTATAATCCCCACCCCTCCCCGCATCTGTCATCCTGGTATCGGCATGGCCGGGACATACTCGACTATTTTCGCGAGAGGGACGACCGCGCACTCCTGTTCGCCCCGCACGTCATGCTCTTTGAACGGCCATTCGTAGTGACGATCGACCGCCTGAGCGTGAACCGGGCCGGGACGATCGGGAACCGCTATCTCCATGGGGACAACATCCATGTGGATCTGGGCAGCAAAGCCTCGACCGACATGAGCTATACGATGGCGGCGGACATTTACCTGGGCGATGCCAGCAGTCAGGTCTATGAATTCCTGCTGCGCCCCCGGCCCTGCATCTTCCTGAACAGCCACGGCATCGACTGGGAGGGCGATCCCAATTTCGCGCATTGGCGGGCCGGTGAGGTCATAACCCATCCATCCCAACTGCATGATGCCCTATCCCGCGCGGACCAGTTGCACACCAGCCAATATCGTGAGGTTCAGGAGCAGATGTTCAAGGACAGCTTCGATCTCGACGACCGCCCGTCATCGCAGCGCGCGGCGGAGGTCATCGCGATGCTGGCAGATCGGCGCGGCGCGACCACGGGCAATTTAAAGGCGAGCCAGACGGCGTGACCATAATGCTCACCATTATTCTGCCCTTCTTCAACGAAGAAGGGTGGATTGGCCCGACTGTGGCAAGCCTCGCGGCTCAAAGCGATGACCGTTTCCGCGTCCTGCTGGTCGACAATGGTTCGACCGATGGCGGCGCGGAAGAAGCAGCTTCACACGCCGCTGCTCTGGAAGGTCGCTTCGAAATCCTGTCCTGTCCGAAACCGGGCAAAATCCATGCGATGCAGGCCGGACTTGCGCTTGTGGAAACGCCGCTGGTTACAATCTGCGATGCCGACACCCTCTATCCGCCTGATTACGTTAACCGGATTATCACGTTGTTCGAGAGTGACGATCAGGCAGCGGCCGTTATGGCCATTGATCTTTACAAGCCCCAAGCCGATCCGTGCTCACAGCAGCGCATAGCCTTCATCATGCGAAAGAGCCGCCGCTTTCCGCGCAAATGCCATGCTGGTGGCTATGCTCAGGCATTCCGAACTGCCGCGCTCAGGACCGCTGGCGGCTTCGACACCAAAATCTGGCCGTATGTGCTGGAAGACCATGAAATCATCCATCGTGTAATCCATCACGGCCATATCCTCCATCACCCCCTACATATCTGCTTCCCGTCCGAACGACGAATTTCCCGCAAAAATGTGAGCTGGAATGGCTTGGAGCGGCTCATATATCGATACATGCCCCAATGGGGTATGAACTGGTATTTCTACAGCTTCCTTGGACGCAGGCTTGCCGCTCGCAACAGCTTAGGCATTGCCTTGCGGGAAAAACAATGGTGTTCAGCGGCCAAATGATGGCACCTGCGGGCATTACCAAACGCATCTTCAAAGGCATGGGCCTGGTCCTGGGCGGCAAGGCCGGTGCCGGGATCATCAGCCTTGTTTACCTGATCATCGCGGCCCGGGCACTGGGGCCGCGCGACTATGGGCTGCTCGTCCTGGTCCATGGCTATGTCACGGCGGTCTGCGGCATCATAGAATTTCCAGCCTGGCAAGCCATCGTCCGCTACGGCGCGGAAGCGGGTGAGGAAAGCGCAATGCCCCGTCTAGCGCGACTGCTGCGCTTCGGGACCGCGACAGAGTTGATAGGCGGCGTCGCCGCGGTCGTTGCGGCAATGGTGCTCGCACCCTTTGTCGGGCCGCGACTGGGGTGGCCGCCAGAAACCGTCGCCTTTGCCATTCCCTACAGCTTTGCCGTGTTGGGCTCCGTTCGCTCCGCCCCGGCGGGTTATCTCCAGCTGATAAACCGATTTGACCTGATCGCCTTTCACAATCTGGTGCAGCCTGCGGTTCGCCTGATGGGCGCCAGCCTCGTCTTGTTGTTCGGCTGGGGCCTCAAAGGTTTCCTCGCCGCATGGCTCATCGCCGCGCTGGCGGAATTCGCGGTCCTTTGGGCGATGGGCATCTGGCAGGCCTATCGGCAGCTTGGCCGGGCCTTGTTTCAACCGGGACCGGGGAGCGCCCGCCTGGAAAATCCCGGCATATGGCGGTTCATGATCGCCAGCAATGCCGACATCACCCTCAACGAACTGACCGGACGGATCGCGCCTCTCATCATCGGCTGGGTCCTCGGCCCCGCCATGGCGGGCCTGTTCGCAATCGCTCAACGCGCAACCGTCATTATCGCGCAACCCGCGCAAATCCTGGGCAACACGGCCTATGCCGAACTCGCCAGGATGATAGCGGCTGGCGAAGGCGGCCATTCGCTCCGCAGGACACTGACACGCGTAATCCTCATTGCTCTCGCGGCAGCGGCCCCGGTCGTGTTCATCGTGGCCCTGTTCCCCACCTCGATCATCACGCTGCTCGCCGGTCCCGCCTTTGCCGCAGCGGGCAGTGTCATGATCGTGCTCGTCGCCGCGCGCGCCATAGCGATCGTCGGCCCCCCATGCAGCTCCGCCCTCTCCGCAATGGGCTATCCCGCGCTCTCCATGAGCGCCAATCTCCTTGCCGGGCTCCTTTTTCTGCCCGTCCTTCCCTGGTTACTCCATCAATGGGGACTGATGGGCGCGGGCATTCAGGCCCTCGGGCAAGCATTGTTGGCCAGCGGCCTTCTCGCTGGCCTGACATGGCGCAGGAGCCTCGCGCATTGAGCGCGATGCGGATCGCCTATGTGATCAACTCGGTCGAGGGCGGCGGCGCCTCTCGGCCGGTTCCGGCCATCACGCGCGTCCTGCGTGATCAGGGAGCCACTGTGCGGGTGTTTGCACTCACGCCCCGCGACCGGCGCGGGGCGCCCGCGATGGTCGAAGCGGGCCTCGACCCGCTCATCCGGGAGGGCGGAACGGGCGACCATCTTGCCGCGGCCTTGTGGTTGAAGCGGCAGTTGCAGGATTGGGGCGCGACCCACATCTGGACCTCCCTTTCTCGCGCCACGATCCTCGGCCTCCTGCTTGGGCCAATGCTCGGCCTGCCCGTGATCAGCTGGCAGCACGCCGCTTTCCTGAAGCCATGGAACAGGCGGCTCATGCGGCGGCTGCAAAGCCGGGCGCTCCTTTGGATCGGAGATTCGCGATCCGTCACCGCCCTGACCGCAGAGCGCCTGAACGTGCCTGAAAATCGCCTGATGTGCTGGCCGATTTTCGCGGCCGATCCCGCCCTGCCCCATGCAACGGCCTGGTCCCCCGGCAAGACGCTCCGCATCGGCTCACTAGGGCGGCTCCATCCCGTAAAGGGCTATGATGTCCTGATTGCCGCCTTGGCCAAGCTGAAGTCCGAAGGTTTTTCAGCGCCCTGCCCCTTCGAAATTTCCATCGTGGGCGATGGCGCGGAGCGGGACAGGCTGGAAAGCCTTGCGCGACAGGCCGGAATATCGAACCTGTCCTTTTCCGGCTACACGGCCAGTCCGCAAACCTTCCTTTCGCACCTTCATCTGTATGTTCAGCCGTCCCGTTCCGAAGGTTTCTGCATCGCCGCGCATGAAGCGATGACCGCCGGGCTGCCCGTGATCGCTTCGGCGGTAGGGGAATTGCCCTGGTCAATCGAACAGGGGCAAACCGGCTTTACCGTGCCGCCAGCAAACCCGGACGCGCTGGCCGCCTCCTTGCGCGACATGCTCGGCGACCCCGCGAAGCTAAGCGCGATGGGCGCGCGGGCGCGCGACGTCATGCTGGATCGTTATTCCTGGGAAAAGTTCTCGGCGACGGGGGCTCTCATCCTCGATCATATCCGCCAAGCATCCGGCGAAGATCAAGGGCAAGGCCGTGCAGCGAAGTATCGACGCGTTTGACGTCGAATAATGTGATGTCACCACAGGCGCTCAGCGTGTGCATGCCATCCTGATATGCGCCCGCTGACCCGGGAAGACCCAGCGCATCGCCTGCCTCCGCCTCAAACTCTTTCTCGTTCAGACGCGTGATCCAAAGGGGCCGGATGCCCCCACCATAGGTTGTGGTGCAATCCTGAACGGGCAGCATGATCCTGGCTCCGATCATACTGGGCGTGCCGCCAGGACGCGCCGACGCGCGATCGATCCGAACCGGATTGCCCGGATGGGGGGTCCAGGGGCCACATAGACTGTCCGCCCAGGCCACATGAAGGTGCGACTGCTTCGTCGCTCGGCTCGTTGCAGGCGAATAGAAAAGCCACCAACGCAGACCGTCGTGAAAAATGCTGGCGTCGACAGCCACGCAGTCGAGTTCGATGTCGCATTCCGCGCGCCAGTCGGCCAGCCCGCCTTTGTCCCGGTACAGGATCAGCCGCCCGGATCGGTGCGCTTCCGGAAGCATCCAGACAGCACCCTCCGCGCTGAATATCTGCGGGTAGGAAAGGTGCCAGGGCTCCTTCAGACACGGATGGCGGGAAACCAGTCGCATCTTGTCGTCGAAGACCCTCGCTTCGATCGTGCCATGTCGCGTTCGATAGTCGTAATGCTCCACAAAGACGTGAAGATGACCGGCTTCATCCCGCCATCCAAAGGGGTCTGCGATAAATTGAAAGTCGGGCTCTTCCGCCAACCAGGTGACAGGACCCTCGATACACCCTTTTGACAGGACAATATCGATTGGCTCCGTCACCAATCCACATCTCCAGATATCCTTGCGGCGGGGCATATCGTCGCTATTCCCCCTTCTTGCCGGAATGCCAAGCATGATCTTGCCGATTGAGGATTTTCATCGAAACGGCGATGGGCCTCGCGTCACCCCCAGTTTGACATCGCCTGACCACCGCCAAAGATCGCGCTTAACCCCGCGTCCCAATTGCACTATCACCGCCGCATGGCCACGCCTTCCCTGCGTCAACTCGACATTTTTGCGCAGATGGTGGCGGCGGGCAGCATGACGCGCTGCGCCCGCGATCTGGGCGTCCCGGTCGAAGACATCGCGCGCGCAATCGCCTCTTTGGAAATGCGCCTTGGCTATCATCTGTTCGAAGGTCCGCCTGATCATCAGCGGCTGACTGCGGCAGGGCGCAAGACCGCCGAGGCGATGACCCTGTTGTCGCAGGATCAGTCCGACAACTGGGCGCCGGATGAAACGCCCCCTCCTTCCCCTTCGTCGGTCGTGGCTGAAGCGGCGCCTGCGGAGCCTTCCCCCGCACCAGCGCGGCAGTCGATCACCCTTGCCGCTCCCGCGCCTGTTTTCGGTCATTTTCAGGAAGCGCTCGCCGCGTTTGAGGCCGCGAATGAGGATATCGCGATCACGCTCGACCTCTCCATCCACCTCGCCGATGAGGCGCATGCGGCACTGGAGCAGGGCCGCGTCGATATCGCCTATTTCTACGCGTTGGGGGAACAGCCGGGCTTCGCCTCCCGCTATGGCTGGTCGGAACAGATCAACCTTTACGCCGGGGCGGATCATCCGCTCGCCCGGCGCGACATCGTCACGTCCGACGATCTCCGGATCAGCCCCACGCTCGCCATGGAGCCGAATAACGGTCTGCGTCGCATCATCGATGAAGCGCTCGACCGAGAAGGCATCAGCATGGGCGCGCCGGTGCTCGAAACCGACAATATGTTCGATATCATGACCATATTACGCGAAGGCGCGGGCTGCTTCGCCGCCTTCGGCCCCCTCGCGCGAGACCTCGGCCGCATGACCGGCATCCGCCGCCTGCCCCTCGAACGCCCCCTCCCCTCCATCGAGGTCCGACAAGCCCTGCGCCCCCGCGCCGACGCAGACTCGCCAGTAAGTGCGCTGGCGGAATTCCTGTTCCTCTGATCTTTGTTTCCGGGTCCACGATCGATCTTGGTAGTTGGTCGCTAGGCCTGTAGTCGATCGTCGATCCCCAGCAGCCGGGTCTGGCTCCTGTCCCTGCCTCCAGTCCCATATCCCCTGATCACTGATCCCTAGAGCCTGATGATGCCACACTAATCGTCACCCCGGACTTGATCCGGGGTCCCGCTTCGTTTCTTACGTTGTCGACGCAGTGAAGCCCCGGCCGAGCCCCGGAGTGACGGAAATTCAGCCTCAATTCCGATGCTTCCGTGTAACACGATTACGCTCCCAATCGCCGGTAATTGCCCGCTGATCCAGGCCACTTATCTACGATCTCGCCCGCTTGGCCGCTAACCCTTTCCCCTCCCCCGATAATCCCCCCAACCCCATTGATACGTTATAACATTTAAGATAGAGGCGCCTCACAAACCGTTTCAATTAAGGGTTTCCTTCATGAATTCCCCCCTGCCGCTCCTCCGCGCCAGCTGCGCCCTCACCGCAATCTGCCTCGCCTCCCCCAGCCTCGCCCAATCGCCATCAATCCAGCCCGGCACCTATCATGATGATCAGCCCAACATCGTCGTCACCGCCATCATCCCCCGCCGCCAGGGTGACATATTGTCCGGCACCTCGGTCCTCTCCGGTGCCGAGCTGACACGTGACCTGCGGACCACCATCGGCGAAACCCTCGCCCATCAACCCGGCGTTTCCGCCACCTCCTTCGGCCCCAACGCCTCTCGCCCGATCCTGCGCGGCCTTCAGGGCGAACGGGTACGCATCCTCACCGATGGCGTCGGCAGCTTCGACGTATCCAACACCTCGGTCGACCACGCCGTTGCGATCAATCCCCTGACCGCCGACCGCATCGAAGTGCTGCGCGGCCCGGCTGCCCTTCTGTACGGCTCCTCGGCGATCGGCGGCGTCGTCAATGTGATCGACAGCCGCATACCCCGACGCGTCCCCGACGAGCCGATCCACATCGAAGGCATCGCCAATTACGGCAGCGCCGCCAACGAACGCAGCGGCTCCGCCGAGATCGAAGCGCCGGTAACGGACAAGATCGTCGTCCACTTCGACGGCAGCTATTCGAAGAGCGATGATCTCGACACCGGCAATTACATCCTCACCTCCGCCCTGCGCGCCCAGGCCGCAGCGAGCGGAGACCCCGCCATCACGCCCCTAGCCGATCTGCGAGGCAAGCTGCCCAACAGCGCCGCGCGCACCTGGGAAGTGGCTGGCGGCGCGACGCTGGTGACCGATGGCGGCAACCTCGGCTTCTCGATCGCCCACACGGACAATCTCTACGGCGTTCCCGTCCGCTATTCGGTCCAACCGGGGTCGGAGGGCGAACAGGTCCACCTACACATGAAGCAGGACCGCGCGGACATGCGCGCCGAGTTGCCGGTCAATGGCGGCATCCTGGATTCCATCCGCCTCCGCGCAGGCTTTGCCAATTACCAGCATCAGGAGATCGAACCGTCCGGGGACGTCGGCACCACCTTCTACAACCAGTCGATCGAATCGCGGCTGGAACTAGTGCAGGCCAAGCGCGGCGGTTGGGATGGCGCCGTCGGCGCCCAATTCTTCGCCCGCAATTTCCATGTCGAGGGTGAAGAGAAGTTCCTGCCCCGCAACCGGACGGAGCAACTCGGCTTCTTCACGCTTCAATCCTTCGACCTGGGCAGCAGCCGGATCGAACTGGGCGGCCGCTATGAACATAATAAGGTAGGGGCGGACGCGGACGCGACCTTGTTCAATCCCGCTTATCAGCGCAGCTTCGACGCGTTTTCCGGGTCGATCGGCGCCAGCCAGGAAATACGTCCCGGCTGGCGCGTCGGCCTGAACCTCGCTCGAACCGAACGCGCGCCCTCGGCTGAAGAGCTGTTCGCGCGTGGCAATCACGCCGGGACGCAAGCATTCGAGCTTGGCAATCCAAACTTCGACCTGGAAAAAAGCTGGGGCGTAGAAGCCACGCTGCGCGGTGCAGGCCCCGGCTACACCATGTCTCTGTCGGCCTATCACAACTGGTTCAACGGCTACATCTACGATGCGCTGGTCGATGATGCCGCCTGCATGGCGGTGAATGGCGGAGAGCCGCTGGATTTCCCCTGCTTCCAATATAATCAGGCGGACGCGCGCTACCTCGGCTTTGAAGCAGAGGCATCGGTCATGCTGGGGGAGGTCGGCGGATACAAGGTCAATCTGGATGGCCTTGCCGACTATGTCCGCGCAACCATCACCGGCTCAGGCCCTGCGCCACGCATCCCGCCGCTGCGTTTGCTCGGAGGGATCGAACTTCAGGGTGAGCGCCTGAGCTTCCGTGGCGAGGTCGAACATAGCTTTGCGCAGGACAGGATCGCATCGACCGAAACGCGCACCGACGGCTTCACGCTCGTCAACGCATCCTTGTCCTTCAAGCCGCTGAAAGGGAATGACCGGACCACCATCAGCCTTTCGGCGAACAATATATTCGATGTCGAGGCGCGGCGGCATGCCAGCTTCCTCAAGGATTATGCGCCACTGGCCGGACGGGATATCCGCCTGACGGCTCGACTATCCATCTAACCAACCTAGTTCATTGCGCAATGTGACGGTTTGGTTACAAGGCGCATATGGATAAGGGGCATTTTATGGCTAAGGTTGCGGGGGCGGACTGGTAATGCGCCAGATCGCCGCTTTGCCCTATGCCGCCGACCCCGATGGCTCGATGCGCATCCTGCTCATCACCTCGCGCGAAACCCGCCGATGGGTTATCCCTAAGGGAAATCGCATCAAGGGGATGGCCGGACACCGGGCCGCTGAGCTTGAAGCCTATGAGGAAGCAGGTATTCACGGCATCGCCTGCCCCGCTCCTTTAGGCCGCTACCGTTATGACAAGCGCCGCCGCAAGGGCGACACACGCGAAGCCACGGTTGAAGTTTTCCCCCTTGCAGTGACCGGCCAGTTGTCGCAATGGCCCGAGCAGGGGCAGAGGGAACTGCGCTGGTTTCCGGTCGCAGAGGCCGCGAAAGCGGTCGAGGAACCCGATCTTCAAACGATCATCGCGGCCTTTCGCGAACCGCCGCGCGATCCGGGCTGGTTCATCCGAACGCTGCTGCGGATCAAGGAATGGCAAAGCGAAAGGACTGGAATGCTGCGGTGGTTTCACGCGCTGATGCCCAAACAGGGGCGCTTCTTCGAACAGTTTGAGGATCATGCGGTGACGCTCGTCGCGGGGGCCGATGCGCTCGCCAAGCTGCTGAAGGGCGGCCCGGACATGGACGCACATATCGAAGAGATCTCCGCGCGTGAGCATGAAGCCGACGACATCATCCGCGAAGTGCTGCAGGACGTCCGCCGCATTTTCGTGACGCCCTTCGACCGTAGCGCCATCACCGGCCTGATCGGCGTGATGGACGACGCGATCGACCAAATGAACCAGACCGCCAAGGCGATCGCCCTGTTCGAGGTCAAGGAGTTCGCGCCCCAGATGCAGGATATGAGCGCCCTTATCGTGGAGTGCGCCCGCATCACAGCCGAAGCGATGCCACTGCTGCGTTCGCTAAACCTCAATTCGGTGCGGCTGCATGAGCTGACCGAGCGGCTGGTGAAGCTGGAGGGGCATGCCGACATATTGCATGAGGCGGGCCTTAAGGCGCTGTATAATCAGGCCCGGCAAGGCAACCCCATGGACTTCGTCGTGGGGAACGAAATCTACGCCCATCTGGAGAAGGTGACCGACCGGTTCGAGGACGTCGCCAACGAAATCTCCGGGCTGGTCATCGACCACGCCTGATCCTTAGCTCCATTCGAGTCTCAATCTGATGGAAGCCCATCTCGCCTTTCCGCTGCTCGTTGCCCTGGTCGGCATCGCGCTCGCCTTCGACTTCCTGAACGGCCTGCATGATGCCGCCAACTCGATCGCGACGATCGTATCGACGCGCGTGTTGAAGCCGCAATATGCGGTGGCCTGGGCGGCTTTCTTCAACTTCATCGCCTTCCTCTTCTTCGGCCTGCATGTCGCCGAAACGGTAGGCAAAGGCATTGTCGATGCCAGCATCATCGACCCGCAGGTTATCTTCGGCGCGTTGATGGGCGCCATTGCCTGGAACCTGATTACGTGGGGCCTCGGCATCCCCTCGTCCAGCAGCCATGCGCTGATCGGCGGACTGCTGGGCGCGGGCACGGCCAAGGCAGGCCTCGGCGCTGTCGTATGGAGCGGCGTATTCAAGACCAGCGCCGCCATCGTCATGTCACCTGCGATCGGCCTCATCCTGGCGCTACTGCTCGTCCTGATCATCAGCTGGATATTCCGTCGCTTCACGCCCCAGGGCGCGGATCGGGTGTTCCGCAAGCTTCAGCTCGTATCTGCGTCCCTCTACTCGCTTGGCCATGGCGGCAATGATGCGCAGAAGACGATGGGGATCATCGCGGTCCTGCTCTATTCGCAGGGCATGCTGACGGGCGGCTTCCACGTTCCTTTCTGGGTGGTTATTTCCTGTCAGGCGGCGATGGGCCTCGGCACGCTGCTCGGCGGCTGGAAGATCGTCCACACAATGGGGTCGAAGATTACGCGGCTTACTCCGGCTCAAGGCTTCTGCGCCGAAACCGGCGGAGCAATGACGCTATTCCTGGCGACGCATCTGGGCGTGCCGGTTTCCACCACGCACACCATCACCGGCGCGATCGTCGGTGTCGGCGCTTCCCGCCGCTTGTCGGCAGTCCGGTGGAACGTCGCCTCCAGCATCGTGATCGCCTGGGTGGTGACGCTACCCGCCGCCGCCCTGATCGGCGCAGGCTTCTATGGCCTGACACGACTGTTCTGATGCGCCACAGCGATCGGATCATGATCATTATTGGGACAATCCACCCTTCACAAAGGGTCGCACCGTCTCTATATGGCGTTTTGAAAATCCGGTTCCTGCAAGCCTTCCAGCAAGCATGAACCGTCCCCTGGATCGCCCGGGGACCGGTTTCGAATAGCGCGCGAAACCGGCGGGATTGGGCGACATTTGGTGGGTCACAAGGTGCTGACAGTGCGGATCGGACAGTCCCGGCCCGCACTTTTTTGCGTGGCGGCAGAAGGGCGAATCAGCCCTTTCACCCGTCTCGTCAGGCTGAATTTCGCTGCGATGCGAAAAAATGCGACGAATTACAGGCAGGAAACGCAATGGCGACCAAAGCTCTCCCCACGATCAGCAATACCGGCGCGAAGAAGCGCATCAGAAAGGTATTCGGCGACATCCACGAAGTGGTGCAGATGCCGAACCTGATCGAAGTCCAGCGGGAGAGCTATGAGCAATTCCTGCGTTCGGACCCGTCGATCGGCTATGTATCGGGCCTCGAAAAGACCCTGCGCTCGGTATTCCCGATCCGCGATTTCGCCGGCACCGCCGAAATGGACTTCGTCCATTACGAGCTGGAAGAGCCCAAATACGACGTCGAGGAATGCCGTCAGCGCGGCATCACCTACGCGGCGCCGATGCGCGTCACGCTGCGCCTGATCGTGTTCGAGGTCGACCAGGACACCGAAACCCGCTCCGTGCTCGATATCAAGGAGCAGGACGTCTACATGGGCGACATGCCGCTCATGACGGGCAACGGCACCTTCATCGTCAACGGCACCGAGCGCGTTATCGTGTCGCAGATGCACCGTTCGCCGGGCGTTCTGTTCGACCATGACCGTGGCAAGACCCACTCGTCGGGCAAATATCTCTTCGCCGCGCGCGTCATTCCCTATCGTGGTTCGTGGCTCGACTTCGAATTCGACGCCAAGGACATCGTCAACGTCCGCATCGACCGCAAGCGCAAGCTGCCGGTCACCGCGCTGCTCTATGCGCTCGGCCTGACCGCCGAAGACATGCTCGGCTTCTTCTACAACAAGGTCGTGTTCGTCCGTGGCGAAGGCGGCTGGCAGATCCCTTATCTCGCCGAAGCATGGCGCGGCCAGAAGCCCGCTTTCGACATCGTCGATGCCAAGTCGGGCGAAGTCGTGTTCGCCGCTGGCCACAAGATCAGCCCTCGCGCCGCGAACAAGGCCGAGAAGGACGGTCTTGAGACGCTGCTGATCCCGACCGAGGAAGTCTATGGCCGCTACAGCGCCTACGACCTCATCAACGAGAAGACCGGCGAAATCTACATCGAGGCCGGTGACGAAGTCAGCCCTGAAAACCTCGAAAAGCTGGACAAGGCGGGCATCGACCGTCTCGAACTGCTCGACATCGATCATGTCACCACCGGCCCCTGGATTCGCAACACGCTGAAGGCTGACAAGGCCGAAGAGCGCGACCAGGCCCTGTCCGACATCTATCGTGTCATGCGCCCCGGCGAACCGCCGACGAAGGAAACCGCTGAATCGCTGTTCGCCGGTCTGTTCTTCGACCCCGAGCGCTATGACCTCTCGGCCGTCGGCCGCGTGAAGCTCAACATGCGCCTCGACCTCGACGCCGAGGACACGGTCACCACCCTGCGCGTCGAGGACATCCTCGCCGTGGTCAAGGAACTGGTGAACCTGAAGGACGGCAAGGGCGAGATCGACGACATCGACAATCTCGGCAACCGCCGCGTCCGTTCGGTGGGCGAGCTGCTGGAAAACCAGTATCGCGTCGGCCTTCTCCGCATGGAGCGCGCCGTCAAGGAGCGCATGTCGAGCGTCGACGTGTCGACGGTCATGCCGAACGACCTCATCAACGCAAAGCCCGCCGTGGCCGCGGTGCGTGAATTCTTCGGCTCCTCGCAGCTGTCGCAGTTCATGGACCAGACCAACCCGCTGTCGGAAGTCACCCACAAGCGCCGCGTGTCGGCGCTTGGGCCGGGCGGTCTGACCCGCGAGCGCGCAGGCTTTGAAGTCCGCGACGTTCACCCAACCCATTATGGCCGTATCTGCCCGATCGAAACGCCGGAAGGCCCGAACATCGGTCTGATCAACTCGCTCGCCACGTTTAGCCGCGTGAACAAATATGGCTTCATCGAGACGCCGTATCGCAAGGTGATCGACACCAAGGTGACCAATGAGGTCGTCTATCTGTCGGCGATGGAAGAAGCCAAGCACACGATCGCGCAGGCGAACGCTGAGCTGAACGCCGACGGCACGCTGGCCGAAGACCTGATCTCGGCGCGTGAAGCGGGCGAATTCCTGATGGCGCCCAAGGACCACATCACCCTGATGGACGTCAGCCCCAAGCAGCTGGTGTCGGTCGCGGCCTCGCTCATTCCGTTCCTGGAAAACGATGACGCCAACCGCGCGCTCATGGGATCGAACATGCAGCGTCAGGCCGTGCCGCTGGTCAATGCCGAAGCGCCGTTCGTCGGCACCGGCATGGAAGGCACGGTTGCGCGCGATTCCGGCGCGGCCATCGCCGCCAAGCGTCCGGGCATCGTCGATCAGGTCGATGCGACCCGTATCGTCATCCGTGCGACAGGCGATATCGAGCCGGGTCAGTCGGGCGTCGACATCTACACGCTCCAGAAGTTCCAGCGTTCGAACCAGGACACCTGCATCAACCAGCGTCCGCTGGTGAAGGTGGGCGACCTGATCGAAGGTGGCGACGTGATCGCCGACGGTCCATCGACCGAGTTCGGCGAGCTGGCGCTGGGCCGCAACACGCTGGTCGCGTTCATGCCCTGGAACGGCTACAACTACGAAGACTCCATCCTGATCTCCGAGCGGATCGTGAAGGATGACGTCTTCACCTCGATCCATATCGAGGAGTTCGAGGTCATGGCCCGCGACACCAAGCTCGGGCCGGAGGACATCACCCGCGATATCCCGAACGTCGGCGAGGAAGCCCTGCGCAACCTCGACGAAGCGGGCATCGTCTATATCGGCGCCGAGGTGGAGCCGGGCGATATCCTGGTAGGCAAGATCACCCCCAAGGGTGAATCGCCGATGACCCCGGAAGAAAAGCTGCTCCGCGCGATCTTCGGTGAAAAGGCGAGCGACGTGCGCGACACCTCGCTGCGTCTGCCGCCGGGCGTTGCCGGTACGGTCGTGGAAGTCCGTGTCTTCAACCGTCATGGCATCGACAAGGACGAGCGCGCCATGGCGATCGAGCGGGAGGAAATCGACCGTCTCGCCAAGGACCGCGAGGACGAACGCGCCATCCTCAACCGCGCGACCTTCAACCGCCTCCAGGAAATGCTGCTCGGCCAGACATCGGCCGCTGCTCCCAAGGGCATCAAGAAGGGCGTCGAGATCGACGAGGCCCTGCTGGCCGAAGTCGAGCGTCATGAATGGTGGAAGTTCGCCGTCGCGGACGACACCCGTCAGGCTGGCATCGAAGCCGTCAAGGCGCAGTATGACGAAGCGGTGAAGCTGATCGTCGAGAAGTTCGAGGATCGCGTCGACAAGCTGCAGCGCGGCGACGAGCTGCCCCCGGGCGTGCTGAAGATGGTCAAGGTCTTCGTCGCGGTGAAGCGCAAGCTGCAACCGGGCGACAAGATGGCCGGCCGTCACGGTAACAAGGGTGTCATCTCGCGCATCCTGCCGATCGAGGACATGCCGTTCCTTGAGGACGGCACCCATGTCGACATCGTGCTGAACCCGCTGGGCGTGCCTTCGCGTATGAACGTCGGTCAGATCTTCGAAACGCATCTGGGCTGGGCTGCCCGTGGCCTCGGCCAGCAGCTCAAGCACGCGCTGGAAGACTGGCGTGAAGCCAATCCGAACCCGCAGCCGGGCACCATGCCCGACGCGGTCAAGGAACGGTTGCTTGCATCCTACGGCCCGCAATATGCCGATCAGATCGAAGGCCGCACCGCCGAGCAGATCATCGACCTGGCCGAGCATCTGCAGCGCGGCATTCCGATGGCGACCCCGGTGTTCGACGGCGCCCGCGAAGCCGACGTGTCGGCGATGCTGGAGCTGGCGGGCCTGCACTCATCGGGGCAGTCGGACCTGTTCGACGGCCGCACGGGTGACCGCTTCGACCGTAAGGTGACTGTCGGCATCATCTACATGCTGAAGCTGCACCACTTGGTAGATGACAAGATCCACGCCCGTTCCATCGGCCCCTACAGCCTCGTTACCCAGCAGCCGCTGGGCGGTAAGGCGCAGTTCGGTGGTCAGCGCTTCGGTGAAATGGAGGTGTGGGCACTGCAGGCCTATGGCGCCGCCTACACCTTGCAGGAAATGCTGACGGTGAAGTCGGACGACGTTGTCGGCCGTACCAAGGTCTACGAAGCAATCGTCAAGGGCGACGACACCTTTGAGGCCGGGATCCCCGAAAGCTTCAACGTGCTGGTCAAGGAAATGCGCTCGCTGGGCCTCAACGTCGAACTCGCCGCAATGGATGAGGTCGAGGACGACGACGGCTTCGCGCAGGCAGCGGAATAAAGGGTTTGCGGGGCGCGGCCTGACGGCGGCGCCCTCCCCTTCGCTCCAAAGATTTGCCCTCATGAGGGAATGAAAAAGATGAACGAACTGACCAATTTCGCCAACCCGGTCCAGAAGGCCGAAACCTTCGACCAGATCCAGATCGGCCTCGCCTCGCCAGAGCGTATCCGCAGCTGGTCTTTCGGCGAGATCAAAAAGCCGGAAACCATCAACTATCGCACGTTCAAGCCTGAGCGTGATGGCCTGTTCTGCGCCCGCATCTTCGGTCCGATCAAGGATTACGAGTGCCTGTGCGGCAAGTATAAGCGCATGAAATATAAGGGCATCGTCTGCGAAAAGTGCGGTGTCGAAGTCACGGTGTCGAAGGTCCGCCGCGAGCGGATGGGCCATATCGAACTGGCCGCGCCGGTCGCGCACATCTGGTTCCTGAAGTCGCTGCCTTCGCGCATCGGCCTGCTGCTCGACATGCAGCTCAAGCAGCTTGAGCGCGTGCTGTATTTCGAGAGCTACATCGTCACCGAACCGGGCCTGACCCCGCTTGAGAAATTCCAGCTTCTAAACGAAGACGAGCTGCTCGACGCGCAGGACGAATATGGCGAAGACGCCTTCTCCGCCGGAATCGGCGCGGAAGCGGTCAAGCAGATGCTGATGGACCTCGACCTTGAAGGCGAGAAGCAGGCGCTGCTCGATGAGCTGGCCGTCACCAAGTCCGAACTGAAGCCCAAGAAGATCATCAAGCGCCTGAAGGTCGTCGAGAGCTTCCTGGAATCGGGCAACCGTCCGGAATGGATGATCCTGGACGTCGTCCCGGTCATTCCGCCAGAACTGCGCCCGCTGGTGCCGCTGGACGGCGGCCGCTTCGCGACTTCGGACTTGAACGACCTCTATCGTCGCGTCATCAACCGTAACAACCGCCTGAAGCGCCTCATGGAACTGCGCGCGCCGGACATCATCGTCCGCAACGAAAAGCGCATGTTGCAGGAAGCTGTCGACGCCCTGTTCGATAACGGCCGCCGCGGCCGCGTCATCACCGGCGCGAACAAGCGTCCGCTGAAATCGCTGTCCGACATGCTCAAGGGCAAGCAGGGCCGCTTCCGTCAGAACCTGCTCGGCAAGCGCGTCGACTATTCGGGCCGTTCGGTCATCGTGACCGGCCCGGAACTCAAGCTGCATCAGTGCGGCCTGCCCAAGAAGATGGCGCTCGAACTGTTCAAGCCCTTCATCTACGCCCGCCTCGACGCCAAGGGTCTGTCCATGACCCTTAAGCAGGCGAAGAAGTGGGTCGAGAAGGAACGCAAGGAAGTCTGGGACATCCTCGACGAAGTCATTCGCGAGCACCCGGTCATGCTGAACCGCGCGCCGACGCTTCACCGCCTCGGTATTCAGGCGTTCGAACCCGTCCTGATCGAAGGCAAGGCGATCCAGCTGCACCCGCTCGTCTGCTCGGCCTTCAACGCCGACTTCGACGGTGACCAGATGGCCGTCCACGTTCCGCTGAGCCTTGAGGCCCAGCTGGAAGCCCGCGTGCTGATGATGTCCACCAACAACATCCTATCGCCCGCGAACGGCAAGCCGATCATCGTTCCGTCGCAGGACATGGTGCTGGGCATCTATTACCTGTCCATGGAACGCGAAGGCGAGCCGGGCGAAGGCATGCTGCTGGCCGACATGCAGGAGGTCCATCAGGCTCTCTTCGCAAAGGCCGTGACGCTGCACTCGAAGATCACCAGCCGCGTGCCGCAGACCGACGAAGCCGGCAATCAGTATATGAAGCGCTTCGAAACGACGCCGGGCCGCATGCTGCTGGGCGAATGTCTGCCCAAGTCGCACAAGGTGCCCTTCGACGTCGTCAACCGCCTTCTCACCAAGAAGGAAATCGGGGACGTCATCGATCAGGTCTATCGCCACACCGGCCAGAAGGACACGGTGCTGTTCGCCGACGCCATCATGGCGCTGGGCTTCCGCCACGCGTTCCAGGCCGGCATCTCGTTCGGCAAGGACGACATGGTGATCCCGGACTCGAAGGAAGGCACCGTTGCCGAAACCAAGGCGCTGGTGGCTGACTATGAGCAGCAATATCAGGACGGCCTGATCACGCAGCAGGAAAAGTACAACAAGGTTATCGACGCCTGGAGCCGTTGCGGCGACGTGGTAGCGAACGCCATGATGGACGAAATCCGCGCCCAGCCCAAGGACCCGCAGACCGGCCGCATGGCCCAGATCAACTCGATCTACATGATGGCGCACTCCGGTGCCCGTGGTTCGCAGGCTCAGATGAAGCAGCTGGCCGGTATGCGCGGCCTGATGGCCAAGCCTTCGGGCGAGATCATCGAAACGCCGATCATCTCGAACTTCAAGGAAGGTCTGACCGTCCTTGAATACTTCAACTCGACCCACGGCGCCCGTAAGGGTCTGGCCGATACCGCGCTCAAGACGGCGAACTCGGGTTACCTGACCCGCCGTCTGGTCGACGTATCGCAGGATTGCACCATCGTCGAGGAAGATTGCGGCACCGAAAAGGCGCTGGAGATGAAGGCCATCGTCCAGGGCGGTTCCGTCATCGCTTCGCTCGGCGAGCGCATTCTGGGCCGCACCACGGCGCAGGACATCGTCGACAGCAAGGATGGCAGCATCGTCATCCCGATCGGCACCCTGCTCGACGAACCGATGATCGCGCAGATCGAGGCGATCGGTACCCAGGCGGTGAAAATCCGCAGCCCGCTGATCTGCGAAAGCCGGATGGGCGTGTGTGGCAAATGCTACGGTCGTGACCTCGCCCGTGGTACGCCGGTCAATATCGGTGAAGCGGTCGGCGTCATCGCGGCGCAGTCCATCGGTGAACCGGGTACGCAGCTTACCATGCGTACTTTCCACATCGGCGGCGCGGCGAACTTCAACGAAACGTCGAACCTGGAAGCCCTGTCGGACGGCACTATCGAGCTGCGCGACATGCCGACCATCACCGACAAGAATGGCCGTCGCCTGTCGCTCGCCCGCAATGGCGAGATCGCCATCATCGACTCCGAAGGCCGCGAACGCGAAACGCACCGCCTGCCCTACGGCGCCACCATCCTGTTTGCAGATGGCGACACCGTGAAGAAGGGTGAGCGCTTTGCCGAGTGGGATCCGTTCACCATGCCGGTGATCACGGAAAAGCCGGGCATCGTGAAATATGTCGACCTGATCGACAACAAAACGCTGACTGAGCAGACCGACGAAGCGACCGGCATCGCCCAGCGCGTCGTCATCGAGCATCGCGGTTCCGCCCGGACCAAGGAAGATCTGCGTCCGCGTCTCACCCTGCTCGACGATCAGTCGGGCGAAGCCGCCCGCTACATGCTGGCGGTGGGTGCGACCCTGTCGGTCGATGACGGCGCGCAGGTGCAGGCCGGTGACGTGCTGGCGCGTGTCTCTCGCGAAGCCGCGAAGACCCGCGACATCACCGGCGGTCTGCCGCGCGTCGCCGAATTGTTCGAAGCCCGCAAGCCCAAGGACAATGCGATCATTGCCAAGGTGTCGGGCCGCGTGCAGTTCCTCAAGGATTACAAGGCGAAGCGCAAGATCGCCATCAATCCGGAGGATGGCGGCGAGCCGGTCGAATATCTGATCCCCAAGAGCAAGGTGATCGACGTTCAGGAAGGCGACTTCGTGAAGCGCGGCGATAACCTGATCGGCGGTTCGCCCGATCCGCACGACATTCTGGAAGTTCTCGGCATCGAGCCGCTGGCCGAATATCTGGTCGCGGAAATCCAGGAAGTCTATCGCTTGCAGGGCGTGAAGATCAACGACAAGCATATCGAGACGATCGTTCGTCAGATGCTGCAAAAGGTCGAGATCATCGAGTCCGGCGACACCACGCTGCTGGTGGGCGAGCAGATCGACCGCGAGGAAATGGACGAGATCAACGCCAAGCTCCAGCCGGGCTTCGCGCCTGCCGCTGGCAAGCCGGTGCTGCTCGGCATCACCAAGGCCTCGCTCCAGACGCGTTCGTTCATCTCGGCGGCCTCCTTCCAGGAAACCACCCGCGTCCTCACGGAAGCGGCGGTTCAGGGCAAGAAGGACACGCTGGTTGGTCTGAAGGAAAACGTCATCGTCGGCCGCCTCATCCCGGCGGGCACTGGCGCGGGCATGAACCGCATGCGGGTTGCCGCCTCGTCGCGTGACGCGGCGATGCGCGCCGCCCTGCGGGCATCGAGCCAGGTCGACCTGATCGCGCCCAAGACGGCTGCTGAAGAGCATGCTGCCGAACTCGCACAGGGTCCGGAAGCCGCCATTGGCGACGATCCGCTCGGCGCGGTTCAGGGTGAGGACTTCACCACCCAGGATCTCGACTGAAGCTTTGAAATGAAGGGAGCTGCTTCCTATATCAGAAGCGGCTCCCAAGCCTGTCTACCCCGCAAGGGATGATGAATGAGCCCGCCGGACGAATATGCGACCGGCGGGCTTTTTCCTAACCGAAGTATGCGGCATTTTCCGGCGCAAGCCCCTTGACCAGCCGATCCAACCAGCTTATTTGCGCGCTTCCGATGCGGGCTACACCCGCCTTGGTGCCCGATCCTCTAATGGTAAGAGAGCGGACTCTGACTCCGTCAATCAAGGTTCGAATCCTTGTCGGGCATCCAAACATTCGGCAATCTAGAAAATTTAAGCCATGTATGAACTTGGCCATCGCCTTCTCTGGCCGGTCGCTGGTGCTTGGCGGAGGCATTGGGCTTGATGACTGATCGTGGTCGAAGCAAAGGGTCGAGGGGCGCCTAACGCGATCCCTTCATCTAGAGTAAAGGGTGCATCCTCAGTGGCATCACAATCAAGCGAGAAAAGCCGCTCTTCCTGCCCATGAAATATCAGAAGCTGACTTCTACGCGGACCTGAGACATTGGCGCACAAACATCCGGCCACGTCACTGGCCGGAAAACCTCCGCGTCATCTCACTGGACGGCTTGGCAGGAACGGTTGATCGCCGAATTGCTCGCGCTGTCGGCTATCATCGGCGCTATCGCCGCCTCCTGCTCAGCCTGGGCAGACTTGCATCCGCTTTAATCGCCTGATGTATGGCCGCAGCCAAGAGCTCCTGCTCCCAGTCCCAAGTTTACCGTCACGCAGCCGGGCGAAGCCCTCTCACCTCCTCGGGAGTGATGGTCTTGGCAAGATTGATCAGAGATTTGACGGCAAAAGCCTTGAGCTGCGGCATCTTGGCCTCCCACGGCTTGCCATATCCCGCCAATATCGTTGACCCTTCGATCGACGTGTTGATGAACAGGGTCACGATGTCGACTTCCTCCGTGGAAAGCGCCGGGTTGAGTTCGGCGACATAGGAAGCCATCAGATTGTGCATATACTGATTGACCATCTCGACCCGTTCCGCGACGAACTGATTGTGGTTCGCCATCGCCCACAATTCGGTAAACAGATGGGTCATCTTCTTCGTCTTCGTCTCGTCGAAGGTGCCCCCGATGACCAGCGCGAGCGCTTCTTCGGCAGGTAAGCCCTTGTTGGTGAGGCTGACTCTCGCTTCGCCCACGGTTGGGCTCAGCAGTTCGTCCAGCAGCACCTGAACCAGCATTTCCTTACGCGGGAAATGACGGCTCACATTTCCGACCTTCATCCCACATTCGGCGGCAATCCGACGAAGGGTGAACGCCGATGCGCCCTCATCGACGAGGACGTGCAACGCGGCCTTCAGGATTGCATCGACCGTGTCGGAACCCCGGGAATATACTCCCGGGCGAGGAGGAGCGACAAGCTTGGCCTTTTTCACCTTAAGATCAGTCATACTCCCCCGTAGCGCTGATTTGAATTGATGAAAAGTTCTGCTCGCATGTCATCTGACCATTCAGCTTATGAAAAGTCGATAGCGTTATTCACCGTTCGCAACATGGTTATCAAAGGGCTCCCCGCTCCAACTTTTCGCCGTCCTGCAACAAAGGTTGCACGCGCGGAAGGCCCTTAAGCAACCATGATCAATAGTCACCGCAGAACGTAATGGTCCGAAGCGCGACCCTGCGATCACCGCCGCCATCAGGACGTTGACATACGACAACTTTTAGTCAAGCATTTCTGGTGATCTGCAGCGATAAGCCTGTGTAAAATCCATCTTGTTTGCAAAGGACCCTTAAAGACATGACGCTCAACCGGGTAACCGACACGGCACTCGACCCTTTGTTTCTAAATCGCTGGTCGCCACGCGCCTTTGATGGCTCCGTTATGCCCGCTGACGATCTGCGCACCATATTGGATGCCGGACGCTGGGCGCCCTCTTCCTTCAATTATCAGCCCTGGCGCTTTCTCTATGCGACGCGTGACGATGCCGCCAATTGGGCGCGCTTCCTCGATCTGCTGATTCCGTTCAACGCGATCTGGGCCAAGGAAGCCTCGGTGCTTTTGTTCATCCTGAGCGAAACGACGATGGGATCGCCGGACAAGCCCAGCCATTCGCACAGCTTTGACGCTGGCGCCGCCTGGTCGGCCATAGCGCTGCAATCGACCCTGATTGGCTATCACGCCCATGGTATGGTCGGGATCGATATGGACAAAACCAGGGCGGAGCTGGGCGTTCCGGACGGGTTCCGGATAGAGGCCGCCGTAGCGATAGGCCGGATGGGCGACCCCGCGTCTCTTCCGGAAAAGCTGCAGGCACGCGAAGAGCCAAGCAACCGCAAGCCTCTTGAAGAGATTGCCTATTCCGGCAACTTCCGCAGCTGACTTGAAACTGCGACGCCGATCATCGATCGACAGGCGCCGTTATGAAAGTCGGGGGAGGCACCATGTACCTCCCCCTTCCACCTGATCCAGAAGCCTTCAGGCACTGGATGTCACGAAATGACCGCTCACATTTGCACGCGTGATGACCACGCGCCTCACATGAGTTGGACCACCTCGATCAAATTGCCTTCGACGTCTTTGACGAAGGCCACATGTACGCCATGTTCGGGCTCCGGATGAGCAGCCACGACCACAACACCACCTGCGGCGGCGGCACTTTCCACGAACCGGTGGATATCATCCGCGATGAACCCCAGGATAACCGACTCCGTGGCCGATTTTTCCACGTCGATGAATTTCGTCAGCGTGAAGTTCCCCGTGCCCGGCGGATTTGACTTGAAGTACAGTTCCCGAATGGGACGGCCTGCGATCTCCGCATCGGCCTGCGCTTCCTCGACCAGGCCGCATACGGCGCCATAGAAGGCCGCAACCTTGTCAAGATCCTGCACGATCAGCTTGGTGAAGCCTAAGGGAATTACTTTATTCACATCTGACATATTCATCGCTCTTCATTTTAAGCAAATTCAACCCTTCGGAACTCCAAGTCATTTTCCGAATGAGTAGCGCAGACGAACCCCGTACATTCTGGGTTCGCCGTATAATGTCGCGGTAAAGAACTGACTGTTATAGGTGTTGCTGTTGCTGACACGATACAGCTTGTTCGTCAGGTTGGTCGCGTAAAAGCCTACGTCCACGCGGCTACCTGCAACATTCCGCCAATCGAGCGACAGGTTCAGCGTCCCGAATGGTTCAAGCCGCTCGCCCGGCTGATCCCCAGGAAGGCTGGTCCCCGCCGTATGCTGCGCCGACGTGTGTGAATAGTTGACGAACATCGCAAGTGTGCCGAGATCCCCGCCAAGCGGCTGCTCTGCGGACACGTGGAAGCTGTAGATGTACGGCGACACATATTGGAACGGGATGCAGGTCAAATCTACAGTCGCGGGAGCACTTATGACATTGCCGGTACAGTCCTGAGTGGGGCTGCTCGGTGCGAACTCATATTTCTTATATTTGGCATCTGTATAGCTGAACGTACCACCGATCTCGACACCCGGAATCGGTCGCAGCGACGCTTCCGCCTCAATGCCCTGGATGCGCGCATCTGCGGAAAGAACCCTTGCGCCAGCTGCACCGGTGGTGGGATTGAAGTCGCCGGTCGCGCGCTGAATACCCTTATAGGTCAGATAATAATAGGTAGCGTTGAGCCGAAGCGGCATGCCCCCCAGTCGCACATCCGACTTGAAGCCCGCTTCATAGGATGTGACGAACTCCGGCGGGAAAGTGCGGGTGGTGGTAAACACCGCATTGGCGTTTATGCCACCGGCCTTATAGCCACGGCTAATCTTGCCGTAGACAAGAAGCTCGGGCGAAAATCTGTAATCTACACCAATGTTCCAGGTCGGCTCATTGGTCTTCAGATTGGCCTCAAATGAGCAGCCGGCCGCGTCTGGTGCAATCGTATTGTCGGCGAAGCAGAAGAATGCTCCTGGCGCGAGCACCTGATACAGACCCGCCGAGCCGCTGACCCTATCCCAAGTGTACCGAATACCGCCGGTGACCTTGAGGTTCTGCAATGCAGGCGAAACCAGTCCCAAATCCAGCGTCGACTGCGCGTATAGCGCTTTCGACGTATTGGTGATCGCATATCTTATGTCATACACCCCGCAAACCAATGGGTTGCCGGTGAACAAAGCTGGGCAGAAACCAGTAGCACCCGCCCCCTGGGTCCCGGCCGGACGCTGATCATAGTAGAATGCGCCTGCGGTAAAGGTGAGCAGTTTGTCAAACAAATCGCCCTGAAGCTGCAATTCCTCGGTGAAAACCTTGATATCATCTCGCGGCAGTCGCGTCGGTGAAGCATTATCGTAGATGACCGGAGTACCGTCACCGGGCAAAGTAACTACGCCGGGAGCCGGATAGCTTCTTGGATCGCCATCATCGAACTGGAAGATGGTGCCATCACTGTCGACGCTATATGTCGTCTTGAAGCGTTGATAGCTGACGATGTTACGCAGCGTCAGTTCTTCGTTCAGATTGAGTGTGGAAGTATTGGTAACACCCCAGGTCTTCGTCCTTTGAAACGAATTGGTGCCATGCGCTGTTTGTCTGGGTCCACGAGCATCTGCTTCCGCGCTAGCCGCCCTGTAGACGTCGCACGATGCGCTAAAGCCAGGGATTGTCGGTCCTTCAACGCAGAAAGGAAGGCCGACAAAACTCGTGGCCGCCAGTCCCGCAACGTTGAGATGCGTGTTGACCGTACCGGTCCCATGGGTCCGGGAATTCGCCCCATAGGCCATGGTATAATTTTCGAAAGTCTCGGTCGGCCGCAGCGTCAGTCCAACGCGCCCGGAATACCAGTGCAAATTATCGCGATCGGTGTTCCAGACGACATCCCGCGTGTAGCCATCCCGATCCTGATAGGCTCCGGCCACCCGCAGCAGGACCTTGTCATCCACGATCGGGACGTTGATCGCGCCTTCAAGTTCCTTGTTGTCGTAATTACCGAACTTGCCCTGAACATAGCCTTCAAAGTCGTTCGTCGGCTTTTTGGGAACGAGCAGCACCGCGCCGCCAGTCGTGTTGCGTCCGAACAGCGTTCCTTGTGGGCCGTTTAGTACCTGGACATTCTCCAGATCTACGAAATTACCGGCACCACCTTGTTGAGGAATGGAGATCGGCGCGGGCAGCGGCACTTCGTTCAGATAAACGACCACGCCAGGCGACGCCTGAAAGGTCGCACCCTGCCCTCGGATCGTAAAGCTTTGCGCTTCACGTGACGGATTGCCGTTGTTGCCGACCACCAGAGACGGAACCGTTGCCTGCAAATTTTGCGGCTGCGTAATACCTTGCTGCTGGAGACGCTCTGGCGAAAATGCCGTAATCGCGATGGGAACGTCCTGCGCGCGCTCGTCACGGCGCTGCGCGGTAACGACAATTTCATCCGGGGCCGAGTTCACGCTCGAACCAGCGCCCGGTTGAGCCTGGGCTTGCGCGGCTCCCGCAATGCACAATGCCGTCATCCCGGCTCCGCATAGCAGCTTCAAGCTATTTTCTACTGATCGCATCATTGCTACTCCCCATATGTAGCAATGCCCCTCCACATGGGACATCGCGGCCCCCGGCAAAAGTTACCGGTTCCGATCGGCGATTGGGTTTTGATATTCGTTCCGTCAGCAACTTCGCTGACTGTGCCCCTCATACGTTCGCCATCTACGATAGTTGACGTATTTCAACCATTGTCAAGATGAATTTATTTGCACATGCCGTTGTTCTATAAGTTACCGCCTATTCGGAAAAACGGCGATATTATAATCCGCGCCAAGTCCTCTTTCGCATTCCCTAGAACGCAAATGGCGGGCCGCAGAGGCCCGCCATTCACTTCATCTTGCATTGTACCGAATTCAGCTATCAGGCGGCGAGCGGCGCCTCGTCCATGTCAGCCGGAATGTTCGCCGGGCCGTTCACAGCGAACACCTGGCTGAGCATGCCGATGAACGCGCGATCGGTCAGCGGATCAGTGGGCGTTTCGAACTGAGCGCCACGATTGCGGGCTTCGTCCATCAGCATGTTCAACGCCTGGTCGTGCGTGATATCGTCCGTGTGGTCGAACGTCCGCTTAAGGTCGGCCATATCCGTGAACACCCGTGCGCCCCAGTGAACCAGCAGGCGCACTTCGTCTGCCGGCAACTGCTGATTGACCACACCGTTGGTCTCGATCCGCCAGCCGCCTTCGACCGTCGGATCGGGCGCCATCACGCTGCTGATATCCAGACCTTCGGAACGACGCATCGCAAGCGGGCCGGTCGCCTGAGCGTGGTGGAACATCATCTCGTTCTCGGCAACGACCGCGCGACCCCACATAGGCGCAGTGATCTGCTTGGGTTCGCCACGCGGACCGTCCGGCCAATAGTTGAATCCGCCGCCGATATTGCCCTTATAATACCAGCCGGTGACCTGCATCTTCTTGCTGCGCCATTGTTCGAACATGCGAGACTTGGCCATCGTCAACAGAAGCCAGAGCGGCGCGTTTTCCATGGTCATTCCGCGGAAGACCGTACCATCAAGATGCGGCGGCCCACCGATGAGGGTCGGCCCCTGAATGTTGATCAGAAACGTCTCTGGCTCGGCATATTTGGCGCCCCAATAGTTGCGCGACATTTCAAGGAACTTGGAGTTATAATAGCAGTCGTTCAGTTCAGGATAGAAGCAGACACCCTGACGAGCGATATACCCCCGGAACGTCCCGCTGCCTTGCAGGATCATGTCCCAGGTCAGCGTGAACCCTTCAGGAATGGTGCCGCCGGTCGTGGCTATGACTTCTTCAGGAGACTTGAAGTTTTCGGCGAGAATGAGCGGCCACGGCCCATTCTCCCGAACAACCTTGAATATCCGCTGACGCTGATCTTCCGTATAGGCGTTTTCGATCACGTAAGGCGGCGCTACCGGACGGAACTGGTCGGCAAAATCGGTAGTCATCAGGCACTCCATTGATAAACTGGACGTCGTCTCACTCCAATCGCCCGGAAATGCCGTTGGCCCGCCGCGATTCGAGGGGATGCGCTAACCGGATGTTGGACCATAAGTTGACGATCGTCAACTGTGTCAAAAATTAGAAATATGTAATGATCGCGCATTGTTCCGCCTGAGCGGAAATTGGCCGATTCCCCGTCGAAATCCCCTGGATGGTACAAGCGAACGCCGCCGCGGAGTCAGGCTGACCGATGTGCACCCGGGGAACGCCCTGCCCTAACGGCCCCTAGGCCCTGTTGATCGCGGGCTCAGCGCATCGCGCATCGCGACGCTTGAATTGATGCGCGCTACGCCGGGCATCCGGGACAGGATTTCGCTATGGATGATTTCATAGGCGGCAACGCTTTCCGTTTCGACGCGCAGCCAATAGTCGGTACCGCCCGTCATCAGGAAACATTCGCGGATCTCCGGACATTGCCTGACGGCATGTTCAAAACGTGCCAGATAATCTTCGGTCTGCCTGTCGAGCGTCACCTGCACCAATATGTTCACGCTATTCTCGCCGACCCGCAGGGGGCTGGTCAGCACCGTATAGCCGCGAATGACCCCCGCATCTTCCAGCAGCTTGATCCGTCGGTGACAGCTTGACGGCGACAGCCCGACTTCCTCGGCAATCTCGGAATTGGGACGTCTCGCATTGAGCCTTAGCAAGCGCAGGATCGCGCGATCCGTCTGATCCAGTCCTACGGCCATTTCGCCCAATTCCTTCGCACATTCTCTCAATAATATCGAAATTATAGAACATACTGCGTCACTTTGGGAGAAAAAGGCACAATCCCCCCTCTACAAAATGCATGAGGGGGATCGCTAAATGGGATCGCTGGATTGCGCGGGCGCGGTGTTACGCATCGACTTGGACGCCCTTGTGGAAAACTACCGCATCATCGCGCGCCGCGTGGCACCTGCGGAGGTGGCTGGCGTGGTGAAGGCTGATGCCTATGGCACTGGCGCTTCGGCGGTAGCGTCCGCCTTGCTGGACGCGGGTTGCCGCCATTTCTTCGTGGCGCAACTGAACGAGGCGCTGGCGCTCAAACCTGACCTCCCCGACCTGGTCCAGCTTTTCGTGCTGAATGGCCTCCAGCCCGGAGCCGAACGGCAGTGCCTGGACGCGGGCGCGACGCCCGTCCTCAATTCCCTCGATCAGATCAGGCGCTGGTCGGGCCTCGCGCAAGCAACGGGCCGCCCCCTTCCCGCAGCGCTTCAGATCGACAGTGGCATGTCACGGCTCGGCCTTTCTTCGGACGAAGCGAAGGCGATCCTTGCTGACCGATCGCTCCTGAACGGCATCGACCTCGTGCTCATTATGAGCCACCTCGCCTGCGCCGACGATCCCTCTTCCGCCTTCAATGACAGGCAGGTCGTGGCCTTCAACGACTTTGCCCGCCACTTCCCCGATGTGCCGCGTTCGCTGGACAATAGCGGCGGCAGTTTCCTCGATCACCCTCATTATGAGGTCGTGCGCGCCGGGATCGCGCTTTACGGCGGGGCGCCGCAGAACGGGCTCAATCCCATGCGCCCGGTCGTTTCGCTAGAGGCGCGGATCGCGCAGCTACGCACTGTCACTTCTGGAACGGGCGTTGGATATGGCCTCTCCCACACGGCAGAGCGCGTATCGCACATCGCAACCATTCCTGTCGGCTACGCGGACGGCTGGCCGCGCCATCTCAGCAACCGTGGGGCGGCCTTCATCGGCAATATCAGGGTGCCGATCGTCGGCAGAGTGTCGATGGACAGCATCACGCTCGACGTGACGGACGTTCCCGACATGCTGCTCTATCCCGGCGCGCCAGTCGAACTGCTCGGCCCCCATCAGTCGATCGACGATGTCGCGGCCGACGCGGGCACCATTTCCTACGAAATCCTCACCCAACTCGGCCACCGATACGCCCGTGAATATCACGCCGCGCAGGCCATCGAGCAAAAGCGGAGTATGACAGCATGAAGGTCGCCATTCTGGGAAGCGGGGTCATCGGCGTAACTTCGGCCTGGTATCTCGCCAAAGCGGGCCATGAAGTCGTCGTGATCGACCGGCAGTCCGGCCCGGCCCTTGAAACCAGCTTCGGCAACGCCGGAGAGATTTCGCCGGGCTATGCGTCACCCTGGGCCGCGCCGGGCATACCGATGAAGGCGCTGCGCTGGCTGTTCATGCAGCACGCGCCGCTCATCCTTCGCCCGACATTCGATGCCGCCATGTGGCGCTGGATGGTGGCCATGTTCGGCAACTGCACGGAAAAGGCCTATGCCGTGAACAAGAGCCGCATGGTGCGCCTGGCCGAGTTCAGCCGCGACCAACTCATCACGCTCCGCCACGAAACCGGCATAGCCTATGATGAACGGACCCAGGGCACGCTCCAGCTGTTTCGAGAACACAAGCAAATGGACGGCATCGGCAAGGATGTAGCCGTGCTGAAGGCAGATGGCATTCCCTTCGAAGTGCTCGACCGGGCAGGGTGCATCGCGGCCGAACCGGGCCTTGCTAACAGCCAGTCGCCGATCGTGGGCGGCCTGCGCCTGCCCAATGACGAAACCGGCGACTGCTTCAAGTTCACCAACGCGCTCGCCGTCATGGCGAAGGAGGCGGGCGTCACCTTCCTGCACGATCACAAGATCGAGCGTCTCGTTGCGGATAAGGGCGCGATCGATCATGTCGAAACCGACAAGGGACCGATCAAGGCAGACGCATTCATTGTCGCGCTGGGCAGTTACTCGCCGCTGCTGGTGGCGCCGTTGGGGATCAAGCTGCCAGTCTATCCGGTGAAGGGCTATTCGATAACCGTTCCCATCACCGATGCAGAACGCGCCCCTGTTTCCACGCTGCTGGATGAAAGCTTCAAGGTTGCCATCACGCGGCTGGGCGACCGCATCCGGGTTGGGGGAATGGCCGAGCTTTCCGGCTTCTCGACAAACCTCCCGGACAAGCGGCGCGACACGCTGGAATATTCGGTTGAGTCCTTATTTCCGGCGTCCGGCAATCTTGGCCATGCCAGCTTCTGGTCGGGCCTGCGTCCCATGACGCCGGACGGCACACCCGTGATCGGCTCTACGCATATTCCGAACCTCTACCTCAACACCGGCCACGGCACGCTTGGCTGGACCATGGCCTGCGGGTCCGGACATGTGATCGCGGACATTATTTCCAACCGGAAACCGGCGATCGAAACGGCCGATCTTTCCATAGCGCGATATCGCTGACGCCCGCGCGGTCCATAGGACATGGCGCCATCGTCTCGCATATCTACGCGACGACGGCGCCAATTGCCCTAAAGATCGCTGGCCCAGCCCAAGCTTTACGCAGCCGCAGCGGCGCTGTGCTGCCCCGCAATCCAGGCGAATACCATGGCCGGGCCAAGCGTCGCGCCTGCACCGGGATAGGTCCTACCCATAACCGGGGCCGCGCAATTGCCTGCGGCGTAAAGCCCTTCGATGACACTGCCGTCCGCGCGCAGCACCCGCGCATGCTCGTCGGCCATCAGTCCCCCCTTGGTGCTAAGGTCACCGGGGTAAAAGCGCGTCGCGTAAAATGGTGCCTTGTCGATGGGGCCGAAGGATGGGTTCGGCTGATTGCCGGGATCGCCATAATATTGGTCGTACACATTGTCGCCACGACCGAAATCCTCATCGACCCCGGTCTTCGCCATCGCGTTTACGCGCTCGACCGTCCGGTTGAGGCCCGCCGCATCGATCCCGATTTTCGCGGCAAGCTGGTCAAGCGTCGGCGCCTTGACGAAAAAGCCGTTTTTCACCAGTTCCCCGTTCATCCCCGGCGGTGTGCCCCCGAAGAAATAACGACTGCGATAGCGCGCATCGAAGATCAGCCAGCTCGGCACGGCCGACACGGTCTTGTCACGGTCCAGCATGGCCCGCCCGGCGTTGACATAGGACGCCGCCTCATTCGTGTAGCGCTGCCCCGAAGCATCGACGATGATCGATCCGGGCAAGGTGCGTTCCCAGATGCCGACATTGATGGTGCCGTTCGGCAGGATCGACACCGGATACCATGTGGCAGCGTCCATCAGGGCGAGTTCTGCACCCACCTCCGCGCCGATCTGGTGCGCATCGCCGGTATCGCCGGGGCTAGCCGGGCTCCACTCGCCGCTGACATCCTGAAACTGCCTGCGATACTCGCTGTTCTTCGCGAATCCGCCGGTGGTCAGCAGCACGCCGCGCGGCGCCATGATCCGCCGTTCGGCCTCCCCCTCGCCGATCACGACGCCCACCACTTTATCGCCGTCCTGGATCAGCGACTTGAGCGGGCTGTCGAGAAGGACGGGTATGCCCAGGCGCTGAACGATGACCATCAGCTGCCCCATCAATGTCCCGCCCAGGCACAACGGTTCGCGCCCGCGTACACGCCAGGCGGCCGTGCGCGCGATAATGCCCATGAACCTGGAGAACGCCTTTAACGACCGCAACATCACCGGTATCACGGGCGCGTCATCGGTGCCCATTACCATCGATGGCATGTCCGATTTGCGCATCGTCTTGAGCCAGTCGCCCAGCTTTTTGCCGTCGAAATTCACGCCTTCCAGCGTCCGGCCCACGCGCGCGCCCGGCTGATCCTGATGATAGTCGGGATATCGGGGCGCCCGGACCCAACCAAGGCCCTGCTGTTCCAGGGCCATCACCATCTGCGGACCAACATTCAGATAGGCGGTCTTGCGCTCTTTGCTGCTCGCCGGGCCGACATCTCCGATGGTCGCTTCCATATAGGCAAGCGCTGCCTCGAAACTATCTTCCACCCCGTCCCGCTCCATTAGCGGATTATTGGGTATCCAGACCCCACCGCCAGAAAGCGCGCTCGTCCCGCCCCAACGGTCGGTTTTCTCGATTACCAGCGGATTGAGGCCGTTCAACTTGGCGGCAATCGCACCGACCAGGCCACCTGCCCCACTTCCCACGACAATGAAATCAGCCTGATAATCGCGCAACGCTTTGCCCCTGTTTGTGTATTTGCCCAGGATTCCGCTGCATAGCGCGCTTCCCGACATGCAGCGTCTATAGCTATCCGACGACGCAAGTGAAGCGTATGGGATAAATGGCGCTGCTGTACTTCCACAGGAGCGTCAATATAATCGCTGACGCCTGTTCGTCAGATCTGCCCCGCCCAACATTTCCAATAAGTTCCAGGAGAGTGAGAATGTCCGATAATCGGCTGAACGGAAGGGTCGCGGTGATAACGGGCGGGGGCGATGGCATTGGCCTCGGCGTCGCTCGACGTTTTGCGCGCGCGGGCGCGGCGGTGATCATCGCCGAATTCGATGCAGGCAAGGGAACGGCTGCGGCAGATGCGATTGTCGCAGAGGGCGGCCGGGCGCGCTTCGTGCGCACCGACGTTACGGATCGCGCGCAGATGGAGGCGGCCGTGGATGCGGCTGTCGATCAGTTCGGCAGCATCGATATATTGGTCAACAACGCCTATCGCGGCCGGGGCTTTGCCCGCGCCGAAGCGATGGGCGACGAATATTTCCATGAATCCTTTGACATCAACCTGTTCGGTCCCAAATGGGCGATGATGCGCGCCTTTCCTCATATGAAAGCGAATGGCTGGGGGCGGATCATCAGCCTCTGTTCCCTGAACGGCGTTAACGCGCATATGGGGACTGCCGATTATAATGTGGGCAAGGAAGCGCTTCGCACGCTTACCCGCACCGTGGCGCGGGAATGGGCCGGTTTTAGCATCTGCGCCAACATCATTTGCCCGGGCGCCGCATCCGCCTCGTTCAACCATTTCAAAGCACTTCAGCCCGAACTCGCCGCCGATGCCGAGCGCGCCAATCCGATGGGACGCATGGGCGACCCGGAAAAGGACATTGGCGGCGCAGCCTTGTTCCTGGCCAGCGAGGACGCGCGCTATGTCACCGGCAACACGCTGTTCGTGGACGGCGGAGGTCACATCAACGGCGTCAACTGGGTGCCCGATCTGCCCTGAGACGCCAAGATGGATCGACCGTGCCTGCCCGCCGACTGACGCCCAGTCGCGAATGTAGCGTAGAATAATCCAAATTCTGTGAGATCATGGTCGGCATGGGGATGAACCGCAAGGCGGAGGGTAGGATGAAGGCGGTGCTCGCGATCGATCAGGGGACCACATCCACCCGATCGCTGTTGATCGATGAAACAGCCACCGTGCGAAGCGCCGCGCAAATAGACCTGAAACAATATTATCCCGCGGACGGATGGGTCGAACATGATCCCGAAGCGATATGGCGCGACGTCGTGGCGACCGCGCGCGAGGCGTTGGACGAGGCGCATCGCACGGGGCTGGATGTCGCCGCCATCGGGATCGCCAATCAGCGCGAAACCTGCGTGCTGTGGGACCGTGAAAACGGACAGCCCATCCATCCGGCCATCGTCTGGCAGGACAGGCGCGGCGCGGACCTTTGCAGCCGGTTCATCGCGGATGGCCTCGAACCTGAAGTCACCAGCCGCACCGGCCTTCTGCTCGATTCCTACTTCACCGCCAGCAAGCTTGCCTGGCTGCTCGAAACAATCCCCGGTGCGCGCGACCGCGCGGAAAAGGGGCAACTGGCCTTTGGGACCATCGACTGTTTCCTGCTGTGGCGCCTGACAGCGGGAAAGGTGGCATGCGACCGACGCAACCAACGCCAGCCGGACCTTGCTGTTCGACATTGCCCGGATGGCATGGTGCCCGGATCTGTGCCGAATGTTCGGCATCCCGATGCAGATATTGCCTGAAGTGCGTGAGAATGATTGCCTCTTCGGGACATCGGACAAGAATATCCTGGGCGTATCGCTGCCCATCGCTGGAATGGTCGGGGATCAACAGGCCGCGTTGATTGGCCAGGGGTGCCTGGACCGGGGCGGCGCAAAGGTCACGCTGGGAACTGGCGGGTTCGCGATGCTGAACACGGGAGAGCAGATCTGCCGATCGGGGCACCGGATGCTGTCCACCGTCGCCTGCCATTCCAATGGAAGCGTCAGCTACGCGATCGAAGGCGCTTTCTTCGTCGCGGGCGCCGCCGTCAGATGGACGCGGGACAAGCTAGGCCTGGTCGCCACGGCCGCCGAGACCGAATCCATGGCGCGGTCTTTGCCGGATAATGGCGGCGTCTATCTGGTGCCCGCCTTTGTCGGCTTGGGCGCTCCGCACTGGAACCCGCATGTAAGGGCCATGCTGACGGGAATGACCTTCGCCACGGGTCCTGAACATATCGTGCGCGCGGCGCTGGAATGCGTCGCTTACCAGAGCGCGGACTTGCTGGACGCCATGGCGTTCGACAGCGCCGTGCAGCCTGACGAGCTCAAGGTGGATGGTGGAATGGTGGCCAACGACTGGTTGTGCCAATTCCTCGCCGACATACTGGATCTCACCATCATCAGGCCCGCCAACATCGAAACCACGGCACTGGGCGCCGCCTTTCTCGCTGGCGCTGCGACGGGGGTCTGGCCGACACTCCCCGAAGCCGTGTCGTGCGTAACGCCCGACCGGCGGTTTAGCCCAACACTACCCGCTGTTCAGAGAGATCAGCTTATCGCCGGTTGGCGCGGCGCGGTTGGCCAGGCCATCTACCGCTGAGGAAGACAGATGTCGGCCACCCACCATCTCAGCGACGCGCCAGCAAAGCGCCCTACCCTGAACGCGAAGACCCGCCGCACTGATCCGCCAGCGCGCAGGCTTCGTCATTGTCCGACGTGTCGCCGGTCACCCCCACCGCGCCGATCGGCACACCCGTGCCATCGACGACGATGACGCCGCCCGCCGCTGGAACCACGCCATGGGGCGCGATCGGCCCGAGCGACGCGATGAAGGTCGGCCGTTCGGCTGCCATGTCGCCGATCTTGCGCGACGAAACACCAAGGCCGAGCGCACCCGCAGCCTTGGCGCAGGCAATCTGCGGCCGCAGCGTGGATGCCCCATCCTGCCGCTGGAAGGCGAGAAGATGCCAACCGGCATCCAGGACAGCGATGCTGAGCGGCTTCAGCCCGATTTCGCGGCCATCAACGATTCCAGAGGGAAAGAAATAGTGCGCCTACGTCACTCGAACACGTGACTCCAGCCGCTGGGGCCGGTGCGGATCATTATGAAGCTGCTTCATATGTTGGTGATCCGACCGGCCCTGCCTTGATCTTAGAACTTGAAGTTGCCCGTCAATCCAAACTCGCGTGGGTTGGTCACGTTGACCGTGCGGTAGCCCGAGTCGTAGTCCACGCCGCTGGACGTGCCGACTACGGCGTTACCCTGGCTGATGTTGGCGATCCGCTTCTGGTTCAGCACATTCTTCGCAAACAAGGTGAATTCCCATTTGCTATCCTCGGCACGAAGGCCAACGAACAGGTTGAGCATCTCACGGCTACGATAATCATAATCGATCCGGTCGGAATAGAACCCAGGCCGGTACGTGAACAACCCACGCAGGAACGGCGTAACGCTGTCCATCGGGAAACGGATTTCCGTGTTGGCGGTCAGGCTGAAATCAGGCGTCTCGCCGATGCGGCCATTGCTGGCGCAGAAGCTTACATTGCCCGGCCCCGTAACGGTCGCCGCTCCATCCCGGTTCGGGCGGCCAGTTCCTGCGAAGTCGTTGCACGGCAGCAGGGCGTTGCGATAACGGGCGCGAGTATAGGCAGCGCTGACGCCGAAGTCCCAGTCTCTCGTGATCCGGCCGTCCAGCGATCCTTCGATCCCCTTGATCCGTGCGTCGCCATTATAGTTGAAATCGAAAAAGCCGGTGGGCGGCGCGGCTACGGTGGACTGATAATAGATGCCGCTGAAACGGTTCAGGAAGTTGTCGAGCTTCTGATAATAGACCGACACCGCATAATGCAGGCGGCGTCCGGCGAAGCTGCCTTTAACGCCTGCTTCGATCGAATCCGTCTTTTCCGGCTGAGTCAGGATCAGGTCGTCGCTCAGTCCATCGGGCAGGCCGGGGCTGACGCTGCCGGCGCGGAAGGAGTGGCCGTAGGAAGCGAAGATATTCATCGACGGCATCAACTGGTAACTGATCGTCAGACCGCCCGTGATCGGCTTGTCAGACGTATTGCGCAGGTTGGCCGGAATGATGTCCGTTGCCGGGTAGGACGCCGGTAAGCAGCCAAACGACACAGCGTCAACAATTGGATCGCCGGTGCACAGCAAGCTGTTGCCCGGCGTGCTCAAACCCAGTCGGCTGACATTCACCGACTTGATGATCGAGTAACGCAGGCCGCCTTCAATTGCCAGGCCGCCTCTACGAAAGTTAAGATTGGCGTTGAACGACCAAATGCTCCGATCTACCGGAACGATAATTTCGGTGGCGATGGGCAGATAAGGCAGTGCGCCCAGGGTGTTCAGGCTATCATTCTGTTCAAACGGGAAAATGAAGCTGTCGCCGGGCTGAAAGATGCGCGTCGTTCCCCCAATCTTACTGTAGAAGACGCCAATGCCTCCGCCCAGGCCATCCTTGTTATTCGTAGCCAAGCGCATTTCGACCGTATCGTATACGAAGGGAGTTGGGCCAAAGGAGTTGGAGATGTAGTTGGGCACGGCATTGCCGACATCCAGATCACGCTGGCCTTTCAGACGTGAATCCTGATGCGCACCTACAAACGACAATGTTGCCGGACCCAAATCCCAGTCAATCGCCAGGTTGACGATGTGGCTTTCATTGATATTGCGGCTCGTGCCCTCTGCGACGGCGGCATAGTCATCGACACCCAGGGCTGGGCCGGAACGCGTTGATGAATTCGGAACCAGAGCGCCGCCCAGGAAGGCGCCAGCGTCGAAAGTCGATGTGTTGCCTGATCCGATGACCTGCTGCATCTGCCTATTGTCCGCATACAGATACTGATAGGTGATATAGGCAGTGAGATTGTCCTTTGGACGAAGGCCCAGGGTCAAACGGGCGCTTTCAGTGCGGCTGCGCGACCGTTCGCCGGTGTTGACATTGCGGACATTGTTCAGGCGATTGCCGTCGACCAGTGCGGCAACGCGCAGTGCGATCTTGTCAGAGAAAGGCAGGGAAACCCCGCCCTGCACATTATAGCCCCCACGCGTGGTAGCGGTAGTCTGCGCATAGCCTTCGATCTCATCGAAGCTGGGGCGCGCCGTGGAGATGGTGATCGCACCTGCGGGGGCGGAGATACCGCGCAGCAAGCCTTGGGGACCGCGCAGCACTTCGATCTGCTTGATATCGTAAAGGGCCGTGTAGACCGTCTGCGCATCGGTCGGAATTTCGTTGAAATAGACCTGGACCGCCGGGTCCGTGCCCTGGTCGGGATCGAACGAGATACCGCGCAGCGTCGTCGAATTGTTACGGCCCGTAGTGTTGGTCATCTCCAGGCCCGGAGCGAGCTGCTGGACGTCCTTGGCGTCGAAAATGTTCAGCTTCTGCAACTGCTCGCCGGTCGCCACATTGACGCTCATAGGCACTGATTGAAGCGAGCGGGCTTGGCGTGTCGCCGTAACGACGATCTCGCCTCCACCATCGCCCGCCTCCTGCGCCCAGGCAGCGGTCGGCACGATCATCGCTGCACCGCACAACAATGCAGAAAGACTCTTTCCCTGTTTCATGACAGCGTTCCTTTTCTCGGCAGAAGCCAGCCCCATAATGTTGACAACTGCTAACGATCGCGCAGGAACCCTGCAACCCTCGCCGTCATATTTTTGTAAATTTCGGCCCGCCTACCAACTTTTTATCAAATATAGGCGTTATTTCTTTGCATAATGCGCTTTATATGGCGGAGTTTCATCCGCATTACGTCGATTAGATATCCGAATTCAGCTGACATCGTCCTAGCGCCCAAGGGGCCAAAAGACTGACACGCGCTAGATAATTTTTCCTCATCGGAGGGATATGAATAAGGACCGCGAAACGGTGAAGCGCAACCCCGTCAACGTGGATTTGCTGCATTTGCGAATATCGAGGGAGGCCGGAGGAAAAGTCACGTCCGGTGGTGAAGAAATTCAGCGCTGGGGGCCTGCGGAGATCATTTCGGGCAAGGCTCACATTGGACCAGATGGACTCGCGGTGGTCATGCTCGAAGTAACAAGGGCGAGCCTTTTCCCTCAACCCCACCGAATCGTCATTCCAACACGTCATTGGCGATCTTCCGGTTTGAGACGGGCAAGCTGCCGGGCAGCACGCGCGAACATTGCCGCCATTCGACCGCTCGAAACTGCTCCCTAAAACCTGCCCTTAGTTCATCAGATTGTCGCCACAAGCGATGGACCGACATTGGGACAATGCAGCCTTTCACGGGTGCATTAGCGAGGGGCAGGTTTTGCACAAACCGGACTTGGAGCTGCTGGAAACCTAGCCCCACGAACATAACGCTGGCCGCTTAGCAGGCCGACAGCGATCGTAAAGAAATAGCATCACAGCTGCCTTTAACTCGGGCGTCGCCGATTGACGAGTAAGCCATTTGGTTTAAAAGTCAGGAGCAGCCAAGCCCATGCAATATCCAGATCAATTTTTAGGGCGCAGCGTCAAGCATTGGCAGACTGTGCCAAATGCCCCGCTTTCATCATGAAGAATGCTATGTGTAAGTCCGAGGCCTTGCGGACTCGCGGAGACTGAGGTGTCGAGGCCGATCCATTCTCCCGTTGGCGGTCGCAGAAGATGTGCGGTAAGATCGAGATTGGGAAAAGCCGCGTCCTGGGGCGATATCAGCGGCGCAAGGCCGTTGGCGATATCGACCAGTCCCATGGCCCGCGCCGTCGCCGACACATCCTCGCCGTCAAGCAGCGCCAGAGGCGAACGAACCCAGCAGCGGGCGCGGCCCCGCCCGTGCTGTTGTCGCCGCACCTCCACACTAGCGATGAAACCTCCGGCCCAGAGGCTGGACGGATTCCAGCCGACTATGGTGTCGGGCGGCGGTAGGGTAGGGAAATTGGTCGCAGCAAAGGCGCTGCTGTCGTTGGCCTGCGTCAGCCAGGCGCGCAGGACGATGGCGGGGCGGCCGCCATGGCTGAGCCGGGCCTCGACCAGTTCGATGGTGCGGCCTGGTCGCAGCACGATCACCTCTATCTCCACCGCCTCCATCGGGATGACGCCCCATATGTCGTAGGAGAGACGCGCGACCTGCAATCGATCGTCCCGTCGCGCGGCATGATCGGTTTCCACCGCATGGAGCAGCAGGCCGATCGCTGGCGCAACATGCTGTTCCGCGACATTCCATGCGCCGCCGACATGGCTCGTGGGCATGAACCTCCCATCGTCCATCCGCAGGAAATAGGCCTGTGGGCCGCTGTGTTCAGACCCCAAGACCCAGTTCCCGTTCCATGATCGCCCGCATCTCGAACTTCTGCGCCTTGCCCGTCACAGTCATCTCGAACCGCTCGACGATGCGCACGTAGCGGGGAACCTTGTAGTGCGCGATGTGCCCGCGACAATGGTCCTGAATATCCTGTTCCGACAGGGTGGCGTCAGCCTTGGCGATGATCCAGGCGCAGACCGCTTCACCGAATTTCGCGTCGGCCACGCCGAACACCTGCGCGTCGGCGACGTCGGGGTGACGAAGTAGATATTCTTCTATCTCGCGCGGATAGATATTTTCACCACCGCGAATAATCATGTCCTTGATGCGGCCGGTGATGCGGACGTAGCCCCGCGCGTCCATCGTCGCCAGATCGCCCGAATGCATCCAGCCGTCGGCGTCGATCGCCTCTGCCGTGCGATCAGGATCGTTCCAATAGCCCAGCATCACGGCATAGCCGCGCGAACAATATTCGCCCTGCTGGCCGATGGGGAGGATCGCGCCATCGGGGCCGACGACCTTCGCCTCCGCATGGGGGGAGACGCGGCCGACCGTGGTCACCCGTTCCTCCAACGGATCATCCGTCGCGGTCTGGGTAGTGAGCGGGCTGGTTTCGGTCATACCGTAGCCGATGGTGATCTGGGTCAGGTTCAGCCGGTCCATCACCTGCCGCATCACCGTTTCCGGACAGGGCGATCCCGCCATGATGCCGGTGCGCAACGTCGATACGTCGAATGCGTCCAGATCCGGCTGGTTCAAGATGGTGATGAACATGGTCGGTACGCCATGCAGCATGGTGCAACCTTCCGCCTGCACTGTGTCGAGCACCAGCCGAGGATCATAGGCTTCACCGGGATAGATCATCGCCGCGCCACTGGTCAGCGCCGCCATATTGCCCAGCACCATGCCGAAACAATGATAGAGCGGCACCGGGATACACAGCCGGTCGGCGGCGGTGAGACGCATCGTACGGGCCGAGAAATAGCCATTGTTGAGCACGTTGCGATGGGTCAGCGTCGCGCCCTTGGGCTGGCCGGTGGTGCCGCTGGTGAACTGGATGTTGATCGCATCATTGTTGTCGAGCGTCGCCTCGATCAGGGTCAGACGATCGGGGTCGGCCTCCGCATGCAGATCGGACCAGTTCAACAAGTCCTGCTGCCTTTCGTCACCCAGCACGACCACTTGGCGCAGCGCCGGGAGGCGGTCCGGCCCGATGTCCCGCAGCATCGCCACATAGTCGCTGCTCCTGAATCGGGGCGCGGTGACCAGCAGGCTGCACCCGACCTTGTTCAGTGCATATTCGACTTCGCTGGCGCGATAGGCAGGATTGATGTTGACCAGGATGGCGCCGATCCGCGCCGTCGCGAACTGGATCACTGTCCATTCAGCGCAATTGGGCGCCCATATGCCGACGCGGTCGCCCTTGCCGACGCCAAGGTCCAGCAGCCCAGTGGCTACAGAATCGACCTGTGCAATCAATTGCGCCCAACTCCAGCGGATGGACTGGTGTCGCGACACCAGTGCGAGGCCGTCACCATGCTCCGCTGCGACCTTCAGCAGCGCCTGACCGATGGTGGTTTCCAGCAGCGGGACGTCGGTGGCGCCCCGCGCTATCGACAGGCCGCTCATCGCTTGATGTTGATGACTTGCAGTTGGGTATATTCCGCCAGCCCTTCCTCGGCCTGTTCAACGCCCAGCCCGCTATTCTTGAAACCCGCCATGGGGATGTGCGGGCCGATGGCGATATGCTGGTTGACCCAGACCTGCCCGCTTTCGATCCGCGCCGCGATGTCGGCGGCGCGCGCCACATCGGCGGACCAGACCGATCCGCCCAGCCCGTAGTCGGACGCGTTGGCGCGGGCGATCACATCCTCCACATCGTCGAACTTGATCAGCGGCAGGATCGGGCCGAACTGTTCCTCGTCCACGATCGTCATGCCGTCGGTCACGTCGCGCACGATGGTCGGCGCGATGAAATAACCGGCCCGCTCCATCGCCTGTCCCCCTGCCACGATCTTGCCGTCGGATCTGGCGGCGTCGAGGAACCCCTTCACTTTCTCGAACTGCATCGCGTTCTGGATCGGCCCTATTTGCGTGCCCTGCTCCAGCCCGTCGCCCACGATCGCCGCCTGCGCCAGCGCCGCCAGTTCCTCGCACATGGCGTCGTAAATATCGGCGTGGATATAGGCGCGCTTCACCGCCAGGCACACCTGTCCGCAATTCAGGAAGGCATTGCCGAAAATCGCCTTCGCCGTTTCGCGGACATCGACATCTTCCAGTACGATTGCCGGATCATTGCCGCCCAGTTCCAGCGTCACGCGCTTGAGCCCATCCGCACTGCTGGCGGCGATGCGCTTGCCGGTCGCGGTGGAACCGGTGAAGCCGATCTTGGCCACATCGGGATGGGTAGTCAGATGCGGCCCCAGATCATTGGCGTCAGTGATGATATTGACGACCCCGGCCGGGAAAATCTCCTTGCACAAAGCTCCCAGCGCCAGCGCCGTGGCGGGCGTGGTCGGCGCGGGCTTCAGCACGATGGCATTGCCCGCCAGCACCGCCGGCCCGATCTTCCAGCAGGCGACAAGCAGCGGGAAGTTCCAGGCGATGATCCCGACCACCACACCCAGCGGCTTGTGCTTGACGGCGATATAGCCCGCTGCATCATCCTGAATAACGCGATCCGGCAATTCCAGGGTCGCATAATGGCGCAGAAAACCTTCGGTCCAGGCGACCTCGCCCTGCGCTTCGGGCAGCGGCTTGCCCTGTTCCTGCGTCAATAGTCGCGCCAGTTCCGCGCCGTTGGCCGCGACCGCATCGGCCAGCGCGACCAGCTTCGCCTGCCGCTCGGCATAGGGCACCGCCGCCCAGCCGGGCTGCGCTGCCTTGGCCGCCGCGATCGCCTGATCCGCTTGGGCAGCCGAAGCGCGCGCGACCGTGGTGAACGCCTCGCCCGTCGCCGGGTTGACGACCTCCATCTGGAGGTCGCCATCGATCAGTTCGCCGCCGATCAGCAGCTTATAGTCCGCCATTATCCTCTCCTTGCGCTGTCTTTAGAATTTCGCGCCAACTGTCACACCATATGTCCGCGGATTGCCAATGTGATTATAATCGAAACCAAAGCCCGCGAGCAGGTCCACGCGCGAGGTGAAATAGAATTTCTTCGTGAGGTTCTTCGCCCAGAGCGAGGCATTGAAGCGCCCGTTCGCGCTCTCCCAGTCGATATGGCCGCTGAGCAGGGCATAGCCCTTCTGCTTCAGACGGGGGATGTTCACCACCTCGAAATATTGACTCGACTGATAGGCGACTTCCGGGTGGAAGGAGAGGCTGCCGAAGCCGCCTTGCGCAACCGTCCAGTCGATCCCGCCGTTGAGCGTCAGGCTCGGCGCGTTGGACAGGCGATTGCCACCCACATCGACGCCGCTGACCGTGCCCTGCTTGATCTTCGCAGACAACACGCCCAAGCCCGCGCGCATGGTCAGCATGTCGGCGGCCCGCACGGTCAGTTCTGCCTCGCCACCATAGATTCGCGACTTGGGGATGTTGAGCAATGTCTGCGCCGCGCTGGACGGATCTACGTTGATGAACTGCTGATTCTTGTAATCATAATAGAAACCGGCAACGTTTAGCGTGATGCGGCGATCCCAGAACTGGGTCTTCGCGCCGACTTCATAGGATGTCACCTGCTCCGCCTTGGCCACCGACAGTTCGGACGGATCGAAAAAGGCCTGAGCATTGAAGCTGGGCGCGCGATAGCCACGGCTGACGCTGGCATAGAGAAGGTTGCCGTCGGTCAGCTTGTAGTCGAGGCCGATCTTGCCGGAGAAATTGTTTTTCCTGAAGCGCAGGTCGGACAGCGGGATCAGGGTCGCGACGACGCTATCGTCGACACCCAGCGCCTGCGAAATGAAGCCGTTCTGTCGGCCCGTATCATGGGTATAGCGCAGGCCGCCGCGTAGCGTCACCGCCTCGCCGATCTTGTATTTGAGGTCGGAATAGACAGCGACGCTCTTCTTCACCTGGGTGAACTGGTTCTGGACCTTGCAGGCCAGCGGCAGGCCGTCGGCACAATCCTGTGCGTCGATGGCGCCGTCCGCGTTCACGTCGACATCGGTGGCAATCTCGAAGGCGGTGCGGTTGAACACCTTTTCCCGGTTGAAATAGACGCCCAGGATGAAGTCGAATGGACCGCCCGTGTCGCTGGTCAGGCGCAGATCCTGTGCGAACTGGCTGGCCTTGTCATAATAGGGGATTTCCAGCAGCTTGGTTGCCGTGCCGTCCGTATCCTCGCGGAAGAAGAGCGTGCCCTTGTCATAGGACGTGATGCTGGTCAGCGCGATCGCATCGGACAGATCGACATTGGTGGTCAGCGCCACCGATGTCGTGCGGGCGCGGCGGCGGGTGGGGACGTCGGACGCAATCTCCCATCGCGACAGACCGGGTCGATGGTTGGCTTCAGGCTGGGCATAGATGCCGTAATTTTGCGGGTTCTGGAAACTGGTGGAGGCCCGCAGGACGAAAGTCAGCCCCTCGACCGGCTGGGCCTTCAGCGTTCCGCGAAACGCATATTCGCGGGTGCTGGCAAGGTCCGGCATGCCAGGCTCGACATTTCTGAACCAGCCGTCCGCCCTGGCGAAGGTGCCCGCCACGCGCAGGGCGGCTTTCTCGCCCAGCGGCACATTGACCGCGCCGTTCGCCTCGAACCGGTTATAATTGCCATAACCGGCGTTCACATAACCGCTGGTTTCACCCAGCTTCGCTTCCCGGCTGATGATGTTGACCGCGCCGCCCGTGGTGTTCTTGCCATAGAGCGTGCCCTGCGGCCCGCGCAGCACCTCGACCCGTTCGAGATCGTACATGGCAACGCCAAGAAAGGCGAAATTGCCTTTATAAACTTCATCATAATAGGTGGCGACCGGGCTCGACTGGTTGAGGCTATAGTCGGACATGGACACGCCACGCAGCGCGAAGATCGGCGTATTGTCGCCTACAATGGAGGTGAGCTGGAGATTGGCGACCTTCGTCACCAGGCTGTCGACGCTGCTGACGCGCGACTTTGCCAACATATCACCACCTATGGCGGTTACAGAAATCGGGACAGACTGTACATTTTCCGACCGCTTGGCCGCCGTAACGACGATTTCGCCTTGCGCGTCATCCTGCGCGAACGCCGGATTCATCATGCCAAGACCTGCGAAAGCCGCACAGCCGCATGCTACCAACCCTGAATATACTTCCCCCATCGATTATACTCCAATCATGGTTTTCCCTGTTCCATTCCTGCATGTTCGAACCCTGCCACCAGTCGCTCTCTTGTAGCGACGCGATCCAGTCGCAGGGGGTTGCGGCGCAAGGCAGCGATTTCCGTGGCGGAATAAGGCCTGAAATCGATTGGCAGATGCTCTGCGTCGAAAGTGTAAAGTGTCCAGTTGACGAGGTCCGCCAATCGCCGGTCGTCCAAATCGACCGTGGCGACGCCCGGCACCTGGCCGATGAACGCCCGCCCGCCCGGCACCGTCAGAAAACGGGCGACGATGCCGCGCATCGGCGGATTGGACCGATCGTCGCCGCCCCCGTCCGGTCTATGGCAACCCTGGCATTTCAAAATATAGTCCTGATGGGCCTGACGCGGATTGACGACGCCCGGCATCGCTCGCTCGCTCGCTCCAGCCGCCAAGGTCGCGGATAATGCGACAAGGCCTGCCAAAGCGAGCAGGACGAGCTTCACTTGCCGCCCCCCCCTTCATGGAGCTTCGCGACATCGGCGGCGTTCAGCGCCTTGCCGCCGACCCGATATCCGGCCACTTCCTGATCGGTGAAGGGCTTGAAAACGGGACCGATGCTGGCGATCGACCCGCCGACATGGTTGAGCACTGCCGCCACTCCAGCATCGTCCAGCCCGCCCTGCGCCGGCATCATGCCGCGATAGGCCTTGCCCTCGACGCTGATCGGGCCGTTCAGTCCCTTGATTACGGCCAGCGCCAGATAGCGGCGGCCACCCGGCTTGGCGGCCAGGGTACGGAAATCGCGCCCCAACGGCGGATAGGCGCCCGGTACGCCAGCGCCGGTCCGGGTGTGGCAGGCAGCGCAGCGATTATAGATGGTCGCGCCATCCTGCGCCGCCTGCGCTATCCCTGCTGTCATTAGCAAGGCCAGTCCCAGGGCGATCTTCATTTCGGCTGCTCCAGGGCTGTGCCTACGATCGCTGCAACCGAGCAATTGTAGATGCTGCTTTCGGTTCCCAGACACCAATTATAGTCGTTGTTCGACTGGGGCCGGACCTGCGGCCGGTCGCCTTCATTGCGATTGCACAGGCACTGGCCACAGGAGGACACGCCGCAACAATCATTATAGCTGATGATATAGGCGCGGCCGTCCGCCGGGTTGGTGCAGGTGCCGATCCAGGTGATAGGCGACATTTCCGTGCCCGGCGGGCAGGTGTTGACCGTGCCGCCGCAACAGGAACAAAGGAAGCCGTCGATCGCGCAATAGCGCCAATAATCGCAACTCGCCGGATTGCCGGGATCCTGCGGCGTGCCGGAGGTCATCTCAGGCCGGGCGGCACCGGGGTGGGTGGCGGCGCGCGCCACCGGCAAGGCGGGCAGCATGGCCGTGCCGGTCATCCCCGCTCCAAGCCAGGCCAGCAAGGAGCGGCGGGACGTGCCGCGCGCAACGGACCGGGCCATTCGTTCGGTGAGCTTGTCGAAACCGTCCATGGTTCAGGCCTCCTTCCGGCGGGCGAGGAAGTCCTGGATCGACGCGACGCCGCGTTCCTTTGCCTCGAACAGGCTTTCCAGATGCTCACGGCTGTTGATGAGGCCGAGCGAGGCGACCTTGCCATTTTCATCCAGCAGCACGGCATAAGGCAGCTTCGCGACGCCGAAGGCGCGGCCCAGGGCTTCGGAAAGAATGATCGGCAGGCCGACCAGCCCATGGTCGGACGCCATGGCGCGATAGGCGGGTTTAGCGCCATCCCCCGCGATCACCACATCGATCCAGTCCGCCTCGGCGCGCGCGGCGGAGCGCAGCACCGGCAGCAGCGACTTGCAGACCGGGCAGTCGGGTGATGCGAAAAAGAGCAACTGGCTGCGCCCATCGCGTTTGCCGCCGACGCGCAATTTTGCGTCGTCGATGGTGATGAGGTCCATCGGCGTGGCCGTCTCGCCGATCTTCACGCCCTGATGCAGGGTGAGCGCGCCTGCGGGAGCGATCCGTTCGTGCAGGATGCCGACCTGTCGGGCGAGTGCCGCAATCAGCAGCGCTTGGGCAATCACCGCGGCCCAAAGCAATATCTGGGATGTTAGCATCAGTTCTTCCTCCAAACAGGCTGGGGAATGGCAAAAAGCTCGGCCGCACCGAACCAGAGCGCCAGGAAGCCGGCGGCGGCGAAGGGCGCATCGAGCGTGAAGGGGGCCTGGGGCAACAGGATCACAAATGCTGCGAGACCAGCGAGCAACGCCGGGCGGGCGATCTGGACCCAGCCGACCAGCTGCTCCCGGGCTACGAGGTCGCAACCGCAATCAAGCGACTGGCCCCGGCGGCGCAGCAGCAGCAGGGCATAGAGTGCCCAGAGCAGCAGTGCGATGATGGCGCCGACCGACCGCAGTGGCCCGATCAGCAGACACAGGGAAGCGGTCGTTTCCGCAACGCCCCCCGCGATCAGCAGCAGCGGTCCAGCCGGTGCTGTGGCCCCCACAAGCCGCGCCGCCGCCGTCCCGAGGCGCTTGCGATCAATCGCCTTGTGCAGCGCCGACACGCCCAGCAGCATGGCGAGGAAAAGGGAAAGCGCAGCCATCATGGCACCGTGATGACGATGGGGTTGGCCGCGACCGTTGCGCCCAGGGTCCGCACGAAAGCACCGGTCGCGGCGTCATGCACGTCGATCACGCCGTCCGCCCGCGCCACGATCAGTTGCGGCGCATCCTCACGCGTCACCGCGATGGCCAGCCCCTGCCCCTTGAGCGCGATACGGGAGAGGCGCATCTTCCTGACCGGATCGATGACCCAGACTTCGGTGCCACCATCCTTGTGGCTGCCTTCCTTGCCGTTGGGGCTCATCAGTACATAGAGCAGCCCTTTGGCGTCCGAGGCGATGACCTGCCAGCCGCCCGGCCGCCATTGCGGGGCGCCGCCGTCCGCCTTGCCGACGCTGAAGGCGCCCGGAAGCGGCCTGGCAACAGGTCCGGACAGGTCGATGCCCTGGACCATGCCATAATAGCTGACGAACCAGGCGGTGCGGCCGACCATGGCGGGTGTGCCGAACAGCGGCTGCCGGTCAATATCCTGCACCCTGGCGACGCTGCTGGAGGAGGCCGCCTGCCCCTTTTCGTCCAGCGTCACGCTGAAGATCGATCCATCGGCGCACAGGCTGCTGAAGCCGCGCTGGCCGCTGGGATAGATTTGAGTGCAGCCGGGCAGATCAATCTCCCCCAGCACCTTGCGCCCTTCCAGATCGACGACAGTGATCGACTGGGCCGGGGTAAAATTGGCGACCAGCGCCCATTTGCCGCCATTGGTGAACTGGAAAACGTTGGGATAGGTAACGGACAACTGACGCTTGCCACCGGGCAGGACGATCTCACCCTTGGGTTGAAGCGTTTTCATATCCCATATGGTTATGGCGTCGGTTCGTTCCCCGCGCGTGAGACGGCTGTAGAATGTTTCTGCGGTGTAAATCTCGCCGCGATCCGCCGCTACCAGTTCATTGGCGAATTGGGCCGCGCGCACCAGGCCCTTAAGTGGCCGATCCGTCGAGCGAGTATCGACCAGCGCCAGCTTGCCATCGAGGATAGAGGCGAAGTTGAGATCATGGATCAAGACCCAACTTTTCGGCCAATTAACAGGCAGTTCCTTGACACTGGGCAGTGTTTCTTCGGGCAAGGGCGCAGGAAATTTTGTGGTGTCGGCAGATGCTGACAAGGGCATTGCCGCGCCAAGCAGCAAGCTCAGACCAATGGACCGCATGTTTGTAATCTCCCGCTGCGGATCTCGTCCGCTTGAGGATGATTATGAATAAACAGCAACAATTCTGTCAAGTGACCTAAATTTGTCATTCGACATATTTATACGAACCTCTATAGTTCACCTGATTGAACGGAAAATAACGGATATTCAGATGGATGAAGCGGAAGGCCGGACCGCCGCCCTGATCATGGCGGAACGGGATGGCGGCTATTCTAAGGGGCACGAGACGCGCGAGCTTATCCTCCATACCGCCCTCAATATCCTGATTGAGGAGGGCTATCGCGCCATGAGCATGCGCCGAGTCGCGACCGACTGCGGCATCAAGTTCGGCAACCTCACCTATCATTATCGCAGCCGCGATGATCTGGTCCGCGAACTGCTGGAAGCGGTGATCCGTGGCTATGAGGTGGAGTTCGACCAAATCATCCATTTGCCGGGGCCGCCCGCCGAACGGCTGCAGCGCATCTGCCGGTTAATCCTGGAGGATATTCGCAGCAAGAAAACGACGCACCTTTTTCCAGAACTTTGGGCGCTGTCCAATCACGATAGTTTCGTGCTGGGCCGTGTGCAGGAATTGTACGAACGCGCCCGCGCGCCGCTGGCCGAAATAATAGGCGAGATGCGGCCAGATCTGTCTTTTGAGGACCGCAAGGCAATCGCTCTATTCATCTCTGCGTCGATGGAAGGACTGACGCCTTTTGGCGGCTACGAGAAACCATTCGAGCCGATCATGTCGACGCTGGAAGCTATTGCCATTCACTCGTTCGTTTCTCTGGTCGAAACTTACGATTGTGGAATGGCTGCTGAGCAACGATCACAGCCTTCTTCAGAATGACAGCCTTGGGGCATCATTACGAAGGCGACTCAGTGATTGGGCGAGAGGCCAGCTTTTCTGCCAATTTTGCGATCAAAGCAGGCGGCAACTTCACCTTCTCCCACGGCCTACCCAAACGCAGCGGAAATCCCGTTTGGGCCGCTTCCCATTGAAAGCATTTTGATAGGACGCGAAGTCCGAATGCGACCTGCGCTATACCTGCGGACCACCCCAATAATCGACCCGATTGCCCTTTCAAAATCCGATAGTCAGCATGTCCAGCGCAGCACTAATAACGTCCTGTTCAGAAGCGAGGGATTGGACGGCATTCCCCAGTTCACGGGTCGGGACGCTCGCTGCAAACTGCGTCACCATTACCAACCTTTCGCTTTCCACAGCCAAAATCGGGTTCAACCGCATAGCGGGTTTCGGAGCCTCGCTGATCGGCAACAGTGGGACCACAAAATGGGTGTTGAGATCGCTCAGAAGGTCTGCCTGACAATCGAGCACATACGAACCGCCCTGCTTCAATCGATACACATCAAACTTCGCCATTAGAACCGACGATGCTGACTCAAGGGCAGACCATGCTGTTCAACATAGCTGTTCGAGCTTTCTAACGCGGCGGCATTCTCCTCCTTCCAGAGGCGACCCCGCTCCATCGCAATCTGCTCAGCCAATCCAACCTCACAGGCGCGGGAAATATTGATGCCCAGCCGCTTTGCTTCAGCCACAAGCGCTATGTCCAGCGACACGTTGGTCGGCTTGCGAGCCTGCGTCGCCAAATCATACTTGTGCCTGCCCATTAGAGCCTCCTCAGATTAATGCGCACATATATGCGCATTTCAAGCGAAGGCCGTCAACCAATGTCAGATCACGAAACATAGCCACTAGAGCAGGCGCATGCGCCTTTATCGGCGAACCGACTGGACATGCGCGCATGCTACTCGGCCTCCAAATATGCGCCCGAGTTCATTCATCGGGGGTTTCGACGCCCCACCCTCCGGCTTTCACGAAAGGCGGAGCTTTTCTGGCGGGATTAGAACAGCTTCGCAATAGGCGTTTGTGTCCGCCTGTTCATATAAGATGGCGGATTTTGCGTGAGGCAAAGCGGAGGAAGACGACCACGCCCTCACCTCGAGCTATGGTCGCCTCCATGAGCGATTACTTGGACGAACTCGACGACCTGCTGATCAACCAGTTTGATGAAGGCATGTTGCTGTCGGAGTTAGACGGTTTTCTCACCGGCATCATCGTCAGCCCCGACATGGTGCCACCTTCAGCCTGGATGAAGCAGGTGTGGGGTCCAGATACGCCCAAATTCGATGCGCCCGAGGAATTGCAGCGCTTTTTCGACCTCGTGATGCGGCATCATAATGAAATTCTCATTGGGCTTGACGAGCCGGCCGGCTTTGCCTCGATCCTGGAAGTCGACACCAGAAGCAATGAAACGCTCTGGGAGCTTTGGATTGAGGGTTTCTCAAAGGCCATGAAACTCGCCCCTCGAGGGTGGAACCGCATACGCGCAAGCGATGATGTAGGGCCAAAAGCGGCGATCGCCGGGATCACCGAACTTGCAGCCTTCGCAGATGGCCGACATGAGCTGCCCGAGGAAGAAGAGGACCGCTGGGACCGCGAAGCACCAGACCTGATCCCCATTTGGGTTCAGATGCTTCACGAGTGGCGGCTGGAGAATGATCAGAATCCGCCGATGACTGCGAAAGGCGGAAAGGTAGGTCGGAATGATCCCTGCCCTTGCGGATCAGGCAAAAAATACAAGAAATGCTGCGGCTTGAATTAACGGCCGTTCCTTCAATCTTGCGGACTTATAGGCAAAAATGGTACTGGCTCGCTTGACGTATGCCGCTGCTTAACGCCCTAGGGATAATACCTTTTTCCCGCTTGTACAAATCAGCAAATTACTTACCCTGCGCAAGACAATGGAACTAGGAGCAAGTCGCGCGCCATTCCAGTTGCTCGTCTAACGCGGGAAATGCGCTGCTCTGGAGCTGACGAGGGACTGAAGAGATTAAGCGGGGTATAGCATGAAGGGTGAAATCCTCGGCTTCAGCGATGCTCACGGTGGTGCAATCTCCGGCGAGGACGGCACCCGCTATCGCTTTCACCCTGCAGATTGGCGCGGCTCCCTTGCCCCCTTGGCGAGCGAACGCGTCGATTTCGAGATAGTTGAGGGTCGTGCGATCGACGTCTATCCAATCGGGCCGACAAGTCAGACGGTGGCAAGCCATCCTGTAGCGACAGCGACTGCCCAAAACCCTAGTTCCGCTCGTTGGACCACACCGATGTTCGGCATAGGGGCGGCTATTGTCGTACTTTTCTACGTCTTCTTGATCCCACCGGCGCTGTTCCATCCGATGGGCGGCAATTTCAAGCCACTGCTGTTGATAGGCCTGTCAATCGCGGCCATTGTATGGCGAAACAAGCGGAGTTTCGCCCGCACAAACCAATATGGTGTTGAGACCTATCGGGGCTTCGGTCATCTCATGGGTTCTGGCATGGTCGATCTGGTGGTAAGTTTTGCAGCCATCGCAGGTATGGTCATCGGCGGGTTCGCATTGCTTTTTTGATCCACAAACGAATTGCTCGCGCAGTGTCGGGGTGGTTCGAATTAACGCCCGTTCCTTTGATCCGGCCGAATCATAAGCCCAAATTGCCTCCCACAGGGAACCCACGACGGACCCATCTCAAAGCGCTTCTGGTAGGGAAAACTCGGCCCATAAGGCCAAGGCGATGGTGCGCGACGCAGTCCCAAGCGAACCGGTCTCTTCCCTGCATTTCCCTGATATCGCCCTGAATCGCATTTTCGCCTCGCAAATGGCAACCGTGAGACGAAGAAAATGGCAGAAAACCGCCATTCAGGAGCTGAATTTCCCTGCTATAGCTTACAGGGAATTCTCTCCGCGGTTACAGCGAATTTCACTCGGAAAGCAGCGAATCGGGCACAGCGGAACCTCAGAAAAAAATGCGGCACCGATGAAGTGTTGGTCGCTTCGATGATGGGCGGCATGTTTATGGGGCTTCCCTCATGGAAGGAGAAGTCAAAATGGATGACTATATCAGCCTGGAAACCACCGGCGATCTGCTGGCCAAGCTGGCGCGGGGCGAGCCGGTTTACCGTCACGAAGTAATCGGGGTTTTCAGATTGAACCCTGGAGTCTGCTGGGACGGCGCACTGCACCATCTGCTCCTCAATGCGCTTGAAGGCAGGCTGAAGGCGAAGCCAGGCCCGAAGGACGGTCGCACGCGTTGGGACTGGCAGTGCATTCAGGCTGCAGTGGAATTTCGTGCCATGGATATCATCGAGGAGCGTGCAGATCCCTCCTTTGTGCGCACCGGCGGCACTCCTTCTCCCAGAGAGCAGGCGTATGAGGATGTCGCGCGGCGGCTCAGGCTTGCAGGCGGCCGTACGCTACAGAACAAGCTTTGCTCACTGAATCTTCTGTAGATTTCCGTGATCGAAGTTGGGTGCCTCGCTGTGACAACCGACTGCCTCCCGCAACGAAGGAGGTTTTCATGGAATCACAGCGCGGTCCCCTCTCCCGGGGGGACCTGGTGGAGCGTGACATCACGCTTCTGAAGCCGCACGCGCGCAACGCGCGTACCCACTCGAAGAAGCAGATCGGCCAGATCGCCAGGAGCATCAGGAAGTTTGGCTTCACCAACCCGATCCTGATTGACGAGGAGGATCGGATCATCGCCGGCCACGGCCGCGTCGAGGCGGCGAAGAGCTTGGGCATGACCCGTGTCCCGGTTCTGCTTCTGGAAGGAATGAGCGAGGCCGACCGCAAGGCCTATGTCATTGCCGACAACAGGCTGGCGGAGCTCGCCGGCTGGGACCGCGAGCTGCTGGGCCTGGAGCTGGGCGATCTGTCGGCGCTTGTGCCGGACTTCGACTTTGACGTCATCGGCTTTGAGGTGGCGGAAATAGAGGCGCTGCTGAACGAGGCGAATCCGAAGGAGGTAACGGAAGACGCCGTTGACGAGCCCGAGCGAAAGGCGCCGGCTGTCACGCGCCTGGGGGATATGTGGCAGCTTGGATCGCACCGGATTATCTGCGGCGACTCGACAAAGCCGGAGGTCTTCGAAAAGCTGATGGGCGATGAGATCGCGCAGATGATCTTCACCGACGCACCCTATAATGTGCCGGTGAACGGTCACATCTGCGGGCTTGGCAAGGTCCAGCATGACGAGTTCGTCATGGGTGCGGGCGAGATGAGCCGCGCGGAGTTCACCGACTTTCTTGCGAAGGTAATGGACAATCTCGCCGCGTACAGCGTGGACGGCTCGATCCACTATCAGTGCATGGACTGGCGTCACATGGGCGAGATGCTCGAGGCTGGTGAGCGGGTCTATGACAGCCTTCGCAATCTCATTGTCTGGAACAAGGACAATGGGGGCATGGGCACCTTTTATCGCTCGAAGCATGAGCTGATTTTCGTGTTCAGAAAGGGGGCTGCCGCGCACATCAACAATTTCGCGCTCGGGCAGCATGGCCGCTATCGCACCAATGTCTGGGACTATGCGGGTGTGAATTCACTGAAGGCCGACCGCGACGAGGAGCTTGCCATGCATCCGACGGTCAAGCCTGTGAAGATGGTAGCCGATGCGATGCTGGACTGCTCGCGCAGTGGTGGCATCATCCTCGATGCCTTTTCGGGATCTGGTACCACGATCATGGCGGCCGAGCAGACCGGGCGCATTGCACGCGCGGTGGAGATGGATCCGCATTATGTCGATGTCGCGGTGCGTCGCTGGCAGAAGGCAACAGGCCAGAACGCTATCCTCTGCGGCAGCGATCTCACTTTCGCAGCCATAGAAAAGGCCGTGAACGAGATCGACATCTGAGGATCAGAGGGCAGCGCTGGTGTCCGTCTGCGCTGCCCTCACGCAATTGCCCGGTGCAATTCCATGACAGACATTCCCTGCATCATGAACCTATCGCCCCATCACTGCGATCGATGCAGGGAACTGGAGGAGTTTATCCGAAATGCCAGACGATGACTATGAGGTGGGCTATGGCAAGCCGCCGGTCGCGACCCGGTTCAAGCCCGGCCAGTCGGGTAACCCGAAGGGAAAGAAGAAGAAGCCGAAGCCCGAGACGTCGCTGAAGCCCGTTCTGAAGGAAGTTCTTGAAGAGCCGGTCACGCTGAATGGCAGGAAGTACACGCCGATGGAGGTGGTGGTCCGCACGCTGATGAACAAGGCGATGAAGGGCGACATGCGGGCGATCAAGGCCATCATCGAGTTGGAAAGGGAGCTCGGACTCGACAAGCCACAGGGTCGCTCTGGTGTTCTCAAGGTCACCAGAGTGCCGCCTGAACTGCGCAAGCAGTGGGCCGAAATGCAGCAGGCCAAGTTCCGCGGCGAAGACCCGGAGGGACTTGCAGCGCTTGATGCAAATCTTCCCGAGAGTGAGCGGGGGCGCTACTGAAAGACGCGGCCGCGTCCGTGAGGGCGCGGCCGCTTCGCCTATATGCCGCAATCGGCAAGGGCGCCCGTCAGTGATTCGTCGAGCGGTACCGGCCTCAGCCCCTCGTTGGTGAACTGGCCCACGCGATACATGCCCGTGCCCGGCAGGCCAGTCTCGGGTGCGGCAGCCTTCGCCCGGAACAGCAGGCCATGGCCGGCCAGCAGTTCCGCGAGCATCTCCTTTGCCCGGTCACCCTGTGCAAAGGTGCTGGTGGCAGTGGCGCTTATGATCAGTCTGTTGGTGAACGCCATCGTGTCCGCCATGGCCTTTGCCGCGACCGAGTCCTGCGGGGTTCCCGCTGGCGCGGTTACGGCCGTATCGACCGTGACCGGACCATCTTCCGCCCGCAGTTCCCGAAACGGCTTCTCGTCCAAAACCGGGCGATGGTGCTCGATATAGGCGGCAATATGATCGTAGAGGCCACCCAGATCAGGCAGCACAAGCCGAAACGGTTTCCCGGCGAAGAATGAGGAATGCGCGTTCTTGAACGCAACGGCTGGAACAAGAACCTCCCATCCCTGATCGCGCTCGCTCCAGCGGAGTTCCCCGCGCTTCAGCGCTTCAAGCTGGCGTTCCGAGCGCGGCAGATTACCACGTGGGCAGACCAGCAGTTGCCGAAGGTTTTTCTGCCGCAGGCCAAGGTGAAGACCCAGACGTATCAGCAGCCAGGAACGGGCTGTCTCTGCCGCCGCACGCGGATAGCGACGCGGGTCCGGGCGCAGCTTCAGGATCTCGTCGGCGATCTTCAGATATTCGGCGACCGGACTTGGGGCTTCGAGGATGGGCAGGATCGGCTCGAAGGGGTCGCGGTGAATGCGCGCCACGCGGTCAATTTCCTTCACGCGCGCTCCTGCATGAGCATGGAGAATGTCGCATGCGGCCGGCCAATCGGCATGGGCAGACTCGATATCCGCTATTGATACAAGGCCGTCTATCGGCACGAGGCGCGAGGCGAGCTCCGGATGCTGGCGCAACCATCCTGTTTCCGGACGGACCAGCGCCATGGCGTTTCGCAGCATGTCGCATTCCCAACGGGTAAAAAAGCCGCGCCGACGCTCGCGCCACTGGACATACCAATCCCAGACACGGGGAAAAATAAGCATGGCAAAAGATATGTTTCCGAGCGGAACGCCATAACCCTGCACCGCGCCGCTGGGTGACGCCGCCAAGGCGCCAAACATGAGGCCGAAATGCTCGATCTTCTGCGCGGTGGTTTCCTCGTTCCAGACGCCGATTCGCTGAAAACCGATGTCGGTCAGCGTAGCGGTCTTGAAGCGGATCAGCTCATTCAGTTCCGACACAAGACGGGGCGGCGCATCCACCACCCCCACGGGGTCAACCTGTTCATCCAGACCGGCCGCATCATCAACCGCCGACGCCCTGATCTTTCTGCCCGTCAGAGAGGGGAAGCGGACGGCATAGCGCAGTTTCATCGCCTGTGCCTGGAAGCGGCGATATTCGGTGGCTCCAGAAATCACGACATTCTGAACCCAGTCCAGTATCTTTGCCTGTTCCTTCAGAGGCCTTGAATTGAAATCGTCAGGCAGATGCCAGGCCAGCCGGCGCTGCTCGGCCCTGGGCATGCCTGTCACGTTTAATCCCGAAACCGCCCGAGCCGGATTGGGCAGCTTCGCCTTGAAATAGCCCGGAGGCAAACCGTAGCGTTGCTCGATCCGTGTGAGCATTTCAAAGCTGGCGGCGCTTTGGGGCGTGCGGCGGCCCTCTGTCCACGATTGCAGCGTAGCGCGATCCAGCTTGTCCCCCGGCCGGATGATGGATCGGTGAAGCTGATAGTAGCTCTCGGAGAAGCGCCGCAGATGCAGGACGAGCGCCTCGCGAAATGTGGGTGGATCAACCCATTCTGTAAAAGCTGGGGTCGGATGTTCGATTATCGGCCGTGCCTTGCGCCCCCGCTTTTTTGAAGAAGTGCACAGTTGATCGTCGCCGTTGGTCCGGCGCATTGTTGTTGGCATTTTAGAAAATTCCGGATGCTATTGTCATGATCCAGCTCGAGCTGGGCGCGCCTGATACAGGCGGAAGCGAATGAAGACAGAGTCAAGGTTCATCCCGCTCAGGCAAAACGAAAAGGGCGGCGAAATGTGCACCAATCCTACAAGCGTGAGTCGGCCGCTCAACAGCAACTTGTGATCTGATGGCCGCTTATTGGCCTCGTTGGGAATGCCCGATTTCCGACCGTCCGGTTATCGGCAAGAGGTTAGAAATAGCTGCCGATCCGCTTTTGCGCATGGGTATGCTAGGACGCCGTGAAAGCTGCCGGTCAGCCGTCGCCCCTTGCACGAACCCGCTCCGCGGGAGGGTCGCGTGGGGCGCTGTAGTGCGGTAAATATGGGCCTTTAGCGGGGCGAGGTTGCCCGGTGAGGTTGGAAGTTCCTTCAGCGAAGAGGAACTTGTCATGACCGTCTCGATCAACACCGCCCCGATCAGCCCGCTGCGTCAACGGATGCAGCACGACATGATGATGATGCGGGGCCTGGGTCCCCACACCCAGAAGGATTATGTCCGGCATGTGAAGCGCCTGGCCACCTTCCTCGGCCGCCCTCCCGACACAGCGACGGAAGAAGACCTGCGCCGTTTCCAGCTCATGCAGCACGAGAGTAGCGTCAGGCCGAGCACGATCAACAGCACGGTGTCGGCGCTCCGCTTCCTGTACACCGTCACGCTCAAGCGGCGGGATCTGTCGCGGTCGCTAATGATCACCCGCATTGTGCCGCGGCTGCCGGAAGTGCTAAGCGTCGAGGAGGCCGCGCGGTTGCTTCAGGCCGCACCGGGTATCAAGTATAAGGCGGCGCTGGGCGTGGCTTATGGCGCGGGCCTGCGCGCGTCGGAAGTCGCTCACCTCAAGGTCAATGATATCGACAGCAAGCGAATGCTGATCCGTATCGAACAGGGCAAGGGCGGCAAGGATCGCAACGCCATGCTCTCACCGCAGTTGCTCGAACTGCTGCGGATGTGGTGGCGCGAAGGCAGGAAGCGCGGGGTCCTGATCCCGCATGGCTGGCTGTTCCCGGGCCAGACTGTCACCGACCCGATCTCGACCCGGCAGTTGCACCGCGCGGTTCAGGAGGCGGCCGAGGTAGCCGGCATCCGCAAACGCGTCAGTCCGCACACCCTGCGGCACAGGCCACCCATTTGCTGGAGCAGGATGTCGATATCCACGTCATCCAGGTCCTGCTGGGGCACAGCAAGCTCGAGACGACCGCGCTCTACACCAAGGTCTCGACTAGGACGATCCACGCCGTGTCGGGCCCGCTCGACCAACTGATGGCGCTGATGGAGGGCAAGGCGCCCGCCGGCTGAGCCGGTGCGCCCCGACCTTGAGGTCGCCGACATCTTCTGCTCTGCCGGGCCGGCGTGCCGGGTGGCACATGCCGGCCACCTGAGCCTGCACCAGCTCAAGGTAATGTCCGCGATCGAGACCTGTCGCACCCCGGCGCTGGGTGGTCACGTCGAGGCCTGCGAGGACTGCGGGCACTGGCGGATCGCCTATAACAGCTGCCGGAACCGACACTGTCCCAAGTGCCAGGCCGCCGCCGCGCGCACCTGGCTGGCCGAGCGCGAGGCCGACCTGCTGCCGGTCGGTTACTTCCATGTCGTCTTCACGCTGCCCGCCGAGGTCGCCGACATCGCGTGGCAGAACAAGGCGCTGCTCTACGACCTGCTGTTCCGGGCGGCCTCGGAGACGATGCTGACCATCGCCGCCGACCCCAGGCATCTGGGCGCCCGGATCGGCATCACCGCCGTGCTCCATACATGGGGATCGGCGATGACGCACCATCCCCATGTCCACATGATCGTGCCGGGCGGCGGCATCGCGCTCGACGGAAGCCGCTGGATCTCGTCGCGTCCGGCCTTCCTCCTGCCGGTGCGGGTGCTGGGGAAACTGTTCCGCCGCCTCTTCCTCACCCGGCTGACCGCCCTCCACGACGCAGGGCCGCTCACCTTCTTCGAATCCATGACCGGTGGCAGACCGTCGAACCTTTCTGCGGCACTTGGCGCCGGCGCGAAAGACGCGCTGGGTCGTCTATGCCAAGCCGCCCTTTGCCGGACCGGAGGCGGTGCTCGCCTATCTGGCGCGCTACACCCACCGCGTCGCTATCTCGAACCGGCGCTTGGTCGCCTTCGACGAGAACGGCGTCACCTTCCGCTGCAAAGATTATCGGCGCGATGGCGGTGAACGCCACCGCATCATGACCCTCACCGCCGACGAGTTTATCCGCCCCTTCCTACTCCATGTCCTGCCGCGCGGCTTCCACCGCATCCGCCACTACGGGCTGCTCGCCAGCGCCTCGCGCAAGGACAATCTCGCACTCGCCCGCAGGTTGCTCGCCGTTCCCTCCGAACCAGAGGTGCCGACATCTGAAACGCCGCTCGACACCTGCCCACCATGTCCGTGCTGTGGCGGGCGGATGATCATCATCGAAATTTTCGCCCGCTGGGGTCAGCCACGGACACCGCCGAAGTTGCCCCTGCCGATCCGGGAACTCGTCTCATGACCCGGCATGATCAGCCTGTCGCTACGGCCCCGCATGTCGCAAGGTGGTCAACGAAACGACATGCGCCCGGCGATGGCTGGGCCGGTGTCGGCTCCTGGCATCATCACGGCCAGAGCCGCGAACACGTCTCTGGCGCTTCCCAACACCAGCCGTTCCGCCGCCCTCGCGCGTCGACCACCACGCATCTCTGGTCCAGCCGTACCGACCGAAAGCACAAATCCCCATACGGTAACCTGCTGGAATCGCGGGTTCCTGCATGGGAGGCTTTCGTACGCAAGCGCCCGAAACCCTTCACCTTCCCGGCCGCTCAGCGCCCAATTTTTGATTGCCAGGTGCGGAAGGACAGCTTTTCGATCTTGGGCACCCGGGATTGGCCGATTCCAGCATGTCGGCTTATCGGCGTGGGCCTCAATAAAGCTGCCACTCCTGTGGCCGCGTTCATGTAGGTCTTGCTGTCCTTGGGTTTCACCCCGTCGGTGGCAACGATCAGGGTAATGACGTTGTTACGGATTTCGGGATCCCTTGCGACGCGGCCGGTCGCTGTGGTGATCAGTCAGAAAATGCGCGCGTTAGGCGCATGTCAGCACGGCATGGAAATCTGCGATCGCGCCACCGATTCGATAAATCGACAGCCGATTCCCTGCCGGACTGGTTGCACTACAACCTTTACGACAAGCCCAAATCCGTGGGCATGACGCTGAAAAAACTGGTGCCTTTTCCCGGAAGCATTTAGCCTCGAACTATAGCGATACTGAGCGCGGAGGCAGAGTGCCTGCCGCGCTCGGCCTCCTCCTTACCAGCGGCTAACGACGACTTTATGATCTGTATAGAAGAGCAGATAGCCGTCACCTAGCACATGGACGTCACCGAAAAAGGACGTTCCCATGCCACCCATCTGAAAATTCATCGGCGGAGCGGGGAAGGTATTCACGCCGATATTCCCGGCATTGACCGCTATCTCGAACGCGCGAGCGCTCGACCCGTTCGTCGTATAAATCGCCGCCGCATTGCCAAATTCGGTGTCATTGGCGATTGCGACTGCTTCATCTAAGGAAGCGACTTTGTGCACCACCAGAAAGGGTGCGAACACTTCCTGACAATCGATCGGGTCCTTGGGGCTGAGGCCGGTGATGATGGTCGGGCCAACAAAATAACCGTCAGCGGTTTCCTCGCCGCCCTGCACTTCATGGCTGCGGCCATCCAGCGCTATCGTCGCGCCACTTTCCGCTGCGCGGGCGATCGCATTTTCGATCCGCGCCTTGGCCGCCGCCGACACCAGCGGCCCCATGGTCGCATCCGGGTTGCGGCCACTGCCCAGAACATAGCTATGCGACTTCGCTACCAGCTTTTCGAGGAAGCGGTCATAGACTTCCCCGACCACGATGCAGCGGCTTGCGGCGAGGCAGCGCTGCCCCGCCATGCCGAAGGCTGCATCGGCAATCCCCTCCGCCGCGCGGTCGAGATCGGCGTCGGCCAGCACGACGTAGGGATTTTTGCCCCCACCATTGGCCTGCACGCGTTTGCCGTGGGCTGTGCCGTTGGCGTATATTGCTTGCGCCACCGGGGTCGAGGTGATGCAGGACACTGCCTTGACGTTAGGATGGGACACCAGTTGCTCACCCAGTTCGACACTGCCATGCACGATATTGAGCACGCCGTCCGGAACGCCCGCCTCCCGGAAAAGCTCAAACAGCCGGTTGGTGACCAGCGGCGTCTGCTCCGAAGGCTTCAGCACCAGCGTATTACCGCACACAATTGCCCAGGCCGCGAACATCGACGGGTTCATCACTGGAAAGTTGAAGGGCGTCACCGCAACACACACACCGAGCGGAATACGCACGCGGCGCGCATCCAGATTGGGCGCCACATTGCCCGACTGGCTATGATAAGCGATCGGCGCCCCTGCCGCTCCGGAAATCGCTTCGGCGGCGCGGGCGATTTCGCCCCGTGCCTCCATCATAGTCTTGCCATTGTCGAGACTGAGCAGCGTAGCCAGTTCCTCCAGATTCGCGTCGACCAGAGCGCGCATCTTCAGGACGATTTCAGCCCGGCGGCTAATCGATAGCGCGGACCAGGCCGGGAAGGCAGCAACGGCAGCGGCCACCGCGGCGTCGCCCTGCGCCAACGACGCTTCCTTCATCTCCGCGATCTGACGTCCGGTAGCGGGATCGTAAACTGCGATTGCGTTGGGGCCTTGTCCATCCTGCCACTCTGCGCCAATCAGATGCTGCGTTGCGGCCGGGCCAATTTTTCCATCCATAGAGCCAATTCCTGTAAAACGAGATGAGATGCGATAACCAGCCCTGAAGGGGGGGGGTGGTTCTTTATGGTATTTATATATACCTGATGGTATCATTGGGTATGACCGCCCGCTTATCGAGTCAAGTCGAAAACTTTCCGCGGCCCTTTTCGTCAACATCACCTGTTCGTCCCGAGCGAAATCAAAACCCGCAAGCTTCTAATTATCGGCCATCATTTTCATTCTGATGATAGCGAGATGCGGCGGCAATGTGGCCTCACAGGATACTGGCGCCAACATCTTCAGCGGTCATGGGCTTCGCTCCACCATAAAGGACATTATGCGCCGTCCGGTCGCAACGGTACGAGCTAGGGTGAAACCAGTTCCGCCTATGCCCTTCAACATTTAGGTCATCCTGACGCTGTGGCGTGAAGGTCCGAGCGCAAACCCAGCGCTGTGACATGGGTGTCGACCATCTCCTTCCGCTAAGCGAGATCGGATTTCTGCGTGGACATGGTCGCTCAAAGAGAGACGCATTGTTCACCTCGGTCGACCGTCCGATAGGCGTCGAAAAGGGCCTCAAACGCTGCCTCCAGACAGCCGGCGGGCCTTCTCCTCGCCGATCCAGGAGGAAGTGCCGGCCTCCGATGCTGTTTGTATCATCAGTCCAGCGGTCGCTTACCTACAATTGACAGGCCATAACCTTCCAGTGCGACAGGAGTTTGTGCCGAATTAGTCAGCAATTCCATTTCACGCACACCAAGTTCACTTAAGACCTGCGCCCCGAAACCATAGTCGCGTAATTCTGCCATTCCGGCCGGATTGGGACGTCCGGCATAAGCATCGATCAAGGCCGTCACCGCATCCGATGAAGATTGTCCGATGAGGACGATGACTCCCGCACCTTCCCGCGCGACGATCTCGATCGACCGTTTCAACTGCTTGCCATTGCGCCGGTCCTCCGACCCGAAGGCATCGGCAATGACATCCAGAGCGTGCATCCTGACCAGCGTCGGCTTCGTGCCGTCGAGCTTGCCCATCACCATGGCAACGGCGGTTGCGCCCGTGACCTTGTTGGCAAATCCCTGCGCTTCCCACTGGCCACCCCATTTGCTCGACAACAGGGCCACGCCGCATTTCTCGATCATATGATCATGGCGGCAACGATAGGCGATCAGATCGCGGATGGTGCCGATTTTGAGACCATGCTCCTTTGCAAAGCGTTTCAGTTCCGGCAGGCGCGCCATCGTGCCATCCGGGCTCATGATCTCGCAGATCATGCCCGACGGGTTCAGCCCGGCAAGGCGCGCAATATCGACAGCGGCTTCGGTGTGACCGGCCCGCACCAGCACGCCGCCCCGACGGGCTCGCAGAGGGAAGACGTGCCCGGGACTGACCAGCGACTCCGCACTGGTGCAATTGATCGCAACGGAAATGGTGCGGGCGCGATCAATCGCGGAAATGCCCGTATCCACGCCATCGCGCGCTTCGATCGATACGGTGAAGGCGGTTCCGAGCGGGGTACCATTTTGCAGTGCCATCGGTTGCAACCCAATCTGGTCGCAACGCTCCGCGCTGAGCGCGAGGCAAATCAGACCGCGCCCATGTATGGCCATGAAATTCACGGCATCCGGCGTGACCATCTGCCCCGGAAGGATGAGGTCGCCCTCATTCTCACGTTCCTCATCATCGACTAGGATGAACATGCGGCCGTTGGCCGCATCGTCCAATATCTCCTCAATGCTGGAGAGCGGCGCGCCCGACGGCTCCTCCGTTACCCCTGCCCCGCCAGCGTCATTGTCGTTGACGAGCATTGTATCGACTGGAGCGGCGCAGGCCATGCCGCCGAATTTGTCTTCCATCTTTTCCATCTTGCTCTCCCGTTCCAGGAGGACTCAGTGACGCCATCGTTCGGCGGAGTTCCCAATTTAGGTACCGATGATGCACTACCTTTTGGTATTTGTAAATACCGATAGATTTCCTTATCTACCGTCTTCTCCGGCAGAGTTCATGAAATGAGCATTCCGAAATGAGGGCGAAATCTGACCGAAATGACCGAAAAAGTGACGACAGGTTTTTGATCAACGAGTTAGAAATGATCAGTCCGGTCAACAAATCAATCATCCTAGGGTGGATTTTCAGACGTCTCGGTATATATAACTACCTTAGCTATGGACAAATTCCTACGCTCAAGGCTAATGCCACGACAATTCGGATGGCTGAATGGACGGGGGGTTTCACATGGTAATGAAAGATGAAGTCTGGGAATTCAAGCGCGCACGCATTCTGGACGAAGCCGTCCCGCTTTTTGCCGAATTCGGCTTTCAGGGCGTCAGCATCGACAAGATCGCCAAACAGTTGAAAGTCACCAAGCCCTTCATTTATACCTATTTCAAGAACAAGGATGCACTGCTGGAGGAAATCTTCGAGCGGGCGGCCGAGAACCTCCTGACAGGCGCAAACGCCGCTTTTTCAAGCGAAGCCCCCCCCGAAGATCGGCTGAAAGCCTTTGTCGAATATTATGTGATTGAAAATATCCAACGGACCGACATCACCGCCATTTTCCTCAATGAGGAAAAGAATCTGTCCGAAGAATCTCAGAAAAGATTGCGCATGAGGCACCATGAATTCGACAAGCGGCTAGCGCAGTTGATCGAGGATGGCATCAAGTCGGGCGTGTTCGAGGCGGAAGATCCGATGCTCGCCTCTTTAGCGATCAGCGGCATGGTGCGGTGGATTCATCGCTGGTACAGACCTGACGGGCGCCTTTCCGCCGATCAGATTGCAGCAAAAATGACAGCCTTCGCGCTCAGCGTAGTGTCCTATACGCCCAAAGCCAAAAGGAAGCCGGTGCGCAAGATAGCATGACCGCCAGGTCGCCCGACTTATTCCGTAAAAAAGCGCCCGGCTCAAAGAGCGGGCACTTTTTTACGCCTGCCGGACTTACTCGGCGCCAGCCACACCGATTACCGCCTTATATTCCAGGAAGTCATCAAAGGCATATTTGCCCCATTCGCGCCCGTTGCCTGACTGCTTAAATCCGCCAAAGGGCGCCTTGAAGTCGTAGTCGGCGCCATTCAGCATGATCTGGCCTGCCCGCAGACGCGCGGCCACCGCCTGCGCCTCTTCCGGCTCGCCCTGAACATAACCCGCAAGGCCATAAGGCGTGTCGTTGGCGATGCGGATCGCCTGCTCCACATCCTCATAGCCCAGGATCACCAGCACCGGGCCGAATATCTCCTCCCGCGCGATGGTCATGTCGTTGGTGACGTCGGCAAAGACCGTCGGCTTGACATAATAGCCGGTTTCCAGTCCTTCCGGCTTACCCGGCCCCCCTGCAACCAACGTGGCTCCCTCAGCCATGCCCACCTTGATCAGCTTCTGAATCTTCGTCCATTGCAGTTCGGACACGACCGGCCCCATTTTGGCATTGCTCTGCGGCGGGCCGGGCTGCTGTTCGTCGGCAGCGGTGCGGGCGAGGCGCTTGACCTCCTCCATCTGCGCTGCGGGGACAAGCATCCGGCTCGGCGCGTTGCAATTCTGTCCGCTGTTCATCATCATCGTCGCCACGCCTTCGCCCACCGCCTTGGCAAGATCGGCGGACGGCAAGACGATATTGGCGGATTTGCCGCCCAACTCCTGACAAACGCGCTTGACCGTCGGCGCGGCGGCGCGGGCTATTTCCACACCGGCGCGGGTCGAGCCAGTGAAAGAAACCAGATCGACCTCGGGATGCTCGCTCATACGGGCGCCGACGCCGGGGCCGTCACCATGGACGAGGTTGAAGACGCCGGGCGGGACGCCGGCTTCATCCATGATCTCCGCCAGGATCGTCGCCGAAAAGGGCGAGACTTCGGAGGGCTTCAGCAGCATGGTGCAACCCGTGGCCAGAGCGGGTGCGACTTTCGCGGCCACTTGATTGATCGGCCAGTTCCACGGCGTGATCAGCGCGCACACGCCGATCGGTTCACGCACGATCCGCGTCGTGCCCTCCATACGGGAAAAGGCGAACGTCGCCATGACCTCGCGCGCATTCTGGAAGGCGATCAGACCCAACACCGCCTGCATCTGTTCTGAAAGCCAGGTCGGCGCGCCCATCTCGATGGTCATTACATGGGCTAAGTCGGCCATGCGAGCCTTGTAGAGAGCGATGATCCGGTCGAACAGGACCAGCCGTTCCTCAACCGACGTGCGGGAAAAGGTGTCGAAAGCTCGGCATGCCGCTCCGACGGCGCGATCAACATCCGCCACCGCACCAAGCGCTACCTGCCCGGCCGCCTCTTCCGTTGCGGGATCGATGACATCGATCACGCGCCCGCCCAGAGGATCAACCCATTGCCCATCAATATAGAATTTGAGGTTATGTCGCATGTTCATGTCTTTCCCATCCGTCCCTTGTCAGAGCGCCAACGGCGCGAACTGGCCATAACCGCTTCGAAAGAACAGCAATGGCGATGTGCCAGCGGTAACCTGCATCCGCTTCACCCGACCCAGAGCGATGAAATGATCGCCCGCCTCGATCACGTCATGGAGGTCGCAATCGATCCACGCCACGACATCGTCCAGCACGACCGATCCTTCCTCGGAAAGCCGATAGGGCACCGATTGGAACTTGTCCTCGCTCTTACTGGCCAGCGCCCGGCACAGATCCAGTTGATGCGCGCCGAGGATATTGACGCAGAACCGGCCAGCCGCCTGTATCTTCGGCCAACTGGTCGAATTGCGATCGGGAAAGAAACCAACCAGCGGCGGGTCCAGCGAAACCGAGGTGAAGGTGCCGACCACCATCGCGGCGGGCCGCCCCTCATGAGTCGCGGTAATAGCGCATACGCCGGTCGGATAATGGCCAAGCACCTTCCTGAAGGTGGCACCGTCTATCTCTGTCTGCAACGCCTGATCCATGGCCTCAGATATCCTCGATATGGGCGCGAATTGCTCCGCTGTCATCGACCCAGCCGGCGGAAGCGGCATAGTCGATCATCTTGCCAAGCCCAGCCGACCATTCTTCGTCCTGTCGGCCATTGGCCCTGATCCAGTCGGCATCGACCCACAGATGGTCGCCGTCCAGCCGGCCGACCTGCGCGAAGGCGTCGACACAGGCTTCACGCGGCGATGCGCAGACCAGCTTGAAGGCGCGAAAATTGTCAGCATCCTCCAGCGACGGGGGATTCGCAGAATCGATCCGAACGATCATGGCAGGCATCTCCATAAAAGAAATCATAATCAACAGAATAGCGACGATGATCGAAGTGATCGATTTCCAGATTAGCGACCGTCATCCGCCCGTCACATCCCACTTGCATTGTCGATATGATATAGGTACCATTGGGTATATCGGTCAACCATATAGTATATTTTCAGCCAACGAGTCTATAAACGGGCTCGTGGCGAGGATGCGGCAAGGGTGACCTTGTTTCAATGGAGAGCCATGATGAGCGGCGACCAAGCCATTTTCGCCTATCGCACTATCGCGCCCAAGCTGGCGGACCTTACCGAAGAGCTATTGTTCGGCGACATTTGGGCACGGGACGGCTTGTCCCCGCGCGACAGGAGCATCATCACGCTTTCGGCGCTGATCGCCCAATATCGGATCGAACAGATCGACTATCATCTAGGCAAGGCGCTCAACAATGGCGTGACGAAGGAAGAACTGGTCGAACTCATTACCCACGTCACCTTTTATTCGGGTTGGCCTGCGGGTATGAGCGCCATTGCCCTTGCTAATAAAGTCTTCGAGGAGAAAGGCCTGTGATCGGCAAGGGACTTTCTGCATAACGCCTGGTAGATAAAATCATATATCCACTTGAGCTTATTATGAGATCCGGACGGTATTTGGCGTTCCGATTTGTGAGAAACGATTGAGAATTGCGGCACGGACTTTTTAGCTCGGTGATCTGACGATCGAAGGTGCGGGCGACAACCCATTGGCCCAGGAGCTTGAAACAGTGCATTTTGGCCTCGGCCAGACTGCGGCGATGGTAGCCGCTCCATTTTTCCAGATGGCGCAACCCAGGCGTTTTGTCGCGCGCAGCGCTTCATTGCGGACATCGACGCCGGGGCCATCTTTCGTCCATGGTCGGCCGTTCCGGCAACCGCATCGGTCCCGCGTTCGGCAATGGCAGCATGGCACGCTCTGGTGTATTAAGCCCCATCTCCGCCGACGCTGATATCTGTTCGTCCTCTGGGATTTGCGCCAGGAGATCGGGCAGTGTCGGGGCACCGCCAATGGCATTGGTTGTGATCTCGATGGCCCGGATATCCAGCGTTCCTGCGTCGACCCCCAGATGCACCTTACGCCACTGGCGGCGATAAGATGCGTCATGGTTGCGCGTTTTCCACTCGCCTTCACCCATCATCTTGATGCCGGTGCTGTCAACCAGCCGATGCAGGCGGTCTGAGCTCGGCCGCTCGCCAAGCTTGATGATCAGGCTTTTCTGCCGTCGGCACAGCGTCGTATAATCCGGCACCGGCCAGTCCAGGCCCGCCCGCTTGATCAGGCTCGCCACCAACCCTGTCACTTGCCGCAGCAGAAGATGGAACAGCGCCTTCAACGTCAGACACAGCTCAATGGCGCTATCCGAAAAACGCTGCGGGCGACCAGGACGGCCACCCAGCTCCGATAGCCAATCCATCTCCGGATAAAACCATATCTCCAACGACCCACGCCGCTTCAGTGCAGCATTATATTCGGCCCAGTTCATCGTGCGATATTGAGCTGCAGCGGGTTTGGACATCACCCATCTCTATCCCGCTCGATTCGCTCGGGGAATGCCCAGGCTCAGTTTTGCAACAAAGCCATGGCCTGGAAACATGCCATTTTCCTGTTCTACACAATATACCATTGAGTATTGACAATATACCTTTAGTATTTCATAGATACCTTTCGGCCTTCCCGCCGCCGACTAGCGCCACCTCGGTAGAAGATCACGGCACGCCCAAGGATGGCATACAATGATTGGTTCAAAATCAATAAGGGGAGTTAGAATGATGAGGAAGCAATTGAAAAGTCATACAACATTTGTCGCCATGGCCAGCTGCGGAGCATCGACCCTGACCGCCGCGCTGCTGTGGTCAGGCACCGCCTTCGCCCAGATTGGCAACGAGGCAAGCGGCGAGGAACCAACCCCCACGGCTGCCGAAATCATCGTCACCGCCGAACGACGCGATGCCCGTGCGGTCGAGACTCCAATTTCGCTGACCGCGCTCTCTGCCGACCAACTTGCGTCCAAGGGCACCACCGCCGTCCTCGACCTCACCAAGGTCGTTCCCGGCCTTAAGCTCGACCAATATGGCCCAGGCGTCTTTCCTGCCATTCGCGGCATCACTACAGCGGTCAGCGGCGTGGGCGTCAGTTCCAACGTCGCCGTCTATATAGACGGCTTCTACCAGCCCACACCGACCTCGCTGAACTTCGAATTTGCCGATATTGACAATGTTCAGGTACTCAAAGGTCCACAGGGCACACTGTTCGGGCGCAATGCCACCGGCGGTGCGATGCTGCTGATTACCAAGGAGCCGACCGACCATGCCGAGGGGCAAGTGACAGTCGGCTATGGCACTTACGATGAAAAGGTCGCCAATGGCTATGTCGCCGGGCCGCTGGGCGATCGGCTGACCGCCAGCGTGTCGGCATCCTATCGGGATTCGGACGGCTATACGCGGAACATCGTCAACGGCCAGCGCGACGGCTTCTACACCGGATGGAACATCCGCACGAAGCTGAAGTTCCAGGCGACCGACTGGCTCATGCTGAAGCTTCAAGCCGAACACAGCTATATCAACGATCCGATGTCGATGGTCTATCGCGTCGAAGGTCCGAACGCCACGGCCGATTTCGTCCCCGGCACGATCGTGACGCGCGATTATCGTAAGACTTCCTCCGATCAGGCGACGGTGCTGAAGAAGAATATCGACAGCCTCTATTTCACCGCCAAGGCCGATTTGGGTTTTGCTACACTCACCTCTCTGACCGGCTATTCGGACCAGAAGGACGACAATATTTTCGATTTCGACGGATCGTCACTGGCCGAGGTCAATTTCCGCTATACTCAGCACATAAAGACGCTGACCCAGGAAGTCATTCTCGCTGGGGGAAGCGGACCGCTGGAATGGTCGCTGGGTGGATTCTACCTACATCAGAATGGCGAGATGCCGGATGAAGCGGTCAACGGATTCCATTACCAGTCGGCGCAGGTAAAGACCGACGCGATCGCGGGTTATGTCGACGGCACGTATAATATCGCGCCCAAACTCTATCTGACGGCCGGCGTGCGATACAGCCATGAAAAGAAGGAAATCTCTTTTCTCGACTATACCGGCTTTTCCGGTGGCAACGCCAAAAGCTGGGACAGCGTGACGCCGCGTGCCGTCATCCGCTATCAGATCGATCGCGACACCAGCACCTATGCCTCCTATTCCAAGGGCTTCGCGGCGGGCGTCTTTAGCGCCTTCTCCCCCACCAGCCCGCCGGCCAATCCAGAAAAGCTGGATGCCTATGAAGTAGGCTTCAAGCATTCGGCGCGCGGGCTGTCCTTCGATCTGGCCGGTTTCTACTATAAATATAGCGACATGCAGTTCGTACTCTACACCGTCGGTTCGGGCGGCGTCGTGTCCAATCTGTCCAATGTCGGCAAGGCGCAGATTTACGGCCTCGAAGCCTCACTCAACGCGCGGCTGAACGACGCCATCACGATCTTCGCAGGCGCGGCCTATACCCATTCGGAATATAAGGATTTCGATGGCGCGGTGCGTTACGAACCGCATGTCTGCGCGGCGCTGGACCAGAGTTGCATACCGGGCGGCTATAACACCGTGCCGGTCAATGCGTCGGGTAACCAGCTGATCCGTACCCCCAAGCTGACCGGCAATGCGGGAATGAACATCCGCCAGCCGGTGTTGGGGGGCTGGGTCGATCTGGGCGGCAATCTCTATTTCGTCACCAAATCCTATAATGATGCCGCCAATGAGCTGGAAATTGCGGGCCGCGTCACGCTGGATTTGAACATCAGTTGGACTTCCAACGATGAGAAATGGAAGCTCGCCGTCATCGGCAAGAATGTGACGGACAAGCATTTTATCAATTATTGGGATCCGTCGAACTCGGCGCTGCTGGTCAATGACGGCGCGCCGCGCACCGTGCGGGCGACGCTCACCCGCCGTTTCTGACAACGCCGGGCAAAAGCGCTCCCTCCTCGGGCGCCAATCCCCCAGGTGGGGGATTGGCGCCTTTTTTGCCCTACCAACCTTTGGCATTGCCTCAACATTGACAGACGAATCGACTTGACATGAAACCAATGGATATCTTACGCTACCCTATAGTAGATAGTTCTGTTGATCGACGATGACTGCTCATTCCGCGGCCAGAAAAACGAAGAGCAGCGCGCCAAATTGAGTGATGGAGACGACGCAAATGAGAGTGGATCTGCTTTACGCACTGACAAACCGTTCGGGCGACATGAGCTGGAACGAGGTTTTGCAGGCCACGCGAAAGCACGCCGTCATGGCCGACCAGCTCGGCTTCGACGGCATCTGGTTGGGCGAGCATCATTTCGATGCCGACGGCGTCGATGCCTGTGCCAATCCGATCATGCTGGCCGCTGACATCGCCGCCCGCACCGAGCGTCTGCGGCTGGGTCTGGCCGCCGTGCAACTGCCGCTTTGGAATCCGGTGCGATTGGCCGAAGACCTGTCACTGCTCGACCATTTCAGCGGCGGTCGCCTGGAGCCCGCCTTCGCCCGCGGCATCGTCGATTTCGAGGTAATGAACATCAACCCGAAGGCCGACCGCTGGAGCAAGGGGCCAGAGGATAGCGAGGCAATCTTCGAGGAGAATTTCCAGATCATGAAAGCTGCGATGACGATGAAGTCATTCAGCTACAAGAGCGACAGCCACACCTATCCCTACCCCCTCAAATATAAGCACGGCTTTGGAGGCGTGAAGGAATCGAACAATGTCGATCATGGCATCAACACCATGGACGAGGACGGCATGATGGCTGGCCTTGGCATCGTGCCGCAGCCGCTGCAAAAGCCGACCCCGCCCATGTATGTCGTGACCGAAAGTCCAGGAGGCTTCCAGGGGGCCGCCCGACGCGACATCGGCGCCATCACCTGGTACCCGACCGGCAAGGGTCTGCTGGAGTTGTTCAAAACCTATCAGGCGGAAGTCGCCCGGCAGCATAACCGGCAGTTGGCGCTGGGTGAGCGCTGCGCTGTGCTGCGCCTGGCCTATGTTGCCAAAACGGACGCGGAAGCGCGTGCAGCCACCGAGGAAGCAGTGGATGCCTTCGCCAAATTCGTGAACTATGTGCGTCGCGGCAACCCCTGGCTCGACATTGACGAAGACCCCAAGGATCCCCGTTTCGCGGATGTTCCGCTGTTCGACCTGCTGATGGAGCGTGACCATTTGATGATCGGTTCGCCCGACACGGTGCTGGAACGGATGACCCGCCTGTCGAAGAGCCACAATGTCCAGCACTGGCTGTTGCAGATGGGCTTCCCCGGCGTCACTGGCCCTGGCCTCGACGCGTCGCTGGACCTGTTCGGCAAGGAAGTCCTCCCACAGCTCAAGAGTTTGTGAGGGGCGCGCTTGCCGCCTGCCCTTCGATCGTGAAAAATCCCTCTCTATTGCCCGGAGTGAACATGACCCAGTTTCTAAACCCCCGCAACGCCCCCTTCCCCGAATATGGTCTCAATCCGGGTGCCGCGGCGAACGGCATGATCTTTGCCGGTGGCATGGCCTTCGACTTCGATACCATGGCTCGCCGCGCCGACGCGGACTCGATCGCGACCGAAACGCGCCTCTGCCTGGAGGAGATCGAGGAGATCATCGCCGAGGCGGGCTGCACCAAACGGGACATCGTCAAGGTGACGGCCTATCTGTCCGAAGACAGCTATCGCGGCGATTTCTGGGGTGCGTTCAAGGCATTTTTCGGCGACGGTCCCTATCCGGCGCGCTGCACTTTCGTCGTCGGCATCGCGGGTGGATGCCGGGTCGAACTGGACGCCGTGGCGGTCCAGCCGCAGGCAAGCCGCTAATGACCCTCCGGCCGTTCACGGACTGGCACACCCATATCTATCTGCCGGAACATTGCGGCCCCGTGTGGACCGATCGCGGGACCGAACTGGTCGGAAAACCCGCCTTCGGTGCCGCCGATCCGGCGGAACATGCGCGTACCATGGCAGAATCCGGCGTCGAACGCTTTGCCATCGTCGGATTGCAAATCGCGATCATGGGGATGCACATTCCCAATGATTTCATCGGCACCTATCTCCACGCGAACAAGGACCGGGCAATCGGCATCGGCAGCGTCGATCCGACCCGACCGGGTGCGGCCGAGGCGCTGAAAACCGCCGTGCGCGAATGGGGCCTGCATGGCGTGAAAATCTCGCCCCCCTATCAAGGCTGGCATCCCCATTCGGAGGAAGGCTATGCCATTTACCGGGCGGCGGCAGACCTTGGTATCTTCCTGATGTTCCATCAGGCGAGCGTCTTTTCGCCGATCGGCTTTCATGAATTCGCCAGCCCCAGCCTGATCGACAAGGTGGCGCGGGAGTTCCGCGAGACGAAGATATTGCTCGCGCATTTCGGCAAGCCGTGGATGAACGAAGTGGTCGAGTTGATGATGAAGAACCGCAATGTCTATGCGGATGTCTCGACTTTGCCGATCAAAGCCTGGCAGATGTATACGGGGCTTCGCCTCGCCATAGAGGGCCACGTGACTGACCGATTAGTTTTCGGTTCCGACTTCCCGTCCTTCAACCCGCGTCAGGCAGCCGAGGATTTCCTCGCCATCGCGGACCTCGCCATGCCGCTGCCCATTCCGCGCGAGGTTCTGGAAGATATTCTTTACAATCGACCCTTTGAAATGATGGTGCAATCATGATCAACTATATCAATCCGCCGGAACTTGGTGACTATAGCGGTTCGGGCCTGTCTTCGGGTACGGCGACTGACAAGTTCGTCTATGCCGCCGGACTGGCGCTCGACCAGAACACGATGAAGCGACGCGAGGATGCCCAATCCATTGCCGATGAAGTGCGGATATGCCTTGAAAATATTGGCATCATTCTGTCGCAGGAACGACTGACCCTGCGCGATGTCGTGAAGACGACCTGCTATATGCGCGACGAAGCCTATCGCGGCGAGTTTATCGAAGCCTATAAGGCGGGGTTTGATCCCGGTCCCTATCCGGCACGGTGCAGCTTTGTCCTGGGTTTGGCGTCGGACCTGCGCATCCAGATCGAGGCCGTCGCCGCCAAGAAGGCCTGAAAGGAAGAAGGGGATTCCGTCGGATGGTATGGGCACCGGAAAGTCATTTCGATCGGCACATGCCCTTCTCGCTGCTGACAGGATTTCTAGGCAGCGGCAAGACGACATTGCTCAACTGGCTGCTGCGTCATCCCTCGCTCAGCGATACGGCGGTGGCGATCAATGAGTTCGGCGCGATCCCCCTCGACCATCTATTCGTTGAATCCCCGGCGGACGACGTCATCGTGCTGGCCAATGGCTGCATGTGCTGCTTTGCGACAGACGATCTTGAAGCCTCGCTCGCCCGCATATTCTGGCGGAGCGATGCGGGCGAACTACCGTCCTTCAAGCGGTTGATCATCGAGACTTCGGGCCTAGCCGATCCTGAGTTCGTGCTGCAATCGATCCTCGACAGCCCTATCGGCGCGCGTTTCCTGTGGCTCGATCGGATCATCACGACCGTCGATGCGCTTCACGGCGCGCAGCAACTGGAGCAACATCCCGAAGCGCGGAAGCAGGCGCGGCTGGCGGACAAGATCATCATCACCAAGACCGATCTTGCCGACCCGGCGAATTTGGGCGCTTTGCACGACAGGTTGTCGTCGCTCAACGGGCCGGCGGAACAGTTGCTACGGCAGGATATCACGCTCGATATCGATCAGATATTCTCTCCGATCTTCCTCTATGAAAATGAGCAGGCCTCGATGATTGGGGAATGGGTGAAGCGGGACAGCCGTTTGTCGGGTCACTCGCAGGCGGACCATGATCACAGCCATCATCATGCGCCAATCGCCGTTTCCACGACATTGACCGCCGATGCGCCGATCAACTGGCGGGAGTTTCACCTCTGGCTGGTACGCGAGCAGCGGAAATTCGGGGACCGGCTGCTGCGCGTCAAAGGCATTGTCAATGCTTTTGGCAGCGTTGAACCGGTGGTGGTGCATGCGGTGCAATCCACCCTGCATGTTCCAGTTTCGCTCAAGGCTTGGCCCGACGCCGACCGCCGCAGCCGTATCGTGTTCATCTTCACGGGCGATTTTTCGGAGGAATTGCAGGAAAGTTGGGAATTGTTCCTGCGGACATCGGCGCCGGTCGTCGCGATTACCTAAAACCGTCATCCCGCTTTCGTGGGAATGACGGTTAAATATAGGATTATCGGTCTTGCCAGACCGGCGCCCGCTTCTCCGCGAAAGCCACTGCGCCTTCCTGCGCATCGGTCGACTGGATCACCGGAGCCGTTATCAAATTCTGCCGCGCAAAAAGTTCATCCCTCGGCCAATCCTGCGATTCCTGCATCACACGCTTGCTCGCCGCCAAGGCCAGCGGCGCATTAGCCGCAATCTCGGCGGCCAGCCGCTTCGCCTCCTGCAAAACCGCACCGGGGGCCGTCAGCCGGTTGATCAGGCCAAACTGCGCCAGAGCGGGCGCCTCCATCATCTCGCCCGTCAGCACCAGTTGCAGCGCAATACGATAGGGCAATTGTCGCGGCAACCGCACCAGCCCGCCTGCATTGGCGACAAGCCCTCGCTTCACCTCCGGCAAGCCGAAGCGCGCTTCTTCCGATGCCACGATCAAATCGCAGGCCAGCGCGATTTCAAAGCCCCCGGCCAAGGCGAAACCCTCGACCGCAGCGATGATCGGCTTGACCGTCCGCGTTTCGGTGATACCCGCGAACCCCCTGCCCTCTACCTTGACCTTCTCACCTTTCAGAAAAGCCTTGAGATCCATGCCCGCGCAAAAATAGCCGTCCGCGCCTGTAATGATCCCGACCCGGATAGCGTTATCCTGGTCGATCTCGGCCAGCGCATCGGCCAAGCCTTCTGCGACCTTCTGATTGACGCTGTTGCGCGCTTCGGGCCGGTTGATCGTGATCGTGGCGATGCCGTCCGCCCGTTCGAAAAGGATTTGGCTCATCGCGGGGTCATTCGGATGGCACCATCGATGCGGATCGTTTCCCCGTTCATCATTGGGTTTTCGAGCAGATGCGCGGCCAGTTGCGCATATTCGGACGGTTTGCCCAAACGCGGAGGATTGGGCACCGCAGCGGCCAGCGCCGCCTTGATCTCCGGCTTGATCTTATCAAGGATCGGCGTATCGAAAGTGCCCGGCGCGATGGTGCAGACCCGGATCAAGCGGCTCGCCAAATCGCGCGCCGCCACGATGGTCATGCCGACAATGCCCGCCTTGGCCGAAGCATAGGGAATCTGCCCGATCTGCCCCTCAAAGGCGGCGACGGAAGCGGTGAGGATGATCGCCCCGCGCTCGCCGTCGATCGGCTCGTTGCGGGCCATGCGCTCGGCGGCCAGACGCAGCACATTAAAGCTGCCGATCAGGTTGGTGCGGACGATCAGGTCATAATGGACCAGCGATCCGGCATTACCCTCCTTGTCGAGAATCCGCATCGCGCCGCCCCGGCCCGCGCAATGAACCACGGCGCGCAACGTCCCCAGTTGGTCGGCCGCGTCGAAGGCCGCGCGCATCTGCTGCGGATCGGTGACATCGGCGGGCACGAAGATCGCATCGCCCTCCAGCCCTTCCACCCCGGCGGTTTCCGGCAGGTCGACGACAACCACCTTCGCGCCGCGCTTCAGCAACAATTCCGCCGTTGCGCGCCCAAGGCCAGACGATCCGCCCGTGACGACAGCTGAAATTCCGTTGATATCCATTATGTTAGTCCTTCAAAGCCGTTCGATGATCGTTGCGTTGGCCATGCCGCCCGCTTCGCACATGGTCTGAAGCCCATAGCGGCCGCCGCTCCGTTCGAGCGCATTGAGCATGGTCGTCATCAGCCGTGCCCCCGATGCGCCCAGCGGATGCCCCAGCGCGATCGCGCCGCCGCAAGGATTGAGCCGTACCGGATCGGCGTCCAGTTCCTTCGCCCAGGCTAGAGGCACCGGGGCAAAGGCTTCATTCACCTCATAATGGCTGATCGCATCGAGCGAGAGGCCGCTTTTTTGGAGGATACGACGTGTCGCCGGGATCGGCGCGGTCAGCATGAACAGCGGATCGTCACCGATCACATCGAAGGCGACGAAGCGCGCCCTTGGCTTCAGGCCCCATTGGCGGGCGACCGGTTCGGCCATGATCAGCAGGGCTGCGGCACCATCCGCAAATTGCGACGAATTGCCCGCTGTGATGCTCCAATCGAGACCAGGAAAACGCGCATTCATCTCGTCGGACGGAAAAGATGGACGAAGCACGGAAAGCGCCTCCACCGTCGTACCGGCGCGGATGGTTTCGTCGTTGCCGACAAGAGTTTGCGGCGTTTCCACCGGCACGATCTCCGCCTCGAATTGGGCTTCGGCCGCCCGGCGGTGAGACAGGGCCGAATAGGCGTCGAGATCGGCGCGGCTGAGGCCCCAGCGCTGCGCGATCAACTCCGCCGCCACCCCCTGAGACACCAGACCCGGCGCGAAGCGAGCCTGAAGGCCCGGTCCGTAAATATCCGCGCCCATTCGCGCCGTTCCCATGGGTACGCGGCTCATGGATTCCAGGCCGCCGGCGATGACGATATCATATTGACCGGCCATGATGCCCTGTGCCGCAAAATGGATAGCCTGCTGGCTCGATCCGCATTTGCGGTCGATGGTCGTCGCGGGGACGTGGATCGGAAATCCGGCGGAAAGCGCAGCCATGCGGCCGGGCGTATTCGACTGCTCGCTCGCCTGCGACACGCAGCCGATCAGGATATCGTCGATCTGCGCGGGATCGAACCGATTGCGATCCACCAACTGACGCAAAATACCCGCCAGAAGATCGACGGCATGGACCTCGGACAGCGCGCCACCCGCTTTGCCGCGCCCCATGGGCGTGCGGACAGCATCTACAATGACGGCTTCGATCATGATTTTTCCCCTTCGCGCAGGATGCCCCGCGCGATAATTTTCTTCTGAATTTCCGAAGCGCCCTCATAGATGCGCATCGGGCGCAGTTCGCGATAGAGCCGCTCGACAATGCAGTCCCGGCTGACACCGGCGGCGCCGAACAACTGAACGGCGGTATCGACCACGCGCTGGGCCGCTTCGGTCGCGACCAGCTTGGCCAGCGCCGCCTCGGTCGAATAGCGGTCGCTGACCACATCGCCCGTCCAGGCGGCGCGATAGACGGCCATCGAGCCCGTTTCGACATCCGCCAGCATATCCGCCAGACAGGCTTGTACCCCGTCCAGTTCCGCCATGCGCCCGCCGAAAATGTCACGCGTCTTTGTGCGGGTCACTGTTTCCGCGAACGCCCGCTTGGCAAGGCCGACCGCCGCCGCGCCCACCGAGGGCCGAAAAACGTCAAAACCCGCCATGGCGGCCCGCATCCCGTCGCCCAGTTCGCCGATCATATGGCTCGCGGGCACGCGCACATGGTCGAAACGCACCTTCGCCAGCGGGCAATGATCGATCATCTGCACATCCGAACCAGCCATGACGCCGGGTAGGCTGGCATCGACCAGAAAGGCGGAAATCGACCGCTTTTCGCCCGCATCCCCGGATCGGGCAAGGACCAGATAATGATCGGCAAACCCCCCATTGGCGATCCAGACCTTTTCGCCATGGATCACAAAGCTATCGCCATCCCGGATCGCTGTCGTCGTCAGCGATGCAACATCGGAGGCGCCCTGCATTTCGCTGACGGCAATCGCGCCGATGGTTTCGCCGCGCCGGGCGCGGTCGATATAACTGTCCCGGAGCGCCGCGCTACCGAAACGGAACAACGGCGACAGCCCCATGCCCTGAATCACGAAAAGCGAAGCGGCCAGATTGCTCTCATAGGCCAGCCCTTCCCGCACGACGCAGATGGCGCGCAAATCGAACCGCGCCTTTCCGTCGCCATCGATGGCAGGCAGGACATGATCGAGCAGCCCCGTCCCCGCAAGACGGGCGACGATGTCGCGGCAATGGCCCGCAAAATCATCTTGTCCGTCCTGCTGGAGCAAGGCACGATTGGCCTCGCACCATGAAGCGACCTGGGCAGCGAGGTGCCGATGCCGTTCCTCCAGAAACGGCAGTTCAGCCAATTGCCATGTGGTCATTTCGGCTTAAGCGGCCGGACTGGGCTGCTTGGCCATTTGCCCCTCGAAACGGGGCATGATCTCGGCGGAGAAGCGCTGGAGCATCCGGTGACGCACATGCTTGGGCACGTCGGGCGTGCTGTTAGTCACTATGATATGGTTGAAGCCGATATCCATGAACTCGCGGATACGCTGCTCCACCTTGTCAGGGCCGCCGCAGATGTTGAAATCAAGGAAGCCGTCGAGATTGTCGGGGTTCGCCAGCTTCTTGAGATTGGCGAAGGTCCGCTCAAACTGCTCGTAACCGGTTATATCGGACCAGTTTGTCATGTCGCCCTGATAATGTTCGACCTGCGTGCGAAAATAAGCGGGCAAATATTTGAGCGCCTCATCCCGCGCCTCCTCATCCGTGTCGCCGATATAGCATTGCAGCAGGATCGGACGGGTCACATCGGTCGACAGCCCGATCTCTTCGGCGCGCTTGTTCCAGTTATTCTGGATCGCGGCCAACACCTTGCCCGGAAACTGACCAATGGCGATCGGCGGAAGCCCGATATCTGCCATGATCTCTGCACTGCTGGCGCTGCCGATCGCGCCGTAGAAGTTGGGCTTCTTGTCGTTAAGGCGAGGACGTGCCGTCACAGTGCGATCGACATTCAGATAGTCGCCGCGATAGCTGAACGGCTCTCCCTTGAGGGCGAGTTGAATGATCTCGTAAGCCTCGCGGAAACGTTCGCGCGCTTCCGACATATTCACGCCAAATGCATCATATTCAAGCTTCGCGACACCGCGGCCCATGCCGATATGAAGATTAGCGCCCGACATGGCCTGAAGCATCGCAAGCTCTTCCGCCAAGCGCAGAGGATTATACCAGGGCAACACCAGAACGCAGGTGCCCAAATCCAAATCCGGGCAGGCTGCCGCAATATAGGAAAGCAGCGTGACGGGGTTCGGCGTCGGGAAATAATCGGTGAAATGATGCTCGATCACCCATGCCGCCTCAAAGCCAAGGGACTGGCCAAGCTTCGCATCCTCGATGGCATCGCGGTACATCTGCTCATCGGACACGCCCGACTCTCCGACGGCACCGACCTGGAAGCTGAATGAGATTTTCTGATTATCGGCCATCACACACCTTTGCCTGATTCACTCGGTAATTGAATATACCGCGCGGTATTCAAAGGCAATAGAAAAGTTTATTTTATACTTTTTGGTATGTAGTTGACCGTGAAAAACCTCAACCGCCATAGGGTTGAAGCGTCTCCGAAGCGCCTAAAGGCTCAGGGTTTTTCGCATCCAAGCAAGTGGCGCGCCTGCGCCTCCAAGAGATGCCGCTGAACTTTACGGGTCCCCGTCATGGGAAAATTCTCGACAAAGCGCAGATGACGAGGGACTTTATAGTCAGCCATATGCGCATTGGCGAAGGCGAGAATGCCATCCTCCGTCAGTTCCGCGCGTCCATCCCTTTCGACAAAGGCAAAACCGACTTCGCCCAGCCTCCGGTTGGGAACGCCGACGACGACAGCCTGCCGCACACCGGGAATCTGATGCAGGCACCGCTCAACCTCAGCCGGATAGACATTGCTACCGCCGACGATGAACATATCCTTAAGTCGCCCGGTGATCTTCAAATATCCAGCCGCGTCGAACTGGGCGAGATCGCCGGTCCTGAACCAGCCGTCGCCGGTCATGACTTTGGCCATCTCCTCCGCGTCTTCCAGATATCCCTGCATGACAATGGAACCCCGGACCCAGATCTCGCCATTCTCTCCCACAGGACGCGCCGCGCCGGTTTCGGGATCGGCCACCTTTACCTCAAAATCGCCGATCGGTACGCCCTTGCCTTCCGCCGCGATCTCAAGCGGATCGTCGAAGCGGCTGAGCGTGGTGCAGGCGCTGGTCTCGGTCATGCCATAGGCGGCCACCAGCGCATCCAGCCCCAGCACCTGCTTCGCCCGCCGTGCGACGTCGGGCGCAATGCTCGCACCGCCGATCCAGGCACATTTCAGGCAGCCTGTATCGAAGCCGAGTTCGGCAACCTTGTCGGCGAGGTCGATGAAATGGGTCGGAATTCCACCGAAAATGGCAACCTTCTCGCGCACGATCAGCCGCGCCGCTGCGTCCGCCTGCCAATGGGCGACGGTTACCAACGTGCAACCCAAGGTTACTGCCTGAAACAGCGCCGTCACCAACCCGGCAATATGATAAAAGGGCATATGGCCCAGGATGACGTCTACCGGCTCGATATGCATCATGCGCGCGAAATTGCGGACATTGTCGAGCAACACATGACTATGGACGACACCTTTGGGAAAGCCGGTCGTGCCCGAGGTAAAGACGGCGAGGGCCGGATCGGAAACGAGAACCGTCGCCTCCGCACGCAGCAGCATTTCAGCGTCCGGTTCGAAGCCTTCCGTCCAACGCTTCAGCCCGAAATCATCTGCTCCGCCGTCCAGCCAGAGCACATGCTCCAAATGCGGCGTCGCCATCTCGGCCAGCATCGCCCGATAATCGATGTCCCAGAAGCGATCGACCGCAATCAGCGCCTTGGCCCGCGATTTTTCGAGGATATAGGCGGTTTCCTCCACCTTGTTGCGGGTGTTGACCGTGACCAGCAAGATGCCGAGCCGCGCGCAGGCCAGCGCCAGCATCACCCAGGCAGGCGAATTGGGCAGCCAGAGCGCCAGTCTGTCATGCCGCCGCAAGCCCAGAGCCAGCAAAGCACCGCAAATCTGGTCGATCTGCGCGGAGGCTTCGGAAAAGCTGATCCGATAATGGCCATCGGTCAGGAAAATGCGATCGGGGAAAAGCCGGGTCGTGTCCGCCAGTGCCTTGCCGATCGTCCCCGTCATGTCCCAACCATCTCAACGCCTGCCCTGTGGCTCATGCAGACAAGCCATGGACGCCGTTTATCAGATCGGCGGCCTTTTCGGCAATCATCACCGTGGCTGCGGCGGTGTTGCTTGACACAATTTCCGGCATGACCGAGGCGTCCGCGATCCGCAGCCCTTCTATGCCATGCACGCGCAGAGCCGGGTCGACCACGGCATCGGCGCCCATGCCCATGCGGCAGCTTCCCACCGGATGGAAATAGGTGCTGAGGCCATCCCAGACCGCCTGCTCCATCTCCTTCCGGCTCCCCGCCATCAGCTTGTCCGTACCAGAATAGCCGCCCCACTCCTCAAAGGCGCCGGTCCGGGTCAGGCGATGCACTTCCTCTATTCCCGCAATCAGCTGATCCATTTCGACCGGCTTGCCGAGATAGTCATAGTCGATCAGCGGCATTCTCGCTGGATTTTCCGGCGACAGGCGAAGCGTACCATGGCTGTTGGGCCGCATATGGCCGATGCCGAAGGTGAAGCTGTTTTCGACAGGCTGCTGGAACGGCGTATGATAGTCGACCTGAACCTGGACGATTTGCAGTTCGGGGCGGAGCTGAGCCGGATCGGTTTTCATGAACAGCGTCGATTCCGCCATATTCCCGCTCGTCGGCGGCAAAGGCCGCTCCGCATGATAGCGGATGCCCGCGAGCAGCACATGGTCCTGAAGATTGCACCCGACGCCCGGCAAGTCCGCGGTCACCGCAATATCCAGCGCGCGCAGATCAGCCGCCGGTCCAATCCCTGACAGCAGTAGCAATTGTGGCGAATTGATCGCGCCGGCGCAGAGAATGACCTCCCCCGCCTGCGTATCGACAAGCGCGCCGTCCTGCGCATAGCAAACGCCGATGCAACGCAAGCCGTCGAAGGTCAGGCGTTGCACCTCAGCACCCGTAACAACAGTAAGGTTCAGCCGCTCCATCGCCGGACGCAGATAGGCTGTGGCGGGGGATTGCCGCTTGCCATCAACGATCAGCAAATCCTGAAAGCTCGCGCCCATGAGATCACCGCTATTCAAGTCGGCCACGACCGCATGCCCCACCCGGCGCGCCGCCTCGACATGGGCCCGCGATAAGGGATGGGGATCATGGAACGGCTGTGGCTGCAACGGCCCGCTCTGCCCGCGAAAATGCGGATCGCCCTGCGGCACATCCTCGGACCGTTTGAAATAGTGAAGGACGGACGCATAGTCCCAACCTTCCGCGCCCATCTCGGCCCAGCGATCGAAATCGAGCGCATGGCCGCGAATATGGGTCATCAGATTAATCGAACTCGACCCGCCCAACACCCGGCCGCGATGACAGGGATAGGTGCGCCCGGTCATGCGCTGGGCAACGGTCTGATAATTCCAGTCGCAGGCGGACCCAAGCGTGGCGGGCCAGGCGGCGGGATTTTCGATCGCCGCCTGGCGCTCATCGCCGCCCGCTTCGATCAGGAGAACCCGCCGTGACGGGTCCTCGCTCAGACGGGCAGCAAGAATAGAGCCCGCGGTGCCGCCGCCAACTATGATGATATCAAATCGCTTCATGGCGGCAGCACCAGTTATGTAAAATGTCAGATCAGGCGTTTTCCAGCATTCCCGCGGGCGCCGTATAGTTCTTCATGCGCGGGAAGACCTCCTTGCCCATGCGCTTGATGTCTTCCACATAATTGGGGAAGATCAGCATGTAGCCGGCTACATCATGCTCCGCCCATTCGTCGAGCTGGCGCGCGATGCTCTCCGGCGAGCCGGTGATGAAGTCGGTAGAGAACTGCACGAAACCCTTGGCATCGACTCCAGCGAGGATTTCCGACGTGCCGCCCTTGGCGCTGTCGGTCGAGGCCTGACCGATCATATATTCCATCGCGCCCATGTCCGGGTTGTCGATATAGTTCTGAAGCTGTGCCGCGGCTTCTTCATCGGTATCCGCGATGACGATGCCCAGCGCGACATAGGGGCGGATCGCCCGGCCCGCTTCGTCCATCTGCGCGTTGAAGCGGTTGACGACCTCGCCCATCGCTTCGGGACCGCCCCAAGCGAGGCGGAAGGAGTAGTCGGCATATTTGGTCGTGAAGGCGATCGCATCGTCGGAAGCGCCCGCGCAGACGATATTCACATGATGATCCGGCTTCGGCCCCATGCGCAGATCCTCATATTGGAAATGCTCGCCCTGGAAGTTGGAAACGCCCTTTTCCCACAGATCGCGCACGACCTGGCAATATTCGCCGGCATATTTCCAGCGATATTCATTATATTCGTAACCCGGCCAAACTTTCATGACCTCCAGCTCACGCGGATGCCAGCCGCCCGGTACCAGGTTCAGCGAGAAACGACCGTTGCTGATCTGGTCGATCGTTACAGCCATGCGCGCTGCCAGCGCGGGATGAACGACGAGGATGTTGACCGAGCCGATGAGCTTCATGAACTTGGTGTCGCGCGCTAGGGCGGCCATCTGGGTCATCGACTCGAGAGCATCGTCCCAAAAATGCGTCGAGCCTTCATGACCACGAAGCGCGGTGAGCGAAAGCGCGAAAGAAAATCCATTTTGCTCGCCCGCCTGGCAAATTTCCCTCATTAGATCATAACTTGCGGGAATTTTTGGAGAAGTTTCGGAAATAATATATCCGTTTTGGGCGCTGGGGATGAAGATTCCGAATTCCATGTGGCCTATCCTCAATAATTTTTGTGTAATTGAAGGGAGTCTCCCGCGCCAGCCCCTGTGTGCGAGATATTCCTGAGGGTTTTAATATATACCAATCGGTACTTCGGCAAGAACTTTTTTGTTTGCCGTCATGTCACGCTGCAATCCGGTCGACGCGTGCCATGAGTCATCCCACGAGATTTCGCTTACTTTGGATCACATTGGCCTTTCTGCTGCAATCATCGCCTCAATCCCGCCGCCGCCCATGGCCGCGTGATCAACCCGGTTCTAGGCGGTGATCGCCATGGTTACACCGGCGACACTACACCATCTATTGGGACACGATCGGTTATGACCGATCGATGATCCCATCGCACTTCGACGACGTAACTCGATGCGAAAGGCCAAGCGGTCCAGACAGGTCGGTCGGGCTTTGGCAACCCTCATATCTAGCGGGTAAACGATGGAATCAACTGGCATGCGCTTCACGACGAAAGAACTGATTTAAACGGCTTGGTAGGAGGCTAGAATGTCACCCCAATATGTTTCACGTTCGAATGCGGCCAGATCCCGTTCGATTTGCCGCGAGGTCAGCGCGCGAACGGAAATGTTGAGCCCGGGATGACGCGCCAGCATCGCTTCGGTAAGATAGCCTATCACCGGAATGGCCGCCGGAATGGCCCCAAGCCGCAGCTCACCCTTGAGCGGTCCGCGCGCTGTTCCGGCTGCCTGCCCGAGCGCCTCGGCGGCAGCGATCAGCTGCCGGGCCCAGGGCAGGATGGCCTCGCCCTCTGCGGTCAGTCCCACATATTTGCGATCGCGCTGGATCAGCCGCTTCCCCAGCTGCGCTTCCAGCGAGGCTATGCCCACGGACAATGTGGGCTGCGAGACATTGCAATAGGTCGCCGCTCGCGCGAAATGTCCTTCACGCTCAAGCGCCAGAAAATATTCGACAAGACGCGTCTGCATCGTACTATTTAGACATCATCATGAAATGGTGATAGAAGTAATCTATCGGCTTTCAGACCCGATGACGTTCGCGCGATATGTGCATCGGAACGCTTCTATCGACCCTATCCATCGTCAGTGCCGACTAAGCTCAGCAGCGCGACAGCTGACGTCAGGTTCCGATGGCATTCTGCCGGCATAGCGCGTTGGGGTCTGGTCGCTATTGCGCCGCATTGAACCTAAATCAGTAGCAAGGAGGAGCCGCCCTAAACCTCATGTAAAAGGTCACGCCTTTCAGGCCCATCTGGGTTAAGATGGAATTTGGCCGTCAATACAGGAATCGATCCGGCACGATATGCCGAAGAGGTATTGCCATGAGGGGCCGGAGCACATCGTTGCTGTCACTGCTGGGGAGTGGCCTGTTGGCCAATTCGCTCTCCCTTTGGAGAAGCTTGTTCCTCGGCTTGCTCCTGTTGTCGGCGCCCTGCCTGGCCGGTCCGGCCGAGGACGCCGACGCCGCATACAAGCGCGGCGACTATGCCAGTGCTATCCGCCTCTATCGCCCCCTGGCGGATCAGGGCGATGCGCGTGCCCAGAACAGCCTTGGCCGAATGTATCTCCGTGGGCAGGGCGCGAGCAAGGATTACCCGTCGGCGATGAAATGGTTTCGCCGTGCGGCGGCACTGGGCATAGCCGACGCGCAATATAATCTGGGCGAAATCTATCTACGGGAACTGGGCGTCGAGCAGGATCTGGTAGAGGCAGCGCGCTGGTACACCCGCGCTGCCGAGCAGGGCCATATGAACGCCCAGTTCACTCTTGCCGTCCTGTACACCATTGGCCGGGGGGTCTCGAAAAGTCAGCAAAAAGCCGCCTATTGGTTTGATCGCGCCGCGACGCAGGGCCATGCCGAGGCACAGGTCGAACTCGGCATCTTGTACGGCACCGGCCGGGGCGTGCCGCAAGATGCGATAACAGCCTATAAGTGGGTCATGCTGGGCCAGACCTATGCCCGTACAACGTCGCTCCGCACGAAGGCGGCGCAGTCACTAGCACGCCTGTCCAAAGCGATGACCCCGGCGCAGATCGCCGAAGCGCAACAGCAGGCGCGCGCATGGAAGGCAATCCTGACAAAGGGAGGGCAATCATGATGCCCTCATCTACCCATGGAACGGTTCAGGATACGACTTCCGACACGACGGGCCGGCGGACAGGACGCAGCAGATACTGGTTGGCCATTGCGATCGGCCTGGCCAGCCTGCTGCTTACCCTTGGCGCATGGCGGTGGCTCTCGCAGGAGCAAAGTCAGTCGATCGAGACCGAGTTCACGCTCGAGGCTGACCAGCGCGCCGAAGGGATCAAGCGGCAATTTGCAGCGGAAACGAGCGTCATCAAGGCGCTATTGGGCTATTATCAGGCGTCGGACACGATCAGCCCGGCGCAGTTCGCCGCCTTTTCCAAAGTCTATCTGACCGGGCTATCGAGCCTCGATTCCGTGCAATGGGTGCCCTATGTCGCCAGCAACACAAGGGGAACTGCGAAACAGGCGAACGCAGGTGGGACCGGCCGCACTTTCATGATTAGCGAGTTGGATCACCGTGGAAGGGCGATCAGGGCAGCCGCACGCGCCGAATATTTCCCGATTGCCTATGCGGAATCCTCCTTTGGCCATGTGACCGATATCATCGGCTTCGACTGGGGATCAGACCCGTTCGCGCGCGGGGCAATCCTGGCGGCGCGCAGCAGTGGGGAGATCAACGCCGCCGCGCATGTCAGATTACCCCACATCACCGATAAAATCCCGCGCATAGCCGTGTTCGCACCGGTCTATGATCAGCCTGCGAAGGAGATGACTGTCGATCAGCGGCGGGCGCATTTCAAGGGATTGGTGGTGGCCGTACTGCGGGTCGGCGACATGATCCAGGGCGCCATAGACCTGATGCCGCGCGCAGGGATCGACCTCTATCTGCTCGATTCCTCGGCCCCGCCCGCGCAGCGGGTGTTGCTGTCGATCCTGGCGCCCGGCAGTGACGGGAAAAGGCGGCCCGGTACTGGCTCTGAAATGGCGAGCGACCTCTTCCACTCCAGCTCGCTCGTCATCGGCAATAGCGCCTTCACCATCTACAGCGCGGCGACCGGCGCCTATAGCCGGAAGCGGCTGACATCCACGCCGACCATTGCACTCGCCGGTGGCCTGGCCGTCACCCTGATCCTGACGATTTACCTCATCTCACTCGCCAATCAGCGCGCTCGCACCGAACTTGTCGTCACGCAGCGGACGGCAGAGTTGCGCGGCCTCAATGCACGGCTCGAAGAGCGGACGATGCAGCTCGTGGAATCCGAGGCCGAACTGCGTGCCGCAAAGGACAAGGCGGAGGAGGCCACGCGGGCAAAAAGCCAGTTCCTCGCCAATATGAGCCACGAGATCCGCACGCCGATGAACGGCGTGATCGGCGCCGCCGAACTGCTGCGCGATACGAAGCTGACGACGTCGCAGCGCGAATATCTCTACATGGTCACCCAGTCGGCGGACGCTCTGCTCCACCTGATCAACGACATTCTCGACTTTTCCAAAATCGAGGCGGGGCGGCTGGAACTGGAGCATGTGTCCTTCAACCTGCGCGACGAACTGGCCGATACCCTGCAATCCTTCACCACGCGGGCGACCGAGAAGGGCATAGAACTCGCCTGCCACGTCGGGATCGACGTGCCCGATACGCTTGAGGGCGATCCCTATCGGCTGCGGCAGGTGATCATCAATCTTGTGGGCAATGCGCTGCGCTTCACTGACCAGGGCGAGGTCGTCGTTGATATCGCTGTCGATGGGATAAGCGACAAGGAGGCGCGGCTGCACGTCACCGTGAGCGATACGGGACCAGGCATCCCGGTCGATAAGCAGCAGCTGATCTTCGGAGCATTTGCGCAGGCAGACTCCTCCTTTACCCGCCGTTATGGCGGGACCGGGCTCGGCCTCACCATCGCCTCGCAACTCGTCCAGCTGATGGGCGGGCGGTTGCAGCTGGAGAGCGTAGTGGGACACGGCAGTCGCTTCCACTTCACCATTCCCTTCGTCCTGTCCGCGGCGCAACCGACCGGACAGCCGGTAGAACAGCCTTCGCTGCTGGGTTTGCCGGTGCTGGTGGTGGACGACAATGACACCAACCGCCGCATTCTGGACGAGATGATCCGAGCCTGGGGCATGAAGCCGCTGACGGTCGATAGCGGCCGCAAGGCGCTGGTCGCCCTCCGCAACGCCGCCGGGATCGGCCGCCCCTTCCCGCTGGTGCTGCTCGACATGATGATGCCGGACATGGACGGGTTCGAGGTCGCCCGTGAAATCGCCAGCGACGACGGAACCAACCGCCCGGCGGTGATCATGCTTTCGTCCGCGCACAAGGACGAGACGGACCGCCGTACGCGGGCGGTCGGCATCTCCTCCTTCCTCCTCAAGCCCGTGCGCCAGTCCGAATTGCTGGAATCCATCTTCGCCGTGCTGAACGTGACGGTGGCCGAGGAATCCCACCCGTCCACACCTGTGCCCGATCACCAGGTCGCGCTCCATGTGCTGGTTGCCGAAGACAATGCCGTCAATCAGCGCCTCGCCCTGCGACTGCTGGAGAAGCGCGGGCACAAGGTCCGGATCGTCGGCACGGGCGCGCAGGCGGTCGATGCGCTCGCGCAGGAGCGTTTCGACGTCGTGCTGATGGATGTGCAAATGCCGGAAATGGATGGATTCCAGGCGACGGCCGCCATCCGGGAACAGGAACGCACGAGCGGCGAGCATATACCCATCATCGCCATGACGGCGCATGCGATGCGGGGCGACCGCGAACGCTGTCTGGAAGCGGGCATGGACGATTACATCTCCAAACCGCTCAGGGCGGAGGATTTCTACCAGGTGGTGGAAGGACGGTTCGCAGGTGCCGTGATACAGGACGACAAGGAAGGACCGGCGACATGAGCACGCTTCTTGACTGGAGCAGGGCGCTCCAGAATGCCGATGGCGACGAGGAATTGCTGATAGAACTGGCTTGCGTCTTCATCGCCGAAGGGCCGGAGATGATGCGGCAGGTGCGCGTCGCGATCGACACCCGTGACGCGCCGGAGCTTCAGCGTGCCGCGCACAGCCTGAAGGGATCAGCCCATATCTTTGCCGCGTCCGCTGCCGCCGACGCAGCCTTTCGGCTCGAAGTCATGGGCGCGGAGGGCAATTTCAAGGATGCGGCGGACGGCTGGGCGATCCTGCAGTTCGAGATAGACGGACTGTTCGCCGCACTGAAGGAGCGGGTCAGCGGACAAGGGTCTGACGCAGCCCGGAACGAACATAACTCATGACCGGGTCTGCGATACGCTAGCGATGAGGTAAAACGCCATGGCGAACCAACGCATCAACGTCCTGCTGGTCGAGGACAATCCGGTCTATTCCCGCCTCATCCAGAAGCTGCTCGCCCGATCGGCGCATCAGCATTTCGAGGTCGCGGTAGCCGGCACCCTGGAGAGTGCGATCGAGCGACTGGGCGTGGGCAGCATCGATGTCGTCCTGCTGGACCTGATGCTGCCGGACAGCGCGTCGCTCGACACCTTCTTTCGCCTTCGCGCGCATGACATGCGCACGCCGATCATCATCCAGAGCGCCATGGACGACGTCGGCCTCGCCAGCAAGGCGGTCGAAGGCGGGGCGGAGGACTATCTGCTCAAGGACGGCATCAGCAGCGCATCCCTGACCCGCTCAATCCATTACGCGATCGAGCGGACCCATGCACGCGGGGCGGAATGGTCTTCCTCGATGCTCCACCTCGCCCAGCAGCAATTCCTGAAGGCCGCCTATATCGCAGGGCTCGATCCCAATATCCGGCAGCGCCTGCTCTTTCCCGAACGAACACAGATTGCCGCCCTCCCCTTCAAGCGCGACGGCATCGACCAAGTGGAAACCGTCTTCGCCTATCGGGTGCAGCATGTGCTGACCATGGGGCCGACCAAGGGCGGTCTGCGTTACCATCCCGACGTCAGCTTGGGCGAGGTGGCAGCGTTATCCATGTGGATGACGTGGAAATGTGCGCTCACTAGACTGCCCTTCGGCGGCGCCAAGGGCGGCGTCCGCGTCGATCCTACCGCGCTCAGCAAGGATGAGCTGGAGCGGTTGACCCGCCGCTATACCTCCGAATTCATCGGCATGATCAGTCCCGACAAGGATATTCCCGCGCCGGACATGGGAACGGATGCGCAGATCATGGCGTGGATCATGGACACCTATAGCGAACATGTCGGCTATTCGGTCCCCTCGGTGGTGACGGGAAAGCCGGTCGTGCTCGGCGGCTCGCTGGGCCGCAACGAAGCGACCGGGCGGGGTCTTGCCTATCTGGTAAGCGAAACCTGCCGCCAGATCGGGCTGGACCTCAATGGCGCTACTGCTGTGGTGCAGGGGTTCGGCAATGTCGGCATGCATGCGGCGACCTTCCTGGCCGAAGCAGGCGCGAAGATCATCGGCATCAGCGATGTCAGCGCCGCGCTCCACAACCCCAATGGCCTTCCGATCGACAAGCTAAAAGACTATGTCCGCCAGCATCGCCAGCTGTTCGGCTGCTCTTATGGCGAGATCATTCCTGGGCGCGACCTGCTGGAATTGAAATGCGACATCCTCGCCCCCTGCGCCCTGCAAAACCAGATCACCGCCGAAAACTCGACCCGTATCAATTGCAGGATCGTGGCCGAAGGCGCCAATGGGCCAACGACCTTGGAAGCCGACGACATGCTCGACGCGCGCGGCATCGTTGTGCTGCCCGACATATTGTGCAACGCCGGCGGCGTGGTCGTATCCTATTTCGAGTGGGTACAGGGCCTTCAGAACCTGACGTGGCCACTGGAGGAGATTAACAGCCGCATGCGGACCATCTTGACCGACGCCTTGACCCGCACACAACGCCGCGCACAGGCGGAGAAGGTCGACATGCGTACCGCCGCCATGATCGAGGCATTAAACAGAGTTGGCGCGGCGAACCATCTACGCGGGTTGTTCCCGTAGATGAACAGCGAAGGCCATTTGGTATCCACCAATCGTCATTCCCGACCCTTCTTTGCCGTACAGGGACCTGTTTTCGATCTCCAGGTCCGGAAGGGCAGCTATCCTGTCCACGCCCCTCAAAGTTGGCCGACTGCAGACTGGCAGCTCTCAACTCGCCGGGGTCGGTAGCGGACGTTCGCATCATGATGTCCTTGCCGATAGCTTAACCTGATCAACCGGTTGTGACGCCAGATTAATCCGCACCTCCCGGCAAATTCCCGCGCATCTTGGGCCCCTGCAGGCCATTGTAAGTCGCTCCATCTGCCGCTAGGTAACAGGGGGTACTGACTTTTGCATCCATGCCTCCATCCGAGAGGCAGACATTCAACTACGAATTGACGACAAGCCCATATCATCGAGCGCGAGACGAAGTAGCTCTGTCATAGCCGATCGCGCCCCGTCCGCGTCTCTCGCCGCAATAGCTGCAAATACTGCTTCATGTTCACCGATCGGATCGCGCGGATGCGCAAACTTCATCTGCTTGAAACGCGTCGTCCAGGTGAGCGCGGCGCCCACCGAACTAGACAAAGATGCAAGCGGCTCATTGTCGCTCGCTTCCAGGATGGCGCCATGGAAACGCTGATCCGCTTCTCGGCCGCTCTCCGTCGATAAGCCGTACCGCGCCATTGCTTCAAGCGCCGCACGCATTTTTTCCAATTGCTCAGGCGAGCGCCGTGTAGCCGCCCAGGCCGCCGCCGCAGGCTCGATAAGGCCGCGCAGTTCAAACAAGTCCCGAACGAAGCGCTCATCAGGGTGATCTGATGAGAACATCCAGGCAAGGATGTCCGGATCCAACACATTCCATCGGGAACGAAGCGTCACACGCGTTCCGGCTTTGGGCCTGCTTTCGAGAAGGCCCTTTGCCGTTAAAATGCGCATCGCCTCCCGATAGGCGGTCCGAGACACGCCGAGAGCTTGCGCCTCTTCTATCTCCGCCCCAAAACCACAGCCTGGAGGGTGCTCACCCGAAACGATGGCTATGCCGATCTGCCGCGCGAGTGCCTGATGGATTCGCAACCTCTTGGCTTCTTCGTGAGGCTGCATCCCGAGCCATTCTCCGTAGTAAAATTATCCGGTGGTTTTGTAGAGCCATTTTTGCGGTAAAGATATGCATTGCGACGACGAGACGGTCAGCTCCGCGCCTGGTATGTCGCGGCGTTGGCAGCATGCCGACACCGAACAGGCAGGCCTAGCGCGTGCTGGTCATAACACCCTCACTTTAGCCAATCCTTCTTCGGCTGCTTCCATCAGAGGATTGCGAAGTGGCATGGTGAAGGCATCCGCCTCAATCTCGAAAATATCGCCCGCGCGCGTTTCCACCTGGTCGGTAAAGGAGAGGGTCGCCGTGCCGAAGAAATGCACATGCACGTCGCCGGCACGTCTGAACAAGTCATATTTGAAATGATGATGCTCAAGATTCTCGATGCTGTGAGACATGTTCGTCTCGCCAGAAAAGAAACTACTTTCCCACAAGATCGCACCGTCGCGGATAATCCTGCTGGCGCCGCGAACATCGGCGGGCAGGTCGCCCAGCAGCAATTCCGCGCCCAGCGACGCCTGACGTAGCTTGGAATGGGCGAGCCAGAGATAATTGACCCGTTCGGTCACATGGTCCGAAAACTCATTCCCGATTGAAAAGCCCAGGCGAACCGGCGTACCATCCGGCGCATTGAAGTAGATGCCGGCGATTTCCGGCTCCTCGCCCCCATCTCCCGCGAAAGCAGGTTTGCGGAAAGGTGCGCCCGGCGGCACCAGGATCGACCCGTCGCCCTTGTAGAACCATTCGGGCTGCACACCCTCAGTTCCGGCGGCTGGCTTTCCACCCTCCTCGCCCATCAGGAACATGCGCATGGAATCGGTGGCCTGACCGGCGGCGGCGGCCTTGTGCATCTTGTCGCGGCCTTCGGCGGAGCCCAGATGCGTGAGGCCGGTGCCGCTGACCAGCAGATGGGCAGGATCTTCATGATCGATCGGTGGCAGCAAGGTAACTGCGGCCAAATCGATCGAAGCCCCTGCGCGTTCCTCGGCAAGAGCGGCAAGCGTGGTGGACGACGCCAACGCATCGCCAGCCAGCATCCGCACGGAAGCCGTGTCACGCACGATCAGGGCTGCTCCGCTCTCGTCCAGAGCGGCTACGCCGCGCCGGCCATCCTGTTCATATTGGACGAGGGAACGGATCATCGGGTGATCTCCATCTTGCCATCAAGGCGGCGCGGCAAGCGCCAGGGGTTAGCGTCCTGCAATGGCGGCGGGATCAGCTTTGCGCCGATATCCTGAAAGCAGACCGGCCGCAGGAAGCGAGACATGGCGAGGGTGCCGACCGAGGTGGACCTTCCGTCTATGGTGGCGGGGAATGGCCCGCCATGAACCATCGCCCAGGTCACTTCGACACCCGTCGGCCAGCCGTTCGCCAGGACCCTGCCCGCCTTTTGCGCGAGAAGAGGAAGTATGGCGGCCGCGTCGGCAGCATCAGAATCATCCATGTGGATCGTTGCGGTCAACTGCCCCTCCAGTCCGGAGATGACCTGCGCCAGCGCATCGGCATCCTTGCAACGGATCACCACGGACGATGCACCGAACACCTCTTCGGCAAGGGCCGGTTCAAGAGCGATTTGCTCAGCGTAGCTTTCGAACAACGCCGCACCGGCACGCCCTTCCGGGGCTTGGGCCTGTGCGATCAACCTGGCGCCCGGCATGGTCTCCAGCTTGGCTACGCCATTGGTGAAAGCGGCTCGAATGGCGGGCGTCAGCATTACCAGCGGCGACGCCTCGCTAACGGCCGAAGTGGCCGAAGCGAGGAAGCGGTCGAGGTCCGGTCCGTCGATCGCGATGACCAGTCCGGGATTCGTGCAAAACTGTCCTGCCCCCTGCGTCAGAGAGCCCACAAATGCCGTCCCAAGCGTCTCGGCGCGGGTTCTGAGAGCGCCCGGCATCAATATGACGGGATTGACCGCGCTCATTTCGGCATAAACGGGGATAGGTTCAGGACGCCGGGCCGCTATCTCGGCGAGCGCAAGTCCGCCCGCCCGCGATCCTGTAAAGCCGACCGCGCGGATGCGAGGATCGGCCACAACGGCAGCGCCAAGCGCATTGCCAGTGCCGGGCAGATAGGAAAAAACGCCCGGATGAAGACCGCAGTCCGTCACAGCTTGGGTCACGGCGCGAGCGATGAGCTCTCCGGTTCCGGGGTGACCCGGATGCCCCTTGGCCACCACCGGACATCCCGCCGCGAGCGCCGACGCGGTATCGCCGCCAGCCACGGAAAAAGCGAGCGGGAAATTGGACGCGCCGAACACCGCTACCGGGCCGAGCGGCACATTCATGCGGCGAAGGTCGGGACGCGGCGGGGCGCGATCCGGCAAGGCGCGATCGATCGTCACGTCGAGCCAGTAGCCGGCCCGCAATTCGGAGGCGAACAGCCGGAGCTGCCCGGTAGTGCGTCCGCGCTCACCTTCCAGACGCATGCGGGGCAAGCCCGTTTCCGCCATAGCCGTTTCGATAAGCGAATCGCCGATGGCGTCGATCCGCTCGGCAACGGCTTCGAGAAAGCGCGCTCTTGCGTCCGGCGTCAGGGCGGCAAAGGATGGCGCCGCATCAGCCGCCAGAGCGCATGCGTCCGCGACGTCCTCTGGCGAGGCTTGTGAATAGCTCTGGGCAAGTGGCAGATCCGTTGTCGGATCGATACCCTTGAACCGCTCTTCCTGCTGGCGTGCGTCGCCGCCCACCAGAACGCTGCCGTCGATCACTTGTGCATTCTCCATCAATGATTGTCGCGGGGCAGGCCCAAGGTCTGCGAGGTCGGATAGGGATAGCCGCCCTTGCCAAGCCGACACTCCGCCAAGCTGGGGTCAAAGTTCAGGCGGCGCTCAAGCGGGACAGTCGCCTCCATATTCTCGGAGTTGTCGAACCAGGCGGTTGATCGGCCTCCGTGGGTGCTGGCGGTCATTGCAGTCTTTCTTGAGCGGCGTCGGGCGATTGACGCCGTCAAGGATCATATATACTCATACTAATTAAATATCAACGAGCGGACGTGCCTTGGCCAATCCATTGAACTTGAATGTTCGGCATCTCACGCGAGGGGGCAGCGCCCTGTTGCGAAACAGTTTTTTCTTGATGGCGGCATGTGAGCTATATGTGCCGTTCTGCGTGCTTGGGGGCAGTAGGTCGGCCAATGCGCTCGCAATGGAGACCGCAATCGCATGACCAAGCGTCTTCTCATCGCGCTGCTGGCGCTGATCAGCACCGTAGCCCCGGCATCGGCCGCAACACTGGATTGCCCGCTGCGCGACGCGCCATTCTCGCTCGCGTCACCGTTCATGGACATATTGCTGAACCCCGCGGCGCGCGCCGCTGTCGAAACGGAAGCGCCGGGCATCCTCGCGAAGCTGCCGCCGATGTTCACGAGCACCACCGCGCCCAGTTTTTCGGCGATTCTTTCAGTGCGCGAAGCCGGGGCGATGCTGCGGATCAGCGCGGACAAGATGGCCAGCATAGCGGATCGACTGAAGGCCATCAGCGTGACGGATGCGGATCGCGTAGCGCGCTGCGCCCGCTATGACGACGACCGGCCGACCTTCATCCTGCCCAAGGGCAAGCCGCGCATCCTGTTGTTCGAAAAGATGACCGGATTTCGCGACGGCCCCTCGGTGGAGGCCGCCCATGCGGCGTTCCTCGACATGGCGAAGCGTCACGGCTGGGCGATGGTGGCCACGGATCGCGGCGGCGCGATCTCTCCGGCGATCCTCAGCCGGTTCGATGCCGTGATATGGAACAACGTCAGCGGCGATGTGCTGACCCTGACCCAGCGCGAGGCGCTCAAGTCTTATATCGAGCGCGGCGGCGGCTTCGTCGCGGTCCATGGTTCAGCCGGGGACCCCGCCTATTTCTGGGACTGGTATGCGGACACACTGATCGGCGCGCGGTTCATCGGTCATCCTATGGGGCCGCAATTTCAGGATGCGCAAATCCGGCTGGATGATCCGAAACATCCGGTCGCAGCCGGGCTGCCGACGGCATGGACGATGAAAGACGAATGGTATTCCTTCAAGGCAAGCCCCCGCCTGTCGGGAGCCCATGTCCTCGCCACGTTGGATGAAGGCAGCTATTCGCCGATCGGCATGATGAAGCAGGACCTACGCATGGGGGATCATCCCATCGCATGGACCCGCTGTGTCGGCCGGGGGCGATCCTTTTATTCGGCGATCGGCCATCGGCCGCAGACCTATTCCGACCCAACCTACCGGACGATGCTGGAAAGCGCGATCTCCTGGGCCGCGGCCAGGAAACCCTGCGCGCGTCCTGCCCCAAGCCGATAGGGATGCATGGCCCGGCGATCGCCAACTCGTCGGCCCGGACAGGACGGCACTGGATTGACGCCTTCTGGTGCCGGATATACTCATACTAATAAACAAGCGGTGGAGAGCTTTCAGCGAATGGCTTTGTGACGTCCCAACTGGGCTCGGGCATCATTGCGAGCAGCCGCCGCCGCGACACCGACAATGATTGCAGGAGTATAGAGCGATGAACGTGCGATTTGGCGCTGGTCTTTCCCGGCGGACGCTCCTGCGCCTGTCGGTGAGCGCCGCAGTGCTGATCCCTGCTTCCCGCGCGTTTTCCCTTGTCCCTCGCCTATCGCCCGCCCCGTTGACGCTCGACCGTCGGGGCCAAGTTTTCGACGATGGATGGAGCTTCCTGCTCGGCGACGGCGCGGACGTTGCAAAGCCCGCCTATGACGATTCGGCATGGCGCCGGGTCGAGTTGCCGCATGACTGGAGCATTGAGGACCGTCCGGGAAGCGATCCAGCCCTCAATGCGGTGCTTCGCTCGGTCGATAGCGCCCCCTTGTGGCAGAAGGTGCCGTCGAAGGACGTGCCCCGCCTCATCGGCCCGTTCGATGCCGGATTGAACGACAATCTGGGCTATGCCCGCAGCGCCAGCGGCGCGCCCACCGGCTTCACCGTCGGTGGCGTCGGCTGGTATCGCAAGCGCTTCAAATTGCCGCCGCTTAGCCCTGACGCCCGCGTCCAGATCGTCTTCGACGGCGTTCACATGAATGCCCAGGTCTGGTTGAACGGCGTCCTGCTCGGCCAGCGGCCCAACGGATATGTCCCCTTCGCATACGATCTGACCCCGCACCTTTCACCATCAGGCGACAATGTGCTGGCGGTGCGCGCGGCCAATATCGGCCGCAACAGCCGCTGGTATGCGGGCTCGGGCATTTACCGGCATGTGTGGCTCGACATCACGCGCGCGTTCCGTTTCGAACAATGGGGCGTTACGGTCACCACACCCAGCGTGTCGCAAGAAAAGGCCACCGTGGAGGTCGTGACCCGGATCGAGGGATCGCAGACCGGCGGCATGGTGACGACCCGCATCCTCGACGATGCAGGAAAAGCCGTCGCCGAAAAGACCGTGGCGGCCGGTGACCGTGTGACAACGTCGCTGGAAATGGCACGTCCCCGGCTGTGGTCGCCGGACGCGCCCCATCTCTATCAGGTGGAATGCACGTTGCAGGCGGGCGGCGAAGTCATCGATCGGATGACGGCTCCCCTCGGCATCCGCCGGGTCGAGATCGACGCCCAGAATGGCCTGCGCATCAACGGCAAGCCATATAAGTTGCGTGGCGGCTGTGTTCACCACGACAACGGCATCCTTGGCGCCGTGGCGATCGACCGCGCGGAATATCGCAAGGTCGAAATGCTCAAGGCGCGAGGTTTCAACGCGCTCCGGACATCGCACAATCCACCCTCTCCCGCCTTTCTCGACGCCTGCGACCGGCTCGGCATACTGGTGATGGAGGAATCCTTCGACATGTGGCGGGTGGCCAAGAATCCGGACGACTACAGCCTTTATTTCGATGGCTGGTGGCAGCGGGATCTGGAGGCGATGGTCCGGCGCGACGGCAATCATCCTAGCGTAATCATGTGGAGCTTCGGCAACGAGATCCCCGAGCGCGGCCAGCCTGAAGGCGTTGCGATAGCGAAAATGTTGAGCGACGAGTTGCACCGGCTTGACCCGACCCGTCCGGTGACGCAGGCGATCAACGGCAGCCCCGGCCCCGATGTGACCGGTCCGGATGGACGACCGGATCAGGCCGCCGCCCAGTTCCTCGACGTTGCCGGCTATAATTATAAGTTCAGCAACTACGAACGAGACCATGCAAAATTCCCCGACAGGGTCATGGTGGGAACGGAAAGCTTCCCGGCCGACGTGGACAAGGTGTGGCGCCTCACCGATCGCTCGCCATACCTGATCGGCGACTTCGTATGGACGGCAATGGATTATCTGGGCGAGGCGGCGATCGGCCGCACGCTCCTGTCCGGAGAGACGTTCGGCCCGGATGAATATCCGTGGTTCGGGGCGTCCTGCGGCGATCTCGACCTGATCGGCCAACAGCGGCCGCAGTCGCTCGCCCGCGACGTTATTTGGGGCCTCAGCCCACTTGAGGTTGCGGTCCAGCGGCCGATCCCGGAAGGCAAGCAGGAGCGGCCTTTCCTGTGGGGCTGGCGCGATGAGCTTGAAAGCTGGACCTGGCCGGGTGCCGAGGGCAAGCCGCTCGACGTCAGCATCTTCACTCCTGCTGACCGCGTCACGATCGAACTGAATGGCAAGATGATCGAGGACCGGGCGATGACACCCGAAAATACATCCTCAGCGCGGATCCCAGTGGTCTATGAGCCCGGACGGCTGATGGTGACCGCCTATTTGGCAGGGCGAAAGATCGGAAGCCGCAAATTGGAGACTGCGGGCGCTGCAGCAGCCCTGCGGCTGAAGCTCGATCGTTCCAAGATAGCCGCGGACCGGAACGATCTCGCCCATGTCACCGTGGAGGTCGTCGACGCCAATGGCCGGCTGGTCCCTGACGCCGCGCATGTTCTGCGGCTTTCGCTGAGCGGAAGCGCCGAACTTGCCGCATTCGGCAACGCCAACCCGCGCGGCTTGGCGAGCTTCCGGCAACCGGTGGCGAAAAGCTGGCATGGCCGCGCACTGGCGATCATCCGGCCCACCGCCTCAGGCACCACGACCATCAGTGTCGGATCGGAAGGATTGCGGAGCGCTCAGGTCAGGCTGTCAGTCGTCGGCAAGAGCTGAACGGCCAGAAGCCTGCGGAGCATGCTGACCACCTATTTTCATGGCGCCGCAATTTCCGTGGATATAGTCCGCGAAAATCTCCGCCAACTTGACGGCTCGCCCGCTCTTGGCGTGATCTATCGGCATTGCCCGCCGGCCCGGGATTAAACGATGGCTCATGACAGCCGCAACTGCCAGCTCCAGTTCGTCGTTTGCCGGACCGATGCCGGTGGAACTTAAACCCACCTATCCATGTGCTGACCCACCGCCTCCTTCGCTCGCCTACCCTGAGCTTACCGCGATTCGCAGCTGCGGATGTTGGCCCCAAGGGCTGAATTCTAGTTAAGATTGCACCGGTAACCCGAACCGTCCCCGTTGCGGCGACATTAGCTGGAACTGACAAGAAAGTTTCAACCCAGGCCGCAATCGAATGTCTGCTTTCAAGCGCAAGGAATCGCGATTGGACGACGAGAAGTGGCGCGTGGCGGACGCGACATGGGGTCTGGCTCCTCGCAGATGCGAGGAGCCAGACAAATTCAGATTTCCGTGCCTTCCGCCAAGGTCAAGGCGTCCTCCACATCGACCCCGAGATATCTGACGGTGCTTTCAATCTTCGTATGCCCAAGCAGGATCTGGACCGCGCGCAGATTCCCGGTGGCTTTGTAGATGATCGACGCCTTCGTCCTCCTCAGCGAGTGCGTGCCATAATCCTCGCTTGGCAGGCCGATGCCTGTGACCCATTCATCCAGCAGGCGGGCATACTGGCGGGTGCTCATATGGGTCGCGTGATCGGTGCGGCTCGGGAAGGCATAATCCCCCAGGGAGCCTCCCCTCAGCTCCAGCCATCTTAGCAGACTGGCGCGAGCATCGTCCATCAGTTCGAACTGAACTGGTCGTCCAGTCTTTTGCTGAACGACGATCGCCCGCGTCCGAATTTCCCGGTCACAAACGATATCGCTGATCTTGATCTTCACCAGGTCACAGCCGCGAAGCTTGCTATCGATCGCGAGATCAAAGAGCGCACGATCCCGGGTCCGTCCATGCTGATCAAGAAAGAAGTGGATCGCCCAGATCTGGCGGGGCTTGAGCGCGCGCTTTGCGCCGACTTTGCGTTCCGCGTTCCACGACACCCGCTCGCGAGCGGCGGGATCAAATTCTGATAATCCCATGACACACCTCCAGTGGCCATGATGGCCAAGGGGATGAACGTTCAGACGAGTGGGAGGCAGCAAATCGCGCGCCGTTCTGTAAGGGAGACGAAAGTTAGCGAATTTCGATAAACTCACCAAACTTCCCTATAAATAGCCGCTTTCCCGACCCTTCCCGGCCGTTCAGCTGCCAATTTTTGACTGCCAGGTGCGGAACGGCCGCTTTTCGATCTCGGACACTCGGCACTTGTCGATAGGCGGATTGGACATGTAACGGTTTTGTGCCGGTCACTTATCTCATTATGCCACCTTGGCTTCGAAGGCGAGCGGGCTAATGCCGCCCAGATATGAATGGCGACGACGGGCGTTGTAGAAGCCGTTGATGTATTGGAAGATGGCAGCTTCTGCCTGCCGTCGCGTTGGCCAGCGCTGCCGCCAGATGAGTTCCGCCTTCAGGGATTTGAAGAACGTCTCGACGGAGGCATTGTCGTAACAATTACCCTTGCCGCTCATTGATGGACGCAGGCCATAGGCCTGCAGCTTTTTCTGATAATCGTAAGAACAATATTGGCTGCCGCGATCCGAATGGAAAAGGCAGCCCTCTGGTGGCTGGCGCAGGCGTACCGCCATATCCAGTGCCCTGATCGCCAAATCCTTCTTCATCCTGTCGCTGACAGCCCAGCCCACGACGCGTCGGCTATGCAGATCGAGGATGACAGCGAGGTAGAGCCATCCCTCCGACGTCCAGATATAGGTGATGTCGCCGGCCCATTTACGGTTGGGCGCATCGGCGGCGAAATCGCCGTCCAGCCAGTTTGCCGCGACACCCAGGCGATGGTGGCTGTCTGTCGTAACCTTGTGTTTGCGCGTGCGGACCGGCCTGATCCCGTTGATGTTGGCTACGCCGCCCTTCGGGTCATAAGGCGCCCGACCCGGCGCTCACCCACATCGAGCCCCACCTCTTTTAACTCCATCGTCATGCGAGGACGGCCGTAGCTGCCAAGGCTCAGCCTGTATTGTTCGCGGATATGAGCCAACACCTTCATGTCCGTCCGGTCCCGGCAACTGATCGGGCGCGAGCGCCAGGAACGATAGCCGCGTTCACTGACAAGCATGACACGGCAGAGCAGTGCAACGGGCCAGCGATGCCGCCAGCTATGCACGAAAGCGAACTTCACGGCCTTTGGCTCGCGAAGAACTGCGTGGCCTTTTTTAGGATTTCCCTCTCCTCCCGCAGCACGCGGTTCTCAAGGCGAAGCCGTTCATTCTCGCGCGCCAGATCTGCTTGCGGCGCTGAAACCAGATCACTGGGCCGATACTGCGACACCCACTTGTTCAGCGTCGATTTGCCAACCCCCAAATCCAACGCGACCCGCTCCCGCGGCAACCCACTGGTCAGCGCAATCCGCACCGCCTCCTGCTTGAACTCCTCGCTATGTTTGATCATCTCGTCGGTCTCCTTGAACGAGCTTTAAACTCTCAAGTGACCGGCACAAAACCGTTACATGTCCAATGAGCGACGGTTGGGAACCAGGGCCGCTTGCGTCAGCCTCCTGGCAGGCTTGCTATGGGATGGTGTCGGCCGGCGGATGACACCATCTCACGCTGTGAAGCAACACAAGCGTTACCGTTATTATGTCTCGCAAATCGAGAGTCATGACGATGTCTCAATCCCGGCCTGGCGGGTATCGGCGAGTGAGCTGGAGGCGCTGGTTCTGGACGAGCTCAGGACCGTGATAGCGGCAGCCGTACGGACCGCGGTTGCCGGATGCACCCTGGGGAGCGACACGATCGAGGTGGTGCGCGATAGATGCGGTGCCGCGATCGATGCTCTGTCCTCCAACAGCGCCGTCCAACAGAGACGCCATCTGCTTGACGTAGTCAGGCGCATCGACATCGGCGACGGCAGGCTCGTCATTACCTTTTCACTGGAAGCCATCGACCAGCAGCTGGCCGGTCAACAGGAGCTTGAGGTTGGGATAAATATGGTTCGCACCGGTCGTCAGACCAGAATCGTCATTCCTCCGCCCGCAACGCAATCCCCCCGGCCCAATCCATCACTGCTCAAACTGGTAGCGCAGGCCTTTGCAGCCCGGGCCGAGATGGACAAGGGAGGCAGCTTCCTGGAGGTCGCCGCGCGGCTTGGCTGCGGCCGGGAATATCTCGCCGATCTGCTGCGGACCAACTATCTGGCACCGTCGATTATCAAGGCCATTCTCGAAGGGCGCCAGCCACCTATCCTCAGCCGCAAGCAGGTGATGCAGACCAACCGCATCCCGCTGGACTGGCTAGGCCAGGAGTCGATGTTCGGGTTCAGCTGAGATTCGTCAACCGTACCAACGAGAAGCGGTGCCGATCGGCACCGCTTCTCGTTCAGCCCACGTCGTTTTCGGGTCCACCAAAAGGCCCCTTGGAGATATGGCGCCCGATTGCGCCGCCCGTACCGTTCAGAGCGGTCTCCGTTTTCCAGAGCGCATTTTGCGTGCGGGCAAGCCTCGGAAATCACGACCGATTTCCGCCCTTGGCGAGAGCGTCTCCGGTCTATGGGTATATGTAGGAGAGAATGGTGCCGCTTACGTGACTCGAACACGTGACCCCATCATTACGAATGATGTGCTCTACCAACTGAGCTAAAGCGGCGTTGGGTGGGCCAGATAACAGCGGTTGGTGCGCAGGACAAGCGGGCAATGCATCTTCGTGCACCATCTCTTCCGGGGCAAGGGGCGCGCGCGTTGCGTCAGGCCCGCCGCTTCTTCACGGCATGTTTACCATCCCATGGCAGTGTCGAGTCTCAGGAAAGCTTTTCTTCTGGATTAGGACCGACCGGATGGACACTCTGCGGGGGCAGGAAATCTCCAATGAACAGGATGATTTCGACTATGCCGATCACGAGGCGATGGAGCCGCCGTCCAGCGTAGGCTCCGACGAGCGGCGCATGCAGGTGCGCGCCTATAATTATTGGGCGTCCCTGCTGGGCGACCGCACGCTTCCGTCGATCGAGGATCTTTCGCCCGATCATCTGGAGGATTTCGGCCCCAACAGCGTCCTTCTGGATTTCAGCACCGGACTCGATAACCCGGCGGTCGTGTATCTCGGCACCGCGCTACGGCGTGAGTGCGACGTCACCGGCGCCATCCAGTTCATCAACGACGTGCCGTCGCGCTCGCTGTTGTCGCGCCTGACCGACCATTATCTGCAGATCATCGCCAACGCCGCGCCGATCGGTTTCGAAGCAGGCTTCCTCAACCAGCGCGGGTCGGAAATCCTCTATCGCGGCATCCTCATGCCCTTCTCCTCCGATGGCGAGACGATCGATTTCGTGTTCGGCGTCATCAGCTGGAAGGAACTGGCGAGCCAGGCCGTCGCCGACGAGCTGGGCCGTGAAGTCGATGCCGCCCTGCGCAGCAGCGCCGCTCCGCATGCCGTAGCACCGATCTGGGCCGATGGTCCGGCGGCGGGCGAAGATGACGACACGCTCGACCTGTCCGGCATGGAAAGCCCGGCCGAGGACGCGCCGCTCGCCGACTGGCTCGCCCTCGCCCGCGACGGCGCGGAGCAGGCCCGCACCAGCGAAGCCCGCACCCACGGCGCCCTCTACCGCGCCATTGGCCTCGCCTACGACTTCGCCCTGATGAGCGAGGCGTCACCGGAAGATTATGCCGAGATGCTGGCCGACGCCGGCATCAAGCCCCAGGCGCGCAGCCCCCTAACCGCCGTGGTGAAGCTGGTCTTCGGCTCCACCTATGACAAGACGCGCATCACCGAATATGCGACCGCGCTCGAACATGCGAAGAGCGCAGGCCTCGGCCTCGGCGCGCTTGGCGACTATCTCGGCGAATATCCCGGCGGCCTCAAGGCCCTGATCCGGGACGAGCGAGCCCAGCGCCGCTCGCTCCTACCCCCTCGCCCCGACCCCAGCCAGACCGCGCGCGCCGCGATGAAGGCCGCCGCGCCGATCGACCCTGTCGCCATTTCGACCGATGGAGACGGCCTCGCCGTCGTCATCGCCCGGCGGGAAGCGGACGGCACTCTGGCGATAGTCGGCGCCCTTCCCGATGGATCGGACCTTGGTCAGCGGGTGATCGTCGCGGCGGCCGCCTAACCGAACGACAACGCTCATTATATTTCGACGGCCAGTAACTTTATTTCATTTCTCCAATTGAGCCTCACCGGGCGCTAGCGCATAACAAGGCGAGCCGGGGAGTCGCGTGACAACATGCCAGCGTCGTCCCCGTTCAGGGAAAGCGGCATACAGCCGCAGCGGGAAGAGGTTACGCATGACGGCATTGTCCGAGCCGAAGACCGGCCGAGTAAACGTATCGATCCGCAAGGCGCTTGAGGCAGCGCTTGAAAGGGGCGCACTCCCAGGCGAAAGCGAGGATTTCGATCATGAGGCAGCGGTAACCGCAGCCGCCTTCCTCGGCCGCGCCGCCGACGTCCGCAAATCGGGCCAGCTTGCCATTTCCATCGAAACGCTCGGCGAAGGCGCGACCGGCCGCTACATGCGGATCGCCATCGTCAATGACGACATGCCCTTCCTGGTGGACTCGATCGCCAATGCGCTGGCATCGCATGACGTCACCATCTACCGCCTGCTCCACCCGGTCCTCTCGATCGACCGCAGCGAAGCGGGCAAGCTGACCGCCATTCTGGACGACGAAGCCCCCGGCGCCCGCCGCGAATCCATGATCTATATCGAGGCGGATCGCGCCGACGCGAAGGGCCGCCGCGCGCTGGAAAAATCGCTGCGCCAGACGCTGACCGATGTCCGCGCCGCGGTTGCCGACTGGCCGAAGATGCGCGACGCCATGAGCCGGGATGCGGACGCCATCCCCGACGGTGAAGGGGCCGCACTCCTTCGCTGGTTCCTCGCGCGCCACTTCACGCAAACGGGCCACGAACGCCGCCTGCGCAATGGCAAGGCGGAAGATCAGCTGGGCATCTGCACGCTGGATGACACGCCGCTGCTCGCGCCCGCTTCGCTCGAAGCGGCCTTCACCTGGTTTGAAGAGGGCAAGCGCAACCCGCTCATCATCAAATCGAACAAGCTCTCCCGCGTCCATCGCGCCGTCCTGCTCGACCTCATCATCGTGCCAGTGCGGGAAGGGAAAAAGCTGGTCGCTCTCTCGATCCACGCGGGCATGTGGACCAGCGCGGCGCTGTCGGCCAGTCCCGACAAGGTGCCGCTGCTCCGTTCCGCCCTTTCCGCCCTGATGGACAAGTTCGGCTTCGATCCCGGCGGCCATGCGGGCAAAGTGCTCGTTCACGCGCTCACCGCCCTGCCGCACGACATATTGATCGGCTTCGATCATGAAACGCTGGAACGGCTCGCGCTCACCTTCATGTCGCTGACCGACCGGCCGCGTCCAAAGCTGGCGCTCGGCACCAGCGCCCTCCCCCGCCATCTCTATGCCTTCGCCTGGCTGCCGCGCGACGAACTGACCACCGCCCGCCGCCTTGCCGTGCAGGATATGCTCTCGCAGGCCGCCCATGCGCCCGTGCTCAGCTGGTCGATCGCGCTTGAGGAAAGCGGCCTTGCGCTGCTGCGCATCACGCTCGACCTGCGCGATGGTGGCGTGGTGCCTGACGAAGTTTCGCTCGACCGCCAGTTGAAGCAGATGGTGCGCGGCTGGCTGCCCGCCGTCGAGGAAGCGCTGGCCGAAACCGAAGAGCCCGGCCGCGCCGCCGCGCTTGCCCAACGCTATGCGCCCGGCTTTCCCATGGCCTATCGCAACGGCGCCGGCCCGGCCGAGGCAGCGATCGACATCCGCTTGCTCCACGGTCTTGGCGGCCCCGGCGACAAATCGATCCGCATCTACCGCAACGGCGAGGACACGCCCGAGCAGCTGCGTCTGAAGCTCTACAGCCACGATGTGATCGCCCTGTCGGAAGTCGTTCCGGCGTTCGAGAATTTCGGTTTTCGCGTCATCGATGAAATGACGACGGCGGTCGATGGCGGCGCGCAGGGCCACGTCCAGCGCTTCGTCCTTGAACTCCCCACGGGCGGCAGTGGCGAGGCAGTCGTCGCTCGCGCCGCCATAGTGACCGAAGCGATCGCGCAGGTGCTGGAAGGCCGCGCCGAAAATGACCGGTTCAACGAACTGATCGTGACGGCAGGGCTCGCGCCCCGCGCCGTCGTGCTGTTCCGCGCGCTCTTCCGCTATCTGCGTCAGACCGGCATGGCCTATGGCATGGCGACCTTCGCCGAAACGCTGCGCCGGGAACAGGAGATTGCGCGCCAACTCATCACCCTGTTCGAAGCTCTGCATGACCCCGCCGCAAAGGACGGCCCGACCCGCGCCGAACAGGCACAGGCCGCCATCAACGCGGGCCTCGAAAAGGTCAGCGCGATCGACGAGGACCGGGTGCTGCGCCTGCTGCGCGCCGTCATCACGGCTACCCTGCGCACCAATTTCTTCAGCAACGCCGCCGCCGAAGCGCTCGCCTTCAAACTCGACAGCGCGCAGGTACCCGGCCTGCCCGCACCACTGCCATGGCGCGAAATCTGGGTCTACTCCCCCCGCGTGGAGGGCATTCACCTGCGCGCGGGGCCGATCGCACGCGGCGGCCTGCGCTGGTCCGACCGGCGCGACGATTTCCGCACGGAAATTCTCGGCCTCATGAAGGCCCAGCGGGTGAAGAACGCCGTCATCGTGCCGACCGGCGCAAAGGGCGGCTTCTATCCCAAGCAGCTTCCCAACCCGCAGGTCGATCGCGACGCATGGATGGCGGAGGGCACCGAAAGCTACCGCATCTTCATCCGCGCGCTGCTGTCGGTCACCGACAATATCGTGAAGGGCAAGGTCCGCCACCCCGCGCAAACCGTCATTCACGATGGCGACGATCCCTATTTCGTGGTCGCGGCGGACAAGGGCACGGCCACCTTCAGCGACGTCGCCAACGCGATCGCGCTGGATCGCGACTTCTGGCTGGGCGATGCCTTCGCCAGCGGCGGATCACATGGCTATGATCATAAGGCGATGGGCATCACCGCGCGCGGCGCGTGGATCAGCGTCCGGCGGCACTTCGCCGAAATGGGCATCGATGTGCAAAGCGAGCCGGTCAGTGTCGTCGGCTGCGGTGACATGTCGGGCGACGTATTCGGCAACGGCATGCTGCTGTCCAAATCGATCCGGCTGCTCGCCGCCTTCGACCACCGCCACATCTTCCTCGATCCGGACCCCGATCCGGCGAAGAGCTGGAAGGAACGCGACCGCCTGTTCCAATTGCCCCGGTCCAGCTGGGATGATTATGACAAATCGCTGATCTCAAAAGGCGGCGGCGTCTATCCCCGCACCTTGAAGAGTATCCCGCTAAGCGCTCAGGTTCAGGCGATGCTGGGCGTCACGGAAACCGAAATGGAACCGGCGGCTCTCGTCAGCGCCATACTCAAGAGCCCTGCTGACCTGTTGTGGTTCGGCGGCATCGGCACCTATGTGAAGTCCGCTGCGCAAAGCCATGGCGATGTGGGCGATCCCGCCAATGACCGCTTGCGCGTCAATGCGGAGGATCTGCGCGTCAAGGTCGTCGGTGAAGGCGCCAATCTCGGCGTCACCCAGGCTGCGCGCATCGTCTTTTCGCTTCGCGGGGGCCGCATCAACACGGACTTCATCGACAATTCGGCGGGCGTCGATTGTTCGGACAATGAAGTGAACATCAAGATCGCGCTCAACCAGGAAATGGCGGAAGGCCGTCTGGCCTTCGACGCGCGCAACAAACTGCTCGAAAGCATGACCGATGCCGTGGCCGACATCGTGCTGGAGGATAACCGCCTTCAGGTGCTGGGCCTGTCCATCGCCGAATCCGGTGGAACGGCGGACCTCGCCAGCTATGTCCGGCTGATCGAAACCTTCGAGGAAAGCGGGCGGCTCGACCGGCAGGTGGAGGGTCTTGCCGCCAATGACATGCTGCTTCGGCGTGGACAGGATGGCCTTGGCCTTACCCGTCCCGAACTGGCCGTCCTCCTCTCCACGGCCAAGCTCGCGCTACAGGATGCCATCGAACAGGGGCAACTTGCCCTCGACCCCAGCATGGGTCCGGAACTCGCCGCGGCCTTCCCGCCCGCCATGCAAAAGAAGGAGGCGGACGCCATTGCCGCCCACGCTCTTGCAAAGGAAATCGTCGCGACCAAAGTCGCCAACCGCATCGTCAATCGCCTCGGCCTCATCCACCCCTTCGAACTCGCCGAAGAGGAAGGCTGCTCGCTCGCCGATCTGGCCAGCGCCTTCCTGATTGCGGAGCGTCTCTATGACATCGGCACGCTCTGGGCCGACATCGACGCCGCCGTTATGTCGGAGGCGGCGCGCCTCGCCCTGTTCGCCGACGTCGCCAATGGCGTACGGATACAGATTGCCGACATTTTGCGCAGCCTTCCGACCGGAACGCTGCCCGGCGCCGGTCACGCCCTGCTTGCCAGCGGCGTCGAAAAGCTGGCCCGCGATGTCGATGACCTCCTCACCAGCGAAGCCCTGCGCCGCACCAATGCCGTCATCGACCGCCTCCTCGCACTGGGCGCGCCAGAGGATCTCGTGCGCCGCACCGCCGGTCTGTTCAAGCTGGACGGCGCCGTCGGCATCGCCGCGCTTGCGGTGCGGCTAAAGGTCGATGAAGTCGCCCTTACCCGCGCCTTCACCCATCTGGGCGAAACGGTCGGCATCGACTGGGTGCAGTCAACCGCCGCCCGCATGGCCCCCAGCGACCCATGGGAAAGGCTGCTCATCTCCGGCGTCGCCCGCGACATGCAGCAGGTCCGCCTGGACTTCCTGGAACAGGGCGGCAAATCCAACGGCAAGGACATCCTTGCCCATGTCGACGCATGGCTCGCCGACAAGCAGCCCCGCATCACCCAATTCCGCGCCCTGGTCCACCGCGCCAAGGCGGCTGCGGCACCCAACGTAGCGATGCTCGCCGAAATAGCGGGGCAAGCAAGGGGGCTATTGGGGCGCTAATAGCGCCCCCCCTCAACAGCATTTCATCCCAGCCTCTACCGTCATCCCAGCGAAAGCTGGGATCTCGTGCCCCGCCACGCGCCCTAGAGCTTCGTGCTTTATATCGGCTCCACCCCTATTAATGCCGTTCGCCCTGAGCCTGTCGAAGGGTTCTACTTCTTTTTAGGAAGATGAGGGCTTCGACAAGCTCAGCCCGAACGGGGCTGGGCGATTCAGATTAAAGGCCCGATGCCCTATCCCGCCCCAACCCCTACACTTTAATACAATTTCCTCCCTCTCGACGTTTGCAATTGCGAGTCGTTCGCGTTATCCGGTCCACCTCATCATCAGGACCGACCCTCCCAATGCACGCCCCTGCCCGCCTCCAGCCCAAGAAAAAGAAGAAGACCTTCTGGCTGAAGCAACTGCACAGCTGGCACTGGATCAGTTCCGCGATCAGCCTGATCGGCCTCCTGCTCTTCGCTTTCACCGGCATCACCCTCAACCACGCCGCCGATGTCGAAGCCTCACCGCAGACCATCGAACAGTCCGCGACCCTCCCCGCCCCGCTCCTGAAACAAGTCGCTCCCGACAATCGCCCCGACAGCAAAAAGCCGCTCCCCGCGCCCATCGCCACCTGGGTCGAAAAGGAAATCGGCACTCGCGCAGCGGGCGAAGCTGAATGGTCCGCCGACGAAATCTACCTCGCCCTCCCCCGCCCCGGCGGCGACGGCTGGGTCTCCATCGACCGGCAGAGCGGCGCAGTGACCAGCGAAAGCACCAGCCGCGGCTGGATCAGCTATTTGAACGACCTCCACAAGGGCCGCAACACCGGCACCGTCTGGAAATGGTTCATCGACATCTTCGCCGTCGCTTGTTTCGTTTTCGCAATGACCGGCCTCCTCCTCCTACAGCTCCACGCCGCCAAGCGCCCCAGCACCTGGCCCATCGTCGGGGCAGGCCTCATCATCCCAACCGTTTTAATTCTCCTTTTCCTTCATTAATTCAGGGGACCAGCAGCACATGCAAAGCCGCTACAAACTCATCCTCGGCAGCAGCGCCGCCTTCGGCGCCGCGGCAATCCCCGCCACTGCCCAGACGCTCAACGTCAACGTCACCATCCCGCGCCTCTCCGTCGCCGAATATCACCGCCCCTACGTCGCCATCTGGCTGGAAAAGGAAGGCGCCACTCCCCGCACCCTGTCGGTCTGGTATGATGTCGATAAGGCGAAGGGCGAAGGCACCAAATGGCTCCGCGACCTGCGCCAATGGTGGCGCGTCTCCGGCCGATCGCTGAAAGTCCCCGCCGACGGCATCACCGGAGCAACCCGCGCTCCGGGTGACCAGAAGGTCGCCTTCTCGCCAGGCAAAGGCCCGCTCGGGCAACTCGCACCCGGCAACTACACGCTGGTCGTAGAGGCGGCGCGCGAAGTCGGCGGCCGCGAACTGCTACGCTTGCCTTTCAGCTGGCCAGCAAAGCCAGGCACCGTGGTCCGCGCAAAGGGCAACAATGAATTGGGGCAGGTCAGCCTCAGCGTCAGCAAATAAGGGGACTGTCATGAAAGCCAAATATCTGATCGCAGCAACCCTCGCCGCGCTGATGACCACCAGCGCTGCCCAGGCCCACCGCCAGTGGATGCTCCCGTCCTCGACAACCCTGTCCGGAACGGACAGCTGGGTCACCGTTGACGCGGCGGTCTCAAACGACCTCTTCTACTTCGAACATATGCCCATGCGTACCGACACGGTTGCAGTGACGCAGCCCGATGGCTCGGCTGGCCAAATAGAAAACGCCGCGACCGGCAAGTATCGCTCCACCTTCGATGTTCACCTGACGCAGCCCGGCACATACCGCGTCGCCAGCGTCTCGACCGGAATCATGGGCAGCTACACCCTCAACGGCGAAGTAAAGCGCCTGCCCCGGGGCACGACCAAGGAGAAATTGGCCGAAGCAATCCCGGCCGGAGCCACCAACGTCCAGACGGTCGAAGCCACCAACCGAAACGAGATCTTCCTGACACTGGGCGCGCCTACCACTACCATATTCAAGCCGACCGGCGTTGGCATCGAATTGGTGCCCGTCACGCATCCGAATGATTTGGTGGCAGGCGAAGCGGCGACCTTCCAGTTTCTCCTCGATGGAAAGCCCGCTACGGATCTCAAGGTAACGATAATCCCCGGCGGTATTCGCTACCGTGACACCTTAGGCCAGCAGGATCTGGTCACCGGCAAGGACGGAAAAGTTTCGATCAGCTGGCCGCAGCCTGGCATGTACTGGCTGAACGCCACAGTCGGTGGAAATCGCGAAGGCGGCGAAGGCGCTCAGGCGACGTCGCCCGCTACTCCGGCACCACGCCGCGCATCCTATGTCACCACCTTGGAAGTGCTGGCCCCCTGACCGGCGTTCGCATCGCCATTCCTGACATGCCGCCCCCGCAGCTCCCGTCGGCTCAGCGGGGCGGATCGGGATATATTACAGAGCTTTCCGGACCGACCATGGGCACAAGCTGGTCGGCTCGGATCGTCGACGCTCCGCCCGACTGCGCGAACGCAATCGATGACGCACTTTCTCGCGTCATCGCCCAGATGAGCAACTGGGAAGCACATTCCGACATCAGCCGCTTCAATGCACTGCCGATCGGGACTTGGGCAACGCTTCCCTCCGATATGATGACGGTGCTAAAAGCCGGGTTGACCATGGCTCGCCTATCCGGCGGCGCATTTGACCCAGCGATCGGACAGATAGTCGAACGCTGGGGCTTCGGCCCATCGGGCCTAACAGGTCCGGAAATAGTGCCTGCGCATCCTGCATCCTGGACCATGGTCGAGATCGCGGATCAGAGCGCCCGCCGCCTTGCTGACGTGAAGTTGGACTTTTCCGGCATCGCAAAGGGTTTCGCAGTCGATGCGGTTTCGGAAGGTCTCCGCGATCTGGGCGCTCGCCATTTTCTGGTCGAGATCGGCGGGGAATTGCGTGGCGATGGCTTCAAGCCCGATCATCAGCCCTGGTGGGTTGATGTAGAGGCGCCGCCGGGTCTCGCAGTGCCTACCCTCCGCATCGCCTTGTGCGGCCTGTCTGTAGCTACGTCCGGCGACTATGTGCGCTTCCAGACCAAGGACGGTGCGAACCTGTCTCACAGCATCGATCCGGCAACGGGCAGACCCATCACCAATGATGTCGCGTCTGTCACGGTCCTGCACGAAAGCGCCATGCTGGCCGATGCCTGGGCGACAGCCATCACGATCTTGGGGCATGAACGCGGCATGGCGTTGGCGACACGTCTCGATGTTGCCGCACGCCTTATTCTCCGCACCGAAGACGGCGCCAAGGAATATATAACGCCTGCCCTAGCCTCGATGCTCGATTAGGCAAGCCAGCCGTTTCAGGCGTCTGCCCACCGCCGTAGCAGATTGTGATAGACGCCCGTCAAGCGGATCACCTGGGCATTGTCATGGCCAAGATCGACCGCCAGAGCCTGTATGCTGCTGTCCAGGTCGAACATCATCTGACGCGCAGCATCGTCCCGCACCATTGACTGCAGCCAGAAAAAGCTGGCGATCCGTCGCCCACGCGTGACCGGCTCCACACGATGGAGCGACGACGAAGGGTACAAAACCGCATGGCCCACCGGTAGCTTCACCCGCTGCACGCCGAAGTTCGTCTCGACGGTCAATTCGCCGCCATCATAGCTTTGTGGGTCTTCGAGGAAGATCGTAATCGAGAGATCAGACCTGACTCTTAAGCCGGTGCCTGCCTGCACCCGGACGGCATTATCCACATGCACGCCGAACGCCTGCCCGCCTTCATAACTGTTGAACAGCGGCGGGAATATCTTGAGCGGGAGTGCAGCAGCGATAAGTAGTGGCGAGCGTCCCAATGCTTCTAAAATGATTTGCCCCGCCTGCCGCGCCTCGGGCGCGTCCTCGGGAAGCTGCATGTTGCGCTTGGCAAGTGCCGACTGATGACCTGAGGTCACATTGCCATCGATCCATTGCGCAGCGTCGATGAGCGTCCGGACGCGCTGCACAGTGGCAGGATCGAGCAAGTCGGGGATAACGGTCAGCATATCGGAAACTCTATCAGTGCCGGTTGTTCACGTATCTGCGCTGCGCAGGACGAAGGGGATTTCAACGACGCCCTTAACCCGCACCGGCTGGCCGTCCCGGACCATCGGCTTCCACCGCCAGCTTCGCACCGCTTCGCGCGCCGCAGCGTCCAGACGGGAAAAGCCGCTGCTCTGTGCTATAGTCAGACTTTCAACGGCGCCATCAACGCCCAGCGTCAGAGACAGAATGACGGTTCCCTGTTCACGCTTGCGACGGCTTTCGATCGGGTAGCGCGGCGGCTTGCCCGCCACCATCTGCGTCGCTAGGTCGCCCCCCTGAACGGTACTCGGCGAGGCAGGAACCGTCGGCGCGGCAAGCACAGGCGCCCGGATTACAACAGGCGTTGGAGGGACCGGGACCGGAAAAGGATCAGGCGCAGTAGCGATCGGCGCCGGCGGAACTGGCACTTGAACCAGCGGCGGAGGCGCCACTAACGGAGGCGCAGATGGCGGAGGCGGTGGCGTCTCCGCAGCGGGTGGCGGTGGAGGCGGCATCAAGTTCACGACCGACAGGCGGGCTTCGCGGACGTGCTGAATATGTTGTCGGGCGTGAATGAGCGCGAAGATCAAAACACCGTGAATGAGGATGATGAGCAAGATCGTGGGCAAATTGATCTGGCGTCGTTCACCATAGCGCGAAGCATCGGCTGCCGGAACCTCCGGCACCTGGCTGCTGGGAGATGGTGTCGGGCTAAGTGGCGGAGAAACGGAAGATGCAGCATCATCTGCAATGTACCGCTCCGCTGCATCGAACATGCCACTTTCCCTTTCACGGCGATTCCCCGCAGAACAGGCACATAACGCCGGTCCTAATGCGAATCAATCGCACCCCTCTTATTTCTTCAGCAAGGGGCGGATGGCGATCCGAGGAGGAGTGCATCGCCATCCGCCTTTCCCCCGGCAAGGGACGATGCCGGGGGAGGGTGGTCATTAGAAAGTGTAGTTCAGGCTCAGCACTGCGGATCGGGTCGCTGTGGGCTGCGCCCAGCTGCCGTTCACATTGTTGCGCACAGTCGTCACATACTTCTCGTTGGTGAAGTTCTGGACGTTGAGCTGCGCCTTAAGATTTTCGGTGATCGGGTAGTTCGCCATGAACCGATGGATGGTGTAGCTCGGCACATGATAGCCGACATAGTTGCCTGCCACGAGCTGCGCCAGCGTCGGCTGGTTCAGCAGGAACTTACCCTGGTAGGTTATGCCGTAACCCAGTTCCAGACCGAAGCCGAAGCGATAGGTGGTGAACAGGCTGCCTGAATGCTTGGGAGTATTCGTAAGCGAATAGCCACGAGTGGGATCAAGGAAATCGGCGTTGTTGGCGCAATTGCCTGCCGTCGTGCTGGTCGATCCCGGATTGTCGAGGCAGAAGTCGGACACGCCCTGCCGGATCTTGCTCTTCAGATACATGTAGTTAGCGGAAATCGTCCAGTTGCTGGTGATATTGCCCGATGCGCCCAACGAAATGCCCTCGACCCGCTGGTGACCATCGGTCGCCTGATCGGGAAGGAGGACATTGCCCGACACCACCTTGATCTGGTTACGATCGTTGCGGAAGGCCGCAGCGGTCAGCAGCAGTTTGGCGTCGAACAGGTCAGCCTTGACGCCGATCTCGTAGTTCTTGGTCGTTTCCGGCTTCACGTTGCAGGTCCCGCCCCCGGTGCCCGTGTCGATGGCGCAGGAGCCGTCAACCGACGCCTTCGAAGGCAGCTTCGAATTGCCATAGGCGACATAGAGGCTGGTATTGGACGTGGGCTTCACGACCAGACCAACCCGATAGGACAAGAGGTTATCGTCAAATTTCGCCGGGGCCGATACGCCGGTCGGGTTACCCAGGGTGGCAGAACCAGCAACCGTATCGAAGCTAACGTTCTTGCTGCTTCCCTTCACCTTCTCATAACGGATACCGCCGTTGAGTTCGAGCCAATCCGTGAACTTCATCGCATCGAACAGATAGGCGGCGTAACTTGTCTGCTCACCCAACGCCCTCGTCGCCCGGATGAAGTTGATGGGGCCGACATAGTTGTTGCTGCCATAGACGAAGCCTGCCGGACCCTGCACCACTTCACCGGGGTTGGAGATGCTGACGAGCGGATAGGAGGTCGCGAACGGGTTTGTGCCATCGGCCGCACGCAGGCTGTTTCCGGCAAGCTGGTTATATTTTTCCCACAATGCAGACGCACCGAGGACCAGCGTGTGTTCAATCCCGCCCGTCGCGAAATCTGCGCTGAGATCAATCTGGTTATAGGCAGTTTCGTTGTTGATGAAGCGTGTATTGCCTCGCCCGTTGCCGCGGTTTGGCATGAAATAGCCGGGGGCGACCGTTGCCGCACAAGCGGATCCATCAGGTTGTACGCCCGAAGACAGGCAGAAGTCGCCTGTCGGCTGGCTGGTGATGGTATTCTGGCTGATCTTTTCATATCGCGTCAGGTTACGCACCTTCAAGCTGTCGCTGAACGCATGGCTGAAGATCGCCTGCAACGACTTGGTCTTGCTGTCCTGCTTGTCGATATTGGCAAAGCCATAATAGCCCGAGCGGTCAAACTCATCCAAGATGCCACCCTGCGCCGGATAATAGCGCAGCCCATATTGCGGCATCGCATCGTCATCCAGATACTCGCCCTGCAAGGTCAGGCTGGTCGGACTGTCGATGCCGATCGTGATCGCAGGCGCGATGCCCCAGCGCTTGTAATTTTCGACGTCGCGGCCAGGCACGTCATTTTCATGATACACCGCGTTGATGCGCACCGCGATCAGGTCGTTGATGCGCTTGTTCGCATCCACCGTCGCACGGTAATAATTGTCGGTGCCGATCCCCGCGTTCAGGATCGTCTGGTCATCCGCCAGCGGCCGCTTGGTCACGAGGTTAATCGTACCCGCAACCGAACCGCCGCCGTTCATCACGGAGTTCGCTCCGTTGGTGACTTCGACCTGCTCGATATTATAGACTTCGTTGCGGTTCAGGAATGCGCCCGATCGGACGCCGTCGACGGTAACGTCGTTCTTCGCGTCCTGACCGCGCATGATGATGCGGTCGCCATAACCAAAACCGCCCTCGCCAGCACCGAAGGTGATGCCTGGCACGGTCGACAGCACGTCACGCAGGGTGAGCAGATTCTGCTGTTGAATCGTTTCCTTGTTGATCACTGTGATCGTCTGGGGCGTGTCCAGCAACGGACGCACATATTTGGGGGACTCCGCGCGTTCAACCTTGATCTCCGAGGCATCGATTGCGGTGTCCGTCACAGTCATCCCGCCCAGCTTGGGTGCGGGTGTACCGTCTTGCGCGTGGGCGGCCGAAGCAAAGGCGATTGCGCTCACGCAGCCAAGCGCCAGGAAGGACGGGATCGATTTGGAACTGCTGGACATCAAACGAAAACCCCTTTTCTCACTAATCGTCAGGGGCCAGCTATTGCGAATTGTTCGCAGAGTCAACGCTATTGCGAATAATTATTATTGTCGGGCACCGCATTAGCGAAGAGCCAGCATCGTATGGCGCTGGCCAAATTAGGCGGGCTTGGAGCCGCCAGCCGCGCAAGATCAATCTGTGCGATTAAGGCATTGAGAGGCAAACTCTCTCGCACAGCGACCGTGCGGAGAGCCTGCCAGAATATGGGTTCAAGACTGATGGCAGTCTGATGCCCCGCGATCGTCACGCTTCGCTTGACGGGAGGTGAGAAGGGCGACCCGGTTGGCGGCGCCGCGCCTTCACTGTGGTCGCCCTGCGCCATCAATACATATGCTGCCCGCCGTTGATCGACATCGTGCTCCCCGTGACGAAGCCCGCCTCTTCGCTGCACAAAAAGGCTACGCCGCGTGCGATCTCTTCGGCCTGGCCGAGGCGGCCGACAGGAATCTTGGCGACTATCTTCTCCAGAACCGGAGCAGGCACTGCCGCCACCATGTCGGTGTCGATATAGCCCGGCGCGATCGCGTTGACGGTAACGCCGAACTTCGCCCCTTCCTGCGCCAGCGCCTTGGTAAAGCCATGGATGCCGGACTTGGCGGCGGCATAGTTTACCTGCCCATATTGGCCAGCCTGACCGTTGATGGAACCGATATTGACGATCCGCCCCCATGCTCTTTCCCGCATGCCCCCGAAGGTCGCCTTGGCCATGTTGAAACAACCGCCAAGGTTGATGCGCATCACCTCATTCCAGTCGTCGAAGCTCATCTTGGCAAGCACGCCGTCGCGGGTGATGCCCGCGTTATTGACGACGATATCGACGGGCCCCAGCCTTTCGGCAACCGCTGCACAACCGTCCAGACAAGCCTGATGATCTCCCACATCCCAGCGGAAGGCTTCAATGCCTGTCCTCTCCGTGAAGTCCCGCGCCTTTTCATCGTTTCCGGCATAATTGGCCGCGACTTTGCAACCCAGTTGCTTGAGCGCGAGGCTAATCGCTTCCCCGATGCCGCGTGTTCCGCCCGTTACGATGGCAACTCTGTCCATAATCCCCTCCCATGTTGAACTGGACGAAACGCTTCCTGAACCCAACCAGCCAGTTCGCGGCCGATCAGTTCGCGGTAAAGAATGATAGCTTCTGGCGATGCGTTCAAACAGCGCAAATGGGTGAACGCCTGGCCTCCAGCCGCCAAAAATTCTTCCTGCCCCCGGATAGCGATTTCCTCCAACGTCTCCAGACAATCGGCCGAAAAACCGGGGGTAAGCACAGCAACGGATCGAACGCCCTGCCCGGGAAGCTCCCGCAACGTCTCATCCGTTGCTGGACCGAGCCATTTCGCTCGCCCGAATCGTGATTGGAACGATAGCCTCACTTCTCTGCCAAGCGCTTCCTGCAGCAGATTAGCGGTGGCACGGCACTGATCATAATAGGGATCACCCAAATCGCGCGTTCGTTCAGGCATTCCATGGAAGCTGGCCACGAGCAGGTCCGGTTTGAAGTCCAGTTTAGCCAGTTGGCTTTCGGTCGAACTGCGCAGCGCCTCGATATAGGCTGCTTCCGCAAAATATGGAGGCAATGTGCGGATGGCTGGCTGGGCTCGCAGGTCAGCCAAAGTGGCATAGCAGGCGTCCAGAGCGGTGGCCGTCGTCGCCGCGCAATATTGCGGGTAAAGCGGAGCCAGCAGGACGCGGTCGCATCCGGCGGCGATCATCGCATTCAGCCGTTCGGCGATGGACGGTGATCCATAGCGCATGGCCCAATCCACCCTAACCTCCGACCCGGTAATTTTCTGGAGTGCGGCAGCAGTTTCACAAGTATAAACGGCGAGCGGCGACCCCTTGTCTGTCCACACTTCCTGGTAAGCCTTCGCGGACTTGGCCGGGCGCGTAAGAAGGATAGGACCGCGCAATATCGGCTGCCACAGAAGCTGAGGGATTTCCACCACCCGCGGGTCGGACAGAAACTCACCCAGATAACGCCGCACGGACGCCGCGTCCGGTGCGTCGGGCGTACCGAGATTGATGATAAGGACGCCGATATTTTCCATATTCAATGTCATGTCCGCGCCAAGATCGGCAGCTGGCGGAATCGCTGCCCTGTAACTGTAAAAAGAGCGTTCGCTATGGCCGGAGCAATCGCAGGCGCCCCAATCTCGCTGAGCCCGGCCGGGGGTGCAGTGCTTCGGATCAGTTCCACCGTGACCTCTCCTATATCCTGCAACTGAGGAAGGCCCATCCGGGAGATGATCGAGCGCGTGGGCATTCCCTTCGCATAAGGCACCGAAGCACCCATTGCGGAAGCCAGGCCATAAATTATGCCACTTTCCACTTGTTGACGTGCGATGTCCGGATTGACCTGCTCCCCGCCATCTACCGCAGCGATGATCCGCCCAACCTTGAGCCTGCCACCCTCGATCGCTGCCTCGACCATGACGGCGATATAAGCGCCGTCTATGACATGCGCCGCCAGACCTTGACCGCTCCCCTCGATACCTCCCTGCCATCCCCCCATCGATCCGACGGTCGTCAGGCAGTGAGCCAGTCGCGGGTTGCCGCCCAGCATCTGAATGCGGAAAGAGAGCGCCTCCATCCCGGCAAGATGAGCCAGTTCATCAATGAAGCTTTCCGTAAAGAAGGCGCCATGAAGATGAGCATTGCCGCGTGCAAAGCCTAGCGGCAGTCCAACATCGGCGGGGAAATGATCGACCGCCCAATTCGGCAACGCATATGGCAGTTCCATCCCCGCCACAGCGAGACGGCTGGAAGCGTTGGCAGTGTCACGGCTTGCTTCATGCGGTAATTTGCGATCGGCAATCCGTTTCCACGTCTGGGTCATGGCGCAAGGAGCCGCCACTTTCGCAAGCCATCCTTCAATCGCGCCGTTGCGGCCGAGCTTTGCCGCCATACGGGCATGGGCAGGAGCACTGGGACGATCCTGGATCACATCTTCCAGCCTTGACCAGAGCAGTTGAACGGGCCGCCCAACGTCTTTCGCTATCGACGCAGCCTGGACGCCCACCTCAAAATCCATCTTCCGGCCGAAAGAGCCCCCGGCATGCAGGGGGTATAGCACCACCTGCTGCTCATGCAGATCGAGAGCATCCGCTATCGCGCTACGCGCGAGTGCAGGTGCTTGCGCGGGCATCCATATCTCGGCGAGGCCGTCGGTCACACGCGCCGTCGCGCAAGGAGGCTCCAGCGCCAGATGCAGCCCCGGAGCAACGGTAAACTCGCTGGCGAGGATGGTGGCGTTGTCGAAAAGCGGCTTGAGATCGCCGCGCAAATAAAGCCGCCGACCATCCGAACCCGAAAAGGCGTCTTCGAGCGAAGCATCAATGCTGGCGCTGCTGACTGGCGCGCTCGACAATTCAAAAACCGGATCGCTTAGATCAAGCGCCTTGTTGGCGGCCCACCAGTTGGTTGCGACGGCGGCCACCCATCGGTCGGTGCGCACCAGTTTGATAAAGCCGGTGACGGACTTTGCAGCCTGCTCGTTCACCCTTGTGAGCACAGCATCGCCGATTGGCCCCTGCCGGATGGAAGCGAAAACCATGTCCGGCAGCCGGACATCAGCAGCGAAGTTATGGCTGCCATCAATCTTCGAAGGCGTGTCGAGGCGCGGCAAATCCTGTCCGAAGAGTCGGTCAACCTGATTTTGGCGGAACGGCAATATCTCGGGCAGCTCGAATTCCGCTGCTTCAGCCGCTACCTCGCCGATCTTTAACGTGCGCTGGCCGCCATCAGAAATGATGCCGTTCTGAATGTCGCAACTTTCCCATGACACATCCCAGCGCGCCGCAGCAGCCTGACACAAGAGCACGCGCGCGGCGGCACCCGCTTCCTTATAGGCTCTGTGGAACATCGGCACGGACGTCCCCGCGCCGGTCAACATCAAAGCACGCCGCGTCGCATATTGCTCGATCGCCCAATTGCCGGCGCCACCCGCCAGCCTCGACCAGTCGCTCGCAAGCCACTCGCTGGCTAGCAACGTGTTTGCATAGAGCGGACTGATGGGCGCGCTTTGCACACCCACGGTGCGCCAGTCCGCACCCAGTTCATCCGCCAGTATCTGTGGCAGCAGTGTCGTCACGCCCTGCCCCGTCTCGGCTTGCGGCACGACCACGAGTACCCTGCCTGCCTTATCGATCTTCAGAAAGGCATTGAAGACGGTTTCGCCGGACGCGGTATTCAGATTTGGGCGGTAGCTGCGCGGCCATGCGCCCCAGGCCAGCAGCAGGCCAGCCGACGCTCCAGCGCCTACTAAAAGCGTACGCCGATCAAGCCTCCTTGCCGTGCCGTTATGATTTGCCTGCCTCCGCAGTGCGCGCGTCATGAGGACGTTGATAAAGAGGCTTGCGGCAGCTGGAAAGCGCTAAAGCGTGTGGACCTGCGGGATATTGAAACGAGGAATGTCGATAGCGGGGCAGCGATCCATGACGACCTTCAATCCGGCAGCCTCCGCGCGCTGAGCGGCGGCCTCATCAATTACCCCCAACTGCATCCACACCGCCTTGGCCCCTGCGGCGATCGCATCGTCCACAGCCTCCCCCGCTGCTTCACTGCGACGGAAGATATCCACCATGTCGATTGGAACGCCGATGTCGGCTAGGCGTGCCCAGACAAACTCCCCATGCACATGCTCTCCCGCAATCTGCGGATTGACCGGCAACACGCGATAACCATGGTCCTGCAGGAACTTCATGACGCCATAGCTTGGACGGCCGGGTTGATCAGAGATGCCAACCAAAGCGATGGTCCGCGTTTCCCTTAAAAGGTCGGCAATTTCGTGCGGCAGCGTCAGCGGCATGTCCTTGTTTCCTTCTCGGCCATCCTAAAGACGCGGCATGCGATGAACCGTTCCCAAACGCCACCTTTAGCCCCGCAGCCAGGCCGCCACTTTACTCGCGATTGCAAGAAAAGCCTCGCCAGAGGCATCTTCCGTCGCTGCTGGAGGGTCGCCCGCATCCGACCGGCGCCGAATGTCTATCGCCAAAGGAATACGCCCGAGGAAGGGCATGCCCATGGCTGCGCCAGCCGCTTCCGCCCCACCCGCGCCGAAAGGATCGGATATCTCACCGCAATGCGGACAGCTATACCCGGCCATATTCTCCACCAACCCGATCAAGGGCACCTGCGTCTGCTCGAAAAGGCTGACCGCGCGCGTGGCATCGATCAACGCCAGGTCTTGAGGCGTCGATACGATCACAGCGCCCGCAGGCTTATGCTTTTGCACCATCGAAAGTTGCACATCCCCGGTCCCCGGCGGCATGTCCACGACCAGCACCTCAGTCTCGCCCCAATCGGCATCGATCAGCTGCGAAAGCGCATTGCCCGCCATAGGCCCGCGCCAGGCCAGCGCCTTGCCGGGTTCGACCAGGTGCGCCATCGACAGCATCGGAATGCCTAATGGGCTTTCGACGGGGATCAGATGTTTGTCGCGCGCTTGGGGCTTTTTATCTTCGCTGGCCATCAGTCTGGCCTGCGACGGTCCGTAAATATCGGCGTCCACCAGACCTACCGCAAAACCCATTCGTTTGAGACCAACGGCAAGATTTGCCGAGAGGGTGGATTTGCCCACTCCGCCCTTGCCGGATGCAACGGCAATGATGCGGAGAGCCTTTCTTTCGGCTGTCATGGCGATCCGGACATCCTGCACACCTGCCACCGACAGCCCTCCTTCCCGGATCGCCGCAGCGACGGCATCCCGCCGTTCGGGGGAAAGACCGCCTACATCGAGCGCCAGGCTCATGATTCCATCCTTGATCCGGGGCGTGCTGGCGCGGCCATCGGTCAAGGTCTTCAGGCGGGCGGCGAAACTCTCAAGATCGGTCATGACAGCGCCTCCTAGGCAATAATCGTTGCGAAGGGCACTGTTTTTCGCGACCCAGCCTTCCTATAGAGACGGAATGAAGAGATTTTTCGGGTGGATGCCTGGCATCGCTAGCGCAATGGTCCAAGGCCCTTGGGGCGGCAAAAGCGACGGCCCGGGTGGCGATGAAGGTCCGGGCAAGGGAAGCGATGGCGGCCCCCGGAATCCCTGGATGCAACCGGGGAAGACCTCAGGCGGCAAGGGGCCTTCCGCGATTGAAGAACTGCTGCGCCGCAGCCGGGAAAGCTTCGGCCAGGGCGGTGGCGGCGGGTTTGGCAACCTCCCGCCTCGACCAACCGGAAAGACGCTTTGGCCCGCTGCCGTCGGCATCCTCATCTTGCTGTGGCTCGTGCTCACTTGCTTTCACCGCGTCGGCCCGCAGGAGCGCGGTGTCGTGACGCTGCTCGGCAAATATAGCCGGACCTTGTCGCCGGGGATCAGCTTGACGCTGCCCGCGCCCTTCGAGAATGTAACTACGGTCGATGTGGAGGAAATCCGGGCCATCGATATCGGTTCACCCAGCGCCCAGAGCGAAAATCTGGTACTGACCGGCGACCAGAATATCATCGACCTTGCTTACTCGGTTCGCTGGAATATCCGCAGTCCTGAGCTTTATCTGTTCCAGCTGTCCGACCCTGACGCAACGGTTAGGGAAGTCGCCGAAAGCGCCATGCGATCGGTTGTCGCCAGCGCCAGCCTGGACGACGCGTTGGGTGCTGGGCGCACTGAAATCGAGCAGCAGGTCGAACAGCGGATGCAGGCGATATTGGACGGATACAGATCCGGTATCCGCGTACAGGGCGTCGCGATCAAGCAGGCCGATCCGCCGACCGCAGTCAATGACGCGTTCAAGGCGGTTTCTGCGGCGCAACAGACGGCTCAGACCTATTTGAACGAAGCGCGTGCGGCCGCTCAGCAGGTTACCGCCAAGGCCCAAGGCGAGGCTGCGGCGTTCGACAAGGTGTATGAGCAATATAGGCTGTCGCCCGACGTGACGCGCCGCCGCATGTATTACGAAACCATGGAGGGCGTCCTGTCCAACGTCGATAAGACGATCGTCGAAAGCGGCAATGTCACCCCGTTCCTGCCGCTACCGGAATTGAAGCGGCGCGCGCAGGGAGCGTCCGCTTCTTCCGGCTCCGCCGCTGCGGAAGGGGGCCAATAATGCCGACGCTTATTCGCCATCCCGTCGCTTTGGCGCTATCCGTCATAGCTCTGCTGCTGCTCATCGGCAGCACCGTTGCCATCGTGCCCGAAACCAAGCAGGGCGTGATCGTGCGCTTTGGCGATCCGAAGAAGATCGTGAACCGCTATCGCCCCAACGAAGAGTTCGGCAAGACCGGCGCGGGCGTCATATTACGCTGGCCGTTCATCGATCAGATCGTCTGGATCGACAAGCGCGTCCTGTCGGTCGAAATGGAAAGACAGCAAGTGCTGTCGACGGATCAACTCCGGTTGCAGGTCGACGCCTTCGCGCGTTATCGGATTGTCGATCCGTTGCGCATGTATATTGCGGCAGGGAATGAGGAGCGCGTTTCCGATGCCCTGCGGCCGATCCTGGGTTCGGCGCTTCGGAATGAGCTTGGCAAACGTCCTTTCGCTGCGTTGCTGTCGCCCGAGCGCGGTCAGGTCATGGACAATATTGAGGCCGGTCTCAATCGCGTGGCACGTCAATATGGGGCGCAGATCGTCGATGTACGGATCAAGCGGGCAGACCTGCCCGACGGCGCTCCGCTGGAAAGTGCTTTCACCCGGATGCGCACCGCCCGTGAGCAGGAAGCGCTGACGATCAGGGCTCAGGGCGCGAAGCAGGCGCAGATCATCCGCGCCGAAGCCGATGCGAACGCGGCGCGCATTTATTCGGAAAGCTTTGGCAAGGACCCGCAATTCTACGATTTTTATCGGGCGATGCAGGCCTACAGGCTGACCTTTGCACCCGATCGGCCGGGCTCGACGACGATGGTGCTGTCGCGCGACAATGAGTTTCTGAAACAGTTTCAAGGCAAGGATCGATAACCGTGAAATGCGGAAGAGGGTTGTAGATCATTTCGGAACCAGCTTCATTCAATGAGGGTTAAGGCTAGGCGGCGCATCCGACTCTACCCAGAGTCCCGCCTTTCCTTCGCCAAAGTTCACGAGAGGACCGTCACGAGTGCGTTACGCTTATGCCCTTACCGGCGCCCTGCTGCTTGGTGGCACCGCCATCGCCGTAACCTCCAGCCCGAATGTCGGCGCGCAAGTCGCGCAAAATGAGGGCATGCAGGCCGCCGCGCCCGCAGGTGCCCCTGCCAGTCTGGCCGACATGGTCGAAAAGTTGCAGCCCGCCGTCGTCAATATTTCCACCCGACAGCGCGTCCAGGTTCAAAACCCATTCGCTGGCACGCCCTTTGGCGATCTGTTCGGCCAGGGCCAGAGCGGCAAGCCGCAGACCCGCCAGGCCCAATCTCTCGGTTCGGGTTTCATCATCTCGGCTGATGGCTATATCGTCACCAACAATCACGTGGTGTCCGCGGGCGCCGAAGGCGCGTCGGTGGATGCGATCACGGTTACCCTCACCAATCGCGAGGAATATTCGGCGAAGCTGATCGGCCGTGACCCGGCGACCGACATCGCGGTGCTGAAGATAGAGCCGAAAAAGGCGTTGCCGTTCGTCAAGTTCGGCGACAGCACGAAAGCGCGCGTCGGTGACTGGGTCATCGCCATCGGTAACCCGTTCGCCTTGTCGGGCACCGTGACCGCAGGGATCATCTCTGCCGTCCATCGCGGCACCGGCGGCACCTACGACAAGTTCATCCAGACCGATGCGTCAATCAATCAGGGCAATAGCGGCGGCCCGATGTTCGACATGCGCGGCAATGTGATTGGTATCAACAGCCAGATCCTTTCACCCTCTGGCGGCAACGTTGGCATCGGCTTTGCGATTCCGTCCGAACAGGCGGCGCCAATCGTCGATACCTTGCGCAGAGGGCAGAGCGTCAAGCGCGGTTATCTGGGGATCCAGATCAGTCCGCTGGGCGAAGACCTCGCCGATTCCCTGGGTCTTGCGAAAAATCGCGGCGAATTCGTTCAGGGCGTGGAACCGGGCAAAGGTGCCGACCGCGCCGGTATCAAGGCGGGCGATGTCATCGTCAGCGTGGCCGGGCAGGAAGTGACGCCGGACCAGAACCTCTCGTCCATCGTCGCATCGCAGCCGATCGGCTCCCGCGTGCCGATCGTTCTGCTCCGCAATGGTCAACGTCAGACCGTAACCGCCATCGTCGGCCAGCGTCCATCTGAGGATGAACTCAACAGCTTCGCCCAGCAGCAAGATGATGACTTCAATCAACAGCAGGATGACCAATCTAGCGGCGGACAGGCGACGCAGCAGTCGTTGGGCATTTCGGCCATTCCGCTCACGCCCAACATCGTTCGCCAGTTGGGCATTGCGGCGGATACGCGTGGAATCGTGATCACCGCAGTGGATTCTTCGACTGACGCAGGAGCAAAGGGCCTGCGCCGGGGCGATGTGATCATCACCGCCAACAACCGGCCCGTGGCTAGCCAGGCAGAACTGGACGCAGCCGTGCGTCAGGTGTCGTCGCAAGGACGTAACGCCATCCTGTTGCAGGTTCTACGTCGCGGCCAGCCTGCCGTATTCTTGCCTGTGCGCCTGCGGGACAAATAACCCGGCAACAGCGCATCGGACGACCATAGCGGGTCGCGCTTGCCGGAAGTCCTGTCTCGCCTTTAAGATGGCAAGACAGCACTTCCGACGGGCGCGGCCCGCCGCTTTTGGGGAGCATGACGCATGAGCGACGGCATTTTCATCGGTCTTGGCGCGGCGGACAAGGATGGCGGCATTCCACAGACGCTCAACCTGCGCCGGGCCAATCGTCATGGACTGATTGCAGGCGCTACCGGAACTGGCAAAACAGTAACGCTACAAGGTATCGCCGAAAGCTTTTCCGCACTGGGTGTCCCGATCTTTCTCGCCGACGTGAAGGGTGATCTGTCGGGCATCGCAATGGCAGGTTCGCCGACCGCGAAGAACGCCGACAAGCTGGTCGCTCGCGCAAAGGAGATCGGCCTCGAAAATTATAGCTATGCCGACAATCCAGCGATCTTCTGGGACCTGTATGGCGAGCAGGGGCATCCGATCCGCACCACGGTCAGCGAAATGGGTCCACTGTTGCTGGCCCGGCTTATGGGCCTGAACGAAACCCAGGAGGGTGTACTCTCCATCGCGTTCAGATATGCCGATGATGAAGGGCTGTTGCTACTTGATCTCGGCGACCTCCAATCCATGCTGGCCTATTGCGCAGAAAATGCCGACGAATTGTCCAGCCGCTATGGCAATGTGACCAAGGCGAGCGTCGGCACCATCCAACGCCAGTTGCTGCAACTGGACAGCCAGGGCGGCGGCCATTTCTTTGGGGAACCGGCGCTCGACATTCACGACTTCCTGAAAGTGGATGATCAAGGGCGCGGCTATGTCAACATTCTGGCCGCCGACAAACTGATGCAGAGCCCCAAGCTCTACGCGACCTTCCTGCTCTGGCTCCTGAGCGAGCTTTTCGAGACGCTTCCCGAGGTCGGAGACCCAGAAAAGCCTGTTCTGGTTTTCTTCTTTGACGAAGCGCATTTGCTTTTTGACGACGCCCCCAAGGCCCTGACGGACAAGATCGAGCAGGTCGTCCGGCTGATCCGTTCCAAGGGCGTGGGCGTCTATTTCGTGACCCAGAACCCGATCGACATTCCCGAAGACGTGGCAGGACAGCTCGGCAACCGCGTTCAGCATGCACTGCGCGCGTTCACCCCGCGTGATCAAAAGGCCATAAAGGCCGCAGCCGAGACATTCCGCGTCAATCCGGACTTGGACGTTGAAACGGCGATTACGGAATTGAAAGTCGGCGAAGCGCTAGTCTCGCTGCTTCAGGAGGATGGCTCGCCCGGCATCGTCCAGCGCACCCTGATCGCCCCGCCCCGTTCACGTTTGGGGCCGGTAGACGCAAAGGAACGGGCGATCATTCAATCCATCTCCCCTTGCGCGGGCAAATATGATGACGCGATCGATCGCGAGTCCGCTGAGGAGATATTGGCCGCCCGCGGTCAAGCCGCCGCTGCTGCCTCGCAGGCCGCCAAGGCGAATGCTGAAGCAGACAAGGCCGCCGCCGTGCAAGCAAAATTGGAGGCCAAACAGCGGGAAGCAGAACTCAAGGAGCAGGCAAGGCGCGACGCGGCCTCCGCGCGTGAGGCGGCCAAGCCCTCTGCCCTCGACCGAGCTGTTCAATCAGCCACCCGTTCGGCTGCCTCTTCGGTCGGGCGGCAGGTTGCCAATGAGCTCGGCCGGGCGGTATTTGGAGGAACCAGCCGCCGCTCCTCGTCAGGCGGCTTGGCGGGACAACTTGTGCGCGGCATATTGGGTAGCCTTTTCAAATAAAGGCCAACCGCAGAGGAGGCATGATATGCATATCGGTAACATGGCTATTTGCGCCATCAGCCTGACAATTACCTTGCCTGCCCACGCGCAGGATTATCGCGATCTGCACCGTGCGGCCGATGCAGCAATTGTCAGCGATATCGTTCGTGACGGGCAGGAGGAACGTGACGCGAGGCGGCAACCTTATGCCTCTCCTCGATATGGCTCCATCCATAGCGCAGCCGCAGCGCGCAATGCCTGCGCGGCCAAGGCCCGTCAGGAAGCAGGTCCGGGTGCACGCATATTGGGTCGCGTCGAAGCGAGATCCATGTCGACTGGATGGGAGGTCGAAGGAGCGGTCGGCACGGCTGATGACCGCCGGTCTGTTCCCTTTATCTGCTCGGTTCGCAATGGGTCGGTGAGTGGGATCCTGCTGGACCCCGACCGCTAAAACAACGAGGGGGGACGAAAGCGAGAGTTTCGCGGCTGCAAAAACTGCTTTTGCCATTCTCTACCGCTGTAATTGCGTAATGCGGTGCAGGCGGTAAGGAAATCATATGAAGGCCCCCGCCGACTCCCGCCACCCGCTGCGCTTCGGCGATTTCCGCGCCTATCTGATGGGGCGGCTGGCGGGCGTATTGGCCCAATATGGCATGATGACCGTGCTTGGGTGGCAGGCGTACAATATCGCACGCGAAAGCATGAGCACGTCGGGCGCCGCCGCTCAGCTCGGCCTGATCGGGTTGGCGCAGTTCGTGCCTCTTTTCTTTCTGACACCGCTTACGGGTTGGGTCGCGGACCATTTCGACCGTCGCGCCATTGCGCGCCTGACCTTGGCACTGCTCATGGCGGCGTCGGGCCTGCTGGCTTTTGCAACCTATGAAGGGTGGGTTAGCCTGCCCCTGATTTTCGGCATTGCAGGCGTGGTCGGAATCACGCGCGCGTTCAACGGACCTGCCTACAGCGCATTGGCGCCCAACCTGGTGCCGCGCGACGTGCTGCCCAATGCGATCGCGCTGTCCAGCGTTGCATGGCAGGCAGGGATGATCATCGGTCCCGCATTGGGCGGTTATGTCTACGCCATGACGCCTTGGGGCGCCTATGCTCTTACATCGCTTCTGTTCGCGATTGCCCTTTGGGGCATGTTGCTGATCGGTCCAGTCAAACAGCCGCCGCGCGACACAAGCCGTCACCCGGTCCGGCAGATGCTTGACGGCTGGACTTATATGCGATCGAACCGTCTCGTACTGGCCACCATCACTCTGGACCTGTTCGCGGTGCTGCTGGCAGGAGCGACGGCGCTTTTGCCCGTCTACGCACGCGACATATTGAAGGTTGGATCGGCGGGACTGGGGCATCTGGCCGCGTCTCCCGCTATCGGAGCGGCCATCGTCGCGCTTTTCTTCTCATTTCGACCCATGCGATCAGAGGTCGGATTGAAGATGCTGGGCGCCGTCATGATCTTCGGGCTGTCGACGATCCTGTTCGGCGCCACTGCGTTCATTCCCCGCAATATTGCGATGGAGATCGGCATCGGCGCGCTGGTGCTGCTGGGCGCTGCGGACATGGTGTCTGTTTACGTGCGCCAGTCGCTGATCCAGCTTCACACGCCCGATGCGATGCGGGGCCGGGTATCCAGCCTTTCACAACTCACCATTTCGGCATCGAACGAATTGGGGGAAGCGGAGTCAGGCTTCCTCGCCGCGCTGGTTGGCCCCGTTGCGGCCGTGATTGGCGGCGGGATAGGCGCTATAGTCATCACAATTTTATGGGCGCGGCTCTTTCCCGAATTGCGCCTTGCACGTACCTTTGACCCACCCGACTTAAGGGAGGCCGAGATTAGCCAGGAGAAGGCCAAATGAAAGCTGCCAATATTCTCGAAACCATCGGCAACACACCGCATATTCAGGTGAGCCGCCTGTTTGCAGACGCGCCTGAGGGCACCGAAGTCTGGATCAAATCGGAACGCTCCAACCCGGGCGGATCGATCAAGGACCGTATCGCGCTTGCGATGATCGAAGCCGCCGAGGAGTCGGGCGATCTGAAACCCGGCGGAACCATCATCGAGCCGACGTCTGGCAATACGGGCGTTGGCCTGGCCATGGTCGCGGCGGTGAAGGGGTACAAGCTCATCCTCGTCATGCCGGAAAGCATGTCGGTGGAGCGGCGCCGGTTGATGCTGGCTTATGGCGCATCCTTTGACCTGACCCCTCGCGAGAAGGGCATGAAGGGCGCGATTGAACGCGCGCTGGAGCTGATCGAGCAAACGCCCAATTCTTGGATGCCGCAACAGTTTGAAAATGCCGCGAATATCGACGTGCATGTTCGCACGACCGCGCAGGAGATCGCGACAGATTTTGCGGACAGCCCGCTTGACGCTCTGATTACTGGGGTCGGTACGGGCGGTCACATCACGGGCGTTGCGGAGGTACTCAAGAAGCTGTGGCCCACCCTGAAGGTCTATGCGGTTGAGCCTACCCTTTCGCCAGTGATCAGCGGTGGACAGCCGGGTCCCCACCCCATTCAAGGTATCGGCGCTGGCTTCATCCCCGCGAACCTGCACACGCAGTTGCTGGACGGCGTGATTCAGGTCGACCCGGCCGATGCCAAGGAATATGCCCGCCGCGCGGCGCGAGAGGAAGGCATGCTTGTCGGCATCTCGTCCGGCGCAACACTGGCCGCGATTGCGCAGAAGCTGAAGGAGCTTCCGTCCGGCAGCCGCGTTCTGGGCTTCAACTATGATACTGGTGAACGCTATCTGTCGGTGCCTGACTTCCTGCCCGAATAGGACGGCGCAGGGTCAGAAATGATCGACGCTTCTATCAGCAGCCAGCCACATCGCGCGATGTGGCTGATCTGGCTCCTGCTGTTCGCCGGTTTGCCTGCGCTGGTCGCGCGGTGGGATGCACGGGCGCCTGCTGCCGGTGCGGCACGGGCGGCACTGGTTCAGCGCGCGCTGATGAAGCGGCCGACCACAGCGGCACCCGTTGTGCAGCCGGTGGAGCTTTATACGCTGGATCAGGATCAGGCGCGGGCGTTCAACGGGGCTGTGCCTTTCTCGCGGCTCCCCAATCCGGCAGCGCGGCCATTTGTGTTCACTGGCTCGGAAAGCGACCTGGCGCGGGCCACGGACTGCCTGGCGGCCGCGCAGCTTTACGAAGCGGGCGATGACGCGGTGGGCGAGCGCGCGGTGGCGCAGGTGGTGCTGAACCGGGTTCGGCATCCCGCTTTCCCCAAAACGGTGTGCGGGGTCGTGTTTCAGGGGCAGGAACGATCGACCGGCTGTCAGTTCACTTTCACCTGCGATGGCGCGATGGCGCGGACGCCGGGGGAAGAGGCATGGAACAGAGCGCGGGAGATTGCGAAGGCCGCGCTGGCGGGCAAGGTGTTCAAGCCGGTCGGCTATGCCACCCACTATCATACGGATTGGGTCGTGCCCTACTGGAGCGGCAGCCTGGACAAGATCACGGCGGTGGGGACGCACCTTTTCTTCCGCTGGCGGGGATGGTGGGGAACGCCGCCCGCTTTCCGGTTGGCGCGGGATAGTGTGGAGCCGGTGGTTGCGCGCATCGCCCGACTGTCGATGGCGCATCAGGACGGGGACAGCGAGGGGTCGGGCGTTCTGGCGCCGGGTGGGAGCAGTCTGGCGGCTTTGACGGCCAAGCCGCAAGAGGCGATCGGCGCGGACTCGCTGGGCCGGATAATGGGCGGCGTAAGGTTGATCGCGATCGCGCCGGGCGCGCGGAGCTTTCTGGTGGAACTTGGCAAGGGGACGGCGCCCGACAACTGGCCGGTGATGGCGCAGACTTTCTGCGCGGGGCGGCCGGAGTGTCGGATCATGGCTTGGCGGGCGGGGAGCGCTCCGAGTGGGTTTCCGCTGTCGGGCGATCAGATGGAAAGCATGAGCTTTGCCTATATTCACAATAGCGCGACGGGATTGCAGCGGGCCTTGTGGAATTGTGGGCAGACGGCGCGGGAGAACAAGGGAGAATGCATGCGGCAGCGGGTGCCGGTGGAGCAGGTGAATGTTCCGCCGCCGCTGAACGGAGTACGGCGGAAGGAGCGGTTTGAGACGGTGACGATCGTGCCGCCGGTCAAAGTCATGAATGAAATGGCGAATTAAACGCGTTTTCGGGGGTTTCCTATTTTTCCTATTTTGGGAGGGGCCTTCCCTGCTCTCCCTCCCGCGGTGGGGTGGGGATTGGGGGCCGCCTTTCTTCCTACGCACCTGACAAGCGGGACGCATGACCGGCTGCTATCCGATACCGTCAGGATGCATGCTGCCCTCCGGGCAGCGGGCGTCGAGGCTGATATTTACGTTGCAGAAGCCATGCCCCACGCGGGTTTTGGCCGGCAAACGCTGGAAGATCGAGCAGTGCTGAACGACAGCCAATGGCCGATTGCGGAATGTCGGCTTTCCGCCTCACCTTGGCAAAAACTCTCTTACGACGATCTCAATCCGTCAGTGCGGCATACCGCGACGTTCAGGGTCATCGATCCAGAGACGGGCTGTTTCGATGAACTCCCATACGTCGTCGTCTCCCGCATTGACATAAAACGCGTCGTCAGGATCGGCTCCCATTGCTTCAAACATAGCGAACAACCAATTTTTCTTTGACACCTGTTCTTGCATTTGCGATTTTAGCCAACACTCTAATTCACCAACTGGCACAAACATTATACCAAAAGATGCAAATTTTTTAAGCAAAGCGATTGCATCGATCTTATCGATATCTAACGCATTAACACCAAGTTTTTTGCAATTAGCGCGTCCAATATTTTCCATCGCAGCTTTGATTGATGCTCGTTCATTTTGCATAATATGCAGGTCGGCCACGTCCAGATTCACTAGAGACCAAATTGGTCCAAATTCGTCGCTCATAAGAACATCGAAATCGAATATTGCGAGCGCGGGCACGCCTAAACGTCGCAGAGGCTCAACCAACCTAGGTATCGTTTGCCAGTTCTGCGCGTTCATAAAGATACAATCTTCGATACCTCGCTCGGCAGCACTCATGCGCGAATTGATTTCTTCGTAGAACGCCCGGTCCGCATCGGCTTCGCAGACAATTGCGCCGCGATGAAAAAGCGCCCTTAAACTGTGCGCGGAGCGAAGAAGCGGATCATTCATCAACTGGCGGATTTCCGCGGGGTCGAGGGAACGCGCGCTTGCCAATCCGCCGGTATAGGTCAATCTCACAATCCGAAGATTGGGTTCAGATTGCATGCAACCTAGCAACAACTCTGAGCTATGGCTCGCAATGATCAATGAGGCATCGCGATCTCGGGCCGCTTTTGCGAGCACTTTGCCAACACGCCGAGCGAGGGTTGGATGCAGAAATGCCTCGGGTTCGTCGATCAAAATAATTCTATCCGGCAACGCTAAGACAGCGGCAACAAGTCCTACTGAAGTTTGGACGCCGTCACCAAGCGACTGGATGACTGGTGCATCTCCGTGAAACCGACGGGCGTTATCATCGACCGCCTGCTCCTCCGTTTCGTTTGCAGGCGCTCGGTTGCTTAAGCGGACACGGAAAGTAGTCATGGCCGTTGGATCAACGACAAAAAATTTTCCGAAAGCCTGTTCGGTGAATTTGCGAACCGCTTCGCGAATAGGCTTGGACATGAAAAGATGCCACAGTAAATTCTCAGGCGTCTTCTCAAGGTCTCCTGTAGGTTTTGGATCAATCAGTTCAAATCTAGTTCGACCGTCTAGGCGCGTTGTAAAGAATCGGACGAAATACTGACGAAGAGCGTCAAAGTTTCCATCGTTATGCCAATCAACGAAACTTGTTTTTGGTATCTGAATTCGGAGTTCTTGCTCGTTATTTCGCGAGCGGGGGCGAAAGAACCAGATATTTCCGGGCTGCATTCCTTGCCCTTGCGGAGCTTCCGTCTGGTATATCTTCATCATTCGATCGACGGCCTCGCCGTCCTGAGGCATAGTAATTTCAATTTTTTCTAGAAGCGCGGATGGCGCTTCCAAGCCCGAGCAATGAGCCTCAATTTCGCGCAGAGTCTGACTTTTTCCCGCGCTGTTCGGTCCAACCAATATAGTGACATTCGGACATTCAATTTCGAGAGGGGGCTGGCTAGGAGCACTACCCGCTGCAAATCGAAGACGACCAATCCGTAAAGTATCTTGCATTTGGCTTTCCCACACTATCCGGCTTGCATAGATCATCATCTATAGAGCGTCGCCAACAGTCTTGGTTTCCAAGTTTCCAAATCACAAATTTTTAAAAAGATGACAGTTTGCGAGGTTGGCGGCAGGCAGTTCAACGACAGCAAATGGCATCCTCGGGAATGTCCGTTTATGGGAGTGGTGATTGGGACGCCAAGCGACCGCAAATGGCGCAAAGCCACCGCACCCCCTCCCCACAACAAAAAAGGGGCCGCCGGGCAGGCGACCCCTTCTATCCTCTCCGCTTATGCGGGCAGAGTTATGTGTCAGTCGGCCTTCGACTGAAGGTTGACGGCTGCGTGCTTGCCGCGGCGGTCAACTTCGAGTTCGAAGTCCAGGCGGTCGCCTTCGTTGAGGGCGGACATGCCTGCGCGTTCGACTGCGCTGATGTGCACGAATGCGTCGGGCTGGCCGTCGTCGCGCTGGATGAAGCCGAAGCCCTTCATGGCGTTGAAGAACTTGACCGTGCCGCTGGCGCGTTCGCCGGTCAGCTGGCGCTGCGGGCCACCACGATCGCCGCCGCCGAAGCCGCCACGGTCACCGCCGAAGCCACCCGGACGGGGTTCGCGGGGTTCACGCGGACGATCGACGACCGGAAGGGGCTCGCCCTCGATCTTGAGGTCGGTTGCCGAGATCTTGCCGCCACGGTCCACCAGGGTGAAGCCGAGCTGCTGACCTTCGGCAAGGCCAGTGAGGCCCGCCTGCTCAACGGCGCTGATGTGGACGAACACGTCTTCCGCGCCGTCATCACGAACGATGAAGCCGAAGCCCTTTTGACCGTTGAAGAACTTTACAACGCCGGTGCCTTCGCCAACGACCTGGGCCGGCATGCCGCCGCCGCCGCCACGGCCGCCGCCGAAGCCGCCACCACCGCCGCCGCCGCCGAAGCCGCCGCCACCGCCGCTGCGGAAGCCACCGCCGCCGCCGCCACCGCCGAAGCGATCACCGCCGCCGCCGAAGCCGCCGCGATCACCACCGCCGAAACCACCACGATCTCCAAAACCACCGCCGAAACCGCCACGATCGTTACCGCCGCCGTAAAAATTGTCGTCGCCAAAACCGTCGCGCTTGTCCTTGCCGCGCCCGCCGCGGCGACCTCTATCAAAACTCATGCCCTGTTGGTCACTTTCGCTTCGCCCCCGACTAAATCGGACAAACATGCCGGGCGAAATGACATGCAGAATCCACCGCACGTATGCGGGTTTGAGAATCACTATATCAACTTTTCAGCCATGCGCGAATGATTTTAGCCCGATTGCCGCCGCATTTGCCCGAATGAACCAGCGTGGGGCATTTTGGCAGCGCAGAAAAAGCGTCGATTGAGTTACCGCCGCTTTCGCCATAGAGGGGTTGGATGACAGTATATTTCCACGAAGAGGACCTGCCCGCAGACGTCCTTGCCCCCGGCCCCGTCGCCGTCGATACCGAAACCATGGGCCTTATCACGCCGCGCGATCGCCTGTGTGTCGTGCAGATCAGCGATGGCAAGGGCGACGAGCATCTGGTGCGATTCATGCCGGGCAGCGATTATGCTGCGCCGAACCTGCGCGCGGTGCTGGCCGATCCGGCACGGTTGAAGCTGTATCATTTCGGGCGTTTCGACATAGCGGCGATCAAGCATTATCTGGGCGTGGTGGCAGCGCCCGTCTATTGCACGAAGATCGCTTCGCGCCTGATCCGCACCTATACCGACCGCCATGGGTTGAAGGAACTGGTGCGCGAAGTGCTGGGGCAGGAAATCAGCAAGCAGCAGCAGTCGAGCGATTGGGGCTCCCCCACCCTGTCGGACGCGCAGAAGGATTATGCGGCGTCGGACGTGCGCTATCTGCATGCGTTGAAGGCTGAACTCGACAAGCGATTGATCCGCGAAGGACGGATGGAACTGGCGCAGGCCTGTTTCGATTTCCTTCCTCACCGGGCCGAGCTGGACCTGGCGGGATGGCCGGAGATCGACATCTTCGCGCATATGTAAGGGGCTTAGAAGCGCTTTCCCATGTCCATACAGGCCGATCAGCAACGTCATGTCAGGCGCAATTGGGCGCGTCCGGGCGGCAGCCATGACAGGCTGGTCGCGCGGCTGAAAAACTGGTTGCCGGTGCTGGTGGGCGTGCTGGCGGCGTTGCTGGTGATGGCGCCCTTTACCGGCGGGGACAAGGTGAGCTTCGTGCTCGACAAGAACAAGGTCGAGGTGGCGAAGGAACGGATGCGGGTGAGCGAGGCGCTGTATCGGGGCGAGGACAGCAAGGGGCAGCCCTTTTCCTTGCGCGCCGGGAGTGCCGTGCAGAAAAGCTCTCGCGAACCGATCGTGGACCTGAATGACATGTCGGCGCGCATCCTGCTGTCCGAAGGGCCAGCCGTGCTGAACGCGCGCAAGGGGCGCTATGACATGGACAAGGAGCGCGTCGCGGTGGACGGCCCGGTGCAGTTCGAGGCGGCGGGCGGATACAGGCTGACGACGCGGGACGTGGGCATCGACCTCAAGACCCGGCGCATGCGCAGCGCGGGGCGCGTCGATGGCCGGATACCCATCGGCACGTTCAGCGGCGACCATCTGGACGCCGACCTGAACGCGCGGACGGTTACGCTCAATGGCAGGGCAAGCTTGCGCATCGAACAAAATGGCATCAAAGGGCAAAAGTGATGAAAAGATCGCTGATCCTGCTGTCGAGCGCTGGCGCCATGGGCGCGGCTATGGTTTTCGCGGGCGCCGGGGCGCAGGTGCTGAAGAATCATGACAGCAACGCGCCGGTTAATTTCACCGCCGACCGGATCGAGGTGCAGGACCGCGCCGATCGGGTGGTCGTTTCCGGCAATGTCCAGGTGACGCAGGCGGGCATGACTCTGAACGCCGCACGGATGACCGTCGCTTACCGCAATGGCACTGGCGGGAATGGCGTGGAGGTCGACCGGATCGACGCTTCGGGCAATGTCGTCGTGACCAAGGGGAACGAGACGGCGCGAGGCAATGTGGCGATTTATGACCTTAACAGCCGCCTGATCACGATGCTGGGCAATGTGACGTTGACGCAGGGGAGCAACCGGCTGACCGGCGGGCGGTTGGTGATTGACCTGACCAGCGGGCGGTCGACTGTGGACGGACGCGCTTCGGGCGGCGTGCCGGGGGTTTCGGGCGGATCGGGGGGCCGGGTTTCGGGCACCTTCACCGTGCCGCAGCGGAAGAACTGACGCTTTTAGCAGCGCTGAATGCGGGCGTGGCGGGGTGCTTTTTCGGGCGCTGGGCTGGCTGATGTCCATTAATAAATATGGCATTTTTGGGGCAGAATGCTATCATCGGGATCAGCGGGTCGCCTCTTTCGATTCTGCGAGGTCCATCATGTCACGGTTGCAGATGGCGGCGGTTGCCGCCTGTGGTTTCGTTGCGCTTTCTTCCGGCCAGATAGCTGCCTCCACCCCCGGCCCGTGCTGGCAACCCTATGAGATTGAAGCGGCTAAAGTCCGGGATTTGCACGTGATGCTGATGCTGGGCGCTCTGCGGTGCAAGGGGGTGAATAAGGAGATAGAGGCGAAATATGCCGCCTTTGTCGATAAGAAGATCGGGCTGCTGAGCAGTTATAATAATGTGCTGAAGACGCGCTTCATGCGGGTGAACGGCATCGCCGAAGGGCAGCGTGCCTATGAGCAGTTCAACACGAAGCTGGGCAACAGCCATTCCGGACTGGTGCAGGCCGGAAGCTATTGCCCGATGACCGACACGCTGTTGACTTTGGCGACCGAGGCGCAGGACCGGGAATTGCCGCAGCTGGCGACGAACTTTTCCGAAAGCGCGCTGGGGATTGATGCGGTGTGTGAGGCGCAGCCGGTGGTGACGGCGGCGGCGGTAACCCCGGCAGCGGTAGCGGCTCCGGCGGTCGGTGCGGCGGAAGCTGGAGGGACGAAGCAGGTCGATGCTCCGCATGAGGCGATCACAGCTGCGGGAATGACCGTCGCGAAGGCAGCGGAACCGGCGGGGCAATCAAATTCCGCGGCGGCAGCGCTGGAAGCGGCGGCGGTCGCTTTGCAAAATGCGGCGGCGAGCCTGAAGGCGCAGGCTGCGGCTCCGGAAGCGGCGGCGGACAAATCTGTTGCAGCGCCCGAGGCGAAGCCTGCCGTGCTGCAACCTGTGACGGCCAGCTCAACGCCCGTGGGGTGAGCGGCCTGGTTTGACAGGAGCAATCGGAATCCGGGGAGAGCGCCCGCCCCAACCCTTCAAACGAGTCACGTGCCTCGTTTGAACCTGAAGGGGAGAGGCTTTTTGGGTTGTGATGACGTTTAGGGCCGTCGGTCCCAGTTGCAGAGGGTAACGGCGCCGTCAGGCGCGACGGTCAACTCGCCATAGGCTCCGGTGCGCAGCTTGAGCGAGGCGGGTGAGAGGCCGAGGGCGAGCAGGGCGAAGCGGGCGGCGCCGTTGCTGGTGACGAGCAGGTCTGTCCCCTCCCCGCTTTGCGCGAAATAGCTTTGCCAGGCGGCGATGCGGGATGGCGCATTCACGATCCAGCCGGGGGGCGGGATGGCTTGTTCGTCCCATTGGGCGAGCGCCTGCCCACCGATGCGGGCGAGGACTTCGGCTTCGGGGCGGCCTTCGTCGGGGCCGTGGTCGATTTCGTCTAGCCAGGGGAGCGTGCCGGTGACGGGCTGGTTGAGCGCGGCGGCGATGCAACTTGCGGTCTCGCGGGCGCGGCTGAGAGGGCCGCTGTGGATGTGGCAGGGGGCGAGACCTTGCGCGGCGAACCATTGGCCGAGGCGGTCGGCCTGCGCGCGGCCGCTTTCGACGAGGGGCAAGTCCGTGCCCGCGCCGATGCGGCAGGCGGTGGCGCTGCTTTCGAAGGTGTTGCCGTGGCGGATGATGAAGATGCGGCGCATGAGGTCAGGCGGGCGTGGGGTCGCCATGGGTGGCGATGAGGGCCTCTACGCGCTGGATGTCGGCCTCTGTGTCTATGCCGGAACTGTCGAAGATGGGCGGATCGACCGCGACGGTGGTGACCGGGATGCCAAGTTCGAGGAGGCGGAGCTGTTCCAGGCCCTCCAGCTGTTCAAGCGTGGTCGGGGGTGTTTGCTCGAAACGGGTCAGGGCTTCGAGCGTGTAGCCGTAGAGGCCGACATGGCGCCAGACGGGCGAGATCGGCTGGCTGTCGCGCAGGGCCTGTTCGTCGCGGATCGCGGGGATGATGGTTTTTGAGAACCAGAGGGCGCGGCTATCGGGTGCGCGGGCGCAGGTGGTGCCGCTGAAGGGCGAGCGGAGCTTGTGATCGCGCAGGGCGTCGAGCGCTTGCCAGTCAAGGGCGATGACGGGGGTCGCGACCTCAGCGCCTGCGTGCAGCGCGCCGATGACGGCGCTGAGCGCGCCTTGGGGCTGGAAGGGAGAGTCGCCTTGCAGGTTGACGATAAAGCACGGGGGCTCCGGGCGCTGGAGGGCGGCAGCGAGTGCGCGGCCGGAACCTGTCGCGATGGCGCTGTCCGTCATGGCGGCGACGCAGCCAACGGCGTGAGCATGATCGGCGATTTCGCGGTCATCGGTCGCCACCACCAGTTCCGCGTCGGCAATGCCCGAGATGGCGGCGCGCGCCATGGCGATGGTCCGGTGCAGCAGCGTACGCCCGGCGATCAGGCGCAGGGGCTTGCGCGGCAACCGGGACGAGCCCGCCCGCGCCGGAATGACGATGATGCTGTTCAGGCGACCCCGGCGTGCAGCAGGTCGTGCATGTGGACGGCACCCGCCAGCCGCCCGCCTTCGCAGACGAAGAGCAGCGTGATGTTATGCATGTGCATCAGGCGCAGCGCTTCGGAGGCGAGATCGTCAGGCCCCACGGACAGCGGCGGCACGGTCATGAACTGGCCGACGGTTTCGGTCAGCTGCCGCGTATCGGTGAGGGTCCGCCGCAAGTCGCCATCGGTGAAGGCGCCAATCAGTTCGCCAGCGCTGTTGACGACCGCCGTGCCGCCAAGGCGCGCGCGCGTCATTTCGATGGTGGCGTCGAGCAACGACGCGTCTTCGGCCACGCGGGGGACATTGTCACCGGCGGCCATCAGATCGCGAACCTTCAGCAACTGCGCGCCAAGACGGCCATTGGGATGGAATTTGTGGAAGTCATCGGCCGAAAAGCCACGCATTTCCATGAGCGCGATGGCAAGCGCGTCGCCAAAGGCCATCTGGACCGTGGTGGAGGTGGTGGGCGCCAGTTCGTTGGGGCAGGCTTCCCGGACGGCGGGCAACAGCACGCAGACGTCGGAAGCGCTGGCGACGGTGCTGTCCGCGCGGGCCGTGAGGCCGAGCAGCGGAATGCCGAACCGTTTGCAATATTGAATGATGGGGCCAAGTTCGTTGGATTCGCCCGAATGGGACAGCATCAGGACGATGTCGTCAGGCGTCACCATGCCAAGGTCGCCATGACCAGCGTCAGCCGGATGCATGAAGAGCGCGGGCGTGCCGGTCGAGGTCAGGGTCGCCGTCATCTTGCGCGCGACGATACCGCTTTTCCCCATGCCGGTGACGATCAGGCGTCCACGCGCGCTCATGATCATGCCAGCGACGCGAAGGAATATCGCGGCGAAATCACGATCGGAGAATTTCGCCTCCAGCGCGTTCAGTCCCTGGGAAGCGACGGACAAGGTTCTACAGGCGGTTTCCACGATCCGGCTGCCAGAACCAAAAGGCACAATTTTTGATAATGTCGACACAAGTTCGCCCTTTTTTCCATGACGCACGGCAGGTTTTCCTGATCGATGCGGCATGGCGGCAGCCGCCATTCCGGCGCTCCGCCCTAAACCTCGTTTTAAGCGACCCATTTCGGCTCGAAGCCGTCCCGGTGACGGGAATAGAACCGTTAACGGCAGAATGGCAATTCAATTTGCCAGCATGAGCGAAGATTTGCGCGCCTTTATTGCCACATATCCCGCAAATTATTGCTTATATGTTGAGGGCCGGAACTTTCCCCCGAGGCGCGCGTAGTGCCGTGCTTTTGTCGGTTATCCTGCGTGATAGTCGCGATACCAGGACACGAAGCGCGGCACGCCGACCTCTATGCCGGTGGTCGGCGCGAAGCCGATATCCTGGGCAATCGCGCTGATGTCCGCGAAGGTGGCGGGCACGTCGCCCGGCTGCATGGGCTGAAAATCAATCTCAGCCTTGCGCCCGATCGCCTGTTCCAGCACCGATATGAGATGCATCAGCTCTTCGGGCCGATTATTGCCGATATTGTAAAGCCGGTGCGGCGAACGGCTGCCGCCCGCCTTTAGCGATCCATCATCCGCAGGCGCGTGATCGAGGCAGCCGATCACCCCGGTCACGATGTCGTCGATATAGGTGAAGTCGCGCTGCATCCGGCCATGGTTGAACACGGGGATCGGCTCCCCCGCCAGGATCTTTTTCGTGAAGATCCACATCGCCATGTCCGGGCGACCCCAGGGGCCATAAACGGTGAAGAAGCGCAGGCCCGTCATGGGAATGCGGAAGAGATGGGCGTAAGTCTCGCTCATCAATTCATCGGCGCGCTTGGTCGCGGCGTAGAGCGAGACGGGATGGTCGGCGCGATCCTCCACGCGGAAAGGCAGGCTGTCATTGCCGCCATAGACCGAGGAGGATGAGGCATAGACCAGATGCCGCACCCGCCGTTCGCGGGCCAGTTCGAGCATGTTGACATGGCCCGCGAGGTTGGAGCGGACATAGGCATGCGGATTGATGAGCGAATACCGCACGCCCGCCTGCGCGCCGAGATGAACGATCGCCTCCACCGTCTGCCCCGCGAGCGCGGCGTGCAGCGCGTCCATGTCGGCAAAATCCAGTTCGGCGAAGGTGAACAGCTTTCCATGCCGCTGTTGCAGCGCCGCGATCCGGTCGCGCTTCAACGAGACCTGATAATAGTCGTTCATATTGTCGATGCCGATCACCGCCCGCCCGGCGGCGAGCAGCTGGTCGGCGACGGCCATGCCGATGAAGCCGGCAGCGCCAGTGACGAGAATGGTCATGCGGCCACCACGCTATGTGACAGGATCAGGTGGGTCGCCATGGGAATCTCTTTCAGCCGTCGCGGGTTAGCCCCATCGTTAACAGACAATCCGGCGCGCGATGTAAAGGGCTTTCCCCCAAAGAGGCGGCCTGCTGCCCCAAATGAGGCAGTTTAGTCATTCCCTAATCATTGAAGTTTATGCGCTTTGCCATGGACATGGCATCGCATCCCCTGCCCAACGGCACCCGTGCCTATGGCCCCGCGCAGCGCGCCCGCTGGACCGCTTTGGCGGCGGAGGCGGCCGAGGCGAACGCCTTTTACGCGCCAGACATGCTGTGCGCGGCGCTGGATCATCTGGCCGGGACACCGGGCGTGCGGATGGTCGAGGCGCATGCGGGAGGGGATCTGATCGGGTTGTTGCCGGTGACGGTGGCGGCGCGGCACGGACGCCTGCCGCTTTCCTGCGTTACCAACTGGATGCACGAGCATTGCTTCTTTGGCGCTCCACTGATCCGGCGAGGTGATGAGGTGGCGGCGTGGCGGGGATTGCTGGCGCAGTTGGATGACGCGCATTGGGCGGCGGGATTTTTGTATCTGCGGGGACTGGATGCGGCGGGGGCCAATGCGGCTGCGCTGGAGGCGCTGTGCGTCGAGCAGCGGCGAGGGCGGCGCGAGGTGCATCGTTATGATCGCGCCATGCTGCGATCCGATCTGGATGCCGATGCCTATTGGGAAACGCATGTGCGCGCCAAGAAGCGCAAGGAGATCAGGCGGCTGCAAAAGCGGCTGGCGGACCTTGGCACGGTGAGCCAGCACCTGCTGGTGGATCGGGCGGAACTGCCGCATTGGTGCGCCGATTTTCTGGCACTGGAGGCTTCGGGGTGGAAGGGGCGCGAAGGGTCGGCGCTTGGCTGTTCTCCGCAAGACGCGGCCTTTTTCCGGGCGGCTTGCGCGGCGGCTTTCGATGCCGGGCTGTTGCATTTCCTGCGCATTGACCTGGATGGGCGGGCGATCGCGATGCTGGCGAATTTCCGCCATGGCGAGGGCGCCTTTTCCTTCAAGATCGCCTTTGACGAGGAGATGGGGCGCTTTTCGCCCGGCGTGTTGATCGAGCTCGCCAACCTGCATGCGGTGCAGGGTGATCCGGCAATCGGGTGGATGGACAGCTGCGCTGCGCCTGATCATCCGATGATCGACAGCCTGTGGGCCGAGCGGCGGACGATCGTGCAATATCGCGTGGCGCTGCATGGGAGCGGGATCGACCGGATCGGGCGGGCGGCGGCTTTCGCGCTGGCCAATGGGGTGGAGACGATCGCCAGCCATATGAAGGGACAAGGATGACTGCTCACTTGCCGATCAGCGCGCAGGTTTTCGATGAGGAGGCGCGGGGGATATTCGCGGGCGCCTATCCGGATGCGTCGGTGAAGTTGCATCATGGGCTTGTTGGGCACCCGCTGCTGGCGATCGAGGCATTGGCCGGATTGGCGGAGCGGATGCCTGCGGCTTCGGTCGAATATAATCTGGGCAAGCTGCCTTTGGGCGTGCGGCCCGAGGATACGCCGTCCAACGGGCTGACATTGGGCGAGACGATCCGGACGATCGAGAGCAACGGTAGCTGGGCGGTGCTGAAGAATGTCGAGCGGGATGCGGCCTATGGTGCGCTGCTGGACGCGGCGTTGGCAGAATTGGAGCCGATCGTGGATGCGCGGACGGGGCCGATGCTGAACCGGGAGGCGTTTATCTTTCTGTCGTCGCCGGGGAGCGTGACGCCGTTTCACATGGACCCGGAGCATAATATTCTGCTCCAGATCATGGGCGAAAAGGTCATGACGGTCTTTCCGGCTGCTGATCAGGAGTTGGTGCCTGCGGTGCAGAGCGAGGCATTTCATGCGGGCGGGCATCGTAACCTGAATTGGCGGGATGATTTTCGCGGGCGCGGGACGGCGGTAAGGTTGCTGCCCGGCGATGCGATCCATGTGCCGGTGAAGGCGCCGCATTTCGTGGAGAATGGCGCGGGGGTGTCGATCAGCCTGTCGGTGACTTGGCGATCGGAGCGTAGCGTTGCGGAAAGCGAGCTGCATGGGCTGAACGCGTTGCTGCGGCGGCGGGGATTGCCGGTGGGGCGGATTGGTGCTGCGCCGGAGCGGCAGGGGGCGCGGCGGCTCGCTTATCGGATCATGCGGAAGCTGGGCGTTTAAGCAGGCGTCGGAGCAGCGCTTCGGCTTCCAGGCGGGGCGAGAAGCGTTCGAGGAGCCACCATTCGAGCGCCTCTTCGCGGGTGGCGAGGCTTTGCTTGTAGCGGTCCTTCCCTGCGAGGAGGGAGTAGAGTGCCAGTCCGCACTCTGCATAATGCGCGACGGCGGCGGTGTGGCACAGGAGGCCGGGCTTGTCCTTGGCCGTGCGGGGGGCGGCGAAGGCGGACTGGTAGTTCAGCGCCTGGCCCCGATGGATGAAATTGACGAGCAGGCCAACTGGGCCGCCATCATCGGTGAAGCGGAGGAGTTCGACTTCGCCGCTGGGGATGCCTTTGCGCGCGAGGGTCAGGAGGAAGCGGCGGAAGGCTGGATCTTCCCAAGCATTGTCTGCGTGGCGGCCTTCGTTGAGGACGCGCATTTCTTCCAGCCATGTGGCGGCTTCATCTGCGGTGGCGGCGGTGACGGTGGGGAGGCCGTTATGGTCCTTGATGGCGCGGCGGATCTGGCTGCGGGTGTTGGCGCTGAGCAGGGAGAGATAGTCGTTGTTCGCCGCGCGGACGGCTTCGAGATCGGCTTGATAGACGGGTGAGCGGTCTAGGCGGGTGGCGCGGTGGGTGCGCAGGCCGAACAAAGGAGAGCCGGGCGTGATGCCGCTAAGGCGCAGGGCGCGCCAGTCGGTGCGGCGTTGGAGGGCCGTATGGAAGGCTTGGACGGATTCGGCCTCCCGGCCCCGCTGGGCGAGGAGGCCGTTATATTCGACATAGGGACGGTCGGCGGCGGGATTGCCCGACTGGTTGAGCGAGAGGGTGGCGCAGCGGCCTAGCAGGCGCGGCTGTTGCGCATGGCCGGTGAGCGCTAGGGCGACGTCCCTGCCCTCTTCATCGGTAACGCAGAGCATGTCGGGGCGGACGGCGTAGCTTTCGAGCCAGCTGCTGGTCCAGGTCCAGCCGAGGAAGAAGGAGGCGTCCGATGCTGCCTCCAGCACTTGCCAGCGTTGGGCCAGCGCGGCGAGATCGGGCAAGGGGGAGAAGTGGGCGGTAAGGGCCATCGCCGCCCCTTGTGGCACAGCGGCGGGGGCGGTCAAGTCACTGGCGTGAGGGGATGCCTTAGAGGTTGAGGCGCTTGGCGGGATCGACCGATCCGTCGGGGCGGACGCCTGCGCGGGCGAGATCGCGGCGCATGCGTCCGGTGAGGAAGCGGAACCACATGCGGAAATCGGCGCGCAGGGACCAGAGGGGATGGCGGAGAGTGGCGGGCTGGTTGCGTTCGATCAGGGCGTGGGCGGCCCAGGCAAAGCCGTAACCGGCGACAGGCAGGGCCGGAAGCAGCCACCAGCGGCCGGTCAAGGGCATCACGCCGAGCAGCAGTACGACCGTGCTCGTCCCCGCATAGTGCATCGCCCTTGTCGCGGGGCGTGCATGTTCCTGAAGATAATAGGGCCAGAAATCGCTGAACGCCGCGACATCGCGCATGCCATCCTCCCGCTGCGGACGACAGGGCTAGAGCCAAGTTCAATCCATGTTAAGAGCGATGCGTCAGGCCGTGCGCGATTCAGGGGCGAAAAGGAAATAGTCATAGGCCGCTCGCGCCACTTCGGCCATGATGCGGTCGCGCGCGGCGTGGCCGCGATGATCCTTCATGACAAAGACGGAAATGGCGATCGGGCGACCGTCCGGCAGGGTGATGATGCCCGTGTCATTGCCGAGGCCATTGAGCGTGCCTGTCTTGTGCGCGATCGGCGTGCCGGGCGGGAGCATGGCGACGAGGCGCGCCTTGCCCGTCTTGCAGCGGGCCATGATGCCGAGCAGCATGGCCGTGCTGCCCTTCTTCAATGCCTTGCCATGTTGGATGGTGGAGAGGAGATCGTTCATCGCGCGGGGCGTGGAGGTGTCGCGGGGATCGGCGGCGAAGGCGATGTTGGGCATGTCTCGCGCATCCCGCGCGCGCGATGACAGGGAGGTTTCGACCTCGTCCCCTGCCCCGCCTGCCCCCACCTTCGCGCGGGCGAGCAGTTGGGCGGTGTTGCTGTCCACCCGCTGGCCGCGAATGCCGAGCGACTGGAGCCAGCCATTGACCGCCTGCGGGCCACCTGCGCGGGCGACGAGCGCGTCGGTCGCTTCATTGTCGCTGCGGGTGAGCATCAGGTCGAGCAAGGTCGTGACCGGCATCGGCGTGCCAAGGCGCGGGAGCTTTTCATCGAAGCGCAGCGTACCCGCATCGGCGAGCGACAATATCTTGCCCGCCACCGCGACCTTGTAGGTGCTCGCCATGGGGAAAAGCGTGTCGCCATTCAGTTCCAGCGTCTCGCCATTGCGCAGGTCGCGCACCGCTATGCCGACCGTCCCGTCGCTGAGCGCGGCGAAACGGGTGAACTCGCCGAGCAGACGCGATTGCGCCGTTTGATGCACCACATTGGGCTGGGGGCCGAAGGCGTCAGCCGTGGGCAGGGGCGCGAGAAACAGGGCAATGCCCGCCACAAGGGCGGTGGTGAAGGAAAGGCGCGGCATGATTTTCCTTTCCCTCATTTTAAGGCGCGGAGCAAGGCCGCCCGTGCGGTTGACAGGCCGTTGCCGGGCAGGTCATCAGGCGATCATGACCGCAACGATCAAGCTCGACGAAAGCTGGCGCGCGCCGCTGCACGAGGAATTCGACCGCCCCTATATGCAGGCGCTCAAAACATTTCTGGAAGAGGAGAAGCGGCAGGGCAAACGCATATTCCCCAAGGGCAGCGAATATTTCCGCGCGTTGGACCTGACGCCGCTGGGCCATGTGAAGGCGGTGATATTGGGGCAGGACCCCTATCATGGCGAGGGGCAGGCGCATGGACTGTGCTTCAGCGTGCAGCCGGGGGTGCGGACGCCGCCGTCGCTCAAGAATATCTACAAGGAATTGAAGAGCGACCTGGGCATCGACGCGCCGCGTCATGGGTTTCTGGAGCATTGGGCGCGGCAGGGCGTGCTGTTGTTGAACAGTGTGCTGTCCGTCGAGATGGGGCGCGCCGCTTCACACCAGAAACGCGGCTGGGAAGAGTTTACCGATGCGATCATTCGGCTGGTGAACCGACAGGAGGAGCCGGTCGTGTTCCTGCTGTGGGGTGCTTATGCGCAGCGGAAGGCGGCGTTTGTGGATCATACGCGGCATTTGGTTTTGAAGGCGGCGCATCCCTCCCCGCTGTCAGCGCATAACGGGTTTTTGGGGTGTCGGCATTTTTCGCAGGCTAATGCGTTTTTGGAGGCGAAGGGGCGTGGGGGGATTGATTGGGCTTTGCCGGAATGTGAGGTTTGATCGGCATTGAGCGCCACTGATCGTCATGCCAGCTGAGGCTGGCATCTCGGGAGGTAGCGTTTGGCCTGGTGGCTTGAGATCCCAGCGTTCGCTGGGATGACGGAGTTTTCGGGAAGGTGCTGTCCTCCCCATCGGGAGATGGGAGGGGGACCAGCCACAGGCTGGTGGAGGGGGAATGCGCAGGTTGTGCCATTTCCCCTCCACCACTCGCTTCGCGAGCGGTCCCCCTCCCCACGCTTCGCGCAGGGAGGATTTTGGTCTTATCGTTTCTGGGCGAACCAGATGACGTGGCGGGGGCCTTTGCCGTTGTCGCGGGCTTTGACCGCTACCTCATCGACCAGAAAGCCCGCGTCGCGGAGGCGGCGGGTGAAGGCGGCGTCGGGGGCAGCGGACCAGATGGCGAGGATGCCGCCGGGCTTCAGCGCGGCCTTGGCGGTGGAGAGGCCAGCGGAGGAATAGAGCCGATCGTTGGCGGGCGCGGTCAGGCCGTCGGGGCCGTTGTCTACGTCGAGCAAGATGGCGTCATAGCGTTGCTGGCTGGCGGCGATCTCTGCCGCGACGTCGCCTTCGATCAGGGTAACGCGCGGGTCGTCCAGGCAGCCGGCCGCCAGTTCGACCATCGGCCCCCGCGCCCATTCGATGATCTTGGGCACCAGTTCGACGACCGTGGCGCGGCCGTCCTGCCCCATTCCCGCCAGCGCCGCGCGCAGGGTGAAGCCCATGCCGTAACCGCCGATCAGGAGATGCGGCGCCTTCCGCCCCTTCAGGCGCTCAAGCGACATGACGGCTAGCGCCTTTTCCGAACCGCTCATGCGGCTGCTCATCAGCTCGTTGCGGTCGAGCACGATCATGTGATCGCTGCCCCGGCTATAGAGCTTCAATTCCTGTCCGCCCGGCACGGCGGCGGTGTCGATGAGTATGCGAGGAGTCACTGGCAGGTCCTTGTGTCGATGGCCCCGCATGGCAGCTTGCTTGAACCGAGGCAAATCATCAAAGGCTGGCGCAAGTGGCGCCCTGCCCCTATCTCGCGGGCAGTCCCCTTCCCCACTTCCAGCAGGCAGTCCTTTTTTCATGCGCTATTTCCTCGACACCGAATTCAACGGATTTGCAGGCGCGCTGATCAGCGTCGCGCTGGTGCCGGAATTTGGCGACGATGAATTTTACGTGTCGCTGCCGCTGGCGGAGGAGCCGCATGGCTGGGTGCAGCGCAACGTCATCCCCTATCTGCGCCATGTGCCGCCGGGGATCGACATGGAGTTGGGCCGGGTGGAAGCCGCGCATCATCTGGCCGATTATCTGGCGGGCGATCCGGAGCCGGTGATCGTCGCCGACTGGCCGGAGGATTTGGCGCATTTCTGCGCGCTGCTGGTGACCGGGCCGGGGCAGATGGTGGATATGAACGGGTTGCAGTTGCAGCTGGTGAATGCGGCGGGGTTTAGTGCGGCGGCGAATAGCCGGATACCGCATAATGCGCTGCATGATGCGCGGGCTTTGCGGGATTTTTGTTTGGGGAAGAATTAGCTGGCTTCACCCTGCTCCCGCTGGCGGGAGAAGGATACGCAGCCTTGCCAGCTTGCTGGTTAGGCGGAGTTGGATGAGGGTGCTTGCGTCCACGTTGCGATCCCCTCTCCCGCCTTCGCTTCGCTCGGCACCCTCTCCCCTGAAGGGGAGAGGGGAATTTAGACACCTCGTGCTCACAGCGAAAGCTGGGATCTAGTGAGGCTGGGGCGCGCTCTTCGGCATGCCGCCCCAAAACGGATCGAGGCCCGGTCCTGCTTGCGCAGGCCGAGCCTCATTCCCTCTCCGAACCGATGAACGGATCAGCCGTCGTAGTCGCCGCCGACATTCTGGTTGCGCGGCGGGGCTGCGGCGGTGAGGCGCAGGGCCTCTGCCGATTGGGCGATCGATCCGATTTCGTCCGGCGTGTCGTCGTCGTCGATCTGCACCTTTTGCAGCGACCCAACGAGCGAATCATGCAATTCGGCCGGGAAAACGGTTTCTTCAGCGATCTCGCGCAGGGCGACGACAGGGTTTTTATCGCGGTCGCGGTCCAACGTCAGTTCAGCGCCGCCGGAAATCTCACGGGCGCGCTGCGCCGCAAGCAGGACGAGGTCAAAACGGTTGGTAACCTTGTCGACGCAGTCTTCGACGGTAACGCGGGCCAAACGGGCGCTCCTGGCAAAATGATGGAAATCGTGAGGGCAGCGCCTATCAGCGGGCGGGCAGGGAGTCAATGAAAAGCCCATAAAGCCGTGGCGCATAGCGGCAATTAGGCGCATGAACGGGATATGGCGACCAACCGGCAGTCCCCAGCGAAGAGCGACGAGGCCGGGATCGGCCTGTCCATCCGGGGGCACCGGCTGGACGTGATCGAACATGGTCCCGCCCTGCGAGAGACGTTGATCGGCCTGATCGATGGCGCGCGGGACAGCCTGAAGCTCTATTATTATATCTTCGCCGCCGATGAGAGCGGGCGGATGGTGCTGGACCGGCTGATCGCGGCCCGAGGGCGCGGCGTTGCCGTGACGTTGATGATCGATGCGTTCGGATCGGCCGACACGCCGGTTACTTTCTTCGACCCTCTAATCAAGGCGGGGGGACGGTTTGGCCGATTCGGCGCGCGGCGGTCGACCCGCTATCTGATCCGCAACCATCAGAAGATGACCATCGCGGACGACCAGCGGCTGCTGCTGGGCGGGTTCAATGTGGAGGATGCCTATTTCGGATTGCCCGAAGAGGATGCCTGGGTGGACCTGGGCCTTCTGATCGACGGGCCGCAGGTCGCGGCGATGACCAACTGGTATGGGCAGCTGTGGCGGTGGGTATCGACCAGCAAGCAGAGTTTCCGCACAATGCGGCGGATGGTGCGGCATTGGCACCCGTCGCTGCGCCATGACCCCGATGATCCGATGCGATGGCTGATCGGTGGGCCGACCCGGCGCTTAAGCCCCTGGGCACAGGTGGTAAAGCATGACCTGGAACATGCGCGGCGGGTGGACATGGTGGCCGCCTATTTTTCGCCCGGACGCGGCATGCTGAAACGCATTGCGCGCGCGGCGCGGCGAGAGGGTGCGCGGCTGATCCTGCCGTCCCGGTCGGACAATGGCGCGACGGTGGCGGCGGCGCGGCTGCTGTACGGGCCGCTGCTGCGGCGCGGGGTGGAGATATGGGAATATCAGAAGCGCAAGCTGCACATGAAGCTGATCGTCATCGATGACGCGGTCTTCATCGGATCAGCCAATTTCGACATGCGCAGCCTGTTCCTGAATCTGGAGATCATGCTGCGGATCGAGGACAAGGCGCTGGCGGACGAAGCGAGGGACTTCATTAGCCGTCGCGCAGAGGAAAGCCGACAGATCACGCTGAAACGCTACAAGGCCCAGCGCGGTGTGCTGACTTTGGTGAAGCAGTGGATCAGCTATTTCCTGGTCGGAGTGGTGGATTACACCGTCACCCGGCGGTTGAACTTCCGCAATCCGGACGCGGATTAAGAGGGGTCGCTCCGGGGCGGCCGTCAGGCCAGCGCTTCCTCCGCCGGGGTAAAGGGCAGGTCCAGCGCCTGAGCCACCGCATGATAGGTCACCTTGCCGTCCCAGACGTTGAGACCCGCGAGCAGATGCGGGTCGGATTGCAGCGCCTTCTTCCACCCCAGATCGGCGATGCGCAGCGCATGCGGCAGGGTGACGTTGTTGAGCGCGTAAGTGCTGGTACGTGCGACCGCGCCGGGCATGTTGGCGACGCAATAATGGACAATGCCATCGACGATATAGGTGGGATCGGCATGGGTCGTGGGATGACTGGTTTCAAAACAGCCGCCCTGATCGATCGCGACGTCGACCAGTACGGAGCCTTTCTTCATGGTCTTGAGCATGTCGGCGCTGACCAGCTTGGGCGCGGCCGCTCCGGGGATCAGCACGGCGCCGATGACGAGATCCGCCTCCGCCACGCATTCGGCGAGATTGGCGCGATTGGAAAAGCGGGTCTTGGCCCGTGCCTCGAAATAGATGCCGAGCCGTTCGAGCACTTCGGGGCTGCGGTCGAGGATGGTGACGTCCGCGCCAAGGCCCGCCGCCATCTGCGCCGCGTTGAAACCGACGACGCCACCGCCGATCACGCAGACCTTGGCCGGGAGCACGCCGGGCACGCCGCCCAGCAGCACGCCCCGGCCGCCATTCGCCTTTTCCAGCGCCGTCGCGCCCGCCTGAATCGACATGCGTCCGGCTACCTGGCTCATGGGCTTTAGCAGCGGGAGGCCGCCGCCTGCGTCGGTGACGGTTTCATAGGCGATGCAGACAGCGCCCGACGCCATGAGGTCTCGGGTCTGGTCCGGGTCGGGGGCGAGGTGCAGATAGGTGTAGAGTATCTGGCCCGGGCGCAACATGGCGCGTTCCTCGGGCTGCGGCTCCTTCACCTTCACGATCATTTCGGCCGCTTCGAACACGTCGCGCGCGCTGGGGACGATCTCGCCCCCGGCACGGGCATACAGCGCATCATGCGCGCCAATCCCCTCCCCCGCGCCGCTTTCCACCAGCACCCGATGGCCATGCGCGGTCAGTTCATGCACGCTCTCAGGCGTCAGGCCGACGCGATATTCGTGATTCTTGATCTCCGTGACCGTGCCTACAATCATACTCAGCCTTTCCGTTCCGGAGAGATGCCGCATCTGGATAGGGTATCGCCGGAAATGTAGCTATTGTTCCTGAATGTAGGTTGCGGCCGGACATTTGCCTATCCGTCACGGTCTACGTAGCGCGACGGCGGGTGAAGTACCGCCGCGAAATTGAAGCAGGAAAGTCGCGGCATCCCCTTGCCACCCGCCGCGCCGCACGATAGGGAGCCGCCTTCCAGTGCATGCGGAGCGGTGGCCGAGTGGTCGAAGGCGCTCGCCTGGAAAGTGAGTATACGTCAAAAGCGTATCGAGGGTTCGAATCCCTCCCGCTCCGCCACCCAGTCTCAACATATTGCAAACATTAGAGAATTTGCCAAAAAGCGGCGCAAATTCGCGCGCGTTCAGTTCAGTTCGGTACTGCAGAGAGTCAGATGCGAGCCAAATCAGCTATCTCTCACCATGATAACTCGATAATCCCATTAAATTTTCATCATTTTATTGAACGCTGAGCCAAACATGCGGAATGCCAATAACAGGTCAAAACAGGCGCCGTTTTCTGGATAAAAGCCAAAAAAATGGCGGTAAAACAGGCAGATATCACCTGTTTCACCGCCATCTGAAATTCTGCTTTATCCCCTGTATGAGACCCCGCAAATCCAGGGGTTTTCAGACCCTTCTGATGCAGTTGAACTCTTCAGGCGACATTCGGGCCGCCGTCATCACCAGCGCGATGAAATCCTCACACATGAGACGCCTGCGGCAGCGGGGGGATGCCAGCTCGATAAGTCGCGCCCTGAAGAGACTGACGGTCCTGCGCTTCCCGTCCGGACAGAGCATCCTCACAGGCGTGTTGGCTAGCTCCAGAATGGCGCTGCGGTCATCCTTCTGCTCGCCTGCTTTCCATTCGCCATTGCGCGCCACCTTCTTCATCGGTCGTCCTCATCGATGTCGGGGACGCCCTGCCCCTGCTCCCTGAGATACCGACGCTGCTGCTTCAGACGCTCTGACTTCGCCCAAACCGCCTGGCGCGTGAGGTTGATCGCATATGCCGCGGCCAGCCTGTTTTCAGACTTGCCAGTCGCCACACTAAGCACCGTTGCCCTGAACAGTGTCACCACCTCTTCGCCAGCGGTCAAGCGCAGCGTCCGCCAGCGCTTTGCTGCTTCTGCAGTACTGAGGTTGGCCTGGACGAACTTGACCCCGCCGATCGGCCCAGAACCTTGGCGCCACCGCTGATGGCCACGCGCTTGCCTGCAAACTCGGTCGGATCAGCCTTGATCGTCATATCGTGACCTTGTGTTTTCAGTGACGCTGCTGTTACGAGCACAGAATGAAAAGGCGCGGACCATACGCGAAAGGACAGGAACGGCGGGACGAAATCCTGCGTGCCGCCGTCGAGGTCATCAGCCGTGATGGCTATCGTGGGGCGTCGCTAAGCCAGATCGGACGCAGCATCGGAATCGATGGCGCGCACATCATCTACTATTTCTCGTCGCGCGAAGTTCTGCTGCAGGAAGTGCTGCGGATGTGGGACGAGGGCAATGTCGCCAGCCTGACAGCTGACAAGGATATCTTCGCCTCGCTGGTGGAAACGGCCCGACGCAACACGACGACGCCAGGCTTGGTCCAACTCTACACCGCCTTCGCGGCCGAAGCTGCCGATCCGTCACATCCGGCGCACGACTTCTTCGGCGCTCGTTTCACCGCGCTGCAGGGATACATCGCAGATGAAATCCGCAAGCGGCAGGCAGCGGGCACCGTCACGCCGACGCTCCACGCCGATCATGCCGCAATGATGCTGATCGCGCAGTCAGATGGCTTGCAGGTGCGCTGGCTGGTTGATCGGTCGATCGATATGGCGGCAGCGCTGGCAACCGAGATCAATCTGCTCCTTGGAAATGCGGACGGACGGCGATGAGCGACCCGTCCCACCCATTGTCCGACGTCAACACGCTCGTCGGACGGCTGGCAACCACAATTCATTCGAAGCGATAATCTTTCTCAGTGCAATGCGGTCCGACGCTTATTTTATCGTTCTGAGATAAGCGATCAAAGCTGCCCTGTTTGCCGCGTCGGCCACATTCATCGGCATGCGTGTGCCCGGCGCGAATTTGACGGGAGCCGCAAGGAAGGCGTCCAGATTCTGCACCGTCCACTTGTCCCCTTGCTTGGCCTTTAGAGCGCTGGAATAAGTAAAATCGGGCCGGCTCGCAATCTTGCGTCCCACCACATCTTTCAGTGCGGGTGCCAGCGGTGTGCTGACCGCAGGCTTGTGACACATCGCGCACTGGGACTGAAACAGCTTGGCGCCATCGGCCGCAAGCGCGGGTGAGGCTACAGCAACGAGGGACAGGCTGATCAACAGGGTATAAGGTGACATGCGGCCTTCTTTCATTTCGTGGGCAACGCAAAGGCGACATAGGCCGAGCCCTGCCGCGCCTTCGGATTGCGCTGGTTACTTGTGGCGATCACGATGAACTGGCGACCGCCGGACATGAATGTCGTAGGCGTGGCTACACCGGCATAAGGCAGCACGGTCTGCCAGAGCAGGCGCCCGGTGCGGCTATCGAAGGCGCGGAATTTGCGATCATAGATCGTCGCCCCGATGAACAAGACGCCGGAACTGGTGATGAGCGGGCCGCCATAATTTTCGCTTCCGGTCGGCAGCTCGCCTTTGGCGACGAGTTCGGGATATTCGCCAAACGGTATCTTCCAAAGATATTTGCCGCTGTTGAGATCAATGGCGTTCAGTGTCCCCCAAGGCGGCGCGACGGCGGGGTAGCCGTCGATGTCCACGAACTTGCGGTAACCGGTGAGATAATAGGGCGAACGCGCGGGCTTCGCATCGGCGGGAGCGGCAACCTCCCGCTTGTCCGAGGCGCCGGCCTGTCCCTGTTCGCCGAGCAAATAGGAAGTGATCGCGCTACGATCGGCAGCGGATATCTGCGGGAAGCCAGGCATACGTCCCCGCCCCTGCTGGATGATCTCGTTGATTTTGGTCGCCGAAAGCTGCTTGCCTACATCAACCAGGCCCGGGAAAGCGGGCGGCGAACCCTTGAGATCCTGACCATGGCAAGCCGCGCACTGCTCCTGATAGAGTCCGGCTCCTCGGGCTGGGGTTGCCGTTGCGACGGCAGGCGTCGCCTTTCGGGCCGCAAGCTGGCCGGTCCAGGCAACATCATTGCTGTTGATGAACAGTATACCCCGCTTACGATCAATGGCGGGGCCACCCCATTCGGCGCCGCCGTCAAAACCGGGGAACATCACGGTCGGCGCCTTCGCCGTGAACGGGATGAACGGTCCCTCGCTCCGCATCTTCGCAAAGGCTTTCACAGCTGCCTCGTGCGCCTCTGGCGTGCGCTTGGTCAGCATATCGGCTGTCAGGCGTTGCCGCGCAAACGGCGCGGGCGTCGTGACGAACGGCTGCGTGGGAGAGGCGAACTCGCCCGGCATGTCGCTGGCCGGAACGGGGCGCTCTTCAATCGGAAAGACCGGCTTTCCGGTCACGCGGTCGAGGATATACAGGAAGCCCTGCTTGGACGGCTGCACAACGGCGTCGATGCGCCGTCCGTTCCGCGTAACGGTCACCAGTGCGGGCGGGCTGGACAGGTCGCGGTCCCACAAATCGTGATGAACGGCCTGGAAGTGCCAAAGCCGCTTGCCGGTACGCGCGTCGAGCGCCAGCAGCGAGTTGGCGAAGAGATTGTCGCCCTTGCGGTCCGCGCCGTAAAAGTCGTCCACCGCCGATCCAGTCGGCACGTAGACGATCCCGCGCTTTTCATCGAGCGCCATCCCGGCCCAAGCATTGGCGCCGCCTGCATCTTTCCACGCGTCCTCGGGCCAGCTGTCATTCCCCACCTCCCCGGGGTGGGGAATGGTATTGAAGGACCAGCGCAGCTGCCCGGTCCGCACGTCATAGGCCCGTATGGTCCCGGGCGCGGCAGGGCGCGTTTCCGATGTGCGGAAACCGACGATGATGAGGTCGCCGAACACCATCCCCGGCGACGTCAGGAAAGTCGCCATCGTCTCAGGATCGCGCCCCAGATTCTCGCGCAGGTCGACGGCGCCATCCTTGCCAAAACCCGCAATCGGCTTGCCACTATCCGGGTCGAGCGCGATCAGCGTGCTGCCGAGGGAAGAAAAAAGTCGGCGTTCCGACCCGTCCTGCCAATAGGAAAGGCCGCGGACCGGCTGCTGGCCCCGCACCGCCGCGCTGGACTTCCAGATTTCGTCGCCGGTTTCGGGGTCCAGCGCAGCGACCTGCTGGGTTGGCGTGACAATATAGAGGCGGCCGTCGCGAAACAGCGGGGTCGTCTGCAGTCCACCCGCGCCGGTTTCATAGGTCCATGCAACTTGCAGCTGGGCGACGTTGGCGGGCTTGATCTGATCGAGCGTATAAAAGTGGTCGCCCGCTTGATCCTGCCCCAGCGATACCCCGGACCCTTGCGTGGACCCTGTGAGGGTGGCGACGCCTCCGGTGGCGCAGGCGGCGAGACCAAGGGCGCCAAGGATCGCCATTTTTGGCGACAGGCGCTTTGTAGTAGCGAAAAGGTTCACGCCCTCCCCCCATTCTCCGCGGAGGCGCGTGCCAGGCCGAGCAGTTGCCGATTGCGGTCCGCGTCAACGCCGCTTGCGGCAAAGTCGTCGAACGCACGATCGGTCACGCGGATGATATGGTCGCGAATGAACGACGCGCCCTGCCTTGCCCCTTCCTCCGGGTGAAGGAGCGCGCATTCCCATTCCAACACCGCCCAGCCGGGATAATCGTTCGCTGCCATCTTGGAGAAGATGGCGTCGAAATCGACCTGCCCATGGCCGGGTGAGCGGAAACGCCCGGGCCGATCGACCCAGCCCTGATAGCCGCCATAGACGCCCGACCGGCCATCGGCACGAAACTCGGCGTCCTTCACATGGAATGCGCGGATGCGCTCATGGTAAAGGTCGATGAACGCCAGATAGTCCAGTTGTTGCAGGACGAAATGGCTGGGATCGTAAAGGATATTGGCGCGGCGATGACCGCCTACCGCGTCCAGGAACCGCTCGAACGTCGCGCCGTCATGCAAATCCTCACCGGGGTGGATTTCGTAGCAGAGATCGACCCCGGCATCCTCGAACGCGTCAAGGATCGGATGCCAGCGCTTCGCCAGTTCCGCGAACGCCTCCTCGATCAGCCCAGCAGGGCGTTGAGGCCAGGGATAGACATAGGGCCAGGCCAGCGCGCCTGAGAAACTAGCGTGCGCGTCAAGGCCCAGCCGCCGGCTGGCCGCGGCGGCGGCGCGCATCTGCAACACGGCCCATTCTTGCCGAGCGGCCGAATTACCCCTTACTTCCGGCGGCGCGAACCCGTCGAACAGCGCGTCATAGGCCGGATGTACTGCCACCAGCTGGCCTTGCAGATGGGTGGAAAGCTCCGTGATCGCGAGTCCGCGATCCGCCAACATGCCCTTCACATCGTCGCAATAAGTCTGGCTTTCGGCGCCCAATGCGACGTCGAACAGTCCGCCCACGCCGGTGGGAATTTGCAAACCCACATAGCCAAGATCGGCGGCCCAACTGGCGAGATTTTCGAGCGTATCGAACGGCGGCTTGTCACCTACGAACTGCGCCAGGAAGATGCCCGGTCCCTTGATGGTCTTCATTACGCGACGTCTCCGATAGAAACCCAAGTCGACCCGTTGCTGCTCGAACGCACCGCCGCTGTCACGAAAGCGAGGCTCCGTACGCCATTGTCGATGTCCGGCAACGGCACGCTGAGGGGCCGTCCTGCGATCAGGTCGGCGAAATCACGATAGAGTGTAGCGAACGCCTCGATAAAGCCTTCAGGATGGCCGGTCGGCAGGCGGGACGCCGCCAGGCTCGACCCGCCAAGATAGGGCGCGCCACTGTGCAAAATCTGCGTGGAGCCATCCGCCGGGTTGACGATCAACCGATCGGGCTGTTCATGGCTCCAGTCCAGCCCCGCCTTTTCGCCATAGACGCGCAGGCGCAGCCCGTTGCGGTCACCGGTCGCGACCTGTGATGTCACCAGCACGCCAGGCACGCCGCCCTCCAGCTTCAACAACGCGTTGCAGTCATCGTCCAGCACCCGCCCCTCCACCAGGGCCGACAGGCTGACGCACAGGCTCTCGACCCGCATCCCGGTGACGAACTCCACCAGATCAAAGGCATGGACGCCGATGTCGCCGCTGCATCCGCCCGCACCTGCGAGATGGGGGTCGACGCGCCACGCGGCCTGCTTGTTGCTCGCATCGTCGCCCGTGGCGAGCCAGCCTTGGCTATATTCCACGACCACCTTGCGCACCCGGCCGATGACGCCCCGCTCCACCATCTCCCGCGCCTGACGGATCATGGCATAGCCGGTATAGGTGTAGGTCAGCGCATAATGCGCGCGCGCCGACCCGACGATGTCCCGCAACTCCAGCGCCTCAGCCAGGGTCGCCGTGGCGGGCTTGTCGCTGATGACATGCAGTCCCGCCGCCAAAGCCGCCCGCGCGACGGGCAGATGCAGGTGATTAGGGGTGACGATCGCCACAGCCTCCACCCCGTCCTCGCGGCCTGCCTCCTGAGCGATCATGGTCTGAAAGTCGGGATATCCCCGCGCCTCGTCCAGCGCCCAGCCTCGCGCAGCGCTCCGCGATTTTTCTGCGTCACGGCTAAACGCGCCCGCGACAAGGCGGAAGCGGCCATCCAGTTCGGCAGCCATCTTGTGAATCGGGCCGATGAAGGCATCGGGGCCGCCTCCGACCATGGCGAGGCGGATCGGGCGTGTTGCACCGGTCATGAGTCAGTTATCCTCCGATTTCGCCACCGGCGCGGGGCCTCGCTGAGCGGGGCGAAAAGCTACCGCCAGCAGTAGCGCACCAAACAAAGCAAGCCCCGTCGGCACCATGAACAGGGTCGAATAATCGACCTCGGGCGGGACCAGCGCGGTTCCCGGACGGATGGTCAGCCGCGCGACCAGCATCGGGAACAGGAAGCTGGCGACCACATTGCCGACGCCCAGGATCAACAGGTTGAAAAGCCCCTGCGCGCTCACCCGCACATCCTTTGGAAAGGCGTCATCGACGAAGATGTATACGGTTGCAAAGAAGAAGGCGTAGCAGACGCCATGCAGCAACTGAACCGCGACCACCGCCGTCACGCTGTCAGGGAACAACGCAAAGACACCGAACCGCGCGGCATGGCCCAGAATGCCGACAATCATCGTTGTGCGCCAGCCTAGTCGGGCAAGCACGACCCCCAACACGCCCATCGTCACCACCTCGGCCACCTGGCCGAGGCTCAGCACGACCATCGACAGATTGCCCGCAATGCCCACCCGGTTAGTCAAAAAGGCGTCGGACACGACGAAATAGCCGTTGTGGACCACGGAATCGATGAAGGTGACGATGAACAGCACCAGGATCGCGGGCTGCCGGAGCAGGCCGAATGTTTCACGCCATGCGAGCGAATCGGAATTACGGTCCCGACACGGCGGCGTATGAGGCAGCGTCAGGGAATACAGCGCCATTGCAAAGGACGCGATGGCCGATACGACCAAAATCCACCGCACCTGCGTCACGTCCGCATGGGCGCTCAACAGGAAGATGAACGGCCAGCTGGCAATGACCCAACCGACGGTGCCGCCCATGCGTACCTTGCCAAAGTCGCGAGCCGGATCGCGCAGGTTGGCAAAGCTAATCGTGTTGGCGACCGACAGCGTCGGCACATAGAGCAGGCTGTACCCCAGGAAGAACAGGAAGAAGGGAAGGAACGCAGTCGAGAAGGCCGCGCCCAACAGACAAGCGCCGCCGATCGCATGGCTAAACGCCAGCATCCGTTCTGCCGCGAAATTGCGGTCGGCGAACTGGTTGGAAAAGAAGATGCCGAGGATCGACGCGATGCCCCAGCAACTGCCGACCAGCGCCTGCTGGCTCGCGGTGAAGCCGAGCATGGTCATATAGGGAAACAGCTTGGGCGCCCAAGCGCCCCACACCGCCATTTGCAGCGCCATCATGATGAACAGGCGCACGCGTAGTCCTCGCGCCCCGGCCACGGGGACATTGGTTATGGGCAGTACCGCGTTCATATGTGCCATCCGCACGATACCTCGCTGCCGCAGCAAACGCTCTTCACTACACTATCCACGGCCACCCCCGCCCCCATCGATGAAAAGGCGCAAATCTATAGACGGGTGAATTTTTAAGGCAACTAAATTTCATACTGATCGATGATGCCGATCTCGCATCAAAGGTCGGCCGCTACGGCGCACATTGTGTGCGGTCACAGCGTGCGCCGTTTTCTGAGAGATATTGCAGCAGGTTCACGGCGACCAGCCGAGCGGCATTCCGGCATCACCGCTGTCCAGCCGCGCTGCAGCCATGTTTCCGCCCCTTAGCCGTCCAGCCGACCGCATTTTGGAGCAGCGTTACATAGCGCGGGTCCGAATAGGTTTGGGGAAGATGACCGATGGCAGAATAGAAAACGCGTCCCCGTCCGACACAGCGTGTCCATGCGATCGGATGATCGCCCAGCGTAGATCCCGCCCGGGCATCCCGACCGGATCGTAGCTTTTTTCATCAAGCGTCGCGAGGATGGTTGAGCCGGTGGCGCGAGGGTTGCTGGTGAAGGAATACCATTCATCGGCTATCTGCCAGCGCTTAGCGCGATCGCACCGCCTGCGCCCCGGGGCTGATTGCGCACGACCGGTTCTAGGGCCGATCGACATTCAGCGTAGCCAGATCATGGCAGCGGCGAGATGTACGAAGCCGGCAAAGTGGGCGGTGCGCCGATCGTAGCGGGTAGCGAAGCGTCTGAAATGCTTGAGTTGCGGTGCTTGTAGATAGCGGTGTCATGCGGGATGAAGACCTTGCGATTTCGCTTCGACGGGATCACCGCCTGCGCCTTCATGTCGGCGATATGTTCGCGTAAATCATTGCTGTCATAGGCTTTATCAGCGAGTACGGCCCCGGCCTTCTGGCCTTCCAGAAGATCGGGAGCGGCGGTGACGTCGCTGGCCTGCCCGGGCGTGATGCGAAAGCGCAATGGCCGACCGAACGTGTCCGCCAGCATGTGGATCTTGGTCGTCAGTCCACCTCGGGAACGCCCCAGCGCCTTGTCCTTGCCCCCCCTTTTCCGGTCGCTGCCTGTTGGTGGGCGCGGACGATGGTGCTGTCGATCATCAGATATTGGTTGTCCCGGTCGGCGGTCAGCGTGTTGAGCACCCGTTCCCAGACACCCGCATGGCACCACCTGCTGAAACGCCGATGGACCGTCTTCCACCGACCGTAGCGCTCCGGCAGGTCGCACCAGTGCGCGCCCGAGCGCAGCACCCACAAACATCCGTTCACGAACAAGCGGTTATCCGATCCCGTCCGCCCCGGATCGCTCGCCCAGGCGCTCAAACGGCATGGCTACGCGACCTGGGCGATTGGCAAATGGCACCTCATCCCGATGCGTCAGCTACTTAACGATGCACCCAAGGATGGCTGGCCGCGCCAGCGCGGCTTCGACTATTTCTACGGCTTTGCGCGGGGCTGGACCGATCAGTACAAGCCCGATCTGGTCGAGAACAACGCCTACATCAAACCGGACCTGCCAGAAGGCTATCATCTGTCGGCTGATCTGGCGGACCATGCCATCGCGCTGATCGAGACGCATACCGACAGGAAGGACGCCGCCCCTTTCTACATGAACCTGGCTTTCGGCACTGCCCATGCGCCCATCCAGGTCGCGCGAGAATATTCCGCGCCCTATGACGCCATCTACGCCAAGGGATGGGACGCGATCCGTAAGGAGCGGTTCAAGAGGATGAAGCGCATGGGCATCATCCCTGCCAGCACGCAATTGCCTGCGCGCGCCGAGCGCGACCGCGCCTGGGCCGACCTGAGCGAGGATGAGAAGGCCGCCTTCACGCGCTACATGGCCGTCTATGCCGGGTTCATCGAACATTGCGACCAGCAGATCGGGCGCGTGCTTGATACGCTGAAGGCTCGAGGTCTGGACCGCAATACCTTGATCGTCCTGCTGTCGGACAATGGCGCAGCGTCGGAAGCCGGTCAGGCAGGTGAGTTTGATGGTCTCTACCGACCCAACACGCTGTCCCCTGCCGAGCAGCGCGCACGGATCGATGAACTGGGCACGGCCAAGACCCAGGCGGAATATCCCCGTCCCTGGGCGATGGCCAGCGTGACGCCGCTCCAGCGTTACAAGCTGTGGCCCTATTCGGGCGGCACGCGCACGCCCATGATCCTCCACTGGCCGGGCCATGTGTCTGATCCGGGTGCGATCCGACATCAATTCGTGGATGTGATCGACATAGCGCCGACTCTTCTGGAGGCGGCGGGGACGCGCTTCGACAGCGTGGTTGACGGGGTCGCGCAACTCCCTGTGGCGGGACGGTCTTTCCTACCGACACTGCGCAGCGCTAGGGCGCCGGGCCGCGAGGTGCAATATTTCGAACTGCGCGGCAATCGCGCAATCACCAGCGGACGGTGGCGCGCAATCGCCATCCATGATTGCAATAAGCCGTTCGAAGAGGATCGATGGGAACTCTATGATCTCGATACCGACACTGCCGAAAGCCGAAACCTAGCGGAGCGTTATCCCCGAAAACTGGCCGAACTTAAGGCCCTATGGACCGCCGAATGGAGCAAATATGGTGCCGGGCCACTCCATCAGCCCCCCGCTGTCGCCTGCACCGTATTCGACATGTTTGACCGCAATCCGATAGAGGCCCAGAGGCAGTGAGTGCACCGGAACTTTCTAGGAAAGAGACTGCGCATCCGAATAATGTTTTGCGGGCCTGCTGAGTGGACTCATCGCCTTGGCTACGACCTCCAGCGCGCTGGCAGACACGAACAAGAGCGAGCGGGTTAACTACCCCAGTCTCTGTCTGCTCTCGGGCAAAGCTCGGAGGCGGCTGAACGGTGCAAGCTGGTCGCATGCCAGCCAGCCGGTTTCTCCCCGCAACTCCAACGGTGAAAATCGGAGCGAGCGGCCGCTTTCGGGAAGGGAAAATTAGCCCCTGATCGATACGAGGAGCCTGGCTCCTGGGCATCCCAACCCGGGTTGATCGCTCCTCGGGCAAGCAGCAGGCCGCCATCCACATCCGCTTTCTGGCGGCCTGTGAGTATCGCCTCGGTAACCGCTGGCGAGAGGAAAGCGAGCCGCAGAACGCGGGTCATCCAGGAGGCGCTCACCTTTCCCCGGGCAGCGAGGGTTTTGACGTCAACGGGCTCGGTACGAAGGATGCGCCACCAGTGATGCGCCCTTGCGACCATGCGGATGAGCGAGGGGTCGATCCGGGCTGACGCCGATGCGCCGCCATCCTGTACGAGGCGCAGCGCGCGGCCCGAGCGTGTCAGGCGAACAGGCGAGCGCAGGATGACGTCATTTGCCTCGTCATCAGCAGAAAGGTCCAGGAGTTCGATCAGCGCAGGGAGCCTGCATCGGAGAGCGACCCCTTCCCCCGTCACTTCCACGGCTTCCACCAGGGAGAGCAGGACCTCGCGCTTCCTCTGACGGATACAGGCCGCACTGCGCTCCGTCGCGTCCATGATCCGTGAGATATCGTGACCGTCGATCCGGACACCGGCCTGCGCGACCAGGTCGAGCGGATCGTCAAAAGCCTGCACCAGCCGGTCCACTACAGCCGTCTCCAGCTCGCGTGCGGGGATGCGCATGCCGTCCCCGCCCTTTCGGGTCTGCAGTGCCCTGCTCACATAATAGCGATACCGCACCTTCCCCTTTGTAGCATGCACCGGGATGAGTGGTTCGCCCGCTTCATCCCGCACCAGTCCGGCGAGAAGGCTGGCCTGCTGCGCGTTTTTGCCCGTCCGCCTGCCCTGTCGGTTCTGCTCCAGCAGCGCCTGCCCCCTGTCCCACAGATCCCTGTCGATGATCGCGTCATGGAGCCCGGGATGGACCTTCCCATGATGGCTGATCTCGCCCGTATAGGTGCGGCAGGCGAGCATGAGGTACAGTTGCCCCCGGGTGAACGGACGGCCGCCCATGCTCTTGCCGGTCGCCGTGGTGCGAATGGGCGCCAGTACTCCCTCCTCGCGCAGCGCTTCAGCCAGCAGCCGGACATTGCCGATCGCGAGATAGCGCCGGTAGATACTGTCCACGAGGACCGCCTGTTCCGGCACGATGGCGAGGCTGCGGCCGTCGGGGCGATAGCCCAGCGGAGGAACCCCGCCCATCCACATGCCCCGCGCCTTTGATGCCGCGATCTTGTCGCGGATCCGCTCGGCGGTCACTTCCCTTTCGAACTGGGCGAAGGAGAGCAGCATGTTGAGCGTCAGACGCCCCATGCTGGTGGTGGTGTTGAACGACTGGGTCACCGAGACAAAGCGGGCTCCAGCCCTCGCTCGCCTGCGAGAGGATATAGGCGGCGCAGGCCTCCCGCTGGGCATGCAGCGAATTGAAGTCCTGTTCCAGCCCTTCCTCGCTCGACTTCCTCGTGTAGATGGCACAGCGGACCGGCTTCATGCCGCAACCTTCTGCTTCAGGCCAGAGAAGGCGGGGCCCGACCAGCGGGTGCCGGTGATCGTCCGGGCAACCTCGCTCAGCGACCGCCATTCCCGGTCGTTCCAGCGGATGATCCGGTCCTCCCCGATCGTGACCACATGGGCCACGCCATTCCATTCACGGGTCAGGCGCATGCCCGCCTTCGCCGCTGCCGTGCGGCTCTTGCCCCCGGCGAGCTGTGCCAGTTTCTGCTGCGTCGTGCGTGGCAGACCGCCCAGCGCTCTTGCCTGATATTCCCAGGCAAGGGCCAGACGCATCATCGCCGGGCTGATGCGGGGCGGAGCCGTCCCGGCAAGGCGCCGCCATTCAGCCTTCAGCGCCGATGAGGAGAGGTTTTCAAGGGCAGCGATGCGCCGCTCCACCTCGCCCATCAGCTGGTGCTCCAGATCCGGTAGCAGCTCTGGCCCTCACGAACGCTCCGCCCGATCGCATGTCCCTTCCTGCGCAGGCCCGTCAGCGCCGCCCGCACCGTGTGGGGCAGCCACCCGGTCGCTTCGATAAGGTCTGCCATCACCGCACCTTCCGGCCGCTCGACCAGGGCAAGGAGCATACCCGTCTTCGTCGTCCGGACATGGGATGTGGCAGGTTCAGCTTCGCTCACGCCCTCCCCCTTGTCCGGGGCATCAGCTTCAATGCCGATCGCCCGCAGGCCGGCGGGCGTGATGTGGATGTGCGCCTCTCCATCTGAACCCGCTACTATCCGCTGCTCGACAAAGCCGCGGCGCAAGAGCGCGGCTACCGCCTTTGCGCCGCCCCATGGGTCCACGCCCTCTGGCCAGGGACGAATCTGTCCGTTCTCCCGCCGGGACGCAGTGGACAGCAGCATGGATTGCAGATCGCTCAGTCGGGTCATGGGTGGTTCTCCTTCGAAGGAGCCGCGCAACGCCGCTCCCACCACCCACAGCCCCGACCATCGGCAGGTCGGGGCAGGTCACCGCGCCATCAGGTACGCAGCGATTCAGCGCTCATGCTGTTCGCTCTGTTTGAAGGTGAAGTCGAGCACATTGTCAGCCCGCTTGCCGCAACTCAATGATTGGTCGCCAACGCACCCTTCTCCAGCAGCCGTCTGCCCTAATTAGAATGTGTATTCTTAATATCATATTAGGAAAACAGAATTTTCATTACGAAATCTGCTTGTCCTCGGCAATATTGTGCCTTGCTCGATAAATCTCGACTAATGGGGGAAGCTTTCGGGATACGGCTAAGGCTGGCCGGTGCCGCCCGTCGCAGAAGACATCGATCTTCGTGGCCCGCCCAAATGCTGAAGGTGCCCGCAGCCTTCCAGCCACAACGATGATCATTCTATAATTTGTATTTACGGAATATAAATTCCATTGTATAGCGGTTAGATATAAAAATGGGAGAGGGTTTATGAGATTCCGTACTAGCATTTTATGCGCTGCCGCGACCGGAGCCTTATTTCCAACATTCGCAATGGCGGGGCCAACATCTTCAAGCACGGAGAGTTGGGCTCCAGAAGCCCAAACAACTACCGCCGCTGCAAATCCCTACGCGTCGAGTGCAGACATCATCGTAACCGCCAACAGGCGTTCGGAAAGGCTTCAGGATGTACCGATCACCGTTACCGCCGTCACCGGAGAGGCGCTGCGCGAGCGCGGCGTCAAGAATCCAGAGGATCTGAGCCGCATTTCACCCAGCCTCGTTACTCAAAACAACGCGGCGAACGCCCAGGGCACCAATTTTTCGATACGCGGCGTCGGGACGTCCAGCTTCCAGCGGTCGGTCGAGCCCAGCGTGGCTGTCGTTCTGGACGATGTGACCCTGATTCGTTCGGAACTGGGGGTCATCAATTTCACCGATCTTGCGCAGGTCGAAGTTCTTAACGGTCCGCAAGGCTTTCTATTTGGCAAAAACGCGTCCGCCGGGCTTATCAACATCCGTACCAACGATCCCGTGATCGGGACCAATTCGGGTCGCATTTTTTCGGAATATGGCCAGTTGGATAACGCCAACGACACATCATTATTTCGTGTACAAGGCATCGCTAATCTAGCGCTGTCTGACAGCGCGGCTGCGAGGATCAATGGCTTTTACGTCAAGAATTCGTCGCTTCAGAAAAATGTCGTGGCCAATCCCGACTTTGATGGCGACCTGCGACAAGTCGGCGGATCTGCGAAGCTGCTGTGGAAGCCTACAGAACGGCTGACGGTGTTGCTGGCGGGCGACTATCTGGATTCCCGCGGCGCCGGCGGCGGCGTAGCGAGTTTACGGGTCGTCACGCCAACGAGTCCTCTCGCCCAACTACTCCCCACACTTGGCATCACGCCGGGCCCTAACAATTCCAATAGCGCCTATGATGGGCCGACTTTCTACAATCTCAAGGTGGGCGGGGTTCAGGCCAAGATTTCCTATGAACTGGATAGTGGCCTGACCATCACGAACATTGCGGCCTACCGGGGGTTCAAGACGTCCCAGCAGTTTGACGCCGATTATAGCCCCCTGCCCCTGGTGCAGGTTTTCGGCGGGGGCATTATCACCGATCAATTTTCCAATGAGCTTCGACTGGCTTCGCCCGTGGGAGGAAAATTCGATTACCAAGCCGGGCTGTTCCTGCTCAAGGCGCGGGTCCGGGAAGACAATCTTCTTGCTGCGTCTCTGGGACAAACGCCCCCCCCAGGCTTCACGACTGTCCTGGGAAGCGACAGCTTCTGGCGCCAAAAGCTTGGCAGCTATGCCGCCTATGGCCAGGGGACCTATCGCTTCACGGACAGGCTGCGCCTGACCGCGGGCGCGCGCCTGACCCATGAAACCATCAATATGCGTTATGAAAATACTGCGGGCGGTGGCGCGCTCTCCTTGCTGCCTGTTTCTCCTGACCGACAGGAGGCCCGTCGCGAAACCAACTTTTCCTGGCGCACGACGCTGCAATATGACTTGAACAATGACTGGATGGTCTACGGCACTGCCGCGCGCGGCTACAAGGGGCCGGGTTATGCGCAATATTCCTTCTCTTACGTAAGGCCGGAAATTTCGACGCATTTCGAGATCGGGACCAAGGCCCAGTTTCTCGATCGCAAGTTGACGGTAAACCTGTCAGCTTACAACACCGACTTTAAGGATTTCCAGGCGCAGAGCATCGACTTCACGACACTGTCGTTCCTGCTGCAGAATGCAGGAAAGCTACGCACGCGCGGCGCTGAACTACAGGTCATCGCGCGGCCCACATCACGCCTGACATTCAACGCCAGTGTTGCCTATACAGATGCCCGCTTCATCTCGTTCAAGGGGGACACCTGCTATGTCGGGCAGATTGACTGCGTGAACGGCGCGACCGACTCCTCTGGCCGGAGACTGCCAAACGCTCCTAAGTGGAAGGCGATCGCAGACGTCAGCTACGAGCAACCACTGGGCGACAATTTCGCGGCCATCTTTAATATCGGTGTAACGTCACAATCATCTTACAATTTCCTGTCCAACGGCGACCCCAGTTCGGTACAGAAGGGTTATACGGCGCTTGACTTGGGCGCCACCTTGACCCCGACCGCGCGCAACTGGAGCCTCCGGGCCTTCTGCCGGAACTGTACAGACCGCCGCTACGTCGCTACAGTTCAGGGCCATCCGTTTTTCGCTGGCGATTATATCCAGAACTTAAGCTACGGGGGCTTTCGCCAACTTGGTCTTGCGCTCGACGTAGGCTTCTAAGCCTCGAGAGCATTTGAATAGTCGTTCATTCGTGACCTGCTAGAGCGCGGCGCGCCAGATGGTCGCCGCGCTCTTTTCCTTTGTTCGGCCAAAATTCTTTGGATTTGGTCATCACGCCGGGCGAAAACAACTTCGCCTGAGGGTAAGGCTGTATCAAGCACCTGGTTTGGACGTCCTCCAGCCCCACCGCGTCTGCCGAGCTTCAATCGCCTTCGGCCCAAAAGCGGCAAACAAAGACAATGGCGAGGATCAGTAACAGGAATTCGGGCGAGCGCGGCAACGACACGCGACCTGCCCCCCTTGGGCCATGGGCGTCCGGGCATAGCCTGCGATGACGACAGGATCTTGTGACATGGTTCAATTTCCTTCAAAGGCTGCGCGCAATGACCACGCGCTGAATGTCGGATGTGCCCTCGTAAATCTGGCAGACACGCACATCGCGATAGATTTTGGCGATGCCGAATTCCTCCAGATAGCCATAGCCGCCCAGCGTCTGGATCGCGCCAGACACCACCGCTTCAGCCGTTTCGGAAGCGAAGAGCTTCGCCATGGACGCCTTGGTCAAGGCGAGCTGTCCTGCATCCTTCATGGCGGCTGCGGAGAGGACCAGCTGTCGCGCGGCCTCCAGCCGGGTGGCAAGGTCGGCTAGGCGGAAGCCCACTGCCTGATGGTCGATGATCGCCTTGCCCATCGAGCGGCGGTCCTTGGCATAGCCCACCGCGACTTCCAGCGCGGCCTGTGCCATGCCGACAGATTGCGCGGCGATGCCGATCCGACCCGTCTCAAGGTTCGCCAATGCTATGCGATAGCCTTGCCCCGGCTCGCCCAGCAGCAGGTCATCTTCCACGAACAGATCTTCGAACCGCAGCGCACACGTGTCGGATGCCCACTGCCCCATCTTGTGCTCGACCTTATCGACGACATAGCCCGGCCGATCGGTGGGGACCAGAAAAGCCGAAAGTCCTCTCTTCCCCGCTTCCGGATCAGTCACCGCGATGACCATGGCAAGGCCGCCCACCCTGCCCGAAGTTATGAACTGCTTTGCACCATTGAGGTGCCAGCCGCCTTCCACCCTGACTGCCCGGGTACGGATCGCCGCGGCATCAGACCCCGCATCCGTCTCGGTCAACGCAAAGGCGCCGATGGTCCGCCCGGCGATCAGGTCAGGCAGGAAGCGCTGCTTCTGCGCCTCGCTACCATCCTTCAAAAGTCCACCAACCATAATGCTATTCTGGATCGAGACGATGGTGGACAGCGCTCCATCGGCCGCCGCAATTTCCATCAGCGCCAGAGCGTAGGACACAGCATCCGCTCCCGCTCCGCCATATATGTCGGGCGCAATCATGCCCCATAGGCCCAATGCGGCCATTTCCTCGAACAGAGCACTGGGGTAGCCGCCTTACTTTTCGAAGCGCGCGCTATGGGGCCGGATTTCCGCTTGGGCGAAACTCCTCACCATATCCCGGCTCGCCAACTGATTTTCGTCTAACATCATTTAATGGGCACCTTGCTGGGCATCGCGATTGCCGCTGCACGAGGCAGTTCGACGCGCTATTTCCTTGAGAAACTTGACCGTGTCTCGTTCGCCTCTTCTGACCAGCTCTTGCCGTCTTCCACGACAATAGCTCACTAGCGCCATTCAAAAAGCGGCGGATCATCAGCACTCACGGTCTACTGATTGGTCCTGATGTACGGATCCAGCAGAAGGAGAATAGCGTTGCCGAAGCGTTTTCTTGTCCAACTTGCCTACGCTTGTCTTTTCCAGCGAAGTTTGAAACATCACTCGCTCGGGCACAGCCCATTGCGAGATTTGTCCGCGGTCGGAAAATGTTTTGACATGCGCCTTAACCGAGCACTCCGTAAGGGCCTCAAAGCCAGCCTTTGGGACCACGATTGCCAGAGGACGTTCGCTCCATCTTGGGTCTGGCACTCCAATGACGGCCACTTCACTAACGCCTTCAAGCTGCGAGATGATATCTTCGATTTCTAGCGATGAAATCCATTCACCACCCGTCTTGATCACATCCTTGATGCGGTCGGTGATCTGCAGCACCCCGTCGGGATGGAGGACGCCGACGTCGCCGGTATGCATATATCCCCCTTCCCAGAGCATCTCGGAAGAGTGCGAGTCACTTAGATATCCTTGCGTCAGCCAAGGAGCGCGCACGACAATCTCCCCTGCACTTTTCCCATCGCGCGGAAGGGGATTCATGCCTGAGTCAACGATGCGCAGATCGACAAGAGGCACCGCCGCACCCGCACGCGTGCGGGCCTCCACCTCTTCAGCCGACCCGTCCGCCAATTGCTCCGCCGTCATCTGTGCTATGCTGAGAACGGGGCAGGTTTCCGACATGCCGTAGCCTGCAAAAATGTCGATGCCCCGGGCGAGCGCAGCATGGACGAGCCCTTTGGGCAAAGCAGCCCCGCCGATCACGATCTTCCACCCTGTAAGGTCAGCGTCAGCCGCTTCGGCAGAGGTCAGCAACATGTGCAGCAAGGTCGGCACGCAATGGGAGAAGGTGACCCCCTCGGACTGTTGCAGCCCCAGCAGGGTCGCGGCGGCATAGCGCCCCGGGTAAACCTGCTTCAGTCCGAGCATCGTTGCGATGAATGGCATGCCCCAGGCATGGACGTGGAACATAGGCGTGATCGGCATATACACGTCGGCGCGATGCAGGCGCCCTTGAGCCTGGGAAGCTGCCATCGCACCTGCCATCACCAATGAGTGAAGAACAAGCTGGCGATGGCTGAAGAACACGCCCTTTGGCGAGCCGGTGGTGCCTGTAGTATAAAAAGTAGTGGCGCGGCTATTCTCGTCAAAATCCGGGAAATCGTAATCCGGCGCGGCGCCTGCCAGCAACCCTTCATATTCGGTAATGACCGGGAGCGTCGATACCGGCACTTCTCCCGTGTCGGTAAGGACTATGACGGTTCGAACACGCTTGATCCGATCCCATATCCTTTCAAGCAGCGGAAGGAAATCGACATGCACTAGGAGGGCATCGTCGCGTGCATGGTTGATTGTATATAGTATCTGCTCCGGCGACAGGCGTATGTTCACCATGTGGAGCACCGCCCCCATTCCCGGAACGGCGAAGTAACTTTCCAGATAGCGGTTGCTGTCCCAATCCAGCACGCCGACCGTGTCGCCGGCCTTTATACCAAGGTTCGAAAGACCATTGGCCAGCCTCCCAACACGGTTGGCAAATGTTCGATAATTGAACCGTGCCACATCGCGGTAGACGATCTCCTGTTCAGGCGCGCGTGCGAGACCTGATGCCAACAAATGCTTCAGAAGAAGCGGAAACGCATAAGCCGAGGGAGCCGGTTCATCCGCTCGGCAGATCGCCTGTTGTCCGGTCATCATCAAGGCCTCACAGAAAGGGTATCGTCGTGCGTCGCGTCACAGAACTAAAGTCCTCGCCAGGAGGAGCGCACCGGCGCCATCACCGAAGCCTGATGAAGGCCACGCACAGACCTCCAATAAAAGCTACCCCTGCGCCAAAGAGGAAGAGCGCAGGATAGCCGCTCGCCGCGATGATCGCGCCTGCAACTGCGGGGGCGATCACTCCGGGCGCCGAACCCGCAGCAAGCAGTATCCCAAGATCCCTGCCTGCGGTCTTTTCGTCAGGCAGGACAAGGGTGGCGAGCTTCAGGTCCAAGACGAAGTAGCTGCCAAACATGAGGCCGGTTCCAAGGCCGAAGAGCAGGAAGATGGTCCAGCTATTCGATAACGCCGGCAGCAACGTCACGACGCCCGCCAGGATAGACACGGTAGCAACAATCAGCACAGTTCGCTGGAAATGGCTGGCGAGCCAACCTGTCAGGAGGGTGACGAAAAGCCAGGCAGCTGTCATGACGCTGGAGAAGATGCTGATCCCGGCGCTGAGGCTTCGATAGGGAAGCCATTCTTGCCCGACATAGTCCTGAAGCAAAAAGAATATATAGCCGGTTATGCTGAAGTAGCAGAGGAAGAGCAGCGCCCTTGATATCGCCGCGAGCGAGTAGTTGCGGTGCGAGAAACTCGCAAATTGTGCCCGGCACCCCTTCCAACTGAAGGGTCGCCGTTCTTCTACCGGCAGTCCGAGAGAAGACGCTTCCGGTTCCACCAAAATAAAAGCACAGGTCAAAATGGTCAGTGGGACCGCAAGAAGCACATAGCCCATCATCGTCGTGGAAGCTATTGTCGCGATGTTGACGCCGACTAAAATTCCCACGGGCGCACCCAATCCAATCGCTGCCGAAGCGAAGCTCAAATCATGTGCAGGAATTCGGTCGGGCAAAGCGGCCAGCAGTACGGACTGATAATAGTTAAGCGTGAACCATAATAGCGGCAGCAAGATCGTCAGCTGCGCAATGGAGGTTGCGCTTCCGACCAAGGGCATCAAAGCGATGCTCGCGAATAAGGTTACGAGGAGGGACGGAGTCCGCTTTCCCCAGCGGGATCTCGTGCGATCAGAGACTGCGCCCCCAGCGAAAAGCGCAATGACCGATGCGATCGCCGCGATCGTGGAGAGGAATGCCAGTGTACCCACCTTGGCATCGGGGGCCAGTCTTGCAACAACCGGCGGCAGAAGAACATTCAAGATGCCCTGGAAAACAGCGATCAGAGAAGCGTATGCAAGGAATAGGAGAACCGCGAGACGTCGCGAACTCCGCATTCCTGACACGCCGGGGATATCCGCTTCCACACAGGTTTGTTCAACAGCCACTCCGTCCATCCTTCGTATCAGTCGACCGGTCCCCATTCCGACATTGCCATCGATCATAGCGGCCCGCTGACGAGGTTCGGCACATCTTCAAGGCCCCTGCTGCATTCGTGATGCAACGGGAATTCGGGCATACTGGCCGCCTAGTCAGCGTGGGGCCGCATTGGCGCTTCAAAGCGTTAGGGCTTTTACCCTCGGCCTCCTGCTTCGACACGGCGACCCTATCGCCTGAGTAGATCCAGTGAAGAGGTTCCTCAGCCTCGGCTGAGGAACCGATCTCTATTCTGTGATCATATACTTTCAGATTGATGCGCACCGCTTATGCATGGCTGCGGCATCGAGCTCACATCTTATAGTTCAAGCTCACTCCAATAGTCCGGAACGAGTTTGGTCCAAAGCTCTGCCAATAGTTGCCCCCAAGCGCTGCGTCGCTTTGGCCGGAAGAACCGACATAAAAGGCAGACACCGGATCGGCGAAGATATAGCTTGGAACCCTCTTGTCGAAGAGATTACGGACGAAAGCGGAGATTGAAAGCTTGTCATCCGCTGTGTGAACCCCCGCCGACAAACCTGCGATCGCATTCGCGCGGACCCGAAGCTGGGGATCACGCGTCTGGCTGAAACTGAAGGCGCTACGGTGGTAAACATCGCCTTGCAGGAATCCAACCCAATTGCTGGACACAGGATGCTCATAACGCGCAGTAATCGTCGTGGTCCATTTTGGCGCGTTTTCAAGCTGGTTTCCGCTCACATCGGTCGTGCCGTTCGGCAAGCACACATTTGTGCCGCTAGTCCCCGCAGGCTGCCCAGTGTAGCAGGGCACACCGGAAAGGTTGCGGTATTCCGTCTCATTATATGTCGTACCACCACTGATCGTCAGCCCTTCGAACGGGAGAGCCGTGAATTCCAATTCCACCCCGCGGGACTTCAGCTGTCCTGCATTGAGGGTCGTGAACCCGGCCGCAGTTCCCGGCCGCTGTGCCTGGGTCTGAAAGCCATCGAATGTCGTGTCGAAAAGGGCGACGTTAAGACGAAGCTTGCGATCAAACAGCGTCGATTTGACGCCGACCTCAAAGCTCTTCGGAATTTCTGGAGCCACAGGCGACCCGGACAGTTGATCGAAGGTCGGTCCCTTATACCCTCTGGTATAAGTGAAGTAGGCAAGTACGTCCGGATTGATGCTATAGTCCAGGCCAACTCGATAAGAGAAGTTGTTCTTTTTGACTTGCCGATCGAACGATATGTCAGGCCCGTAAAGCCCAATCACTGCTGCGGGATTTGTTAGATCGATGCCGTAACGGATGTCATCATGAGTGTAACGGCCGCCAGCGGTGACGCGCAGGCTGTCGCTGATCTTATATTGCCCTTCGAAGAATCCAGCATAGCTCTTCGTTGGAGAAATACCGTCCGCATAACCTCCGAAGTTGGAAAGTCCCGGAACCAGTATAGGAATCCCCAGATTTGCGCCTTGCAACAGATATTCCCGGGCGACGAGGTCCAAATAGAAGAGACCAACTTGGTAGCTGAAGCGTCCGTCGCTTGGCGATGTAAGCCGCAACTCTTCGGTAGTCTGGCGCCGCGTAAGTCCACCGGTATTGACGTTGAAAAGATCTGCGGTGGTGGTGTCCGTATCGATGGAGGTACGCATGCGCGATCGCCGATGGGCCAGCACGTTGGTCAACGTGTACCCTCCGCCAATGTCCCACTCTGCCTTCAGAGACACACCGTATACAGTGGAATCGTTCGTGTTCCGGACGTCACTGGCCAACAGCGTATTGTTTGGCGACGCAACGATCCCGTTCGCCCCATCGATGCTCTCGATCAACCCGCCTGGCGCATTAAATCGCCGCACAAGCACGCCCTCACCCGGACCATTCGAATGCTGATAGTCGCCGGCAATTGTCAGACGCAACGCGTCACTAGGTTCCCATAGAATCTTGAGCCGACCGCCATATGCGGTATTTCCCAAATTCTGGCGGAGGGCGATGTCTTTCGTAAATGCATCTTGGCGCGTCACGAAGGCAGAAAGCCGGAGAGCGGCATTAGAGCTAAGCGGCGTGTTGCCTGCAACTTGCAAGGTTGCAAGATTGCCCGAGCCAGGCGCAGTCGTGTTGCCATAAAGAATATTGGCGAGGAATTCCGACTGATTTAGTCGCGGCTGCGCTGTAATTATGTTGATCAGGCCTGCCGCTGCGTTCTTGCCGAACAGCATGCCCTGCGGCCCACGCAGAACTTCGACACGGTCGAGATCGAAGAACTGCACATTACCGAGCTGAGGACGGCTCATCACGACATCATCGATTACGATGCCAACACTTTGCTCGATCTGAGGTCCGAATACGGATGTTCCGACGCCGCGGATCGTGAAGTTGACAGCACCTGCCTGCTGATTGGTCGATCGCGTCTGCAAGCTCGGGGTCAGATTGACGAGTTGATAGGCGTTGAGAACTTGATGCTGTTCCAGCGACTCCGCCGATGCGACGCTGACAGCAACGGGCACAGTCTGCGCGCTCTCGCTGCGGCGGCGAGCCGTTACGATGATGTCCTTCAGCCCTTGGCCCGATGCCTCAACCTGCGCACCTGTTGGCGCCGAATTAGCAGACGCCGCGACGGATTGCGCGATCTGCGGATTCGGATCACCAGCAGCGTCTTGCGCTTGTGCATATGTCGAAAAAGCAGGCATCGCGACCAAGCTGGCAACGGTACCAAGCAAACAACCCCTCAAGTGCATCCTATCTCTCCTAGAATGGGACTGTCATGCTGCCCCCCAGCAGCATGCCCCTTCTGACCATTTTATAAATGGAATTTGAATTTCGTCAATTTATATTTTGGAACGAAATGTTTGTTTTATGGGTGAGCAGGTCCAACCGCCTCTGGTTGTGCAGCGTCTATAAGAGAGGACGAAAAGCAACGGCGCCTCCCGCTTTTGAGCGAGCGCGATCTCATCCTGTGTCAGGCGGGGCCGATCCGATACACTCGCAGCCCGACCTAACCGTACATGACGCCCCGAAGGCTTAATCAGCGCGGCGCCATCCGGATTGCACCATCCAGTCGGATCACTTCGCCATTCAACATGGGATTGCGGATTATGCTTTCCACCAGCTGCGCATATTCGGTCGGCTTCCCCAAGCGGCTAGGATGCGGCACCTGCGCACCCAAAGCATCCTGAACCGCCTGGGGAAAGGACTCCAGCATCGGCGTCAGGAAGATACCAGGAGCGATCGTCATTACTCGGATCTTATGCTGGGCGAGGTCGCGCGCGATCGGAAGGGTCATGCCGACCACCCCGCCTTTCGACGCGCTATAGGCTGCCTGGCCGATCTGCCCGTCATAGGCGGCGACCGACGCGGTGTTTACGATGACGCCTCTTTCGCCGTCAATCTCGTCCGCCGCAGCGAGCCGGGCGGAGAATTTGGCGATGACATTGAAGCTGCCGATCAGATTGACCGTCACCGTCCTGACAAAAATGTCCAGCGGATGCGGCGCATTTTCGCTGCCTACTGTCTTTACAGCCGGAGCGATACCAGCGCAGTTGACGAGGATGCGCGCCACGCCATGCGCACGCTCGGCAGCTTCCAGAGCAGCCGTTACGCTGGCGTCGTCGGCGATGTTGGCTGCGACGAAAATACCGCCCAAGGCTTCGGCAGTTGCCCGTCCCGCTTCCTCGTTCAAATCGAAAATTGCAACCTTTGCGCCCTGCTCGGCCAGCATATGCGCCGTCGCCTTCCCCAATCCGGACGCGCCGCCCGTGACGACGGCGGCCATTCCATTGATGTCCATGCTCAATCTCTTAATTCTATCGGTTGTTAATCGCGTGTCGCGCCCACCACTCTCCAGGCCCATGGGATCATGCAATGTGGTTTGCAGAAGCCGGGCCAAGACGCCTCTCCATGAAGCGTCCGATCTGGAAACGTCAGCTGTTTGCCTGTCGCTGTTTGGCGACTTCCTCATTTCGGAGCAGGAAACGCTGTAGCTTGCCGCTTGGCGTCTTGGGCAAGGACTCCACAAATGCGATCTCGCGCGGGTAGGCGTGGGCGGACAACCGCGTTTTTACATAGCGCTGGATCGAAGACGCCAAATCCGGGTCTTCCGCCCCATAGCCCTGGTTCAATACGATGAACGCCTTGATAATTTCTGTCCGTTCAGGATCGGGCTTACCGATCACTGCGGACTCCATCACCGCCTCATGTTCGAGCAGCGCGCTCTCGACGTCGAACGGGCCAACACGGTAGCCAGAGGTGGTGATGACATCATCGGCCCGACCGATAAATGAGATGCTTCCATCTTCATTCTGCTCCACCGTGTCACCGCTCATATAATAGTCGCCGACGAACGCCGCGGTTTCCCGTCCCAGATAGCCGGAAAACCACATCATTGGCGATGCCTTGCGGTCCAGCGCGAGTATCCCCGGCTCTCCTTTAGGCAGTTCCTCTCCTTCGGGCGAGCAGACGACGACGCGGTGCCCAGGCGAAGCAAAGCCAGCCGATCCGATATGGATGGGATGATCGATGGCGTGATGATTGCACAACACCATGCCGATCTCGGTCTGTCCATAATGATCATAGATGGGGGCATGTAAATGCTCGCCGAACCAGCGAATGATCTCGGGGTTGAGCGGTTCGCCCGCGCTGCTGACGGCGCGAAGCTGGTCTTTCACTCGCTCGGCTTTTTCCGGGCCGCCAGCGAGCAGCAGCCGGTAAGCTGTTGGTGATCCCGCGACATTGGTGATGCCTAGGTCGGCGATTGTGTCATAGGCATCGTCGACGTCGAAACCGCGCTGGTTGAACGTCGTGGCAATCCCGAGCGCAAGCGGGCCGGTCACAGCGTAATAGAGGCCATAGGCCCAGCCCGGATCGGCAAAGTTCCAGAAACGGTCATCTGGGCGCAATCCCACCGCATCGCGCATATAGGCGGCGAAGGCAGCAATCGCCCTCACCGGAACCAGCAAAGGCTTGGCAGGTCCGGTGGTTCCAGAGGTGAACATGATGAGAAAGGGATCGTCCAAGCCACAAGGCACAGCAGGATGACCTCCCTCCTCGCCTTCGATCATGCTCCAGAAGTCGCGCTGGGCACTTGCTTCTCCGGCCCCCACCACAATCTGCGCGATCGACGAGGGAACATCGGCGATCTTGGAAAGATTATCCTGATCGGCCACGATCAAGCGAGCGTTGGCCACCTCAAGCCGATATTCGATCGCCTTGGACCCGAAGGCCGTAAACAAAGGCTGGTAGACCGCTCCGAGCCGCCAGGTCGCGAGGATCAGGATCAGCAGTTCAGGCGAGCGCGGCAGCAGTCCGGCAATCCGGTCCCCTTTGGTAACCCCTAAGGACGCCAGCGCGGCTGCGAGCCTGGCGCTATCATGGGACAGCCGCGCGAACGTCCACTCCTGCGTAACCCCATCAAGCCCACGGTGGCGCAAGGCGACTCGCGACCTGTCCGCAGCGTACCGATCGCAACATATCACCGCCGCATTGGTGTGGCCGGTATCGTCCAGATCCAGAACAGCCAGCGGCTGTGACAAATCAAACGTGGAACCATTGCTGCTGGGCAGGCCCTTATATTGTGCCCCGTCGTCCATGAAGGACCTCCTCAACGAGAATATCGTGTCTTCAATCGACACAGGTTTTGCATATTTACTGCCGGTATGGCGTTTCAGCCGTGGGCGGTTCGGGCCAACAACTTCTTGAGGCGCTGCCCAACCACCTCTGTGGCCTCGGCCGCAGCTGGAACCAGTGCGGACAGATTGGGGAAACCATGAGTTAGATTATCGAACTGCACCAATTCGACATCGACGCCCGCTTCTCGCAGCCGATCGGCATAGGCGATTGCTTCGTCGCGAAGCGGGTCGACCTCCAGCACGACGAGAACCACGGGCGGTGCCGCATCCAAACGTTCGGAAGTGATTGGCGAAAGGCGGGGATCCGCTGGATCATGCTCACCGCAATAATCCTTCATCATCTGAGGCAGCGTTCCCGTGCGAAGCGTCGGATCTGCATTGGCGATCCGGGAAGGATAATTCGCCGATTCCTTTCGCAAATCGACCGCCGGGAAGAAAAGCAATTGAGCGTCGAAATTCTCGCTACCCGTTCCTGCAAATTCCAGGGCCACTGCGGTCGCCAGATTTGCTCCGGCGCTCTCTCCCGCAATTACTACCGGGTTTCCGGCACCCCCGAGTTCAGCCGCATGCTCTATGGTCCAACGCGCAGCGGCCAAGCAATCATTGAACCCGGCGGGAAAGGGATTTTCAGGAGCGAGCCGATAACCACTTGCCACGACAACCATCGAGAGGTTTCGGGCAAGCCGCCGCGCCAACGGCTCGATGAATTCGATGCTGCCGAACGCCCAACCGCCGCCGTGCAGAAGATGCAATGTTCCGGTAGGAGCTGCCAGGGGGCGAATGATGCGAAGCGGTACCGGCCCGTCCTCGCCATCAATAGCCACATTCTCCACCGACGCAGCCTCGATGGGACCGTCCGGCCCGTAGAAGAGCGGGATCAAAGCTTCCATATCGCGGCGCATTACTTCGTGGTCGATCTTGTCGGACGTGGGCAAGGGAAGTTGCGCTACGATCTGCTGCAATACGGGGTCTAAGGCCATATCAGTATCTCCTTCATTGTGCTTCCTTCAGCGGTCCGCAGAGCGGGCCAGCTTGACGACCGACCCGCTGCGAGCTGACTGGTCCGCGGCTTCGGCAAGGATGAGCGCCTTGATGCCGTCGCTTTCATCGGCGACGGGCGTTGCCTTGCCCTCGATGATGTCGGCAAAGTGCTCGACCTCGATGGCGTAGGCTTCGGCGTAACGATCGAGGAAGAAATTCTGGAAGCAGTCCGACCGTGCGCCCCCCTCAGTCCAGGTCTGGACGCTGCTTTCCAGCTTGTTCTCGGCCCGGATCATGCCCTTCGACCCGAAGGCTTCGATGCGTTGGTCATAGCCATAGCCGCTGCGGCGGCTGTTGGAGATGACGCAGATCTTGCCGCTGACCGTGCGCAGCAGGATTTTGGCGGTGTCGAAATCGCCCGCCGCGCCTATTTCAGGATCGATCAGCACAGCGCCCGAAGCAAAGACGCTTTCGATCTCTTCATCCAGCAGCCAGCTGGCCATGTCGAAATCATGGATCGACATGTCCTTGAAGATGCCACCGGACACAGCGACATAGGATGCAGGCGGCGGCGCTGGATCGTGACTGATTATATGCAGCGTCTCGAGCGCGCCGATCTCGCCCTGCTTCAAGCGTCGCTGCAGGCTGGCGAAGCTGGGATCGAAACGCCGGTTGAAGCCCAGCAGGACGTGCCTGTCGCTCCCGGCGACTGCCTGCTGGACACGCGCGGCGCGGCCCGCATCCTCGTCCAGCGGCTTTTCACAAAAGACGTGCTTTCCAGCGCGGATGGATTCCAGCGTATATTCTAGATGGGTGTCGGTCGCGCTTGCGATTACGACGCCGCTGATCGCAGGGTCGGCCCAGACTTCGTCCACCGTCGATACGCGGGCGCCGTAGCGCTCGGCCAGTTCTACCGCCCCACCGAACGGATCAACGATGCGCGACAACGTCAAGCGAGGATTGGCGGCGATGTTCGCAGCGTGGATCTTGCCAATCCTGCCAGCGCCAATCAGAGCGATTTCAGACATGGAATACCTTTCCTAAAACAGGATATTGTTGTTTGCGCGCTGAAACAGAGCGCTCATTTTCTCTATTGGCGGGCTTTCGCCAGCTCATCCTCCATCATCTCGCGCAGCCGGGCCTTCTGCACCTTTCCGGATACGGTCATGGGAAAACTGTCGATGAAGCGCACGTAGCGCGGCACCTTATGATGGGCCACGCGCTCCCGGCAGAATGTGATGATCGATTCAGCATCTTCCTGCTCGCCATGGCAGAGCTTCACACAGGCCATTACCTCTTCGCCGAACCGATCATCCACGATGCCGACGACCTGCACGTCCAGCACGGATGGGTGGAGGTAAAGCAGCTCTTCCAGTTCGCGCGGATAGATATTTTCGCCGCCACGGATGATCATGTCCTTGATCCTGCCGACGATCCGCGCATAGCCCGCGTCATCGATGGTCGCCAGATCACCGGTGTGCATCCAGCCGTCGCGGACTGCCTCCGCCGTCTTTTCAGGCTCCCCCCAATAGCCGAGCATCACGGAATAGCCGCGAATACAAAGCTCACCCGGTTCGCCGCGCGCGACGATCTCGCCGGTTTCGGGATGGACGATCTTGGCTTCGATATGGGGCTGAATGCGCCCGATCGTTGCGACCCTGGCTTCGACCGGATCGTCCAGCGAGGTCTGAAAGCTCAACGGGCTGGTTTCCGTCATGCCATAGCCGATGCCGATGTCCCGCATGTGCATCCGCGTCATCACCTTACGCATCAGTTCTTCTGGACAGGGCGAGCCCGCCATCAACCCGGTTCGCAAGGAGGACAGATCGAAGCGCGAGAATTCAGGCTGCTCCAGTTCCGCGATGAACATCGTGGGCACACCGTGCAATATCGTGCAGCGTTCTGCTTCCACGGCTTCCAGCACCGCGAGCGGATCGAAGCCTGGTGAGGGATAGACCATGGTGACGCCATGGAGCATGCTCATAAGGTTGCCCATCACCATGCCAAAGCAATGGTAAAGCGGCACCGCTATGCAAATGCGCTCGCCTGGCACCAGGCCCATCTCACGGCCACACATGAACGCGTTATTGAGAATGTTGTGGTGCGAAAGGGTCACGCCTTTTGGCGCCCCTGTGGTTCCACTGGTGAACTGGATGTTGATCGGATCGTCAGCCTTCAGCGTTGCAGCGATGCCGATGAGTTCCGCTTCCGAAGCTGCCGTCCGCAGGTCCGCAACCTCTTTAAAATCCAGCCAGCCCGGGCGCGGATCACCGCCGATCTTGATGGCATAGCGGAACGCTGGAAGGCCAACCGACACAATCTCTCCCGGTCGCCCGCCAAAGTGCGTGACGAACGTCTCCGTCATGGCCAGATAATCACTGGTCTTGAACGAGGCCGCGCAGATCAGCGCCGTCACTTCCACCTTGGCCAGCGTATATTCCAACTCCGCGACGCGATAGGCCGGGTTGATATTGACCAGGATCATGCCCGCACGGGCAGTCGCCAGTTGCGCGATGGTCCATTCGGCGCAGTTAGGCGCCCATATGCCAACCCGGTCGCCCGGCCTCACCCCCAACGCCAGCAGCCCAGCGGCGAAGTCATCCGTGGCGGCCTTCAGTTCCGACCAGCTGTAGCGAACATTGCCATGCCGCGCGACGAGCGCATCCTCATCGGGCCAGCGCTGTGCGGCGCGGTCGAGCGCCTCGCCGATCGTATCGTCACGCAAGCAAGGTTGCGAAGCTCCGGCAACTTGGCTGAGTTCTTGCGTGGTCATGAGAAGCTGCTCACCTGATTGCCGACCCGGCGTGAACCGGACCGGCGGAAAAATCATTTCATCGTCGGGATCATGAAGGCATCGGACAGCGACGATCCCGAAGCGGCGCCCGATGCGTTCGGCCAGCGCTGCGTCACGGTCTTCACCTTCGTCCAGAAACGGACGCCCTCTTCGCCATGCTGGTTATGGTCGCCAAAGCCCGAGCGCTTCCAACCGCCAAAGCTGTGATAGGCGACCGGCACCGGGATCGGCACGTTGATACCAACCATGCCGACATTCACACGTGCCGCAAATTCCCGTGCGGCATGACCATTGCGCGTGAAGATGGCAACGCCATTGCCATATTGATGGCTGGACGGGAGAGCCAGCGCGTCTTCAAAGCTGTCGGCCCGCACCATCTGCAACACGGGGCCGAAAATCTCCTCCCGGTAGGCGCTCATGTCCGGCGTCACATGATCGAACAGGGTCGGGCCAACGAAAAAGCCGTCCTCATGCCCCTGAAGCGAGAAGCCGCGCCCATCGACGACCAACTCCGCGCCCTCATCCACACCGGTCTGAATCCACTGTTCGATGCGCGCCTTGTGCTGCGCGGTCACCACAGGACCATAATGCGCCTCCGCATCAGTGGAGACGCCCACGCGCAGAGCCTCGATGGCGGGGATCAGCTTCGCCTTCAGCCGCTCGGCTGTGTCCTGCCCAACCGGAACCACGACCGGCAAAGCCATGCAGCGCTCGCCCGCCGACCCAAAGGCCGCTCCGCAAAGATCAGCTACCGTCTGGTCGAGATCGGCGTCGGGCATGACGATGCCGTGGTTCTTGGCGCCGCCCATCGCTTGGACGCGCTTGCCGTTGTCGACGCCGCGCTTGTAGACATAATGGGCGATGTCGGAGGAGCCGACGAAGCTGACCGCGCTGATCGCCGGATGATCAAGGATGGCATCCACCATTTCCTTGTCACCCTGAACGACCTGGAAAATGCCCGCAGGCAGCCCGGCCTCCATAAAAAGTTCCGCCAGGCGGATCGGAACGGACGGATCGCGTTCCGAGGGCTTCAGGATGAAGGCGTTGCCGCAGGCCATCGCGACGGCGCTCATCCAAAGCGGGATCATCGCCGGGAAATTGAAGGGGGTGATCCCTGCGCCGATGCCGATGGGCTGGCGCATCGAATAGACGTCGATCCCTGGGCCTGCGCCCTGCGTATGTTCACCCTTAAGCAAATGAGGAATGCCGCAAGCGAACTCCACGACATCAAGGCCGCGCTGAATGTCGCCCTTGGCGTCGGCGACCACCTTGCCATGTTCGGACGCCAGCAGGCGGGCAAGTTCGTCCATGTCGCGTTCGACCAGCCGCTTGAACTCGAACATGACGCGAGCCCGGCGCTGAGGATTGACGGCCGCCCATGCGGGCTGCGCCGCTTGAGCGGCATCGACCGCCTGCTGCAATTCGCTGGCGGTTCCCAGCCCCACGCGCGCCTGCACCTGTCCGCAATTCGGGTCGAACACATCACTGGTGCGAGACGCGGTAGCAGTCACCGCACGCCCCCCGATGAAGTGGGGAATGTTTCGCGTTTCGGCTTCTACGGTCATGGTCAAATCTTCCTCATCATCTTTGCACAACGCCGTCGCGTAGATTGAGGGCGGGGATGCTCCCGCCCTCACGGGCGCCCAGCCGCCGCCATGGATAAAGTGCAGATCTCCACCGGCGGGGCTGGACAGGCGATAGACGTCAAAACTTTTGGTTCACTTCGTCCGGCAAGCGGACGAACGAAGGCAGCAACTCATTCTCCCGTGTCAGGCCCTGACGGCGCGCCGCGCGCGATCCACTCATGCGCGGGGTCATTGGCGAACACCCAGTCGCGACGTGGGCCAGCCATGACGTTCAGATAATAAAGGTCGTAGCCGTGCGGCGCGCCGACGGGATGATAGCCGCGCGGCACCTGCACCACGTCACCATCCTCAACGGCCATGGTCTCGTCGATCGAGCGATCGTCGGTATAGACCCGCTGAAAGGCAAAGCCCTGCGGCGGCGACAGGCGGTGATAATAGGTTTCCTCAAGGAAGGTTTCCTGCGGCCAGGCGTCTCGATCATGCTTGTGCGGCGGATAGCTTGACCAATGACCGCCAGGAGTGATGACTTCCACGACCAGCAGGCTTTCCGCATCGCCAGCATCATCCAGGATGTTGCGCACGAAACGCTGGTTTGTGCCCTCCCCCCGCGTCTCCAACCTTACGTCTTCGGGCGCGATGACACGCGGACGACGGGTGCCACCGCCCGGAGCAGTGCAGATCGCGACTTCCGCATCGCTCGCTGCCCGGATGCTGTAGAAGGTCCCTGCGGGGACATAGGCCGAGGTCGCAGGTCCGGCGAATACATCAGCCCGCCCACCAATCCGCTCGAAGCACTCCTCTCCGGCGGTCACATCAACGATGCCGGACAGGATGACCAGGCATGCTTCGCGGCCCTCTTCACCCCCATCATGGACTTGCCCCGCGGCGAGACGGACAACCTTGAAACCAACATAGCGCCATCCAGCGCTTTCCGGCGTGATGTCGAGCACCACGCCCTGCGCATCGGGTTCATGGCTGCGGACCTTCAGGCTCATGCCGCCAGCCCTACTTCAGCCGCAATATTCCGCAGCGTGCGCAGGCCAAGCTGCTGATAGGTATAGGGATTGGCGACGGCCGGATCCTGCTCTGCCTCGATGACGATCCAGCCGTCATAGCCAACGCTAGCGAGAGCACCGAGGAACGGCTCATAATCATAGACGCCATCACCCGGTGCGGTGAACATTCCGCTGACCACGCCATCAAGGAAGCTCGCGCCGCCAGCCCGGAGGCGATTGTACCGGTTCCGCCGCACATCCTTGCAATGGACGTGGCTCACCCGCTCGGGCCGTTCGCTTATGACCTTCAGCGGATCGATGCCGCCGCACAGAGAATGACCCGTGTCGAGCGTCAGGCCGACATGATCGCCCGTAACTTCGAAGAAGCGTCGCAATTCATCGCCTGTCTCCACCACCGTGCCCAGATGATGATGATAGGCAAAACGCAGCCCGCGCTCATTCACATAGGCGGCGACCGCGTTCAGCCGCGCTCCAAACTGTTCCCACGCCTGATCGTCGATTCGGGGATGGGCGTCCAGCGGCCGGGAGCGATCGCAGTGGATGGCGTTGGATGTTTCAGCGGCGATGAAAACCTGCGATCCCATCGCTTCCAGCAGGGCGAGGTGATCGGCCATCGCCTCGATCTCGGCTTCGGCGTCCCGGACCAGCAGATTGGTGGAATACCAGCCGCCGATGATGTCCAGCCCGTGCGATGTCATGATCGGCTTCAGGGTGGCGGCATCACGTGGAAACTTGCAGCCAAGTTCCACCCCCTCGAAACCGATCTGCCGCACTTCGTTCAGCAAAGTGTCCAGCGTGATGTCGCCCCCAAGCTCGGGCATGTCGTCATTCGCCCAGGCGATCGGGCTTACGCCCCAGCGTATCGTCATGGCATTTGCCTCTTCTTCATATCCTCATAGCGGGCACGCGCCTCAACGACTTCCGCCCGAGACGACACCTGCGGCACCGCGACATCCCACCAGTGCCCCCCCGATTGCGTCGTAATTGCGGGGTCGGTTTCCAGCACGATGACATAGCTGCTGCTTGACGCGGCGGCGCGACCCAGCGCCTCTTCCAGCGCCGCGATTCCCGACGCCTTTTCCGCCTGCGCGCCAAGGCTCCGGGCATGGGCGGCGAAATCGACAGGCGGCAGAACCTCTTGCCTGGAATCAGCGAGCAGATTGTTGAACGGCCTGCCGCCAGTCGCCTGTTGCAAGCGGTTGATGCAGCCATAACCGCCATTGTCCAGCAGCACGACGGTGATCTTCATCCCCAGCATGACCGAAGTCGCGAGCTCGGAATTAAGCATCAAATAGCTGCCATCGCCAACGAGTACGAAGACCTCCCGGCTTGGATCCGCCATCTTGACGCCCAGCCCACCCGCAATCTCATAGCCCATGCAGGAAAAGCCATATTCGACATGATAGCCGCCCGGCTTGCGGACGCGCCACAGCTTGTGCAGCTCACCCGGCAGGCCCCCGGCGGCGCAGACCACCACGGCGTTTTCGGAGGCATTGCGGGTAACAGCGCCGATCACCTGCGCATCGGAAGGCAGCGCGTCCGATGGCGCCATGACAGCATCCGCCGCATGGTTCCATTCGGCCCGCGCGGTTTCGTTGGCCTGCTCCCAAGCCTGTGGCACACGCCACTTGCCCAGCGATAATGCCAGCTCCTCTATCACTTCACGCGCATCACCCACGACGCTCTTGGCCCCATGCTTGTGCGCATCGTGCGCGGCCACATTGACCTGGAACAGTTGGGCCGGGAACAGCGTGCGCGATCCGGTGGTGAAATCCTGCAACCGGGTGCCAAGGCCAATCACCAGATCAGCCTCCCGCGCCGCGCGATTGGCGGCGCTGGTGCCGGTAACGCCGATCGATCCCAGCGCCTGAGCGTGGCTGGCGACCAGACTGCCCTTGCCCGCCTGAGTTTCCGCGACCGGAATGCCGGTGGCTTGCGCCAGCGCCGCGAGCGCCTCTTCAGCCCGGGAATAAAGAACGCCGCCGCCCGCGACGATCAGCGGCCGCTGCGCCGCGCGGATTGCCTGAACCAGCGCACTGAACTCGCCCACGTCCGGATGGAGCCGCCGCTGCCGCCAAACGCGCGGCTCAAGGAAGCTGAGCGGGCAGTCGAAAGCCTCCGCCTGAACATCCTGGCAAAGCGACAGCGTGACGGGGCCGCACCGTGCCGGGTCCATCATCACCGCCATGGCACGCGGCGCAGCGTCCAATATCTGTTCGGGCCGGGTGATGCGGTCGAAATAGCGACTGACCGGGCGGAAGCAGTCGCTTGCGCTCACCGTTCCGTCACCGAAATCCTCGATCTGCTGAAGCACCGGATCGGGTAGGCGACTGCCATAGACGTCACCGGGCAGGAACAGCACCGGCAGACGGTTCACATGCGCGAGCGCGGCGGCGGTCACCATATTCGTGGCGCCCGGCCCGATCGAAGTAGTGCACGCCATCACGCGCTGGCGGCGGTTGGCCTTGGCAAAGGCGATGGCGGCATGCGCCATCCCCTGCTCATTATGCGCGCGATAGGTGGGAAGGGCGTCGCCGATCTCCGCCAGCGCCTCTCCCACGCCCGCGACATTGCCATGTCCGAAGATCGCCCACACCCCGGCGAAGAAGGGCTGTTCTGTGCCGTCAATGTCGACGCGTTGCGCCGCCATCCACCGGACGAGCGCCTGCGCCATCGTCAGCCTGATGGTTTCTCCGCTCATGATGCTGGGTCCTGCCTTGCGTCGCGCCATGCCCGCGCCAGCACGCTGAAGCTGGACGCCATCTCGGCAATGGCCGTGTCGTCGTCAATCTCGTCCTTGAACCAACGCATGGCGGGCTCCGCCCATATGGTGCGGCCAACGGCAAAGCCCTTGACCATCGGACTGCCGACCGCTGCGGCAAAGCCGGCCAGCAGCGACTTTTCATCAGATGCCAGTCCCAGCAGCAATATGCCCCGGCAATAGGGGTCGTTCGCCGCTATGACCTTTTCAATCGCCGTCCAGGTGGCAGGATCGACCGCCGGTTCCAGCTTCCACCAATCGGGATAAACGCCCAAGCCGTAGATGTGTTCGATCACCCGCGCCATGGTATCAATTCCGACCGGGCCGTGCTTGGACGCAATGATTTCCAGCAACAGCTCATGACGGGTGGCCCGGCACGCTTCGAACAGGCTCAATATCTGCCGATCCTGTTCGGCGCAAAGGTCCGCCGGATCGTCGGGATGATAGAAGACCAGACATTTGACGACATGGTCGAGTGGCCAGTCGGCAAGGATCGTCGCGGCTTCCCGCCCACCTTCGAACCGGAGCGGCCTCGATCCCGGCAGCTCGATCGGACGGCCGATCCAGTAGCGGCCACCAGCGGCCTTCTCCAGCGCGGAGCGACCATAGCGCCCGTCAGCAAGCAGGCCGAAGCCGTCTTCGCCCTCCGCAACCTGAGCCATGGCGCGCAACGCCAGTTCCTTGAACTCGGTCACGCGATCCAGATTGTTGGTACCAAGCTCTTCGATTAGCTCATCGAACTGGGCGCGATGGTCGATCGCCAGCACAGTCAGCTTGTCATAGCCGGTCAGACGATTGGTCGCCCAATGGACATGTTCCAGCGCCGCGCTGTCGCGTAACCGCAGCGGCCAGTCATTGCGGGAGAGAAACACGCGCAGTTCCTCCGCGCTCGGCTGGGCCGGAGCGCAGCCATGGCGTGACACCACGATGGCGCCGCACGCATTGCCATAGGTGCAACACTGCTCAATGCTTTCGTCGCGCAGCCAGCCGCGAAGGAACCCAGCCATGAACGCGTCCCCCGCGCCCAATACGTTGAAAACCTCGATCGCAAAGCCCTTGCCGACAACACCTTGATCCAACTGATCGGGCACCGCCGCCGGGAAAGCGACGCATCCATCGGGACCTCGCTTGCACACCAGAAGCGCGCCGCTGTTCTCGCGGATCTTGCGCAAAGCGGCGACCGTGTCGGTCGTTCCGCCCAGGATATGGATTTCCTCTTCCGTTCCCACGATCAGATCGCACAACGGCAGGATTTGCTGAAGCTCCTGTGTGACCTGCTCGCTGGAAACGAAACGGTCCTCGCCATTATCCTTCGTCGCCAGCCCCCACAGAACCGGGCGGTAATCAATGTCGAAGACGACGCGCCCGCCCACATCCTTTATCGCTCGCACTGCCTTTAGCGTCGCGGCCCGGACATTGGGTTGCGACAGGTGGGTGCCGTTAATCAGCAACGCCCGGGCAGACGCCACATAGCCAGGATCGATATCCTCCTCACACAACGCCATGTCGGCGCAATTTTCACGATAGAAAATCAGCGGGAATCTTTCCGGATCGCGGATGCCCAAAATGACCAGCGCCGTCAGCCGATCCGGATCATCGACGACGCCGGCAACGTCGACGCCCTCCGCCTCCAGCTGATGACGAATGAAACGCCCCATATGATCCGAACCGACCCGGGTGATGATGCCGGTATCCAACCCCAGCCGCGCTGCGCCAATGGCGCTGTTCGTCGGACTGCCGCCCACATATTTGGCGAAAGAGCCCATATCCTCGAGTAGGCCGCCGACCTGCTCGCCATACAGGTCCACCCCCGATCGGCCGAGAGTGATAAGATCCAGAGCGCGCACTCTGTTAACGGCGCGGCTCATTGCTGACCTTCCAGAATATCGGCGACGATCCCACGGCTTTGGAATTGAAGGCCCAGCCGCTCTGCGTCCGTCAGCATCTGGATCATGCACACGAAAACCAGGTCGTTCTGCGGATCCGACCAGAACCAGCAACCTGCCGCGCCATCCCAGAAATAGGTGCCCCTTCCAAGACGAACATCCGCCTTTTCCGGATCAGTGATCGTTATGCCGTTATAGGCATATTCGTAGCCGGGTCGCAGCGAATGCGGCGCAGTGCCAAATCCCCCCGTCAACAGATGGTCAGGGGTGTGGCTGCGCATCATCAAGCCAGCTGCTTCACGGCTGATGATCCGGGCGCCGTCCAACTCTCCCTGGCCCAGCAGCATCCGACCGAAGCGAAGATAATCGCCAGCGGTCGACGCAAGACCGCCCCCACCAGATGCCAGCAACGGCTCATTGTCATAGGGAGGGATCAAATCGCGAGGCGAAAGACCAGCGACATTGTCATAGTTCAGTCGCTCGGCGTCGCGGTCCATTTCCACCAGCGTGTCGTCCGACAGCGAATAAAGCTTGGCGAGCCGATGACGCATATCTTTGGGGACAAGGAAGTCGGTGTCGACCATCCCCAGCGGCTCGAAAATCCTCTGACGCATGAATTCACGCAGACTCATGCCGCTAAGGCGTTCGATGATGACGCCCTGAAGATCCATGGACACACCATATCGCCAGCCTGCTCCAGGCTGAAAAGCCAGGGGCACTCGCGCCAGCCGCGCCAGATACTCCTCTGCGCTGAGATCATGCGGAATGACCGGCACCCCCGCGGCGCGGAAAATCCGGTCCACCGGTTCGTCCGTAAAGCCGTAGGTGAACCCGGCCTGATGCGTCATCAGATGTTCCAGCGTCGGCTGGTCGGCGACGGGAACAAGCACGGGAGCCTCTGCGGTTGATCCGCGCTCTAGGACCTGAAGACCCGCAAGTTCAGGGAAATGATCGGCTATCAGATCAGACGGCGACCATTTGCCCTCGTCCCAAAGGATCATCATCGCGACGGCGGTGACCGGCTTGGTCATGGAATAGAGCCGGAATATGCTGTCATGCCGCATTGGATCGCGCGCTGCTACATCCCGCCAGCCCAACGCCGAACCATGCTCAATCACACCGCCACGGCATACCGCCATCACAGCGCCACTAAGCCACCCCCGCCCTATAACATTCTCAAACAGTGCGTCCATCGGCCGCCACGCAGGCGCCCGGGCGGGTCCATTTCCACCACCCGCAAAATCGGCGCTTGCGCTAACCGGCTCGCTCACCATTCCTCTCCTATGGAAATTACATTCCATCATATATCTTTACAGAACAGCTTATGCAAGCTCCCAAATCGAAGGTGCAGAACCTTTCAAGACTGCTCCGCGGCAGACGCCACCTCATCCCGGCGCGCAGCGGTCCCGATCGCCAGTGATTGAACAAGACACATGGACGCTGCCAGGGATCGGAACCCACGCACCTCCGATTCGCGTACCTGAAGAATCAGGTCCGCCTCTTTAGCGATAGGGCCGATGACGCTGTCGGTGATCGCGATCACGGGGCATTGGCCTTTCGCCGCCTCGACCAGGCTCAGGGTTTCGTGGCTATAGGGCAGAAAGCTGATGGCGAGCATCAGATCACCAGCGCGAAGGCCGCCGACCTGTTGAATCTGCAAGCCGGCTAGGCCATCCACAAGAACGGTTCGCTTGCCTGCCTGGCCCAACATATAGGCAAGGTAGGTCGCCACCGGAAAAGAACGGCGAAACCCGGCGATGAACACCGTATCCGCCTCATGGAGCATCTCGATTGCTTCGGACAACTCACGTGAACCAAGGGCGTGATTTAGATTTTCCAGCGCCAGGACGTTGCCCTGAACGAACTCCGACAGCAGCTCTCGGGGGCCTTCCGGTTCTCCGGAAGCACCATATCGATGCTGGCGGATGCGCTCGGCATAGCCAACCGAGCGGTCTTCACGCAGCAAACCGTCACGTACCAATCGCTGCATCGGGCTGGCGCCGGAAAAACCGAAAGCCTGGGCAAAGCGGACGATGGCGGACGGCTGCACATTACTGCGCTCCGCAACTACCGCCAGGGTTTCGAATGCAATGTCATTGGGCTCATCAAGAATATGGCGCGCGATGCGTTGTAGGCGATCGCTCAGTTCCTCGTAGCGGGCGCGGATCGCCTCCAGAAATTCCTCCAGATCGCGCGGCTGTACTATATTGTCCGGCATTGCACCTCTCCTTTTGCTAACATCATCGGATTGGCTGGAACTTGGACAAAACAAGCCAGCCCCTTGCACCTGGCTTGGAAACTACATTCCTCAGCATAAAAAAACAATTCCAGCGCTCATGAGGGCGCTGTCCGATCAAATACACCGGTCGTTAGGATGGCGTTGGTAGGCAGGTTCCATGCCCCGCCTCCGCAAGCCCGCCAGCCGGTGCTGTCAGAGCAAAATGGCGGGCGACTGAATCAAGTGCTACACTCGTGGCATGAGCCGCTCCGAGCCTGATAATCCGTTCCGCTACTTCAGCTCGTCGCCCGAGGTGATCCGGCTGGCGGTGATGATGTACGTGCGGTTCCCGCTGAGTCTCAGGAACGTGGAAGATCTGCTCTTCGAGCGCGGTATCGACATCAGCCACGAGACGGTGCGCTACTGGTGGAACAGGTTCGGCCCGCTGTTCGCAGGCGACATTCGCCGGCAGCGGATCAGCCGCATGCGGGGATTTCGCCACTGCCGCTGGCACCTCGACGAAATGTACGTCAAGGTGAATGGGGAGATGGTTTATCTATGACGCGCCGTCGATCAGGAAGGCGAGATCCTGGAAAGCTATGTCACCAAAACCCGTGACAAAATGGCTGCGCTGACCTTCATGAAGAAGGCGCTAAAGCGCCATGGACCTCCCGAAACGATCACCACCGATGGCCTCCGCACCTACGGCGCGGCAATGGATGAGCTTGGCAACCGGGCGAAGCAGGACATCGGGCGCTGGGCGAACAACCGCGTCGAGAACAGCCACCTTCCCTTTCGACGACGAGAGCGAGCGATGCTGCGCTTCAGACAAATCAGGTCGTTACAGAAATTCGCATCCGTACACGCCAACGTCCACAACCACTTCGCACTGGAACGCCACCTCGTCGATCGACAGACCTATAAGGAGAGACGCTCAGCTGCGCTGGCTGAGTGGCAGTCTCTCATGAACTGATCTCCTACCCTCCCGATCCCAAGTGCATCGTGTGGAGAGCAGTTCGCCTTTGTCTGACAGCACCGTGCGATCCTGTCGTCCTGCGCCGCGCCATCGTCGGCCGTGTCGGTATAAGCATAATTGGCGAGGAGCGAGAAGGCAGATCTCGGTTACCACAGCAGATCGGCCTCCACCCCGCATGCGCGCTCTGGATATGGACGCCCAAATCGGCGAGGACGGCAAAGATGACGTTTCGTGCGTGTGCCGAAATGCTGCGATCGTGCCCGAAAGACCTCTCTTCGGTATGGCGAGATTGATTCCGGCCTCGATATTAAAGGAGATTCCGGCTTTGGCTCCTGCACACGACAAGCCAAAGGACGCGCGGAAGGCCGTCCCATAGCCAGCGAACAGCGCGATGCCGGGCGCGCACCTCTGCCGATGCCTGCACCGCCGCGGAACAAGCGCCCGCCGCCGTTGCAATTCGGGCCTGAGACACTCCTTCTAGCTGGCATTTTCAGCCGCCGATAGGCCGTGGGCGGCAGCGATTCATTACGGCGGATGTCGCTGTCATTGTCTTCCCATTTGGTCTGCCACAGCTCGCCACCACCAAGCTAAATCTGTGGCCAGATGCACCAGAACAGTCCGGCCGGGCGGCCCGGGGATTTTCGTCCTACGCATGCTTATCTGCCATATTTTATAAGTTGGTTCATCCCGAGCTACCTGATAGAATGCTTGCATATGATTACCTGACTTATCAAGATAGATGGAAGGTCAATACTATTATGGTGCTCAAGCCTTGGGGGCGGCTCAACCAAATCGCCTATATGGTGCCCAACTTAAACAAGGCGATCGATTGGTGGACCGAGGTGATGGGCGTGGGCCCCTTTTTCATCTTTCCCGCTTTCGAGATGGTTCGAGGCGATTATCGCGGTAAAGAACATTTCGCACAGTACGGCGCGGCGATCGCATTTTCCGGGGACCTGATGGTCGAACTTATCGAACCGCGAGGCCCGTCGATCTTCCAAGAGTTTCTGGATGCGGGCCGTAAAGGCGTCCATCATCTATGCGCTTTCTCCGACAGCATGGAAGATGCGGAAGCCTGGGTCGCTGAACACGGCGGCACGCGACTGCAAGGAGCTGAGTTCGCAGACGGGTCCCAGATCGCCTATTTCGCGATGGATGCTGAGGAAAACAATATCCTGGAGATCGGCGTGTTGAAGCCCGAGGTCCAGAGCCTTTTCGACATGATTCAGCAGGCTGGCGCCAACTGGGATGGCAAGGCAAAGATCTTCAACCCGACGGCGGGCTGAGGATTATTGGGCGGGTGGCACTGACAAGCGAGTCAGCCATCCGACAGATCAGTCGCCGGTGAAGTTCAGCTCCACACGGACGCCATTGGGATCGGTGCCGAAGATTTGGCGTAGCCTGATCGATTCAACGATGTTGACATCATGGGACATGCTCATCTCCGCCAATACCTTCGTAATGGCGTCATAGCCAAGCACCGCAACCGGATCGAGCGATGCTTTGGTCGCCTCAAGCATTTCAGACGCTTCGCTACCCGCTACGATCGGCGCACCGCTCACTTTGCCGACTTCGTACATCTCGCCGCTGCCATGATCTGGCTACGCTGAATGTCGATGCGGCCTAAGTGATGGGAGTGTTTCGCTAGGACTTTGTTGAGCCCGCGAATGCGATGATGGGGTAAGCAAAGCACGTTGAGCGAAAGACGGGTCGGACCCGGCCTACCGCTGGCCAAAACGGAAGTGTTCGGCAAGGTCCGCTAAACTCTTTCGCAATGCCTCTTCCCTCTCAGCACCCAAAACTGACCGGATTTCGTCATTGAGGACATCGCCTTCCGCACGTAGCGGCGCGCACACTTCGCGGCCTTTACCAGTAAGCCTCACGCGCACCTGCCGCGCGTCAACCTCAAAAATGCTTCGCTCAACGAGACCTCGCTGCTCCAACCGCTTGAGTGTCTGTGATACTGTCGCATGCGCTATCGAGAGCCGCTTGGTCAGTTCGGAATGCGAAAGAGGCTCTTCTTGATACAGTTCAAGGAGAAGAAAGGCCGCAGCCTGACTCACATCGGCTTCGGCGGTCCTGACGGCATAAAGATGAGACTGGAGGCGCGCCACCATCGTGATGAGATAAGGTGTAGTGAGCTTGGCGTCGAATTCCGAGGGCGCAACCCACTTCTCGTCGAATCCTGTCCGAACCGGGGGCCGCGCGCGATGTCTGGGTGATTGCTTCATCCGCTGTCCTTATGGGAGAGTCGTCATAAAGCCACATAAAAACAGCATTTGTCATTCCGCAACAACACAACGAGGGGTCGCCAGGCGCTTACGGCGCCCGCTTGCGGCTCTCCTGTCTAAAGCCGTGAGGCACAAAGCTTGAGGCCTGTTTTCCCCAGTCTTTGGTGTCATCCACATCCATACGTAGATCATCTTCCCCGTGCGCCGCTAAGGTCGTCGAGCGACCGACTCCCTATGGATGAGAAGGGGCCGCGTCGGACTCGCATCCGGGGGTAACGGTAAGTCGAAACAGTGCCATGATTCGACCGGCTTGTTCCGTTCGCTTGCAGGATATTTCAAGATATGGACGACCGACACTGTCGACCGCCGCCGTCATCATATATCTGAAGTTCAGAACTTGAATATCAGTTCACCACCATAGGTGCGCGGAGTGCCTGGAGCGCTCGAAAAGGCCGAGCCGGAGTCTTGAGCATAATAGTTGATGTTGAACTTTTCACCCGTGATGTTCTTCATCCAGAAGCGAAAGGTCAGATGCTCCGCAGCGGCTGGCGTGAAGGAAACAGAGCCGTCCAAAAGGAGGTGCGAGGGTTCCTTGATGACGTTGTCGGCATCCCAGTTAAATTTATCCGACCAGTTAACATTCACGTCCAGAGTAATCTTGCTGTCGTCGGCGAAGTTGTGATCGTAGCTGAAGCCGCCACTAAATTTCCATTTTGATGCGTAGGGCATATAATTGTCAGAAGCATCCACCACAATGCTGTTTAAATTACCCGGAGCAAGCGGCATGTTAGGAGTGAGCGCCTGACATGTGACTGCATCCACCTGAGGATTAGGGCAGTAGGAAGGGGCATCCGGGAAGTCACGGAACTTTGCTATCAAATACGTCCCAGCCAATCGAAGCGTCAGGCCTTCGGCCGCGACGGCGGTCAGGTCCAACTCGGCGCCCCTGGTCCGCGCAGAACCGGCATTTTTAAGGAAAACCAAACCATTGCTCTGTGCCTGCACCTGCGGATTGTTAATGTCGTTCCAGAACAGGGCACCGTTCAGGCGAATACGACGGTCAGCCAGTTCCGTCTTGAACCCGATTTCATAGGCATCAACCACTTCAGGCGATAGCGGCTCCGCCTGGTCTAGCGGCAGCGTGTTGAACGTCCCTGCTTTGTAGCCACGGCTGTAATTGGCATAAACCATTATGTCGTCGGAGAACTTATGATCGATCGAGGCCTTCCACGTCCACTTCTTGAACGTCTTGCGCGCAACACCACCCCCCGGCACATTGTCAACGGGCGTCTGGGCGCCGGCCACAACGGCATTGGCTGTCGTTGTGTCGAAGACGGTTCCGACCGGCGCACCGAATGCACCCGCGACCGCAGGGACATTCTGAAGCAGGAACGGCAGCTCCGGAATGAACAATGTCGTGGTAGTCCCGCGGCCAGCAACCCTGTCGGTCGTGTAACGCAGGCCGCCCGTCACATTGGTGTTATCGGTGATGGGATAGGTCAGCTGGCCGAAGGCAGCATAGGATTTAACGTTCTGCTCACCCCGGATGTTGATTGAGTCGACCAGCAGCGCATGTATACCCGGCCCATAGATCATGGTCGGGTCGAAACCGCCATCGGCGTTCAGATAATAAAGGCCGGCGATCCAGCTGACGGGCGAACCTGCCTTGGACTTCAGTTGAAACTCTTGGGAGAACTGATTGTCTACAATATTGAGATCGTAACGTGCCCAGTCGTAAGGTGAGTAATTTCCTGCAGAGGCGTACAGCTCGATATTTTTACGATAGGCAGTGATACTGACGATATCGGCGAATCCTAGTTCATAATCGATACGGCCGGAGAAGCCATAGCCTTCCGACTTGTCATACATCTTCTGTGTGCTGCCCAAAGCGACGTCATAGAAGCCGAGCGACGGCAACTCCTGCGATGGCACCGGGAAGTTGCCCGAATTGCCAAAGCCAGCATGCACCGGGTCAGGCGACCCGCCCACCGTCCCAGGGAAAGGACGTGCGTATATTCCTATCTGGTTCCAGCTATTCTGATAATAACCAATCAACTTGACCGAAAGACCATCGACAGGATCCCACAAGATCTTTCCGCGTGTACTGAAGCTACGGCCCTTCCAATAATCATCATTGCTCGGTAAATATCCAAGCGACGTATTGAAAGGATCTAAAAGCGTTCTATTTTTACCCCAACCTTTGTCCTGATTGTGATAACTGGCGGAAATATTCGCTGCTAAATTTTCCGTGATCGGCATGTTCAAATAAAATTTGGCGTCTATGGTCTGATAATTGGCATAACCCAGACGCGCTTCAAGCTCAGCGTTTTGACTCGGATCCTTCGTGTAGATAGAGATCACGCCGCCTGATGCGTTGCGGCCAAACAGCGTTCCCTGAGGCCCTTTGAGAACCTCGACGCGTTCCACACTGGCAAGGTCGAAGAAGGGCACTGCAGCGCGGATAAAGTAGACGTCGTCGATATAGACCGGCACGCTTGCTTCGTTACCGGCGGTAGCGACAGGGTTGCCAATTCCGCGAATGAAGGTGGTGGCGGTGCCCGCCGCCTGGCCAATTTGCAACGCGGGGTCGACGCGATTAAGTTCCTGGACGGTGGTGATGCCAACGGACGTGAGTTGATCACCTGACACCGCAGTCACAGAGAGCGGCGTATCCTGAACATTCTGAGCCCGCTTCTGCGCAGTGACGACGATGTCCTGAAGCTGATTTTCCTGGGCTTGAGCCATAGAAATCATAGTCGTACCACTGATGGCAGCACAGGAAAGAAGCCGAACCAAGCGCGACTTGCGAGTTGAATAGACTAAAAATTTAGACGTCTTAAACATCATCATCCCCATTTCAATAACATCTATTACATCAATACGGACCCGGATATTTCCTTGGGGTCATTCACATTTGAGATGAGCTATGTGACCAACTCAATATGGCGCAAGATGTCTGTTCGTTCTCATCGTCAACAACCGCCGACGACATCGTTTACCATTGTTGCTTCGCCTCGCATGAACTCGTCCACCTGCCATTGCGCCGTCTCACCAGGCGCGGCATCGGGCGCACGGGTTTTAGTCAATGTGTGTTGGTGTCGCGCTTCCACAATCTATTGGTTGCGTATCGCGCTGAGGCTCCAGCTATTTAAGGCAAGAGTCCCGGTCCAGATATTCCATCAAAGTTTTATGAAGGAAACGAATGCGGACTTCCTGATAACGGCTTAACATGACGTCCTTCACCCCACCTGCCTTCAGGCCTTGCTGTTGCAGCGCCAGATTTTGGCAGTCCTGATCATAGATTAGCCCGTGCCACGGCTGAAAAGCGCCGCTGGCCGCATAAGTATCGTCAGGGCCAAGGTCGATTTGATTGACCTCTGGAAAATCGGATCCGTCTTGCGGTTTTGGCCGGAAGATCATGAAATCGAAGCGTGTACGATCTGGACTATTGTCGATCGGAACGAACCGATAGGCGAATGGATAAGGCAATCCCTTGAATAGGAGAAAGTTGGGGAACAGCGAATATTGAATGGGATCACATGCTTCTGCGTCCGTCAGATGGCTGAAGTCCTGTCCGTAGACCTTGCCCAGTTCAGTACGGTTCATATCTGCCAGATAGCCCCGCGCAGTTTTGCCCTCCGGCAGTGGCGGAGCGTTATCAGTATTGCCAGTGACGGCGCCGAACGTTGCTTTCCATATCTCGGCTTCGGTAATCGGCTGTGGGTATTGGTCGCTGGGAATTCCGGTGGGAGCACAAAAACGACTAACATGACCATTGTCGGCCCAGACGTCATATTGCGTGCTGGCGTCGCCCCCAAAAGGAAGAGCTTGCGAGTGAAGTTCCGCGACATGGAATGCTTCGATAAACCCTTCCATGCAACACTTCCAGTTCGCCTCCATGACCTTGGTTACGCGGGTGTCCAGATAGACGTCGTCCCGCGACCAGTCGGCAAATTCCGCGATCAGCGGACCCAAATATGTTTCCAGCGATGGTGATGCGGGATCGCGGTTGACGAATACGAAACCTCCCCAGAGGCCAACGCGCGCTTCTGGTAAAGCGAGTTCGGAATCTTCGACCGGATCGAAATCCCAGCGCGCAGGTAAATTCTGAAGGGAGCCGTCGAGGTTCCAAGTCATGCCATGATAGGGACAGCGTATCTTGTTTACGCTCGTGTCCGACGCGCATAATTTCATGCCGCGATGCAAACATCCATTATAGAAAGCTTTGATCACGTCCGGAGCACTGCGCATGATGATCAGCGACGCACCGGGCGAGTCATACAATACGCAATCGCCAACTTCCCTTACCTCTTCGACACGGCAGGCGACTTGCCACGTCCGCGACCACATCCGTTCCTTTTCCAAGTCAAAGAAAGTCTGGCTGGTATAACGCTCGCGAGGGACGCGCGGCATTTCGATATGCGTGGGATGGATTTGGCGTAAACTCGCGGGTGCCTCAATGGGGTCGCGCGCAATCACTTGCTGATATGTCGGAGCAGGGCTGTCCCGGTAATCGGGTGCGCCGTTGGTATCGAAATGAGTCATGGTTCAATCTCCCATCTTGGGCTGGGTCAATCCAAGCTGGCTATCCAGCGTAGCTCTCGCGGGCCACATCACCCCGCTGGGATCGCACCCGTCAGCAAATAGCCGCCTTCAACAGGAAGCGCGTGACCGGTGACCAATGAAGCTGCGTCCGAACTCAACCAAAGAATGGCAGCAGCCAACTCGTCGGGGCGTCCGAGACGTTTTTCCAGATTGGCGACCTGTTCGATCATGGACCGCTTCGCCCCCACAAGATCCATTTTACACGCCAACATCGGTGTGTCAGTCACGCCAGGGCATACCGCGTTGATGCGGATCTTGCGCGACGTGTAAGCCAAAGCCGCGCTTCGCGTCATGGCAAGAACAGCGGCTTTCGTGCCATCGTAAACAGCACTGTCCGGCCGCGACCTGAGTGCATTCATTGAGGCGACATTCACGATCGAGCCGCCACCCTGATCGAGCATTTTGGCGATCTGGCGTTTCATGCACAAAAATACGCCCATGAAGTTGATATCGACAACGCGGCGGGCCTGCTCATCCTGCACATCGGCAAGCGCAGTATCCTCCAGTTCCACTGCCGCGTTATTGCAGGCGAAATCGAGACGTCCGTAGGTGGCAATGCAAGTGTCGATCAGTGAATCGACGTCTTCGGATGACGTCACATTGGAGCGGACGAAAATGGCCGTGCCACCAGCCGCCGTGATGGCGTGTGTCGTTTCCTCACCACCTTCCGCTTGGATATCAGTGACAACCACATTCGCACCAGAAGAAGCGTAAGCGATTGCCGTCGCCCGACCGATACCACCGGCTGCTCCTGTGACCAACGCTGTTTTGCCCGCGAAATTATAGGTCAAATCGGCCATATACTCAGAATCCTCGTATTTTTTTCGGTCGGGAACTTGTTTTCGATCGCTTTTACATGAGGGAAAAATCGCGGACCGGATCGGCGCCGTCGAAATTCACGGACGCGCTCTTGACCTGGTGATAAACCGACAGGAGCGGTATCGACGGTTCGTACAATTCGACGAAGTGGCCGAATTGTTTGGTCGCATCCATCATCGCAAATCCGGACCCCGGTTGGACTTCGCCGTAAAAGCCCTCCGGAAATCCCGCAGCTTCGAATTCCTTCATGGCCGCGGGCAAGTCGTCGATGATCAGCGCGATGTGATGGAAACCGGTCCCACCATTCGGAAACAGGTCTGAAAAGACCGAGGGTTCGGAACTATGGACTTGAACCATTTCGATCATGACATCACCCCATTGTCCGTAGGCGGAGGAATGATCGAAAACGCCAGGCTTGCCGCGGTAACGCGCCAAACTCATGGGAATATGCTCCATGACGAAGTAAGGGCCTGAACCGAAAGCCTCCGCATGCTGACGGGCAGCTTCGCGCACATCGGGCACATAAAATGCGACCTGCCGGATCGGATAGCGCATGAACATCTTAGTGAACATTAGGGATACTCCTGCAAGCACGATCAGGCAGGGAGGGGGCGATCACCTGGCCGATATTGCGACAGGTGGCGGCGCCAAGCACGATGGCCACTTTTCCATCAAGCCGCATCTAGATCCCCTCCTTATTGTTAGCATGCATCCTAACTCGACAACGGCTCGCCCGTCAATATATTTAGGCGACATAATATTAACCTGACTGATCGCCCTGTGGTGCTGATCAATCTGTGGCCGTTAAAATGAAGGTGCGTAGCGGATCGGCATCGTAGGCGGCGTCTGCAATGACATGGCCGACGCCCTGCAAGCCGGACAGGAGGGCTTGGGCCTGTGGGCAATCGCCATATTGTCCTGGCGTTGGATGAATGCGCAGCGGCAAGCCGATCGCATCGACGGCGGCGGAAATCCGCCATAAGCGGTTAAAATGGTGTTGTTAGAAATGCACCGCTCTTCGCGGGCGACGTTCGGCGCGGGAGTCAGGCTTAGCGTAGGTTGTACCGCCGAATGTGATCCTGTTGGACAACCCGTTCTCGCGTGGATCTATCAGGCTGCCCGAGTTACCCTGTCGTTGCCGGACATATCGCGCTCAGGCGCTTTTTTAGGGGCTTGGACCGCAGATGGGACGACACGCGTCGTTGCGCTTAATTTCTCGGGTGCCAGATCGCTGTTGGCGATACGGGAATCCACTTCAGTGGTCCGAAGATCCGCCAGCCAGAGGCGTTTGGCGACAGCCAGAGCAGCGGCGGCCGCAGAGGGGCGAACGGCATTGATCTGGATTTCGTTCGTGAACAGCGCGACGATCAGCCGGTCACGGATTTCCTCTGAATGAAAGTCGAATTCAATGCCGAGGCGCCTGCCCGAACGGCGGACAAATCCGCGCAACAGGCCGACGTCCGGCAATACGACCTCGACGCGCTCGCCGACACTCAGGTCCGCCGGTTCACCAAGCTCCAGCCCAAGACCGGAGATGGAAATGTCGCCCTTATCTGACCGGATCATCTGCCCCTGCGCGCTCAGGATCGTCACGGCCTGTCGCAGCGCGAAGCGCTCCTCACCCCGGACACGCGGCTTTTCCAGACACATCATGGCGACCAGCAGCAGGATGAACATATTCACGATCGTCCAGAAGGTCACCATGGGCAGCAAGCCGACCTGCGACACGACCCGATATTCCGGCGTAACATTGATCATCAGGCCAGCGAAACTGAGCGCGAGGAGGCCGAGCGCTACGAATAATATCGTCCTCTCCCATGGATTTCCGCCCGCGTCGGACCCTTTGGGCGTGACCTTGAAGACAAGGCCTTTTGGACGAAACAATGTTTGCAGGGCAACCGGCAGAATGCGGAAGGACTGGAACAGCGACAAAATTTGCGCGGCAAGCGGGTAATAGCGCCCCGGCGCCAGGAGCGTGATGCCGCTCAGCATGGCGACGATCAGCGGCAGGACATAGTGAATGACCGCCTCCAGATCGATGCCGACCATCGGAGCCAGATTGAACAGCATGAAGCAAATGGGCGTCAGCACGGTGAACATGGATTGGAGGCCCTGCGTGATCCATGCGCTGGGCAGGAACAGCAGGCGATAGCGCAGTTTCAATCCTGGCCCCAAAGGACCTTCCTTCAGGTACAGGATCTGGATCGCACCCTGCGCCCAGCGTTGACGCTGAACAAAAAAGGCAGCCGTGCTTTCCGGAGCGAGGCCAAAGGCCAGAGGCTCATTCAGATAGCGGGTGACATAACCCTGCCGCAAACTCGCCAGCGTCAGCAACATGTCTTCGGTGATCGATCCTTCCGGCAGCCCTCCGCCGATCGATTCAAACAAGGTCCTGCGCGTCACGGAGTTCGATCCGCAGCAAAAGGCGGCGTCCCAACCGTCTCGTCCCGGCATGATCGCTTCGAAGAAAAATCGCTGATCGTCCGGCATGGCCTGTTGCAGGCCCAGATTGGTCTGCATGGGATCATGATTGTAGAAGCTGTGCGGAACCTGGACGATGCCGATCCGCTCAGACTCGAAAAAGCCCATGGTCCGCAGCAGAAAGTCTCGGCGTGGCACGAAGTCCGCATCAAACACCGCCACGAACGGCGCGTCCGTGACCGTCAGCCCGTGATTGATATTGCCAGCCTTCGCACCTTTGTTGTCCGGCCGGTTAATATAGCCAGCCCCCTTTGCCATGCACAGATCGCGCACCCAGGGCCGTCGGCCATCGTCCAGAACCCATATGCGCGCGTCCGGCCAGTCGAGGGCAAGACAGCCGAGGATGGTTTTTTCCAGCACTTCGCGCGGTTCATTATAGGTGGCTATGAAAACATCCACCGGGGGTAAATTCAGCGGGTCTTCTTCCCATGCAGCGCGCAGCCGTGCCTCCCCCGCATCAGCCTCCGCCGACCGGTCGCGCGGCCGGGAGAGGATCGCCAGCAAGATTGCGCCATCGAACAGCGCGGCACTTTCCACCAGCAGACAGGTCAGCGGCCACCATAGCTTGCCCGCCCCCTCGCCCCAGGGAATCGTCTGTGAGATCCGCCACTGCAGATAATAGACAATGGTGCACCCAATCGTCGCGACCAGCCCCGCACGCCAAGGCCATATCTTGCCGAAAAGCAGCAAGAAACCCACCAGCAAGGCCAGCGGCGCGAAGGGCGCGGTGGTGGCGATGCTGGACATGTGCCGTCAGAGCCTGCGGCTGAACCGGACCTCGGCCAAACGCCCAACATCGCATTTGCGCGCGGCATCGACCCCACGGGGTTCGGGCGCCGGCAATGCGACGTCGATCAGAATCTCTCGATCTTCCGGCAAGGAATAGGTGGATGCGGCCAGCAATTCCTCCCTGCGCCGCCCCGCCGCGCCGGTGATGTTCACGACCTGCCCCTTCAGCCACTGATCGGAACCGATCATACGAACGTCTGCGGGCGTGCCGGGACCAATCACTTCAGCCTTCCGCTCTGGAAGGGCGACCTGGACGAAGCGCCGACGGCAATCGATCAGGTCGAGCACCGGCTCACCTGCGCGAATGGCGGCGCCGGGACTGGCGGCCGCCGCCCATACCAAAGTTCCCGCCGGAGCACGATAACTCGCCCGGGCCAACGCGTCCTTCAATCTCAGACTGGCCTGACGGTAACGAGCAGTCGCGTCGCTCAACGTCTTTTCGACCGCCTGCTTCTGCAAGAGCAGACGATCGCCCTGCTGCACCGCATAGGGCGCGTCATTATAGCTGTCGCCGATAAACACCCCGGCTTCCGCCGCGCTACGCGTAACCTGAATGGCCCGCAGCCTGGCGGCAGCGCTGCTGCAATTGCTGCTCTTGAGCGATGCGGCGGCTTCCGCCTTCTGCACCCCGGCGGGCGATATGAAGCCCCGCGCCGCCAGAACGCGCGTGCGGGCAAGATTAGCGGCTTGCTCTGCGCGTTCGGCCTGGCATCCCGCGAGATCCGCCTGCGCGGAGTCGCGATCAGCGGTAAGGCGCGTTGCCATCGCGCCGGAAAAAAGCGTCGCGCGCTGCTCCAATCGCTGACTTTGGCCATTCAGTTCGGCCAGTTGCCGTTCGCTGAGCGCCATTTCCGTCTGCGCCATCTCGGCTTGAGCCTTCAATTCGGCGACCTCGCCCGTATCCTGCGACAGGTCCAACAAATGTATTCCGGTGGCTTTGTCGAAATAGTGGCCGTTCGCCGGGAGATCGGCGACTGTTCCATCGGCGGCGGCCGTCAGCCTGATCAGCGGAGCATTGATCGCCGCCTGGGTGGAAACGTCGTTCAACACATAGGGCGCGAAACCCATGGCCCCGCCACCGATCAGGGCGGTCGCCAATATGATACGCGTCATTCGCGCGCGCAAAAGATTTTGAATATCAATCATTTTCGCCGCTGACCCGCTGCCTTTTTAACAATCCTCCGAAGCGTAACATCGGATGGTTAGCAGCGCGTTAATGACGTCTCGCGAGTGCCCTCTTGTGCCGTTTCTACTCGGCACCGTCGATTTGCGATCGCTATTGAACCAGTCGAGCCGTCTGGAGGGCTGTGGAGAATAGTTGCAGCAGGGCCGTGGTGATACTGTCATCGGCTGTCACGGTCTGCACCAACGGAGAACCATTGACGCCGGATGACGCGCAACTTTGCAGCGCGGTCAGAACCTGATCGGAGCTCCCGGCCTTTCCTGCCGGATAGGGCGAAGGAGGAGGCGGCAAAAACGGAGCGATATTCGTCTGCGACCAGCTGTCGCCGGAAAGAGATTCCGGCAGATATTGCGTATAGAGGATCGCGATCTTGATACCCTTGGCCTTGATAGCCGTGCATTCGGTCAGGTCGCTGCTCCGCATTGGTCCGAAATATCGGCCGCCGCCATTTGGCTGATCCAACATGCCGTCCGTAATGATGAACAATATCTTTTGTGGCGTCGCTCCGGGCGCACCCGTTCCCGCATTGGGAATGAGGTTTTTCATCGTAGTGAGCATGTTCGTTACTTCGGTGGCTTTATCGTCTATATTGCTCCCACTCGTCGGCATAGAGTTCTTCCACCAATAATCATCCGCCGGAAACAGGGATGTTGCCGAAAATCCGCTGCCGTAGGACGCGACATTGTTCAAACTATTGAGCGTCCTGACGGGTGTAGTATTGCCGGATCGCGTCCAGTCGAATGAAAACATCTGCGCCCGATAGGTAACCTGATATTGCGATGCCTGGTTGGCCGCGAAAGGGATCAACTGCGATGCGGCCAAAACCATGTCATCCTTGCGCAGCGTAATGCTGGCGGGACTGCCATAGATCCGCCCGTAATTATGTGTGAGCCAATAACCGTCAGCCCAATATCCGGTGTCGTAGATGAAGTTCGCTGGCGTGCCCGTAGTTGTACTCGTGGTAGTGGTCGAAGCACCCCCGTTGGTCGGCGTCGAAACCTCTATCGTAGTCGTGGTCGGCGTCACTTTTTTGTAGACGGTAGACGCGCCGCTAGAACTGGAGGTAACCGTATAAGTGGTGACGTTATAAGTGCTGACAGTGGTGTCGATGTTCCGCTTTTTGTTCCCCGATCCGGATGTCGTCCGCGTAGGCCCCGTCACCGTCGGCGTCGAGGATGACGTCATGAGATTGCCTGCGCTGTCATAGACCAGGTCGGCAGATGAATCCCACCTGTAGAAGACATTCTGGGTCGTGGAACCAGACGTATAATATCCTGCCGATAGTAATATATGACGGCTTTGCTGATCCTTGACGTAAATATTGTCGGTTTTCGGAAGCATCGCATGGCATGCAAAGGCGCAGCCGTTCGCATTTTCGCTCGTCTTGGTGGCCGCGATTATCTTGCTCACTCCATCCGAAGTCGCAGGCAGGAGCATTGATGGCGAATTGTCCATCGCAAGGTAAAAATCGACATTGGGCGGTTGCGCAGCGCTTGCCGAGGACGTTCCGCTCACCGTCAGGGTGCCTGCCCCCAAAATGCCACCGAATACATTGACCGACTTGGCCGTGTAGCTGACGGTAGCCTTGCGAAGATAGCCCAGTGCGCCGCTGCCGCCGGAGGTCCCGTCCGTAATCGTGGGGGTCACCTGAAGGTTCTGGTAACCGCTCAGGAGACTTGCCTGTGCACTGAACATAGTACGCGCGGCAGCAGTCGCCTCGCTGTTCGACTGAAGGATCATCGATGGTCCGACAGCCGCAAGCGCCGCTGCGTCGGCGGCGGCGTTCAGGTGCGTCTGGAGGCTCATGGCGCGAGAATAATCGATGCCAAACCCGGTGACGAAGGTCAACGGAATGAGCGAAAATGCCATGATCATCATGGCCCCGCCTTGCTGATCGGCCTTTAGACGAGCAGCGAGGCTGGCCATCGCTGCCGAAGAACGGAGACAAGAGAGTTTTGTCATCGGTCAAGCACCTAGTAAAGACGAGGAGTCATGTAGATGGTGTGGGTGAGCGCCGTGGTCCGGATAGGTATATAACTGACCGATGGCGTGAAATTGTAAGTGATCTTGCCCATGTACAGCCAGCCGCCGGCAGTACCGACCTGGGTCTTGTTGGCGATGCCGGGAACAAGATTTTGACAAACATTCGATCCGTCCGGCGACGTCGGCACCATAGTGGAATTGATCATATCGGCCGGGATCGAGATGACGGCATTAGCCGACTGCGTCTCAATAGTTGGAAGCGTACCCGCAGTATGTTCCGAAGTTGTGGGCGTGACGACGCTGCCATCGACATTCTGCGTCTGTGCCTGTGTCCATACGACATAGGCATGCGTGGCGTCGCAGATACGCAGTAGCGAGACCTGCTCGGTCGCATTGTTGAGCTTGTAAGGCGACAGGACAACCGCACTGGCGCTGAGATAGGATTTCGCATTGGCGCTCTGCGGCGCGTTGTAGATGACCGTGGGGGACATGGTTCGGCTGGTAAGATCGACCAGCGAACGGGTCGCTATCGTCACCTTGCGGTTGCAGGCGATCATGTCCGACAGGCACACGCCGCCCGTGTACATGAGCACGAGCACCGGCAGACAGATCGCGAATTCCACGATGACTGCGCCGCGCGCATCCTGCTTGAAGCGCTTCAGCATGAGCTTTGCGATGCGTTGCATGAATAATCTTCCGTCGTGAACACCGACGTCGCCACAAGCTGGCGATTGCCATTGGGCTGATTTATCAGGTTCAAGCCTAGCGGCCCTTTTCCTGTCGGCCACAAATACACCAGCTGAAGAACGACGATGCGGTTTTTGCCGCTACCGCCCGACTGGTAGATGTAGCCCGTCCCCGTCGAGGTCAGCACGCCATTGCTGTCATAGGTGAATGTGGGCGCAGACGTGCTGCCCACATTATAGCCGCTTGCGGTAGTAACGTTGACCGTGAGCCGAGCGCAGGTGAGCATCGCGGGCAGGAGCGATGGAACGCTGACGGCCTGCCCGCTCGAATTGGTGCCGGAGTAACCATTGCAGATGGCGTCTTTGAAGTCATCGGACGTCATGCCCATGTGGCCATTGGCCATCTGGGTCGTTTGGGCTGAGCCAGTCAACAGCAGGCGTCCTGCGCTTTGAGCCGCAGTCTCCAGCATCTGTTGCGCCAAATATATCATCATCGTGTATAGGATCGCGAATAGCAGCGCGAGCAAAGCCGGTGCGACGATGGCGAATTCCAGGGCAGCCGTACCCTTCCTGTCTTTCGACAGGTTCGTACCGAAGCGGCGAACCGCTTTCAGTGGGTAATAGATACTGCGTAAAATCGCCACGCGAGGGCATCCTTAAAGCTATATCAAAGGCTATATCACCGATCGGCGTTCAGATTTCGTAAACGGCCTAGACGGATGGGCGTGATCGAGATCCGCACTCTGGGCGGTCATCGACGCCAGTTCCGGATATTGCTTTTGTAACGCTTCGCATCACGAGCATTGTGTGGGCGGGCAGCAGCCCTGCATGGCCCGCCTTCACGGAGGGACGATTCTTTCGTGCCACCCATGTGCAAGTGCTGATGCGCTTCGACGATCGAGTACCCGAAATCGGGCGATGATTTCCTACCTGACAAAGCCTTAGAGATCAGTTCGCGCGGGCATTCCGGGACGAGTGAAGGGTGCGCCAGATCGGCAGGCCAGGCTCAGTCGCCGGGGAAGCGCGGAACGATGCCATTATCCTCGAAGAAGGTGGGCGCCTGGTACAACGTGGGTCCGGCATAGGCTGGCGCGTCCGGAGAAGCCATCATCCAGGCGACCGTGCGTCCGGTATCGGCGGGCGTATAGGACGGCAGTCCGCCGCCAAACCCCTTGGCGGCTTCGCCATACTGCGCCGTCATGGCTTCGGTGATGGTCAGGCCTGGCTGTATGTGAAAGCTCGCAATCCCCTGATCCCGATATTCCAGATCGACAAATTCCGCGAGTTTGCTGAAAGCGGCTTTTCCCGCCGCATATAGCAGGCCCCAGCCGCCCTCGGTCAGCTTTCGTTCGCAAAGCATGCTGCCCGCGCCACTGGTGATGAAGACGATACGTCCGCCGCCCTGTTTCAACATGGGTTCAAGCGCGCGCTGCGTGATGTGCAGTTGATTGACCATCATCCCACGCATGGCCGCTTCCGCAGCATGCGCATCGATTGCGGAGATGGGCGACATGATGGCGGGTGACTGATAGATAGCGTTGTTGAACAGGCCGTCGATCCTGCCCCATTTGGCAAGCACCGCATCCACCGCGGCATCAATGGATGCGCGGTCCAATATGTCCATCGGGATACCCAAAGCCTCGCCGCCAGCGGCTTCGACCTCATCTACGGTGGCTTCGATGCTGCCGGGTACGGCAATAGCCTCCGACGCGACGGAACTCGCCAGTCGTCCTTCGCCTTCCCGCCGGGTACGACCGGTAACCGCGACGGCGAATCCACACTTTGCGAGTTCCAGTGCGGCTGCCTTGCCGATCCCGCGCGTTGCGCCCGTTACTATTGCCACCTTGCGCATACCCAAAGCTCCTGATGATCGTAGGACGTCGGGTTTTTGCCGATCGCCAGCCGCCCTTGTTCCGGGAAATCGGGTCCGCCGCAAGCCAGATCATGATGTCTTTCAGCATCGAGGGATGCTCGAAACGCTGCTTTTTTGAAACGCCTCAAACCGGAATTGCTTCTACCACTTGACAAAGGTTGATATTCGTCAACTATTAGGAGCAGATGGCCGTGTAGTTGCGCCTCAGCAGATGATCTGCCGTGGGCGCCGCTGGCCACCGTTTGAAAATGCTAATGAGATAAACCTTAGAGAGAGTATCAGGCTATGGCCCACACGAAGTTCCACCTTGGCTATTTCACGAAGTTCGGCGCGACTTCCTGGCCGGGCGATGGCAAGGAGTTTGGCTCGCAGTGGGCGGATGGTTCCTATCACAAGGAACTGGCCAAGATGCTGGAGGCGGCTAAGTTCGACTTCGTCTTCTTCGAAGACAGCCTGATCGTTGGCGATCGTTACGGCGGCTCGATGGAGCTGGACCTCAAGAATGCGACGCTGTCGCCCAAGCTCGACCCCATGCCGCTGCTGCCGGTGATGGCGCAGGAAACATCGCACATCGGCCTGATCGCGACGGCTTCGACGACCTTCTATCCGCCCTATATCCTCGCGCGGTTGCTTTCGACGATCGACTCCCTGACGAAGGGACGCGCGGGGTGGAACATGGTGACGTCGAGCGAGAAGAACGCCGCGTTGAACTTCGGCATGGAAAAGCTGCTGCCGCCGAACGAGCGGTACGACATTGCCGATGAGTTCGTCGAGCTGGTCAAGAAGCTGTGGGATAGCTGGGAAGAGGGCGCGCTGGTCGCGAACACGGAAACCGGCGTCTATGTCGATCACACCAAGGTCCACACCGTCAATTTCGAGGGCAAGCATTTCCGTTCGCGCGGGCCGCTGAACACGCTGCGTTCGCCGCAAGGCTATCCGGTTCTGGCGCAGGCGGGCGCGTCCGAGCGTGGACGGCAGTTTTCGTCCAAGAATGCCGAAGTCGTGTTGGGCATGATGACAGGCGGCGTTCCGGGCATGAAAGCCTATCGCCAGGACATTCGGGACCGCGCCGAAGCGCAGGGCCGCAATCCTGACGATATCAAGGTCTTCTTCCTGACGCCGGTGGAAATCTTCCCCGAAGGCGGCGAGCGGCCCGAAATGAGCGAGGCCGAAAAGCAGGCTTCGTTCGAGCATAATATCGTGATGGCTTCGTCGTCACTGGACGTGGACTTCTCGCTCTACGATGTGGATGCACCCGTGCCGCAGGATATTGTGGCAGGCGGCCACACCAGCGCCCTTGAGTATATGAAGAAGGCGGGCCGGGAAGAGGGTAAATCCCTCCGCGACCTGTTCTCCGTCGGGAAGGGCGCGAGCGGCATGGACTTCAGCGGCACCGTGGAACAGGTTGCCGAAAAGATGATGGCGGTGATGGACGAAGTGGGCGGCGACGGGTTCCTGATCGAAGGATCGGGTTATAACCATCAGCTTGCAGATCTGGTCAACGGCGTCATCCCTACCCTTCAGAAGGCAGGCGCCGTGCGCACCGAATATGAGGGCACGACGCTGCGCGAAATCCTGCGCGAATTCTGACGCGATTGGCGTGGAGCGATTGCGCTGCTCCGCGCCCTCCTCAATCTTGAAGCTGGAGCGCGCCCGCACATCGCGGCGCGCTCCAGTTGTTTTGGCAATGTCCGGCTTCGTTGGTTCACGCGGGGCCACAGCCGCGAGCCGCTGTTAGCGCGGTCGCAAAAGGCTCGCTTGGAACGCGCCCGCCCCTGCATTAGGGTCCCTTCCAGACGGCCAGGAAGTCGTGGGTAAATGGGAGAGGAACGTTTGACTGAAACTTACAAGATCGCTGCGACTTTGGCGATATATGCCCTGAAAGCGCGCTACTTCCGGTCCATGGACAATAAGGATTGGGCCGCGCTGGAGTCGGTCTTTGCGCCCGACCTGGTCGCAGATTTCCGCGATGCCGCGGGGGAACGGGACGAGAGCATGCTGATCCACGGCGCTGCGCCTTATATGGCACGCTTGGCGCCGATGCTGGAGCAGGTCACAACCGTTCATCACGGCCACATGCCCGAGATTCACATCGAAACGGACAGCCAAGCCAGCGGCATCTGGGCGATGGAGGACAAGCTGTGGGTGCAGGAAGGCTCACCCCTGCCCTTCCGCTGGATGCATGGCTATGGCCATTATCATGAACGCTATGTGCGGCTGGCCGACGGCTGGCGCATCAGCGAGATCCGCCTGACACGCCTGCGCATCGACGCAGGCTGACGGCCGTTATAGCTCCTCCAGCGCCGCGCTCGCTACGATCCAGCTTTCCTCGATCGTACCCAGCTTCTTTTCGACCGAGGCGCGGCGGACCATGAGGTCGGTCGTGGTCATTTTCGCTTCGGCGCCCGTCGCTGCCTTCGGGTCGAACAGCGCCTGGTCGATGCGGCTGCGTTCGGCCGAGAGCGTCGCCATCTCCTTTTCCGCCTTGCTGATTGCCGATTTTAGGCTCTTCTGCTTTTCGCGCCATTCGGCGGCATTACGCTTCTCCGCCTTGCGGTCCTTGGGCGCGTCACCACCGCTGCCGCCGCTGTCGGCTTTGCGCAATATGATGTCGGTATAGTCTTCCAGGCTGCCGTCGAACGGCTGGGCCGTGCCCCCATCCACCAGGACGAGGCGATCGGCCACCAGTTCGATCATGTGACGATCGTGGCTGACGATCACGACAGCGCCCGAATATTCATTGAGCGCCTGCACCAGCGCTTCGCGGCTATCGACGTCCAAGTGGTTGGTCGGTTCGTCGAGGATCAGGAGGTGCGGCGCATCGCGGGTGATCAGCGCCAGCGCCAGTCGCGCGCGCTCGCCGCCCGACATGGAACCGACCTGCTGCGTGGCGCGCTCACCCGAAAAGCCGAAGCGGCCAAGCTGCGCGCGGACGGCGCCCGGCGTCGCGCCCTTCATGACGCGCGTCATATGCTGGAGCGGCGTATCGGAGATGTCGAGCTCCTCCACCTGATATTGGGTGAAATAGCCGACGTTCATCTTGGCCGAGCTGTTCATCGACCCTTCCATCGGCGCTAGCTGCGCCGCGATCAGGCGGGCGAGGGTCGTCTTGCCGTTACCGTTGCGGCCGAGCAGCGCCAGCCGATCATCGGGATCGATGCGCAGGTTCACCCGGCGCAGCACCGGCGTGTCGCCATAGCCGACCGCCGCCATGTCCATGGTAATGAGTGGCGGGCGCAGTTCGGGCGGGCTGGGAAAGGCGAAGGACAGCGACGGGTCCTCGATCGCGGCGGCGATGGGCTGCATCTTCGCCAGCGCCTTTGCGCGCGACTGGGCCTGCTTGGCGGTCGAGGCGCGGGCGGAGTTGCGGGCGACATAGTCCTGCAACTTCTCGCGCTCGGCCTGCTGCTTTACGCGCGCGGCCTCCTGCTGGGCGAGGCGTTCGGCGCGCTGCCGTTCGAACGCATCGTAGCCGCCGGGATAAAGGGTGATCTTCCCGCCTTCCAGATGCAGGATATAATCGACCACATTGTTGAGCAGGTCGCGTTCATGGCTGATGACCACCACGGTGCCGCGATAATTTTTGAGGAAGCTTTCCAGCCACATCGTCGCTTCGAGATCGAGGTGGTTGCTGGGTTCGTCGAGCAGCAGCAGGTCGGGTTCGGAAAAGAGCAGCGCGGCGAGCGCGACACGCATTTTCCAGCCGCCCGAATAGCTGTCAAGCGGACGCCCCTGCATTTCATCGTCAAATCCCAGACCGACCAGAATGCGGGCGGCGCGGGCTGGCGCGGTATAGGCGTCGATCGCCATCAGCCGCTCGTAAATATGGCCGAGGCGATCGGGGTCATGGGTCGCTTCGCTCTCCGCCATCAGGGCGGCGCGTTCCTTGTCGGCGGCCAGCACGGTTTCGAAGGGCGTCGCCGTGCCGGTGGGCGCTTCCTGCGCGATATAGCCCAGGCGCGTATCGCGCGGCATGTCGCAACCGCCATCGTCGGGGTCGAGTTGCCCGATCATGACCTTCATCAGCGTGGACTTGCCCGCGCCGTTGCGGCCGATCAAACCCACGCGGCTGCGCGGCGGCAGCGCGGCACTGGCGCGGTCGATGATGGTACGGCCACCCAGCCGCACGGTGATATCCCTGATATTCAGCATGGCCGCGCCCCTAGCAGTTGTTGCGGGGTTTGTCAGCGGTGCAGACGCAATCGGATGGGCAGAGACATCGTGCCATAACCGAACCCCGTTCAGGCTGAGCTTGTCGAAGCCCTGCTCTTGAAAAGAAGTAGAGCCCTTCGACAGGCTCAGGGCGAACGGTAACGGGACAAAGCCCTAATCTTCTATCGCTGTTCTTCCGCATAAAGCGTGAACTGGGCGTGCAGACCGCCGTCCGACGATTGGCCAAGCCACAGGTCGAACAGGCCAGGTTCAGCGATGATCCGATTGCCCTGCCCCACAAATTGCAGGTCGGTGCGGGACAGGGAGAAGCGCACGGTCTTGCTCTCTCCCGGCCCGAGCGTGACACGTTCGATTCGCTTTAGCTCGCGGACGGGACGGGTGCGGCTGGCCACGCGATCGCGGATATAAAGCTGCACCACTTCGCTACCGCGCCGGTCCCCCTTGTTGGTGAGTCGAGCGGTTACCTCGATCGCGCGGTCCCAGCGCAAGGCGGTGTCGGATAGCTTCAGATTGTCGAGCGCGAATGTCGTGTAGCTGAGGCCATGGCCGAAGGGATAGCGAGCACTATTGTCCGTCGTCATGTAGCGCGCGCGATATTCGGTGCGGTTGTCGATCACCGGGCGGCCTGTGGACTTGCGGTCGTAGAAGAAGGGTTCCTGACCCGATTCCCACGGAAAGCTGACCGGCAGCTTGGCGGAAGGATCGACCCGGCCGAACAGGATGTCGGCGATGGCATGGCCCGCTTCCGATCCCAGAAACCAGGTGGCGAGGACAGCCTGCGCGCTCGCGACGGACCCATGCAGCGCAAGAGCGCGGCCGTGACGCAACAGCACGATGATGGGCTTGCCGGTGGCCGCCACCGCGTCGGCCAGCATCTGCTGGGGCGGCGGCAATTCGATAACGGTGCGCGACTGCGCCTCTCCCGACATGTCCTGCGATTCGCCAAGCGCGAGCAGGATGATGTCCGCCGCCTTCGCCGCCTCGACCGCCTGCGCGATGCCGCCGTCGATCGGCGTCATGATGTCGCAGCCCTTGGCTATGCTCAGTTGGGCCGGGTCCGGCATAGCGGCGCGCAGCCCGGCGGCTATGTCCACGCCCTTCCCCTTGTCGCCGTAAAACGCCCAAGGGCCGTAGATATTGGCGCGATCCTCACCGAACGGGCCGATCAGCGCGATCTTCTGGCGCTTGGCGAGGTCGAGGGGCAGGACGCCGCTATTCTGGAGCAGGACGATCGAGCGTCCGGCCGCTTCCCGCGCCAGGGCGCGATGGGCGGGCGTGGCGATGCGGGTGCGTTCGGCCTCTTCGCTGATGGAGCGATAGGGATTGTCGAACAGGCCTATCGCCATCTTCACATAGAGGATGCGGCGCACGGCGACGTCGATCGTCTCCATGGGCACCGCGCCACTCTTCACCAGATCGGGCAGGTGGCGGATATAGAGGCCGCTCTGCATCGACATGTCGACACCGGCCAGCACGGCAAGGCGGGTGGCGTCCCGCTCATCCTCCGCAAAGCCATGGGCGATCAGCTCCTCGTCCGCCGTATAATCGGAGAAGACGAAACCCCGGAACTTCATCTCGCCGCGCAGCAGGTCGGTCAGCAGTTCGCGGTCGGCTGTGGCGGGGACGCCGTTGATCTCGCTGAATGCCGCCATGGTGGTGAGCGCGCCTGCCGCAAAGGCAGAGCCGAAGGGCGGCAGGTGCGTTTCTCGCAATGTTTCGTCGGAAATATCGACGCTGCCATATTCAAGGCCCGCCGCGACCGCGCCATAGGCGGCGAAATGCTTCGGGCAGGCGAGAAGCGAGTCCTCCCGCCGCAGATCGCGCCCCTGGAACCCCCTGACGCGGGCGGCGGCGAACAGCCTGCCGAGATAGACATCCTCCCCCGCCCCTTCGACCACCCGACCCCAGCGCTGGTCGCGCGCGACATCGACCATGGGCGCGAAGGTCAGATGCAGCCCGGCCGCGCTTGCCTCCTGCGCCATGGCGCGGGCCGTGCGTTCGGCGAGCGTGGGATCGAAGCTCGCGGCCTCCGCCAATGGCACGGGGAAGATGGTCTTCAGCCCATGGATCACGTCGCCCGCCAGCAGCAAAGGGATGCCAAGGCGGCTTTCCTTGACGGCAATCTCCTGCGCGCGGCGGGCGCCTGCCACGCCGATGCCGTTGAACAGGCAGCCTACCCGGCCCTTGCGCACCTCTTCCGCCAGCCGCTTTTCATCCTGGATGCCGACTTGCGGATTGGGCGGATTATAGGGCCGGAAGCTGTCGGTGAGGCAGGTCATCTGCCCCGCCTTTTCCTCCACGGTCATGCGGGCGATCAGCGCATCTACGCGTTCCACTTCGGACGCGGCGAACGCCCGGCGCGCAAAGGGGAAAGCGAAGGAGCCGGACATGGCGGCAGCCAGAAAGGCGCGACGGTCGATGGTCATTGGGCGACAGCGTAACGGATGAACCCTGCCGGGCCAACGCCCTGCTCCGCCATATGTTGCGGCGGCGCGGTCAGGCGGGCGCGAACAGCTTCGTGCCGACGACGCCGATGACGATCAGCGCCATGAAACCGGCCTGCACGGGGGCAATGCGGTCGCCGAACAGGATCATGCCGCCGATGATGACGCCAACAGCGCCAAGGCCGGTCCAGATCGCATAGGCGGTCCCGGCGGGAATGCCCTTCATCGCGAGCGCCAGCAGGCCCATATTGAGGAAGCTCAAGGCGATAGGCACGGATGAAGCCTGCCAGCTGCCGACAGTCGCCGCCCATTTCAGGCTGAGCGCCCAGCAAATTTCAGTGAATATAGCAATGCCAAGCACAAGCCACGCCATGACGAGCGGTCCTTTTTCAGGCGGGCTCGGATGGAAAGGCGCGCGGGCCGGAAACCCGAAAGAGGCGGCGCGCCCGCAAAAGGTGGTGGACAGGGCTGGATTCGAACCAGCGTACGGGAAACCCGGGCAGATTTACAGTCTCGCACATAACTTTTCCGGTTGATGCCGGATGATGCTCTATATTACTATTTATCAGGTGCTTACGGCAATTTATCCAAGTGCGCCTTGCCGTAAGATGCCTGCTTTTTCCGGCTGTTTCCTTGCACGATTACACAGGATTTACACACGCTGGCGCTAGCCAGACGTGTGTAATGTGCCTACATTTCGGGAACCCCTGCAACGGTACAGTCAGACTTTTCCGTTGCCTTCCAAGTCGCGTAATTCGGCTGATCTTCCGCCTGCAAGTACGCCGCCGCTACCATTCCAGCCTGGACACATTTGTCCATTGGTGAACCGGACTGGCTTGCGATATGATATTGGTTCACCGCATCAGTGGCGACCTTATCTTCAATTTTCTGCATCTGTGCATCCGCAAGTTGGTCGCAACCGCTGAGGATCATCAAAACTGAAATAGCTGCTAACCGCATTTAAGCCCCCCTGTATCAATTAAACGACTCCGGCATATTATCCGTTGGCCGCTGCTGTCGATTGTTCAACTCGGCTCCGCAATAACGGCACACAGAAGCTTCTTGCTTTATCATCTCGGCGCATCTTGGGCATTTTTTCTGCCCCTGTGCTAATGCCTCGCGCTCTTGATGTTTTACATCGGGCTTTATGATTAAGACATGCACAATGGCGACTATGAAAATAAGCGTTCCATAAAGCCACCAAGGAAAGAAGTCCCTTCCTTTGCTTTTCGCGATCATGCCAACGAGGACGCCAAGGATCGCTGCAAAAAATAAAAATTCCATAATACCCCCCTGAAACGACGAAGATGCTTACTTATTGTCGCCAAACTCTATCGCAACAATCGAAGCCGTAGCCTTGCCCTCAACCCACTCATTCGGAACTTTCTTAGCAGCGTAAAACTTATCCGACTCCTGCTGCCAGATGTAATTGGGACGAAGGGGTTTATTATCGTCACTAAAGCCACTCTCAGTTACCCAAACAGGATTATATTCTTCTTCTGCAATAGCAGTACCATTTTTGTCCTGAAACACCACGCGGACGGTGACTCTGTAGAGAGTTCGGTTTCCTTTATTCTTAACTTTGAATTCAACACCGGGAACGCGGCCGTCAAGAAGGCTGTCGTAATACTTCGCACGAAGGTCATATATGTTCAGATGTTGGGCAATGTATGCGGCTTCATCGGCTGACTTGGCTTCCGCTTTGGCATCGTTTCCTTCAGAGGAGAAAGGAGAGCCTAGCGACGTTGTTTCGTCTTTTGCTTCGTTTGCTTCTGCATTCTGGACAATAAACGTCTGATATATCTCGTACGCAGGTGCGAGTAAGAGTAGTGCGACGGACGCACCCGCTATGGCCCGATCTTTTCCGTCGGTCATCGAAAGCAACGGCTCTGATTTTTCTTTTCGGTGCTGCACTCCTGCATAAACCATCGCAATTGCAGAGGCACCCAAGACGAGCCAGCCCCATTGAAGCTGGACAGAATTCATTGCGGCCTCCGCTATACCCGCGAAGGGGTTGTCCTTAAGTTCAGTCAACTTGCTTCGCATGGAAGATATGTTCCATTGGAGCATAGAGATCTTGTAGATCAGCATCGCTGCGATAGCGAGGCCAGGAAAAATCACCTTGTCGAGATCAGACCTTAAAGCCAGCACAATTCCTATAATGGCGAGGGCTAGAATAGAGAGCGCAAACCAGTTGGTCCCGCCACCAAATAGATTAACTGTGCCTACTATTGGAAACGTTGCAATGGGCAAAAATAGCCCAACTGCGACAGATGCACTCCCGACTAGTGCGATATTACGGTTTGTCATTCCCCTGTTATCCCCAAAGTGGTGAACTCGCTATGGTTCGCATAGGGCGGAATGCATGACAAGGCGAAGTCGGCTGTATTATATTCGTCCGTTTCCGATACATTAATCCAGACTGTATCGAAAAATAGAGTCCACATATCTAAAATACACTTCTAATATCGTTACACCGATTCGATACAGGAAGTGACGAATGAGCCGCACCTTTGCCTATTGCCGGGTTTCTACCGATGACCAGACAACCGAAAATCAGGCTAGGGAAATTGAAGCGGCAGGCTTTGCCGTCGATCCGAAGCGCATCATGTCCGAAACTGTTTCCGGCTCTGTCGCCGCTATGGAGCGCAAGGGCTTTGCCAAGCTAATGGATCGCCTTGAAGCGGGCGACATATTGATAGTGACCAAGCTGGACCGTCTAGGCAGAAATGCCATGGACCTTCGCTCTACGGTTGAACGGCTGGCGGCAGGAGGCGTTCGGGTTCATTGTCTTGCCCTTGGTGGCGTGGACCTCACCAGCGCGGCGGGCAAGATGACCATGGGCGTTATCGCCGCCGTTGCCGAATTTGAACGCGACCTATTGATAGAGCGGACCCAAGCGGGGTTGCAGCGGGCTAAGGCACAGGGGAAAGCCCTTGGACGCCCACAAGCCCTTACCGACGCCCAACAGCGCGACGTTATAGAGAAGCGCCGGGTAGGCATTTCCCTTGGTGCGCTGGCAAAAGAATATGCCGTCAGCCGCGCCGCGATCCAGCGGGTAGAGAAGCGGACTGTGTAAACCGGGAAGAACCAGGGGTGGAAAGAGCCCCGTCGTACAAAAGCCGAAGTCATAGACTTTAGTACAATGCCAGCTATGAACTGGATTCCGTCACGGCTTCCCCGCCATCGAATGCTCACTCCATTTTTGGATAGCTGCATGTCCGCTAACAACCAATTTCGGTCGATAGCCGGCAATTCTGATGGTCCTCAGAGACGTCGTTAAAACGGCGCATAGGCAAGCGCACAGTTGCCCTCCTAAACCGTTAATTTCTCCGCAAAGGCAACAAGTCGGGCCATCCTGGCCTTTATGAAGCTGTCATAATCGTCGTTAAACTCCCCCGCTGCGCAGAAGGCGGACGCGAGAGTCTCCTCGACGTTATGCTCTGCCCCCCCCCAAATCTTGCAGATACACAGAGGGCCGCTTCCTACCAATATTTCTATTCTCTGCAGCACTGAGAAAGCAGAAGTTTGCAAGCATGTTAATTGAGGGCTCGTCATACCCATTTTCACGTAAAAATGCTCGCGGGTAAGTATGATGAAATTCAGATCGATTATAGCTTTGCAATACTCGATCAAGATCAATTTCCTTGCCTGACAGCAGGCTTTTTGGCGAGTTATTAGATAGTAGCAACACAAAGGTCTTTGTCGCAGCAGCACCCACTCGAAAAGAACTTCGGAAGAATACTTCGTCAACTTTCACGTCAATTTCACCGAAGGTGTTCGGCTGGCTATTTTTCAGCAGCTCTGCCTGTTGAATATCGTGGATAGTTGTCTTGCGTGTTTGGCTGGAATATCGGGCAGAAAAGCAAGTTCTCCAGAACCACCGTTTCAAACGATTATAAGTCGCTGCGTTATATACAACATCTTTACCTTCGGGTTCGGCGAAGAAGACTGCTAGCGGGACAAGCATCGCCGGGTAGGGTAGCAGTTTTAGGTGGACAACCTTCAACTGGGTCCTGAGAAAGTCGATCGCGCCACGGATGCCCTGTTCGACTCGAGGAAATTGTGCACGGACGTCTGATCCATTCAAGTTCAGTAGCGTCTCAGGGCCTGGCTCACCTGCCAGAATTCCTGCAACGCAACTTAAGATTAGATCGGAGTCGTCACCAACCCCTGCAAAGCCGAAGTCTGACAAATCATCCCGAAGGTCACGAAATTTGTCCAATAGATCAAAATCTTCGCTCCAAGTCCATGCCGACAGAAGTTGCAGTGTATCGAGAGCAACGCCCAGATGATTAATTCTTTCAAAAACAATTGCAACTATCGATCGGTCTTCACTTTTCAGTACCTGAACAGGTATGGTAATCTCTTTGAACTTCTCTTGGAGTTTATCGATAGTCGCAATTCTTGTCTTATCTAAATGCTCAGTATTGGCGCGGTAGCCAACGGAATCAAACAGGACGCGCATGGGGAAATACCGATGACGTTCGGCCTCCTCGACTTTTTCCAGTGCGACAAAGACGCTGTCTTGAGGATTGTTGCCCGCATCTAGGTCGAAGTAGATGTCCATCCAGTCAGGATTGCTTTCAGGCTGCAATTCAGTCTGAAACACCGTAAAGATGGATGTCAGGCGTTGTTGTCCGTCCAACACATAGTCGATTGGATACTCTGCCTCGGGATCAGGCAACGTAAATGTTCCCAAGCTACGTTCAGCAGCTAGTTGCTGCTTAGTACGCCAAAAGAGAAGAGAGCCAAAGGGATATCCCTTATAAATACTGTCTAAAAGATGCGCTACTCTGTCCATCTCCCAGACAAAGCCACGTTGAAAAGCGGGTATCCTAATCTCTCCGCTGGTAACAGAATCTAGTATCTTACGGATAGAGTAAGACTGATAATCCATTAAAAACCTCTTGAGATTGGGATTTGCTTTTCACGGCGACGCCAGCGTAGTCGACGCAACCCTAATATGTAAGTATCAGGATATCTACACTTTTCCTGTCCGTTTCAGTTTGGTCGGCTGGGTCGGCGTGGGGCGATCCCAGATGTCGACTATTGACATACTCTGAGCACAGAGGCGCCGTTCCGCTAACGGCCTTTCCAGACCAACGCATCACTACATCATATGATGCCCGGCGGAAGGAATGCGCAGAATAGGAAGGCAGCTAACCAAGTCGCAATATAAATTACCCTTGCCTTCATATCGATCGTAACGGATGGAAGCTTGCCACGATCGATCATTGGAAGCGGGACCATTATCGCTCCAAAACAACCGCTTAGGATGGGCAGAAGGCCAGTAGACCTGCCCTGTCGATTTAAAATGCCTCTAGAAGCTCCTGAGAGGCCCGTCAGGCGTCAATCGAGGGCTCAAAGGTTACCCTACCTCTCGGCAATCTACATACCTCTACGGGCCTTAAAATCGACGATTAGCAAATATTTGATGACCATCCAGAAATGAAGCTAGAACTATTAAAAAGTATTTCTCTTATTTAGTGCATCATTTCTTCTAAATATGGAAACAAAGGCATTGGCTTTGGATTAGGTAATTCAACAACATTAGCATCATAAACACCGATGGTTACCCATTCAACGCGCCAGTCAACTAGAGCGGCGCCGCTTTCAAATCTGACAATGCCCGCGCCATCGCGCACAACGTCAAAGCGGCAGCGGAGGGCATCGTCATAATGCCCGATGAGCAAGGTTCCATCGGACAGGCCCACAAGGAAACGGTCATCATCCTCATAGGGCACCGATAGGACGGTCTCTATGTCGCCGCTGATCCGAACCCGAACACTGTTCGGAATTGGTTCGATCCGAACGCCCATGAGAATCACCTTTCCTAGTTAAGAACAAAGAGAGAACATTCTCATAGGAAAGGATTCGGGCGATGGTCAATATCGATGCTTCATTTCTCATGGGCGTGGCGGCAATCCTCACCAGCCTCGCCGCACTGGTAAAGGCATTTCGCCTCCGGAACAGATAGAAGAACAAATAGGGGATTTACGCCAACAGCTTGGTTTGTCATGACGAACACGCAGCTTTGCCAATTCGGAGCTGTGGGGCGTCGTAACCCCAAGAAGAGTCAGCCGGTCGAGTTTTCTCGGCCGGGTGGCATGCGCGTATGTCCAACCCGCGAGGGTAAAGGTGCATGCGCCTGTCGGACTCCTTCAGGTTACGAACACCCGGCTTCCGCCGGGCAGTGCCTCCATGATGAACAGGGGGCATGATGAAAGTTCGACATTCACTTTACGCCGCCATAGCGCTGCTGACCTTGGCGTCGGTAGCACAGGCGCAAGCTGCCCCCTGTGGGGAAAAGCCGAAATGTGACCCGGTCGAAGGAGTCTGGGCGCAACGCCTTCAAGATGCGTGGGGAAGCCCAGCGACTACGGCGGATCAGCGACTAAAGATGAGGCAATTCATAGAGGCAAATACCACAAGTGGCACTGTGAATTGGGAGAAATCAGCTTCTGATTATTTCTCATGGCGCAGCGGAGTCAAATATGATCCGGTGAAGGCTTTAAATCCAAAGGCCGCACAAGAGACTGAAGAAAATAAATACCGAAATATGCGAATTGTCTCTGAACAGAACATTAAAAGAAATTTGGTCGATCCTTCATCTGCGACATTCGAATGGCCTTACGGTTTCATCTTCGGCACTTGGAAACCTGATTTCTTCTCTAAGAAAATCTCCGGTCAGTTAACGTGCGGTTATGTCAACTCAAGAAATCGCATGGGTGGCTTCGCCGGTAAAAGCTTCTTCGTTGTCGTTATAGATGGCGGGAATGTCGTCTACTCCGATATTGATGATGGACAAGGCCTGGTCAACTTGCTGTGTCAGAAGACAGCTAATTCGTCTCTTCCACCCGCTCAAAAGGGCATGAGAGACGAAGATTTCGCTGTTGGGTCACCCGCCCTGCCCAATTCAAGTGCCGAAAAAGCGGAACAAGCTACTTCTCCATCGGAACGCCTAAAGCGATTAGAAGGGATGTTTTCGGCTGGGATCATCAGCAAACAGGAATATGAAGATCGGCGGAAGGCGATCATTTCTTCCTTATGACGAATGGGCGGCGCGAAGGCCACCTCATTTCACCGTCAGCACCGGCCTTACCCCAACATGCTTAAAGAACATGTCGGATAGTATTTGTTCTGCCTTCGCTTGATGGCGTCGGTAATGCTTCTTCATTTTTGAACAAATTCATTCCTGCCACACTCTATGCCCTCCTCCATCAACCGCTTCTTCATCGCAGGCCGTTGCAGGTGTCGGCTTAGAGCGGATGCATCAAGGCCCAGTGCATTCCGGACTGATTTCTTTGTTACAGAAGTTATGCCGGTCGATAGCTGCCGAAGAATTTCGTCAACCAACTCCGCCGCCTGCTTCGTCAGCCTCAGCCCTTTGGGAATTGGCTCCCATGGAACGATTGAACAGCCGGGGAAGGCTTCTTCCAGAATTACCTCATTCATCGCCATGGCTGGCGCGATAATAAAAACCTCACCGTCGCCACACTTGCCATCAGGACCGGGGTTGCGGATGTTTGAACGCATGACGGCCTGTAGTAGGTGGTCCTGGATTTCAGAGCGCCTTACAGCGCCAATGCCATCCTCTGGGGCGGTGCCAGCCGACAACCCCGTATAGGCCCTGTAGAGGGCTCTGTACGCGCTTCCCGGGTACAGCAGGGGGCCGATGACCATCACGCGCTTTATGCGCCGGTAATCATTGGTGGCTTTGTGGATGCCCCAATGAATAAATTGGACCCGACGCTTTCCACCTGTAACCTTATCTCTAATTAGTTTTTCGAGAATATAGCCCCGCCGCGCATCATCCTTCGGAATGATGACCAGCCATTCTTCATCGTCTTCGTTGATCTTGGCGGCAGCAGCCTCAACAATCTCTAATCGGCTGGCGGGATTAACCAACTCTGTTTTACCGGAAGCCCTCTTCCACCAGTTGATCGTCAGATTACAATAATCATGCTGGTAGGCAGGCAGGCGACGCCAATCTGTCCGATGCGCTTCATACAGCCGGTAGCTTTCTTTCAGCCGTCCTGATCCATCTAGAATAAAGATTGGACCAAGATCGGCGGGCAACTCCCGGCTATATCCCATCAAGGTCTTGCCGCGTGTCCGATCCTCACCAATTTCTAATTCCCGTCCTCTAAGGCAGGCAAGATTAGCCAGAATGCCGATGCGCGTGTCATTGACCCCGAACATCGCCTCCGCCGCCTTCTTGTTAGGGAAGATCAAGCCAGCCGGGATCATGAGTTTATCACCGACGCAAGCTGTTGCCGATGAAGGGATATGGCTTTCCAAGGCCTCTGCTAATTTCTCATGATGTAGCCGCAGCTGACTGTACAGGCCGCTAATATCATCAAGGCGGATGCTGATGGCTTCCACCAAGGCCATGCCTTCATCCCACACCCGGAGATATCGAGGCGCACCCTTATAATGGAATTGTTCTGCTTTTTCAAAGCTGTCTCCAGCGTGATGCCGGATCATTTCATGGGTAGTTAGAAGCACCATGGCTTCATCCGCCCTGTCAAAGCCAAGCCCTTTTCCGTTCAAGAGCCAATCGGATGTTTGAATGGCGTAATGAGCCTCATCAAGACCGGAGATTGTTATAAACGTTTCAATTTCTGCTTTTGTAGCAAAGCAAAGGAGAACCCCTACATCCCGCTTAATCGAGCGGGATAACCACCGCTGGACAACTTCCGCAAGGAGAGTGGTTTTCCCACTACCAGGATCAATTGATGATAGATAAAACTTTCTATCAACCTTCATTAAAAGAGCTTTGTTTAGATCCCTCTTTAAGCCGTTTAGAACATTATCCCTGTCATTAACAATGACTTTCCCGGGACAAGAGAAAGATATAGAAGGTGAATGATATTCTTCTTTAGTTAGATCAATTAAATTTTCTGTTCTCATAATAAAAAATAAGCTTTTCTGAATATAAAAGTGAAATTAACATTTTTCTATATAATCCTTATAGGTAATTGTTAACTTGATTGCTGAGGGTGGACTGAATAATTCCGGGGAGACCCTTCGTCAATCCCCGAGAAAAAATTTCATTTTTCCATTCCATTTCAAAGATTTATCTCAAAACTATTCCCGGAACTAAAACGAAGTTTATTTAAGTTTATTCAAATATTTATTTATTCATCAAGAAGTGATGCCGGAAAATACTATGTAAACTAACGATCTACTCCTTTCTTTGTATAAAGCCCCTGATGTGAGCGGGGATAGGAATGGATGCGGGGATTTGTTGGGGAATGATCCCGGCCTTGGCGCCAAAACTTCTTGCCGAGACGGGGATACACCGCCTCCATCAAAATATCCCCAGACTATCGAAGTCATCGACTGGCGGAAGCTGAGTTGGCAGTGGAGGGCGTTGGCTACGCCTTGCATAATAATGCACCGCTTTCTTCACCCGCGCCGCTTTGAAGATTTCGGGCCAATCTTCCTTCATCTGATCGCGATATGGGGGCTTTAGCCAATCTATGCCTTGCGATTCATATCCCTGAATTAGCCTGCGAACATCCTCTAACGAGTTCCCATATCTGTCCAGATAGGCCATGCCCTATTCTCCACCTTCCGGAGCTACGCCTACTTTGCTGCGTACATAGCTCCGTAGGTCGGCAACATAATAAAAGCATTGCCCGCCAAGCTTGTGGCCCCGGGGGCCATGTCCGGCGCGCTTCCATTCCGCCATGGTCTTGCTGGTAACACCAAGATAGCGTCCAGCGTCGGTTCTGTTCAATCTGCCCTCCGCTCCAGCGGCGGCGGCTTCGTAAGATATTCTCGGCACCATACTGCTCCTTTTCGAAATATGGAGCGCGCCGCTACTCAGAATCGGCATCTTGGGTCAATAGATATCTGCGGCGTTTGAACCAAAATACGGAAAAATGCGACGAATTGTTGTAGATGTAATTGTTGTTTAATTGATATATATAAGATTGTAGGCTGTTTGTTATTCTACATATACATCATATACTCTACAGTAACCTTTGCTTGACTCCATGGCGCTAGGATTGCACTTCCGGCACAAAGGAGTGAATCATGAGCAACAAAGTGCCGCTGAACCGCAAGTCCATCCGCGTCCTTCGCCAAGGCGAGAAGATCACAGAAAAAGGGATCACCGCCGAGAAGCTAAGCGACGGGGCTGAGGGCGATGTGCGCTACTCGATCAACATCATGGTGGACCGCAGGCGTGTCCATAAGGTCGTCGGCAAAGCCAGTGAGGGCGTCACCCTAACTCAAGCGCAGGAGGCTATCGAGTTACTGCGCACGAGGGCTAGGGAAGACCGGCTGGACCTGCCTAAGGGCAGGAAGATCGCCATGCCGTTCAAGGAAGCTGCTGACAGCTACATCAAACGCCTTGTAGAAGGCGGCGGCAAAGACATCGCGAACAAACGCCGCCATATGGAGCAGCGGCTTATTCCGCATTTCAAAGCGCATCGCTGCGACAGCATCGGCAGCCATGAAGTATCATCATATGCCCACGGTCGCGTTCTGGAAGGCGCTAAGCAAGCGACGGTGAACCGGGAGCTTTCAACCCTGTCACACTTCTTCAACCGCGCCGCTGAATGGGGATGGATCAAAATGGATGATCGCCCTCGCATCGTTAAGGGCAATGAACCAAGGAAGCCGATTGCCGTCCTCACCAAGGCACAATCCATGAAACTTATGAATGCGGCTAAAGCCGATATCGATGAGCGACTCTACTTGTTCGTCGCTTTCGGTTTGAACGCAGCAATGCGACACAGCGAAATTGTTTCCACGCGCTACGATCAAATCGACTTTCAGAATAATCGCATATTCATCCCCCAAGCCAAGGGCGGGGCGCGTGAACAGCCTATCACAGCATCTCTAGCCGCCCTTTTAAGCGAACGTCGAAAGATCGAAGCAGATAAAAATGGATGGATTTTTCCATCTATCAACAAATCCAAATATCCGAATCGGAAAAACATGGATGCTGGATTTAAGCGGGCGGTTGTCGCGGCGGGCCTCTCCCCGTCGAAGGTGACGCCGCACGTCATGCGTCACACTGCAATTACCAGACTGGTGCAAGCAAATGTCGATCTTCCAACGATTCAGAAAATCAGCGCGCATAAAACGCTATCTATGGTGCTGCGCTACACCCACCTTCACGCCAATCATATCGACCGGGCACTAAGCGCCATCGATACGGGCCAATAGCGATTACACAGGATTTACACAGACACAAAGTGGCGGAGTTTCCTCTAAACGCCTAAGCCTTTGAAAAGGCTGGTGGACAGGGCTGGATTCGAACCAGCGTACGGGAAACCCGGGCAGATTTACAGTCTGCTGCCTTTAACCACTCGGCCACCTGTCCAGTGCCCTTACGCGGCAAGCAAAAACTGCCTTTTACCGCGCTGGAGGCGCGCTCAATGGCGAATGGAGGCTTGCCTGTCAATGGTGGTATGTGAAAAGAGCGCTTCCATGAAAAAAGGACATCGCAGCGCAAAGCCCAAGGGCAACTTCCCCCGCTTCTACGGGCGACATGCCGTCATCGCGGCTCTCGCCAATCCGAACCGGGTGGTCCGGAAAATATGGGGCACGCGCGACGCGCTCAATGCGCTGGACCTGCCGCCAGTGCTGCCCATCGTCTATGCCGATGTGGCGGACCTTGGCCGCATGGTGCCGTCCGATGCTCCCCATCAGGGCATCGTCGCGGAGGTTGAGCCGCTGGATGACGTATGGCTTGGCGACGCGCTGGAAGCGGGTCAGGACGACAAGCGGCCCGTTCTCGTACTCGACCAAGTGACCGATCCGCATAATGTGGGCGCGATCCTTCGATCGGCGGCGGCGTTCGATGCGCTGTGCATCGTGACGCAGGACAGGCACGCGCCGCCTGAATCGGGCGTGCTCGCCCGCTCCGCATCCGGCGCGCTGGAAATCGTGCCATGGGTGCGCGTGGTGAACCTCGCCCGCGCATTAGATGAGATTGCCGAGGCGGGCTATTGGCGCATCGGACTGGATGGCGAAGCGAACACGGTGCTGAGCGAAGCGATCGGCGAATCGCGTGTCGCGCTGGTACTGGGCGCCGAAGGTGAAGGGCTGCGCCACAACAGCATGGCCCATTGCGATATTTTGGCTAAACTGCCGATCAGCCCGCGCATGGAGAGCCTGAACGTCTCCAACGCGGCTGCGATCGCCCTGTACGCCGCCGCGAGCCGGTAACGGGGCACAAGGCGCGCCGCCTTCCATCGGCGCAGGGGAACGGGGGACGATATGGCTGTTATTCTTCGCGCCGCCAGCGCATTGGCCTGCTGCCTGATGCTGGGCGCTTGCCTGGTGACTCCGGGCAAGTTCGAATCCACCCTAGACATCCGCGCCGATCGGCAGTTCAGCTTCACCTATAGGGGCGAGATAATCTCGTCCGACATGAAGGGGCTCGGCGCTCCCGGCAATGACCCTGTGGGCGATGGTTCGCCAGAGAAGAAGGACAGCGCTCTTCACAAGACCGCGATGCAGAAGGGCCATGAAGAAGGATTTGGCGGTGGCAGCGCTGCCGGTGACGAGGCGCAAATGCAGGCAATGGCTGCCGCGCTTTCCAAGGAGAAGGGCTTTCGCTCCGCTCGTTATATGGGCAACCACCGGTTCGAGATCGACTATGCGATCAGCGGACGGCTGACCCACAGTTTCCTCTTCCCCTTCAACAGCGACGCGGAAATCGTCCTGCCGTTCGTCGCGATCGAGCTGCGCGGCGACGATCGGGTGCGGGTGAAGGCGCCCGGCTATTCCAACGGGTTCGACAAGAGCCGTGAGCCGATGGGGCAAAGCGGTTCTGGAGAGGACGCGTCAAAGGCGCTCGACGGCCACTTCACGCTGACTACCAACGCGGAAATCGTCAGTCAGAATCAGGAGGAGGGCGCGCAAAGCACCGCGGAGGGCAAGCGGATCGTCTGGCGGATCACCCCGCTGACGAGCGAGGCGCCCATGGCGACGCTGCGCGTCAGCCGGTAACGGGCGCCCCGATCGGGAGGATCAGTCTTCCGGCGCGATGGTGACGCGCAGGCCGTCCAGATCGTCGTTCATCACCAGCTGGCACGACAGGCGGCTGCTCTCATTGCGATGATCGGAGCTGTCAAGCAGGTCGTTTTCGTCTTCGCTCAGCGCAGGCAGCTTTTCGGCGAAGGCGGGATCGACATAGACATGGCAGGTAGCGCAGGAGCAGCAACCGCCGCACAGCGCCAGAAGCTCGTCAAAGCCGTTGTCACGGATGACTTCCATCACGGACAGGCCGCTGTCGCCCTCGACAGCCTGCTCTTCACCCGCACGGTTGACCACTATCAGTTTAGGCATGTACCTCGATCCCAAAATTTTCCACCGCCGCTCATAGGCGGGGGCGCCGATAAATCAAGAGCCGGAAACAAGCAGAGCATGGTCACCACCCCGGAACAGCTGCGCGAAAGCCTGGATGCGATCGCCGTCCTCGAACCCGGCTTTGCCGCCGCATTGGCGCGGGTCGGCTATCCCCTGCCGCGCGTGCGGGAGCCTGGATACGAGACACTGCTGCGCACCATCGTCGGTCAGCAAGTGAGCGTCGCCTCGGCCGCCGCCGTCTGGCGCAAGCTGGAGGCGGAGCTGGGCGAAGGATGCGCGCCCGGCCAGTTGCTCTCCCGCGATTTCGATGCGTTGCGCGCCTGCGGCCTGTCCCGTCAGAAGCAGGGTTATGCGCGTAGCCTCGCCGAACTGGTCACCAGCGGGCAGGTCGACCTTCACGCCCTGCCCCAGGATGACGAGGAGGCGATCACCCTTCTCACGCAGATCAAGGGCATTGGCCGATGGTCAGCCGAAATCTATCTGCTGTTCGCCGAAGGGCGGCCCGACGTCTGGCCTGCGGGCGACCTCGCCGTACAGATCGAGGTGGGCCGCATCCTTGGGCTTCCCGAACGGCCCAGCGAGCGCGAGACGCGAGCGCTTGCCGAACGGTGGCGGCCCCATAGGGGCGCTGCCGCGATCATGGCCTGGCATCATTATAATACGGAGGTACTCTAAACCCATGTCCCTGCCCCATGCACGCTACATCGTCCTGGAACATGAGGGCGTCTGGAAGATCAATCTCGACAACCGCTATTATGGCCCCTTCGCCACCCGCGAAGCTGCTGTCGAGAACGCGACCGAGACGGCGCGCAAGGCCGGGGATGGTGGCTACCCCGCGAGCGTCCTGCTGATGCAGGGAACCAAGTTCGATACGCTCTGGACCAACCAGGAAGACGCTGCGTCTTCCTGACTTTTTTCGATCGTTGCGGAACCAGATGGCGGACTGGACATTATCGGCTCCAGTTTCGCGGGCAGAGGCATGAATAAGAAGGTTCTAATCGTCGAAGACGAAATTTTCGTCGCACTGGAGATCGAGCAGATCGTGGAGGACGCGGGTTTCGCGGTCAGCGCCATTGCCGCCGACCGTGAAAGCGCCCTTATGGCCGCTAATGACTGCGATATCGCTTTGGTGGATCTGAACCTGCGCGACGGGCCTACCGGGCCGGGCATCGGCATGGAGCTTGCCGCCCGATATGGCGTCCGGGTAATCTATGTGACCGCCAATCCCGCGCAGATCGGTGTCGCGGCCGAAGCCGCGCTAGGCGTCATAACCAAGCCCTTCCGCCCGCACAGCATCGCCGAGACGCTTCGCCTCGCAGCGTGTGAACAAAGGGACTTGGAGACAGCCGATATTTACGGCTTCACGCCATTTCAGTCAAAGCCCGGCTCATGGAACGGGATGGAATCCACAGGCTGATCACCAGTCCTTCAGGCCGCCAGTCACGTTGCATTCGTCCGCCCAATTGCCGCTCGGCACTTAGCGCCATGAGGCGGCTGCCGAAGCCTTCATGGCTCGACGGCTTTACTGGTGGCCCGCCTTCTTCCTGCCATTCGATGCAGATGTCCGCGTCCTCGTACCGGACATCGATATGGACACGCCCCGAAGGCACGGAAAGTGCACCATATTTGGCTGCATTGGTCGCCAGCTCATGGAAAAGCAGCGCGAGCGGCGTGGCCGAGCGGTCATCGATCGCGGGATCTTCGCCGGAAAACACGATGCGGCTTTCCCCTGCATCGGTATAGGGCGCGAAGATTTGCTCCAATATGCCGCGCAGGCGACCTTGCCGCAGATATTCGTCACCCTCAGCGCTGTGCGGACGAATGAAGTCATGCGCGCGGCCAAGCGCCATGATCCGGTCGCGCAGATCATCTGCCACCGGGCGGATCGCCGGGTCTTCACGCGCCGATAGCCCAATCAGACCCGTGATCACCGAAAAGATATTCTTGATCCGGTGCGACAGTTCGTGCGCGATGATCTCGCGCTCTTCCATCATGAGCTTCTGCTCGTGAATTTCCGTGCAGGTGCCGATCCACCGGGTGATGCGGCCTTCATCGTCGCGGATGGGCAGAGCGCGGCCCAGCGTCCAGCGATATTCGCCGCTGTGATGGAGCAACCGATATTCTATCTCATAAGGGTCACCGGTTTTCAGCGAATGGCGCCAGCACTGCCACGCGCGTTCGCGGTCGTCCGGGTGAAAGTTGCCGTTCCAGCCGTCGCCATCCGTCGAATGTTCGGCCGCGCCGGTATATTCGTACCAGCGCGCGTTATAATAATCATGATAGCCGTCGGGCAGCGTGGACCAGACCATTTGCGGCATGGTGTCGGCCAATGTGCGGAACAGCCGGTCGCTTTCCGCCACCGCCTCGGCATCCTTGACCTGCTGGGCAATGATATCCTGGTCGCGACGGCGGCCCTCCAATTCCATCATCACCTGGCGCGCGAGCAGGGAAAGGCCCTGACGTTGAAGCGATGTAAGGTCGTCGCGCGGCTTGTCATCGATGATGCAAAGCGCGCCCAGCGGCACACCTTCGCCATTGAGCAACGGCGCCCCGGCATAGAAACGGATATGCGGCGGGCCGGTCACCAGGGCATTTGTGGCAAAGCGTGGATCGGCGCTGGCGTCCCGCACGACGAAGATCGCCCCATCCTGCATGGCATGCGCGCAAAAGGAGAGATCGCGCGGCGTTTCTTCCGCATCCAGCCCGGTGCGCGCCAAAAAGCGCTGGCGTTCGTCCTCGACAATGCTGACCAGAGCGATCGGCGCTTCGCAAAGCGCGGAGGCGAATTCGGTTATCTGGTCCAGCGTGCGAAAACCGCCGGCATCCAGATCATAGCGTGCCAGTACGGCCGCGCGATCCGTCTCCAGCCCCCTGCCGTCAGCCATCGCTGACCCGTTCGATATCCGCGCCCACGGCCGACAGTTTTTCCTCCAGCCGCTCATAGCCCCGGTCGAGATGGTAGACGCGGTTGACCTGCGTCTCCCCTTCGGCGGCAAGCCCGGCCAGGATAAGGCTCATCGAGGCGCGCAGGTCGGTCGCCATCACGGGCGCGCCCACCAGACGGTCGACGCCCCGCACGACTGCGGTGCGGCCATTGACCCCGATGTCCGCCCCCATGCGCGCCAATTCGGGCACGTGCATGTAGCGGTTTTCGAAGATGGTTTCGGTCAGCACGGATGCGCCATCGGCCTTCGTCAGCATGGCCATGAACTGCGCCTGCATGTCCGTCGGGAATGCCGGGAAAGGCGCGGTGGACAATGTCAGCGGTTTCAGCTTGCCATCCGCCGTTACCCTGATCCCGTCCTTCAGCTCATCCACCTGCACACTCGCTTCGCGAAGGGCCGCAAGGATTGCATGCATGTCATCGGCGCAGGCACCCGCCAGTTCGAGCGAGCCGCCGGTGATCGCCGCCGCGCATGCGTAGCTGCCTGCCTCGATCCGGTCGGGCATGACGCTGTAGGTTGCGCCATGCAGACGGTCCCGGCCGTGGATGATCAGCTTGTCGGTGCCAACGCCCTCGATATCCGCGCCCATCGCGATGAGCAATTTGCACAGATCGACAATCTCCGGCTCACGCGCGGCATTTTCCAGAATGCAGGTGCCCTTTGCGAGAACGGCGGCCATCAGGGCATTTTCCGTCGCGCCCACGGACACGACGGGGAATGTGTAGATGCCGCCGGGCAGCCCGCCATCGGGAGCAGAGGCGCGCACATAGCCCGCGTTGATCTCAATCACCGCGCCAAACGCCTCCAGCGCCTTCAGGTGCAGGTCGATCGGCCGGTTGCCGATGGCGCAGCCGCCGGGCAGCGAAACCCGCGCTTCCCCTGCGCGCGCGAGCAAGGGGCCGAGCACCAGGATCGACGCCCGCATCTTGCGCACGATGTCGTAAGGCGCTTCGGTCGATGTGACCCGGCCCGCGCGCAGCGTCATGACACGGCCGAAATCCTCCGGCCGCGCGCCTTCGATCATGGTCGATACGCCTAGCTGGTTCAGCAGGTGACCAAAGCTGTCGACGTCGGCCAGGCGCGGCAGGTTACGCAACGTGACCGGCTCATCCGTGAGCAGCGCGCAAGGCAGCAGGGTCAGCGCGGCGTTCTTGGCGCCGGAGATGGGAAGGCGGCCGCTGAGCTTTTTGCCGCCGCGTATTTGAATGCGGTCCATCGACTGGGTTCTTAACGCTAAATGCGTCTGGCGCAAGGCGCGAGCGATCATTGCGGTTAACGCTACCGTGCTTCCCGGGATACGCTCGCGAAACATTTACACTTTCGGGTCGCTGAAATTGATCGAGTTTAGTGCGCGGCCCGCAAATGCAGCCAAAAGGCGAAAGGGGCGTTTTGCCACCGTAACGACAAACTTGATTAAAGGTGCTGTGGGTGGCGACAGGTTGTTTCGCGGACAGGCTCGCAAAGCACGTGCCCTTGTCCGACGAGGAGAGGAACGCGCTGACCAGACTGGAGGAAAATCCGCGCAAGGTAAAGCGCGGGGCCATGATCCAGCGCGTCAATGATACCGTGACGGAATTGTTCGTGCTGCGCGAGGGGCGGGTGATGAGCTTCGTCATCCTGCCCGATGGCAGCCGCCAGATTCTGCGCGTCTATTTCCCTGGCGATTTCATCGGTTCCGCCAGCACGATCTACAACAAGGCGCCCGAATCGCTCGTCGCGCTGTCCGACGCCATTGTCTGCCCGTTCGACAAGCACGCCTTGCGCCGGTTGCTGGAGGAATATCCCAGGGTCGCGGCGCTGCTATTCCTGCTGTCCAGTTCGGAAAAGGTCGCCCTCACCGATCGGCTCGCCTCGCTGGGCCGCACATCGGCCAAGGCGCGCGTGGCATCCTTCCTGCTCGACATTTTCGACCGGCTGCGCGTCACGGATGACGGCGTTACTGACAGTTTCGACCTGAAGCTGACGCAGGAGGAGATCGGCGACGCGATCGGGCTGACGTCCGTCCATGTGAACCGCATGGTGCGGCAGATGGAGCAGGAAGGACTAATCAGCCGGGCGAACGGCCGCATCACCCTGCTGAACATGGCGAGGCTGGAAGAAATTGGCCATTACACCAATCGGCACAAGGATATGGATCTGGACTGGATTCCCGCCCTTAGCTGACGGGCTGGGCGAGCGTCAGGCCAGCAGTTCGACATCCCAGTACAGCCAGTCGCGCCAGCTTTCATGCAGATAGTTGGGCGGAAAGGCGCGGCCATGTTCCTGTAACTGCCAGCTTGTGGGCCGGATCGGCGTGACGTGCAGCCGCATGCCCGCTTCCTTCGGCGTGCGCCCGCCCTTCCGCAGATTGCAGGGGGAGCATGCCGTGGCCACATTCTCCCATGTCGTCCGCCCACCCGCGCGGCGGGGGACGACATGATCGAAGGTCAGATCACTGGGCGATCCGCAATATTGGCAGGTGAAACGGTCACGCAGGAACAGGTTGAACCGAGTGAAGGCCGGATGTTCCGACGGCTTCACATATTGTTTGAGCGCGATGACCGACGGGATCTTCATCTGCAAGCTGGGGCTGTGCACTTCCCGCTCATAGCTGGCGACGATGTCCACCCGTTCCAAAAAAACCGCCTTGATAGCGGTTTGCCAGGGCCAAAGGCTGAGCGGATAATAGCTTAACGGCGTATAGTCCGCGTTCAGGACCAGCGCCGGACAGTTTTCCGGATGTCGTATCAGGTCGGGATGGTACATAAGAACCCTCGAAACCCCATTTGTCAGGTTTCTGATTGATCAGGAACGTGACGGCAACATGACAGCATTAACCACCCCGACCCGTCAAGGGCCTGTATGATCCAATCCCTGCCGCCACAGCATGTGGTAACCCGCTTCGCCCCGAGCCCTACCGGCAGGCTGCATATCGGCCATGGCTGGTCGGCATTGCTGGCCATGGATTTTGCCCGCGCCAATGGGGGCTCGTTTCACCTTCGCATCGAGGATATCGACGGCACCCGCAGCCGTCCTGAGCATGTCGCGGGCATAGTGGAGGACCTCAACTGGTTGGGGGTGGCCTGGGATGGCGAGATCGTCTTTCAGTCCGACCGGCTCGATCATTATGAAGCCGCGCTGGAAAGATTGCGGCAGATGGGCCTTCTCTACCCCTGTTTTTGCACCCGCGCCGACATAGCGGCCAGCACGAGCGCGCCGCACGGGCCAGAGGGACCGGTTTATCCGGGCACCTGTCGCGCATTGCCTCCGTTCGAGCAGGAGCGGCGGATCGGGGCGGGCGAACCCCATGCATGGCGATTGGATATGGCGAAGGCGGTTGCGGCCGCAGGGGAACTGCACTGGAAGTCTGTCCCCCTCCCCACCTCCGCGCTGCCCCTTCGGGAACAAATGATAGAAGCGAAGCCCCAGACCGCAGGCGATGTAGTCCTCGCGCGCAAGGATGCACCAGCAAGCTATCACCTTTCCTGCACCGTCGATGATGCCGCGATGGGCGTGACCCATGTGCTGCGCGGGGAAGACCTGTTTGCCGCCACGCATGTGCATCGGCTGCTTCAGGCGTTGCTCGACCTGCCATCGCCCATCTATTGTCACCATCCCCTGCTCGTCGGCGCGGATGGCAAGCGCCTTGCCAAGCGTGATGGCTCGATCGCCCTTGCGGACCTGCGCGCGCAAGGCGTCGATCCCGCCACCCTCGCCGCCGATCTGCGCGCGGCGCGCTTTCCGGTTGGCATTTCCCTGGCAAAGTCATAGATTCAGCCCATGAATACCGTTCTTGTCATCGCCCTCATCCTTGCCATGGCCGCGACGCTCTTTGCGTTGATCCGGGGCATCATCGCCTTTCTTCAGACGACGAAGGAGCAACTGAACGCGCCGGACGACACGCCCAGCCCTTCCAGCCTCAAGCAGAACAAGATGATGATGAACCGTATCCTGTTTCAGGCGGCGGCCGTCATCATCGTTGCGATCCTGCTGCTGATGAAGGGCAACGGCTGATCCGCCGATGGTGAAGCTGAACAAGATCTACACCCGCACTGGCGATGCGGGCACGACCGGCCTTGTGGACGGATCGCGCCTGCCCAAACATGCCCCGCGCATGCAGGCAGTAGGCGATGTCGATGAAGCGAACAGCGCGATCGGCCTTGCCATCCTTGCCATTGGCGAACGGCCTGAAGCGGGCTGGCTGACGACGGTCCAGAATGATCTGTTCGATCTGGGCGCTGACCTGGCGACGCCCGTGCCGGATGGACAGGACGAACCCTGGGCGCTGCGGATCATCGCCACGCAGGTCAAACGGCTGGAAGACCAGATCGACGCCATGAACGCCGATTTGCAACCGCTGGACAGCTTCATCCTGCCCGGCGGATCGCCCGCCGCAGCCGCCGTCCATCTCGCCCGCGCCATCACGCGCCGGGCCGAACGCAGCGCTACGGCAGCGGCTACGGAAGTTGCGCTCAATCCTCAGGCGCTCGCCTATCTCAATCGGCTGTCCGACCTGCTCTTCGTCCTTGCCCGTCGCCTGAATGGCAATGGGGCGGACGACATCAAATGGGTTCCCGGCGCCTCGCGTTAAGGCGGCGGGTCAAAGGCGCCGCAGTCCTATTGCACGACCTTAGCCGACCAGGTGGTGATCCAGTGCCACGCGCCACGGCATTCGCCCATGGCGCTGGCGGATACCAGCCGGAACCTGACGCCGTCCCAGACATAGCTTTCGCTGCTGCCGCAATCGCCCAGCCCCCGGCCCTTGGCATAGCTTTCCAGCGACGCGCTTTCGGGCGTCCAGGATGCGTTGACCAGCATGGGCTTGGCCGCATTCTCGCTCCACCCGGGTTGATAGTCGAAGGACGCGTAGCGGAAGCTGCGCCGTCCCGGAATGCCGGTCGCAATCACGGGAACCGCCGAAAAATTATAAGCGCCCGCGCCGCAAGGAACCAGCACCAGCGTCTCGGTTCGGGAAAGGCGGTAAAGCTCCGGCGGGGATGCATCGCGCATCTCGTCGGCACAAGCGGTGAACTTGCCGAGCGCCGCCAGTTCCTCACGCCACAGCGTCACCGGCGTAGCACCCGCCGGGATAAGCGCCCGGCGTATCGTAACCATCGGCGGCGCGGCACGCACGGCGCTGGCGGCCAGCGGACCTGTGGCGACCAGCGCCGCCATCGTGCCCGCGCGCCCCTGCCTTGCATCCATATAGCGCATGGCGGCGGCAGCACCGGCCAGTGAGGGACGCGCGATCAGCGTGCCAGCCGACCGCAGTTCCAGCTTTGACCCCCGCGCCATGGCGATGGCAAGCGCCGACGCCTGCGGTCCTTGCAGCCGGGCTTCCCCATCCCTGCTGACCGTCGTCGCGATTTTCCGGCCATCGACCAGGAAACTGACGTCTTCCTGTCCCTTTGCGTCGCGGCTTATCGAGATTTCCGGCTCGGACGCGCCACCGGCATCCCGCTGAATGCTCAGCATGACCGGCTTGTCCGGCCAGTCGGCGCCTTCCGGCAACAGGGACACGGCTTCGCACCGGCTGCGATTGTCGCAACCGATGGTCCAGTCCTTGTAAGTTTCCAAAGTGCCGGGCCGAGGCGTCTGAGCCGAAAGCGGCGCCGATGCGATGAACGCGGACAGCATAGCTGCCAGCGCGATTAAGCGTGTGTCCCCCATGGGTTAAGTATAACTTAATTCATAGGCTGACGGTAGTAGCTTCCTTCGCGCCGCCCGATCCGCCTCTGGCCAACCGCCAGTGTCAGGCCCAACCCAATAATGAAAAAGGCCGGTGCCCTTCGACACCGGCCTCTTCGATCAAGCCGCCTTGGCGCGCGACATGCGCTTGCGCTCGTTCGGATCGAGGTAGCGCTTGCGCAGGCGGATATTCTTGGGCGTCACTTCGACCATTTCATCATCGTCGATGTAGGCGATCGCCTGTTCCAGCGTCATCTTCTTGGGCGGGGTCAGGCGGACGGCGTCATCCTTGCCGCTGGCGCGGAAGTTGGTGAGCGCCTTCGACTTCATCGGATTGACTTCAAGGTCTTCGGGCTTGGCATTCTCACCGATCACCATGCCTTCGTAGAGCGCTTCGCCCACGCCCACGAACAGGATGCCGCGTTCTTCCAGCGGACCCAGCGCATAGGCATTGGCTTCGCCCGCACCGTTCGAGATGAGGACGCCATTCTTGCGGCCTTCGATCTTGCCCTTGTGGGGGCCATATTTCTCGAACAGGCGGTTCATGATGCCGGTGCCGCGCGTGTCGGACAGGAATTCGCCATGATAGCCGATCAGGCCGCGCGAGGGTGCGGAGAAGGTGATGCGGGTCTTGCCGCCGCCCGAGGGGCGCATGTCGGTCATCTCGGCCTTGCGGATGTTCATCTTGTCCACGACCGTACCGGAAAATTCATCGTCCACGTCGATGACGACGGTTTCATAAGGCTCGGTCTTGTTGCCATTTTCGTCTTCGCCGAACAGCACGCGCGGACGCGAGATGCCGAGTTCAAAGCCTTCGCGGCGCATGGTTTCGATGAGGACGCCCAGCTGCAATTCGCCACGGCCAGCGACTTCGAAGCTGTCCTTGTCGTCCGATTCCGTCACCTTGATTGCGACGTTCGATTCCGCTTCGCGGGCCAGACGGTCGCGGATCATGCGGCTCGTCACCTTGCTGCCTTCACGGCCCGCCATCGGCGAATCGTTGACGGCAAAGCGCATCGACAGGGTCGGCGGATCGATCGGCTGCGCCTGGATCGGCTCGCTGACCGAGGTATCGCAGATGGTGTTGGCTACGGTCGCGACAGTGAGGCCCGCGAGGCTGATGATGTCACCCGCCTTGGCTTCGTCGACCGGTACGCGGTCGAGGCCCTGGAACGACATGATCTTCGACGCGCGACCGGTTTCGATGACCTTGCCGTCCATGTCGAGCGCGTGGATCGCCTGGTTCACCTTGACCGTGCCGGACTGGACGCGGCCAGTAAGGATACGGCCGAGGAAGTTGTCGCGGTCGAGCAGCGTCACGAGGAAGCTGAACGGTGCGTCCTGCTCCAGCGACGGCGGCGGCACATGGTCGACGATCTTCTGGAACAACGGCTCCAGAGTGCCTTCCCGGCGCTGCGGGTCTTCGCTGGCATAACCGTTGCGGCCCGAAGCGTAGAGGACGGGAAAGTCGAGCTGTTCGTCATTGGCTTCGAGCGTCACGAACAGGTCGAACACTTCGTCCAGCACTTCCTGGATGCGCTCATCGGGACGATCAACCTTGTTGACGACGACGATGGGACGCAGGCCCAGCGCCAGCGCCTTGCCGGTCACGAACTTGGTCTGCGGCATCGCGCCTTCCGACGAATCGACCAGCAGGATGACGCCGTCGACCATGGAGAGGATGCGCTCCACCTCGCCGCCGAAGTCGGCGTGGCCGGGGGTGTCGACGATGTTGATGCGGGTGCCGTTCCATTCGACCGAGGTCGGCTTCGCCAGAATGGTGATGCCGCGTTCTTTTTCGAGGTCGTTCGAATCCATCGCGCGCTCTTCGACGCGCTGATTGTCGCGGAAGGTGCCGGACTGGCGGAATAGCTGGTCGACGAGTGTCGTCTTGCCATGGTCAACGTGCGCGATGATCGCGATATTACGCAGGGACATGCATGTGCCTTTGGGATTTTGGTTTTCCCGGCCGGCACCACGCCTGACCAGATGTATCGCGCGCGCCCCTACAGGAAATGACGCGTTGCGGCAAGGGCGAGGGCCGCATTTGCATCGGCCGGAACGCAAGACCATATTCCACATTGAAGCACCACTGTTATAGTTACATATAACAGCTTGAAGGAGACGTTATGGCCAGCACCGCGCCCACCACGGCGACCGCCGACACGCTCAACCTGACGGCGCCCGATCCGGTGCCGCCCGTGGCGCCTGAAAAGGCGGCGGGCCTCGTTCCGATCGATGAGGACAAGCGGTCCAAGCTGGACGAGAAGGTCGATGCCTTTATCGACGACCTTGTCGCGCAGGACGCCAATTCCCCTGAATTCGGACAGCGGGTGGACCAGCTGACCAATATGGGCCGCAAGGAAATCGCCGAGGCGGCGGGCCATTCCAACCGCTTCCTCGACCGCCCCGTGCGCGCAATGGACAGCGACAATAAGGTGGGCGCGGACCTTGCCCAGTTGCGCCGCACGGTCGAGGATCTCGACCCCGGCAAGCGCGGCAGCCTGCTCGCGCCCAAGAAGCTGTTCGGCATCATCCCCTTCGGCAACAAGCTGCGCGACTATTTCGACGGCTATAAGAGCGCGCAGGGCCACATCAATTCGATCCTCGGCTCCCTGGCGAGCGGCAAGGACGTGCTGATCAAGGACAATGCCGCCATCGATGTCGAGCGGCAGAATATGTGGGCAACCATGGGCCGTCTGGAGCAGATGATCCACATCTCCAAGACGCTCGACGCGCGGCTGGAGGCGAAAGCGCTGGAACTCGACGCCGCTGATCCGGCCAAGGCCAAGGCGATCCGGGAAAGCGCGCTTTTCTACATCCGCCAGCGCACGCAGGATCTGCTGACGCAGATGGCCGTTACCGTGCAGGGCTATCTCGCGCTCGACCTCGTCAAGAAGAACAATGTCGAACTGGTGAAGGGCGTCGATCGCGCCAGCACCACCACCGTCGCCGCGCTGCGCACCGCCGTCACCGTGGCGCAGGCGCTGGCGGGCCAGAAGCTGGTGCTGGAACAGATCACCGCGCTTAATACGACCACCGCGAACATGATCGATTCGACCGGCGAGATGCTGAAGAACCAGACCGCGCAGATTCATGAGCAGGCGGCATCCAGCACGATCCCGATCGCAACGCTGCAACGCGCTTTCCAGAATATCTACGACACGATGGATAATATCGACACGTTCAAGGCCAAGGCGCTGGAGAATATGAAGACGACCGTAAACACGCTGACGAACGAGGTGGAAAAGTCGAAAGGCTATATCGCGCGCGCAGAAGGTCAGGCGCAGGCCGCGCAACAGGCGCGCGCCGACAATCCGCTGCTGAGCGCGATCGAGGCATAGAGAAGTGAGCAGGTCCGACCGGGTCCTTGCCGACGCGGAGGCAGTGCTTCACCGTCACGGCGAACGCGGGCGCAGCCTTTCGGCACGGGCGCGGCAGAGGCGCGGCGCTGCCCTGATGCGGAAAGCGAAATGGGCCTTCTGGTCAGTGCTTGCCATCCTCATCGGCAGCATGGTCGCGGGCTTCTTCATCCCGCTTGGCACGACCGGCGTCATGATCGCGCTTGGCGTCATGGTCGCGGCGCTGCTGCTGATCGCCCTCCTTCCCTCCGAACCGCGCGTCCGGACGCAGGCGCTTGCAGCCGCCCCCATTTCCGCCCTGCCGCTCCAGACCGAAATCTGGCTCAACAATCAGCGCAAGGCCCTCCCCGCCCCCGCCGTCGCTCTGGCGGACAGCATCGGCGTCAAGCTGGAAACGCTCGCCCCCCAGCTTGAGCGCCTCACCGATCAGGAACCCGCCGCGCAGGAAATCCGCAAGCTGCTGTCCGACCATCTGCCCGAACTGGTCACGGGCTATGAATCCATTCCCGTCCCCCTGCGCCGTCAGGAACGCAACGGCCGCATTCCGGAGCAGCAACTGGTCGAGGGTTTGAACGTCATCGACACCGAACTCGCGCGGATCAGCGAGACGCTCGCCAGCGGCGACATCGACAAGCTGGCGGTGCAGAACCGCTTCCTGGAGCTCAAATATCAGGAAGCAAAGGAACTCGGCCACTAGGCCAGCGGTCCTTCTGTCATGATCCACCTGACGCTGATCATCGTCGATTTTCTGACTGGCCTGCTCGCCGCCGGTGCGTGGGCGCTCGCCTCCGCGGGGGGCGTCATCGCCGCGCTGCTGGGCGGCGGATTGGTCAGCGCATCCCTGTTCCGAAGATGGCGCAAGCGGGGCTAAGCGTCAGCTGCCCCGAATAAGGGTGTCGATCGCCTCATCGGCCAGGAGCTGGCTGAACTGAATGCCGAAGCGCTTGCCCCGCGCCCACATGACCCGGCCGCTTGTTTCCACGCCGATCGCCTTTATCGCCACATAACTTCCCGTAGCAGGCGGCGTTTCGCAGTGCGCCAACGCTCCCGATGTGGACAGGTCGAGGAAATGACCGCGCATCTCCGCATTGCCGACGCATAGAGTGACAGGGCCGAACATCTTGTGTCGTGCAGTGTGCCGCCGCTGTTCGGCATTACCCGTCAGGAATTTGCTTTGGTCAATCATACCGAGCTTCCCCCCCGGCCACTCAATCACAAAAAGGTCAAGGCCATCCACAGAATCATGGTTAACTCGCCATTAGCTACCTTTTCCCCTAGGGAAACCGCTAATTTGTATCAGCTGTGCTTTTGATCGCACAGGGCACGATGCTTTGGGGCGACGGCCGGGCCACGATTCTGCGAAAGCGGGCAAAATAGCCTCCCGCCGTGGGCTTGGGCACCAGTTCCTCCAGCCGAAAACCAACCGATGCGAGTTCACAGATCAGCAGGCGCGGCGGCGTGCCATGCTGTCCGGTCGGGCGATCCGCATCGACGACGATCAGCTCGCCATCCTTCTTGAGCGCGGGGCTGAGGTTCCACAGGAAGGCATAGGGCTCCGCAATCTCATGATACATATGGACCATGAGGATGCGGTCGAAGCTGTTTTCGGGCAGCTTGGGGTCTTCCGGCGCGCCGAGTTTTACGCTGACATTGCGCCAATCCTCGCGCGTGATGCGGCGGGACAGCGCCTCGATCACTTCGGGCATGATATCTTCGGCCAGCACGCGACCCTTGGCACCCACCCGGTTGGCCAGCCGAACGGTATAATAGCCCTCGCCCGCCCCAATGTCTGCCACGGTCATGCCCGGCCGGATGCCCGCGCGGTCCATGATATCGTCGGCTTCGTTGACGCGGTCGCGCGCTTCTTCGCTGGACCAGCGGGTCGAGACGATGGGCGCGACCGGCCGGTCGGCTCGCGGAAAATCACGCGCGGCGGCGGGCCGGTCATCCTGCTTGGCGGATGACAACAGGCCGCAGCCCGCCAGCAGGAACAATGATCCCGCCAGCGCCGCCCGCATCATCAGTCGACATCCTCCACATCGACCTTCTCGCCCGTCACCTTCTGCGACAGGGCAGCCGCCATGAACGGGTCGAGCGCGCCGTCCAGCACGTCGTCGGGAGAGGTTGAGGTAACGCCGGTGCGCAGGTCCTTCACCAGCTGATAGGGCTGAAGCACATAGGAGCGGATCTGGTGGCCCCAGCCGATCTCGGTCTTCGCCTGATATTCGCCCGAAGCCGCCGCCTCGCGCTTCTGCAATTCGGCCTCGTACAACCGGGCCTTCAGCATGTTCATGGCCGTCGCGCGGTTCTTGTGCTGCGACCGGTCATTCTGCGATGCGACGATGATGCCCGAGGGAATGTGGGTGATGCGGACGGCGGAGTCGGTGGTGTTGACGTGCTGCCCGCCCGCGCCAGACGCGCGATAGGTATCGATCTTGAGGTCGCCTTCATTGACCTCAATCTCGATATTGTCGTCGATCACCGGATAGACCCACACAGACGAGAAACTGGTGTGCCGCCGCGCCGAGCTATCATAGGGGCTTATGCGCACCAGCCGGTGCACGCCGCTTTCGGTCTTGGCATAGCCATAGGCGTTCTCGCCCTTGAACAGGAACGTCGCGGACTTGATGCCCGCCTGATCACCCGCCTGATAGTCGACCAGTTCCACCTTATAGCCACGCCGTTCCGCCCAGCGGCGGTACATGCGGGACAGCATTTCCGCCCAGTCCTGGCTTTCCGTGCCACCCGCGCCCGCATGGATTTCAAGGTAAGTGTCGCTGGCATCGGCCTCACCGGCGAGCAGCGCCTTGATCTTGTCCTCGTCCGCGCGGTCGGCCAGCGCCTTCAGGGACGCGACGCCCTCATTGACCATGTCCTCATCGCCCTCGGCCTCGGCCATTTCGATGAGTTCGGCGGTGTCGGTCTTTTCGCTGTCGATCGCCCGGGTCGCGCCGATCGCGGCTTCCAGCCGCGTGCGTTCGCGCATGACTTCCTGCGCCATCTTCTGATTGTCCCACAACGTCGGGTCCTCGACGCGAGCGTTCAACTCGTCGAGACGGCGCAGCGCGCGATCCCAGTCGAGGAAGCGGCGCAGCAGGTCCAGCGCGGCGTCGATACGGTCGATATATTGCTGCGCTTCGGCGCGCATGGGAACTCTCCAGACAATTCGGGGCGCTCCCCGGCATCGGGCAGGAAACGCACTAAACGCCTGCCCCTATCCGAGGGCAGCGGATTTGGGAAGGTTCAATCCTCCAAGCCATGTCCGCGCAGTCTCCCAACAGGCCAGGCAAACCTTGTCCCTCCAGAGGCTATGCCATACACCTCGACCACGCCCAAAAGAGGCGCAAGGAGAGGAACGACATCTTGGCTGAACGACAATCTACCCATCCCGCACCGGCGCAGGCGGTGCTCGTGATACTCGCGCTCGTACCGATCATCGGGATTTTCTACGCCATCGGATCCGCCTTGGGCGTGGCGAGCTTCCTTTTCTTCGGTTTCATATTCGTGCTTTATTGGGCTGGCATCAAAGGCATGAATCCTGCGGAGTTCGCACCCGCGCTGTGCGGTTCTCTTGGCGGATTGGGCCTGGCATTTCTGCTGCACAGCCTGCCAACTGTTCTGGGCATGGCCGGAATGGCCATCGGATTGGTTGGCGTGGTCGTCGCGATCTACCTACTCATTCGCGGCCAGGCCAGCCTGATCGTCAACAATGCCTTCATGCTGCTGCTGACGCTCGGCAACCCCATGATATTTGAAAAGGACGCGGATTTCTCCGCTGCGGCAGTCGCCATCGTGACAGCGGCAGCCTATGTCGGGGGGCTCGCATTTCTGATGAAACGCTTCTCCGGCGGGTTGCGCGCAAAGGCGCAATAACGGGCCAGCAAAGGCGGGAGGTTAGTAAATCCCGCCTTGATCCTGCAGGAAGTCGCTGTCGGTCCGCTGCCGCGTCTGCGACCCCGCCTCGCGCCGGGCGGCGGCCTGTTCCTGAGCGGCCACCTCTTCCTTGCGGATCGATCGGCGCGGCTCGGTTTCTGGCTTGAACGCTTCCCAGATCACGGCGGGCTTGGGCTCGTCGGTGGGCCATACGCCATAGACGCGCTTGCCCGACCGGCGGTCGATCGTGACCATGCGGATACCGGCGGGGGCGACGAAGGGCGTCTTGGGCATCGTTTCCAGCACCGGAGACATGGCCGCCTTCCAGATCGGCGCGGCAATGCGGCCACCCTGCGCCCAGCCGCCCAGGCTGCGCGGCTGGTCATAGCCCATATAGACGCCCGCGACGATGTCGGGCGACCCGCCGACGAACCACACATTGGTCGGCCCGTTGGTCGTACCCGTCTTGCCGAACAGTGGCCGTTTCAGGTCGGCAAGGACCGTCGCGGTGCCGCGCTGGATCACGCCTTCGGCGATATGCACCACCTGATAGGCGGTCATCGGGTTCATCACCTGCCGCCCTTCAAAGCCGAAGCGTGGCATGGGTTTTCCATCCCAGTTCGCCATGTTGCAGCCGTCGCAGGCGCGCCAGCGCAGCGGCCAGATCACCTTGCCGCGCCGGTCCTGCACATAGTCCATCACCTTGGGCGAAAGCTGGCGGCCCTGATTGGCGAGCATCGCATAGGCGTTCACCATCCGCTCGACCGTGGTTTCGCCCGCGCCCAGAGCGAAGGAGAGATAGGGCTGATAATCGCCGATCCCCATCGCCTTGATCGTGCGGACGACACGATCCATGCCGGTCTGGCTGGCGGCGCGCACCGTCATCAGGTTGCGCGACTGCTCCACGCCCCAGCGCATCGTCTGCGGCCCGGCGCTGCCGCCGGAAAAGTTGCGGAAGCATTTCTGGCCAAGGCCCGCGCCCTGATAAACGCATAGCGGCCCATCGACGATGATGGAGGCTGGCGTCATCCCACCGTCGAGCGCGGCGGCATAGACGAACGGCTTGATGGTCGAACCGGGCTGACGCATCGCCTGCGTCGCGCGATTATAGGAGGACAAGCGACTGTCGAAGCCGCCCTGCATCGCCAGGACGCGCCCGGAATGGACCTGTTCGGCCATCATCCCGCCGGACACTTCGGGCACGTTGCGCAGCGCCCAGCTCGATCCGTTGCGGGCTACCGCGATCAGGTCTCCCGCCTTCATGCCGTTGAATGCGGGGCCGCCCACGCGCCGATAAGGCATCTGCGCGGCGCTGGCGGGCAGCGTTCCGGTCGATCCGTCGGAAAAGCCTAGTTCGGCGCCCGAAGAATTGCGGTCGATAACCGCCGCTATGCGCCAGTCGGCATAATCGATCCCGATATAGCTTGCCGCCAGTTCGCGCTTCCATCCACGGGCCATGTCGATCTTGCCCAACGGGCCGGACCAGCCCTTGCCCGCGTCGAAACGGATCAGGCCGTTGCGCAATGCCGTCGCGACGCCTTCCTGCAACTTGGGATCATAGGGACTACGCACCCAGAGGCCGCCTGCATAGACGCTGTTAGGGCCGTCCTCCGCCTTTTCACCAAACCGTTCGATAAGCCGCCGGCGGACCTCTTCCATATAATAGCCGCCCGCGCGCGCGTCGAAGCTAGAGCCATGCGGTGGGACCGTGCCGAGCGGTTGTGCCTGCGCTTCGTTCAATTGCGCCTGACTGATCCAGCCATTCTTGTACATTTCGCCCAGCGCCCAGTTGCGCCGGTCGAGCGCGCGCTCGTGGCCGGTCGGGCTTTCGGGGCGGTAATTTGCCGGCCCCTTGGGCAGGATGGCGAGATACGCCATCTCGTGCAGCTTCAGGTCGCCCACATCCTTATCGAAATAGGCGCGCGCCGCCGCCTGCACGCCATAGGCGTTCCGGCCGAGGAATATCTGATTGAAATAGAGTTCGAGGATCTGCTGCTTGGTCAGTACGCCTTCCATGCGATAGGCGAGGATCATTTCCTTCACCTTGCGCGTGGGGGAATATTCATCGCCAATCAGCAGGTTCTTGGCGACCTGCTGGGTGATGGTCGACCCACCCTTGGCGCGCTGGCCGGATCCGATCTTCGTCACATAGTCGAACACGGCGCCGAAGAAGCCGGGAATATCAACGCCATGATGTTCGAAGAAAGTCTTGTCCTCCGCCGCCAGATAAGCGCGGATCAGCAGAGGGGGATAGTCGCTATATTGCAGCTGGACGCGGCGCTCGCGCGCATAGCTGTGCACCGGCTGGCCATCGATGTCGCGCACGATCGTGGGCAGCGGCGGCTCATATTCCAGCAGCGTTCCGGCGTCGGGCAGGCCGCGCGCGAAGATGATCCAGAACAGCAGATAGGCGAGGAAAAGTCCGCCGAGCGCGATCGCCGCCCAGCGGAACCAGCGCCGCTGCCAAAGCGGGGAAAGCCTTTCCCGGAACGCGCGTCCACCCCCGCGCAAACGGTCGGCAAAGGACAAGTTGGCGGTGTGGGGACGGGCCTCTTCCATGACGAGAGGAGGCTCTAAGGTCAAAATGCGGCCAGCGCCAGTGCGGATCGTCGGGCCGCGCCCCGGTCAGCCGCCGCCAAGGGGCAGCTTGCGGGCGAAATATATCTCGACGGCCTTGGCAACGCCCTTCGCGATGCGGCTGCGCCCTTCGGGTGAGGCCAGGAAGGCGGCATCCTCGGCATTGCTGAGATAGCCGGTCTCGAACAGGACCGATGGCGTGTCCGGCGCCTTCAAAACCATGAGTGAAGCATAGCGGTGGAACGTAGTGCGGAAGGTCAGGAACGGCGCCCCCTCCCGCTGAAGAAGGCGGGCGAAATTCGCTGATTCCTTCATTGTTTCGCGCTGAGTAAGGTCGATCAGGATAGACGACACCTGGTCAGTCTGCCCGCCCAGATTGACGCCGTTCAGAACGTCCGCCCTGTTCTCCCGCGCCGCCAGCCGCGCCGCTTCCCGATCCGATGCCACTTCCGACAGGGTATAGACCGTCGCGCCGCGCGCCTCATGATTGTCCGCCGAATCGGCATGAACGGAAATGAAGAGGTCCGCGTTCATCTTCCGCGCGATGCCATAGCGTTCCTGCAGGACCAGAAAGCGGTCGTCATCCCTTGTCAGCGCGACGCGAAGTCTGCCCGACTTCACCAGCTGATCCCGGATCGCCTGCGCGATCGCGAGCGTCAGATCCTTTTCGCGCTCGCCGGTTTCGGCGTTGATCGCGCCGGGATCATGACCGCCATGCCCCGCATCGATGACGATCAGCGGGCGTGACGCGTCGGCTGATCCTTCCACCCGTGGCAGCGAGAGGCCCCGCGCCACCGGCGGGATCGGTACGGTGATGCTGTGCAGCCGCTTGGCCGGACGCGGCGCCATGGAAGCTGGCTTATCGAAGCTGATGCGCTCCGTCCCCTGAGGACCGGCCAGAAAAGCAGTTGCCAGGGCAAGGGCGTGCAGCATGGCGCGCTTGTGCCCCGCACCGCCCCATGCCGTCCAGCCCCATTTCTGCGGCGGCCATTCGACCCTGCGTTTACCTTTGCTTCACCATGTTGGGCGATTAAACGCAGGAATGGCAGCATTCGTCCTGGAACAAACAATTTTGCGGGGGACGTTGCTAGGCTGGCCTTAGGCTGCTACCCATTCACATTCCTGAAAGAAACGCCCACATTAGGCCCGTTTCTTCATCAGGAACTTTCACGGCAGCATCGGCGAGCGCCAAGGCGCTTGAGACCCGATGCGACGAACAGGTTGACGCTGCATGAGGCATGATTTCCATTCCACGCTGAGCCCGATAGCGGGCGATGCGGCGTGGATGGAGCGGACCGGCGATTTGCCCGGCCCTGCCGATGCAGCAGAAGCGCAGTTTTTCCTGTCAAACCGGACGATAGCAACACCCGCGCCGCTGGCGGCGCGACTGCATTCGTCCCTTCACTATCGCGTGGCAGCCCGGCCCAGTGCCGCTGGCCGCCTTCGCCGGAGAATAATAAATGACAATGCGTATGCTGATCGATGCGCGCCACCGGGAAGAGACCCGGGTCGCGGTCGTCAAAGGTAACCGGATCGAGGAGTTTGATTTCGAATCGGCGGAGCACAAGCAGCTCAAAGGTAATATCTACCTCGCCAAGGTTACCCGTGTAGAACCCTCGCTTCAGGCGGCGTTCGTCGATTATGGCGGCAACCGCCACGGCTTCCTGGCGTTCAGCGAAATCCATCCCGACTATTACCAGATCCCCCGCGAAGACCGCGAGGCGTTGCTGCGTGAGGAACGCGAGCATGCCGAGGAAGAGGCCGCTTTGCGCGCCGATTTCGAGGATGACGATGATCATCATGGCGACGATGGGCTGGAATTGGTCGAAGCCACGCATCATGAAGAGGATGAGGGCGAGGCCGCCGAGAGCAGCGAAGGCCCCGCAAAGGGCGGCCGCCGCAAGCGCGGTGGCGACGAAGCCGCTGACGAACTGCGCCGCAAGCGCATGGCTCTGCGTCGTCGCTACAAGATTCAGGACGTCATCAAGCGCCGTCAGGTGCTGCTGGTGCAGGTCGTAAAGGAAGAGCGCGGCAACAAGGGCGCGGCTCTGACCACCTATCTGTCGCTGGCCGGTCGCTATTGCGTGCTGATGCCGAACACGTCGCATGGTGGCGGGATTTCGCGCAAGATCAGCAACGCCGCCGACCGCAAGCGGCTGAAGACGATCGTCGCGGAGATGAACCTGCCCTCCACCATGGGCTGCATCGTCCGCACCGCCGGGCTTCAGCGCACGAAGCCGGAGATCAAGCGCGACTTCGACTATCTCGCTCGCCTGTGGGACGAGATTCGCGAAAAGACGCTGAAGTCGGAAGCGCCCGCGCTGATCCACAATGACAGCGACCTCATCAAGCGCGCGATCCGCGATATCTACAACAAGGATATCGAAGAGGTCATCGTCGAGGGCGAATATGGCTATAAGGCCGCCAAGGACTTCATGAAGCTGCTGATGCCCAGCCATGCGCGCCGGGTGCAGCAATATGCCGACGCGGTTTCGCTGTTCCAGCGCGCGGGCGTCGAGGATCAGCTGGCCGCGATGTATAATCCGGTCGTGCAGCTGAAATCGGGCGGCTATCTTGTCATCAACCCGACCGAGGCGCTGGTGTCGATCGACATCAACTCGGGCCGTTCGACCCGCGAGCATGGCATCGAGCAGACCGCCGTCGCCACGAACCTGGAGGCAGCGCGCGAAATCGCTCGCCAGTTGCGCCTGCGCGACATGGCAGGTCTGGTCGTCATCGACTTTATCGACATGGAGATGAACTCCAACATCCGTAAGGTCGAGAAGGCGATGAAGGAGGCGCTGAAGGACGACCGCGCTCGTATTCAGGTCGGCCGCATCTCCGGCTTCGGCCTGATGGAAATGAGCCGCCAGCGCCTGCGCACCGGCGTGCTGGAGGCATCGACCCGTCAGTGCCCGCATTGCGAAGGCACCGGCCTTGTTCGCACGGCATCGTCGGCGGGCCTTAGCGCGCTGCGCATGCTGGAAGAGGAAGCGGCGCGTGGTCGCGGCAACCTCGTCACCCTGCGCGCGAGCCAGGAAGCGGCCTTCTATGTCCTCAACAACAAGCGCCGCGAACTGGACGAGATCGAGCAGCGCTATGGCGTGACGATCGCCATCCTGCCGGATGGCGAGGTCGAAGGCGCGCGCATGTCGGTCGAAGCCAGCGGCCCGCGTCCGGAACGGGTGGTGAGCTATGCTCCGATCGTCGAGGAAGAGGATGACCTCGATATCGTCGAGGAGCTGGAAGAAGAGGAAATCGAGGAAGTCGAGGCCGCTGAGCGCGAAGAGCGCGGCGACCGGGGCGAGGACCGCGAAGGTGGCCGCCGCCGCCGTCGTCGCCGCCGTCGCCGTGGCGGCCAGCGTGATGAGCATCACGCCGAAGGTGAAGCGGAAGCTGCCGCTGGTGCCGACGACGAAACTGGCGAAGAAGCCGAATCGGCTGACGAAGAAACGGAAGGACAGCCTGTCGAGGCCCATGGCGAAGGCGAAGAGGCCAGTCGCCGTCGTGGCCGTCGCGGTCGCCGTGGCGGACGCCGTCGTCGCGAGGGCGAAGCGGTTGCTGATGACGCTGTCGGCGAAGCCGTAGAAGCTTCCGAGCCCGCCGCTGTCGAGCCTGTCGCCGAGACGGTAGCAGAAGCAGCGCCCGAAGCGCCTGTGGAGGAAGAGGCGCCAAAGACGCGTCGTCGCCCCCGTGCTCGCAAGGCAAAGGAAGCCGTAGAAGCGCCCGTGGAGACCCCCGAGGCTCCGGTCGAAGCGGCAGCCGAGGAAGCACCCGCCAAGCCCAAGCGCACTCGGCGCAAGAAGGCAGAAGCTGCTCCCGAAGCCCCTGCCGAACCGGTCGTAAGCGTGGAACCGGAAGCCGAGGCACCCGCCAAGCCCAAGCGCACTCGGCGCAAGAAGGTTGAGGCCATTGCCCAGGACGCGGCGGAGGCTCCCGCGATCGCAGGAGCCGTGGCACCGGAAGCTGGCGCAACAGCGGGTGAGAGCGCGGTCTCGACGGCTGATGGCGAAGAGACGAACGACGACGAGAGCGCACCGCGCCGTGGATGGTGGCAGCGCACCTTCGGTCAGTAAGGACGTCCGCCCGATGAGCAACGCCGCCGCCTTGCCGGTTTTCCGGAAAGGTGGCGGCGTTCTCGCTTCAGGCGGAGTTCATGGCGATGCTGGCAGGCGCGCGGACATGCTGCGTTCTTCCCTGCTCCATGGTGATCGGCCATGATGCGCCGCTGGCTGCGCGCCGCCGCGATTGCTGCTGCGTCGCTGGCATTCATCGTCCAGCCCGCGCTGGCGCAACAGATTCTGCGCGACGCCGAAACCGAAGCTTTCATGGCGGACATGTCGGGGCCGCTCGTCAGCGCGGCGGGGATGGAACCGCGCAATGTCCAGGTGCTGGTTCTCAACGATCCGGAAATCAACGCCTTCGTCGCGGGCGGACAATATGTCTGGGTTCATAGCGGTCTGATCGCCGCAGCCGACAATGTGAGCCAGCTGCAAGGGGTCGTCGCGCACGAGCTCGGCCATATCGAGGGCGGCCATATCATCCGGTCATCGGAAGGCATGAAGGCCGCGACCGGCATCACCCTGCTCAGCCTGGTCCTGGGCGCCGCTGCGATTGCGGCAGGCGGCGCGGAAGCGGGCATGGGCATTTTGGGCATGGGACAGCAGGCGGCGATGGGCAAATATCTCGCCTTTTCGCGCGCGCAGGAAAGCTCGGCCGACCTTGCCGGTGCGCGCTATTTGAGCAAGGCGGGCTTATCGGGCAAGGGCAGCCTGGAATTCTTCAAGAAGTTACAGAACCAGGAATATCGTCTCGCGATCCCGCAGGAGGATAGCTACGGCCGCACGCATCCGCTGTCCGGCGAACGCATCAATGTTCTGCGGGAAGTGTATACGGTCGATCCCGCTTGGGACAAACCGATCGATCCGAAGCTGGAAGCCCGGTTCGAACGCATCAAGGCCAAGCTGGTCGGCTTCGTTTCCGAACCCACGCAAACGCTGATCAAATATCCCGAGAGCGATCAGTCTCTCCCCGCGCATTATGCGCGCGCCTACGCCTGGCATAAAAGCGCCTATCCCGACAAGGCAATCGCCGAGGTCAACGCCCTTCTGACAGCGCAGCCGCATGACCCTTATTTCCTGGAACTCAAGGGTCAGGTGATGCTGGAAAGCGGCAAGCCCGCCGACGCCATCCCGCCGCTGCGCGAAGCCGTGAAACTGACGCAGCAGCCTTTGATCGCCACCATGCTGGGCCATGCGCTGATCGCGACGGAGGATGACAAGAACTTCGCCGAAGCCGAACAGGTGCTGCGTAATGCTGTGGCGCGCGACCGGGAAAATCCGTTCGCCTGGTATCAGCTTGGGGTCGTCTATGAACGGCGGGGTGACACGCCCCGCGCGGCGCTGGCAACGGCAGAACGCTATGCCCTGATGGGCGACGACCAGATGGCGCTGCGCAGCGCGGACGCGGCCATGCAGGGATTGAAGCCCGGCACGGTTGACTATCTGCGAGCGCAAGATATCGCCATGGTCTCCCGCGCAGCCGTCGAGCAGAAGCGAAAGAAGAAATGACCGAAACCTCTCGACCCGGCATTCGCGCCGCCCTTTCCAACAGGACCATCCAGATGACGATTGGCGCCCTCGCCTTCATCGCCGCCACGGCCGCTGGCGCGGCTCTAGGCATGCAGAGTAGCGGCAGCGTCGCCGCCGGAGACAAGGCTGCGATCGAGAAGATCGTGCGCGACTATATTCTGGAGCATCCCGAGATCATTCCCGAGGCGGTCGAACGGCTGCAGGCGAAACGCGTGTCGGACAGCATCGGCGAAAGCCGCAAGGCGATCGAAACACCCTATGCGGGCGCGTGGGAAGGCGCGGCCAACGGGGATGTCACGGTGGTCGAATTCTTCGATTACGCATGCGGCTATTGCCGCGCGTCCCTGCCCGACCTCGCCAAGCTGGTGGGCGAGGACAAGGGGGTGAAGGTCGTCTATCGTGAATTGCCGATCCTGTCCGACGAGAGCGCCGATGCGGCCAAGGTGTCGCTGCTGGCGGCGGAAAAGGGCCAGTATATGCCTTTCCATCGGGCGCTGTATGCGAGCGGGAAGGTCACGCGAGACACCATATTGGGCGCCGCCGCCAAGGTCGGCATAGACGGAAAGGCTGCGGAGGCGGCCATGGCCAACAGCAAATATGATGGTGAAATCCAGGCGAACATCGCGCTGGCGCAAAAGCTGCGCGCCACGGGCACGCCGACCTTTGTGGTGGGTGATCAGGTGTTGAATGGTGCGGTGGGGTATGACGCGCTCAAGCAGGCGGTCGCGGCGGTACGGGCGAAGTAAGGGCCACCACTCCCTCTCCCCTTCAGGGGTCGGCCAGAGGCACGTGACTCTGGCCGAGGTGTCGAGCGTAGCGAAGGCGGGAGAGGGGAACGCACAGCACATCCGTTGCTCCCCTCTCCCTAGCCCTCTCCCCTGAAGGGGAGAGGGAACATGTTGAGCATATCCCCCCTCCTCCGCCATTGACTCGTCCCCCGCTTTTGCCTATCGGACGCCCCCTGACATGCGGTCGCCCATTGGCGGCCCTTTTTTGTCACGCCCGATTTTGACGTTTTGCTTGAGGAATGAACGATGAAGCGCACCTATCAGCCGAGCAATCTGGTTCGGAAGCGCCGTCACGGTTTCCGCGCTCGCATGGCGACCCCCGGCGGCCGCAATGTGATCCGCGCCCGCCGTTCGCGGGGCCGCAAGAGCCTGAGCGCCTGAACGACGCGCCGCCGGATCGCGCGCCAGCCATGATGAGGCGGCGCGCTGATTTTCTGGCGGCGAATCGTGGGCGGCGCGCGCCGATGCCGGGCTTTGTCCTGCTGGTGCGCGAACGTGGCGATGGCGATCCGGCGATGCGTATCGGCATCACGGTTACGAAAAAGATTGGCGGCGCTGTCATCCGCAACCGGATGAAGCGCCGTTTTCGCGTCTTGGCGCGGGATTTGTTGCCTATCCAAGGAGTCGCGGGCGCGGACCATGTGCTGATCGGCCGTTCCGAAGGTATCGAGCGCGACTTTGCGTTGCTCCGGTCGGAACTGGAAAAGGCTCTGGGCAAGGTGATGAGCCGCCCTGCTGGCACCCATCGAGGGCCTCCGCGAAAGAAACCTTCCCGCGAACAGGGCGCTCAGTAGCAATGATCGCTCGTCTGCTTATCCTGATTGCGCGCTTCTGGCAGCTTGGCCCTTCGCGCATATTGCCCCCCAGCTGCCGTTATGCACCGTCCTGTTCGCAATATGCCATAGAAGCCATCCGCAAATATGGTGCGGTGAAGGGTAGCTGGCTCGCCACGAAGCGGCTAATGCGATGCCATCCTTGGGGCGGTTCGGGCTACGACCCGGTCCCCTGATACGAATTTTCACAAGACACGGCGGAGCCGACAAGCGTGGACGACAAGAAGAATATTGTTCTGGCGGTGCTACTGACCGCAGCGATCCTGTTCGGCTGGCCCTATATTGCCAAGCATTTCTTCCCTGCCGCGAACCCGCCCGCGACGAAGATCGAAGGCGGCAAGACCACGCCGGTGGCGCAGGGATCAAGCCCGGTAGCCAGCAGTCCGTCGGCGACTCGCGATCGCGCCCTGGTCTTGAAGGAAAGCCCGCGCGTCGCGATCCGTACGCCCAAGCTGACCGGCTCCATCAACCTGAAGGGCGCGCGCATCGACGATATCGTGCTGCCCACCTATGGCGAAACGATCGCGAAAAATTCGCCCGCGATCCGGCTCTACAGCCCTTCGGGCACGAGCGACGCCTTTTTCGCTGGCTTCGGCTGGCAAGGCGAAGGGTTGAAGGCGCCTGACGCGAACACCGTCTGGTCGGCCGACGCGAAGGAACTGACCCCGACCAACCCCGTGACCCTGCGGTGGGACAATGGTGCGGGCCAGGCCTTCGAAATCCGCCTGTCGGTGGATGATAATTACATGATCACCGCGCAGCAGAAGGTCGTGAACAGCGGCACTGGCGTGGTCGGGGTGAAGCCTTATGGTTACATCAACCGCACCGGCATCCCCAAGGACCCGGACACCTGGACCATCCATGTCGGCCCGATGGGCGTGTTCAACGGCGCTGCCAACTATGATGTGAACTACAAAGACCTGAACAAGGGTCCTTCCAGCCAGAGCTTCCAGTCCACAGGCGGCTGGCTGGGCTTCACCGACAAATATTGGCTGTCGGCACTGGTCCCCGACCAGAAGGCAGCATTTGAGGGTCAGTTCCGTAAGGGTGCCGGCACGCAATATCAGGCCGACTACAGCCTGGCTCCGACCATGCTGGCGCCGGGCAAGGCCGTCACCCAGACGGTGCGCCTGTTCGTGGGCGCGAAGGAAGTGAAGACGCTCGAAGCCTATCAGGATGCGGGCATTCCGCTGTTCGACCGGGCTATCGACTGGGGCTGGTTCTACTGGTTCGAGAAGCCGATCTTCGCGCTGCTGCACTGGCTGTTCGAACATATCGGCAATTTCGGCGTCGCGATCATCTGCCTGACCTTCGTGGTCCGCGCGCTGATGTTCCCCGTGGCCCAGCGCCAGTTCGCCAGCATGGCGGCGATGCGGGCGGTCCAGCCCAAGATGAAGGCGCTGCAGGAGAAATATAAGGACGACAAGCCCAAGCTGCAGCAGGAGATGATGGAGCTGTACAAGCGCGAGAAGGTCAATCCGCTCGCAGGCTGTCTGCCCATCTTCATCCAGATCCCAATCTTCTTCGCGCTGTACAAGGTGTTGCAGCTGACGATCGAAATGCGTCATCAGCCCTTCGTGCTGTGGATCAAGGATCTGTCCGCGCCCGATCCGCTGCATATTCTCAACCTGTTCGGCCTGCTGCCCTTCACCCCGCCGTCCTTCTTGGCGATCGGCGTGCTGGCGCTGCTGCTGGGCATTTCGATGTGGCTGCAGTTCAAGCTGAATCCGGCTCAGATGGACCCGATGCAGCAGCAGATCTTCTCAATCATGCCGTGGATGATGATGTTCATCATGGCGCCGTTTGCTGCGGGCCTGCTGGTCTACTGGATCACCAACAATTGCCTGTCGATGCTGCAGCAGTGGTGGCTCTACAAGCGCCACCCCGTGCTGAACGCGGCTCCGGCGAAATAAGGCGGATATCCAAGTGAACGAGCAGGAACAGGCAGAGTTGATCGAGGAAGCGCGCAAGGTGTTCGCCGGGCCGATCACCTTTCTCAAGTCAGCGCCGGATTTGAAGTTCCTGCCCGACATGTCGGTCAATGAAGTGGCGTTCGCGGGCCGATCGAACGTCGGCAAATCGTCCCTGCTGAACGCACTGACGGGCCGCAACGGGCTTGCCCGCACGTCGAACACGCCGGGACGGACGCAGGAACTGAACTTTTTCGATGTCGGTGACCCGTTGCGCTTTCGCCTCGTCGATATGCCTGGCTATGGCTATGCGCGCGCGCCCAAGGATATGGTGCGCCAGTGGCGTTTCCTGGTGAACGACTATCTGCGCGGGCGGGCGAAGCTGAAGCGCGCACTCGTCCTGATCGACAGTCGGCATGGCATCAAGGATGTCGATAATGAGATTTTCGACATGCTGGACGCGGCGGCCGTCAGTTATCGCATCGTCCTGACCAAAGCGGACAAGGTAAAGGCCAGCCATCTCGCCGAAGTGATACAGGCGACCGGCGATGCCGTCCGGAAACGGCCCGCTGCCCATCCCGAGATTATTCCGACCTCAAGCGAAAAGGGCATGGGCATAGCGGAACTTCGGGCGGCCGTTCTGGCGAGCGTGAGTGAAGGGTGACAAGTCTTTGTTAAAACGGGGCAGTTGACCCTGCCCTCCCTCCGCTGAAGCTTTAAGCTATCCCATTCACCAAACAGCCAAGGCCGGGATCAGAACAGTTCATATTGCCCGTCTCCTTTAAGCGTCCAGGTGCCAAGAATATCGTGCCGGGTGCGGCCCACATGGCTGCAAACCAGGACAAACTGGTCGAGCGACCACAGGAAGCCGTCGATACTTTGCTGCGCCGGAGGGCCATCCCTGTAGAATAGCGTCTGGTGCGGGCTGAAGGTCCAGCCGGGGCGCAAGGCCACGCCTGCCCCCCGCATCGCGTCGATGATCGACTTCTGTAATTGATTGAGCAGCGGCAGGGATCGCGAAGGGCGTAGGGCAGCCGAGCGATTGCTGAAGCTAAGTCGGTCGAGCCTCATGTCAAAAGGTTCGGCTTCGACCGTAGTCCCTGCCCGCAGCAATGCCTTGATCACCGCATAGGGATATTCGATATAATCGGCCGTCACGGCCAGCGTGACATGCTGATGCTCCGGCCGGATGCGGCGCTCCCCGCCGCCCAGTGTCTCTGCCAAATGATCGGTCTGGCGCGCGATGATGGTGGACGGCTTCAGCGCGAAAAAGAGACGATATTTGGTGTCGGCGCGCATGTCATGGCGCATGGCTGATCCTTTCGAGTCGATATGTTCACTATATGTTCCTATTGCGTTGATAGCGAGTCCTGGGAGCCGATCCGCCATTCGGACGTTGGGCATGGTCTTAACCAAGGAGTGTCCGATGGCTCAGCTCACGCTGCCGCTGCTGGCGAAGAAGATGAAGGATATCGACTTCGCCATGCTTTCCACTCGCGCTGAAGGTGGCCAGATCGCCGCACGGCCGATGAGCAACAATCGCGACGTCGATTATGATGGCGACAGCTATTATTTCACCACCGACGACACCGTCATGGTCCACGATATCGAGCGGGACCCGAAGGTTGGCTTGGCCTTTCAGGGTTCGGCCGGGTTGTTGAAGCAGCGACCGCTATTCGTGGCGATAGAAGGACGCGCCGATCTTGTCCGTGACAAGGCGGCGTTCAAGGCGCATTGGAACAGCGACCTTGACCGCTGGTTCGACGAAGGCATCGACACGCCGGGGCTCGTGATGATCAAGGTCAGCGCGGAACGGGCGCATTATTGGGATGGAGAAGATGAAGGGGAGGTCCAGCTCTGATCTTGACGGATGGGCGGGCAAGCGAGATCGCGTCAGGACGGCGTCACGCTGGATATTGTCCTTATTTTATCTGATCGCGGGCGTGGCCCATCTGACCCGGCCCGGCGGCTTCATAGCCATCACGCCATATTGGGTGCCCCACCCCGCTGACATCATCGCGCTGACGGGTGTGGCGGAAATAGCGGGCGCTGCGGGATTGCATATCCCTAGACTGCGTAAGGCCGCCGGGATCGGCCTCGCCCTTTATGCGCTGTGCGTATGGCCAGCCAATCTGAATCATGCGCTCAACGATATTCCATTGAGCGGCGTGCATTTGAGCTGGTGGTATCACGGCCCGCGCCTGCTGTTGCAGCCGGTGATCATATGGTGGGCTTTATGGGCCAGCATGGCGATCGAATGGCCGTTCGGGCGGAAGCATGACGTCCCATATCAATGATTGTCTTTGAAATGGGCGGCCCTACTGTGGCGGCCGCCTTCCACGAACAAAGATAGAGAGAGCGATGACCCGGCACATCCCCTGGATCCTGACGGCCATAGTCGGGGCGATCGCTCTGTCAGTGGTTGCGATATCCCGGGGCGAGGCGGTCAATGCGCTCTGGATCGTCGTGGCGGCGGTCAGCAGCTTCCTGGTCGCCTATCGCTATTACGCGCTCTACATTGCGCAGCATGTGATGCGGCTCGATCCTGCACGGCCCACGCCCGCGCTAAGGCGAGCGGACGGGCTTGATTATGTCGCGACCGACCGGGTGGTCCTGTTCGGCCATCATTTCGCGGCGATCGCGGGTGCTGGGCCTCTGGTGGGGCCAGTCCTTGCCGCGCAGATGGGGTATCTGCCCGGCACCATCTGGATCATCGCTGGCGTGGTGCTGGCGGGCGCGGTGCAGGATTTCATGGTCCTGTTCATTTCCATGCGCCGCGATGGCAAGTCGCTCGGCGAGCTTATCCGCATGGAAATGGGGCAGGCCGCTGGGACGATCGCCCTGTTCGGCGCCTTCATGATCATGGTGATCATCCTGGCCGTGCTGGCGCTGATCGTGGTGAAGGCGCTGGCGGAAAGCCCATGGGGCATGTTCACCGTTGCCGCCACGGTGCCGCTCGCCCTGCTGATGGGCGCCTATACGCGCTGGATAAGGCCGGGGCGGATTGGCGAGGTGTCGCTGATCGGCCTCATCGGCCTGCTGGCGGCGATCATATATGGGCAGTCCATCGCGCAATCGCCGCTATGGGGGCCGGTCTTCACCTTCACGCCGATGCAATTGTGCTGGATCCTGATCGGCTATGGCGCGGTCGCATCGGTGCTGCCGGTCTGGCTGCTGCTGGCGCCGCGCGACTATCTGTCGACCTTTCTCAAGATCGGCGCGATCGCCGCGCTTGCCATCGGCATCGTCATCATGGCGCCGCCGCTCAAAATGCATGCCGTGACGCAGTTCGTGAACGGCAATGGCCCGGTCTGGTCGGGCGGGCTCTTCCCCTTCCTGTTCATTACCATCGCTTGTGGCGCGGTGTCGGGATTTCACGCCCTGATCGCCAGCGGCACGACACCCAAGCTGATCGCGAGCGAGAGTGACGCGCCGCTGATCGGCTATGGCGCAATGCTGATGGAGGCATTCGTCGCGATCATGGCGCTGGTGGGTGCGTCGATCCTCGATCCCGGCATTTATTTCACGATGAACAGCCCGGCGGCGGTGATTGGCACCGACGCGAGCAGCGCGGCCGCCGCCGTCACGGCAATGGGCTTCCCTATTACCCCTGACCTTATCGCGCAGACCGCCCGAGATGTGGGCGAACATACGATCATTTCGCGCACAGGCGGCGCGCCAACGCTGGCCGTAGCCATGGCGGAAATCTTTTCCCATGTGATCGGCGGGCCTGCGATGAAGGCCTTCTGGTATCATTTCGCCATATTGTTCGAGGCGCTGTTCATCCTGACGGCGGTTGACGCGGGCACGCGCGCGGGCCGTTTCATGCTGCAGGACCTGATCGGGCTGGCCGTGCCGCGCTTCAAGGATTCAGCGGGTATCGTGCCGGGGCTGGTGGCCACCGCGCTGACGGTTTCGGCCTGGGGCTTCTTCCTTTATCAGGGCGTCACGGACCCGCTGGGCGGCGTGAACACGCTATGGCCAGTGTTTGGCATCTCCAACCAGATGCTGGCGGCGATCGCGCTGATGCTGGCGACGGCGGTATTGTTCCGGATGAAGCGGAACCGCTATGCTTGGGTGACGATGATCCCGACCGCCTGGCTGCTGGTCTGCACATTGTCGGCCGGACTGCTGAAGCTGTTTTCAGCCGACGCAAAAGTCGGCTTCCTGGCGCATGCGGCGAAATTTTCGGCAGCGGCGAATGAGGGCAAGTTGCTCAGCCCCGCCAAGTCGATGGCGGAAATGCAGCAGATCATCTTCAACGACCGGGTGGACGCCGGACTGGTCGCCATTTTCCTGATGGTGGTGCTTTCGCTGCTGTTCTTCACCGTCCGCACCTGCCTTGCCGCACGGCGGGCCGATGCGCCGACGGTGCGCGAAATCCCCGCTTCTCTGGTGCCAGCGGAATGATCGGCTTGTTCGACAGGATGCGCCGGATGGCGATGATGATGGTCGGCGTCCCCGATTATGAGGGCTATGCCCAGCATATGCACATGCATCATCCCGGCGAGCCGATCATGACGCCTACCGAGTTTTTCCGCGATCGGCAGGAGGCGCGCTATGGCGGGAAGAATGGCGGCAAATGCTGTTGAGGGCAGCGGTCAACTGCGCGCGTTGAAGCCTGCGATCATGCCCGCTGCGATGGACAGGGCGATCTCAGCCGCGCCCACCGCGCCGATGTCGAGCCCCGCCGGGCCATCGATTTGCTTAAGTTGCTCCGCAGAAAAGCCCCTTGCCGATAGGCGCTCCAACCGCGCGGCATGGCTCTTTCGCGATCCCAGCGCCGCCACATAGCCGGTCGGCGCGCGCAGGGCAGTGGCGAGAGCGGGATCGTCGATCTTGATATCATGGCTGAGCGTCACGACCGCCGTCGCTTCACCGGGGCGGCGCGCCGCGATCGCCTCGTCGGGCCAGCGATCGTCCAGCTCGACGCCGGGAAAACGCTCCTCTGTCAGGAAGCGGCCGCGCGGATCGATCACCACGGGTCTGACGCCCATGGCCTGGGCAAGCGCGCATAAGGACTGGGCGATCTGCACCGCGCCTACGATCAGTAGTTGGCGCGGTGGATCGTAGCGGTTCTGGAACTGCCCCTCGATCACTGCCTCGCGAGTGATGCCTGTGCCAAAGTCGGTGGAAAGGATGAGGGACCGCCCCTCATCGCGGGCATCAGCAATCCGGTCAAACAGCGCAGGCGCGAAGCTCCCCTCCTCCACCGGTTGGACCAGCACGCTGATCTCGCCTCCGCAGGGAAGGCCCACGGACCAGGCGTCATCATCGGCAACGCCATAGCGTTCGAGATGCGCCGGGCGGCCCGCAATGACCTCCTCCGCCCGTTGCAGGACGTCGGCCTCAACACAGCCCCCCGAAATGCTGCCTTCGAAGCGGCCGTCGCGATGGACGATCATATGGCTGCCGCGCGGCCGGGGGGCCGATCCCCATGTCGATACGACCGTTGCCAACGCCATGGGCGCGCCACGCCACTCGATCGCCTTGCGTATCACCGCGTCATTGTCGTTCAATCCCGGCCTCCTTGCCCATCGCACATAAGAGACCGCCAACGTCTCGCCAAGCTAGACGAGCCGCCGCCCGGTCCATACGACCCGGCCAACGATCGCCACCAGCGATGGGTCGATGTCCACCCAGTCGGGATAATGAACATTGTCGCTGCGCACACTGAACAGCCCTCTGCGTGGCCCCATCGCGATACGCTTCACCATCAGCACGCCGTCCAGTCGCAGCACATATACCCCATCGCGAAGCCGCATCGCGTCATCATCATGGTCGACCATGATCTCGTCACCATCATTGAGCGTCGGCGCCATCGATTCGCCATCCACCCGGATGATGGATACTCTTTGAGGCTTCACGCCCAGATGGCGCAACCAGTTCGCGTCGAAAGCCATGACGCCCGCCGCCCGCTCATCCTCGTCAAGCGAACCGGGTCCGGCCGACGCGCCAAGCGACAGGCGCGGCACAGGCACCACTGCGGGCAGAGGCCGCGATTTCCTTTCCACCGGGGCTTGGCGCCCCGGCCCACCCAGCAGGTCTTCGGCAACGCCAAAATAGCGCGCCAGCACACGCCGGTCTTCCTCATCCAGCTTGCGAGGCGTGCCGCGCTTGATGAACTGCTGAACATAGGCCGGGTTACGCTTCAGCAGACGAGACAGGTCGGCATAATTCTCCCCCCTCTCGGCAATCAGCCGTTCCAGCACCACGCGCGGATCTTCTCCATTACCGACCATGATTCATCCATAATGATAGGATTTTTCCTAGACAAGTAGGAAATAGGGGGAGAAATAGGAAAACGCTTAGAGATTCGCAGGGGGCGAATCGCATCGAAGAGGGAGATTGAACCGCATGCTGATTCGCGCCGTAGAAAAGTTCCTGCGGGATAACGGCATTCCGGCGACACGCTTTGGCCGTGAAAGCGTTCGCGATCCCCGTCTGGTGTTCGACCTGCGTCAAGGTCGCGAACCGGGGGAACGGATCAAGAGACGTATAGAACATTTCATGAACACATATCGCAGGAGCGCGGGTCAATGACAAGTCTGGATCATCTCCGCCAAGGCCGGAAACTGGTCGAAAATGAAGGAAGGCGCCTGAGCGGACAGGACCCCCTGCCTCGGTTGCTCGCCCAATTGATCGAGCGTGCACGCGAACCCGCGAGCATCGAACGCGCCATCAGCCGTCCCTGGGCCAGCGCATTGTTCCAAGGGAGGCGGCACGTCATCACCCTGCGGATAAAGGGACAGGACGCCAAAGATCGGCGAGCCCGGTTTGCCGAGGGGCTGGAGGAAGCCGAATGGACGCTGCCCAGACATTTCGTCGCCGACATCATAATTGATGGCGGCAGATCGGAGGCGGATGACGAATGGGTCGAACTGTCGGCGCTCACCATCGAAGATTGGTGAGCGGGAGAACTCAGCGCGTCCGATCCGCCATGGCCCTCAATGTGCCAAGCGCCGCGCGCAGCGCCTGATCGACGTCATCCTCTACCCGATCCCGCACCGGGACTCGCTGTTCGGTTGGCATGTCAGCGATGACACCGTCGGCGGCAGCAGTCCTGGCGCCACGGACACGATCAGTGAGGCCTTTCTCGAACCGCGCGGTGAGTTCAGCCAGCGAAGGCAGGCTGGGAGTAGACGGGATGTCGTTGGACAGATCAGCGGAGGCGGAATCGGAGGCAATGACGCTCACCGCTTCAAACGCGGCCTCTGCCGCTGCATCAATGTCTAAGGTTTCTTCCGGCGTCGGCGCACCGGGCAGGATTAGGGCCGCCGCTTCGGGTTGAGCCGATTCGAACTGTTCACCGCGCGAGGGGCCAATGCGGGGGAAAATCTCCAAGCCGCCAAAGTCGCGGCTCGCAAAGATGGGAGCACGCGCCGGGGCGTCGGGATGCGCGTCGGCGCGGCGCATCAGCGGACGCGATATTCTGGAGGCTCCCGAGGTCCGGCCGCGAGACAGCCAGTTCAGCTTCGGCAATGCAAAACCCATTTCACTCACTCCTGTAACGCTGCAAGAGCGTCGATCCTTTTTCATCGGCATGGGCGCCGCGTTGAAACTTACGAAGCCCATCGCCATCAGCGCGCCGAAGCCTGCAACAAGCAGGCGCGCTTTCAACCCCAATGGCGGCGCGGCGGCGGGCAAGGCTTCGCTTAGCCCGCTCGACGCGACGATTGTCTCGACCAGTCCCACGGGCATCGCCAACAGGATCAGCGCGACCGCCAGCCCTGCCAGCACGGCCGGGGTCATCGCCCTATGAAGTCGAACCGCTGCCATGTTTCCGTTCAGGCGGCGGCGCGAACGCGCGCGATCCGCTGCGCCAGCAACCGCTCATAGACAGGCCCATAACGCAGAATATTTGACGACCAGTTACGCTCCCGCTCGACAAAGGCGCGGGCCGTTGCCCGCCGATCGTCCCAGAAACCACGATCAGCGAACATCTCTGCCAAAGCGGCCGCAATCGCCGCCGGATCGCCGGGCGCGAACAGCGTGCCGGTCACCCCATGCTCAATCAACTCGCGATGACCGCCGACATTAGAGGCAGCCACCAGCCGCCCCTGCGCCATCGCCTCCAGCGGTTTGAGCGGGGTCACAAGGTCGGTGAGCCGCATCGCCTTGCGCGGATAAGCGAGGACATCGACTTGCGCATAATAATCCTCGACCTCATCATGAGGGACGCGCCCTACGAAAACGATATGGTCGGCGAAGGGCGAGGCCGTCGCCTGGTCGCGCAGTGCCTGTTCGCGCGGACCGCCGCCTACCAGCAGCAGCTTGACCTTGGGCCGCGCGCGCACCAGCCGGGGCATCGCGGCGATGAGGTCATCCAGACCTTCATAATCGTAGAAGCTGCCGATGAAGCCGACCACATCGGCGCCCTCAAGCCCCAGCCTTGCGGTAAGCGCCGGATCGCGCGGCACCGGTGTTCCGAATTGCTCCATATCCACGCCGTTGGGCGAAACGATGATCTTGGCCGGATCGATCCCGCGCGCAACCAGATCGTCACGCAGCCCTTCGCAGATGACCGCGACGGCATCGGCCGCGCGCACCGCATGGGTTTCCAGTTGCCGGGTCAGCCAATAGCGCGGGCTGCCTTCGGTGCCGGTGCCGTTTCCGACCGCTGCATCCTCCCAGAAGGCGCGGATTTCGTAGATCATCGGAATGTCGTGCCGCTTGGCCGCGCGTTGAGCCGCCATGGCGTTCAGCACGGGCGAGTGGGCATGGATTACGTCCGGCCGCCACCGAGCGATCAGCGAATCGATCGCGTCCGCATGCGCCGCGATGTCTCGCCATTCGCGCAGCAACGGATTGCCGGTTGCCGGTGTGCCCGGCGTGCGATGAAAATGAAGGCCGTCCACGACCTCTTCTGCTGGGCCTTTGGCGCCGTGACGCAATCCGGTGATTCCCCGCACATCCCAGCCCTGCGCCATTTGCGCTCGCAGGATCGCACGCGTGCGGAAGGTGTAGCCGCTATGCATCGGCAGGCTGTGATCGAGCACATGGAGTATCCGAGTCATGACGCTTCTTGTGCCGGAAAAGGTTTAACGGCCCGTCAACTCTGCCGCGCTAGGGAAAGGCCGTGGCCATGGAAGAACCCTTCGCGCGATGATTGACGCCCTTTCCCTGCTGATCAGCCATGGCGTGATCATGCTGGCGGCGTGGCGGCTGTTGTCGCGCCCCGACCTTGATGACGAATCACAGGTGGAGCAATCGCGCGATGCGTGATCTCTTCTTCCTCGCCTTCCTTGGCGCCTTCTTCCTGCTGGGGCTGCGGCGTCCATTCCTGCTAGTCGCCGTCTACGCCTATATCGACATCGTCTCGCCGCAGCGGCTGTCCTATTTCCTGCTGAACCGCATCCCGATTTCCGCCATCGCCTTTGCTCTGGCGGTGGGCGCATGGCTGCTGGTGGACAAGAAGACGGACTGCCGCTTTTCCATGCGGCAATTGCTGCTGCTGATCTTGCTGGCCTGGTGCGGCTATACGACCGCGACGGCCGACTTCCCGCTTAACGCGCATACCAAGTGGGAATGGGTGTGGAAGGCGATGATCTTCGCGATCTTCCTGCCGCTCACCCTGCGCACCCGGCTGCGGCTGGAGGCGCTGGCGCTGTTCATGGTTCTGTGCGCGAGTACGATCATCATCAATGGCGGGATGAAGACGGCGCTGTCGGGCGGGGGCTATGGCGTCCTCAACCTGATGGTCGATAATAATAGCGGCCTGTACGAAGGCAGCATCATCAGCTGCGTCGCCATCTCGCTGATCCCGCTCATCCTTTGGCTGGCGAAACACGGCACCATCTTTCCGCCGGACTGGCGGGTGCGAACCTTCGCCTATGCGCTGTGCTTCGCCTGCCTGTTGATGCCGATCGGCACCGAAGCCCGCACGGGCCTCGTCTGCATTGTCATCCTTGCTGGCATGATGCTGATGCGGTCGAAGCGGCGGTTCGTCTATGGCCCATTGCTGGCTGTGGCCGCGCTTGCCGCCATCCCCTTCTTGCCCGCCAGCTTCACCCAGCGCATGTCCACCATAGAGAATCATCAGGGCGACGAAAGCGCTTCCACCCGCCTCGCCGTTTGGAAATGGACGCTGGACTATGTGAGAGAGCATCCCGGCGGCGGCGGCTTCGACAATTACCTTCAGAACAGCTTCACCTATTTCATGCAGGAACGAGTGACCGACAGCGGCGGGTCGCGCATGGAGCGGCGGCTCGTTACTGACAAGGGCCGCGCCTACCACAGCGCTTATTTCGAGATGCTGGGCGAGCAGGGCTATTTCGGCTTCGCGCTGTGGCTGCTGATCCACTTCATCTGCTTCATCCGCACCGAATCGATCCGCCGACGTTATCGGGGCCGCGATGGTCCGGGCGAGGCATGGGTCGCGCCCTTCGCGCTGGCGCTTCAGCAGGGCCATGTCATCTACATGATCGGTTCGCTGTTCGTCGGCATCGCTTACCAACCCTTCATCTTCATGATGCTATCGCTGCAAATCGGCCTCGACACCTATCTCACGCGCAAGCAGCGGGAAGGTACGCGAGCCCCGGCCATTCCGTTCCGGCCCTCAAAGCCGATCACAGGGGGAGTATGATGAGCGGAGAACTCCGCATTCTGGGCATCGCCCATGGCTTGTTGCTCGGACTGGTGCTGGCGTCGCCCATGATCGGCAGGGAATTCCTGCCATGGGGCGTGGAAGCGCTGTTCATTATCGCGGCTTTCCAACTGCGCCTTGCGGACCGGCGATGGGAAACCCGCGCGGGCCTGCGCGGCTGGGTCAGCCATATTCGCATGGCGCCCGAACGCCTCGTTCCCTGGGCTGCCACGGCAGTGGTGGCGGTCATCGCCGGGCCAGAGCAGGCGGCACTTGCCGGATCGATCTTGGCAGCGGTGCTGATGGCGGAGCTGCTGCTTTATCCTGCCGGAGCCTATCTGCTTGGCCGTCTGCCCCGTGCCGGGATCGCGCTCCTCATCCTTCTGCTGCTCATCGGCTGCGGCCTTGCGGGGCAGGGTCAGCCCGCCCGGCTCGCCATGGCTTTCGCGCTAGGTGTAAGCGGCTGCATATTCTGGATGCGCGGGCCGGATGGCGAAGCACGGTCCACCATCATCGCCGCAGCCACAGCCCTGGGCTTCTTCGCGATCGCTCTGCTGCTGCCCGATATGGCGATGATCGCCATGCCCGCCGCGATATTGGCAGCGACCCTGACCCTCGCACATCTATCGGTCATCCGCCGCCATCCTGAGCATTGGCGCTTGCGCAGCAGCGGAGCGCTTCGTTGGCGCTTGACCGGCTCACAGCCCGGCCGATCCTGACCCCACGCGTCGAGGCCGGGGAACGCAAGCGCGGTAAGGCGGGTTAATGGCTCTTGAGAAGGAGCCAAATGCCGCAACGCCTCGTCCACGCCAATGACAGCCTGCCGGGAATAGCGCGCCGCCCATTGAAACGGGGATGGGCCTATTTCCTTGCCGATGGCACGCGGATCACCGACCGGGACGAGATCGACAGGCTTAACGCCATCGGCATGCCGCCCGCCTATCGGGATTGCTGGTTCTGCCCGCTACCGCATGGCCATATACAGGCGACCGGCTATGACGACAGGGGCCGCAAGCAATATCGCTATCATCCGGAGTTCCGCGCCGCGCGAGAGGCGGAGAAATACGGCGGCTGCGCCTTGTTCGGCCGCGCGCTGCCCCGCCTGCGCGCGCGCATAGAGGCTGACCTGTCAATCCGCGGCCTGCGCAAGGAAAGGACCCTGGCCGCAGTCGTGCGCCTGCTCGACCTTGCCAAGGTGCGCGTGGGCAACGAACAATATGCCACAGCGAACAAGAGCTTCGGCGCCACGACGCTGCGCCGCCGCCATGTCGACCTTAGCGGGCAGAAGCTGCGGTTGCGCTATCGTGCCAAGTCGGGGCGCGAACATGACCTGACGATCAGCGACCGGCGGCTGCTCCGCTTTGTGCGCGCGATGCAGGACCTGCCGGGGCAGCATCTGTTCCAATATCTGGACGAGGAAGGGATCGCCCGGCCGATCACTTCCGGAGACGTGAACGCCTATATAGCGGAAGCCATGCGGCATGACTTCACCGCCAAGCATTTCCGCACATGGGGCGCATCGGCCGTCGCCTTCGAGGCTTTAGCCTCCGGCCCTGTATCGCTCGCGCAGATGGTCGCGCCAGTGGCCGAAGCCCTCGGCAACACCCCCGCCATCAGCCGTAAAAGCTATATTCATCCAGCGCTGATCGAATTGTGCAAGTCGGGACAGGATGAATGGCGGGCAGGGCTTCGCTTGCCGCGCAGTACGCGCTATCTCACCCGCTACGAACGCGGACTGATCGCCTTTCTGGAAGAATGCGGGGCAAGCTCCTCTCTTCCTCTGGCGGCCTGACCGCTTAGATTTTTCAGGGATCCCCATGGCTGCAAAGAATGACCCGGCCTTCACGGTTCGCGCTCCCAACCTTTCGGAAATGTGGCACGCCACGACGAACTGGTTTGCCATTCACTCTTTGCAGATAGTGATCGCCGTCGGGATCGGCGTCGCCATCTATCTCGCCCTCGCCGCGTTGCGGCAATTCGGGAAGCGGTTCAGGGGCAAGCCGGGCAGCACGCTTGGCGTTTCCAACGTCGTTGGCCGTGCCATCGCCCGGACCACCCACTTCTTCATGGCCTTGGTCGCCGCGCGGCTGGTGGTCAGCTACGCCAATCCGCCTCTGATGGTGATGAAGACGGTGGCCTTCCTCTTCACCATCGCCGCCGTTTTCCAGGCGGCCATCTGGGCGCGCGAGATCATCCTGGGCCTCGTTGAACGCAAGACCGTTGGCGAAGACGCTCATGGCGAAACCTTGGCCAACGCCATGGGGTTGATCCGCGTCCTCGTGACCTTCGGCCTGTTCGCCATCGCCTTGGTGGTCGTACTCGACAATCTGGGCGTCAACGTGACGGGTCTGGTCGCGGGCCTTGGCATCGGCGGCATCGCCATCGGCCTCGCGGCGCAGGGCATCTTCTCCGACCTGTTCGCTGCCCTGTCGATCATCTTCGACAAGCCCTTCCGCCGGGGCGAAGTCATCACCTATGACCAGACGACCGCACGGGTCGAACGCATCGGCCTCAAGAGCACACGCCTGCGCGCCATGACGGGCGAGAAGAAGGTCATCTCCAACGCCAACCTCCTGCAAAAGGAGATTACCAGCCTTCAAACGCTGGAGCAGCGTCGGGTGACCTTTGCCATCGGGATCATCTACCAGACGCCAGATGAAAAGGCCGATGCCATCCCTGCCCTGCTTGAGAAGATCGTAACGGACGAAGGCATGCATTTCGTCAATGCCGGGTTGGTGCGCTTTGGCGCGAGCTCGCTGGATTACGAACTCAACTTCGATGTGCCCTACCCCGACACGCATGATTATTTTCAATCGCGCCATCGCATCGGCCTTGCGATTTGGAAGCGGTTCAAGGCGGAAGGCATTGAATTTGCCTATCCCACCCAGACGAGTTTTACCGCAGCGCCGGACGGGCGGACGATCATGCCCTATCCCGATCCCATCCACATCGACCATGGGGGGGCTGCGCGGCTCACCTGAGCGGGTTTTCGATTCGCTTCACCTTCCCCTTGCTTGCATCGGCCCTGTCAGCCGGTCAGGCAGCAGCATCGCTGATTGGGGATTGAAGATGATTTCACGCGCCAAACTCGCCGCCGCTGCACTGGTAAGCTCCCTCGCCATCGCTCCTGCAGCGCATGCCGAAGGGCTTGGGGCGGAAGTCAATTACGGCCGGGCGAATGGTCATTGGGGCACCGAAATCGGCGCTGGCTATGCACTGGACGTGGCGGGTTTCAGCCTGACCCCCGGTGCGGGCGTCTACCTGCGCGATGGCGAGGCAAAGCTGTATGGCCGGGTCGAGGCGACCTACAGCCTGCCAGCCTTTGCGACGATCGGCGCGGGCATTCGGTTCAGCGGTGACAACAGCCGACCCTATGCCACCATCGCGATGCCGATCGTCCCGAAGCTGCGCGTGAAAGGCAATGTCGGTCCCAAATATTATGCCGTGGGCCTGACGCTAGGTTACTGACCCGTGCCCCAAAGCGTGCCCGGCTGCAGCATGCCGTCCCGCAAGGCGAGGGCGCCATCCCTGTCCTTGGCCAGCAGCAGGGCACCGTCCAGGTCTACCCAGTCGGCGCCCTGCGCGACCAACGCCGCAGGGGCAATCCCGAGCGACGTGCCGAGCATGCAACCAACCATGATGCGGAAGCCCCGCTCCCTTGCGGCACGGGCAAGAGCCAGCGCCTCGGTCAACCCGCCCGCCTTGTCCAGCTTGATATTGACCGCGTCAAAGTCCCCCAGTCGATCAAGGTCGGCGCGAGTGTGGCAGCTTTCGTCCGCGCAGAGTGGGAGCGGCGCCTTGACGCCCACCAGCCTGTCCTCACGCCCGTGAAAAACCGGCTGCTCCACCATTTCCACGCCGAGTTCGGCGAGAGCGCACGCTTCCGCCGCGATATCGAGATCGTGCCAGCTTTCATTGGCATCGACGATCAGCCGCGCACCGGGCGCCCCGACGCGAACCGCCGCGATCCGTTCCCTGTCCCCCTCACCCGTCAGCTTGCATTTCAACAGGGCAAAGCCCCTGGCCGCCGCGGTACGGGCGTCGGCTTCCATCTGGTCGGGATCATTCAGGCTGATGGTGAAGGCGGTGGGCAGCGGTGCGGGGGGTTGAACGCCTGCCAGTTGCCAAACGGGATTGCCCGCCTGCCTGGCCTCCAGGTCCCACAACGCACAGTCAAGCGCGTTGCGCGCCGCGCCTCGGGGCATCGCTTCCAGCAGTGCCTCGCGATCCAGCGGCCCCTGATAGGCGTTGATGGCGGCGGCACAGCCTTCGGCGGTTTCTCCCTCATAATAGATCGGCGTGCCTTCGCCCCTGCCCACATGTACGCCATCGCTCACGGTACAGACCACGACGTCCACAGAGGTTTTGGCGCCCCGGCTGATGATGAAGGCGCCCGCTACCGGCCAGCGTTCGATAGTGGCGGAAATTATACGTGTCATCGACGTTTCCTGAGCGGCAAGTTAAGGAGCGGACACAGGCTCTATGCGAAAATCGCGGGCCGCCGCATAGTCCCGCCAAATCTAAAGTAAGGATGGGTGCATCGTGACTTCCCGCGAATTGACCGGCTTTCTTTCCCTGGCCGAACAGGAGGACGGTGCGACACAACGCCGGATGTCCGATCTGGCATGGCGCATCGGTTTTGGGGCGATCAGTTGGCCGTGGCTGCTCGCCAGCCTTTCGGGTGGGCGCAAAGCCGACAAACGCGCTCTGATGGATGAGTTGAACCTGCCCCATGATGCGCTTCCCCATCTTGGCAGCTGGAAGGCGGATGTCGGTTTCCTGCGCCATATCGTGCGGGAGATTGCGCGCTTGCGGCCTGCGCAGGTCGTGGAACTGGGCGCTGGCGCTTCCACATTGGTTGCGGCCAAGGCCTTGGCGATGCATGGCGGAGGCCGCCTGACCAGCTTTGACCAGCATGGCGGCTTTGTCGATGCTACCCGCAACTGGCTCTGCGATCATGGTCTGCAAGCCGACCTGCGCCATGCGCCGCTGGCATCGGAGAGCGGCGATTGGCCGGGGCGCTGGTATGCGCTGGACGATCTGCCTGAGCGCATCGACCTCCTGATCATCGACGGGCCGCCATGGTCGGTCCATCCACTGGTACGGGGCGCAGCGGACAGCCTGTTTGCACGGCTGTCGCCCAACGCCGTTGTCTTGCTGGATGACGCGGCGAGGCCGGGCGAACGAATCGTGGCGCAACGCTGGCGTCAGCGCTGGCCGCACATCGATTTCCGCCTGATGCATGACGGCACCAAGGGCACGCTGGTTGGGCGCACGCGTGACATGTCGATCCCGGTCGCCAACGATAATGAAAGCGGGCGCGGCTGGCAGCATTTGCGCCGGACAGCCGCGATCGCAGCCCTGCTGGCGACTGGCTGGATCGCGAGAGGTGCGTTGGGCGAGTTTCCGCAGGCGGCGCAGGCCAGTCCCTTCCTCGACGAAGCAGCGGCGTCGCACCGCGCCGGGCTGTTACGGCAAAATATGGCGTCTCAGGTGGAAAGCGCGACCCTCAACAGCGAGGAAATACGCCGTTCGACCGGGATCATTTTGCCATCTTTTCCCCGCAGCTGGCGCGTTACCGACGTTCAGCTCTTTCCGACGCCGGACAGTCCGGCCATAGCCATCTCGATCGTGACACCCGCAGGCGAACAACTCTCCTTCTTTGCGGACAAAGCCGAAACGCCTGCAGAAGGACATCCCCTGATCGCCCGGCGCGCAACCGATATCATCGCCTATTGGGAAGCTGGCGACATGGCCTACGCCCTGACCGGGCGCACGGCCGCCCGCCGCATCATGACGCTGGCGGCGGAGATTACACCTTCCAGCTGACGCGGCGCCGCTGATCCTCGTTGAGGCTTGCGCTGGGGGCTGCTAAGCGCGCGACCATGCAAGATGCGGAAAAGCCCATGCCGCGCGGCGGCGCGCGTTCGTCCCTTGGCAGCCTCGCCATGTTGTGGCGCTTCGCCACACGCTATCCCGGACGGATCGCCGCCGCGCTCGCCGCGCTCATCGTCTCATCCGCCGCGACACTCGCCATCCCCAGCGGCTTCCGCCTGGTCATCGACCGCGGATTCATGGGCGGCGGCGATATCAGCCGGTGGTTTCAGTATCTGGCTTTGATCGTGCTGATCCTTTCCCTGGCAACGGCGGCACGCTTCTACTTTGTGTCCTGGCTTGGGGAACGGGTGGTGGCCGATATCCGATCGGCGACGCAGGCCAATCTGCTGCGCTTGGAACCCCGCTTTTTCGAAGAGAACCGGCCATCTGAAATCGCGTCGCGGATGACGGCGGACACCGCTATCATTGACCAGATCGTCGGCTCGACTGTGTCTGTCGCCCTGCGCAATCTGGTCACAGGGGTGGGTGGCCTCATCTACCTCTTCGCGCTCGCGCCCAAGCTCGCGGGCCTTCTGGTGCTTGGCATCCCCATCATTCTGGTCGTGATGATCAGCCTCGGCCGCCGCGTACGGCTTCTCTCCCGCGCCAGTCAGGACAGGCTGGCCGCCGTAGGCAGCGTAACGTCCGAAGTGCTGGGCGCCATGAAGATCGTTCAGGCTTTCGGGCAGGAGGCGCGGGAATCCGCGCGCTTCGACACCACGGTGGAAGCAGGATTTGCGACGGCCCGGCGCCGTATCCTCCTCCGCGCGGCGATGACAGCGGTTGTCATCGCTCTGGTCTTTGGATCGATCACTGCGGTGATGTGGCAAGGCGCCCTGGATGTCGCGGCGGGCAGGCTTTCGGGCGGCAGTATCGCGGCGTTTGTTCTCACCGGCGGCCTGGTTGCGGGCGCATTTGGCGCGCTGTCGGAAACCTGGGGCGACCTGCTCCGGGGTGCTGGCGCGGCGAGCCGCTTGCATGAGCTTATGACGGCAAAGCCCGAAATCGTCGCTCCTGCTTTGCCCAAACCGATTCCCCAACTTCCACAAGGCGCGAACCTCCAGTTCGATGGTGTGCATTTCAGCTATCCCACGCGACCGGGCGATGCCGCGCTGCACGGCATCTCGATCGATATTGCGGCGGGTGAAACAGTGGCAGTCGTCGGGCCGTCAGGTGCAGGCAAATCCACGCTGATACAGCTCGCGCTACGCTTCTATGATCCTGAGACCGGGGCTATCCGGCTGAATGGCGTCGATCTGAAGGATGCCGACCCGGCAACGGTTCGGAATATGATGGCGATGGTTCCGCAAGACAGCGTTATCTTTGCTGCATCGGCGCGGGACAATCTGCGCTTTGGCCGCTGGGACGCGTCGGACGAGGAGATTTGGGGAGCAGCGCGTGCGGCCAATGCAGAGACGTTTCTGCGCGCCCTTCCCGAGGGGCTGGATACATTTTTGGGCGAAGGTGGAGCGCGGCTTTCCGGAGGACAAAGGCAGCGCCTTTCGATCGCGCGCGCCCTGCTCCGCGATGCGCCAATCCTGTTGCTGGACGAGGCTACCTCTGCTCTGGACGCGGAATCGGAGCGGCTGGTCCAGGACGCACTGGCGCGCCTGATGCAGGGGCGAACGACAATCGTCATCGCTCACCGGCTGGCAACGGTTCGCGCCGCTGACCGGATCATCGTACTCGATAATGGTCGCGTGGTGGAACAGGGCAATCATGCCGCACTGATGACCGAAAAGGGTCTGTACGCGCGTCTGGCGACCCTTCAGTTTCAGGATGCACCAGCGGCCTGAGGCAGATCGGCCTTCAAAGCTATATTATCCGCTGATCCGGACAATATGATCAAGGATGGCGGGATGCAGGGGCCGTTCGAACCGGCAACCTGCTTCATGGCCCCGTGTCCAGAGAACTTGAGCGCGTCGTCCTTCGAATCCAGGCAGCATGACCCAAAGGGAATCACCTGCGGCCAGCTTCATGAAGCTCTGCAGGAGGAAGCCATGAACTGACAAGTCGGCGACACTGCTCTTGAACCAGTTCTCGCTTGGCCGCCTCACTTTGACGGGCACCTGAACATAGCGCCGGTCAGTCTGGCGACCGCGCTTTTGGTTCAGGTCCATGTGCAATTCAGCGCCCATGATCAGATGCATTCCTTTGGGTGGAACTTCTCACATTAGGGTTAAGAAACCGTTGAGGCAGGGACCAAAAAAAGGGCCACCGAAGCGACCCTTTAGATAACCAAAAGCTGATTGCGTCACCCCAGCCCGCGCCCGGAAACGGGAAGTCGAACATTCCCGGCCAGACGGCGGCGGCGTAGCCAGCTCTTAGAAGTTTCCATATTGTTCATTGCCCACGAAGCCGAGCTTCGTGACGCCAGCGCGCTTGATCTCGGCCAGAACCTGATCAACGACGACATAGCGGGTCGCAGCATCGGGCTGGAACTGCAATTCGGGTTCAACCGGCAACCGCAGCGACTGCTGCAGATACTGACGCAGGGTCAGAAGGTCGATGGCCGAACCGTTCCAGGTGATGATTCCGCCAGCATCAATCGCAACCTTGTTCTTGACAGGGTCGATGACGCTGTCGGTCGGTGGCGCGTTCTGCGGTAGGTCGATCTTGACCGCGTGGGTCTGGATCGGGATCGTGATGATGAACATGATGAGGAGAACGAGCATGACGTCGATCAACGGCGTCGTGTTCATGTCCATCATCGGCTCGCCATCATCTTTTCCGGCGCTCATTGCCATGGGGCGATACTCCTAAAAACTTAGAGCCGCTGCACCGTCGAACCCGGTTCGGGTTCGGAGATGAAGCCGACCTTCGGGAAACCGGCGCGCTGCATCGTGTAGATGGTGCCACCGATGCACCGATAGGGGGTATTGATGTCCCCACGAATGTGTACTTCGGGCAGATCCTCAGGCGTCATGTTTTCAACGCCACCCGCCTTCTTGATGTCCGCTTCAAGCTTCGCGACCGCGCGGTCGAGCAGTTCGTTTGAAGACACCCTGGTCAGGTTCCAATAGACCGCACAGCTGCCGTCTTTGGCCTGCGTGATCGATAGCGACACATTCTCCGGCTTCGTCGTCGTCGGCTCGAATGCGACCTTGGGGAGCTGTAGCTGAACCGTCTGGACGACGACCGGAATCGCGATGAGGAAGATGATGAGCAACACCAGCATGACGTCGACGAGCGGCGTCGTGTTGATGTCGGACATCGGCTTGTCTTCACCGCCGTCGGAGCCAACACTCATTGCCATTGATAATTTCCTAACATGCGTGTCGATGGCGCCCCGTTATTCGGGACCCATGGCCGGTGGGGAAGCAGCGGTCGCAGCCGTCCACTAACCCCCACACCGGCTCCTTGACCCAATCAGGCCTTGGTCGGAGCAGCAGCCGTCTTGGCGGCAGGCGCAGCCGGGGCAGTCGCGAACGAAGGCTTAACAGCGCCGTTCGACACCAGGTGAGCCAGCAGATCGACGGTGAAGCCATTCAGCTGTTCGGCGATCGACTTGTTGCGACGCTGCAGGAAGTTGTAGGCAAGCACGGCGGGAACGGCCACGGCCAGACCCAGCGCGGTCATGATCAGAGCTTCACCGACCGGACCGGCAACGGCGTCGATCGAGGCCTGACCGGCAGCGCCGATCTTGATGAGTGCGCGATAGATGCCGATAACCGTACCGAACAGACCGATGAACGGCGAAGTCGCACCGACGGTCGCGAGGAACGCCAGACCACCGCCCAGCTTCGAGTTGATCGAGGCTTCCGAACGGGCAAGCGAACCGTGCAGCCAGTCATGGGCTTCGACAGGATCGGTCAGCTTGGTGTGTTCTTCCTGAGCCTTGATGCCGTCATCGACGATCTGCTTGTAGGCCGAGTTCTTTTCGAGCTTGGCCGAACCTTCCTTGAGGGTCGGGGCGCGCCAGAAGGTTGCACGAACCTTCTTGCCCTGATTGAGGACCTTCTGCTGTTCGATCAGCTTGGTGAAGAGGATGTAGAATGTGCCCACCGACATGGCGCAAAGGATGAGGAACACGGTCCAGGCGATGGTGCCGCCCTGCTGCAGGGCCTCCATCAAGCCGTAAGGGTTCTCCGATTTCGGCGCGGCCGCGGCTGCGAGATACATCAACATTTTCAAGACTTCCCTCTCAAAAGGATCAATAGAAGGGGAAGGCGGCAGCGGCGCCAGCCTTCCCGTTACAATTATTCAGGCAGTCGCCAGGTGATGCGACCATTATAGGTATCCGACATCGGGCCACCCCCGGCTGCCGTGGCCGGTTTGAACTTCGCGCGGCGCGGCAGGAGACGGCAGGTCGCCTCATCGAGATCGGAATGACCGGTCGAAGAGGTGATGGTGCAGCTCGTGACGCGACCGTCAGGGCCGATCTCGAGCCGAAAACCCGCTGTACCCGAACGCTCCTCACGCTGCGCGCGGCTCGGATAGTCCGCATCGCTAAGCCAGCTGCCGGGCGAACTGCGCGGCGTTGCACGCGAAGCAGGCACTGCAGGTGGCGGCGGCGGTGGTGGCGGTGGAGCAGCAACCGGAACCGGGTTGAAAACCGGCGGCGGCGTACGCACCGTGGCAATGGCCGGCGCGGGGGCTGGCGTCTGGACGATCGGCGGAGGCGCGACCACTGGCGGCGGCTCGACCGGCTGGTCTGGCGGCGGCGGCGGCGGCTCCTCATCCGGTGGCGGCGGTTCCTCCTTCACGTCGATCACGTTCAGCTGTTCCGCCGCCTTTTTGACATATTTCATGCCAAGGCCGGTAACAAAGGCATAACCCAGAACAGCGTGAATCAGGGCGACGATGACGATCGAGATCGTACGACTCGATCCTTGCGAGTGGTCAGCATAGGCCATTCGGCAACGACACTCCTTAACTCAACTTACCATTGTTATAAGCAAACAAGCCAAAAATGGCCCTAGTTGACCAGGTCGTCCCTGGCCACCTTTGGCCCCCTTCCGCGCATTTGCTACCGCGCAAACTCCTATCGCGGCGCATCGTGGCACGCAAACGCTTTATCGACAGGATAATTTCCGATTAGCATTTTAATACAGAATGACTTGCCTGTGACAACATTGTCACGGATGACTTTAGGCAGGACGAACATGCAAAGAAAATCCTCCATGACCTTCAAAACCGCCGCCGCAACATGCCTCATTTTCGCCGCATCTCCGCTGGTTTCAGCGGCCCAGACGAGTGATGGCACAAAGTCCGCCACCCTTTCCTATGCCGATTTCGCGGATTTGGCAGACGCGGCTCCGCTGGTAGCCATAGCACGCCTCAGCAGCATAATTGCACTACCCGAAAAAACGGTCCAAAATGTCCCGCCCGGTCAAAAACGGGTCTTTGTGGAGGCCGAAGTCACATCACTGATTCGCGGCGAAGGGGGAATCAGTCCACGCGTCCGCTATCTTTATGATGCGCCGTTGAATGGCCGAGGAAAGCTTCCCAAGCTGAAGAAAACGCAGGTCATCCTGTTTGCTCGTCCAGGAGGACGGCCGGGAGAAATCCAGTTGGTGGCGGGCGACGCTCAAATTCCTGCCACGACTGCGGCGATCGAGCAGGTGAAGGCCATTCTGTCTGAACTGGTAGCTCCCAACGCACCGCCTCGCATCATCGGCCCTGGCGACGCCTTCCACGTGGCAGGCACGGTCGCGGGTGAAGGCGAGACACAGATTTTCCTGCGAACGGCCACGGGGGATCCGGTATCCCTTTCCATCCTGCGCCGCCCAGGGCAGCAACCGAAATGGGCCGTTGCCCTGGGCGAAATCGTCGATGAAGCGGCGCGGCCGCCTGCACCCGGAAGCCTTCTCTGGTATCGCCTGGCTTGCAGCCTGCCGCCCGCCCTGCCGGGCTCTTCGGTTCGCGCGCTGGCTCCTGTCGATGCGGAGGCGGCTCGGATCGATTATGCCTTTGTCATCCAGTCACTCGGCAATTGCGGCCGCAGCCGTTCCGCGCGTTGACGCCCCCTCACGCGCCGCCCTTGTCCTTTTTCTTGGACAGCGGCGCGTTGGCGGCTATCAGCGCGGCATTATATCAGCCTGAGGACAGCCACTATCATGACCAATCTTCACCGCCATGCCCCGCTGCGCGTCGCGCTTGTCGGCCTTGGCACGGTGGGCGGTGGCGTGATCCGGCTGTTGCAGACAAATGCAGACCTGATCGCGCGTCGCGCGGGCTGCCCGATCCAGATCGTCGCCATTTCCGCGCGTGACCGCACCAAGGACCGGGGCGTGGACCTGTCGCCCTATGAATGGGTGGACGACATGACCACCCTGCCCGGCCGCGACGATATAGATGTCGTGGTGGAGTTGATCGGGGGCGCCGACGGCCCGGCGCTCACCCTCGCCCGGCAGTGTCTTTCGGCGGGTAAGCCGTTCGTCACGGCCAACAAGGCCATGCTGGCCCATCACGGCCTTGACCTTGCCACGCTGGCGGAGAAAGCCGGCATTGCCCTCAAATATGAAGCGGCCGTTGCCGGGGGCATCCCGGTCATCAAGGGCCTGCGCGAAGGCGCCGCCGCCAATGAGATCAGCCGCGTCTATGGCATCCTCAATGGCACCTGCAACTACATCCTGACCACGATGGAGAAGGAAGGGCGCGGTTTCGACGATGTGCTGAAGGAAGCGCAGGAACTGGGCTATGCCGAAGCGGACCCGAGCATCGACATCGACGGTGTCGATGCCGCGCACAAGCTGACCATTCTTGCCAGCCTCTCTTTCGGCACGGAACTGGACTTTGGCAGCGTCGCGGTAACGGGCATCCGCCACGTCATCGCCGCCGACATCGCCGAAGCAGCGGCCATGGGTTATCGCATTCGCCTGGTCGGGATGGCCGAAAATGGACAGGGCGGGTTATTCCAGCGCGTTCACCCCATGCTCGTCCCCCTCGATCATCCGCTTGCCCATGTCGACGGTTCACTCAACGCCGTCGTGGCCGAAGGCAATTTCGTCGGCCGCCTCTTCTTCCAGGGCCGGGGCGCAGGCGATGGTCCTACAGCATCGGCCGTGGTCGCAGATCTGATCGACGTCGCGCGCGATGAATATGGCGATGCCCTGGCGATGCCGGTCTCGGCATTGGCGCGGCAACCGGCAGCGGACGCAGGCGCGCGGATTGGCCGCAGCTATCTACGCTTCAAGGTACAGGACCGCCCCGGCGTCCTTGCCGAGATCGCCGCGGCGACGCGCGACGCCGGTGTGTCGATCGAAAGCATGATCCAGCGCGGCGCAAGCCACGATGACAGCGTGCTGATGGCGATCGTCACCCATGCGGGGGAAGAGCGGTGCGTCCTCGATACGTTGCGGCGGCTCGCAGGATCGGACAGCCTGCTCCAGGCCCCGATGGTCATGCATATTCTCGACTGAAAAGGGCTGCCGTTAACGGGCCGCGAAGCTGCGCATCAAAGTCTCGCGCAAAGGTTCGCCAAGTTTGAACAGGCGCAGACGGGCTTGCTTGGGGCAACCCATGTTTCCGATGATCCGGCACGGCCGCGCATCAAAGCGATAGGCGCTCATCTTGTTGTCCGCGCGTCTAGTGCTGCCTTCCAACGGCAGGCGGCCCGAAGCAGGCCGACCGGACATGCACAGCGTCGCCACCGCCTGGCACGGGGCTGCCTTAGCCGAGATAGGTTGAGGAGGATGAGCCGCTGACTGAACGAGGCTGGCAGCAAGCAGCGCGGCGATCATCATTTCGACCCCTTGTCATTGTTGGCATTTTAACGCCACAGACGACCTTCCGTTGCATTGGCGCCGCGAAAAGCAGGCTGAGTCCGGGTGGATGGCTCGACAAGGCGGGGATGACCTCCTATCGCGCTGATCACAAAGAGACAGCAGAGGGATTATCATGGTGCAGGCTAGCTCAGTTCTCGATCGCGTCCTGGTGCTTGAGATGGTGCGTGTCACCGAAGCGGCCGCCATCGCCGCCTCGAAGCTGATTGGACGCGGCGACGAAAAAGCGGCTGACGCTGCCGCTGTCGAAGCGATGCGCATGGCATTCAACGACCTCTACATGGACGGCACCGTCGTCATCGGCGAAGGCGAACGCGACGAAGCACCGATGCTCTACATCGGTGAGAAGGTCGGCAACGCCATCGGATCAGGCCCGAAGATCGACATCGCTCTCGATCCGCTGGAAGGGACGACGATCACGGCTAAGGCCGGTCCCAACGCGCTCGCGGTTCTCGCCATTTCGGAAGAAGGCGGCTTGCTGAACGCGCCCGACGTTTACATGGAAAAGCTGGCGGTGGGTCCGGGCTATCCGGACGGCATCATCGACCTCAACAGGCCGGTGAAAGAGAATGTCGAAGCGGTCGCGAAGGCAAAGGGCGTTCATCCTCATGAGCTCATCGTCTGCGTTCTTGACCGGCCCCGGCATGAAAAGCTGATCGCGGAACTGCGCGCAATCGGATGCGGCATCATGCTGATCCCCGACGGCGACGTCGCCGGTGTGATCGCGACCACCAATCCGGAAACGAATATCGATATCTATATGGGTTCGGGCGGCGCGCCTGAAGGCGTGCTGGCGTGCGCGGCACTTCGCTGCGTGGGCGGTCAGTTCAAGGGTAAGCTGCTGTTCCGCAATGACGATGAACGGGCGCGCGCGTTCAAGTGGGGCATCACCGACCTCGACAAGGTTTATGACCTCAAGGAGCTGGCAAAGGGCGACTGCATCTTTGCGGCGACCGGCGTTACCGACGGCTCCCTGCTAGCAGGTGTCAAGCGGCTGCCCGGCGGCAAGCTGACCACCGATAGCGTCGTGATGCGCGCCAGCACCGGGACGGTTCGCTGGGTCAAGGGCGATCATCATCTGGACCGGAAGCATTCCTGACCGGAATATAAGCCGATAACGAAAAAAGGGGGCGACAAGCCCCCTTTTCTATGCGTTCCGGTCAGGCTGCCTTATCGTCCAGCCCGGTGATTGAGATCATGCCCCAGGGCCAGCGTCACCACGCCAAACAAGGTGTAAGCACTTTCCTGCCATCCATGATCAAGGGTCATGGCACCCGCCATGATGCCCAGACCCAGCGAGCCGACAGCCGCGGGCATCATGAAGCCATGTTCCATGGCCCCATGCCCAAGCGCCACCGCCCCCAGCAGGATAGCGAGCACAAGCCCAACCTCATGGAAGAGAGGATTCTCAAAAACCCCGCCAGCCGACGCAAGAACGCCGAGCAGGACCGCCGTGCCGATGCAATGCGCGACGCACATGCCCGACACCGCAATCGCGATGCGATCGATGCGGCCATTTGACAGGCGAGAGCGGATGCTGGTTGGCATGGTGGCCAGTACATAGGCCAGACAAGATGAAGTTACAACATATCATCTGACATATTCGCGCAGATCAACGATGCATTTTCTCGAAGCCGGGCAGGAGGTTCAGGCGGCAAGCCGCAAGCAGTTGCGCCCGCTATTCTTGGCGCGGTAAAGCGCCTTGTCCGCAGCGTCGAGCAAATCAACCCTGCTGGCCCGCCCGTCAAGTTCGACAAGTCCCGCGCTGAAGGTAATGGCGATCGATTCGCTGCCGACGGCGCTGATGCGCTGCGCGGACACCATGTTCCGTAATCGTTCGCAAACCATGCTCGCGCGCTGGATATCGGTGCCCGTCAGAAGGATCGCAAACTCCTCTCCGCCAAGCCTTCCGATACTGTCCCCGCCGCGCAAGCCAGGACGCAGGCGCTCGACGAAGCTGGAGAGCACCTTGTCCCCTACCCCGTGGCCGTAGCGATCATTGACCGATTTGAAATGATCTATGTCGATCATCAGCAGACAGGCATTGGCGCCTCGCGCCACCCGCTTGATTTCCTGGTCGAGTTTTTCGATGAAGGCCCAGCGGCTGTCGGCGCCGGTCAGCGTATCCACGGCCGCGACGCGCTGCAGCGCCCTCTGCCGCGCCTTGTGCCGCGACATGTCCCTGATCGTGCTGATCACCCCGGTAGGAAGGCCCTGTTCGTCCAGCACGGCACGCGTGACCATCTCGCACCAATCGACCCCTTCGGTGAAAGCTGCCGGGCGGAACTCTACTGTCTGCACGTCGCCCGGCCGTGCCAGAGCGCGCTGATGAGCCCCGTGAACCTCCGCGCGATCCTTGGGATCGACCATGATGTCCGCCGAACGGCCCACGAGCACCGCGGGCGCGCAGCCGATCTGCTCGGCCGCTGAAGGCGAAGCATATTGGATGATGCCATCAACGCTGACGTTCAACACCAGGTCGCCGCTATGTTCGGCTATGGCCCGATATCGGGCCTCGCTCGACTGCAACATCTGGAACAGGCGTCGGCGACCGTTCAGTTCGGCTGCAAGCGGCATGGACAATAGAAAACTGAAAGCCAGGAAGAACTGGAACAGCTGTGTCCGTTCACCGACGCTACTCGCCACTAAGTTCAGCGGCCCGTAGCCCGTCATCGTCGCCGCCCCGCCGATCAGAGCGAGTAGCACGACGGCGGCAGCTGTTCCTAATGAGCCGATCCGGAACGCGATGGCGACCAACGGCAAGAATAGCAGGAACAGCATCGGATAATGTGCAAGGTAGAATATATGGACGACCATGGCCGCGAAGAGGGCCAGAAGAGCCAAAGCCTCCAGCTTCTGCCTGCCGGATGTCTCCCGAGCCCAGGCGCGAACCTGTCCCTGCAACAGCATCGTCAGGATCGGCGTGCAGACCAGGCCGCCCAGCACATGGCCGCTATACCATTGCAGCCATGAAGCGCCGAAGGACACAGGCGTAAGGGTCGAGGCGACAAGCGCCGCAGCCGTGCCAGCGATGATATTCGCAGGGATGCAAAGTGCCAGGATGAAGACGAGAAGGGAGCGCTTCGACCCGTCACTCAGGTGGACGGGAATGAACCGACGGCACAGGATCGCGACGATCAGCGATTCGGCGACATTGATAAACGCCATGGGCAGCGCTGCCCATGGCCCCATGCCAAACAGCGTCGTCGATATGATGCTGGCAATACCGCAAGCCACGATTACGCGCGGCCAATAACTGGTTTCCGATGTCTGCAATTCCGCCATCAGCAACGCGTTGGCGGCCCATACAAAAGCGAGTCCCCCTTCGAACCGCGAGCATAGCATCGCGAGCGTCGCCATCAGGAAATAGGCAATGCCAGCAACCAGCGGCGTCAGTCTGGAAGAAGGAGAACGGAGAATGGCAGGCATGACGCCCTCTGCCTAAGCAACCATCCTTAATATATAATAACCATGAGGGGGCGCCGGACGACGACAAAAGCATGACTTTCATCATCTTACAGTTTGGGCAGACGTGCTGTCGGCAGTTCAGGCCTTTTCCAGCGTACATTGAAGCGGATGCTGGTTCTGCCGGGCGAAGTCCATCACCTGGTTCACCTTTGTCTCCGCCACTTCATAGCTGAAAATGCCGCAAACCCCGACGCCGCGTTGGTGCACGTGAAGCATCACGCGCGTGGCTTCTTCCATGTCCATGCGGAAAAACTGCTGAAGGACATGCACGACGAATTCCATCGGCGTGTAGTCGTCGTTCAGCATCAATACCTTGTAGAGAGACGGCTTCTTGGTGCGGGCGCGGGTGCGCGTCGCGATGCCGACATTGGGACCGCCAGGGCCTTCACCCTGATAATCCTGGTCCCGGCCCGCCATCTTCTCCCGATATCTGCTAATGCTGCTCATGACGGGTGAGGATATGGCGATTCCAGCCCTTAAGGCAAGGGGCGCAGATTGCAGGTCATCGCGCAAGGGATGGTGGTAACCAAGAATAGCGGCTCTCACCCCGGGGATGAGAGCCGCTTCATTCTTTCAAGCCATTTACCGCCGATCAGGCGGCGAGCGACTTTACCTTGTCCGTGACAACGGTAACGCGTGCGGTCAGCGGCTGGGCGACTTCGCCAGCCAGCTTGATCAGCGCTTCGCTGCTCTTCGCGGCTTCCTTGGTCAGCTCGTCAAAGCTGCTCGAGAAAAGCTGGCTCTGCAGCTGGAAGAATTCGGTCGGCGTCTTGACCGTCGAGAAGCTCTTGAGCGAGGCAGTCGCCTTCTCGAAGTTCTTGCGGCTGTAATCGACAGCTTCCTGGCCCAGGGTCTCAATGCCCTTGGCAGCGATCTTGCCCGATTCGACCAGCGCTTCGACATTGCCCTTGGCGATGTCGCTCAGCTCTTCGATGGCCTTGGTCGACTTTTCGACGCCAGCCTTGGCCTTCTCGTTCAGACCGGCATAGGCCGTCTCGAACTTGGCCTTGGTCTCTTCAGCGAACTTCTTTCCAGTTTCGATCACGTCGTTCATCATCTTGGTTCCTTCTGTGGCAGGCAGCATGGTGGGCTCTACCGGCCCGGCCTCGGACGAAAGGCTCTTGGTTTCTTCAGCTTCGATAGCGACCTCTTCGACCAGCGGCGCTGGTGCATGAGGGGCCGGATCAATTTCTGGCGGAGCAGCCGGTTCGGGCGCCGCATCGACCGCCGTGGTGGCGGCGACGATCGCGACCGGGTCAGGCTTTGCGGCTTTAACCGCCGCCTTCTTGACCGCCACGGCCTTCCGCGCTGGCGCAACCTTTGGGCTGACGCTCACCGCTTCTTCCGCGGCCTTCAATGCTTCAGCCGCCGACAATGTAGAGCCGGGCGTCTTGGCCACTGCCTTGCGGCGAGCAGGCTTTGGAGTGACTGGCATAAAAGGTTCTCCGTTGCTGCAGTGCACAATATATAATTCAAAGCGCAAACGCAAGAATTTTTGTGCAGTGCAGCAAAACAAGATTGGCGGAGAAATCGGTCCTTGTTTTACCAGTCTGAAATCAGCGTGTTTTGTGAGGCTTAGCGCTCCCTCACATAACGGCCAGGCGCATCCTCTATGGCCTTCAGGGAACCGGCGCCCGGCACCCGACCACCGTCTTTGGCAGAGACCGTCGAATCGCCATGAGAGCGAATCCATTCGATCCAGTCCGGCCACCAGCTTCCCTTCGTCTCCTTCGCGTTCGCCACGAAGTCGGCAAGGCTGGCAGGCAGTTCATCGCAGGACCAATATTGATACTTCCCCGCCGCCGGAGGATTGACCACGCCCGCGATATGGCCCGATCCAGCCAGCAGGAACCGGATAGGCCCAGCGAAGTGGTATGTGATCTTCCACACGCTTTCGGGAGGAGCGATATGATCTTCCCGTCCCGCCTGAACATAGGCGGGCGTTTTGACCTTGCTCAGATCAAGCGGCGTTCCGTCGATGGTCAGCGCCCCCGGCACCACCAACTGGTTGTCGCGATAAAGCTGCGTCAGGTAATTTTTGTGCCAGCACGCGGGAAGATTGGTGGTGTCGCCATTCCAATATAGCAGGTCGAACGGCGGATAATCCTGCCCCAGCAGGTAATTATTGACCACATAGTTCCAGATCAGGTCGCGGCCGCGCAGCAGGTTGAACGTCGCGGCCATATAGCGCCCATCCAGGAAGCCCCCGGTCGAAAGCTGGTCAACCAGTTTCATCTGCTCATCGTCGACGAACAGGCCAAGATCCCCCGCCTCGCTGAAGTCCACCTGCGCCGTGAAGAAGGTCGCGCTTGCCACCTTGTCCGCTTCGCCACGTTCGGCAAGATAGGCCAGGGTCGCGGCGAGGGTGGTACCAGCCACGCAATAGCCGATCGTATGGACGCTCGGCACGCCGAGCAGTTCGCGCACGGTGTCGATCGCGTCGACCTGGCCCCGGACGATATAATCGTCCCACAGCAGGTCCTTCATCGACGCATCGGCCGATTTCCACGACAGCAGGAAGACGCTCATCCCCTGGTCGGTCGCCCATTTGACGAAGCTTTTTTCCGGTGACAGGTCGAGTATGTAGAAGCGGTTGATCCACGCCGGAAAGATGACGAGGGGCGTTTCCAGCACCTTGTCCGTGGTCGGTGCGTAGTGGATCAGCTGGTAAAGCGGCGTTTCCTTGATCACCTTGCCGGGAGTGGTCGCGATGTTCCGGCCAAGCTCAAAGACGGTGCCGTCCGTCTGGGTCAGCTGACCTTTTTCCATGTCCGCCAGCATGTGCTGGAGGCCCTTGACCAGATTTTCGCCCCCGCTCTGCAGGGTCTTTTCCATGACGAGGGGGTTGGTCAGCGGAAAGTTGCTGGGCGCCACCGCGTCCAGCATGCCGCTGGTAGCGAAGCGCAGCTTTGCCTTTTGCTTGGGATCGACCCCATCCACCGCATCCGTCAATTTCAGCAGATAGTCCGACATCAGCAGATAGCTTTGCCGGATCAGGTCGTAAAAGGGATGCTTTGCCCAGGCAGGGTCAGAAAAGCGGCGATCCTTGCGCGCGGCAGGGCTTTCGGGAGGCGGAGCGTCCGGCTGGTCGCGAAGCATGCCGCCTGAGTCAAGAAACCGCTGCCACAGGGCCAGACCTTCATTGGCAAAGCCTGTCTGAATGCGCGCCACCGCATCTGGATCGAACGGCATCGTCCTTCCCGTGGCTCCGGCAGCCTGCTCCAGAATGAGCTGCTGCGCCCGGCCGACGACTTGCGTCCATTGCTGCATCTGTTCCAGCGTAGGCAGATGAGGCTCGTTGAGGTTCTGCGCTTCCATGGCCACCTTCCTCCTCCTGGCATCCTTTATGTCCGCCGCTTTCGCTGGCGTGAGCCAATCTGGCGGGCTATAGCCAGAGCGCATCGCGCGAAAGTGCGTGCAGCACTATTCCCCATGGAGACCTTTCAGGAAAGCCCTATAATGTCCGAAGAATTTTACCGCATGAAGCGTCTGCCGCCCTATGTCATCGCAGAAGTCAACGCGATGCGGGCCGCCGCGCGAGCCGCGGGTGAGGACATTATTGACCTCGGCATGGGCAATCCTGATTTGCCGCCACCCGACCACGTCATCGCCAAGCTGTGCGAAGTCGCGCAAAAGCCGAGCGCCCACGGCTATTCCCAGTCGATGGGCATCCCCGGACTGCGCAAGGCGCAGGCCAATTATTATGGCCGCCGCTTCGGCGTAGACCTCGATCCGGAGACCGAGGTCGTCGTGACCATGGGGTCGAAGGAAGGGCTTGCCAGCCTCGCGACCGCGATCACCGCGCCGGGCGACGTCGTTCTGGCGCCCAACCCCAGCTATCCGATTCACATGTTCGGCTTCATCATCGCGGGCGCGACCATTCGCTCAGTCCCGACGACGCCGGATGAAAATTACTGGAAGTCGCTGGAACGCGCGATGGCTTTCACCGTGCCGCGCCCCTCCATTCTGGTCGTCGGCTACCCCAGCAATCCTACGGCCGAAACGGTCGATCTTGCCTTTTATGAGCGGCTGGTCGCCTGGGCGAAGGAGAATAACGTCTGGGTCCTGTCCGACCTTGCCTATTCCGAACTATATTATGACGGCAACCCGACGCCTTCCATCCTGCAGGTTCCGGGCGCCAAGGATGTCGCGGTCGAATTCACCTCGCTCAGCAAGACCTATTCGATGGCTGGCTGGCGCATCGGCTTCGCGGTCGGCAACCGCCAACTGATCGCGGCGCTCAAGCGGGTGAAGTCCTATCTCGACTATGGCGCTTTCACGCCGATCCAGGCCGCGGCCTGCGCGGCGCTGAACGGGCCGCAAGACATTGTTCAGAAGAATCGCGAACTCTATCACAAGCGTCGCGATGTAATGGTCGAGGCGTTTGGCCGCGCTGGCTGGGAAATTCCGGCGCCCAAGGCGTCGATGTTCGCCTGGGCTCCACTGCCCCCCGCGCTCAAGGATATGGGCAGCCTGGAATTTTCCAAGCAGCTCCTGACCCATGCCAAGGTCGCGGTAGCTCCCGGCGTCGGTTATGGTGAGGATGGCGAAGGTTTCGTCCGCATCGCCATGGTGGAAAATGAGCAGCGGCTGCGGCAGGCGGCGCGCAACATCAAGCAGTATCTGAAATCCATGGGTATCAACACGCCCGCCAAGGGCGCGGCCTGACGGAAGCGGCGCCGGGTTAAAGGGCGTGGCACTTCACTCGACAATCCCCCTGCCCCAGGTTTCGCAGGTCGCGCAGACGATCCAGCTTGCTTTGGCGCCGGTGTTCCTGCTCGCGGGCATCGGCGCCTTCCTAAACGTCTGTGCGGGGCGCCTTGCCCGGATTATCGACCGCGCCAGGCTGGTCGAAGGCAAAATACTCACGTCGCGCGGTAAGGAACATGACCGCATGGTGGGCGAGATCCGCGTGCTGGACCGGCGCATGAACGTGGTCAACGTCGCGATCTTCCTTTCGGTGGCATCCGCATGCGCGGTCTGCCTGGTCGTCATCCTGCTGTTTGCGGGCAACCTGTTCGGTGCGCATCTTGGCACGCTCATTGCCATCCTGTTCAGTCTGGCGATGCTGCTTCAGGCGGGCGGTTTTGCAACCTTCATTCAGGAAATCCGCCTGGCATCGCGCACCATCCGCATCCGCAACGAAGTCCTCTATCACCAGGCGGAGGGGGAAGAGGAGGCATGACCAAATTCACGGTCAACGACCGCCCGGTCCAATATCGGATGGACCCCGACACGCCGCTTCTCTGGGCGCTGCGCGACGCATCCAACCTGACCGGCACCAAATATGGTTGTGGAACGGGCGATTGCGGGGCCTGCACGGTCGATATCGACGGGCAGGCGGTGCGCTCATGCCAGGTCAGCATTAGGGAGACCGAAGGACGCTTCGTCACCACGATAGAAGCGCTTTCCCCCGATCGCGGCCACCCGCTGCAACAGGTCTTCGCGGCCGACAACGTGTCGCAGTGCGGCTATTGCATCCCCGGTATCCTTATGGCGGCGTCGGTTCTGCTGAAGCGTAACAACGATCCGAGTGACGAGGATATAGACGCCGCCATCACCAACATATGCCGGTGTGGCATCTACCCCCGCCTGCGCGGCGCCATCAAGCGCGCCGGAAAGGTCATGCGCGGCGAGGAACAGGTAGAGGCGGCCCCGCCCCCCGGCGTATCGCCCGAAGAGGCCGCCCGCGCCGTCCCGGCGCTCCGGCGGCCCTAGTCCCGCCGCCGCCTAGCCGAACCGATAGGCCGATACCGGCCATCCCCTCACGGCGTCGTCATAATCAACCTGCGCGACATCATCGCCGCCCGCGCCCAGCGCCACCATCAGCGGCAGCAGATGCTCTTCACGAGGATGGGCGAAGCGCGCCTCCGGCAGCGTCTCCCACGCGGCAATACGTGCCGATCGCCGCTGGGGGTCCGGGTCCGTTACCGCGTCAGTCAAAGCCTCGTGCCACAATAGCGATGGTGTTCGCGCCTGCGAATCGTGGACCCGCATATTGTGGAAACTCATCCCCGACCCGATGATCACGACCCCTTCATCCCGCAACGGCTCAAGCGCGCGGCCTGCGGCGATATGCGCCTGTGGGTCGAGGTCTTTTCTCAGCGAGAGTTGCACGACGGGAATGTCGGCCTGCGGCCGCGCGACCTTCATCGGAATGAAGATGCCGTGGTCCCAGCCGCGTCCATGCTCTTCCGCCACGGGGAAGCCAGCGTCGCGCAGCAGTTGGGCGGCGCGGTCGGCAACGGCGGGCGCTCCCGGCGCATCCCATTTCAGGGAATAAGCGTGGGGTGGGAAATTATAATAGTCGAACAGAAGGTCCGGACGATCCCCCTTGTGCACGGTAAGGACCGGCTCCTCCCAATGCGCCGACACGATCAACATCGCGCGCGGACGTTCGGGCAGGCTCTCGACCAGTTGCGTCAGATAATCCTGCATCGTCTGCCACATGGGGTCGCTGTAGGGGCGGTCGGGATCTGCGGGGTTCATGAAGAAGCAAGGACCACCACCGTGCGGAATATAAAGGCTGGGCTGTTTCATGACCGTTAGATCGCGCGCTGCCCCTGGCCATGCAAGTGCGCGGCGTGAAACAGTGCGTTTCGTAGCCCCTAAGCTTCACCAGCCTCGATAATGGGAGCGATGGCCTGCGCCAGCGTGGCGCCTGAATAGGGCTTCTTCAACAAGGTGATCCCGCTGAACCGCTCGGGCAGGTCCAGGCCATCGCCATAGCCCGTCGCGAACAGAAAGCTGATGCCATTTTCCGCGAGCATGTCGGCGATCGGCAAGCTGGTTTCATTGCCCAGATTGAAATCCAGGACGGCAAAATCGATGGCGTGCAGATCGATGGCTTCACGCGCTCGCCCGACGCTGGCGGCGGTGATGACTTCCGCGCCCAGATCGCGCAACGCATCCTCGCCATCCATCGCGATGATCATATTGTCCTCGACCAGAAGGACATTGCGCCCTTTTAGCAAGCCGGGAGCAGGAGCGGGCGCGGGCTTCGATCTTTCCCCAACGGTGACATCCGGCAGAACCGACACGATATGCTGGGACGGGATGCAGAAATGCGCCTCCAGCCCGGAAAGGCGGTAGGTAATCTCCGCCTTGCCATCCAGATCATAAGGGATCGACCGTTCGATGACGGTGGAACCGAAACCCCGGCGAGTCGGGGCGACGACGGCCGGGCCACCGCTTTCATTCCAGTCGAGCAGCAAGCTGCCTTCCGGATCGACACGCCAGTCGATCGCAACCGTGCCACCATCCGACAGCGCGCCATATTTGGCGGCGTTGGTCAGCAACTCATGAATGACCAGCGCCAGCACGGTAAAGGCCGACGGCGTCAGCAGTACATTGGGGCCGGTCTGTTTGACCCGGTCGCGCCGCTCGCCCAGATAAGCCCCTGCCTCCACCTCGATCAGGTCCTGCAACCGTGCCGGTGCCCAGCGGTCAGCCGTGATCTGGTCATGAGCGCGGGCCAGCGCATGCACACGGCTTTCCAACGTGTCGATAAACTCGTCCACCGAACGGGCATTGTCGCGCGTCTGGGACAAAAGCCCACGGATCAGCGATAATATATTGCGGACCCGATGGTTCAGCTCGGCAATCAGCAGTTCCTGCTTTTCATGCGCCTTCTGCCGTTCCTCGTTGGCGGAGTCGGAAAGGCGCAGCACCACTTCCAGCAGAGCCGTCCGCAATGCCTCCGCGACGCGCAATTCTGCCGGGGTGAAAGGCACCGACGTGCCCTTCACCAGTTGCGACCATTCCTCGAAACTCTTGCGCGGGGTCAGGCGCGGCCCATTCGGCCCATATTCGATATGCTTTTCCTGATTGCCCGCCCAGCGCACCGAACGCATCTGCTCCACGCGGAACAGCACGACATAGTCGCGCGGTCGCCGTGACAGCGGAATGGCGAGCAGGCCCGCCGCGCGATCGGCATAGGCTTCCGCTTCGGGCATCACCCGGCAGAGGCAGTCGGTCGCGAACACTTGGCTTGCCGCCGTCCGATTGAGCATCGAGACGATCGCTGCAAAGGCGGACCTGTCCGGCGTCAAACCGGCCAGCGTCACGTCCCCGTCAATATACACGCCGACGCCATCCGCGGGCACGGTGTCGAAGATGACGTCACCCAGCCAACGGGCATTGGACAGCAGATCATGATCCTGGGCAACAGCGGACATAAGGCGATCGGCGACTTGCCGCGCCTTCCCCTCATAATCCGCCGTCTCCGCCCGCTCGCGGCTTTCCAGCATCATGGAGAAAATCTGTCCGAACAGCTCAGCAGCGCTCCGCTGCGCGAAGGTCGGCAGGCGCGGGCCATAATGGTGGCAGGCGAACAAGCCCCACAAGCGCCCCTCGACAATGATCGAGATGGAGAGCGAAGCCCCTACGCCCATATTGCCGAGATATTCGATGTGGATCGGGGAAACCGCGCGCAGCAGGCACAAGGACATGTCGAGCGCCGCGCCGGTGGGATCAAGCACCGGGATCACCGGAACCGGCTCTGCCCGCACGTCCGCGATGACGCGGAAGATGTTGCGCAGGTACAGCGCCCGGGCCTGCGTCGGGATGTCCGAAGCGGGGTAATGCAGCCCGAAAAAGCTGTCGATGCCAGGCCGCAACGCTTCGGCCACGACTTCGCCGTCGCCGCCATCGGCGAAGCGGTAAACCATGACGCGGTCGAATCCGGTCAAGGCCCTAACCTGCCTCGCTCCATCGCGCAGAAAGGCGGCCATGCTGTCCGTTTGAGCGAGCCGCGCGACCATGGATCGCACCATGCTGGTCGCCTCGATCTCATCCGCGAAAGCCGGTTCGGCCTCGATCACCACCAGAGAGCCCGAAAAATGAACGGCGATGTCAAAGGGCTGCACGCCCTCGATCAGCACCAGCGAAAACATCCGCTCGACCGCGTCGGGGCCACGCAGCAGCGTGATGCGGTTCCGCAGCGAATGAATGGCATCATCCCGGAACAGCCCGCTGATCGGCTTGCCCAGCATCTGCTCAGGCGCCAGCCCGATGAACTGTTCACAATTTGCCGAGACGCGGGAAACCAGCCAGTCGGCGGTCAGCGCAACCAGAAAGCCGAAAGGCTGTATTGTGCCCGGCACATGGATCGGTTCGCGATCGCAATTGCTGATGTCGACGGCGAAGTCGGCCATCTCCTGTCCATCGCGTTCAGCCATGACTGCTCACCCGTTCCGCCGCGGCACCTGCCGCGAACAGAGCGAAGGCGGCTTGCGCTCCCTGTATCGCGTTGTCGATCCAATCCTGGCCACCGCCATCCGCCGCCTTGTCCAGCGCTTGCTGAAAGGCGATCCAGCTTCCTTGGCCGTAGACAGACTTGAGATAGGCCCTGGGCAACCCGGCAGGCACGCGCCGCTCCAGCATGGCGCCACCCAGCCGCGAACCTTCCAGGGCGTAGAGCGCACCCCACCGAAACCCTTCGCCCGCATGCGCCGTTGTTTCTAGTGGCTCCGGCAGCGTTTCGCCCAATGATGCAAGGTCTTCCATCAACTGGGGCAAGCGCGGAGAATCGGGCATCGCCAACTGTTCCAGCGGCATCAGCGCGCGTGCATGCGCTTTCAGAAAGGCTCCATATTCCGCACGGGAATCCAGCGAAAAGCCGGAAAAAAGATCATCCACCCGCTGATGGTTTTCCATCGTCGCTTTTCTTAAGGCCTGTCGAATTCGGCCGACGTTGGACGTTCTCTTCACTCGTCGTTCCTAAAGGCTGACACCGAGGCGCGCACTGATCTGGATCAGTTTTTGAGCCTGACGGCGGTGGTTGGTCGATTTTCTACCGAAATAATCGATTTGTGTACGCCAGGTCCCAATGACCATCTATACTTGGGAGATTCTTTCAAATCGCTGACGAACGAGTTCAGCGTCGCGACATGGCGGCAGACATAAAAGGGAAATCATGCGGGGCATGGCGCCCCTTTTGGAAAGAAAAGACCATGTTGAGGAAAATGATGTTGGCGGGGCTGATGACCGCCACCGTTCTGGGTGGCGTCGCCCCTGCCTATGCGCAACGCGGGCAGGATGGAGGGCGCGATCGCGGCGGTGAGCAGTCTGGCCGGAACGAAGGCCGGGCACCCCGTGGCGGCGGGCAGGATGGCGATCGCGGAAACGTCCGCGTGCGTGACCAGGCTTCCACGCAGCGTTGGCAAGAACGCGTAAATGATCGCGCGCGGGTACAGACCGTTCCGGCACAGCCCAATCGACAGTGGCGTGCTGCGGAATCACGCGCTGACGTTCCTCGCGATGCGCGGCGCAACGATACGCGCGTCCGGGAACGGGCCGTTGGCGATCGTCCGCAGTGGCGGGATGACCGCCGGGACAACAACCAGGCGGGCTGGCGCGGCAGTCGCGACGACGGGCGACAGGACCGGCGTGATGATCGTCGGGATGGACGCCCAGAAGGGCGCCTCGACAGCGGCAACAACTGGCGCGGCAGCCTGGCGGGCAATCGCCGGTTCGATGATCGCACCCGCTGGAACGGCCAGCGTCGTTGGGACAATGACTGGCGGCAGGACCGCCGCTATGACTGGCGCAGCTATCGCTCACGCTACAGCGACCGCTACCGGATGGGCCGCTATTATGCGCCGCGCGGATGGAGCTATGGCTACAGAAGCTTTTCGACAGGCATCTTCCTGAACAGCTTGCTGTTCGCGAACAACTATTGGATCAACGATCCATGGTCCTATCGCCTGCCGCCTGCCTACGGCACGCTGCGTTGGGTGCGCTATTATGACGATGCCCTGCTGGTCGATATCCGGGACGGCTATGTCGTAGACGTGATCCACGATTTCTTCTGGTAAGCGGAGGATCATATCCGCTGATTTCATCTGGGCCTGGCGCCATGTGCGTCAGGCCCTTTTCATTTGCACCGACGGGACGACGGCGGCAGGAAGCGGGCATGACGGACGTGATTGATGATGGCGGCATCGCTTCGGCCACTCGGGCGAAGATCGGCGATGCGGTGCGCGCAAAGCTGGACCGCAACCCCTTGGTCAGCCGGATCGACGCCGCGAACCTTGAAATCTACGGCCGCCATGACTTCCTCAGCGCCGAGGAATGCGAAGGCTTGCGCGCGCTGATCGACGCCGACGCCCAGCCCTCCACGCTGTTTTCCGGCAGCGCGAATGCCGATTACCGCACCAGCCACAGCTGCAACCTTAGCCCCTGGCACCCGCTGGTGGATGGCATCAGCCGCCGGATTTGCGCGCTCACCGGGTTACCGCCCGAAAATGGCGAAACCTTGCAGGGTCAGCGCTATGCGGTTGGTCAGGAATATAAGGCGCATTGCGATTATTTCCCGGTCACCGCCAATTATTGGCCCGCGATGATGAAAAAGGGCGGGCAGCGCAGCTGGACGGCGATGATCTATCTGTCGCCGGTTGGAGCCGGCGGGGAGACGCATTTTCCCCACTGCGAGTTCATGGTGCCTCCCGTTGAGGGGATGATCCTCATCTGGAACAACCTGAAGGCCGATGGTTCGCCCAATCCGATGAGCCTGCATGCCGCCCGGCCCGTGCAAAATGGCGTTAAATATGTCGTGACCAAATGGTTTCGGGAGCGGCGCTGGGTACACTGACCGCAAGCGCGCCTGTTCATAGCTGTGATACAAGTTGCGACATAAATGACTGATTCCTGACAGAACTGTTTCGTGCAGGTTCAGCGGCCGGAATGCATAACCCCATTGTTGGTGACGGAACCGGCCCAGGGGATGAAAGTTTGATCCCAGCCGGTTCAGGCCGCCAAGCTGATGGGAGAAAATATATGCGTAAGTTGATCATCCTCGGCCTTATCGCAGCAACCGCGATGCCAAGCGCGGTCATGGCCCAGTCACGCGGAGAAGTGCGCGACAGTGCGCGGGATCTCCGGCAGGAGCAGCGCGAACTGCGCGACGCGCAACGCCATGGCTCGCGCCATGATGTACGCGAACAGCGCCGTGACGTCCGCGACGCCCGGCAGGAACTGCGCGAAGATTGGCGCGACTATCGCCGTTCGCACCGTGACGTCTATCGCGGCGGCAACTGGCGCGCGCCCTTCCGCTACAATCGCTGGGAAGTCGGGTCTCGGCTACGCCCGGGCTTCTATAATTCCCGCTATTATATCAGCGATCCCTATCGCTATCGCCTGCCCCGGCCCGCGAACCGTAACCTGCGCTGGGTAAGGCATTATAACGACGTGCTGCTGGTCAACGTTCGCAGCGGGCGCGTGATGCAAGTCCATCGCAGCTTCTTCTGGTAACGCAGAACTAACGACAATGGGCGGCTCCGGACTTCGGTTCGGAGCCGTTCGCTATCTATTTCGGCACAGCACAGCGGTCGCAGACACGATCTCGATAATCACGAGAATTTTTGGAAATCCCCTTGGCCGCGCCGCCCGTCTCCGAGCAGGCGCGGCCGATGGCACGCACAGGGCGCACCATCAGTCCGAAAGGGGGTGGACCGGAATAGGAACGCTTAGGGTCGGCTAATGTTCCCCTGCGTCAACCCAGCGCCTCCGCGATCAGGCGGCGGCTGTTTGCCACGCCATAAAGGGCGATGAAGCTGCCCATGCGCGGCCCCTGATCGGCGCCCAGCAATGTCTGATACAGCGCCTTGAACCAGTCCCGCAGTTCCGCAAAGCCAAAGGCCTCGTCCTTGCCGATCGCATAAACGATATTCTGGATATCTTCGGCGGTGGCGTCATCGCCCAGCGCCGCCAATTCCGCGTCCAGCCTGCGCAGCGCCTCGGCTTCATTGGCCTCCGGCGCGCGACGCTTCAGCGTGGGCGCCACGAAGTCGCGATGATAGGCCAGCGCATGCCCGATCAGTGCGTCCAGTTCAGGGTAGGTCTGCGCGCTCGCTTCAGGGACATAATTTTGCAGATATCCCCACACCTGTTCCCGGCTGGCGTCGCCCATGACGCCGACCAGATTGAGCAACAGGCCGAAGGTCACCGGCAGCTTGCCGTCGGGCAGCTTTCCATCATGGATATGATGCACCGGATTGCCGAGTTGCTGCTCGACCTGCTGGTTGGGATAGTTGACCCGGAACTGCCAATATTCGTCCACCGCGCGCGGGATCACGCCCATGTGCAACTGCTTGGCCTTCTTGGGCTCACGATAGGCGTAAAAGGCCAGGCTTTCCTGCGGCCCGTAGGTCAGCCACTGTTCAAGGCTCAGGCCATTGCCCTTGGACTTGGAGATTTTCTCCCCCTTCTCGTCCAGGAACATCTCATAGTTGAAGCCTTCGGGCGGGCGGGCGCCCAGCGCGCGGCAGATCTTGGACGACTGGGTCACCGAATCGATCAGATCCTTGCCCGCCATCTCATAATCGACGCCCAGCGCGACCCAGCGCATCGCCCAGTCGACCTTCCATTGCAGTTTCGCGCCGCCGGACAGGATCGACTGCTCGATCATCTCGCCCTCATCCTCGAACCGGACGAGCCCGGCGTCGGCGTCCAGCACCTCGATCGGCACCTGAAGGACGATGCCGCTCTTCGGGCTGATCGGCAGCACAGGCGAATAGGTCGCCTGCCGTTCCTTGCGCAGGGTCGGCAGCATAATGTCCATGATGTCCTGATAGTGACGCAGGACATTCTTGAGCGCGTCGTCGAACGCGCCGGACTTGTACCGATCGGTCGCGGACACGAATTCATAATCGAAACCGAAGCGGTCCAGAAATTCGCGCAGCATGGCGTTATTGTGGTGCGCGAAGCTTTCGAACTTCTCGAACGGATCAGGCACCTGCGTCAGCGGCTTGCCGAGATGTTCCGCCAGCATCGCCTGGTTCGGCACGTTGTCGGGCACCTTGCGCAGCCCGTCCATATCGTCGCTGAACGCGATCAGCCGCGTGGGTATGTCGGATAGCGCATGATAGGCGTTGCGCACCATCGTCGTGCGCAACACTTCGTTGAAGGTGCCGATATGCGGCAGGCCGGACGGGCCATAGCCGGTTTCGAACAGGATATGGCCTTTGTCAGGAGCGCCGCTCTGATAGCGCTTCAGCAGCTTGCGCGCTTCTTCATAGGGCCAGGCCTTGGACGCCAGAGCGGCGGTGCGGAGGATATCGGACACGGTCATGATGCACATGCCCCTAGCCTTGGAAGGCCGGAAATGGAACGTCTTTCCGTACAGCGGCGGACGCGGCTTTGCCCCGCGCGCCTTTTCCTTGCGGCCAACCGGATTTGGCCGCCGCGCAAGCTGAGTTGAGCCTTTTTCCGGTTTCCCTTTTGTTCCCGGTCGCCTAAGCGATTGGAGTGATCGACCCCACTGCCCTGCCCGCCCTTCATGCCAGCCATGGTGGGATCTGGTTGCGCGAGGGTGAAGACACCCGGGCGGTTGCAAAGGGAGCGGCCATCGCCTGCGCCGCAGAGACACCCACTTTGCTGCTCAATGCGCCGCTGACGGGGCAACGGCTCGGCTATCCTGAACTTAACGGCCTAGACCTGCTGGAGCTTTGGGCTTTCGTCCACCCGGCCCGCTTCCTTGTTCCCACGCCCAAGGGCCTTGCCGAAGCGCTCGGCCTGGAACGGCCGAGCAGTGAAGCGGACATTCCGCAGCTGCTGCAAGCCGCCACCGCCGCGCTGCTGGACATGCTCGGATCGCCTTCATGGACCGAGCGGGAAGGCGGCTGGACTTCCGCCCAAACGCTGCACCGCCTCCGCTGGCCATGGGCGCCGCTGATCGCGCCCCGGATAAGCCGACCGTCCGAAGCGGAACGCTGGCTTTTCTCCCGCCTGCCCGAATGGGAGGAAACACCGCCGCGTCCAGCCCCGCGCACCATCTCCCTCGACGAAGAGGCGGTGTTGGCGCGGTTGGCGCATCTGACCGGTAGCGAGGCGGAAGCCCGGCCGGGGCAGCGCGCTTATGCGGCGGCAGCCGTGGAAAGCTTCCGCCCGCGACAACATCGGGATCAACCCAACATGCTGCTGGCGGAGGCTGGCACCGGGATCGGCAAGACATTGGGCTACCTCGCCCCGGCCTCGCTTTGGGCATCGCAGGCGCAAGGCACGGTGTGGATATCGACCTATACCAAAGCGCTCCAACGGCAGCTTGACCGCGAAAGCCTGCGCCTCTTCCCCGATCCGGCAACGGCAGCGCGGCGGATCGTCGTACGCAAGGGGCGCGAAAATTACCTCTGCCTGCTGAACCTGGAAGATGCATTGCAGGGCGGTTTTTCCGGCCGCGCGGCGATCCTGGCCCAACTCGTCGCGCGCTGGGCGGCGTTCAGCAAAGACGGCGACATGGTCGGCGGCGACCTGCCGGGCTGGCTGCCGACATTGTTCCGCCGCAATGGATCGACAGCGCTGACCGACCGGCGGGGCGAATGCATCTACGCAGGCTGCCCGCATTATCGAAAATGCTTCATCGAACGCTCGGCGCGCGCCTCGGCCGACGCGGACATCGTCATCGCCAATCACGCCCTCGTCATGATCAACGCCGCGCGTGGGCGGGAAACAGGCCAACGGCCCCAGCGCATCATCTTCGATGAGGGCCATCACCTTTTCGACGCGGCCGACTCCACCTTTTCCGTCGCCTTGTCCGGGCAGGAAGCCATCGAGCTGCGCCGCTGGGTCATGGGGCCTGAAGGCAATTCGCGCGGTCGGCGGCGCGGTCTTGCCGCCCGCCTGTCGGATCTGGCCAGCTATGACGAGGAAGGCGGCCAGGCGATCCGCGCGGCGGCGGACGCCGCGCGCGCGCTGCCAGCCGATGAGTGGCTGAAACGCATCGTCGCGGGAGAGCCGTTCGGACCACTTGAACAGCTGCTCGCCGCGGTGCGTGGCACCGTCTATGCCCGCGCCGCCGACGTTGGGGAAGCGGACGCAGGCTATGGACTGGAAACGGAAGTGGCCGAACCTGATGGCCCGCTGGTCGAAGCCGCGCAGGAGGCGGCGCTCGCGCTCGACGCTTTGCTGCGGCCGCTCAACCGGCTCGGCAAACGGCTGGAGGCAGTCATCGAGGATGCGCCCGATTGGCTCGACGGCGCAGCCCGCGCACGGATCGAAGGCGCGATTGCCTCGCTCGGCTGGCGATGCGACCTCATCGCCGCTTGGCTCGCGCTGCTGGCCCGGATCGCCGGCCCGGCTGATGCGGATTTCGTCGACTGGATGACGGTCGATCGCATCGAAGGCCGGGAATTCGACATCGGCATCCATCGCCACTGGCTGGACCCTACCCGGCCCCTGGCTGAAACCGTGCTGAAACCTGCACAGGGCGTGCTTATAACCTCCGCGACACTCAAGGGCGGCGGCGATTGGGACAATGCGGAAAGCCGCAGCGGGGCGAGCCATCTCCCGCACGGTGCCCAACGGTTCGAAGCGGCAAGCCCGTTCGACTATCCCGGCCGCGCGGAGGTGCTGGTGGTCACGGACATCAAGCGCGGCGACATTGCCGCACTGTCGGGTGCCTATGGACGGCTTATCGAAGCGGCGGGCGGCGGCACGCTCGGCCTGTTCACGGCGATACGGCGGCTGCGCGCTGTCCATGCCCGCATCGCCGATCGTCTGGCACGGGCGGGCCTGCCGCTCTACGCCCAGCATGTCGATCCGATGGACACCGGCACGCTGATCGACATTTTCCGGGACGATCCACGCGCCTCGCTGCTTGGCACCGACGCCTTGCGCGATGGGGTCGATGTGCCCGGCCATTCGCTGCGGCTCGTCGTGATGGAGGGCGTTCCCTGGTCGAAGCCTACAGTGCTGCACGCCGCCCGCCGTCTCGCCGGAGGGGGCGCCTCCTACGACGATCGGCTGATCCGCGCCCGGTTGGCCCAAGCCTTTGGCCGCCTCATCCGCCGCGCCGAGGATCGCGGCAGCTTCGTCATATTGTCGGCCGCGATGCCCAGTCGCCTGCTCAGCGCCTTTCCGCCGGGCACCCCCATTCGCCGCGTCACCCTTGACGAAGCGATCATTGCGGTCAGCGCCCATTCCCACGCTGGCCTTGGCGACGGCATGCCGCTAGGGCAACGAGGACACGAATCCGGCATTCCCGACCTGGAGCAAAGATGAAGCGGTTGACCCTGTTGCGCCACGCCAAGTCCGACTGGGACGATCCGGTAGAGCGGGATTTCGACCGGCCACTGAACCGACGCGGGGAAAAGGCGGCGCTGCTGATCGGTCAATATGCCCGCAACCGGAAAATGCAGTTCGACTTTCTCGTCGCCTCTCCCGCCGTCCGGGTCGTGCAGACGCTCGATACGTTCCTTGAAGGCTATGGCCAACCGCTCGATCCTCATTGGGATCGCCGCATATATCTGGCGTCCGTGGCAACGCTACTGGATGTGCTGCGCGATCTGCCGGACACTGCAAGCAACGTGATCCTGGCAGGACATAATCCCGGCTTCGAAGAACTGATCCTGGAACTGGTGCCGGACAATGACACCAGCCCGCTACGCGGGGATGTGGAAGTCAAGTTTCCGACGGCCAGCATCGCGGTTCTGGATCTGGATATTGATGCCTGGGCGGACGTCGCACCGAACGCGGGAACGCTGATGAGCTTCACCCGCCCGCGTGATCTGGATCCGGCGCTAGGCCCGGAATCGCGTTAAATCAACTGTTCTAAGTCACCAAGGTCGCTGCTGGCGCAGAGTGAGTTCAACCCGGACCACCCACCTCCGTTCGGGCTGAGCTTGTCGAAGCCCTCTTCTTTTTGAGGGGCAGTAAAGCCCTTCGACAAGCTTGGGGCGAACCGGTTTAAAGGGCGGCACTAAGTTAGAGCACGAAGCGCTAAGTAAACACGAGGCGCTGAACTTACTCCCCAATAGCCTTCGACAAGGCCGCCCGGATCGCCTGAAGCCGATCCAGCAAATCCGCACCCCCCTCAGGCTTGACCGAAACAGCAGGAGCCGGAACAGCGACGGGTTTCGCCACGGCTATCCCATCGGCAAGCGCCTTTTGCGCGCCCCGCACCGTGAAGCCCTCTTCGTTCAACAACTGATTGATGCGCCTGACCAGCGCCACATCCGCTGGCCTGTAATAGCGGCGATTACCCGACCGCTGGAGAGGACGCAGTTGGGGAAAACGCGTTTCCCAGTAACGCAGAATATGCTGCGGAAGCCCCAGTTCCCCGGACAGCTCGCTAATCGTCAGGAACGCACCCTCTGCCTTTTCCATGGGTCCGATGTTGCACCTATCAGGGCGCAAAGGTCAACCATGCGCGGGATTAACTGGCAGCTGTCCTTAGGGCCTAACCTATCAGGATGCGGCAACGCGGTCCCGCATGGTCTGGCTGGCGCGGAAGGTCAACACGCGGCGCGGTTCGATGGGCACCTCAACCCCTGTCTTGGGATTACGGCCCATGCGCTGGGTCTTGTCGCGCAGAACGAAGGTGCCAAAGCTCGATATCTTCACATTTTCCCCGCGTTCCAGTGCGGAGGTCATATGTTCCAATATGGACTCGATAAGCGCGGCGGCCTCGGATCGTGAAAGGCCAATATGACGATTGACGCTTTCCGCCAGATCTGCGCGTGTCAGGGTGCCATTGCCAGTCATCGAACGTCCCCACCTTCATTCGCCGGGTCAATGCCGACGACAATGGTAAATTGTGCGATAAGCTGAGTGATTCGGCAAGATGACTCGCCGAAGAAAGTCAAAGAATTCCGGGTAGATGCCTTGGCTTAGACCCGAAGGACGCAAGCGCCCCAGGTAAAGCCCCCGCCCATCGCCTCCAGCACGAGCAGGTCGCCGGACTTAATCCGGCCGTCACGCATGGCCAGATCAAGCGCCAATGGCACCGAAGCGGCGGAAGTATTGGCGTGGCGATCCACCGTCATGACGACCCGATCGGGCGACAGCTTCAGCTTCCGCGCGGTGGCATCCAGAATGCGCGCATTCGCCTGATGAGGGATCAGCCAGTCAATCTGGTCCGTGCCGAGGCCTGCTATTTCCATGACCTCGGTCAGTACCGAGGCAAGGTTGACGACCGCATGGCGGAAGACTTCCTGCCCCTTCATGCGCAGCTTGCCGACCGTCTTCGTCGTCGAAGGCCCGCCATCGACATAGAGAAGCTGGTTGTGCCGACCGTCAGCATGCAGCTTTGAGGCCAATATGCCGCGCGCGCCGTCTGCGCTTTCCTCCGCGCCCAGTACGATCGCCCCCGCGCCGTCCCCGAACAGGACGCAGGTCGTCCGATCTTCCCAGTCGAGAATGCGGCTGAACGTCTCCGACCCGATCACCAACGCCTTTTGCGCGGCGCCAGACTGGATCATGCTGTCCGCCACCGTCACCGCGTAGAGGAAGCCCGAGCACACAGCCGCGACGTCGAACGCCACGCAATCATTGATTCCGAGCGCTGCCTGCACAATGGTCGCGCTGGCGGGAAAGGTCTGGTCCGGCGTGGCCGTCGCCAGAATGATGAGGTCGATATCCTGCGCCGCCAGACCCGCCGCATCCAGTGCCGCGCAAGCAGCATCGGTCGCAAGGCTTGCGGTTGTTTCGCCCTCGCCCGCGATGTGGCGATTGCGGATGCCGGTGCGCTCGACGATCCATTCGTCGCTCGTGTCCACGGTCTCCGCTAGTTCAGCATTGCTGACAGCGCGAACCGGGAGAGCCGACCCCGTACCCAGAAGAACGGACCTGCGAATCACTTTGCGGCGAGCTCCTGTTTGGACGCCACGGCCGAAAGCGCGCTAACACCCGCCATGTCGGCGGCGATACGCCGCGTAATATCTTCTTCCAACAGCCGCGCAGCAACATGGACGGCATTGGCGACGCCCTTGTCATTGGCGTTGCCATGACTTTTCACCACAACACCGTTCAGGCCCAGAAACACCGCACCATTATGGTTGTTGGGGTCCAGATGATGTTTGAGCAGGTGCATGGCGGGCTTGGAAATCAGGAATCCGATCTTGGACCGGATAGAACTGGTAAAGGCCGTCCGCAGCAGGTCGGTGACGAAACGGGCCGTGCCCTCCGCCGTCTTCAGCGCCACATTGCCGGAAAAACCGTCGCTGACGATCACATCAGCCTCACCACGTCCTATCTTGTCACCTTCGGTAAAGCCATCGAACGACAGAGGCAGGCTCGTCGCAGCGCGAAGAATCGCGGCAGCGTCACGGATTTCTTCCGTGCCCTTCATGTCTTCCGTGCCGATGTTCATGATGCGAACGCGCGGGCGCTCAAGATCGAAAGCGATGCGCGCATAGGCCGCGCCCATCACCGCAAACTGCACCAGGTTGCGGGCGTCGCACTCTGTATTGGCGCCCAGGTCCAGCATGACCACGTCATTGTCGCCGAGCGTAGGCAGCAAAGCCGCCAGAGCGGGCCGATCAATCCCCGGCATGGTACGCAGCGCCAGCTTGGCCATCGCCATCAACGCGCCGGTATTACCCGACGAGACCGCAGCGCCCGCCTCGCCAGCCTTCACCGCAGCGATCGCCATGCTCATGGAGCTGGCCTTCTTGCGGATGGCGGCGCTGGGCTTGTCCCCCGCAGACACGACATCGCTGGCGTGCACCACTTCGGAAGCGGCACGCAGATTCGGATGATTGTCGAGCGCGGCCTTGATCCGCGCCTCGTCTCCGAAAAGGGTGAAGCGTAGCCCTTCGTGGCGGTGACGGGCGAGCGCTACACCCGCCATCATCACGCGCACACCTTCATCCCCGCCCATCGCGTCGATTGCGATTCGCGGTTGGCTGGACACTTCAGGACACCTTTGCAGGAGGGAGTGTGTCGTCAGGCCCCGACGGCAACGACTTCGCGGCCGTTATAGTGGCCGCAGGCGTCGCACAGATTATGCGGGCGCTTGAGTTCACCGCAGTTCGAGCATTCCTGGAACGCTTCAACGCGCAGCGCGTCGTGGCTGCGACGCATGCCGCGACGGGACGGGGAAGTTTTCCTCTTGGGGACAGCCATGTCGGCACCTTATTCCATAATTAGATCTGGTTAAGCGACTGGCCGAAATCCGATGAATATCGACGCCACAGGCGCCGCAGACCCATGCGGCCCGGGTGATCGCGAAGCCCTGCGCCTATAGCGTTTTTTGGCAGGGGCGCAAGTCCTTCCTTGCCCCGAAACGATGGCCGCCTATTGTACCGCCAACGTAAGGATAGGGAGAGACATGCGATGCTGTTGCCGATCACGCTGACCTTGGCCGCGGCCTGCGCGCTTCTCAACCTATGGCTCGCATTTCGCTGCGCCCGGATTCGCGTCGGCAGCAAGGTATTGCATGGCGATGGCGGCGATCCGCTGCTCGCCCGGCGGATAAGGGCACATGCGAACTTTATCGAATATACGCCGATCATCCTCATCCTCTTCGCCCTTATCGAGCTGGCCATAGGATCGCCGCTGTGGCTGTGGATAGGCGCGCTGACCTATGTCATAGCGCGCGCATCGCACGGAATCGGCATGGACGCCGACCGCCCCACCGCCTGGCGGGCAGGCGGCGCGATGCTCACCTGGGTGGTGACGGCGGCGCTGGCAATGGCGGCGCTATATGTCGCCTATCACGCGACCCGCGCGGTGCCTGCACCACCAGCCATGGCCGCGCGCTAGCCGTTAGCCGAGGACCGCGTCACCAACGAAAGGATTGGTGCGGCGCTCATGGGCGAAATCGCTCATCGGGCCGTGGCCGGGGACAAAGGCAGTGTCGCCGCCCAGAGGCCAAAGCTTGCCCGTGATGGCGTCGATCAGCTGCTGGTGATTGCCCATCGGGAAATCCGTGCGGCCGATCGATCCCTGGAACAGCACGTCGCCGACGATCGCCAGCTTGCTGGGCGCGTGATGGAACACGACATGGCCGGGCGTGTGGCCGGGGCAATGATAGACGTCCAGCACCAGATCGCCGACCGTCACCTGATCGCCGTCGGCCAGCCAGCGGTCAGGCTCGAAGATCTTTCCGTTCACGCCGTAATTGCGGCCGTCCTCTTCCAGACGGCTGATCCAGAAGCGATCCGCCTCATGCGGCCCTTCGATCGGAACGCCGAGTTCCTTGGCCAACGTGCCCGCCTCGCCGCAATGGTCGATATGGCCGTGCGTCACCAATATTTTTTCGATCGTCACGCCCTGCTGCTCCGCAGCGGCCTTCAGCCGCGGGAGGTCCCCACCCGGATCGACAAAAGCACCACGGTTGGTGGCCGTGCACCAGAAGAGCGTGCAATTCTGCTGCAAGGGAGTGACGGGAATCAGGGCGGCTTTTAGCGGAGGCGTGGTCATGGCGGAGATGTGGCGAAGGCGGGCGTGGGGCGCAAGAGCTAGCCCGCGTCTTCCATCGCCAGCGGTTCAGCAAGGCTTATCCCGTCCAGCACCTTCGCTGTCTCGTCCCGCACGCGCAGCATCACGCGGTGCAGCCTGCATTCCGATTCGGGGAGGCAGTTGGTGCAGGTCTCATGCGCGAATCGGCTGGCGCAGGGCGTCAGAGCCAGCGATCCACGGGTCAGCCGCACGATGTCGCCATAGCTGATGTCGACCGGAGCCAGCGCGAGCCAATAGCCCCCGTCCCGCCCCCGCTGCGTCGCCACCAGCCCTTCGCGCGACAGTTCCGACAGGATGACCGTCAGGAACTTCGCCGGAATATTCTGCCGCGTCGCAATCTCGTTCAGCGGCACGGGGCCTTGGCGGTAGCGGTCGGCAAGATGCTGGAGAGCGCGGATGGCGTAACGGGTCTTCTGCGAAAGCATATTCCCGTTATTCGCCCCCGCGCCTCATTTGACAAGCCGCCGCGCAGCCAGTCAGGCCTTCACCTTGCTCAACGCTTCTTCATAGGTCGTAGCCTTGAAGCCAACGACGGTCCGCCCGCCAACATCCAGGATCGGCCGCTTGATCATCGACGGGTTGGTGCTCATCAGCAGGATCGCCTTTTCCGCGTCGATATGCGCCTTGTCGCCTGCGTCCAGCGCCTTGAAGGTCGTGCCGGAACGGTTGAGGATGGTTTCCCACCCATGTTCCATCACCCACTCTTCCAGCTTGCCCTTGTCCACGCCCGACACCTTATAGTCGTGGAAGCTGTAGGAGACCCGCTCATTGTCCAGGAAATTGCGCGCCTTCTTGATGGTGTCGCAATTTTTGATGCCATACATGGTAATCATGGGGGTCAGCCTTTGAACGCGGTGACTTCGATCTCGATCTTCATCTCCGGCTTGATAAGGCCGACGACGACGCAGCTTGCGGCCGGACGAATCTCACCGAACACGGGCGCGGTCGCCTTGCCCAGTTCATCCCAATAGGCCGGGTCAGTGATATAATAGGTCACGCGCACGACGTCGGCGAAGGAAAAGCCTGCTTCTTCCAGCGCCTTGCCGATGACCTTCAGCGCGTTGACGCCCTGATCGACGACGCTTTCGGGCATCGTCTTGGTTTCGGGATCAGTCCCGGTCGTGCCGGCGACGAAGCACCAGTCGCCCTGAACCACGGCGCGCGAATAGCCGACCTGCGCCTCGAAAGGCGAACCCGAGGAGATGAGTTTGCGGGACATGGGATTTCCTTCGAAGGGGTAGCGATGAAAGGGATCGGGCGGCTCTTGCCCCCTGCCGTCTCCCCTGTCCAGCGCCTTTTGGACAGCCATGGAACGGGCGCCCTGGTTGATCGGTTGGGCAGGCAAGGAGACATGCCATGGACCAGCCAAAGGATCAGTCGGACAAGGACCGATTTCCCGACGATATCGAGGAAAATGACGAGCAGAGAGACCGGGGATCGCAGGCGCAGGATGTCGCCGACGACGCCCGCGCGCGCAGCACCGACCTGGCGGAGGACAGCGAACGGGGCGGAACCCCAAACCCCGCGCAGATCATCCCCGAAGACACGCCCGACCTGGTCGAGCGGATGGAGGAAATGAACCGTTCCGGACGGATCGACAATGACGCCTTCGCAGGCGAACCGCAGATGGACGATGAGGAAGACTATCTCGGCAACACCGAGGACGAGGAATAGCGCCGACGCGGGATAAGGCGAGCGCTCCCCTTCACGCGCCTTCCGGCCGTCGGTCGATAGAGCGTCGCGCCCTAAATCGGTACTGCCCGTGTTACCGTTCGCCCTGAGCCTGTCGAAGGGTCCTTCTTCTTTTTTATAAAGAAGAGGGCTTCGACATCCGAATGAGGCAAGTGACTCGTTCGGACAGCCCGAACGGAATTGAGTGATCCAGATAAAGATCACGAAGCCCTAAAGGCCCAAAGCCGCCATAACGGAGGGTAAACGGATCAGCTTCGCCGCGCACCGCCAGCAACGCAGCCTAGGCTGGCGGGATGATCCACCTGTGCAAGTTGCTCCCTCCCCTCATCACCCTCCACCTCCTGCTGATCGGATCAGCGGAGCCTGTCCGGGCGGAAAATCCTTCGACACGCTTCGGCCTGTGCCACGGCATGGGCGGGCCGGATTGCGTGGTCGATGGAGATACTTTCTGGATGGAGGGGACCAAAATCCGGATCGCCGACATCGACACGCCGGAAACCCACGGGCCGCGTTGCAGTGGCGAGGGCGCGCTGGGCATGCGGGCAACGCAGCGGCTGCTGGCGCTGCTCAATGCGGGCGCCTTTTCACTCTTGCCGGTAGAGCGGGAACGGGATCGCTATGGGCGGACCCTGCGCATCGTGACGCGGCAGGGCCGGTCGATCGGCGCATTGCTGGTCGCCGAAGGTCTGGCGCGCCCCTGGACCGGAGCGCGCCAGCCATGGTGCCGTAGTTAGCGGCAGCTGATACCGCCGCGGTCGATCTCGCGGCCGAGCAGAGCGCCCGCACCCGCGCCGATCAGCACGCCAGCAGTGTTCGAATAGCCGCGATCCAGCTGCCCGCCGAGCAACCCGCCCAGCGCCGCGCCAACGATCAGGCCCGTCGTGCCGTCCGAACGGCGGCAATAATAGCGATCATCATAGCCGCGATAGATCCGCGTCCCGCGCGTCACGCGGATCGGCTCATAGCCGCTGCGATAATAGCGATCGGGCCGATATCGACTGCCATAGCGGCGATCCGGGCGGTTCCAGTCATAGCTATAAACGACCCCACCGGGACGTTTCCAATGACCCTTGTGACGGCCATTGTCGTGGCGGCGATCATCGCGCCAGTCGCGGCGGGCTTCCCGCACATCCCTGCGATAATCACGGCGCGCGTCCTGGACATCCTCGCGATACTCTCGGCGGGCTTCGCGCCTGTCTTCGCGGTTTTCCCGCCAATCACGGGATTGCGCAAGAGCGGGCACGCTGCCCAGCGCCATCGCGCCCAGCGAAAGCGCCGAAAGCGCGGCTTTCAGGCTGATCTTCATGGGTCTACTCCTTGCCAGTTTATCAGGCTGAAGGTCTAAACACATGATCGCCGATGGACGTTGCATGAACGGAACAAAACCTGCCGTTCACCCCCGCGCAAGGTACGCGTCAGGGTGACAAAGGTGACACGACAGGGCCGCGGAAAAGCGCGGTTTTCGGCGAAATTTCCTACAGGGTGAAAGAGCCGCTGGAGGATGTAGCGGGGTGAGAGTGTATAGGACAGCGGAATAGAAATATTACTCCGGTCGGCCACGAGTTAAGCCGAGCCGACGTTTCCAATCCTTGGTATTAGTTGCAGACTCGGAACGCCTTCAGAGTGGCCTCCCTCGCCCTTAGCATACCCTGTGTCTTGAGGAGAAAAAATGCATGCCGCAGCATGACTTAATACAATGTCTGAGCTTGCCGCATCCGATGTAGCTTCGGCGAGGGCAGTAAACGTAGCTAAGGCATTCTGCCTATGTCGGTTCACAACCTCATTGTGCTTGTGAGACATGAAATTCCTAGCAGAGAGGAACAGCATGTAAGCTATAACGGCGAATATCAAAACTTTACTGATAATTAGCTGGCCACCACGATAACCGTCTAAGTTATCAAGGCCGGGGACACGGTGGAAAAACAACGATGCTACAGCGTAAAACGCTAAGCCGATGGAGAGCCAAACAGTCCGTTTGAACCAAGTATCTGACAAATCCTTGTGACTATCTGCTTCACTTTTGAAGTGTATTGCTTGTTTGCTTACCCCCTGCTCCGCAGCGATGGCCCGCACTTCCGTTAGTATAGAATCGGCGGCCGACTTCTGTTCTGATAGATCGCTCATCAACCTTTCCGCTTGATCGCGCGCTGACTGAGACGCTGCTCTCGCCTCTCTTTCAAGACGAGAGAAATCTTGAGACCGAGCAGTTGCAAAAGAAATCAAAAGAAACAGCTGGTCAAATATAGACTGATACCGGCTTGTCACTTGGTTCACCAAGTTCATTTTGGCGTCCATAGGAGCAGGCTGAGCGGACTCAAGGTCGAATTTCAGGCACTGATCCAATAAGTTGTAAAAAGCATTAGCTTCATCCCTTATAATTGTCTTTTGACGCTCAGGAAAGAAATGAAGCTGTGAGAGGGATATCATTTTGAAGAGATCAATTACTTTGTTCGCTGGATCAACAACCTCTTTAAAAGCAAACTTGCTACCAAGGTCATTTTCTCGGACCAAGGAAGAAACTTCAAAATCTTGGACGCGCTTCAACGCAAGCTGAGTTTCATTCAGCTCTTCCACAATGGGGCTCGGGCTGTCGTTTGCAGCTTTTACTCGCGTGTGGCGCTGCGCTGGACTCGTCATTTAATCACCCTCAGCTAATTTACTCCGCAGCGATCCCGGCGGCCTTGAACATATCCGGATCGCTCACCTCATCGGCATTGGCCGCATCGCCAGCCTTGAGCTGCTTCCGGCGATCAAAGGCATCCCAAACCTCGTTCCACTGGCCGCGCGTCGCGCCCTTCGAATATTCGGTCGCGCGGGTTTCGAAGAAGTTGGCGTGCTCCACCCCGTTCAGCAGCGGAGTAAGCCACGGCAGCGGGTGTTCGTCGATCATGTAGATGGGCTTGAGGCCCAACTGCCCCAGGCGCCAGTCGGCGATGTAGCGGACATATTTCTTGATGTCCTTGGGCGTCATGCCAGGCACAGGCCCCATTTCGAAGACGAGGTCGATGAACGCGTCCTCGATCCGCACCGTCTTCTGGCACATGTCCATGATGTCGTCCTTGACCGACGGCGTCAGGCAGTCGCGTTCCTTGGTGAAGGCGTGGAACAGCTTGATGATGCCTTCGCAGTGCAGCGTCTCGTCGCGCACCGACCAGGTGACGATCTGGCCCATGCCCTTCATCTTGTTGAAGCGCGGGAAGTTCATCAGCATGGCGAAGGAAGCGAAGAGCTGGAGCCCTTCGGTAAAGCCGCCGAACATGGCCAGCGTCTTGGCGATATCCTCGTCCGTATCGACGCCGAACTGGCTCAGATAGTCATGCTTATCCTTCATCTCTTTATACTGCATGAACGCCGAATATTCGGTTTCAGGCATGCCGATCGTGTCGAGCAGATGGCTGTAGGCGGCGATGTGGACCGTTTCCATGTTGCTGAACGCGGTCAGCATCATCTTCACTTCGGTCGGCTTGAACACGCGGCCATATTTCTCGTGGTAGCAATCCTGCACTTCCACGTCGGCCTGAGTGAAGAAGCGGAAGATCTGGGTCAGCAGGTTGCGTTCGTGATCGGACAGCTTCTGCGCCCAATCGCGGCAATCCTCGCCCAGCGGCACTTCCTCGGGCAGCCAGTGCAGCTGCTGCTGGCGCTTCCAGAACTCATAGGCCCAGGGATATTCGAAAGGCTTGTAGACCTTGCTGGCTTGAAGAAGGGGCATTGGGTCGGCTCCGCGAATTAATGGACAAGCGCAACCTGCGCGGGCGCGGGACGTTCAGTCCCTGTCATTCCCGGCACAGGAGCAATATGATGGTTGATCTTACCAGCATCAAGGAACATGCTGAGGTTATCGGCGCTGATGGCGTCCATGTCGGCACTGTCGATCACGTCGATGGCGATCGTATCAAGCTGATCAAGGCGGATAGCGGCCAGGGAAGTCACTCCGGGCATCATCATTATATCAGCCAGGGACTGATCGCCGGGGTTGATGAGGATGGCACTGTGCGGCTGTCTGCGACCGGTGCCAACGCCGTCCTCTTTGAAGAAGAACAGGACGAGGGGTAAGGCCTCCGGGGCTGATTGTGTGGGCGCGGTCAGTGTTGCCACCGCCGCGCCCATCCCCCCCATTAGCTCATTGGCACGCAAGACATTCGTCATAGTCTGTGCTTCCCCCAGCCAACTCGAATTTCGGTGCGTCGATCGTGTTGTCGGCTTCCACCCCGCCCGCGAAGCCCGCGCGCTGCACCGACTTTGACCGCAGGTAGTAAAGCGACTTGATGCCCAGTTCCCAGGCACGGAAGTGGAGCATCATCAGGTCCCACTTTTCCACGTCCGCCGGAATGAACAGGTTGAGCGACTGCGCCTGATCGATGAAGGGCGTCCGATCGGCCGCGAGCTCAAGCAGCCAGCGCTGGTCGATTTCGAAGCTGGTCTTGAACGTGTCCTTTTCTTCCTGGCTCAAGAAATCGAGATGCTGGACCGACCCGCCACGTTCGAGGATCGTGTTCCAGACGTTGGTCGAATCCTTCGATTTGTCGCGCAGGATCTTTTCCAGATAGGGGTTCTTCACCACGAAGCTGCCGGACAGCGTCTTGTGCGTGTAGATGTTCGCCGGGATCGGTTCGATACAGGCCGAAGTGCCGCCGCAAATGATGCTGATCGACGCGGTGGGCGCGATCGCCATCTTGCAGCTGAACCGTTCCATGACGCCCATGTCGGCGGCGTCGGGGCACGGCCCACGCTCGACCGCGAGCTGCATCGAGGCGTCGTTCACCTTCTCGCTGATATGCTTGAAGATGCGCAGGTTCCAGCTCTTGGCCATCGCCCCTTCGAAAGGAAGGCCACGGGCCTGGAGGAAGGAGTGGAACCCCATCACCCCCAGGCCCACTGACCGTTCACGTCCCGCCGAATATTTCGCCCGCGCCATTTCGTCCGGCGCACGGTCGATATAATCCTGCAGCACATTGTCGAGGAAGCGCATGACGTCCTCAACAAAGACGGGGTCCTTGTTCCATTCGTCCCAGGTTTCCAGATTCAGGGACGAAAGGCAGCAGACCGCCGTCCGGTCATTGCCGAGATGGTCGCGACCCGTCGGCAGTGTGATTTCTGAACAAAGATTGGAAGTCGAAACTTTCAGGCCGAGATCGCGATGATGCTTGGGCATCATGCTGTTCACGGTGTCGGAGAAGACGATATAGGGCTCGCCAGTCGCCAGGCGGGTTTCCACCAGCTTCTGGAACAGGCTGCGCGCATCGACCGTGCCACGGACGGAGCCGTCCTTGGGCGATTTGAGCGAGAACTCAGCGCCGGTGCGCACCGCTTCCATGAACTCGTCGGTCAGCAGCACGCCGTGGTGGAGGTTCAATGCCTTGCGGTTGAAGTCGCCGCTGGGCTTGCGGATTTCCAGAAACTCCTCGATCTCCGGATGAGAGACGTCGAGATAGCAGGCGGCAGACCCGCGGCGCAGACTGCCCTGGCTGATTGCGAGGGTGAGCGAGTCCATCACGCGGACGAAGGGGATGATGCCGCTGGTCTTGCCATTGAGACCGACCGGCTCGCCAATGCCGCGCACGCTGCCCCAATAGGTGCCGATGCCGCCGCCGCGCGAGGCCAGCCACACATTCTCGTTCCAGGTGTTGACGATGCCTTCCAGGCTGTCGTCCACGCTGTTCAGATAGCAGCTGATCGGCAAGCCGCGGCCGGTGCCGCCGTTCGACAGCACGGGCGTCGCGGGCATGAACCAGAGGCGCGAGATATAATCATAGACGCGCTGGGCGTGGTCCTGATCATCGGCATAGGCCGCCGCGACGCGGGCGAACAGGTCCTGATAATTTTCGCCGGGCAGCAGATAGCGGTCCTTCAGCGTGTCCTTGCCAAACTCCGTCAGCAGCGCATCGCGGCTTTCGTCCGTGACCACGTCGAACCGGCGCGCCTGGATGGACGATGAAGAACGCACGGCTTCCTTGGCTGGCACAGCCTTCTTTTCCGCCACTGCTTCCACCACTTCGTCGATTACCGTCGCCACGTCACTTGCACCTGTCTGTTCGCTGTCACGAAAATCCATTCCGAGCCCCCGAATGTTCCTGTTTCGTTCGATTCGGTCAAGCCTCATCTTGTAAGGCCGCCCGGAACGGCAGCGGGGTGCGCCAGCAGCGGATCGCATGAGACAAAACGCCTCTCGCCCGGAAAACGATCCGGCCGGTGCAATCACAATCTGTTGGGTAACCCCCGTTAACCCGATACAAGGGATAGTGCCACAGCTTGATCTGCTTGCAAGAGGGTAAATGACGGTATGAAGACTCCGGGCGGCGGAGGAGATGCTATCTGCATGGCATGGCGGTCATCCTGCATTGCAGCGACGCGCCGACTTCCCACGGTCCTGCAAAAGGCAAGGGAAACAATTTGAGAACGAAAATAATTTTCGCTTAGGCCCGAAATTGCCGGGATCAGGTCAGTACCCCTGCCCTGTTCCGCTAAGGATGGTGGTTCATCCACAACTTATCCACAAGCTGATGTGGATCAACTGTGGATGAGGAGCCGTCGAGAAACCGCCCGGAAACCATGGTAAGAGGCACGATCTTACCCCCCCGGACCATGCAAAGAGGCAGAGCCGATGATTCTCTATTATCACCCCCTTTCCTCCTATTGCTGGAAGGTGCTGATCGCCCTTTACGAGAATGACACATCGTTCGAACGGGCGATGATGGAGGACCCCGGCGTGGCGGAGGCTTGGCTCGCGCTTTGGCCGTTGGGCAAGTTCCCGGTGCTGCGCGACGAGGCGCGGGACCAGACGGTCGCCGAGGCGAGCATCATCATCGAATATCTGGGGCAGCAGTGCCCCGGCCCCTTCCGCCCGATCCCCGCCGATCCCGCCCAGGCACTGGAGGTGCGGCTGATGGACCGGCTGTTCGACAATTATGTGATGACGCCGATGCAGAAGATCGTGGCCGACCGGCTGCGGCCCGACGATGCGTGCGATGCTCATGGCGTGGGCGAAGCGCGCATCCTGCTGGGCAAGGCCTATGCGATGCTGGAAGATCGGATCGGCGCGCGGCAATGGGCGGCGGGGGACGACTTCACACTGGCGGACTGCGCCGCTGCCCCCGCCCTTTTCTATGCCGACAAGGTGGAACCGATGCGCGGCGGCTTTCCGGCGCTCGCCGCTTATCTCGACCGGCTGGAGGCGCGGCCGAGCTTTGCCCGCGTGTTGGAGGAGAAGGAGCCCTGGTGGCACATGTTCCCCTATGCCAACGGATAGCTGACGCGGCATATCTGGACTCTGGCCGCAATCCCTATTAGCCGCGCCTGCGAAGACCCGCCGTGCAGGGCCGGGCGCTAATTAGGGACATGCAGGCAAGATGACCGTCATCAAGACCGCCGATCTGATCGAGAGCGTCGCCGACGCGCTCCAGTTCATCAGCTATTACCACCCGATGGATTATATCCGCGCGCTCGGCAAAGCCTATGAGGCCGAAGCCAATCCCGCGGCGAAGGACGCCATTGCCCAGATCCTGACCAACAGCCGCATGTGCGCCGAAGGGCATCGCCCGATCTGCCAGGACACCGGCATCGTCAATGTCTTCATCAAATGGGGCATGGATTGCCGGTTCGACGATAATAGCCGTTCGATGCAGGGCGTCGTCGATGACGGCGTGCGCAAGGCTTATCTCAACCCCGGAAACCGCCTGCGCGCCTCGATCCTGCGCGATCCGGCTTTCTCGCGTCAGAATACCAAGGACAACACGCCCTGCGTGCTCAATGTCGAAATGGTGCCGGGCAACAAGGTGACCGTTGATGTCGCAGCCAAGGGCGGCGGCTCTGAGAACAAGACCAAGTTCAAGATGATGAACCCCAGCGATTCGATCGTCGATTGGGTGCTGGAGATGATCCCGCAAATGGGCGCTGGCTGGTGCCCGCCCGGCATGCTGGGCATCGGCATCGGCGGCACCGCGGAAAAGGCGGTTGCGCTGGCCAAGGAATCGCTGATGGAGCCCATCGACATGGGCGAACTGAAAGCGCGCGGTCCGCAGAACGACATCGAAAAGCTGCGGATCGAGATTTTCGACAAGGTGAACGCGCTGGGCATCGGCGCGCAGGGCCTGGGCGGGCTTTCCACCATCCTCGACGTCAAGATCTACGACTATCCCTGCCATGCGGCGGGCAAGCCGGTCGCGATGATCCCCAACTGCGCCGCCACCCGCCACGCGCATTTCACGCTCGATGGCTCTGGCCCCGCCTATCTGGAAGCGCCCAAGCTTTCCGAATGGCCGCAGGTCGACTGGAAACCCAGCAAGGAAGCGATCCGCGTCGATCTCGACAATCTGACGCCGGAAGTCGTGCAGAGCTGGAAGCATGGCGACCGCCTGCTGCTGAACGGCAAGATGCTGACCGGCCGCGATGCCGCGCACAAGCGGATCGCCGACATGCTGGCCGCAGGCGAACAGCTGCCGGTCGATTTCAAGGGCCGCGTCATCTATTATGTCGGCCCGGTCGATCCGGTGCGCGATGAGGTAGTCGGCCCGGCCGGTCCCACGACCGCGACGCGCATGGACAAGTTCATGGACATGATGCTGGAACAGGGCCTCGCCGCCTGCGTCGGCAAGGCGGAGCGCGGCCCGGCGGCGACCGATTCCATCGCCAAGCATAAGAGCGCCTATCTGATGGCGGTCGGCGGCGCGGCCTATCTCGTCGCCCGCGCGATCAAGGGCGCGAAGGTCGTGGGCTTTGAAGACCTGGGCATGGAAGCGATCTACGAATTCGACGTGCAGGACATGCCCGTCACCGTCGCCGTCGATAGCGAAGGCCAAAACGTCCACCGCCTCGCCCCGCTGGTGTGGCAGGAGAAGATCAAGAAGGAAGGCCTTCTCGAAGGGGCATGACCTTTACATCCTCCCCATCGAAAGATGGGGAGGGGGACCACTCGCATAGCGAGTGGTGGAGGGGAAATGCGCGATGCCGCCGCGAAGGAAAACGGTCGACAATGCGCGCGGGCTCCGGCGAGAGATGTCGCCACCAGAAGTCGCGCTGTGGCAATGGCTGCGGCAACGGCCAAGCGGATTGAAGTTCCGCCGCCAACATCCGGTTGGGCCTTATGTGCTGGATTTCTACTGTGCTTCAGCCCGCTTGGCGGTTGAGATTGATGGAAGCGGGCATGATCACATCGAGCGGGTCACGCATGATGAGCGGCGCGACATTTGGCTGCGGGCGCAGGGGTTCAGGGTCCTGAGGATCAAAGCAATCGATGTTCTTACCGATCTGGATAGCGTGATGCGGCATATCCTGAACAACTGCCGCGCGCTTCCCCTCCACCATCCTGTGGATGGCCCCCCTCCCCATCTCATGATGGGGAGGATTAAGTGATCACCTCGCCAATCTGGCTCCCAGCCACCCTGTTCGCGGGTGCTATGCAGGCGTGGCGCACGGCGGTGCAGCGGCGGGTAAGCCATAGCCTGTCGATCAACGCGGCTGGGCTGGTCCGCTATCTTTACGGCCTGCCCTTCGCGCTGTTGCTGCTGACCGGATATGTTCTGATAGGCAACGCGCCCCTGCCTCACCCCGACCCGTCCTTCCTATTGTTCTGCATCGGCGGCGGCCTTGCGCAAATCATCGCCACCAACCTGTTGATCATGGCCTTCGCCCACCGCAATTTCGTGGTTGGCACCGCTTATTCCAAGACGGAAGCGGTGCAGGGCGCGGCGCTGTCCTTCCTGTTGATGGGTGAGCGGCTCAGCCCACTCGCCTGGGCGGGCATCGGCTGCGGCGTTGTCGGAGTCATGCTGCTGTCGACCGGCGGCAAGCGCATGGGGCCAGCCGATTTCCTCAAGGCGCTCGGTCAGCCCGCCGCGCTGACCGGCATCGCGTCGGGCTTCTTCTTCGCGCTCACCGCCATCGGCATCAGGCGCGCGACGCAGGAAGTCGGCGGCAGCGACCCGATCCTGGCCGCCCTCGTCGTACTGGTGGCCACCGTGTCACTCCAGACGCTGATGCAGGGCGGTTATCTGCTGCTGCGCGAACCGGCGGAGATGCGGAAAGTCTTCGCGAGCTGGCGTATTTCAGGGCAGGTCGGCTTGCTCTCGGCCCTGGGATCGGCCTGCTGGTTCACCGGATTTGCGACCGCCCCCGTCGCGCTGGTCCGCATCGTAGGTCAGATAGAGGTCGCCTTCACCCTGGGCTTTGGTCACTTCTACCTTGGAGAGCGGATGACCCGCGGCGAGGTGATGGGCCTGTTGCTGGTCGGAAGCGGCGTGGTGCTGGCTCTGGCCGGTTCGCTATAGCTTCGTGGGGATGGAGGGCAGCAGCCCGGCACCCACGCAAGACTTCGCTCGATCACCATAGCATCGCTTACCGCTTCGCCCCCATACGAGGCTGCTCGCAATTCACGGCGTCAGCTTCGCGAAGCTACCTGCGAAGCCAAAGCCGACAAACAAAAAGGGCGGCCCCGATGGGACCGCCCTCCTGTGTTTCAGATCCCGAAAGGATTAGAAACGGAAGCCGATGCCGACAACGCCAGCGTCACGGCCGCCAATGCCAGCTTCATACTCGGTGCGCTGATATTCAGCCGAGATGTAGGTGTTGCCGGTGATGGCATATTCCAGGCCGCCACCGAAGCGGACGCCTTCGAATGCCGCGCCGCCGACACCAGTGGTTTCAATGCGAGTGCTGGCATAGCCAACCTTGCCGAACGCCAGGACCTGCGGGGTCAGGACGTAGCCCAGACGCACCGAAGCGGCGAGATCGCGGCTCAGGTCCGTACCCGGAACGTCGGTGGTGGTGTCGCCCAAGGTCACTTCCGGACCAAAGGTGATCGACGGGGTCAGGGCGATGTCGTAGCCAGCGCTCACGCCATAGCTTACGCCTTCTTCGTCGCCGAAGCTGTCATAGCCAACGGTCACGCCAGCGCGGGGGCCGGTGAAGGGAGCAGCGTCCTGCGCGAAAGCGGGAGCCGAGAAAGCGGCAGCAGCAACAGCTGCGAAAATCACAGTCTTCATAATGTCCTCATGCGGTAAGACGTGCATTATCCAGGAAGCGGATCGCACTCTTGATATATAACAGGCATGGTATCGAAGCATTTCAGCTTCGAGCGTCGCTATGAAGTGACCCCTTTACTCCATCCCTGCTTGCCCCGATCTTGCGTCGTAAGCGAGGGCGCATATGGCTGTCTTTGATCAATGTTGCAATATCGATATGAAGATTGTCGATCGATGATGCTATTTCGCAACAGTCATCTTTTCTTCACTATCTTATTCCCCCATTTTCCGCCACAGCGTGATCTTGAGGCAAGGCCGAGCGCTCCTATCCACAGAGAATGTGGCCAGAAGATGAACCGGCACCTCATTTCGGATACGTTCTGATCGCTACAGCAGCTTTTGACGCGACTGATGCAAAAGGGTAACAGCAGGACGATGGACAGCGGTCCTACCCCCTCAGACGACAAGCCGCCGCCGGTACTGCGCCACCGCTGGCCGGTGCGGCTGTGGCACTGGATCAATGCCGGACTGCTCTACATCCTCTTCACCAGCGGCCTTGGCATCTTCAATGCCCATCCGCGCCTCTATTGGGGCCATTACGGTGCGAATTTCGATCAGCCGTGGCTGAAGCTGGAGCGCTTTGGTCAGTGGATCACCCTGCCCGCCCATTATGATCTGGCGATGTCGCGGCACTGGCATCTCGCGGCAGCGCCCGTCTTCGCCTTCGCCCTGCTTGCCTATATGCTGTGGGCGCTGTTGGGCCGCCATATCGCGCGCGACCTCGCCTTCCGGAAGGGCGAGCTTGCCCCACGCCATGTCTGGCGGGACATTGTCGATCATGCGCGCCTGCGCTTCCCTACGGGCCAGGCAGCGCTGCGCTATAATGTCCTGCAAAAGGCGAGCTATATCGCGGTCATCTTCGTCGCCCTGCCGCTCATCATTCTCACCGGCCTCACCATGTCGCCGGGCATGAACGCCGCCTGGCCGTGGCTGGTCGATCTGTTCGGCGGGCGGCAATCGGCGCGGTCGATCCACTTCATCACCGCCTTCGCGCTGGTCGCCTTCTTCCTCGTCCATATAACGATGGTGATGCTGGCAGGCCCGGCGAACGAGCTGCGATCGATGATCACCGGCCGCTACCGCTTACCGGAAGAGCGGCCATGAGCCTGATCCTCAATCGCCGCACGCTGATGCTCGGCGCGGCGGCCACGCTGTCGGGATGCGACCGGCTGGGGCGCAACGAACATGTGCGGGACGCGCTATTCTCTGCCGAGAATTTCCACAAATGGGCGCAGCGCAACCTGATGGCGCGCGACGCGCTGGCGCGGGAGTTCAGGCCTGACCAGATTTCTCCCTTCTTCCGGCCCAACGGAACCGCCAATCCCGACACGCCCGAATATCGCGCCCTGTGGCGGACGGGCTTTGCCGATTGGCGGCTAAAGGTCACGGGATTGGTCGGCCGCCCTCTTTCGCTATCCCTTGCCCAGTTGCACAACCTTCCGCATCGCGAGCAGATCACGCGCCATGACTGTGTCGAAGGATGGAGCGCGATCGGCAAATGGCGCGGCGTGCCCCTCGGCCTTGTCCTGGACGCCGCCCGAATGAGCGACCGCGCGCGCTATCTCGTCTTCAAATGCGCTGACTTCATGGGCGACGGGCGGCCCTATTATGAAAGCATCGACATATTCGACGCGTTTCACCCGCAAACCATCCTCGCCTTCGCGCTCAACGACCAGCCGCTGAGGGTAGCCAATGGCGCGCCGCTGCGACTGCGCGTCGAGCGGCAGCTGGGCTATAAGCAGGCCAAATATTTGATGGAGATTAAGGCGGTCAGCACCCTCTCCGGCATCGGCGACGGCAAAGGGGGCTATTGGGAAGATCGCGCCAATTATGATTGGTATGCAGGCATTTGACGGGCGCTGCATGACCTGACAATTTGCCGCCCATGAAATTATTCGATCGCGTCATCAAGCGGCTTGTCACACGGGGACAGCTGACCATCATCTATCACGACGGCAGGAAGGTGACGGCGGGTACGCCCGATCCGGCCTTCCCCTCGCTCGCGCTGAAGTTCCGCGACGCGCGCGTGCCCTTCGACATCATCAAGGACCCGCGCCTTGGCATGGCGGAGGCCTATATTGACGGGCGCGTCACAATCGAAGGCGGCGGGATCATGGAACTGATCTCGCTGATCCGCGCCAACAACAGTTGGGAAAGCGGGAAGTCGATCAGCGACAAGGGGCGGCTGAAACGCGGGTTCAAATCGATCCGCCAGACGCTCTGGCGCGCCAATCACCGCGCCCGGTCAAAAGCGAACGTCGCCCATCATTATGATCTGTCCGGCGCCCTCTACGCCCTCTTCCTCGATCGCGACCGCCAATATAGCTGCGCCTATTTTCCCGACGCGGACAATGATGCGGGGATCAGCCTGGAACAGGCGCAAGAGGACAAGAAAGCGCATATCGCGGCCAAGCTGCATCTGAAGCCCGGCATGAAGGTGCTGGACATCGGCTGCGGATGGGGTGGCATGGCTCTATATCTGCACCGCACCTGCGGCGTCGATGTGACCGGCATCACCCTGTCGGAGGAGCAATTGAAGGTCGCGCGGCAGCGGGCGGAGGAGGCCGGCGTCGCTGACCATGTCCGTTTCGAGCTTATCGATTATCGCGATATAGAGGGGCCGTTCGACCGGATCGTGTCGGTCGGCATGTTCGAACATGTCGGCACGGCCCATTACCGCACCTTCTTCGACAAGTGCCGCGATCTTCTGACGCCCGATGGCGTGATGCTGATCCATACGATCGGCCGCGTCGATGGGCCGGGCATCACCGACGCCTTCACCCAGAAATATATCTTCCCCGGCGGCTACATTCCCGCCCTGTCCGAAATGATCCAGGGCAGTGAGGGCACGCGGCTGATGGTGACGGATGTCGAAGTGCTGCGGCTGCATTATGGCCTGACCATTCGCCAATGGTATGCCCGCGCGATGGCGCGCCGGGCGGATATCATCGCGCTTTATGACGAACGCTTCTTCCGCCTGTGGACCTTCTATCTGGCGGGCGCGGCGACGGTGTTCGAACATGGCAGCATGGTGAACTACCAGGTTCAATATACGCGCAATCGCCGATCCCTGCCGATCACGCGCGACTATATGGTGTCTGCCGAGGACGAACTGCGCGGCAAATAACCCCCCTGAACGCTGGCTGACAGCGCCGTTCCCGGACGGTTCAGTCAACCCAGTGCATCTTCTCATCCGTAGCCCCACTGAACGCCATGCGTCCGGGGGTGCTAGTGAGGAGAGAGGAAATGAACATCTTCGTGAAGGGCGCGACCGCGCTAGGATTGGCGATTACCGCGCTGGGCGCGACTGCCGCGCCCGCCCAGGCGCAATATCGCGGCGGCTATTATGGCTATGGCGACCGCGACTGGCGTGATGGGCGCCATGACCGCGATTGGGACCGTCGCGACGACCGCCGCTGGCACAACGACCGCCGCTACTGGCGCGATGGACGGCGGAGCCATTATCGCTATCGCCAGCGCTGCTGGACCGAATGGCGCTATGACTATTATCGCGACCGGGACGTCCGGGTGCGTATCTGCCGCTGAGGCATAGCTGTCTGACTTGGAGCATCGTGCCTCTAATCTGAATCACCCAACCCCGTTCGGGCTGAGCTTGTCGAAGCCCTTTACTTCCTAAAAAGAAGTAGAACCCTTCGACAGGCTCAGGGCGAACGGAAATAGGAGGCAGTGCCGATAAACGCACGAAGCTCCGGGCACAGAAACACTTCCGCAACCCGATCCCTGATTGAAGCGGGGATCAGGTTGCGGCATCCTTGGTCGCATGAGCGATCCCATGCCCGTCATCCAGAGCCTGCTGTCCGGGCTCCCCATCTTCCTGCTGCACCTCGCCTCCGCAACGCTGGCCTGGCTCGCGGCACTGGCGCTTTATATGTGGATTACGCCGCACGACGAATTCGCCCTGATCCGCGCCGGGAATGAGGCGGCGGCGATATCCCTTGGCGGCGCCGCGATCGGGCTGACCATTCCTCTGGCGCTGTGCCTCGCCGGGTCGGTCAATGTCTGGGACGTGATCATCTGGGGCAGCGTCACGCTGATCCTGCAACTCATTGCCTTCCGCTTCGTGGATTTCCTGCTCGGCTCCCTGTCGGCACGGATCGAGGCGAATGAGCGGTCGGCCGCCGTCTTCCTTGCCATGATGAAAGTCGCGATCGCCTGCCTGACGGCGGCGGCCGTGGCGGGCTAAGCCATGGCGCGGCGGAGCGTCGGCTGCCTGCCGCTGATGCTGGGCGTCATATTGACGATCGCCTGGATCGGCGAGGTGACGCAGCCGACGCCGCTACGGGTCGAAAGCTTCGATCCCCGATCGCCCCGGCGCCCGATGCCGCAATGGAGCGACGAAGCCTTCGTGATCGAGGATCGGGCGGCCGCGCCATCCGACAGCATGGGCACTGCCTTTGCCGTCGATCGCGACGGGGCCTGGCTGACCGCCGAGCATGTCACCCATGACTGCTCCCGCATCGGGCTGGAGGACGGTGGCGTCGCGCGCGCCGTATCCCGCATCGTGGAGAGCCGGGAAGCCGACGCCGCGCTGGTCCGCGACGGCCTGCCCAGTGATCACGCGCTGCCATTGTCGGATCGCGTGCCCGCACCCGGATCGCTCGGTTTCCACATGGGCTTCCCTGCCGGGCACGCGGCGCTTGTCGTATCAGAACTAATCGGCGCGGCCAGCGCCCGGCGCGGACGGACGGAGGAAACCCAACCGGTGCTCGCCTGGGCAGAGGTCGCGCGCCTGCCCGAAAGCGACGACACATTGTCCGGGATCAGCGGCGGCCCCGTCTTTGCCGAAGATGGCCATGTCATCGGCGTCAACAGCGCGGCGACCGACCGGCGCGGCCGCATTCTGACCACCGCGCCCGACGCCATGATCCGGCTGGTGCACGCCAGCCGTGCCGTCAATGACCAGCCGGTCGCCTATCCCTTCGCGGGGCTGGCCGATGCCGAGACGCGCTTTGCCTCCTGGCTGGAACAGGGGGTGATCCGGCGCATCTTCTGCGACGTGGACGAAGCGCCCCGGTTGACGGCGGCGCGGCCAAAAGGCTAGGCGGCGCGAAACGAAGGATCTGAAACAGCCATGAGCGACACGCCTCCCGACCGCCTCTCCACCAACCCGCGCAGCCCCCATTTCAACTTGGATGTGCTGCAACGGGGCATCGGCATCCGCTTCAAGGACCGCGTCCGCAACGATGTCGAGGAATATTGCATTTCCGAAGGCTGGATTCGTGTCGCCGCCGGCAAGACCAAGGACCGCCACGGCCAGCCGCTGACGATCAAGCTCTCCGGCCCGGTGGAAGCCTGGTTCGAGCATGGGGCCGACGGCGAAGAGGAAAAGGCCGCCGACGCGGAATAAGCTGGCCTATCCTCATAGGACCGGCGCTTCCCAATAAGCTCCGTTCGCTTCGAGCGAAGTCGAGAAGCGGTTGCACATAACGTGCCCCAACTTCGCTCGACACGAACGGAGGTCGCTCAAACCCGTCAGCGCAGCCGCGCATCCCGTTTCACATCGGCGATGATGTCGCGCAGCGATCGCCCGGAAGGCGCGGCATCCGCGAACTGGATCGCCCGCATATCCATTTCCAGCTTCGGCTCCTGCGCCGCCTTGCGCAAGGATCGGCCAAGGCTCGCAAGGCGCAGAGACGGCTCCTCTCCGTCAGCCTTGATCACCGCCTTTGTCGGCTTCCAATCCTCGGCATCCGCCTTCGCCAGCCGCACGCTGGTGCCAAGCGCGGGATCGGGCTCGAACGCATGCAACTGCGGCTTGGAAGGATAGATGAAGCCAAAGGTCGGATTGGTCCGCGCGCCCATCTGCCCGGTCGGGCTGTGCCATACGCGCACCTGGCTCCAGTCTCCCGCATCGGACACATCCAGCGCCAACACATCTTCCTCAATCGCGCCGGGCACCGACCAGTTGGCATGACGGATCAGCACGCGCCGGTCGTCCAGCACCTTGCTGACCACCGCGACATGACCAAGGGTCATCGGCCCATAGGGGCGAAAGGTCATGACGGCGCCGCGCCGGGGCACGTGCCCACGGGCATAGCGGTCCTGCGCCTGATCCCACCATGTCAGCGCATCGCCCCGGATATTCACGCCGGACACGATCCGCGCATAGGGCACGCATTGCAAAGCGGTTGCGCCGAATACCGGCGTGGCGACCAGCGCCGCCAGCAGCCAAGCCGCCCCGCGAACATATCGAAACATTATTCTGCGACCTCAAACCACTGAGAATCGCCCCACCGCCGATGACATTATCCGGCGGCTCTTATGAACTGGTTAAACTGTCAGAAAGCAGCGCCAGCGGCGGCAGCGGCCGGGTTCACGCGATCGGCCATGGCGATCTGAACCGGCGCGGCCTCACCGGCATGGCCGGGATAGATGAAGCCCTTGGCGGCGTTCGAGCGCAGGCCAAGGCCACCGATCGGGCCGTACCACACGCGCACGTCGGTCCAGTCATTGTTGGGCGACACGTCGATGGCGCGCACATTGCGCTCGATGCCGCCGCGATAGGACCAGTTGGCATGGGTCAGCAGCACTTCGCGATCGCTGACCACCTTGCTCACCATGGCGACATGGCCGACGGGCATGGAACGGCTGGCGGCGAAGGCCAGGACAGCGCCTTCGCGCGGCTCATGACCACGGTCATAGCGACCCTCGGCCTGACCCCACCAGGTATTGGCGTTGCCATAAAGTGTGATGCCGGAAACCTGGCGCGCATAGGGTGCGCATTGTAGAACGCCAGCGGCGGCAGGGGTCACGATCAGGGCGCCGAGCGCAAGCACGGCAGTCGCGATAAATGCGCGAAAAGCACCGACCATGTGTGAAACGACCCCCGACTTGTTGTGCGTTATCAACCCCGTGGCGTCTTTAGCGCAGAGCCAGGATGAGTTGAGAAGCGCCAAGCGGTGAATTGTTGCGGAGGCGGGTTAACCTGCGGAACGAAAAAGCTGGCCCGCCGTTACCGTTAACCGTGTTGCTAGACCCAACGCGTTGAAAAGACTATCTTCCGTTCCCGTCATCCACACCTGCCCGCCGGTTTCTCTTAACCGGCCGAACAATGCAGCTCGCCGCGACGGGTCGAGGTGAGCCGCCACTTCATCGAGCAGCAAGACCGGCGGCTGGCCGCGATGAGCGGCGACCAGTGCGGCATGGGCAAGCAGGATCGATAACAGCAGCGCCTTCTGCTCGCCAGTCGAACAGAGCGCCGCCCCCTGACCCTTGGCCGCATGGGTGACGGAAAGGTCCTGCCGGTGCGGTCCCGACAATGTCCGCCCCGCCGCCGCATCCCGCCGCCGCTCCCGCGCCAGCCGCTGCGCAAGCGGTCCATCGCCCTCCTCATCCCCGTCGATCGCCAGCAGCGGGCGGGCAAAAGGCTCATCGGGCTGGCCAACAAGTTCCACGCCCAGCCGGGTAACGAGATCAGCACGCGCGGCGGACAATAGCGCGCCATGCTCCTCCATCTGCGCCTCCAGCGCCGTCAGCCATGACGGGTCGGCGCGCGGCAAGTCCGACAACAGCCGATTGCGCGCCCGCATCGCCGCCTCATAGCGAGCGCTATGCACCGCATGCCCCGGATGCAGCGCCAGCGTCAGCCGGTCCAGAAACCGCCGCCGTCCGCCGGGGCTATCCATGAATAGCCGGTCCATCGCCGGGGTCAGCCACACGATCGCCAGATGATCGGCCAGCGCATTGGCCGACGAAGCAACGCCGCCGATCCGCACCTGACGTCGATCGGGCGCTTGGGGCGAAGTGCCGGTCCCCAGCACCACCCCGTCCACTTCCGCCGCGATACCGAAGCTACCCGGCCCACCCTGCCGCGCCATGTCGCGCAACGCCGCGCCGCGCAGGCCGCGTCCGGGCGCCAGCATCGACACCGCTTCCAATATGTTGGTCTTCCCCGCGCCATTTTCGCCGGTCAGCACGATGAAAGCATGATCGGGAAGGATCAGCGCATCCGCATGATTGCGGAAATCGCTCAAGGTCAGGCGGCCGATCATCGCCCCGCTCTAGCGACGCTCGCGACAAACGGAAAGCGCTTCAGCAGCGCTTGCGCGTCACCGCCGCCCCGTCATTGATGATGGTGAGTTCCCGACCATTAGCCGACGGGCGCAGTTCCAGCTTCTTGGTCCAGCTGTCCCCCTCTCCGGTAAAGGCGGCATCGACCTTCACCTTGCCGCCGACTCCGGTCGCAACTCCCGTCACCGTCCCGACGCTTTCATGGAAGATCAGGCTGTCCGACGTCACCTTGAGTTCCAGTTCAGCCGACCGATCGCCGCAACGGTCGTTAAGGCCGGTCCAGCTCCCCTGTAACGCCGCAGGAATTGCGCCAGCATGCGACGCGGTTCCCGTCCTGTCAGCAGCGGCGGAAACAGATGCGTTGTCGCCCGGTTGGGGCGGCGTCTCATTGCCCGCCGCCAGCGTTTCATCCTGCGCAGGCGTTTCATTGCTGACATCATAGGTCGCCTGCTCATCGACGATGTTGGTCGACATGCGGGGCTTTTCCCCGCCCTTGTCGTCACATGCGGCGAGCAACAGCAAGGGCATGGCAAAAAGCAGGCGCATCCGTAATGAACCGGCGGGGCGGTGAAGGGTTCCAGCTACAGGCTTGCCAGCGGCACGGCTTGGGGCCATCACCCTTGCTCTGCCGCAAAGGATGGAGACGGGTGATGATGAAGCGCGCGATGATCGCAATGGCCCTTGCCGCCACCATGTTGGGATCGACCGGCGCCGTGGCGGCGCTGTCTGCCGGTGCCAAGGCGCCCGATTTCACCACGCGCGGCGCGCGGGCGGGCAAGACATTCACCCTTACCCTGTCCCACCAGTTGAAGCAGGGCCCGGTCGTCCTCTACTTCTTCCCCAAGGCTTTCACGCCCGGCTGTTCGGCCGAAGCGCGCGAGTTTGCGACGCATATCGATGATTTCAGGAAAGCGGGCGCGACCGTGATCGGCATGTCGGCAGATCCGGTGGACGACCTTGTCGCCTTCTCCACCAAGGAGTGCGCGGGCAAGTTCGCGGTCGCCTCGGCCGGGCCAGACATCATCGCGGGCTATGACGTCGCGCTCAAGATGGCGCCGGGCATAACCGACCGCACCTCTTACGTCATCGCGCCCAACGGTCGGATCGTCTTCGTCCACAGCGAAATGAATTATACCGGCCATGTAAAGAGCACCCTTGCTGCCGTACAATCGATGAAGGCGAAATAGGAAACGCCTACCCCGTCTCCCCCCACCTCCGTTCGCTTCGAGCGAAGTCGAGAAGCGCTGACGCATCCTATGTCTCGACTTCGCTCGACACGAACGGGCATCACCCTTTTTTCTCACCCTTCACATAGCGCCCAAACCACTCCAACGTAGCCACCCAGGCTTCCTTCGCCGCCGCCTCGTTATAGCTGGGTCGGTAATCCGCCATGAAGCCATGATCAGCCTCCGGATAGACCGTAATCGCGTCCGGCGGCGACTTGCCCGCCTTCTTCAGCGCCGCCCGCATCGCCTCGACATCAGCGACAGGGATGCCCTTGTCCAAACCGCCATATTGCCCCAGCACCGGCGCCTTCAGCGCGCCCGCCTGCTCCACCACGCTCACCGGCTGCAACGCTGTCTTCTCGCTGACCAGCCGCCCATAGAAGGCCACGCCCGCATCCAGTTGCGCACTGTGCGCGGCATAAAGCCAAACGATCCGCCCGCCCCAGCAAAAGCCGGTAATGCCCCGCCGTGCCGCATCGCCGCCATGTTTGCCCGCCCAGTCATAGGTCGTATCAATGTCGGACAACACCTGCGCATCGGGCGCCTTCGACACGATGCTGCTGATCAGCTGCTGGATATCGGCGATCTTGGTCGCATCGCCGTGCCGCGCGAACAGATCGGGCGCGATCGTATAATAGCCTTCTCGCGCAAAGCGGCGGCACATGTCGCGGACCCATTCATGGACGCCGAAAACCTCGTGCACCACGACGATAACCGGCGCGTTCTTCGCCTTCTCCGGCCGCGCCACATAGGCGGGCATCGCAAAGCCATCACTCGCCGCGATCGAAACCGTCTCCTGCGTTAGTCCCTGGCCCGATGTCTGCACGGCGCTGCTCGACACCGGGCGGCATGCGGCGGCGAAACCAGCCGCGAAGGCGCCGGTCATCAGCAGCTTGCGCCGGTCGAGCCCGGTGCTGTCGATCCAGCTGCGGTCTTCGGGCAGGCGATCCATGGGGCCGGGTTCTGCATTCTCACTGCTCATCGCGCTTCCTCTCCGCAGCCCCCCCCCCGGCCGCCGCAGATTATCGGCCCATCCGCCCAGCGCAAGCGGTCAGGCCAGGAAATCGCCGCTCGCGATTCGCTCCAGCCCCGCGACATCGCGCGCATAGACATAAGTCCATGCATCGATCGACCCCGCAGCGCCGCGCACCTTAATCTGCTCCCGCGCAAATTCATGAGGCGCGGGAAAATGCGCCGCGCACTCCTCATGCTCGTCAAGAATGGCAAGGATGTCGTCAGGATCAGGCAGCCGGTACAGCTCACCCGTGACAATTCCGTCAGCATCGGGAACGAAGCCGGGATAATAATCGATCCGGTAAAGCGCACCGCTTGCAATGGCAGCACCCGCAAATTCCGCCACTGATGCCAGCCAGCGAGCCATATCCCCTGAAAATCCGGGCCGGAGAGACCCGTAGACGAATAGCAAAGGCTGGCTCATTGCACGTAATCGCTAGCAATAAAAAAGCCGCCCTGACAATAGCCGGGCGGCCTTTTTGAAATTCCCCCAAGACGAGGAATGAAGGGGAGCGATTAATCGCTCAGGCGAAAAGCACCGAGTAGAAGGTCAGCATCTGCGCACCGACCGCAACCATCAACGCAACGCCCTGCATAGTGTGCCGCATGTTTCGTTTCCTGCAATTTTTGTTTTGCGCCCTGTTTGGACAAGAACGCATATGATGGAACACGCCCTTTGCCTCAATCGCAAAGGACGCGTTCGCAGTTGCAGCAAATGCAACAGCCCTGTCACCCCAATGCAACGATCATCGCTTGGGCCGCGGCGGGCGCACGCACTTTGGCCCCGCTGATGTAGAAAACGAAGACGTCACCATTATCCGCCATCGCTTGCGCCTTTTTTGCCCAGCCGCCAATTTCCCTGGGCGAATAGCCGGTCGCTTCCTCCTCCCGCGTGCGCATCAGGCGGCAATAGGAAAAGCCCACATCATGGCCGACAATGGCAGGATATTCGTCATGGTCGGCCAGCACCACCGCCGCACCCGCATCGCGCGCCAGTTGCAAAAAGGCGGGATCATCGAAACTTTCGTGCCGCACCTCCAGCGCATGGCGCAGCGGGACGCCATCGACGCAATCAGGCAGCAGCTTCAGGAAAGCACCGAAATCTTGCGGCTCGAATTTCTTGGTCGGCATGAACTGCCACAGGATCGGACCCAACCGGTCGCCAAGTTCCGCGATCCCCTGCCCCACAAACTTGCCGATCGATTCCCCGGCCTCCGCCAGCACGCGACGATTGGTGCAGTATCGCGACGCCTTCACCGCGAACTGGAAGCCGTCGGGCACCGCCTTGGCCCAATTGGCGAAGGTCGCGGGCTTTTGCGTGCTGTAATAGGTGGCGTTGATCTCCGTCGCGGTCAGATGCTGGCCGACATAGGCCAGTTCATCCTTCTGCCGCAGCCCCTCGGGATAGAAGGTGCCGCGCCATGGCTCGAACGTCCATCCGCCAATGCCTACCCTGATGCGTCCCGCCGCCATGGCACTCTCCTTTCAGCGCTCATCCTGACGCCTGAACGCCGCCCGGAACAGAGGAAATGTCAGGAAGCCGCCTTGCGACGCAGGCCGATCAGCCACGGCTTTACCCCACGCGTCGGCCGCGCCGTGCCATCCAGCCTCTTGGCGCGAATGATCGTCACCGGCTTAACGATCATCTGCCCCCGCATCGGTCCCGATCCGCAGCAGGTCGGCATGGCTAGGATGCGGCGCACGACATCCATGCCAGCAACCACATGGCCGAAAGCGGCATAGCCGATATAGTCCCCCCGCGCGTCCATATTGGGGGTGGCACCCGCCGTGATGAAGAAATTGCCCATCGCCGAATTCGGCCGATTAGGCCGCGCCATCGACAGGGTCGCGTCGAGATGCCGGATGCCGGTCTTGCTGGTCGGCTCATGCGGGATCGGCGGCAGGGACCGGCGCGCATCGGTATCAATCCCGCCCTGGATCAGCCCCAGCCTCGCATCGCTCTTGCGCCGCGCCGCCCGGTAAAAGGTGACGCCATCGAACCGGCCATCATCGACATAGGTAAGGAAATTGGCCGAAGTGCGCGGCGCCCGCTTATTATCCGTCGCAACAATGATCGTGCCCACCGATGTCTCGATCGCCACGCGCGTATAGCCGGGCGTCGCCCGATTGCCCGGCATTCCCCACGCCGCCGGAAACACCATCAACAACAGGGCAGCAGAAATCGGCGGTCTAACCAAGGATCTATCGTCTCCATTCCAAAGCACACGGGCGATGATCGCGCTACAGGACGAACCGTGCGCTCGCCAGTGGCCAACGGGACGTCTCCCGTCCCCGATCAGTCCGCCTTATGCCGTCCGTTAAAAAAGGAGGTGAGCCGGAATAAAAGCGCGACGGCACGCGTAAGCGTCGCATCATGGCAACGCTTCTCCACCTCGACCGCTCGCCCCGCCCGCCGATCGCCGCCCGAGATGCAAAGCGGCCAATGCGGGTCGCCCTATTTTCCGGCAATTATGACTGCGTACGGGACGGCGCGAATCAGGCGCTCAACCGGCTGGTGGATTATCTTCAGGCGCGCCATGGCGTAACAGTGCGCATCTACACCCCGCGCGCGCCAAAGCCCGCCTTCGCCGCCGTTGGAGATATCCAGGCCGTTCGTTCGCTCGGCTTGCCGGGACGGCCCGAATATCGGCTGGCCCTGGGCCTTACGTCCGCCGCGTGCGCCGATCTCGACAGCTTCGCCCCCGACATCATCCACCTATCAGCGCCCGACTGGCTTGGATGGCAGGCGCTCGGCTACGCCCGGCAAAATGATGTGCCCGTGATCGCCAGCGTGCACACGCGCTTTGAAACCTATGCGGACTATTATCGCCTGTCCTTCCTGCGCAAGCCGATCGAGCGCTATCTCGACCGCTTTTATGGCCGGTGCGACCGCATATTGGCGCCGACGCTGCCCATCGCCGATGAGTTCGCCAGCGCTTATGGAGAGGCAAAGGTTTCGATATGGGGCCGGGGCGTCGATCGCGCGCGCTTCCATCCGTCGCTCCGATCCGACGCTGTGCGCGCGGCCTATGGCTATGATCGCGACGATGTTGTGCCGCTGTTCTTTGGCCGCCTCGTCCTGGAAAAGGGCCTGGACGTCTTTGCCGAGACGATCGCGCTTCTGCGTCAGCGTCACCATGGGCTGCGTCCGCTGATCGTGGGAGAGGGACCGGCCCGCAGCTGGCTGGCGCAACGCCTGCCCAATGCGACCTTTGCCGGGCATCTGGAGGGGATAGCGCTCGGCACCGCCATCGCCAGCGCCGACATATTGATCAATCCCAGCGTCACCGAAGCCTTTGGCAACGTCAATCTCGAAGCGATGGCGAGTGGACTGCCCGTCGTGTCGGCGGAGGTGCCGAGCGCCGCCGCTCTTGTCACCCATGATGTCACGGGCCTGCTGGTCGAACCGAAAGACGCGGCCGCCTATGCCGCCGCCGTCGAACATTTGATCGGCGACCCCCGCCGCCGCCGCCGCATGAGCGCGATGGCCAGTGCGGCTGCCGACCGCTATGACTGGGACGATGTCCTTGCGCCTGTTTATCAAGCCTATGCCGATTGCCTGGCGGATGCCCCACCGTCCGCCACGGTACGGGAACTGATATCATGCGCTGGCTGAAAAGCGGGACCGGCGGCCCGATCGGCGACGACCTCACCGCCATGCGCCGCTATGCCCGCTCCCTCGCGCGCGACGATCAGGACGCGGACGATGTGGTCCAAGATGCGCTGGTGCGCGCGATCGAGCGGCAGGACAGCTTTCAACCCAGCCGTAGCAGGCGCCAATGGCTGCTCGCCATCGTCCACAATGTCTTCATATCGGGCAAACGGCGCGAAGCCGCCGAGGCGCGGCGCGACGCGCGCTTTGCCGAAACGGTGATGGCGCATGTCGATGCCGGGCAGGAACATCGGGTGCAGCTTGCCCAATTGGGGCAATCCTTCGCCGCGCTGCCGGACCATCATCGATCGGTCCTGCACCTGATCGCTGTCGAAGGCATGACCTATCAGGAAGCGGCCGAGGTGCTGGACGTGCCGGTGGGCACCATCATGTCACGGCTGGCGCGGGCGCGTGCGGGCTTGCGGAACTCTGGCAGCGTAGATGGGCAGGCGACGTTGCGTCTGGTTGGAGGACAGGATGACTGAGGAACCCGCCGATCACGAATTGCACGCCTATATCGATGATGAACTGGACGATGCCGAACGCTTTGCCGTGGAAACGCATCTTGCCGCCCGCCCTGACCTCGCGGCGCGGGTGATGGCCGACCTCAGCGCGCGGACGGGACTCCGTCTGCTGGCGCACAGGAAGGAACAGCTCTCCGGCCATTTGCTCGACGACAGCGCAGCGCTTGCGCCTTCGAAAGCCCGGCCTTTCTGGCGCAGGGCAGCGACGGTCGGCGGGACGGGGACAGCGGCCGCACTGGCATTGCTGCTGGCGACCGGGCCTAGCCCGCCCGATTATGTCGATATGGCCGTCGCCTCTCACCGGGTCGCGCTGATCCGGGCGCACATGGCTTCGCAAATCGAAGGGCAGGCGCTCGACCATCACGAGCTTCTGGCGCGAACCCACATCTTCCTGCCCACACTGCCCGCCGACTGGAACGTGACCGACGTTCAGCTTTTCCCGGCGGGGAAAAGTCCCGCCCTTCTCGTCGCGATCAGAACCGGCGCGGGCGAGCGCCTGTCCATCTTCGCGACACGACAGAAAAGCGACGCCCCCGCCATCCCCGACACGGTGCGGGAAGGCGCCCAGTCTGTCGCCTACTGGCGCCGCGGCGACATGTCCTATGCGCTGACCGGCGAAGGCGATCCCGGCACGATCGACCAGGAGGCGGAACGACTGAACCAATATTGGTCCTGACCCGGCTGGATACGGAAGCTTTTGATATTAAGTGGCGGAGAGGGAGGGATCAGTATTCCCGCGCTAAAAGCGGCAAATTTCCTATGTTCCTGCCAGACCAGCTGAAGCTTTCCCACACCCCTTACCACGGGTATCCCTGCTGGCCATGAAATCACCAGCTTGATGAAAGGATGACGGACAAACCTTGATCTGTCCAGACGCTAGCCGAAATGAGTGGACGCAGGTGTTCGAGCGCGACCGGCCGTTTGCGGAATTTGGCGTTTAGAGAGGCGAAGACAGGAAAGCCGCCATTCACCGAACCTGATCCCAGAGGCAGTTTCCGACCAAAGGACCCCGCGGGTTCCTGCACTGGAGGCTTTCGTACGCAAGCGCCCGAAACCCTTCGCAGCATCGGCGTTCCCCCTGCTCTGGTGTAAATGTCAGATCAGGACGCATCCTGCCATTCGCCCGATAACAGATGGGTGCAGCGCGCCGACCCGTGCCGCTCGGTTACCGGACTGCAGCCATAAGGAGACATCAGCGGCACCATCCAAGCGTATGACTTATCTCGTGTATCGCGAATGGCCTACCTCGGCGCAAGCTGTTACCTTCGATACCCCGCTACAATCACCACCCAGAGTACATGGGTAGCGGCAGGCTTGAAACCGGGCGGCTAACTGCGAACCGCCCGATTGCAGAGTCAAAACTCCCGCAGAATTTCGCGCAATGTGGTGCCGCGATATTCGGTGCGAACCGCACCGGCCTTTTGCAGAGCGGGAATAACGCCGTTGAGCAGATCGGGGAGCTGGCGGTTATAGCCCGATCCTTCGATAAGGAAGCCGTCGCCGCCGACTTCATCCATGACCGCCATCATCTTTTCGGCGACCTGCTCCGGCGTGCCACTGAAGTCCATTCCACTGGCGCCCTGGCCCATGGAGAACAGGTCACGGATGGATTTGCCTTCTTCCCGCCCGGCTTTCTTCATATGGTCGAGCGCGCTGGTATGGCCGCCCGCAACGATGTCCTGCGGCACGGGCACGTCCAGGTCATAGAGCGAAAAGTCCACGTCTAGCGAGGAGGAGGCCATGACGATATTATGCTCGAACGACGCCTGCTTTTCAGCTTCGGTCATTTCCTGCTTCTCAACCCCTTCGGGAAGGATGTTGACGGGCGTCAGAAAGATGACCTTGATATCATCCGGGTTGCGGCCCTGCGCTTCGGCGCGCCGCCGAATATCCTCGCGATAGGCTTTCATCCCGGGAACGCCGCCGGTCATCATGCCCAGAACAACTTCCGCATTCTTCGACGAAAATTCGCGGCCGCGTTCCGATGCACCGGCCTGACACAGGACAGGATAGCCCTGCGGCGACCGCACCGTGTTCAGTGGGCCGCGCGAGTGGAAATGCTTACCTTCAAAATTGATGGTGTGAACCTTGTTATGGTCGACATACACACCTGTTTCAGGGTCAGCGACCAGCGCGCCTTCTTCCCACGAATCCCACAGCTTCTTGGCCAGTTCGACATATTCATCCGCTATGTCATAGCGGACCGTAGGCGGCAGCAGCTTGTCCATGCCGAAATTCAGGGCCGCGTTCTTCTCACTGGACGTGACCATGTTCCAGCCAGCGCGCCCGCCCGTAAGGGAATCGACGGTCGAAAGTAGTCGGGCCAGCAGATAGGGCGGGTAGAATGTGGTGGACGCGGTAGCGACCAGTCCGATGTGCGACGTTTCCTGCGCCATGACTGGCAGCAGCGGGATGGGATCGAGTTTGGGGGCCAGCGTAGCGTTCTTCAGATCGAGCTCCATGGAGCCGGCATATCTGTCGCCAACGATCAACGTGTCTTCGAAAAAGATGAAATCGAACTTCGCTGCTTCCAGCATCTTGGCGAGTTGCTTGTGATAGGAACCGTCAATCCAGTCCGACCCGAACTCCTTGCCGTCACCGGGCCATGACGTGGCCCCGAACTTGGTGAAATAGCCGAGGTGGAATTTTGTGTGTGCCATAGCGTCAGTCTCCTTGATTTTAATTTGATGATCTGATGACCGGTAGACGTGTGTCAGAGCAGCGAGAGCGCGGCGTCGACACTGATCTTTCGAAAAGTCTGCCGCATGACGCCGTCATCCCAAATGGCGTCGTGATATTTTCTTGCGGTTATTTTCTCGTCTGCACTAATTTCAATCAATCGACTGCGCACACGCTGCGCCAGCTCTCTTGAATAAAGCTGAACATCCGCATCGCCTGCGTCGATGTAGCGCTCGATACTCTCCGCAAGCGCGATTGGTTCGAGCGCCAGTTCGACATCCTGGTGCAGATCAGGGTTCCGCGACATGATCGCAATATCGGCATTACTGGTGCGTCCCTGGGCAGTATAGGCAAAGCAATGCCGGATGCGATCGCGCGCCACCTCTGGCTCTTTCCAAGGGAACGTCAAATGCCGTGGAGTTCCGTCGGGAATAGCCAGGTGGGTAATCGCGCGATCGTTGATCGCCTCGATCAGCGCGTCGGGATCGGCTGGAAGAAAGACCTCCCGACGGGGCACCACGTCAAAGCTTGAGAAGTCGCCATAGCGCCCGCCAGAATGAAGCAGGTAGATTTCCGCATAATGCGGCGCCTTTCGGCGGCTGGGGCGCACATCATAATAGGCCGTGGTCACCAGCTGTAACAGCATGCTGGCACCCAGTGCGCTCAGGGGCGAGGTGAGAATGACGGCCAGCCGATCATCGGGCCGCCAGTCCAGCAGCTCCTCCCGATCCGCCGCATGACCGTTCATCTCGATCTCGAACATCGAACCCTTCAATGAGAAAGCGGTGTGCATAGGCTGCTCTCGCAAAATGTACGCCGACCGGGGTACGCCGGTGTCTTTCCAGCCTTCCCGACCCCTTCCCCGTCGAGTCCGCACCAGGCACCGACTTGCGTTCAGTGGCGATGCCGCCACCGCCGCGTACCGACTGCCTTGCGCCGCTCCTACGGTCAGTATTCGATGGTGGCCGGGACCGTCATGGAACGCAGCTCTTCCGAAGCCGAGTTCCAGGGTGAATCGAAGCCATTCACGACAGAGCTGTAGCCCAGCAACTGACGGAGCGTACGTGACGCGCCGTCCATCGTGCGCGGATCAAGAACGAGCGGAAAGTTGATCAACGGCCGACACCAGGGCGGGCAGTAACCAAAGTTGATGGATGCCCGCTGCCGGTCAGTCGATACATTTGCCCCTGTGCCGTGGAGCAGCATATCCGAGTAAATGAGCAGCGAGCCAGCAGGGGCGATGGCTGGCACCGACTCGTAGAATGTTGCACCAGACATATCGATCCGGTCGTTCCAGCGATGACTGCCAGGGACGACACGCGTCGCACCATTCTCCTCGTCAAACGCATCCAGGCACCAGATGAAGCGAGCCTGGTATGGAACGGCCTGATCATGGGTGTCGCGGGCAGCGTCCAGGTGGATGAATTGCGCGCCGCTTCCTGGACGTGTGACATTGGCATCCAGGCTTTGAACAAGGTAGCTTTCGTTAAGCACCGTGGGTCCGAGGATGTGTTTGACGAGGTCCAACAAAACAGGCTGTTCGAGGAGTTCGAGAAACACCGGATGCCGATCGGGCAAGCGGTCCAGACGCCGATTCTTGGCATCGGGATCGACAAAGAACTGGCTTACCCGAGTGATGTCCGCCGCCTCTTCGTGGGCAATTTCGGAAGCCAGCACCTGCCGGGCGAGTTCGACCTTGTCTGGCAAGATCGCGGCGGTCAGGATCGCATAGCCTGCTCGTTCAAAGTCGGCCTTTGCCGTTTCCAGATCCGGCGTAGGTTGCGGCAGAGCGTCCTGAAAATCCAGTGGCACCACTACTGTCGCTTTCATTTGCTCGGTCTGATAGTCATCTATCGAAATTGTGTTTCCAACTGACATTTCACGATCCTTCAGTCTTTGATCTGGAATGATATCGCTAGTGAGACCGTGATCTCACCCTGATCGCTATCTCGCGTCCTTCATCCCGGCACGTATCAGGGGTGTGCCTGCCTGAGTGCAGTCAAGGGGTCCGCTTGCGCCCCGGCGTGGCCGTAGCCAAAGCCGATCTGATACCCCATCAATTTCAGAAGATCGTCAGGCAGGGTTCGGGCGATATCTTGCGGGCAGGCCAGAAACTGGTTTTCCTCCTGCCGGACCCAGCCAACACAATAGTTGATCGCCTGCGCGCGTCGGATGTCTTTCGATCGATTGCTGCCCCCGGCATGCCACAGCTTGCTCGTGAAAATCATCACGGAACCACGTTTCATCTCGGCTGGCAGCGTGTCTTCCAACCTATATTCCGCACGCGGTAAGGCATGGCTTCCTGGAACAACCCGGGTCGCGCCATTTTCTTCGGTGAAGTCCGTTAATGCCCACAAGGTATTGCAAGAAACGATATAGTCATCAGGAAATGGAAAGCTGTCGAAAGTCATTTCGTCTTGATGAATAAATTGCGCGGGACAACCTGGCTTCAATGAGATCATCTCGGTTGCGCCGAGCTGAACGATCGGTGAATGGCTAAGTACGTCCTTCACGACGCCAAGTACCAAAGGGTTCATCACGAGGTCGCGACCGGTTTCCGAGCGTGCGATCAAATTGCCGACGCGTTGACTTCCATTACCGAACCACTCATTTTCGCTGAACGGCGCAGCATCGGTATATGGCCGCATATCCGTCAGGATTTGATGGATAACGGAACCTGGAACCAGCTCATCTATGATCACATGGCCATGCTCACGGATCACCTTTATCGCTTCCTCGACGGTGGCGTCGTTAGGAAGATGCTGAAGCTTCATCGTGATACTCCTTGAAGCAGGTCGTCTCGTCGCGCGCTAAGCTCAAAGAAATTACCAGTGCCACCTTGTCGGTTAAACCAAATCGCATAGGGCAGCGGACCGTCGCTGAGCCAAGCACCGCGCCTTCCTTCTTACGTTAATATTTATCAACATTTCTTATGTTGAATATTTTCAACTTCCTGTCAACAGGTTTATGTGGGGTTACCGCGCCATCGCGAGCGCCAGCGATGGGCCGAGCGCAAGACTCGTCGTCCAAGTTCGTTATCGAAGCATGATTTAGCGATGGGGCCACCCGGCGTGGGCCGCGCGCTTGGCCGCACGCTCTGAGTTTAACCTATTTCGGCGCCCGCTTTTGCGTCGCACCCCGTTTTTCCGCAGCCATTTCGTCTGGCCGGGCCTTCAGTATGCGTATTTCGGCCGGAGTGATGGTTTTCGCCATTTTGACGAGCGAATTCGCTCCGATCATTTGCATAAGCGGCATTTTTTTCGACCATGGCTTACCATGACCTGCGATGACTGTCATGCCTTCCATTGCGGCATTGATGAAGATCGAGACTGCTTCAACTTCCTCGTCGTTAAGCGAGGGATTCAGCTGCTTTACGAACGAACCAATCAATGTGTGACTATATTGGTATAAGGCCTCCACGCGCTCCGCCACAAATTCATTGTGATTACTCATGGCCCAAAGTTCTGTCATTAAATGCGTTGTTCCTTTCGCCTTGGCGCCTTCCAACGTGCCGGTTATCACAAGAGTCAGCGCGTCTTCGGCAGGCATATTAGTTTCATACACGCGATGTCTTAGGAGTTCTTCACTGGAATCGAGGATTTCATGAAGAAGTAACTGGACAAGCATTTCCTTTCGAGGGAAATGGCGCGTGACGTTGCCTATCTGCAAACCGCATTTTTCTGCGATCCGTTTCAATGTGAACGCCGCCGATCCCTCTTCAATCAACACTTGAACGGCAGATCGAAGTATCATGTCGACCGTTTTAGAGCCTCGGGAAGATTTCCCGGGGCGCACCATGCCAAGGTCCATCGATTGTTCATTGCTATCGGCTTCCATCATGGCACTGTCCTAAGCATTGAAGGATCAGTCGATCAAGGGTGCCAGTGTAGGTTGGCCTTCTCTACACCGCGAGGCTCGAACCCCGCGACACGAGCGGTGACCCCACATTTGGGCGCCGTCACCTGCCCCAAATTTAGGCGGGAACGACTCCCTTTACTGCCGTGCCCCGCCGAAATTGGCGCTGGATACCTGAGGCTACCGGGTGATGTCGATCTCGCGAACGACTTGACGGCCGAACGGGAGCGGGCCAACCGGAGATTCGAGGTAGTGCTGTCAGACAAACCGAATCGCTCTTCGCTGCATGCACCAAGGGATGAAGAGGCAGGGACTCAGGCCGCGGAACCGCCACTCCGCCAGTGCGGCTGAGCGTCTCTCCTTAAAGGTCTGCCGTCGATGAGGTGGCGCTCCAGGGAAAGATGGTTGTGGATGCTGGCGTGAACAGAGGCGAATTTCTGTAGTGCCTTCATCTGCCTGAAGCGGAGCGTCGCTCTTTCCCGTCGCCGAAAGGCAAACGGCGGCTGTTCTCCATCCTGTTTGTATACCCAGCCGGTCCACCGCAGCGACATATCAGCGAAGGCCATCTATTCAACGTTCCGCAGGCTCAGGGGAAATCGCACATGCATCATCACCACCAGGCGGATGATTTCTCGCGAAGAGTTGACGTAGCGGATTGGGCTGGCAGGTGCGGGCCACGGCATGGAATCTGCTTACCAGCGCCTAACGAGCAGTGCATTTGATCTGACAGTGCCGATCGAAGTGATCGGCAGAAGTTCAACCCCGTTTCCCAGCGTCCGCTAAAAGAGATCTGGCCGTTGCGAACCCGCGACGGCCAGTCCCTTCAATTTACTTCGTTGCTGCCGCGCAGCTTACCACCGGAAGGCAAGCGATGCGCCAAACTCGCGTGGCGCGGTCGCGTTGATCGTCCGGTAACCCGAGTCGAACACGCTGCCATCCGCTGCCGCGGTCTGGCCGATGGCGGCCGAAATGTCCGTGATCCGCTTTTGATTAATGAGGTTTTTGATGAATCCGGTCAGTTCCCACTTGCTGTCATCGCTGCGGACACCCGCATAGACATTGAGAATGGTACGGCTTTGATAGTTGAAGTTCCTTAGCTGCGAAAATACCGCGGGACGATAGTTGATCAGCCCGCGCACGAAGGGTGTGAACGATCCACCCATCGGGAAACGCAACTCACTGTTGGCCGAAAGACTGAAATTCGGTGTATCCGACAACCTGCCAAGCTTGCAGAAACTAACATTGCCCGGTCCGGTAATTGCTGGAGTTCCCTCCGAATCCGGCGCCCCATCGCCGTTATAATCGTTGCACGGCAGCCGGGCACCCTTGGAATACCGCGCCTTGACATAAGCGGTGCTGACCGAAAAATCCCAGAAAGTCGTCGGATGTGCATCAAGGGTCAATTCTACGCCTTTGACCGTTGCGTCGCCATTATAGTTGAAATCGAACCCACCGTCGTTGACGCGATCGCCAGGCGTGCCCACCGGCGATGCCGGCGGAACGTTGTCGCAGCCCCCGCCAAATGCCGCTGGCAGGTTGGGGCAGTCATAGGTGACACCTGTAAAGCGCGACACGAAGCCGTCGATCTTCTGATAGAAGGCGGCGAAAGCAAAGTTCAGTTTCCGGTCGAACGCCGAACCCTTCACGCCGACTTCAAAAGCATCGGTCTTTTCGTCATCTGTGACGATCAGGTCGTTCGACAAGCCCACAGGCACTGACGCGCCTGCCGTGGGGGCGCGGAATGACCGATTATAGGAGGCATAGATGTTCAGGGCGTCGTTGACCTCATAGGTCAGGTTCACGCCGCCAGTGAACGCATGCGTACCCTGGTCGCGCAGGGCTGCTGGAATACCGTCCTGATTGACAGTGAACGGATCAATCGGATCAATGCCAAAGGGGGCAAAGCCCGGATAGCCAGGCGAACTGACAAACGTGTCGCTGACGAGTATGTTATGATATTTGGTGTAGCGCAAACCGCCTTCAATCTTGAGATTACCCAGACGCGCATGTCCGAACGCGTTGAAAGACAATGTTTCAACGTCTGCGGGAATAATGACATTGACCCCAATCGGCAGGAACAGGCCCAGCGACGCAGGTGCAAAAGCCGTGAAGAAGTTGTCTGCCGGCTGATCTACCCGCGTAGTACCAGTCTGCTTGGTGTAGAACGCACCGATACCACCGCCGAGCGAGCCGTCATCATTCGTCGAAAGCCGAAGCTCAAAGGTAGGAATCTTGAACGGTGTCTCGATACGTTGGACGGCCACATAGCCCGGAATGGCGTTGGTGGTGTCCTGATCGCGCGCCTGACCCAGCTTGGAATACTGATACGCAGCCAGTCCATCCAGTGAGACTGGCCCCATATCCCAGTGGCCATTGAACGTAATCTGGTGTGATCGATTCTTGAAACGTGCCGGACCTTCCATGACCGATGCATAGTCATCAACGCCCAAGGCTGGACCTGATGTACCTGCCAGACCAGTCGATCCTGTGCCAACAACCTGGGTATATTGCCGGGTATCGGCTTCAAGATATTGATAGGTCAGATAAGCGGTGAACGCGTCGCTCGGTTTGAAACCAAGCGTTATACGACCGCTCATCGTAGTCGCGCGGGAACGGTCGCCATTGCTGATATTTCTCACCTGGTTAACCTGGTTGTGATCAACCAGACCAGCAACGCGGATCGCGAACTTGTCGGAAAACGGCAGGTTCACACCGCCCTGGAAGTTATAACCTTTGTCGTCTGTCGCGCTTGCTTGCGCATAGCCGGTTATTTCATCGAAGACAGGACGACGCGTCGTGATGGTGATGGCACCAGCCGGCGACGGGAGACCACGTTCAAGACCCTGAGGCCCGCGAAGAATTTCGATCTGCCCGATATCGTACAAGGCAGTGAATACAGTTTGAGCGTCAGCGGGAACTTCGTTGACGTAAGTCTGAACAGTGGGGGTGACGCCTGAATCGGGATCAAACGAAAGGCCGCGAAGGGTGGTTGTGTTGTTACGGCCCGAAGTGTTGGTCAACTCTAAGCCCGGAGCCAGTTGTTGGACGTCCTTAGTGTCGAACAGCTGAAGTTTTTCAAGCTGTTCGCCAGTAGCGACGTTAACCGACATCGGAACGTCGGACAGGTTACGCGCGACACGGGTCGCGGTCACAACGATGTCCGTAGTTGTCACTGCGCCCAGGCCTTCTGTCCGCGTCTGGCTTGGCGTCGTTGGAGAGGCGCCCTGATCCTGGGCATGCGCCACGGTTGGCAACGCCAATGCGCTAGCAGCGCAACACAGCATCAGGTTGCGCTTCAAATATTTTTTCAATGTATTCCCTCCCTTTTGTATCATCAGCTTCAGTCATGCGCAGCGGCGTTATTGCGCCGCCTGACATCAGTGCAACGAGCAGTGCCGGATACGATGGCCGGGTGCTGCCAGCATATCGGAGCTTCTGAGCTCAATAGTTGAAATTTTTCAACTAAGCAACAAGGGCCGACTCATACTCACCACGCCACGGCGGCGGCAGCGGCGGCGAGGTAGATGGCACCAAGGAAGTTGGTTGCGAACTTGTTGAATGAATGGCGATGCTGGCTGAGATGCCGCAAACGCGCTTTAGTACATTGGCTTCACGTTCCAGGAAGAAGCTCGTATTACCCAATTCGATGGGCCAGCCCTCCATCACTTCAACGTGATTCTTTACATCGAACGCTACTGTGACGATCATCCTTTGATCTTGCTCGGCAAGGCCGCTTTCAGCAAGCTTTCCATTGCCGACCAGCCGCAACTATGTCCGCTTTCAGGCGATCGGCAGCGGAGCGTTATGACCGAGACTGGCGCTTAGCTGCCCTTTCGCCGACTGCGGAGGAAGGCCTCGATCGAGGCGACCGGTATGAGCGTCATGCTACCGACCTTGAGGGTCTCGATCTCTCCATCGGCAATGAGCAGATAGAGCTTGGATCGGCCGATACCGGTCATGCGACAGGCATCCTTGATGCGGACCGTGATCGGCGCGGGTGATGGCTCGAGGCTCATGGCTGTTCCTCCGATTTCGCAAGGGCGGTTATTTCGCCGCTGTCGGCCCTCACCAGGCGCTGCTCGACCAGCTTCATGAAGCTGACATAGCGCGTCCTTCCGAGGCGGGCGGTGTCACTGTCGAATGGCGGCTGGTCGGCAACCAGCGTCAGCTGGTGCCGGATGAACAGGCCCAGCATCTCGGTCAGCGCATCGACCTTGCGCTCCAGCCGATCGGCCGTCCGGTTCTGCCGGTCAAGCCGCGGCCCGAACCGCTGGTCCAATTCCTGCGCGCCCTTGCGGTCGAGCCATGCGTTGAGCGCGTCGGTCAATATCTGCGTCTTCGACGTGCCGGGATCGGCGGTCAGCGCATTCAGCTTCGCCGACAGGCTATCGGGGAGGTAGAATTGATGGCGGGTCTTGAACGTCTTCATGCCCGCAACATCCGCCAAGCCGCTATGGGGCGACAGTGCCTCCATGGTGCCGTCAGGTGTCTATCGGAGGGCGGCCGGTCAGCCGATGCCCAATCCCCTATTCCTGCCGCCAATGGTCCAGCTGATTGGACCGTCACGCATGACGCCCGACACAGGCTTGCCAACGGCCCGATCGAGGACCGGGCGCCAGGGCACGAGGCTGAACTCATGCGCCCTCTCGATCACGGCATAGCGCTGGTCCCCGACGTTTATGGCGCGGCGATAGATGCCCTCAATCGGCTCCCTGGGCCGCAACGTGATGTGCCGCAGCCCCGTTTCCCGTTCGATCTGCTGGCTGGTCCGGCTGAGCTCGCGCTGCTGGAGGAGGAGAAGCAGATTGCGGCGTAGGCGAACACCTTGTCCTTGCTGCTCTGCAAGTCCCTGCTCCACAAGCCATGCCTGCCGCTGGGCAAGGCTCTTCCTGACATCCGCCCCGAACCCGCCGGAAAGCGGCTGCGGCTGATCGCTCGCCATCTCGCGGTCCAGCCATGTCACGCCATCATGGGCGGCGAGATGTTCGAGCGGCCTGACGGACAGCGTTTCGATGCGGACCGGCAGGCGCCGACTTTTCTCCCGTTCATAGCGTTCGGTGTCAATCAGATGATCCTCACCGATGACCCAGCTGCCGTCAGATTGCCGTTCAGGCACGCCGATCAGCCGCCGCATGGCCTCGAGTCGGCGGACATGCATCTCCGCTGTGCTCTCCGTTATCGTCCTGTCTTGCGCGAGATGGAGATCGACACTGTAGCGCCCCTGATGTTGGGCAGCGATGTTAGCCACCGTGCGATCGACATCGCGTACCTCGATCGGTGCGGGCGAGAGGCGGACGATACTTGCAGTCGGGAAGGCCTGCTGGTCCTCGCCGATGTCGGCATAATGGCTGTGGCCATTGAGGGCATCGATGATGAGGTAGCGCCGGTCGCGATGCTCGTCGGACAGGCCCGTGGCGACGACCCTGCCTATGATCGCCTCTCCGTGGGCGGGATCGTACAGGCTATGGTTGTGGGGCGGGCGATGGATCCCTGCTTCCCGCAGTTCGCGGTTCAACGTCCGGATGATGTCGCCACGCTCGCCCATGCGGCGCAGCGTCGGTTCCAGTTCACGATCGAGCGTCCAGCGTCCGTTCCTGCCTTCCTCGGCAAGGCCGAGACGGGACAGCGTGCGTAGCCGCCCAATGAGCGAAGCATGTTGGCCCGGATGGGTCTTGGTGACGGTGATGACACCCTCTTCATCGGCTTGCCGCATCAAGGTTCGGTCGATGCCGGTGAAGCGCTCCTGCTCGATCTCTCTTGCCATGCTGGCAGCGATCTCCTGTTGCGTGCGGGGACCAAGGTCCAGGGACACGATCCCGGCAGCGCGGGCGCGAAGGCCCTGGGTCATATAATCCCGGGCGATGACGAGATCCTTGCCGGTCTCGTCCTTACCCCGCACGATGACATGGCTGTGGGGATGGCCGGTGTTGAAATGATCGACCGCCACCCAGTCGAGCTTCGTGCCCAAATCCTTCTCGGCCTGCTCCATCAGCTGACGGATCACGGACTTAAGGTCATCATATTGTGCGCCATCCTCCGGCGCGACGATGAAGCGGAACTGGTGGCGGTCACCAGCCGAGCGTTCGAGGAAGGGCTTGTCGTCGAACCGATCGGTGTCGCGGCCATAGAGCGATCCGCGTTCCCCTTCTCGGGTCGTGCCGTCGCGCTGGAGATAGCGGAGATGGGCAGCGGCTGCCATGCCCTTGCCCAGCTTCACGATGCGGCTCTTCACCACCACGCGACGGGCGCTGGCGACGGATCGGGGTGAGCCCCGGCCGAGCACCCGCCCGACGCCATTGCCGCGCCCCAGACGGGCGCCGGTGAAGCGGCGGCCAGCACTGCCGCCACCGCCGACACGGCGAGCCCGGGCGAGGCTCTTGCCGACGGTCGGCGTGTCGCGGCCGATGCGTCCGAGCCAGAGATCGAAATCGTCGCCGTCGGCCATGTCGTGGTCCTTTCCCTAGGAATGCGGGAAAGGATGGGAAGCGGTCGGCCCGCCGTGCAAGGGCCTCCATCGCCAAGACCGAAGGTGCTGCATTCTCCGGCCCTGTGGAGGCATGGCCGTCGGCATGCCTCCATCAAAAACCCTGTGCAGGCGCCATTCCCGGCCGCATCAGGAGGCAGGGCTTTAATCTTGCCGTACCTTAAATCCCCTCACATCTGCCTTTTCAGCGTCTCAGATTTCAACAACGACGCTCACAAATTCCGGCCTTTGATCCCGCGGCGAGGATGGGCAAACCGCCCTCCTGCTCGGCGGCTTTTCACCATCCTCATTGCCTGAATGATGGTTGCGGACGTGGCCTTGGTTGTAGCTATCCTCGCTGGTTTTCACTTCAAAACGAAGTCATCGAGCACCTGATTTCAGGCGTCCTGCGGTCGGCGGCGGTCCTGATGCCGACTTGAGGAAGCATGTGAATTTCTGATGCAGGCTGCATCTCCTCCACGTCATTAAGCGCGAAATTTGGCTTGATAACTTCGCCAAACCCAGCAATCTGGCCCGGCTCCCAAGATACGTGGGAGCGGGGCGTCGAAACCCCGAACCAAAGGATGCTCGGTCACAGTTTACTGGGGCCGGGTGGCATGCGCGCATGTCCAGCCGGCAACGGTAAAGGCGCATGCGCCTGTTCCTTTGGTCAGGTTTCGAACATCCGGCTTTGGCCGTCGCCCCGAGTGGACATAGGCGCGACGATGAAGGCCAAGGCTCAGGGCGTCGCTCACCCGAGGGACGCGTATGACGTTGCCGAGCAGTTCAGGCTGGAACCCTATTTCTGATCTGCCATCTGACCGAAAAGATGGTCGACGGATGCTGCTGTGGGAGGAGGATCAGCCCGTCGTGGGCCGATGGGATCCCAACCGGCGAGACTGGGAGGACCCGGAAGGCATGCAGCTTTATGAGGAAATCACCTTCTGGGCCGACATTCTTGCCCCTCAATAATTGCAAGCCTGACGAATGTTTCGACCTCATATCGATCCAGCCTTCGGTCAAGATGGAGTCGGTAGACGGGATCCTCGCGGCCCTTGTTCGGCAGATTGGCGGTCGCCTTCGACCGGAAGTAGGATCTTCGCGACGGATGGCACGAACCGTGGGAGGCCACACTTCCCAAATACTGCTGGAATGTGATGCGGCCTAGCGGTTGTTGTCGGCGATCTTTAGTCTCCCGGCGACGGCATTGCCCTCGCGGGACCGTCTCCGGGAGTGAAGGCCGGTACTCAGAAAGTAGCGGCCATACTGGAAGCCTATAAAGCTCTTGATCGCATTCCGCCATCAGGCGGTGGATTCAAATACCGCTCTTTCAAGGCGTGCGATCGCATTCAATCGCTCTTTTTGAGATGCTGCTCGAGGGCCGATGCATGCGCCGTTCTCTGGCACTACGCCTCTCGCGTCGGCTCCGTCTTGCAGTTTGATCGGCAAGAAGCGCAGGGATCTGATCTGCTGCTACGGCTGGACTGAAGAGATAACCCTGCGCCTGATCGCACCCGCTCCTGTGCAGGCGATCTGCCTGGCCTCCTGTTTCGATCCCTTCGGCGACCGTCGTGACTCCCAGATCCCTTCCGAGGTTGACGATCGCGCGGACGATCGCCGCGTTGATCGGATCGTCGAGGGATTGAACAAAAGAACAATCAATCTTGAGTACATCAACCGGAAACTGCTTTAGGTGGATGAGAGAGGCATAGCCTGTGCCGAAGTCGTCAAGTGCGATTGTCATCCCGGCGCGCCGAAGCTGTTCAAATGTCTTCGTTACGTTGTGAGAAGCCCCCTCAAGCAGCACCGTTTCAGTGACTTCCAGTTCCAGACAAGATGCGGAGATGCCTGCGCGATCGATGCGTTCCATCAAGCCCGCGACATAATGCTCCTGTCGAAAGGATGCGGCTGACACGTTAAAGGCGATACGACCGATCGGGAGTCCCCGCCTTCTCCACCGAAGGATGTCGGCCGCGATCAGCTTGAATATGCGCTGGTCAAGAGCGATGGCGAGTTCGGCATCCTCGAAAGCGGCGGAGATTGTTCCGGGTCCGTGATATGCGCCAGGCATTCCGTCGCGCCAATGCAATAGTGCCTCAAATCCTGCGATGGCACCCGATTCCAAATCGACTTTGGGTTGATAGAAGGGGAGGATCTGATCAAGGTCGAGCGCCTGGCGGGCCAGCGACAGTTCCGACATGCGGGCTTGCAGAGCCTCCTGGTCAGCTGTCGCCGTTCCGCTGCAAAGTTAATTTCCTCCAGCGTTCGACCAACAGAGACGAACGAAGCGAACATGAAGGCCATTCCGGCTGAAGTCGTGAGACGGCCGCTATCAGACGGCAAGATGCTCCGTAGGCATTGAAGAAGGTGTCCAGTCACTACTTCAAACAATATGCTCCCCATTCGTCCATCAGCTTTCGCCTCTTCTCGAGGAGGTTCCCGCGCCGGTATGCAGCTTCCGTCTTGTCCTTGACCCGGTGAGCCAGAGCGGCTTCTGCGATTTCACCGGGATGATTGGTCTCCTCGCTGACCCAGTCCCGGAAAGCCGAGCGAAATCCGTGGGCGGTCGCGTCCTCCTTCATCTCGCGGAGCAATTTCGTGAGCGTCATGTCACTCATCGACGCGTCACCTCTGGCCCCAGGAAATACAAGCGAGCGCGATCCGATCCGCAATTCCCGGCACCGTTCCAGAATCGCCAGCGCCGGTATCGACAGGGGAATGACATGCTCGCGCGACGCCTTCATGCGCGCGGCCGGTATGGTCCACAGCTTCTCGTCCAGATCGAATTCTTCCCATGCCGCACCTCGAACCTCGCCTGATCGGACGGCAGTCAGGATAGCAAAGCGCAGCGCTAACCTACTGAAGGATTCCCGCTCCGCGAGCCTCACCATGAAAGCGGGCACCTTTGCATAGGCCATGGCCGCGAAGTGCCCGTCCTTCTTGGGCTGTCGTGGAAGCCCCTTGGTAATTGCGCGCATCGGCGCTTCCGTCTCGCGATAGCCCGAAGCGTAAGCCCAATCGAGAACGGTGCCGATCCGCTGCCGGACTCGTCGCGCTGTCTCTGGCTTGGCGAGCCAGATATCCGACAGCACGTTCCGGATCATGGGTCCTGTAATCTCATGAACCTGCACATGACCGATCTGGGGAAACACATAGGCCTCCAGCGTCTGGAGCCATTGCTTCTCGTGCTTCTCATTCCGCCATGTCTTGCTGTGGGCGGCAATCACTCTGGCTGCCGCCTGCCGGAATGTGGGAATGCCCTGCGCCTTGCGCCGCTCGAATTTCGGATCCAGCCCGAGTTCGACCCAGGTGCGGATTTCTCGCGCCCGCTCTCGGGCTGTCGCCAGCGAGACTTTGGATGCGCTGCCCAAGCCGAAGTCGCGCCGGTTGCCATTCTTCTGCACCCGGCACACCCAGCTCTTGGCACCGCCGGGCTGAATCACAAGAAACAGGCCGTCGCCATCCCCGAGCCGCCCGGGACGTGTTGCTGCCTTCACAGCGGTAGCGGAGAGCCTTCCCATGCCACCAAATCTCCCACATTCTTTCCCACATTTCCAATCGGTCACCGGTGGACTGGCAGGGATGGACGTGGATGCGAATCCCGCTGAAAGCCGCAGAAAAGCTGGGCTTTAGTGATTCGGAACGGATGTGAAAGGACAGGATGGTGGCGGAGAGGGAGGGATTCGAACCCTCGGTACCGTTTCCGGCACGCCGCATTTCGAGTGCGGTGCATTCGACCACTCTGCCACCTCTCCGCAGAAGGTCCAGCATGTGCCGTCCCGGTCGAGCGGCGGCCATTAGCGAATGATGACCGGCTTGCCAAGCGGCCCGCGCCGTATTTTTCTTGTAACACTCAGCAAGCACCCTAAATTGCTTTTCATGACCGACACCACTGCAATCTTCGGCGCCGATGTCAGCGCGCCACCTGTTGTCCACGCGCATTTCAGCATCGGCGATGTCGTAAAGCATCGCCTCTTCGCCTTCCGTGGCGTGGTGTTCGACATCGATCCCGTCTTCGCCAACAGCGAGGAATGGTATCAGGCGATTCCCGAACAATCCCGGCCGGACAAGCATCAGCCCTTCTATCATCTGCTCGCCGAAAATGGCGAAACCAGCTATGTCGCTTATGTAAGCCAGCAGAATCTGATGGCCGACGACAGCGGGGAGCCGGTGGATCATCCGGCGATCGCGGGGATGTTCGGGACCTATGCCCACGGCAAATATCAGCTGCGCCCGCTCCATCGCCATTAAGGCGCCGTCCCGCGCACGGGCATGGTGGCGGGTCGCCGCCGCCCTCGCGCTGCTGCCCGGCCTCGCCGGACTCGCGGCTGCGCAGGCGCCGACCGAGCGCCCCGCGCAGGAACCGCGGATCAATGCCGATCCGACCTTCCCCTTCGCCAATGAAGTCGCCGCCTTCGCCAAGGCGAATGAGAGAGACAGCGGCGCGCCCGGCGCCATCCTCTTCCTCGGCAGCTCCAGCATCAGGCTGTGGGACACAAACGCGGGCTTCCCTGACCGAAGCACCGTCAATCGCGGTTTCGGCGGTGCGACGACGCCCGACGTCCTGCGCCATTATGCCCGGCTCTTCCCCAAAGCCGCGCCCCGATCGGTGCTCGTCTATATCGGCGAGAATGACCTTGCCGCTGGAGCCACCCCCGACACCGTCGCGCGCAACATACTCACGCTGCTAAAAAGGCTGCGCGCCGATTACCCCAAGGCCCGCATCGCCTATCTATCGCTCAAACCCTCACCCATCCGATGGACGCTCTGGCCGAAAATGGCGGCGGTCAACATGACCGTGGCGGCGCGTAGCCGGGTCAGCGGTTTTGAATATCTTGACGTCGGCAGCAGCCTGCTCGCCCATGACGGCCTGCCCGACGCATCACTGTTCGGCCGGGACGGGCTGCACATGAACCCGCGTGGCTACAGCCGCTGGAACAGGCTGGTCGATGGTTGGCTCGACCGGATGGAGATGGCGGCGGCACCGGCATCGCGTTCGGCATCACTTTCCAATTGATCCACGGCCCAGCAACATTATTACCATACATCTGTAAAACACACCCAAAGGGGGACGATGCTGGTGACCACTGATTCGGCCAAGGCCCTGCCCATGCCCGCTCCCATGGCGGAACTGACGCTTCGCGGCGTCGTTCTGGGTGCGCTCATCACGCTGCTCTTCACGGCGGCCAACGTCTATCTGGGGCTGAAGATCGGCCTCACCTTCGCGACCTCCATCCCCGCCGCCGTCATATCCATGGCCGTGCTGCGCCTGTTCGCGACCGGAACGATCCTAGAAAACAACATCGTCCAGACGATCGCGTCGGCGGCGGGCACGCTCTCGGCGATCATCTTCGTTCTGCCCGGCCTCGTCATCATCGGCTGGTGGCACGGCTTTCCCTATTGGCTGTCCGCCTTCACCATCGCGCTCGGCGGCATATTGGGGGTCATGTATTCCGTCCCGCTCCGCCGCGCGCTCGTTACCGGCTCCGACCTCCCCTATCCCGAGGGCGTCGCTGCCGCCGAAGTGCTGAAGGTCGGCGCAGGCTCCCGCGAAGGACTGGAAGAGAATAAGCGCGGCCTCTCTGCCATCCTCATAAGCGCCCTCGCCGCCGCCGCCTTCTCCATCATCGCCAAGACGAAGCTGATCGCCGAAGAAGCCGCCACCTTCTTCAAATTCGGCGCAGGCGCGACGTCTGTCTCGACCAGCTTTTCCATGGCGCTGATCGGCGTCGGCCACCTCGTCGGCCTGTCGGTCGGCGTCGCGATGTTCGTCGGCCTGCTGATCAGTTGGGTCGGCCTCGTCCCCTGGCTCACCGCGCCCCTGCCAGCCGGAGCCGACATCGCCGAAGTCGTCGGCACCACCTTCCGCATGAAGGCGCGCTTCATCGGCGCGGGCACCATCGGCGTCGCGGCGATCTGGACCCTGCTCAAGATATTAGGCCCGATCATCAGCGGCATCCGATCCGCCATCGCGGCAGCGCAGCGACGCAAGGCTGGCGACGGCGCCCTGCTCGAACTCACCGAGCGCGACCTTCCCATCGGCATCGTCGGCGGCACCATCCTCGCCTCGCTCGCGCCGATCGCGGTGCTGCTCTGGTATTTCGCGCAAGGAGGCCCGATCGCGGCCAATCCGGTGCCGATCCTCATCCTGACGCTCGCCTATATCCTCGTCGCGGGCATCGTGATCGCGTCGGTCTGCGGCTATATGGCGGGCCTGATCGGCGCGTCGAACAGCCCGATCTCCGGCGTCGGCATCCTCGCCGTGCTGGGCGCCTCGCTGATCCTCGCCGCCATTTACGGCTCTGGCGGCGATCCAAAACAAAGCCAGGCGCTCATCGCGTACGCCCTGTTCGTCACAGCGATCGTGTTCGGCATCGCCACTATCTCCAACGACAATCTTCAGGACCTCAAGACCGGCCAGCTGGTCGGCGCGACCCCATGGAAGCAACAGGTCGCGCTGGTCCTCGGCGTCATCTTCGGCGCCCTCGTCATTCCGCCAGTGCTCGATCTCCTCAACAGCGCCTTCGGTTTTGCGGGCGCTCCCGGAGCCAAGGCGACCGCCCTGCCCGCGCCCCAGGCCGCGCTCATCTCCGCGCTGGCAAAGGGCGTGCTGGGCGGCGATCTCGATTGGGGCCTGATCGGCACCGGCGCGCTGATCGGCGCCGTGGTCGTCGCCATCGATGAACTGCTCGGCAAGGCAGGCAAGCTCCGCCTGCCCCCGCTCGCGGTCGGCATGGGCATCTACCTGCCGATGGCGCTCACCCTGTTGATCCCGGTCGGCGCGGTGATCGGCCATTTCTACAATCGCTGGGCGCGCCGCCAATCCAACCCCGACTTCGCCGAGCGCATGGGCGTGCTGATGGCCACCGGCTTCATCGTCGGCGAAAGCCTGTTCGGCGTGGCCTTCGCCGGGATCGTAGCCGCCACCAACAGCGACGCCCCACTCGCGCTGATGGCGGAAAATGAGTGGGCCGTGCCCGCCGCGCTGCTGATCTTCGCGGCGGTGATCGCGGCACTCTATGCGCGGCTGCGCCACTGGGCGAGCGCACCGCTTGGTTAGGGGGGAAGCGACCCGTTTCGACCACATTCGGTCGCTAGAGCTTCACGCATACTTTCGGATAGCCGACACACTGCAGGCTTGTTGATTCACCCAGGTGCACCCTCTATAGGGCTCGCATTCGCAAGGACCCGGTGAAAGTCCGGGTGGCTATTCCGGCCGCTGATCCGCCGGATAACAACATGCACTGCTCCTTATGCGCTGTTCAGCGCTCGTGCCCTGTTGTGGATTTTCAATGACATTAGATCTTACTACTTACCGTCGCCATTGGTTCACTGACGGTATCGCCGCCCGCCGTGACATCCTGGCAGGCATCGTCGTCGCGCTCGCGCTTATCCCTGAGGCGATCGGCTTCTCCATCATCGCGGGCGTCGATCCGCGTGTCGGTCTGTATGCTTCTGTCGCCATTGCGATGACCATCGCTCTCATAGGCGGTCGACCGGGGATGATTTCGGCAGCTACAGCAGCCGTCGCAGTCCTTGTCGTGCCACTCGTGCGGGATCACGGTGTCGAGTATCTGTTCGCCGCCACCATCCTGATGGGCGTCATTCAGATCATCGCTGGTCTACTGCGGCTGGATCTTGTCATGCAGTTCGTGTCGCGCTCGGTCATTACCGGATTCGTTAACGCGCTCGCCATCCTGATCTTCATGGCTCAGCTTCCGCAACTTACCAATGTCGGATGGGAGACCTACGCGATGGTGGCTGGCGGCCTTGCGATCATCTACGGGTTCCCCCGCATCACAAAGGCGATTCCTTCGCCGCTGGTCGCAATTCTGGTGCTGAGCGCGATTAGCATTGGTCTGGGTCTCCCGGTCAATACTGTGGGCGACATGGGTAAGCTGCCAGAGGCTCTGCCCAGCCTGGTCCTGCCCAACGTCCCTCTGACAATGGACACGCTGCGGATCATCCTACCATATTCGCTTACGATGGCAGCGGTCGGACTGCTGGAGTCGCTTCTCACTGCGCAGATCGTCGACGATATGACGGACACTGACAGCGACAAGCGGCAGGAATGCGCCGGGCAGGGCGGTGCTAACATTGTTGCGGCTCTGTTCGGCGGCATGGGCGGCTGCGCGATGATCGGCCAGTCGGTGATCAACGTAACCTCGGGCGGCCGCAGTAGGCTGTCGACCTTCGTCGCTGGCGCGTTTCTCCTCTTCTTGCTGGCGGTGCTAGGACCTTATGTCGGTCGCGTGCCGATGCCTGCTCTGGTCGCCGTAATGGTCATGGTGTCGATTGGGACGTTCAGCTGGAACTCGATTCCAAACCTGCGCCGACATCCGCCCACCTCGTCGGTCGTTATGCTGACCACCGTAATAGTGGTCGTCGCCACACATGATCTGTCGCTCGGAGTGCTTGCCGGTGTGCTGCTCTCCGGCATCTTCTTCGCCAGCAAGGTGCAGCGCATGTTCTCTGTCCAGCGCGAAGTATCGGTCGACGGCGCACAGGCGACCTATCGTGTCAGGGGTGAGATCTTCTTCGCATCCGTGGAGCGGTTCAGGCGCGCGTTCAACGCAGAGGACACCGCAGAGAAGGTGCGTATCGATGTCGCCGATGCGCACTTCTGGGATATTTCCGGTGTCGGCGCACTCGACAAGATCGTAGCACGGTTGCGCCGAGACGGTCGTTCAGTCGAGGTGGTCGGCTACAACCGCGCCAGTGAAGACATTGTAGATCGCTTCGCACTGCATGACAAAACCGGTGTTGAGCTGGGCGTGGTCCCCCACTAAGCCGACGGGCAGCTTTTGACGATCAACAGCTAAAGACTGCCCTTCCGCTCTCCACCCAAAACCGTCGCCCCCTCTAGGCCGCAGCAATGAAGAGGGCGGCAAATCATTTCGCCGCCCCTCCAATCACCTCTTGGCAAACCACGCCGTCAGCGCAGGCTTCAACCGCGCCCGCGTTTCGATCCGGGTCTTGATGGCGGAGATCGACCGGTCCACCACCTTGCGCGATTCCGGGGTCAGATACTGGGTCGCATAGGCATCCAGCTTCACCGCCATCGCCGGATCAGCCGACCCGCCGCCCAGCCGCGCAATCGCCTGGGACCGCGCCGACACATCGATCAGCGCCTCATATTGCTGCCGGTGCGCCAGCACATAGTCCACCGCCAGCATCGGATGCTCCCCACCCACGGAGGAGATGATCGCCGCGCTGGTCGTCTTGCCCGGCTCATCCGTCATGGCGAGGTCGAGCGCCTTGCCCCCCAGCGCCTCATCCTTCGCCGCGCCCAGCAACGCGAACAGCGTGCTCCGGTCCAGCGCGCTCGTCGCGCCATTGGCCATCGCCCGCAGCTTGTCCCAGGTCGCCGCATCCGCATTCCGCGCGATGATGCGCAGCCACACATTGCGCAACGGCCCTTCCATCAACGCAGGCTCGGCAAAACGCCGCCGCGCCTCGGCAACGACCGCCTTGTCACCCATACTACCCAGCGTCGAGATCAGCGCCGATCGCAGCACCGGCACCTGCGCGCCTTCGCCCGGCTTCGCATCATAGCCGACGCCCTTCAGCACCGGCCCCAGCTTGCGCGAGGCATAGGCCGCCACTCGCGCCTGCGCCACCTTGTCGCCCTCCAGCATCGTATAGACGCTGTCCAAATAGTCCGGCACCTCGGCCAGCACGGCCGGGCTTGCGTTGGCGGGCACCGCGTCCACCATGTCCAGCGCCAGCCCGATCGGCTGATAACCGCCCAGCCCCAGCTGGAAATTATCCGCCATCAGCCCGATCTGGTCCATCGACGACAGCCGGGTAAAGCCCGCCGCCAGCGCCTTCACATTCGCCTCCGGATAGAGCGAGCGATAATAGCCCGTCTGCCCCCCATTGATCACATAGGCCCCGCAACCGGGCAGCGTCACAGAAGCCGTCCCATTCAGGATCAGCCGCTGCGGCGCCCCGCCGATCGTCTGCGCCATCACCGGCACATTCCAGCGCAGCGGCGCCTTATCCTTCCGATCGCGGCTGAACTCGCCCTGGCTCAGCGACACCAGCGTCGAGCCGCCCTTGCACAACGCGCTGTCCACCTTCACCAGCGGGATACCCGGCTGGCTGGTAAAGTCATGCGCGATCCCGACCAGCCCCTTGGCCCCCGCGCCCTCGACCGCCTTCCACAGGTCGTCGGTCACGGTATTCCCATAGGCATGCGCCTTCATGTAGCCGCGAATACCCTCGCGCCACACATCCTCGCCCGCATAGCCTTCCAGCATGGTGATGACCGCCTCACCCTTTTCATAGGTGATGTCGTCAAACGCTTGGTTCACCTCATCGACGGTATGGATTTTCTGCACCACGGGATGAGTGGTCACCAGCGCATCCAATGCCATCGCCCGCTCACGCCCGCCCACGCGCGTCAGCAGCATTTCCCAATCGGGTTGCAACTTGTCGCTGACCTTGGTCGCCATCCAGCTGGCAAAGCCCTCATTCAGCCACAGATCGTCCCACCAGGCCATGGTGACCAGATCGCCGAACCATTGATGCGCCATTTCATGCGCGACGATCGAGTAAATGGTCCGCTTCGTCCCCTCCGACGTGAATTTTGGATCAACCAGCAGCGCCCGCTCGAATGTAAAGATCGCGCCCCAATTCTCCATCGCGGAGAAGAACTGGCTCTGGCCAGGCCCCGCGACATTATCGAGCTTGGGCAGCGGGAAAGGCACGCCGAAATAGTCGTTATACCAGGGCAGGATCGCCGCCGACGCATCCAGCGCCAGTTGCGCCTTGCCCGTATTCCCCTTGCCGGTGATGACGCCCACCTCGGTCGCGCCTGCCATCTTCGTTGCGCGCTCCAACTCGCCCAGCCCGAAGAACAGCAGATAGGATGACATTTTCGGCGAAGTGCCAAAGGTCACCCGCGTCCTGCCCCCGCCCAGATCCTGCGACGCCTTGACCGGCATGTTGCTGACCGCCAGCTGTCCCGTCGGCACGATCGCGGAAAGATCGAACGTCGCCTTGTAGCTCGGCTCGTCAAAGCTCGGCACAAACCGCCGCGCGTCCGGCGCCTCGAACTGGGTGAACAGCGCCCGCTTCTGCGCCCCCGCATTGTCCTTGTAATCCAGCGCGAACATCCCGTTCGCCTGCGTGTTGATGACACCGCCATAGGCAATATCCAGCTTGTAGCTGCCCGGCTGCACCGGCTTGCCAAAATCCAGCGTCACCGTCTGCGCATTCGCGTCGATCTTGGCGGCACCCACCATCGCCTTGCCTTGGACAGGCGTCAGCGTAACACTGCCAATGCTAAGGTCAGCCGCATTCAACACCAGCACCGGCATCGCCTGCGCGACATTCAGGTCGACCGTCACCTTGCCCGTGAATTTGAGGTTCGCCGCATCCGGCACCACCTCAATGGCATAATGACTGGGAGCCGCCCCACGCGGCAACTGCGTCGTGATCTCCGGCGCAGGCCCGGCGGGCGTTTGGGCGATAGCAGGCTGAACAAGGGCAAGCGGCGCGGCGGCCAGCAAGAGGGACGAAATTTTGGAAAGAGACATCAGGTTCGCAACTCCGACACGTTGAGAACGGCACGGCCCGTGCGGCCATGTGCCATGATAGTTGCGGGATCGAACCTTTCTCGCCTGCGGTCAAGCGGTTGTCGGAATTTTGTTGTTCGTTTGTTTAACAGGAAGAGCTTGGCGAATGCTTTCGAGCACCCCATCAAGATTCTCAATGACCTCATGATTCCAGAAGCGGATCACCGAGTAACCCTGTCCCTCCAGAAAGCGCGTACGCGACAGGTCAGCCTCATCGCCGTGCTGGCCTCCATCGACTTCCACGATCAGGCGATGTTCAGCGCAAAGCAGATCAACGACATAAGGACCTATCGTTGCCTGCCGACGGAACTTGAATCCATCCAGCTGCCGATTGCGCAAAGCTGCCCAAAGTCGTTTCTCACAATCCGTTGCATTCCGCCGCAACGCCGCCGCGTTGAGATTGGTGCGCCGTACCCCCATAGCTCGCCCCCACCCTCACCCAACCCTCTCCCGCCAGCGGGAGAGGGCTCCGATGACTTCCTTCTCCCGCTGGCGGGAGAAGGATACGCAGCCTTGCCCGCAAAGCGGGCTAGGCGAAGTTGGATGAGGGTGGCCTCAACCCCGCCCCCGATACCCCGGCACATCCTGCGCAGGCAGCCACAACCCCGCAGGCGGCTCGCCCGACTGCCAGAACACATCGATCGGAATCCCCCCACGCGGATACCAGTATCCGCCAATCCGCAACCACAAAGGCTGCATCTCGGCAAACAGCCGCTCGCCAATCCCTACCGTGCAATCCTCATGGAAAGCGGCATGATTACGAAATGCCCCCAGAAACAGCTTCAACGACTTTGATTCGACGATCGTCGCGGCAGGCGCATAATCGATCACCAAATGGGCGAAGTCAGGCTGCCCCGTCACCGGGCACAACGACGTAAACTCCGGCGCGGTAAAGCGCACCAGATAGGGCTTCCCCGGCCGTGGATTGGGTACATAATCGAGGACCGCTTCCTCTGGACTCGCAGGCAGCGCACTGCTCTGCCCCAGATGGATCGGTGCCATGTTTTCGGGTATATCGGTCATGCCCGGCCATCTACGCCATTGCACGCCTAATGTCACCGCAACCTGATCCCGCCATGCCGTTCATCTCCCGTTCAGCGTCATCATTGCCTTGGCTGCTTGCCATGGGGATGCGTCCTGCCGCCTTGATCACCTTGCCGCTGCTGCTGGCCACGCCTTCGCTCGCGCAGGAACAAGGCGGCAGTGATCCCGTCTTCACCCTGCCGCGCACGTCCCAGCCGCCTGCTGATCCCAGCCGACAAGGGCCAGAGTTGGACGTATTCCGTGGCGCGCCGGTGACGCCGCCAGCCAGCACGCCCGTCATCACCCCGCCCCCGCCGGTCGTCGCGCAACCCCAGCCCCAACCAGCAGCCCCCGCCCAGCCGCAGCGCCCGACCACAACAGCGCCGCGCCCGGCCCCCGCTGAACCCGCCACGCCCGCCCGCGAGCCCGAAAGCAGCCGCCCCGCGCCCCAGCCCAAGGCACCGCAATCTCCGGCACCCCAGTCTCTGGCACCTCAGCCCGCGCCAGCGGAACCCGCCGCACCGCAAGCCGCCCCTGCCCCAGCGCCCACCACTGAACCCCCGCTCAGCGCGCCTGCGGATGCCTCTTCCTGGGGCTGGATCGCAGGAAGCATCGCCTTGCTCGCGGCGATCGTGGCCGCCGCCTGGCTTTTCCTGCGCCGCCGTCCCGAAGAAGAACAGCAACCCTTCATCGAAGAGCAGGAATCCGCGCCAACACCCCCGTCTTCCGCGCCCCGGCCAGCGTCGGCAAAGCCTACGTCTGCCCCCCCCACGCCCCAGCCCAAGGCGCCACCTCCCGTCCCTGCCGCCGCAACCGCAGAGCGGCCATGGATAGACCTGACCCTTGAAGTCCGCAGCGCCCGTCTCTCGCTGATGGGCGCCACCATTGGCTACGCTCTGACGCTCCACAATCGCGGCGAACGCAGCGCGGACGACATTCTGATCCGCACCTTCATGGCCAATGCGGACACCAACCAGCAGGCGCAGCTACAGCAGTTCTTCGCCGGAGCCACCGGACTACCGGCTCATTCCGCCGTCTCGCTCGCACCGGGGCAGAGCCACAGCCTGACGGGCGAGCTACGCCTCCTGCCCGACCAGATCGCGCCCGTGCAGATGGGCGATCGCGCGCTGCTCATTCCGCTTGTCGCCTTCGACGCGCAATATCGCTGGTCCGACGAACCGGACGGCGCCCCTGTCGGTTCAGGTCGCACCGGCCGCGCCTTCATCGTCGGCCAGGAAAAAACCCCGCCCGCCGACCGCCTCGCCCCCTTCCGCGTCGATCAGGGACCACGCCAGTTCCGCACCCCCGGCAGCCGCGCCACCGCGCTCGAACTCGCGAGCTAAGTCCGCCCAAGTCGTCATCCCAGCGAACGCTGGGATCTCAAGCCGGCCACGCCACCCTCCCCACACCCCGTCATCCCAGCGACCCGAAGGGCGGCAAAGCCAACGCCGGGATATCAGGCCCCCTCCCCCATCCCCCAAATACCTCGTCATCCCAGCGAAAGCTGGGATCTCAGGCCCCGTTACGCCACCCCTCCCGAGATTCCAGCTTCCGCTGGAATGACGAATGCCCCCAACACCCTTCCCACACCCTCATCACCCGCCTAAAACGATCGCCACGCACCAACCAAAGAGGCGGCATGGACATCCTCATCTCCACCGATTGGCTCGCAACCCAACTGGGCCAGGACGACCTCCGGATACTCGACGCCAGCCTGTTCCTGCCCGGCACCCCGCGCGATCCCCGCGCCGAGTTCGAAGCCGCCCACATCCCCGGCGCCGCCTATCTCGACCTCCCCAGCCTTTCCGATGCAGACGACCCGCGCCCCGGCATGTTGCCGACCGATGCCTTCATGACCGAACGCTGCCGCGCGCTCGGCCTCAACGCGGACAGCCGCGTCATCCTCTACGACAACAGCCCGACGCACAGCGCCGCCCGCGCCTGGTGGATGATGCGCCTCTATGGCGTGGGCAAGTCCGCCGCGATCCTGGACGGCGGCCTGCCAAAGTGGATCGCCGAAGGCCGCCCGACGGAAAGCGGCTGGCCCGTCATCCCGCCCGGCAACGCCACCGCCCGACGCGCTAAGGGTCAGGTCCGCACCAAAAACGACCTGCTTGCCAATCTCGACAGCCATGCCGCGCAGGTCCTCGACGCGCGCGGAGCTCCCCGCTTCACCGGCGAGGAAAGGGAACCCCGCCCCGGCATGGCATCGGGCCATATCCCCGGCTCCCGCAACATCCCGTCCGCCTCCCTCTTCAACGCCGACAACAGCATGAAGAAGGGCGAGGAATTGCGGCAACTGTTCCTCGACGCGGGCACGGACTTCGCTCGCCCCATCATCACCAGCTGCGGCAGTGGCGTGACGGCGGCGATCGTCCTCGCGGGCCTCGAGTTGCTCGGCAAGACGGACGTCACCCTCTATGACGGCAGTTGGTCGGAATGGGGCCTCGATCCCTCGACGCCAAAGGCCACGGGGCCAGCCGCATGAGCAGGGACCGCAAGCCGCTCACCCAATTGGCGCAGGCCGGGCGCAAGGCGGAATGGACCGGCATGCCCGGCCAGCCCGGCGCGATCGTCAACCCGCCGGTCTGGCGCGCCTCGACCATCCTCTATGACGATGTCGCCCATCTGCGCAGCGCCGCGCGCAGCAGCACGCATGAGCGGCTTTTCTACGGCCGCAAGGGCACCCCGACCGCCTGGAGCCTCGCCGACGCGCTGACGGAAATGGAACCCGGCGCGGAAGGAACGATGCTCTTCCCCTCCGGCGTCGCCGCGATCGCCTGCGCGCTGCTGTCGGTCCTGAAACCCGGCGACCAGCTGCTCATGGTCGACAGCGCCTACGACCCCACCCGCAACTTCTGCGAACAGATGCTAAAAAATTACGGTATCGAAACGATCTACTACGACCCCCTCGCCGATTCCGTTTCAATTCGCCAACTCCTTAATGAAAACACCCGCGCCATTTTCCTGGAAAGCCCCGGCAGCCTGACTTTCGAAGTGCAGGACATCCCCGCCATCACCGCCCTCGCCAGGGAAAAGGGCATCATCACTCTCCTCGACAATACCTGGGCCACGCCCTTCTTCTTCCCCGCCCTTGCCCACGGCATCGACATCACCATCCTCGCCTGCACCAAATATATCGTCGGCCACAGCGACGTCATGCTCGGCTCCGTCACCGCGACACCTGAGCATTTCCCGAAGCTCCGCCAAACGGCCCATCTCCTCGGTCAAATGGTCAGCCCCGACGACGCCTGGCTCGCCAGCCGCGGCCTCCGCACCCTCGGCGTCCGCCTGAACCAGCATCAGGACAGCGCGCTCCAGGTCGCCCGCTGGCTCGCCGACCAGCCCGACGTCGCCCGCGTCCTCCACCCCGCGCTGCCAAGTTGCCCCGGCCATGAAAATTGGGCGCGTGACTTTTCCGGCTCCAGCGGCCTTTTCAGCTTCGTCCTGAAAGGCGGCAATGAAGAAGCCCGCGCCGCGCTGATCGATGGCCTCGAACATTTCGGCATAGGCTATAGCTGGGGCGGTTTCGAAAGTCTGGCCTTGCCCGTCGATCCAGCACGCTACCGCACCGCCACCATATGGCAGGCGGAAGGTCCGCTCGTCCGGCTGCAGATCGGCCTGGAAGATCCCGCCGATCTCATTGCCGACCTCGATGCTGGTCTCGCTCGTTTCCGCAAGGTCCGGGGATGAGCCGGGGCCTCCCCAACCTGCTGGCATTTCTGCCAGGAAATCCGGCGATCGTTCATCCCCTTGTAGCGCTCACGATCGTGGGGGTTCTATTCCTGATCGCCGATGGAATTGCCCATATCGCCGCCCCGCGCCTGCGCCGCCGGGCACGACCATTAGGGGAAGCGTTGGCCGGACATTTCCGCCCCATCCTTCGCCACAGCCTTGGAAGCGGTCTTTTCGCCCTAGCTGTCATGCTATGGCCCGTCGGCGCGCTCGCCCACCTCATCCTTGGCGGAGCCTTCGCGCTCTCCGTCGCCTTGCTCGCCGTCCATATCCTGCGCAGCCTCGCCATTCCGCGCTGGGCTGTCGTTCCGCTCGCCCTGTTGCTGTTCATCATGATCCTTTCCGGCAGCAGCGGCGGCTTCGCGCCCGTTGCGGACATGCTCGACGGCATCGGCATAGACCTTGGCAAACGGCGGATCACGCTGCTTGGCCTTGTCAGCACCGCCGCGATCTGCGTCCTGCTCTTTGCGCTGGTGCGGCTCGCCAATCGCCTGTTCGCCCGCAGCATCGACCGAGCAAAAGGGCTCGATCCCACGCAAAAGCTACTGGCCCAAAAGCTTGCCGCCATCGCCGCCGTCGTCGCCGCCTTCTTCATCGGCGTCGATCTGCTCGGCATCGACCTTACGGCCTTTGCCGTCTTTTCCGGCGCACTGGGCCTGGCGGTCGGTTTCGGCCTGCAAAAAACCTTCGGCAATCTGTTCGCCGGGATCATCCTGCTCATGGACCGCTCGATCAAGCCGGGCGACGTCATCGTTGTCGGCGACAGCTTTGGCTGGGTGAACAAGATCGGTGTTCGCGCCGTCTCCGTCCTGACCCGAGACGGCAAGGAACATCTGATCCCGAACGAAAACCTGATGACGCAGGAGGTGGAAAACTGGTCCTATTCCGACCGCAATGTCCGCATCCGCATTCCAGTGGGCATCGGTTACGACAGCGACCTCAAGCTTGCGCAGGAGCTCATGCTACGCGCCGCGCAGGAAAGCCCACGCGTCCTGCGCAATCCCAAACCCAATGTCTGGTTGACGGGCTTTGGCGAAAACCGCGTCGAACATGACATATTGGTGTGGATCAGCGACCCGGAAGGCGGCGTCGGAAGTGTCAAATCGGACGTGCTGAACCGCCTCTGGCTGTTGTTTCGCGAGCATGGGATCACGATCCCCTATCCACAGCGGGTAGTACATCAGGCTGCACCAAGCGCTCGGCCTTTTGTTGCAGAGTAGCAACATTACGGACGTAAAAGACAACCAATAGCAATAATTTCTTGTGCAGCGCGGCATGCGTCGGCATGTCGTGCCTGTTCAGGTCATCCGATCCGGCCCTTCGTGGGAATAGAGAATTCGGGATCCTGACGCAGGCGGGACCATCGCAGAAAACCACCAAGGGGAATCCAATGCGTAAGTCCATTCTCGGCCTCTCGGCCGTCGCTCTCGCTGCTCTGTCCGTCCCGGCACTCGCCCAGGACGAAGCTACGCCAGCGCTCACCGTCACCGGCAATGCAGCCGTAGTCAGCGACTATCGCTTCCGTGGCATTTCACAGACCGACAAGCGTTTCGCGCTGCAGGGCGGCATCACCGTCACCCATGAATCGGGCTTCTATGTCTCGACCTGGGGCTCGTCCATCGACGATTATGTGGCCGCTGGCAGCGATCAGGAACTCGACCTGATCGCAGGCTATTCGCGGACCTTCGGCGCCGCGACCGTCGATGTCGGCGTGCTCTATTATTACTATCCCGGTTCGGGCGGTGCGAACACCGACTTCGTTGAGCCCTACGCTTCGGTCAAGGGCACCTTCGGCCCGGCAACGGCCAAGCTCAGCGCCGCCTATGCACCCAAGTCGCGCGCCCTTTCGGTCGATGGCGGCCTGACCCGCGAAGACAATCTCTATGTCGCGGGCGACCTGTCGGCCAGCATTCCCAACACGCCACTGGGCGTTTCGGCGCATCTGGGCCACAGCTTCGGCCCCAGCTACCTGACCATCGGCAAGGAATATACCGACTGGAACATTGGCGCCACCTACACCTGGAGCCACCTGACCTTCGGCGTCAGCTATGTTGACACCGACAAGTCGCTCTACAGCCCCAGCGGCCGTAACATCAGCAAGGCTGGCGTAGTGGGTTCGATCACCGCCTCCTTCTGATTTCTTCGATTATTGAATGATGGGGCCGCGATCTCGATGATCGCGGCCTTTTTCGTGTCCGGAGTTATACGGGGTCGCGCACCTTCATTCGCCCGTTTATACAGGGCGCCATGTCCGCGTTCCTGCTGTTCCTGATCTTCGCCGCCACCGTCACCGCGATGGAGGGCTTTGCCTATGTCATGCACCGCTGGGTGATGCATGGGCCGGGCTGGTTCTTGCACGCCAGCCATCATCGTCCCCGCAACGGGATGTGGGAAGCGAACGACCTCTATTTCGTGATCTTCGCGCTCCCCTCGATCCTGCTGCTGCTGGGGGGCGTGCAATGGGGCTGGGGCGATTGGGCAACCGCCTGCGGCGCGGGGATCGCGGCTTACGGCCTCATCTATCTCGGCTTTCACGACATCCTCGTCCATCAGCGGATCACCCACCGGCATGTTTCCCGCTCTCCCTATATGAAGCGGATCGTTCAGGCGCACCGGTTGCATCATGCGGTCGAAACGCGTGCGGGCTGCGTCAGCTTCGGCTTCCTGGTCGCCCCACGGCCGGAAGAACTCAAAAGGCAACTGGCGCAGGGGGATCGGCGGAAGGGCGTGCGGAAGGCACGCGGGCTCATGGAAGCAGAGTGAGCAATCGGTTCGTTTCTGGCCCATTGGCAGCAACGGCGGCAAGCTGAATGGCACGCATCGGCCTTCTGGGCGGCTCCTTCAATCCGGCACATGGCGGCCATCGCGCAATCTCGCTGTTCGCTGCGAAGGCGCTGCGGCTGGACGAAGTCTGGTGGCTGGTTTCGCCGGGTAATCCGCTCAAGCCCCGTGCTGGCATGGCGTCCCTCGCCGCGCGCCTCGCCCATGCGCGCCATATCGCTCGACGCGCGCCGATTCGGCCCACCGCGATCGAGCAAGCGCTGGACACCCGATACACCGTCGATTCGCTTAAGATGATCAGGCACCGCTTCCCCCGCAATCAGTTTATCTGGCTGATGGGCGCGGACAATCTGGCCCAGTTCGGCCAGTGGAAAGATTGGCGCGGCATCGCGCGACAGATGCCCATTGCCGTAATCGCCCGGCCCGGCTATGATGGAGTTGCCCGTGGCTCTGGGGCCATGGCCTGGCTGCGGCGTTTCGTCCGGCCCGCGCGCCAGAGTGCAGACTGGACGGATTGGAGACCGCCGGCGCTTGTGCTTTTGCGCTTTCGCCCTGATCCAAGATCGGCGACCCTGCTGCGGCAGGCGAAACCCCTCTGGCATCGCGAATATGAACATGCACGCGTGCGCGATCCGCTCACGCGCCGGTTGATTGTCTAGAATGGAGCATTTTTGACCAGACCACATCCTGCCAACGACCCGGCTGATGCCGACAGCGTTGCCGCCCTGCACGACCTTGTCCTGAAATCGCTCGACGATGACCAGGCGCAGGAAACCATCTCCATCCCGCTTGAAGGCAAGAGCAGCATTGCCGACCATATGGTGATCGCCAGCGGGCGTTCATCGCGTCAGGTCGCGTCGATGGCGCAGAAGCTTGCCGAGCGCATCAAACAGGCCACCGGCCGATCCGCGCGCGTGGAGGGACTGCCGGTCGCTGACTGGGTGCTGATCGACGCGGGCGACGTGATCGTCCACCTGTTCCGGCCCGAAGTGCGCAGCTTCTACAATCTGGAACGGATGTGGGGCTTTGTCGACGCGCCGGTAGCTGGCACGGCCTGAAGGCTTCTGCTGCATCGGCTTCGTGTCGCCAATGCATGCAGACCTTCGACAAGCGTGCACTGACCCGTTAGGAGCGTGAGCCATGCTCCTCCACATCATCGCGCGCGGCAAGATCGGACGTTCGGCCGAAGCGGAACTGGTCGAACGTTACGTGAAGCGGCTGACCATGCCGCACAGGATCACCGAACTGCCCGACCGTGGCGGCAAGCTGCCGCCCGCTCCGACTGGCACGATCACCGTGATGCTCGACGAGAAGGGCCGCCAGCTCAGCTCCATGGACTTCGCCAAAAGGCTCGAAGGCTGGCGAGACCAGGGCGCGCGCGAATGCCGCTTCCTCATCGGCGCGGCGGACGGCTTTGACGACGAAGCCCGCGCCGGGGCCGACCTGCTGATCGCCTTTGGCGCGATGACCTGGCCACACATGATGGCTCGCGCCATGCTGGCCGAACAATTGTGGCGCGCCTGTTCCATCCTTTCGGGCCACCCCTATCATCGCGAAGGCTGATGCCGCCACCGCTCGACATGGATGGGCGTTTGCGCCTAGTCAGATATCGCCGGTCGCCAGCAGGACCGGCAGGGGGCAAGGGGTGAAAAGGTCAACAGCCTTCGCGGCGATCATCGGCGGCGTAGCGGTCATCGCCGCCGCGCGCCTGGCGGCGGCACCTCAAGCGGGCATCATCCTGGGCGGCACCGGCGAAACCAGCCTGCGTCAGGAACAGGCTGCGCTGAAGGCGGCCCGCATCCAGTCCGAACAAGCACGCGAACGCTCCCAGCGCTTGGAACAGCAGGCAACGGCCGCGCGGGACGAAGCCGAACAGGCGCGCCGCCGCGCCGCCGCCATGGCTGCCCGTATCCAGCAGGCCGAGGCCGATATTCAAGCGGCCCAAGCGCGTATCGCGATCATAGCGCGCATGCAGCGTTCGCAGGCGGCTCGGCTGGCGGCCAAGCAGGAGCCGGTTGTCCGCTTGACCGCCGCCCTTCAGATGATGGCGCGGCGGCCTTTGGCCCTGGCGCTGGTGCAGCCGGGGTCGCTGAGCGATGCCGTCCACATGCGCGCCGTGCTGGGACAGATATTGCCCGTCATTCAGGAGCGCACATCTGGCTTGCGCGCTGAACTGGAGCGCAGCCGCGCCTTGCGTGAGACAGCCGAGCAGGCCGCCGCTTCACTCGCGCAAAGCCAAGCCGATCTCCGCAATAGCCAAGCCGCTTTACGCACGTTGGAAACGCAAAAGCGGCTGGCGGAGAGGGACTATCGCTCCAACGCCAATCTGGAGAGTGACCGCGCGCTCGCCTTGGGCGAAAGAGCCCGCGACATCGTCGATCTGATGGATCGCCTCCAGGCCGCAGGCGATCTGCGGGAGGAACTGGCAGCACTCCCCGGCCCGCTGCTCCGGCCAGCGCGCCCCGACCTCGCCATGGCGCCTGCACAGGCAAGGCAGCGCAGTGCGGGCGGACCTCCACCCTATCGCTTGCCGGTGATGGGCCAGCTGGTCACCGGCATGGGTGAATTGTCGGAAAGCGGCGTCCGGTCGCGGGGCCTCACCATCGTCACCCAGTCGGGCGCGCTCGCCGTCGCACCTACGGCGGGGCGCGTCGTCTTCGCAGGGCCTTATCGCGGCTACGGCCAGATCATGATCCTCGATCATGGCGGCGGCTGGACCACATTGATCACCGGATTGCATCGGCTTTCCGCCGCCGTGGGCGATGATGTGCGACAGGGCGATCCGCTGGGGAACGCCGGAAGCGGGCGTCCGACCATCACGATCGAACTGCGTCGCAATGGCCGTCCGGTCGATATCGTGCCGTTGGTCGGGCTAGGCTGAAAGCGCTAGAGCGCGCTGCGTTTAATTGGACGCAGGCCGCGCGCCCTAGTTTTTTTTGTTTTCGCATCGTTTTAGGCGCAAAACCGGTTCCCACTTTTGCGCACGATGCTCTAGCGCCGCCAGCGCGCCCAGATGGCCGTCGGCAACTCCAGCCCTCTTGCTTCCTCGCGCACGGCCAATTCGCCCGCTTCGACCGTGCCCGGAAGGTCGGCAAAGGCCTGCTTCAGCAATTCCCCGATCGCCAGCGCGGACATGCGGACGGCATAAACGGTCAGGAACAGGAAGCGGCTGTCGGCATCCAGCAGGCGGCGGCAATCCGCGATCAGACGGGGCAGATCCTCTTCCAGCCTCCAGATTTCACCGTCCGGCCCACGGCCATATTTAGGCGGGTCGAGCAATATGCCGTCATAGCGCCGCTCTCGCCGGACCTCTCGGGCGACAAACTTCGCGGCATCGTCAACGATCCAGCGAACAGGGCGGTCTTCCATCCCCGACGCGGCGGCATTGGCCCGCGCCTGCGCCACCGACTTCTTCGACGCATCGACATGCACCATCTGCGCGCCGGTAGCCGACATCGCCAATGTGCCGACGCCGGTATAGCCGAACAGGTTCATGATCTGCGGCTGCTCCAGCCCGGCCGTCTGCTCGCGCATCCAGTTCCACACCGGCGCCATATCGGGAAAGAAGCCGAGATGCCGGAAAGGCGTGCAACTCGCCTGAAACGTCACCTCGTTCCAGCTGAGCGGCCAACCTTCAGCGGGCACCGGGCGATCATAGAACCAGCGCCCGCCGCCCTCTTCATCCGATCCCGGCACGAATTCGCCATCGGCCTGCCAGTCGGCACTCGCGGGCGCCCACATCGCCTGCGGCTCGGGTCGGATGAAACGATAACGGCCATAGCGTTCCAGCTTGCGGCCATGACCCGAATCGAGCAGGCCATAATCGGCCCACGGCTCACCGATGAGCGTGTCGAGCTTCATGCTCGCGGCGTAGCGCGCTCCGCGACATAGGCGGTGATCGCCTCAAAGGTCGCGGGCAGCTTGGCATAGGCTTCCTCTCGGGCGAACAGGTCACCCATGCGGGCAGGCAGAGGCGGACGAAGCCCGGTGGCGCGCTCCACGGCCTCGCGGAACTTGGCTGGATGCGCCGTCGCCAGCGTGACGATCGGAACGCCTGCCTCAACCTCCATCTCGCGCGCGGCGGCAAGGCCCACGGCGGTATGGGGGTCAATGACTTGCCCCGCCCCGTCAAAGGCCCAACGAATCGCCATGTTCATTGCGTCGCCATCGACGCGCGCCGAAGCGAACAGCTTCGCCGCGCCAGCCCGCTGCGCATTGGTCAGACGCATCGCCCGGCTGGTCTCAAATCCCTTCATCTGCTCGGCCAGCGCCGGGCCGCCACGGCCACCAGCGTCGAACAGCAGTCGTTCGAAATTCGAACTAATCTGGATATCCATGCTGGGCGTGGACGTCTGAACGACCTGGCCCTGGCTATAGTCACCATCCGCCAGCGCGCGGTGCAGAATGTCGTTGACGTTGGTCGCGACCATCAGCTTCGCAACGGGAAGGCCCATCTGCGCCGCGACATAACCAGCGAACACGTCACCGAAATTGCCGGTCGGCACTGAAAAGGCAATTTGCCGCTCGGGCGCGCCCAGTCTTACGGCGGCGTAGAAATAATAGACCACCTGCGCCATCAGCCGCGCCCAGTTGATGCTGTTCACCGCCGACAGATTGAACTTCTTCGAAAAGGCAGGGTCGTTGAACATCGCCTTCACGAGTGCCTGCGCGTCGTCGAAGCTGCCCTCGATCGCGATATTATGGACGTTGGGCGCGCGCACTGTGGTCATCTGGCGGCGCTGCACGTCGGACACGCGGCCTTCCGGGTGCAGCATGAAGATGTCGATCTTCTCGCGCCCTGCAACGGCGTCGATCGCCGCCGACCCGGTGTCGCCCGACGTCGCACCGACGATCGTCAGATGATCATCGCGGCGAGACAGGAACCGCTCGAACAGCTGCCCCAGCAATTGCAGCGCGACATCCTTGAACGCCAGGGTCGGGCCATGGAAAAGTTCGAGCAGCCAATGCTGGTGGTCCAGTTGAACCAGCGGCGTCACCGCGTTGTGGCTGAACCGGCCATAGGCGGCAGTGCACAGCTCGCGCAGTTCATCTTCGCTGAGCGAGCCCGCGACATAGGGGGCCATGACGCGGACGGCGGTTTCCACATAGGAAAGCCCGGCGAGCGCGCGTATGTCCGCCTCCGAAAAGCGCGGCCAGCTTTCCGGAACATAGAGGCCACCGTCGGACGCCAGCCCTGCCAGCGTCACATCCTCGAAACCCAGCGCAGGCGCGCTTCCCCTGGTGCTCACATATTGCATGATGGGGAAGCGCGGTAACGAGGCCGGAGCGTTGGAGCAAGCCTTTACGACGGATCGGCCGATGGAGGCATCCGCTTGCGAAGCGCAAGAACGTAGATAACCACGGCCACCGCCGCGAAGAAGAACCACTGGATGGCATAAGCGAGGTGATTGTTCGGAACGTCGTTGACGCTCGGCGGGGCGACCGGTTTCAACCCTTCCGGCGCGCGCTCCGCGATCAACATCGGCCGCAGCGGAAGGACATTGGCCGTGAACCGCGACAACAACGTCCGGTGATCAGGCTCTTCGGATATCCAGCCGGTGACCTGGCCGCCTTTCCAATTTGGCCTCAGGTCCGGCTGCTTGGCGACGCCCAAGGCAACGAGCGCTCCAGGCCCTTCTGCTCCGGTGGCGCATTGCGCGATATAGCGGTAGCCAACCGACCCATCGGCGGCCCGTCCCGCCTCCGTCTGCCAGCCAACGACATTCAGGCAATGAATGGAAGAACGCCGGAACAGCAGCACGGGCGGAACAGGTGGCATTTGCGGGAAGCTGACAGTCGGCTTGGCTGGATTGGCCGACGCAAGGGCCAGCATCGCCTCCTTCTCGCCGCGGCGCTGCAACTGCCAGATGCCAAGGGCGATCATGACCAGCACGGCGCCTGCCACGATAATGCTGGCAAAAAGGGGGACGCGACGCGCGGTCATAGCTTGACCGCCGACGATATGGTCGCCCCGGTCAAAGCGGACGGGCCGAGTTGCCGGCAGGCAGGCACGGCACTCGCATTCGGCAGCCGAACGCCGGGCAGAGAGAGGCTGGACGGCTGGAGAAGCACTGGTGTGGAAAGAAGCATAACGACAGGCATAATTATCTTCCGCCCAAAAGAAAACGGCCGGTTGTTACCGGCCGTTTGCTTGATGGATAAGACGCAGTCCTTAGCCGCCGTGCATCGGAGCGCCCCAGCCGCCCCACACATAGATGGCGACGAACAGGAACAGCCAGACGACGTCGACAAAGTGCCAGTACCAGGCAGCGGCCTCAAAACCGAAATGCTGGCGGGGAGTGAAGTGCCCCTTATAGACGCGGACCAGATTGACGATCAGGAAGATCGTACCGATCAGAACGTGGAAGCCGTGGAAGCCCGTCGCCATGTAGAAGGCCGAGCTGTAGGGGCTGCCGCCGAACGGGAACGGCGCATGCATATATTCATAGGCCTGGATCGAAGAGAAGAGCAGGCCGAGGATCACCGTCAGCCACAGGCCGGTTTTCAGACTCTCACGATCTCCATGAATGAGCGCGTGGTGCGCCCAGGTGACGGTCGTGCCCGAGCAGAGCAGGATCAGCGTGTTGAGCAGCGGCAGCTCAAACGCGTTCATCACCTCGATACCCTTGGACGGGAACAACCCTTCGATCGGAGCAAGTTGGCTGGGGAAGAGCGAGAAGTCGAAGAACGCCCAGAACCAGCCGACAAAGAACATGACTTCCGAAGCAATGAACAGGATCATCCCATAGCGCAGATGCAATTGCACCACCGGCGTATGGTCACCGGCATGCGCCTCTGCGATCACGTTCGCCCACCAGCTATACATGGTGAACAGCACGCCCGCGACGCCGATCAGGAATACCCAGCCACCGCCGGCAGGCATGGCATCAGGGTGCATCCACATGATCGCGCCGAGCGCCATTACCAGCGCCGACATGGACCCGAATAGCGGCCAGATGCTGGGCGGTAGAATATGATAATCGTGCTGCTTGGCGCCTGCCATGACGTACTCTTCCCTGTTCGCGTTCGCGTTATCGTGGATTGCCTTAGCTCGGCTTCTTGTCCTGCTCAACAGGATAGAAGGTGTAGCTTAGCGTAATTTGCTGAGTGTCCCTATTGTCGGGATCATTCAGTATTTTGGGATCAACATAATAAATCACCGGCATGCGGACCTGCTCGCCCGGCTGCAATGTCTGCTGGGTGAAGCAGAAACACTGAATCTTGGTGAAGTAGGCGCCAGACTGGATCGGCGTCACGTTGAAGCTGGCCGTGCCCGTAACAGGCTTGTCCGACATGTTCTTCGCGATGAAGATCGCCATGTCGCGCGCGCCAACGGTCACCGTATCCGTCCGATGTTCGGGATAGAATTGCCAGGGCATGCCAGGTTGAACGTTGGAATCGAACCGGATCGACATTGTATGGCCGATCGCAGGCTGCAACTTGACGTCAGCAGCAGCGCGCTGCGTCGTGCCGCCATATCCCGTCTGCTGGCAGAAAATCCGGTAGAGTGGGACCGATGCGAAACCGAGCCCAAGCATGGCCAATCCTACCCCCGTCATAGTGATGAGGGTGCGGCGGTTCCGGCGATCCCGATCAAAAGGCGACGGCGGCAAGCTGGCCATTATTGCCCCGCGCCAATCTTCACGATCGTGATCGCGTAAAAGAGAATTACGAGCGCCCCGAGCAGCAGCCCAGTGACAATGGCGCGCGACTTCTGCCGACTGCGTACCTGCTTTTCCTCCTCAGGCGTCATGCCAGCAACCAACGATCAATGACAACCGCTCCGAACAGAAGGAAAAGATAGAGGATCGAATATTTGAACAATCGGCGTTCAGGACCCATGCGGCTCGGATCCATTTCACGGCGCCGGTAAACCTGAAAGGCGAAGATCACGAACAGGCCCGTACCGAACAGAGCGGTGAGACCGTAAATCAGACCCGTAAGGCGAAGCAGAATGGGTGCCATCGCCGCGGCGGCCATGATTGCGGTGTACAACCATATCTGACGGCGCGTAGCAACTTCACCTGATACGACGGGCAACATCGGGATGTTTGCCGCAGCATAGTCGGTCTTCACGAACAGCGCGAGTGCCCAGAAATGCGGCGGCGTCCAGAAGAAGGTGAGCATGAAAAGCGCCACCGGGAGGGCGCCGACGTCACCTGTGACTGCAGCCCAGCCAATAACGGGAGGAAAGGCCCCCGCAGCACCGCCGATGACGATGTTCTGTGTTGTCCGGGGCTTGAGCCAAATAGTGTAAATGAAAACATAGAAAAGAATCGACACCGCCAGGATGGCAGAGGCGAGCCAATTCGTCGCCACGCCCATCAGCAGGACCGAGAAGAAGGAAAGGCCGACGCCGAAATGAAGCGCCGACTGCCGGTCCATACGGCCAGCGGGCAGTGGACGGTTGGCGGTCCGCTTCATCTTTGCGTCAATATCCGCCTCATACCATTGGTTGAGCGCCGCCGCTGCGCCAGCGCCCAGCGCTATGCACAGGATGGCAGTGAAGGCGAGTACGGGATGGATTTGACCGGGCGCCGCGAGCAGCCCGCAAAGACCGGTGAAAACGACCAATGTCATCACGCGCGGCTTGGTCAACGCGACAAAGTCGCGCCAGTGCGCGGGAATCGTGGAAGCGGCGCTCCCGGTCATGAACGGCGAACTTGCCATATGCTCCTCATGCGGCAGCCCGGCACCATCACAGGCGCCGGGGCTGCTAACTGCGGGTCGGCGATATTCGTCGCCACCCGGCATCCTGCTGGATGCATTCTTTTCGCCGATCGTCAGTCGATGACCGGCAATGTTTCGAACTGGTGGAATGGCGGCGGGCTGGGCAGCGTCCATTCCAGCGTCGTTGCCCCTTCACCCCACGGATTGCCTTCTGCCTTCTTGCCGAAAGCAAGCGACCAGAAGACGTTCACGAAGAAGATCAACACGCCCACGGCCATGATCTCATATCCATGGCTCGCCACGCTGTTCCAGTAGGCAAAGGCTTCCGGATAATCGGGATAGCGGCGGGGCATGCCCGACAGGCCGAGGAAGTGCATGGGGAAGAACAGCAGGTTCACGCCCACGAAGAACACCCAGAAGTGGAGGTGGCCGAGGAATTCGCTGTACATGCGGCCCGACATCTTCGGGAACCAATAGTAGAAGCCCGCGAAGAGACCGAAAACGGCGCCCAGCGACAACACATAATGGAAGTGGGCAACAACATAATAGGTGTCGTGCAGCACGTCATCGACCCCGCCATTTGCCAGGACCACGCCGGTAACACCGCCCACGGTGAACAGGAAGATGAAGCCAAGCGCCCAGACCATCGGGGTCTTATAGCTGATCGAACCGCCCCAGATCGTCGCGATCCACGAGAAGATCTTGATGCCGGTTGGAACGGCAATAACCATCGTCGCAGCCGTGAAGTACATCTTCACGTTCACCGACATGCCGGTGGTGAACATATGGTGCGCCCAGACGACGAACCCGACGACGCCAATCGCGACCATGGCATATGCCATGCCGAGGTAGCCGAACACCGGCTTACGGCTGAAGGTCGAGATGATCTGGCTGACGATACCAAAACCCGGCAGGATCATGATGTACACTTCAGGGTGCCCAAAGAACCAGAAAAGATGCTGGTAAAGCTCCGGATCGCCACCCCCGGCGGCATCGTAGAAAGTGGTGCCGAAGTTACGATCGGTCAGCAGCATGGTGATAGCGGCCGCAAGAACCGGCAGCGCGAGCAGCAGGAGGAAGGCGGTGACCAAAACCGACCATACGAACAACGGCATCTTGTGCAGGGTCATGCCCGGCGCGCGCATGTTCAGGATGGTGGTGATGAAGTTGACGGCACCCAGAATAGAGCTGGCGCCCGCGATGTGCAGCGACAGGATAGCCATATCCACAGCTGGCCCCGCAGAACCGCTGGTCGAGAGCGGAGCATAGACCGTCCAGCCCGTGCCCGCGCCATTACCCGTACCACCAGGAACGAATGTCGAACCGAGCAGCAGAGAAAAAGCGGGGATCAGCAGCCAGAAGCTAATATTGTTCATGCGCGGGAAGGCCATGTCCGGCGCACCGATCATGATCGGCACGAACCAGTTACCAAAGCCACCGATGATGGCGGGCATGACCATGAAAAAGACCATGATCAGACCGTGCGCGGTGATCAGCACGTTCCAGAGGTGATAGGCCTGGTCCATCGTGGCCGAAGGACCATCAGTCATCTGGGCCCAAGTGTGGAGATACTGAATGCCGGGCTGCGCAAGCTCAGCACGCATCAGACCCGAAATCGCGCCGCCGATCACGCCGGCAAGGATCGCGAAGATCAGATAGAGAGTGCCGATGTCCTTGTGGTTCGTCGACATGAACCAGCGCTGGAAGAAGGCTGGCTTGTGATCGGCGTCATGATGATCATGAGCATGATCGCCGTGATGATCTGCAGTAATCGTGGTCATGGCGTTATGCCCTTACATCAAAGCTTTTCGGCGGGAGCGGCGGCAGGCGCTGCGGGAGCGGCAGCCGTAGCTGCTGCGTCAGCGCCCCTAAGCTTGCCGCCCTGCGAGAGAACCCACTGGTCAAACTGGGCAGGAGGCAGCGCCTCGATCGCGATCGGCATGAACCCGTGACGCGCGCCGCACAGTTCAGAACACTGCCCGTAATAGACGCCCGGCTTCTCAATGGTGAAGGTCTTCTCATTGAGACGGCCAGGAACAGCGTCCATCTTCACCCAGAGCGACGGGACCGCAAAGGCGTGGATCACGTCAGCACCGGTGATGATCAGCTTGATCGGGCGGCCAGCAGGAAGAACCATGCGGTTGTCAGGCGCGAGCAGATAAGGCTCGCCATTCGCCTCGGCCTTTTCCCTGGGAAGCATGTTCGAGACATATTCAGGAATGCCGTTGTCGGGATATTCATACCCCCAATACCACTGGTAGCCGGTGACCTTCACGGTCAGCGCATCCTTGGGCGCGGGCTTGTACTGGTCAGCCAGCAGGCCGATCGAGGGCACCGCGATAACAAGGAGGATCACTACCGGAACCACGGTCCAGATCACTTCGATCAGCGTATTGTGCGATGTTTTCGACGGCACCGGATTGGCGCTGCGGCGGAAGCGGATCATCACATAGAGCATCAGGAGGGCCACGAAGACCGAAATGATCGTGATAAGCGGCAGAAGCAGCACGTCGTGCAACCAGCGAGCGGTATGACCCGTGGGGGTGAACTGTTCCTGCAGTGTGATCTCGCCGGGGCGCGGCATGCCGATGCCTTCGGTCGGCTTCATGCGGGGCGGCGCGGCAACCTTGGCCGCAGGCGCAGCCTCGGCAGCGGCCGCATTGGCGCCCGAGTCGGCCGGTGCGGCGGCATTGCCCGCAGCGGCGGCTGCGACGGCGGCATTGTCCTGCGCCAGCGCCTGACTGTTCAACACCGCAGCTGGCGCAAAGGCCAGCAACCCGGCGAGAACGAGCGATTTCACCATTTTCATAAGCGTCTTCTTACCCCGTAACCCCTTGGCGCCGCTGCAACGAAGGCGCGCGCATGCGCATCCCCCTCCGCCCGGTCGGTCTGCCGCGGCTTATAGGCATGGTTTTTTCCTGCCTCAAGCGGGCAGGAGCAGATTTTCTTCGCTGTTGCAACGCCCCGGTCGTCCGCCTATCTCGCACCTCGCGCGCAGGGGCGCGTTCATGGGCATTACCCATGTTAGAAATTGATGTGCAGATGGCCCCGAAAATAGGCCTGGGCATGTACTGATGGATCGAAGAACCGGATGACCGACGAGGAAGTACTGGCAGAATTCAGGGCCGCAGGAGCGCTGCTGGAGGGACATTTCATTCTGTCCTCGGGCCGCCGTAGCGCCAATTACCTGCAATGCGCGCGGGTATTGATGAACGCCGAACGCGCAGGCGGCCTCGCGCGCGCAGTCGTGCAGAAGCTGCCCCGCGAACTGCGGCAGGACATCGACCTTGTCGTCTCGCCCGCCATGGGCGGCCTTATCATCGGCCATGAAGTCGGGCGCGCGCTCGACAAGGATGCCGTATTCCTGGAACGGCCCGAGGGAAAATTCGAGCTGCGGCGCGGCTTCGCCATAACGCCCGGCCAAAAAGTGCTGATGGTCGAAGACGTCGTTACGACCGGGCTGTCGTCGCGCCAAGCGATCGAAGCGGTGGAGGCCGAAGGCGGCATCGTTGTCGCCGAGGTGGCGCTGGTCGACCGATCCGCAGGAGAAGTGGATCTGGGCGTCCCCTTCTACCCGCTCGTCAGCATCAATTTCCCTGTATATGAAGCAGATGATGTCCCGCCGGAACTAGCGGCCATCCCCGCCATCAAACCTGGAAGCCGGAAACAATAGGCATCATGCAGCAAACTCCCGCCCACCTGCGCCTGGGTGTCAACATCGACCATGTTGCCACCATCCGGAATGCGCGGGGGGGAGAACATCCTGATCCCGTCAAGGCGGCGTTGCTGGCCGTGAAGGCGGGGGCCGATGGCATCACCGCGCACCTGCGCGAGGATCGGCGGCACATCCGGGACGAGGATATCGCCACGCTGATGGCGGCTCTTAAGGTTCCGCTGAACCTTGAAATGGCCGCAACGCGGGAGATGCTGGACATTGCGTTGAAGCATCGCCCGCACGCGGCATGCATCGTGCCTGAAAAGCGCGAGGAGCGGACGACCGAGGGCGGTCTGGATGCCGCCGGGCAGATCGAGGCGCTGCGACCGATCGTCGGCGCGCTGGGGGACGCGGGGATTCGCGTCAGCCTTTTCATCGAACCTGATCCGGCGCAAATCGAGGCAGCGATGCGCCTAGGCGCGCCGGTGGTGGAGTTTCACACTGGGCGCTATGCGCATATTTCCGGCTCAGCGCGCGCTGAAGAGTTGCGGCGCATCTCCGATGCTGCTGCGCTTGCGGCCAAAAATGGTATCGAACCCCATGCTGGTCATGGCCTCACTTTCGACAATGTAGGCCCGGTGGCGGCAATTCCGCAGGTGGCCGAACTCAACATCGGCCACTTCCTGATTGGCGAGGCCATTTTCAGCGGGTTGGAAAGCAGCATCCGCGAAATGCGGCGGCAGATGGACCTGGCGCGTTGATCATCGGCCTCGGCTCCGACCTATGCAACATCGAGCGGATCCAAAATTCGCTCGATCGCTTTGGCGAGCGGTTCGAGCAGCGCGTTTTCACCGAAGTCGAACGCGCCAAGGCAAACCGCCGACCGTTCACCAAGGCCGGGACGCTCGCCAAGCGTTTCGCCGCCAAGGAAGCCTTTTCCAAAGCAGTGGGGACGGGCTTTAATCGTGGCGTGTTCATGAAGGACATCGGCGTCGTCAATCGCCCCGGCGGCGCACCGACGCTCGAGCTGACCGGCGGCGCGCTCGCACAGCTTCAAACAATGCTGCCCGATGGACACAAGGCGGTCATTCACGTCACGCTAACCGATGATCATCCATGGGCGCAGGCATTCGTCATCCTTGAGGCCCAGCCCCAGTGACCACGGCACCACCAGCATCCGAGAAGCCATCCATGACGGCAGCCGACATGAGCGAGAACGACCCGCTTTCCACAGAAGAACCGGCGGCGGCACCGCCAGCGCGGACAGACAAGAGTGCGATCGACTGGTGGCATGAGGTGAAGAGCATCGCGCTTCTGATTCTGGCGGTCCTGGCCTTTCACAGCTTCGTCGCCAAACCTTTCTACATCCCGAGCGAGTCCATGATGCCGGTGCTGCTGAAGGGCGACCGGCTGGTGGTCAGCAAATTCCCTTATGGCTGGTCCTATGTTTCGCCCAGTTTCCACCCCCTGCCCTTTCTGAAGGGTCGCATTTTCGGCCACCTGCCTGAGCGTGGCGACATCGTCATCGTGTCGCCGCATAATCGGCGGGAGGACTATATCAAGCGGGTGATCGGCCTGCCGGGCGACATCATCGAGGTCCGGGGCGGACAGGTCATCCTGAACGGCACCGCTGCTCCCCAGAAGGCAATCAAGCCGGCACTGATCCCGATCGATGGCAACGCCCCCTGTTCCCCCACCCAGTTCCCTGGCGCCCGCATCACGGGGGCGGACGGACGAGAATATTGTCAGTTGCCTGTCCGGCAGGAAATCCTGCCCAATGGCAAAAGCTATGTAACGATCGACATGGGGCCGAGTGCGCTGGACTGGTATGGTCCGGTGCGCGTTCCACGCGACCATGTCTTCCTGATGGGTGACAACAGGGACAATAGCGCCGACAGCCGCGCGCCGCTTGAGGAGAACGGCCTTGGAGGACCTGTCCCTTGGGAAGCGATTGGCGGACGGGCGGAGTTCATTACTTTTTCGCTCGACGGCAATTCCAGCTGGAATCCCGTTACCTGGATTCACGCGCTGCGTAGTGGCCGGGCGGGGAACAGCTTACGCCCGGAGAGCGTTCCACCCCCGAAATAATACATCTGCAAAGGGGCTGGTGATTGAGCGGGAAACACGTCCACATTGAGCAACCGGGTCCGAGTGAACTGCGCAGCCCGCTCGTTCAGCATGAGATAAAGCGCGCGGGCGTGTGGATCGCCATGGCGGTCGCCGTCGCACTGTTGGCATTGCTCGCGCAACCGATCATGCTCATCCTTGGAGCGCTGGTCCTGACCAGCATGATGGACGGCGGCACGCGGCTACTCGGCCGAGTCTTGCCGATCGGCCGAGGCTGGCGCCTTACGATCGTGCTCCTCTCCGCCCTGCTGTTCCTGGCTTATACATTCTACCTGACAGGCGCGAGTTTGGCCGCGCAGGCGCAGGCCATGCGCACGATCGTGGAGACTCAGGTCACCCGCATCGGTGGCTGGATGCAGCAAATGGGCGTGACGACGACACCCAATGATTTCAAGAGCCTGGCGACGCAGGCTTTCAATTCAATCGGTCGGGTCACTGCGGCGGTCGGCACCGTCATGGGTGCCGTGACCAGCGGCGTAATGATGCTGGTGCTCGCGATTTTCATTGCGGTGGAGCCGCGTCTCTATGAGCGCGGCGTCGCTTGGATGCTCCCCATGAGCAGCCGCCTCAGCTTTTACAATGTCATCGACAGGATGGGTTGGACGCTACGCCGTTTGATGTTCGGTCGGCTGATTGGCATGGCGGTAGAGGGCGTTGGAACTTGGCTGCTGTTGCTCGCGGGGGGTGTCCCAATGGCTGGCCTGCTGGGAATCCTGACCGGGCTGTTTGCTTTTCTGCCGAACATCGGGTCGATCATATCGGGCGTATTGATCGTGCTCGTCGGATTTTCGGCGGGGGTGGACGCCGGGATCTACGCCTTTTTCGTGTATCTAGTAGTGCAGATCGTCGATGGTTACCTGATCGTTCCCATGGTGGCGAAGCGGGCAACCGACCTTGCCCCCGCGCTGGTCCTGGCCGCGCAGATATTGTTCGGCGCGCTGTTTGGAATAATGGGCCTGTTCCTGGCCGACCCGATCGTGGCGATGATCAAGGTCTATCTGGAGGAACGGTCCAAGGCGATGAACGATGGTCCCGAATCAAAGGGGATCGTCGTCACCGAATAAAAAAAGGGTCCGAAAACCGGACCCTTCTATTCTTTACATTTCGGCGATGCGATCAGCGGCTGGGAAGCGGCGGAGGGGCCGCGCCCTGCTGCATCATCTGCTGCATCCGCATGATGTCTGCCTTAGACTTGAAATCGTGCAATTGAACATCGAAGACCAGCACGGAATTGGCGGGGATAGGTCCAGCCGCCTGCTCGCCATAGCCGAGCTGCGGCGGAATCCACAGACGGTACTTGCCGCCCTTCTTCATCTTCTGCAGACCTTCGGAAAAGCCCGGCACAACGCCATCGACCGGCATCGCGGTCTGGGCATTTTCGTCGAAGACAGTGCCGTCGAGCAAAGTGCCCTTATATCCAACCAGCGCCACGTCCGCTGCGGTGGGGCTGGGGCCAGTGCCCTCTTCCAGAACCTTGTACTGGAGGCCCGATTCGGTCGTGACTACACCTTCCTCCCCGGCATTGCGGGCGAGGTAGCTGGCAGGCGAAGGCTCGACCCCGCGCTGCCCGGCCCAGGCCAAGCCACCCGCGGCGATCGCCACGGCGGCAACACCGATCCAGAGACGCGTCAGCGACCCCTTGGCGATGGGACGAAGGGGAACAGCGGTCGTGGACATGGACCTAAGCCTCGCAGATGCGGATGATCAGCAGAAAGAGGCGGAGAACCGCCGCCCCTTAAAAACGAACGTCTTAACGAACGCCGTCACGCTCAGCGCGCTTGCGCTCCAGCTTGCGCGCGCGGCGAACCGCAGCGGCCTTTTCGCGGGCGCGCTTTTCCGAGGGCTTTTCGTAGTGACGGCGCAGCTTCATCTCGCGATACACGCCCTCACGCTGCAGCTTCTTCTTGAGCGCGCGCAGGGCCTGGTCGACATTGTTGTCGCGAACGATGATTTGCATAATCCAGTCAAACTCCAGTCGAAAACGGGCGGTTCGTCAGGAAAAAAAACCCTTCCCGACGGGCCTACCGAAAGTAATAGCGATGAGTCGTCGCAGGGCAGCCTGCGCCGTGTGGGGCGCGCCCTACCAGCAGAGTCGGCCAAATTCAACCCCAAAGCCGTTTCGCTCGACAGCAGCGCCGCCGGGGAGGATAGTTACGGCGACAGGGTATAGGAGGACCACCATGGCAACCGCCGCTTCCGCTGATGACATGCCCATCGAAGAATGGAAAGCGCGCCAGCAACTTGCTGCATGCTACCGCATATTTGACCACATGGGATGGTCAGAACTTATCTACAATCATATCACGCTGCGCGTGCCCGGCGACGACAGCGCGTTCCTGATCAACCCGTTCGGCTTGCTTTATTCCGAGGTGACGGCGTCCAACCTCGTCAAGATCGACATTGACGGGCACATATTGGACGGCAGTCCCTATCCAGTGAACCGCGCCGGTTTTACCCAGCACAGCGTCTTCCACCGCCACCTACCCGACGCCCACTGCGTCATCCATACACACACGACCGCCGCCATGGCGGTCAGCGCGACACAGGAGGGGCTGCGTCCCACCAATTTCTATGCCGCCGCCTTTGCCGGGCGAATCGCTTATCACGATTTTGAAGGCATCACCCTGCGCCCCGAAGAAGGCGAGAGGCTGATCGCCAATCTCGGCGACCGGCGGCTAATGATGCTGCGCAACCACGGTACGTTGGTCATGGCGGACACCCTTCCCAAGGCATTCCTCATGCATTGGATGCTTCAGCGCGCCTGCGAGATACAGGTAGCTACGGGTTCAGCGGGAACCCCGGTCGACATTCCGGACGAAGTGATTGCCGTACATCAACGCGATATCAGCGGCGTGCAGTTGCCGACTGGGCCGGGCGTTCCTGATTTTGAGGCAATGGTTCGGTTGATCGATCGGATCGATCCAGGATGGAAAAACTGATGTCCGACTGAACGCGATTCGCAATCTGGATCAAGGACAAGCGGAGAAAAAGAACATACCATGAACTTATGACTGCCCTTTCCATTCCGCAGAAGCTGAAAATCCTCGCCGACGCGGCCAAATATGATGCATCATGCGCATCCTCCGGAACGAAGAAGCGCGATAGCCTGTCAGGGCAGATGGGCGGCTTGGGTTCGACCGAAGGCATGGGCATCTGCCATGCCTACGCACCTGACGGACGATGCATATCGCTGCTCAAGATTTTGCTGACGAACAGTTGTATCTTTGATTGCCACTATTGCATCAATCGCCGGTCGAGCGACGTTCGCCGGGCGCGCTTCACTGTGGGCGAAGTGGTCGAACTGACGCTGAGCTTTTACCGGCGCAATTATATCGAGGGACTTTTCCTGTCCTCCGGGATCATACGATCGCCCGATTATACGATGGAACAGCTGGTGGGCGTTGCCCGAGCGTTGCGGGAAGAGCATGACTTTCGCGGTTATATTCATCTCAAGACGATCCCTGATGCCGATCCGGAACTGACGCATCAGGCCGGTCTTTTTGCTGACCGGCTGTCGCTCAATGTCGAGATGCCGACCGAGCAGGGGCTTCGGCGACTGGCGCCCGAAAAGGATGGAACACGGATCGAAGGCGCGATGAGCGGGCTGCGCACAGCCATCGAAGATACGCGCGATGCGAGAAAGCGCTACCGCCACGCGCCGCGATTTGCTCCCGCAGGACAATCCACGCAGATGATCATAGGGGCCGACGGAGCAGATGACCGGGCCATCATCCGGCGTGCGCGATCTCTATATGACCGCCATGCTCTACGGCGCGTCTATTACAGCGCCTTTTCGCCTATTCCCTCGCCGAGCAGCGTCCTTCCGTTAAAGCGTCCTCCACTGCTGCGCGAACACCGCCTGTATCAGTCGGACTGGATGATGCGCTTTTATGGCTTTTCAGTGGATGATCTTGATCAAGCGACCGACCCCGCAACGGGGCATTTGCCTCTCGACATTGATCCCAAGCTGGCCTGGGCCTTGCGACACCGGGCCATATTCCCGGTAGATGTGAACCACGCGCCGCGTGAGATGTTGCTGCGCGTGCCGGGCCTGGGCGTAAAGGCCGTCGATCGCATATTGGCGAACCGCAGGGTCCGCCGCCTTCGGCTGGACGATGTCGCGCGCGTGACAAATTCGATTGCCAAGCTGCGGCCCTTTTTGGTCGCCAGCGATTGGAGGCCGGTTCACCTCACCGACAAGGCAGACCTTCAACGGCAGCTCACCCCTCCCCCTTCGCAACTGGAGCTTTTCGACTGACGACAGGTTTTCCTTATTGATAAGTGCGGCACTTCGTGATTTCTTGAGATTCAATAAAAGTCGAGGGGAAGGCGCTGGTGGCAACGGCATTCAACAATGATTCCGCACGATCTCATGGTGGGCGGTATGCCAAGCGCATGAGCAGCCATCTGGCTATTGCGCTTGTTGTTTTTTGCCTTCTTCAAATTGGCATCGTCGCCAGGATGGGCGGCTCGCTGGTGCTACACCTCGCCCTGATCATCGCAATCGGCGGCTTTGCAATGGTGGCGAGGGACATGGAACGCCGGTGGGAATTACTGGATGAGAGTGGCCTGTCGATGTCGGGCCTGGACCTTCGCTTTCGCAGAGATGTGGCACAGGTGTGGCTGATGAGCATCGCCAGCAGCCTGCTATGGATTCCCGTCGCCATCATCTTCCGCTTCCTGTTCGGCTGAACCAGCGGACCCAAAGCTCCTCGCCTTTCGTTGTGCCCTCTAAATCAAGAGGAGCACATCATGGCCAATGCCACGATTTTCGACAAACTGAAGCAAGATCATGACGCCCATCGCCAGCTGTTTGAGAAAATGGCTGACGCGAAGGAGGATAATGATCGGCTGGAGAAGCTGTTCGAGCAGTTCCGTGTGGAAGTCACCGCACATGCGGCGGCGGAGGAAGAAACGCTATATGCAACGATGCTCGCCCGTCCCGACCTGCGCGAAGATGCACAGCATAGTGTAGCCGAGCATAAGGAAATCGACGATTATCTGGAGGAGCTGCAGGAGCAGCCCTTCAACGGCCCTGAATGGCAGGAAACCTTCGCCAACCTGAAGAAGCGTTATCTCCACCATATCGAGGAGGAGGAAGAGGAGATGTTTCCCGATGCGGCTGCGGAATTGACGGATGAAGAGGAACTGAAACTCGCCGCCACCTTTGCCCGGCGCAAGCCCGCCGAACTGGAGCGAGCGGAAGCGTCCGATTAATTTCCCATGTATCAGGTGCTGCTGAGCAGGCCGGATGATTTCGACGGGTGGCGCGATGCCGCCCGTCGCTTCGCTTTGGCTGATGTGCCTGCTCAGGATATTGATTGGCGGGTCGAGGGAGAAGGCGGGTCACTGCTGGCCTTCGATCCGCCGCCTTCGGAAAATGGTGGCGGAGCATTTTCAGTGCCGCGCGCCTTTCTGGACTTGGCCGAAAGCGCAATACTGCATCAGGATGAAGAGCGCTTTGCCTTGCTCTACGCCCTTTTGATCGAGGTGCGGCAAATCCCCGCACGCCTGGACGATAAAGCCGATCCCCTGGTCCGCCGTGTCGAGATGCTAGCAAAAGCGGTTCGGCGCGACATGCATAAGATGCGCGCCTTTGTCCGATTCCGCGAAATGCAGGATGATGACGGAGCCCGTTTCATCGCCTGGTTCGAGCCTGATCATCATATCGTCCGCGCGAATGCCGGGTTTTTCGTGCGACGTTTCGCCTCGATGCACTGGTCGATCCTGACGCCCGAACTCGGTATCCATTGGGATGGCGAAAGGTTGGAAGAAAGTCCCGGCGCTTCAAAGGCAGATGCGCCGGGCGGCGACCCGGTCGAAGAAATCTGGAAAAGCTATTATGCTGCGACATTCAACCCCGCCCGGCTCAAGCAGCGGGCCATGTTGTCCGAGATGCCCAAGAAATACTGGCGCAACCTGCCGGAGGCGGCCCTTATCCCCGACCTTGTTGCCGGGGCACAGGCACGGGAAGCGGCCATGATCGCCACTCCACCCAAAATACCTGCCCGCGCCAGCAACGCGGCTGCCGCTTGGACGAGATTGCGCGAGGAGGCGATGGGCTGCACCCGCTGCCACCTTTATTGTGACGCCACGCAGACTGTGTTCGGCGAAGGCCCCATCGATGCGCCCCTGGTTCTCGTGGGGGAACAGCCGGGCGATCAGGAAGATATTGCCGGGCGCCCCTTCGTAGGCCCGGCGGGCCAGTTGCTGGACCAAGCGTTAGAGGAAGCCCGGATCGATCGCGCGAGCGTCTATGTCACGAACGCCGTCAAGCATTTCAAGCATGAGCGGCGGGGCAAGAGGCGCATTCACCAGACGCCTGACACGCCCGAGATTGCTGCCTGCCGCTGGTGGCTGGATCAGGAATTGGACCTCGTTCGCCCGCGCGTCGTCGTCGCTCTGGGCGCAACTGCCGCGCGTGCCATATTGGGCAAGGCCGTGACGATCAGCCGCACGCGAGGCGCGCCGATTCCACTGGAAAACAGCACCGAAGCTTGGGTGACCGTGCATCCGAGTTTCCTGCTGCGCATACCCGATGAAGCACGGAAGGCGGCCGAGCGAGCGCGCTTTGTCGCAGATTTGCGAGAGATAGGAGAGCGGGTAAGGACGTTAAGCCGATGATCATTGCTTGACCGACGATCGTGCCCCGGCAACATCGCCGATGTTCATGCCGGAGGATTTTAGCGCTTCATGTCCATCGCCTATCTCAATGGCCAGTTCCTGCCGCTCGCCGAAGCGCAGGTCTCGGTGCTGGATCGCGGCTTTCTGTTCGCCGAGGCCGTTTATGAGGTGACGGCCGTCCTTGATGGCAGACTGATTGACAGCGCGTCGCATCTGGTGCGGCTTGAACGTTCGGCGGCCGCGATAGGGCTTAGCCTTCCCGTGTCCCTTGCCGAGATTGAAGCGGTGCAGAAGGAACTGGCGGCGCGCAATGATCTCGAAGAGGGCTTGATCTATCTGCAGCTGACGCGGGGCGCCGACGCAGGGCGCGACTTCCTGCCATCATCGGCTTTGCAGCCAACGCTTGTGATGTTCACGCAGGCCAAGCGCTTTCTCGATTCTCCCGCTGTGCAGAACGGCATTGCGGTTGTCACGACACCCGACCTGCGGTGGGCGCGGCGCGATATCAAGAGTGTCGGTCTGCTGGCTCAAGCGATGGCAAAACAGATCGCGGCCGAGGCCGGGGCACAGGAAGCCTGGATGGTGGAACACGGCTTCATAACCGAAGGCGCCTCTTCCACGGCCTTTCTGGTCACGGATGAAGGCATCATCACCCGCCCTTATTCGCAGGTCGTGCTTGCCGGATGCACCGGCGCCGCACTGACCGCTCTGGCCGAAGAAAGCGGCCTAAATGTTGTCCATCGCCCCTTTTCCGTGGCGGAAGCCAAGGAAGCCCGCGAAGCCTTCATCACCAGTGCATCGACACTCTGCCAAGCGGTCGTGCGTATCGACGGGACCAAGATCGGCGATGGCACCCCCGGCCCGGTCGCCACCCGGCTACGCCAACTCTACATCGATTTCGCACGCCGGACGGCGGTCTGAAGCGACAACCTGGGATAACAACATCCATTTTGGATGGGTTGCCTCTTCTCCATCGCCTCCCGCCATTTCGGCGAAAAGCCAAACCATTTTGGCGACAGCGAGGGCCGAGCGTCGTGAATTCGGGTGGGTCAGCAGGATTATCGGTCAATAAAGGGAAGCTGGCATGTCCGATCCGGAGGAAAGAGCAGGCACGCCGCCGCAATATTGCGATAGGTTCGGAACAAAGCAGGGACAGGAGTAACAGGTGGAAATGGATCGCCCCCGGACTGAATTTGGATCCAGCAGCGAGGAAATCTATGGGATGAGAGACCCTCGCGCGGGACTCCTCATTCTGGCGGACGACGTCTTTCTGGACGATGTCGCAGGATTGGCAAAGGCCGCCCAGTTCCGGCTCCTCGATATAGTGCCGCTGGATCAGGCAATGCTTCGGCTCGACATGCAGGTGGGGTGCGACGTTATCCTGTTCTTCTGCACAAACCCGTCCGCATTGCTCGAGCGACTGTTGGTGCAGGTGGAGACGTTGGCGGTTCAGAATGACATGTCGGTCATCCTGGTTGCCGGTCTCGACACAATCGATCTTGCCTTCGCCTGCATGCGGAGCGACCGCACGCAACTGCTCTGCACGCCGGATCACACCGACCTCGCCGCCGCTTTGCTGACTGCCGGGGGAACGACGCCGCAGCGCACGGTTCATGAGGTCAATCAGGAAAGCGAGGGCGTCCGCCTGCAACAGCTGAGCGAAGAGGTCAGCCGCCTTGCGCGGACGCTGGAGGCGCTGACATCGCGACCGCGCCACGCGACCCCCTCCTTCGCATTGGGGCCTCGCATTTCGGATCGGGCAAGCGACTATATCGGCATGCCGACCGTGGAGACGATAGGTAATCAGCCAGCCGTTACCGACGAAGCAGCGCTGGGTGCCGCGCAGGTGCGGGACATGCTGCGCGCGCGGCGGTTGCGTGAGGATTTCCTGCCCGGCGAACTGTTTGCCGATCCGGCATGGGACATGCTGCTGGATCTACTGGCCGCGCGTCTGGAGCAGGAACGCGTTTCCGTTTCCAGCCTGTGCATCGCGTCGGCAGTGCCGCCCACCACGGCGCTGCGCTGGATTCGGACGCTGACAGACAAGGGCATCGTGCATCGGCAGGCCGACCCGCATGATGGCCGCCGTGTGTTCATCGCCCTTGCGGAAGAGACGGCCCAAGCCCTTACACGCTGGTTCATGGCCAGCCGCCGTTTTCTTTGCGCGTGACAAGGTCGTCATCAACGCTTGACCCGCGCGCTGATTGGCCTAGATAGGCGCGCTCCGGCTGCACCGGCATGGATGCGGTATCGGGCGATTAGCTCAGTTGGTAGAGCGTCTCGTTTACACCGAGAATGTCGGCGGTTCGAGCCCGTCATCGCCCACCATCCCTTATGCTGCCAGAAAGCCGTGCCGGATATTGCGGTGCGATGGAGCCGCTGCTAATCGACGCCATCATGATACAGCCGCCTGAAATTCTTCGAGTCACCAAAGCCCGCGTCTCATGCGACGGGTCAGGCGACATTCCCGCCGCTCTGGGTCACCCGCGCGTGTTCCTGGAGATTGACGAACATGGCTATGTCGATTGCGGTTATTGCGACAAGCGCTTCGTCCTGATTGGCGGTCCTGCGGATACGCCGGAAGTTGCGGGCCTGCCTGACATTTCGTCCGGCGCGAGCCTCTAAAGAAGCGCCCTTCGAATTTGATTGGGCTTGGGCTGTGTCGCTCCTATATCGGGCGGCATGACTGACATCGCTTCCCAGTTCACCGATGCGCGCGGCCTTCTCTACCGGCCGGGCTTGCTTGATCCCGATGGCGCGCAGCGGCTGACGGCGCAGGCGCTCACCAATTGTGATGATGGCGAGCTCTATCTGCAATATCGCGCCAGCGAGAGTTTCGGGTTCGACGATGGAAGGCTGAAAACAGCCGATTATTCGACCGATGCGGGCTTTGGCCTGCGCGGCGTATCGGGCGAGATGACGGGCTTTGCCCATGCCAACGATATCAGCGAAGCAGCGATTCGCCGGGCGGCCGAAACGCTGACCTTGTTGGACCCGGCCAAGGGCCAGCCCGCTCCGCCGCCGCAGCGGACCAACCGGCATCTTTATACAGACGCCAACCCTCTGGACATCGTCCCGTTCGCCGAAAAGGTGACGCTGTGCGCTGCCATTGATGCGGCGGCGCGAGCTCGTGATCCCCGCGTCGCGCAGGTTTCGGTCAGTCTGGCCGGGAGCTGGTCGGTTGTGGAAATCGTCCGTGCCGATGGCTTTACCGCTACCGACGTCCGGCCGCTGGTGCGGCTGAATGTCTCCCTGATTCTTGAAGAAAATGGCCGCCGCGAAACCGGCAGCTTCGGTATTGGCGGACGCTATCTCTACGATCAGGTGATGGATTCCGCGATATGGAACCGGGCCATCGACGAGGCACTGGCACAAGCGAGAGTGAACATGCGATCCGTCGCTGCGCCTGCGGGCGAAATGACGGTGCTGCTGGGGCCGGGCTGGCCGGGCGTACTGGTGCATGAGGCGATCGGCCATGGCCTTGAGGGTGATTTCAACCGTAAGGGCACCAGCGCCTTTTCCGGCCGGATCGGCGAGCGCGTTGCCGCTCCCGGCGTCACGGTGGTGGATGACGGATCGATCCTCAGCCGCCGTGGATCGCTCTCGATCGATGACGAAGGCACGCCCACACGAGAGAATGTCCTTATCGAGGATGGCATCCTAAAAGGCTATATGCAGGATCGCCTGAACGCCCGACTTATGGGCGTGGAGCCCACGGGCAACGGGCGTCGCGAAAGCTACGCCCATGCGCCGATGCCGCGCATGACCAACACGTTCATCAAAGGCGGCCATGATGATCCGGAGGAATTGCTGTCCCGTATGGGTTCCGGCATCTTCGCCAAGAGTTTTGGCGGAGGCCAGGTCGACATCGTCTCAGGCAAATTCGTCTTTTCCTGCACCGAGGCCTACAAGGTCGAGAATGGAAAGCTGGGCGACCCAATCAAGGGTGCGACGCTGATAGGGGACGGGCCAACGGCGCTAACCAAGGTGATCGGCATCGGCAATGACTGGGCTCTGGATGAAGGCATCGGCATGTGCGGCAAGGGTGGACAGAGCGTTCCAGCGGGCGTCGGGCAGCCGACCCTGCTGATCGAAGGGCTGACGGTCGGCGGCACGGCGACCTGATATCTTGGCGCCGTGGGCTGCGGAACCTGTGGCCCACTGCTTCTTTTTCCTTCTATGAACATGCTTACGGACAGCCATGACGCCGTGACCGCCGATTGGGCGGCTGCCCTTCTGGACTTCTGGTTCAATCAGGTTGGGGAAGAGGGCTGGTGGAAGCATGATCCAAAGCTGGACCGACGGTGCGCGGCGCGCTTTTTTCAGCTGTGGGAAGAAAAGCGGACCTTAGTTGCCGAAACATTCCTTGATCGGGCTGATGACGCATTGGCGGCAGTCCTGCTATTCGATCAGTTACCGCGTAATATGTTCCGCGGCACCGCCGAGGCTTTTAAAACTGACGAACTCGCTCGAACCGTCGCGCGCGGCGCAATTGCCCATGGCTATGACATCCAGATTGGCGGCGCGGGCCGTAGGTTTTTCTACATGCCGTTCCAGCATAGTGAGGATATCGAAGATCAAAAGCTGTCGCTGAGCCTGTTCGAGGCAGCAGGCGATGCGCCGTCCTTGGAATATGCCCGTCAGCATCATGACATGATCGCCCGTTTCGGCCGGTTCCCGCATCGAAATGCTGCGGTCGGGCGGCCGACTTTGCCCGAGGAAAAAGACGCCGTCCGTATGACGGCCAACTGGTAGGGAAAAGCTGCCCAATTTTTGGGCAGTGCAGGCAGACTGCCCATTTTTTTGGCGGGCGATGCTTAAGGCCAATCTAAAAACCCCACTTTTGAACGGCGCTGACCAATTGGCACGCCTCTTGCTGTAATGTCGTCGCACACCATTAACAGGGGGCGACATGAAACTTGTCATGGCTATCATCAAGCCGTTCAAGCTTGACGATGTCCGCGAGGCACTCTCCTCGCTAGGCATCGCCGGCATGACGGTGAGCGAGGTGAAAGGCTTCGGCCGCCAGAAGGGGCAAACCGAAATCTACCGGGGCGCCGAATATTCCACGAACATGGTTCCGAAAATCAAGATCGAGGTCGTCTGTGATGATGATCTCGCACCGCGCGTAGTCGAAGCGGTCCAGACGGCTGCCAATTCCGGCGCGATCGGCGATGGCAAGATCTTCGTTCTTGATGTCGGTCAGGCCGTGCGCATCCGCACCGGCGAGACCGGCGAAACCGCGCTGTAAGAAGGGGGGAATAATGACCTTTTCCAAGAAATTCTGCGGCGTGATGGGGGCGGCTGCGCTGACCCTTCTCGCAGCCGCACCGGCGCTTGCCGCGCCGATAAAGGCGCCAGACGCCGCTGCAATGGCCAGCATGGTTAACAAGGGTGACGTCGCCTGGATGCTGATCTCGGCCGCGCTGGTCCTGATGATGTCGATTCCGGGCCTTGCCCTGTTCTATGGCGGCCTGGTCCGCACCAAGAACATGCTGAGCATCCTCATGCAGGTGTTCACGATTGTTTCAGTGGCTGGTCTGGTCTGGACCTGCTGGGGCTATTCCATCGCCTTCACCTCGGGTGGCGACAATCATTTCTTCGGCGGTCTTTCCAAGGCGTTCCTGATGGGCGTCGATGGCACGACATCGGCCGCGACGTTCAGCAACAACGTCTATCTGCCCGAATTCGTGTTCGTCGTCTTCCAGATGACCTTCGCCATGATCACCCCGGCGCTGATCGTCGGTGCGTTCGCGGAGCGCGTGAAATTCTCCTCGCTGATCGTGTTCGTCGTGCTGTGGCTGACCTTCATCTACTTCCCGATGGCGCACATGGTGTGGTATTGGGCTGGCCCGGACTTCCTGGCTGATGCTCCGACCGACTATGGCATGCTCTGGGGCTGGGGCGCGCTCGACTTCGCGGGCGGCACCGTGGTCCACATCAACGCGGGTATCGCGGGCCTCGTCGGCGCCATCATGATCGGCAAGCGCGTCGGCTTCCCCAAGGAGCCCATGCCGCCGCACTCGCTGACCATGACCATGATCGGTGCCAGCCTGCTGTGGGTCGGCTGGTTCGGCTTCAACGCCGGCTCCAACCTGGAAGCCAATGCCGTCACTGGCGTCGCCTTCATCAACACCATGGTCGCCACCTGCGCGGCAGCGGTCAGCTGGTCGCTGGTTGAACAGGTCCACCACGGCAAGGCTTCGTTGCTCGGCGCAGTCACGGGTGCTGTCGCTGGCCTCGTCGCCATCACCCCGGCGGCTGGTTTTGCGGCTCCTATGACCTCCATCGTGCTCGGCTTCGCCGTCTCCCCGATCTGCTACCTCTTCGTGGCATTCGTGAAGGGCAAGGTCGGCTATGACGACAGCTTGGACGTGTTCGGCGTGCACTGCATCGGCGGCATCGTCGGCGCGATCGCAACCGGCATCGTCGCAGCTCCGTCGCTCGGCGGCCAGGGCGTGTTCGACTACACCGTCTTCCCGGCAGCCTTCCATCCGGAAGCCTACAGCATCCCGGGCCAGGTCTGGATCCAGATCAAGGCGGTCGTGTTCACCCTGCTCTTCTCGGGCATCGGCAGCGCGATCCTCTACTTCATCATCGACAAGACCATGGGTCTGCGTCCGAGCCGCGATGCCGAGATGGAAGGCCTGGACCTCGCGAGCCACGGCGAGCGCGCCTACAACTACTAAGACTTCGGCAGGGCGGGCCGGAAAGAACGGCCCGCCCGCCACACGATGTTCCTCCTGCGAACACGCCTCGGGACCGGTACGAAAGTATCGGTCCTTTTTTTGATGTCAGGCCCTTGGTCGGGTCCAGAGATGTGCCGGTCGGGGCACCGATAAAGACCAGCGGCGGGACCGGGCCACGATCTGCAACCCGGCCCGGAACACCCAGCCCAGCTTTTCACTCTTCGGCGTCACCACGCGATCGTCCCAGGCATGACCGCCCCGCCGATCCACTTCCCGAGCGATATCGCCATAAATGCCCGCTGCGGCCAGAACCGCCCAGGCGGAGCGGCTCGGCAAGGCGCCCGTGCCATGCCGGGCGCTCGCCTCAAAATCCGCGGCCAGCCCGGCGAGACGGCGCGCCAATATCACTAGCTGCGGACGGAAGCCTGGCTCCATATGCCTGCCGCAAGGAATGTGCATCTCCGCCAGCCATTGCTGGGGCAGGTAACAGCGTCCCGCCGCCTGATCCTCACCGATGTCGCGCGCAATGTTGGCGAGCTGAAACGCCAGTCCCAAGTCGCAGGCCCGGTCAAGCGTAGACTCATCCGCCGGATCAACCCCCATCAGCACCGCCATCATGCAGCCGACCGCGCCAGCAACATGATAACAATAGCGCAGCATGTCCGCTTCGCTCTGAGGCCGCCAATCTTCAGCATCGAGCGCGAAGCCTTCGATCAGGTCATGCGCATAGCGGGCCGGGATGGCGCATTCGCGCATCACTAGGCCAAAGCCATCGAAGGCGGGATCGCCCGTCGGCTCGCCGCGCAGGGCGGCATCGGTCAGCGCCCTCATACTGGCAAGGCGCGCCTGCCCATCGGCCACGCCTCTCATTACGCCACCATGATCCTGCCCGTCGGCGATATCGTCGCACTTGCGGCACCATGCATAGAGAAGCCAAGCACGCTCACGGGTTTGCCGGTCGAACAGCTTCGATGCCAAGGCGAAGGATTTGGAGCCCCGGGCGATACTTTCGCGGGCATGGGCGACGAGGGCGGTGCGATCGAGAATGGTCACATTGCGGCCATGCCCCGCGCCGATGGTCGCCGCAAGGGTGGCACGAATTACAGCCTGTCGGCCTTCATCGAAAAGATTGGCTCGTGCGCCTCATAGGCTGCCATTTTATCAAGCAGCGCCTCGATCGAGTCGGCATGGACCAGGATGTCGGCATGTTGCGGGCGGATGAAGCCGGTGTCGATCATATGCCGGTTGAAGGCGATGAGCTGGTCATAGAAGCCAGATGCATTCAGCAGGCCAACCGGCTTGGCATGATAGCCAAGTTGCGCCCAGCTGATCGCCTCCCATAACTCATCCATGGTGCCAACGCCGCCGGGCAGCGTGATGAAGCCGTCAGACAAATCGGTGAAGCATGCCTTGCGCTGATGCATGGTCTGGACGACGTGAAGCTCGGTGCAGCCCTGATGCGCGACCTCCGCCCGTACCAAGGCTTCCGGAATGACGCCGATCACCTCGCCCCCGGCCTCGAGCGCGGCATCGGCAACCGCGCCCATTAAACCCAGCCGCCCGCCACCATAGACGACCCCAATGCCGCGCCCAGCAAGCGTGCGGCCAACTTGGCGAGCGGATTCTATATAGACCGGATCAGCAGGCAAAGCCGATCCGCAATAGACCGCTAGCCGCTTCACAGCAGGTCTTCGAGCATCAGCGCGGCGGTCGCCTTGGCGCTACCGACGACGCCAGGGATGCCCGCCCCCGGATGAGTACCAGCACCAGTGAGATAGAGGTTCGGGATCACGTCATCGCGGTTATGGGCGCGGAACCAGGCGCTTTGCGTCAACAGCGGTTCAAGGCTGAAAGCGCTGCCCAAATGCGCGGACAGGTCGCTCTGGAAATCGGGCGGCGCATAGTGAAATTGCGTGACGATGCGAGAGCGGATGTCGGGGATCAATCGGTGTTCGATCTCGTCAAGAATGCGCTCAGCATAAACGGGGCCAAACTGCTTCCAGTCGATCGGCAGCTTGCCCATGTGGGGCACGGGCGCAAGAGCGTAGAAAGTCGAATGACCGTCGGGCGCCATCGACGGATCGGTGACGGTCGGGTGGTGCAGGTAGAGCGAGAAATCCTGCGGCAGCACGCCGTGGTCATAGATGTCGGTCAGTAACCCTTCATAGCGGGGACCGAATAGGATCATATGGTGCGGGATGCCGGGCCAGCTGCCCTTGATACCGAAATGCAGCACGAAAAGGCTGGGCGACCAGCGCTTTCTCGCCAAGCTCTCGGCCTGCTTCTGCCCCCTTGGATGATGGCCGAGGAGGTCCCGATAGCTATGCATGAGGTCGCCGTTCGTGGCGACCGCATCGGCCTCCCCCCGCCATCCCGACGCGGTTAAAACCGCAACCGCGCGGTCGCCATGGGTCTCGATACGCACGACGGGGTCGGCGAGGCGCAGCGTACCGCCGAGCCGCTCGAAATGCGTCGCCATGCCCTGGACCAGGCGGTTCGTGCCGCCCTTGGCGAACCAGACGCCGCCATCCTTTTCCAGCTTGTGGATCAGCGCATAGATCGCGCTGGTCTGCATCGGATTGCCGCCAACCAGAAGCGTGTGGAAGGACAGCGCCTGACGCAGCCTTTCGTCCTTCACATAGGAAGAAACGATCGAATAAACCGAACGCCATGCCTGATGCTTCGCCAGCGCTGGCGCGGCGCGGATCATGGAGGCGAAGTCGAGGAAAGCCACCGAGCCGAGCTTGCGATAGCCTTCCTCATACACGCCTTCAGCATAGTCGAGAAAGCGCTGATACCCCGCAACATCCTGCGGGTTCAGCTTTGCGATTTGCGCCCGCAGGCTGTTTTCGTCGTTGGAATAATCGAAGTTCGTGCCGTCGCGCCAGTTCAGCCGGTAAAAGGGAGTGACCGGCACAAGGCTGACATCCTCCGCCATGTCATGGCCGGACAGGCGCCAGAGCTCTGCAAGGCAATCTGGATCGGTGATGACGGTCGGGCCTGCGTCGAAGACGAAGCCGTCCTTCTCCCACATATAGGCGCGCCCGCCCGGACGGTCCCGTGCTTCCACCAGCGTGGTGTCGATGCCCGCCGATTGCAGGCGAATGGCAAGAGCGAGGCCACCAAAGCCCGCCCCTATTACTATCGCTTTGCGGTTCATCAGGCGGAGGGGGTCAACAATGCGCGCATGGCGCTCCTTATGGGCACCGGCGGGCGTCCACACAAGATGCGGATGCGATCGGCCCAAGTTGATCGGCCCGCGTAGAAGCGACCGACCAGATGGGGATTGAGGCGATAGAAGCGCTCGAAGATGCGCCATCGCTGGTCCGGCCGGGCAGCGCGGAAGAGCATCTTGCCGAGCAGCCGGTAATAGCCGCCGGCGCGCCAATGCGCCGCAGCGCGGGCGCGGGTGGTGGCGGCAAGATCTTCGATCGGCTGGTCGGCGAGCCACAGCGCGGTGGCCACGGCGTCGGGAAGTGAATAGCCGGTCATCGGGTGGAACAATGCGGCGCGTACCCCGGCGCGGGCGATGTCGTCCTCCGCTGGCCAGAAGCGATCGAAGTTGCCGCCATGGACTACGGGAAGAACGCCGCTTTCCTGATGGATGAGCTCGTCGACCTGCCAACCTCGATCTTTGGCATAGTCGGCAATTCGGCTGGTGAGCGCCGGGACATCGAGCGCAGGATCGTCGCTGTAATAGGTGTCCTCGACGAAGATGGTGCGATCATCGAAGGGGAGCAGATAGACGAAGCGGTAGCCGTCAATCTGCGCGACGGTTGCGTCCATGATCACCGGGCGTTGCAGGCCGTGTGGGTGGTTGAGGCGAAGGACCTGACCGACGAACTTTTGCCAGCCGCACTCCAGCGCCGACATATCGCCGCCGCCGCGAGCATCGAGGACGGCGCGGGCCTGGATATGGCGGCCGCTGGCAAGGGTGACGCTGGTCGGCGTGATGTGGGTGACGTCGGCGTTGAGCAGGACGCGATCGCCAAGGAGTTGGCTGGCGTGGGCGTCGAGTTGGGCGGAGGCGATACTGTTATAGGCGGTGGGGAGGCGACGCTGATAGGCGGGGAAGCGGACCTCATGGCCTTGGGGCCAGCGATGGGTGATGAGCGGATCGACCAGCCAGCGATCGGCGGGGCGGACATCGCCGTCGAAGAAGGACCAGAGATGGTTGCCGCCCAGCGATTGGCCGCGTTCGATCAGGAGCAGGTCGACGTCGGGGCGGAGTCGGGCGAAGGCGAGCGCGGTCAGAGTGCCGGAAAGGCCGCCGCCCAGAATCGCTAGGTCGCAGTCGAACGTCTTGGCCATGAGTCCTGTTAGGGAGGGTGAATTAATGAAGCAATTGGCGAAAAGAACGGGGTTTGACGAAAATGGCCGTATAGGATAGGGGGGTATCCTATGCATGTGATCGAGAACAAGGAAAAGCTGCTGGCGCGGGTGCGGCGCATCGCGGGGCAGGTCGGCGCGATCGAGCGGCAGCTAGGCGGAGATGCGGGCTGTTCGGAGACGTTGCAGCTGGTCGCTTCGGTGCGCGGTGCGGTCGGCAGTCTGATGGAGGAGCTGATCGAGCAGCATATGCGCGACCATGTCGCCCGCCCCGGCCTGACCGATGAAGAGCGGCAAACGGCGGCGGAAGAAATGTTGGAGCTGATCCGGCGGTACGGGAAATGACGATGCACGGCCACTCCCACCCTCATGACGCGCCGCAGGCCCAAAGCGGGGCGCTGCCCCCCTTCCCCACCAATGGGGATGAGGAGGAAAGCCATTATTTCGACCATATTTACCTGAGCGCGGGCCATGACCAGAATGCCCGGCGGACGATGTGGGTCGTGTGGCTGACGGCAGCGACGATGGTGGTCGAGATCGTCTTTGGCTGGATCACCGGGTCGATGGCCCTGCTGGCCGATGGGTTCCACATGGCGACCCATGCGGGCGCGCTGGCGGTGGCGGCGGCGGCCTATGGCTATGCCCGGCGCCATGCCCGCAATCCGCGCTTCACCTTTGGCACGGGGAAGGTCGGCGACCTTTCGGGCTTTGCATCCGCCCTGTTGCTGGGTGTCACTGCCCTGTTCATCCTGGTCGAATCGGTGCTGCGCTTCTTCGAGCCTGTATCGGTGAAGTTTGGCGAAGCTACATTGGTCGCGGTCGTCGGCCTTGCCATCAACCTGATCAGCGCGTTGCTGCTGGGGCATGACCATAGCCATGATCATCATGGGCATGATCATGAGCATGCGGGGGGCCATGGGACGGATCACGATCATGGGCACGATCACAAGCATGGGCATGCCGACAATAATCTGCGCGCCGCCTATGTGCATGTGCTGACGGACGCGTTGACATCGGTGCTGGCGATCGTGGCGTTGCTCGCTGGGCGTTACATGGGCTGGTGGTGGCTGGACCCGGCAGTGGGCATATTGGGCGCGGTGGTGATCGCGCGCTGGGCCTGGGGGTTGATGAAGGACACCTCGGCCATCCTGCTCGACACCGCCGAACCGGCGTTGATGAAGCGGATCAAGGCGCTCGTGGAGGCAGAGGGCGCGATCATCCATGACCTGCATGTCTGGCGGATCGGGCCGCACGCCCATGCCGCGATCATCAGCCTGGCGCCGGGCGGCGATGTTGCCGCCGTGCGGCAGCGGGTGCGCGCGCTACCAAGGATGGAGCATGTCACGGTCGAGTGCGGCTGAACGCAGGTCCATTCAGGCTGAACGGAAATGTCTTTGCGAACAATGGCCTGTTGTGAACGGCAAGTGAGGGGCATGTTCAGGAAGCACTCATCAGCGGCCTAGCATATGGGTCCGATAAGGATCAGTGGAGGCCTGTCATGTTGACCAAGTTCATCATTTCCCTTTCCGTCGCCAGTGCGGCGATCGCGGGCGCTGCCGCATCGCCCGCCTTTGCGCAGAGCAGCTATCGCTATAGCGAACGCTATGATGGGGACGACGGCAGCTATTATCGCAGCGAAACCTATCAGCGAGACGATCGGGATTATGATCGCGGCTATCGCGACTATGACCGACGGCCGGTGGAATATCGGGAGTATCGCGAGGACCATTATCGTGAGGCGCCCCGCCGCTATCGGGCGCGGGGCTATGACGATGGCTGTTCGTCCGGGACGACTGGCGCGGTGGTCGGCGGTGTATTGGGCGGCTTGCTGGGTCGGGAAATCGGCCGTGGCGGACGGTGGAACCGGCCGAGCACGACTGGCCTGATCTTGGGCGCTGGCGCGGGCGCGCTGGCGGGCCGCGAGGTTGAACGCGGGGATTGCCGGTAAGATGAGCGGGCGGCGTGTCGCGGGAGTGATGCGCCGCTTTTTTATTGGGTGCGCTGGCGCTAATGTTCGGCTGTGGGGCCTGAGATCCCAGCGGTCGCTGGGATGACGGCTCAATAGACGTCGGTGGTTCGCTGTCATGTAAGCGAAAGATATTTGTCACTGAACTGTCACTGAAAAATCATAATTCGCCCCTCGATCGAAACAGGGGAAATTTTCGTGACAGGTTCCAAGATGAAAAGCATGGCTCTGGCCGTGAGCCTGCTGGCGTTGATGCCGGAAGTGGCGCAGGCGCAGAGCAACGAGGCGTTGCAGCGCCAGATTGACGAGTTGAAGGCGCAGGTTCAGGCGCTGACGAATGCGCTTGCTGCCAACAAGGGCAGTGAAGTCGCCAGCGCGAGCGCGTCGGCCACGCCTGCTCCGGTCACGGGCTCGGCGACCGCCCCTGCGGTTCTTGCCGCTGCGCCCGCGCAGCCGGTCGTGACTCAGGCATCGGTGCCGGAAAAGAAGTCGAAGGCCTGGTATGAGCGGCTGTCGCTGCGCGGCTATACCCAGATGCGCTATAATGCGTTTCTGTCGGGCGACGACACCGCACCGGCAGGCCAGTCGCGCCTGCGGTCGGTGCATGACAGCGGAATTTCCGACAAGAGCAGCTTCTCGCTCCGCCGGACGCGCCTTGTCGTTCAGGGTGACATCTCCGATCGCGTGTCGCTCTACCTTCAGTCCGATTTCTCCGCTGCCGTAAACAATCAGGCTGGTAGTGAGCGGCGGGAAGGCTTTGTACAGCTGCGCGACGCCTATGCCGACGTCTTCCTGGACAAGGCCAAGACATTCCGCGTGCGCCTGGGCCAGTCCAAGGTGCCCTATGGCTGGGAGAATATGCAGTCGTCCTCCAATCGCCTGACGCTGGACCGCAGCGACGCGATCAACAGCGCGGTGCCGGGCGAGCGTGATCTGGGCATCGTCGGCTATTACACGCCGCCTTCTGTCCAGAAGATCTGGGACCGGCTGGGGCATGACGGGCAAAAGCTGTTCGGCAATTATGGCGCGTTCGGTCTGGGCGTCTTCAATGGTCAGGGCATCAACAAGACCGAGCAGAATCGCGGGCTGATGAAGGTGGCCTTTGCAACCTGGCCGTTCGAACTGGATGGTCTGGGCGGCATGTTTGAGGATCAGGTGTTCGAAATCGGCGGGTCGGCGATGATGAACGACTACCAGCCGGAAGTACGCAACGGATCGGCGGTCGCGATCAGTGAACAGTCCTATGACGAAAAGCGCGTCGGCATTCACGCGATGCTCTATCCCCAGCCCTTCGGCATTCAGGCGGAATGGAATTGGGGCAAGGGGCCGGAGTTCGACCGCGCCAGCCAGTCGATCGAGACGAAGAAGCTGAACGGTGGCTATGTCCAGATGATGTATCGCCTGCCCACGGATTCGATCGGCGTGCTGGTGCCTTATGGCCGCTGGCAGCATTATCGTGGCGGGTGGAAGGCTTCCACCAATGCGCCTCGCCTGGAAACGGACGAGTTTGAATTGGGGCTGGAATGGCAGCCGTGGAAGGCGCTGGAGATCACGCTGGCCTATGCGCGGATGAAGCGGGCCGAAGCGGACGAGCGGCGGACGGGTCGGGCGACGGGAGACCTGATCCGTACGCAGGTGCAGTGGAATTACTGATTGGTGGCGGGCAAGCGGTCAGGCTTCGCCGATCGCCTGTCCCGCTGCCCAGCCGCTCGCCCATGCCCATTGGAAATTATAGCCGCCTAGCCAGCCGGTGACATCGACCGCTTCGCCAATCGCGTAGAGGCCGGGGACGCGGCGGGCCTCCATGGTGCGGGAGGAGAGTTCGGCGGTGGAGATGCCGCCGACCGTGACTTCCGCCTTGGCAAAACCTTCGGTGCCATTGGGGGCGAAGGACCAGGCGGCAAGGCGGCGCTGTGCCTCTTCCAGCTTGCGGTCGGCTATGTTGCCAAGATCGCCGGGCAGCGCGAGGCGATCGGCCAAGGCGTCGGCGAGGCGGTCGGGGAGTTGCGTGCGCAGCAGCGCGGTCAGCGACGTGCGCGGCTTGCTACGCTTGGCTTCGGTCAGCCAATTGGCGGGCATGTCGGGCAGGAAGTCGAGGCTGACTTCGCTGCCATGACGCCAATAGGAGGAGATTTGCAGGATGGCCGGGCCGGACAGGCCACGGTGGGTCAGCAGCGCGGCTTCGCGGAAGGCCGTCTTACCATGGCGGGCGATCACGGGCGTCGAGACGCCGGAAAGTTCGCGGAACAGCATGTCTTCGCCGCCGAGGGTGAGCGGAACGAGCGCGGGGCGCGGCTCCACCACCTTGAGGCCGAACTGGCGGGCGAGGTCATAGGCAAAGCCGGTAGCGCCCATTTGCGGGATGGAGGGGCCACCTGTGGCGATCACCAGCGCGGGGGCCTGTGCTATCTTGCCGCCATGGGTCACGCTGTATCGGCCATCGGCGTGGGTGATCGCGCCGACAGGGTGGCCGAGGCGGATGGTGACGCCCCCTGCTTCGCACTCGGCGAGCAGCATGGCGACAATCTGGCGCGCGGACTGATCGCAGAAGAGTTGACCCAACGTCTTTTCATGCCAGGCGATGCCGTGGCGATCGACCAGCGCGACGAAATCCGCCGCCGTATAGCGGCCGAGCGCGGACTTGGCGAAATGGGGATTGGCCGAGAGGTAACGATCCGGCGCGGTGTAGATGTTGGTGAAGTTGCAGCGGCCGCCACCCGAGATCAGGATCTTCTTGCCCGGCTGATCGGCGTGATCGAGGACGAGGACGCGTTTGCCGCGCTGCCCGGCCGCCGCTGCGCACATGAGGCCCGCTCCGCCAGCGCCGAGGACGATGGCGTCAAATTGATCGGCTGGGGTGGACAAGATCAGCCTGCGGAGAGCGCGTCCATGATCTGGCGGATGGGGGTCAGGTCATAGCCTGCGGCTTCCGCCTTTTCGCTGAGCGCTGCGGGGTGTTCACCGGCGCGGGCGCGGGTCAATGCCCAGAGGAGCGTGCTGCGGGTGCCGGAGCGGCAATAGGCGAGGACCTTGCCTTCGCCTGCTTGGCCCAGTGCTGCGGCCATTCCGTCCAGCTGCCAGGGGGCAAAGCCGCCATGGGCGACAGGGACGGCGGCATAGGCGAGTCCGGCGGCTTTTGCGGCGGCTTCGATTTCCGCGCCGTTGGTCTGGCCCGGTTCCTCATCATCGGGGCGGTTGTTGATGATGACGGTCACGCCCAGCGCCTTGGCTTCCTCGACCTGATCGACGCTGATCTGGGGGGAGACGTAGAGGTTGGGGGTGATCTGACGGAACATGGGGCGGGACTCCTTCTGCCGCGAGCCATGCGCTTGTGGGGGGCGGGATTCAAGTGGGGTTTTTGGTGGGCAGAGGGGGCATCTGCCCTCCCCCTCTCCAAGTCCGCCTAGCTGCTTGCAGCAGCAAGGCTCCCTATCCTTTCCCCTGAAGGAGAGAGGATGTAGTTAGAGGAAGGGGCGGATGGCGGCCAGGAAGGCGTCGCCAAAGGCGTCGAGTTTGCGCTGGCCGATGCCGCTGATGTGGCCGAGTTCGGCGAGTGTCGCAGGGCGTTGTTCGGCCATTTCGCGCAGGGTGGAATCGTGGAAGATCACATAGGGGGGCACGCCCTGTTCCTGCGCCAGTTCGCGGCGGCAGGCGCGCAGGGCGTCGAACAGCGGATCGCCGACGGGGTTTTCCGGATTGCCGTTTCGGGCGCTGCGGCGGCGGCGTTCGCGGCGTGGGGGGAGGACGAGGCTGACCTCCTCCTCGCCGCGTAGGATTGGGCGGGCGCTGGGGCCTAGTTCGAGGCCGCCATGTTCATTAGTTTGCAAAGCATCTTTTACGAGCAGGGCACGGGAGACTGGGCGGAGGAGCGCCGTCTCTTCTCCTGATACGATGCCGTAGACGGAAATCTTGTCGTGGCCGCGTTCCCGAATGCGGTCGGTGACGGCGCCGGTAAGAACCTGTTCGATATGGCCGGTGCCGAAGCTCTGACCGGTGCGATAGACGGCGGATAGATATTTGCGCGCGGTTTCGGTGGCGTCGATGCTGGGCGGGGGATTCAGGCAATTGTCGCAGTTGCCGCAGCTGGCAGGCGGGTGCTCTCCGAAATGGCGGAGGAGGATGGCGCGGCGGCAGGTGCCCGTTTCGACGAGGCCCCCGAGGGCGGTGATACGGGTGCGTTCGCCCTGCTGGCGGCTGGGGTCGAGTTCGGCGATGCGCTGGCGGGCGCGGGCGAAATCGTCGGCGCCCCAGAAGAGGTGTGCTTCGGCCGGTTCGCCGTCGCGGCCTGCGCGGCCGGATTCTTGGTAATAGCCCTCGATCGACTTGGGCAGCGCCGCGTGGGCGACGAAGCGGACGTCGGGCTTGTCGATGCCCATGCCGAAGGCGATTGTCGCGACCATGACCATGTCTTCGCTGGCGATGAAGGCGGACTGGTTGGCGGCACGCACCGCCGGATCAAGCCCGGCATGATAGGCGCGGGTCGGGCGACCGGTGCGGGTCAGGGTGTCGGCCAGCTTTTCGGTGGCCGCGCGCGTGGGGGCGTAGACGATGCCGGGACCTTCGCTGGCGGAGATGAGATCGGACAGCTGTCGCGGCAGGCCGTCGCGCGGGTGGACGGCGTAGCGGATGTTGGGCCGGTCGAACCCCGCGATGATGAGACCTTCGCGCGGGATGCCGAGCTGGACGAGGATGTCGTCGCGTGTGTGATGATCGGCGGTGGCGGTGAGCGCGAGGCGGGGGACGGTGGGAAATTCGTCCAGCAAGGGGCGGAGCAGGCGGTAGTCGGGGCGGAAATCGTGGCCCCATTCGGACACGCAATGCGCTTCGTCTATGGCAAAGAGGGCGATCTTTGCCGAGCGGAGGAGGCTGCGGAAACCTTCGCCGCTTGCGCGTTCGGGTGCGACGTAGAGCAGGTCTAGGTCGCCGTTGCGCAGGCGGTCCTGGGTTTCGCGCCAGTCGGCATCGACGCTGGTCAGGCTGGCGGCGCGGATGCCGACCGCCTGCGCCGCGCGAAGCTGGTCGTGCATCAGGGCGATGAGGGGCGAGATAACGACGCAGCAGCCATCGAGCGCGACGGCGGGGAGTTGGTAGCAGAGCGACTTGCCCGCGCCCGTTGGCATGATGGCGAGCGTTGGCTGGCCAGCCATGACGCGTCCGACGACCTGTTCCTGCACGCCGCGGAAGCCGGGAAAGCCGAAAATGTCGTGGAGGAGACTGGGGATGTCCGAACGCATCGGGCGGCTGTAGCGGGTTCGGCTGGCGAGGCAATATTTTGGGTTCACGCGGAGGCGCCGAGGCGCGGAGAAGAAAGAGCGCGAAATTTATGCGCGCAGAGGCGCAGAGGACGCAGAGCTTGTGAGGCGCTGCGCGCGGGGCGTCCCGGGGCCGGTCGATATTCAGGAGATGGCTTGTTCGAAGGCACCGAAGATAAATGCTGGTTTTCCGTGACCCTTGAAGAGAGTCACGCGCCTCGCTTCAACGCCGAGTGCTCAAACTATGTGAGTACAGGACGCGCGGAGACAGGCCGCCAGACCTGAATGTCTATCAGCCCTAGTCGATTGGGTCGAGGAGGCAGCCCCAGCCCTTGCGGTATTGCGCCGTGCGGGAAGCAAGAAGGGGGACGCTGGCTTCGACGCTGCGCGATTCGGGATTGTCGGAGAGGGTGACGAAGGTCATGCCCGGTTCCTTGTCGCCCTTGCAGCTGTCCATTGCCCGCCCCTCCACATAACGGCAGGAACAGGTGACGCGCGCGCCAAAACCCGCGCCCACGGCGGCGCGAGCGCGCAGGGCGCTCCAGTTCCATGCCAGCAGCAGGACGAGCAGCGCGACGATGGCGGCGAGCGCATAAATCCATTTCGGGCGTGCGGACATGCTCCCCTTTCCGATGAGCCGTGCTAAGGGCGCGGCTTATGAAGCTCGATCGGAAACGCGTAAAGGCTGTTGGCGCAGGCGCTGCCATTTTGTCGCTGCTGGCGCTGGCAGGTGGCCTCGCCGTGCGCGCCGCCGATCCGGAGACGGATTATCGCGTGTCGGCGGATACGGGCGTGAATGAAGGGGATTTGCGCGCCGCGATCGATCCGCTGTTCGAGGGCGACGAGGATGTCGGTGAGACGCGAGCGCTGATCGTCATGCATCGGGGCGAGATCGTCGCGGAACGCTATGCGCCCGGATTCGGGCCGGAGACCAAGCTGCTTGGCTGGTCGATGGGCAAGAGCGTGACGGCGGTGCTGGTCGGATTGATGGTCGCTGACGGGCGGTTGGCGCTGGATTCGCCGGTGCCGGTCGCGGCATGGGGTCAGCCGGGCGATCCGCGCGGAAAGATTACGCTGCGGCAATTGCTCGCCATGACGTCAGGGCTGGACCATGTCGAGGATGACGAGCCGCTGGCCGAGGCGGACACGGTGCGCATGCTGTTCACCGACGGCGCGGAGGATATGAGCGCCTTTGCCGAAGCGAAACCGCTGGCGCATGCGCCAGGGTCGCGCTTTTCCTATTCGACCGGCAATACATTGATCCTGGGCGACCTGATGGCGCGGATGCTGACCAGCAATCCCGATCCCGATGTGCGGCGGCAGGCGATGCAGACATTCATCGATGGACGACTGAAAATCCCGGCGGGGATCAAGAGCCTGACGGTGGAATATGACGCGGCAGGCACGATGATCGGCGGCAGTTTCCTGCATATGACGGCGCGCGATTATGCACGCTTTGGCGAATTGCTGCGGAACCATGGGCGCGGGCCGAACGGACATCAGATCGTGCCGGAAAAATGGGTCGATTTCATGCGCACACCTTCAGGGCGCAATGCGGCCTATGGCGCGCATCTCTGGCTGAACCGCGAAAGCGAGGAAAGCGTGCTGATGCCGGGGGATGCGCCGCGCAGCCTGTTCGGCTGTGTAGGACATGGGGGGCAATATATATTGGTGTCGCCGGGTCAGGCGCTGACGGTCGTTCGGATCGGGGCTTCGCCGGAAAAGGAGCAGCGAACGGCCGTGAAGCAAGGGCTGGCAAGATTGATGCGGCTATTTCCTGCCTGAGGGTGATTTCCGCCGGATGTTAATATGCCCGGTCATCGGGCTGAGTGATCCAGATACAAGGCACGATGCTATGGCGCCTCGCCGAGGACATCTGGGTCAGGCCCGGATGACAGCCCACGAACGCGCCACACGCAAGATATCAGTCGCCGCTAAGCCGAAGCTCCAGCGCGAACGGTGGTGGGAGGTAGCGCTGACAACAGGGCGTTGCATGATGGCGAACTCGTCTGGGCCTACGTCCGCTCGCTAAAGCATGATGATGTTTGAGTGATCGTCACCCCGGACTGGATCCGGGGTTCCACTTCTTTTCTGATGCTGCCGAGGCAGCGGGACCCCGGGTCGAGCCCGGGGTGACGGAAAATCGGCCCTAATGCTCATGCTTCCGTGTAAGACGATCACGCTATAGAGGCCGCCACGTCAACCGAGGCTGAAGCGCCCAAATAGTGCCGACCAGGTAGGCAGCAGCCGTTTTTCCAGGCCGTCGCCCGGACAGATGCGATGCACGTCCAGCAGGTCAAAGCCCGACCGCCTGCCCTCTACCGTCACTCGCCTGTCGAGATAGCGTCGCGCCGATCGGGGGGCGTCAAGCTGCCACGTGCCGCCATCATCTCTCTCCAGCGCATAGCCCCATTGGCCGATGCGCAATATTCCGGTTTCCACATGCCATGTCCCTTTGGGCATCGCGGCCTATCCCCGAACCCGCTGGCGGTGCGCCCCTTCGGCGCTGCCTGACGCCGACAGTCGATCGAATATGGCACGTTTGAGCAGCGGGGACGAGTGGATGAGGTGTTGCAGTTCGCGAATGGCGCCATCGACCACGCCCTTGTCATAATCACTGACTGTCCAACGACGGGTGGATGGGGACGTTGGATCGACGAAGAAGCATATCGTTTCCTGTTCGCCCGTCAGAAGCTCAACATGATGTTGCCTTAGCCGCTCGATCAGCATGTCAGCGACATAGTGTTCCCATTTCATATTCATGCCCGTCGTTCCAATCCTGGAATGTCATGGTCTGCCAGCACGGTAGCTGGAGCAAAAAAAGGGCGCGTCGAAATCGACGCGCCCAGTGCATGAGGAGGGTTGGATCAGAAACCGAAGCTGATGCCGCCGCGGACCTGAGCCAGGCTGTTGTGCCCACCGAAGCCGTAGCCGCCGGACAGGAACAGGTTGACGCGCTTGTTCACCGAAGTGTCGATGCCCAGCTCGATCAGGCCATGACCATCGGGATCGACGCCCTTCAGGTTGAAGGCATTGCCGCCGCCCACATATTGGACGGTGCGATCGCTGCCGATGTTGCCCTGGAAGCTGTACTGCACCTTGGCATAGGGGCGGTAAGCCACACCATCGACATCACCCAGCAGAGCGCCTGCCTTCACACCGATGACCGGCGAGAAGACCGTCTTCGACGCGTCTTCGACGTTGAGACCGATGCCTGCGCCACCTTCTTCGGTGAAGCCGTTCATCGACCAGCGGCGAAGCGCCAGCTTACCGAAGGGCGTTACGACGAGACCGTTACCGGCCGCGAAGTCATAACCCATTTCCAGGCTGGCATCCCACTGCGAACCCTTGAAGTTGCCTTCGATCGTGCGGGCAAGCAGGGTCAGGTCGCGTTCGACTTCAAACTTCGAGAAGCCGTATGCGAACTGGAAGCTGCCGTAGAAGGGACCGAAGCCCTGCGTCGCATAGGCACCGATGGTGTAGGTGCGGACCTGCGCTTCTTCCGGCGAACCCTGAGCGGTTACGTCATGCTGACCATAGCCGAAGCCGATGCCGAAGGCGCCGTCTTCCTGATAAGCGACGTCGATACCGAAGGCACCACCATAGCTGTTGGTCTTGATCTTCGACGCGCCCGAACGGGTGCCGCCCGTCTTGGCGAAGTTAGCCGAGGGGTTGAACCAGAGCTGGGTGCCCAGAGCCTCTCCATAACCGCGACGTGCCGCCAGACGGTTGACCGTGGTGTTGAAGACCGCGTTCTGATCCACCGCAGCAAGCGAACCGTAAATCTCCGCCGAGGAAAGCTCGTTGAAGACCTGCGCCGCCTGAGCGCTGTTCAGGCGCCAGTCGAGACCGGCCGCGATGTTGGCGATGTCCTGAGCGTTGGCGATCTCCGTGACCGAAGCAAAGCCATTGCCACCAGCAGCGTCCGTCTTCACCCGGGCGATGACGTCAGCCAGAGCGCTGTCGAGACCCACCGCCGCAGCAGCTGCGTTGGGGTTCGTCGCGCCGACAGCATAGCTGTTGCGGGTCGCTTCGATCGCCACGGTCTTGGCGGTCGTGTCATGCTTCAGGCCGAAGGTGACGAACTGCGAGCTAAGCGACGGGGTCGCAGTTGCCGTGACATCGCCCGTTCCGGTGTAGGTGAACAGCGTGTAGCCGTCGCCCGTGGAATAGAGGCTGTCCTTCGACACGGTCACAGCGACCTTGCCAGCCAGGTTCAGGTTCCCGTCCACCGTGACGGACGACGGAGTCGAGAAGACACCCGCATTTTCCGGAGTGGTGAAGTAGGGAATGCCGACTCCGCCGGTGATCGGGCCCAGGATTTCCGGAGCCGAACCGCCATCGTTGACGTTCAGGCTGCCGAAGCGGACCAGCGAGGGGTTGACGCCCACAACCGTCGTGCCGTTGGCAGTCTGGGTGTAGTTGCCCTGCTGATAGACTTCGATGCCCTTGATGGCTTCGGGACCCGGCGTGACGATGCTGTTGCCGACCGTGCGGATGAAGGTCGGTGCGCGGCGGCCGAGGACGAGGGTCGCATCATTGTTGATGTTGCCCTTGATCCCGAAGACCGCGTCGTCCGAAGCAACGTCCAGCTGGAGTTCGCCAGCCTGCACGTTGAGGTTGCCGACATCCATCGTCCAGGCAGCAGGCGAGGAGCCTTCAGCCGGAACATATTCGGCGCCCGTCACCACGAAGGTGCCAGCACCCGTCTTGTTGACGGTGTTGACGCCCAGCACGCGAACGGCCGTCGGGTTGAACAGCCCTTGCGCGTCTTGCGGCAGGGTCGCGACCGGCGTGAAGTTGGCCGGGGTGGTCGATCCAGCCAGCTTCAGTTCGCGGGCGCCCAGGAAACCGCCGCCGTTCAGGTTGACGGTCGTGTCGGTCAGATAGGCACCGCTGTCGTCGCGCTGTGCGTCGATGTCGCCGAGCGTGATCGACCCGTTGTTGAGGTTGATCGCCGCCTTGATGTCGGCTGTCTTGACGGCAGCTTCGCCACCCACGCTGAGGTTGAACGCGGCAGGATCAACCTGCGATGCGTTCAGGGGAACGCCCGCGCCCGAAACCAGCGAAGCCAGTTCGGAAGCGACTTCGCCCTGCGTCGATACCGCACCCGTCACGGTGAAACCGCGCGAGATGCCGTTCTGATCGACGGTGTAGGTCTGAGCCGCAGGAGCAGCCGTGACGGTGACGGCGGTCGTGTTGACCGTCGCATCGACAGTAGCCGTGCCGCTGAACACCGATCCGCCGAGCGTCGTGTTGCCCGTCAGGATGCCGTTGTTCGTGACAGCACCAGTGACGCCCTCCAGCTCGACGTCGCCAAAGGCGATGCCGTTGTTGGTGAAGCTGGCGTTGCCGCCAACCGGCGCCGCCGTAACGTTTGCCGCGATCGTGCGGGTGCCAGCGTCGGTCGGGTTGGTGTCGGTGATCGTCGCGGAGCCGCCACCGTCCAACGCGGAAACGCTGAACACATTGCCCGCACCCGGCGTGCCGAGCGAGCCATTGTTAACGAGCGAGGCGGAGGCCAGACCTTCGACATCGACATCGCCAAGGACAGTGCCGTTGTTCGTGACCGAAGCCGCGGCGCCGACCGGCTGACCCGTGAACGTCGTTACGACGCTGACGGGGGTGAAGCCATCAGCCGCATAGGTGGTGACGGTTTCTTCGCTGCTGTCGAAGCCCGAGCTGCTGGCGAAAAGGTTGCCGCCGGTGCCGTTGTTGGCATCGCCGATGACGCTGCCTTGGCCGATGGTGATCGATGCACCGCCTACGCCGGAAGCGAAGACGTTGCCTGCCACGCTGGGCACGCCCTGCTGCGAGGGAGCGTCCACGACAACCGAAGCCTGACCACCTGCGGAGGTGAAGCTGTTGGTTTGCGTGCTGGTCGTCAGCGTGTCGATACCGCCAGTGACGCTGTAATTGTCAACGCTCTCGCTGTTTGACAGGTCGGTGCCCGACGAGGCGAAGACCGATCCGCCGACCGAGCCGGTGATGTTGGCGCTCGCGTTGCCGAAAGCCGAGGTGACGCTGCCGTCACCATCGATGCGTCCGGCATTGTTGAGCGTGGCGTTGCCAGCAGCGGCCGGAGCAGTTTGCGTCGAGGTGGTGGTGACAGTAGCCGTGCCATCTCCAGCGGCGTCTACCGTCCGCGTTGCGGAGGTGGCGAATGCCACGTCAGCGGGCGTAAAGACGAAGGGGCCGACCTGCGCGGTGCTGACAGACACGTTGCCAGCGACAGCTGCATCCGCGCCGATGTCGGCCAATGCCGAAGCGGTGCCCGTAACATTCACGTTGCCACCCACATTCGCCGCACCTTGAAGCGCGACGGAAGCCGCACCGCCGGTCTGGCTCTGGGTGAACTGCGAGCTGGCGGACGAGCTGGTTCCCTGCAGAACGCCAGCGTCATAGGTGTCGGTGCTTTCCGAGGCGTTCGTCAGGTTGATGGCGAAGCCCTGGCTCGTCGAGGTGACGTTGCCCGAGATCTGGCCGCCGTTGACGTTGACCGCACTGCCTGCGTTGCCGGAGGAGAACACATCGCCGTTGCGGCCAGAATCACCGGGAGCAACCGTTCCGCTGATGTTGACGGTGCTCGTGCCGCCGGTGGTGGCGAAATCGGTCGTGTCGAGGCTGGTGGCGACGACCGTTCCGGTGCCTGCGCCATCGCGGGAGTCAGTCGCAACGTCCGTGCTGGCAGTTGCGGATGACCCACCCTGGGCTACAGAAGACACATCGCCATAGACGCTGCCGCTGACTGTCGCAGTGCTGTTGGCGGCGGAGAACTGGCTGACGCTGCCGTCATTGCCGGTGCCGAAGTTCAGCGAGCCGTTGATGCCCGCATAGGTGCCGGTGACGTCGCCGCCGACGGTTTCGCTCGAACTGCTCGACTGCGTGGTCGTGGTCGTTCCCGATACGGTGACCGTGGGACCGGTGCTGGTCGAGACCGTGCTGCCGCTCGACGCGGTGGTCTGGCCGAGGACCTGGCCATTGTTCGCGATGGTGATCGCGCCGGTGTCCGAATCGGCATCGACGTCGCCGCTGATCCGTCCAGCGGCCGCATTGGTAATCGAGATGGCACCATCAGTGGTCGAGGCCAAGGCGCTGCCGCCGACCGAGCCGCTATTGGCCAGGGTGACAGAACCGGTCGTTGCCGTGCCGACAAGGTCGCCATCGACGGAACCGTTGTTGGTGACGGAGACGTTCGCGGCATCAAGGGCTGAGCCGATCAGGCTGCCGCCGACTTCGCCCGCGGGACCGTTGACGAGCGCAACATCACCATAGGCCGAGCCGAATACGCTGCCGCCTACCGAACCGTTATTGGTGACCGAAGCCGTGCCGCCGAAGTCCGTTGCGCTGATGCTGCCCGTGACTTCGCCATTGTTGGTGGCGGTGAAGCTGTTCGCAGCGGCAGTGCTGCCGACGCCGCCAAAAGCGATGCCGGTGACCAGGCCATCGTTGGTCAGTGAAACAGCGCCATCACCCTCGCCAGCCGCATAGCCGCCCGCGACGAAATCATAGCCGACGCTGCCGCCGCTGATGTCCGCGCCCGAGGCAATCGCTACCGTAAGGTCAGGGTTTGCAGGAGTGGTGATCGCGGCATCGATGCTGGCGTTCACCGCGGCGCTTGTACCCGCGCCGGTGGGCACGTTCACAGTTGCGGGAGCGGCTGAGGCTCCACTGGCGTTGGCGAGGAGCGCCATCGCCGGCATCGAGGCTGACAAGAGCAGCATCCGATGCAGTTTCGAGTTATTTCTCATTCTTTATTCCCCTAGTCATCGTGCAAAGCCGCAAAGCCAGACGGCAGAAGGGGACATCCGGGCCGGGACGACACCACCCGACCTGCCGCATCTGATATGCGCGGTGAAATCCCCTTCACCCCCTGCACATTGCTAGACGCACTTCACGTGCGTGTGCGCAACTTGCGCAAATCTCCTATGCGCAATCGCATTCGTTCGCAATCGCTTTTTGCCGCGTCGCAAAGATGTGCGCAAATAGCTCCGAGATTTGACGGATTTGGGCCGGGATTTTGGCCTTTTCCATGAAAATTCTGGATTCTTAAGTGCGCAAATTGTATGATCGTTCAATATGCACTTGGCAGGTTTGCGACAGCGGTGTGAACGCTTCTAGAAACAACAACGAACAAAAGGCGACGCAAGGTTTGCGATCGTCGTTTCTCCAGGTGGTCGCACGGGTGTGCCAAGAACAGGCGCAGAAAAACATGTCTTTTGATTATGAGTGGGATCAGCAGAAAGCGCGTGGGCTGATCAGCTGCCTGATAGAGGAAACCGGCCTGTCGGCGACGGAAGTAGCGCGCCGATCAGGGCTGGCTCCATCGACGCTGACCCGGATTTATCCAACACCTTCGGTCGGCTATTCCCTTTCGGCCCGGAGCATATCCAAGCTCAAGGAAGCATTCCCCGAGCCATTCGCCATGTGCGAGGCAAGAGGGATCACCGCCACCCCTTCACCGGCACCTACTCATCTGGTGAAAGAGCGGCCCCTGCCCTTTGCGATGCCGAGTGAAAGGACCATCCCGGTTTATGCCGCGTCCCTGCTGTTCCCGGACGAGGACAGCATATCGTTGGCCAACGACCTGGAGATGTGGGAAGGCGACTTCACCCAGCCCGCCGCCTTTATCCCCGCGCCATTCGGCCGTGCCGACGCGGCCCGCTATTTCGCAATCTACATCCCCAGCGAAGCGATGGAGCCGAGGTTCCGGGCAGGCGAGCGGGTGATATTGGACAGGATTAAGCCTGCCTCCATTGATACCGACGTAATCGTGCAACTGCGCGACGAAGAGGAACGATCGCTTTGGACGATAGGCAGACTGAGCGCGCGGGACCGCAACCTGATCGGCCTGACCCAATATAAGGACCGGGTGACCGCTTCCATTCACCGCAGCAAGGTCCGGCATATCTTCCCGATCATCGGGATGCTCGGCGACGAGGCTTGAGGGTTGAAGCGGCCCGGCTGCCGCCAAGCTCAATATCGTTCGCCTAAAGCAGGAACTGCCCCTCTATCACCGTGCGGCAGGCGCCGGTCAGGATGACCCGATCGCCGTCCAGACGGCAGCCGAGGCGGCCGCCGCGAGCAGATGCCTGCACGGCGCTGAGCTTTACCTTATCGAGCCGGGACGCCCAGAAAGGTGTAAGCAGGCAATGGGCCGAGCCTGTCACAGGATCCTCGTCCACGCCGCCGCCGGGCACGAAGACGCGGCTGACGATGTCGCTGTCCTCGCCCGGTGCCGTAGCAATCAGCATGATGTCGCCCAGCGCTCGCAATGCCGCAAAGTCAGGCTGGAGCGCCCGGACGGCGGCGGCGTCAGGGAAGATGAACAGGCTGTATCCGCCGTCGCGCCAATGGGACTCAAGCGGCTTCCCGCCGAGCCCGGTCGCAAGATCGGGCAGCGCGCGCGGTTCCATATGCCACGCGGGGAGGGAAAGGGCGTAGCCATCCCGGTCACGCGCAACCGTCAGCACGCCCGCGTCACGGGTGCGGAAGCGCAGCGCGGTGCGGCCGCCCATCAGCACATGGCCGCTCGCCAGCGTGGCATGGCCGCAAAGCTTCACCTCGACCGTGGGCGTGAACCAGCGCAGCGCATAATCGGCGTCGGGATCATCGGGCGTCGGAACGGTGAAGGCGGTTTCCGACAGGTTGTTTTCAGCCGCGATCGCCTGGAGGGTGGCATCGTCCAACCAGCGGCCGAGCGGCATCACGGCAGCCGGATTTCCGGTGAAGGGCGCGTCGGCGAATGCGTCAACCTGGGTGAAGGGAAGGCTGGTCATGGATTGGGTTTCCGCTGGCTTGTGAGGCGGATGATGACGCGCGGTGACACCGGGCGATAGGGCCAGCGAGGAGACATTGGTCTGGATGTGCGTCAAGGGGGAGAGTGATCTGGCGTTCGATGCAGGGGCCTGAGATGCCAGCTTTCGCTGGCATGACGTAGGTGGGGGAAAGGAAATGGGCCAGCCATATGGAATGGCTGGCCCGTGTTCGCGGCTTGAGGGGACGCTTTGACCGTCAATCCAATTTTGGCCCGAAGGCCGGTGAGGAATGACGCTCCCCAGGCTTACGCACTGCCGCTCGCCCTCCCGCGGGCGATCGATGCTGACGATGTTAACGCAGATTCACTGAGTCGTCTCGCGCAAACATGGTTTTCAACGGGTAATCGGCTCGTGTCAGCCGGTTATGCGCCGCCGCATTGCGCGCGATGCAGGAGTTTCTGGTCCGCCAGCACCAGCGCCATCATCGCTTCCACGACGGGTACGCCGCGAATCCCGACACAGGGGTCGTGGCGACCCTTCGTGATGATGTCGGAAGCTTCGCCATCGCGCGTGATTGTTTCGACGGGGATGAGGATCGAGCTGGTCGGCTTGAAAGCGACGCGCAGCTTCACCGGCTGGCCGGTCGAGATGCCGCCTGCAATGCCGCCAGCATGATTGGCAAGAAAGGCTGGCCCCTCTTCGCCCGGACGCATGGGATCGGCATTTTCCTCGCCACGCAGGCGGGCAGCGGCGAAACCGTCGCCGATTTCCACGCCCTTGACCGCGTTGATGCTCATCATCGCGGCGGCGAGTTCGCTGTCGAGCTTGGCGTAGAGCGGCGCGCCCCAGCCTGCGGGCACGCCGGACGCGACGCATTCGACCACGGCGCCAAGGGACGAACCGTCCTTGCGCGCGCCGTCCACCAGTTGCTCCCACCGCTTGGCAGCTTCAGGGTCGGGGCAGAAGAAGGGGTTATTGTCGATTTCCGCCGCGTCAAAACGGGCATAGTCGATCGCGTCGCCGCCTATCTCACTAACATAGGCGAAGATATCGACCTCCGGCAGGACGAGGCGGGCAACCGCGCCCGCAGCGACACGGCTGGCGGTTTCACGCGCCGACGAACGGCCGCCGCCGCGATAGTCGCGAAAGCCATATTTGGCATCATAGGCATAGTCGGCATGACCCGGCCGATAAGCCTTGGCGACGTCCGAATAATCCTTCGACCGCTGATCGGTATTCTCGATCATCAGGCTGATCGGGGTGCCGGTGGTCTTGCCTTCGAACACGCCCGACAGGATGCGGACCTCGTCCGGTTCGCGGCGTTGGGTCGTGAACTTCGATGTGCCGGGCTTGCGCTTGTCCAGGAAGGGCTGGATGTCGGCTTCGCTGATCGGCAGGCCGGGAGGGCAGCCATCGACGATCGCGCCGATGGCTGGACCATGACTCTCGCCCCAGGTGGTGAAGCGGAATACGCGGCCGAAGGTGTTGAAGCTCATATCCTGTCCCTAGCCCGGATCAGCCCTTGTCGAGCGCGATATCCGGCGCGTCTTCGGCCTTCATGCCGATGACATTGTAGCCAGCGTCGACATGATGGACTTCGCCGGTCACGCCCGATGCCAGATCCGACAGGAGGTAGAGGGCCGCGCCGCCGACATCCTCAATCGTCACATTGCGGCGGAGCGGGCTGTTCAGCTCATTCCACTTCATGATGTAGCGGAAGTCGCCGATGCCGCTGGCGGCCAGCGTCTTGATGGGGCCTGCCGAAATGGCGTTGACGCGGATATTTTCCGGTCCCAGGTCCATTGCCAGATATTTGACGCTGGTTTCCAGGGCCGCCTTGGCCACGCCCATGACGTTGTAATGGGGGATGACCTTTTCGGCGCCATAATAGGACAGCGTCAGCATGCTGCCGCCCTCGGCCATCAGAGCGCGGGCACGTTTGGCGACGGCGACGAAGCTGTAGGCGGAGATGTTCATCGTCATCAGGAAATTTTCGAGGCTGGTGTCGACATATTTGCCGCGCAGCTCATTCTTGTCGGAAAAGCCGATCGCGTGGACCACGAAATCGAGCTTGCCCCAGCGTGCCTTCACTTCGTCGAAGGCCGCGTCGAGCTTGTCCATGTCGGAAACGTCGCAATCGATCAGAAAGTCCGATCCCAGTTCCTCGGCAAGCGGGCGCACGCGCTTGGCCAGCGCATCGCCCTGATAGGAGAAGGCGAGTTCCGCCCCCTGTGCGCGCAATGCCTTGGAAATGCCCCATGCGAGCGACTTGTCATTCGCCAGGCCCATGATGAGACCTCGTTTTCCCGCCATCAAGCCCGTCATTCTACCGTCCCGTTCCCTTTACGATCCTCCATGCCACGCTCCACTTCCTCTTCGGGAAATTCGGCAAGCGCCGCATTGAGTTCCGCGCCAATTACCACGCCAAGCCCGACGAGGAAGAAAAAAATGAGTGTGATCATTACGCCAGCCAGACTGCCATAGGTGCGGTCATAGCCGCCGAGCAGCGAAAGGGTGGGCGGCAGCAGCATGGTGACGCCATACCACCAAAGCGCCGTGGCGACCGCGCCGGGCCATTTGGGAAAGCGTTTGTCCTTGTAGGCGCTGGGTGTCAGCGAGAAATAGAGATAATAAAGGGCGACGCAGAGGATCAGCATCGGCAGGGCGCGCGTCAGGGTGACGATCTGCATCGCCTGGTCCGCGAAGGGCAGCAGCTGGTGCAGGAACTGGTCGATGCCGGTTATGACGACCTGAAGGGAAAAGGCGAACATCACGGCAAACACGCTGACCAACGTGATGCCGATGGCGGTCAGGCGATAGTGCCAGAAAGGGCGCGTGCTTTTGGTGCCGTAGGCGCGGCGGAGAATGTCGCGGATGGTTTCGATGAGGCTCCCCACCGTCCACAAGCCGACAAGGCCGCCCAGCCATAGGAGAGGGCCGGTGCGTGCGGTGAGCACGTCGATGATCGGCTGCTTCACCACGCTGGCGACGCCGGGCGGCACGGTTTCAAGGAAAGCGCCCACCGCCGCCAGGCCATCCTGCGACCGGCCGAAGATGCTGGCTACCGCCGCCGCGACGATGAAGAAGGGGAAGAGCGTCATCAGCGAAAGATAGGCGAGGTTTCCCGCGTGGATGAAGCCATCGCTATAGGTGCCGACAGCCACCCGCTTCATGATTTCGAAGGCGTGGCTGCCGGGTCGGACCTTGGCTATGCCGCGGTTGAGATGGGCACGAGCGTCGTCCGCGATCCGTTTGCGGCGGGATTCGGGTGAGTAGGGTGAAGGCTGCGGCATGCCCTCCTAACGTCCTAAACGCCCAGATGGGCGCGAACGGCACGGCCATCCTGCCAGCTTTCGACCAGCGACAGGATCGCCGGGTCGTCGCCGGGGATGTCGATCAGCAGGCGGACGAGCTGATCGCCCCGCTCCCCAGCCTTGTGCGTGAAGCCCTTGCCGCGCAGGCGCAGCGTCTTGCCCGATGTGGTCCCGGCGGGGACGCCGAGCATCACCGGACCATCGACGGTGGGCACCTTGACCTTGCCGCCCTTCACCGCTTCGTCGAGGGTGATGGGGAGGTCGAGCAGCACATTGTCGCCGTCGCGGGTGAAGAATGGGTGCGGTTTCACCTCGATAGTGACGATCGCGTCCCCTGCCCCGGCTGGCCCCGCCTGCCCCTTCCCCGACAGCCGCATCTGCGTGCCGGTTTCGACGCCAGCAGGCAGCTTGAGGTCGATGCTCTTGCCGTCCTGCAGGGTGATCCGCTGCGGCGCGAGGGTGGCCGCGTCGACGAACGCGACGGCCAAGCGGTAGGACACATTGGCCCCCTTTTGCGGCGGGCCGCCACGGCCAAAGCCACCGAAACCGCCGCCACCGCGCCGGGCGCCGCCGCCGCTGAACAATCCTTCGAAAATGTCGCCGAAGTCGGCACCTTCGTTGAATTCAAAGCCGCCGCCGCCACCCGGACGTCCACGAAAACCGCCGCCGCCAGCGCCGCCAAATCCGAAGGGAGCGGTGGGATTGCCGTCGCCGTCAATCTCTCCCCGGTCGAAACGCGCGCGCTTATCCTTGTCCGACAGCAGCTCATAGGCGCTGGAAACCGACGAGAAACGCTCGGCCGCCTTGGGATTATCCTGATTCCGGTCAGGGTGAAGCTCCTTGGCGAGCTTGCGGTAGGCCGACTTGATCTCTGCCTCGCTCGCGCCGCGCGCGACGCCCAGTATGGAGTAGGGATCCGCCATTGCCGAGTGTCTATCCTTGTTCGTGAAAGCTGATTTGCACCTTATGTGGCGAAATAGTCACGATCGTTCAAGCGGCGCGGCCATCGACATGAACGGAAACCAGCCGTAGATCAGCAGCATGACCGATCCCTTCATCCTGTTCGACCAATGGTATGGCGAAGCGCGCGACGCCGAGATCAACGACAGCAACGCAATGGCGCTGGCAACCGCCGACGCGCGCGGGCGGCCGTCGGTGCGGATGGTGCTGCTGAAAGGGCATGGGCCGGAGGGCTTTGTCTTCTATACGAACTTCGAAGGGCGCAAGGCCGAGGATTTGCTCGCCAATCCGCATGCAGCGCTGCTGTTTCACTGGAAGTCGCTGCGGCGGCAAATCCGGATCGAAGGGCCGGTCGAGACGGTCGATGAGGCGACCGCCGACGCCTATTTCGCTACGCGCAGCCGTGACAGCCAGCTGGGCGCATGGGCTTCGGACCAGTCGCGCCCCTTGCCATCTCGGGATGTTTTCATGGCCCGCTATGACGATGCGGTCGCCCGGTTCGAGGGCGGGCCGGTGCCCCGCCCGCCGCACTGGTCGGGATTTCGCGTGGTGCCGCAGCGGATCGAATTCTGGCAGGACCGTGAGCATCGGCTGCACGAACGGCGGTTGTTCGAGCGGGATGGCGATGGTTGGCGCGAAGGGCTGCTTTATCCTTGAGGCGCGGGGCCGCGTAGCGGTGGTGGAGGGAGCGTGGCCAGCGTTGCGCATTTCCCCTCCACCAGCCTTTGGCTGGTCCCCCTCCCCACGCCTCCGGCGCAGGGAGGATAAGGCTGTCGTCGTTCGTTCAACAGGATAGGCGTTCCGGTCGGCGCCTGTTAGATGTGAGGCCAGCACGGCTAAGAGGGGTTGCATGCGGAATCGACTGACGGCCTTCATTCTTGCTGGCATGATCCTGGGCGTTCTCACCGGCTTTGCGGCCAATTTGTGGGTCGGAGCCGACAAGACCCTTGCCAAGGATGTGGCAGGATATTTCCACCTGCTGGCCGACATTTTCCTCCACCTCATCAAGATGATCATCGCACCGCTGGTGTTTTCGACGCTGGTCGCGGGGATCGCGCATATGGGCGACAGCGCGGCGTTGGGGCGGATCGGCGGGCGGGCGCTGGCCTGGTTCATCATCGCCAGCCTCATATCGCTGACGCTCGGCCTCTTCTTCGTCAATTTCTTCGCGCCGGGTGAAGGGCTGAACCTTGTCCGGTCAGGCGCGCAATCCGCGGTGAATACCGAAGCACTCAATTTCAGGGATTTCGTCCTGCATGTCTTCCCCACGTCCATGGTGGGCGCGATGGCGGAAAATTCGATCCTCCAGATCGTCGTCTTTTCGCTGTTCGTGGGCGTCGCGCTGACCGCCATTGGCGAGAAGGGCAAGCCGATCGTCACCGTTATCGAGGCGATGGTCGAATTGATGCTGCAAGTGACGGGCTATGTGATGCGGGTCGCGCCCCTTGCCGTGTTCGGGGCGCTGGCGTCGGCGATCACCACCGAGGGGCTGGGCGTGCTCAAAACCTTTGGCGAGTTGGTGGGCGAATTCTACCTTTCGCTCTTCGCGCTGTGGCTGCTGCTCTGTGGCGCCGGGGCGATCTTCCTGGGGCGGCGGATGATCAAGCTGCTCAAATATGTGCGCGAGCCGCTGCTGATCGCCTTTTCCACGGCATCGTCGGAAGCCGCCTACCCCAAGATGCTGGAGCAGCTGGACCGGTTCGGCGTCCCCCGTCGTATCTATAGCTTCGTGCTGCCGCTTGGCTATTCGTTCAATCTCGACGGGTCGATGATGTATTCGACCTTCGCTACGATCTTCATCGCGCAGGCCTATGGCATCGACCTGCCGATCGCGACGCAGATCACTATCCTGCTGGTCCTGATGGTGACGAGCAAGGGCATCGCCGCCGTGCCGCGCGCCTCGCTCGTCGTCGTTGCGGCGACACTGGGGCAGTTCGACCTGCCGGTCGAAGGCATCGCCTTCATCCTGGCCGTCGATCATTTCATGGACATGGGCCGCACCGCCACCAACGTGCTGGGCAACGCCATCGCCACGTCGGTCATCACCAAATGGGAAGGCATGCTGGAGGTCGAGGAACCCGAATTCGTGCCGCATCCCAAGGCCCCGGCCCATACGCCCGCGCATGGCCGCGCGGGGTTGGAGCTGGCGTCGGACATGGTGGACGAAGATCCGCGAAGCTGATCGCTACCACAATATGCCCCTGACCGGCTGATCCGGCGCAGGCGCATCGTCGCCGATGGATTGGAGCAGATCGATCTCGATCGTCCGGCACATGGCGGAGAGTGGCACATCATAGACACTATTAGCGAAGGGATCGACCAGATCGTCGCCGATCCGCAGCACCGCCAGGAACATGAGGCCCGCCACCGTCGATCCCAGCGGCGTCGCAAGGCCGAGGGTTTCCACCAGCCCGATCGGCAGCAATACGCAGAAGAGATGCGTGAACAGCGTCGGCAGGAACCGATATTGGATGGGCAACGGCGTGTTCTTGAGCCGCTCCATGCCCCCTTGCGCATTGGAGATATCGACCAGCGTCTTTTCCATCTGCGTTTGCTGGATAGTGTCGATCCATCCTTCCCGGCGGGCGATGTCGATCCGGCGCCCGGCGCTGTCCAGCAGGCCATTGGCTGGATTGGTGCGCGCCAGCGCATGCTCCTTGTCCCGTTCCTCGATAAAGCCGGTGACCCGATCATCGAAGGGTTGGCGGCGCAACTGGCATCGCAAGGCGTTCACATAGGCTATCTGCCGTTTGATGATCTCTCGCTTCAGGTCCCGCGCTTCGGGATCGGGCAGGAAGTTGCGCGTGGCGCGCGCCAGGCTGCGCGAGGCGTTGATCATCGCGCCCCAGAGGATGCGTCCTTCCCACCAGCGTTGATAGGATGAGTTGCTGCGAAAGCCGAGGAAGAGCGCCAGCGCCGAGCCGAACAGGGTGAGCGGCAGCGGTGGCGCGCGAAAGGGCAGGATGAAATAGGTGATCGTGACCGCACAGTCCCAGATGAACAACAGGGCGAGCGGCTTCCAAACTTCACTCGCAATCTGGCGCAGGCTGGGCGCGGCATTGACGATCATGCATTTCTCCGGATTTCAGCACAGGAGGGCATAAACAAAGCGGCCATCCTTTGGATGCGGGCGGGGGACAATTTACCGGCTGCGCGTTACGCCCTCTTTGCAACGGGGGGAGGTCAGCGCGCTGCCTTCGCCGCTTCCGCCCACCAGATGAGGCTGCTCGCGAAACCCGCAAAACCGCGTTCGAGCGCCGCGCCGCCGTCACCCTGTGGCTGACCCTGCTCATCAAGCGTCTGGGCGATCTGGCCGACGCTCAAACGTTCCGGGATGACGGCCATGCCCATGGCGGACAGCGTCACGGTCCAAGCCGCGTGGCTGTTGACCCCGGCATAGCGGCCCGCCGAATAGCTGGCGATGGCGGCGGGACGGCGGTCGAATTCCTTGAGATAGTGGTCGACGAGATTCTTGAGGCCGGGTTGAACGCCCCGATTATATTCGCCGGTCACGAAGACGAAGGCGTCGGCAGCGGTGAGGCGGTCGGCAAGCGCGCTCATTGCTTGGGGTGCTTCACCGGCGGGATAGTCGCTGTAACGCTGGTCGAGCATGGGAAGGCCGACCTGCATCGCGTCTATGAGTTCGGGCTTGTGGCTGAGTTGCTGGAAGCCGTTGATGAGATAGTCGGCGAGGCGGATGCCCATGCGGTTACGCCGGTAGGAGCCGTAGAGGATGAGGAGGTTGAGTGGCATCGCGGCGCTCCCTTGCTGTTAGGGGGAGGTTTGTCGCATCGGCATGAGCGCGCGTCCAGCATATCGGCCATTCTATGCGTCATGCCAGCGGAAGCTGGCATCTCAGGATGGGGTAGGACGCATAGGCCCGAGATGCCAGCTTTCGCTGGCATGACGGGGTTGGGGATGAGGCTTTAGCGCAGCTTGGCGATGGAAAGCCCGTCCTGCTTGGCGCGGGCTTTTACCGACTCCTCGCTGCGGGTCAGGGCCTTGGCGATCGCTTTCAGTGCCATGCCCTTTTTCGCCAGAGAATGGAGCTTTTGCAGCTCATCCGCCGTCCAGGGCTGTTTGTGACGCTCGAAGCGATCGCCTGCCATCGGATCAATCCGCGAAGGGATCGCGCACGAGGATGGTGTCCTCGCGCTCGGGGCTGGTCGAAACGAGCGTGACCGGGCAACCGATCAGTTCCTCGATACGGCGGATATATTTGATCGCCTGAGCGGGCAGGTCGGCCCAGCTGCGAGCACCGGCCGTCGTGTCCTGCCAGCCTTCGATGTCTTCGTAGATCGGCTGCGCCTTCGCCTGGTCCTGTGCATGGGCGGGGAGATAGTCGTAGGTCTGGTCGCCGATCTTGTAGCCGACGCAGATTTTCAGCGTGTCGAAGCCATCCAGCACGTCGAGCTTGGTGAGCGCGATGCCGGTGACGCCCGAAACCGCAACCGACTGGCGTACCAGCACGGCGTCGAACCAGCCGCAGCGACGCTTACGGCCGGTGACGGTGCCGAACTCATGGCCGCGCTCGCCAAGGCGCTGGCCGGTTTCGTCCTCCAGTTCCGTCGGGAAGGGACCGGAGCCAACGCGAGTGGTGTAGGCTTTGACGATGCCGAGCACGAAGCCCGCGCCATTGGGGCCAAGGCCGGTGCCGCTCGCTGCCGTGCCTGCGACCGTGTTGGAGGAGGTGACGAAGGGATAGGTGCCGTGGTCGATGTCGAGCAGGGTTCCCTGCGCGCCTTCGAAAAGGATGCGCTGGCCCGCCGCCTTCGCCTTGTTGAGGGTCAGCCAGACGGGCTTGACGAAGGGGAGGATGAAGCTGGCGATGTCACGCAATTCCGCCATCAGGGCGTCGCGGTCGATCGGCGCTTCGTTGAAGCCCGCGCGCAGGGCGTCATGGTGGGCGGTCAGGCGGTCGAGTTGCGGGCCAAGATCGTCGAGATGGGCAAGGTCGCAGACACGGATGGCGCGGCGGCCGACCTTGTCCTCATAGGCCGGGCCGATGCCGCGACGGGTGGTTCCGATCTTGCCCGCGCCCGATGCGTCCTCGCGCAGACCGTCGAGGTCGCGGTGGAAAGGCAGGATCAGCGGGCAGGTTTCAGCGATCTGGAGATTTTCCGGCGTGATCTCGACGCCCTGCCCCTTGAGCTTGGCGACTTCATCGCGGAAGTGCCAGGGGTCGAGGACGACGCCGTTGCCGATGACGCTGAGCGTGCCGCGCACGATGCCGGAGGGGAGCAGCGAGAGCTTGTAGACCTTTTCGCCGACGACCAGCGTGTGGCCCGCATTGTGGCCGCCCTGAAAGCGGGCGACGACATCGGCGCGCTCCGACAGCCAGTCGACGATCTTGCCCTTGCCTTCGTCGCCCCACTGAGCGCCGATTACGGTCACGTTAGCCACAGATACAGTCCTCCGCCCGCCGCGGGGACCGGCCATGCCCTTCGACGGGACTCGGCATGCCGGTGGGATCAAGCGGACGCTTCACGCCCTATGCGGGGCGCGCGTTAGCCGCGCTGCCCCCTATGCGTCAAGTCAGTAGGGGCGCGGTTCGTCGCCGTCCAGCCAATGGGTGCAGCGCAGTGCTTCGCCATTTTCCTGGCCTGTGAGGGCTGCGACGGTCTGCCAGCCGTCAGCGCGAAGTTGCGCGGCGCGACTTTCGTCATGGTGCAGGGGCAGGAAGAGACGCTTGGGCGCTTCCGCGCCGAAACCTGCGTCGATCAGCGGATCGGGGTAGAGGGAGAAGCCGATCGCCGGTTCTTCCGAGCCATCCGCGCGGGTGATGGCGTAGCTGCCGCCCCGGCCGATTTCGCCGATGAACCCTTCAGCGAAGATCGAGAAGCCGAACCAGTTCTGATATTCGAAACCGTGGCGCTCGGTCGGGTCGAGGGTCAACGTGATGTCCCAGCCGATCGGCTTGACGATGGCGCGCAGGCCCGCGATGCGGCTGTCGATCGCGCCACCGAGTTGCGCGCTCAGCGCTTCGAGCTTTTCCATCGCGGGGTGGAAGGGGCCGGTCGCTTCCATCAGGGGGAGATAGGCAGCGGCAGCCGAGCTGATCGCAGCGAGCGCGCCTGCATCCTTGGCGTCCAGTTCGGCGCGGACGGCTTCGATGTCTTCGCCCGCGAGCGGGAGCGGGCCGGTGGCGAGGCTGTCGATAAGATCCGGCAGGGTGAAATCGATGGTGATGCCGGTGACGCCTGCGGCTTGCAGCGCCTCGATCGCGACGTTGACGATTTCGACGGCGGCGGCGACGCTATCGCTGCCGATGAGTTCGGCGCCGACTTGCAGACGCTCGCGTTCGGGGCGGAGCTGGTTGGCCTTCAGTCGGATCACGGGGCCGCCATAGGACAGGCGCAGCGGGCGCGGCGCGCTGGCGAGGCGGGTGGCGGCGATGCGGCCGACCTGGGCGGTCATGTCGGGGCGGAGCGCCATGCTGCGCTGCGACACTGGATCAACGGCACGGACGAGGTCCTGTGCGCGCATGGATTTGAGGCGGCTGACCAGCGTTTCCTCAAACTCGGCGAGCGGCGGCATGACGCGCTCATAGCCATGGGACGCCACGGTATCGAGCACGCGGCGCGCGAGGCGCGCGGAGGCTTCGGCCTGCGGCGGCAGGCGGTCGGAGAGTCCTTCGGGAAGGAGGCCGGGTGGGATGGTCATTATTTTGACTCCCTCCCCCCTTGGGGTCGGCCAGAGGCACGTGACTCTGGCCGAGGTTGGGGAGAGGGGGAATGGCGCAACGCTTGCGCAATCACACTGAGTACGCCCTCAATATTCCCCATCACATCCGGGTTGCCGAAACGAAGCACGCGATATCCTAGCGATTCCAGAAACTCTGTTCGCCGTGCGTCATAGCGATCTTTGGCGGAATGTGTATCCCCGTCGATCTCTATGATGAGCTTGGCAGCCTTGGACGCGAAATCGGCGATGTAGGGCGCGATGATCGTCTGGCGGGTGAATTGCTGGTTTTCGAAGCGGTTGGCCCGGAGGACGAGCCAGAGCTTTTGTTCGGCAGGGGTGGGGGTGGGGCGCATTTGTTTGGCGCGTTGTTTCAGCGTTGCGTCAAGGCGCACCGTTGCTTCCCCCTCTCCCAAACCCTCCCCCCGAGGGGGAAGGGCTTTTAGTTTTAGGCGAACTTCAACAGCTTCACCGTCTTCACGCCTGCGAGCTTGCAGATGTCGTTCAGCACGGCTTCGCTGACCGCGCCATCAACCGACAGCAGCAGCACGGCTTCGCCGCCCTGGCTGCGGCGGCCGAGGTGGAAGGTGCCGATGTTGACGCCTGCTTCGCCGAGCGTCGAGCCGAGACGGCCGATGAAGCCGGGCGCGTCCTGGTTGACGATGTAGAGCATGTGGCCTTCAAGGTCGGCTTCGACCTTGATGCCGAACAGCTCGACAAGGCGCGGGCTGCCGTGGCCGAACAGGGTGCCAGCGACCGACTTGTCGCCTGCTTCGGTCTTAACCGTGACGCGGACGAGGGTCTGATAGTCGCCCTCGCGGTCGTGACGGACCTCACGGACGTCGAGGCCGCGTTCCTTCGCCAGGAAGGGTGCGTTGACCATGTTCACCGTGTCCGAATAGACGCGCATCAGGCCAGCGAGGACCGCCGCCGTGATCGGCTTCTGGTTGAGTTCGGCGGCATGGCCTTCGACCTCGACCGAGACGCCCTGGATGCGGTCGCCTTCCAGCTGGCCGACGAGGCTGCCCAGTTCCTCGGCGAGCGCCATATAGGGCTTGAGCTTGGGCGCTTCTTCAGCGGACAGGCTCGGCACGTTCAGCGCGTTGGTGATGCCGCCGTCGAGCAGATAGTCGCTGAGCTGTTCGGCGACCTGAAGCGCGACATTGACCTGTGCTTCGTCGGTCGATGCGCCGAGGTGCGGGGTGCAAATGAAGTTGGGGGTGCCGAACAGCGGCGATTCCTTGGCTGGTTCCTGCACGAACACGTCGAGCGCGGCGCCTGCGACATGGCCCGAATCCATCGCTTCCTTGAGCGCGGCTTCATCGACCAGACCGCCACGGGCGCAGTTGATGATGCGCACGCCCTTCTTGGTCTTGGCGAGGTTTTCCTTGCTCAGGATGTTGCGGGTCTGGTCGGTCAGCGGCGTGTGCAGCGTGATGAAGTCCGCCTTCGCCAGCAGCGTGTCGAGGTCGGCCTTTTCCACGCCCATTTCAACGGCGCGCTCGGGGGTGAGGAAGGGGTCGAAGGCGACCACCTTCATCTTGAGGCCAAGCGCGCGGCTGGCGACGATCGAGCCGATATTGCCCGCGCCGATCAGACCCAGCGTCTTGCCGGTGACTTCAACGCCCATGAAGCCGTTCTTGGGCCACAGGCCCTGCTGCGTCTGGGCGTTGGCTTCGGGCAACTGGCGGGCGAGCGCGAACATCAGCGCAATGGCATGTTCGGCGGTGGTGATCGAGTTGCCGAACGGGGTGTTCATCACGATCACGCCCTTGGCCGAAGCCGCGGGGATATCGACGTTATCGACGCCGATGCCTGCGCGGCCGATGACCTTGAGGTTAGGCGCGGCGTCCAGGATTTCCTTGGTCACCTTGGTCGAGCTGCGGATGGCGAGGCCGTCATATTGGCCGATGATCGCCTTGAGTTCTTCCGGGGTCTTGCCGGTGATTACATCGACTTCCAAGCCACGTTCGCGGAAGATCGCGGCGGCGCGGGGGTCCATCTTGTCGGAAATGAGTACCTTGGGCATCTGATGATTCCTGTGTTTTCACCGTCACCCCGGGCTTGACCCGGGGTCCCGCTTGGCTGCGGGCGGACGGAAGAAGAAGCGGGACCCCGGCTCAAGGCCGGGGTGACGTAACTAGGTGAGGGTCAGCCAGCCTTGGCCGTTGCGTAGGCCCAGTCGAGCCACGGGCCGAGCGCTTCAATATCGGCGGTCTCTACCGTCGCGCCGCACCAGATGCGCAGGCCCGCCGGGGCGTCGCGGTAACCCGCGACGTCATAGGCCGCGCCTTCCTTTTCGAGCAGGCCAGCCATGCTCTTGATGAGGGCTTCGTCCGCGCCTTCGACGGTCAGGCAAACGCTGGTGGTCGAGCGGGTGGCTTCGTCGGCGGCGAGATGGCCGAGCCAGTCGCGTTCCCCGACGATCTTGTTCAGCGCCGCCGCATTGGCGTTGCTGCGGGCGATCAGGCCGTTGAGGCCGCCCAGCGACTTGCCCCATTCCAGCGCGAAGATCGCGTCTTCGACAGCCAGCATGGACGGGGTGTTGATCGTCTCGCCCTTGAAGATGCCTTCGGCGAGCTTGCCCTTTGCCATCAGGCGGAAGACCTTCGGCAGCGGCCAGGCGGGGGTGTGGTTTTCCAGACGCTCGACCGCACGGGGGCCGAGGATCAGCACGCCATGACCGCCTTCGCCGCCCAGCACCTTCTGCCAGGAGAAGGTAGCGACGTCGATCTTGGTCCAGTCGATCTCGTAAGCGAAGACCGCGCTGGTGGCGTCGGCGAAGGTCAGGCCTTCGCGGTCGGCCGGAATCCAGTCGGCGTTCGGCACGCGCACGCCGGAGGTGGTGCCGTTCCAAGTAAAGAGAACGTCGTTCGAGAAATCGACAGTGCCGAGGTCAGGCAACTGGCCATAGTCGGCGCGGATGATCGTGGGATCGAGCTTGAGCTGCTTGGCAGCATCCGTCACCCAGCCTTCGCCGAAGCTTTCCCAGGCGAGCGTCGTCACCGGGCGGGCGCCCAGCATCGTCCACATCGCCATTTCGAAGGCGCCGGTGTCGGAACCGGGCACGATGCCGATGCGGTGGGTATCGGGCAGGTTCAGCAGCTCGCGCATCAGGTCGATGCAGTAAGCGAGACGGGTCTTGCCGATCTTGGCGCGGTGCGAGCGGCCGAGGGATTCAGCGCTCAGCTTGTCGGCGCTCCAGCCCGGAGGCTTGGCGCAGGGACCCGAAGAGAAATAGGGGCGAGCCGGTTTATTCGTCGGCTTGGCCGCGGGCGCAATGGTGGCGTCGGCGGCAGTAACATCAGTCATGTACGCTTCTCCTTGCAGAGAGCTCGCGCGGCGTTGGGACCGCGTGGCCCGCTGGCCGCCCTAAAGATCGCAGGGGAAGAGTCAAGCTGAATGTCTGGATGCGACGAACCGTTGCGCTCGTTAACCCTCAATTGCGTCAGGCATGGTAAATGGTTGATCATGAACGAGCGGGTCAGGGGGAAAGCGGCGATACGCGGCGCGGGCCAGGCGGCTCTGCTGGCGCTGTGCATGACATTGGCATCGTGCGGCGGGGACCTCGTCCCGCGCGGGCGGGTTGAGCGTCCGTCCAAGCCTGTAAAGAGCGCCCGTCCTGCCGCGCCTCCGCCGATGGAATTGCGGCAGTGCCTCGTGAAGCTGCAATCGCAATCGGTGCTGTTCACGCCCCTGCCCGATCAAAATTTCGGCGGCGGCTGTTCGGCGATGGGCAGCGTCAAGCTGCTCGACATCGGCGTGCCTGCCACCAATCTGGGCGCGATGACATGCGGGCTGGCAGCCAATTTCGCGGCATGGGCGCGCTATGGGGTTCAGCCTGCCGCGCGACTGATCCTGGGCGCGGAGATCGAGCGGATCGAGACTTTCGGCACCTATAATTGTCGGCCGATCGCTGGCAGCGGGAGGCTGTCCGAACATGCGCACAGCAATGCGGTGGATGTGTCGGCCTTTGTCCTGTCAGACGGGCGGCGGATCACCATCGAGCAGGGATGGAATGGCGACCGGCAGACGCGGCAGTTTCTGGAGGTAGTCAGAGCGAGCGCCTGCAAGCGGTTCCGCACGGTGCTCAGCCCCGACTATAATGTCGCGCATCATGACCATTTTCATTTCGATATGGGTGGAAGAGGTGGCTTTTGCCGCTGACAGCGGCGAGGGCGGCTTTTGCCGCTGAGCGCGAAAAAGGCGGGTGGCTTTTGCCGCTGACCTTCCTAAGTTGGGTTGAATGACAAGAAAAGAAATCGAAGAACGCAAATTCCGTCCCGCCCGGCAGGAAGCCGCCGATGCCCAGAAAGGCGTGGACACCCCGCAAACCACCAGCGCCGCCTACCGCCTGGCTTTTCAGGATACCGAGTTCCTGCTGCGCGAGGATTTGCGGCCGGTGCGGTTTCAATTGGAACTGTTGAAGCCGCAACTGCTGATGGACGAAGCGAGGATCGAATCCACTTTCGTCTTTTATGGATCGGCTCGCATTCCCGAACCGGAGCAGGTGCAGGCAAGGATCGACGCCGCCACGACGCCGGACCAGCGGCGGATCGCGGAGAATCTGGGGAAGAAGGCGCGCTATTATGAAGAAGCGCGCAAGCTGGCGGGGATGGCGGCGCAATATCCGGTGAATGAGGCGGGATGCCGCCACTTCGTGGTGTGTTCGGGCGGCGGCCCTTCCATCATGGAGGCGGCCAATCGCGGCGCGGCGGATGTGGGCGCGCAGACGATCGGGATGAACATCGTGCTGCCCCATGAGCAGGCACCCAATCGTTTCGTGACGCCGGAACTGAGCTTCCAGTTCCACTATTTTGCGCTCAGGAAGATGCATTTCCTGCTGCGGGCGCGGGCTTTGGCCGTGTTTCCGGGCGGGTTCGGCACGTTTGACGAAATGTTTGAGCTGCTGACGCTGATCCAGACGGGGAAGATGAAGCCCATCCCGATATTGCTGTTCGGGCGGGAGTTTTGGACACGGGTCGTGGATTTCGAAGCGCTTGCCGATGAGGGCGTGATTTCGCCTTCGGACCTGAATTTGCTGACCTGGGTCGAGACGGCCGAGGATGCGTGGAAGGCTGTGCAGACTTTTTATCAGGATAGTGAAGGGCCGGGGTGCTGATGCTTGTCCTCTCTCCTTTAGGGGAGAGGATGTGGAGACTTGGTGCGAAGCGCCTAGTCGGAGCTGGAGAGGGGGCGAGAGATGGCGCCTAGCCCCCTCCCCCTCATCCAACTTCGCCTAGGCCCTTTTGGGCCAAGGCTTCGTATCCTTCTCCCCGTGGGGGAGAAGGGTTAGATGTTGCCTCTTGGGGTTGTGAAGACTAGGGCGCGGCCATGCGTGCCGAGCTTGATCATGTCGATTGCTGGATCTTCGATCTGGACAATACGCTGTACCCGGCGAAGGCGGACCTGTTTGCGCTGATCGACGTGAAGATGGGCGAGTTCATCCAGGGGCTGCTGGGCTGTGACCCGGACGTCGCGAAGGCCACGCAGAAGCGCTATTTCATGCAACATGGCACAACGCTATCGGGGCTGATGCATCATCATGGCATCGAGCCGCGCGCTTTCCTGGACTATGTGCATGATATTTCCATGGATCGGCTGGAGGTGGATGAGGCGCTGAATGCGCATATCGCTGCCCTGCCCGGCCGCCGCCTGATCTTCACTAATGGCGATGCGGATTATGCGCAGCGGGTTCTGGATAAACTGGGCCTTGGCCAGGCTTTCGAGCTGATCCACGACATCCATGCCTGCCAATATGTGCCCAAGCCCGATCCGTCGGGTTATGCAGAGCTGTGCCGGGTGCATGGCGTCGATCCTACCCGCGCGGCTTTCTTCGAGGACATGGCGCGCAACCTGCGGCCTGCCAAGGCGATCGGCATGTCCACCATCTGGGTGAATAATGGCTCCGAAGCGGGCAATCATGAGCATCATCCGGACTTTATCGATTTCGAAACCGACCATCTGACGCCATTTTTGGCCGACATTCTGGGGACAAGACCATGAGCCAAGATCTGATCGCCACCATCGACGCCGCCTGGGAGGACCGGGCCAATGTCAGCCTGACCACGCAGGGCGAAGTCCGTCAGGCGGTCGACAAGGCGCTGGCGCTGCTGGACAAGGGCGAACTGCGCGTTGCTGAACCCACGGCGGAGGGCTGGCAGGTTAATCAGTGGGCGAAGAAGGCGGTTCTTCTGTCCTTCCGCCTCAACGACAATGTCATGATCGACAATGGTCCGGGCGCTGGCCATTGGTGGGACAAGGTGCCGAGCAAGTTTGCGGGCTGGGACGAAGGGGCGTTTCGCGCCGCCGGTTTCCGTGCGGTGCCGGGCAGTTTCGCCCGTGCGGGTTCGCATATCGCGAAGAATGTCATCCTGATGCCGAGCTTCGTCAATATCGGCGCATTTGTCGATGAAGGCACGATGGTCGACACCTGGGTGACGGTGGGCAGCTGCGCGCAGATCGGCAAGAACGTCCACCTGTCGGGCGGCGTTGGCATTGGCGGCGTGCTGGAGCCGTTGCAGGCTGACCCGGTGATCATCGAGGATGACTGCTTCATCGGCGCGCGGTCGGAAGTCGTTGAAGGCGTGCGCATCGGCAAGGGTTCGGTGCTGTCGATGGGCGTGTTCATCGGCATGTCGACCAAGATCGTCGATCGCTCGACCGGCGAAGTGTTCATCGGCGAAGTGCCGCCTTATTCGGTGGTCGTGCCGGGGTCCTTGCCGGGTAAGCCGCTGCCTGACGGCACACCGGGGCCGAGCCTCTATTGCGCGGTGATCGTGAAGCGCGTGGATGCGCAGACGCGGTCGAAGACCGGGATCAACGAGCTGCTGCGGGATTGAGCGACACTACTCCCCTCCCGCTTGCGGGAGGGGCCGGGGGTGGGCCACGATTGCGCCAGCAATCGTGCCGCCCTCTGGGATAGGGCGTCGGCTCGCTGCGCTCGCACCCACCCCTTCCCCCTCCCTGAAGGGAGGGGCTTATAAGATGGGCGCCGGTCGCCTACATTCCCCCGATGCCGCCATCCACACCTGACAACACCCCCCTTCCGCCCGTTTGGGCTACATTGCGGCGGTTTCTGCCCTATCTCTGGCCCGCAGACGCTCCGGCACTGCGGCGGCGCGTGTCCATTGCTATGCTGTTGGTGGTATTCGCCAAGGTCATCAGCCTGGCTATGCCCTTCGCCTACAAGGCCGCGATCGACCGGATGGCGCCGGGTCTGGAACCGGGCGTAGCGCTCGCCGTCGCCCTGGTCGTCGCCTATGCGGGCGCGCGGTTTGGGAGCGTGCTGTTCGACAATCTGCGCAACGCCGTGTTCGAGCGGGTTGGGCAGGAGGCCGGGCGGCGGCTGTCCGATGATGTCTTCAAGCATCTGCACCGGCTGTCGCTGCGCTTTCACCTTGATCGGCGCACGGGCGCGGTCACCAAGATCGTGGAGCGCGGGACCAAGAGCATCGACACGATGCTGTATTTCCTGCTGTTCAACATTGCGCCGACGGTGCTGGAACTTGCGGCGGTCTGCGTCATCTTCTTCGTCAAGTTCGGGCCGGGCCTCGTCGTTGCGACATTGGCGATGGTCGGCCTCTACATCTGGTTTACCCGCACCATCACCGAATGGCGCAATCAGCTGCGCCGCGACATGGTGGACATGGATACCAACGCGGTCGCCCATGCGGTGGACAGCCTGCTGAATTTCGAGACGGTCAAATATTTCGGCGCGGAAAGTCGTGAGGCGGCGCGCTATTCCAGGGCGATGCGGCGTTACGCCGATGCCGCCGTCAAATCGGAAAACAGCCTTGCCTGGCTGAATATCGGCCAATCGCTGATCACCAACCTGATGATGGCGGGCGCGATGGGTTATACCGTGTGGGGATGGAGCAAGGGCAGCTTCACCACCGGCGACGTGGTGCTGGTTAACACATTACTTAGCCAACTATTCAGGCCGCTCGATCTGCTGGGCATGGTTTACCGCACGATCCGGCAAGGCGTGATCGACATGGAGGCGATGTACAAGCTGATCGATACGGAGGCGGAGATCGCCGATGCGCCGAACGCCCCGGCGCTGCAGGTCCACGCGGGGGAAGTACGCTTCGACCATGTGCGCTTCGGCTATGATCCCGATCGGGAGATATTGCATGATGTGAGCTTTGCCGTCCCTGCCGGACGGACATTGGCGATCGTCGGGCCTTCGGGTGCGGGCAAGTCCACCATCGCGCGTACGCTGTTCCGTTTCTTCGACATTCAGGGTGGTCGGATCCTGATAGATGGGCAGGACATTGCGCAAGTTACGCAGGCATCGCTGCGCGCGGCGATCGGCATCGTGCCGCAGGACATGGTGCTGTTCAACGACACGGTCGGCTATAATATCGGCTATGGCCGGGCAGGCGCGACGCAGGCGGAAATCGAGGCGGCGGCCAAGGCTGCCTCCATCCACGATTTCATCATGCGGCTGCCGCAGGGCTATGACACGCGCGTGGGTGAGCGCGGGCTGAAGCTGTCCGGGGGCGAAAAGCAGCGCGTGGCGATTGCCCGCACGCTGCTGAAGGACCCGCCCGTGCTGGTGCTGGACGAGGCGACAAGCGCGCTCGACAGCCGCACGGAGACGGAAATTCAGGACGTGTTGCGCAATATTTCCCGCAAGCGAACGACACTGGTAGTGGCGCATCGCCTGTCGACGGTGGTGGACGCGGATGAGATCATCGTGCTGGATCAGGGGCGGATCGTGGAACGCGGACGCCATGCTGATCTGGTGCGGGCCGATGGCCTCTATGCCGCGATGTGGACGCGCCAGGCGACGGAGCGAGAGGAGATGCCCTCAGATCCGGTGATCGATGACGGCATCGCTGTCAGGGAAGCCTCGATGAGGACGGGTTGAGAATGCGGCAGATGACGGACCCGGGTCGCGGCTGGCGACTGGCGCCATGGGCGGCGATCGCGATCATCTTAATAGTGCCGCTGGTCGCAATGCGGTTCACCGATGAGGTGCGCTGGACCGGCCAGGATTTCCTTGCGGCAGGCATGCTGCTCGTCAGCGCTATGCTGATCTATCAGGTCGGGGCGCGGCTAATTACCGGGCGTGGGCGTCGGTTGTTGTGGACCGGTGCCATCTTCATCGTGGCGATGTTGCTATGGGCGGAAGGTGCCGTGGGCATCTTCTCCTAAGGTTAGGCAAGCGGCCCCGGTTCGGGACGCGAGGCCGCTTGCCTTTCAGCTATCAGCGGTTGGTGACGGTCGTTGTCGTCTTTTCGACAACCGTGGCACGCGCGGGCGCGGACGTCGTCTTGCGGACGATCTTGCGCTTGACCGGTGCGGCCTTGCGGACGGTCGTCACAGGCGCGCTTTTCACGGTTTCGGTAGTGACGGTGGTGGCGGCCGGGGCGGTCGCAGCGGCGGCGCGCGCGGCCCTTGCGTCGGCAGCAGCGGAAACGGCGGCACGTTCGGCGGCATCAGCGCGCGCATTGGCGGCGGCGGCATCCTGCTGCGCGGCGGCGGCGGTGGACGCCTGAACCTCTGCATCGGTCTTGACGCTCACCTGGCTCTGGCCGATGGCGGTGTCGGCAAAGCCCTGCGCCTCGACGGCGGCCTTGATAGCATCCTGTTCCTTGCCGCTCTTCAGCCGTTCCTGAGCGAGGCGGAGCGAAGTCTGGGCTTTGGCGAGAACGGCCGGATCGAACTGGCCCGCCTGCAGCTTGGCGGCGGCGTCGATCTTGCCCTGCGCCTGCGCGATGGCCGTGAGCGCCTGTTCTTCATCGCCTGCGAGCGCGGGACCGCTCGCGAGGAAAAGCGCCGAAGCGGCGGCAAGAGCGCGTAGGAAATAGCCGGATTTACGCATATTCTCTCCTGAGACTGTTGAGAGCCGGGTAACGTGCCGGAATGAACCGGGTTCCGGATGCGCGGTTGCTGGAGAGAGACGGGCTGCCGTCAGTCTGGCAGAAAAGGGGCGGCAACATCGGTCGGCACGCGCAGGATGCGGCCGCTTGTCCGGTCGATGATCGCCCAGGTGGATGTGGCGCTGACCTTGACCTTGCCGTCTGGGCCGATGAATTCCATGTGCCGGTCGAACCGAGCGCCACGCGGCGGTTCCGGAATCCAAGTACGGACGGTTACGGTCTCCCCTTCCCGCACATTGCCGCGATAATCGATCTCGTGCCGGGTCACGACCCAGACATAATCGTCGAGATGTTCCGGCGCAGCATCGCGCGTCCAATGTTCGGTCGCGACCTGCTCCATCCACTGCACCCAGACGGCGTTGTTCACATGACCTAGCATGTCGATATGCTCGGGGTCTGCGGTGATCTGGGTGGTGTAGGTGGAGGACATTATATTGATGCTCCGTTGCTGGCTCGCTGCGCTCGCACCCTCCCCCGACCCCTCCCTTAAAAGGGAGGGGAGAGATTATTGGCTATTGAGATACGCCAAGCTGCCAAAGGATGAAGGCAAATTCCTCGGCCGTTTCCTGGAGGCTTTCGAAGCGGCCCGACTTGCCGCCATGGCCCGCGCCCATGTTGGTTTTGAGGAGCAGGACATTCTGGTCCGTTTTGGTCGCGCGCAGCTTTGCCACCCACTTGGCCGGTTCCCAATAGGTGACGCGCGGGTCGTTGAGACCGGCGGTAACGAGGAGCGGCGGGTAGGATTGCGGCTTCACATTATTGTAGGGATCGTAGGACAGGATCGTCTCGAACGCCGCCTTGTCCTCGATCGGATTCCCCCATTCGGGCCATTCGCCGGGCGTCAGGGGCAGGCTTTCATCGAGCATGGTGTTGAGGACATCGACGAATGGGACGTGCGCGACGACGGCGCCCCAGAGGTCGGGATCGCTATTGATGACTGCCCCCATCAACTCGCCGCCCGCCGAGCCGCCGGAGATGCTGATCCGACCCTTTGAGGTATAGCCGCGTTCGACCAAGCCCTTCGCCACGTCGACAAAGTCGTTGAAGGTGTTGGTGCGCTTGTCGAGCTTGCCGTCCAGATACCATTGCTGGCCAAGGTCATCACCGCCCCGGATATGGGCGAGCGCGAACACAAAGCCGCGGTCGAGCAGCGACAGGCGGCTGGTTGAAAAACCCGGCTCCATCGCGATGCCATAGGCGCCATAGCCATAGAGGTGCAGCGGCGCGCTGCCGTCGCGGGGGTAGTCCTTGGGATATACGATGGAGACCGGGATGGGCGTGCCGTCACGCGCGGGGATGGTCACCCGTTCAGTTGCGTAGCGGGTCGCGTCGTAGCCTGAGGGGATTTCCTGGACCTTCAGGACCTCCATCTCGCCGGTGGCGAGGTGATAGTCGTAGATGGTGTCCGGCGTGACCATGGATTCATAGCCGATGCGCAGCTTCGTCACGTCATATTCGGGATTGTCGTCGAGCGAGGCGGAATAGCTCGCCTCCGGGAAGGAAAGCCGCTTGGCCGAGTGGGTCGCGTAATCGCGCAGTTCGATCTGGTCGAGCCCGTCCTGCCGCCCTTCGGTGACGTAGAAGTTTTTGAACAGGGTGAAATCGGTCAGGTAGAAATGCGGATCGGCGGCGATCACTTCCGACCAGTTATCCGGAGCATTCAGCGAGGCTTTTACCAGCCGGAAGTTGGGATGGGTGTCGTTGGTGCGGATGTAGAGCGTGTCCTCATGCTCATCGACATCATATTCGCGGCCGGGCTTGCGCGCGGAAACGAGCAGCGGCTGAGCCAAGGGATTGTCGGCGGGCAGCAACCAGCTTTCGGTGGTGACATGGTCGCCTGTGGCGATGACGATCCATTTTTCCGAGGAGGTGAGGCCGACCGACACGCGGAAGCCCTCATCATCCTCATGGAAAAGCTCGACATCGCTATCCACCGGCTGGCCCAGCCAGTGGAGCCGCGCATTGTCAGTGCGCCATTGGTCGTTGGCAATGCCGTAGAGGAGGCCCTTGCTGTCACTGGTCCAGACAAGGGATGAGAGCGTATCGGGGATGACTTCGGGCAGGATTTCGCCGGTGAACAGGTCCTTGATCCGCGCCTCGAACCGTTCCGACCCATTATTGTCGATGGCGTAGGCGAGGTAGCGGCCGTCCGGGCTGACCGACAGCGCACCGAGGCGGAAATATTCATGCCCTTCCGCCAGTGACGGCTCATCCAGGATCAGTTGGTCCTCGCCGCCAGCGACCGGGCGGCGATACCATTTGCGATATTGCGCGCCGGTTTCGAACGCCCGCCAATAGACATAGTCGCCGTCCTTTTGCGGAACGGAGCTGTCGTCTTCCTTGATGCGGCCCTTCATCTCCGCAAAGAGCGCGTCGGTCAGCCGCTTGTGGGGCTCCATCGCTTTTTCGAAGAAGGCGTTTTCCGCCTCAAGATAGGACAGGACATCCTTGTCCTTCACGTCCGGATAACCCGGATCGCGCAGCCATGCCCAGGGATCTTCCACCGTGATGCCATGGCGGGCGAAGCTGTGCGGGCGGCGGGCGGCGGAAGGAGGCGTGCTGTCGGCGGTCATTCAGTATCCTGATTCTGGTATAGGAGGCGCGCTGGCATAAGCGGCTGGGCCTGCTTATGTTGGCGGCAGCCTGCCCTGCGCAAGGGTTCTCGATCAAGGAAATGCGATGTCGACCCATGAAGACCGTCTAAAAGCCCTGCGCGAACAGCTGATGCGCGAGCGGCTGGACGGTTTTGTTGTGCCGCTGACCGATGAGCATATGAGCGAATATGTTGGCGAATATGCGCAGCGCCTCGCCTGGCTGACGGGCTTTCAGGGATCGGCGGGGAGCGCGGTGGTGCTTCGGCAAGAAGCGACGATTTTCGTCGATGGCCGCTATACCTTGCAAGTGCGCGAGCAGGTCGATGCCGCGCACTGGCAATATGAAAGCGTGCCGCAGACCTCCGTCGCAGCATGGCTGGGCGTTCATGCTCCCCAGGGCGGGCGCATCGGCTATGATCCCTGGCTGCACACCCGCGCATGGGTGAAGGCGGCGGGCGAAGCGCTGGCAGAACGCGGGGCGGAGCTGGTGGCGGTGGAGACCAATCCGGTGGATGCCGTTTGGCCCGATCGCCCTGCCCCCAGCGATGCGCGGCTGATGATCCATGAGGATCGCTATGCCGGGCAGAGCGCCGCAGAAAAGCGGCAGGCGATGGCGGATTGGCTGACGGCGAAGAAGGCGGACGCGGTGGTGCTGTCGGCGCTCGATTCCATCGCCTGGACCTTCAACATCCGGGGCAAGGATGTGTCCCGCACGCCTGTCGCGCTGGCCTATGCGATAGTCCACGCCGATGCGACGGCGGACCTCTATGTCGCGCCCGAGAAGATCGATGAAGCGGTCGTGCAGCATCTGGGCAACGCAATGCGAGTGCATCCGCGCGCGGACTTTGCGGGGGCGCTGGGAGGGTTTGCAGGCAAGACGGTGGCAGCGGACCCCGAGCGGGCGGTGGCGGCGATCTTCGAAGCGCTGGACGCGGGCGGGGCAACGATATTGTCGCTCCGCGATCCGGCCGTGCTGCCCAAGGCGATCAAGAACCCGGTGGAGATTGCGGGGCATAAGGCAGCGCAGGCACGCGACGGAGCTGCCCTGTCACGCTTCCTGCATTGGATTGCCGTCGAAACGCCCAAGGGTGGGGTAGATGAGCTTACCGCAGCCGCCCGGCTGGAGGCTTTCCGCAAGGAGACCGGGCTGCTGGAGGATCTGTCCTTCGACACGATCAGCGGTGCCGGTCCCAATGGCGCGGTGGTACATTACCGGGTCGAGGAAAAGACGAACCGGCCGATTGAACAGGGATCTTTCTATCTGGTCGATTCGGGCGGCCAGTATCGCGACGGCACCACCGATGTAACGCGGACGATCGCGATCGGGCCGCCGACGGAAGAGATGAAGCGGCGCTTCACGCTGGTGCTGAAGGGCCATATCGCGCTTGGCCGGGCGCTGTTTCCGGCGGGAACGCGCGGTAGCCAGCTGGATGTTCTGGCGCGCCAGTTTCTTTGGGCGGAAGGGCTCGACTATGCCCATGGCACGGGACATGGCGTCGGCAGCTTCCTGTCGGTGCATGAGGGGCCGCAGCGCATTGCGACAGCCGGAGGTGGCGACGAACCTCTGCAACCGGGCATGATCCTGTCCAACGAGCCGGGCTATTACAAGACCGGCGAATATGGCATCCGCATCGAAAATCTGGTGCTGGTCGAGCGGCGTGACGTGCCCGGTGCCGAGCGGGAGATGCTGGGCTTTGAAACGCTGACCTTTGCGCCGATCGATCGCAATGCCATCGCGGTGGAATTATTGACGGCGGACGAACGGGCGTGGGTCGATGCCTATCATGCCAAGGTTGTCGAGATTGTCGGGCCGCAGCTGGAAGGTGACGCGCTGGAATGGTTGAAGCAGGCCTGCGCACCCTTGTGACGGCGCCGCGCCCTTATTCGTCGGGCTGATCTTTCTGGTTGGCTGGTGACGGCGTGGCGCGACCTGCCTCCTCCCGCGCCTGCGCCTTGCGGCGGCGTAAATTGTCGCGCAGCGCCTGCGCCAGCCGTGCCTTGCGATCGTCCTGTCCACTGGTCATCGCCGCGCCATAAGCAAATTGGGGCATCGGCCGCAACCCGCCTTGACAAGCAGGACGCGCGCGGCCATAGGCCCGGCTCCGCAGCCCGAAAGGCTCTGCGGGATGGTGAAAGTGCTGCCGTAGCTCAGTGGTAGAGCGCATCCTTGGTAAGGCTGAGGTCGCGAGTTCAATCCTCGCCGGCAGCACCATTTCCCGACAGGCTGGAGAAGTCATGCTCGCCTATTTTCCTATTTTTGATTATTGTTACGTAATTTAATCCATATTATTTCGCCTGCGGGGAATCGGGAAATCCGGGGGGAATTTTAGGTGCGCGAGCAACAAGCCGTTGCGCACGAGGTCTTGACCTTTCTTCAGCGTCAAAGCCTCGCGCCTACGCCGCAAAATTACGCTATGGGCTACGTGTTGAAAAGCGGCACGAACGAGCCGCTGTCGAAAGCCGTCAACGATGCCACGGATGGCGGCATCAGGATGAGTCAGCAGCAGGCGGACGACATCTTCGTGCGCTGTCTCGGCAGCTTTGGCGGTCAGGGTACAGCCCATAACGCCGACGCCCTGAGAAACCAGACCCGGCATCAACTCCTGCGGCTGGCCGAAGTCGCCAACAGCGCGGCAGAACGGACCGGAGATTTCAACCGGGACCTCAACATCGGTTATGAAAAGTTGGCGGATAAGGACGTCGCTGGCGTGGGCCTTGTCATTTCCGACATGATCGAACGCTCATTGCGGGCCGAGCAGGATCTCGCCGCAGCAGCAAGGGAGGTGGAGGTCCTAAGGCAGGAACTCGACACCGCGCGCCATGACGCGAACCTTGATGCGTTGACCGGTCTGTTTAACCGGCGGGCGCTGGAAACGGCGATGGACCAGCTGAAAAGCGCGAAACGCTCCTTCGCCGTCGCGATCTGCGACGTCGATCATTTCAAGCGCGTCAACGACCAATATGGCCATTCGGTCGGCGACCGGGTGCTGAAGATGGTCGCAACTTCCCTGGTCGAAAGCTGCGGTGGCCAACTGGTGGGCCGCTGGGGCGGCGAGGAATTTCTGGTGGTAATGAAGGGATTGGCGCCAGAGCAGGCCGTGGAGTTGCTGGACACAGCCCGGCGGGACTTAGGGCAACGGGCCTTCAGGCTGCGTGACACCGATGAGCCGATGGGCGCCATCACCTTTTCGGCGGGCGTCGCGCTGGTCAACGAAGGTGCGGAATGGGCGGGCGCGCTCAACGATGCCGACGCAGCGCTATACCGGGCCAAGGCGCAGGGGCGGAACATGATCCTGATGGGATGACGGGCGGTCCTGCCGCCTTCCCGGCTTTTCCTGGAGAATGGCAGACACGGGTCAGGGCAGCGGCTTGGGCAGCCAACTCAAATCCCGCGCGAGTGTACGGGGCGGTACGCCGCTGAGTTTGCGCAGGGCCGGAATGTCGAGCAGTTCGATCATGTGGCCGTCCCGCAGGATGAGTCCCTTGTCCTCCAGCGTGCGGAAGACACGGTTCACATGGACGGCGGTAAGGCCGATGACGTCGCCAATCTGTTCCTGCGTCAGCGGATGCTCGAAGCGCGGCCCGGTGCCCGGCTGAACCACGTTCAGGCGGCCATGCAGGTGAACCAGAAAGTCGGCGAGGCGGGATTCGGCCGAAGTGCGGCCGATCGAGCAGAGCCGGTCCATCAGCATGACGCGTTCCTGCTGCACGCTGAGGAACATGAGGGCCGCCATGTGCGGCGCGCGGGTGAAAAGGCCGCCAAAGGCCGACAGGCTGATCGTGCGCAGCCTGACGGGCGTGAGCGCCGTCAAAGTCTCCGCCGCCCGGTCGAGCGCCATGCTGGGCGTGCCCAGAATGTCGCCGGGCAAATGCACCTTCAATATCTGCCGCCCGCCATCGGCCAGTGTCATGCTGCTGATCGCCCAGCCTTCCAGCATCATATAGATTGACTGGGGGGTATCCCCTTCCCGCCGTATCGTCCGGTTGCGCGCGATCTGCTGAACCGGGCCTGCGAGGCTGGAGAAAATTTCGAGTTCCGCCGGGCTTGGCGACCGAAATTCAGCCAATCGGGCCGTCGAAAAAGCTGGCGGGGAAGAGTCATCGAAAATTGCGCGCACGGAACCTCGGATCGGATCGTTCCGGCCGCTCTAGCAAAGCGCGCGTCTGCCCTCTTTAAAGTGGAGCAAGAAGCGTAAGATTCAGCGGTTGAGGGTCAGTCCGACCCACAATGTACGTGGCGCGCCGAGGTCCTCCGACACCCCCGTGCCGGTGGTGACGCGGCGGGTGACGACATCTTCATCGAACAGATTTTCGCCGCGCAGGATGAGTTGGACGCCGTGACCGATCGGCAAGCGAGCGACGGCGTCGGCCGTCACGGCGCCCGGCAGGCGATCGGCATGAAGATCGTCTTCATACTGGGCGGAGACATAACGCAGGGTGGCCGACAGGCTAGATCCGCGCCGGGGCTGCCAGGCCAATGTCGTGCTGGCGGCGTGGCGGGGCGTCTGGGCAGGGGAAAGGCCGTCGAACAGGCTGCCCGACGCATGAACGACGCTGTGGCTGTAGGCGTAGGAGGCGGACAGGAATAGCGAGCCGATCTGGCCCACAGCGCTCAGTTCGACCCCCTTGGCCACGATGGCATCGACATTTTCCCGCTTGCGCAGATTGGTGCCGATCGTGACGTTGGCGATCGCGTCGTCCAGCCGGTTATAGAAGGCGGTTGCCGACAAGGTCATGCCTTTGACTGGGCTGACATCGATCCCGGCCTCGATCCCCTTCAGCTTCTCCGGCACCAGAGCGTCGTTGGCCTGTGTCGTGACCGGAAAGACGACGAAAGGCCGGTAAAGCTCATTCAGCGTCGGCAAGCGGAAGCCGGTATACGCCGCGCCTCGCACGGAAATTCCCTCCCCGGCATGCCATAGTACCCCGGTCCGGCCCGACATCTGCCAGTCGGAGCGATTCTCAAAATCCCGGTCGGTCGCGCCAGCACCCGCCGCGCGGAAGAAGCCGTCGGATATCGTCCAACGGTCGGCTCGCACCCCTCCGGTCAGGACAAGGCGGCCTAGCGTCCAGTCGTCTTCGGCGAACATGCCCGTGGTGAGTTGTCGCCCCCCCGCATGGCGGCGCGCGGTGACCAACCCGGTGGTGGCGCTGTAGGCATCCTCGAACATGTCGCCACTGGCAAAGCGGCTGTCCACGCCGATGCGCAGCAGATGATCCGAACCAACCGGCGGACGCAGTTCGACTTTGCCACCAAGACCAGTGGAAGGCGTGTTCCGCTGATCCAGCGTCTTGCTGAAAGGCGGATTGGAGGAAATCACGATGTTCGAAAAGTTGCGCGCCTGAACATAGGCAAGGGCGTCGACCTGCCACCGGCCCCGCGACACATAGCGGATGCTTACATCCTGCCCTTCGCTCACACTGTCCGCGCCACGAAAGCGAAGCGTCCGATCGTCGTGGAACAGCGTCGTGCGGAATTGCAGTTCCTCGTTGGCGGAAACCGGAACCACGGCGCGCAGATTGGCCGACCAACTGTCATAGGCGGCAGGGACCGTCGCTGACACGCGCTGGTCCGATGGCGTGGTTTGGAAGCCATCTCCTCTGTCCCAACGGCCGGAGAGGGAGACGAAGCCGCCGCCAAGATCAGGCGTGAGGCTGGCGGACAGTTCGGTCGCGTCGCGGCTGCCATAAAGGGCGCTGGCGGCCAGCATGGGCAATTGTTCACGTGTGGCGCTTGCCAGTTCGATGGTCCCTGCGACCGCGCCCGATCCGAAAGCGCCGACGCCGCCCCCACGCGTCACGCGTGCGCCTGAAAGCCGATCGGGCACCAGCGCGCTGAAAGGAATATAGCCGAAAAACGGGTCGGCCATCGGCACCCCGTCCAGCAACACAAGGGTACGGCTGGACGCGTTGCCACCCAAGGCGCGCAAGCTCGCCCCTTGGGCCGAGGGGTTTGCCGACCGACTGTCGGATCGGCGAAACTGCTGGAACCCGGCTACATCGTTCAGGATGCTTTCGATCCTGCCGGACGCACTGTTTAGCAGGCGTTGCCGTTCGATCTCCACCGACCCATAGGCAGGCGTGCCGGGCGGCAGGGGCAAGCCCGCTCCCGTGATAACGATGCGTGCCTGCGCATTGTCAGCCGCCGCCGGTTGGGCGAGCGCGGCAGAGGGTAGCAATGCAGGCAACAGGCAAAGGGGCGCGGCTTTCATGGCGCCGCTGATAGCGGTGCGCTCTCACCCTGACAACGACGCCACGCGGCGTGCAGGGTCAGGCCAGCGCCGACCCTTCCCGCCCGGCCAGCAGCTTGTCGATGGTGAGCGGATAGTCGCGCAGGCGGATTCCCGTGGCGTTATAGATGGCATTGGCAACCGCTGCGCCAGCACCGCAGATGCCGAGTTCGCCCACGCCCTTGGCCTTCATCGGAGAGGATTTGTCGTCCAGTTCATCAAGGAAAAGCACATCCTGCTCGGGAATATCGGCATGCACGGGGACCACATATTCGGCCATGTCATGATTGACGAAGAACCCAAAGCGCGTGTCGACATGTAGCTCCTCCATCAATGCCGCGCCAACACCCATTGTCATGGCGCCGATGACCTGGCTGCGGGCCGATTTTGGATTGAGGATGCGGCCCGCCGCAAACGCGCCGCCCATTCGCCTGACCCGCACTTCCGCCGTGTCGATGTCTACCCCGACTTCGCAGAAATGCGCGCCAAAGGTCGCCTGCGCATAGTCTTTGGTCAATTTGCCGAAGGTGATCCGGTCCTCCGCCCACAGGCCGCCCTCATCCGCGAGACTGCCGATGGGCTGCGACTGATTGCCAAATCGCACCAGCCCGTCTTCGAAAATGACGTCGTCCGCCGGGAAGCCAGCCTTGGCGGCCAGCTTTGTCCGCAAGGCGATGCAGGCGGCATAAAGTCCTGCGGTTGCGCTGTTCGCGCCGAACTGGCCACCCGATCCAGCCGATATGGGGAAGCGACTGTCGCCCAGACGCACCGTAACCGCTTCGATCGGCACGCCCAGCATTTCCGCCGCCGTCTGCGCGAGGATGGTGTAACTGCCGGTGCCGATGTCCGTCATGTCGGTTTCCACGACGACATGGTCGCGCCGGTCCACGCCCACGCGCGCGCCGGAGGGCGCGACGAGATTGTTGCGGAAAGCGGCGGCCATGCCCATGCCGATCAGCCAGCGGCCGTCCCGAACCTGCCCGGGCTTTGGATGACGCTTTTCCCATCCGAAGCGTTCCGCGCCCTGACGCAGGCATTCAACGAACTTGCGGCTGGAAAAGGGACGCTGCGGTCCTGCTTCCGGATCATATTGCACATCATTACGGATGCGCAGTTCGACCGGGTCGATGTCGCAGGCTTCGGCCAGTTCGTCCATCGCGACTTCCAGCGCCAGCAGGCCCACGGCTTCGCCCGGAGCCCGCATCGCATTGGCTTCGGGCAGGTCCAGTACCGCCAGCCGGTGCGCGGTCAGCCGATTGGCACCGCGATAAAGCAGCCGCGTCTGTTGCGCCGCGACCTCCGGACCACCGCCCGGCAAATCGCCGGACCAGACTTCATGGGCGATCGCGTCGATGATGCCATCCTTGTCCGCGCCGATGCGAATACGCTGAATGGTCGCCGCGCGGTGGGTCGTGTTGTTGGGCACCTGCGGCCGGGCGATGGCTACCTTGACCGGCCGACCCGCCATCCGTGCGCCCAGAGCCGCCAGCAATGCGTCGGCGCGCAGGAACAGCTTCGCGCCAAAGCCACCGCCGATATAGGGGGAGACGACCCGGACGTTTTCCTTCGGAATCTTCAGCGTGGCCGCCATGTCCTCGACGGTCCAGGCGACCATCTGGTTGGATGTCCACAAGGTCAGCTGATCGCCATTCCATGCAGCCGTGGTCGCATGGGGTTCCATCATCGCATGGCTTTGGTCGGGCGTTGTGTAGCTCCGGTCGATCTTTACCGCCGCGCTGGCGAAACCCGCGTCGAAATCCCGCGCGCGCGTGTCGGCCGGGCCGCCAAACCCCTCTTCCGGCACGATGGCATTCCCGCGTTCGGTAGCGAGATCGTAACGCCCTTTTTCCGGGCTGTAGTCGATGCGCAGCAGCCGTGCGGCGTCGCGGGCATTTTCAAACGTATCGGCGACGATCAACGCCACCGCCTGATCATAATGTTCGATCAGGGGTCCGCCCAGCAGGTGAGCGGTGTTCCTCCCGCCCTTCGCGAGCGGCCCGGCATTTTGATGCGTGACGATGGCCAGAACGCCCGGTGCCGCTTGAGCGGCACGCAGGTCCATCGCGTCGATCTTGCCCTTCGCGATTGCCGATCCGACAATCCAGCCATAGGCGGCATGGGGCGCGGCATCATGCCGTTCATAGGCATAGGGCGCAGTTCCTGTGACCTTTGCCGCTCCGTCGATGCGATCATGCGCAATCCCGACTACGCGGCCGCGATCGATGGGATTGATCGTAGCGGGCTTGTCGAACTTCATGGCCGCGCCTCCTTCTGGCGGAAGAGGGATGCCAGCGTCCTGGCGGTCAGTTGCTGCTTGAACGCGTTCTGATCGGTAGGCCGGGCGCCTGCCAACGCGGCTTCAGCAACCAGAGCGGGGCCAGCCTTGGCCGCCGCATCAGCCGCCGGGACGCGCCATGGCTTGGGCGCGATGCCGCCAAAGGCGAAGCGGGCGCCGCCATCCTCGTCGAACACTGCCGCCACGGAAACAAGGGCAAAGGCGTAGGAATGGCGATCCCGCACCTTGCGATAGACATGGGTGCCGCCAATCGGCCGGGGCAATGTCACCGACGTTATGAGTTCGCCCGGTTGCAGCGCATGTTCGACATGTGGCGTATCCCCCGGCAGCAGGTGAAAATTCGCTATGGGAATGGAGCGGCGCGTCCCGTCCGGGGCCACCGTATCCACCGTCGCATCCAGCACGCGCATCGCCACGGCCATGTCGGAAGGATGCTGCGCGATGCAGGCGTCGCTGGTGCCGATGATCGCCAGACTGCGGCTGATCCCCTTCAATGCTCCACATCCGCTGCCCGGTTTCCTTTTGTTGCAGGGCATGCGTATGTCGTAAAAATAGGGGCAGCGGGTGCGCTGGAGCAGGTTTCCGGCAGTCGTTGCCTTGTTGCGCAATTGGCCCGATGCGCCCGCAAGCAGCGCACGGCTGAGCACTGCATAGTCGCGCCGAACCATTTTGTCCGCCGCAAGTGCCGTGTTGCGGACCATCGCCCCGATCCGTAAGCCGCCCTCGGCCGTCCGCTCGATCCGATCGAGGCCGAGATGATTGACGTCGATCAGATGCGAGGGTGTTTCGATCTGGAGCTTCATGAGGTCGAGCAAATTGGTGCCGCCTGCGATGAAGCGCGCGCCTTTCGTATCCGCAGCGGCTTTCACGGCATCTTCGACGCTGGCGGCTCGGCTGTAGGTGAATGGCCTCATGCCTTTTCCTCCCCGGCGACATCACGAATGGCGGCGATGATGTTGGGATAGGCGGCGCATCGGCAGATATTGCCGCTCATCCGCTCGCGCAATTCCGCGTCCGACGGAACCACCTGCTCCAGATCATCGGTCACGTGGCTGGGAATACCCGCCTTGATCTCGCCCAGCACGGCGACGGCGGAACAGATTTGTCCGGGCGTGCAGTAACCGCATTGATATCCGTCATGCGTGATGAAGGCCCGCTGCATCGGATGGAGCTTTTCCGGCGTGCCGAGGCCCTCGATCGTGGTGACGGTTTCGCCTTCATGCATGACGGCCAACGTGAGGCAGCTGTTGATCCGCTGGCCTTCGACAATCACCGTGCAGGCGCCGCACTGACCATGGTCGCAGCCCTTCTTGGTGCCGGTGAGGTGCAGATGCTCACGCAGGGCGTCCAGCAATGTCGTGCGCGGATCGAGTTGCAGATGCACCTGACGGCCGTTCACGGTCAGCTCCACGGTAGTCATGTGTCTTCCCTCGTTAAATTTGGGCACGCGGATCGCCCCGGTTTTCGCGTCCGCCACGGCCGGAACCGCCATCACCGCGCCCCCGCCCTGCAACACGGCACGGCGAGTCAGATCGTCTGGCGCCATATCGTCCTTCCTCCTACCGTAGCCAATACGAAGCATATTCCCGGATGATCCGCCACGGTCAGAAAAGATGCAGCACCGCCCAGATAGGGCGCGCACCTTCCACAGCCAAGCGCAGTCCTTCTGCCCCCGCCCAAAAGTCCGCCAGCGGGATAAATTTGGGCCGGGGCCAAATTCTCCCTTGCCGACCTCCCCAACCGCTGCTAGTTGCCCGCCTCACCCGCCGAGAGGGACTTCCTCCGGCCGCCAGAGCGGGCGTAGCTCAGGGGTAGAGCACAACCTTGCCAAGGTTGGGGTCGAGGGTTCGAATCCCTTCGCCCGCTCCAGATTTTCGAAGATTTCTGCAACTTTTCGCCTTCGGGCTCAAGGCATAGGTAAACGGCAAGGTGACGCGACACCTGCTTCGGGTTACGTCTTACAAATGTGAGAGAAGCGACCCGCAGTTGCCTGCGAGCCGCTTCCTTCGGTCCTTAGCCTTGGATACCTCTCCCCGTCGGGGCAGGGCTGTCTCTAAGTGCAAGGCTTCGGCTGGCGAAGAACGCCGCGCCGGGACCTAAGCTGATTGCTTATGCTTGGGCAGAGACAGGGCCTTACTCTTGGCCTTCGCCTCCTGCTTCGCCTTCGTGAACTCCGGCTCAAGCTCCTTCATCTTCTTGACGAGCCCGGAGAGGTCGTACTCGTTGCTAGTCTTTCCCTTGCCTGGGCTGGTCCGGCCGATCCGCTGAATCAGGCCCGCACCTTCCATCTCCGCAACGTGACGTTGAATCTGGCGATCGCTCATTCCCATGCGCTCAGCCAGTGTCGCCTTCGACGGCCACGGCCGCCGCTCCGCCGACCACCACTGGTCGAGAAGATGCATGACGATGTTGAACTGAACGGGGTTGAGCCCAATCCGCGCCTGTGCCTTCATCAACAGCGAGGGCGTGATGCAGAAGCCCACGTCCATAACCGGCTTACCGAACTTCTTCTCGGAGGCTTTGCGTGTGTCCTGCTTGCCGGACTGCGCTAGCAGGTCGGCGAGGTTCAGGACCTTGTTCTCTGTGTCAGTCGGGTTGGTGCTCATCAGTGTTTCCTTCGATGAACTCAATATGCCCTATTTTTCGTCCATTGCAAGCAACCCGACTAGATGTAGGCGTCCTATGCTACAAGACGCCAATGTCTTGTGGCATCAGTCGCATATGTCCTATGAAATAGTATAGCCGGTTAAGCGGCATTACGGCTAACCGCATGACGAACTAGGACAGTGACAGAACCGGGCGCTGATGTCCTATGGGGCTGATGATTTTTTCGCCGAGGGCTTTGGCCATGCACCTAAATGGGCGATGTGAAGCGGCTACCCTATGCAAATACTATGAAGATCGCCGCTTCTCGATCTCGATAAGAAATGGCGGCCCATCATATCTGCGACCCCTCACGAATCGCCGCCGACCGGGTGGCGTGTACTTGGGGAAGATCGGACATGACCAGAACCGCAGCATTTGAGTGCCTGCCCAGCCGTTCGGCCGCGCCAGCGCCGGGGGAAGGAGCGTGATGATGCAGGACCTGCTCTGGATTGGCGCACTGGCCGGGCTGCTGGCGGCAACGCTGGCTTATGTCCGCCTGTGCGATCAGGCGTGAGGGGGGCGGGGATGACGCTTGACCTCACTCTCGCGGCGATCACGGCGATCGGCCTTCTTCTGTATCTGGTGGCGGTGCTCATTCGCCCCGAACGCTTCTGACGAGGAGCCCGGACCATGACTATCCGGGGCTGGATCCTGATATTCGCTTTCGTGGGCATATTGCTGGCGCTGACCAAGCCGATGGGCCTCTGGCTGTTCGCGCTCTTTGAAGGCCGCCGGACGCCCCTTCATGCCGTGCTCGGGCCGATCGAAACCGGCTTCTACAAGCTGTCCGGCATCAATCCCGACGAAGAGCAGAGCTGGCGCCGTTATGCGGCGCATATGCTGCTGTTCAACTTCGCGGGATTGATCTTCACCTATGCCGTGTTGCGGTTGCAGGGGGTGCTGCCACTCAACGACCTAGGCTACGCAGGGATTGGCGCCGATGGCGCGTTCAACACCGCGATCAGCTTTACCACCAACACCAATTGGCAATGGTATTCGGGCGAGGCGGCCATGTCCAACCTGTCGCAGATGCTGGGGCTGACGCTGCACAATTTCCTTTCAGCGGCGACCGGCATCGCGCTTGCCTTCGCCTTCTTCCGCGGGTTCGCACGGCGTGAGACAGCGAGCATCGGCAATTTCTGGGCGGACGTGACCCGTGTCACCCTCTACCTGCTGCTGCCGATCAGCCTGGTTTACGGCGTCTACTTGATCGCTTCGGGCGTGCCGCAAACCCTGGCCGCTTCGGTCAATGTGACCACGCTGGAAGGCGCAAAGCAGGTTATCGCGCTTGGCCCGGTTGCCTCCCAGGAAGCGATCAAGATGCTGGGCACGAATGGCGGCGGCTTTTTCAATGCGAATTCGGCGCACCCGTTCGAAAATCCGACCGCGCTCACCAACCTGATCCAGATGCTGTCCATATTCGTGATCGGCTTCGGTCTTACCTGGTGCTTCGGCAAGGCCGTTGGCAACACCCGGCAGGGCTGGGCGATATTGTCGGCCATGACGTTTTTGTTCCTCCTGGGCGTGGCCGTCACTTACTGGCAGGAGGCGGCGGGCAATCCCGTTCTTCACAATCTTGGTGTTGCCGGTGGCAATATGGAGGGCAAGGAAGTCCGGTTCGGCATCGCCGCCTCCGCCCTTTTCTCGGTCGTCACCACGGCGGCAAGTTGCGGTGCTGTCAACGCCATGCATGACAGCTTCACCGCGCTGGGCGGCATGATCCCCTTGTTCAACATACAGCTGGGGGAAGTCGTCATCGGCGGCGTCGGCGCGGGCATTTACGGGTTCCTGCTGTTCGCCATCCTCGCCGTGTTCGTCGCGGGACTGATGGTCGGCCGGACACCGGAATATGTCGGCAAGAAGATCGAGGCGCGGGAGGTAAAGCTGGCGGTGCTCGCCATCGCCATCCTGCCGCTCTGCATCCTCGGCCTGACGGCGGTCAGCGCGATGTTGCCTGCCGGGCTGGCCGGGCCGCTCAACAAGGGACCGCACGGATTTAGCGAAATCCTCTACGCCTATACTTCGGCCACCGGCAATAACGGGTCCGCCTTTGCCGGGCTGACGGCGGGCACGCCCTTTTACAACGCGCTGCTGGGCGTCGCGATGTGGCTGGGGCGCTTCTTCGTCATCGTGCCCATGTTGGCAATCGCGGGCAGCCTCGCCGCGAAGAGGCATACGCCCGAAAGCGCCGGGTCTTTTCCCACGACCGGGGGCCTTTGGGTCGGGCTGCTCGTCGGGATCATCCTGATCGTGGGCGGTCTCACCTTCCTGCCGAGCCTCGCGCTTGGTCCCATCGCCGATCATCTCGCCATGATCCGCGGGCAACTTTTCTAGAAGGGGGGCGCCCAATGGCTCGCGCAACCAACAAATCCCTGTTCACGGCCGAGTTGATCGCACCGGCGATCCGCGACGCCTTTGTCAAGCTTCATCCCAGGCAACTGATCCGCAACCCGGTGATGTTCGTGACGGCAAGCGTTGCTTTGCTGCTGACGATCCTGCTCGTCGTCGGCACCGATACGTTGGGCGTTGGTTTCAAGCTTCAACTGGTCATATGGCTGTGGCTGACGGTGTTGTTCGGCACCTTTGCCGAAGCGGTGGCCGAAGGGCGCGGCAAGGCGCAGGCCGCGTCTCTCCGCGCCACCAAGGCGGAGCTGGTCGCCCGCCGCGAGAAGAACGGACGGGTCGAGGAGATCCCCGCCAGCCAGTTGCGCGCAGGCGACATCGTGCTGGTCACCACCGGAGACCTGATCCCCGCAGATGGTGAAGTGGTCGAGGGCGTCGCTTCCGTCAACGAATCCGCGATAACGGGGGAATCCGCGCCAGTGATCCGCGAGGCGGGCGGCGATCGCTCGGCCGTGACGGCGGGCACCCGCGTCATTTCCGACGAGATCAGGGTCAGGGTGACCGTCGATCCCGGGCAGGGCTTTCTCGACCGGATGATCGCCCTGGTCGAGGGTGCGGAGCGGCAGAAGACGCCGAACGAGATCGCGCTCACCATCCTGCTGGTCGGCCTTACCATCATATTCCTGATCGCGGTCGGCACCGTTCCGGGCTTTGCCAGCTATGCCGGTGGGGCGATCCCCGTCGCCATTCTCGCGGCGCTGCTCATCACGCTCATTCCCACCACCATCGCCGCGCTGCTGTCGGCCATCGGCATTGCGGGCATGGATCGGCTGGTGCGCTTCAATGTGCTGGCCAAGTCGGGCCGGGCGGTGGAGGCCGCTGGGGACATCGACGTGCTGCTGCTCGACAAGACCGGGACGATCACCATCGGCGACCGGCAGGCGTCCGAATTCCGGACGGTGGACGGCGCCCAGCCGGGCCAGCTGGCTGAAGCCGCCCTGCTCGCCAGCCTGGCCGACGAAACGCCGGAGGGTCGCTCCATCGTGGTACTGGCGCGCGAGAAATTCGGCGTCGGGACAGCGTCCCTGCCCTGGGATGCGGAGGTGATCTCCTTTACCGCCCAGACGCGCATCTCCGGCGTCAGTATGGGCGGAACGTTGATCCAGAAAGGCGCTGTGGACTCGATCCTGAAGGCCAATCCCGGTCTGGACGAAACAGCCGCAGCGACCGAACTGCGGCGCATCACCGACGAAATAGCCCGGGCAGGCATGACCCCGCTGGCGGTTGCGCAGGACGGTCGGCTGCTGGGCGCCATCGCGCTCAAGGACATCGTGAAGGCTGGCATCCGGGAGCGGTTCGCGGAGCTTCGCCGCATGGGCATCCGCACCGTGATGATCACGGGCGACAATCCGCTGACCGCCGCCGCCATCGCGGCCGAGGCGGGCGTGGACGACTTCCTCGCGCAGGCGACGCCGGAGGACAAGTTGGACCTTATCCGCAGGGAGCAGCAAGGGGGCAAGCTGGTCGCCATGTGCGGCGACGGCACCAACGACGCGCCCGCGCTGGCGCAGGCCGATGTCGGCGTTGCGATGAACACCGGCACGCAGGCCGCGCGCGAGGCGGGCAATATGGTAGACCTGGACAGCGATCCGACCAAGCTGATCGAGGTGGTGGGTCTGGGCAAGCAGATGCTGATGACGCGCGGGGCGCTCACAACCTTCTCCGTCGCCAACGACGTCGCCAAATATTTCGCGATCATCCCGGCGATGTTCGTCGCGCTCTATCCGGGGCTCGGCGTCCTGAACGTCATGGGCCTATCCACGCCGCAAAGCGCGATCCTGTCCGCCATCATCTTCAACGCGCTCATCATTCCGCTGCTCGTGCCGCTGGCGCTGAAAGGCGTGACGTATCGGCCCATGGGTGCCGGTCCGCTGCTGGCGCGCAACCTTGCGATCTACGGCCTTGGCGGGCTGGTGGCGCCGTTCATCGGCATCAAGATCATCGACATGATCGTCGGCGGCCTCGGCCTCGCGTAAAGGAACATATGATGGGCAAGGACATGCTTTCTTCACTGCGTCCGGCGATCGTCATGACGATCCTGTTCGCCATTCTGCTCGGGATCGCCTATCCTCTCGCCATGACGGGTATTGGACAAGCGATCTTCCCCCGCGCCGCCAATGGCAGCCTGATCCGCGATGACAGGGGTCAGGTGATCGGATCGACGCTGATCGGACAAGCCTTCACCGCCGACCGCTATTTCCAGACGCGCCCTTCGGCGGCGGGCAAGGGCTATGATGGCCTCGCCTCCGCTGGTTCCAACCTTGGCCCGACTTCCAAAGCACTGGCGGATCGGGTGAAGGCCGATGTCGAAAAGCGGCGCGCCGAGGGTGTTGCCGGACCGGTTCCGGCCGATCTGGTCACGACCAGCGGCTCCGGCCTCGATCCCGACCTGTCGCCTGCTTCCGCCATGGCGCAGGTGTCCCGTGTCGCCCGCGTTCGCGCGCTTGACGAACGGCTGGTGCGCGATCTCGTCAGCCGCAATGTCGAACGCCCATTGCTGGGCTTTGTGGGCGAGGCGCGCGTAAATGTGCTGGCGCTGAACCGGCAGCTTGACCAGCTTGGCGGCAGCGCGCGTTGAACGAACGGGATCGGCCTACCCCGGAAGCCTTTCTGCGCGCCGCCGCGCAGGAGGGTCGAGGCAGGCTGAAGATATTTCTCGGCGCGGCGCCCGGCGTCGGCAAGACTTATGAAATGCTGGTGCAGGGCGCGGCTCGGCAGAAGGCGGGCGTCGATGTCGTCGTCGGTGTCGTCGAGACGCATGGCCGTGTCGAAACGCAGGCACTGACGCAGGCACTGGAAATCCTCCCGCGCCGATCCATCGACTATCAGGGCCATGTCCTGACCGAGATGGACATCGACGGCCTGCTGGAGCGCCGACCGGCGCTGGCGCTCGTCGATGAGCTGGCCCACACCAATGCGCCGGAAAGCCGTCATCCCAAACGCTGGCAGGATGTCGAGGAACTGCTTGACGCCGGGATCGACGTCTATTCGACACTCAACATCCAGCACGTGGAGAGCCTGAACGACGTCGTCGCATCCTTCACCCGCGTGCGCGTGCGGGAAACCGTTCCCGACGGCATTCTGGAACAGGCAGAGATCGAGGTCGTCGATATTCCGCCAGCCGAACTGATCGAGCGACTGAAGGAGGGGAAGGTCTATCTCCCGCAGGAGGCGACCCGCGCCCTTGCCCATTTCTTTTCCAAGACCAATCTGTCGGCGCTGCGCGAACTGGCACTGCGCCGGGCCGCGCAGGCTGTCGATACGCAGATGCTGGAGGATCTTCGGGCTCAGGCGCTCGGCGGCACATGGGCGGGCAGCGAACGCATATTGGTTGCCGTCAGCGAATTGCCCGGCGCCGAGACGCTGGTGCGCGCGGCCAAGCGCATATCCGACGCCGCCCGCGCGCCTTGGAGCGCGGTCCATATCGAAACACCCCGCGCGCAATATTTCGGCGAGCCGGAAATGCGCCGGATTGCCTCTGCGCTCAACCTGGCATCCAGTCTGGGCGCGACGGTCGCCACGGTGCCCGCCTCCACGGTGTTCGAGGGCCTGAAAAGCTACGCCGATGAGGCGCGCGCGACCCAGCTGGTCGTCGGCAAATCCATTCGATCGCGCTGGTTCGAGTTCCGGCACGGCTCGATCGTCGATCGGCTGGTGCGGGAAACGCCGGGCGTGGCGGTCCACGTCCTGCCGCTTGATGAAAGCGCCCCGGCCAGCCCTGCGCGCGCACGCCCATTGAACCATTGGGGCAAGCCTGCGGGATATCTCTGGACCGCGCTGCTGGTCGCTGGCGTGACAGCCCTTGGATCGGCCCTTTTCCACATCCTCAACCTGGGTAATGTCGGCCTGCTCTATCTGCTGCCGGTCATGGTCGCCGCCAGCCTGTTCGGCCTGCGCACCGGGCTGTTTGCCGGGATCGTGTCCAGCCTTGCCTATAATTTCTTCTTCCTGCCACCCACCGGCACGCTGACGATCAGCAATCCGGAAAATGTCATTTCCATCTTCGTCCTGCTGGGCGTGGCGATCGTGACCAGCCAGTTGACCTCGCGCGTTCGATCGCAGGCGGACCTCGCCGCTTCCAGCGCGCGGACCAACGCCGCGCTCGCTGGCTATCTGCGGCAACTGACGGCGCTCGGCGACCGGGAAGAAGTGGGGAGGACCGCGTGCCAGGAAATCGGGCGCCTGCTCAAACTCCGCGTGCTGATCCTGGAACGGCATCGAACGGGCTTGGTCGTGCAGGCCGCGAGTGAACCGGGCATCAATGTGGAAACGATGGAACTGGCCGCCGCGCAGTGGGTGCTGGACACCGGCCAACCCGCCGGGCGTGGCACGGGCAGCCTTGCGGCATCGGACTGGCAGTTTCAGCCGCTGCGCGCGGGAGAGCATATTCTGGCGGTCATGGGTCTGGCGCGCGACGACGGCAGCGATCCTATCCGTTCGGACCAACTTCCGCTGCTCACCAGCCTGCTGGACCAGACCTCGCTCGCGCTCGAACGGCTGCGCCTGGAAAGCGAGATGCGCGACGTCGACAAGGTGCGCGAACGCGATCGGCTCCGCGCCGCGCTGCTATCCTCCGTCAGCCATGACCTGCGCACGCCGCTAACGGCAATCCTGGGCGCGGCGGCCGAATTGCGCCAGCGCAACGGCGATCCCCTGCTCGACACGATCGAGAGCGAGGCCGTGCGGCTCAATCGCTTCGTGGCGAATCTGCTCGACATGGCGCGGGTCGAGGCGGGAGCGCTGCGCCTGCATATCGAGCCGGTCGACCTGACCGATGCCGTGGGCGGGGCCGTCCATGACACGCGCCGATCGCTGGAGGGGCATCCGATCCAGCTTGCCGTCCCGCCTGACTTGCCGCTCGTCAATGTCGATGCCCAGCTTTTCCACCATTGCCTGCTCAACCTGCTCGACAATGCCGGGCGCTATGGCGACCCCGGGACAGCAATCACGATCCGCGCCGAACTTTCCGGCAGCGAACTCATCCTGTCGGTGCTGGACGAGGGGCCAGGACTTCCCATCGGACAGGAGAAGGAGGTATTCGAGACGTTCAAGCGGCTGGAGGGGTCCGATCGGTCGGTCAGCGGAACCGGCCTTGGCCTCGCCATCGTGAAGGGTTTCGCCGAGGCGATGGGCATGAATGTGGATGCGGACAATCGGCCAGATGGCAAAGGCGCCCGGTTCAGCCTGCATTTTCCTGAATCCCTCCTCACCCGCGCTAGCGAGCAGGACCAGCATATATGAGCAGCCAGCGGATTCTCGTCGTAGACGATGAGGTGCATATCCGGCGTCTGTTGCACGGTACGTTGACGCGCGCAGGCTATGACGTCGCCGAAGCGGTGAACGCGGCACAAGCGCTGGACGAAGCCCGGCGGACTAAACCCGATGCCATCCTCCTCGACCTGGGCTTGCCCGACCGCGACGGGTTGGAGATTGTCCAGTTGCTCAAGGCGGCGGTAGCCGCGCCCATCATCGTCGTGTCTGCCCGCGAAGCGACCGAGCAAAAGGTCGCCGCACTCGATCTGGGCGCGCATGACTATGTCACCAAGCCCTTCGATAGCGAGGAAGTGCTCGCGCGCCTTCGTGCCGCGCTGCGCGAGCGTGTGGCGGCGCAGGGGGCCGCGCCCGTCGTCCAGTCCGGCCCCGTGGAAATCGACCTCGCCAATCGGCGCATCATGCGTGACGGCGAGGAAGTGCATCTGACCCGCAAGGAGTTTGAGGTCCTCACCCAGTTGGCAATGCACCCCGGCCGCGTCGTAACGCATCAGCGAATTCTGGCAGCCGCCTGGCCGCACGATCATGATCGCCGGATCGACTATCTGCGAATCGTCGTGCGCAATTTGAGGCAGAAGCTGGAAAAGGACCCCGCGCGGCCGTCCATGATCGTCAATGAACTTGGCATCGGCTATCGACTGATGGCGGATTAGAGCGCACTGCGTTAAATCGGACGCAAGGCGCGCGCTCTAGTTATTTGTTGTCGCATCGTTTTTGCGCAAAACCGGTTCCCACTTTTGCGCACGATGCTCTAGGCCCGCCCCGCCCTCCGCCCTGCAAATGCTATGATAATACTATGGCGATCGGAGATCCGGCCGCTCGAAAGCATATGCGCCCATCCGTAAGTCTCATGCCGCGACGATGGAGGGCGACATGCAGGCCAGGAAAACAAGCTTACAACAGGATATGGGCCTGCGACTGGCCGGAATTTCCCTGATTGGCGCGAGTTGGTTCGGCGTCAGGCTGCTGTCCCGGGTGGTGAATCTTCCGCCGGAACATGAGGCGACCATGGCAGAAATGGGTGTAGCGGCGGCGAGCTTCCTCGGCGCAACCAGCGGGGTCGCATTGTCGGTGATCGGGGCGCATATCTTCGACCCCGTTCCACTATCGGCTCTCTGGGTCAGCGCTCCGGATCATCATGTAAAGAATGAGCGACGGCGCGCCGCGCTTTTCCCGTCCCGATCGACGCAGAGACGTACCGATGGCCGCATCTCATCGAAAACTACCTCTGCAAACTCACAGAGTTCACACGCGTCACCATAATTCCGGGCAATTCGCGAGAATAAATCTTTATTTTCAGTGAGTTAGTGGTGCCCGGGGACGGAGTCGAACCGCCGACACTGCGATTTTCAGTCGCATGCTCTACCAACTGAGCTACCCGGGCACGAGCGCCGGGGAGGACCACCGGCGGCGTTGAGAGGCGTGCCTATAGGCATCAATCCGGGGGGTTGTCCACCCCATCATCGTCGCTTTTTTTCATCTCGTCGGCGGCGAGGGTTCCGGGGACGCGATAGCCTTCGCCCAGCCATTGCAGCAGGTCACGGTCACGGCAGGCCTTTCCGCAGAAGGGCCGCGTGTCGGGATGCGCTGGCTGGCCGCAGATCGGGCAGGAGGATGATTTAGGCGACATGGCCCGCCGATATGGCAAGTGCCGGGTCAGCCTTCAAGCTGACGGCGCCGCCGCGTCGGCGAGCGAGCTGTTCCAGCCAATCGGTCGCCTTGTACAGGCGGTCAATGATGGGGGGCGCGGCGGTGATCGTCACCGGCCCGCCATTGCCTTCCCTTTCGGCACGGCGGAGCAATGCGAGAGCCGCCGTTTCGATCGGATCAGCCCGCAACAACTCCATGAGGTTCATCCGCTCGCGGCGGCGGATGACCTGGACGAAGCCGAAGCCGTTCACCGCCGTGCGTTCGAAGGGAAGCGGCAGATATTTATCGATCTGCGCGGAGGCGACGGCGCGCTCATCCTTGTTGTTCATGGTGGGCAGATCGATACCGATCGATCCGGTCAGGCCCATGCGACGGATCGACTGCGCCGCCAGTTTCGCGCCCTTGGGGCCGAGCTTCGCGGGCGGCAGCGATCCGTCTACGTCGATCAGGATCATCGCGGGCGTCGGAAAGATGCGGAGCGCCGCTTCCTCCGTGCCGATCTCGCCCGACATCGCCTCTTCCATGAGTTCGCTCCAGCCATGGGCTTCGAAGCGATCCTCGCCATGGGCCGGGCAGGGGGTGATGGGCAGACCCGTGGCGCGCAGGCGCTGGAGGAGGCTGGGAGCCGGATGCACCTTGGAGCCCGGCTGGGCGATGCGGCCCTTGGCCAGCTTGGGGCGACCTTCCTCCGGGATGGCTTCGCGCAGGATTTCGAGGAGGACGGTCGCGCCCTCTGCGGTTTTTGGCGGGATGGGTTCGACCAGCACTTCCTCGCCCGAGATCAGGCGGGCGATGCCGCGCTTCTTGGGGATGATGGTCCGGACGAGCTTACCCTGCATGATAGCACCGGCGCGGGCGCCATCGCCCTCACGCTCGATCTGTGCCTCGACCAAACGGCCCTTTTCGATCAACGCGGCGCGGGCCTCGCCAATCCCTTCTTCATAGAGCCATTCGGCCATAATATATTCCTGTTGGTCGGGATTGCCGAGCCGGGAAATGTGCCATTTCCCTTGCCATCCCTCTAGTCCAATGGGTAGCCCGCTGCCTTCAGCAGCGCGCGGGTTTCGTAAAGGGGCAGGCCCATGATCGCGCTATGGCTGCCCTGTATCGCGCGGATCAGCCCGGCGGCACGGCCCTGAATCGCATAGCCGCCTGCCTTGCCGTGCCATTCTTCGCTGGCGATATAGGCGTCGATCTCGGCGCGCTCCAGACGTTTGAAGATAACGATATTGGTGGAAAGGCGATGCCTTGCCCTGCCCTCGCCATCGATGAGCGTGATAGCGCTCAGCACGCGGTGACGGCGGCCGGAGAGCAGCGAAAGACAGGCTCGCGCTTCACCCTCCGTCTCTGCCTTGGGCAGGATGCGGCGGCCTGCCGCGACGACCGTATCGCCTGACAGCACCAGCGCGCCGGGATGGCGGGCGGCCACCAGCGCAGCCTTTTCAGCGGCCACGCGCGCAGCATAGGTCGCTGGCAATTCGCCTTTCAAAGGGGTTTCATCAAGATCGGCGGGGTCCACAGCGTCGGGACGCACGCCGATCTGACCCAGAAGTTCACACCGTCTGGGAGAAGCCGAAGCAAGGATGAGCCGCATCGAAAAAGCGGCTTATTTGAAGCGGTAAGTGATCCGACCCTTGGTCAGGTCGTAGGGGGTCAGTTCGACCAACACTTCGTCGCCCACCAGCACGCGAATGCGGTTTTTCCGCATCTTGCCCGCCGTGTGGCCAAGGATCTCGTGATCATTTTCAAGCCGGACGCGGAACATGGCGTTGGGGAGAAGCTCCACAACCTGTCCGCGCATTTCAAGCAGTTCTTCTTTTGCCATAATATCCTGGGGAAACCAAAAATCGCGCCGCCATAGCGGCAAAATGCGGAAAATGAAAGTCAGGCTGACACGCCAAATACATCGCCCGCGTCAGACAAGGCCGCAAAGATGTGATCCAGCTGATCCACATCCGTACAAAAGGGCGGCATCAGGTAGATGCTGTTGCCCAAAGGACGCACCAATATGCCCCGATCAAGGAAGAAGGCGCGCAGGCGCGGCGCAAGGTCGGACAGATAACCGGCGTCCTGCGCGATCAGGTCAATCGCCACGATCGTGCCAAGCTGCCGGGCATTTTCGAAGGCGGGATGAAGCGCCAGCTTGCCGAGTCGCTCCGCCATATTCTGTTCGAGCGCGGCGATGCGGCCGAGCACATCCTCTTCGCGCCAGATGGCGATGTTGGCCGCGGCCGCCGCGCAGGAGATGGCATTCGCTGTGTAGCTGGACGAATGGTAGAAAAGCCGCGCCCGGTCCTGCGACTTGTGCGCATCAAAAATGCGCGCCGTGGCTAGTGTCGCCGCGAGGGGGACGGAGCCGCCGGTGATCCCTTTGGCGACGGCCATGATGTCCGGCACGACGCCCGCCTGCTCGCAAGCGAAGACTGTGCCGGTGCGGCCCCAGCCGGTCATTACTTCGTCGGCAATGAAGAGAACATCATGTCGGGCGCAGATTTCCGCCATCTGCCGCAAAATGGCAGGCGGGTAGATCAGCATCCCGCCAGCACCCAGCACCAAAGGTTCAACGATGAACGCCGCCGGATGCTCCTTGCAAGCCGCTTCCAGCGCGTCGAGCGTCTGTTGCTCCGTTCCCGGCGCAGGGAAGGGAATGGTGCCAACGTCGAACAGCAAGGGCGTCCATGCGGCATTGTAGACGCCGCGCTCGCCGACCGACATCGTGCCGATCGTGTCGCCATGATAGCCATGTTCGAGGACAAGGATGCGATGCCGGGACGCGGACAAACCATCCAGCGCACGATTGTGCCAGTAGCCGAGCGCCATCTTCAGCGCGACTTCGACGGAGGTCGATCCGCTGTCGGAATAGAAGACATGGGCGAGCGGGTCGCGCCCTTCCGCGCGGGGGGCGAGTTCGATCAGGCCGCGCGCAACCTCTTCGGCAGGCTCATGCGTGTAATTTGCAAAGATCAGCTGGTCAAGCTGCCCGGCCTGCTGAGCGATGGCAGCGGCGATGCGGGGGTGACAGTGGCCATGCGTCGTCACCCACCAACTGGAGATGGCGTCGATCAACGTGCCGCCGTCTGCCAGATGCAACAGGGCGCCTTCCGCACGAACGACATGCGGGATGGGTTCGTTGAGGCCGTGCTGGGTGAAGGGGTGCCATATAGGGGAGGTCATGGCGAGACGCTTAGAATAGCCCAAGCGTCAGGCCAAGCACCCTCCCCTATATTATGGCGCTCCCGCTTACTTGGCCGGGGTGGCCGGGGCAGCAGGGGCGGCTGGCGTCGCCGGGGTGGCGGGAGCAGCCGGTGCCGCGGCCTGGATACGCTGCTGCAACGCCGGGTCGGCGGCGGCGGCCTGGCCGATCTCATTGAACTTTTCTGGAGCGATGCCCGATGCCTGCAACGCGGCGAGCATCTTGGGCTGCTTTTCCGCATTAGCGATGCTGGTGTCGGACTGAATCTTGGTCACTTCGACCGCAGCAGCCGCAAACAGCTTGATGTCAGCATCGCTAAATTTACCCGCATCGGCCGAAGGCGCCGCCGGAGTGGCAGGCGTCGCGGGCGTAGCCGGAGTTGCGGCGCCCTGAGCCAGAACTGGAGCCGCTGCCAACAAAGCGACCGATGCCATTGCCGTCTTCAAAACCAGTGATGAACGAAAACCCGTCAACATGCTTCTCCTTGCGATTTGATGTCTCAAAGCTGTGGAAGAGCGCACGAGGTTTAAAGAGTGTTCCGGCGAAACGTGAGATTTGAGGGACGACGGCCGGGCGCGGCGCAGCTCATCACTCGCACCATCACGGTTCATCGCAGGGCAGAATCGTTACTGATGCTCATCTTTTCACCAGATTCTCACCCGATCCTGAGGCGCGAGATAGAGCTTGCTGCCGGGCACCGGGTTGAAGGCGGCGTACCATTGATCGAAATTCCGCACGGTATCCGCCCGATATTGCGACGGCGAATGCGGGTCAGTGACCAGCCGCTGGCGCAAGTTGGGCTCGCGATAATTGCGCCGCCATACTTGCGCCCAGCCGAGGAAGAAGCGCTGATCGCCGGTGGTGCCGTCGATCACCGGCGCGGGCTTGCCGCCGAGTGACGCATGATAGGCGTCCAGCGCCACCGCGACGCCTGCCAGATCGCCGATATTCTCGCCCAAGGTAAAGTCGCCCTTCACATGCGCGCCGGGGAAAGGCTCGTAGGCGTCATATTGCTTTATCAGCTTGCCGGTCAAAGCCTTGAAGGCAGCGACATCAGCATCGCTCCACCACTGGTTGAGCTTACCGGTCTCATCATATTTGGCGCCCTGATCGTCGAAATGGTGGCTAAGTTCATGGCCGATTACCGCGCCGATGCCGCCATAATTCACCGCCGGATCGGCATGGGGATCGAAGAAGGGCGGCTGGAGGATGGCGGCCGGGAAGACGATCTCCACCATGGAGAAGTCCGCATAGGCGTTGATCTCCATCGGCGTCATCTGCCATTCCCAACGGTAGATCGGCTTGCCGAGCTTCCCCATCTGATAGTCGAATTCATATTGGTTCGATCGCACCGCGTTGCCGAACAGGTCGCCTGCGATGATCGTAACCCCGCTATAATCCCGCCATTTGTCGGGATAACCGATCTTGGGCGTGAAGGCGGCCAGCTTCTTGTGCGCCCTCGCCTTCGCGCCATCGCTCATCCAGCCGAGGCCGTCGATGCGGCGGCCCATGGCGGCGATCACATTTTTGACGAGCTGGTCCATCGCCGCCTTGGTTTCCGGCGGGAAATAGCGGGCGACATAGATTTTGCCGACTTCCTCGCCCATCGCCTCCTTGACGAAGCTGACGGCGCGTTTCCACCGCTCTTCGCGCTGCGGCGTGCCGGATAGAGTGGTGCCGTAGAAGGCGAAGTCGGCGTCGGCGATCCGGTCGGGGAGGTAAGTGGCGTAGCTGTGCAGACTGCGCAGCAACAGGGCATCTTTCAACACGCCTATCGGGGTTCGCGCGATCAGTGCTGCTTCGCCCGCGATCGCCGTCGGCTGTGCGACGATCAGCGCCTGCTGCTCCAGGCGGTTCGCGGCGAAATAGGCCGAAAAGTCGAAGCCGGGCGCGGCTTTGTGCAATTCGACGAGCGTCATGCGATTGTAGGTCTTGTCCGCGTTCCGGCTGTCGACCTGGGTCCAGTGGACCTTTGCCACTTCCGTTTCGAACGCCATCAGGGCAGTGGCGCGCGCCTTTGCGTCGCTCGCGCCCGCCAGTGTCAGCATCTGTTCGAGATGAGCGGCATAGGCGGTACGGATTGCCGCCATCTTCTCGTCAGGCTGTAGATAGAAGTCACGATCCGGCAGGCCTAGGCCCGATTGGCGCAGGTTCAGGATGTAAGTGTCGGGCGCCTTGTCATCCTGTCCCACATAGAAGGTGAACGGGCCTGCGATACCGGCTCGTGCAGCCTCCGCCGCCAGACGAGCATAGCCTGTCTTGTCCTTCACCGCCGCGATCTTCGCGAGCCAGGGCTTGATGGGGGTCAGGCCCTTCGCTTCCACTGTGGGAGCGTCCAGATAGCTGGCATAGGCGAGGCCGATACGGCTGGCGGGGTCTTTCCTTGCCTCCTCCAATATGCCTCGGGTGCGTTCGCGCGACAGGTCGTCAAGGACGTTGAACGCGCCATAGTTGGACTTGTCGGCAGGGATCGGCGTGGCCCTGGCCCAGCCGCCATTGGCGTGGAGGTAGAAATCATCGCCCGGCTTGACGGCCGGGTCCATGCCCTTGTCGTCGAAGCCGTAGCTGCCATAGGTCGGCTTGGCCGATGGCGCCTGGTCAGCCTGCGCGGCGTTTGCGGCGAGCAGCAGAGCGCCAATCGCGGCGCTCATCAAAAGATTTTTCATCGAAGCATCCCTTGCTTGATCCGATCATGGCAATTGACCCGGCGCAGGGCGACAAGTCCATGTCCTTTGTCGAAAATCGTGCAAAAGCGGCTGCGCCCCTCTTCAGGGCAAGTGGATATTCTCGGCGAAAGCAGCCTTAAGGCTGGCGGCATCCAGCGGGTCGAGGCGCGGAAGGCGGCCGAGGCTTGGCACCCTGGCAAGTTGGGGGATGATGCGCTCATTCTCCTCATGGGAATCCCCGATGAACGCGATGCCCACCAGCGGCACGCCCCGGCTGCGCAGCGCCTCGATGCTGAGCAGGCTGTGGTTGATCGTACCGAGCGCAGTGCGGGCGCACAGGATGACGGGCAGCTGCCAATGGGCGAAGAGATCGGCCATCAGCAAGGTTTCGCTGACGGGCACCAGCACGCCGCCTGCGCCTTCCACGACCAGCGGGCCGTCCACTTGCGGCAAAGCGAGATTGTCGAGGCGGACTTCAACCCCGTCGAGGCGAGCCGCCAAATGGGGCGAGGCGGGCGTGGTAAGGCGGTAGGCTTCCGGCAGGATGCGCGCATTGGGGATGCCGCCTAGCCGTGCGACCGTTTCCTTGTCGCCTTCGGGGTCGATCCCCGCCTGAACAGGCTTCCAATAATAAGCGCCAAGGGCGCCCGCGAGCCCGGCAGCGAAGACTGTTTTGCCGATGTCCGTATCGGTCCCGGTGACGACGAAGCGCGTCATGCCATCACCCTTTGCAGTTCTTCGCCAAGAGCCGCCACATCGGCGCGGCCGACATTCAATGTCAGGGAGATGCGCAGGCGGCTGGTGCCGGGCGGGACCGTCGGCGGCCGGATGCCGCGCACGTCGAAGCCTGCCTCCTGCAGCGCGGCGGCGGCGGCCATGGTGCGCCGGTCTTCGCCAAGCAGCACGGGGACGATGTGGGTACGCGGCGCAGGCAAGCCCAGTGGCGCGCAGATGACTTCGGCGGCATCGACGCACAAGGTCTTCAGCCGCGCGCGCAGGTCGTCCGCCTGCTCGATCCGGTCGAGCGCGGCCGACGCCGCCACCGCCATCAGCGGCGAGGGCGCGGTGGAGAAGATGAAGGCGCGCGCTCGGTTGATCAGATAGTCGATGATGATCTGCGGCCCGCAAATCAGCGCACCTTCCACGCCCATGGCTTTGCCGCAGGTGTGGAGCGTCACCACATTATGCAGCCCGTCCAACCCGGCGGACAGACCACGGCCGCTGGGACCAAACACGCCCGTTCCATGCGCTTCATCCAGGATCAGCATCCCGTCATGCTGCGCGGCCAGTTTTGCGAGATCAGCGAGCGGCGCCGTATCGCCGTCCATCGAATAAAGCGTTTCGACCGCGATCCAGATGCGGCCCTTGCCACCTTCTTCGCGCCAGGCGGTAATCAGGTCGGCGAAACTCTGCACATCATTATGCCGGGCAAAGACAGTGGCGGCCTTGGACAGGCGGATGCCGTCATGGACGCTGGCGTGGATCAGCTCGTCCGCGACGATCAGGTCGCCGCGCTGCGGCAATGTCGAAAACAAGGCGCAGTTGGCGGCAAAGCCATTGGCGAGAAATAGCGCCGCCTGCGTCCGGAAGAAGGCCGCCGCCTTCGCCTCCAGCCCTTCATGCTCGGGCGCATTACCGCGCAGCAGGCGCGAGCCACCCGATCCCACCGGCACGCCCCGCGCCACCGCATCCGCCACCGCCTGACCGATCAGCGGATCGGACGCCAAGCCCAGATAGTCGTTGGAGGCGAAGTCGCGCCCGGCGCGCGGCACCAGACGGCGCAGGCGGCCGCGCTTTTCAAGGGCCGCCAGTTGCGATCGGAAGGGTTCGCTGGTCATGGCGCGCCCTATAGGCCCGCGAGGGGTCGAGGGGCAAGCTGGGCAGCCGCCGCTTCATCCGTCGGGCGGGGAAAGGCACCGCCCTCCCCCGCTCCGGTGCCGAAAATCAGAAGGAAAAGCTGAGCGATAGCGACGCCACATTGTCGTTGGCGTCGTCGGCATTCGGACGGAAGCCATGCTGATGCAGATAACCGATTTCCGCATTCACATTCTTCGCGATCGGGGTCGTGATGGCGATCATGTTACGCATCCGCTCTTCGCCCTCGACCCGCTGAAAATTGGTGGTGTTGAGGTCGATGAAGCTTTCATGGCTCAGCACCAACGCGGTCTTGCCGCCTTCCTTGAAGGGCAGCACATATTTGACATAGGGGCGGAAGCGCCAGGCCGTGCCATCGACGCCTTCGCGCCAGCGCTCCTCAAGGCGCAGGCGGGCGCTGAGCTGGCCGGGGCCGATCTTCACGATATTGTCGAACGTCACCTGCTGGCGGCCGCGATGTTCCATCACCGAGAAGTCACCGGCATTGTAATTGGGATCATGGGTGTATCCCGCCCAAACCGTCACCTTCTTGCTGACCTTGTAGCCGATCAACGAGTTCATTTCGACCTCGTACAGACCGTCGCGGTCGTTGCTGAACCGGGCGATCACCTCCTGCGAGAAGCGCCATTTGTCGCTCAGTTTCACAGTGGCGCTAACGCCGGTCCAAAGCTGGTCATCCTCCGTGGCATGCGCCACAGCCGGAATGGCCAAAGCCACCAGCGCAGGCGCCAGTTTCAAAATCGGTCGCATCATAGTCTCCCTCCGCCCCATGGCGTCGGGGCGCGACTATGACCTTTATGTGACAACGTCATTTCTCTTTTATGTAATATTTGTGACGATTGTTTCTGCAACGTGGCCGATAGCGGCAACCGTCAAATCCGCCTTCCGCACAAAAAAGATCCCGCCCCATGATAGGGCGGGGTCATATCCTTTTCGTTGCGAAATGCCGTCAGACGCCGTGCGCCAGAGCGGCGAGCAAGAGCAGCGCGACGATGTTCGTGATCTTGATCATCGGGTTGACCGCAGGCCCCGCCGTATCCTTGTAGGGATCACCCACGGTATCGCCGGTCACCGCTGCCTTATGTGCCTCAGAGCCTTTGCCGCCATGGTTGCCATCTTCGATATATTTCTTGGCATTGTCCCATGCGCCGCCGCCCGATGTCATGGAAAGGGCGACAAACAGTCCGGACACGATCACGCCCAGCAGCAATGCACCGAGCGCCGCAAAGCCATTGGGCGTTCCGGCCACGGCTGAAATGGCGAAATAGACGACGATCGGCGCCAGCACTGGCAGCAGGCTGGGGATGATCATCTCCTTGATCGCCGCGCGGGTGACAAGGTCGACAGTGCGGGCATAGTCGGGCCGTGAGGTCCCTTCCATGATGCCGCTGTTGGTAGCGAACTGATCGCGAACGTCTTTCACCACGTCGCCCGCCGCGCGGCCCACTGCCGTCATGCCCATTGCGCCGAACAGATAGGGCAGCAATGCGCCGAGCAGCAGGCCGACGATGACATAGGGGTTGGACAAGCTGAAATCGACCGGCTCGGTCAGGCCGAGGGCCGAGTTATAGAATTTCAGATCCTCGGTGTAAGCGCCAAACAGCACCAGCGCGGCAAGCCCGGCTGACCCGATCGCATAGCCCTTCGTCACCGCCTTGGTCGTATTGCCCACTGCGTCCAGCGCGTCGGTCTTGCTCCGCACACTGTCATCCAGATGCGCCATCTCCGCGATGCCGCCCGCATTGTCGGTGACGGGACCATAGGCGTCGAGCGCCACGACCATGCCCGCAAGCGCCAGCATCGCCGTAGCCGCAAAGGCAATGCCGATCAGGCCCGCCTGACTATAAGAGACGATGATGCCGCCCACGATCACCAGGGTCGGCAGCGCGGTCGCCTCCAGGCTGACGGCCAAGCCCTGGATAACATTGGTGCCATGGCCAGTTTCCGATGCGCGGGCGATGCTGCGCACCGGGCGATAGTTGGTCCCGGTATAATATTCGGTGATCCAGACGATCAGGCCGGTAACGGCAAGGCCCACCATCATCGACCAGAACAACTCCATGCCGGAATAGCCGCCATTGCCATCCAGATCGGTGCCGAAGCGCGTCTGAAGATCGCCCAGCGTGAACTGGGTGACGCAATAGAGCGCGGGGATCGACAGGATCGCTGTCGTCCAGAAGCCTTTGTAGAGCGCACCCATGATCGACTGGCTGGCACCAAGACGCACCATATAGGTGCCGATGATCGACGTGATGATGCACACCCCGCCGACGATCAGCGGCAACGCCATCAGCCGTTGCAGGAAGATGTTATCGACCCCACTCACCAGCAGTGCCGTCAGCACCATAGTCGCGCCGACCGTGACCACATAGGTTTCGAAAAGGTCAGCCGCCATACCAGCGCAGTCGCCCACATTGTCGCCAACATTATCGGCGATCACGGCGGGATTGCGTGGGTCATCCTCCGGAATGCCCGCTTCCACCTTGCCGACAAGGTCAGCGCCCACGTCGGCCGCCTTGGTGAAAATGCCGCCCCCTAGACGTGCGAAGATCGAGATGAGGCTGGCACCGAAAGCCAACGCGACCAGAGAGTCGATCACCAGTCGATCGTCCGGCGCATGACCTGCGGGTCCGGTGAGATACCAGAAGAAGACACTGATCGCGAGCAGCGCCAATCCTGCCACCAGCATGCCGGTGATCGCGCCAGCACGAAAGGCGACGGTGAGGCCGCTCTGCAAAGTCGTGCGTGCGGCTTCGGCGGTGCGGACATTGGCGCGCACCGAAATGTTCATGCCGATGAAGCCAGCCGACCCGGACAGGATTGCGCCGATCAGGAAGCCGATTGCGGACGTTGCGCCCAGAAAGAAAAAGACGATCGCCGCAACCACGACCCCGACCATGCCAATGGTCATATATTGGCGGCTGAGATAGGCCTTCGCCCCTTCCTGGATCGCCCCCGCGATCGCTTGCATGGTTTCATTGCCGGCGGAGGCCGCCAGTACCTGACGACTGGTTATCAGGCCGTAGAGCAGGGCTAATAGCCCGCACCCTATGGCGATATAGACAATCTGCATGAATGTTCCTCTCCCCCTGTTTTTGCTGTCATCGGCCGCTCCGCAGGGAAAAACGGGCGGGCGAAAGGCATAAGCGCGGGCGGCCGGAATTCACGCATCCGGCATCAGGCACCGCGTCAATCAGCATCAAGGTTACGCGCGTCATGGGCGTCCAACCGGGCTGAGAAAAGGATGGACGGAAGCTACAGGCAGGACGGGCGGCGTCAAGCCGTTACGAAACGCATCCGAATCAGGGTCTTGCGGGGTCCTGGTTCAGCCATGTTCCCAACCAAGCCGGTCGGGCAACGGCATATCCGCGCCGTCGATGATCAGCTTCAGCCCCGACCCCGATGAGAAACAACCCACCGGAATGGCGCGTACTGGCGGCTTTGTCGTGGGCGGCAGTGCGAACAGCAACTCATAGTCATCGCCCGCCCGCGCCGCGGCGACCTGAGCGGCAGTGCTGCCGCCGCTGACCGCCTCCAGCGCCGAGGAAAGCGGAACATGATCGATGGTGACAGCCAATCCGCTAGCCTGCGCCATGCGCGCGGCATCGATCAGCAGGCCGTCGGACACATCCATCATCGCATGGACTTGGCCTGCAAGCAGCGCGCCTTCGGTGAGCCGGGGTCGCGGGCGGCGATAAGCCTCCACCAGCGGCCCGGAAGCGGCGGCGTTCGCGCGGAGCAGTTCAAGCCCCGCGCCGGCATCGCCAACGGGACCCGTCAGATAGAGACGATCACCTGCGCGCGCGCCGCTACGGGCGGGCACGGGGCCACTTGTCTCACCAATCGCCGTCAGGCTGTAGCTGCGCGGACTGCCCAGCGGCATCTGCACCGTGTCGCCGCCCAGTAGCGGCATGGCATGACGGCTAAGCGCCTCGCCCAGCCCCTCAAGAAACGCAGCGTCCCAGCCATCGTCGCCCGACAGCGCGTAATTGAGCAGGCAACCCACGGGCCGCGCGCCCTTGGCGGCAAGGTCGGAGAGGTTCACGGCGGCAAGTTTCCAACCGATGTCCGCAGGGGGATCGCCGGGGAGATAATGCACCCCCTCCACCATGGTGTCGCTGGTGAGGATCAGGCGCGCGCCGCCCACGTCCAGCACCGCTACATCGTCCTGCAAGCCGCGCGCGGCGGGATCATTGGCCAGCAGGCGCAAGAGGGTCAGGAAACGGGATTCAGCGGACATAATTGACCTCCGTTCGCCCTGAGCCTGTCGAAGGGTCTTTCTTCTTTTAAAGAAGTTAAGGGCTTCAACAAGCCTGTCCTGAGCCTGTCGAAGGGCTCAGCCCGAACGGAGGTGGTTCGTTACTGGCGCACGTCCTTCGCGACGCCGTCCAGCAGGCCGTTGACGAAACCCGCCTCGCGCTTGTCGTAAAAGGCATGAGCGACATCGACATATTCGCTGATGACCGTGCCGGTCGGTACATCCTTGCGCGCGATCAGTTCATAGGCGCCCGCCCGCAAGATCTGCCGCATCGGCTTGTCCAGCCGCTCAAGGCTCCAGCCCTTGGACAGGCGGGCGGTGATCATGGCGTCAATCTCGTCGCGCCGTTTGTCCACGCCGGTCACGACATCGTCGAAAAAGCTCTCTTCCGCATCGGCATAGGTCACGTCTTCGATCGTCGCGCCCAGTCGGTGCTGATGGAATTCATGCAGCAGGGTGGCGAGGGGCGTCCCTTCCATTTCCAGCTGGTACAGCGCCTGCACCGCGGCAAGCCGGGCTGCGGAGCGGGATTTGGAGCGTTCAGTCATCAGGATTCCATATAGCCGTGCGGGCTGGCCTGTCGAAGCCCTGCCCTTCTTGAAGAAAATACTGCCCCTCGACAAGCATGGGGCGAACGGAAGTTATTTGAGCCGCACCGCCACGGAGGCGGCATGGGCAGGTAGCCCCTCCGCCTCCGCCAGCGCGACCGCCGCCGGGCCGATGGCATCGATCGCAGCCTGATCCAGGCTGAGGAAGCTGGTGCGCTTCATGAAGTCGAGCACCGAGAGCCCCGAAGAAAAGCGTGCACGGCGACCCGTGGGCAGCACATGGTTGGGGCCTGCAACATAATCGCCGACGGCTTCGGGGGTCATGCGGCCCAGAAAAACCGATCCGGCATGGCGGACCTGCGCGAACAGGGCATCGGGATCATCCACCGCCAGTTCCAGATGCTCGGCCGCCAAGCGGTTCACCAGCGGCATCGCCTCTTCCAGATCGCGCACGAGGATGATCGCGCCGTTTGCCGCCCAGCTGGTCGTGGCGACTGCCTGCGTCGACAATAGTGGCAGTCGTTTTTCGACGGCCGCCGCCACGGCATCGGCGAAAGCGGCATCGTCGGTGAAGAGGATCGACTGGCTGGTCGGATCATGCTCCGACTGGCTCAGCAGGTCAGCGGCGATCCAGTCCGGATCATTTTTCCCGTCGGCGACGACGACGATCTCGGACGGTCCTGCGACCATATCGATGCCGACGACGCCGTAAAGTTGACGCTTGGCTTCGGCGACCCAGGCATTGCCGGGGCCTGTGATGACATCGACCGGCTTGATCCGATCCGTCCCATAGGCGAGCGCAGCCACGGCTTGCGCGCCACCCACGCGCCAGATTTCCTCTATCCCCGCGATGCTGGCAGCAGCAAGGACGAGCGGGTTGATCACGCCGTTGGGCGTGGGCGTCACCATGGCGATGCGAGATACGCCAGCCACCTTGGCGGGGATTGCGTTCATCAACAGCGAACTGGGATAGGCTGCCCGGCCGCCCGGAACGTAAAGCCCAGCCGCATCCACCGGCTGCCAGCGCGCGCCCAGCCGTACGCCAGCGCTGTCGGTGCCGTCGCTGTCCTGCGGTCGCTGCTTTTCGTGATAGGCGGTGATCCGCGCCGCCGCGAGTTCCAGCGCCCCGCGCAACTCAGGCGAGATGCCGTCCAACGCGGCGCGGCACTCGGCGGCGGTAACCGCCCAGCCGCTTGCTTCCAGATCGTGCCTGTCGAACCGGCTGGTGTAATCGGCCAGCGCACCGTCGCCTTCGGCGCGGACGCGCTTCAGGATTGCCGCGACGTCGCGCGACACGTCTTCATCGGCCTCGCGCCGGGCATCGACCAGCGCCGTGAAGGCAGTAGCGAAATCAGCGTCGCGGCTGTCGAGCCTAAGCGGCATCGCGCTTCCCCACTGCCTTGCGGAAGCTTTCCACCAGCGGCGCCAGTTCGGCCGACCGCATCTTGTAGGCAGCGCGGTTGACGACAAGGCGCGCCGACACCTGCATAATGACATGGGTTTCGACCAGCCCGTTTGCCTTGAGCGTCGCGCCGGATGATACCAGATCGACGATCCGGCGCGACAGGCCGAGCGAGGGCGCAAGTTCCATCGCACCGTTCAGCTTCACGCATTCCGCCTGGATGCCGCGCGCCTCATAATAGCGGCGCGTGAGGTAAGGATATTTAGTTGCGACCCGCACATGGCTCATCGCGGCCTCATCCTCGCCCGCAAGGTCAACGGGTTCAGCGACCGACAGACGGCAGTGACCGATGTCGAGATCGACCGGCGCGTAGAGTTCCGAATAGTCGAACTCATCGACCACGTCCGAACCGACGATGCCGATCTGCGCCGCGCCATGGGCGACGAAGGTCGCGACGTCGAAGGCGCGCACGCGAATGATCGAGATATCGGGCCGGTTGGTGGCAAATCGCAGCGCCCGGCTTTTCTTGTCATGAAATTCCGCTTCAGGCTCGATACCGACGCGCGCGAGCATCGGCAGCGCTTCATCAAGGATGCGGCCCTTGGGAATGGCGAGTGTGAGCGGACGAGTCATGACCGGCGGGCCTTAGCCGCGCGCGCCACAAAGGACAATATTCATGCAGCTTGCGCCAGTACAGCCTCGGTGGCCTCGATCCAGCCGCCGCCCAGCACCCGGTCGCCCGCGTAGAGCACGGCGGCCTGACCCGGTGCCACGCCATATTCGGGGGCGTCAAACATCAGGCGATCACCCTCCAGCCTTGCCGGAACAGGCTTTGCCATCGACCGCACCTTGGCGGTCAACGGCCCGCTGAAGTCGCCGCCAAGCCAGTTTATGTCGCTCAGCCGCGCCGCTGACACCGCGAGCGCCGCTTTGGGTCCGACAATCACCCGCCGAGCATCGGCTTCCAGACGGACGACATAGAGCGGCTCGGCCTGCCCGCCTATCTCCAGCCCCTTTCGCTGGCCTACGGTGTAGTGGATCAGTCCCTTGTGCGTGCCCATGATGCGGCCGTCGATATGGACGATCTCGCCACCTTCATCGGCGTCCGGGCGCAACTTGCGCACCACGCCAGCATAATCGCCATCGGGCACGAAGCAGATGTCCTGGCTGTCCGGCTTCAGCGCCACCGACAGCCCAAGTTCTGCGGCGATTTCGCGGACCTGCGGCTTGGGGAGACCGCCCAGCGGAAAGCGCAGATAATCAAGTTGTGCCGGGGTGGTAGCGAAGAGGAAATAGCTCTGGTCCCGCGCCGGATCGGCCGCGCGGTGCAGTTCGGCGCCCTGCGCTCCTTCGACGCGGCGGACATAATGGCCGGTCGCCAGACAATCCGCGCCCAAATCGCGCGCGATCTGGAACAGGTCGGTGAACTTCACCCCCATATTGCATTTGACGCAGGGGATGGGCGTCCGCCCCGCCATATATTCATCGGCGAAGTCGGCGATGACGGAATCCCTGAAACGGCTTTCATAATCGAAGACATAATGGGCGATGCCGATACGGTCGGCGACAGCGCGCGCGTCCCGTATATCCTGCCCCGCGCAGCAACTGCCCGTGCGGCCGACAGCGGCGCCGTGATCGTAAAGCTGTAGCGTCACGCCGATGGTTTCGGCGCCCGTACGCGCGGCAAGGGCGGCGACGACGCTCGAATCGACGCCGCCAGACATGGCAACGACGATTCGCCGCTTCGCAAGCGGTTCGGGCAACTGGAACTGGGGCTGCATGGCCGGGCATATAATCGTCCGCGCCGTTGCATTCCAGCGGGATTCCACGCCGCGCGCTGCAAAGCGTCGTTTCGGCCCCGCGAGTTTACCGGACCTTATCCTTTTTTCGCTACCTCCCTTCCCATGGATTTTGGTTTCCTTCGGGCAGGCGGGCTCAAACCCGCCAATGCCAGACCCGTCAGTCGGCCGCATGCGCCGGTCTGGCCGCTGCTGCGCGCCGCCTCGGCGGCGGAGCAGGCGGCCAGCCCGACCGCGCGGGCGGTGGCCGGGGTCCTGCGGGGGCAGGATGAGACGAGCGACTGGATCCAGGATTTGGCCGAAGTGTTCGCGCCACGTCCGGACGGCATGATCGAGGCCGCGCGCCCGACGGGAAGCTTCAACCCGTTGATCGCACAGCATTTAAGAGTGGGACAAGGATGATGAAGGGGGCGTTTACCGTGGCGCTTTAGCTGATCTTCAGGGCTGACGCGCATATCGGTTGCCGCTGCTGAATTCGGCAACGCCAGTGCCGCTTTTTGAGGGTGAGAATGATAGAAAATCAAAAAATCCGACCTGCTCAGGTCGTCGGGCCGCTCGGGGAACCCTTGACTCTGGAGAGCTTGCCTCCCGCGAATACGACCCGTTGGGTCGTCCGTCGCAAGGCCGAGGTGGTCGCCGCCGTCAACGGTGGTTTGTTGACCGTCGATGAGGCCTGCGCGCGCTATTCGCTGACGCTTGAGGAATTTGCAGGCTGGCAGCGCGCTGTCGATCGGTCGGGCATGCACGGCCTGCGTGTTACGCGGATCCAATATTACAAGTCGCTCTACGAACGGCAGCAGAAATACTGATCCTCCGTGTCCGGCTCAACGCCGGACAGCGAAGGATGCAGGCACATCAAGGGCCGCCGGATGCAAATCCGGCGGCCCTTTCACTTGGATCGCGCACCGATTCACCGGCCATTGTCAAGCCAGAAACATTTCCCAGGGAACGCGAAGCCGACTTCGCCGTTAAATACATCAGCCAACCCGCTGGGGGCGGTGGTCCAAGGAGAGTGTGAAATGGGTATCATTTTGTGGCTTGTTGTCGGCGGCATCATCGGCTGGCTTGCCAGCATGGTCATGCGCACCGATGCGCAGCAGGGCATCCTTCTAAACATCGTGGTGGGCATAGTCGGCGCCTTTATCGGCGGCCTGATTTTCAGTGGCGGTTCGATCAATGAGGGTCTGACGCTGTACAGCTTCCTCGTGTCCCTCGTGGGTGCGATCGTGCTGCTTGCCATCGTCAACCTGGTCCGTCGCGGATCAATGCGTTAACCACCCCGGAAGCTAAGCTGGCGGGTATGAAGGGCTGCGTTTCGACGCGGCCCTTTTCGCCGTTCGTTCAGCCGCGCCCCGCAAACCAGCGATAGATGGCCAGAACGGCTATCGAGCCCAATACGGCCGCAAGAAAGCTCGCCTGTTCGTCCGCTTCATAGACACCCAATAATCGACCGACATAAGCGGCGAATAATGCCCCAGCTATTCCCAACAGGATCGTAACCACGCATCCACCGGGATTTCTGCCCGGCATCACGAAACGGGCAATCGCTCCTGCGAACAGGCCGACGATGATCCAACCTAGTAATTCCATCCTAGCCTCCCGTCCACTTCATGCCGCATAGCGCCACAGGCGCATGAATTTGGCAAGCAAAGGCGGCCAGCCCGCGTTGCTCCGCCGATGTGCAAAGTGTATTGAGGGTTGAGCCGGGTGATGTATTCATATAACACAGCGCCGGTCGGCCCGTCGGCCGAATGATGGAATCAGGATGAATTACGAAACTCAGGTGGCCGGAGATGTTCCGGCGCGCGTCTTTGGCGAAGAACCGCGCCCTTCAAGGCGGCGGGCGCTTACGATTGGCGCGGTGATTGCGATCATCCTGATTGCCGTTGCAGCCTGGATCAGCATGCATGGCAAGAGAGGGGATGGAGCAGCCCCTGCGGAAGACGCGCCGGTCGTCACCGTCCTCGTGCCAGGCCAGTCGGTCGTGGCCCGCACCGTCAGCGGCACGGGATCACTGGCCGCGCGTGTGGAAATGCCTGTCGGCGTCGTCGGTGAGGGCGGGCAGGTGACGCGCGTGCTGGTGCAACCGGGTGATTGGGTTCGCGCCGGGCAGGTGCTTGCGGTGATCGAACGGTCGGTACAGGCGGAGCAGGTTCGTTCACTTGCCGCACAGGTAGAGGTAAATCGCGCCGATGCGAAGCTGGCTCAGGCGCAGCTCGACCGTGCCCAGGCCCTTGTGAAGCGCGGCTTCATCAGCCGGGCCGATATCGATCAGCGCACAGCCACGCGTGATGCCGCCAACGCCCGAGTGAATGTCGCGGTTGCACAATTGGCCGAACAGCGTGCCCGGACGGGACGGCTTGATATTCGCGCCCCTGCATCCGGGCTGATCCTGACCCGCGACGTCGAACCCGGTCAGATTGTCGGTTCGGGCAGCGGCGTGCTTTTCCGCATGGCCAAGGATGGCGAGATGGAACTTCTGGCCCAATTGAGCGAGAGCGATCTCGCCACGTTGCGGCCGGGAAACAGCGCGACGGTCACCCCTGTCGGTGGCCAGACGGAATTCACCGGACGCATTTGGCAGGTTTCGCCGGTCGTTGATCCACAGACGCGGCAGGGCATCGCGCGCATCTCCATACCCTATAACAAGGCGATCCGCCCCGGCGGATTTGCCGCTGCCCGCATCGTCAGCGGCACGGCAACGGCCCCGCTGCTGCCGGAGTCCGCCGTGCAGACCGATGCCAAGGGACAGTTTGTCTACATCGTCAACGCGCAGGACGAGACCGAACGGCGCGGCGTCGAGGTCGGACAGGTCTCCCCGAAGGGCGTTGCGGTTACGCGAGGCCTGAATGGCGGCGAACGCATTGTCGCATCGGCAGGCGCCTTTCTGCGGCCCGGGCAGAAGGTGCGGCCGCAAGTTCAAAAGGCCGGGTAAGCCCGCGCAGGCGAGGAAGCCGTCATGAGTTTTCGTAATATGTCGGCCTGGGCCATCCGCAACCCGGTGTCCCCGCTCGTGCTATTCGTCGCCCTGCTTCTCGCGGGGATGGTCAGCTTTGGCCGCATGGACATCAACCAGCAGCCCGACGTCACCTTCCCCATTGCTCAAGTGCTGGTACTACAACCGGGCGCCGCGCCGCCGGAACTGGAAACCCAGGTAACGCAGCGTGTCGAGGCCGCCGTGCGCGGTATCAGCGGCGTTGACGAGATCACCTCGACCGTCTCCGAAGGCAATTCGATGACGATCGTGCAGTTCCAGATCGGAACGCCGATCGATCGGGGCGTTGCCGACGTCAAGAACGCTGTCGACCAGATCCGTAGCGAACTGCCAGAAGGCATATTGGAACCGCAGGTGACGCGGCTCGATGCCGATCGTCCGATCGCCTATTTCAGTGCCGAAGCGACCGACATGACGCTGGAACAATTGTCATGGTATGTCGATAATACTGTCGCCAAGCGCCTGCTTGCTGTGCCGGGCATGGCGGCGGTCAGGCGTGGTGGCGGCGTCACCCGCGAAATTCGCGTTATCCTCGACCCCGCCAAGCTGCAGTCGCACGGCGTCACGGCCGCGCAGGTCAATCAGCAGTTACAACAGGTCAACCTGAACGCGGCAGGCGGCCGCACCGAAATCGCGGGAGCCGAGCAGGCGATCCGCGTGCTCGGCAATGCGCAGGACGCCTATGCCCTGGGCCAGACCCAGATCGCCATCTCCGGCGGCCGCACCGTCAAGCTGTCCGACCTTGCCGATGTGCGCGACATGTATGGCGAACAACGGTCGCTTTCGCTGATGAATGACATGCAGGTGACGAGCTTCAGCCTGGAAAAGGCGAAGGGATCATCCGACGTCACCGTGTTCGACAATGCGATCAAGGTGCTGGACCAGCTTAAGAAAGAAAATCCGAAGATCCGTTACAAGGAACTCTTCAACAGCGTCGATTATACCAAGAGCCAATATCATGCGGCGATGCAGTCCATGATCGAAGGCGCGGTGCTGGCGGTTGTCGTCGTGTTCCTGTTCCTGCGTGACTGGCGCGCGACGATTATCGCCGCCACGGCAATCCCGCTGTCAGCCATCCCGACATTCTGGTTCATGGACATGATGGGCTTCACGCTCAACGTGACCTCCTTGCTGGCGCTCAGCCTGGTCGCGGGCGTGCTGGTCGATGACGCCATCGTGGAAATCGAAAATATCGTGCGCCACATGCGCATGGGCAAGACAGCCTATCAGGCATCGATCGACGCGGCCGACGAGATCGGCCTGGCAGTGCTGGCGACGACGATGGCTATTGTCGCGGTATTCCTGCCAGTTGCGCTGATGCCCGGCGTTTCGGGCCAGTTCTTCATCCAGTTCGGCATGACCGTCGTGGTCGCGGTGCTGCTCAGCCTGGCCGTCGCTCGCCTCATTACGCCCATGGTCGCGGCCTATTTCCTCAAGGCACACGGCAAGGAAAGCCATGGCGAGGGCTGGCTGATGGACGTCTATATGCGTGTGCTGCACTGGTCGCTCGATGAAAGCCGGGCCAAAGCCTATCGCGCATCAGGCGCCCGCCCCCGCTTTGCGGCCTGGCTGCGCGACCACCGCATCTGGACCGTCGGCATCGGGGGGCTGGCCTTCATCGCCACGCTGCTCGCCTTCGGGACGCTGCCAATGGCATTCCAGCCATCGATGAACACCGATTACAGCCAGGTGAAGATCGAAACCGTGCCCGGCAGCACGCTACAGCAAACCACCGCAGTCGCCCGGCGCGTTGCGGACATGTTGACCGCCGACACCAAGTTCGTCAACGCGGCCTTCGCCGACATCCAACCGACCAGCGCCAACATCTATCTTACACTGAAGAAGGACCGGCCTGCTTCCTCGGTCGAGTGGGAACGCAGCATGGCGCCCCGCTTCCAGCAAATTCCGGATGCCCGTGTGAACTTCCAGTCGCAAGCGGGTGGAGGCATGGGCCGTGACGTTACGATCATGCTCGGCAGCGACAATGCCGCGCTGCTGGATCGTGTCGCTAACAAGCTGGTTTCCGAAATGAGCGGCGTGAAGGAAGTCCGGTCGCCCCGGGTCCAGGGCGACATGAATAGGCCCGAGATCATCATCAAACCCCGATTCGACCTGGCCGCGAGCCTGGGGGTCACCACCGCCGCGCTCAGCCAGACCATTCGCGTGGCCACGATCGGCGACATAGACCAGAATACGGCCAAATTCTCGCTATCGGATCGCCAGATTCCCATCCGCGTGGCCGTGGCCGAGGACAGCCGCAGCGACATCGCGACGATCGAGAACATGCCCGTGCCGACCGTCAGCGGCGGTTCGGTTCCGTTGAAGGTGGTCGCCGATATCGAATTCGGTGCCGGGCCGACGCAAATCCGTCGCTATAACCAAATCCGCCGGATCGTCGTCGATGCCGACTTCGCACCCGGTATCGTCAGCAGTCAGGCCATGAAGAAGATCAACGCGCTGCCCACGATGAAGGAAATCAGTGAAGGCCGTATCCCGGGCATTCAGAAGATCAACACCGGCGAATCGAAGTGGCAGGCAGAAATGCTCAAGAACTTCACGGTTGCGGTCATTTCCGGCATCCTTCTGGTGCTCGCGGTGCTGACACTGCTCTACAAGCGGTTGATGCCGCCGTTCGTCAATCTGGGATCGCTGCTGCTGGCGCCGCTCGGCGGGGCATTGGCGCTGCATCTTACCGGGCACCCTATCTCCATGCCGGTGATGATCGGCATCTTGATGCTGCTCGGGATCGTCGCGAAGAACTCCATTCTGGTGATCGACTTCGCGCTGGAGGAAATCCAGAAGGGCGTGCCTCGGTTCGACGCGATCATCGATGCGGGGCACAAGCGCGCACAGCCGATCGTCATGACCACCGTCGCTATGGTTGCGGGCATGGTGCCCACCGCCATCTCGCTGGGCGGCGACAGCGCATGGCGCGCGCCCATGGGCATCACAGTGATCGGCGGTTTGCTGCTGTCCACGCTCCTCACCCTTGTGATCGTGCCCGCGACATTCAGTCTGGCTCTTCAGATCGAAGGATGGGCAGGTCCGCGCCTCAGCCGCCGTCTGCTCACATACAAGCCTGGGGACGATGCAAAGCATGAGGGAAATGCACAACCGGCGGAATGATGGCAGTCGGCTCGCCTGAAAGAAGCGCATGGCTGAACGAAACGGCGGCGTAACCGTTGGACGGACAATGAATCAGCTTCCCGTTCCCCCGATCGCCGCCGACGTGTCTGTCCGGCCGCCGCGCGACATGCGGGTGGTTGCGACGGGCATGTTGATCGCGATGGCGCTGCTGTTCCTTGCCGCGCGATCTACCGTCCATCTGCATCCAGCTATCGGTTTCGTTCAGGCATTTGCGGAAGCCGCGATGGTGGGCGGCCTTGCCGACTGGTTCGCCGTCACCGCCCTGTTCCGGCATCCGCTGGGCCTCCCTATCCCGCACACGGCGATCATCCCGCGCAACAAGGACCGGATCGGCGATACGTTGGCCTTTTTCCTGCGGGACAATTTCCTCACCCCCGCCGTCGTTGCGCGCAGGATGCAGCGGCTGGACGTGGCGGCCGCCGCCGGGCGCTTCCTCGCCAGCCCGTCAGGAGGCGACGGCCGCTTGCGCGAAGGCGCGTCGCGGCTGGCGGCGGACATGCTGGAGGCGCTTGATCAGGAACGGCTTGGCGGCATGGTCAAGGGTGCGATCGCTCAGCGGCTGCGGGGCATGAACATCGCCCCGCTGATCGGTCAGGCGATCGAGGCGGCGATGCGCGATGGCCGTCATGCGCCGGTGATGGATGGCATCATCCATTGGGCCGATCGCACGCTGGAGGCCAATGACCACCTTATCCGCCAGATGGTGCATGACCGGGCGGGCAAGATCCTGCGTTGGACGGGATTGGATGAAAGTCTGTCCAACGCCATCATCGACGGACTGCGGCGTCTGCTGGCGGAGATGGCGGCGGACCCAGCTCACAGTCTGCGCCTCAAGGCAGAAGAGGGCATGGCGAAGCTGGCCAGCGACCTGCAATTCGATGCCGCCATGCAGGAACGCGTGGCCCGCATCCGCGACGAGATCGTGGAAAATCCCGCAATGCAGCGGTGGATAGACGGCCTTTGGGAACAGGCACGATCCGGCCTGCTGCGCGCCGTCCGCGATCCGGGCAAGGCGATGGCGGGGCGGCTGGGCGAGGCGCTGCGCCAGCTGGGCACCACGCTTCAAGACGATGCCCGCCTTCGCCTGCTGATCAACCGCTTCGTGCGGCGCGCGGCAGTCGGCGCGACGGCCGCCTATGGCGATTCCATCGTCAAACTGGTGAGCGAAACCGTGCGCGGCTGGGACGCGGGAACCGTGACCAACCGCCTCGAAAGCGCTGTCGGCCGCGACCTTCAATATATCCGGATTAACGGTACTTTGGTCGGTGGCCTTGTAGGATTGGCCATTCATGCGGTTGACACACTGTTTTGACATCTTGCCGCGAACAGGCTTGAAAGCCTGATCACCGATCCCTAGCTGGCGTCGGCAAGCTTATGCGTTGCAAATTGCAACCGTAATAAGGGGATTTTCATGACCAGCCTCTTCGATCCTGTTCAGTTGGGCGCCATCAAGGCCCGCAATCGCATATTGATGGCGCCGCTCACCCGCGCCCGCGCCAGCCGCGATCATGTGCCGACACCGATCATGGCCGACTATTATCGCCAGCGCGCTTCGGCCGGCCTGATCATCAGCGAAGGCATAGGCGTGTCGCGTCAGGGACTAGGCTGGCCCTTCGCACCGGGCATCTGGACGGCAGAGCAGGTGGAGGCCTGGAAGCCGATTACTCAGGCCGTGCATGAAGTCGGCGGCCGTATCTTCGCGCAGCTTTGGCACATGGGGCGCCTCGTCCATTCCAGCGTCAGCGGGCAGCAGCCCATCTCTTCCAGTCCGATCGCCGCACCCGGCCACGCCCATAGCTATGAAGGCAACAAGCCCTATGAGCAGCCCCGCGCGTTGGACGCAGGGGAAATCCCGGCCCTGATCGCCACTTATGTCACAGCCGCGCGCAATGCCCGCGAAGCCGGATTTGACGGCGTTCAGGTTCACTCCGCCAACGGCTATCTGCTCGACGAATTTCTTCGCGATGGCGTCAACCAGCGGCAGGACATCTATGGCGGCAGCCCCGAAAACCGTGTCAGGCTGCTGCGCGAGATCACGCAAGCTGTCGCCGACGCCATCGGTGCTGACAGGACGGCGGTGCGGATTTCAATCAACGGCGCGTCGCAGGGGACGGACGACAGTGATCCCGCCAGCCTTGCCATCGCCATTGCTAAGGCGCTTGACCCGATCGGCATCGCCTTTCTGGAGATGCGCGAGCTGCGTCCGGACGGCAGCCGAGGCGCGAGCGACGTTCCGCGTCAGTCGCCGCTCGTCCGCCGTCACTTCAGCGGCCCGCTCGTCCTGAACAGCGATTATGACGCGGGGCGGGCGCAGGAGGATCTGGACAGCGGCCTTGCCCAGGCGATCAGCTTTGGCCGCCCGTTCATCGCTAATCCCGACCTGCCCGATCGCCTGTCGCTAGGGGCTCCGCTGAACCCCTTGAGCACCGATACGCTCTACACGCAGGGCCGCGAGGGCTATGTGGATTATCCGGTTCTCGCCAAGGCAGGCTGAGCCTGATGGAAAAAGGGCCGCTCCGGTGACGAGCGGCCCTTTCTCCTTAAAAAAGAAGTAGAGCCCTTCGACAAGCTCAGGGCGAACGGGATTAAGAGGCGATGCTCTTTTAAAGCCCGAAGCGCCTAGGCGCCGAATTTCTCGCGCAGGGCCAGCATGGCGATCGCGGCTTTGGCCGCTTCGCCGCCCTTGTCCTTCTCATCCGGCTTGGCGCGGGTCAGCGCCTGCGCCTCATTCTCGACGGTCAGGATGCCATTGCCGATGGGGATGCCGTCCATGCTCAGCGCCATAAGGCCCCGCGCGCTTTCGTTCGAGACCACCTCGAAATGATAGGTTTCGCCGCGGATCACCACGCCGATCGCTACGAAGCCGTCATAGCGCCCGGACTCCGCCGCCAGCGCGACCGCTCCGGGGATTTCCAGCGCGCCGGGCACCGTCACCACTTCATATTTATGCCCTTCCGCCTCCAGCGCGGCCACCGCGCCTTCGATCAGAAGGTCATTGAGATGTTCGTAGAAGCGGGCTTCAACGATCAGGAATTTCGCCACGGCCGATATCCTTTTTTATAGCTCGACGGGTCGATGCCCAACCACGGCAAGGTCATAGCCGTCAAGCGCGATGAGGCTGTGGCTGGAATTGGTGAGCAGGATCATGTCGTGCACGCCGAGTTCCGCGAGGATCTGCGCGCCCACGCCATAGTCGCGCAATTCGTCCATGCCGCTGCCAGGCTGGCCAGCATGATGGCGCAGGATACGGGTCAGGAAATCGGCCGGCGAGTTGCTGGTCAGGACGACGATGAGGCCCGCGCCTTCTTTGGCGATGATCTCCATCGACTTGCGCAGGATTTCGCAGCGGGGGCCGCTGGCGCCGTAGACATCGTCGAGCAGCGAAAGCTGATGCACGCGCACCAGCGTCGGTTCGTCGGGCGACACATGGCCTTTTTGCAGCACCAGCTGTTCGCTTTGCGTCGCCTTGTTATAGAAGCTGATCGCCTTCCAATCGCCGCCCCACTTGCTGTTGAAGACCGTTTCGGCGCGCCGTTCGACCATATGGTCATGACGGCGGCGATAGGCGATGAGGTCGCGGATCGTGCCGATCTTCATCTTGTGCTTCTGCGCGAAGGGGATGAGGTCGTCGAGGCGCGCCATGGTGCCATCGTCTTTCATCACTTCGCAGATCACGCCCGACGGGTTGAGCCCGGCGAGACGCGCCACATCGACAGCCGCCTCGGTATGGCCGGTGCGCACGAGCACGCCGCCATCCTTGGCCACGAGGGGGAAGACGTGGCCGGGGGTCACGATGTCATCGCGGCCCTTGGAGCCGTCGATCGCCACGGAAATGGTGCGCGCGCGGTCGGCGGCGCTGATGCCGGTGGTTACGCCCTCGCGCGCCTCGATCGACACGGTGAAGGCGGTTTCATGCCGCGTGCCGTTGTTGCGGCTCATAAGGTCGATGCCCAGATGATCGACCCGATCCTTGGTCATCGCGAGGCAGATGAGGCCCCGACCATGCGTCGCCATGAAGTTGATCGCGTCGGGTGTCGCCATCTGCGCCGGGATCACCAGATCGCCTTCATTCTCCCGATCTTCATCATCGACTAGGATGAACATGCGGCCGTTGCGCGCTTCGTTGATGATCTCTTCGGGGGAGGCGAGAGCAGTGCCACCTTCGCGCCGCGCCAGATAATTTTCGAGCTTGCCCAGCGTTTCGGCGGTCGGGTTCCAGTCCGTTTCCCCCAACTTCCGCAGGGAATTGGCATGAAGGCCCGCAGCGCGCGCGAGTCCCGACCGGGACATGCCCCCTTCATTGACCAGTGTGCGAACGGTATCGATAAGCGCGGAAGACATGACTGCGACTCCTTGACCAGATCGGCCTCGGGACGCAGTTATCACATTATGATGTGATTATTTCAAGCGCCAATCACATCGCGCCGCGAAGGCTCTGCATCCGGTCGAGATAACGGGCCAGTACGTCAATCTCCAGATTGAACGTCCTTCCGGTCGCCAGATCGTCCAGCGTGGTAGCCGCAGCCGTATGCGGAATGATGTTCAGACCGAACTGAACGGACCCGTCCGGCTGATCCTCAACGCTGTTCACGGTCAGAGAGATGCCATCGACCGTGATAGACCCCTTGGCGGCAAGCGCGGACGCCAGCGCCGGGGGCGCGGCGATCACCAGCCGGGTAGAATCCCCTTCCGGCGTGATCGACACCAATGTGCCGACGCCATCGACATGGCCGGTCACGATATGCCCGCCCAGTTCATCCCCAACCTTGAGCGCGCGTTCCAGGTTCAGCCTGCCGCCCTGCGCCCACAGTCCGGACGCGGTTCGCTCCACCGTTTCGGCGGACAGGTCGACGGCGAACCAGTCCGCGCCCTTTTCCACCACGGTCAGGCACGCGCCCGAACAGGCGATCGAAGCGCCGATCGCAACGCCTTCCATGTCGTAGGCGGTGCCGATGACTAGGCGCAGGTCCCCGCGCTGCTCGGCGGAGCGAATGGTGCCGATGTCGGTGATGATGCCGGTGAACATGGGTATGCGATCCTGATGGTTCCGTGACGCTCCTAAGCGCCGCGCCGCCGCTCGTAAACCTCCAGCCGGTCCTCGCCCAATTGGCGTCCGTCGGTCAGGGTCCAGCGATGGTGCGCCTCGCCAAGATCGGTGAGGCCAATGTCGCCGATCCCCGCAAGGCCGTCGCCGATGATGATCGGCGCGCGGTAGAGCAGAAGGCGGTCGACCAGATCGGCGCGCAGGAAGGCCGCCGCCGCCGCCGCGCCGCCCTCCACCATCAGATGGTCCACATGGTCGAGCGCGGCGATATCCTCAGGCTGCGCAATGGCTTCCCACCCCTTGGGCGCCCGGCCGCGAGTCAGCAGCAGGCGGCGGGGTGAGCGATCCTCCAGTCCCGGTAGCCGGACATCAAGGCGGGGCGCGTCGGCGCGCAAAGTGCCGCCGCCGACCAGGATGGCGTCATGCCGCGCCCGCTCCAGATGTGCATGGGCGCGCGCCGCCTCGCCGGTGATCCAGCGGCTCGACCCGTCCTTGAGCGCGATGCAGCCATCGAGCGACAGGCCTAGCTTCAAGGTGACGGCCGGGCGGCCCAGCGTCTGCCGCAGGACAAAGCCGCGCATCGCCGCAGCAGCTTCATGCGCCATCAGGCCCATTTCAACCTCTATGCCTCGCGCGCGCAGATGCCCCGCACCTTGGCCATCGGTGCGCGGGTCGGGATCACGCAGCGCGATCACTACGCGCGCGACGCCAGCCCGCGCCATCAGGTCGGCACAGCGCGGCCCACGAGCGGACAGGTGGAAGCAGGGCTCCAGCGTCACATAGGCGGTCGCGCCGCGCGACTGATCCTTTGCTTCATCGAGCGCTTGGGCTTCGGCATGAGGTCGGCCACCCTTTTGGGTCCAGCCGCGACCAACCACCGCGCCGTCGCGGACGATCAGGCATCCGACATTGGGATTGGGGGTGGACAGACCGCGACCGCGCTCGGACAGGGCGATCGCCGCTGCCATGAAACGGCGGTCGTCGGCGGGGTCAGCCATAGGGAAAATCAATTCTGGCTGGTCTGGGGCGCGGCCTTTTCCGCCGCCTCCGCCTTGGCCAGTCGCGAATCGAGCTGGGCATTGATCTGCTTCAGCGCTTCCTTGCGGCGCGCGCTGTTGCGGGCTTCTTCGGTGCGCCAGTCGATGCCGAATGAGTCGGCCCATCCCTGCATCTGCTTCTGCCGCTTCTGCAAGGCAGCCTCACTCTTTGCGAGGTCGATCTTCTGTTGCAGGATGATCGCCGCGTCCGACCGGCTCGCGTCCCAGCTCTGGACGTAGATGATCTTGTTGCGGGTCGGCATCGTGTTGGTGTTCGCGTCGACCATGAACACCCACATGATCACCCAGGTAATCGCCATCGACAGCCCGAGCAGCGGCCATTTATGCGGCCGATTCTCGCGAAAATAGCTCCACATATCGCCTAGAGCGCTTCTGGGAGAGACCGGACGGGGGAAGATCGCCATCGCCGCTATATAGGAGATGGCGGCGCCGGATGCAAAGCCGGGCCTTGCATCCGGCATGGCGGCATTCAACGGTCGGTCAGCTTGAAATGGACGGTCAGCACCTTGGTGCCGGGCACGGCCACGCCGTCCCGAGTCGCGGGGCGGAAACGCCATTTGCGCATGGCGTGCCGCTGGGTCGCGATCCAGAAGGCCTCGTCCGTGGCGGACAACCGTTCGATGGCCGTCACCTTGCCATCCGCGCCGATGCTGACGCGGACAGTGACGGAGCCTTCCATCCCCTGGCGGACCATCGATCCGGGATAGTCGGGCTGGAACGCGGACATGGCGCGCGGGTCGATGCCGGGTTCGACGAGCCGAGGCTCGTATACTGGTTCAATCGGCGGGAGGGTGACACCCCCGCCCGTGTCAGTACCAGTGCCACCGGCGGGCACGATTGGCCCCGTTTCGCTGTCAGGCAGCATCACCAGATCATCGGGATTTGTCGGGATCGGGTCGGTCGTCGGCCGCACCGGCAGCCTGCTCTCGGGCGGCTGGGGCTGCGCTTCGGGTGGAGGCGGCGGGTTGAGCGGGATCTGCTTGCCGATCAGGATCTGCGGCACATAGGGGGCGATCACCTCCTTGGGTATAAGGATGAAAGCGCCCACCACCAGCGCGTGGACGGCGATGGTCGCTCCGATCGCGACGGGCGATCCGCCCCCGCCACTATAGCCAGGCCGTCTCTCGCCGCCCGTTGCATGCATTGCCATTACTGCCATCGCATCCTCCATCCTAAAATCCGCGCGAGTTTCTGCTCGTCACAGACATAATGTTACATCATATCTAATGATATGTTGCAACATCATGTTTTGATCGAAGTCCTGCGCTTGTGTGCAGGCGTGCCGCGCCCTACCATAAGGGGCATGACGACCTTGCCTGAAGACCCGACCCTCGACGAAGTGCGGGCGTTTCTCGCGCCGATCCTGCCTCGCCATGCCGCATTTGACGGCTGGCGAGCCGAAGCGGTCACCATGGCCGCGTCGGAAGGCCGCGTGGATGCCGACATCGCGCATCTTGCCTTTTCGGCGGGGGCGATGGACATGATCGATGCCTGGTTCGCCAGCATCGACACGCGCATGCTGGAGGCGCTGACGCCAGAGAAGCTCGTCACCATGTCGATTCGCCAGCGTATCATCGCGCTGGTCACGGCACGGCTGACGCTGCTGGCGCGCGACCGGGAAGCCTTGCGCCGCGCGCTCGCTATCATGGCCCTGCCACAGAACAGCGTCCGCGCAGCCCGCCTGGGCTGGCGATCGGCCGATGTGATGTGGCGCGCGGCTGGCGACAGCGCGACCGACCTCAATCACTATAGCAAGCGCCTCACGCTCGCGGCCGTCTATGCCGCAACGCTGCTGGTGTTCGTGGACGATGAAAGCGAAGATTGGGCGGATAGCCGCGCCTTCCTCGATCGGCGTATCGAAGGGGTGATGCGCTTCGAACGGGCCAAGGCGAGGTGGAAAGGCATAGGCGGCGGTGAGCGGCTGAGCCTTGCTCGCTTCATCGGCAGGCTCCGCTACCCCGCAACCTGACTGCCCACGAAAGGCCGCGATTCCGGCTGGCCTTTTCCTATCTATATTGATAGTCACTCGCAGGTGATCTCAGCGAGTTTTACTTCCTTGCGCCTGTCCGAACTGCCGTTGCGCCAGCCAGCCTATGTGGACCTGATCGACTGGGACGCGCTTTCCGCGTCGGATGGCCAGCGTCTGCGTGAATTCGGTCTGTGCGAAGGCGCGAGCGTCGAAGCGCTGCATCATGGCGGTTTGCTCGGGCGTGGTCCGATCGCCTGCAAGGTCGGGCGCATGACCATTGCGATGCGCCGCAATCATGCGGCCGCGATTACCGTCCGCACGGGTCCGGCGGAGCCGGCATGAGTGGCCTGCCTCTGGTTGCGCTGGTCGGCAATCCCAATGCCGGCAAGAGCGCCCTGTTCAACGCCCTGACCGGCGCGCGGCAGAAGCTGGGCAACTATCCCGGCGTGACGGTAGAACGTAAGGCAGGCAGACTGTCGCTATCCGATGGCCGCCCGCTCGAACTGGTCGACCTGCCCGGAACATACAGCCTCAATCCCACCAGCCCCGATGAGCAGGTGACCCGCGACGTGGTCCTCGGCAAGCAGCATGGCGAGCGGCTGCCGGACGCGCTGGTGGTGGTGGTCGATGCCTCGAACCTCGACAATCATCTGCGGTTCGCGCTTGAGTTGATCGCCCTTGGCCTGCCGACGGTCGTGGCGCTCAACATGGTGGACCTTGCCACCCGCGACGGGCTGGAACTGGACGCAAATATCCTCTCGCGCGAGCTGGGTGTGCCGGTCATCTCGACCGTTGCGGTTCGGAAACGCGGGCTCGACCATCTTCGCACCGAACTGGACGCGCTGTTCGATGGCAGTGCCAAGGTCCGGCCTACCGCCGCGCCTCTCGACTTCGATGCCTTGCGCAGCGAGGCGCGCAGGATCGCACGCGCGGCGGTGGTTCGCGAAACGCCCTCGCGCCGCCTGACCGCCGCGGTCGACCGGGTTGCGCTCCACCCCGTTGCAGGTCTGCTGCTGCTGCTCGGGCTGCTCTTCATCATGTTCCAGGCGGTCTATGCCTGGTCGGCAGCGCCGATCGCCATGATCGAGGGGCTGGCCGAAACGGCAAGCAAGATCATCACCAACGCGTTGCCCGATGGCCTGCTACGATCCTTCCTGGTCGATGGCGTCATCAACGGCGTCGGATCGGTGGTCGTCTTCCTGCCGCAGATCCTCATCCTCTTCTTCTTCATCCTGATGCTGGAAGCGACCGGCTATATGGTCCGCGCGGCATTCCTGATGGACGGCCTGATGGCCCGTGTCGGCCTGTCGGGCCGCGCATTCATCCCGCTGCTTTCCTCCTTCGCCTGCGCCGTGCCGGGAATCATGGCGACGCGCACCATCGCCGATCCGAAGGACCGGCTCACGACCATATTGATCGCACCGCTCATGACTTGCTCGGCCCGCTTGCCGGTCTATGCGGTGATCATCGGCGCCTTCATCCCGGCGCGCAACGTGGGGCTGGGCATCGGCCTTCAGGGACTCGTACTCTTCTGCCTCTACATCGCCGGGATCGTCGGCGCGATGCTGGTCGCGCTGATCCTCCGCGCCACCGTCACCAAGGGCGCAAGCGGCAGCTTCCTGATGGAAATGCCGAAATATCAATGGCCGCGCCCGCAGGACATATTGCTCGGCCTATGGCAGCGTGCCGTCATCTTCCTGAAGCGTGCAGGCACGATCATCTTCACATCGACCGTGATCCTGTGGGTGCTGCTCAGCTTTCCGAAGGCGCCCGAGAACAGCAGCATCAGCCAGGTCAATTATTCGATCGCCGGACGGATCGCCAACGGGCTCAACGTCGTGCTGGAGCCGATCGGCTTTAACCGCGACATTTCGCTCGCACTTATCCCGGCAATGGCCGCACGGGAAGTAGCGGTGTCGGCACTCGCGACCGTCTATTCGCTCGATGCGGATCAAGATGAGACCAAGCTGGAACGGAGCCTGGGCGATCGGTTGAAGGATAATTGGCCGCTGCCCACGGCGCTCGCCTTCCTCGCCTGGTTCGTGTTCGCGCCGCAATGCATCTCGACGATCGCCGTGACGAAGCGGGAAACCAACGGCTGGAAATGGCCGCTCTTCATGATCGGCTATCTTTTCGCGCTCGCCTACGTGGCGGCGGGCTTGACCTACTGGACCGCGACGGCAGCGGGGCTATAAGAACCTCCAAAGTATCGGAGGAAATATGGCGGGTTCGGTCAACAAAGTCATTCTGGTTGGTAATCTGGGCGCTGACCCGGAAGTGAAGAGCTTCCAGAATGGCGGCAAGGTGTGCAATCTTCGCATCGCCACGTCCGAAAGTTGGAAGGACCGCAATTCCGGCGAGCGCAAGGAGCGCACCGAATGGCATAGCGTCTCGATCTTTTCCGAAGGTCTGGCGGGCGTAGCCGAGCGGTTCCTGCGCAAGGGATCGAAGGTCTATGTCGAGGGCCAGCTGCGCACGCGTAAGTGGCAGGATCAGTCGGGTAACGACCGCTACACCACCGAAGTGGTTTTGCAGGGTCCGGGCGCGGTGCTGACCATGCTCGACGGCGCACCTGGTGGTGGCCAGGGCGGTGGTCGCTCGCAGGGCGGCGGCAGTGATTGGGGCGCCAGCTCGGGCGGCTTTGGCGGCGATTATGATGATTTCGGCGGTGGCAGCGGCGGCGGTGGCGGCTTTGGCGGCGGCAGCGGCGGGCGCTCGTCCGGTGGTGCCCGGGGCGGCGCTGGCGGGCCGAATTTCGACAATGATCTGGACGACGAAGTGCCGTTCTGAGGCTTCGCGCTGAAAGGATGAGAAAGGCGGCTCTGCGAAGGGCCGCCTTTTTCATGTCGATGATGGATATTTGGAGGGTCGGCCCGGAGACATTCTCCTCCCGCAAGCAGGAGAGGTTAGGGGTGGGCGCGAGCTTGGCAAGCTCTCGCGATAACCCCTCCTAAAACAAGGCTGATGTTGCGCTGGCCCACCCCCGACCCCTCCCGCTTGCGGGAGGGGAGATGATAGAGAGGTCTGCGGTAGGAACGGCTCCCTCCGTACCAAACAAAAAAGGTGGCCCGGCAGCACCGGACCAACTCTCTTAGTGAAATACTCTCAGGCAGCAGCAGCGATCGTCGTTGCGCCCAATTCCGCCAGTGCGAACTTGCGAATATGCTCGCCCAGATCTTCGCGCTCCAAAGCCAGCGCCAAGTTCGCTTCGATATAGCCGGCCTTTGACCCGCAATCGAAGCGGCGTCCATCGAAGGTCACGCCGTGGAAGGGCTGCTGCCCGATCATCGATGCCATGGCGTCCGTCAGCTGGATCTCGCCGCCCGCGCCCTTTTCCTGGGTCGCGAGAATCTTCATGACCTCAGGTTGCAGGATGTAGCGGCCCGGCAGAATAAGGTTGGAGGGCGCGGTGCCGGGCGCAGGTTTTTCCACCAGCCCCTTGACCTCGGTCAGCGCGCCATCGCGCTGGCCCGGATCGATCACGCCATAGCTCGGCGTATCGGCCATCGGCACTTCAAGCGCGCAGACCAGATTGCCGCCGACCTGATTATAAGCATCGACCATCTGCTTGAGGCAGCCTCGCCCCGGCGCGCCCTTCATGAATTCGTCGGGCAACAGGATAGCGAAGGGTTCGTCCCCGACGATGTCGCGCGCGCACCAGACTGCATGGCCCAGGCCCAGCGGTTCCTGTTGACGCAGGAACACCGCGTTGCCGGGCGCAAGGCGCGTGCCGTCGAGCGCCGACAGATCCTTGCCGCGCTCGCGCTGGGTGGCTTCGCTTTCATAGGCGATGTCGAAATAATCCTCGATCGCGCCTTTGCCGCGGCCGGTTACGAAGATCATCTGTTCGATGCCCGCCTCGCGCGCCTCATCGACAGCATATTGGATCAGCGGGCGGTCAACGACCGGCAGCAGTTCCTTGGGCACCGATTTGGTGGCAGGCAGGAAGCGCGTGCCGAGGCCTGCGACAGGAAACACGGCTTTGCGGATAGGCTTGTAGGGCATGGTACTCCATTCTCGCTAGACGCGCGGACAGGCTTCGCCCTCCACGTGTCAAAGGTCAAGCTTAGCGGGAGGATTACCTCGCCCGGTCAGACGGCCAGCAGGCGCTGTGCCACCGTTTCGAGCGAAGATATCTCCGCATCGAGATGATCAAGTGAGACATGCGTGTGATTGTTCCGCGCGTCGCGGCACGTAAAGCCGCCAGGCGCGGGCTGCTGAAAGCCGCCAATGATGAGCGATCGGAAGCGATCGATCCTCTGCATGTGTCGCTCGATATCCGAAATCTCCTTGAGCGCGCTGGCGTTGCGCTTGTCACGCATCGCCACCATCGTCCGAAGCTCGGTCATCAGTTTCGCCATGCCCGGGCGCATCCGGGTGCCGACAGTCCGCACGTCACCCATTGCTTCCCGCATCATGGCAATTTTCGCCTCCAGACTCTGTTCCAGCATCGTCCAGGCACAGACCAGACGACCCACGGCACAAAGCAGCGCCGCATCTTCCGGCGCATATTCAGACACCGCCCTCACCTTTATCTCGGCTATATGATTCACGACCCACCCCGGCTCTGTTTTCTTCCTTCGCCCCGCTGAATCCTGCACGGAAGCGGGTAGCAAAGGCTAGAGGAACGCGCCGCGCCGCTCGCAGCGAGGGCACAGGCCAGCGGAAGACGTGCATAATCAGCGATGAACCGATCGAAGGGCAATTGCTGACATTCAAAAATCGATAGCGATTCCCTTGCGTTCCCAGTCGCCGTAGCGGACGGGGCTCAATTCTTCCTCGTGGCGCGAGGGGTGGTCGATCGGGTCGGGCGCAGGCACCGGCGGGCTCTTCGACAGATGAGCGGGCGGCTTCACATGCGCGGGACGCTTGCCGTTATATGTTCCCATGTCCAAAAGCCTTTCGATTGTGGCGCCGCACCGGCAACCCCATATTCATGCATGCCCCGCTATCTGGGCTGCAAAGGAGTGGAAGACAAGTGAGCGGTTTCAAGACGGTGATGCTGTTGTCGGCAATGACGGCGCTGTTCATGGCGCTGGGCTATACGCTGGGCGGCAGCGGCGGCGCGATGATTGCGCTGCTGGTTGCGGCGGGCATGAACCTGTTCACCTTCTGGAACGCCGACAAGATTGTGCTGTCGATGCACAATGCGCGGGAGGTGGATGCGCAGAGCGCGCCCGAATATTATGGGCTGGTGCGCGATCTTGCCCAGCGGGCGGGTCTTCCCATGCCGCGCGTCTACCTGATCGACCAGCCGCATCCCAACGCCTTTGCCACGGGCCGCAATCCCGAACATGCCGCCGTCGCCGCGACGACGGGCCTGCTGTCTATGCTGACCCGTGAGGAAGTGGCGGGCGTGATGGCGCATGAACTCGCCCATGTGCAGAATCGCGACACGCTGATCATGACCATGGTCGCGACGATCGCGGGCGCCATTTCGATGCTCGCCAATTTCGGGCTGTTCTTCCGTGGCGGCAATGAAGAGAATGGACATGGCAACATCCTCGCCACGCTGATGGCGGTCATCGTCGCGCCCTTCGCCGCGATGATCGTGCAAATGGCGATCAGCCGCACGCGCGAATATGGCGCTGACGCCGCAGGAGCGCAGATCAGCGGCAATCCCCGCGCACTCGCATCCGCGCTCGCCAAGATTTCCGGCAAGGCGGAGATGATCCCGAACCATGTGGCCGAGCGCAATCCCGCCGCCGCCCAGCTCTACATCGTCCCTGTTCATGTGAGCGAACTCTTCTCCACCCACCCCGCGACCGAAAAGCGCATCGCGGCGCTGGAGGAAATGGGCGTGCCCGCACCCTCCACCATCCCCGTATCGGCACTCAACCCTGTCGCAGCTCCACCGCGCCGCCGGTCGAGCGCGCTCAATCCAAACGGGCGCTAATGGTAGACGTGATTGGCGAGGCCGCAGCCGAAGTCGCGGGTGCGCTATTCCGACATGCGGGTGGGCTGGTGATCGACCTGACCGTCGAGCACATCTTCTCCCGTCACACGGCGCGATTCTTTCATGGCGTGGGGCGGCGCGTCATCTTTGTCACGACATTGGGCGCCAAGCGCATTCCTTCCTCATTGCGGACAGTGCCGAAAGGCGTCCGCGCCAGCCCCCGCCGGTCGGATTGGGTAGCACTATGGGTCGGCATCGGCAGCTGGATAGGATTATTTCTGCTGGTCGGCATTATCGTCACTCATTTTCTTTAAAGGTGACCCTAGAGGGGAAAACGCGTAGGGCCCGCTGATGCCCCGCCGCCCTGCCCAACTCTCATTAGCCCCCCAACCCACAGATATTCCCGGCCTCCCCGCCCGCCGCGCCGCCTTGCGCCTGCTCGACGCCGTCCTGCGCCGGGGCGATCCGCTGGAGTTGGCGCTGCATGGCGCAGCACAGGGCCTGCCCGCTCCCGACCGGGCGCTCGTTCATGCCATCGCCGCCGAGACACTGCGCCACCTGCCCGATCTCGACGCGCTGATCGACGGCGCTACCCGCCAGCCGCTGCCCCCGGATGCCAAGGCCCGCATGGTCCTGCGCATCGCCCTCATTCAGGTGCTGGCGCTCGGCACTGCGCCCCATGCCGCCATTGCGACCGCGCTGCCGCTGGTCGATGGCGGCCCGCGCAAGCTGGTCCATGGCGTCTTCGGCACTGTCACGCGCGCCACACCCACCCTCCCCGATCCACCCACATTGCCGGACGAAGTCGTGGCGCGCTGGGAAAGCCAGTGGGGCAGTGACATGCCCGCTGCCGCCGCGCGCGCCTATGCCGTGCGCCCGCCTGTCGATGTCACCCTGCGCGACCCGGCAGAAACCGCGAGCTGGGCCGAAAAGCTTGGCGGCGAAAGTTTTGCGCCCGGCCATGTCCGCCTGCCCGATCACGGATCGGTGACGGAGCTTCCCGGCTTCACCGAGGGCGCTTGGTGGGTGCAGGACATCGCCGCCTCTTGCCCCGCGCGCCTTCTTGGCCAAGGCGAGGGCCGCACGGTGCTGGACCTCTGCGCGGCGCCCGGTGGCAAGACGATGCAACTCGCCGCCGCAGGGTGGCAGGTGACGGCCATCGACCAGTCGAAGAAGCGGCTGGAACGGCTGAGCGAAAACCTGTCGCGCACCGGCCTTTCCGCCACGATCGTTCAAGCCGATCTGCGCCAGTGGGAGCCCGCCACCCCCGCCGACGCCATCCTGCTCGATGCCCCCTGCACCGCGACCGGCATCTATCGCCGCCATCCCGACGTGCTGCATCGCATTGGGGGCCGCCAGATTGCCGAACTTGCCGAGTTACAGACGGAGTTGCTGAGCCGCGCGGCCCAATGGCTAAGGCCCGGTGGCACCCTGATCTACGCCACTTGCTCCCTGGAACGAGCGGAAGGCGAAGATCAGTTGGAAACCTTCCTTCACGCCCATCCCGATTTCAGCATTCAGAGCGCGAACGTGGCCGAATTGCCGCAGGGCCTGCCCCCCCGTCCGGACGGTTGGCTGCGCACCCTGCCCGAGACGCTGGCCGACCAAGGCGGAACGGACGGATTTTTCGTTGCCCGGCTTGCCCGCGCGCCACAATGAATTAAGATCAACCCTGTAAGAACTGAGATCTGGCAACGTCTGAAAGGCATCGCTTGCGCCCGACCGAGCCCCTTGCCCTGAATCATAGCTGGCCGCTCTACGACCTGCACCAGCATCTCGCCTCGGTGTCGCTCGACGATCATACCGCGCGCGATGATCAGGCGCTGGCGGAGCGGGGCATTGGCCTATGGCACTGCAATCTTGACGACGACAGCCTGTGTTGGACAGGCGGCGTCTATGATCTGTTTGGCCTGGAACGGGGCATGACGGTTCAGCGCCCGCTCGCCACATCGCTCTACCAACCCGACTCTCGCGAGGCGATGGAGCAGCTACGCGCCTATGCCATTCGCCATCGCCGCGGCTTCACCGTGGACGTCGATATACGGCCGCTCGACGGCGGCGAATGCACCATGCGCCTCATCGCCGCCCCGATATTGGAGGGCGCGCATGTCGTCGCGCTCCACGGCGTGAAGCAGTTTTTGCCGCGCGGATCGGTGGCGTCACGCGGCCTTGATCCCACTATTTTCAACCTGCCCTGAATCCCGCGCCAACGAGCGCCGAAAAAGCCTGTGGATAAGGTCGAACTGCGCCGTTGCCCTTGACCCGAGGCGCGGCTAGAGCCGACTGTTGATGACCAGCCCTATCCTTATCTCGCCCTCCATCCTCTCCGCCGACTTCGCCCGCCTGGGCGAGGAGGTCCGCGCGATTGACGAGGCGGGTTGCGACTGGGTCCATATCGACGTGATGGACGGCCATTTCGTGCCCAATATCACGATCGGCCCGGCCGTGGTGAAGGCCCTGCGCCCGCACAGCAAGAAGCCGTTCGACGTTCACCTGATGATCTCTCCGGTGGACCAGTATCTCGACGCCTTCGCTCAGGCAGGCGCCGATATCCTGACCGTCCACCCGGAAGCCGGGCCGCACATTCACCGCTCCATCCAGTATATCAAGTCGCTGGGCGTGCAGGCGGGCGTAGTGTTGAACCCCGGCACCCCGGCCAAGATGCTTGATTATCTGATCGATGATATCGACCTGATCCTGGTGATGAGCGTCAATCCCGGTTTCGGCGGGCAAAGCTTCATCGAAAATCAGCTGCGCAAGATCGAGGCGATCCGCAAGATGATCGACAAGAGCGGGCGCGACATTCGCCTGCAGGTCGATGGCGGCATCGATTTCGCCACTGCCCCGCGCGCGATCGAAGCGGGCGCAGACGTGCTGGTCGCTGGCACCGCAACCTTCCGTGGCGGGCCTTCCGCCTATGCCGACAATATCCGGAAGCTCAAGGGCGGGTGAGCGACAAGCGGCGCATCCCCAGCCCATCGCTTGCGGATACGGCGGAATCAGAACCAGCCGAAAACGGAATCGAACAGGGCAAGCGCCTCATCCGCGTCGCGGATGACAAGGGCCTGTCGCTGGCCCAACGGGTCGCCAACCGCTTTTACCTGATGAGCTGGAAAACGCCGATCCACGGACGGCGGCTCAAGGGGAAATATCCGCTCAAACTGCTCGCGGTGCCCGATGATGAGATTGCGGGTGATGCGAAGGCTGGCCAGGCGATCCGGGCAGGCTATTTCCTGTTTCGCGGACTGAAGCAGCCGCTCAACACGCTGGATTTCAACCGCCTGACTGTCATCCCGGCATTCGCCGATTATCTGCACAGCTTTGCATGGCTGCGCGACCTGTCATCGGCGGCGACGCGGGAACAGGGCGCGCCCATCGCCGAAGCCGTGCTGCGCAAATGGCTAGACGTGCATGCCGAAACGCCCAGCGAACCCGCCTGGCGCGCCGACAATGCTGGTTGGCGGCTACTCTTCTGGTCGGCTCATGCGCCGCTTATCCTGTCGTCCAGCGATCTGGTCTATCGCTCGCTGGTGCTGAACTGCATCGCACGGACGGCGCGGCATCTAGATCGCGGCGCGGACAAGGCGCCGCTTGGCCTCCCGCGTCTGGTGGCCTGGGGCGGGATCGTTGCGGCATCAATGTTGCTGCCGGGTGGCGCTGCCCGCAAGATTTTCGGTGAGGCGGGTCTCAAGCGCGCCATCGAAAACACGGTTCATGGCGATGGCGGCATTATCTCGCGCTCGCCCAGTGACCAATTGGACGCCATCATGCTGCTGGCAATGGTGCGGGCGGTTTATGATGTTCGCCGCGAACAGGTGCCGCCTTTCCTCGCCGAAGCGCAGGGGCGAATGGTTCCCGCGCTGCTGGGCCTCACCCATGGCGATGGCGGGCTTGGCAGCTGGCAGGGCACGGGCGCGATCGACCCCGCCATCATAGAAGACGTGATCCGGGCAAGCCGCGTGCGTGCGCGTCCGCTGCGGCAGGCGAGCGATTGGGGCTATCAGCGGCTCGTCGCGGGCACGACCATCGTCCAAATCGATGCTGCGCCGCCGCCGGTCGCCCGACTGGCCGAGGCGGGATGCGCCTCCACCACCGCGATCGAGATCAGCGATGGGCCGCAGCGGCTGATCGTCAATTGCGGCGGCGCGGCGCTTGAGGGCGCGTGGATGCCCGGCGGCCTCGCACAGGGCCTGCGCACCACGGCGGCACACAGCACGCTGGTGCTGAACAACAGCAATTCCACCGCCCTGCTCCCCGACGGCACACTAGGACGCGGCGTCACTGAAGTCGAATTTCACCGGCAGGAACAGGAAAGCGGCAGCCGGATAGAGATCAGCCATGACGGCTATGTGCGGCGCATGGGCTATGTCCACCGCCGCCTGCTGCTCGTCAGCATCGATGGCCGCGAAATCCGGGGCGAAGACATGCTGACGCCCGCCGCGCGCCGCCGTCGGCCGGTAAAGCTACCCGCCGAGCTACGCTTTCACTTAGCGCCCGGAGTAGAACCCACCGCCACAGCCGACGGCATGGGCGCGTTGTTGCGCATCGAGATGGGGCCTATCTGGCAGTTTCGCGCCAATGCGGGGAAGCTGACTATAGAGGAAAGCCTCTGGGTGGACGGGGAAGGCCGCCCGCATGAGACCCGCCAGCTGGTCATCACCGCCGAAGCACTGCCCGGCGGATCGACCATCGGCTGGCTCTTCAAGCGGATGAGCTAAGGCCCCTTACCCTAAATCCTATCGCTTGCCGCATCGGTCCGGCAGGACTAGAGGGCTGCGGCAAGCCTGAGCGGCACTTCGAACAGCAGGAAGCATCATGTCAGACGTCACCATCAAACGCGCCCTCCTTTCCGTGTCGGACAAGTCCGGCCTCGTCGAACTGGGTCAGGCGCTGGGCAAACATGGCGTCGAACTGGTGTCCACCGGCGGCACGGCCAAGGCTCTGCGCGATGCCGGGCTGGACGTGAAGGATATTTCGGACCTCACCGGCTTCCCGGAAATGATGGACGGCCGCGTCAAGACGCTGCACCCCAAGGTTCATGGCGGCCTGCTCGCCGTGCGCAACAATCCCGACCATGTCGCCTCCATGCAGGAACATGAAATCGGCGCCATCGATCTTGTCGTCGTCAACCTCTACCCCTTCGCCGCCACGGTCGCGAAGGGGGCAGAGCGCGAGGAGATCATCGAGAATATCGATATTGGCGGCCCCTCGATGGTTCGCTCCGCCGCGAAGAACCATGAGAGTGTCGCCATTGTCACCGATCCGGCCGACTATGCCCGTCTGATCGCGGAGATGACGGAAAAGGGCGGCGCGACCAGCTATGACTTCCGCCGGATGCTCGCGGCCAAAGCCTATGCCGCTACCGCCGCCTATGATTCGATGATCGCCAGCTGGTTCGCCTTTGCCGATCAGGGCGTCGATTTCCCCGAAACACTGGCCGTATCGAGCAAGCTCGGCGCGACGCTGCGCTATGGTGAGAATCCGCATCAGTCGGCCGCGCTCTATTTGCCCGTCGGTCCTTCCGCCAATGGCATTGCCCAGGCGAAGCAGATTCAGGGCAAGGAGCTCAGCTACAATAATTACAATGACGCCGACGCCGCGCTGGAGCTGGTCAGCGAGTTCCGTGACGGCCCGCCCACCGTGGTGATCGTCAAGCACGCCAATCCCTGCGGCGTCGCCACCGGCAATACGCTGATCGAAGCCTATGAAGCCGCCCTCGCCTGCGACAGCGTCTCGGCCTTTGGCGGTATCATCGCCGTCAACCGCCCGCTCGACGGCCCGACCGCCGAAGCGATCAGCGGCATCTTTACCGAAGTCGTCGCCGCGCCCGACGCCGATGAGGAAGCCAAGGCGATCTTTGCGAAGAAGAAGAACCTCCGCCTGCTGCTGACGGGCGAACTGCCCGACCCGGCGCGGACCGGGTTGATGATGAAGAGCATTGCCGGTGGCATGCTGGTGCAGAGCCGCGACAACGGCCGCATCACGCGCGATCAGTTGAAGGTCGTGACCAAGCGCGCGCCCACCGATCAGGAGCTGAATGACTGCCTGTTCGCCTGGACCGTCGCCAAGCATGTGAAATCCAACGCCATCGTCTATGCCAAGGGCAACAGCACTGCTGGCATCGGCGCGGGGCAGATGAACCGCCTCGAATCCGCGCGCATCGCGGCGTGGAAGGCCAAGGATGCCGCTGAAAAGGCGGGGTGGAGCGAAGCCCGCACCATCGGGTCGGCGGTCGCGTCCGACGCCTTCTTCCCCTTTGCCGATGGCCTCCTGACGGCGGTCGAAGCAGGCGCGACGGCAGTGATCCAGCCGGGCGGATCTATCCGGGACGACGAGGTCATCGCGGCGGCCGACGAAGCTGGCCTCGCCATGGTCTTCACCGGCATGCGGCACTTCCGCCATTGAGAGGGGCTGGCGGGGCGGTCCACCTGCCCCGCCATGCTTACCTGATCATTAACCATTCCTTAGATGATTTCCGCCAATTCCGATGATAGAAGTTAGCCTATCGGGGGGCATTGCATGCCGGAAATCGACCAGAATGTGGATGTCGCCATCATCGGCGCGGGTCCGGCAGGCCTGACTGCGGCCTATTTGCTCACCAAAAAGGGCTATTCGGTCACTGTTATCGAGAAGGACCCCCGCTATGTCGGCGGGATCAGCCGGACTGTTGAACTGAACGGCTTCCGCTTCGACATTGGCGGCCACCGCTTCTTTTCCAAGTCGAAAGAGGTGGTCGATCTCTGGAACGAGATCCTGCCCAATGATTTCATCCAGCGCCCCCGGATGAGCCGCATCTATTATGAGGGCAAATTCTACAGCTATCCGCTGCGTGCCTTTGAGGCGTTGTGGAATCTTGGCGTGTGGCGATCGACGCTATGCATGGCGAGTTTCGCGAAGGCGAGGCTGCTGCCGAACCGCAATGTCCGGTCGTTTCAGGATTGGACGGTGAACGCGTTCGGACACAAGCTGTTCTCCATCTTCTTCAAGACCTATACCGAAAAGGTCTGGGGCATGCCCTGCAACGAGATGTCGGCTGATTGGGCGGCACAGCGGATCAAGGGTCTGTCGCTCTGGGGCGCGGTGAAGGATGGGCTGAAGCGCTCGCTGGGTCTCAACAAGCGGCCCAATGATGGCATGGCGACCAAGACCCTGCTCGAAAGCTTCCGCTATCCACGCCTTGGCCCCGGCATGATGTGGGAAGCCGCACGGGACTTCGTCGTCAAGGGCGGCAACAAGGTGCTGATGGCGCACAGCCTCAAGCAGCTGTCGCACGACCAAGGCACCGGCCGGTGGCAGATGGTCGCTCAGGGTCCCGAGGGTGAGGTGCTGTTGAAGGCGCGTCATGTCATCAGTTCCGCGCCGATGCGTGAGCTGGCGGGCCGCATTCATCCTTTGCCCGCGACGCTCGGCAATGCGATGGAGCTTAAATATCGCGACTTCCTGACCGTGGCGCTGATGATCAAGTCGGAGGACCTGTTTCCCGACAACTGGATCTACATCCATGATTCGAAGGTTCAGGTCGGCCGCATCCAGAATTTCCGCAGCTGGTCTCCGGAAATGGTGCCAGATCCATCGCTCGCCTGCGTCGGCCTTGAATATTTCTGCTTCGAGGGCGATGGCCTTTGGTCATCGAACGACGATGCCCTGGTCGAGCTCGCCAAGCACGAAATGGCGATACTGGGGCTGTGCGATCCTGCCGATGTGGTCGAGGGAGCGGTCGTCCGTCAGGAGAAGGCCTATCCCGTCTATGATGATGACTATGCCGCCAATGTGCTGAAGATGCGGACGGAACTTGAGCAGCTCTACCCGACGCTGCATCTGGTCGGCCGTAACGGCATGCACCGCTATAATAATCAGGATCATGCGATGATGACCGCCATGCTGACGGTGCGGAACATCGAAGCTGGCGAGCGGCAGTTCGACATCTGGGCGGTCAACGAGGATGCCGAATATCATGAAGCTGGCGAGGAAGGCGAAGAAGCCATCGGGCAGAATGCGGCGCTGGGGAGCGTGCGGCGGGTGCCCGGCCGCCTGAAGGCCGCGTAAACCGGCAGTCATGCATTGATGAACCTTGGCCATCTGAGCAGCGCCCTCACCGTCCGCTTCACCCTAGTCCGCTATTTGCTGGCCAGCCTTTGCGCGCTTTGCGGCGACATGCTGCTGTTCCTGGCACTGCTGCGCTTCGATGTGCCGCCCACGATGGCGGGAGCCATCGGCTATACATCGGGCCTGCTGTTGCACTGGTTGATCAGCGTTCGTTTCGTCTTTCCTTCGGCTGTCGGCCCGACGAACCGGCAGCGTCTGGGCTTTGCCGTCAGCGCGGTGGTCGGCATCGCCGTGACATCCGGCCTTATCAGTGTTCTGGGAGCCGCCGGAATGACCCCGGCGCTTGCGAAGCTGTTCGCCATCCCCGCCAGCTTTCTATCTGTATATGCGATCCGGAAATATGGCGTCTTCGCCGCTCGCTAAGATCCGCACGGGATTTACCCGCGACATTGGGGGGACAACCACCCCCAGTGCCCGCTGGCTCATCCTTGCCTGGATTTGCTGTTCCATCATTCTGTTGTGGCTGGCCCGCGACCAGCTAGACATTTTGGGCTTTCGTGATCCGGACGACGCAATGCGCCTTCAGCAGGTGCGCGACTGGCTCGGCGGCCAGGCCTTTCTGGATGTCAGTCAGCATCGGGTGAACCCGCCCTTTGGCGGACCCATGCATTGGTCGCGGATCGTCGATATGCCGATCGCGGCGATAATCCTGCTGTTGCAGCCGATCCTGGGCAGCCACCTGGCCGAAGTGATCGCCTGCTCGACGGTTCCACTGCTGTCGTTGGGTGCGCTGGCATGGGCACTGCATGTTGCCGTTGTTCGTATTGCGGGCAAACCGGCGGCGATGCTGGCGCCGGTGCTGTTGCTGACGACGCCGACCATCCTTGTGCAGTTCGGGCCGCTGCGAATCGATCACCATGGCTGGCAGATCCTGATGGCGACGATCGCTCTTGCCGGTGCCATGGATACGCGGCCTGCACGCGGCGGCGTGGTCGCAGGCACGGCCATGGCCGTGTGGCTACAGATTTCGAGCGAAGGATTGCCCTATGCCGCCCTGTTCGCAGCTACGTTGGCGCTGCGCCAGTGGCGAGATCAGGATGAGACGCCCCGCTTTGTAGCCTATGCGTTGACCTTGGGCAGTGCCGCGCTGCTGTTGCTGGCTGTCCTGCGCGGCATGGCGCCGCTGGCGCACGCGCAATGCGATGCTCTTTCAGCGGCCTATATCTGGCCATTGATCGCCTTCGCGATCGTAACCCCGATTGTCTTCCGCATCGGCACCCCGGTTTCCGCGACAGGGCGGTTCGCCGCCGCCGGAACGGGCGCATTGGCCGCCGCGGCGCTGTTCATCATCACCGGCAAGTCTTGCCTGACCGGCGATCCTTTCCAGTCGCTGGGACCCGTCGCCTATAAACTCTGGTATTTGCATGTCATGGAAGGCCGCCCGATCTGGGAACAGGGCCGTTCGATGATGGGGCTCATCCTGCTGCCCCCACTCGCGGGACTGGCCGGGTCGATCATGGCGGCGCGAATAGCCGATACGGCCAAGGCGCGTGATCGCTGGCTGGCTGTGGCGCTCCTCCTGACCGGGGCGACGCTGGTCGCTATGCTGGTGATGCGGGCGATGTCGGTCGCCCATGTACTGGCGCTGCCGGGGGTGGCCTGGTTGATGCTGCGGCTCTTCCGGCGAGCGCAGCAGAAAACCGCGACGATCCCGAGGGTGTTCGCCTCCTCGGCGGTCGCCTTGCTCACCCCGGCCGCCTTGTGTGCGCTCTGGATCGCAGCTACGGCGAGCGCAGAGAAAGAGGAGAAATCGCCCACGCCTGCGGGTGAATGCCGGACTGCCGCGGCGTTGAGCCCATTGCGGCAGTTGCCCAGATCGACGCTGTTTGCGCCCCTGGATATAGGTCCCGACATTTTGATCCGCACCCCCCACGATGTCATCGGCACGGCGCATCACCGGAATGCGGCCGGAATCACGGCGGTGGTCGAAGGCTTTACGGCGCCGCCCGTGAAGGCGCGGACTATTCTGACGGCTTTGAATAGTCGCAAGGGACCAGACTATCTAGTGACCTGTCCCAGCCTAAATGAGTTCAGACATTATGCTCAGGAGCATCCGGGCAGTCTGGCAATGATTTTGGACAAGGGTGGACATCCCGACTGGTTGAAGCCGGTCAGGCTTCAGGGGATGACGTCCTTGCGTGTCTACAGGATCATGCCGCCGCAAAACTGAGCGCCACGCCGTTCATGCAATAGCGTTTCCGGGTGGGCGGCGGTCCATCATCGAAAACATGGCCGAGGTGGCCGCCGCATCGGGCGCAATGAACCTCGATCCTTGGATAGAGTAGGGACATGTCTCGCGATGTGCCCGTGGCACGGGGCAAGGGCGCCCAGAAGCTAGGCCAGCCTGTGCCGCTGTCGAATTTGGTCTTCGAACTGAACAGGGCCTGGTCGCAACCTGCGCATTTGAAGGTGCCCGCGCGATGTTCCTTGTTCAACGGACTGGTGAAGGGATGTTCGGTGGCCTGCTTGCGCAGCACATTATAGGCAAGCGGGCTGAGACGCTTGCGCCATTCAGCATCGGTCAGGGTAAAGGGATAAGCGGCGGCGGCCTCTTCCATGCCCAATCGCCAGAAGGCGAGAGCGGCTACTGCACAGGCGCCACTTTTGAGAAGATCCCGCCGTGTCATCCCGTCTACCTATCCAACCGAGGCTGAGCGTCGCCTGAACAATTTCCGGCTACTGCCATGGCCTGATTTCAGCACATGTCTACGGAACAGCCAGACGCCCAGACGGATAATGGCGGCAACCCAAATGGCCTGCCACACGATCGCAAGAATATGGGGCCATAGCGCCGAGTCCTGAGCCGCTCGCGCGATCATCGCGAATGGCGAGGAGAAGGGGAAGATGATCGCGCCAATCTCTGGAGCGGAGCCCATATGATCAACCGCATAGGTCGCGAAAAAGAAGACGCCCATCTGCGCCATGGTGACCGGCATGTTGAGCGTCTGCACCTCCCGCACGGTTGCGGCCTGTGCGCCGATGCCGAGGAATAACGAGCCCAGCAAGGCGTAGGCCATGGTGAAATAGATGCCGCCAAGCAGCAGGAACATGGGCCATCCAACCGCAGGGGTAGGCGGCGCGATGTCAGGGCCTGCAAAAATCCGGACGCCCAGCACGACCCCCGCCCCCCAGAAGCCGATGCCGACGAAGCTCATGCCGAGCATGGCGATGAGTTTACCCAGGAAAACGGAGTCGATCGGGACGGCGGCGGCGAGGATTTCGATCACCTTGTTGGTTTTTTCCTCCACAAGGTTGGACAGAACCATGCCCGCGAGAAGCATGGTGAGCAGGAATATCAGGACCTGCGCCGCCCGGCCGGTCAACAATCGCGATTGCGCCTCCGCGCCCGCGCTGGCCGTAACAAGCTGCTTCTTGATCCGCACATGGGGTAGCTGTTCGCCAGCGACGGCCGCGCTTGCGAGCAGGCTGATATCGCCTTCCAGCATGGCGAGATCGTCGGCTTTGCCGGTGAGCACAGGATGGGTGATCGTGCCCGACACAATGGCGATGAAGCGGGCGTCGGGTCGCATAAGCAAGGCGCGCGGCGCTCCCTTGGGCGCGCGTTGCAGGCGAGGGAGGTTGTCCGCCCCCAATCGGGCGGCAAGAATGTCATGGGCACGTTCCATGCGCACCGCATCTTCCTTCGCCATGGCGATGCCGACGGTGGGGCGCAGGCTTTCAGTCGTTATCTTTTCACCCAGGCCGCCAAACGCCATGCCGATCACGACCGGGAACAAGGGTCCAAGCAGGAACAGGATGAAGGTCTTTGAGAAGATAACGGCGGAAAAATCGCGGCGGGCGATGACCAGAGCCGCGCGCAGAACTTCGCTCATCAGGCGGCCTCCTCTTCCGCATCCTGCATCTGCTGGGCAGCGGCGGCACCCGCGATGGAGACGAACGCGTCATGCAGGCCGGGCCGTTCGATCGAGAGACTTTCGATACCTGCCTGCCCGTCGAGCAAAGCCCGGAGCAGCGGTTCGATCCCCTCATCCGGCAGATCGAAATGCCATGCGCCATCGGCCGCCAGCGTTTCAGCAGGCAAGGCACGGCGCCAGCTGCCATCGCTCGCGCGGGTCCGCAGGCGAACCTGCGGGCGCAGCTTGTCGCGCGCCTCACCCACCGATCCTTCGAACCTGATGCGCCCGCCCGCGACGATGGCGATGCGTTCACAGAGGCGTTCGGCATGCGCGATGACGTGGGTGGAAAAGAGGATGGTGACGCCCCGCCGCGCCTGATCGCGGATCAATAGCTCCAACTTGCCCTGGTTGATCGCGTCGAGCCCGGAGAAAGGTTCGTCGAGAACTATCAGCCGAGGCTCGTGGACGATCGTGCCGAATAGCTGAACGGTCTGCGCCATGCCCTTGGACAGTTGACGGATCGGCTTGTCGATCGAACTGCCCATGCCATGTTCGGCCAGCATCTCGCGTGCGCGCTGACGCCCTGTTTTTAGCGGCAGCCCGCGCAAAGCACCCATGAACGCGATCGCTTCCGCCGCCTTCATCGAGGGATAGAGGCCCCGTTCCTCGGGCAGATAGCCGATGGCCCGCGCCTGACGCAGCGGGACATCATCCCCTAGCAGTCGGCGAGAGCCCTCGTCGGGATCGATGATGCCGAGCAGCGTGCGGAGCAAGGTCGTCTTGCCCGCTCCGTTAGGCCCGAGAATGCCGTAAATGGAGCCCGTGGGAACGGCGAGGTCGATGCCATCGACTGCCCGGAATTTGCCGAATGTCTTGACAAGAGCATGGCCTTCGACGGCATAGGCCGAAGGGGGAGCCGGATTGTTACGGATCATCCACTCCTGATAGTCGCACAGCATGCCAACGCAAACCGAAACCTTGGAACAGCGCCTGAAGGCGCAAGCGCAGCGGCTGGGGTTTGCCGCATGCGCCATCGCGCGCGCGGACGCCGCGCCCGAGGCCGGGCGGCGCTTACGCAAATGGCTGGACGATGGCTGTCATGGCGAGATGCTGTGGATGGAGGAGCGCGCGGAGCAGCGCGGCTCACCCAGCGCGCTGTGGCCCGACGTACGCAGCGTCATCATGCTGGGGATGAGCTATGCTCCGGGCCGCGATCCGCTGACGCTGGCAGAGGAGGGCGATCGTGGACGCATTTCCGTGTACGCTCAGGGGCGCGACTATCATGACGTCGTGAAAAAGGGACTGAAGAGCCTCGCTCGCTGGCTGGTGGAGGAGCAGGCGAGCGCCCTTAAGGTATTTGTGGACACCGCGCCGGTGATGGAAAAGCCTCTGGCGGTGGCGGCGGGTTTGGGCTGGCAGGGGAAGCACAGCAATCTCGTCAGCCGCGCGCACGGCAGCTGGCTGTTCCTGGGCGCGATCTATAGCGAACTGGCCCTGGAACCCGACCTGCCCGAAGTGGATCATTGCGGCAGTTGCACGGCCTGCCAGTCGGCCTGCCCCACCGATGCTTTTCCTGCCCCCTATGTCGTGGATGCGCGGCGTTGCATCTCTTACCTTACGATCGAGCATAAGGGGCCGATCCCGCCCGAGTTTCGCGAGAAGATCGGCAATCGCATCTACGGCTGCGACGATTGTCTGGCGGTGTGTCCGTGGAACAAGTTCGCTGATGCGGCAGCGGCAAACCGGGCGTTTCTCGGACGGGCCGAACTGGCTGCGCCTGAACTTGGCGACCTGCTGGCTTTGGACGATGCGGGGTTTCGGGAGGTTTTCTCAGGGTCGCCGATCAAGCGGATCGGGCGCAGCCGGATGGTCCGCAACGCGGCCATAGCGGCGGGTAACAGTAGCGACCCTCGTCTTTTGGCGCGATTGCACCCATTGCTGATTGATGACGATCCCGTGGTGGCGGAAGCGGCGGCGTGGGCCGTGGAGCGGCTGTCCGCGCCCTGACCTATCGCCGAAGCGCTGAAGCGCAGGCGCCCGGATCTGTATCGGCCCCGGCGGGGGTGCGAGCATCGACATGGGTGACAACAGGCTCCTTGCCGCGAGCCGGTGCATAAAGATAGGCGTCCAGAACGCAGCGCCCGTTAGCGAACTGGAGCTTACGCATGGTGCTTTCCCGGATATCAAGCCGCGGCGTACCGAATTGCTGGACGAGGTGGCGCACGTCCATTCCCATGAGCGGACCCGATTTCATGAAGGCGCTGGCGGGCGGCCCAGATGGAGACGGGCGCATCGGCGAAGGCGGCACAATCGACCCGCCGCAAGCTGCGAGTGGCAGCGCAAGCAAGACCGAGAGGATATGTTGGGGGGCTTTCATCGTGACTTGTTCCCGACGCCATGCAGCATGTGCACCGCCATAGCCGCGCTCCAAACAGGCGCAAGCAAGTTGATGAAGGGGATGAGGAACATAAGCGCCGAGACGAGACCCATGAGCCACCGGCCGAGGCGAGGGATCGGCAAAAGTCCCGGATGCCGCTGTTCCACCATATCGCTGAGGTCGCGACCCAGGAGATAGGCGTTAAGCGCCAGGAAAAGCAGGACCGTGCCGACGCCGGTGACCAGAAGAAGGAGGTAGACCGGCAGCGCCAGCAAGTTCCAGCCCGCCGTTCGCGCGGCCGAAGCGAGGGCAAGCCGCAAGCTGGGCGCGAAGCCCAGAGGCCGGGCGGCGGCTGCGGCGGCGGGATAGCTGTCCCGTTCGACCGCAGCCACGATGTCGTCGGCAAACAGGTTCATAACTGCCATGGCGATGGTCCGGAAGAGCAGCCATGCAAGCGCGGCGAGGCTCGAAGCCGTCAAGGCGGCTTCCGCTAGGCCACCACCACTCCAGCCGAAATATGCGCGCGTTGCGTGGACTGCTGTCCAAAGACCTAGTCCCGCCATCGCAAAGATCAGCAGCGTCAGCATGAGCGTCTTGGCCAACAGGCGCAGAGCAGCCCGATGGAAGATGACGGGAAAGGCACGAAGGGCGGCGGCGATCACCATGAGGCACGCTATTCCGCGCTCTGCACGCATGGTCAATCTGCAACGTTGCACGCAGCAGCGCGGCTCGATAGACACGGCTCGATTTTGAGCCTTTGAGTAAGGATATCGCGTGACCGCTGCTGCTGCCCCCTCGCTAGATGTTGTCGCGATCGGCAATGCCATTGTCGACGTGCTTACTCCCAGCGATGACGCATTCCTTGCCGAACATGCGCTGACCAAGGGCGGGATGCAGCTAATCGACGCGGAGACGGCCGAGGCGCTCTACGCCGATATGGGCGCGGGGAAGGAGGTCAGCGGTGGATCAGCGGCGAACACGCTGGCTGGCCTCGCGGCACTGGGCAAGCGCTGCGCCTTCATCGGGCAAGTGCGCGACGACCAGTTGGGCGACGTGTTCACCCATGATGTGCGCGCCCTCGGTATCCGCTATGACACGCCAGCGGTGGGGGGCGAGGTGCCCACCGCGCGCTGCTTGATCCTGGTGACGCCCGACGCTCAACGCACGATGAACACCTTTCTGGGCGCGTCGCAGTTTCTGCCGGAATCAGCGCTCGACCTCGACCTGATCCGTTCAGCATCGATCCTCTATCTGGAAGGCTATTTGTGGGATCCTGAACAGCCGCGTGCTGCCATGCGTGCCGCCATCGACGCCGCGAAGGGGGCGGGCCGCAAGGTTGCCTTCACCTTGTCCGATGGCTTCGTCATTGAACGGCATCGGGACGATTTCGTGCAGCTCATCGATCAGGGGTTGATCGACATCCTCTTTTCAAACGAGCATGAAATTCAGTCGCTGGCGCAGATCGACGACTTTGACAAAGCGGTGGCGTCATTCGCCGGACGCGTGCCAGTGCTGATATCGACCCGCAGCGAAAAGGGCGCGATCGCTGTGGTGGACGGCGTTCGCTACGAGGTGCCCGCAGCGCCTATTGCGCAGGTGATCGACACCACGGGCGCGGGCGACCTGTTCGCTGCAGGATTCCTTGCCGGTCATATCGAGGAACTGGACGTGCATCATTGCCTCGAACTGGGCGCAGCAGCCGCAGCCGAAGTGATTTCCCATTGGGGCGCGCGACCGGAACAGGATCTGAAGCTGATCCGGGCTAAGCTGGGGCGGTAAGGCCGCGGAACGCTCATCCACATCGACGGGGAAGTCTAAGCCGCTTAAACCCTAGTTTGGGTCAGGCGGCTTTCTGGCGCCGGAACAAGGCCCGGTCATCGGGGCCGAAGCCCCATCGCCAAATGACAAAGCCGTAGACCGCCAAAATCGTCCCCACACCGAAAACAAGTTCGATCCATTCCAGCGCGGGCGGCAGAGCGACAAAGGCCGCCCCCACGATGCAGGCGACGCCACATGCGCTAAGCAATGGCCAGCGCCAAGCATTTACCTTGGCCTTCAGCAGATGAGACAAAAGGCGCGCCTTCACCAGCGCGCCAACCCCCAGCGCGATGGTGAGCGCGAGAGCCGGTGCCGCTGCTATCGCCATCGGAGGCAAATCAAATCGGCGCGCAAGCAATATGAGTCCGAAACTGAGCGCGGCCTGCAATCCGATCATGAACAGCGAAATCATCAGGTTGCGGTGGCGAGCGATATATACCAGCGCGGATTCGCTGACTACGGCAGTGGCCGCGACGACCTCCGCCAGCAGGAGAAAGGCCAGCGCTCCGGTGCCGCCAACGAAATGCGGCCCGACTAGCCCCATAACCGCCTCGCCGGGTATGCCCAGCGCAAGGGCGATACCGGCCTGCGCGGCGATGATCCAGAAGCCCACCTGGCTGACCTGCCGCGCAATGGCGGCAAGATTGCCCTCGGCAAGGTTGCGGGTAATGACCGGCCCCAGAATGGGATCGAAGCTGGTTTTCAGCTTTTGCGGCAATGAGGCGACCTGCTGCGCCACATAATAGACGCCGACAATCGCGGGACTGACGAACAGGCCCAGAATGGCGAGGTCAAGGCGACGCGATCCCCATTCCACGCCATCGGCGGCGGCGAGCGGCAAGTTACGGCGCGCGAGACGCCAAAGCCTCCCGAAGTCGGGGCGCCATCCATAGGGTATGCCATAGTGGCGGGTCATGGGGATGATGGAGGCGACGAACGCCGCAATCATGGAAACGACGTAGGAGAGGATCAGGCCATCGCGCGTCGAATAAAAGGCGAAGGCGAAAGCGCCGATACTGATAGCCCAGGGTTCTATGATGGACCGGGCACGAACTGTTGCCCCTATGTCAAAACGATAAGCACAGGCGGCGAGTGCAACGTCTGACCCTGCAACGGCTATCACGATAAGCGCCAGCAAGCGGTCAAGGCCATTGATGCCGCTGTTTGGGAACATCGCTTGAGGGAAGGCAACCAGTATGCAGCTGCCCAACGAGGCGGCGATCAGCGTCACCAGCATCGCGTCCGTGACGACATGGCCGTGCGGACGCTCGGTTTGAGCCAGCGCGCCAGCCAGACCGCGCTTCAGCCCCAGCGTCGCCAGTTGCGCGATGAATTCAACGACAAGGACAGCATAGGCGAAACGGCCTAGCGCATCGGCACCATACCAGCGGCCAGCGATGAAAAGGAAAGGGAGGCGAGCAGCCAGGCGCAGAAGAAAGCCGAAGATATTCGTCCGGCCACCTCTGGCAAGCGCCGCGATGTCATCCTGTTGCGCGGAGGAAGCCTGCTCAGTCGGCAAAGAAAGTGGATCCCCCTGTCGCGTCATATTCTCTGTTGCCGGACGGTAAACAATAAATGGTCGAAGGGCGATGGATTATTCGGGACGCAGCGGACGTGCGAGCAGCGCATCGATGACTTCGCCCAGAGGGGCCGCGTCTTCCAGCAGGGCACAGACGGCTTCGACCACCGGCATTTCGACAGAGGCCGCGCGTGCAGCCTCGCGCAGCACTGGCGCTGTAAAGGCGCCTTCGGCAACGGTGCGGCGATTGGCAAGCAATTCGGCAGCCGATCGGCCTTCGCCCAATCCCTTACCGAGCGAGAAATTGCGCGAGTTGGTCGAGGAACAGGTGAGGACCAGGTCACCCAACCCTGAAAGGCCCGAGAGCGTTTCGGCGCGCGCGCCGCGCGCGAGGCCGAAACGCGTCATTTCGGCGAAGCCTCGGCTGATGAGCGATGCGCGAGCGTTCAGGCCGAGGCCCGCTCCGTCTGCAACGCCGCAAGCGATGGCGAGCACATTCTTGACGGCCCCGCCAATCTCCGCGCCTACGATGTCATCGGACAGATAGGGACGAAAGGCGGGGCGGGCGACACGCGCCGCAATACGCCCGGCAAGCTGGGCATCATCGCAAGCCAAGGTGACGGCAGTGGGAAGCCCCCGCGCGACTTCATGTGCGAAGGTCGGACCTGACAAAACGCCGATCGGCGAACTGGGCTGAGCCTGCTTGGCGACTTCCGACATCAGCAGGCCGGAGCCAGCTTCGATCCCCTTCGAACACAGGATGAGCGGGATACCGGCAGGGAGTCCCGCCACGACAGCGCGCAGGTGCTGGGCCGGGCTGACGATCAACAGCAGTTCCCGGTCAGCCATGTCCGCCATATCCCCCGTCGCCTGCACGGCTGGATTGAGGGGAATCCCGGGAAGATAAAGGGGATTGAGATGATCCTGGTTGACGGCGCTGACGACGTCCGGTTCAAGCGCCCACAAACGGACATCCTCGCCTTGCGACGAAAGGGTTTGCGCAAGGGCCGTGCCCCAGGCGCCCGCTCCTATGACACCCGCCTTCATGCCTTCACTCCTGCCCCGCGCGCTTTTTCGGCATCCGGATCCAGCGGCCAGCGCGGCCGGGCTGGAACGGTAAGATCATCGACCAGACCGGCTGCATAGCGTTCAGCCCCGGCCCAAGCGATCATTGCAGCATTATCCGTGCAAAGCCAAAGCGGTGGCGCGACAAAGGGAAGATCATGCCGCGCGGCGAGTGCCTGAAGCCCCGTGCGGATCGAATGGTTGGCGGCAACGCCACCCGCAACGACCAAAGCGGTTATCCCGTCCAGCGCGACAAGCTGCTTTTCAGTCCGATCAACGAGGCAATCTATCACTGCCTGCTGGAAGCTCGCAGCAATGTCTTCGGTCGAATATTGTCCCGATTGCGCGGCGCGCATTACCGCGCTCTTGAGCCCGGCAAAGGAGAAATGCGGCTCGGCCGTTCCGACCAGCGGACGCGGCAGGGGGACGGCCTTAGGATTGCCGCTTGCCGCAGCCCGCTCGACCGCCGGACCTCCGGGGTAGCCCAGGCCAAGCAGCTTGGCGGTCTTGTCAAAAGCCTCGCCACTGGCATCATCGATCGTGGTGGCAAGGCGGGCATAGTCACCGGGTCCACGGACATGGAGCAACTGACAATGTCCGCCGGAAACTAGCAAAAGGAGATAAGGAAATTGCAGCGACGGATCGGCAAGCCGGGGCGACAGCGCATGGCCTTCGAGATGATTGACGGCGACCAACGGCTTGTTGACGGCATGGGCGAGCGCCTTGCCAGTCACCAGACCGACCATCACGCCGCCGATCAATCCGGGGCCTGCGGTCGCGGCGATCACGTCAACCTGATCCAGGGTCAAATCTGCGTCGGCAAGTGCCGCTTCGATCAGGGGAGCCAATGCCTCGACATGGGCGCGGGCGGCTATCTCAGGCACAACGCCGCCATAGGGGCGGTGCGCCTCCTCCTGCGTGGCAAGACGGTGGGCGAGTATCTTCCCATCAGCCGTCACCAACGCTGCCGCAGTTTCGTCGCAGCTAGATTCCAGGCCGAGGATGATCGTCATTGCTGCTTCCATCTAATGGCCACGGATATTAGAGCAAGCGGCATATGACATTGCAATCTTTCACGCCTGATCGCCCGCTCCGTCTTGGCACGCGAGGTTCGCCCCTTGCGCTGGCGCAAGCGCGCATGACGGCCGAGGCGCTCTGCGCGCAGCATGGCTGGGCAGCGGACACGATCGAGACGGTGATCGTCCAGACGAGCGGCGACCGGATTCAGGACCGGGCGTTGGCGGAAATCGGCGGCAAGGCGCTGTGGACGAAGGAACTGGACCGGGCACTGGTGGAAGGTCAAATCGACTTTGCCGTCCACTCCATGAAGGATGTGGAGACTATCCGACCTGCCGAAATCACCATTACGGCCATGCTGCCCCGCGCGGATGTCCGGGATCGGCTGGTCGGCGCGGAAAGCTTTGCGGCCCTGCCCGAGAACCCGGTGGTGGGATCAAGTTCCCCCCGGCGGGCGGCGCAGGTCAAGCGGCTGCGGCCTGATGCGCAAGTCGTGCTGTTCAGGGGGAATGTCGCGACGCGGCTGGCGAAGCTTGCCGCCGGGGAGGTGCATGCGACATTGCTTGCGGCGGCGGGGCTCGACCGGCTGGGGCAGCCGGACGTCGGGACATGCATCCCGCTTGACGTCATGCTGCCAGCACCATCGCAGGGGGCCGTGGGCATCGAGACATTGAGCGACAATACGCAAATACAGGCGCTGCTGGCCGGGATCAACGATAGCGACACGTTCGATTGTGTTTTGGCCGAGCGAGCAGTCCTCAAAGGGCTGGGCGGGACGTGCCATTCGCCGATCGCTGCTTTGGGCCGGCTGGAGGATGGGGAGATCCGTCTCGCTGCCGAGATATTGAGCGCTGACGGGCGCGAGCGGGTGGAGGACATAAGGATCATCGCACGCGGCGATCTCAGCGCGGCGGAGGCGCTGGGACGCTCCCTGCTCGACCGTGCCAGCGCGGAGCTGCGCGCTCTGTTCGAGGCGTGAGGCCGGTCATCATCCTGCGGCCCGAACCGGGCGCGAGCGAGACTGCCGCGCGGGCAAGGAAGCTGGGCCTCCTACCCCGCCTTTGCCCATTGTTCGAGGCACGGCCGATCGGCTGGGACGCACCTCCGCCTGAGCGGTTCGATGCGCTGTTGATGACCAGCGCGCAGGCTGCGCGGCTCGGCGGATCGCAGCTTGTCGGTTACCGGGCGCTACCCGCCTATGCGGTCGGGAGCGCGACCGCCCAGGCAATGGCAGAGCATGGCTTCGCGAATGTCGTCAGCGGCGATCAGGATGGCAGCGCCATCGCGGCCCGCATGGCGGCGGACGGACACCGGCGGGTGCTGCATCTGGGGGGCACGACACTCGCCCCGATAGAGGCGGGGCAGTTGAGTATCGAGCGGGTGGCCGTCTATACGATCGGCGCGCGGCCGCAGGCGCAGCTTGATCCTCAGCTGGAGCCGGGCGCGATATTGCTGGTTCATTCCCCGCGTGCGGGCGCCAACCTTGCAGAAATGATCGCCCCGGAGCGGCGGCGCGATTTCCCTATTATCGCCATCAGCCCGACGGCTCTTTTGGCCTGCGGCCCCGGCTGGGCCAGCGGCGAAGCGCCCGACAGGCCCGATGACGAGAGGATGCTGGCCCTCGCGGCACGATTGTGCGAATGATCCCGCCAAGATGGAAGAAAGGTCCTCAATGAGCGAAGAAGGCGGCGCGACAAGCGTCACGGCGATTCCGCCGGTTCCTCCGCGCAAACGGAGTTCCTGGCCGATCTTCGCGTCCCTGCTATTTGCCTTTGTGATCGGCGTCGCGCTTGCCATCGGCACGATGCTCTATTTTCAGGGCCGGTGGAATGATCGCGCGCAACCGTCGGTCGCCACCGCCGACCCCTATTTGCGCCCCGGCGTCGCGCTACGCCCACTGTCCGCAGACGCGGCGCAGATGCTGGACGGACGGGTAGTGCAGCTGGAAGATCGGCTCAATCGCATTACCGTAGAGGCTCAGGCAGCGTCCGGAAATGCAGCGCGCGCCGAGGGATTGCTGGTCGCCTTCGCCGCGCGCCGTGCGCTCGATAGCGGAATGCCTCTCGGCTATATCGAAGGGCAATTGAGGTTGCGCTTTGGTCAGGCGCAGCCGCGCGCCGTGGCGACGATCATCAATGCGGCGCGCGAGCCGGTCACGATTGCCGACCTGCGCGCCGGACTTTCCGGCGTCGCCGATCAATTGACGACGCCCGGGCCACAAACGAGCTGGTGGGAATCGGTGGAGCATGAGGCCCGCGAACTCGTCACCATCAGGCGGACGTCCACACCCTCTCCGCGCCCGGAGGCCGCGATGGAACGGGCGCTGCGTTATATCGATGCGGGGCGGGTAGGTCCTGCTCTTGCAGAGGTGGAGAAAATGCCCGGCAGGGCGGCCGCCGACAGGTGGTTGCAGTTCGCCCGCCGCTATATCGAAGCACGACGGGCGCTCGACCTGATCGAGACCGCAGCCATATTGGAACCGCGCCAGCTGCACGGCGTCAGTGGCGGGCCGGTCACCCAAACCTCGCCCCTCGCGCCCTGAAGAACCTGTCATAATCGACCAGCCGTTGAGACGGCCGCGCGAAACCATTGGACGCGCGGTGCATTTGTCATGAGAATGTCATCTTTCGCCTTCGGGCCTTGGAGACTGTTTTCTCGTGCCGCCTTATGTCGATTCGATCACCAGCTTCTGGAAGGGCCGCGTAGCGCAGCATCCTAGCGATGCAGTGCGGCCTTCGCTGCGGCATTTGCTGGGCAACGCTTCCATGCCGATCGATCTGGCGCGCAGCCGTGCCCGAGCCGGTGCCTTGTCGCGAGCTATAAAGGGCGATGGGCGCCACATCCTGCTGATCCCCGGCCTGCTCGCTTCAGAGCAGCGGATGGAGATGATGCGCACGATCCTTCAGGCTGCGGGATATAGGGCACACAGCTGGGACATGGGACGCAATCTGGGTCCCCGGCCAGACACGCTCGAGCAAATCGACCGGCGAGTGGACAGGATTCGCAAGGAAACCGATGCACCAGTGACTCTGGTGGGCTGGAGCCTGGGAGGGCTGTTCGCACGAGAATATGCCAAGGTCGCGCAGGAGAAAGTTGCTGGCGTCATCACCATGGGCACGCCCTTTTCAGGCGATCCGCGCGCCAATCATGCTTGGCGGCTCTATCAGCTGGTAGCGGGTCATCCCGTCGATTGCCCGCCTTTTGCCTGCAATCGGGAGGTAAAGCCGCAGGTCCCCACCATTGCCCTCTGGTCGCGGCGCGACGGGGTTATTGTGCCGGAATGCGCAAAGGGTAGGCACGGCGAGCGCGACAGGGCCATCGAGGTGGATTGCACCCATATGGGCTTTGCTGTCGCGCCCGAAGGCATATTGGCTGTGGGCAAGGCGTTGGAAGCCATACGCGCCTGATCTGCTCAGGGCGCTGCCCGACTCAACTCAGGCGGCGGAGTGCTTCGTCTCTGCCGATCAGCGGCAAGAATTGAGCCATGTCCGGACCGTGATCCAGGCCGGTGAGTGCACGACGTAGGGGCAGGAACAGCATTTTGCCCTTGCGGCCTGTCCGCTCCTTGAGCGCGCCGGTGAGCGAGGGCCAGATGTCCGCGTTGAAGTCCAACTCCAGCAGCATTTCCCGAGCAGTTGCGAGGAAGGTGCGATCATCGTCGTCGGGCGCAGGCGCTTCGACGGGGCCAGTCACGATGCGCCACCAATCGGCGGCTTGCCGCACATTTTCGAGGTTCGGCCGGATGGCGTTCCAGCCTGCCTCATTCATCCCGGCAGGCAGGCGGCCGGACACGGCGTCATAGGGTAGAAGATGGACGATCTTCTGGTTAAGTGCGGCAAGTTCCGCTTCATCGAAGCGGGCGGGCGCTCGTCCGAAATGCGCGAAGTCGAAGCTTTCGACCAGCGGCTCGACATTCGCGAATGGCTCTACCGGCAGTGACGTGCCGAGGCGGGCGAGTAGCGCCAAGACAGCCATAGGCTCCAGCCCGATCTCGCGGAAATGGGCGACGCCTAGCGAGCCCAAGCGCTTGGAGAGCTTGCCTTCGCTACCCGTCAGCAATGCCTCATGCGCGAAGAAGGGGAGCCCGGCCCCTAAAGCGGCGAACATCTGGATTTGCGTCGCCGTGTTGGAGACATGATCTTCGCCGCGCAGCACATGGGTTACGCCCATGTCCACATCGTCGATCACGGAGGGGAGCATGTAGAGCCAGCTGCCATCGGCGCGGCGGATCACCGGGTCGGACAGCAGCTTGGGGTCAAAGCGCTGCTCGCCACGGATAAGGTCGGTCCAGACGATCGGCTGATCATGATCGAGCTTGAAGCGCCAATGGGGTGTGCGGCCTTCGGCTTCATAGGCGGCGATCTGATCGGCCGTCAGCGACAGGGCGGCGCGGTCATAGACCGGCGGAAGGCCCCGGCCGAGCAGGACCTTTCGGCGCAGCTCCAGTTCTTGGCTCGTTTCATAGGCCGGATAGACATGACCCGACGCCTTCAACTGCTCGAACCGGCTTTCATACAGGGCGAAGCGATCCGACTGCCTCTCCTCCCCGTCCCAGTTCAGGCCGAGCCAGGACAAATCCGCCCGGATCGCGTCGGCATATTCCGCGCGGGATCGTTCAAGGTCGGTGTCGTCCAGGCGCAGGAGGAACTTGCCGCCGCTTTTGCGCGCCCAAAGCCAGTTGTGGAGCGCGGCGCGGATATTGCCGACATGAAGGTTGCCGGTCGGCGACGGGGCAAAGCGGGTGATGACGGTCATGAGCTTAAAGGGTCCGGAAAGCGTTGGTGATCGGATAACGGCGATCACGCCCGAAATTGCGCATGCCGAGCTTGACGCCGGGAGGAGATTGGCGGCGCTTATATTCGGCGACGTAGAGCAGGCGTTCGATGCGGGCGACCACATCCTTGTCGAAGCCGCGCGCGACAAGCTCTTCCACCGACAGCTCCTCCTCCACCAGGCCATACAGGATGGGGTCCAGCACCTCATAGGGAGGGAGGCTGTCTTCGTCCTTCTGATCGTCCCGCAATTCCGCGCTCGGCGGCTTCGTGATCACGCGTTCGGGCATTACCGGACCGGATGGGCCAAGGCCAAGCGAAGAGACATGCTCGTTGCGCCAACGGCTGAGGTCGAAGACAGTGGTCTTGTAGGCGTCCTTCAACACCGAATAGCCGCCTGCCATGTCGCCATAGATGGTGGCGTAGCCGACCGACATCTCGCTCTTGTTGCCGGTGGTCAGCAGCATGTGGCCGAACTTGTTGGACAGGCCCATGAGCGTCACGCCACGAATGCGGGACTGGAGATTTTCTTCGGTAAGGTCACGCTGACGCCCCGCGAAAGCATCGGCCAGCATCATGTCGAAGGCCGCCACGGCAGGCTCGATCGGGATCGTGTCGTAGCGGATGCCGAGCAAGCGAGCGCATTCGACGGCATCGTCCAGGCTGTCCTGGCTGGTGAAGCGCGACGGCATCATGACGCTCCAGACGCGCTCCGGCCCCAGGGCGTCCACGGCCACCGCTGCGGACAGCGCTGAGTCGATGCCGCCTGACAGGCCGAGGACGACGCCGGGGAAGCCGTTGCGGTTCACATAGTCGCGCAGGCCCAGCACCATCGCATTGTAGATATCGGCGGGGCGGCTATCGAGTTCGTGCCGCTCGCCGGGAATGCAGACCCACTGGCCTTCCCATTTTTCCCAATGGGTGAGGACGAGCGCTTCCTCCCAGTCAGGGAGTTGGTGAGCGATGCCGCGGTCGGCGCCCATGACGAAGGACGCGCCGTCGAACACCAGTTCATCCTGGCCGCCGACGCGGTTCAGATAGACGAGCGGCAGGCCGGTTTCACGCACGCGCGTACCAGCGACGGCGTTGATGCGGCGGTCGTCCTTGTCGACTTCGAACGGGCTGCCATTGGGGCTGATGAGGATTTCCGCCCCCTCCGCCCGCAGATGCGCGGTGACGAAGGGGAACCAGATATCTTCGCAAATCGGCACGCCGATCTTCACGCCACGGAAGTCGATCGGCGCGGGTAGCGGGCCGGGCGCGAACAGACGCTTTTCGTCAAATGTGCCGTAATTGGGCAGCTCGCGCTTCTGGCGGATGGCGGTAACGGCCCCATCTTCCAACAGGGCGATGACGTTGAACAATACGCCTTGGGAGGCGACTACGGTGCCGACCAGCATCGCGGGGCCGCCGTCCGCTGTCGCCTGGGCCAGACGATCCAGTTCATGGTTGGCGCGATCGACCAGTGCGGGCTTCAACACCAGGTCTTCGGGCGGGTAGCCGATCAGCTGGAGCTCGGGAAAGACGATGAGGTCGGCACCGGCCGCGCGCGCCCGCCATTCGAGCATCGCGTCCGCATTGGCCTTCAGGTCGCCCACGCTCTGTGTCATTTGGGCAAGGGCGATCACGAGTTTGTCGGTCATGCCCGCGCCCTAGTGCATTTTGCCCCCCTGCGCAAAAGCGCCTTTCCAGTGAGGGCAAGCGCGGCTAAAGGGGCCGCGTTTCGCGCACCGTCATCCAATCGTCACAGGGGTTTGGCCATGAAACTCATGACCGGCAATTCGAACAAGCCGCTTGCGGCCGCAATTGCAGATTATATCGAGATCCCGCTGACCGATGCGAGCGTCCGCCGCTTCGCGGATGAGGAAGTTTTCGTGGAAATTCACGAGAATGTCCGGGGCGAGGATGTGTTCGTCATTCAGTCGACGGCTTATCCGACTAACGACAATCTCATGGAATTGCTGATCATGATCGATGCGCTGAAGCGCGCGTCGGCCAAGCGAATCACTGCGGTGGTTCCTTATTTCGGCTATGCCCGGCAGGATCGGAAGCCCGGCCCGCGCACGCCGATCTCGGCCAAGCTGGTGGCGAACCTCATCACCACGGCGGGTGCTGACCGCGTGCTGTCGGTTGATCTGCATGCTGGGCAAATCCAGGGCTTTTTCGACATTCCGACCGACAACCTCTTTGGTGCACCGGTGATGTCGGCGGATATCCAGGCGCGCTTTGGTGATCGCAACCTGATGGTCGTGTCGCCGGACGTCGGCGGCGTGGTGCGCGCCCGTGCGCTGGCCAAGCGGCTGGACAACGCCCCGCTCGCCATCGTCGACAAGCGCCGCGAGCGCGCGGGCGAATCGGAAGTGATGAACATCATCGGCGACGTGAAGGGCCGCTTCTGCGTCCTGATCGATGATATCGTCGATTCGGCCGGTACGCTGTGCAACGCGGCCGGAGCGCTGAAGGCCGCAGGGGCAGAGGATGTGGTCGCCTATGTGAGCCATGGCGTGCTGTCGGGCGGCGCGGTTGCGCGCGTCGAGGCGTCGGAACTCAAGGAACTCGTGATCACCGATTCGATCCAGGGCACGGACACGGTGTGCACTGCCAAGAGCATCCGTCACCTGCCGATCGCCCCGCTGCTGGGCGAAGCGATCAAGCGGATTGCGGACGAAAGCTCGGTTTCCAGCCTGTTCGACTAAGCGCAAAAGTTGCGCCGCGCGACTTCTATGAGGCGCTGGGCAGCAACACTATGGGCAGGCAGAATAGCAGGATCAGTCCGCCAACGACTCTCTGAGCGCGGGAAATGCCAAGCGGCTTTTCCCGCCAGAGAATCGGGCAGGCGAGCAGCGCCAGCAGCAGGAGCATGTTGGAAAGGGTAGCTGACCCGCCGACGGGCGCGTCCTGCCGCATGGCGAGAGCGCCCAGCAAGGCCGCGAAACTCAAGATCCAGCCGATCAGCGCCACAACGATTCCCTTCCGATACGAAGCGATAAACGGCGCGGATTGACGAAGATTAAACGGCGGCTGCCCAAGGATCATAGGTGCCGAAGCTCCAGAGATTCCCTTCCGGATCGAGCGCCTCATAACCGCGTCCGGGATAGCCGTGATTATCATGCGGCTCGTTCACCACCACCGCACCCTGATTGCGGGCATGCAGGCAGTGGGCGTCGGCATCCGGGACCACCACATAGATGCAGGTCGTGACACCGCCCAGATCGCGCGGCGTCGTCCAACTGTAGAGCGACTCGGCCTCGCCATCGCGCGCGCTACCCAGCATGACCATGCCCTCGCCCAATATGAGTTGCGCGTGGTGGATGATGTGCGGGTCCGCTTCGTCCTCATAACAGGCGTGCAATGCAAAGCCGAAAGCGTCTTGCAGGAAGTTTATAGCCGCTGGAGCATCGGCATAGCGCAGGCCGGGGATCAGTGAGGAGCCAGGCATGTTTTTTCCTTCCTTCGTCGCGATCAGGAACAGGTTGGCAAAGCCTAGCGCAGCAGGTGCTTTCCGGCTAGGCGGGAGCGATGACGACCCGCGATGACCTGACCCTTGCCCACCGCCTCGCCGACGCCGCGGCGGCAGCCATCCGGCCCTTTTTCCGCGCGCGATACGACATGGAATTCAAGTCGGACCAATCGCCGGTGACCGAGGCGGATCGGGCGGCGGAAGCAGCGATCCGAGCCATCTTGGAAAAGGAACGCCCCCAGGACGGCATCATCGGGGAAGAATATGGAGCGACACGCGAAGACGCGGAGCGCGTCTGGATCCTCGACCCGATCGACGGCACGCGCAGCTTCATTGCGGGACGGCCGATCTTTGGCACGCTTATCGCGCTGACTGAGGCGGGATGGCCGACGGTCGGCATCATCGACCAGCCAATCGCGCAAGAGCGCTGGGCAGGCATGATGGGCCAGCCCACCACCTTTAACGGCGCACCGGTCACCGCCCGCAGTTGCCGGTCGCTTGAAGAAGCGATCGTCGCCAGCACCGGGCCGCAATATTTCCCCGGATGCACCGGCGAGCATTTCTCGCGGCTGGCTGGTCAGTGCCGCGACACGGTGTGGGGCGGCGACTGTTATAATTACGGCCTCATCGCGTCGGGCCATGTCGATATCGTCGTCGAAGCCGGGTTGAAGCTGCACGATATCGCCGCGCTCGTCCCTGTCGTGGAAGGTGCGGGGGGGCGGATGTGCGATTGGGCGGGCGACCCCATCACGGCGGAAAGCGACGGACAGGTTATCGCGATCGGCGATCCTGCTCGGCTGGACGATGTGCTGGAAGCGCTTGCCGAAGGACATCACGCTCATTAATGTTTCAGGCATTGATGTTTAGGCGGCCACCGCCGTTACTGCTTCAGCATATATGCGCGCGCTCTCGTCATCGAAGCAGATGAACAGGATGAGGTCGAAGGCCGACGGGAAAGCAGCAAGCTGGCCCCGCACCGTCTGGGCCGCGATCCGAGAGGCCAGTTCTTTCGGATAGCCATAAATGCCGGTGGAGATGGCAGGGAAGGCTATACTGCGGAGGCTATGCTCCCGCGCCAGATCGAGCGACGATCGGTAGCAATTGGCGAGCAACCGGGGTTCCCGAAGCCCCGCCCCGCCATACCGGACCGACGGTATGAATGACATGGGCAACGGGCAGGCTGTAGCCGCGCGTGATCCGCGCCTCCCCCACTGGACAGCCGCCCAGCATACGGCATTCGGCGAGCAGTTCAGGCCCTGCCGCTCGATGGATCGCACCATCCACGCCGCCGCCCCCCAGCAGGGAACTATTGGCGGCGTTGACGATCGCTTCCGTTGCGCAACGGGTAATGTCGCCAGTTCCGATTTCCCAGCGGGCGGTGCCGAAGATCATATCGCAGCCCTCGCGATGAATTACGTTCGCAGCATTGCCCTAGAAAATCCCCAAAAACTTCTTCTTCTGCTTCTTTTCTTCCCTGGCGTTGGCCTTGCCGGCTTCTTCCTTTGAAGTTGTGCCCCGGCCTACGTCATCTCGGGGCTTCCCGCCCTTCGTCCTCTGCGCAGCGGCGGTCGCGCCAGCGAGGACGGGGCCGCACGCCGCACTTTTGGCGTCACCCACATCGACAAAGGCCAGAACGGCAGCGAGTGGGCTCGCCGCGATCCCCAGCGCCGCCGCCGCACCGCCGCGCGCGATCAGTTCAGGACTGATGACGTTGATGCCGGGCTTCGCGAAATAGCCTGCGATGCCGACCGGCGACTGGCCGGAAAACAGGCTGAACTTTTTGCCGTCAGCGCGGAAGGCGAGATCGAGGCTCTCGTTGCGGAAGGAAAAGCCGCCTCGTCCAAGCATGACGTTCTTCCTGGTATCGATGATGATCGGATCCGCGGCCGCGATGCCGTTGCGAACGGTGAAGGCGATCAGCCCGCAATTGATCTGGACAGGTTCCTTCAGCTTCTTTTCGAACATCTTCGTGATGAAGGTGCCCACGTCCAGTTCAGCAAGCTGAACATTGCGTGCCCACATGGTGCCCGCAGGCAGGATGACCGCGATCCTGCCATTGGCGGTACTAAGCGAATCATGCACCGTGTTGCCCGAACCTGTCATTTGCGCCCGCGCCTTGATGATGCCGGTGGTCCCGGATTCCTCAACACCCCAGCGGCCAAGCAGCTTGCCCATGGGTGTCGGCGACAAGCGCACATCATAGCGCGTACGCACCGGCTGAGCCCGCGCGTTAATCTCTATGTCCGAACTGACATGCCCGCCGGACATGTCGAAGGTGAGCGGCGAAAGCGTCAAAAGGCTGCGCTCAAGCGCTAGCGTAAGACCGATATTGGAAATGGGCACATTGGGCGCCCTGACCTGGCGCACGTCGTATCGAACATTGGCATCGAAGTTGCGCAGGGCCTCTACCCTGAGCGGTGCGTCCGGCAGGACGCGCGGCCTGCCGCCGACATTCTCGATCGCGCCACTGGCGCCCTGCGCTTCCAGCTTGTGGGGATTGTAGCCGATGAAAGGACCCACATCGACAATATCGAGGGTGCGGGTGGCGAGGTCAGCCTTCAAGCGCAGGCGATTGTCGGGCAGAGACACGGTCATGCGCCCGGAAAGGTCGCTGTCGCCGAACCGGCCCTTGAGATGGGTGAAGCGCCATTCTCCGTCCTGCTTGGTAAGCGCAGAGGTGAAGCGGTAGGTGCGGGTTTCGGGGATGGCGACGCCCAGAAAGTCGAACAGCAGGGCAAGATTGGGGCCGCGCGTCAGCAGCCGCAAGTCCGCTCCCTCAATCTCAGTCGCGCCGGGCAAGGTTCCGCTGACCTCCAAAATTGTCGGCCCGGATTGCGCGTGAAGAGCGAGACTGTTCTTGCCGCCTGTTACAGTTTCGTTGGGCGAGAGCAGTCCGCCACGCAGAGTGAAGGGACGGCCCCGCATCGTGCCGTCGCCGGAAAATCGGATGTCGCTCGCAAAGCGCGTGTCCTGCGCCTTCACCGTTTCGAATTTTATGTCGGTGGACAGCTGCATCCGGGGGTCGCGATAGCGCAAGGTCGTCCCGTCAAGCAGCGCCCGGCGCACGAGAGGCAGATTGAGCGGCTCTCCCTTCTTATTCGGGTCACCGAAGGTCCATGTGTTGCTCTTGCCGTCCTTCGACCATTCCAGGTCAGCGGCGGCGTTGCGAAGCTCAAGCCAACGAACGCGATATTTGTCGCCGAAGATCAGGCTAAGCGGCGCGATCCGCGTGTCGATAAGGTCGGAATGGAAGAAATGCGGCCTGCTCGCCCAGGGCGTGTTGGCAATCGTCATTTCCTCGGCGCGAAACTTGATCGTGATGGGCGCGAAATAGAGCTGGAAGTCACCGGCGACCTTGACCGGGCGCTCCAGCCGACTTGTGAGGAATCGCTCGAACGGATGTTTGAGGAAACGGCCCTTCGTGATGAACAGGATCAACCATAGTAGGAAGATCAGCCCGCCGATATAAGCGATGATACGCAGCGGCAGGGGAACATTGCGCCATTTCTGACGTGCGGAGGACCAATAATGGCCAACGCCTCCTGCCCCGCTGTCGAGCGCAGGAGCCGATTTCGCCGGGGTGCCCGGCCGCAGGGGATCGGCGTCGGCCATGGCGCAAGAACGCCCTTCCCCTGCTTTAGGTCCGAATCACCTTGCTTTCCGGCGGCCGGCCGATTATGCGCGCCCCTTCGCGATATTTGGAAGGACCGCCCGGCTAACTAGGGCTGCCGTGGCTGTCCGTAATCGTCGCGCTGAAGAAGGAGACGAAAATGCCCAAGCTCAAGACCAAGAGCGGTGTGAAGAAGCGCTTCAAGTTCACCGCTTCCGGCAAGGTCAAGCACGGCGTCGCTGGCAAGCGTCACCGCCTGATCAGCCACAACGCAAAGTATATCCGCCAGAATCGCGGCACGTCCGTGCTGTCGGATTCCGATGTCGCTCACGTGCGCCTCTGGGCGCCCTACGGCCTGAAGTAAGGAGTAGAGGCACATGGCACGCGTAAAACGTGGTACTACCACCAAGGCGAAGCATAAGAGGATTCTGGATCAGGCGAAGGGCTATTATGGCCGTCGCAAGAACACGATCCGTATCGCTCGCCAAGCCGTCGAAAAGGCTGGGCAGTACGCTTATCGCGACCGCAAGGTCAAGAAGCGCACCTTCCGTGGCCTCTGGATCCAGCGCATCAACGCTGGTGTCCGCGCCGAGGGCCTGACCTATTCGCAGTTCATGCACGGCCTAAAGCTGGCTGGCGTCGATCTGGACCGGAAGGTTCTGGCCGACATTGCGATGCACGAAGGCGAGGCGTTTAGCGCCATCATCGCCCAGGCAAAGGCTGCGCTGCCCGCGGCCTGAGCATAGAACGGTCGAAAGATCGTCCAAGGGGCGCCGGGGCAGATGCTTCCGGCGCCCTTTTTGTTTTGGTTCCGCTCCCTTTCCGTTCGGGCTGAGCGAAGTCGAAGCCCAATGCTGAGCGAAGACGAAGCGCCTTTGCTCCGCTCAGGGCGAACGGAGAAATAGTCGAAGGAAGCCTCATGTCGCTGCATGTCTGGTGGCTCTATATCACTGCCGTCTTCCTGATCTCGGCGACGCCTGGCCCGAACATGCTGCACGTGATGAGCCAGAGTATCGCCCATGGACCGAACAAGGCCCTCGCCACCATGGCGGGGTTGATGAGCGCTGTTCTGCTGTGCCTGATTGCGTCGGCGCTGGGGCTGGGCGCCTTGCTGAAGGCGTCTCCGCTGTTATTCAATATATTGCGCTATGCCGGAGTGGCCTATCTGATCCTTCTCGGCATAAAGGTCTGGAAGGCTCCAATCGAGGTCAGTGGCGAAACCACAGGGACACCGCCTGTTCCAGTGCCCGCGCTTTACGCGACTGGATTGATAACCGGGCTATCCAACCCCAAGCTCATCATCTTCGCCGCTGCGCTGTTCCCGCAATTCATAGACACGGGGCGCCCCTTCGGCATCCAACTGGCGATCCTGGTGGCGAGCTTCGCCGCGATCGAGAGCTTCTGGTACGGCGCCTATGCTCTGGGGGGCATGAAGCTCAAACATTGGCTGGTGCCCATCAATCGGCAGCGGCTGTTCAACCGGGCTACCGGCCTGTTGTTCATCGGCTTTGGCGGCGCACTGTTGGGCGCGCGGGCCTGACCCTTTCCTTGCGCAGCGCGCCCCGCTAAGGCGCGCTCATATTGCGCCTTCGCGGGAATGATGAGAACCATGAGTGAGATTGCCAATCTAAAAACCGGCCTGGTGGCTGACATTGCCGCGGCCAATACTCTCGAAGCGCTCGAAGCCCTTCGCGTGGGCGCTATGGGTAAGAATGGGGTCGTGACTGGGCTGCTCAAGACTCTGGGCTCGATGAGCCCGGAGGATCGGCTGGAGAAAGGCCCACCGATTCAGGACTTGCGCGAGAGCGTGACTGCGGCGCTGGCCGAGAGGAAGGCGGCGCTTGAAACAGCCGCGCTCGACGCAAAGCTGGCGGCCGAGAAGATCGACATGACGCTGCCCGCCGATGGCGGGGCGCAGGGGTCGGTGCATCCGGTAAGCCAGGTCATGGACGAACTGGCGGAGATTTTCGCGGACCTTGGCTTCTCCGTCGCAACAGGGCCGGAGATCGAGGACGACTGGCATAATTTCACCGCGCTCAACATTCCCGAGACGCACCCGGCGCGGGCGATGCATGATACCTTCTATTTCCCGGATGCTGACGGCAAGAAAATGCTGCTGCGCACCCATACCTCACCGGTGCAGATCCGCACGATGATGAGTGGCGAGCCGCCGATCCGTATCATCGCGCCGGGCCGCGTTTACCGGTCGGACAGCGATGCGACGCATACGCCGATGTTCCATCAGATCGAGGGGCTGGTGATCGACAAGGGGATCACCCTTGGTCATCTCAAATGGACGTTGGAAACCTTCCTCAAGGCTTTCTTCGAGCGTGACGATATCGTCCTGCGCCTGCGGCCGAGCTATTTCCCCTTTACCGAGCCTTCGGTTGAGGTCGACGTCGGCTACACGCTGGTGAGCGGCCAGCGGGTGATCGGCGGCGACGGCGATGCGCCCGGTGGCGGCTGGCTGGAAGTGCTGGGCAGCGGCATGGTCAATCGCCGGGTGATCGAAGCCTGCGGGCTCGATCCGGACGAATGGCAGGGCTTTGCCTTCGGCACCGGGGTCGATCGGCTCGCCATGCTGAAATATGGGATGAACGACTTGCGCGCTTTCTTCGACGGCGATCTGCGCTGGCTGAAACATTATGGCTTCTCGGCGCTGGATGTGCCGACGCTGAGCGGAGGAGTGGGCGCATGAAGTTCACGCTGAGCTGGCTCAAGACGCATCTCAATACCGATGCCGACCTGCCGACAATCCTCAAAACGCTGAATGATATCGGCCTTGAGGTCGAGGGCGTGGAGAATCCGGCGGAAAAGCTCGCGCCCTTCCGCATCGCCAGGGTGCTGACGGCGGAGCCTCACCCGCAGGCGGACAAGTTGCAGGTGCTGACGGTGGATGCGGGCGATGGGGCGTTGCAGGTCGTGTGTGGCGCGCCCAACGCTCGGGCGGGACTGGTCGGCGTGTTCGGGACCGAGGGCGCGGTGGTGCCCGTCAATGGCATGGTGCTCAAGAAAACCGCCATTCGCGGGGTCGAATCCAACGGCATGATGTGTTCGTTCCGGGAACTGGAACTGGGCGAAGATCATGAAGGAATCATCGAATTAAACGCGGATGCGCCGGTGGGGCGGGTCTATGCCGAGTGGGCCGGGCTGGATGACCCGGTGATTGATGTGAGTATAACACCTAATCGCCAGGACTGCATGGGCGTTCGGGGGATTGCGCGTGATCTGGCGGCGGCGGGATTGGGGACGCTGAACGCGATCGTCGTGCCGGAGGTCGAGGGCTTCGGGTCGGGGCCGGACGTGCGGATCGAGGATACGGATGGCTGCCCGGCCTTCTTCGCGCGCACGGTCAGGGGCGTGAGCAATGGCGCGTCGCCCGAATGGATGGCGCGACGGTTGAAGGCGATCGGGCAGAAGGCGATCAGCACGCTGGTCGATATCACCAACTATCTGATGATCGACCTTGGTCGACCGTTGCATGTCTACGACATGGCCAAGCTGAAAGGTCCGCTGACCGCCCGTCCGGGCAAGGCTGGCGAAGAAGTGCTGGCGCTCAATGGCAAGACCTATACCGTTGACGAGACGATGACCGTCATCGCCGATGATGAGGCGGTGCACGACATTGGCGGCATCATGGGCGGCGAGCATTCGGGTGCGAGCGAGGCGACGACCGATGTGTTGATCGAATGCGCCTATTTCACGCCCGAACGGATTGCGGTCACCGGACAGAAGCTGGGCCTGACCAGCGACGCGCGGGGGCGGTTCGAACGCGGGGTGGACCCGGCGTTCCTGGATGACGGATTGTCGATCGCGACCGACCTGGTGATGAAGCTGTGCGGCGGCAGCGCCAGCGAGGCGACGCGCACCGGCATGCCGCCGGCCGCAAACAAGGTCATCCGCTATGAGCCGTCGCAATGCCTGACGCTGGCGGGTGTGTATGTGGGTGATCAGGAACAAAGGCGCGTTCTGGAAAGCCTGGGCTTTGGCGTCGAGGAACATGACAGCACGTTCGATTATGAAGACGGCGTGCCGGTGACGACGAGCGCCCATTGGTCGGTCAGCGTGCCCAGCTGGCGGCGTGATGTCGATGGCTGGCCCGATCTGGTCGAGGAGGTCGTGCGCATTGTGGGACTGGATCAGGTCCCTTCCACCCCCCTGCCCCGCATGCCCGGCGTCGCCAAGCCAACGGCAACCAGCGAGCAGCTGATGGAGCGGCGGGTTCGGCGGACGGCGGCGGCCCGGGGCCTGGCCGAGGCGATCAACTGGTCGTTCATCTCGGAAAAGGAAGCGGCGTCGGTCGGCGGTGGCGATTGGACGCTGGCGAACCCGATTTCTGAGGATTTGAAGGTCATGCGGCCTTCGCTGCTGCCCGGCCTGCTGTCGGCCACGCGGCGGAACATGGACCGGAGCGCGACTTCGGTGCGGCTGTTCGAGGTCGGCCGTCGCTATTTCAGCGACAAGGAGCGGGCCACGGCCAGCTTCGTGCTGGCGGGCGAGAAAGTCGCGCGCGGATGGCAGACGGGCAAGGCGCAGACTTTCTCCGCCTTTGACGCGAAGGCCGAAGTGATCGCGCTGCTGGCCGCCGCAGGCGCGCCCGTGGCCAACCTGCAAAGCTTTGGCGAGGCATCGGGCGCCTACCATCCGGGTCAGTCGGGGACGTTGCGCCTTGGCCCCAAGGTGGTGCTGGCCGAATTTGGCGTGCTGCATCCTTCGCTGGCTAAGCAATTCGGCATCAGCGGCGCGGTAGTGGCAGGCGAGATTTTCCTGGATGCGATCCCGGCCAAGCGGAAGAGCGGCTTCATGCGCGCGCCCTATGCGCCACCCGCCTTGCAGGCGGTGAAGCGCGACTTTGCCTTTGTTGTCGATGAGGCCATCGAGGCGGACGCGCTGGTGCGCGCGGTCAAGGGCGCGGTCAAGAAGAGCATCGTCGATGCGCGGTTGTTCGACGTCTTTGTCGGGCCGGGCGTGGATGAGGGCAGCAAGAGCCTGGCGATCGAGGTAACGTTACAGCCGGGTGAGAAGAGCTTTTCGCAGGAAGAGCTGGACGCCATCAGCGCCGCTGTCGTGAAGGCGGCGGAGAAGCTGGGCGCGACGTTGCGGGGGTGAGGGAAACCTCGCCAGGGGTCTGGCTGGAGTAGCGAGGCTGGCTTTACTCCGTTGAAGAGAAGAGAAGGACTTCGACAAGCTCAGTCCGAACGGAAATAGTAGGCTGGACCGACAGGATCAAAAGTAGAGGGCTGATGGACGAGCTTGTAATGATCGCGTCGGACGGGCTGACCGCCGCCATCAACCCGCTGGGCGCGGAGCTTTGGTCGCTCAAGGACTCTGCCGGGCGCGAACTGATGACCGATGCCGATCCGCGCTGGTGGACGGGGCATGCGCCCTTGCTGTTTCCTTTCGTCGGGCGGTCACGCAATGATGTGTATCGGCTGGACGGGCATGACTATCCGATGCCGCAGCACGGCTTTGCCCGGCACATGGCGTTCGCGCTGGTGGAGCATCTGCCTGAATCGGTGATCTTCCGGCTGGAGGCGGACGCAGCGACGCGGGCGGTCTATCCGTTCCATTTCCGGCTGGACATGCAGTTCGCCGTGGCTAGCGGAACGTTGATGATGACGGCCACGGTCATAAACCGGGGCGAGGCGGACATGCCCTTTTCCTTTGGCTATCATCCGGCCTTTGCCTGGCCGCTGCCCTTTGGGGGTTCGGCGGAAGATCATCGGATAGAGTTTGAGAAGGCGGAAACGGCACCGCTGCGCAAGGTGGGAAACGAGCCGGGTCTGATCGCGCGGGAAACCGTTGCATCGCCGGTGAAGGGCAAGGTCCTGCATCCCACCCATGCGATGTTCGAGGGCGATGCGCTGGTCTGGGATGCGTTGGAGAGCGACAGCCTATATTGGGGTGTGCCGGGACAGACGCGGCTGAAGATCGACTTTCCCGATACGCCATGGCTGGGGCTGTGGCAGAAGCCGGGCGCGCATTATCTGTGCGTCGAGCCCTGGGCGGGGATGGCTGACCTGGTCGGGTTCGAAGGAGATGTCTGGGACAAGCAGGGCGTCATGCGGCTACTGCCGGGGGACGAGCGGCGGTTCCGCATGGACGTGACGGTCGTGGACGTGTAACGGCGGCTTCCATGATTCCGTTCGGGCTGAGCCTGTCGAAGCCTCTTCCCTGGAAGGAAGTAAAGCCCTTCGACAAGCTCAGGGCGAACGGTTGTTTTTATACCGAGCCCCCGACAACATCATGACCATCCCATCCCGCCGCACCTTCGCGATCATTTCCCACCCTGACGCGGGTAAGACCACGCTGACCGAAAAGCTGCTGCTGGAAGGCGGCGCCATCCATCTGGCCGGTGAGGTCAAGGCGCGCGGGGCGAACCGGCGCGCGCGGTCGGACTGGATGAAGATTGAGCAGCAGCGCGGCATTTCCGTGACCAGCTCCGTCATGACGTTCGAACGCGACGGCATCACCTTCAACCTGCTGGACACGCCGGGGCACGAGGATTTCTCGGAAGATACCTATCGCACGCTGACGGCGGTGGATTCGGCGGTCATGGTGATCGACGCGGCCAAGGGCATCGAACCGCAGACGCGCAAACTGTTCGAAGTGTGCCGGTTGCGCAACGTGCCGATCATCACTTTCGTGAACAAAGTGGACCGCGAAGGGCGCGACACCTTCGCCCTGCTGGACGAAGTGGCGGACGCGCTGGCGCTGGACGTGTGCCCGATGAGCTGGCCGGTCGGCATGGGTGGCGAGTTCGAAGGGATTTACGATTTCGCCAAGAACCGGCTGCGCCAGCCCAGCGGTCCGAGCAAGGAATTTGAGGGCAAGCAGGTGTTTGTCGAGGGCATCGATGATGATGCGCTGGCCGAGCATATTTCCGCGCGGGGCCTTGAAAAGCTGCGCGAGGAAGCGGAGCTGGCGGTCGGTGGCTATGCCGATTTCGATCTGGCGGCCTATCGCCACGGGGATCTGACGCCGGTCTATTTCGGATCGGCGCTCAAGCTGTTCGGCGTGACCGAGTTGATCGACGCGCTAGCCGCCCATGCGCCGCCGCCGCGTGCGCAGCCGGCCGAGCCTGCGCCGGTGGAGCCGGAGAATAGCGAAGTCACCGGCTTCATCTTCAAGGTTCAGGCGAATATGGACCCGCAGCATCGCGACCGCATCGCCTTCATGCGGCTCTGTTCCGGCAAGTTCAGGCGGGGCATGAAGCTGACGCCGAGCGGGTCGGGCAAGCCGATCGCGGTGCATTCGCCGATCCTCTTTTTCGCGCAGGACCGCGAGATTGCGGATGAGGCTTTTCCCGGCGACATTATCGGCATTCCCAACCATGGGACGTTGCGGGTCGGCGATACGCTGAGCGAGAAGGCGGGGGTGCGCTTTACGGGGCTGCCGAACTTTGCACCGGAAATATTGCGGCGCGTGGCGCTGAAGGATCCGACCAAGACGAAGCAGTTGAGGAAGGCGCTGGACGATCTGTCCGAAGAAGGCGTGATCCAGGTTTTCTATCCCGAGATCGGCAGCAGCTGGGTCGTCGGCGTGGTTGGGCAGTTGCAGCTGGACGTGCTGATTTCGCGGTTGGAAGCCGAGTATAAGGTGGCGGCGGGGCTGGAGGCATCTCCCTTCGATACGGCGCGCTGGATTTCCGGTGATGAGGCGGCGGTCAAGGACTTGGCCTCGTTCAACGTGGCGAACATGGCGAAGGATCGCGACGGCAACCTTGTCTTCATGGCGAAGAGCGCGTGGGATGTGGGTTATCAGCAGGAGCGGCATCCCAAGGTGAAGTTCAGCGCGACCAAGGAACGCTGAATTTTGGCGGTCGGGGGATGAGCGCCATCCTCTACAGTTTCCGGCGCTGCCCCTATGCCATGCGGGCGCGGATGGCGCTGATCATCAGCGGGCAGCAGGTGGAGTTGCGCGAGGTCGTTTTGCGCGACAAGCCTGCCGCGATGCTGACGCTGTCACCCAAGGGGACGGTGCCGGTGCTGGCGTTACCCGGCGGCGACGTGATTGACGAGAGCCTGGATATCATGCGCTGGGCGCTTCGCCTGGATGATCCGGAGGGTTGGCTCGACGGGGATGACGCGGCGCTGATCGCCGCCAATGACGGGCCGTTCAAGCAACATCTCGACCGCTACAAATATGCGACGCGCCATGGGTCGGACCCGCTGGAACATCGCGCCGCAGGGATGGCATGGCTGGGCGAACTGGAAGCGCGGCTGGAGAGCAGTGCTTTCCTGTGTGGCGAGCGCAGGATGCTGGCCGACATCGCGATCTTTCCGTTTGTGCGGCAGTTTGCGGCGGCTGATCAGGCGTGGTTTGACGCACAGCCCGTGCCGCGCGTGCAGGCATGGTTGCGCGCTTTGATCGGGTCGGAATTGTTTGACCGCGCCATGACGCGCAGAGCTGCATGGCAGCCGGATGACGCGGCGGTTTTTCTTTAGCGGCGCAGCAGGAAGACAGCGTGTTCGGCGAACAGGTTGGCGTTCGCGTGGGTGGTTTCCTTGTCGCCCTTCAGGAACCATTGACCATCGATCGTCCAGCCGCGATCCTTCACCAGCGCGCGGAAATCATCGACGGTGACATGGTGGATGTTGAGCGTGTCATACCATGTATCGGGCAGCAGTCGCGTTACCGGCATGCGCCCGCCCCACATCAGCGACAATCGTCCTCTCCAATGGGCGAAATTGGGGAAGGACACGAAGGCCTGGCGGCCGATGCGCAGCAGTTCCTCCACGACCAGGTCCGGGCGGCGCGTGGTCTGTAGCGTCTGGCTGAGGATCGCATAGTCGAAGCTGGCGTCGGGATAATAGGCAAGGTCGGTGTCGGCGTCGCCCTGCACGACCGAGAGGCCCCGGCCGACGGCGGCGGCGACATTGCCCGCGTCCAGTTCCAGCCCGCGCGCATCCACCTGTTTCGTGTCGCGCAGCGCCGCCATGAGCGCGCCGTCGCCGCAGCCGACGTCCAGCACGCGCGCGCCCGGCGTTACGGTGCGAGCGATCAGGGCGAGGTCCGGCCGAAGCGTCTCGCTCACGCGCGGCCGCCCTTGAGGAAGCCATCGACGACGCGGTTCAATTCCGGGCATTCCAGCAGGAACGCGTCGTGGCCGAAGGGGCTCGACAGTTCCACGAAGCTGGCGTGCGCGCCGCTGGCGTTGAGCGCGTGGACGATGATGCGGGATTCGGCGGTGGGATAGAGCCAGTCGGTGTCGAAGCTCACCAGGCAGAAGCGTGCCTTGGACGGGGCGAAGGCCGTGGCGAGGCTGCCGCCATGATCCTCCGCAATGTCATAATAGTCCATGGCGCGAGTGATATAGAGATAGGAGTTGGCGTCGAACCGCTCGACGAAACTCAAGCCCTGATGGCGCAGATAGCTTTCCACCTGAAAGTCAGCGTCGAAGCCGAAGGTCTTGGCATCGCGCCCTTGCAGGCGGCGGCCGAATTTCTCGGTGAGGCCCGCTTCGGACAGATAGGTGATGTGCGCGGCCATGCGGGCGACGGCAAGACCCGCGCTCGGCACCTGGGCGTCGGCATAATAATCGCCGCCGCGCCAGTTGGGATCGGCCATGATCGCCTGCCGCCCGACTTCGTGGAAGGCGATGTTCTGCGCGCTGTGTCGCGCGGTCGAGGCGATGACGATGCAGCTTTCCACGCGATCGGGGAAGATGGTTGGCCAGCTAAGCGCCTGCATGCCGCCCATGGAGCCGCCGATGACAGCGGACAGGCGATCGACGCCCAGATGGTCGAGCAGCAGCGCTTGGGCGCGCACCATGTCGGCGATGGTCAGCACCGGGAAGCGCATCGCATAGGGCGCATTGCTCGACGGATCGACGCTGGCGGGGCCGCTGGACCCCATGCAGCTGCCGATGACGTTGGCGCAGACGATGAAATGGCGCGCGGGGTCGATGGGTTTTCCTTCGCCCACCATGCGCCACCACCAGCCGGGCTTACCTGTGACGGGATGGTCGGACGCCACATATTGGTCGCCGGTCAGCGCGTGGCAGATGAGGATGACGTTCGACTTGTCCGCGTTCATCCGCCCATAGGTTTCATAGGCGATATCGACCGGTGCAAGGGCCGCGCCGCTGTCCAGCCGCAGGGGGCCGGACAGGCGGACCTGGCGGCGGAGGCCGAAACGGCTGTCGTCGGTGAAGGAGGCGCTGGCCATGGTGCAAGCGGGCTAGGACCGTGGAGGGGTGCTGTCAATCGGGTGGGGATGGGCTAGGACGAGGACATGAGCCAGACCCGCATTCCGATCGTCATCTATGGCCCCCTGTCCTCCTATCTGGAAGAGCAGTTGAAGGCCCGATTCATCGTGCATGAGTTGGCGGCGGCTGCCGATCCGGACGCGCTGCCCGAGGCGGTGCGGGAGGCGCGGGCGCTGGTGTCGTTCGGGGCGGTCGGCGCTTCTGCCGCGATCATGGATGCGCTGCCGAGGCTGGAGATGATCGGGCTGTTTTCGGTTGGCTATGACAAGGTCGATGTCGCGCATGCCAAGGCGAAGGGCATCAAGGTCAGCAACACGCCCGACGTGCTGACCGACGATGTGGCCGATCTGGCGGTGGGCCTGCTTTATGCGACCGTGCGCAATATTGCTGCCAACGATCGGATGGTGCGGTCTGGCAGCTGGGCGCGGGGTGGCACGGCGCCGTTGAGCGGCAGCGTAACGGGGCGCAGGATCGGGATATTGGGACTGGGCCGGATCGGGCGAGCGATCGCGCGGCGGCTGGAGCCGATGGCAAGCGAGATCATTTATCATAACCGCAGACCTGCACCGGACGCCCCCTATCGCTATGTGGCCGACCGCATCGCCTTCGCGCGAGAGAGCGAGGCGATGATCGTCGCGACATCGGGCGGGCCGGAAGCGCACGGGCTGGTCGATGCGGCGATGCTGGAGGCGCTGGGGCCGCAGGGCGTGCTGATCAACATCAGCCGGGGGAGCGTCATCGATGAGGACGCGCTGGTCGCGGCGCTGGCGGAAGGTCGGGTCGGTGGTGCCGGGCTGGACGTGTTCGCGCAGGAGCCGCACGTGCCCGAGACTTTGTTCGCCATGGATAATGTCGTGCTGCAACCGCATCAGGGTAGCGCCACGGTGAACACGCGCAAGGCGATGGCCGACCTGGTGCTCGCCAATCTGGACGCGTGGGCGGCGGGCAAGCCGCTGGTGACGCCGGTCATCTAGCAGCGCTTTGCCTTTGCCGCCGATGGCGCTAAAGCCCGGCCATGACGAAACCTGCTCCCAAGGAATGGATTCTGGGCATTTCGCCCTATGTGCCGGGTAAGGCAGCGGCCGATGATGGACGCCCGCTGATCAAGCTCAGCGCGAATGAAAACCCGCTGGGCACCGGCGCGGCCGCACGGGCGGCGCTGGTCGCGGCGACGGCAGACCTTGCGACCTATCCCGATCCCGGCGCGACGAAGATGCGCGAGGCGATCGCGGCGGTGCATGGCCTTGATCCCGCTCGGGTGATCTACGGCACCGGATCGGACGAGTTGCTGCACATTGCGGCGAGCGCCTATGCAGGGCCGGGGGACGAGATACTTTACGTCCATTACGGCTTTTCGGTTTACGACATCGCCGCGCGGCGGGTCGGCGCGACCCCGGTGATCGCGCCGGACAAGGATTATGCGACCGATGTGGACGCGCTGCTCGCCTGCGTGACGGAAAAGACCAAGGTCGTTTTCCTGGCCAATCCCAACAATCCCACGGGCACCATGACGCCGCGCGAGGATATTGCGCGGCTGCACGCGGCGCTGCGGACGGACATTTTGTTCGTGCTGGATCAGGCCTATGCCGAATATCTGGACCCGCAAGAAGATGATGGCGGGCTGGAGCTGGCGAAGAACGCCGCCAATGTGCTGGTAACCCGCACCTTCTCCAAAATCTACGGCCTCGCCGCTGAGCGGATTGGATGGGGCTATGCCAGCGCGGAGATCATCGACGCGTTGCACCGCATCCGCGCGCCGTTCAATGTCACCACAGCCGGACAGGCGGCGGCGATCGCGGCGGTGAAGGATCAGGCATGGGTGGATGCCAGCCGGGCGCACAATCGCACATGGCGGGCCTGGCTGACCGATGAGGTTGCTTCGCTGTCCAACCATGGGCTGCGGGCGGTGCCGAGCAAGGCCAATTTTCTGCTGATCCTGTTCAACGGCAAGCTGACCGCCGAGGCGGTGATGAAGGGGCTGTGGGACGAAGGTTTCGCGACCCGCTGGCTGCCCGGCCAAGGGCTGCCCAATGGTCTGCGCATCACCATCGGCACCGAAGAGCAGGTGCGCGCGGTCGCGGCGAAGCTGCGGGCGATGGCGGAGGCGGCCTGAACCATGCTGCCATTTGCTCGCGTCACCATCATCGGCCTTGGCCTGATCGGCTCATCCCTCGCGCGGGCTATCCGCGAATATATGCCGACGGTTCGGGTGACGGGGCATGATGCCGATCCAAATGTGCGGCAGATCGCGCGGGCTATCGACCTGTGCGACGATGTAACCGACACGGCGGGCGCGAGCGTGACCGACGCCGACCTGGTCGTGCTGTGCGTGCCGGTGCGGGCCATGGGCGTGGCGGCAGAAGAGATTGCGGACGATCTGCCCGCCGATGCGATCGTGAGCGATGTGGGATCATGCAAGGCCGATGTGCTGGCGCAACTGAACGCGGCCCTGCCCGGACGCGTCATCATCCCCGCACACCCGGTCGCCGGGACCGAGAATAGCGGGCCTGAAGCGGGTTTCGCCAGCCTGTTCCAGGGCCGCTGGTGCATCATTACGCCGCCTGCCGGAGCCGATCCGGCGGCGGTCGAGCGCATTTCCGAACTATGGCATCGCGTCGGCGCGGATGTCGAGACGATGGACCCGCAGCATCATGACCTGGTGCTGGCGGTGACGAGCCATCTGCCGCACCTTATCGCCTACACCATCGTCGGCACGGCGAGCGATCTGGAGGATGTGACCCAGTCCGAGGTCATCAAATATTCCGCTGGCGGTTTTCGCGATTTCACCCGCATCGCGGCGTCCGATCCCACCATGTGGCGCGACGTGTTCCTGGCGAACAAGGACGCTGTGCTGGAAATGCTACAGCGTTTCTCCGAGGACTTGTCGGCTTTGCAGCGGGCGATCCGGTGGAATGACGGGGACACATTGTTCAACCTGTTCACCAAGACGCGGGCCATCCGCCGGTCGATCATCGAACAGGGGCAGGACGATCCCAAGCCAGATTTCGGGCGGCGTCACTAGGACCGATCTTCTTACACGGAAGCATCGGCATTAAGGCTGATTTTCCGTCACCCCGGACTTGATCCGGGGTCCCACTGCCTCGGCAGCGTCAGAAAAGAAGCGGGACCCCGGATCAAGTCCGGGGTGACGATCACTCAAATATGATCATGCTCTAAGGCTTCGCGCCTTTTATCCGGGATCACTCGACCGCGTTTGGGTTGAGCTTGTCAAAGGCATGCGCGGGATTCAGCGCGTTGATCGCGGCATGGACGCGGATTTCGGCGTCTCGGCGGTCCAGGCCGGTCGGGATCACTTCCCCGACCTTGTAGGTGATGACGCCCGCGCGCTTCAGGAATTTGCCGCGCGGGGAAAGGCGCCCGCTGTCGATCGCGATCGGAACGACGGGCAAAGCGAGGAGGGAATAAAGGCCCGCGAAACCCGCCCGCAACGGCGGCGCCTCGCCATGAGGGACGCGCGTACCTTCTGGAAAGAGGCAAACGGCGCGGCCCTGATCGGTTGCGGCGCGGGCGGCGGCTCGCAGGGTCCGCAGGGCGCTGGCCCCAGCGGTGCGCTCGACCGGGATAAGGCCGTACAGCCGACCGATACGGCCCCACAAAGGAATGTCGAGCAGTTCGCGCTTGGCAGCGATGACCGGGCGATCGAAGATGCAGAGCAGGTCGATCGTTTCAAACATCGACTCATGCTTGACGATATAGAGATAGTTGCCGTGCGGCAGGTCGCCTTCGATCCGCACTTTTTGCCCGAGAATCCAGCGCGCGCAGAGGCGGTGGAAGCGGCCCCATGCCGTTGCCACGACCGGAACCCCAGCAGGCCATGGCCATGCCGCAGCCAGAGCAGCAAGAACCAGCAGCAAGGAGCCGCTGTAGAATATCAGCGTGAAGACGAGCGAGCGCAGGGCGGTGATCATAAGGCCGTTCTTCAAATCCCGACGAGCGCGGCGGCGCGGCGGAGGAGATATTTATTATATTCGCGCATCAGCATCCTGAGGCTCGGCCTGCTGGGCACGGCGTCATAGACGATCGTCAGATTGCCCGGCACCGCCTGGCGCAGTTCAAGCGCGGCGCGACGCATGTGCCAGTCCGTCGTGATGAGGCGGACGGTGCGGAAGTCCCTGCGCTCCAGCCAATGGGCGGTTTCGATGGCGTTCGAGCGGGTGTCGATCGCTTCGCGGCCCAAAGTGATGCAGCAGGAAAATAGCCGTTCGGGCCTTTCATATTGCGCCGCCAGCTCCGCCGGGCGGACGGAACGATCGACGCCCGAGATCAGCATTCGCTTTGCCGCACCCTCTTCAAGCAGGGCAAGGCCACGGTCGATCCGGCCCGCGCCGCCCGTCAGCACGACGATGGCGTCTGTCGGGCGGCCATCGAGCGGCTGGGGCAGGAAGATCGCGAACCAGGCGAAACCCAGCATCCAGGCGAGCAAGGTCACGGCGAAGAGGCGGACGATCATAGGAGCCGGCCCAGCGACCGCAGCACCGTCCATCGCGCGGCCAGCGTCGAGAGCAGGACGCCGCCTATGGGCAGGGTGGCAAGGATCAGCCAACTGCTCCACGGCAGGCTGATCGCCGCCAGCAGATCGGAACCCGTCGCCGCGAGCCGGGTGCCCAGCAGGATGATGACCAGCAACGCGGTGACGAAGCCCAGCAGGCCCCCGAACAGCGCGTCGAGGCCGATGCGCCGCTGAAAGAGCCGGGCGATCTGGACATCGGTGGCGCCCATCAGGTGAAGTACGTCGATCGTGCCGCGATGGCTGTCATGCGCGGCGCGCGCGGCGAGCACGACGATGGCGGCAGTGGCAAGCGCCATTAGCAGAACGATGCCAGCGGCGAGGCCACCTAGCGCGGCAAGCAGGCTGCCGAGCGGCTGGAGGAAGGCGGCGTGGGGTTCGACGCGAATATTCGGGGACAGAGTCGCGAGGACGCGGCCTAACCGCTGCACCTTGGCCGCCGTCGCACCGGGGGTTAGTTCGACATCTATCAGTGCGGGGATAGGCAGATCGCCGCTCGCGGCATCCTGGCCGAGCCAGGGACGAATCTGGTCGGCGAGGGTCGCCGGATCGACCGGATGGACGGCGCGCACGTCAGCGGATTTGCGTAACAGCCGAGCTGCCGCGCCGCTCAGCGCCTCGCGTCGGTCAGCATTGGCCTCGACAATCTGGATCGTGGCGCGTCCGGCGAGGTCGGCGCCGACCGACTGCACCGCCGCTGCAAGGCCAAGGCCAGAGGCGGCGGCAAGGACGGTCAGGAACATCATGATCGCGATAACCCAAGGCATGGGTCCAGCGACGCGGCCTTCGGGCAGAAGCCGGTGGCGGGCGGCGGCGGCGGCGCGGCGATCGGCTGCGGTCATGACGCGGCCATGCCTTGCGATCGGGGCGGGTAGCGCAGCGATCCGGTGGGATCGGACAGCCGACCCTTGTCCAGCCGCATCATCTGCGCGCCTTCGACCTGACCGATTAGCGGCAGGTCGTGGGTCGCGACGACGATGGTGGTGCCGAGGCGGTTGAGCGCTTCGAACAGGGTGAGCAGACGGCGGGCCATGTCGGCATCAACGTTGCCGGTGGGCTCGTCCGCTACCAGGATTTCGGGCCGGGCGATGACCGCGCGGGCGATGGCGACGCGCTGCTGCTCTCCGCCCGAGAGTGTCGCCGGGCGCGCCTGCCCCCGGTCACCAAGGCCGACCCAATTGAGCATCTCCGAGACCGAAGCGTCGATCTCGCTTTCCTCCATGCCTGCGACCCGCAGCGGCAGGGCGATATTGTCATAGGCGGACAGGTGCGCGACCAGCCGGAAGTCCTGGAAAACGACGCCGATGCGGCGGCGAAAGCCTGGCAGGCGCTTGCGGGGGAGCGTCACCACATCCTCCCCGAACAGCCGGATGACGCCGCGACTGGGGCGCTGGGCCAAGTAAAGGAGCTTCAGCAGCGACGTCTTGCCCGCGCCCGACGCGCCGGTCAGGAAATAGAAGCCGCCGCCATGCAGCGAGAAGCTGACGTCGGACAGCGTTTCGCTGTCCAGACCATAGCGCAGGCCGACATTTTCGAACTGGACGATCGCCGACATGCTTTAATGAATGCGCCTGCGCGCTCCCTGCTTCCCCTTGGATACAGCCATGGCACAGCGGGCAGGCAGGCGTAAAGCGCCAAGCACCATCATCCACCGAGTCGCGGCATCTTCGGCCTCCCCATTCAATGCCGCTTGCCCTCGAGTCCAAGCCATGGCTATGAAGCGTCATGATCCTGGTGTGTCCCAATTGCGCCACGCGCTATATTGTGCCGGACAGCGCCGTCGGCCCCGATGGCCGCCAGGTTCGCTGCGCCTCCTGCAAACATAGCTGGTTCCAGGAAGGTGCGGCTCTGCCGGTCAGGGAAAAGGCCGTGGAGATGGCGGAAGCGCCCGTCGCCGCCGAAGCGCGCCCTGCCCCGCCGCCGCCTGTTGCCTCTGCTCCGCCTCCTCCTGCTGCGCCTGTCGAGGCTCCGGCGGAGCCCGCTCGGGTAGTAGAAGCGGTAGCTGCGCCGATACCCGAGCCAGTGGCAGTCGCGCCGAGCATGTCAGCAGCGCAGACCGATAATAGCGTCGATGACATTTACGGCCGGCACCGCGAGGAACCTGCGGAAAGCTACGCCGCGCCGGTCAGGCCGCGCCGCAATCGCCTGAAGCTGTGGACCTATGCGGCAGTGCTTTTCTGCCTTGCGGTTGGCGGCATCGGGGGCGCGCTCTGGTATTTCGGCACGCCAAGCTGGGCGGTCAATCTGGGCTTTGTTTCGGAAGAGGGCGATCCGGACCTGCTATTCTACCTGTCCAAGCCCGCTGAGCGGCGCAAGCTGCCGACCGGGGAGGAATATTTCGCCTTTGGCGCGCGGATCGTGAACAGCGGGAAGCAGACTTTGCCGGTGCCGCCGGTGCTGGTGCAGTTGCGTGATCAGCAGAACCGGCTGGTGTTCAGCTGGACGACGAAGGCGGATCGCACGAGCCTGAAACCGGGCGAGGAAGCGTCGATCAATGAAAGCCGGATCGATATTCCGAAAAATGCCGAGAATTTGTCGCTGACCTTCGTTCAGTAAACGGCCAGCCTCGATTACCCCATCTCCGTTCGGGCTGAGCCTGTCGAAGCCCCTTCTTTTTCAAGAAAGTAAGCCCTTCGACAAGCTCAGGGCGAACGGTCATTGTGGGGCGGATGGTTTCACGGATAGCTCACCGTCTTGGGCCGCCCCTTCGGGATCGGGATGAATTCCTGATCATCGCCGGGGATCAGCGGGAAGCGCATCGCCTCCCAATCCTCGCGCGCCTGATAGAGGCGATCGGTCGAAGAGGAGACGAAGTTCCACCAGACATGGCGCGGCGTCTTGAACGCCTCGCCCCCGCAATACATTACGCGGCCGCCATCGACGCTCATCAACGTGGCGCGGGTGCCGGGACGCAGGACGTAGAGCGTCTGGGGCAACAGCGCGACGCCATCGAGCGCCGCGTCTCCGCCAGCGACATAGATGGCGCGCTCATCTGCATCGGTGTCGATCGGCACGGTCCCGCCGGGTGACAGTTGAATATCGGCATAGATGGTGTCGGCATAAGTCGTGACCGGCGATGTCGCGCCCCAAAGGCTGCCCATGATCACGCGCGCGCTCGCCCGGCCGCAATCGATCACGGGCAAGCCGCCCTCGCTGACATGCTCGAAGGCTGGCGCCATTTCCTCGATGCCGTCCGGCAGGGCAAGCCATGTCTGAATGGCCGAGATTTTGGACTCACGCACGCGGTCACTATCGGGCGAGCGTTCGGAATGGACGATGCCGCTGCCTGCGGTCATCAGATTGACCGCGCCCGGCTCGATCAACTGCTCCGTGCCCAAGGAGTCCCGATGCAGGAATGCGCCCTCGAACATATAGGTGACCGTGGAGAGATTGATGTGCGGGTGCGGGCGCACGTCGATGCCCTGCCCCGCACCGATCTTCGCGGGTCCGGCCTGATCGAAGAAGATGAAGGGGCCGACCATCGTCCGGCCCGGCGCGGGCAGTGAACGATGGACGCGGAAGTCGCCCAGATCATGGGTGGTCGGGCTAACGGTCTGGATGACGAGGTCGTCTAACGTCATGAGCTTTCCCCTGATCAGGCTTCGCCGGGCGCGCGGGCCTTGATCGCCAGCGCGTGAACCTTGTCGCGCAGCAGATCGGCAAGCGCGGCGTTGACCAGCCGCTGGCGGGCCACGCGGTTTTTCGCCGCGAACTCGGCCGAGACGATCTCCACCGTAAAATGGCTTTCGCCCGATCCGTCATGTCCCGCATGACCGCGATGCTTCTCGCTGTCGTCGATCACGGCGAGATGCTCTGGCGACAGGGCGGCGCGCAGCCGCTGTTCGATTTCCGTGGCCACCGGGCCTTTCAGTTGGGTGCTCATCGCCCCTATATAGGCCCTTTGTTTCATCACGCATCAGGGCAATCTTGTCTACCGACCCGTACTCGACCCGCCGTTTCAACCGCTTCCATGGCCGCGTGGAAAGTGACCGCCCCTGCGCGGTCAATGGGTGCGCCGAGCCCGGAGAGTTTCGCGCTCCGCCGCTGGAGGGCGCGTCACCCAATCAGGAAGGCCCGCGCTGGCGCTGGCTGTGCCTCGACCATGTGCGCGAATTCAACCAGGGCTATAATTTCTTCACCGGCATGAGCCCCGATGAAATCGCCGCCGCCCAACGGCCCTTTGCGGGGTGGGAGCGGGAGACGCGCGCCTTTTCATCGAATGCCACCAGCCGGCCGCCCAAATGGTCCGACTTCCAGGACCCGCTCGACGCGATCGGCGCCAAGTTCAAGGAGCGGGTGGCAAAGGCGCGGGCCGACGCGCAAATGCGCGAGGATGGCAAGTTTCTGTCTAACGAGGATCGCAAGGCGCTGTCTGTCATGGGCCTGTCCATCGATGCGGATCGCAAGGCGTTGCGACAGCGTTATACCGAGCTGCTGCGGCGCTATCATCCCGATCATAATGGCGGCGACCGCAGTCATGAAAGCGCATTGCAGGGCGTGATCGAAGCCTATGGGCTGCTGTGCAAGGCGGCTGCCTTCGCGTGAATGGGCAGGCCGCGCCGGATGGATTGGCCACTCGACACCGGCCTTCGCCATGGGTTACGGCGGAGGAGAGCGAATAGAAAGAAGAGCAATGACCGACATTCCCAACGTCCAGCCCGATACCCGATCAGAGACGCTGCTGGCTGCGCCCGACCGTGAGGTGGATGCGCGGGAAGTGTTCGGCATTGACGTCGATCTGAAAATCCCGGCCTTTTCCGAAGCGGACGAGCGGGTGCCGGATCTCGACCCCGCTTATGTGTTCGACCCGGATACCACGCTCGCAATTCTGGCGGGTTTTGCCTACAACCGGCGCGTCATGGTGCAGGGCTATCATGGCACCGGCAAGTCGAGCCATATCGAGCAGGTTGCCGCCCGGCTGCGCTGGCCCTGCATCCGCATCAACCTGGACGCGCATATCAGCCGTATCGACCTGGTCGGGCGTGACGCCATCGTGCTGCGCGACGGTCAGCAGGTTACCGAGTTCCGTGAAGGATTGCTGCCTTGGGCGTTGCAGCGCCCGGTAGCGCTGGTGTTCGACGAATATGACGCAGGGCGCCCCGATGTCATGTTCGTGATCCAGCGCGTGCTGGAAACCGATGGCAAGATGACGCTGCTCGACCAGAATCGCGTAATCCGACCCAACCCGCATTTCCGGCTTTTCGCGACCGCCAATACAGTCGGGCTGGGAGACACAACCGGCCTCTATCATGGCACGCAGCAGATCAATCAGGGCCAGATGGACCGCTGGAACCTGGTGGTGACGCTCAATTACCTGCCCGCCGCGACCGAAGCGCAAATCGTCCTCGCCAAGTCGGGGGAGTACGATCATGAAGGCGGCCGCAAGGAAGTCGAGAATATGATCAAGGTGGCGGAATTGACCCGCCAAGGCTTCATAAATGGTGATATCTCCACCGTGATGAGCCCCCGCACCGTGATCAGCTGGGCGCAAAATGCGTTGATCTTCAACAATATCGGCTTTGCCTTCCGCCTGTCCTTCCTCAACAAATGCGATGAGGCGGAACGGCCGCTGGTGGCGGAATATTATCAGCGCGTGTTCGGCAAGGACCTGCCGGAAAGCGTCGCCCACCGGGCGGCCTGACGCAATGATAGTCGTAGAGCGCATCGCGCCGGATGGCAGCGCGCACCGGGTCAACATCCGGGGCCATGAGCTGATCGTCGATATGACGCCGCCTGACGGGCATGATGCCGGACCTGATCCGCATGACTTGTATGATTCGGCATTGGGTGCGTGCAAGGCGATGACGATGCTCTGGTATGCGCAGCGCAAGGGCATCCCGGTCGAGGGCATCCATGTTGGCGTCATCCGTGATGCGAGTGAGGAACGGGACGGCATCTACCGGCTGACGACGCGGATCGCGCTGAGCGGGCCGTTGTCGCAGGAGCAGCATGATACGCTGATCGGCGTCGCCGCGCGCTGCCCGGTTCACAAGCTGATGAGCGAAGTCGAGACGCGGATCGAGACCATTGCCGTGCCACCTGTGGGCGAGGGCGAACGGCCGTGACGGAAGCCAGCACCCTGGTCGCTGATCAGCGCCGCCTGCCCTTGGAGCGCGCGTTCAACCTGCGTGACTTTGGTGGCTATGCGACGGCGGATGGGCGCGTGGTTCGTCGGGGCGCGCTTTTTCGGTCGGGGACCATGGCCCTGCTGAGCGATGCGGACGCCGCGCATCTGCGCTCGCTCGGCATCCGGGCGATCTGCGATTTCCGGCGAGGCAATGAGCGCAGCGCCGAACCGACGATCTGGCATGGGGCGGAGGTCGATTATTTCTGCCGCGATTATAGCGAGAGCAGCGGCGTTCTGGGCGACATGCTGAAGCGGAAGGATGCGACCGCGCAGGACATGCGTGACGCCATGATCGCGCTCTATCGTGCCATTCCGGCGGACCATGCCGCATCCTATCGGGCGATGTTCGCGCAAATTGCCGCCGGGCGCCTGCCGATCATTATCAACTGTTCAGCTGGCAAGGACCGCACCGGCGTTGGCGCGGCGCTGATCCTGGCGGCTTTGGGCGTGCCGCGCGAGACAATCGTCGAGGATTATCTGCTGACCAAAGAGCATGCCGATTGGAATTGGTTGCTGAACCAGCGCAACTCGCTGGTTGCGCGGGCATGGTCTGCCCGGGCGGAGGCGCTGGAGCCCGTACTGACGGTCGATGTGGCTTATCTGGACAGTCTGTTTGCAGAGCTGGATGCGAACCATGGCGGGATTGAGGGGTATCTGGCCGGATCGCTCGGTATTGACGAGGGCGCGCGCCACGTCCTGCGTGAAAGGCTGCTCGGCTGATGGCGGAGCGGTCGCCTCTGGATGCCTTCAAGGATGTGCTGTCGGGCGCGGCCCGGTCAATCGCGCGCGATGCCGAGGTGGAGGTAGGCTTCACCGCCGACGCGCCGCACATGGCGGGCAAGGCGATCAAGGTGCCGACACCGGGCCGGAACCTGCCGCCCGATCAGGTGGCGCTCGCTCGCGGGTTTGCTGACGCGAATGCGCTGCGCCTGCGTCACCATAATCTGCGCATGCATACGGCCGCTGCGCCAGCCGACGCGACCGCGCGCGCGGTCTATGACGCGGTCGAGCAGGCGCGGGTGGAGGCGATTGGATCGCGGGCGATGGAAGGCGTTCGGGACAACCTCAACCATGCGCTGGACTTGCGGCTGAAGTCAGACCCGCTGCGCCGGGCGCGATCCGCCGATGAAGTGCCGCTTTCGACTGCGCTGGCGTTGAAGGTGCGCGAGCGATTGACCGGCCAGCCGATCCCCAAGGATGCCGTCACTGGCATGGCGATGGTCGATAAATGGATCGAGGAGAAGGCGGGCGCCGATCTCGATGCGTTGGGCCTCGCCATCGACGATCAGCGCGCCTTTCAGAAGCTGGCGCAGGCCATGCTGGAGCATCTGCAACTCGTAGAAAGCGATGTGCCGCCTCAAACCGATGAGGAGGAGCCGCAGGACGAAGGCGAGGACGAGCAAGAGAGCCAAGAAGAAGGCGATTCCGGCGAGGAGGACGCTGGCGACAGCGATATGAACGCCGAGGCGCGCGCCGAGGATCAGGGCGGCGACACCGAGGAAGGCGAAACCGAATATAGCGACGATTTCGACGCCGACAGCGATGAAGGCGCCGACGACATGGGCGATGAGGGTATGATGCCCGTCCGTCCCAACCGACCGATGTCCGACTTGCCGCCCGGCTTCGACTATAAGCCTTACACCGTCGCGCATGATGAGGTGGTGACCGCCGAGGATTTGTGCGACGAGGATGAACTGAACCGCCTGCGCGGCTTCCTAGACCAGCAGCTCGTCAGCCTGCAGGGCGCGGTGACGAAACTCGCCAACCGGCTGCAGCGGCGGTTGATGGCGCAACAGTCGCGGTCGTGGGACTTCGATCAGGAGGAAGGGATGCTCGATGCCGCGCGGCTGGCGCGCATTGTCATCGATCCCACCCGGTCGCTTTCCTACAAGATCGAGCGGGATACCGAGTTTCGCGATACGGTCGTCACGCTGCTGATCGACAATAGCGGCTCCATGCGCGGCCGGCCGATCAGCATCGCCGCGATCAGCGCAGACATCATGGCGCGGACGCTGGAACGCTGTGGGGTCAAGACGGAGATATTGGGCTTCACCACGCGCGCCTGGAAGGGTGGGCAGAGCCGGGAGGCATGGCTGGCCGCTGGACGGCCGCCAATGCCGGGCCGCCTCAATGACCTGCGGCACATCATCTACAAGAAGGCTGACGAGCCGTGGCGTCGGGCGCGCCGCAATCTCGGCCTGATGATGCGCGAGGGGCTGCTGAAGGAGAATATCGACGGCGAGGCATTGCTGTGGGCGCATCAGCGGCTGATCGCGCGCAACGAAGAGCGCCGCATCCTGATGGTGATTTCCGACGGCGCCCCCGTCGATGATTCCACCCTGTCGGTGAACAGCGGCACCTATCTGGAGCGCCATCTGCGTCAGGTGATCGAGTGGATCGAGAACCGGTCACCGGTGCAGCTGGTGGCGATCGGCATCGGTCATGACGTCACCCGCTATTATCGGCGGGCCGTCACCATCATGGATGCCGAACAGCTTGGCGGGACGATGGTGGAGCAGCTGGCCGGTCTGTTCGACGAAGATTAGGCCGAGACTGTCCCGGCTTGACCACCTGAGCCCGGCCTTCCCTTGAAAAGAAGATCGGCGATCTCGACCTTGGGATAGGGGTGGGCAGGCGTTTTTTGAGGAGTGTGCCATGAGTGTCGCCTTTCGCCGCGAGAGCGACGAGGAGCATCTGGAGCCGACGTTCGAGATCCCGATTCCACCTGGCCCCAATTGGGTAACGACGCGCGGGCTGCGGCTGACGCGCGAGAAGGTCGAGGCGCTGGAGGCGATTGATGCGGCGGCGATGGCTGAAGAGGAGGCGAAGAAGCATAAGCGCGAACTGCGCTACTGGCGTACGCGGCTGGCAACGGCGCATCTTCAGCCAGCAGCGGCGGGGGACGCCGTGACCTTTGGTTCGCGCGTGACTTACCGGCTGAATGGCGCGGAAAAGCGGATCGACATTGTGGGCGATGACGAGGCGGAACCGGCAGAGGGGCGGATCGCCTTCACCGCACCGCTTGCGCGCGCGATGATGGATGCGGAAGTGGATGAGACAATCGATTTCGCTGGCAAGCCGGGCGCGATCACCATCATGGCCATCGAAACGATCGACGGAGAATAGCGACGGTCATCCAATGTCTTGCAATAAAAAAGCCCTCCAGTTTTATGCTGGAGGGCCTTTTTATGTGTCAGCCGTTGCGGCCAGCTTCGAACAGGAACCAGGCGCGCTCTTCGGCCTGGTCGGTCCAGTCATCGACAATGCCTTCGGTCGCGTTGTCACCCGCTTCGGTGGCGGCGGACTTGGCGGCGCGCAGCGATTCGACGAGGCGAAGATTATCCTCGCGCAGTTCGTTCAGCATGTCGGCGGGGCTGACATATTCCGCGTCATTATCCTTGATCGACTGGTGACGGCCAATGTCGCCGATCGACCGCAGGGTGGTGTTGCCAGTCTTGCGCACGCGTTCCGCAATGGCATCGGTCACCGCCAGGATTTGCGCCGCCTGCTCATCGAACATCAGGTGATAATCGCGGAAATGCGGTCCCGACACATGCCAGTGAAAATTCTTGGTCTTGAAATATAGCGCATAGCTGTCCGCGAGCACGCCGTTGAGCGCTTGCGCCACGGACTTTGTGGCGTTGCTGCGCAGGTCGGTGGGCGTGTTGAGATCGGGGGCTGTCATGTCTTGCTCCTGGCTCGTGAAAATGATTTCGGGGGTATAATGATCTGATGGCGATAAGGTGCCATCTCAGGGCTGGAATTACCCGACGAAATCATCGCTCAGACTGATCCATTCCGTCGATCAATGAGAGGCGTCTACACCAGCCCCATGGCGGTCACGCCCAGCATTAAGGCGATGATCAGCATCAGTGCAGCGGCGGTCAGGCGGATCGCCCTGACGGGCTTCGCAGGCAAGATGCGGTCGCGGAGCAAGACGACCGGAACGAGCGCCGCCGTCACACCGAGTGCGCCGCCAATTCCGGCCAGCAGCGGTTCTGCCGTCCGCGTCGCGATGCCCAGGATCAGGAATTGAGAGCCATCGCCAAAGCCAAGGATGAACAGCCCCAGCGCCGTGGTGAGGAAAGGCCCCGTCGGCCATTCCGCGAGAGGATCGGGGGCTTTCACCCGCCAAAGAAGGCCTATGCCCAAAAACAGCACGGCCAGGGCCAGAAACAGCAGCCGCGCATTAGATGCCAGCATCGGCGCCAAAAACGCGCCCGCGACGGCGCCGATCGCCGCATTGGCCGCAGCGGCCAGCATGATGCCCGCAATGATCGCGCCATCGCGGCTGAAACGCGTCGCCAGCGCCAGCACCAGCAATTGATTCTTGTCGCCAATCTCAGCCAGGAAGCATCCGAGCAGCGCGGTCAGCAATGCATCCATCGGCAGGGGCGGTCGTCAGCAGGAAAGCGGCGTTCCGGCGGTTGCTGCCGGTTTCGCTGCCATGAGGATCGGTATCACCTGCGCATCGGACATTTCCGCCGCGATGGCATCCCGCATGAGGTCGAGGTAGGATAGTATGACCGGCCCCGTCCCCTGCAACGACAGGGCGGATTGCAGCGTGTCCGCCAGCCCTTCGACGCTGTCGAGATGATAGGCGCGGGCGACATGGCGAATCTGGTCAACTTCATCGCTCAATCGCAGCAGGCTCACCTGCCCGCGCTGCCCCGCAAGGCCGTCGACGCGGCGCAGCATATCGGCAAGAATGGCCAGCATCGGATCATGTCGCATGGGAAGCATCCCCCTGTCCTGTCGCTCCGATGACAAGATGCATCGGAACCTGTTAAGGCCGCGTAAAGTCTAGCACGCGGCCCGTTCAGCCGCCACGCGCGTCTTGACATTATCCCGAATCTCCCTCATGGGCGGCTGCTGAAACGGGGCGGCCCTTCACGGGGCCGCTTCTCTTTTTCACGATATTCACGACCAGGAACCAGGGCCATGGCCAAGCCAGCAACCGTCAAGATTCGCCTCGTCAGCTCGGCTGACACCGGTTTCTTCTATGTTACCAAGAAGAACCCGCGCACGAAGACCGAGAAGCTGAGCTTCCGTAAGTACGACCCGGTCGTGCGCAAGCATGTCGAGTTCAAGGAAGCCAAGATCAAGTGATCTGAAGGCGGCTTCGGTCGCTTCGATCCATTTGATGGCTTCGATGGAAAAGGCCCGCCCCTGTCAGGGAGCGGGCCTTTCCTTGTGCCATTGAAACTGTGCTTTTCGTTCGCTTCGAGCTTGCCGAGAAGCGGTGTGAGAGGCTTCTCGACCTCGCTCGAAGCAAACGGAGGAGGGCGAAAAGCCCTCCCACCCATCAGTTGCCGACTGGCTGACCGTCCGTGCGCGTCACGACGATGGTCGATGAGCGCGGCTGCTGCCCCGCGACCGGCCAGTCACCCGTGGGATGCTGGATGTTGACGAAGAAGGTCTTGAGGTTCGGCGTGTAGGCGATGCCGGTGATCTCACAGCCAGCGGGGCCGACCAGAAAGCGTTTGGACTGCTTGCTGGTCTGATCGACATAGAACATCGCGTTGTGGCCAAAGGCCTGATCGATGGTCGTGCCGGTCACGCCCGAATTGCCGGGCACGCTGTGGTCCGTCTGCACCCAGAGGCGACCCTGCGGATCGATGCGGATGCCGTCAGGGCTGGAGAAGGTGTCTCCATTGATATTGCCGACCAGATTCGCTCCGCCCGAGGCCAGGGCGGGATCGCCTGCCAGCAGGAAGATTTCCCAGGTGAAGGTCGTCGCCAGCGGCGAATTGTCCTTCTCCTTGAACTTGATGATGTGACCGTGGAGGTTGCGCGTGCGCGGATTGGCCGCGTCGGTGACCTGGCGGCCGCTATTGTTGGTCAGCGTGCAATAGATGGCGCTGTTGTCCGGCGCGACGGTCAGCCATTCCGGACGATCCATCACGGTGCCGCCCGCGACGCGCGCGGCCGACTTGGTGTTGATCAGCACGTCCGCCTGGCTGTTGAAGTTGACGATGACGGGCGTGGGCGGCGTCGTGCTCTGGCTGATGTTGCCGGGGTCCGAAGCGCCGGGCAGCAGGCCGTTCTGCCCCTGCACCAATGCGCGCCATTCGCCCGTGCCGTCGGCGTTGAAGCGGGCTACGTAGAGCGTGCCATAATCCAGCATGCCGGTATTGGCGGCACGGTTGGATGTGCTGAAAGCGCGATCGGGCACGAATTTGTAGATGCAGCCCGGCGTGCTGTCGTCACCCATGTAAAAGGCAACGCGGTTGTTGCTGTCGGCCATATGCGCGACATTTTCATGGTCGAACCGGCCCATGGCGGTGCGCTTCGTCGGATCGGCCAGTTCCTGATAGGGGTCGATTTCAACCACCCAGCCGTAATTTTGCGCAGGCTGCGTCGGGTCGAGATAATTGTCCGTAGTTTCTTCGCAGGTCAGATAAGTGCCCCAGGGGGTGCGGCCGGACGAGCAGTTGTTGAGCATGCCCTTGATCGTGCCGGACAATTGGCCCGCTGCGGGTCCGCCCGCGCGATAGCTGCTGTTGCCGGTGTAGCGCTTGTTGAAGCGCGAGCCTGCCTTCACCGTCCATTTGCCATCGCTACCCTTGGCGACTTCCACGACCGAGATGCCGACTGCCGAAAGCGCCAACGCTTTCTGGTCAGCGGTGGCAGTGGCGGCATTGTAGCTGCCTGTGAAAAGGATGTTGAAGTCGGGCAACTCATGATTGATCGCGATCAGTCCGCCACTGTTGGCGTCGGTGCCCGACAGCGCGAAATATTCCATCCCGTCATGGTTGCCGCCCGCCCATTTTTCGGCGTCGGCTGGCGTCGGGAAGCTGCCCGAATAGGGGGTGCCAGCTTCAACGGAGTCGCCTGCTTTCAGCAGGATATCGACGGTGTAGCCAGCCGGGACCGTGACCGTATCATTCTGATTGGCGGCAACAGGGGCAAAGGCGATCGCATAGTTGGGCGTGGGCGTCGGAGTAGGCGTGGGGCCAGGCGTCGGGGTTGGGAAACCGGACTCATCATCATCGCCGCAGGCCGCAAGCGTGCCGAGCATCGGCAGAATGGAAAGACCCAGCAATCCATTCTTCAGCACGGACCGGCGGCCGGGATTGGCGGCGACGATGGCTTCAAGGCAGTCGTTGCCTACGTCGATCCTGGGTTCCGCATCGCGAAAAGGCGCGCGCGCCTCGTCGGTAAGGTGAGACATGAATTACCCCTGTTCCAGATCGGACTGTCGGCGGAATGCCGCGTCCCTGGGCCGGGGCTTGGCAGCGCTGCGTGAAATCAGCGCTTCATTTCAGGGACATGGGCATGAAAGACCGATGACGGTCTGATGACGATCACCGATAGAGCGCGCTGCGCTTAATTGGACGCAGGTCGCGCGCTCTAGTTTTGTTTTCGCATCGTTGTAGACGCAAAACCGGTTCCCACTTTTGCGCACGATGCTCTAGCCGTTACAGCAGGGCATTCACCTGCTCGACAAAGCGCAGCACCGAAATGGGCTTTGACACATAAGCCTGCGCCCCCGCGCCGCGAATCCGGTCCTCGTCGCCCTTTCCGGCATAGGCGGTCACGGCCATGATGGGGACAGATGCCAAACGCGGATCGCGCTTCAGCGAGACGATCAGGTCGAGGCCGCTGACATGGGGCAGGTGGATGTCGGTGATCACCAAATCCGGGCGGAACTCCAGCGCTTGCGAAACGACGTCGCGCCCATCCCGCAACGGCAGCACTTCATGGCCGTGCGCGCGCAGAAGGTCGCAAAAAAGTTTGAGATTGAGTTCGTTGTCCTCGACAACGAGCACGCGCTTTGCCACCAGTCACCCGCATTAAATGATGCGCATTGTAAAAGCGCGCTGATACAACTGCCCCTTGCCGAGAATCAATCATGCGTTCCGACAGCCCCGATAGCAAGCAACTTGGCCCGGCCGATGGCGAAGAGGCCCTGACGCTGGCGCTGATGGCGCTTGCCTGGACATTGGGCGATGAGCAGCGGGCGGATCGGCTGCTGGCGCTTACCGGATTGGACGCGGACGCGTTGCGCGCTGGCGTGAATGATCCTTCGGTGTTGCGTGCCGTGCTGGAGTTCCTCGCCGATCATGAGCCGGATTTGATCGCCTGTGCCGAGGCGCTTGATACCAATGCAGCGGCGTTGATCACGGCGCGGCGGGAACTGGGCCGATGAGCCGTCCCCTGATCATAACGGATTGCGACGAGGTGCTGCTGCACATGGTCGTTCCCTTCCGCGAATGGCTGGACGAGCATCATGCCGTGCATTTCGATATGCGCGAGCGCGGCTTTGCCGAGGCGCTGCGCCACAAGGACAGCGGCATCCCGCTGGAGCGCGAACTCGTCTGGCAGCTGCTGGTGGGCTTTTTCGATACCGAGATGCACCGCCAGATGCCGATTGCCGGGGCCGTCGAAGCGATGGGCAGGCTGTCGCGCATGGCCGATATCGTCGTGCTCACCAATATCGGGGAGCGGCATCATCAGCAGCGCGTGGAGCAGCTGGCGGCGCATGGCCTCGATTTCCCGGTGCACTGGAACCATGGACCCAAGGGCGCGCCGCTGGCCGCGATCGTCGCCGAGCGGCGGCCGTCAGCCGCGCTGTTCATCGACGACCTGGCCGAGCATCATGAATCCGTAACCGAGCATGCGCCGGGCGTGTGGAGATTGCATATGGTAGGCGAGCCTGAAATTTCGGCTGATGTCGATGCCGCCCCCTATGCCCACGCCCGGATAGACGACTGGGCAGCGGCGGAGAGGTGGATCGCCGATCGGCTTGCCGACGGCTCCGCACCATTAAACATTGATAACCCAGATGGAGTCCCAAATGAGCGTTGAAGCCCGCCTTGCCGAACTTGGCATCACCCTGCCCGCAGCAGCCGCGCCGGTGGCCGCTTATGTCGCAGCAGTGGAAGCCAATGGCCTGCTGCATATTTCCGGCCAGATTTCGCTTTCCGAAGGACAGTTGATGACGGGCCGTCTCGGCGAAGATCGCGACCTTGATTATGGCGTCAAGGCGGCGCGGGCCTGCGGCCTCAACCTCATTGCCCAGATCAAGGCGGCGCTGGGCAGCCTGGACCGGGTTGAGCGGATTGTGAAGCTGGGCGCTTTCATCAGCAGCGCCCCGAGCTTCACGGACCAGCCCAAGGTAGCCAATGGCGCGTCGGAACTGATGGTCGAGGTCTTCGGCGAGGCAGGCAAGCACGCCCGCAGCGCCGTGGGCGTGCCGGTGCTGCCGTTGGGCGCGGTGGTTGAGATCGACGCGGTCGTCCTTGTCCGGTCGGCGGCCTGATCTTTCCTTCCTGACCGCCCGCCCCTTCGCCCATCGCGGGCTGCATGGGGCGGGCATCAGTGAAAACGGCATGGCCGCTTTTCGCGCGGCCATTGCGCAAGGCTGTGGGATCGAATGCGATGTCCGGCTGAGCCGGGATGGCGTAGCGATGGTCTTTCACGATGCCGCCCTGTCACGCATGACCGGTGTCGAGGGGATGCTATCGGACCACCCGACCGAACGCCTTGAGCAGATGAGGCTGGTGGACGGCAGCGGCATTCCACGGCTGGAGAGGCTGTTGCAGACATGCGGGCAAACGGTCCCGCTGCTGATTGAATTGAAGGTCACGGGCCGCCATGTGGCGCCCCTCTGTGCAGCGGTAGCAAGCGATCTGGCAAGGCATCCGGATGCCTTGGCCGCCGTCATGTCCTTCAACCCCATGGCAATGCGCTGGTTTGCCCGGCACATGCCGCAGGCGGTGCGAGGCCTGGTGGTGACGGAGCAAGATGACGCAGGATGGCGCGGCGCTGCCCGGCGCGGTCTTGCACTTTGGGTGGCGAGACCCGACTTTATCGCCTGTGATGTTCGTGACCTTCCTTCCCGTTTCGCAGCGCGGGCGCGTGCGCGCGGTCTGGCCGTGCTGACCTGGACGGTTCGCACGAAGGCCGATCATGCTGTGGCCGCCCGCCATGCGGACCAGATCATATTCGAGGTTCCGCGTGACTGAATGCGTGGTGCGGGTAGCTGGCGGGGTTGCGGAACTGCCTCGCGATCAGTGGGACGCCTGCGCCGGAACCGCCAACCCCTTCATGAGCTGGGATTTTCTGGCCGCGCTGGAACGATCAGGCAGCGTCGGCCCCGGAACCGGGTGGCAGCCCTTGCCGATGCTGATCGATGGAGCCGACGGACGGATCGGAGCCGCTGCGCCGCTCTACGGCAAGACCCATAGCCAGGGCGAATATGTGTTCGACCATGGCTGGGCCGAAGCGTGGGAGCGCGCAGGGGGCCAATATTATCCCAAGATTCAGCTCGCCGCGCCTTTTTCCCCTGTGCCGGGGCCGCGATTGCTGCTGCGCGATGCCGCGCTGGCACCGGCGCTGATCGCGGGGATCGAAAGCCTTGTCGATAGCAACGGCCTGTCATCCGCCCATGCAACGTTCATGGAGCCAGCGCAGGTGCCGCTGTTCGAAGCGGCGGGCTGGCTGATCCGCGAAGACAGCCAGTTCCACTGGATCAATCGCGGCTATCGCGACTTCGACGATTTCCTCAGCAGCCTGTCGAGCGCGAAGCGCAAGAACATCCGCAAGGAACGGGCGCGTGCGGTCGAGGGTCTGGAGATCGTCCACCTGACCGGCCGTGACCTCAAGGAAGCGCACTGGGACGCCTTCTGGCATTTTTACCAGGATACCGGATCGCGCAAATGGGGGCGGCCCTATCTGACGCGGGCCTTTTTCTCGATGCTGGGCGAAAATATGGCGGATCGGGTGCTGTTGATGCTGGCGCAGCGTCACGGCAGGCCGATTGCGGGAGCGCTCAACCTGATTGGTGAGGAGGCTTTATATGGCCGCTATTGGGGTTGCGCCGAGGACGTGCCCAACCTGCATTTCGAGCTATGCTATTATCAGGCGATCGAGGTGGCCATTGCGCTTGGGCTGTCCCGGGTCGAGGCCGGAGCCCAAGGGGGACATAAGCTGGCGCGGGGATATGGACCGGAGCCTACTTATTCAGCCCATTTCCTGCCCAACGCTTCGTTCCGCCGGGCCGTCGCTGAATTCCTCGCTGCCGAACGCACTGGCGTGCAACGGGACCGAATCTGGCTTAGCGAACGGGCGCCGTTCCGCAAGCAAGGCTGACGATCAAGCGGCGCGCAGCTGGTTTGCGGCAATCCAGGCGCGCGCCTGACGCTGCGCCTCGGCGATTTCGCGGGCCGTCATTTCTTCGGCTATCTCGGCGCGCATCGCCTGCCCTTCCTCATTGCCACGCAGCGCGGCGAGGTTGAACCATTTATGCGCTTCGACCAGATCGACCGACTTGCCACCAGTTCCGCAGCTATAGGCGACGCCCAGATCGAAACAGGCCTCCGCCGATTCCCAGCCCGCCACTGGCAGGCGACTTTCCATCAGAAACTGAGCAGTTTTCAGACTGTTTGCCACGACCGAATCCCCCTGTGGATTTCGAGATAATGGATTTCAACAGCCACCACGGTGCACCGGCATGGGATAAAAAATGGTTAACGCGGATTTGAGGGTTTATGCATCAGCGCCCGAAAGTCCTGGATGGTACAAGGTTAATGCGGCAGGTCGCGTGATGTTAAGCTGGCATAGCAGCCGGATTGATCCCATAGCCGCGCCATGACCAACCCTTCTCCCCCGGTCGCCATCGGACAACCAAAGAAAGACATCGGCTTTCGCGAATTCGTGGTGCTGAGCGCTTGCCTGATGGCGATGAACGCGCTGTCGACCGACCCGATGTTGCCCGCGCTGCCCGCGATCGGGCACGATCTGGCGGTGGCAAATGCCAATGACCGGCAGTTGATCATCAGCGTCTATTTTCTGGGGCTGGGCGTGGGATCGCTGCTGTTCGGGATTTTGTCGGATCGATTCGGCCGCAAACCCGTGATGGGCAGCGCGCTGGCGCTGTTCATTGTATCGACCATCGGCTGCGCGGTGGCGCAAAGCTTTCCTCTCATGCTGTTGGGCCGGGCGTCTGCGGGCTTTTTCGCCGGAGCGAGCCGGGTGATCGCCGTGGGCATCATCCGCGACCGGTTTAAGGGAGACGCGATGGCCAGGGTCATGTCGCTCATCCTCGCCGTATTCATGTTGATACCCGTGATGGCGCCCAGTTTTGGGCAGGCGATCCTCTGGTTCGCGCCATGGCGATGGATATTCTGGATTCTGGCTATTCAGGCGGCGCTGATCCTGATCTGGATGGTCATACGCATGCCCGAGACGCTGAAGCCCGAAAACAGGCTGCGGATGAACCCATCAACGATCTTTCGCACCATGGCGGTGGTGCTCACCAATCGCAGTTCGGCAGGCTATATGCTGGCGAGCGGCGTGGTGATGAGCGGGCTCATCGGCTTCATCCTGTCGGTGCAGCAGATTTTCTTCGACCTGTTTCATGCCCAGTCATTCTTCCCGATAGCTTTTGCGATCATGGCGGGCAGCATGGGGGTCGGCAGCCTGCTGAACAGCCGGCTTGTATCGCGATTCGGCGCGCGGCGGCTGAGCCAAGGTGCGGTTCTGTCCATGATCGCGACGAGCGCCGTCCATCTTGTCGTGATCGCATCCGGCCGGGAAAGCATGTTCACCTTCATGTTCTTCCAGTCGGCGATGATGATGGCCGTCGCTTTCACCGCGTCCAATTTCGGCGCGATTTCCATGGAGCCCTTTGCCAAGGGCGCGGGCGCGGCGTCTTCCTTTCAGGCGTTCCTGACCACGGCGCTGTCCAGTGCCTTGGGTAGCGTGGTCGGGCGGGCGTTCAACGGGACGACCATACCTCTGACGATCGGTATGCTGGCGTTCGGGATCGCGGCGCTTCTTATCGTGCTGTTCGCCGAACGCGGGAAGCTCTTCACCCGCCCGCATCATGGTGCGTTGCGAGAACCGGAATTCGACCCCGTCCACTAAAAAGGAAGGCGGCGATCACGCCGCCGCCTTCCGCAGTTGATCAGGCGTCGCGTCCGCCCGGCGTATGCGCACCGGGCATCGGTGGCACCGGCATCGGCGGGACATCGGCATCCTGCTCATGCGTCTCGACGAGGCCTCGCGCGACATGGCTCTTGCGATAGCCATAGAGGAAATAGAGCAGCAGCCCCAAGCCGCCCCAGACCGGAAGCACGAGCTGCGCATCCACAGGCAGGTTGAAGAAGAGGAAGAGACAGCCGAACGCCGCCATCGGCGCGATGAACCAGATGGCGGGCGTTCTGAAGGGGCGCGGACGATTGGGATCGCGTACGCGCAGCACCAGCACGGCGATTGCCACCATGAAGAAGGCAAAGAGCGTGCCGGAATTGGAAATGTCAGCCAACTGACCCACCGGCAGCAGCGCCGCGGCGATGGCGACAAAGACGCCCGTCACCATGGTTACGATGTGCGGCGTCTTGAAACGCGGATGGATGCTGGCAAGCTTTTCCGGCAACAGCCCGTCGCGCGCCATCACGAAGAAGATGCGGGTCTGGCCGAACATCATCATCAGGATGACCGAAGGAAGCGCGAGATTGGCCGCGAGGCCCAGCGCGTTTCCGACCACGGTCCAGTTGATGGAGCGCAGAACATGGGCGAGCGCCTCATTCGAACAGACCAGATCCCCCGCATGGGCGGCGGTCGCGCAGGCTTGAGCGAAACCGACCGATCCCGGTGCCACGATCGAACCGTCCAGACCAAGGACCGGCTGAGCGCCAATGGCACCAATCGCGCCCGCAGCGACCAGCAGATAGAAGACGGTGCAAATCGCGAGGCTGCCGATAAGGCCGATCGGGACATTACGCTGTGGATTCTTGGTTTCCTCCGCCGCGGTCGAAACGGCATCAAAGCCCACATAGGCGAAGAAGATGGAGGCCGCCGCACCGACAACGCCCATCCCGCTCGTGCCCTCTGGTCCGAACCACCCGTTGGGCGTGAAGGGGGAGAAATTGCCCTTATCCAGCGCGGGCAGTGTCAGCGCGATAAAGGCGGTCAGCGCCGCGACCTTGATCGCGACCAGCACCGCATTGACCCGCGCGCTTTCCGTGGTGCCGATGACGAGCAAGGTGGTCACTGCCAGCGCGACGACGATGGCCGGAATGTTGATGACGCCATGCGAAAAATCGGCATGCGGGATGAAGCCGTTGAAGCTCCAGCCAGGCCCTGCTGACAGGGCGTGGGGTAGCTCCAGTCCCGTCATGCTTTTCATCAAACCCATGAAATAGCCGGACCAGCCCACCGAAACGGCGCTGGCGGCCACGGCATATTCCAGGATCAGCGCCCAACCCACCATCCAGGCGAGCAATTCGCCCACCACCGCATAGGTATAGGTATAGGCTGAGCCCGACACCGGCACCATTGATGCCAGTTCCGAATAGCAAAGCGCGGCGAAGGCGCAGACTGCTCCGGCAATGACGAAGCTCCACATCATGCCCGGCCCGGCCTTTTGCGCGGCGGCGGCGGTCAGTACGAAAATGCCGGTCCCTATGATGGCACCGACACCCAGAAGCGTGAGCTGTATCGGCCCCAATGTCCGAACGAGCGACTTTTTTTCCGCGGTCGCCAATATGGCGTCCAATGGCTTGATGCGCCCGAAGATCATGCGTGGAGCCCTTTGCCTGTCATCTTGTCCCCGATCGGCCGCGAAGCCGACCCGTTATATCTGACGCAGAGACTATCGCCTATTGTGGCCCGCGCAAGTATGTTGCGCGACTTCGGCACATTTGTCCAAGGGAGCTACTGATGATCGAACTGCTGCGCGCCGCCAGCCTGCACGATGTGCCGCATGGCTTTGCCGGGCGTCGTGGCGGTGTGTCGGGCGGGGTGCATGCTGGCTTGAACGTGGGCCTGGGTTCAATGGATGAGCGAGAGGCGATCCTGCGCAACCGCGACTTGGCGAGGGATGCGCTGCTGCCCGGCGCGGCGCTGGTGACCGTGCGGCAGGTCCATTCGCCGGACGTGGTGACCATCACCGGCGCAATAAATGAGGCGGATCGCCCGGCGGCCGATGCCATGGTCACGGATCGTCCCGGGCTTGTCCTCGGCATATTGACGGCCGATTGCGTGCCGGTGCTGCTCGCGGACCCCGGAGCCGGGGTGGTGGGCGCGGCACATGCGGGTTGGAAAGGCGCCATGTCGGGAGTCACGGACAGCACGCTGGCGGCGATGGAAAAACTGGGTGCCCGGCGTAAGCGGATTAGCGCCGCGATCGGCCCCTGTATCGGCCGCGCCTCTTATGAGGTCACAGTCGATTTCGCCCGCAATTTCGAGGAAGAAGATGTGGAAAATGGCCGCTTCTTCTCCGCTGGGCGCGAAGGCCATTGCCAGTTCGACATCGCGGCCTATGTCGCGGCGCGTTTGGCTCAGGCAGGGATCGGCCGGGTCGAGATGCTGGATGAGGACACCTATAGCCAGCCCGATCGCTTTTTCAGCTATCGCCGTTCCTGCCATCTGGGCGAGCCAAGCTATGGACGGCAAATTTCCATGATTGCCGTCGGCTGATGCAGCAGCCTGCGTCGGGTGGTCAGTCGGCCGGCAGTTGCGGATCGACCCCGGTCAGCTCAATCGAAAGATCCCAAAGCCGCCGGGCATCCTCAGTACCGCTGGCGCGCTTGTCGATCAGCGCAGGTCCTGACTCACCGCGCATTTCCCATCGCCCCTGGGGTCCGAAATAGTCACCACCCTTCGCGTTCGGATCGGTAGCAGCCTGAAGAGTCGGCCACGCTGCCGCCGCCACCGGATTGAAAAGAGGCCGCACAATAGGCAGCAACGGTTTTGTCCATCGGGGAAGATGGCGCATGAGTTCGGTCAGGGAAACGCCGGGATGGCAGCCGATGGCGCTCACCGGAGATGCCGCAGCCCGTAGCCTTCGGTCGAGTTCAAGGGCGAACAGCAGGTTGGCCAGCTTGCTTTGGGCATAATAGACGTTGGGACTATAGCCTTTCTCGGCGTTCCAATCGTCCCACAGCATGCGCCCCTGACGATGTGCCAGGCTGGACGTAACGACCACCCGCGAACCGGCGGTTTCGGCGAGCTTCGGCAATAAGAGCGCCGTCAGCGCGAAGGTCCCCAAATGGTTGACACCAAATTGAAGCTCGAACCCTTGGGCCGTGCGGGTAAGGGGCGGTATCATCACGCCCGCATTGTTGATCAGCACGTCGAGCCTGGGTTCGCTGGCGACCCTTTCGGCTGCGGTTCGGACGCTTTCCAGATCTGCCTGATCGAGTAGAATGAGATCCAGTTTCGCGCTTGGAGTTGCGGCCGCAATCTGCGCCATTGCATCGGCGCCTCTAGCTGCGTCGCGACAGCCGAGCAGCACCCGCGCGCCTTTCGCTGCCAAAAGCTTGGCCGTCTCAAAGCCGATACCGGTGTTAGCGCCGGTGACCAGGATCGTGCGGCCGTCCTGACCCGACACCTGCTCATTGGTGAACCCCATTCCCGTCTCCCGCCTTTTCCGCCTTATCGATCCTTAGTCACCAATCGTGGGTGAGAAGACAAGGCTAATCAGCTTAGCGCATGGCATGGAGGTGTCGGCGTAGCAGCACCGCGAGTTAAGGAAGGCGCTGGACGTTTCGGCATTGCTCGAGATGTTTGGAAAAACTTCTGTCGCCTTTGTGGTCGCGCGCCATATAAACGACAAAACCCCCGGCGTATTTCACGCTGGGGGTTTAGATCGTACGTTGTTGGTTGCGGGAGCAGGATTTGAACCTGCGACCTTCAGGTTATGAGCCTGACGAGCTACCGGGCTGCTCCATCCCGCGTCACCAAATGCAAAAGGGCGGCTTTATGGGCCGCCCTTTTGTGAACATGTGATGGGTTTTTATTTCAAAGCGCAAGCTTCAATGCCTGGCGACGCCCTACTCTTCCGGGGCTTGAGCCACAGTACCATCGGCGCAGTCTGGTTTCACGGCCGAGTTCGGGATGGGATCGGGTGGGTCACAGACGCTATGGTCACCAAGCAATGAAGCTTGCGCTTTGGGTTATAATCGATGCCGTGCACGGTATTTGGTATTTCTATTTGTTATCTGGCTTGAGGTGATCACCACGCTCAATGGCTGACGCTGTTTCCAGCATTGTCATTGATGGTGGGACTCTCAGGCGCGATCAGAGCAATTAGGACCGGTTAGCTCCATATGTTACCACACTTCTACATCCGGCCTATCAAGGTCGTGGTCTACGACCGCTCGAAGAAATCTTATCTTGAGGGAGGCTTCCCGCTTAGATGCTTTCAGCGGTTATCCCGTCCATACATAGCTACCCTGCTGCGCCCTTGGCAGGACGACAGGTACACCAGAGGTATGTTCAACCCGGTCCTCTCGTACTAGGGTCAACTCCTCTCAAATTTCGACGCCCACGGCAGATAGGGACCAAACTGTCTCGCGACGTTCTGAACCCAGCTCACGTACCACTTTAATTGGCGAACAGCCAAACCCTTGGGACCTGCTCCAGCCCCAGGATGTGATGAGCCGACATCGAGGTGCCAAACGATTCCGTCGATATGAGCTCTTGGGAATCATCAGCCTGTTATCCCCGGCGTACCTTTTATCCGTTGAGCGATGGCCCTTCCACGAGGGACCACCGGATCACTATGACCGACTTTCGTCTCTGCTCGACTTGTCAGTCTCGCAGTCAGGCGGGCTTATGCCATTGCACTCTAACAGACGGTTTCCAACCGTCCTGAGCCCACCATCGCGCGCCTCCGTTACTCTTTAGGAGGCGACCGCCCCAGTCAAACTACCCGCCACAGAGGGTCCCTGCACCGGATAACGGTGCGAGGTTAGACATCAGAAAACAACAGGGTGGTATTTCACCTATGGCTCCACGACAACTGGCGTCATCGCTTCAAAGCCTCCCACCTATGCTACACAGTTCTTTCCTAATGCCACTCTGAAGCTGCAGTAAAGGTGCACGGGGTCTTTCCGTCTAACCGCGGGTACTCCGCATCTTCACGGAGAATTCAATTTCGCTGAGCATATCCTGGAGACAGTGGGGAAGTCGTTACGCCATTCGTGCAGGTCGGAACTTACCCGACAAGGAATTTCGCTACCTTAGGACCGTTATAGTTACGGCCGCCGTTTACCTGGGCTTCAATTCAGAGCTTGCACTCCTCCTCTTAACCTTCAGGCACCGGGCAGGCGTCAGGCCCTATACGTCGTCTTGAAGCCGACTTAGCAGAGCCCTGTGTTTTTGCTAAACAGTCGCTACCCCCTGGCCTGTGCCCCCCACAAAAAGTTGCCTTGATGTGGGGCCTCCTTCTTCCGAAGGTACGGAGGCAATTTGCCGAGTTCCTTCAGGATACTTCTCTCAAACGCCTTGGTATACTCTACCATTCCACCTGTGTCGGTTTAGGGTACGGTCTATACGGAGGGGCTATTTCCTGGGACAACTTCACTGCCCGGACCAATCCAATAAGGCCGAACAATTTACGCCATCCGTCACACACCTCCAGGCCCACGAATATTAACGTGGTTCCCATCGACTACCCCCTTCGGGCTCGTCTTAGGGGCCGGCTTACCCTGCTCAGATTAGCTTTAAGCAGGAACCCTTGGAATTTCGGCGACAGTGCATCTCACACTGTTAATCGCTACTCATGTCTGCATTCGCACTTCCGATACCTCCACGACCCATTACCAGATCGCTTCAACGGCCTACGGAACGCTCCGCTACCGCGTGATCGTAAACGATCACACCCTAAGCTTCGGTGCACGTCTTGAGCCCCGTTACATCTTCGCCGCAGAACCTCTTATTTAGACCAGTGAGCTGTTACGCTTTCTTTAAAGGATGGCTGCTTCTAAGCCAACCTCCTGGTTGTTTTGGAAGTTCCACATGCTTTCCCACTTAGACGTGACTTGGGGACCTTAGCTGTAGGTTAGGGCTGTTTCCCTTTTGACGACGGACCTTAGCACCCGCCGTCTGTCTGCCGAACTAGACTCGTTGGTATTCGGAGTTTGGTTAGTATTGGTAGATCTCGCGACCCCCGCAACCATCCAGTGCTCTACCCCCAACGGCAATCATTCGACGCTCTACCTCAATAGATTTCGCGGAGAACCAGCTATTTCCCGGCTTGATTGGCCTTTCACCCCTAAGCACAACTCATCCGATAATTTTTCAACATTAAACGGTTCGGTCCTCCAGTGCGTGTTACCGCACCTTCAACCTGGTCATGCATAGATCGCCGGGTTTCGGGTCTAATGCATCAAACTCTGTCGCCCTATTCAGACTCGC